>CBDCYH010000002.1:1550000-2218525 GCA_965224105.1 Rhodothermales bacterium | reverse complement strand
CGACCGGAACAGCTCCTCGACAAGACAGCGAGCCCAAAGCTGATTCTTACTTTGTGCTGATTTCAGATAGCCCAATCGCATCGAGAAACCCTGAAATTTTCTGTTCGATCTCCTGCCATTCTGATTGAGGATTGCTTCCCCCAACGATCCGGCACCTGAGTACAAAAACAGGGTCGACCCGGTCACTAGACCAGACCGTATCGCGACTGCGAACTCGCTTGCGGATTTACCAATCCAGCCCACTGGACCCGCATATAGTCCTCGGTCAAAGGGCTCCAGGCCATCGATGACCTCCAGAGAGTACTCTGTGGGATCTCCGCCTACGGCGGGTGTAGGATGTAGAGCGAGGACCGCGTCTATCGGAATTACATCGCTTTTAAGCTTACCCTCGATGTATGATACAAGATGCCTGCCAGTGGCAATCTTCATTTCGGAGGCATCGGTATCTACGTGCAACAACTCACAAAGCTCGTTAAGGACGGCCTTGATATTCTGACGAACATACAAGTGTTCACGCTGGTCCTTCTCACTGCTAAGCAGTTCTTCACCCAACAACCTGTCGGTTGAATCGTCATCCCCTCTGGGACGGGTACCCGCGACTGCCTCGCTTCGGATATCCCGACCGCTGGTTCTCAACAATCTTTCTGGAGATGCTCCAAGAAAGACTTTACCATCACTAAACTCAGTTAGAAAATGGTAACATGCTGGTGCTGCTGCAACGAGTCGCTGGAAAAGCGCGAACGTGTTGACCTTCTCTTCGAATTCGAGCTGCACTCGACGCGCCAACACGACCTTTCCCAGGGGCGATCGCGAGATAGCCTCCAGAATCCATTCGACGTTACTTTTCCATCCGCTATACTCCGGCAAATTTGTTCGTGAGGATAGCTGTCCTACAGATTCGGTCTCAACTTCCGGTTCGAACGCCCAAAAATCACTTAGCCATGCCCGGCAGGCCTCATCAGTCATCACATCGCCCAGGACCCGTATCTCGCACACCTCCCTGTACCGCCGGACCTCAATTGATGGGAGCACAAAGCGGAATGACTCGTGGCCATGCCACTCTTCAGACGCCCGGGCTTGCGGGTTAAATCGTATTCCACCGTAGAATCTCGCACGATCGTCAAGAGTCGACAGTTTCTCAGCCAGTGTCGCTCGAAAGACTTGCTCCGAGTTAGTACAGATCTCATCAGCAACCCCAAATGCACAGACCTCCTCAGAACCATCCCTGCTTCGCCAGTAAATCCTGTTCGACAAAGGCGCTCTCCTAAGCTTGGCCAATAGCGAGATTTGCGGCAGTTTGACGCGAAGGTTTGCAAATTGCGATCCGCGCTCTATTTGGTCTGCAAGTTGATGCGCATAGTGACCTTCATGAATTCCCTTGTTGCTACTCATGCGGGTGCCGAGTGTGCAAGGTGAGAACTAGACTTCAGGAACTCGACTTCGATAGCACCGGAGTCGAGGAAATGGACAAGAGACATTGCGGTGTTTGCATGGAGCATTTCATCCATCCTTCTGAGATCGTATCCGTCAACAAGCGACGATAAAAAAACCCGGAGCCACCGTCCGTGAGTAACGACGATGACCTTCGTGCCCTGACAATCAGAAATGATCTTGTTGATGATGTTGGATGCACGGCTCAGAACCATTTCGATTGATTCGCCGCCATCGACGGGGATTCCAAATTCTCCAGCCGACCACTCCTTATACTTTCCGGCGAAATACTCGCTGAAATCGTCCACGTATGAACCACCCTCGTAGATTCCCATCGACATCTCAGACAGGTCGTTCTCAATCTGAGTCGGTAAACCTAGTTCCTGCCCGATAGCTTCGGCGGTTTGTAAAGCGCGTGTTAGCGGGCTGCTAATTAGAACGTTTGCGTCTCCATGGGAATTGCCAATTCTTTTTGCGACGATGGCAGCCTGGCGAATTCCCTCATCGTTCAGTTGGCAATCGTTGAGCTGGCCCTGCACAACTTTGCGGACATTATCATCTGTCTGGCCGTGTCGGACAAAAAGTAGACTTGTTCGCACTGATAATTCGGTTGCCTTGGCAGAACTTAGGGGTCCATCGACAGCACGAAATTAGGCGATTTAAGTTTCAATTCAAATTGAAAATTGCCGTTACGAAGCGGTTTGGGCTGTTTTGAAGCTCTTTAGCTGCTGATCAGGGCAACCGCGACTGCAGCCACGATAAGGCCCGCAATGTTGAGTGGAGTCAGCTTTTCTGACCACACCAGGCGCCCGATCAATGCTCCACCCAATACCAGGCTTACGCTATTGACGGGAAAGACGACTGTGCCATCCAGCGCTGCGATGGCTCTCAGGAAGAAGACCACGGAACCAAGATTTACAATTCCCAAAATAGCGCCCCATGTCAATGCGCTTTTGACATGCAGCGCTGGGATTCCATTCACATTGTTTCTGGCCATTAAGACAAGCCCGATGAGTGCACTCACCCCGAAGATGATTAGCATGAAGAGGTCTTTACTTGCGGTGGAGGCAAAAGACTCTTCAAAGATTTTCATTGACATGTCGGACATACTGCCGACAACGAATAGAAGGATCAGTAGTATTGGGATCGAAAGAGGGCTCTTCCGGTTGACGCGTTGCCGCTTACCTTCGGGCGTGTAGGTTATTAGCCAGATTGCGATACACGCGAGAGCTGCCCCGAGGATTTGAAGCACAGTTGGTTCTTCCCTCCAGATGAACCACGACCCCATGAACGGGATTACCACGCTTAAACGCATCACAGCAATTCCCAGTCCGAGGCCCGCATACTCTGTCGCCATGGAAAAGAGAAAATACCCTCCAATAAATACGAATCCGGTTAGGATAGCGAGGATCAGGAAAGGTCCTGAAACCGAGCTCTGAAATTCGGCGGTTCGAAGGATTATGAGCAGACTGAAAAGGCTGGCGACAACGTAGTTAGAGGTGAGCAGTGCGAGCCTGTCGTATTGCCTGGTCGCGGCGAACTTGAAAATCACCCCTGTCGCGAGGCTGCAGGCAATGGCTGCGAACAGGTGTGTCATGATTGCTTATTCGTCTCGCAAATAGTAGTAGTACTTTATTCGGGAAGGGAAAAAGTCCAGATTGATTAGCTGAAGTCCGGGTGGGAGAACCAATTTCGGTGTCACATAGCCCGTTGAATCCTCACGGATATCGTCAAAGGAAACGTTCGCGTAAAAGTTGGGAGACCTTCGAGCGGTTTCAAACTCGGGGAGCAGCACCCTGTAATTAACTGTTATCCGCGAGGGTTCAAGTGTAATTACCTGGTCGTTCGAGGGAGCTCCGACCACATTGAGCTCCAGGACGCGACTCCCCCCTGTAAACTCGTACGAGGGTGCCGTAAGTGTCACGCGGTCAATACTCTTCGAAACGAGACCGTCGAGCGTGTCGATTAGAGAGAGTTCGATAGACAGGGAATCAGTAACACGGTCATTTGTGTAGCGTTCAGTCCGCCACTCCGTCAGTCCCGACAACAAGGAGGCTCCACCGGTAACAGTGACCGAATCCGGCGTTAAACTTGGTGGACTCACGAATGCATGGGTGGGTTGCGGCTTAACAAAGCCATCAAACTTTATCGGTATCCTCTTAGATACTTCGACGGCCGTGCTTGGAATAATATTACGCGGTACAATGCTCTCTACACGGACGTTATTCGGCAACACTTGAGCAGCCGACGAAAAATCTACAACAGACTGCGAGACGTCTACCGGTATTATTGGCCGCTTGTAGTATACGTTAAACAAGTCCACCCCTTCTCCCTCCACCTTGAGCTTCACCTTGTCGGGAATTTTCTCGGTGAGCACGTAGCCTGGAGGAAGGCGAGAGACTTCTGTAGCCAGCTCGATCTCCATGACGTGCGTCTCTTGCATGGAAAAGACAAACCAGATCAAGGCGGAGACCAACAGACAGATGGTGATGAGTCTGCCTTTAGGCTGGGGCTCTTTGAATTCACTCCGGCCCGATCGGCGCCTGAATAGATCGCGCAGTCGGTCCCAGAAAATGGGGCTGCTGGTTGTGTTGGGATCTGGCACAGCGAGATGCCGAATGGTTGTTAGCCGATGTCTCTAAAGAACTTCAACAAATCCGCTTTGTTCGCCTTGGCGATGTCCCTTCCTTGTATGGGGAATCCGGGTGTTTCTCGTGCTTTAGATCGTAGCTCGTTTACGGTAAGATCCTCGATACTCACGGAGGAAGATTTTCTCGAAGCGCTGCTTCCTGTTTCGACCAATCCTTCGATTGCTGAAGCCGGCCGTGGAATGACATGGGATGAGATTACTTCACCGACTCGGCCAGCGGCCGCGACCCCGGCATCGACAGCAGATCTGACTGCTGCAACTTCACCTTTGATGTGGACGGTAACTAGCGCCGCCGTTACTTTCTCAAGAGAAACGAGTTTGACCTCTGATGCCTTAACCATGGCATCTGCGGCTTCTATCGCTGCGACCAGACCTCGCGTCTCGACCATCCCAAGCGCCTGTCCAATGGAGTCAGCCATATGGTTGGAGGTTTTAGAAGCTACCCGATTGTGGGCAGTACCCCTTCGACATCTTGATGCGGTCTCGGAATGACGTGCACGGAAATGAGCTCGCCAACCCTTTCTGCCGCGGCAGCACCCGCATCGGTGGCAGCTTTAACCGCACCAACGTCGCCACGCACCATCACAGTCACATATCCCCCGCCAATTTTCTCCTTACCGATGAGATCTACTCTAGCAGCCTTGACCATCGCATCCGCAGCCTCTATCGCTCCTACGAGTCCGCGCGTTTCGACCATGCCAAGTGCAATTCCGTAATCTGCCATGAGAATTATTCCTAAATGATTCGCTGGTACGCTTCCTGAACCAAACGAGAGTCCAGAGCACTGATTTGCGAATATAGACCTAGACCGAGGCTAAATCAACATTATCGACCCCCTCCAGATCTGCAATTCATTGTTCCTAAATCACATCCCTCATCTTCGCCAGCGCAGTCTCCCACAGCGACATCAATTCGGACCAGGATGTTAGCTGCAAAACAATGAGCAGGGGCAGGTAGGAAGCTACAATTGTGGCCCGCACAATGCTGCCTCCAAGACCGGACGTCGGAACCAGGGATCCAAAGAAATAGAGAATGCCGATGAGCGCCAGCACCCGGGCCAACACCCACCACGGCATGTCAATCGCGCCACCACTCCGCGAGATCAGGACTACTGCCACCGTTAATGCAACGTACGACAGCAACGTTGCGGTGGCCGCACCGAGCATACCAAGTGCCGGAATAAGTGCCAGGTTGAGCCCGATGTTAACGCCAGCTGCCGCAAACGTGCAAGCCATTATTGCCGGCGTCTTGTTGGTGTTATACAAGAAGTTGACGAAGATGACGTAGTACCCGTACGTAAGCGCACCGAGGCTCAGGGGTAAAACAAGCGGGACGGCATTTTGATATTCGGGGCTTCTCGTTACAAGGGCTGTCAGATCATAAGCGAGAACAGATACCGCCAGGACGGCGAGTCCACCCACAATAGTGTAACCCCGCAGGGTCTTGCGGTAAAATATTCGGTTCAAACCGTTCTTGCCCAGCGCCTTCATCCCAAGAACCGAAAATGCCAAACTGAAACTATTCAGGAAAAGCATGTTCAGTATGGAGGAAATACGTGTACCCCACGCATACTGCGCCACAACAGCCGAACCCTCGAGAAATTTGAGAACGTACTGATCGCCTGCACGCAGCACCGGCATCGCAAGTCCGCCGAGTGCAAGCGGCACACCAAACCGCAGCAGCGTCGAAAACAAACGCGATGAAAACCTAATCCGGATCCGGGTAAACAGTGCGGCTACGAGAAGTAAACTCGCCGCACCAGCCGACAGAACGTAGGCCCAGATAACCCCAGAAAGTCCCATGCCCTGCCCGACAAGCAGATAGTAGGTGCACCCCACCAATAAGGTAAGTTCCAACAGGGTAGCTGCAACAAATATTCCTGCACGCTCCTTGATCCTCATCATAACGTACGGCACTGCACCGATAACCTTGAACAAGATGTAGATGGTGAACAACCGAATCAGGAACGGGTCTGTGCTGGTCTCAAAAAACACGGTTGTGAGCTGAGGCGCCAACACCCAAACGATACAAGAAATGACCAGGCCACCCAGCGCCGTCGCGAACAGAGCGGTCGCTGCCAATGCCGATTTGTCAACGTCGGCATTCTCATTCGTCATATACCGCACCAGTGCAACGGGCATTCCCAGACTAAACACACCCGTCGCAAGCAGGCCCGTAATCAGCATGAGCGACAGCTCGCCGTATGACTCAACAGCGAGATATTGCTTATTCGTTAAAATCGGAGCGAGGATAAAGCCACTTGCCTTAATTGCGACATTGCCAAGAGCGTATATTCCACCCTGTGTAACCAGCCGATATATAAGCGTCTTGTTCTCAGCCACTTGGGATCACTCTCGAGGTACCATCTAGCATGTTATTGCGTTCGCCGCGAATGATCATCACCTACCCCACTTAATTGCCATCGAAGGACGTACATATTTTTGGTAAACAGATTAGGCTGGCGGGAGGCGACTCGGAAATTTTCGACCGACTCTTGCAGGAAATGTCGATCTACCCGTCAACCGCCAACGGTGATCCCGATATCAATGTAAGTATCGGTCGGTTAGCAGCACTACCAACGGACAATTGCACTGTTGAGTCCAACTTTGGAACCGCCAGAGTGGCGTTTGACCTCGAATCGCGGTCTGCGTTTGTTGAAGTTCACGATTCCAGAATTCCAGGGATCGAGTTAATGCGTAAATGGCGGAATATGCAGTTCTCGAATCGTCGTGAGCGGATAGGGATGATTATTCACGAGAACGTTCTAATTCCACTTTTCTTCTTTGTACCAGGCTACGTTCCCTTGCATGGCGCCACAGTAGTTCCGAAAGATGGTGGTGCAGTTCTGTTTGGTGGTCATGGTGGCACAGGTAAAACGACAATGGAACTAGAGCTGTGCCTGCATCACAGCTTCTCTTTTCTTGCTGATGATTTTTCTCCGATATCCTCCGATGGATTGATGTATCCGAATCTTGCCTACCCTAAAATCTATGGCTACAATCTTGTCGGCAACGAACGCCTGCAGCGCATCTTCACAAGTAATCAAACCAGTATGGATGCGGTCCATTGGCGATACCATCTTTCAAGGGGACTGGACAAAGTCCGCCGTCGTTTCGCCCCCACTGCACTGTACCATAACGTATCAAGACACCCGGTGCAACTGTCGAAGTATTACTTTTTGATACGAGACGAAGAAACCAAGGAACTGCAACTGGACAAATTGTCTAGCACCGAAATCTGTGCACTTACGATTGAAGTGCTACAAAAAGAATACAGCGGATTCTTCGGCGACGTCCTTGACGCCGGAATCCCTCTGCCGCAAACGCGGTGGCAACAAACACTGGAGCAGGCATTGCAATCTGTCGATTGTTACCGCGTGGCCATCCCTCGGACTATGAGTAATGTCCGGTACAAATCAATAATGACGGGGATTGTCCTCGATACGTAGTCTGGAAAAGACCTCCGCCAAACCTTCTCGCCGAGCATCCCGTGAGAATTTCGTCGCAATCCTGCTGCGCGCTCGTGCGCGCTGCTCGGCCGTTGCGCCCAACGCTTCCCGAATAGCATTCTGAAACAAAGTTGCGTCGGGAATATCCACGACGATTCCCTCTGGACCTACCGCCGACGCGTTGCCAAACACGCGACTAACTACGGGATAGCATCCGCAGAGCATGGCCTCGCATAAGACATTGGGCATTCCTTCGACACGCGACGGGTGTAAAAAGACTTTAGCACGTTGGTAGTGGTCAACCAGCGCCTCACGTGGAACTGGCGGCAACAACTCAACATTCGAGGGTGGATCAAATTCTTCCTGGATTGCGGGTACGATTTCAGGCGCAATCCCGACTAACCTGAACTTCATGTCAGGCATGAGCTTCGCTATCTCGACAACGAGATTATACCCCTTCATTATAAACGTCCTCATCCGGGATACGCCCGCGACACCAAGAACCAGGTCTTCCCGTTCGCCGTCGTTGAAGGGCCATTTTTCTGGCACGTAACCGGTTGGCAGCACTTTTGTTGGGGTGCGAAAATTGGGCACGTGCGCCTTGATGCCGGACACGAGAGTCTTTGGATACAAAGAAAACTGATTCTCAGAGTAGATGAGCTCCTGTGCAACTGGCAAAACCATATCAACGCTGTGGTACACCGGTAGCGCAAGTCTTGTCCGCCACGGATTGTGATATAAGCCGTGACCATAAGGGGCTAAATGAACGGCATCGAAACCACCAACCGAAACCGCAATCGGTACTCCTCTCCTTACCGCCATCTTAGTGGGTAAGTACATGTGATAATCAACAAACCACCCAACGAGCACATCAGCATCGCGCAAGTGCCGCGAGAGCCAGGCTCGTTGTCTGTGCAAGGTCCGTCCAAAATCAATGAACTGGTTGCCTTTAAATGATCCGAACTCGAACGTCGCAAGGTTACCCATCTCACCGAGCAGTTCGATATCGTCTTTCACAAACGAGACAGGATGCTGATAGACCAGGAGTATCTTCAACGCCGCCCAATCTTTTCGCTAATCGCACCAGCGATGGCTTCAGATGCAGACTGGAGGGCCGGAAGCGTCTGCGGTCCAGTTGGTTCGGCCCGAATGGCCTCTTTGATTTGGGCGGCCCCGGAACCCACAACAATGTTCCAGTTATCGTGCGTAGTCTCCACCCACTCCGTTTCGTCACGAAGTGTAATACAGGGAGTGCCAAGCCAGTACGCTTCTTTTTGCAGGCCCCCCGAGTCTGTCAGCACTCGCTCAGCATCCTGCACCGCAGACAACATTGCGCGATAGCTAAGTGGTTTGATGATGCGAACATTTGCTGGCACGTGTATTTGACTAATGTGTTTGGCTGTGCGTGGGTGGAGTGGCAGGAAAACTTCTGTCTCACCGTCGAGTCCGTCGAAAATTGACTGTAGCCGTTCTTTCTCGTCTGTGTTTTCCGCGCGGTGTACAGTTGCGAGAAAATATGGTTGACTTGCGTTCGGGAGAATCGAATGATAAGCTCCGCGTTCCGGCCGATTTTGCATCGTCGCCTCGAACATCACATCCCCAACCAGCAACACTCCTTCAATAACACCTTCTTTTTCAAGGTTTGATACCGCTGTCGGAGTTGGACAAAACAGTAGTGATGACAGGTGGTCTGTTACGACTCTGTTGATCTCCTCCGGCATGCGGCGGTTGAAGGAACGCAAACCCGCTTCCACGTGGAAGATCGGAATGTGTAGTTTGGCCGCGACAATACTGGCGGACAATGTGCTGTTGGTGTCACCGTACACAACTACCCCGGCAACGTCAGGGTTTTCAGTGAGAAACTTTTCCAAGCCTCGCATCATCCCCGCGGTCTGGATAGCATGCGACCCAGATCCGATGCCCAGGTTAGCCACTGGCGGCGGTATCCCAAGCTCGCTAAAAAAATTTGCGCTCATGTCATCGTCGTAATGCTGACCAGTATGCACGAGCAGCTCCTTAATCCCTACGTTTGCAAGAGATTTGCTTACAACCGCCGCCTTGATGAATTGCGGTCTCGCTCCGACGACTGAACAAATGGTCATGACTTTCCTGTAACGTCGTCCAGTAGATTGGCTAGCTGTTGAGCCTGCGTAATTCGACTGAATGGCCTCAACTGATCTTCCGATGCTGGCGCGGACAAGGCTCCATTTTCCCAACGACCGTGCGCCCCTTTCAGGAATGAGTATACGCCATCTGAATCCTTGTATCCGAACATCTGCCCGGCATTTGCCGTTGCGATAATATCATGCGCGTCTCCGGGCACTGGTCCCACACCGAGGATTGGCCTTCGACTAGCCAGGTATTCGTAGATCTTTCCCGTGGCAATGCTCTCTGCACCCGGGATGTTGTTGATCAGCAGTAGAAGAATGGAAGCTGTGCGCATTTCCTTGATAGCCTGCTCGTGTTCAACGTACGGCTTTACCGTCACAAGATCGCCTATTTCATGTTCTTGCGCTTCCCTGACCAGGAACTCGTCGGACTTCCCAACAAGCTCTACCCGCAATCCGGGCAGTCGCGGGTTATCTCGAAGTGCTTTCCAAAGACAATCTGGATTGCGTGTCTTGCTCGCAACACCAACATGGCGAACGATCATTTCTTCTGATGAGCTTCGTACTGGCTCATCTGGAAAGTCCGACGGATCGAAGCCATTGAAGATTACGTCATACTCCCGCTGGACAATCTCACGTAATTGGTCAGCCATGGTGGGTCCAACCGTGATGACACGCGTGGCCTCCATGAGTACAGACCGCTCGTACTTTTTGTCACGTCTCAATGCCAGGGGTCCAACGGGCATTTCGGAGTAATAGCTGATTCCCGTCCACGGGTCGCGAAGGTCAGCGATCCACGGTATCGAATCGAATCTCCTGTGCAACGCACGTCCGATCAAGTGTGAGGAGTGCGGTGGTCCAGTCGTGAACACCGCGTCATACTCCTGCTTCTGCAACAGATCTTTTGCTCGGCGCGTTGCAAACGGTACCCAGCCGACCCGGGCGTCAGGAATAAAGACATTTGCTCGGAGCCATCGCCCAAGTCGCTGTCTCCTATTGGGGATTCCCTCACCCGCGAAGTCTATTCCTACTGTTTCTGATTTCTCCTGGTTGAGCAGTGCGGCATACGCGTTGTACGGATCCCAGGACCGCGTGCGAACAATTTCAACGTCGGCCGGGACCTGTTGGAGAAGGTCGTCATCCGTACCGGGATAGGCCGCATGTAGGGGATCGACGGTGAGAATTGTTGGCTTCCAACCGAAGTGAGGCAGGTATCGGCTAAACTTCAGGGAGCGCTGTACTCCGGATCCAGCCGACGGCGGATAGTAATAGCAGATAAAAAGTACGCGCTTCAAATACTTTGTATATCAGATCCTCGTTTCCAGACTGCGAAGACAAGAGCAATGATTACGAACCCGTAGATCAGGATAGTAGCCGCAAGTGAAATGGTCCGACCGAGGAAGTGCTTCTGCGGGTGAAATTTAAATTCGATGGTACTTGTCCCTGCGGGAACTCGCACCGCTCGAACAAGTGAGTTCGCCCTGAAAATTGGAGCAGGTCGTCCGTCTACGGTTGCCGTCCACCCCGCTGGATAATGCACTTCACTGACAACGAGCATACGCTCGGCGTCAGTCTCAGCCTCGATGGTTACAGTTCTCGGTGTATGCTGGACAACAGTCGCAGTGGCAACGCTGTTGCTGTCCACGGGAGCCTCCGCAATTCCAGGATCCTCTTCAAGGATGACACGCGTGCGAATGTCGACGGAGCCCAACGCTACCAGGGCCTCGTCGTAGTTTGCAACAACCTCATAATCCGAAACAAAATATGCGCGAGGCAGGACGTTCTTTTTTTCGAACACCCTCAGGCCGGTTTCTTGATCATGGTAAACACTATCGAGACCTGCCAGCTGACTTCCTGCGACAATGTATCGAACGTTCATTAAGTCCAGTCCGATGGGTGTGGGAGCAAATGTTCGTTGCCCAAACAAGATCTTGTCAAGGTAGTCCTGGTAAATTCCCAATTTTGCGGCGTGGTACCCACCGACTGTCTCATAGTAATAGGCTGGGCGAGCGTTGGAAGTGGGGTTTCGTTCCAGCGATAGCGTCCTAAAGTGTCCTGGTCCTCCGCTTTCGTCTACTCGTTCGACGATGAATCGATCGAACCCGTATTCGGGAACCTCGGGTTCATTGACACTCTGCTCTACAAGCATGGACGAGTTCAGGTATCGCCGCGATACCCCGCCAAGATCGAAGATTTGTACAATGATAAGTAGCCCAACAAACACACTGTCCGGCACAAGCCCCTTATACAGTAGCCAGATGAGCAGACCCGCGAGTGCGACAACCAGGAATGATCTCAGGGTGTCATTTGCGAACATGCGACGACGCGGTTCGCGCTGTTCTTGCACGTACTCGTCTGCCGCTGACGCAACCCTCGGATCCGAAACGGGGACATTATTGGCTCGCGCGATTTGCTGTGCTACAATTGCAGTCTCATTTTCTTTCTCAAACGTGAGGAAGCCATCTTTCCCAACCAACAAGACCAGCAAGAATGCACCCAGGGCAGCAACAGGAATTAGCGCGTATCTCGGGAAGCGTTTACCTTCGCGCTTTCCTTTAAACGCAGCTAATGTTCCAGCTACTCCTATCGAACCAAGTACTGCGACAAGAAACGCCGTCGTCGACAGCCACGTCTCCGGGACACGCAAGGCGCTGTACATCGGAAGCCAGTCAAACGCAGCGCGATTAAACGGCTCCAAATTTTTCCCCAAAGCGAATGCAATGGTTACCAAGGCAGCAACACTCAAAGCGACTACCGTTGCATCACGTTTCTTCAGGAAAGCGATCAATGCAAAGACAACAGAGAGCGCTCCGAAGTAGTGCGGTCCTGCGGTTGCGATCTTGGGACCCCAATATGATGTGTCTCCCCCAGCTGCTCCGGCGATGAGTAGCGTTAACATCTCGAGTCGGCCCTGACTCCAACCCATGGCGTATTCCCAGGCTGGTCCCGCGCCACCATCTCCCGAGCCCCTGATGGAATAATCCTTGTACTCCAGCTTCGCCAAATATGGCTGGGCAACCAGAGCCAGGGCGGCAATAGTTCCTAACAGGAGAAAGGAGGTTGCCTTAACAAATTGCCCTGCTTGTTTGGAACGGATCAGGCCTATACCCTCTACGAGCCACCATATAAAGATGATAGCCGTGAAATAGTAGGTAACCTGAATGTGTCCGGCTCGAAGATTCGCCGCGGCTGCAATGGCAAAAAGAGCGCACCCCAGCCAGCCCGGTTTGCGCATCAGATAAATGAATGTTAGGACTAGCCACGGCGCGAAACACAGAGCGATAAATTTTGAATTATGGCCCGCAGTTAAAATAAGGGGCACGTAGTTGGTCAAACCGAAAGCGCACGCCCCGAACACAGATGCAAGGCTGTTGCGCGTCAGCACAAAACACAACAAGTAGGTACCGAAAAGAAGAAATATGAAATGCGATGTTGGCCAGATGAGGGGTCGCAACTCCGTGGCAATGTCGTCGATCTGCGGAACAGATGGTCTTACAGAAATGAGATATCCGGGCATCCCGCCAAACAGATTTGGCGACCACAACGCTTCCTCACCCGTCTCCTCCTGATGCTCCAGCATTGCCTGCGCCATCGCGCGCCAGGAAACGGTATCTGTTGCGACTAGCTTCTTTCCGGAGAAATGTATCGGAGCAAAGAGTCCAACCGAGATCACCGAAAGCAGTATCAAAGCTAGAAGGTGCTGGCGTATATTCGACTGTTCGAAATACAAGTCGCGACTTGTCTCGGTGGCCTGCCGCTTCTTGCCTTTCGATTCCTTTTTTTTCGCCATCAGCTAGCCTATAACCTTTGGAACGGTGAAGAACTTGTCGCGCACATCAGGACCGGCCTGCAAAAGCTCCTGCTGATCTGCCCTTTGAATCGCCATGTCTTCCCGTGTTGATCCATGCCATTCACCTTTATTGTACTCCACGACGCCGTCTGTGTCCACCTGATCAAGCTGCGCCATGTAGTCAAGTACCTGGGCCAATTCAGATTGCAGCTTGCGCTCGCCTGCATCATCAAAAGAAAGTTTTGCCAGCGAGGCGATGCGCCTCACTTCTTCTATCGAAATTGACAAGTTGGTGGTATGGATGGTGAATATCCGGGGTTCGAGTACCGAATATAAGGAACGAGCTATGAGTTATGGTTGTCAGCAGATGAGTCCTCTATCGCGCCTATCATCCTATCCACTCTTTCCCTAACGAGTGCGGTTGCCTCCCGAGCCGGCAAGGCAGACAATTCGCCTGTCGGGATCGGTTCTCCAATCACCACATCAATGACCCCCGGGCGGGCAGAGTATATCCGCTCATCAAATAGTTTGTAGGCGTTTACTATTGCGACCGGGACGATGGGGACACCTGCCTCCTTGGCAAGCTCAATTCCCCTCTTCTTGAATGCAATAGTTTGTTGTCCCCAGGTGCGCCTCCCTTCGGGAAAGATCATCACCGACGAGCCGGACCGGATTTCTTCGGCTGCCCGTTTCACACTGGCAAGGGAGCGTCGTGCATCGTCTGTATCGATGAAGACCGACGGCGAAATCCGGAGTGCCCACCCCAGAAATGGTACTTTTTCTAGCGATGCCTTGGACACGAATCCGAATGGGACGTCCAGGGCTAGGGTCATGGCAGGGATATCCAACGAGTTCTGGTGATTAGCCGCAAACACACATGGCGTGATCGATTTGTCCAGTGTTCCATGAACCTTGACCTTCAAGCCCGCCAACGCAAACATAGTCCGACTCCACAGCTTACTCCAGCGCTGAAATCCGCGTGCGCGATCGCCAACCACGCACTCGATAATACATGGAATCGCAAACAATGGGGTAGCAAGTGCGGCTACGAGCGAAAGGTATAGGAAATAGATCATGATGCGGATGATGGTGCGCTTGTTCCACCAGGGTTGGGCTATCGATTAGTGCCTTTACATGCCATTTTGCCTGTACTACCTTCAATTAAATACAATCGTTGTTGTAATACTATGCATCGTAAAATTTCGGCTCTGCTTCCTGCGTTCTTGTTCTTTGCCGTCGCTCTTCCTGCTTCCGGGCAGGTGCACGTGGGGCTCCGCGCGGGAGCCAATATCGCTAACTTCGCGGGATCGGCGGATACCAAGTTTGGACCACGGTCAGCATTTTCCGCATCGGTCTATTTTAGAAAGCAACTTTCTGATCAATTTCAGTTTGTGCCAGAAATCGGTTACTCCATCAAGGGCGCGAGTACCGATGATGTTGTCCTGGAAGGTGAGCCAACAGGCTTCGAAGCCGTTTTCTCGCTTCCCTACGTAGACGTATCTGCACCAATCCAATTTCTCCCCGTCAAGCTTGGAAAAGCTGAGCCATACATTTTCGCGGGCCCTGCGCTTGGTTACCGACTAGATGCGCGAATCGAGATAGTCGATCCGGACACAGGAAACAGTGTAACCGAAAACGACGGCAGCATCATCAAGTATGACTATGGAGCTCTCGGTGGTCTGGGAACCTACTACACCATAGGATCCCAGAAATTGACGGCCGAGATTCGATACTACGGAGGCCTGGCCGACATACGGGACCGGCCCGATGCCCCACTCCGGAATTCATCAGTTGGACTGATGATCGGGATTTCTCTGTAGGCGAATGATGCAAAAGAAAAGGCGCCACCCCGCTACAGGATGACGCCTTGTTGAACTTCAGGAAAGAGCCCTAGTTCTGGCGATACTTTGTCGCCTTCTCTCGCTTGGCTGCTGCGCGCGCATCGAAGGTTTGCATGCTACGCTCGACGGCTCGCCGATTTGACTCCAGGAGTTCTGTCGGAAACGGTCTTCCGTATCTGTCGGCAAGCGAATCGATGATGTTCGCCTGAAGTACAATCAACAGTTCCTTTTGTGTAATCGTTCGCTGCTTACGACCGAAGATGTACTTTAACAGAGGCATCTGTCGTAGAATCGGGATCCCGGTTCGAGAAACAGACTCACTGGTTGAGTAGAGCCCACCGATTACGGTCTGCTCGCCATCCAGAAGGAGTACTTTTGTTTGAGCGGTGTTACGATCGATAACCGGCCCTGTGGCACTCGGGCTGCTTCCAGATTTTTCAACCTTCACATCAAGGTGCAGAAAGTCGATGGCCTCACCGCTATCGATGTTCGCCTCAGATATTAGTGTTGGCGTTACGTCAACAATTATACCTGTTGAGAAGAACTGTGTAACTGTGTTTCCGGCAAAGTCCCTAACCTGGAAAGGAACATCGGAACCGATTTGGATGCGACCCTGCTCGCCACTGGTAACGGTGACTTGCGGACTCGCGATTGTTTCGCCAGCGCCTTCCGTTTCCAACAGTCGGAAAAACTGTGTGATTTTCGAGAAGTCGATTTGATCTGGAGCGATCAACCAGTCTGAATACTCGTCGAATAGCTCGCCGGTTTTGAGGAAGAATCGCGGATTATTTTCGCCGCCGGCTCCTCCGCCACCGCCACCGCCGCCGGAACCGCCCTGGCCACCGGACTGCGTATCTCCAAAGAAGATATTCCAGTCAATACCGAGATCGCGGGCCATGTTATGGTCCAGCTCAAACAGGATTGCGTTGATTTGTATTTCTCGGGTATCGAGCGATGCTAGCTGCTCAACGAGTCCATCGCCCCCTCCCGATGTCCCTTCAATTGCCACCTCGCCCGTCGAGGTTCTCTCGGCGACGATGAAGTAGTCCGGTGACTCTGTATACACAAGACCATTGTGTTGCAGGACGGTCTCGAACGCATCAAGAAAATGCATCGACGAAATGGAAACTCCGATCGGAAAATTCCTGGCAAGAGGATCTACAATTTGTTTTCCTGCAACGCGTGCAAAAATCGGATCCAGGTAATCGATAAACCTGTCAAACGATGTTGATGGCAGGAAACTTACGAGCTGGTCGGGTGGAATGTATGCTCTAACCTGTCGCCGCGGCGCATCATTCTGAGCGGACGCGGACGGAGTGATTTGCAAACACATGGCCGACACCGCTAGCATGACGGCAAACATGCCCCAACGATTTGTCAATCTGTTAACTTTCATGGCTTATTACTTAGCGCTCTTTGGGATAATTTCTATTAGTTGGATTGCACAGGGCTTAACAACGGCGGCCCTATGGCTTGTCGGTACTGCTCTCCACTTTCCAATTCGAACTCGACCTCGTCGATGATACCTCCACGATTCAGACGGGCAACGACAGTACCCCTATATGGATCAACCGACACAATCTGTCCAAGATACACATTGTCCCCAACCCCAACGGATACAGGTTCTCCTTCATATTCGAAAATCGCTTCGCGGCCGACGATAGACACAAACTGTGATTGTTCTACATCCAGAAGCCCGTACGTATTTGGAGGTACAGTTTCCAGAATCAATGGGTAGAACGGGTTTATCTCAGGTTTCGTGCTCGGTAGTACGGACATCGGCACGCTTGGTAAATCGTTTGCAGCGACACTAACTGGAAGACTTACGTCATCCTCTGATGCAATCATGTCATCCGAGGTCGGTGCGCTCAGCGCATCGCTGCCTCCGAAGTATGCATCAAGAGTTAAATTGAATGATACCATGACCTGCAGCTGCTCTTTGTCTGTCTCTGGAACAGATGAGATGAGGTCAATATGTTCTAGCTGGAGGTCGCGAACGCGGTAGAAATCGCGGTTATTTTCCACATCCCAAACGAACTTGTATAGATCTGAGAAATAGCCCCTGCCATTGATGCGCAGAGTGTGATAAGAAAAATCGGGTGTCCGCTGCAATCCAGCGACGGTTACATCAAAGTTCTTGAATCCCCTCTGGGTGCGGTTATTTATGAAGTGCACCACATCGGCAACCTTCAGCTCTTTTGGAAAGACCTTGTAGCGCGCTTTCCACTTCTGCACTGCGCCCTTTGCAACGAGCGCGGATGAGCTTTCCTCAGCAAGCAGCGCGGTTACTTCGGCTTGTCGCAACCGAGCGACCTTGTCGGCCTTCTCTAGTCGTTCTATCTCCTGGGGTTGCTTCACCATGGTGGCGTAAACACCGGCCCCTGTCACCGCTAGGGTCAGGAAAACCAGAACTACAACGTTATAAGCGATATTCGACATTGTCTTTGACTTTTATTCGACTGAGTCAGATTGTTTGGCGGTAGCGTTCCTTACGGTGCACCAGTGGTTTGAGCGTTGGCTTCGGCCGCTTCGACTTCCTGAATTCGCTCACGCAAATACTTGGCAGCCTCTGGTAACTCATTCGACAGCGGGACCTTCATGTTGAAAGAGTAAACCGGCCAATCACGAATTTCAGAAAAGGTCACGGACTCAATTTCACCGTTGAGGCGCCTGGCAAGCTTGACAATCCGATCTCTCGCTGTGGCATTACCCATCAGCATTACCATATTGCCCTGCGGACGCCAGCTGTCAATCCAAAGTCCCTGAACAACAGCAGCCTCCAAAGAAGTTTTTTCCATGGTTCGACTCCACTTGTCACTTCCTACCAACAGCGAATCAAGGATGTGGAGTGCACGCCTGTAACTCTCAGTGACAGAATTGATCGAGTCAACACGAGCTTGCAGGACGGCCGGATCGGCATTGGTGTATTCCTCCGGATACTGCGAGATCTTGTAGCGATACTCGCGGACCTGTTTGTCCATCGCGAAGAAACGACCCACCCAAAAGATTACGGAAACGAAAATAATTCCGTACAGTGCAAACACGTGCCAGCTAACCGGCATCTTAACCTGCTTACGGAGAAGTCGTTTAGGCAGGTGATTGATGGGCTCGAATGAGCTCTTGTATAGGTCATCCCCAACGAGTCGTAATGCCGAGGCAGTCGCAAGAATGGTTTGCGTCGACTCTTCGTAGTCTCCTTCACCGGAGAAACGAGGAATGTATTCGCGCAGAGACTCGACCTTCGTGTCGGAGAAGAACATGCGGAAGCTTTCCAGGATCGCATCCTCCCGGTCTTCACTCAACAGGAGTGCATGTTGAATATCTCCAATTGCATACTCGTCCTGCAGCAGAAGCACTCGTGAGCAAATCGTCTCTGGTGCGTCGTACGAGGTTATCGATCGCAGATTCTCAAAATGCAGTAGCTGATCGTTTTCGAAAAAGAATACTAGGGTGTCTTCTTTACCTGCACGAACGAGCAGGCTTTTTCGTACTTGACCGGCTGCACTCTCGCCGTCGCTGTCTACTGCTGATGATAAATAGTGGGCGGATCTGCCGAGTCCGAGAAACAAAGCAACTTCGTTGTCCATCAACCGGACAGCCGGCATCTTGGACTTTGAGTTGCGGAGGGTCGAAACGGTTGCTTCGATCGGTCCCATTGGAGAGACAGTAACTCCTACAAACCTTTTTAATCCCGATTCGCTTTCGGTCATCGGAATGAACGCCGTTCGCTCTTCGGAAATCGGAACCCCCAGCTGTGACTCCAAAAGCTCAACCATGGAATCACGCTTGGGCTTCTTAGACAGCTGAAGATTGAGTTTTATCTTTCCCTTCTCTTTCGTCTCTTGTTCTGCCTCAGGAGTTTCCAGGGCAGTCGCGCCAATGTGCAATTCGGATGTAAGCAACCTGGACGGCTCGGCGCAAAAAGCGACCATCGGGCTACCATAGCCAGCCTCCTCACATTCAACTAATATCGCTTCAAGCTCGCGTTCGAATGTCGTGACTTCTTGCGCGTTAGTTCCCGAAGAGTCCTGTTTGAGGTTGTCAAGTCCAAAGTCACCCTGCAGGAA
Source organism: Rhodothermales bacterium (assembly GCA_965224105.1). Classification (GTDB taxonomy): domain Bacteria; phylum Bacteroidota; class Rhodothermia; order Rhodothermales; family JABDKH01; genus CBDCYH01. The sequence goes on along the minus strand of CBDCYH010000002.1, from coordinate 2,199,190 downwards.
AACATCGTTGCTTTCGGCCGGGCCAAACTGTATGGAAAAATCGTCAGATTTGGCATCATCACCGTAGTCGGGTGCAGCTTCATCAGCATAGGAATCCACACCGACGTAGGAGGCGTTGATTTGCCGACTAAAATGCCTGATTACCTCGGGGCCGTTAGTGGCATCGTGTACAAGGACCGCCTCGATGGACTGACCCGAAAGTGAGACACCCAGTATGTAATCTTTTGAAGTCTTCTTTTTCATAATCGATTGTGACGATTATTTAATCGTTGTTTAGCCCAACAGCTGTTTCATTCGCTTCTTGTTGTTCGCGAAGTCCATAGCTGTCTCTCGGGTAATTTTGTTTTCTTTCAGAAGTCTTGCCAAATCCTGCTCCAGCGTGGTCATACCTTCTGCTCTACCTTCCCACATCATTTGATAAATTTCGCCGAGGTTGCCATTCTTAATCGCAGCTCGCGCAGACGACGTCATCCACAAGACCTCCTTCGCCAGCACTCGGCCACCTCCATTCTTCGGACAAAGCTTCTGCGAGATAACGCATCGAAGAACATCCGCTAGTCGATTTCGAATCCTATTCTGTTCATTCGTGGGATACTCTCCAATTACACGGTCAATACTTTCTACTGCCGATGAAGTGTGCAGCGTGGAGAACACCTTGTGCCCAGAATCAGTAATCTCGATCGAGGCGGAAATCGTTTCAGGATCTCTAAGCTCTCCAATGACTACGATATCCGGATCCTGGCGTAACGATTGAACGATGCCAGCCTTGAATGACTTCGTATCGATACCGACTTCACGATTTCGGACAATGCACTTTTTCGATTCGTGGAAATACTCAATCGGCTTGGAGATGACAACTATGTGACCCTGGAAGTCCTTGTTGTTGGCATCAATAATCGCGTCGAGCGTAGTCGACTTACCTGAACCTGTAACACCTGTTACGATCGTCAGTCCGTCCCGCTCATGTTTGAACATTAACCCTTTCTGAATTAGCGGATGAAAGTTCAAAGATTGCAGGGAGCGAATCTCGTCGGCGATTGCACGCAGGTTCTGGGCGAGCTGGTCGTAATCGAAATAGATGGTTGATCGGAACCTGCGTTTGGATCCATCTTCCATCGTGATCATGTAGGACAGGTCAACAGATCTTTCCTCAAGGAGAATCCTTTTTTGTGTCGCGCTCAACACATTCAGGATCATCAAGTTTGTCTCATCCAACTTGTATTCACCGAGAGTCGCATCTGGGGCTTTGTCGCCATCCCGACGCAACCAGATTCTTCCTTTGGCTGCGTGACCGCCGTAGTCAAGGTCGGACGCATCCAACTTCAGCATGTGCAGCAGGAAGTTTTCAAACAGAATGCGCAGCTCAGTCTTTGAGTCATCTGGCACCTTGTCCAGTTCCTCGATCAAGTAGTTTATCCTGTCGTCTCCGCGAAGCGTGTACGGAACTGCTTCAGCGATCCGGGTACAAAAACCTGGTAATGGTGCGACCATCGCCGGCCCGGACAAAATGGACGGTTTCTGAGGAGGACCAGACTGTCCACCGGGTGGAATACTAGGCCTTGGCCTCGACTGACCATTTCCGGCGGCCAGCGCCTGCTTGGCCAGAATATCCTTTATTGAGGTATTGCTCATATGCGTTCTCGCCGTGCCTTTCGGTACGCGAGCGGAAAAAAACTGGTGTGTCTAGTGTCGTATCGACCTGAGACTGAGGGGCTTAAGACTGTCGTCAAACCGTTAAGTCGAGAAGAATCAAGATTAACAGCAGAAAGCGACTGTTGAATCCGATTTGGGCTTTCCCGCCCTTCACAGCCTATTCTGTGGACGTAACGCGGATCATTTCCTCGATGGACGTCTCGCCCATCTTGACAATTTCTCGCGCAGAATCCTGAAGCGTGAGCATTCCTTCCGACTTGCCCTGCTCCCGGATTGCATCCTCGTCGATTGCTTCTCCGGCCTCGACGATTAGGTGCTGAATTTCCTGCGAGAAGTAAAGAGTCTCGCACATCGCTCGACGCCCTTTGTACCCTGTTCCAGAACACGTCTTGCACTTCTTCGCGTTACCACGTTTGTAAAGCTCGACTTCCTCGATCTCTTCCTTCGTGAACCCGAGCTGCTTCATCAATACCTTGTCCTTGTTTTCGTCAACTTCTTTACAGGAAGGACACAGGTTGCGGATGAGTCTCTGGGCGACGACAAGGTTAATCGCGTACGCAATAAGGAAGGGCTCAACACCCATCTTGTAGAGACGACTTACTGCGCTCGGCGCGTCGTTCGTGTGCAGAGTAGAAAACGTGAGGTGACCGGTGTTTGCAAGCTTAATCGCGAGCTCAGCGGTTGATTTATCACGCATCTCACCCACCATGACGATGTCGGGGTCGTGCCGAAGAATCGACCGAAGCGCCTGCTCGAGATTGAGTTTGTGGCTGAGTTTGATCTGGCGTACACCTTTAATGATGTATTCCACCGGATCCTCAACGGTAAGGACGTTAACCTCGGGTGTAACAACTTGGTGCAATGCCGCAACCAGCGTGGTACTCTTACCAGAACCCGTCGGACCCGTAAGAATTACCATCCCATGCGGTTGACGGATAGCAAGATCGAAACGCTCCAACGCTCCCTCCAACATGCCCAACTTGCGCAAGTCCGTTAGAACTTTACGATCATCCAGAACACGAATGACGATACTCTCGGCGCGGATATCAGCGTTTGCGGTGGCGATTGGCAGAACCGAAACCCTGAATCGAATCAGTGCTCCGTCTATATTTCGTTGGATGAATCCATCCTGGGCCATGTCACGCTCAAACCGGTCAATGTTACCGGACTTGTCTTTCGCAACGGCAAGAAATGCTTCCGGGTGAACGCGTTCCTCAGTGTGCCAGCGCTTCAGCCGGCCATCGAGACGAAACATGATCTCGAGCTTGCGTTGAGCGTTGGGGAAAATGTGAATGTCTGAAGCACCTTGTCTCGTGGCTTCTAGCAGCGTTGCTTCAAAGAGGTTGATCAAAGTTGATCGACTTATCTCTGCTTCCAGAGCCTCTTCATCAATTAGACCAGCTTCTTCCTCGTAGCTCGTGCCGAGGTCCGTTGCAAGCGGGTCATCCCCCAATCGCTCCAGGTACTCGTTCTTTTGCGGAAAAATCTCAAGGAGGTGACGACCAACCTGTTTTTCCGGCGCGTATCGAAGCTCAAAGCGCCCAAGCTGCAAGCTTTGTAGCAGTCGGTGAAGCTCGGGCAGAGTTGGATCGTGCGTTACAAAGAGCAACTTGGATGTGCCAGAGGCAGGGTCAACATCATACCGTTGAGGTATGACATTCATAGCCATCAATTTGATTTTGTTTTCCTCTGAGATGGACTCCATCACAGCCTTTGCAAAATCTGTATCGGGCTCTTCCTTGTCGAGGTCCGCACTGCCAAATGCATAGACGGCAGCTGCCTCTTCATAGATCATCTCCTTATTGACCCCAGGGATTTCTGCGAGCACGCGCCAAAGTGCGTCTTTCGTATCGAGCTCTTTTCTTTGCTCAATGGCCTGCTCGATCTGCTCGGTCTTTATTGCATGCTTGTGATGCAACATCAGGATGACTCGGTCCCTTGTTCGCAGCTCTGCCCGTTCTCCCCGATCGGCGTGTACTGGTGCGACGTCTACGTCAACTTCTGAAACGTCTTGCCCTATTTCGGTCGTGTCCTGAACTTCTTCTTCGACCTCATCGATCGGAAGTTCTGGCAGCTCCGGCACCTCTGGTTCAACAGGAGCGATTGGCTCGTCCACTGTGAGGTCATCGAGGCTGAGTTCGAGGCCTCCGTCCTTGAACAACATTTCGAAATCGTCATCCGAGAAGGTGTCTGCCATGTTGAGAATGGAGTCCTGCTCTTCGTTGATCGATTCGCCAATTAAGTCTAGTCCTCCGAGCGCGATCTCCTTGTCGCGATTCAGAGCCTCCTCCAAAGCAAGATCGAGCTTTGAGATGGGGTCTCTGTCCGGCTGCATCGGGGCTGGTTCTTCGGGAATGTCTGCAAGCGCCTGTCTTCCAGGTGCTAATAGTTCGCTTACAAAATCCGGATCGTCGGGGCTCGTGGGCGATAGCCCGAGGCTGTATCCCAGACGTGTGATCCGATCTCGAATCACCTGCCAATCGGCGTACGCCAAGAGCGACGGCATGGCAAGGTGGTTCACGATACCCTGAACGGCAGCATGGGTCGGATCGAAGCTTACGAGGCTAAGAGTAAAGTCGCTATCGCTTCCTTGCGACTCTATTTCAACGGGAAGAATCCCGTTCTCTAGCATCTGCTTGATCTGGGCCTTGTTAAATAATCCCAGAATGGATTCAATGATTTCGTCCGTGGGATTGTCCTCTCCGACGTAACGACTCTCATAGCCAGCGCGAATCGCCGCTTCCGAAAAGAATGCGGATGGGTTGGAGAAGCTTTTGTAAGCAGCCTCTCTCCACAGCTCGTTCGAATCTGGATGTTTTTCACGAAGCCTCCTGGCGTCATCGACCGTAAGCATCCCCTTGTAGATGAGGTTTACTACAACCTCGTCTCGAATTTCCTGTTCGAGATTTGCGTCAGGTTGCAAACCGTTTGCTGGGTTGGTAGGCGAAACCGTTTCGGGGGCGCCGCCTATTCCATATGTCTGTGTTTGATCCACGAGTTAGGGGAATGATGGAAGGTGTTCCGGGAGTAATCTGATCTAGTTGTTCGTGGTACCTCCCATTATGTCAGTACTGGATGGTGAGATCAGGGCAATCTCGGAGGAGATAACGGTGAGGAAACAGATAGCGATCGTAATAAATACAGCCACCATTGTTTGGATTCCCTCAACAGCACTCTTTAACTTTAGCGTGGTCTCCGCTTCGTAGTAGTCTGCCATTTGCAGGGCGCTGTTTCGAACATTACCTGTCTCGGCACCACTGCGAAATCTAGCCAGCGACATTTGTGTGAACACGCCACTAGCCTCCATGGATCGAACGAGGTCTGCACCTTGGGCAACCATCATGGGGACGGTTACTGTTCGTATCTGGTGCTCCATGTAAGCGTTGCCGCATGCCTCGGCAGCGATCTTGATAACACTGATGTTGTCGCCACTCCCCGAGTAAAGGACAGAGAATACGCGGCAGAAAATTTCGATGTTTAGCTTGTGCAATAGCGATCCAATAACAGGAATCCGGATCAGGTTCTTATGCAACCAGAACGTTCCTTTCTGAGATCGGGCAAAGGCGATAAAGCCGCCAACCAGGAGGAAAATGATCAGGAATACCCAACCGTAGTTATTGTCGAGCCAGTGAGAGAATTCCAAAGTTGCCGCTGTCATGGGCGGCAAAGGGATATTGAATCCCTCGAACAGGCCAGCAGTCTGCGGGAAAATGTACCAGACATACCATATGAAGGCACCCATGAGGAAAACGACAGTGATGGCTGGTGTAACCATCGCGCTCCTGACGTTTTTGCGAAATTCGTTTTGTCGTTCGAGGAACCGGGCGGTTGCCTCATAGATCTCGGACATGTTACCCGAGCGAGACGCAATACCCAGCATGTAGGCGGTAAACTTACCCAGCATGTGCTGGTGCTTCATGAACGCTTGTTGCGCTTCCATACCGCTCTTGAGGTCCGCGTTCAAGTCGCGAATCACCTGGCGCAAGGAAGAAGACGAAACGTCGTTTACAAGTAGGTTAAGTACTTCATCAAACGGAAGCTTTTCTTTCAGCAGGTTAGCTGAAAGACGGACAAACATGATCAGGTCCGCTCTTGGCGGTTTCCTCTGAATGTCAAAAAATCTCTGATTGACCTTGATTACCTCAAGGCCCATTTTTCTGAGCGCCGATTGTACCTCATCAACAGAAAAAGCTTTCTGCTGGCCGGAGACTACTTTACCGTTCGGGTGTTTGATCTTGTAGACGTAGGTCCGTCTCTGTTGCAGATCTCCGGTTGTGAAACCGTGTTGTTCGGCAAGTGCTGTTACCTTGCCCGACGCTGAACGTTTGTTGGGAGCGAAGACGGTCCCTTGCACAGGTTGACCGTTGCGGCCAATCCCGCTGAACCTGTATTCTTTTACAGCCATGAGGGTGCGGGTAAAACTCTAATCGGCTGTGATGTCGCCGATGTAGGAAATTGAGGTCGAGTCAATGCTATATCGAGTGACAAATGTGCGCACACCAATTTCAGGATAGCTGTTTGATATTGCCGTAATCTCGAGAGTAGCATCAGTTACATGTGTGATTTTGAAAAACCCGTTCTCGGTGTATTCACCTAGGAAGAGTTTCTGCATGCCATCGGTTTCGAGACCCGTGAAGGAGGCATTGCCACCTGCGTAGGGATCCCTTTTTGTTTTCCAGAAAATGGCTTCCGAAGCGATCGCCAGGTTTCTGTTAACCAAGTTATCTACCGACAGCTGTCTCAATTTCTTATCGGCAGCCTCGAAGGCGGCTATAACCGCAAAGCCCACAATTACAATCCCGAAAACCAATAGAAGAAGTTGTTGCTGGCCCATAGTTCAATCCCGTGCAGTGATCCTGGAGGTAAAAAAGAAAGCGACTCTTTGCGGCGAATGTCACCCAAAGAGCCGCCATCTTTGCAAAGTGAAAAGAGAGGAGGGCAAACTGCCCCCCTCCAATTCAGAGTTGGACTTACGGAGCAGCAGCTGCGTAGTCCGTATCAACTGTCGTCGTGATGTCAGCTGGGCTAGTTCCGGAAACCACTACGGTTACCTGGTTAGCATTTGACTCACTAGTCGCTGTGATAGTCACAGTAGCACCTGCAGAAGCGATACCGAATACACCGTTGAGGTTTTCGTAGTCGCCATCAGCGTTAACAGGATAGCCTAGCTGTGAGAAAGTAGCGCCTGACCAGTCACAAGTAGTTGCACAGCTGTTGCTGCCACCACCAAACGCCTGTGGCTTGAGCATCCAAGCCTGTGCGTCTGAAGCAATGCGGATCGCGTCGTTTACCATCGCGTCGGCGTTTGCTTTTTTCTGGTTTTCGCTGAATGCCTGGATACCTACAACGACGGCAAGACCGACGATTACGATACCGAGAACAAGAAGAAGAAGTTGTTGCTGACCCATTGTCGAGCCTCCAATTTAGTTTTGAATACAAAATGGTTGGGGATGCAGAAAAACATCCGTGTAGCCGATGAGAAATATCGACGGGCCTTCCGCCACCCTTAAGAACCTCACCATTCGTTCACAAATAGCTCGAAACAGCGTCCATTATGCTCCTTTTGGGCCAGGTTCGACAATTACCGCGCCTACCTTTCTACACCGGAAAGAAGGAGAAACATGAATTGACTGTGAACCGGGCGTCGTTTTGGTGTATTCCCCAAAAGATTCCGTAAAACTGCGGGCCACAGTGCCATTATCCAGACAATCAAGACGGTCAATCAGAAATCAGGCCTTATATATAGATGGCATTTCGGTGCTAACTCAAACAGACAATCGACTTACAACATGAAAGATCAAGCCAACAAGACATTCGAGGAGATAAAAGTCAAGGGGAGCCAGCTTGTCGACAAAGTCAAAGAAATTGTCAACGAGGGAAACGCGCGGCGCGTGACAATTGTGAAGGACGGCAAGGTCATGTTCGAGCTACCCCTCGCGCTGGGCGTTGGGGGTGCAACCGCGGCGATCTTTTTCGCACCTGTCTTTGCCGCTATCGGGGCGTTTGCCGCGCTCGTGAGTGATGTGAATGTGATTATCGAAAGGGATGAAAATCCATTTGACGAAGAGCAAGATTCTTAATTACATGACAGTCTTTTCGGTTGGCTACTCAGATATCGAAAAAGCTGCTGAGCGACTAAAAGGTGTTGTAAACCACACGCCGCTTGCAACATCATCCACGCTCAACCGGGCACTCGGGGCATCCATCTTTCTCAAACCTGAGAACCTGCAAAGGACCGGCGCCTTCAAATTTCGCGGTGCTTACAACGCACTACATCAATTGCGCGAATCTGGAATCACAGAGGTGCTAACTTATTCGTCAGGAAACCACGCGCAAGCCGTGGCGCTGGCAGCAAGCTTGTTGGGTTTGCGCTCGAAGATCATCATGCCGACAAATGCACCAACTGTGAAGCTGCAAGCAACCGCTGGATACGGTGGAAAAATCATTACGTACGATCCGAGGGAAATCAGCCGAGAGGAACTTGCCCAAAAAATTGCACTGGATGAAGATCTGCCAATCCTCCCTCCCTACGATCACCCATTTGTCATCGCAGGACAAGGTACAGCGGCGTTGGAACTCTTTTCTGATGCACCCGACCTGGACTATCTTTTTGTCTGTTGCGGTGGAGGTGGACTTCTTTCCGGCAGTGCTATTTGCGCAAACGCGATGAGTCCGAACACGAGAGTCATTGGCGTAGAGCCAGAACTTGCCGACGACGCCGCCAGATCATTCGCCACAGGCACCCTGCAAACTACCGAGAATCCACCAACGATTGCTGACGGTGCCCGCACACCTTATCTCGGCAAACATACGTTCCCCATCGTGCTGAACCTGGTGCACGAGTTCGTTACGGTTTCTGAGGCGCAGATTGCAGAGGCGATGCAATTCTTCTTCGAGCGCACCAAGATGGTGGTAGAACCTACCGGCGCCCTCGCCCTCGCCGGTGCTTTTAAAAAGAAAGTCCCACCCGGTGCTAGCGTCGGGATAATCGTCAGCGGAGGGAACGTCGACCTCCAGCGAATTAGCGAGTACCTCGCGCTGGTTTAAAAGTTGAGCACGAGAATTAGCCCTGCCACGATTGACCTGCTGGAACGGTGCGCAATCGAGTACGAGCGCGCAAGCTACATCCAGTATGATCCTATCGCGATACCGCATGGTTTTTCAGATCCCCGCGATGTGGAGACTATCGGACTATTTTCCGCCCTTCTAGCCTGGGGGCGGCGTAGCACGACCCTCTCGAAAATGGAAGAACTGTGCGAACGCATGGCCTTCAAACCCTACCAGTTTGTGTCCGAATACTCGTCCGACTGTTCAGACAAGTTGATCGGTTTCAAGCACCGAACGTTTACCGAAGGAGATGCCCATTTCTTGTGCAGAAATCTGCGCACATTGTTCGAACAGCATACAAGCCTTTCTAAATTCATCGAGGCACATGTGGGGGTGTCTGATGTGACAATTGAGAACGGCATCCAGCAACTTTCATCGTTCCTGTCAACAAGAGATGACACGCCTGACCGATTGTCAAAACACTTGTCACAGCCGTCTAAAGGAAGCGCGTGCAAGCGACTCTGCATGTATTTTCGCTGGATGACGCGACCCGGACCATTCGATCTCGGGATATGGAGCTTCGTAAGACTTGACCAGCTTGTCTTACCACTGGATGTCCACACGGGCAGGCAAGCAAGACATCTCGGTCTTCTCAGCCGCAAATCAAACGATTGGACGGCGGCATTAGAATTAACGTCAACGTGCCGAGATTTGGATCCTACAGATCCAACAAGAATAGATTTTGCGTTGTTCGGACTGGGAGCGTATGGGATTCCCGTTCAGCACCAAGGCGTTAACTGAGACTTCGATAGGCCTGGTTGTGATAAACGAGCGGCTCGCCCTCTTCACCGGCTGCAAAGTCAATAACCCGAGCAACAATCACCGAGTGATCGCCAGCCGAATACATCGCGGCTACTCGACACCTGAAGATTCCGAGCGTACCTGCAATCATGGGCGGACCGTCGTCGTCAAAATTTACATCGACGTCCGCGAACTGTTGTTCTGAAGACAGGTCCGGTATTGCAAATTTGTTCGACAGCGCTGCTTGCGAATCTGACAGAATATGCACTGCCAACAATCGACCATCTTCCAACAGGTGGTGAAAGTTCGCCCCGCACGAAACGTTGAAGGTGACAAGCGGAGGATCGAGCGAGGTACTGGTGAACGAACCGATTGTGATTCCGCGACCGTTCTTACCGGAACCTGCGGTAATGATTGTCACCGGGCTCGGTACGAGTCGCATTCCTTCGCGGAGTTCTTCTCCTGTCATAACAGATCGGTTTGCTGATGTTAGGAGCATCAGCCAAAAACGTCTTTGACTTTATCAAAAAACGACCGTCTTTTTTCGGCTGTTTCCGGAGTGTCGGGCATGAAATTATCCGAATCCTGGAGGGATTCCATCATTTCCCGCTCCTCGCGGCTCAGCTTCTGGGGTATCCACACATTGATTCTAATCATTTGATCACCCCCGCGACCGCGCTGAATATCCGGAAGGCCTTTGCCCTTCATTCGGAGGATCCGACCTGGTTGCACGCCGGAATCTATTTGCACCACCGCGCTTCCCTCGAGCGTCGGCACTTCGAGTTCGGTACCGAGGGTTGCCTCCGGTACCGATATGAACGCGTCGTGATAGATGTCCAGACCCTCACGAGAGAAAGAATCATGTGGGATTTCTTCTATCTCCACTCGCAGGTCGCCACTCGGACCGGAACGCAAGCCCGCGTTACCAGCTCCGCGAATGGTGAGGTACAGACCCTCAAGGACACCAGCTGGCACAGTAACCGGAATAGTTTCCTCGGACTTCACTCGGCCATCGCCCGCACACGCACTGCATTTTGATTGGATGATGCGACCCTCTCCAGAACATGTCGGACAGGTTTGTACATTGACAAACTGCCCGAAAACTGATCGAGTAACCTGCTGGACTTCTCCCGCGCCGCCGCACATGCCACAGGTGTCGTAGCTTGACCCTGCTTCTGCGCCAGAACCGGAGCATGTCGCGCAGGTTGAAAACTTCTTTACCTTTATTTTCTTCTCGACACCGAACGCAATTTCTTCGAGAGTGAGTGGGAGCTTGATCCGAAGATTGCTACCGGGTTGGCCGGACCCTCTTCTTCTCCCACGCCCACCGAAAACATCATCGAAAATACTCCCGGATCCCCCTCCAAAAATGTCACTGAACGCGCTGAAGATGTCGTTAATATCTGAGAAGCCACCACCCGATGCCCCGTTGCCGCGAACGCCTGCATGTCCGAATCTATCATAGCGTGCCCGCTTGGATGAGTCCGACAATACTTCGTAGGCCTCGGCTGCCTCTTTGAATTTTGTCTCAGCTTCGTGGTCACCGGGATTTCTGTCTGGATGATACTGCATCGCTAGCTTGCGATAGGCTTTCTTCAGCTCATCGGCTGTCGCGGTTTTGCCAACTCCCAGTACGTCGTAGTAGTCTCTCATTCTAACTAGCTCGCAACCACAACTTTTGAGTGGCGCAGGACTCTGTCACCGAGGATATACCCCTTTTGAATTTCTGACAGGACTGTCCCAGGTTCTGTGCCTTCGGGAGCCGGCTGCTGCATCATGGCCTCGTGCTTTTCCTCATCAAACGCTTGACCGACGGCCTCGATTTGCTCAACACCAATACGCGCCAATTCTGCCTTGAACTTCTCGAAAACCAACCGCACTCCAGAGGCCAGGCTTTGGGCGCTTTCCGGGAGATCGTCCTCAGCCTCATTGTGTGCTGCGACGCTTCGCTCAAGATCATCAAGGATATCCAGCAACTCGCGAACGACATTAGCCCGTCCGGTTGCGATGCTTTGCACCAACAGCTGTTCAGATCTTTTGCGATAGTTCTGAAATTCCGCTGCCTGCCTTAGGACCTTCTCCTGCAGGCTTGATATCTCAGCTTGCAGATCCTCAACAGTGGGAGGGGCGGCCTCCTGAGCACCCTCTTCCGCATGAGCCCCGACAGGTTCAGGATTTTCGCTATCAACTTCCGTTAGATCCTTGTCTATCATGTACGTCTATTCAATTTCAGATTGTCGACTCAACATCGAAGCCATGCCCTTCACCAGGGTAACGACACGGGCATAGTCCATCCGCTTTGGGCCTATTACCCCGATCGTCCCAACCATCTGCCCCAGGACATATTCGGCCGTAATTACGGAGAGTTCAGCGCCCCCCTCCAGGCCTAGTTCGCTTCCGATTCCAATTCGTACGCCCTTGTCCTCACCAGCCGTTTCGAGTGACGGTTCAAGCAGTCGGACAACGGTTTCCTTGTTCTCGATTAGCTCCAGGAGACTTCGCAGGTCTTCGGGTTCTTGAAATTCTGGCTGCTGCACCAACTTGTGTGGACTGCCAATCTTGATCCGGGTTTCACTTGGGTTGCTGAACAGTCTTGATTTCTCATTTACAGCCAGTTGAATCAGGCCGGTAACGTCCTCGTCGATGTCGGCCACGCGGTCTCCAACGGTCTTCCGTATTTCTTCCAGAGTAAGGCCGGCGAGCCTTTCATTTAGTATGGAAACCACGCGTTCGAGATTTTCGCGCCGAACCTCTACCTCGAGATGGAAAATCATTGTTCGAACTATTCCGCCCTTTACACTGATAACTACCATCACGCGAGACGATGAGAGACAAACCACCTCAATTCTTTCCAGGATGCCAGTTGCCATACTTGGCGTGAGGGCGACTCCCAGCAAATTTGAGATTTGGCCCAGTATTCTGGAGCTCTCCACTAACAACCTTTCGGTGTTATCGAAAAGGTCATCCAATTCTGTTTCCAAAAGCAGCTTGTCGGCAGCAGACAATGTGCGCGATTCCATCAGCTGGTCTACAAAAGTTCGATATCCCATCTCCGTTGGAATTCGGCCAGCCGAGGTATACGGATGATCCAAGAAGCCTCGCTCCTCCAGATCGCTCATCGTGTTGCGGATTGACGCCGGAGACAATCCCAGTGAGTATTTCTTTGAAAGGAAGCGGGACCCAATGGGATCTGCAGTCTGCACGAAGCTCTTGACGACGAGACGGAGTATTTCCCGCTCGCGGTCGGTTAATCCGACCGGATGAACCGTCTTGTTCGACAAAGACATAGCTGATGTGATAAAAAATGGCCTATCCTGCCAAGTACAACTTGTGTTCCACTTGGTTTCTCTGCCATTTTGCCCGTCGGACCTCGCAAAATACAGAAATGGTGCTGCCCCGAGGAAACAGCACCATCTCCGCACCACACGAAATCGTGTCTGTGGGTCTGTTCGCTAGTCGTCCAGTCGCTCTACCTGTGTCTCGCGCTGGAACTGGATCGCCGCGCCACCCGGACCGCTGTAGGATCGCTCATCGCGACGAACGTAGCCGCCGTAATCCGAATCGTTATAGTAGTCCGAGTACTCTGATCCAAATCCGTAGTCAAACAACCGGTCGTCATCAGGCAGCAGTGAGATTGGCACGTGACCGTTAAAGTCCTGGTACCTAAACAATCTGCTTCGCTTTCTCGAACGAACGCGTTCGTCATAGAGATCAAGTTCTCCGACACGCATGCCATGGCCATTCCTGTACGAGTTAAGGAGGTAGTCATCATAGTAACGTGTTGACAACATTTCGAATCCGGACTCGGTATCCCCGAGGAGGAATACATTCCTGTCAAACTCCACTCTACCATCGCTCCAAACGGTTGCCCGAATTTTTCTAAGCTTGCCAGGAATCCTGTCGACCTTGCCGTAGAATCGTCCGCTCCGGAAGATTTCAATCTCGTCCACTTCGATATCGATCTCGGCGTAGTCATGCGTTGCATGACGAACTCTGTGACGATAGTATGTTCGTACATCAACATTAGCCCGACGGTAGCGCCTCCCGTAACCAGCATTCACGTATACCACCTGACGGTATCTGTAGCGAGGACTCCAGTGCCTGTGTCGCTTATGAACCCATGGCCAGGTAATCCCCAGAGTAATATGCGAGCTCACGTGGACGTGCGACCTGCGGTAGTGAAAATGCCCGGGCCTGTGCCGTACGTTGCACCGGCTGTAACTATCAAGATGGCGATAGTTGTACTTCGGCCGGTACTGTCTAATCCGGTCGCGTGTAACCCGTCGCTTGCTTCGCGAATCATACGCACGACCGCGATCTGATCGCACGTTTTGTCGGTCGCGTGTAACCGTTCTGGTTCCTCCACGATTCGATGTGCGGCTACCACTACGAACTGCGGACCCGGTCCGACGCTTCGTTGCAGTTTTCCCCACTCTGTCGACACGCTCACGGGTTGCGTCTCTACGCACAGTTGTGCGAGATCTGCCACCATGATTATCGCGCGTAACAGTCCGCGTTGTCTTATTGCGCTTTACAACGCGGTCGCCGCGGTCATTCCGCTTCTTGACAGTGGTCTTTCTGTCAACACGCTCCCGCTTGACAGAAGACTTTTTGTCCACACGCTCCCTCTTCACCGTCGACCGCTTCGAGCCCGACCTGGAAACCTTTCCACGCTCTTTGGACACGGTGGTGGTCTTGCCTCTTCCCGATCGCGCGTTCTGCGCATTTACATCCGGCGACATCATGAATGCCATCATTACAGCAAGTGATACCACAATTACGCCGTGTCTTTTAGTGTATTTCGTCTTCATCTTACACACCTCTTCGGTTGTTGAACACCGGCGTAGCAACCCGTAGTCCCTACGTCGTTAGGCTGATGTAACGAAAATTGGTGCCAGAGACGAAGATCTTTGAAAGGCTACATTTCTAGTCCAACAGGACTGATTCTTAATGAAATAGCCCAATTCTATTGTCTAATATCCAAGACACATTGGAGGGAGAATGGACGGACTCAGCCAGCAGGAACACCCCAGACCATCGTGCCTCCGAGATGACCCGTGATGGCGACCAAAAGCCCGGCAACAAGGACCAGAATTCCAGCAATGAGTCGAACCGCAAGTGGATCTGCGTCCGCGCGAACGGGCGTCGATTTACGAACTCGAAGGGAAATCCCCACCAACAGTGCGGTGGCGACGATAGCTACTATCATAGTGATTTTCCCCAGTCTTTCGTGGTGCTCTACAAACAAGTCCACCATCGGAGAGCCCTCGGAATCTTCCTCGAGCTCCTCGCCTGTAAAAAAGGCCGCGATAGCACCCAATGCCCCCAACCCTTCGAACAATAGAGTAGCGAATCGCCATTGCTGCTTGCCCGAAAACATCCAGATGATTGCAACAACCGCCGCCAGACTCAACAGGGCAACCGGGAAATGAACAGCAAGAGGGTGCCAGTACGGAATCTCGTAGTCGAAGAGCTGCTCAAGCATTTTTCAATTATTCCTCTGTAACTTCGCGGTCATTTGAGCATAGTCAAATATAACCAATTGCTATTCCATACATGAAGTTTTTCTCGACCCTGTTCGCCAGTCTGCTGGGTACCCTAATCGCCTTTGCCATCGTCGCATTTTTCGGTACTCTGTTTATCGTTGCTCTCCTCAGCACATCCGACGCCAAGCCCACCGTTCGCGGCAACTCAATTTTGGTAATGAAGGTTGATGGCGCTTATCCGGAGGTGGCCAGCACCAGCCCGCTGGATCAGCTGCTCGGAGACAACACATCCGTTAGTGCCCATGACATTAAACGTGCAATTCTACATGCAAAAGACGACCGGAAGATCGAAGGCCTCTGGCTAAATCTTGAGAACTCCGGATTCTCCTGGACCTATGCAATGGAAATCCGCGACGCGATTGCTTCATTCAGGGAATCAGGAAAACCGGTCTACGCTTCCGGAGGCGAGACCATGATCAACGAGGGGCTGTATTACCTTGGCTCCGCAGCAGATAGCATCTTTGCAAGCCCGCAGGCCGGATTTGAATTCAATGGCTTCTATCTCGCCTCAGAGTTCTACAAGGGTTTGCTGGACAAGTTGGATGTGGATGCACAAATTGTGCGCGCTGGACAATTCAAAAGCGCAGTTGAGCAATACTCCAGAAATGCTTTGTCGGAGCCTGCCCGCTATCAGTTGAACGAATTGCTTGCAGATATTGAATCTGATTTCCTGAACACCGTCGGGTCTGCTCGAAATCTATCGACGCAAGAAGTGAAACAGTTGTACTCGGGCAGTCCCATCCTGACTGCCTCTCGGGCCCACCAAAATGGATTACTCGATGATCTCCTGTACGTGGACGAGGTCGAAGCCTTGTTCAAACAGCGACTCAATCTGGATGCTGATGCAGATGTGCGAACGATCGACCTCGACGACTATGCCGCAACCGTCCCGAACCGAAGAGGGAGTGACGGAACGATTGCTGTCGTCTACGCCGATGGAACCATCGTAAGTGGTACCAGCACACCGCAAGGACAGATAGGCGCTGAAGAGTTCAATAAATCACTGGGAAGAGCAGTCGACAGAAGTGATGTGGACGCCATTGTCGTTCGGATTAATTCTCCCGGTGGATCGGCGCCTGCAAGTGACGCCATGCGCCATGCTATCGCGCTCGCCTCTGAGGAAAAACCTGTAGTCGTCTCAATGGCCAATGTCGCCGCCTCTGGTGGTTACTGGATGGCAATGGCCGCGGATTCCATTTTCGCCAGCCCGTTATCTATCACTGGATCAATAGGAGTGTACAGTCTATTCCTTGACGTCGGCGGATTCTTTGAAAACAAACTGGGAGTTACGAACGACATAATCCGTACAAACTCGTACGCCGACATGTACTCCGGGCTGCGGCCGCTCACCGATAGTGAAAAACAGGCTATGCAAGAGTCGGTCGATTCTACGTATCAAAGCTTTCTGCGGCTGGTTGCTGAAAACAGGAAAATGCAAACAACTGAGGTGCATGAACTTGCCCAGGGTCGCGTGTGGAGTGGGGTCGATGCTGAATCTAATGGCCTCGTCGATGGCCTTGGGTCGCTGGACGATGCGGTCAACGCAGCAGCTGATCTTGCAGGGATCGGCCAGGATGTTACCGTGCGGGAATACTCTGCTCCGGATTCGTGGATGTCGAATCTCTCCCGGAGTCTTATCTCTTTGAAATCATGGGCGACTCCAAACCTGCAAGGGACCTTGCCTGATTTTACAGCAATAGAGGAACTGCTGGAGAGCCAGCGCGAGGTTCAGGCCCGTATGTTGCTAGATGTTGACTTACGGTAATTCGACGAGAGGCATGCCTGTCATTTGAGCAGGTTGTGTAACTCCCATCAATCTCAACGCCGTTGGCACTACGTCGCAAAGTCGACCGTGTTGTATGGAGGCAACTTTTGGGGTTCGAATCACAATGTGGGGAACGAGTGCGGTTGTGTGTGCGGTGTGCGGAGAGCCATCCTCATTCAGCATCTTATCCGCGTTGCCGTGGTCCGCGATCACCTGGACTGTGTACCCATGTTGTTCTGCCGCATCGATCACTCTCCGCACACAGGCGTCCAGAGCCTCGATGGCTTGGACGGCGGCATCAAAGTTCCCGGTATGACCCACCATGTCAGGGTTTGCAAAATTCAGCAGGATAAAATCGAATTCCTCCTTCGCGATTGCCGCGGCAACCTTCATCGAAAGCTCCGGCGCGCTCATTTCTGGTTGCAAATCATACGTAGCGACTTTTGGAGAAGCGACCAGTATCCGCTCTTCACCCTCGAACTTCTCCTCTCTCCCGCCGCTAAAAAAATAGGTGACGTGCGGATACTTCTCCGTCTCGGCCGCTCGCAATTGTTTTAGCCCCGAGGATTCCATCACTTCGCCCATGGTTGAGGAGAGATCCCCTTTCGGAAAAGCCACCGGAAAGTCGAACGTTTTATCGTACGAAGTAAACGTAGCCAATCGAACGTCCACAGGCTCTCGGTGAAATCCATCAAAGTCTGAAACAGCCAATGCAGCACAAATCTGCCTTGCTCGATCAGCGCGAAAGTTGAAGAATATTATTTCGTCACCGTCTCTGACTCTCGACGAGCGGATCTGGCGCTCACTGCCAACCAGGATTGGCTGCACGAATTCATCCGTCGTTTCGTTGTTATACATTTTCCGGAGCGCGAGAGTGGCAATCTCTTCGGCTTCGCCCGTTCCCCTAACGAGCGCTTCGTAGGCAATCCGTGTTCGATCCCATCGTTTATCGCGATCCATCGCGTAGTACCGCCCAATGATTGTCGCGACGCGGCCGGTATTTTCAAGCGACATATGGTGTTCCAGCTCTTCCATGTAATCAATCCCCGCAGTCGGCGAGGTGTCCCGCCCGTCCGTGAAGACATGTACTGCCACCCGATCGCCTTCAAGACCGGAACGCCGAGCAAGTGTGATGAGAGCCTTGAGATGATCGATGTGGGAGTGTACCCCGCCATCAGACAAGAGTCCCATTAGGTGCAGTGTGGATCCCTTATCCTTTGCGGCGACCATTGACCCCGTGAGAACGACGTTGTTGTTGAATTCCCCGCTTTCAATATCTGCATCAATACGGGTTATGTCCTGGTAGACGATTCGACCGGCACCCAAATTCAGGTGACCGACCTCAGAATTTCCCATTTGCCCTTTAGGTAATCCGACGTCTAGGCCAGACGCTACCAAGGTCGAGCCAGGATTGTCGGCGAACAGCTTATCGAGAAATGGTTTGTTCGCACTGTCAATGGCGCTAACCGCCGGGTCGTCTGCGATCCCATAACCGTCCAGGATTATCAATATCAGTTTGTTCATTGCGACTATATCCGGTAGTCTTCAACTCGTTTTGTTGTCAATCCTGTCCGTGTATCAAAGACCTGCATGGAGTGGCAATTAGGGCATGCCACCTGATCCAATCCGCTTCGGTCTTGCCTGGTCGTTGGGATATCAAAGTAGTGGCCGCGCGTTTTACAATAGTAACGACCCTTCTTCGTGTCAAGCCCCTTGATCGGACGAGCGAGGGTACGCAGCGAGGCCTCGTAGCTGCAAACCCCGGGCAACGGACATTGGGCACACTGGGGAGACCTGGCAGTGCAGGTGTATCTACCGTGGAGAATCAGCAAATGATGCGCCTCTCCCCAGGCCTCTCTTGGAATGGTACGCTTCAACTGCTTTTCTACATGGTGTGCGGTCTTAGCATTCTTGGTGATCCCGATTCTGTTCGCGACCCGAAAGACGTGGGTGTCCACGGGCAGTGCCGGTTTCCCGAAGGCGACGGAGGCGACGACCTGCGCGGTCTTCCGACCGACACCGTTGAGTTTTACAAGCTCGTCAACCGTGTCCGGTATTGTGCCATTGAAGTCTCGAACGACTTTCCGTGCGAGTCCAGCGAGATGCTTTGACTTGTTGTTGGGATACGAAATGGATCTGATATATGGATATATGTCCTCCGGCTCGGCTTTGCTCATCGCGCGGACATCAGGGTATTGGCGGAATAGATCCGGAGTTACCTTGTTCACTCTCTCATCGGTGCACTGCGCAGACAGCACGACCGCTACAATTAGCTCGTAGGGAGTGAGGTAAACCAGCTCCGTCTCCGGATTTGGGATAACTCTCCTCAGGTCCTCCAATACCTTCCGAGCAAGCTCCTTGCGTGTCATGAATCGTATCTAAAACGTTATCTTGCTTATGTCGTGATCGATTTGCCGGACGAGTTATCTCTCCAACATACCTGTGTTTTTATCACAGCAGAACGTACAGAATTTACGCCACATGTTGCCCACTCGCCGGATAGCATTTACCATACGATCTGGAAATTTGGCCAGCAAGGTCCACTGGGCCACCACGAGTACGCTCCTGGTTCTTCTTATCATATGCTCGCTAACGGCAGCGCACAACATTCAGGCACAACCTGATTCACTTTCGCATGCAAGCACTGTTTCCCTGGTGACCATTCAACCCGGGTCTCCGATCTACTCCAAGTGGGGCCATTCAGCCATTAACATATTTGACCCGGCAAACAATCTGAATGTCAATTTCAACTTCGGGACATTTGAGTTTGACGACCCTCTGTTTGTACCAAAGTTCGTACAGGGTGAACTAAACTACTACCTGTCCGCGAATCAGTTTGAGGCCGCGGCGCGCCATTACGAGTCGAATGAACGTCGCTCCATCATTGTACAGAAACTCGCATTGACCCAAGAGCAGCGCCAATCGGTATATGCGTTCCTTCTGGAGAATATTAAGCCCCAAAACAAATATTACCGATACGACTTTCTTTACGACAACTGCAGTACTAGAATACGGGACGTGTTTTTGCAATCTGTACCCGCAATCAGTTTTCCCGAGAATAGGAGTACTGGACGGCCAATCCGCTCGCTAATCAGAGACTATGGCAAGGGTGCTGCCGCTTTGGATATCGGGATGCAGCTGCTACTTGGGGCAGACACCAACAAGGATGCAACCAATTGGGTCGCGACTTTTCTCCCGGATTCTTTGATGGAGTTCTTTGACGAGTCGGTGATTGAAAGCGGCGGTGGGTTGGTTCCATTGGTAGCCCAGACTGACACAGTTTACTGGTCAGGACGGGAAAGCTCAGCCGTGAATTGGCTGGAGCTCGCACTTTGGTTGTTTGGCTTGGTGGTCTCAGGTCTGATGATCAAGTACCGATCGAACACAATAGTCTCTAAGGTGGCCCGCGTTGTGACCGGACTGGCGGGAATCGCTGGGATCCTAATCCTCTACATGTGGCTGGGTACGCGCCATGCTGTCACTCAAGACAATCCCAACATACTATGGGCCTTCCCCCTGCACGTTGTTGCCGCAGCACTGTGGCGAAAAAGGGCGGCCAAGCCGTACTTCATCTTTGCACTGGTGATATGCTCGATACTAACCCTGGGACTTTTTCTTGGCACCCTCAGAATATCGAGTTCATCAATCCCGCTTGCACTCCTTACCGCAGCCAGCCTTTTTGTTGGATTGCACAGCTCCGTACGCATGAGCGCATCGCTGCCAGGCTCATTGCCTGACAGCGACGAAACTATCTGACGGAGATATTCACTTTATCGGCATCGAGTCCATCTCCGGAGGAGGTGCTTCCCGACGAGCGCTTGGTATCTCGACGCGCCCACTCGTTATCGATCCAATCCTTGAGCGGCTTTGGAAGTGTCCGCGGCGCGTAGATTGAATCTGGAAGAATCACTTTTCGAGACGGACTCTTCTTCGGAGTGGACCTGCGTCTCGCTATTTCCACCGGAATCTTCTCTACCTTTTTCTTCTTGGCCTGCTTCGAGTAGACATATTTGACATGTTTGCGTCGAAGTTTTGCCTGGGCAGATTCGCGTCCGAATTCCCCATAGTGACCCCGCTGCGAATAATAGCCAAATGCTTCTTTGGCATCGAACGCGTTCAGGACAACAGAGATATTCGAGGTAGCGACCTGCTTTATAGAGCGGATGGCTTCGGAAAGATCGTCTACCCTTGTTTGTCCGGAACGAACAACAAGTACAACACTCTCGGCGTACTTTGCCAGCGCAAGAGTACTCGCGAGAGAGTTGATGCTTCCGCCATCCAGAATGATTCGATCAAACAGAGACGAGAGTTTGTTCACAAGTTGGTTCATGGTTTTACCGTCCACAACCACCGATTCGGTGTCGCTCAGGCGCCCATATGAAATGGAGTACACGTTCTTGGAGCTTGTTTTTTGGACGACATCTTTTAGCTTGGCTTCTCGTTGGAGAAGATCGATGAGTCCCTTTTGATCCGGTTGCTTGTCGTCGGATGAGCACGCCATGACGAGTGTCCTCTTTCCTTGGCGTGCACTGGCTATCGCAAGCTCCCTGGCAGTGAATGATTTTCCCTCTTCTTGCCCGCTGCCGGTCACCAGTATCGTTTTCGCATCGACCTTTGAGTCTATCCTCACCAGTGCCTTCAAGAATTCCTGGGCAGCAACCTCCGGTACATCCTTCTTGAATTTCGGAATGACCGCTGCCAGGTTTAAGCCCAGGTGGCGAATGTCCGCCGGTTGACGCAGTCTGTCGTCCAGAATTTCGGCTAGCGCGGCCGCAAAGAGACCGAGCAGGAGTCCACCCGCGATGGCCATGACAAGACTATAAATCCAGTTCGGCGATACCGGGCTGTCTGGCAAGATAGCGTGGTCAAGAACTCGCACAAACCCAAACTCCGATTCTTCCAGAATCTTGGCTTCGTTGTAACGCGTCATCAGCCACTCGTAGGTGTTCTCGGAGCTGGAGAGTTCACGCTGAAGCCGCGCGACCTGCCTGGCCTGCCCCGGAATGAGTTCAAAATCGTTCTCGTAGCGGGCGAGACGATTGGTAAGAGCGGCAACCCGCGCCCCAATCGCAGCTTTTTCAATGTTCTTGTCGACGAGCTGCCGTTTGAGCTGCGTGATGTACGCCAACGCGCTCGGGATCGATGCCCTATCCGATCCTAGATTAGGATCGACACCACCCGCTGCCATCATTTTCTCTACATACTGCCGGGCTTTTTCGTCTGCCTCGTTTTGCAGCGACTGGACCTGTCGTAACCAACCGGGAAGATCACGATCCGATTCTTCATTACCTCTCAGTCCAGGGTTTTGAGCATACTTGGTCTCGATCTTCACCTCAAGGTTGGCGATCGTCTCGTGCAATCCTGAAATCTCCTTTTCTATTACAGCAGACGACACCCGCCCCGACAGATTGGGTTCAATCTTATTTATCTCGGATTGGATCGATGCCAGTTGTGCTTCAACCATCTGCCTTTCGACAACAGCCTGGTCACGAGCAGTTTGAAGTTCTGCTGTTAGCCTCGCAAGCCGTCTGGCTTCGTCATCTAAAGAAACCGCGTCTTCCGTTTCCTCATATGTCTGCAACGCATCTTCGGCAGCGAGCAGTCGTTCTCCACGTTCCATCAACTGGCGCTCAACAAATGCTCGGACACCTGCGGCTTTCTGACGGCTCACCTCGATATTTCTTTCTGCGTACTCTGTTGCGTATAGATTCGAAATGAAAGTCGCCTCTTCCCTATCTCGACTTCTGTAAGCGATCTTGATGATGCCGATATCGCGACGAAGTTGCTGTACGGAGAGATTCCTACTCAGCTCCGTCGTGATTGCTTTTTCTCTATCAGCGGCTCCGGCAGTCTTTTTCAGCAGAGCAAACGATTTAACTTTGTCGCCTTCGTCTGTCGAGAATTGCTCAAGCCTCAATAATTCTTCCGCTACCCGTTGAGCCAGATCAAACGAGCGCAAGACCTCAACCTCGACGGGAATATTGCTTCCCCCGGATACGACTTCCAGTCCAACTACCGACTTCGCTACGTTGGCACTCGGTTCAACAATGATTGTACTTGTTGATTCGAACACTCTCGGAGCTAATACCAGGTATAGGAAAGTCGCGGTCAATACGGATGTAAATCCTATAACGAAAAGCCGACGCCCGCGCATCAGGACTTCCAGACCTTGCCAAAGTGTTGATCCCTTCATAAAGTTTTCCACGGTTTTAGTGGCGTATAAAATTCTTTGAGTTGACTCGCAAACCATTCGTCGGACCTACCGGTGTAGCCTAATCCGACGACCGCACATAGCGCAATCAAACAAACGGTGATAATTGTAGGCGGTGCTAGTGCTGGTGCCAGATGAACTGAAAACGCCAGGCTCGCCAGGCAAATAGCGAAAACACTGTGCAGCATTAAGGCATAGTTCTTATTCCCATCAACCAGCGCCAAAATTCTGTGGTGAATATGATCGGTGTCCGGTGCGAACGGATTTACCCCGGCAGCGATGCGTCGAACGATTGACAGCAACACCTCAAACAGTGGCAACCCCAGTAGTAACATTACGACCGTGCTTCCAGCAAAATCTGCCTGCAATGCAATGGATTGCGCACCCAGACAGCCTATAAGAAAACCGAGCGACAGCGAGCCGGTATCCCCGAGGTACATGGTCGCATTCGGAAGATTGTGACGCAGAAATGCGAGACTGGAGGAAATTGCCGTGATGCACACAACAACAATCGCTGGTGCTCCCGATAGCATCGCAAGGACAACCAATGCGACGACAATTTGTACGGTTGCTAGTCCGTCCATCCCATCTATCAGGTTAAAGGCGTTCGTCACGCAGAGTATCCACCCGAAGAGGAAGAGGAATTGCGCGGCCCCGCTAGTTGTAAGGCCAAAAGAATGCGCAAATGAGACGTAATCCATCCCTGCTGCTGCAGGTAAAGCCAAAGCGGATAGGGCCAGAAGTTTTGCCGACCAGTGAAGCCGATAGCTGTCATCATACTTCCCTACTACAACGCATCCAGTTGCACAAAGTAGAATCAAGATTGTTGACAACGACAGGGCAAGATCCATCAGTACTACCGCGGCCGCAATTCCACACAGCGTGGCGGCCCAAACGATCACCCCACCCGCAAGAGAAGGATGCAAGTTTGACTTCCCCGAAAATATTTCCAGGTTCTTCCTGCGCAGAGATGCCAACGCGCACAAGGTCACGGAGGCAAATAAGGACAAAGCGCCAATAATCATATATCCCACCGGCGTCATTGTACTGTTCTTGTTTGCGCCGCCGACCTCGAAGGCCTGACACCAAGCGCATGCTGATAGACTGTCAATGTTTGCTCCGCCACATGATCAATGCTCCATTTCCGTTCTGCCAACTTCCTACCCATCGCACCCATTCTTTGACGTAGCTCACGATTGGATACTAATATTTCCATCGCATTCGCGAGACTCTGAGCATCTCCCTTCCGAACAAGGAACCCGTTAATCCCGGATTCGACAACCTCCCGACAACCTGCGACATCTGTTGCAATCAGCGCCCTACCCATAGACGCACCTTCTTGCAACACCCGGCCCATGCCTTCCCGATACGAGGGCAGCACGACTACATGCGCATTCCGATACACCGACGGCATATCATCCTGATGACCCATCCATTCAACTACCCCTTGCTCATGCCATCCGAGAAGTGTTCGGGGCGGGATCGCTGCAAGGTTACCAGCATCGGTATCACCGACCAGTAAACATCTGCACCTGATATTCTTTCCCTTCAGGATACTGGCAGCGTCTACAAATTCCCTGACACCTTTATGCCAGAGCATTCTCGATGGCAGTACGAACGTAACCGGCCCATGAGGATCGCTTGCAAACGGATACTCGGCCAAGTCGATTCCCGGCCCAGGTACTACGCGCGAGCTAGCCCGACGCGCCATCCCCCGAGAAATGAATTCGGCTCTATCGTCTTGGTTCAAGAAAAGATCGAACCTGTTCCTGTGCGCGAGCGACAACGCAAACCCCGCGCCCATCGCAACACGAGTTAACCTTGTCTTTAGAGAATCATCAATAAAAATGAATCCCAGGCCGGTGTTGGAATTGATGACTGGAAGGTTGGGTTGGCCCAGAGAAGCAATCGAGCCGTACAGGATTGGTTTGAGTGTGATGTTGTGGACCACATCCGGTTTGACAGCGTGGATTAACTTCCGGATTGATCTAATTGACGCGAGCTCAAGACGAGGTCGAACCGCTCCACGGTTCATGGCAATCTCGTGCCAGACGAATTCGTCATCACCAACAAGACCTGGTGCAGCAACGTGAACTTCAAAACCGTTGGCTGCAGCATGACGCGCAACTGCGGAATGCTGCCGAATGAAAAAGTCAGGATTGTTGACTAAATAGAGAAGCCGTTTCGTCATGCGCCGGACGCTTGGAGGTGATCCACTCCATATTCCAAAGGCCGTGCCACGCCAGGATTCTTCCGCAAATTACTTTTGGGAGAGAATAATCGTTGATTCTCGGCCAAAATGCCGTACTCAGGCGGACGCCTAAACTCACACGAAGAATAGATATCAGGTGGGAGTCTCAGACTGAGATTCAGATCTCTACCTTGCTAAGGTTAATCCCGACTTCAGGATTTCCCAACCGCGAACATCTGCAGACTGGACCGCGGCAGCCCTGTGTCTAAGAATCCGATAGGTTAAGCCACTGCCAATCGCGACTATATCTACAACTGCTTTAATGAGTTGTAATGGCAAGCCGACTAACAATTTCCGATCTCCGTTCTTGAACTCTCTCCAGAGAGACTTGCAAATGGTAATGCGCGCGGGTAAAATTTTTGCCAGTGAAAGGTGGTCAACTCGATACGCGTACAGGATTTCGGGTAGCATGAAAAATCTGCTGTCTTTGTAAGACCGGAGCAGAATGTCGTTGTCCTCCGCTCGGTTGGCTGAGGGATCATACATGTATCGCTCAAACCAGCGGGTATAACCAACCCAGGTACCGTGATTAAAGTGAAAGCCTGACCACGGGCTCGCTACAATTTTCTCGTGTTCGGATCCCCTGAATTTCTGCCGCCCAACAATCTCTCCGGTTGACCTAACGTTCAGGATACCCGCAGCAACAACATCAACTTCTGGTTTTGATCTCAACAAGTTGACTTGTTTCTCCAGGCGCTCCGGATAGGAAATGTCGTCGCCATCCATACGCGCAAGCAACGGACCATTTGTCATCGTGATTGCCTGGTTCAAACGATACGGCAGGCCTCTGTGTTGAACACCACGAACGACTTGGATCCGGCAATCGCTGTATCCTGCCGCTATATCTGCCGTCCCATCATCCGAGCAATCATCGATAATTAACAATTTCCAATTCGCGTACGTTTGGGTAATTATCGAATGAATGGCATCATCAATGGTTGTCGCGCAATTACGCACGGGCATGGCTATCGTCACCAACGGATCATTCCCGAAACAATTCGTCATTGTCGCATCATGAGATTTGTGGCTCATGTTTACACTCATCCAACTTCGTTCCAGAAATCCTCGCCACGATATCACACAGCATTTGGGCACCTGATTCGCGCGAATAATCCGAAAGACAATCTTCTGTGCTATTCGTGCGCAGCGACCCAGTTCTTTTCTGCTGATGCATCTCTCGAAAGCATTGTGCTATTCCGAAAGCGTCCGTTGGGGCAGCCATCCATCGTAGTCCAATTTTCTCACCGAGGGAATGTGCGGCTGAACCCGGTTCTGCAAGCAAAAGCACCGGTCGCCGAGCGCGATAGTATTCGAACAGTTTCCCGCTTATCGCGGCAGGAATGTTATTGCCTGGAATGCACAGAAGGACATCCGATGTTTGCAGTAAATCCAGATACGTTTTGTGTGAGACTTGTGGTCGGAAAACGAATTGACGTTTATGTCCAGACCCTTCTACCAATGATATTTCGGTCTCCTCGACAAGGCCAATCTGTTCGAACCGAATATCCTCGACGATACCCGGCGACTCGCGTGACAAAATCTCAAGAGCGTCAAGTATGGGTCTCATAGAACGGAAAGAACCCAACCAACCCAGATGCCTAATTAGGAGGCTTTCTCCTCGGACTATAGTCTGAGCGCTGGTGGGCACATTTCGAAAATCCGATTCACAATAGCCGTTCAGAATGAGAGATGTGTCGACTTCCATCTCATCCCGAAACCTGCGTTGTGTTACAGGGCTAACAACTACTACCTCGTGAGCATTTTTCACCTCGCGCATCAACGAACGCGAACGTGCGCGCTTCGCGAACTGGCTGATCGAGTCAATTCGGTTTCGGTCTTCCCAGTCATCGCGGATGTCAGCTATGTGAGGAATCCGCAACCGAGAAGCAAGAGCATTCCCGAATTTCAAGACTTCGTACGGACTGCTTGTTGATAGTAACGTATCGATGGATGCATCGGAAAAGAATTTGTAGGCGTTGGTAAACGACTGTTTGCACCAAATCCATTGTCGCTCCACCGGTACGACATGTTGCAACATCTTTGCGAACCTTGCGAATCCGCGCGGTTTTCTTAGAACGGAGTCCGCCCCCGAAGAATGCAACCCACCGCTTGCTCTTTTCTCCAATGATGACGCAAAGTGGATTGCTACTCCTTCAATGTCGGGCCACTCCGGCTTTGCACTTGCAGTAAACACATAAACGGGATGCCCATTATCCGCCAGTGCTTTCGCGAACGCGATTATCCTAATTGACCCGCCCATTATCCGGGTTGAGAAATCGTACGCGAGGATTCCTACAGCCCTTCTACTCATCGATTTGAAGAGCCTCCATTCTGCTTCGCCATCCGAGCTTCCGAAGAAAAAGGACGAAAGCACATGGTAAAACGGCTTGCCAGAGCAGCGGTCGTACAAGGTCGATTGATTCCCCTCGGGTAAAGAAAAGAAGCGAGGGCAAGAAAACTGCGACCAGGACTGCGCGAAGAGGATCTTGTTTAACCCACAATCCCATCCGAACGATTGCGAATCCAATGGTTGCTGTCACAAAAGCAATCCCGAGCCAACCGAAATTCAGAAAGGCTTCCGCAATAAAGGAGTAGCCGAAGCCAAAACCTCTGCTGGCCCAGTCGGGTCGGACTGCCCACGCCAGCCACGAGGATGCATATCCGTACGAGTTGCCAATATCAATGATGGGTAAACTATTGAGAGCGGCCCGAACATAGCCAAGTCCCATTTCGAAGGGCCTTGCGCTAGGCACAAGCTCGATCGTGTAGGCTACTGTCAGTACTGACGATCCCATGTCAGACAATAGTGAAACGAGCGGATTGTCAACTCCGCGCCAAACCTCAACAATATTTCCGATGGACCATCTGTCCAGCCCAGCTCCCTCTCGCAAGCCGCGAACAATCGGGGCTACCAAAATTAGGAACGCGGCACCCGCCGCCGTCAGCGACTTTACAGGCAATTTGCGCTGGACCGTGTGCCACAACCAAACTGCCGCGACAATTGGAAGAAGAGCATATGCCCGATATCCAAGATATAGAAGCACCACCGACCGAACCGTGATGACAACAAGTCCCAGGGTTTTCCCCCTGTTGTTCGATCCCGCGATAAGCATCATCACGCCAGCCAGGAACAAATTTTCAGACAAACCAAGCAGCGTTTGCATGGGGCCTTCCAAACCACCGCTCTGGAATAGTTCGATATACCCACCAACCCCGACGACCTCGAGGCGATAAGCCAGCGTTGAAATAATTCCAGGGAGCGAAAGGATCGTCAGGGCGAGACCCACAGACGACAACATCGACCGATCTGGCTCCCGCTCTGCAGTCTCACGGCTGTCGGCATAGAGTAGTCCCCCAAGAGCTCCAAGGTGGAGCATCCCAAGCCCGATCGTCACAGCGATAATCGTGCGACACAAACTCAGCATTCCAAGTTCGCTAACAAGAAACATTGCATCGGTTCGCCCGATGAGGATCAAGAAACTTAGTGCACAGTGGAAGGCTCCAGCAGCCAAGATGAAGAGTCCATACGGATTGAGAAGGGTCCCAGAGCTGATGCGCCAGGAAAAAAGCATCCAGGCGAACAAACACAATTGCGAGGCTGCAAGAGTGCGCGTCATTGAATCACCAGATACTTTTTCAATCGGGGCAAGAATCATTACCACAGCGAAAACGACGAGTACACCTAGGTGCATCAGCAGCGACGGCGCTCTCCAATCAATCGAAAGATTACTAAATCGATTGAGCGTCCCGAGATCGTATTTGGCTCCTATGTGATCCAAATCGGTTCCTGTGCTTTTTCAGGCCACGGATGAGGCAGCCTTAGTTTTCCATAACCGTTCGAAACGGGGCGCGACCTGTGTTCTTGCAGCAACTCCGAAAGATCGCGCAGCTTTCCTCCTGTTGCCTCATCAGAAATATCAATCCCTGTGTTGCTAATCTGGATCGTTCTCCGGACTACTGTATTCCCGAATTGCACGCTCGCTCTTACCGTACCTGCATCGAGATATTCCAGTGTGGCCAACGAAAGGGAAGGGCTTTCGAACAAGTTGAGCGGAGTGCTCGTCCTGTTCTCGATCTGGGGGCAAAAATGGAATTCTGCAGATCTAAACTGATTGCGCCGAGCCAGGCTGGCCATGTATACATATGTACCCGGATCGCTCACGAGCTCTGCGCCATCGAGCTCTATGGTCAACGAGAGCTGATCATCATGAGGATGACCCACGTTTGTCCTCAACGCCTTGGTCTTACACACAAAAGAGAGGTACAGGCGGTCACTACGAAAGACAATTAAGCCAAAGTCAGGATAGTGGATCACTTCGAACTCTTCGCCGACACCGTCCAGGGGCAGATGAAGGGAAGTAGCACTATCGAACCGGACTGTATCAGTCTGCTGAAGTGCGATCTTCCGGTAGAGTTTTTCGCGAGAAAACATCCACTGAGGCTCTTCCAGAGAGAGAGCCGCTACGACGAGATCGGAAAGGATCGAGCCATCACTGCCGTTGGTATTCAGGAACGCGTTTGTGGTTCGGAGCACCTCCGAATAGTTCAGCTCATTCGTGTCAAGAATATCTTCACCTTCTATGGCGTCCCAGGAATCGATGAGGTGGATCTGTGTGCGGAGCGCATGGTATCGCGACGCAATGCGTACGTCAGGAGCTATTCTCAGCAGCCGCCCACTGTCGTTGTCTCCTATTTGAACGATGTTGCCACTATTCATTGTAACGTCGGCGAGGAACTTCGCAGCATCCGTGAGTCTTGCATAAAACCTGGATTCGAAATACCGCCCCTGCACTATGTGTTGTTCTGCAACCGTTCGGCGCGCACGAGTTGTAACTGCCGCCGCGGCCCATGTAAGCAGCTCGAGTGAAAAGGCATGGTAGGCAGTCGAGCCTTCGAAGCACGAGCCATCGTTGTTGAACTGTGTCAACGCCTCGCGATCCAATTCCTTTGTTAGAAACTTGTGCCACCGGTTGGTCTTGCGACCAACGGGTAGATAGGCAACACAAAAAGCAAGTCCGCAAAGGTTTGCCAGGTAGTGATTATTGCGTTGGCCTAAATCCCAACGCTCAAGATTCGATGCTATAAATTGGGCGTGCGACCAGACACTGGAAGAGAATATTCTTTTGAAAGCAGGATCAAACTCGGCGCCTGCAGAGACGAACATATCGTACGCAACCAGCAAATTCGAAATGCGAACACCAGCTAGCGTCGCGGTACACCAGTTGACACCAAACTCGGGTGGATTATTCGCGATGAAGTCTAACACCTGATTGCGAAAGGTGTAGAGATACTTGTTTGCAGCACCAGTGTCGCCCGATTCATCTGCAACGACGAAGGCCAGCGATAATATCGGAAGGTGATTCAGCCTGCCAAGCTCCCAGGGAATCTTGATGTCAGCTCCCTCCGGGATGCCGACCAGAGTGTCATGGCTGCGATCACGCACAGACCATCTGTAACCGGATTTTAGATCGACCTGCCAATCAATTGGTCGATATCCTTTGTCGATATTCCCTGCAACACTCTCTGCCAGCGGCCTGTTAGGACCATTGACCCTCCACACATCCGCCGTCCCATCAAGTTCAGGGTCGACCGGAAAAATAGTCCCGGAGAATCCCGCTCGTTGGATTCCATAATCAAGCGAGACCCACCCGGAACCTAGAACATCGATTCGATTCTCTGTAAGGTTGTTCGCATATGCGACGAGCGTATCTACAAGTCGGCTGTTAATCTGCGATGCCGACAACCGAATCAATCTCGACAATTTTGTTGGTTGATTAATCCGCAGCGTGGGTACATAGGAATTCTGTAAGGTCCGAATCAGTTGGCGGACCTGCCTAAACAGCACTCTTGGTGCCTTTCGAATAAATTGGAAGGGCGTGTACTGAGTCGCCCGTTGAAGCATTGACATGTTTCCCGACCCGATCCGACTGCTAACTCAAAACAAGTACCAGACACCGGGTTGTCTAAGGCTAGATCTTTGTATTGGCCTAACCAGTCGAAATACTGCCTTCCTGACGCATGCGGGGGGATCTCATACGAATAATTATCCCGGAACGGGACTCAAAGACAAACCTTCGGCGATATGTCGGTACAAATTGTTTTCGGACCTCTTCCACCGCCATATGGTGGCGTAAGTGTTTTCGTCGAGCGTCATGTTGCACAATTGGTGGCAAGCGGAATACAAACCGAACTTATCCAGTGGCCCCGGTTGAGTCGTTGGGAGAAATTCAAAACCTTTGCGCACATCATCTCGACTCGAGAAGAGCTATCGATCGAGATTAATGAATACCTGACAACACCCATATTGATCACTCTCCTCCGGCCATTCAAAACGAACATCTCGCATTGGATTCACTCCGGACAGTTCACTGATAGGTTGCCTTTGTGGCGAAAGAGGATTTACAACGCTTTCCTAAAAAGAGTTGGAGACTGTGTCTTTGTAAGTGGCCACATTATTGGCATGTTCAGACGTAACGATGTTCACGTCCCAACCGCAAGCCGAATAAAGAATGCGTTCCTTCCTCCGGACACCAACACGGAAGCGCGTATCCTTGCTACATACCCGCGCGACATCAAAGAATTCATAAGGGATCGTTCGCCGCTGCTAGTCATGCAGGGTGGCGATGCCTTTCACGAAGGAGTCGACAGATACGGATCCGATATCGCTCTACAGATGAGTAAAACGCTTGTGGCTGAGTTTCCTAACCTGGGGTTGCTGGTTGGGCGACCATCAGTTGGTGATGCGCAGGCACAGGAGTACTTCGCGAAGCTGGATCAATTCGTCATCGATCATAAGCTCGGAGATAACATCAAGTTTCTCACTGGGGAGCGAGAATTGTGGCCGATAACTGCCCGCGCGACTGCTTTCTTGCGTCCGTCCAATCAAGACGGGGATTCGATTTCCGTTCGGGAAGCGCTTTGGCTAGACACGCCGGTAATTGCCAGCAATGCTTGCCCCAGACCCAGAGAAGCGCACATCTTCGAAAACAGAAACGTTGAAGATTTTGTCGCGGTGCTAAAAGAGTTCCTAACCAGAGAAGTCGGAATTCGAGAAAGCGTTGGTCGGGATCATTGATCAAACTCATTATCAGGAGAGGAATTCTCCAACTAGTATCTGCGAGCGCAGCGGGTCAGGTTTTGACCGTTGGCGTGCTGCTTGTCCTTCCGTTACTGCTGAGTCCCGATGAGATAGGGGCGATCCGGATTATGCAAAGCTACGCAGCTCTCCTGCTAATCTTTGCAACTCTAGGGTACAATAATTCGGTTCTAAAACTTGGGTCGGAGCGGGGAAGGTCGTCGTCCGAGAAGTCGAGACTGTTGAGGGAGGCAATAAAGAGGACGGTCTACGCTTCTTTAGTCTCTTACGTGTTTTTTGCCATTCTTCTATTGTCGAACCTACTGCCTGTACATCATGCCGGGTTGCTAGTATTGTTTACGCTGTCTGTTCCGTTTGCTGCCCAGACAGTTATCATTGGATCATTCTTTCAGGCCAATCGCCAAATCCCCATGCTGGCTCACGTGGAGTTTGTGTCGAAGCTGTTGTGGGTACTCGGGGCTTTGGTTGGTACTCTCCTATTTGGTCTACCCGGATTTGTCGTTGGTAGCGTTGTTGGCCAGATCGCGTCACTAGGATACTACTGGGTAAAACTTGAGCAACCGCTAGTTTCTCCTGATAATTCTCCAGTACCAGCCGACTTTTCGCATATTGCGCGTTTCAGTTTCCTGGCGAATGGTATTCACACGTTAGGTAAGTACGCAGATGTATTCTTGCTTAGTCTTGTGGTGTTGGATCCGAAAGAGATTGGCTTGTATGCGTTGGCCCACCTGATGGTCTCCGGGGGATCAATGATTGTGTCGAACATCCAACGCGTCCTACTTCCTCTGTTGAGCGAGAGATTCGACGACGGAGAGTGGTTCATCAAAAAAGTCGGGCAATTTCAAATACAGACGTTTGGCGTCTCACTGATTATCGCTTGTTTAGTCTTCGTCTGCGGATACACGTTAATCGAACTGGTCTACCCTGCATCGTACATGCAGACGACACTGTTTCTTGGGATTCTTCTGTACGCTTTTGTAATCCGATCCAGCTATTCCATTCTGGGAATCTCAACCATGAGTCTCGGAAAACCTGAGTACAATTTCGTGTCGGCGTCCGTTACGACTCCGCTTTGCATCGCAATATCTTTCCTGGCACTCAAGAAATACGGGGTAGTGGGTTTGGCGTGGAGCCAATCCTTGTGCGCGGTTGTAATTCTCATCGCGCACGTGATTATAACGAAGCACGCTTTCGTTCGATCGTTTCCGCAGCTCAGGATCCGAGTGGAGGAGCTGGACCCAAGCGTGTAATCCTATCTTTCCACCAGCGGGCGATCGCATTCGGAGTATCGACCCAGATGTCGCTGTGGTTATCGACATGTTCTGCAAAGGACTTTTGAAAAACCGGCCCTGCACCATGAAGTCTCAGCGGGTTGGATTGCTCAACGTGCCAATCAAGTATTCCTAAGCCGTTCCACTCCTTTACTGTGGAAAAGTGATCGGACAGGACCTGCTGAGCCGACGCGGCATCCTGGTGTCTGTAGAAAATTCCACCATCCATCGCGGTCGGTGGCATTTCCAAAATATCGAGTGCCGCC
Source organism: Rhodothermales bacterium (assembly GCA_965224105.1). Classification (GTDB taxonomy): domain Bacteria; phylum Bacteroidota; class Rhodothermia; order Rhodothermales; family JABDKH01; genus CBDCYH01. The sequence continues at coordinate 2,165,283 of CBDCYH010000002.1, read as the reverse complement.
CGGCTGCTATGGTCGTATGGAAAAAACGGCAGGGCTATTCCACGCCTGAAGCCTTCTGAATCATTTAGGCCAAAAGACGAATCATAGTCAAACCCGGCAAGCTGCTGGAATCGCAATGTCTCGCTCGTATCGCTCTCTGCCACGGCCCAGTAATGGTGTCTTACACCATGAACTTTGCCACCAAGTATTCGCTCTAATTCATCCTTTTCTTCTGCGATCCAATCTGGGTTTTCGTGCGACCGAATAGACGCGTGCAGTCCCACCTCATGACCATTCTGAATAATCTGCTCCAGCGTCTTGGTAATTTCCGGATGAGATGCGTCGTAGTTCACATCGTGTAGCACACCTCGCTGGTGAGTTGAGTCGACTACTGCAACGTAGAAACAAGATCTGGCTCCCAGATTCTCAGCGAAACTAGCCCAGGCATTGAACCCAAAATTCGGATCTGAGCCAGGGGACGCGCGTGGGTTGGCAGATGATTGTATAGTATCTCTAACAAATGCAGCCGTGGCTCGAGGAATTCTGCGCCACCGTTTATAAGCGACGTCGTTTCGTAGCCGGCGATAATAATGCGACCGGAGGGGCTTCGAGTAAGGATTGTCAACATCATGAGTCAGTGCCAGGGCGCTGTCGGCATTATCCGGCCAACGAGGAGCGGGGTCAACCATCTTTCCAGACTTGTGTAAGGCAGTGAGCAACAGATCCGCATACACATTCACCAGCGGTGTCCCCAGCAGGCTGTGTTTGGCAAGCGGGTGTTCGGTGGCTATAGGCACACCAAACGCATTGCGCTTGGCGTCTTCCTCAAGTGCACCACTGAGCAACAAAAATGTAGAGTGGAGAATGTCGGCTGGAAATAATTCCGAGGGAGTCCACTTAACGTCGGACACGGTAACAAATCCAACACCGTCAATCACACACACGACCGGTTTTGCTTGCCGCCAATCGTCCGCGTCGACCGCCGGTATCCAACAACCCTGAAAGCCATTGGGGCGAGTTGCGCTGTACACGATATCCGCTGCTTGCGGTTCGTCAACCTTTACCCAGCCAACACCAACGATTTGAAGTAAGGTGTTGAATGCGAAGTGCGCCTCAGGTAATGCGCGGTCGTTGATATCGAGGTAGCACCGGAGCGCCATCTGATTGCCTATTATTGCAGTAGCAATATACTTCGTTCAGAGAACTCGGTGGAGTTCAGGCCACGTCGGCGCGATTGAGAATTAGTGCGTCTCTCCACAACCTGTCAAGCTCCTGTCGAGTGACCAGCTCGTCCATTCTTTGGAAGTAGTATTCACAGATATCCTTTTTTAATCGGCCCGCAGTCCAGCTGGACTTCCAAAACTTCGACTCGATCTGGCGAAGCACCACCGTCTTATCAAATGTCAGTTCGCCAATATCCGTGATAACAACATCGCCATCTTCGTTCATGCCGTTATTGACGGTGAAGTTGAACGACATTTCGTGGCAACCGGCCTCCCAACCTCTGCGTATTGCAGCAATGTATTTGTCTACAATGTTGTGGGCATCTTTCGAAGAACGAAGGACATCTCCAAGAACTGGGACTTTATCTTGCAGGATCACCTCACCGGCAAACTGTAGCCCCGCAAGGAGGTGCGCATCGTACTCCCTATTGCGTAAGATGTTAAGTGATTTTTCGCGCTCTCCAATTATACGCCGCGCTTCGGCATCCAGCTGACGAGGGCGAAAAAAATACGTCGCGTCGGACTTCAGCAGAAGCCGCTTGACGTCATAAACCGACGTCGGAATCTTTTCGACGTGGTCACCGTGATCATAAACCTTAAACTGCCTGCCGCACCCGATGTACATCGCAAAGGAGATAAGTTGGGAATCTTGAGTGATGGGCATCGGCGATTGCCGGGAATTCTTGACCTGAAACAACGAAAAAGCCCGGATAATCCGGGCTTTTTGTACCGCGTACGGGATTTGAACCCGTGTTACCGCCGTGAAAGGGCGGCGTCCTAAACCCCTAGACGAACGCGGCATCTGATAGTGCACTGGGGTGACCGAGGGGAATTGAACCCCCGACCTCCAGGGCCACAACCTGGCGCTCTAACCAACTGAGCTACGGTCACCAGCTTTGCGAGGGAGCAAAACTACTTCTTTTGACGTGTGTTTCCAAGATTAGACCAACTGCTGCCGAAGTGAATATTCAGTGAGAGATTGCGGCTACCGGATTATTGCGACTTTGCCGACCACGGTAGGCTCTCCAGCTTTCGAGACAGCGATAATAACGTAGATCCCTGAATCGACAAGTTGTCCCTCACTATCCCTTCCGTTCCACAAATACCTCCCACCTCGCGTATCGAATCTTGCAACGAGCGATCCCGAAACATCAACGACGCGCAACTCCGAGTCATCCGCCAACCCTTCAATAAAAATCTCCTGGTCCACCTCCTGCGAAATGACCACCGGATTCGGAAAAACGAAAAGCTCAGATGCACCGTCAACTGACTCTATCGCCAGACCAGTCACGCTCTGCAATCCTTGGTCAGTCGCAATGAACACTCGCCCTGACTCCGGGCGGATAACCATCGAGATAATGCCATTATCCAGCAGCGGATCATTGTCGGTTGAAATACTCGCAACCTCAACAAAACCTGTTTCCTGTTGCGCGACCACGCGGATACCGTCGTCCGTTCCGATCCAGATTTGATTCGCCGGATCGATCATTAGCGAGCTGATTGGTAACCCAAGGTATAGGAACTCAGCTTGGGCGCCATCAATCCGTTGAGGCCAGATGGGTGTTGCGTTGTCGTCCCTCGCTATGGCCCCAGTGTTCACAAAATATGCCGGACCCTCTGACGTGCCAATCCAAACGAGACCTCCCCGATCTTCAGCGATTGCTCTGACGTTGACACTCGGAAGACCTACTCCGCCCCCTCCCCTCGTTCGGAAGAATTGAAACGAATCGTCGGTCGCATCAGTTGGTGTACCATTCGTGTCGACAACGAGCAAACCCCTCGTCACGTTGAACGATGTTTCATCTCTAACGATAATCCACAACTGATCGAACGAATCTACTACGACTCGATCGTACGCTGTGCTCGCAGTGGTTAAACCGGATCCTACGTATGGCGGAAGTGCAGTCCAGGCCCCATCCGCAGTACGGACATGCAATCCATTCGAAGATCCGCGAGTCGAAACCCAGAGATTCCCGTTCGAATCGCTATCCACACCACCGACTATGATAAAGCCAGGTGCACCGGCCGCCGATCTGAGCGACGAGTTCGACTCATCAAAGGCAGTGACTTCGGCGGTTGGACTAACACGTACCAGCCCGCCGCCCTCCGACCCGGCCCAGGTATTGCCCTCTGCGTCAACATGAACCCGACGGAATCGAGTTTTGCCAACAAGATCCGGCACTGTTCGAGACGTATAAGCCTCCCACGATCCGTCAGCTTTGAAGTGATAGAAGCCCGAACCAGCAACAGCTGTACCCCCTAACCAAAGATCGCCTTCCTTCCCGATTGCAAGATCGGTTATTCCGTTGTCGAACGGCCCACTTGGGACAATTTTCGCCTCGATTGCAAGGTCTGATGAGGTAAAATCAGGAATCGCGGTGATAACCAGACCCTCGTCGCTGTCAGCTATCCAGAGCCTCGAACTTACCACCAGCGAAGTGGGCCTGCTATTCGTTGAGACCCGCCATCCGCGGAAATTGAGTGCTGGATCAATCCCAATGATCCTAAACTCATCCAGACAGTAGAGCAGAGCAGATGTGGCGACGCAATCCTTAATGCCGTTGGTCAGGCCGAGTGGTTGAAACACGTCTGGTGATGTGCGGCGATACAAGTCGTTTTCAGTCCCGAGGAAAACATTCGATTGATACTGTTCAAGTGTCAACACTGGAAATCCTACACCCCCCTCCGTCGACCAGGCCAAAGGATCTTTGAGGTTTGGATTGGACAAACTCGCAAACGCAAGACCCTCATCGGTACCAAGCCACAGCCCGATTTGCCCATCTGGGGTCGGAGCAAGCAAGATGTCATGAACAGGCGTGGCGGCGCTGAAAGCACCAAGATTTGTATACGAATCGCGAACCTCGTTTAGGACAGGATCAAAAACGACTACACCAAAATTCGTCGCGACAAAAACAGAATCGCCTTGCACCACAATCTCGTTGATCCCTCTGTTAGAAAATTGAGAGGCACGCTCGATATCACGAAAAGACGAAACTTGGCCACTAGCGACGTCCAACAAGTCGAGTACACCATCCGAATATCCTATCCAGACCGATCCACGCTTGCTATCTACGCTGATTGAAACTGGAGAGACATTGTGCAACCCCTCCAACGGTGTATAGCGAACGATCTCCCCCGACCCAGAATCGTACGAAAAAACACCGCCACTTGTCGCAGCCCAGGCGACACCTCCCGATTCATCAACATCCGAAACCGAACGAAAAGACGTGTGGACCATCCAGTCTCGAAACAAGTCCTGACCAGAGGCATTGGGTGCGACCACGCCGAGCAAGCAAAGTGCGAAGACTGCCAATCTCCTGGATACGCGACCTATCAACGTTCTCCCAATTATCCGATGATCGAAAACAGTTGCTGGACACGCTCGTACCGGCGGATTGTTCGATGACGCGCGCTTTTTTACCCCACATCCTCCCAATGCAGCCGAATGGAATGAATTCGATCCAGCATAGTCGACATTTGGGTACTAATTTCTACGGATGAGTCAAGCGAAGGACAAACGGAGGCTGGTAATCCGCAATATCGTTCTGTCGGTGTTGCTGAGCACAATCGCGCTATGCGTCGTTGTGGCATGGAACTACGAACAAGGACAGATTGACTACGTCCTCCAGACGTTTAGCCCACTCTTTTTCGCAGGTGCGGTTTTGCTGGCGTTCGCACGAATTGCAGTTGGTGGCTATCGGCTATCGTACATCTCTCACAAGAGAATCGGATTCAAGTCAGGAATGCGTGGGCAGCTTGCCTGGGATTTTTTCTCAAGCGTGACGCCTTCCGTGATTGGCGGTGGCCCCCTGGCTGCTGTATACATAGCAAAGAATCAGGGGATCTCAGTCGGGGAGTCTACCGCTTTCCTACTATACGCGATGTTGCTGGATCAGCTTTTCTTCGCCCTCACCGTTCCTGTCGTTGTCGTCGCTTCCTTTTTTATGCCCGTTTTTCCCGAGTCCATTGGGACGGCTGGAAACGCTACCATGCTGGGAATCTTTCTGCTACTCATGCTGTGGGTTTGCCTCTTTGGCTATAGCACACTCGTGAGAACAGACGTCTTAACACGGATTGTAGACTTCGTATTTCGTTTTAAATACCTCGCTCGATTCAAAGACAGGGTTTCTAAAGAAATGTCGGAGCTGGAAGATCGAGCCGCATTGATCAGGACGCAGCCTTTTTCATTTTTTGCTGTCGGATTCCTGATAACCCTGGTCGCGTGGGCGATTAGATATGCGCTAGTGTTGTTTGCGATTTGGACGGTGTACACCCACGTTGACTGGATCCTCGCTCTCCTCCGGAACGCGGCTATGACGTTGGCTGGCTTGGTGATGCCGACACCTGGTGGATCCGGAGGGTTGGAGGGTTTATACGCTTTGTTCATTGGTCCTCTCCTACCCAAAGCGCTAGTCGCTCCTTCCATGTTTTTGTGGAGATCGCTTGCGTACTACCTCTATCTGTTTCTAGGGATGTGGTTTAGTCTGCGGGAAATCCATCGCGTCCTCAACTACAAAACTGAACAAGAGGAGGCTCCAGATGACGAACAGATCGGATAAAGACGAATATCAAACTTACTTCTTCCGTGGTCTGCATTCGTCCCTCCGGATGGGAACCGCCAGTGATAGATACGCAGGTTGGATCGGGCAAATCTATCCGGAACACTACAGATCCAAAATAAAGAAGAGATCGCGCAAACTTGGCGGCAAGTCATTTACTGAAGAGACGCTGCCAATCGCATGCGTCGCCGATTATTTCAAGCACTACGACGTGCTGGAATTAGACTTCACGTTCTATCGGCCACTGCTGGATGACGAGGGGAATCCAACTTCGAGCTACCATGTGCTACGTGAATACGTGGAGGCTGCACCTCCCGATGCTTTGTTTTTCCTGAAGGCCCCGCAACTGTTCTTCAGTCGAAGAATCCGCCGCCGCGTTGATGGGCGACAGAAGTATATAAGAAACGAGTCGTATCTCGACTACAAGAAATATGTCGAGCAATTTCATACACCGGCAGGTGGTTTACTCGGTGAGCAACTTCGAGGAATAATATTCGAACAGGAGTATCAACGCGTTGGCGATTCTCCGTCATCGGCAGAGAATATTGCCCAGCTGGAAAGTTTCTTTGACTCCATCCCCGGCGATGTCCAGCCGCATATCGAAATGCGTTCGCCTCATCTGCTAACCAAAGAATACTTCGATTGGCTTGAGGATGCAGGAATTGGCCATGTATTCAGCCACTGGACGTGGCTACCGCCGTTGCGAAAGCAATGGAAGATGAGCGGTGAGCGGTTTACTGCGAGGAACGACGACTGCGTCGTGCGGTTGCTTACTCCACTGGAAGTTCCATACGCCAAAGCGTACGCAGAGACCTTTCCGTTCGATGCTCCGGTTGAGAAACTTTCCGAATCCACCGAAGGCAAGAAAATGGTCGACGACACCGTTGCTCTGTTATACCAGGCGGAAAAGCAAAATGCCTTGCTACAGGTATTTACCAACAATCGTGCGTGGGGAAATGCACCGGAACTTGGACGAGCTTTGGGCGAGCGGATCAGACGCGAAGAAGTCAAGCGTCGTGACAGCGATGAATAGAACGATTTCACCGCACGTCTACTCCCTTCCGTAATCGTCCTGCAGGCGTTCGATGTCATCCTCGTCACATATTCCCAACTGTGTCTCGATGATGATCAAGTTTTCATTCCCAGGATTTGTGATTCGATGAACGCCACCGACCGGAATGTATACGGAATCTTTGACGCTCACTGTCCGCTCATCCCCGTCCAGATGGAAAAGGCCCTCCCCTTTGGCAACGACCCAATGTTCTTCCCTAAGCTTGTGTCGCTGCAGCGAGAGTCTTTGGCCAGGATGGACGATGATCCGTTTTACGCGATAACCATCCTCATTTAGATATTCTTCCCACCGGCCCCACGGTCTGTCGTCGGCGTCTAGCATTCCACTAATGGCTTATTGTACCTCTTGGAGGGCATTATCGACTCTTTTTCCAAAAAACGTAATGACACCAACTAGCACGGTTGCGCCAACGAGCATGCAGATCCACCAGGGAATTCCGAATCCAGCCGGTACGGTCCCGCAAAAAACTGCGACGCCGCCCACGGTCAGCGCATAGGGTAGCTGAGTCCGCACATGATCAACGTGGTCACTACCGGATGCCATACTGCTCAGGATCGTAGTGTCCGAAATGGGAGAACAGTGATCACCCCAGACCGATCCGGCGAGTATGCAGGAGATTGCAGAATAGAGGATGTGGTAATCTGCGGTCGTGGTCATGCCGTTGCCCTGCATCACTGCCCAGGAAAGAGGAATGACCAGAGGCATGAGAATGCCCATGGCACCCCAGCTCGAGCCTGTGGCAAAGGCGGTCATCGCGGCGAGGACAAAAACTATCGCCGGCAATACGCCTGGATTGATAGCATCGCCGAGAATCTCAACAAGGAAATTCGCTGTTCCAAGCGCTTTGGTTATGTCGGACAAAGACCACGCCAGGACAAGGATGATCATTGCAAATAACATGGACTTCAAACCTTCGTACCACGCCTCTACCGTTTCCTCCAGTGTAAGAATCCGTTGGCCGATGCTTAGTGCACCCGCGGTTAGCGCTCCCGCCAGCGATGCCCACATCAACGCCTTGTATGAATCCGAACTCCCGATAATGTCACTGATCGATTCCCCTTCACCGGTTAAAAACAGCCCAACTATTACGCCTATCACCAGGACAGCAACAGGAATTACTGCGTTGATTGCTCGCAGTGGAAGTCCTTGCTTGAGCATTCTTGTAGAGTCTGGGTCCGTCTCAACTTTAGCCCCGTCCCTGAACACCTTTCCGGTTGTCCGTGCCCGGACTTCCGCTTTGTACATCGGTCCGTAGTCCTTACCCGATCCCGCAACCAACAAGACGAAGAAAATGGCAAGGACCGGGTAAAACGAATAGGCGATCGAGGAAAGAAATATTCCGTACGGCGAGGCCTCTATTCCGGGAAGTGCAGAAATCGAATCCCCGATAAGACCGACTTCGTAACCAACCCATGTTGTTGCGAAGGCAATGCACGCGACCGGAGCCGCGGTCGAGTCAACGATGTAGGCCAGTTTTTCTCTGGACACTCTCAGCCGATCTGTTACCGGTCGCATTGTATTGCCAACCACAAGCGTGTTGGCGTAGTCATCAAAAAACACGGCGAGCCCGAGGAAAGAGGTTGTCAGCTGTCCTCTCTTGGCCGTGGTAGCCCACGACGAAAGACGGGACACAACCCCCTGCATCCCTCCATTCTTCGATATGATGCCAACCATGCCCCCGATCATGAAAGTGAAGAGTATGATCGCGGCGTGATCCGCATCCGCCAGTGCTCCCAGGACAAAGACCTGGAACGAATCAAACAATCCAACCAGGAAGCCTTGCGGGGACCATCCTTTCAAAGCCCATGCTCCGAGCCAAATCCCGGCAAAGAGCGCGGGAATCACACGCCGAAACAAAAGCGCAAAAACGATGGCGATGAGTGGTGGGAGAATCGAGACAAATCCGAAGTCGGATGCCTGCGCACCGACTGTGGGATCTGAACCCGCGGCCAGCACACAAACGGTTGGCAGGAGCAGCATTGCTAATGTGACCGTTGACAAGCGAGACAAAATCTTCATTGTCAATCCCGGAGTTGCACGAAGTTTCACGTCATGTACCCAAGTTTGCGTAATTCATTTCCGGCAATACGTTCCGCCTCTTCAATCTCCTTTGGCGGACGCGATTTATATTTTCCAATGGAGGATTCCCGGGCCGCGCCGAGCATTTTGTCGTAAGCCTTTCCAGGTTTTCCCCCGATGTGCCTGGCAAGAGCATGTCCGACATCGAGCGGATTCCGCATCAGTTCCTCATAATGAACGGCATACAACCTACTTTTTGCCGAATTGGAAAGCGATTCAAAGTATGTTGAGCAGTGCGAGACCATGGCCTTCCACATCCATATTGATTTCCCGTAACGCGATGCACTGATGAATTCTTCATCCAGCCCATCTTCTACCCACCAGGGTACGAACTGATTTTCATACTGACGACCGAATACGCCAAGGAAATTTTCGTTGTACGACTCAACAAGTGAGTTTGCAACGTCGCGCCCATCTCGAACAATGTAGATCGATTTCGCCGTGGGAACGGAATCGAAAACAAATTCAGGTGCGAATGCAAAGACCGGTTCTTTATAAACAAGATTTTTTACGACACGTTTGCCACGCGCTGCTCTCGGTAGCTCCATCAGTCCCGCGCCCGAATTATACCATTTCTGCAGGGCCGCGGCTCGGGAGTGAACACTGCCCGAATGTGCATAATCCGAAAGGGCTCTCTCAAAACCAATTTTGAATGCCTTATACATTTCGGGTTCCAGCGGTTGCCTTGCGATATGCATCCAAAGAACCGGAATGACATTCCCTACGACGGACTCCACGTGTGGGAGTCGGTCCATTAGGCGCGACAGGTATGTCGTGCCAGATCGCGGGCACCCGAAAATAAAGGAATACTCAATGTCCATCTTCTACATCCATCATTGAGGATATCGGACTTCAGGATGTGCCGAAAATGCGATCTCCGGCATCGCCCAATCCAGGACGAATGTACGCATTTTGATCGAGCTCCCGGTCGACCGTCGCCGTGATGATACGCACGTCCGGGTGCTGTTGAGAAAGCCTGTCGACTCCTTCCGGAGCCGCGACCAAGCAGGCAAAAAGAAAGTTTTTCGCGCCGAGGCGTTTGAGGTGAGAAATCGCCCCACATGCACTTCCCCCGGTAGCCAGCATCGGATCAACGACTGCTACCTGAGCCGTTTCAAGGCCACCCGGAATACTGCTGTAGTAATCTATCGGCTCGTGCGTCGTCTCGTCCCGGTACATACCAAGGTGCCCGATCCTTGCCTCAGGGACAAATCGCACGAACCCGTCAACCATACCCAGCCCGGCTCGAAGAATCGGAATCACGACCAGCTCATCGGCCAATTCGAAACCGGCAGTTTCCTCGAGCGGTGTTGCAATGGATGTCTCCCGTAAGGTGAGACTTCGCATGGCCTCGTAGGCAAGGATTGCTGCAGCGTTAGAAAGCGTCTGCCGAAACAGGCCGTGCGGTGTTTCCTTATCTCTCAAAAGAGTAAGGTCGCGCTTTAACAATGGGTGGTCGACGATGGTCAACTTATGCATCGCCCCGCTTACGTCTAGTGCCCAGTATCTTTCATCGCCTTACGCACTTCCTGGTTCTCCAACCAAGGTTTGCGTTCGAAATAGCTCTTGGTGAGTTTGACAATAACACCAGACAAGAGAACCAGTGCAATCAGGTTCGGGAACGTAACAGCTCCCAACGCAACATCTCCGAGAACCCAGATGAAAGCCAGAGGTGCAGTCGCACCGATGAAGTGCATTAACACAAATACTGCCTTGTACGGCAGGATCGCCTTCTTGCCCCAGAGGTAGTTTGCACAACGGTCGCCGTAATAACTCCAAGAGATCGATGTGGATATACCGAAAAGTAGAACAGATATCAGCACAATGAACTTACCGACAGGACCCATACCGAAGGTGGATAGCCCCTTCTCAAACGCGAGTGAAGTTAGCGGTGCTCCGGTTTCTACAGCATCTCCATACAAGCTGGTATAGGCCACCCCATCGCCGCCAACTGCTTTCTGCGCGGAAGGTGTAATGGTGCCGGAAAACGGTTGCGTCTTTGCTTCATCAACAAAGAACCGTTCTACCTCGACGTCGTGCCAGGCAAACGCATACTCTCCATCAGCCTGGACAGCTCGACCATCCACGACCGTGATCGATTCAGGTGCATCCCCGCCTATGAAGATATTTCTGTCGTCTTGAGTAACGTACGTAATGTCTCCAGAGCTTAGGTCCAGCTCTGTGGGCACCCTGTTTGTCCAGACGCCTGTGCAAAGAATTACAAGACCAGTCGTCGTACAAATGACAATGGTATCGATGAAAGGTTCGAGTAGGGCAACCACTCCTTCCGACACAGGTTCGTCCGTTCGCGCCGCGGCATGCGCAATGGGGGCCGATCCCTGTCCAGCCTCGTTTGAAAATAATCCTCTCCTAACACCCCACATAAGTGTCAGAACGAAAGCTCCAGCGCCCGTGCCGGCCACCCCGGCAGACGGATTGAAGGCTTCGCGGAAGATGAGTGCGAACGAGGGCAGGATGCTTTGATAGTTGGCAACCAGAATTGCCAACGCACCGAGTATGTAGATCCCCGCCATAGCAGGAGCCAGGATGCCGGTGACCTTTCCGATCCTGGTAATCCCACCAAGAACAACTACCGCGACCAGTCCAGCTGAAAGCATCCCCGTAATCCAGGGCGATACACCGAAGTATGACTGAACCGTGTCGGCAATCGTATTTGCCTGAACAGCGTTGCCCGTCATGAATGCAGTAATCATTAGGGCACCAGCGAAAAACATTGCAAGCGGTTTCCATCGTGGGCCAAGGCCTTTTTCGATGTAATACATCGGTCCACCGGAAACCGTCCCTTCCCACGCTTTGCCTGAACCATCGGCGATCTCGCGGTAGTGTTGCGCGAGCGTAACTTCTGAATACTTTACGGCCATACCCAGAAGCGCAGTCATCCACATCCAGAAAAGTGCACCGGGCCCACCCCAGTGAATTGCTATCGCGACCCCTGCGATATTACCTATACCTACAGTTGCAGACAGCGCCGTGGTGAGCGCCTGGAAGTGAGACACATCACCTGGTTCCGTTGGATCATCATATCGTCCAGTTGCAACAGCGGCACCGTGGCCCAGTCGCCGGAACTGAATTAGCCCGAGGCGGATGGTGAGAAATATGCCTGTCCCGAGCAATGCGATAACCAAAAAGGGTATCGTTTCGCCTCCTACCGGGATGCCTGTCGACCACACGAGGTGCTCCAGCCAGGATATGATGGATCTGATTTGCTCCATTGAGAACTCTGGGTATTAGTGATGGCACGCCGACATCCGCGCCGGAACCCGAAAATATACAGGCAACCGGCCTTGGTCGCAAACCATCAGCCCCCAAGCGTCAATGGATCCACCTCCACTAGTTGCCCCTTCATGAACGCGAGCGTTCGTGCAGGATAGGTTCTGACTAACCTGTAATCATGCGTCGCCATGAATAAGGTCATGCCTTGCCGGTGCAACGAAATCAGCAACTTTATCGTTTCGTCGGCAACGTTTGGGTCCAGATTACCGGTCGGTTCGTCCGCAAGAAGGATCCACGGTTCATTGATGATGGCGCGAGCAATAACCACTCGCTGCTGCTCTCCGCCAGAAAGCTCATGCGGGAACCGGTTGCGCTTGTGACTCAATCCAACACGCGACAACACTTGCATGACGCGCGTCTGTACTCGACGGCCACTTTGGCCAGTGGCGTACATTGCAAAAGCAACATTGTCGAACGCGTTTCGATCCGGCAGCAACTGGAAATCCTGAAACACCACCCCGATGGATCGCCTAAGGAACGGAATCTCCGACGGCTTGATAGACTGGCTGTTGAACTTGCCGACAATGGCAGCCCCCTGCTCGGGTAACTTGTCCATGTACAAAAGGCGAAGCAGCGTTGTCTTACCACTACCCGTTGGACCAACCAGGTAAACCATCTCACCCTGCTTAATCGTAACCGATAGTTTTTCAAAAACTGATCGGCGGGATCCGTCAGGAAGTTTGTGCGCGACTGTTACGTTTTGGAGTTCTATCATGAACCACCTCTACGTCTTGCAATCCAATGAATCCTTTCCGTTTCACTCCCTACAGGCTCAAGAGTCATCCCGGAATACGTTCCGTCCAACGCCCAGCCTGTCCTTTCTAAAGCCAACTTAATTTCGGCGCGATCATACGCTCGCTGCATATGGGTTTCGCAAAACGTTCCGTCATCCGTTGTAATCTCGAAAGTCGTCTGATGCAAAGCCGTTTCCGTGTCGTAGCTACTGGTCCGCACAAACGAAAAAGTAGTAGTTTTTCCGCGGTCCTCAAAGTAGCTGGCATTCGCGATTGAGTTGTATGACGTACTCGTGTCGAAAATAAAATAGCCCCCCTCCGCAACACACTCCCGGATGTTCGAAAAAGCAGATTCGACGTCCTCGATAGTTAGCAAATAATTTACACTGTCGTAAAGCATTAGGACAAGATCACAGGCATGTACCGGGATGGGCCTTCGACAGTCTGCAGCATCAAATCGCACCGACTGTCCAAGATTCTTGTTACGGGCAATCTCAATCATGTCAGTTGACACATCCACGCCGTTGTAGGTCTCGGCACCTGTCAGAGTTGACAGGTGCGCGGCCAAGGCGCCTGTTCCACACGCTACTTCGAGAACTTTGTTTGTTCGGATGTGGTGAGTGTCAACAAGGAGACAAATATACCGGGCCCACTCGTCGTAATTCACATGCGCCATTACTTCATCATAACCCTGAGCAAGCGCGGTATATGGATCCACGCTCCTCACCGCTTGACTCGACGATTTTCGACGCATTGCGCTGCAACAGTACATGCTACCTGTAGACTTTCCGGATCCGCCTTGCCCAAACCCGCTATGTCAAAAGCGGTCCCGTGGTCGGGCGATGTGCGAACGATAGGCAATCCGGCAGTAACGTTTACACCGCGGCCAGAGGCAATCATCTTGAAAGGGATCAACCCCTGATCGTGATACATAGCAAGCACACCATCATATTCGCGGTACGACTGTCGCGCAAAAAATGCATCCGCTGCAAAAGGACCGGAAACGTTAACGACACCCCCAACATTGTTGAGTGCGGGACCTATTAAATCAAGTTCTTCCCTTCCCAGTACTCCCCCGTCTCCAGCGTGGGGGTTCAATCCCAGGACTGCAATGGAGGGAGTTTCAATTGCAAAATCTTGTCTCAGGCATGCGACCAATTTCAGAATCTTGGCTTCGATCACCTCCGCGCTCACGGTTTCCGCAACACGGTGAATGGGGATATGTGATGTGACCAGGGCGACTTTTGTCTCCTCGGACACCATCAGCATCAGCGGGTTTTTGCCTCCGGTTCGCTCACCGATAAACTCTGTGTGTCCTGGATACTTAAAACCTCCAAGTTGGATTGCCTCTTTTGAGATTGGAGCGGTCACCATGCCGTCGCACTCACCGGCAACACAAAGGTCGACGGCTTTCTCTACACACAACATCGACGCGACACCAGCAGTGGCGTCTATTACACCCGGCTCTACAGCACGTAGGTCTGTCGTGACTCCGACAAATGCGTCGGGTTCCTGGAGCGCAAACGTTGGTTCGAGAAAATCCGGTGCGACGACCACCGCCGCGAATCTTCGCTTCCGCCGAGCGCCAAGTGCTTTCTGCACAATTTCAGGACCGATACCGTTTACGTCGCCGACCGTTATGGCAAGTCGTGGAATCACGGGTGCCTATTGTCTGGCGGTGTAGTTGATCAGGAATTCGGTGAGGAGGCGTACTCCAAAACCTGTCCCCCCTGGCTTGCGATATGAGTCGGCCTTGTGCACAAATGATGGACCGGCGATGTCGATATGGACCCAGGGGTAGTTGACGAAGTTCTCCAGAAACTTGGCTGCAGTGATGGTACCCGCGGGTCGTCCGCCGACATTTTTCAGGTCTGCGATAGTGCTTTTTAGTTGGTCAGCGTAGTCATCGTCCATGGGCAACGGATGGACCCTTTCTCCTGAAAGTTTGCCAGCGGCAACAAACGCATCTGTACTACCCGCGGCATCTAGATCCTGATTTGTCATTATCGCGGCGATATTCTTACCGAGTGCAACGACCGCAGCTCCGGTGAGCGTCGCGAGGTCGATTACGAGTTCCGGATCATACTCGTCGGCGTATGACAGCGCATCCGCAAGAAGCATTCGACCTTCGGCATCGGTGTTCAGCACCTCCACAGTTTTCCCGGATCGCATGTGTACGACGTCTCCCGGTACGTAGGCGTTTACTCCGGGTCGGTTGTCGGAGGCTGGGACCAGTCCGATGACATGTAGGGGAAGTTGGAGACGCGACACCACCTCCATGGTTGCTACAACGGCAGCCGCTCCGGCCATGTCCGACTTCATGTAGTCCATGGAATCCTTGGTGGGTTTGAGCGACAGCCCACCAGTGTCATAAACTACTCCCTTGCCGACAAGCACGACCGGTCGTTTGTTTGTGTGCATCTCCGGCTTCCACTCCATGATCGAGAAGGTTGGGGGTTCGGTGCTCCCGCGGTTTACAGCCAACAGGCCTCCCATCTTCTCTTCCTTGATCTGGTCTGGCCCCCAGGTCTCTACGTCGAATCCGTTTCGCTTTCCACACTCCTGGATGTGGTTCGCCAGCAATGCGGCCGTCTTGTCAACAGGCGGCAGGTTCACAAGGTCTCTGGCAAAACAGACCGATTCCGAAACTATACGCCCCCTCTCCACACGGCCTCTCTCCACCAGCTTTGCGGTTTCGGCCGTTAGAACTAACCGTTGTACCGGACTTGTTTCGTCACCCTTCGATGTGCGATACCGATCAAAGGAGTATGAACCTAGCACAAAGCCTTCAACGATCGACTGCGAAGTCCAGGCGGAACCCAACTTGGTCTCGGGAACGACGAGTCCCACGGTTTCAAACTTTTTATTCGCTAGAAACGCCGCCGCTTTAGCCGCAGCTACCCGAATTTTCTCCGTGCTTGTTTCGGTGTCGCCACATCCAACAAGCAAGAGTCGCCTGGCACGTATCGCGGATGAATAGAGCAACTGAGTTTCCCCCGCCTTTCCACCGAAATCCGAAAGACCCTCCCCAACTTCGTCACCAACGAGAGTAGCTACCAGTTCCCGGTGCTGCTTATCATCTGCGAATCCCAGAACGGTGAGCACGTCGACCTCGAGATCAGCCAGTTCAATCGTGCTGATTGTAATCTTCATTTCCCTTCGTTTGATTTTTCTCCGAAAAGTTTTGTCATCTCCTCAACCTCCGCATCGCTAACATCGGGTTCTCCATCGTCCCCCAAATTCACATACTTTGGCAGAGCAGCCAATATTTTTTTGATAACAATCTCAAGCGGATGTTTGATAAAACACCCGGAAGCGTTTCGATGGCCGCCTCCGCCAAAAGTCCGCGCAATTTTGTCGACAGCGGTATCCCCTGTAGATCGAAAGCTCACTTTCGTGCCGCGGTCTGTCTCGTAAAAGAATAGAGAAACGTCTACGCCGTCTATTGACAGTGGGTAGTTAACAAGTCCCTCGGTATCATCCCGATCGGCACCAAGGTCGCGCAAGGTTTGTTGCTCAAGAACGATATATCCGACTCGACCTCCGTGGACGAGAGTAAGATTTACCAGCGTTTTACCGAGCAATTTCAAGCCCGCCATTGATCGAGTAAATACCTTGTCCTGGATAGCCGCAACGTCCAGGTTGCCGATCTCAACAATGTCAGCAACCTTACGATGAAGCTCCGCCGTTACGTTCGAATAGCGCAGAGAGCCAGTGTCGGTAATTATCGCAACATAAAGACACACGCAGACATCGTAATCCAGAAGATCGGGAGTATGTTGATGGATGAGATCAAAGACAAGCTCACCGGTGGACGACGCGTTTTCATCGCTCCAGGCCGCAGTGAAATCAGTGTCGGGTAGGGTGTGATGATCAATCAAATAAGACACCTTACCGCTGTTTTTGAGCGTCTTTCCAACAGGCCCAAGTCGGTCGAAAGCGTTGGCGTCCAACACTACTACGGCGTCGGAAGAATTTATTTTCTGTCTGATTTCCAGACTGCCATCGAAGAGCCGAATCTGACGAATTCCCGGTAGCCACTCGAGATTCCCAGGTGACGTATCGCTGTTGATCAACGCGACCTCTTTACCCATCGATTGGAGGAAACGACCAAGCGCTAGCTGTGAACCCAGAGCATCTCCATCCGGCTTTACGTGCGTGCTCAGGATATATTTGTCATGCTGGAGCAGTGACTCCAGGAAGCTCTTGGGCATGGGCAGCGGCAGACTTACGCTAGTGTGGTGGTTCGGAGCTATTGTTAGTTGTACCTAATTCGAAACTCGCAACTTGTTAAACGTGGGCGACTACCGCTTTGTTCATGTCATCCCTTTGCTCCCTTGAGGCCAGACAGATTCTTGCTGGAGAGTAAGTTAACGTCATACGACCTGACCCTGGAATTATTCCCCTGATGCCTGCGCATCGCCAACTGAATTAGACGGTGCATCAATTCGGAAAAGTCAACGCCGAGCTTATCCCAAAGATAGAAGGAAAAAGATCCTGGAATTGTATTGATCTCATTGAAAAATACCTCCCCGGATTTACTGTCTGTAAGGAAGTCGATTCGCGCGAGTCCCGCGCACTCGAACGACTGGAATACTCTTACAGCCAGCTCCTGTATTTCCCTCGTCGCCGTTTCACCCAATGGAGCTGGGATGATCCGGTCCAGGGATGCCATGCCGACAGCCCCGCCTGACTTCCTGCCTTTACCTCCCGAACTGCCCCGCATGTATTTGTCACCGAAAGACAGCAGGTCTTCAGAATCGGCAACGGGTTGTTCCAGCACACTTGGAAGCGCATCCTTGAGATCTCCCAGAACCGAACAGTTTATTTCGACAAGATTGTCGACTGCCTTTTCGACCACGATCTTCGAATCGTATCGAAATGCCTCTTCTATTGCCTGGTCGAGTTCAGCACGGTTTGTTGCAAAGGAAATCCCAATGGACGATCCTAGTCTTGCGGGCTTAACGACCATCGAATATCCAAGTGTCGATTCGATCGACGCCATCACGGATTCTTCGTTTCCCTGCCAGTCATGTTCGTGGACTGGTAGAAAATCCACAACCGGGATGTCCAGCTGTCGACAAACGTGTTTCGACATTTCTTTGTCCATGCCCAGGGCGGATGCAAATACGCCACTCCCGGTATATGGGACATTGAAAGTTTCGCACAAACCCTGTAGACCACCGTCTTCACCTGCTCCACCATGAAGACCCAGGAGCACAACATCTGCATAGACCGGAGACTTCCTCCCAATAAACGGCTGGTTCTCCGGGATCAACTTCAATCGATTGTGCTCGAATCCGACCACGACTCGCTCAGCTTTTTTGCAGAGTTGGTCAAGATTCTGGAATTCAGCGATGTTTTTTAACGACTCACCGATATACCACGACCCGTCCTTCGAAAGATATACGGGAACAGGTCGATACCTCATAGGATCTAACGCGGCTATCGCCTGATGAGACGATATAACAGAAACTTCGTGCTCGGGCGAAGTCCCTCCGAAAACAACTGCAACGTTTACTAGTGTATCGTTCATCTCAGTCGCGTAGGCATCTTTTTCTCACCGCTGCAATAATACTGTTTCTGTGCGTCTAGCAATAATTTCTGACATTCACTCCAACCTTGAGTCCTTAGAGGTAGCGATGGTGGAAATCGATCGCAGAGGAGTTGACGCAATATACTGCCTGGGCGACATCGTTGGCTACGGGGCCGACGCCGCCGCGTGTGTAGACATCGTTATGGAAAAATGCGATGGCGCAGTAAGAGGCAATCACGATGTTGCGGTTGCCATGCAACAGGGAGTTTCGTTCCTTCCTCGGGATGCCCAAAAGGCTGCCGAGCATAACAGGAAGCAGTTATCGCAGGACCAAATTGATTATTTGACAAGCTTGCCTCTCTCACTTGAAGCGGACGGATGCACTTTTGTGCATGCGACCCCGCAAAAGCCTCAGGCGTGGATGCGAATTGAGACCCTGAACGTTGCGATGGAGCAGTTCAAACACTTTGATACTGATGTGTGCTTCGTGGGGCACACGCACATCCCGGCTGTCATGTCTGACAAAGTCGGCGTCTTCCAGCCAAAACCCGGGCATAGATTCTTGATAAATGTAGGTAGCGTGGGCCAACCGCGTGATCAGAATCCGCGCTTGTCCTTTGCCATCTTCGATAACGTTACCTGTAGCCTCGAGATGATTCGCCTGCCTTACGATATCCCGGCAGCGATGCAGAAGATTGTCGACGCTGGCCTTCCCGAAGGTTTAGGAAAGCGATTGCAGTACGGCCTTTAGGCGATCTGATGAAATTCAGTGTTCGGGACTAGCTTCCCGTTGTTGAATACCGCCCACGGTATCCCAACCATTTGCTCGCCGATGTAGGGAGTGTTCTTGCTTTTGGATTTGATGTGATCGAGTCCAAAAGTCCACTCCGAAGAATCATCAAAAACAGTAAGATTGGCGCGCGCACCGACTTCAACGACGGGCACATCTAGTCTCAGGATATTCCTTGGAGCGACGATTAGCGAGTGCAGGACCTCGGGCAGGGTCAAGATCCCGGGCTTGATGAGCTCCCGACAGATAAGGCCCCAAGCCGTCTCGAGCCCGATAATCCCAAAGGGCGCAGCAATGAACTCGACCTCTTTCTCGAATGATGCATGAGGGGCATGATCTGTACAAATGGCGTCGATGGTCCCGTCCACCAGGCCCTGCTTAATAGCAGCAATATCGGCGGCGGTGCGCAATGGAGGATGCATTTTTGTTCGTGTGTCAAATCCGCTGGTCTCTACAAGCTCATCAGTTGACGTGAAATGGTGAGGACACACTTCGGCGGTAATGTTGATACCTCTGGCCTTCGCTCTTCGAACAATCTCGACGGCACCCGCAGTCGAAATATGAGCTACGTGGACGCTGCCGCCCGTGAACTCTGCCAGCAAAGCATCGCGCGCAATCATCACTTCTTCTGCCAGGCCGGGAATACCAGGAAGTCCGAGTCGAGTCGATACCTCCCCTTCGTTCATGTGACCGTGCGGATTCAGCGACAGGTCCTCCATATGATTGATGATTGGTCTGTCCAGCATGGAGGCATACTCGAGCGCATGTCTCATCAACCCGGAATTCTGAACTGGTGAGCCATCGTCACTGAAGGCCACCGCGCCGCCCGCAACCAAGTCGGCCATCTCTGCCAGAGTCTCGCCTTCTCTCTCCTTGGAAACGCATGCAATCGGATAAACATCAACCACGTTTTCGGCCGTCCGGTCGCGAATGAATTCCACGACGTCACGAGTATGGATCGGGGGATTAGTGTTTGGCATACACGCTACCGCGGTGAACCCGCCCGCTGCCGCTGCGGCGCATCCAGTCTCAAGCGTCTCCTTGTGTTCCTGACCCGGCTCGCGGAGGTGAACGTGCATGTCCATCCATCCCGGAGACAAGTACTTGCCTTCACAGTCGACGATTTCTGCGTCATCACGAGACACGGAAGTTTCTATTCCAACGATTACTCCATCCGAGACGCGCAGATCGGCCCGACGTGCAGTTCCAGATTCGGGATTGATGATGGTACCGTCGACAAAACAATAATCAGACATCCTAAATTTCTTTTCCTTTCATTTGACCAAATTCATCTGCGCCCGGACCGTGTTGATCGATTATATCCGACAATCTTGGAGGTTGTATCGAATTTTGCGAACATTTAGAGACCAGTTGACCGCCGTTGGGCTGCTGGAGGAATGTACAAAAGACCGGTGGACTGTCCGTCCGGCATGCAGCACTTAAGTAACAATCTCAGATGCAAAAGAAGGTAGAAATCGCGGCCAATACGACAGCGGAGATCAACCTAAGTGTCCTGCGATCGAATGTGCAGCTCCTACAGGAATGCATCCGACCGTCGAAAATGTTGGCCGTTGTCAAGGCAGATGCCTACGGCCATGGTGCGAATCGGGTCGCACCGTTCCTGGAGGCTCTTGGAGTTGAGCTTTTTGGTGTTGCGACTATTCCCGAGGGCGCCGAGCTTCGGGCGGCGGGAGTGAGCGCTCCCATTCTCGTTCTCGCTGGACCGCTCTCCGAGCAACTGCCCATGTACCTCGAACAGAGCCTGGACATTACGATTGCTTCGATCGAGGCTGCCCGTGCTGTTTCTGGTTTTGCGCTCACCGTTGAACGACCCGTTAGAGTTCATCTCAAGGTTGACACCGGAATGAATCGTCTGGGCATCGGTATGGATGAGTTTGCCGAATGCGTCGAGCTCCTGGCCAGGCCCAACGTGGTAGTCGCAGGATTCTGGACGCATCTGGCACAACCGGCTGATCCCTTTGGCGCATTCTCGATGGATCAGATCGCTAAATTTGAGCAGATTATGGACACTCTCCCGCCAGAATTGAAAAGTGCGAATTTGCACCTACCGATGAGTCACTTTGCTCCCGCAACAGAAAAATTCCATTTTAAGAATCTGGTTTTTCGCGTTGGTATTGATTTGTACACGCGCCGGGGCAAAGGGATGCCTCATCCGGATTTACAGACCATTGTAAATGTATCGTCGCGAGTCGTCCGGCTTAGGAAAATAGACGCGGGGGAAAGTGTTTCTTACGGTTCGAGATGGACCGCGAGCCGGCCAACGACGATTGCTACAGTAGGGGCGGGTTATGCAGACGGGTATCCACGCCATGCATCGAAGACGGGACAAGTACTAATCGGTGGTAAGCTGTATCCGATTGCTGGATCGGTTTGCATGGACATGTTGATGGTCGATGTTGGGCCTAGTGGGTCCGAGCGGGTAAAGATTGGCGACAGGGTCAATCTGTTCGGGTCGCGAGGCCCCGAAGTGGAGGATGTGGCCGAATGGGCAGATACGATCCCGTACACGGTCACATGTGGCATTTCCAGGCGGGTCCCGCGAATATATGTGGACAACTGAAGGGGTTTGATTAAGGCTGCGGGCTTGGTAGCTAAGAGAAACTGCCTTAACTTAGTCGCCCACTCGCGGACGTCC
Organism: Rhodothermales bacterium; assembly: GCA_965224105.1. GTDB lineage: Bacteria > Bacteroidota > Rhodothermia > Rhodothermales > JABDKH01 > CBDCYH01. Next base: position 2,143,361 of record CBDCYH010000002.1, on the reverse strand, counting down.
TCAGGTCCAACTCGCAACTGATTCCGGCGGTCGCACAGCTTGTGAACGAAACTATTTTTGGCCCATGGCAACCACATCCGATCCATCGGAACTAAACATTTTAATTGTAGACGACGAAGAGGATGTCGTCGAAGTTCTCAGCCACTTCCTTGCTCAGGAAGGTTACAATTTGCATAAAGCTTATGACGGCGAGCAAGCTCTTGCAAAGGCTACCCCGGAAATCGATCTGATTGTCCTCGACATCATGCTTCCCGGGTTGGACGGGTACGAAGTATGTAGAAGATTGCGATCGCGAGTCGAAACGGAAACAATCCCTATCATATTCCTTTCTGCCAAGACGGAGGAGGAAGATCAAATCAAGGGACTTATGCTTGGTGGCGATGACTACCTCACCAAACCAGTCTCTCCGCAAGTTGTGTTGGCACATGCCAAGGCTGTGCTCCGGCGTAGTGGTGTAGAGGAAAGCAAGACACTCCAGGTCAACGATCTGACAATTTTCGAAGATGAGTACCGCGCGTCTCTTTACGGAAAGGATCTTGGTTTGACACTAACAGAGTTCGAGCTCCTCAGGTATCTGTGCAGACATCCAAGAAAAGCCTTTACCCGTCAGCAACTTCTGGAGACAATCTGGAAAGACGCGATGATGGTTACGGAACGAACCGTAGATGCCCACATCAAGAATCTGCGTGAGAAGCTGGGTTCGTTTGCCCAACACATCCAGACTGTTCGCGGCGTTGGATACCGATTCGTACAAGAGGGTGTAGCGGAAACCAGCTAGAGCGAGACCGCCTATGACGGGCGACCGTCCTCCAACTTGGTACGAAAAAATTGTCCCGGAGCGAGCCTCGACGCAGGCGTGGATGTTCCTCACCTTCGCTGTTTTCGTAGGGCTGGCTGTGGCCGCCGTTGGTGTCTACGTGTTCATCATCCTGCGTGGCGAGGTACGCAGCGCTGTCAACGACACGCTGTACCAACGTTCGCAGAGGGTGGCCCTACTCTTTGAAGCTGCGCGATCGGACGACGAAAGGAGAAAGCTCTTATCAGACCTGGCCCGGTACTCGAACCTGCGGATCACGGTTATGGCAGACTCCATGGTTGCGTGGGATGCGAACGGCTCAGAGATAGCCAAAGACTCCCTCCTGAATGCTTACCCGGTACTGTTCACTGTGGAACCGGGTGTTGTTGAATATTTCGAACCACCAAAAGCGGCATCTGCGTTAAACCATTATGTATCGGTGCGCAATGAAGGTTCCGCATTTACGGTACGTGTTGGACAGCCGTCTCCTCCCCTCCTTGCACTCGTGCGCCGCTTGAGGACGACCCTGCTGGTTGGAATGATCATGGCCCTTTTCCTGGCGCTCCTCGGATCGTGGATCGCCTCCCAGAGGGTTACCATACCGCTGCAACAAATTCGCAACTCTGCGCGATCAATTAGCGAAGGAGACTTTGAAGAAAAGATTGTCATCGAATCTCGGTCGGCGGAGTTTCAGGATCTTGTGGCAAGCCTCAACTCAATGTCGGAGAGCTTTCGCGAAAAGATCCAGGACCTGCAAAGAATATCGCAGGTGCAAAACGAATTTATTGGTAACGTATCCCACGAGGTGCGCAACCCTATCTTCGCGGTAGGTGGCTACCTGGAAGCCCTGTCGAGCTCCAAAATGTCGGACAACCAGCGCGAGCTATATTCCGAAAAGGCGTTGGCAAACCTGCAACGTCTAACGCATCTGTTCAACGATCTTATCGAGATCGCGAGACTAGAGTATCGGGAGGATTTGATTAAGCCAGATCACTTCAACCTTGGAGAGCTCGCACGTGAGATTCGTGACGTAGTCGCGACAAAAGCGCATGCAAAAAATGCGGAGGTTGCCATCCTTGGACCCGACGTACGCGTGCTCGCCGACCGAAGTCGGATACGGCAAGTACTAATAAACCTGATCGAGAACGCTGTCGCCTACTCTGAGGACGGCCATGTAACGTGCACACTCACGCCTTCTTCAGATAAAGTACGGATTGATGTTACGGATGACGGCGAGGGGATGAGCGAGGAGCATCTGGAGAGAATTTTCGACCGTTTTTATAGAGTTGATCCAAACCGCGCGCGAAAAAGCGGCGGTACCGGCCTCGGACTCTCGATTGTTAAACAAATCCTCCAAGCCCACGGCGAACCGATTAGCGTTACGTCGACGGTCGGTGAAGGCTCGACTTTTTCTTTCGAATTGCCGATCTCGCAGCCCGAAGTGGTGGAGATTGCCAGGTCGTGATAACAAACATGTGCCTGTGACGCGCGTACTGAGTCGACCAGTCGGCTATGCGAGTGGTCCATCCGGGCCAAGCCCCGTTTTCCTGCCTGGTTCAGGCGACGCATGGGATGCCGATCATTAAATTGTAAGCCAAATCTGCGCAAGTGAAGTCAGAAACTGCAAATAAAGACACGGTTGTGAACGGCCACGGCAGTCTCGCTGCCGATTTTCCCGTGAAGGAGCTGACGCCCAACGACTTTTCTAAGGAAGACCTCCTCATGGTCTTCGGAAACATGTATCGGTCCCGACGACTGGACGCCAAGATGCTAACCCTGCTAAAACAGGGTAAGGGATTTTTTCATATCGGAAGCTCTGGCCATGAAGCTGCCCAGGCTGCGGCTGGGTATTTCTCAAGACCAGGCCATGACTGGTTTTGTACCTACTACCGTGATCTCTGCACGTGCCTCATGCTCGGCGTCACCAGTCGCGAGACCATGTTGGCTCACCTTGCAAAGGCAGATGACCCTTCATCGGCCGGACGTCAGATGTCCGAGCATTTTGGGTATCGTGACAAAAACGTAATGACAACTTCGTCTTCCGTTGGGGCACAATTCCTGCCAGCAGTTGGATTCGCATTGTCGTTGCAACGGGAGGACAGCGATGCATATGTCTATTGCTCCTGCGGAGATGGTGCAACCTCCCAGGGCGACTTTCACGAGGCATTGAATTGGTCTGCCCGTGTGGGTGCCCCCGTTCTCTTTTTCGTTCAGGACAACAAGTATGCGATCTCGGTCCCATCAACCGACCAGACGGCAGGGGGATCTGCCTATGCGCTGGCCAGAGGCTACGACGGGTTGGCCCGGGCACGAGTTGACGGAACGGATTTCTTTCAAGTGGCATCCGTTTACAAAGCAGCTGTGGAGCGCATTCGCGATGGCAGAGGTCCAGTGTGCATCGTGGCAGATGTGGTGCGACTACTTCCCCACTCCTCTTCCGACGACCATGGCAAATACCGGGACAAGGATGAACTAGAAGCTGAGAAACAGAGCTGCCCTATTCAGAAACTCGAAAACGCAATTCTGGAATCGGGGTTGGCAGAGCAGACTGAGCTGGACGACATCAAGTCCACAATAGACGTAGAGATTGACGAAGCGGCCGTCTGGGCAGATGGGCAACCAGATCCGGATCCGGCAACTGCTGAGAAGCACGTCTACTACGAGGGACCAGATGAGAGAGTCTATCATAAAGGCGATGCAAATGGAGATCCCGTAGTCCTGGTTGATGCGATAAATCACGCATTGTCTGAAGAGATGGAGCGCGATGAAAAAATAATCGTCTATGGTGAGGATGTTGGCGGCAACAAGGGTGGCGTATTCACTGCAACACGCGGCCTGACAAAAAAATTCGGTCCTGACCGATGCTTCAATGCACCTTTGGCTGAGGCATCAATTGTTGGAACCGCGGTCGGTTTTGCAGCCTTCGGATACAAGCCGGTAATCGAGATTCAATTTGCTGATTACATCTGGCCAGCGCTCCAACAAATCCGCAACCAGGTAGCATCGTTCAGATACCGCTCCAACAGTCAATGGGATTGTCCCATGGTAATACGGGTGCCAACAGGCGGATACATTCACGGCGGCTTGTGCCACTCTCAAAACATTGAAGCTTTCTTCGCGCACATGCCGGGACTGCACGTCGTTATGCCATCCAACGCTGCCGACGCAAAAGGTCTGTTAAAAAGTGCCATTAGAGGAAATGACCCCGTGCTTTTCCTTGAGCACAAAGCTCTCTACAGGGCCGCGGCGGCAAGAGCGCCCGAAACAGATAGCGATTACTTAGTCCCGCTGGGGGAAGCTCGCGTTGTTCGAGAGGGTACACACCTTACCGTTGTGACCTACGGGATGATGGTCCATAAGAGTGTCAACGCAGCAAGAATCCTGGAGAAGGAAGGAGTCAATGTTGAGGTAATCGATCTGCGGTCTATCAACCCACTCGACAGCAAGACAATTCTTGATTCGGTTAGGAAGACGAATAGGGCGATCGTTATTCATGAGGATCACGAGTTCGGCGGATTTGGTGGCGAGCTGGTTGCACAAATAACGGGAAGTGTATTCGAGCATCTCGACGCACCGGTGCGCAGATTCGCGGGAGCCTTCACGCCAATACCGTTTGCCGATCCCCTGGAGCGCGCGGTCCTTCCGCAGGATGATGGTGTGATTGATGCAATTCGATCGCTGGCACAATACTAGTCTGCGGCACATGGTTCTGGACCAACGACCGACTCAACGCCATTGCGCTTTCACCTTGACGCTCATCGTGCTTTTTTTGGCATGTGGCACAGCAAGGCCGGGAATGTCCCAGGCATGGGTTCAGGCCGAAAATGGATACTACGCCAAGCTCTCAAGATCCCACATTGCAGCGACCAACAGGTTCGACCTGGACGGCGATCAAATTCCGTACGACGCTTCCATTGTCGATGGCAAGTTCACCGACAACAGCTACTATCTGTACGGCGAATATGGCGTCACTGAAAGTTTAACGCTAGTTGCCTTGCTGCCTTTAAAAAGTCTTGAGGTTAGTGGACAGGGGCAATCTGCATCTACAACCGGAATTGGCCGCATATATCTTGCCAGCAGGATCGGGCTGTCGAAAGTGCTCAGGTTACCAGGAAGCTACTCCAGTGCCTTGCAGTTTGGAGCGCGCTTGCCGACAGGAAACATCCGCAATCTTGCTCCTTCAGTTTCGAGTGGCCAGACAGATTTTGAGGCATCGCTTGGTGTCGGACGAAGCATTGGCTTGATGTACGGCCAGGCTGACGCGGGGATTCGCCTGCGACCATCCTTGTATGGGTTGTCGCGTACGATAGATTGTACGAACACTACACGGTCGAATTGCGGCACCGACAACAAAATCGATTTTTCGGATGAATGGTTTTACAAACTCGAAGTCGGAGGACGCATCGCCGAGGTCCTGTTCGCACAGGCGATTCTCTCGTCCATCCGATCAACAAAAATGACAAGCGAGGATCTCGATCCAGACAACCCGTTGGCTCCTAGTTCCAAGACAACCAAGGTTGGTGTCGGTGTCACTGCCTATGTCCTGAACAACATCGGCCTATCAGTCCAGGCGTTCCAGCCAATCAGCGGAGTTAACACCCTGGATGCGACCGAATGGTTTTTCGGGATAGAAGTAAGCCGCTAGTTGCGTTGGCTTAAAGTCTGGTGAGTGCCTGGTCCAGGTCTTCGAGCAAATCGTCGACATCCTCAATGCCCACCGACAAACGGATTAACGTGTCCGATAATCCGATTTTTTCTCTTTCAGGTTTTGGAATGGAGGCATGTGTCATCGACGCCGGATGATTGATCAGACTCTCCACCCCACCAAGCGATTCTGCAAGTGCGAACACCTCTGTTCCGGAGAGAATCTTCAGTGCATTCTCCATACTATCATTCTTCAGAGTGAACGAAAGCATAGCCCCGAAATCGCTCATCTGCTTTGACGCAATCGCGTGTCCAGGATCTGATTCCAACCCGGGGTAATGAACCGTCCCCACTTCTGGATGATTGTCAAGGAATTCTGCTATGCGGCCTGCGTTCTCACAATGCCTTTGCATTCGAACATGCAAAGTTTTTGTGCCTCTCAACAACAGAAAACAGTCCATCGGCCCGGGGACAGGTCCAGCCGCTTTGATTTGGAACCGCAGTTTCTCATGCCACTTTGCGCTGTTTGTGCAAATTGCGCCACCGATGACATCGGAATGCCCACCGATATACTTTGTTGTCGAGTGCATCACCATATCTGCTCCAAGTTCAAGCGGCCGCTGCAGATAAGGGGTTGCAAACGTATTGTCGACTGCAACCTCCGCGCCAACGCTATGGGCCCTGTTCGCAATCATCCCAATGTCCAGGACTCGACACAGGGGATTCGTTGGGGACTCAAGCCACACCATGGTAGTACCCGGCACAATTTTTTGTTCAACCACCTTGTGGTCCGACAGATCTACGAAGTCGAAGGTAATTCCGAACGGTTCGTAGACTTGTTTGAATAGCCTGAACGTTCCGCCATACAAATCATTTGTCGATACGACGTGATCGCCCGGTTGCAGGTTTATCGCGATGGCGTTGGTCGCTGCGACACCCGAAGAAAACGCGATCCCAAATTCTGCGCCTTCAAGCGATGCGAGGTTGCCTTCAAGAGCACCCCGCGTAGGATTCGAGACTCGCGCGTACTCGTGGCCCCGGTTAACTCCTGGAGCCTCCTGAACATATGTCGACGTTTGGTAGATGGGAGTCATGATTGCCCCGGAGGAGGGATCCGGTCGCTGCCCTGCATGGATTGCGCGGGTACCAAAACGAAGTGTGTTTTTGTTTTTCATCATTAGTTACCAGGAGTTCAGGGAATGCGAGTTGCGACAAACAGAAATGGGCGACCACAAAAGGCCGCCCATTTCAAAAGTTATCAATCTCTCGGAAGCTTTAGCCTTCGTCGGAATATCCGGCGCAGTCCTGAACCGCGCGCGCGTCATCCAGGCGTCCTGTCTGAACGTATGCCGCGTAGAGCGCGCTGCAAATATTCGTTGCATCCCCTCCCGCTGTTTCCGTCAGGGATTTAGCTTTTTCCAAAGGAGCAATCGCTGCGGCAAAGTTGTCCTTCTTCTGAGCATCCAGGGCCTCGATTTCGGCTTCTTTCGCCTGAATGTCGGCGGCCGACATATTAGACCGGTTGGCTCGAAGATCGTCGTCGATGGCGTTCATGGACTCGGCAATTCCGATCGCCTTGTTCTGGTACGCTGCGCCCAGGTTGTAGTGCGCGTTGGTGTACTCAGGATCCAACTCCACGGCCTTGGCCAGGTGCACAATCGCGTCGTCATACTCTTCGGCTTGAAGCAAAAGTGAGCCATAGTTGTAGCGATAAAGCTTGTTGTCTGGCTCCCTTTCAATGTTCGCCTGATACTTCGCCCTCGCTCGATCCATCATCCCGGCAACCTGATAAAGGTTGATCAATTGTGACTGGATGTCTGGATCGTCCGGATAAGTCCCTTCAGCTTTCTCGAGCAGGGAAATTGCATCTGCCTGGCGTCCTTCTTGCTGATAAATCGACGCGAGATAGGTGTAAGAATCTACAGAGTTCTCTCCTTTCTCTATGGCCATCTCAAACGGTTCGATCGCGGCACCCATGTCTCCAGAGTTCATCAACGCGTATGCTCTGTTGACGTACGCTCCGGCAGAATCAGGTTGAATCAGACTAGCGTTCGCAAAATACCGAGCCGAATTAGCGTACTCGTTCTGGTCTGATTCGCCCTTGGAAAACGCGGCTCTTCCGAGTTTGAATTCCTCGAAGTAGGCAAACAATCTGGCACGACTGACATCCTGGCCAAGGCTGTTTGCTTTCGCGTATGCTTCGGCCATTTCTTCAATGAGCGCCGTGTGCTCATTTATTTCGGGTGTGACCAACGCTTTCTGGATCAACACGTCACCCTTGAGTGCCAGGGCCTCTGCATTCTCTGGGTTATTTTCAAGCGCTTTATTAACGTTCTCTAGCGCCCGGTCGTAATCCTTGTTATTGAGGTCCAACTTGGCACCCTCAACATTAGGATCACTGGAGCACCCGTCCGCTGCAACGAACAATAGGCAGCCAAACAGGAGCGCAAGGATTGTGGGGATTCGTTTCATTGTTAGTATCTATTTAACTAATCTTTCTGTTGTGAATTTCTGGGAGTGAAAGAGCGCCAAACCCAACCCGCACTTTTACCGGCCGGACCGACACATTTCAAAAGTCTCTTGAATGCCGCAAAACTAGTGATTCTGCAGCTACAAACGGCGACCTCCATGGACCGACGCTACTGCTTGAACGTATGAACAAATGTATGGTTTGGTCCCTCTTCAAATAAAATGAACGAATAATACCCGCATCTCAAAATTGCTCCAACCCTCCTACCCAACGGTCAGAGCTTTCCACTCTCGCATCGTGGATTACGCTGGACTGTTCCCCCCCGCCGCACTGCCATTCGAGATCGCCGTTCGCTGTTTTGATGCCTACCTGGAAGAGGACAATCCATGGATGATCTCTCGCTTCGTGTGCCCCGTCAATCGATTCAGCGAACTCGTTCAACTAGACACCGGATCGCAACATCCCTTTCCGGTCGCTGGCCTCATCCGCAAATCCCCCACGGAGTCGCTTGCCGATTGCGCGAAACGGGCGGGTGAAATGTTCAGACACCTGAGTGGAACACGGCATTCATTATCCTCACTCGAAATCTGGCTCCCAGCAGATTCTCCCGAAGTTGAACTCAATGAGTTTGTGTCGATTCTTGCTGACTCTTTAAATGAATTGGCAAACACACCTGATTCGATTCCTGCTTTTTTTGAGTTTCCATTATCTACCGAGCTGGCCGGATCACCCCTGCAAAGAATTGGAAAACCGCACCGGATTTCGCTCTGCCTGAAAGCAAGGTGCGGCGGCTTGAAAGCAGAGAACTTCCCAAGCGTGAAAGAAGTCAGTCTACTAATATTGTATTGCATCGAACATACAGTACCGTTCAAATGCACTGCCGGTCTGCATCATCCCGTTCGCTACTTCAATGAGTCGATTAAAACCTGGTCACACGGCTTCTGGAATATTTTTGGGGCTGCTATCCTTGGCAAAGCCCGAAGGTTGCAGCTGGATGACATTCAGGAGATTGTCTCGGAAAAGGAGATCGGCAATTTTTCGTTCAGCACCGATACCTTTAGATGGAAAGATTTGCATTGCACAGTCGACGAAATCCATGATGCCCGAAACCTTGCAACATCATTTGGCAGTTGCAGTTTTGATGAGCCACGGGAAGACCTGTGGGCGGCTGGCCTTCTTCACAACTAGTTCAGTATCTCAATGCCCAATACCTCTTTCGTTCAGGTCAATTCGGATTCTCATTTTCCAATAGAGAATTTGCCCTACGGTGTATTCAGAGTTCCAGGCGGAGATATTCGGATTGGCGTAGCGATCGGTGAAGCTATCCTTGATTGTACCGTGCTTGAAGAGCGGGCTCTATTCAAGTCAGAGCGCATCCGGGCCGAGCGACCATTTGCAACAAAGACGCTTAATGCGTTCATGGGAATGGATCCTGCCACATGGAAGGCAGTGCGAACTGAACTGCAGAACCTGTTGGATGGATCTAATCCCACACTCCAAAACAATGCCTCTCTTCGAGAGGCGGTCTTTTGGGACCAATCGGAAGTTACCATGCTACTCCCCGCGGCTATTGGCGATTACACCGATTTTTATTCGTCGCGCAGCCATGCATTCAACGTGGGAACCATGTTCCGTGGGCCTGAGAATGCGCTCATGCCCAACTGGCTACACCTGCCTGTTGGCTATCACGGCCGTGCAAGTTCAGTAGTGATAAGCGGCACGCCTATTAGGCGTCCTGTGGGCCAGCTCAAGCCCGATGACGGTGAACCGCGTTTCTCACCCACCAGGTTGCTTGATATCGAATTGGAGATGGGGTTCCTGGTTGGCGCAGGGAATGCATTGGGTAATCCGATTCCAATCGAAAAAACAGGCGACCACGTATTTGGAATGGTGCTGGTCAATGACTGGAGTGCGCGAGACATTCAGAAGTGGGAATATGTCCCTTTAGGCCCTTTCCTTGGTAAGAGTTTCGCTACCACGATCTCGCCGTGGGTTGTAACCATGGATGCACTTGAACCTCTCCGCCTCGAACCTCCCGCCCAAGATCCTGAGCCTTTGCCCTATCTCCAGGGCAGCTCTCGAGCCCACGGCTTATTCGACATCAACCTGGACGTTTACATAAAAACGCAGTCGGAAAGTAGCCGTACCAAAATCATAGAATCGAATGCCCGGAATCTCTACTGGACGGTTGGTCAGCAGCTTGCCCATCACACGTCCAATGGATGCAATGTGCGTCCGGGTGATTTAATGGCATCGGGCACGATTAGCGGGACCGAACCGATTAGCTTTGGCAGCCTCTTGGAGCGGACCTGGCGTGGAAGCAAGCCTATCGTACTTCCAGGTGGTGCGGAGAGGACCTTTTTGCAGGACGGAGACGAGATTTCCATTGTTGGATACGGTGAAAGAGACGGAGTCAGGATCGGATTTGGTGAGGCTACGGGCACTGTCATTCCTGCTAACATCGGTTGACATATCGGCAAACCGCACGCCTCGTGTGACAAAATTTCGGTGGCGGGGCGTCCCCACGTGAGCGGTCTTTGCCATGATTGCAGAGTGCTCTGACAAAATTTACAGACACAATTTCCTCTGGCGGCTCTGGCATTCGAGTTGCAAGTTCCTGGTGCGGCCACAACGGCTATGCAATCATAGACAAATTGAATTGAGGAAATCACAATGACACTCAGGTTAGCACCATCCCGAGAACTTAGCCGGATGCAGTCTGAACTTGACAGACTGTTTGATGGCTTCTTCCCACGAACAGGAGAAGACTCCGAGATCCCAGCAACTTGGTCGCCGCGTGTAGATTTGCAGGATACAGAAACTGCCTACCTACTCGAGTTGGACGTTCCGGGAATGTCAAAAGACAACATCAACATTAATTTTCACGAGGGCGTTCTAAGCATTTCCGGAGAGCGGAAAAACGAAATTGCGGACAATGGTAACGACTATGTCCGCGTGGAGCGCCGGTTTGGACACTTCTATCGTTCATTTACCCTACCAAAACAGGTGGAGGAAAATGACATCACTGCTTCTTACCAGGACGGAGTACTTACCATTGCCGTACCGAAATCTGAAGAAGTAAAGCCTCGGAAAATTGAGGTGAAGTAAGTTCCTGGTGAAATAGACCCATATGCGATCAACCCCCGCACGTTGTGCGGGGGTTTCTTATTTTTGATAGATGCGACTAAGTGTTCGACTTGTTGAATCGAGGTTCCGGGGTATAACACATCTGCCTGGTGTTGCGGCACAATATCAGATGGCACCGGGACACCGCGGCACCGAGAGAGACGCGGAAGTTAGTGGCAAGAAGTGTACTGATGCCGCGGTGCTTGTGCTCATCGGGGAAAACGAATCGGGCCCGTATGTCACATTGATATCGCGTCCGGGCGGGATGACGCATCATGCGTCGCAGGTGTCTTTTCCGGGAGGCAGGGTCGAGCCCGGTGAATCGAAGCGGGAGGCTGCGCTCCGCGAGGCCCAGGAAGAAATAGGAGTACGCCCAGGCAACGTCGACATTGTCGGAAAACTAACGCCGCTGTACATACCACCAAGCAGGTATTGTGTGTTTCCATTCGTCGGACTGCTCAACAACAACTATGAATTCGTTGCCTCCCCCGCTGAAGTAGACGAAATCATTCTTGCTCCTCTCTCGACACTTCTTTCCGCTGATGCGCGATCGGTCGAACAGCGGATACTTAAGGGAGCTCCATCCGAAATTCCCTACTTCGGAGTTGGCGACTACAAGATATGGGGCGCAACAGCAATGCTCTTAGCCGAGCTAACGGCAATCATTCAAGATTAGCGATTAATCGTTACCGTCGCAGTAACGCGCGCATAACTCCCAAATATTCCTGTCCCACCGTCTACGCGATCAATAATATTCGGGATCTCACCCGGCGCAAAAGTCGAACCACCCTGCTGGATATTTTGGGAACGGATAATGTCGAACAGGTTGTCATCAATCGCACTAACCCAGATTTCGTTTTCTCCGTAGAAAGCAACAGCCAGCCAGGGTAGCTTGATTGATAGCGTACCATTCATGTTATCATCAAAGTTTGCTTCGTTAAGTGGAGCGGAGTCGAGAATCCGGACGTCGTCGAGTGCATCCTCGTCTCCGTCAATAAACTCCGCAGCAAGCGGCACTAGATTGTCCAGTCTTACGTCCGACGCAACCGTTGAGAAAATGAAAATCACCTGTCGACCAGGATACGCACTTTCGCTAACCGTCACCTCATATTGCACAGGCCCTTGATAGGTAACCACATCCGTGTTGGTTGACAACAATTCAAACTCACCCGGAATAATTGTTTCGGAGCTGACAATGTCTCCACCTATATCTGCCCTAAACCGAAAAGTCTTGCCAGGAACAACTGGTGATACTACAGAAGGAAGGTATCGACCGGTCTCCTCATCAAACACGTACGGTACCTCAACCTCGACATTTCCATTTGTGTCCAGTCGTTGGACAGTTACTGATGCATCCTGGACCAACGCCGAGGTAAAGTCATAAACATCATTGACTGGCTGTGAGCGCGTGAGAGCAATTGGTGGCAGCTCGCTGTTAGCTTCCAGGTAAGCTTCTACCACATACTGAAGCTCATCCTCGTTTTTAGCAAAATCGCATCCAGCGATCGTAACGACGAATAGCAATACAGATGTCAGCATCAGTTTTATTCTGGATGCAATCATTTAGAACCTCAGCGTAAGGCTAACGTTTGGAAGCGGGATTGGGATCTGTGGGATAGTATTACGCTTAACCGTGTTGTCGTCTTCAAACTCGAGGAAGTAGAACCACACGTTGCGTCTGTTGTACGCATTAAGTACCTGAAGCTGCAGCTCGTACGAGCCGAGTCTAAAGAAATTCCCCAGCTTGCTCACACCGACGTCTAGGCGATGGTACGCTGGCAACCTCGAAGCATTAAACGAGCCCTGCAACACATTCCCGACCGTACTCCCGAAAGGGTTATCGAGAAGCTTAAACTGACGCGTGGGCTCACTGTAGGCCTGTCCTGTGGCATAATTAAAAACACCCGTGACGCGCCACTTTTTCGAGAAGTCGTAGTTTGCTACCACGTTAATATCGTGCGTCCGGTCGTACTTCGGTGAGAAGTACTTTTCACCTTCAAACCCATCAAACTTTCTGCGTGTAACGCCAAACGTATAACCGGCAAACCCATTCAGTTTGCCTTTCGATTTGTCCAACAGGATTTCACTTCCGTACGCGTAGCCCTCCCCAAAGTGAAACAGGTCTGCGTACTCAAGTCCGGCAGCATCAACAATGAAGGGATCCAATTCGAACAAGTCCTTCATCGTCCGATAGTACACTTCGGTGTCCAGACGGTATTCACTCGTCAGGTTCGCTTTTGCGCCAATGACAAACTGATCGCCGTATGCGGGAGGAACTCCGGTATCAGTCGTAAGCCAAATATCGGAGCCGCTAAAAAGCTCCGATGTGATCAGGGTTAAAAACTGATAATACCGCCCGTATCCGGCCTGCAACCTGACCGCTCGAATGGACTTGTTTTCGATGGACATCCTGGGTTCAAGACGGAGGTATTTTCCTTCCTCGAAATAGTTGGCACGTGCCCCTGCTTTGACAACCCACTGCGGCGAGGGAGAATACTCGTCCTGCAAATATACTGACGTGTATAAACTTTGCGTCCGCTCCGTTAACGTTGGCTGCCCATCAAACGAATCCTGCAATCGGAATGTAAAATTCCCGGTCCAAAAACCGGCAGAAAAAGCGTGCTTCTCATTAACAACATATTCGAGATCACCTTTCGCGGAAATGTCCCAAACGTTGTTGTCACGAGTGAACTCCGTACTCGCGATAATGAACTTTGGCTCGCTGAAGTATCGCGACGCAGTAAGATTAAAATTCGAGAACAGTTTTTCCGAAAAAATGTGCGTCCAGTTGGTCGACAGCGTCCTGTTTCCGTATCGAATGCGAATATTGGAGTCGTCAATAATTGGCAGCTTGAGTTTGTCTTGTCCCGCGTAAACCGAGGCAGATACTCTGTCGTTTGGAGAAATGTCAAAGTTTACCTTTGCGTTGACATCGACAAAATAGAATGACTCCGGAATGCCATCCACACTTTGAAACGCAGCAAGCAACGGCTCGAGGGTTGAACGCCTGACTGCGAGCATCCAGGAGCCTTTGTTGTACGGACCTTCCACCATGGTCCGCGAGGCGAGCAGACCCAGGCTTAGCATGCCCCTTGTCTCCTTCCTGTTGCCATCCTTGTTGTAGATGTCCACCACGCTTCCAAGCCGGCCACCGTACTCGGCAGGATATGCACCCTTATACAGGCGCACGTCCTTTACGGCATCCGGATTGAAGGTCGAAAAGAATCCGAAAAAGTGACTCGGATTGTACACTGTAGTCCGATCGAGAAGAATGAGCGTTTGATCCGGACTGCCTCCCCGGATATACAAACCGGAAGAATAATCGGACGCTGCTTTAACCCCGGGGAGAAGCTGGAGTGAACGGAAGACATCCGGCTCGAGTAACGCGGGCGCACGCTTGACGATGTCTGTGCTGATTTGCGCGACTCCAATTTTTCGCAACTCCTCTTCAATTTCCCTTTCGGCAGTAACCAACACCTCATCAACCTGAACGCTTTCCGGGGTCATCGCAATGTCGAGTCGCAGATTTTCACCCCCGACCACTGTTAGCTCTTCCTGGTAATTGGTATATCCAATGTAGGATGCGATCAGACGGTACGATCCCGCCGCGATATTCGTAATGGTGAAATATCCGGAGTTGTTTGTGGCTGCTCCTAGCGTTCTTTCCGTCTCGGAACCATCAGCAGGAAGAAGTACCACATTGGCAAGGATCAAGGTCTCGCCCGTGGTTTGATCGGTCACGAAGCCGCTGATCGATCCCTCTAGTTGTGCAAAAAGTGGCGATCCGCAGAGTGTGAAAACAAGGACGGTACAAATCGCGAGGCGCCGCTTAAACATTAACCAACCCTCTCGACAGCAACACTTCCCTACCCCAATTCGGATAATCAGTAATGAGCCCCGTGATCCCCATTTCAATTAACTCGTGCATCGTGGTCTTGTCGTTTACCGTCCATGGCAGGATTTCGATATTTTTGTCGTGAGCCCATTGAACCAATGTCTCATCAACGAGAGAATAATGCGGACTAAGGATTTCCGGTTTGAAGCCAAGTGCTGCAATCAACTCATCCGCCGTTTTCGAAACGGTCGGCTCAACGAGAAGAGCCAATTTCCAATCAGGATCCAGTGTCTTGGCTTCCCGCAGAGTTCGCATATCGAATGACTGAAGCGTGGCACGGCCGAGGGTTTTTAATCCGACAAGTACTGCGTGCAGGAGCGAGACGAACTCTTTCGGATCAGGATGCAGGGTCCCATCACCTTCCGGCGTCGACTTCGTTTCTATGTTGTAGAAGACGGGGTCCGTCGGTTGACCATCGTCCGCGGTCAAGGCCAAAACTTCCGAGAGCAGCGGCTTCCGGGCCGGTAGAGGGATTTGCTGCGGAAATTCTGCGTTTCCCCTTGCCCCGCAATCGTACTTTGCGATTTCCTCGTACGACATTTCGTACAGGCGGAGCGAATGTTCTTCTTTCTCTGTGACTGGCCTCCCGTCGGGGTGCGAACTTATTCTGGAAGAGAACCAGGGGTCGTGGGATACAACGATTTGCCTGTCGGCAGAGACGACCACGTCCAGTTCGAGTGTGTTTACGCCGACATCCAGCGCGTAAAGGAACGCAGGCAAGGTGTTCTCTGGGCGCAGGCCCCTGGCACCACGATGACCCTGTAGATCGAAATTCACGATATCGGCGGATGAGAGTTGGGAGCACTGATTCGATCAGCGACAATTCAATACTGCATTGACAAGACTTGCAATATTGAGTGCGGACATCGACAAGCTGCATCAGCTAATGTTCCACGCGACAGCTAACTTTTCGATTATGGCTTTTTCCTCGACGAGTACTACGCCGTCCGATGCAGCGATGTAATGCAGATCAGACAGGAGTGCTTGATGTTGATGCGCAGGTGTTGAATCCCTTACACTAATTACCGACCGATTCAGAGTTTCGAGATCCGCGTTTTCTGAGTACCGGTTGAGAGCTGTTCTCACCACAGAGACAACATCTTCCGGCATTGCGGCAGGCATCCACTCCCCAATTTTCGCATTGATTGCTTCGATTTCATCCGGCACCAGATCATGATCGGTTTGATGAGCCAGCGCGAAGTAAACGAGTGCAAGGTCATGGAGCGGACTCCAACCCTGATCACCGTTCAGATTTAGAAGACTCCAATACCGCAACGACATTTCATCCATCGGTGGAGGGTGCACTCCCCAGGCCGAGGCAAACTGACCAATCAGGGCGGTTTCCCGCGCGTCGAGCAGGTTGTCGTCCAGGGCAAAGTGGATGAGATCTGCAAGCAGCTGCTCGCGAAGGCTATGCGTGAGGCAACTGGTAATCGATTCAAGATGAGCATTCAGACTGTCCGAACTGCGCTTTGCTGCCCGGATCGACTCCGAGACAGAATCCGTCGGTGCTCCAGACCAGCGCGAGATAAGACTCTCCAAGGCAATCGACTCTCCATCTGTCCCTGATGGCTCATTGTCAAGTGCGCAGGCTATTGCAGCGATATTCGAAACAGGAATCATAAGGCAGATATCGGCTGAGCTCCCTCACGGTCAATCCGCAGTGGCCTGTACAAAACATTCCAGCGACCCTGTTGTTCTTGTCAAATGAGCAGTAGTGATCTAATTATTGTAGGGGCCGGTGTCGGTTTTGTGGTTCTTGCCGCCATCCTGCTTATTCCGGTTTGGCTTTTTCTCAATAAAGAAGAGGAAGCGGCGACTCGTTGGACTCCGGAAACCGTGCAAAAAATGAAAAGCGGAGAAGCGACAGAGGTTATTCAGAAAGAGTCACTTTCTGACGGAGAGAATTGAGTTTGGCCGGTCCGATGCCGCTCACATAATCCAGGTCGTCGATAGACTGAAAGGGACCGTTTTCTTCTCGATATTCCACGATGCGTCTTGCTAATGCTGGACCAATGCCAGGCAGAGCTTCGAGCGCGAAGGTGTCGGCCGTATTGATGTCGACTGGAAATTCGACTATCCGCGCGGGAGGCGTCGCTGCCGGAGAGGTCTGATTCGAACCCATAGCGGTCTTCGCAGGTCGCAATAACCCCTCTGCCTCCAGCGAGTCGACGTGATTCAGAAAAGCCGCTTCCAGTTCCAGATACTCCGACGGAGAGAATACGGGACGGTGCACCCGCCAGTATTTAACCCCACTCCCCAATAGAAGCATGCACGATAGCACAAGCAATGCCTTGAGCTCGGTCCTGGTTATTACCAGTGCTTGCTCAATCCTGTAGACTATGTATTTTATTCTCGATAGCACTGGCTTTGAACTGTACAAAACTAATCGGCATAATTCGTAACCAGCGAGATTCGTGACTACGTCAACCGATGCAATCATCCTTCGAACCATCCCGTATGGCGAGACGAGCAGTATCGTCTCCCTGTTTTCTATGGAGCATGGGAGAATCTCGGCGATGGCGCGTGGGGCCCGGAGACCCAAGAGCCGCTTTGGCTCTACCATCCAGCCCATGTCCGTCGTGGAGTGCGTTTATCGATACAAAGACAGTGGACTTTGCACGCTAACGGAATGCACGCACAAGCATTTGCTATTCACCGTGGCGGCTGACCTCGAGCGGATCGCGGTTGGACTGCGACTGGTAGAGCTAGTGCGGCTTTGCACGGAGGAACGACAATCTCATGAGGGAATCTTCGAGCTCCTCGAGGGATCACTACTATTCCTCAACCGACATGAGAATCGCACGGACAATATTTTACATCACTTCGAGCTAGCGCTCGTATCGCAGCTGGGTTTTGTACCACTCGTCGACCGCCGGCAGCTGGACGATCTGGGCACCACCGACCGAGGTTGGCTGAACCTCTCCGACGGCTCCGTTTCGAAGGCGAGACCGGAATCGACCGGCTGCGTCTCCGGCTCTCGCCAGGCCCTCAGGACTTTCGGAATTCTGGCAAACACGGACCTTGCGACATCAGAAAAAATGATCCTTGATCCCGGCATCCGGAGGGAATCAGTCTCATTGGTCGAGCAGTACGTCGCCTTTCATATCGAAAGGTCGTTCCCTACCAGAAGCTCGGAAATTCGAGCCCAGCTAATTGAGACTGCACGAACATCCCCTACGGGGCTTGACCGAGGATAATCTATACCATATATTGCACATATATCACCGAAGGGCCGGTGCGTTTCCTGCTCTATCGATGCTCCGGTAATCAATAAATAAGACCGCGCGCAATGGGTCGGAGAGATCTTACTTCAAAACAGCGATCCTTCCTGGAATTTTTGCGCGACTATGTCCAGGAGCATAGTGTTTGGCCCACCTACCGCGAAATAGTCGACCACTTTGATTTCAGGTCCCCTAACAGCGTAACCCAAAACCTGCAGGCACTCTTCAAGAAGGGCTACCTACTCAAAGATGGTCTCGGCTACAGGCTTAAAGAAAGTCTTGATCGCATACCTGCAATGGCCGCAGGCTTGCCGATAAAGGGAATAATTTCGGCAGGTGTGCTGCAGGAAGCCGTTGAGTCGGATCTGGGTACGATTACCCTGGATTCGCTTTTCCCCCAGCTGGACAGGATCTACGCGATCCGGGTCTCTGGGCAATCGATGATTGGGGCGGATATCAATGACGGAGACTGCGTACTGCTAATGGACGACGATATTCCAAATGGGGGCATCGGTGCTATCCTGTACAACGGCGAAACCTCTCTCAAGAGAATTTACTATAGCGAGCAGGGCCTTCGACTCGAACCGGCAAATCCGGAATTCGACAACATTATCGTCGAGCCGGACATCTTTGAGGAGGTGACTGTCCTCGGAAAGTATGTCGGACATGTAAACAAGAACGGTATCTTCAAACGCTCCGCCGTTCTTGCTGCGTGAGTTAGCCTCGCGCTAATCCGCTTGTATGCTCCGGAGTCTGAAATCACCTTTCGGAGTATCCATTGAGTGCGTACATTCCTGCACTCCTCTATTAGTACATCCTGCGAATGGCTACCCTCGCGCGGCTCATTTATACCGTAAGTGTTTTTTGTCTGATTCTCCCGGTCCCGGCCATTGGTCAACAAGCTGACACGTTCACCTGGGACAATGCAGTGATCTACCTAGCACTCACTGATCGGTTCAACAACGGCGACCAGGCTAATGACCGGGCATACGGCCGTGGGTCGGATGCGACTGGCGCACCGTACGAGTCCGGCAGCGGCCATTTTCAGGGAGGAGACTTCAAAGGCCTTTTGGAAAAAGTCAACGAGGGCTACTTCACTGACCTTGGAATTAATGCTCTCTGGATATCCCCGGTTGTCGAGCAAGTACACGGATGGGTCGGCGGTGAGAACGGAGCGACACAGGAGTATGCGTATCACGGATACTGGCCACTGGATTTTACACAGATCGACGAGAACTGGGGTACAGAAGATGAACTTGTCGAGTTGATCAGCGCGTGTCACGAGCGCGGCATCCGCGTAATCGCCGACATCGTTTTGAACCATGCAGGGTACAATACACTTGCGGACATGGACAGTCTCTCTTTCGGATCGATCACCAGCAATGACTGGAAGACGTGGCGACCCAAGCAGGGCGAGACCTGGGCTAGCTACCACGATCTTTTTATTGACTATCAGGCTCCCGGCTGGTCCACCTGGTGGGGATCGGACTTTGTGCGTGCCGATTTGCAAGGTTACGACTCGTGTGGGACATCCGAAACCACACGCTGTGTACACTCATTGCCCGATTTCAAAACGGATGAGGTGGACGTACCGGTAGAGCTACCCCCGGTGTTGCGGACGAAGTGGTCGACGGAGAAAGAATCCGCTCAGATGTCCGCCGCCGCTGAGCTAGCGAATAGTACGGGTGCACAGATTACTCCAAGGCTTCTGCTTGTCAAGTGGGCTGCAGACCTGGTTGAAAAGTTTGGCTTCGATGGAATACGGCTTGACACTGCAAAGCATCTCGACTTTGAAACTATACAACTCTTGAAAAGTGAATCCCAACGGGCGCGTCGAGTGTGGCTTGCAGAAAACACTGCCGCACCACCGGGAGACATCTGGATACTCGGTGAAGTGTACGGAGCAGCCGTTGAGGAATCGGAATACTTTGGAAACGGTGTTGATGCATTGTTGAACTTCGCATTCAAAGACGAAAACCTTGCGGACTACGACAATCTCGATAGTTTGTACGCGGCCTATTCGTCGTTCTTACACCAAAACCCTAACAGCGGTTTTGTGAGCTTTACCTCTTCGCACGACGACGGTTTGTATGATCATTCTGATGTGTCAACGTCGACGGCCTTGCTTCTTGCTCCGGGCGCTACGCAAATCTACTACGGCGAGGAGTCTGGTAGAACGGGTGATGCGCGATCATCCATGAACTGGTCAAGTACGGATGAAGATCGACTTGAGCACTTTCAAAAAATCGCGAGCTTCAAAAGAGATCATCCAGCAGTCGGCCTGGGGGTGCACGAACGGCTGCCTGGTGATGGTTACTATGCTTTCCACCGAACCTTGGACTCGCGAGTCCATCCGGATAAAGTGTTGGTGGTGATGGGCGCAACCGGGCGGGTACGACTAAACGTGTCGCGTTTGTTTGCTGATGATACCGCACTTAGAGATGCGTATTCCGGAAAGGTGGCGATCGTGTCGTTTGGATCTGTACAGTTTGATGCAGGCGACTCGGGAATTCTGCTCATCTCGGAATTGTAGCGGGCGGCTACTCGAACGCTTCTCCCAAATCCAGGGTGTTGGATTTCTTCCATGCGTCGTAAATGCAGGCAAGGAAGGCCGTAAGAGGTACGGCAATTAGTAATCCAACAACCCCCATAAGGACTCCGAAAACGAAAAGGCACATGATCACAAGTAGCGGATGAAGCCCAACTCTGTCGCTCTGGATCCGAGGTACCAAAACACTCCCTTCCAGTAGCGATTGGGCACCGATAACGGCAAGGACCAGGATGGTTTGCAACAGCCAGGGATCTCCGAAGAGAAGGGTGATAATTGCCGCTATCACGTTCGTGATAATAATCCCAATGTTAGGAATGAAGTTCAGTAACCCTGCCAAGAGTCCGATCAGCAACGCAAACGGAATTCCCAGTAGTGTTAGTGCAAGCGAAATATTAAACATCGCGATAGCGGATATGATCAGCTGGCCTCGCAAGTAGCTACCAAAAATGCTTCCGGCAGTTTGCAGGTATTCTCTTTCGCCATCATATGTTGGGAAGGCCTCCACGATTTTTGCTCTTACTTCTGGATAGTCTCGAAGCGTGTAGTAAATCAGCACCGGCAGAATCGTAGCGAGAGTCAGGAACTGCATGAGAGAGCCAATTGAGGCCGCTACATTAAGAATGGTACGGGGAAGCATGTTGGCAAATTCTGCAGCCTTCGCCTGTAACATCTCTGCCACGTCGGCCAGGAATACTTCCTTGTCGATGAGACCCACCTCCTCCAAGCGATCAAGCACCATGGACGAAACTACACGGTCCTGAAGATTTGCAATTTGGCTACCGATTCGCGAGGTCAGGCTGTCGAGTTGCCAGATGATCTGCGGGATAAGTGTGACGAACAACATGGAGATCACAACCACGATCGCAACGGTGACGAGGAGAGACGAAAGCCACCTTTTAACTCCAAACCGTTTCTCCAGAAACGTGATTGCAGGGTTGAAGACATACGCGAGGATGTACGCCAGCACGAATGGTACCAGAACGGCCCCCAGAGTATAGAGTAGCCAGGCTAGAACGATAAAAGCGCCGGCGATCATGAGAGCTCTCACCGATCGATTCGATCGGTATGGCCAGCAAATGAGAGAGCCTACAATACCCAGGCTAACTGGATTTACGAATTCCCTCAGGCCCAATAGCAGGATCACCAGTATCGAAAGGCCTCCGATGAACGAGGTAAGTGGGCCTATCCGAAGCCGTTTTGGTGATTTTGCGCTGCCCAGTTTTTTCAACTCTGCGCTTCTACGGAGGTATTGTTGAGAAAATCGCGAAGGACAAAGTGGAGTATTCCTCCGTGGCGATAGTATTCAACCTCGACCGGAGTGTCCAGCCTGCAAACCGTTTCGAATTCGATGGCGGATCCGTCATCCTTTGTCGCGGTAACCGTAATCGACTGACGTGCCTCGACAGAATCAGTAACAGGGATAGAAAACTTTTCGGTTCCCGTTAGGACTAGCGAATCAGCAGACTCACCTTGCTTGTACTGCAACGGGAGCACACCCATTCCAATAAGATTACTTCGGTGGATGCGTTCAAAACTATCTGCGATAACCGCTTTGACGCCAAGCAGAATCGTTCCTTTGGCAGCCCAATCTCGACTGGAACCCATACCGTAATCTTTGCCAGCCAGGACGATAAGATCCGTTCCTGATTCCTGATATTTCATGGATGCGTCGTAGATTGGTTGCACCTCATCAGTCGGGAAATATCTAGTCACGCCACCCTCGGTACCCGGTACCAGAAGGTTTTTTATTCTGATGTTCGCAAATGTACCGCGCATCATCACCTCATGGTTGCCCCTTCTGGAGCCAAAGGAGTTGAAGTCCAGGTAGTCGACGTTATTGCTTTTGAGGTACGCAGCCGCAGGTCCGTCGGGAGCAATCGCACCGGCCGGTGAGATATGATCGGTTGTTGTCGAGTCACCGACCTTCACGAGGACTCTTGCATCATTTATAGACGAAATCTTGGGAGTCTCCTTTTTCAGACCAAAGAAGAACGGTGGCTCTTGTACGTATGTGGAATTCGGATTCCAGTCGTAGATAGATCCTGCTGGAATTTTAATTTCGTTCCATGTCTGATTCGACTCTTCTATTCCATCATACTGTTCGATAAACATTTCCGCTTTGACGCTCGCATGAACAGCCTCTGCTATTTCCGCGGAGCTTGGCCAAATGTCGCTGAGGAAAACGTCTTCACCTGCGTTGTCTTTACCAATAGAATCCTTCGTCAAATCAATGTTAACTGTTCCCGCCAATGCATAGGCTACAACCAGCGGTGGAGATGCGAGAAAGTTCGCCTGCACGAGCTGATGGATTCGGCCTTCAAAATTTCTGTTACCAGACAGAACTCCTGATACGATGAGGTCGCCGGTTCTAATGGCATCGGCGGTAGCCTCGGGTAGCGGACCAGAATTGCCAATGCAGGTAGTACACCCGTAGCCCACCAGGTTGAATCCAAGCTGATCCAGATACGGCCAGAGTCCCGCTTCGTGGAGATACTCCGTTACCACCTTCGATCCGG
This sequence comes from Rhodothermales bacterium, assembly GCA_965224105.1. Classification (GTDB taxonomy): domain Bacteria; phylum Bacteroidota; class Rhodothermia; order Rhodothermales; family JABDKH01; genus CBDCYH01. The sequence goes on along the minus strand of CBDCYH010000002.1, from coordinate 2,120,139 downwards.
GTGCCATACTTGTCTTAACGTAGGGCTGAACGGCGAGTCCGCGTTCGACAGCCTTCTTGGCAACCAGTCCAGCAGCGATCATGACAGAGGGATTACTGGTGTTGGTGCAACTTGTGATAGCCGCGATTGCGACATCCCCGTGCCGAAGGGTTCGCTCGTTTCCGCGGTCATCGGAATAGGGAGCGGAATCATCCAGTCGATCTTGCTCGAGTCCAAACCCTTGCGGACCCGCAGGACTGGTGAGCGACTGCTGGAACACCTGTTGCATGTCTGGCAGAGTGATCCGATCCTGGGGCCGCTTCGGACCCGAGAGACTCGGAACAATTTGCGACAGATCCAGCTCCACTACGTCTTTGAATTCCGGATCGGGCGAGTCGGTCGTTCGGAAGAGGCTCTGTTCTTTTGTGTATCGCTCTACGGTATCGACCAGTTCTTTTGGTCGCCCGGTCCTTTCAAGAAAGCGCAGCGTCTCGTTATCTATCGGGAAGAATCCCATGGTGGCACCGTACTCCGGCGACATGTTGGCAATTGTCGCGCGATCGGGAACGGTGAGGTAATCGAGTCCTTCACCGAAGAATTCCACAAACTTGCCCACCACGCCGTACTCGCGAAGAAGCTGCGTTACGGTTAGCACCATATCGGTAGCCGTCGCGCCTTCGGGAAGCTTGCCAGTAAGTTTGAATCCAATCACCTCCGGCATGAGCATGTATATCGGTTGGCCGAGCATCACGGCCTCCGCTTCGATGCCGCCGACACCCCACCCGACGACACCCAGGCCGTCGATCATTGTCGTGTGGCTGTCCGTTCCTACGAGGGAATCAGGATAGTAGACGGGGAGCCCCTCTTCTTCATGCGACCAGACTCCGCGGGCGATGTACTCGAGATTCACCTGATGGCAAATCCCGGATGCGGGCGGCACGACGCTGAAGTTGTCGAAAGCCTGCTTCCCCCACCGGAGGAACTCGTAGCGTTCTCGATTCCGTTTGAATTCTTTCTCGGCGTTAATTCGCAATGCCTCTTTGTTGCCGAATGAATCAACCTGAACGGAGTGATCAATCACCAGATGAACAGGTACGCGAGGATTGATCTCGTCCGGATCTCCTCCGAGACGTGCCATGGCAGACCGCATAGCTGCCAGGTCCACCACTGCCGGAACGCCGGTGAAATCTTGCAGCAACACGCGGGCTGGCCTGAAGGGGATTTCCACTTTCGCCGGAGCGGCCGGATCGTAACCCCCCAGCTTCGCCACATCATCCTCCGTCACCATGAAACCATCGGCATTCCGTAGAACCGATTCGAGAAGCACCTTTATGGAATACGGCAATCGACCGATGCCGCCAAATCCCTTCTTCTCCAAAGTGTCGAGGCGATATATGTAGCCCGGTCCGGATGCAGTGGTGAAGGTGTCGCGTGTTCCAAGCAAATTGTGGCGTGAAGACATTTAAATACAGCGTTTTGTGAAGCCCGAATTCAATCGGAGAGAATCCACTCAAGTTACAGTCATGGGCTGATTTTCGTTGCTTTTGCAAGGAAAAGTTGCAGTGAAGATAAATGGCAAAAAGCTATCCGTCCATAGAGGGAGGCAGTACATACGGGCGGCCGCCAGACGGCGGATTTGCTTAATATCGCCTCCTTACAGCCGATTATTTGTTTGGAGGGGATTCGCCCAAAACAATCACACCTCGCAGGGTAGTAGATGCCACAGACAATCGGCGCATTTTTCGCCATCATTTTGGTGATGGTGTTTGCGATAAATTTTTCTCAGTCCAAACTCGAGTCGCAGCGCAAGCAAGTTAGCGCAGAGTTGGAAACCATGGCCAGTGCCATCGCCACTGATGTCATGCAGAGCATCGCGTCGAAAAACTTCGACTCAGAAATTCAAGCCGGCGTCGTCACTCGCAATCTCAAGAACGTTGACCAGCTCACGCCTGCAGGAAAATTTGGCGGTCAGACGTTCGATACTGCGGCGGACATCGACGACTACCACAACATGCCGGCCGACACCGTGCTCTACACCACACAGTCCGGCGACCAGTTACCATTCTCCTTTACGGTCTCGGTGAACTACGTCGACGCATACGGTAGCGTGTCACCATCACCAACGTGGATTAAAGAAGTTGCCGTCCACGTGAAAGGTCCGCCCGATCCAGACCAGGAGCTACTCGCAAACCCGGTTGTTCTCCGGCGACAGTTTTCGCCGAGCTGGTATTAAGGGGTCCACACTATGCAACTGTTATTAGACAAGGTAACCGCATCCATCGTAGGGGTCGTCATCGTGACGATTCTTGTTGCATTACAGTTCAGGATGCAGGAAGAGAAAGTCGAGATAACCAACCTGTATTCCGCAAACAAAGAAGCACTCAGTTTTGCAGAAACGCTTGAGCGCGACCTGGTCAACACCGGATTCGGGATATCACCAGGCGACTCCTCCATCATCGCGTTCCACAAGACTAACGCAGGGATGAAGACGATTACGGATTCGCTGATTTTCAGAGGTGTGGGAGCAGGAGGCGCCGCCGCGTTGATTCGCTATGTGGCCAGCCCGGTTGATTCGGTCGTCGTAGACGGAGTCTCCATGCCCACCTATCAGGTAGTGCGATCCGAAAATGCGGGAGCGGGCTTCGTGGACGCGGGCGCGTCACCCAGGACCCTACTCGAATTTAATATTGATCTGTTGGACTTTACCAACAACATCACCATTCCATCCAACGTACGGAAGATCCGTATACGGATGGTCAACGCTGTTCCGACTGGTATCAAGGACGAACAGACTCGAACAATGAAGCAGGTACACTGGGGTGTAACTCTAACCCCAAACAATCTTCAACTTGCCGGCTATCAGGGCGGCTAACAGCAATTCAATCTCAGCAATAATACTGGCGTTTAACAATGGGACGTGGAATTTACATTATCGTTGCAGCATCACTTGCCTTCGGGGCAATGATCATGCTCACCAATCGGCAAACGGATCTTGCCGCTGCGGCGAATAAGGGGAAATATGGCAACCAGGTGGTCGCGCGAGAGATCGCAAAGTCGGGGGTTAGCCGCGGCGTAAGCGAAGCGCGTCAGGCACTTATGGATGTTGTACGGCAACGATCGGACGTGAAAGTATCGGAAGGTGAATACGATTACACCATCACCGATTCTGGCTACGGCGAGCTGCATCTGAAGACAACCGGATTTGCGGGTCAGGCCGAACATACGATTGACACCGACCTGCTCTTTGAGACGCCGGTGGAATCAGCCGTCTTTCTCGGGGCAGACACCGTCTCTGTCTCGACGACCGGTGGTTTTGCCATCGATGGAAACGACAACCGGTCACTAAGCTCGGGTGGAGGCAAAGCCTACATGAAGCCCGTTGCCGCGGTACAGGTACCGGCCGGAAGTGTTTCGAAAGTGCAGGCAGGTCTGCCAAGCGCGTCTGTGAAGGGTGTTGGTGGCAACAATTCGATAAAGCCAGCGGTTAACAAGAGCGACTACGTGGCAATCTTGCAGGATGCACTTGCCAATGCCACAACATCACTAACTGCACCCGTCGGCGGTACGTACGGCACGCTTTCAGCACCTTCTGTTGTGCATGTAGACGGAGATTTCAAACCAACTTCGGATTTCTCAGGAGCCGGCGTCCTGGTTGTGCAAGATGGCGACTTCGAACCTATGGGTGCATTTTCGTGGGAAGGCCTCGTGATTGTTGCGCAGGATGCTACTAGCTCAAGTAATATCTCGCTGAAAACGAAAACATCACTCGTTGGCGGTCTTGTAGCAATTAACAGCCACTCAGGAACAACAACCGTTTCTACTCCGGCACCCGCTGTCTGCGACCTCGAATGGGACATCGTCGACAAGTCTGTGGTACCAAAAGATGACTTCATCGTTAGTGCTCAAGTGCTTGGGAGCGAATTGCAGCGGTATCAAACAGATGGGATGGGAGGCATCAACTGGATCTACGATTTGCCAGTTACCTCCGAGTTACATTTCGGCAATGAAACCGAACAACCGTGGGGTGACCCAACCGACATGCTTGGTTCAAGCGTTGGATCCACATCGCTTCCATTTGCGCCGGACAAAATTTACGCGGCTGGAACGCCAACAGGCCTCACTGCAAACGCATTCCGCATGATTGTCGATGACGGCACAACAACGGCCAACCCGGCAGATTGGATGTTGATAGACACACAGGATAGTCGCAATTCTCCACTCGGACTGGAAGTGTTGCGCCACGGGGCGACTCCTCCCCAGGATCAGGGATTCCTTGATCAGAAAGAACTGCTGGATATCCTTGGTCCGCATCTGGCCGCAGATGGCACGGTATCTCTTGGTTCAAACCAGGCCCTATTTGTCTTCGAACTTGGCAATGCTGATCCTTACGGACCTAACTCTGATTGGCAGGATCTTGTAGTCCTTATGAACTTCGGCGCCGCTCCAAATGGCGCACAGGGACCCGCCGATGGAACCACATCTGTCACTCACGTTGTCGAAGAGATTCCGGTTTGTCCGTCGAAGGACGAAAGCGTTCCAGCTCCATCCGAAATCAATTTCGAGATCGGCGGCGACAGCCAGATCACATACAGCGGCGAAGCCATCGCCAAAGGTGGTCAAGCCCTTGCAAGCATCCGCGAGCGAACAGTCGTAGTCGTTGCGGGCGAAAAGGAAAGCCAGAAGTAACCAGCAACCAGATCTCTACTCGAGTGTAATAGCCTCATCTCTCTGATGGGGCTATAGCTCAGTTGGTAGAGCGCTTCGTTCGCAACGAAGAGGTCGGCGGTTCGATTCCGCTTAGCTCCACTGCCACGTTGCGATCCAAATAAGTAAGTGCTAGCTTGTTAGCACTTACTTTTTTTGTCTGATAATGCTTGACTTGCCGATGCGGTATCCATCCGCCATCACGTTCGCCCTCTTTCTTGTCCTACACGCCCCAACTAGTTCAGGTCAATCCGTAGGGCCTGATATGTCGCGCGAAGTTACCGCAACCTACGTCACGACATCACCTGTGATTGATGGCGACCTCAGCGACGCCGTTTGGCAATCCATCGAACCAATAGGAGATTTCGTCCAGAGACTCCCCGACCCCGGCGTGGCACCAACAGAACGGTCGGAGATGCGCATAGCGTTCGATGAAGACAATCTATACTTCGCCTTCCGATTTTACGACAGCGAGCCAGACAAAATACGGGCAAACATTTTCGAACGAGGAGGACGCATCGACAAAGACGACAACCTCTGGATCATGCTGGACACGTACAATGACAAAAGGAACGCATACCTCTTCGAAATGAATCCGTTGGGAACGCAGGATGACGCTATCATCACCGATGAGGATCTCTCCCTGAATGATTTCAACTGGGACGGTATTTTCCACAGCGAAGGTAACATTGACGAACAGGGCTGGACGCTTGAAATCGCTATCCCCTTTCGAACGATCCGGTTTTCCAAAGACGATGCTCCTAAGATGGGGATTGCCGTCTTGCGGAGAATCAACCGAAAAAATGAACAGGCAATCTGGCCGTACATCTCACTCGACCACAGTGCTGGCATTCTTCAAGTTTCCCAGTATGCCAGTCTAAACGGACTGCAAGATCTCCGGCGAGGCCGGAACATTGAGATAAAACCGTACCTGATTACCGGAGCACAGAGTGTCCGTGAAAGTCTATCGTCCACAACCGAGTCCGAGTTTGTCCGGGACGCTGGTGTTGATATTAAGTATGGGATATCCTCAAATCTTACGCTCGACCTAACGGTCAACACAGATTTCGCCCAGGTAGAAGCAGACAATGTCCAGATCAACCTCGACAGGTTCAGCCTCTTCTTCCCTGAGAAGCGCGAATTTTTTCTCGAACGCTCTGGCCTGTTTTCATTCGGTGACTCGCGCCAAACGGAAACGTTCTTCTCAAGGCGAATTGGGATTGACAACGACATCCTGGCGGGCGCCCGCATTACGGGACAGGCCGGACCGTTTTCGATCGGCTTGCTTGATATCCAAACAAGAAAAGATAAAGACCTCGGCCTGAGCGCAAGCAACAATGCAGTTGCCCGAGTCCGCGCCACTCCCCTGCCACGCACTACTGTTGGTGCCATTTTTACCAACCTTGAACAAGGCGACACGTTTAATCGCGCCGGCGGAGTTGACGCCACCATGAGATTCCTCGGAAACTCAGAAATTTCTGGCTGGCTTGCCAACGTTTGGGATTCTGATTCGAGCACAAACGACGCCGCCGGCTCTGCGAGTCTAAGCATTCGCCCGAGCGACCTGTACCGGTTCTCCGCGTTTTATCGGAATGTCGGAACACAGTTTGACCCGAAGTTAGGTTTTGTGGGTCGGAGGGATCTTGTAGAGTACCGCTCCATCGCCCAGTACCGGCCACGATTCGGAACAGAGAATCCGTTCGTCCGACAGCTTTCGATTACCGGTCTTGGATCGCTCATCAACGGCCAGGACGGACGCAAACAGTCTTCAGAAATATTTGGCGATTTGAGGCTGTCCTTTGTTGCAAGAGACAACGCTTCCGTTTCCGTTGAGCGAACATTTGAACGGCTTGATTCTTCGTTCGAAATACGAGATGGCGCTATCATCCCCGCAGGAGACTACAATGCAAACCGTTTCTTTATCAGCGGCAACACCGATCGGAGTAGACGAACGTGGGTAAGTGCGCGCACTAGCTTTGGCCAGTTCTTCAATGGCAACAGGTCTAATTACAATGTCACAGTGGGCTATCGCTACTCCAAGCACTTTAAGTTTGAGGTCGGCGCCAACCACAACGTCATCGACCTGCCCATTACCAATGGAAAGTTCGACGCAACAACCGCATCTATCGTTTTGCAAGCTGCAAAGAATCGGAAGCTGTTCGCAAACGCTCTTATCCAGTACGACAATTTCTCAAAAGATGTACAGGCAAATATCAGGATCAACTGGATCCATACGCCGGGTAGCGATCTCTTTCTCGTATTTAATACGAACTACCACGTCGCCGGAGATGATGACAGGTTCGATCCTCGAGCTGCAATTCTGAATAATAGACTCGGGGTTGCCAAGCTTACCTATCTGATTCAGTTGTAGGTTTAGGTCTAATGAACGAATACGGAATCTTGTTTATTCGAAGGGTATCTTGCTAGCGCTCAATGTGCGCGACTGCAGAGATTACCAGTGACAATGAAGGCTATCCTCTTCGATCAGTTTTGCAAGATTCCTGAATTGGTCGAGGCCCCTACACCAATCCCGTCAAGGTCGGCGGTCGTCGTAAAAGTGGAAGCGACGGGTATCTGCCGAAGTGATTGGCATGGCTGGATGGGGCACGACAATACTATTACACTCCCACATGTACCGGGCCATGAACTTGCGGGAACCATCGAAGTGGTCGGCTCCGGCATTGCACGTTGGAAGGTTGGAGATCGAGTCACGGTTCCCTTTGTCTGCGGATGTGGCGATTGCGTGGAATGTCGAGCCGGGGATCACCAAGTCTGCCGCAATCAATTCCAGCCGGGATTCACGGCTTGGGGATCATTCGCGCAGTACGTGGCGATTGATTACGCAGATCAAAGTCTCGTGCGACTACCCGACGGTATGAACTTTTCTGAAGCAGCATCGCTGGGTTGTCGGTTCGTAACTGCTTACCGCGCTCTTGTAGATCAAGGCAAAGTCGCGGCCGGTGACTGGGTCGCCGTCCACGGTTGCGGCGGGGTTGGGCTTTCAGTAGTAATGATTGCCAAGGCGAAAGGCGCAAACGTCCTTGCGATTGACGTCTCGGATGACACACTTTCGTTTGCACAAAATCTCGGAGCAACAGCCGTCTTAAACGTGCGCACGGCAGAGTCCGTGGTAGAGGAAATTGTGGACGTAACAAACGGTGGTCCGCATATCTCAGTCGATGCCGTTGGTACTACGTCGGCTTTTCAAAATTCGCTGCGGTCCCTTCGGCGGCGCGGTAAACATATCCAGGTCGGTCTCCTAACCGAGGGCGAATCGATCCAAAAATTCGCAGCTGATGCGCTAATTGCACACGAACTTGAAATTATCGGAAGCCATGGAATCCAGGCACACAAATACCAGGAAATCTTCTCTTTGATTGAGGACTCTGGGTTGGATCCGAAGATGCTAGTTACCGACAGAATCGCTTTGACGGAAGCGCCGCATTATCTCGCGACGTTCGACAAGAAAGAAAAACCGGGAATCACTGTTATCGACAGATTCGCATGATGATGTCGAACGACAGCCATGCACCTGAGCATGTAAAAATTGTAGTGGCCAGTTAGGTCGTGATCATTGAAGCGTGTATAAACTGCGAGACGCCGAAGTCAACCGCGAGCGATGTTGTGGCTGCTTGCGAAGGTGGGGCAACGTCGATCGAACTATGTTCCAGTCTGCATGTTGGTGGATTGACCCCGTCCCTGGAATGTGTTGAATCAGCCGGAAGGGTGTGTGCGGAATCGGTACATCTCAAAGTGATGATCCGGCCCGCATCCGGTGCTTACACCTACAGTCCATTCGATCTCAATACCTCGCTCTCAACCATTCGCGATATAGCAGGTACGGGAGCAGATGGAATAGTCGTGGGGGCAGTAAGAAACCGGAATGTTGATGTTGAATTGCTTGCACCCCTTTTGGAAGCGGCCAACCATTTTGATTTATCTACAACATTCCACCGCGCGTTTGACGACGTAGCTGATCGGGTTCGAGGCTTTCAAACTCTGAACGACATGGGAGTCAATCAAGTGCTCACCGCCTGTACTGAGCAGGACTCTGGCTCGTGTCGATTGATGAACCTGGCCGACATTTACGAAGGCCTGCCATCAGATATCGTACTTTTGCTTTGCGGCGGCCTTACCGCAAATCATATCGCTTCAATTGCAAGAGTCCTTCCCAATGACAGGAATTTTGGCGTTCACGCCTATTCAAGCATCACAGAAGAAGGCAGAACCCGGGCATCGCTAGTTCGAAACGTTGTCTCCGCGGTTGTAAAAACTCGGCAACGTGATTAGCTTCATTACAATTGCACCTGTTCAAAGCCAATGACACTCGCAACATTTCTCTTCTTCACCCTATTCGTTGCTGTACTTACCTGGTACATAACACGGTCTGATGATCACGAATCAGAGTCCGGCTATTTCCTCGCGGGTCGTCGTCTTACTGCGGGAGTAATTGCAGGCTCGCTCCTCCTCACCAACCTGTCTACAGAGCAGTTAGTTGGCTTAAACGGAGCTGCGTTTGCTGATGGTCTTTCGGTTATGGCGTGGGAAGTTGTTGCGGCGCTCGCTCTGGTGCTGCTAGCGCTATTTTTTCTACCGCGTTATCTGCGCAGCGGAATCACAACCATCCCGGAGTTTCTGGAAGAGCGGTTCGGAAAAACTACGCGAACAATTACCACCCTCATTTTTGTATCAGCCTACACGTTCCTCCTGCTCCCGATAATTCTCTACACGGGAGCAAAAGGACTGACGGGAATGCTGGACATCCCCAGCCTAACGGGCATTGCAAGTGATCAAACGAATCTCATTATTGCTGTTTGGATCATCGGGACGATCGGTTCTATCTATGCTATCTGGGGTGGCTTGAGGACGGTCGCAATATCCGATACCATTAACGCAGTCGGGCTTCTGGTAGGAGGTCTGGCGATCGTGTACTACGGGCTCCGCGCAGTTGCCGGAGATGGTGCGAGTATCTTCTCGGCTCTCGGAACACTTGTGGAGGCAAACCCGGAGCGTTTCAATTCACTCGGTACAAACGATCAATCGGTCCCCTGGCACACGCTGTTTACCGGAGTCCTGTTGCTTAACGTTTTCTACTGGACAACCAACCAACAGATAATCCAGCGAACATTCGGAGCGCGATCTCTCGCGGAAGGTCAGAAGGGTGTCTTGCTTGCCGGTACTTTTAAAATTCTGGCGCCAATAATTCTGGTGCTACCCGGGATGATAGCTTTCTACCTATTTGCTGGCGACGGCATCGACAAGGACAGCGCGTATGGTCTGGTTGTGCGTCGCGTACTACCGAGTCCAATGACAGGGTTTTTCGCAGCCGTAATGGTGGGAGCCATATTGTCTTCGTTTAACTCTGCGCTGAACTCGACTGCGACACTTTTTAGTTTGGGAATATATAAAAGCAGGATTCGCACGGATGCGAGTCATGAGCGGGTTGTAAGAATTGGTAAAATTGTTGGCATCGGAGTAGCTATTTTCGCCATGCTCACAGCTCCGCTCCTAACCCGCGCTGGAGGTATTTTTCAATACCTCCAGGACATGAACGGGATCTACTTCATTCCTCTCCTCGCGATTGTAGTCGTGGGACTCCTTGACAAACGAGCCTCCGGAACAGCGGCAGTCGCAACCTTACTTTCAAGTCTCGCCGCAATGATCATAGGATCGTTCGTGTTGAAGGATGCCATCACGCAGTACATGAACTTCTTCCATTATATGGGGATTGTCTTTGTGTTGTCGGTGATAATGATGCTTGTCCTGGGAAAGATGTATCCACGAGAAACGCCATTCGAGCAGAGGTACTCGGGAGACGTTGACCTAACACAGTGGAAGCACACCAAAGCTGCTAGCCTGGCTATTGTCTCCGTCGTCGTGCTTATCTACCTGGTCTTTGCCATCTAGACTAAAACCCCGGGCCCCCGCTACCTGTCAAAACGCTCACGCGCTCTCCGCTCCATTTTGGAGGCGACGTCAGGATAGAATTGCTGGAGACGGGTAAATTGCTTCTTATCCAGGCGATACAAGTCGCAGTACGACGTTGCTTTGACACTTGCAGATCGCGGTACATCCAGAAATAAGGCGATCTCCCCAAAGTAATCCCCTGCTTCAACCCTTCTGAATACTGTCGCGCCATCTTCGGAAAGCACATCGGCGGTACCTCTGTTGATGAAAAACATCGTGGTGCCGACCTGGCCTGCCCGGATGATGTAATCACCCGGAGCATAAACGACAGCCTCCAATTCCGAAGCAACATCGCGGATAAAAGCGGGAGTGGCTCCACTGAACAGAGGGACGTTCTCGATGATATCTTTTCGCAGAGCAAGCGACACTTCGGTCTGCAGAGATGGTGAGAGCGAATGAAGCACATTCGACTCGGAATAGAATAGTTGTTGCTCCCAGAGATGATCGTAGTAGTCGTGAATCCGATGTTGCAACGAGGCGGGTAAGTTTCGATATCGCATAAAGGAAGAAAGTTGATCCCTTTCTTTCAGATATGCAGCCTTGGCCGGGTCCATATTGGACAGCATGCGGGCAATGTTTGCGACGACGTAGCCGTACACTCCAGCTCCGATAATCATGACAATCACCGCGTAGAGAGTTTGCAGATTATTGGATGGAACAACATCCCCATACCCGACCGTCGTGAGCGTCATCACCGTCCAATAGAGTGCATCCAAATACTGCGTAACCGTGTCGGAGGCGGTATTTCGTAGTGCCATCCATCCGCAGGTGATCCAGTGCGCAAGGACGGTAAGCCAGAACACGAAATATGCAAGAGAAAGAGCATTCGTGTTACCGATATGCGTGCGACGCCACGTTCGCAGAAATCCACCAACCCGGTACAACTTCAGCACACGCAGCAATTGCCACACTGATGGACCACTGATGAGAACCAGGGGAAGGGCTGCCAAAATATCCACCAGGAAGCCCCCGGATTGGTAGCGCCGCATTGGCTTTGATCCACCTCGATAACCACCGGCTCTAATCCGGACCACAATGTCTGCAACAAAAAGTAGTGTTATGACTAACTCTGCTCCAACACCGTAGAAACGCGGAACGTCCAACACAAGCCAAAGAGGGACAATCACAGCACACAGAACAGCTATCAAGCTAATGAACGTATCCCAGGCAGAATTGCCTCCAAAAAGTTCATGCTTCATCATCATATACCCACTGAATAAATTTTCAGACACCTAGTCAATTAGCAATCGGTATTGTGGCTCATCCCGGTATGCCGAAAAAAACAGGCACTTGTGATTGACTTTACCAATCTCCCGGAACGACATATACTTGAAAGTAAAACTCTGAAGTGAAAACTACCCTACTCCACATCGTACTGGCATTGGTGCTGTCGTCCTGCTCCGGGATGGAGGAGATCCAGCAGTCAGAGAAATTAAGATTCCTGTTTATCGGGAACAGCCTAACGTTCACCAACGACTTGCCCGGAAAAGTGAGTTCGTTGTTGTCTTTGTCTGGAGTCCCTTCTGAAATTGAGTCGATTGCGCTTCCCAATTATGGTCTGCAAGACCATTGGAGGAACAGCTCAACGATTGATCGAATCCGGGATGGCGATTGGGACTTTGTCGTTCTTCAGCAAGGACCGTCTGCCAGTGAAGGAAGACCTTCGCTGCTCGAATACAGCCAGCGATTTGGCGAGATAATCCGCGAATCGGGCGCGGCCCCGGGACTCTTTATGGTCTGGCCATCGACGCAACGTTCTTTTGACTTTGCCAGCGTTTCTGATTCCTACAGCATGGCCGCTGAGGCAGCCAAGGGGATTCTCTTTCCGGGAGGCGATGCATGGCGGGAAGCCTGGTCAAAGGATTCATCTTTGAAATTCTACGGCGGTGATGGCTTCCACCCATCGCCACTCGGCACATTCCTCGTTGCTCTTGTAGTGGTCGACAAAATCGACCACGATGCCTTGAACGATATCCCCAATGCCGTCCTCCTCTCGGCGCCCCAAGTGCCGACGCTGGATGAAACAACACTCGATCTGTTAAGACAGGCCGCATACGATACAAACCAAAGAGTAATATTGTAAACGCATACGATTCTAGTTGTATCTTCGTCGCCACCATCGCAGTGAAAGTTTACAATGCCCCGACACAACGACCCGGTACCCGATCGTTACACATCCATTCCTTATCGACGATCCGGCCGCAGCGGTTTGCTCCTACCCACCGTTTCGCTCGGGCTGTGGCACAATTTCGGAGAATCGGATGACCGTGTAGCGGCGCGGGAGATGATCCTGACAGCTTTCGACAAGGGAATAACGCATTTTGATATCGCGAACAACTACGGCCCACCTCCAGGATCTGCAGAGATAACCTTTGGTGAGATTCTTAAAACTGATCTATGGGCGCATCGTGATGAGATAATTGTGTCGTCGAAGGCTGGGTGGAGAATGTGGCCCGGCCCGTACGGCGATTTCGGATCAAGGAAGTACCTGGTTGCCAGTTGCGACCAGAGCCTCCGGCGCCTGGGTCTCGACTACGTGGACATATTTTATCATCACCGACCGGACCCCTACACGCCTCTGGAAGAAACGATGGGCGCACTTGACTATATTGTGCGATCTGGTAGAGCTCTGTACGTCGGCATCTCTTCGTACAATGCGGAAGAAACTGCAGCTGCAGCCAAGCTGCTACGCGAGCTAGGTACGCCTTGCCTAATACATCAGCCCAAGTACTCCATGTTTGATCGTTGGATCGAACACAGCCTACTGGATACCCTCGAGGAGCACGGCCTGGGTTGCATCATCTTCTCCCCCCTGGAGCAAGGTATTCTCACTAACAAATATCTAACATCGATTCCGCCGGATTCCCGCGCGGGGCGACCGGACGGATTTCTGACAGCGGATCAGGTCACATCAGCCAAAATCGACAAGGTTAAAGCGCTGACACGAATTGCCAATGCGGTCAATCTTTCGATGGCGCAGCTCGCGGTTGCCTGGACACTCCGGGACGAACGCGTAACATCTGCGATCATTGGTGCAAGTCGCCAGAGTCACATAGAAGAAGCTGTTCAAGCTGCCAATGCGGAGCCACTATCCGAAGATATTCTGCGTGAAATCGAGGACGTTCTCGCTGGCAATTGAGCAGAGTAGTTTACGTCACGTCCATGGGAAACGACCGCCGTGACTACCACCTACTGCGTCTTCGGGTCCCCAGCTTCCTTTGTCATAGCGGACCAACTCCGGGGCATTACTTGACTCCCAGCCCTTCATGATTGGGTCTATGAGTTGCCATGCGTTTACGATTCCATCGGCGCGTGTGAACAAAGAGGCATCTCCTTCAAGGGCCTCCAACAACAATCTCTCGTATGCCTCCGGTACGGCGATCTCACCGAAGAAATCGCCGTACTCAAACTCCATGTTAACCGACCTCATCTCGGCGTCGGTATCCGGGACCTTGGCTTCAAAGCGGAGACGGATTGCCTCGTTCGGCTGAATGTCAATCGCCAATACGTTCGGGGTTATTTCTTTCCCCTCAGGAAGAGGAAACATGAGATGAGGCAGTTTCTTGAATCGAATGTTTATCTCGGTACACTTCTCTTTTAGGGCCTTGCCGGAACGAAGAACAAATGGTACGCCCTTCCACCTCCAGTTTTCGATAAAAAGGCGGATTGCGGCGTAGGTTGCAGTCTGCGAATGCTCGGCTACATCCGGTGCATCTAGATATCCCTGGTATTGACCACGGACAGTGTGAAACGCCACATCGGAATCGGTGATGCGCTTGACAGAAGCGAGCACCTTGACCTTCTCATTTCGAATCGCGTCGGCCTCGAAGCTTGCGGGCGGCTCCATTGCCACGAGTGACATCAGTTGCAGCAGGTGATTCTGGAACATGTCGCGCAGAACTCCAGCCTTGTCGTAATATCCGGCCCTGTGACCAACATCAACAGATTCGGCCGCGGTGATCTGAACCATGTCGATATAATTTCGATTCCAGATAGGTTCAAACATGATGTTACCGAACCGGAAGACGAGTAAGTTTTGCACCGTCTCCTTTGCGAGGTAGTGATCAATCCGAAAAATCTGTGTCTCGTTCAGTACTTCGTGGATTGATTCGTTTAGCGCCTCTGCACTTTCAAGGTCTCGACCAAACGGTTTTTCGATTACGCATCTTCGCCAGCCTGACGATTCATCCGTCATGTTAGCCCGACCCATCGTATGGATGATATCAGAAAAAAACCGGGGTGATGTAGCCAGATAGTAAAGACGATTTGGCGATCCTGTAGATCTGAGGACCGTTTCCAGTCTTTCGAAATCGGCGTCTACCCCGAACTTTCCTGGCACATAGTAGAGGTTTGCCGCAAAGGTCGTCCAATCATCATCAGCAAACGGTTCTTTGTAAAACTCGACGATGCCTGCGCGAACGTTTTCACGGAATTGCTCGTCTGTCCATTCCGACATGGCAAAGCCGAAGACCTGCCACGTCGTTGGTAGTCTGTTTTTCTTGTAAAGCGAAAATAGACCGGGAATCAGTTTGCGGCGTGTGAGGTCACCGGAAGCGCCAAAGATTACAATGCTAGTCGGCTTGTCTTCGATCATGTATTTCTAGTTCAAGTTCATTCGACAGAACAGAGGCTGCAGGTGCGTCTGCAATGATTTCCAGAGGCGGAGTTCGGCTTAGCAGCCGTTGTGCCGGAATTCCAACCGGCTCGTATTTACCGGTGAGGACTCTGGCAAGGATCCCGGCCTTCTTTTGTCCCGTCACCAACATCATGAGATTGCCCGCGGAGCTCAGGAACGATGAAGTGAAAGTTATCCGACTACCCGGCCGATCCTCGTAATCAAAATGTACCGACACTACTCTCGCATCGCCTTCCGTCGAACCCGGAAAAATCGACGCCACGTGGCCGTCTGTGCCAAGTCCAACCAATGCAATGTCGACCCCGTGATATTCCAGATCGTCAACTCCGGCCGGGGCCACTAGTCTAGTCACTGCATCCTCGTAGCTGCGAGCTGCCGTATCAGGACTCTGGTCGCTTTGTACCTGGTGTATTCTTTTTGGACTTACACCAACCGGGTCGAGCAAGAGGCGCTTCAGATTCCCCATGTTGCTCTGGTCATCGGAAAGGTCAACCATTCGCTCATCGCTTACGAAAAAATCTGCGTTACCCCAGGGCATTTCTCCAACAAAAGGCTCCTCCCGCAAACAACTGTAAAGCATTTTGGGCGTTGAGCCTCCAGGGAATGCAACACAAACCCTGCCTCGTACGTCCACCACTCTTCTGGCGATAGACACTAACCGCGCCGCGACAACTCGGGCAACCGCATACCGATTCGGGCAAATTGTTAGCGACGCATTGACAAACTTCTCCTGCCGTAAATCTGTAGCACTCATCTTGAAAGATACTTCAACGATCCTCCCGGATAAACCAACTCGGAATGGTGTGCCAAAAAAGCTAACTTCAGACCGACGTGTATTTGAAACCTGGTTGTAAATGCTTCACGTAGATAAGGTTGTCAAGGAGTTCGAAAGCGTCGTTGCCGTGGATGAGCTTTCATTTGTCGCTGAAGCAGGTCGAATTTTTGGCCTTCTCGGGCCGAATGGCGCAGGAAAGACGTCTACTATCCGGATGATCTCCTTTATCACGCTTCCGGACCGCGGACAGATAACAATGAATTCGCGCCAGGTGGGATCGTGGAGCCAGGACATCATGGGATACCTTCCCGAAGAACGCGGGCTCTACAAGCGCATGAAGGTAGGCGAACAGCTGCTCTACCTCGCTCGACTAAAAGGTCTTACGGTCACTGATGCCAAGCGGGCCATTGACAGATGGCTGGATCGCTTTGGCGCGCTCGATTGGAAATCGAAAAAAATCGAGGAGCTCTCGAAGGGTATGCAACAGAAAGTTCAGTTTGTGGCAACCGTTCTGCATGACCCTAAGCTTCTCATTTTCGACGAGCCGTTTAGTGGGTTGGACCCCATAAACTCGGATCTCCTAAAGGAAGTAATCCTGGAGCTCAAAGACGAAAATAAAATCATTCTGTTTGCATCGCACCGAATGGAGCAGGTAGAACAGATGTGTGATGATATTTGCCTGATGTCAAAAGGGAAAAGCATCCTACAGGGCAACATCCGCGATGTTAAGAAATCGTTTGGCAAAGACACCATCATCCTGGATTTTGATGGTAACACAGACTTTCTGCAGGAGCTTGAGGGACGTGGTAAAATCCGTGTGGCGAACCTTACCCACCACCATGCTGAACTGCGATTACTCAAAGGCACATCGCATCAAAATATTCTTCGACGTGCCACGCAGGAACTGGAGAGCCTCTACAAATTTGAAGTCGTCGAACCGTCATTGAACGAGATTTTCATATCCGTAGTTGGGTCAGAGAAGATGACGGAGGAGCACGGGGTATGACGAGTGACTTGTGGGTAATAGCCCAACGGGAGTACTGGCAGCGCGTCCGCACCAGAGGGTTCATCATTGCGACATTTCTTGGCCCGTTCCTTGCCGTTGTATCCATCATTGCGATTGCTTTCCTAGCGACGCGGTTCGGGGAGGACACGACGAAGAACATCGCTGTCGTGGACCAAACTGGTTTGATTGGAGACAAGTTAACCTTCCCCGATACATACGACGCGCAACTATCTTCTTTGCCAGAAGATTCGCTCCGGGCAGCACTCGAAACAGACGACCTTGATGGATACCTGGTGTTGCCGCCAACGATCATTCGCGGTGAAGGCGAAGCTCTTTACTACTCGCGTGGTTCGGGCGGGCTTGCGATGGGCTTTGAGCTCCGCGACGTAGTGAACGACGCAGTCCGGGAACACAGAATCCGCGAATCCGGGGCACCCGATACTGTGTTTTCTATCCTGGATGCTTCTATCCCGACGCGCATGATAAAAGTGTCTGATGAGGGCGATTCAGCCGACAGCACGCTGGCACTCACCGGGATAGGATACTTTATGGCGTTCCTGATTTACCTGTGCATGATCCTTTACGGCGCGATCGTCATGCGGGGCGTGATTGAAGAGAAAACCAACCGGATTTCAGAACTTATCGCCTCCTCCGCGAAGCCGTTTGACCTGATGCTTGGCAAGGTCCTGGGCATCGGTGCCATGGGTCTCACTCAGTTTGTCTTGTGGAGTATCATAGGGTTTGGAATGAGCCTTGTTGCAGGAGCTGTCGCCGTTGCGTTTGTCGATACCTCGGCTTTGGACGTTCCAACAGAGGCGTCGCAACAGGCGATACTGGATGCCGCGGGGATCAGCATCCCGGAAATCAGCCCGGCAATTTTTGTCTATTTCATACTGTTTTTCCTCGGCGGCTACTTACTGTATGCGAGCCTAATGGCAGCCGTGGGATCTGCGGTGGAACAGGAATCCGACGCGCAGCAGTTTATGTGGCCAGTCCTGATCCCACTCATGATCCCCATGTTCTTTATCGGCCAGGTTGCTGTCGCGCCGGATAGCGCACTCTCTGTTGCCCTGTCAATCTTCCCGTTCAGTTCTCCGATCTTGATGATCGTTAGGATTGCTTCCACCAACGTCCCGTTTTGGCAAATCTTGCTGTCGTTTGCCCTCTTGATCCTCGCGTTCCTTTGCGCAATCTGGCTTGCTTCCCGAATCTACCGGGTCGGGATCTTGATGTACGGCAAGAAGCCAAAGCTCGGCGATCTCCTTAAGTGGGTGCGCACATCCTAAGCGACTGGTTTGCTGCACTCCTAATGAACAAAAACACTTGTTACGTAAAACAATTCGCACGCACCGTTCCCGGTATCCGTTCGCGTAAGCGATGTACGCCAATAAAAATTATCCGAACTCACGTTTACCAGATAACCGGTAAGTGTCACCACCTCCCCTTTCCGGATTCGGAACAGCTCTTTCTTCACAGTCTTGTCGGCAGGGATGATGTGCATGTTGGAACTATTGATTGAAATTGCTTGTCGAGCAATCGCCTCAGACCTCGGCTTCCACCAGTAGAATCTGTTGGACTGCCAGATCTTAATCTTTTCAATCTCGGCCACGTCTGACATTGGGCCCCACCCCAGCGCCAGGTCGATGGGCGCAATCTTCGCCGATTTGCCAAAACGGTACCTCTTCCGACTAAGCACCCGTGCATCGACTTCAAAGGATGCGATTGTTCGAACCATGAGATCTCCCTTCATGAAGACGGGAGCCTTGTCCAACTTCACCTGCCTCGGCGGTTCCGGGGCGGTGATTCCAGGCTCACCCTCGACACCATTGCAACCGGCTCCCAAAACGAAAACGAATGCCAGCATTACCGTGCAGGTCCGCGAAACGGAAAAACCAGATGCTTGTAATCCCTGTGTCATTCCACGTGTATCGGCTCTTAGCTGTTTGTTGATCAACCAGATACTCTTTTTCACATTTACTCAAACGCCGAGGGTGGCGATGAGGCCGGATCGGCCATACATTGGATTTCGTCCAACGGACGAAAAAGTTTCAGGCGTCTCAAAGAAGGAATATGTCAGTAATTGCCGCAGTTCGCAAAAACGGGGTTTCGATAATGTCCGCGGATAGTCTTGTCTCCATTGGGGAAAAACGATTTCCGGTGGACAACATAGTGACATCCAAAATTCGCCGCATTGGCAACGCGCTCATTGGATCCACCGGTTGGAGTGTCTACGACGACATATTAACTGATTTCCTGAAGAGTAAGGCCGGAGCAGATGTTAGCCTCGACACCCGCGAGTCCATTTTTGCGTTTTTCATCACTTTGTGGAAGGCGCTGCATGACAAATACGCGTTTGTCAACGACCAGTGTGATGATCGGAGCTCACCCTTTGGGGATCTGGATTCTGATTTCCTCGTCCTCAACGGCAATGGTATTTTTCTGGTGAGCCCGGACATGGCTGTGACACGGTTCGAAAAATACTATTCGATTGGATCCGGCGGCGCTTAGGCACTTGGCACCTTGCACACGCTGATCAACTCAAACTTGTCTGCCATCGAACTGGGTGAAAAGGCAATTGAGACCGGGATTGCGCTCAACGTTCATTGCGGGGGGCCGGTGGAGGTGGTGAGGCTGGACTAAAGGTCGGGGTTGCTTTAGATACGCTTCTGAAGAGAGCGTCCATTTGAACTATCCGCCCATTCGAATTCCTAACAAAATTAGATGGTCTGTCGAAGGTGAACCCATTCATGTTCAAAAAATGTTGGACATCGGCAAACAGTGGTTCGTTTTTGTAAGAAGGGAGGAAAACCGTTTCGACTAGAACAGATGCGCATTTAGATAGTGTTTCTGTCGCACCTTTCAATGTTTCGAGTTCGTACCCCTGAAGATCCAGCTTGAGTAACACTGGGTGAGTTAATGCGTTGTCGGCCATGACTTTGTCCAGAGTTACAATGGGAACATCCAGCGTGTTCAAATGCACCCGGTCTCCAAGCAAGTCGCTTCCATCGCTAGCGATCTCAAACACCGAAGAGGATTGCGTATCAGAGTTTCTTTGAAATTGGATAGTACCATTCAACGACCCCAATGCCGACTCGTAGATTGTTATTCGGTCAACGTCCGACAAATTGTTTCGCAATGTTGCGACCACTTCTGGTAGTGGCTCGAAACAATAGACGTGTGCATTGGGAAAGGCCGTGTGTGCCGCTCGGGCAAATTGCCCGATGTTGGCGCCGCCATCGATGATAGTATTATAATCTATCCCATCTCGTCGCAGGTCAGTAACGATCTTATGTGAGGCCAGAGATCTTGGCCTGGCTGTCAAGAGCATCCGGATACCACCCGGACGTAAAACTGTCTCAAGAATTTCGCTTATCGACGCCAGGATCCTACACCGTTGATGTCAATGTCTAAACTTTCACGAGGTTAAGCAAAACGTATTGATGCATCTGATTTAGAATGTTTCGCTTGCTTGCAATTCGCTCCAATCGATCGGCGGCGCGAAGTAAGAAATTTTCAGGATTGTTCCTGAAAAGAAGGGAGGTTGCGACAGCTACAGGGGCTTCGACCAATCCGCAATACGTACTCTCTACACGCCACCTTGAATCCGCTGCAAAATTATTGAGGTCGGTCGCTTCAAATGGATGTTCGTCGACAGTCCTGGCAGAAGGGGTAAGGATTCTAAAAATTCTAAGCAATGGATTGGCTGCTAATGGTTCGACAAAGAGTGCCCTTCCTCCTGGAACGAGAACTCGATGAATCTCGTCCACGCTTTTTTCCAGATCCAGGTGATGTAGGATCCCGTCACCAACGACGAGGTCAAATGATCCATCACCGTACTGCAGATTGTGAGCATCCATCTGTTGAAAGCTATACCTGTCCGAACCGAACTCGGCTTCTTGTGCCTGTGCCCGCGCAGTTTCGATGTAATTTGGAGAGATGTCTATCCCCGTAACTGTGGCGCCATTTTTAAGGAGATGCAAACTTCTCTCTCCGTTTCCGCATCCCAAATCCAGGACGTTTTTGCCATTGACATCAGCGAGGAGCGTCCCGCGCTTGTCCATTAGTCTGCGAATCGACGGGTACGTTCGGATGTGCGGAAATCGATCTTTGAGCGCGTGGCTCCTGGCCAGAACATCATCTTCCGTGTGGGCTGCCAATTCACGTCGAACCCGGTCTGCCAGCTGTTGCCCATCACTCATTGGATCGTCTCCTTATTCACTTCAGGTAGCAGGTGGATTTCGCAGACGAACTCCTTCATCAATGCTTTTGCCTCAGAGATTAGTGTTAGCCCTCTTTGGGAAGCGCGTTCTGTTGCTTGCTCAAAAAGCGCAGAGTCATCCTGCCATTCGGCAATCATCCTGGATGCTTCCGAGACAAAATCGGAATGGATTTCTACCGAGGCCCCTCCCGTATCTCCAATGAGCTCCGGGATGCACGCACGTCCGTATGCTATTACGGGTTTCCCTTCGAGCAACGCTTCTGCTACCACTAAAGGCTGTACCTCAACTTTGTATCGGGTCGGGAAAAGCAAGACGTCGATAGATTTGTAAAATGTCGCTTTATCCTCGCCGTATACAGGCCCAAGATATGTGAGGTCTTGCGGATACTTTTCACTCGCATCGCGAATAAGCGTTTCCTCAATCCCCGACTGGACGGGTCCCGCCAGTAGGAGGCTCACATCCTTGCCGTGCTCGCGCAGTCGCGCAAAGGTTTCCAAGACGTCGACCAACCCTTTCTCCAGGGTAATATTGCTGATGAAACCCAACCGCAGTCTGCCGTCGTTGCTTACCGCGGTATTAGACCCCAGGGTGCTTACCTCCCAGTCTAGAACGGTAGTATTTGGGAGAATTCTGTACGGGGATTCAGAATCGTAGATCTTCCGGAAATCCTTCGCCATCTGGTCGCATCCAAACACGTGATAGCCTGAAGATGCGATCACATTGTCCAGTACGCGCATCCGCCAATCCGATTTGTACAAATACGAATAGGCGTGATGGTGCAGAATAATCCTGTAACCGCGTATGCGAGCGATCAACAGGGTAAACAAATTAAAAAATAGTCCGTGATTGTCGCACGCCACGGAGTACGCGATTTCTCCACGCTGGCCAGATAGTAATTTGGCGCCAGAATATAGAACCCGGAAAATCTTCTTGAGTCTGAATGATGTATTTATGCGCGATCCACCCGGTGACCAATTGAGCACCCTCACTTCGTGCAGCGGAGCAAGAAGATCGACGATCCCTTTTGTTGTCACTGTGTTGCCGTTCACCGGAGGTGGCAAAACAGCGACCACTGTTACTCGTGGTTTGACCGACAAAAAAGTCTACCTCAGTTAGCTATTCTTGAGTAGCCTAACCCAATCGCCGAATGCTACGAGGTGCTTACGTAGTCTGTTTACGGTGCCATCATCAATCAGATCGCCCGCTTCGTTGAACAACCTGTTCGCTCCCATCACCATCAGGGCAGGCTGCGGCATCACGATTGCATTCATGTTTGCAAGAGAAACGCGCATGTGGTTCTGCATGCGCGCGGTCCCCAGACGGCCAGGTGTGGCGCCAACAATAGAAACCGGCTTTCCGTTCATCACTGAAACTGGTCTTCCAACCCTCGGGTCTCTCTCACTTCGGTACGGCCTCGACGCCCAATCAATGACGTTCTTCATTACTGCAGGAATGCTGGCATTATACTCAGGCGAAAAAAAGATCACCCCATCAGCGCCGTAGATGGATGATTTTAACGCCGTCACCGGCTCTGGATCTCCTAGCTCTTCAATATCACCATTGTACAGTGGTACTCGGTCGATTCGCGTGCGATAAACTCCCATCCCTTCCGGAGCGAGATCAATCGCTGCCTCAAGAAGCATCCGATTATAGGAACCCTTTCTCAGACTACCCGCGATTCCGACAATTATTAAATCAGACATAGCCTGCGGGTTTACGTCTACTGAACTATCCTTACTTCCACCTTGGGATCATCCGCGCGGTCCAGTTTTAGCGCGCTCGCGACAGCAGCCGACATATCCATTAGGTAATCAGATCCTTCGGGAAGCCGATCGCTGACCTCGGCAAACGTGCTGCGGTTATTTCCAGGACAAGTTATTAGGACAAGCGTACCAAATGGCAGGCTTGTGTGACTTACAACAAATTTGTTTGCGGAATACCGTTCCCCGTTGGCCATCAACCTCGACTTGTAGTTGGCGGGATACTGTCTCAGGTAACCTTGTTCGTAAACACTCGGTACATCATACGTGGACACGTTACCACCAACTCGTTTCACGGGAACAAGTAGGCTGTCGCCCGGGGCAAACCGGAACGCATAGCCGCCATTAACCTGCAACAAGGAGTCCACCGTCGTGCCGTACTTGACGGATACTGAGTACAGGGTTTCGCCCTGCTCAAAAGTATGATAAACAAGATCCGGTGATCCAGGAGACGTTGGCATGCGTGCAGGTTGCACGACGGGCTCAACATCCGGCGCAGCTTCTGTCGGTTCGATATCTGGAGGCGGCGGTTGTTGCACTGGTGGATCCTCCGTTACAGGAGGGTCGGGAACAGGATCGACAACCGGAGACGCAACTGCCGACGGATTCCTGTAGAGTTTCAAAACCTGTCCAACGTGGATGGTGTTGTCCACAAGGCCGTTGATTCGCTTGATCTCGTCAACCGGAATGCTCGAGTTAACGGAAATGCGATAGAGCGTTTCGCCTTTCACAACGGTGTGCGTCACCCATTCACTTTGAGCTGCAGCCTCGCGCGTCTGAGAGCCGAGGAATAATATCATCAATACCACCGAAATCGCTCCCAGGCTTCGGCGGCAAACAGGGGTATTCATTTTACTCGTAAACTATAGCAGTTAGTAATCATCCTCAGCCTCGATCAGCGCAGCCTGTAATTCAGACTTTGCGTGGAAGTCCCTCATCGCTTCAGCCACATCAATTCCGCGCCTGTAAATAGCCAGGGCGCGTTCTTTTTCTCCCCGGGCCTCCAATAATTTTGCCCAATGATAATAGGCACCCACGTAGTTGGGATCAACGGCAATAAGCTTTTCGAAGGTTGCCAAACCCTCATTCGACCGCCCCAGTCCAACGTACTCCATTGCCGTCGCAAACAGGCAAAACGTGTCGTCTGGGTCCTCATCAAGGTATTCCAGAAGCTTTTTTAGTCTGATTTCTCCGGGTGGGGACAAAACCGGCACTGAAAGATTCACCTGAGATAGTTTTGGGGGCATTTGCAAACGAACAATCGGCGGGAGTGTTGCAGCTCGGCGGTATTACTATCGGATTCCAAACGGCCGATACCAGAAAGGCATGCATCCCCCTCAATTCCTTATTTCGATGTTTCTGATGCGCTTACTGTCAGGAAAACGTTTTCCGCTTGCATTTTTTCTGCTGATATGCCTGTTTGGGGCCCCAGTCACGACAGCGGTTGCCCAGGGTGTCGTTGTCCAAATTGACCCTACCCCGGTGGATATGATCAGGCTATCCGACTTCGATCCTATTCATCCTGAAGCTTCGGCGATTTTGTTTTCGGTTACCCTCGTCAATGACAACGAGAGAAGGAATCTTGTGGTGGAGGTTGATGTTGGCGGCACCCAGGCGGGCTTCCTTGGGACTTTGATGCACCGGGTGGGCATTGTTCAACCTAACCAGTCTGTGCTCCTCACCAACCGTGACTTCGACGACTACGAGTTCACAGACGCCGCAGATGAGCTTGCAGCGTTCGTCCTCGCACGCGGACAGGTGCCCGTAGATGAGTATTACTTCAACGCCCGAGTCATCGACGTCCTGGATGGCGACCCAATCAACCTCGGGGAGGCCGAAGGCCTTATTTCCACATCATCCGATGCGACACAAATCGACGCAGTTTCTCCTGGACAACCGCTTGGTGGGATTCCGGAAAGCGTAGTAAATCCGAAACCCGTTTTTTACTGGCAATCTGATGCGACCCAATTTGAAGTTGAGCTATTCGAGGTGCAGCCAGGACAAGTTGCCCAGCAGGACATCGTGACTAATTTCCCCGTCTTCAGACAGCGAGTCGAGAACCAGACTTCACTAACGTACCCTGCATTCGCGACGGAGCTAAAACCCGGTCGTGTATATGCATGGCAGGTCTCGGCCATCGCAAGCACCATCTCATCAGACAGGCGCTTCAGCAGCGAGATGTACTGGTTCTACACGGAGAACTCCACCAGCACGGCGGAGAGTGACATCCCTTCAGGACTTAGCGAGCTCCGCCTGGAACCGCAAGAGCTTACGGCCGCAACCGGGGAAGCAGTGCAGTTTTCGCTTACTGGGTACTCAGTACAAGGCCTTCCAATTGACAACCTGATTAGCTCGTGGACGGTCTTACCTGCATCCGCGGGCACGATTACATCGTCGGGACTCTTTACTCCGTCTGGAAAAAATGACCTGGCGATCATCAAGGTTCAGGCGGGTGAGATCGTTGATCACTCGACTGTAATGATTACCAATACCGGCGAAGGGGACTCTGACCTCGAGCTAATAGCACCCACCGCCGGCGAGACCACACCCCCGAGACCATACTTCGAATGGGCATCCGCGGACACCTCCGCAAGGAAATTTACCGTCGAGGTTAAAGACCTCGAATCGGGTGAAACAATATGGAGGCACGAGGCGGCTGGATGGCCACGGATGGAATACCCGTCGATGGAAGCCTCTCTCACTGCCGGAAAAACTTACAGTGCCGAAATTACGGCTGTCCTTCCGTCGAGCGACATTATCCAGTCGGCGCCAATTGCATTCGCGGTTGAGCAAAGCGCCAAAATCTCTCACGAGTTGGCAGAAGCGATCGCCGAGGCCGAAAGAGGTGGCAATATGGCGGACTCCGCAACGGTGCTCGTTAAATTAGACCGTCTGATCACCGAAAACCTTCGTAGCCGGATACTGGATGCTGGAGCCGAAATCGTACTAGTCGAACATCCATGGATCCAAATTCGTGTCCCATTTCATGCGGTCGCGGCCCTGAGTGAACTGAGCGCGATCGAAATCGCAAGGCTCCCATCCCCGCACCAAATTTTTGGAATCGGAGACGCAGGAACGATCCAGGACGATGACAAATATGCCAACCTCCCGCAAATCGATGGTGAGGAGATTCACGTCGCTGTTCTGGAGTTCGGATTCGACAAGGCCGCAATCACAAGTGTCCTCGGAGACAAGGCCGTATTCCACTCCTTCCGTCAGGATAGAAAGATCGAGGGTTCCTCTTCGACCGATGCATTGCACGGTGTCCTAAGCGTCCGGGCAATGTCTGATTTCCTGCCTCAGAACGCTGTCGTCCATCTCATCAATTTTGACACGGAACCGGAATTCCAACAGGCGTTGCGGTATGCGGTCAACAACCTCGGTGTACGGGTCGTAACCTGTTCGGTGTCGTGGTCTAATGCCTACGACGACTATGACGGTACATCCACGTTTGCACGCACGGTATCGTCGATTCTCGGAAACAAAGCCGCAATGACTGTGGCTGCCGGGAATTTCGCGAAGAGCCATTGGGAGGCCACCTTTTCTGATGTGTCGCGCAATGGGATTCACCGGTTTGGCAACCGAGATTATCTCGATCTCAAATTGTCCTCAAAAAAATCCTACAACATCTTGCTGAGCTGGAATGATTGGAGCGGCCCATCGACAGATCTTGACATGGAAATCCAATCTTCATCGGGCGACCCGCTCTTGTCCAGAAGCGGCAAACCGTTTGCATCAAGGAATCGTCAGTCGCGTGATGGATACACAGAGCCGGTAGAAAGGATCAGCAATTTCAGACCTTTCCTACCAGGGACGCAATCGTACAGGCTGGTTATTACGCAACGGGAGAATGCCTTGGACCGACAGCCAAAATTCGAACTATACATCTACCCTCCTCCCGAAGGAGCGTCGGTTGCTCCAGTGACGAGTAGCAGTCTGGCGAGCGGTGTCGCGACGGCCAACTCGCCGGCGGTGGTACCTATCGGAGCCGATGGGTTTACGCACAGTTCAGACGGCCCGACCAACGACGGACGGCCGAGGCCGCAATTCGTCGCGGACGGTGAGGTCAGCTGGAACAATCGGAAATTCGAGGGGACATCTTTCGCGACCCCGAGGGTTGCCGGTCTCCTTGCGTCGGTGCTTTCCCGCCACCCAACGTGGACATACAGGCAAGGATTAGAGTATATCGACAAGTTCAGGGTTGATTCTGGCTCGGGAGCATCCATTGATCTCGCCGGCGCCCTCACATCGCTCGCACGCTAGCAAACGCTGCTCTGCCTTAATGATTCGGGACCTTCCGTCCGATACTATGTGCTGGTGGTTCCCTTTCCCAATCCATGGCAAACCCGGCAAAAACATATTCAAGCGATCAGAAATGGGTCGCGCGCATCCTGGACGGCGATTCCGATGCCTGGAATCAATTCGTGTTGAAGTTCACAGACAGGATATGGCGCCGTTCCTGGCAACTGTGTAGCGAAGCCTGCCCATACAACAAGGCCGTGGTCCACTGCGTCTTCCATGCGCTGGCTAAAAATAACGTGCAGTCACTTTCCGACAACAGGGTTGGCTGCGACGAAGGCCTGGAGATATATGCTTTCACTTTCGAATATTTCTACAAGCATAAGAAGCATACTGGCAAGCTCAAGAACTACGACGGCCGTTCGAGTCTGGAGACATTCGTCGCATCGGTGTTACACGGATCTCTCCGTACCGACTGGATTCGTCACAAGCGCAAGTTGCGGGTAGACCAAATAACACGCCCAGCAGAAATCAAGGAATTGGGAGAAACCGACGGAAAAGTGTTTGAACAGATGGTGATGCAACGGTCTCCGGAAATAATCGCGCGCAACCTGTCGATGTCGTACGATGATGTCGAAAAATCGCAAAAGCGAATTACGCACGCGCTCGTGACCGCCGGAAACTTGCATCTTGTTTTGAGAGATCCGGAAGGAGCCTACGACGAAGATGACCACGATCTGCCTTACAGACTCGAAGTTTTGCCGATACAGGAAGCGGTGGAAAATATTTGGGAAACAATTTGCAATCTCATCCGCGTGCTCCCCGAAAATGAAAAATTACTGTTAGACATGGTCTTTGATCAGGAGTTGGATGCCACGTCCATCTTGTCGACCTGCTCTGAGCTAGACATAACGCTACCGGTAAAGCCACGCACTGGAAAAACGACGATCCACAGCATTTACCAATCTGTCGATCACATCCTAAAGAAAGTTGGCCAACAGCTGTCTACCAGGCACAGCAGCCTTCTCGCAGAGGCTGAAAATTGGTTGGACGGAGATTTACAATCATCATCAATCTCAGTAAAGGGATTGAAAGCAATGTTGAGAAGCATGGGTACACAATCATCCATGGCGCCCCAAGTTAACTCGTGAAGAGACACGCTACGATTATGACTATTCAAGATAAACCCCCAGCACATCGCTCCGCATGCCCTACCAAACAAATGTCGTTTGGTGATGCATCACGGTACCTCCAGGGAGGCTTTGAGGATGGCATTCAGCAAGAGCTGGATGCTCATATCTCTCAATGTCCAAACTGTCAAGAAGAAATAGACCGAGTGCAGTCACTAATGAGTAAAGGAAAAAATATGATGTCATCCCGCATCCACACGGTTGATGATGATAACGATTCGCAACCTCCTGGCACGATGATCCATGTAGCTGATGAGGTTCTAGCTGCGTACGCAGACAATTCCCTTGAGGGGCAAGATCGATTGGTGGTAAGTAATCACCTCTCCGATTGCCACTGGTGTTTCTCTCAGTACTCTGCGATCAAGAAAGAGCTTGCAGTGCCGGTTCAATCCAGCCTCATCGCTCCGTTTGAAATGGTGGAGGCTATGAAGAAGACTCCTGAAATTCAGATTGCTGACAAGAGCCTGCGAGAGGAAGAGTGGGCGTCGCTCATCAACGGAGTCAACAGAGCGTTTGACCAGATTCTGGCCCTGCGCTGGCCCGCACCTGCGATGGCGTTCGCGGTGGGTGTCATGCTTATGGTGCTTCTGATTCCCGTTGGAAAAACGATTATACCATTGCCGACGGCCGGAGTAGCTCCGGACGAAGCAACAGGTGGTAGAATCCACAGTGGTCTGCTGGATGAAGAGGGACAGTCGCTCTACGGCAACAGCGTTGTTCAACTCCCCGCTGAAACGGAAGGGCCTGTTACCTTTAGCTGGCCTGCCATCGACGACGTCGAAGGGGTTACTTACAACGTGGACGTCTCGGACGGGGACGGTCTGAATTTCGGTGAATACAAACTGACCACCAATTCGTGGACGATCGACATATCACTCTTTGAGCCCGACAGGATCATGGCGATGACGGTAGTGGCTAAAATACCCGGTAAGGGTCTACAGCCCGTGACAACGATTCTGGTCCACAGGCATGGTTCTGGAAACAGCGCCAAGTAGTAGAATCCTTACATTTTGCCGTTGCTCGACCGATATATCATTGGTGGGCACCCTCTAAATCAGACGGCATGCTGATTCAGCTAGTTAGACAATTGCGGCTTGTTCCGGCGCTTCTTTTGGCGTTCGCGGTATCGCATACCTCGGGCGCATCTGTCGCAACCTCGGTGGCGAGCAATAGTGATGAAAGCTCGGGGCAACAGTGGAGGGTCGAGCATCCACGCGACGGCTCCCGGATAAGTAGCGACGAGTTTTACGTCGCTGTAAGTTTGCGCGCCGGCTATTCGGTTGATCCATCTTCGGTCACGCTCGAGCTGGACGGCAAGGATATCTCTGATCACCTCAGAGTAAACTCTGCATCTATCACCGCTGTTGTAACGTCATCCCTGAAAAAAGGAATCCATACCTTGGAGTTAACAGGTCGCGGAGAAAATGGCCACCACTGGCAACCGTTGAAGTGGTCGTTCAGTGTGGACGGTCCACTTGGCGATGCGGATGTTGTCGTGGCCGAATCTCCAACCACGACCAGCTCTGGCAGAGACAGGATGTCGTTCACCGGTTCGGCACTGGTTTCAACCCGCAATGCATCACTTAGCGGAAACAAGTTGCTAAAACAAGAACCACTATCCACCCAAACACTTGGGGTAGATATTGTAGGTTCGTACAAGTCTCTCACCTTTCCGATCAGGCTGCAGCTTACAACAAACGAATCGGCTTTTCTGCAACCCCGAAACAGGTTTCTTGTCGGCGTTGAGTCAAGCTATGGAGCGTTGCATCTCGGAGACACGAATCCTGAGCTCAACGAACTAATGGGTTTGCGGTCTCGAACGCGGGGGGTGTTGGTAAAAATGAATGCAAGCTTCTTGCACCTGCAGGTATCGCGAGGCCAGCTAGCCCGAGGAGTTGATCAACTATCTAGCTTCGTAGGTGGACCCGGTATTGGAACAACAAACGGGGTTTATACCAGGAACATAACCTCGGTTAGGCTCGGATTTGGCAATCCCAACTCCGTTCTATTTTCCCTTTCGGGCATGCGTGCAACGGATGACTCAGTCTCTGCAATTTCGAGTCTCCAGCCGCTACAAAACTTGATAGTCGGAGCCGACCTGGATGTTAATGCCATTAGCGACAGACTTCAGATATCGCTTGGGTCCGCGATGAGCGTAACTACGGAAGATATCTCGCGCGGCGCATCCAAAAAATCGGAAATCGATTCTCTATTCCAAACGGATATTCCAATTAATCCAGCGTCCTTCAGCCCGCTAATAATTTTGAATCCCACAACGTATCCACTGCGCCTGGATGAGTTGACGAGTTTGTCCTGGTTTGCAAAGAGCACCCTAAGGCTGCCGAGCAATACTCTAAAAGCGGAGGTGCGTAAAATTGGTAGTGCGTACTTTTCCGCAGCCAATCCGTATTTGCAACCCAATCGTTCCTCGGTGCACTTGTCCAATAACTTCCGATATCTGAACAATCGTTTGACGGGGACGGCGAGTTATTTTTCATATGTATCCGCTCCAGATGCTGTATCGAATGCGTACAAACTGGAGTCGTCGACAATTGCAGGGTCGATCGGCTATCGGCACAGTGATGCAATTCCAAGAATAACCGGCGGGGTTCGCCACAATTCGCGGACCCGGTCGGCGCTTGACCCCGTTGCTCTCGGGTCTAGCAGTACCGTTCGAACATACAGCACTGGACTTTCACATGCATTCGAGGCTATGGGCGCTCGACATGCGGTAAGCCTCTCTTTCGCGAGAACAAACAGGACTGACAAACTCAACGCCGACCTTTCCAGTACAAACAACGCATTTACCGCGGTGCTGACAGAACAATTTCGAACACCCATCTATCTGTCAACGCAGTTCTCCTTATTGCGTCTGCACCTGGGTTCTATTGACGACGTGCAGAATTGGACGACTGCGTCACTCCTTGTAGGTTATCGGTTCAATTTCGGATTGAACGCGTCCGCTCGATATTCAACCACGCTGTCGAACGATACTCCATTCGCGCCTCGTTCCAACCGACATGGTGTGACACTGCAGTCTACTTACGATATCGGAAACAACATGCAGTTTGAAGTGCAACTTGGAATTGATCGATTCGCACAACCCGATGCCAGTGATTTCAACTACAACGAACAGTTCTTGTCCGTGCGTCACCGCTATACGTTCTAGAAGGCGAGAACCAATCTTACCAGCTTCCGCCGGCTCCACCGCCTCCAAAAGACCCTCCTCCTCCGGAGAAGCCTCCTGAAAAACCACCGCCACCGGACCAGCCGCCACCGCCAGTTGACCAGCCGCCACCGCGGCTTCGGCCACCGCCGCCCCAGATGATCACCGGCCCTCCGTACGATCTTCCCCACCTACTGCGCCGCCTGCGAGTTTTCCGGCGACCAGGTTTGTTGTCATCGTCATTTCTCGATGCTCGCAGAACTATGAGGAAAATCAGGATTACGACGAACAGCAAAATGAAGAACACTACCTCGCCATTGATTCCCTGTCCTCGTGCTCGACGCGGCGTGGTTACCGGTGCCTGATATTCACCCGCCGTGGCCGAGATAACCGCATCCGCAGCGTCCGAAAGGCCATCGAAAAACCTTCCCTGTTTGAACCTCGGTATCACGTAGTGACGGATGATTGACGCCACGGTGGCATCCGGGAGTGCGCCCTCCACGCCGTATCCCGTTGCAATGAAAACCTCACGATCTGCCTTTGACACAAGGATTACAACACCGTTGTCGTGCTCCTCTTGCCCAACCTTCCAGGCTCGGCCAAGCTGGGTCGTGTAGTCAGCAATTTTCACCCCATTTGTACTGGCGATGGTCACCACTATCACCTGGGTACCAGAGGTTTGCGCATAGTTCGCAAGGCGCTCCGAGAGTCTACTCTCTTCGTCTGCAGATAGAATTCCAGCAAAGTCAGAGACCCATCTTCCCGACGGGGCTGGAATGTTTTGTGCGGAGACAGATTGCTGGGCTAGAGTTAATCCAACAGCAATAAAAAGAAGGAGGAGGCCAACTCGTCTAAGCATTCTTATCCCACGGATGGCGGCTTGGCGCTTGTTGCACTGGATTCGAACGGTACCTTTAGGTCGAAGCCCATAATGCCCGCGAACAGTGACGACGGGAATCTTCGCCGTCTCGTGTTGTATTCACGCACGGCTTCGTTGTAATCTCTCCTCGCGGTGTTTATTCGATTTTCCGTTCCTTCGAGCTGTGCCTGCAAA
This sequence comes from Rhodothermales bacterium, assembly GCA_965224105.1. Lineage (GTDB taxonomy): Bacteria > Bacteroidota > Rhodothermia > Rhodothermales > JABDKH01 > CBDCYH01. The sequence goes on along the minus strand of CBDCYH010000002.1, from coordinate 2,087,443 downwards.
TTTCGAAAAGCCTCAGTTGCACGAAGGGTGGAGTTTGAGCCTGCTTCACCCATCAGGTCTCGCAACCGCGCGCTCAAATTTTCTTGCGCTTCCAAGAATCTTGCCAGCTGAGATGTGTCATCAATGCCTTCTATCTCCTCTGAGATATCTTTTACGTTTTCTGCTGCTTCGGTGAGACCGTCTATCAGGCCCCGCTCAAAATCCGCAGCCGAACGGGCAGTAACAATTAAATTGGGTACAAGCTCAGCGCGACGTTCATACTGAGATTCGACGTTTGCCCATTGCTCGTCGACCTTTTCTTCAAGCGAGACAAGCGAGTTCCGAACAGAACAACCGCTGCAACCCACAAACCCTACCAGGAGGATTAAGAAGACAAGTCCTAGAAAACCCTTGCTGCGCATAGAATTCCTCTATTATGGCTACGATTGCCTGTTAATATAGGAGTTTCGCCGCACTCGGCTATATCACAGCGGGGCTGTAAACCCTAGTTTGACTCGTACTCAGCAATAATTTCTGACACTGCGTGGTCGAGGTGTCCGGAAGCACGTGCAATTACGAGCTGGTCATCTTCCACGAGAAAAAGGAAAATATCGCTTATCGCGTCTTCGTTTTCGCGATACATGAGATAAACTTCATCCGATTCATCGCGCACTTTTAGTGCTATCTCCCAGTCATCAAACCTGTCCAGGGTTGACACGTCAATTCCGGACTCAGGAGCCCTGCGAACATCGAAGATTCCGAACTTCATCCTCTTGACATCTCCCAGGATGTAGCGCACGAGTTGTACATCATCATCATCAATGTATCGCATCACGGCCCGCGCCAACCCCACCGTAACCGGTCCAACGTTTACAATTGCATTTCTTCTCAGTTCTGCATCAAACTCCCTTTCGATATCCTTTTCCGTCCGGACGATCTCGCGGGAATAGATGCAACCACTTGCAACAAAGCACACGAGAAGGAGATATGCATTGGCTTTCTTGAACAGGGTGAACATTACTTGGTGCTAAAGTTAAATTTCCTTCCCACCCGACCAAATTCCTCCGGATCAATTTCCCCGACAAGATTGACAAACACGGCTTCGTCATCGCTGTCGTCAATCACTACGACGAAGAGTCCGACTACCACGTCGTCGAGTGAGTTCATGTACATGTGGACGTGTTCGGAATCATCCCTCACACGGACAACTACCTCCCAGCCATCATCCAGGAGCGCCTCGGTAAGGCCAGATGTTCTGTCGAGCACCTTCCTTCGATCGGACCGGCGAAGTTCAAACGCCCTGACCTGGATGGCCTTCAAGCGAGTGAGCGTTTCGGATAGCTCGGGATCGTCATACTGAGTTGCCTTTGCAACAAGCCGAAGGAGCGTTCCCTTAATGTTAACCTCCATGGTTGGGTCGGTATCGAACCAGTTTTCCAACAATGCGATATCAACATATCCCTTTTCGTCCTGCAATGACTGAGCCTGAACCGCAGCAGAAGGCATAGTTGCGAAAAGTCCCAGTGTCAGGACATATAGACCAATCCTATTCATTCTTATCATTGTAATTCTCGTCTACGAAAACAAAATCGAGCGCATGCTGAATGGGGTCCAGCACCGCTGATTCGATAATTTGCGATCTGTTTGCTCCGTCCGAAGTGCTGCCTAGATCAGACACGAATTGCAACGCCCACCTTGCATCTTCTACAGCCTGGTCCACTTCAGCGCCTGCCGACATTTGTTGGTTGGTAAAAACTATGAGCCCAAAGAGAATCGCACACGCTACTGCAACGGTTTGCCATCTCGAAGTCAGCGCTGCAAGTGGCGATTGCCTGCCTATGTCGCGGTAGAGCCGATCGATAACTGCATCCGGACAAGCAGGGGTTTCAAAACTGGCAAGAGCCATTTTAATCTCTTCTGCCAGGCGCACTTCTCTTGCCAGGTCTGGTGATGAACCCATCCGAGATTCGAAAGCCTCCCGCTCACCCGTCGTCATTTCCCCATCGACGTATCGCTCAATCGTTTCGTCTATATGCATCTCCTTCATGTTACCAACATCCTTTTATCCTTCGTATGAGTTACGCTCAAGGACATCCCTGTTGATCAGATCCTTTCGCAGCTTTGCTCGTGCTCGGTGCAGATACACTTTGATTGTGGCAAGCGGCATATCCAACACTTCTGCAATCTCACTGTATTTCATTTCGTGCATCTCACGGAGAATCAGAATGCTCTTGTAAGGATCGTGTAGGCGATCAATCCCCTCTTTCAGCATCTGGTCAAACCACTTCCCCTCGGCAGCTGCAAGCGGGCTCAACTCTTTCCCGGCGACCGCATCAGAATCAATATCTACCGGGCGCAAGTTTGCAAATGTCGACTTCTTTTTCCGATGCAGGTCGATGCAGCAGTTCCTTGTCACACGTAGTAACCATCCTATTACCCGATCCTCGTCTATTTGCCTTCGCCGTTGCCACAACCGGAGAAATACCTCCTGCGTTATGTCTTCCGCATCCGATTGGACACCCACCATGTGCCATGCCAGGCCGTAAACACGGTCTCGGTACAATCTCACTTGTCTCTCGTAAACTGTTCGAGTCAACTGAAACTCCAACGGAGTTGGTCGCGCATGTCTTGAATCTATCCCAAAGACGGACTTGATCGGCCGTTTGTTACAAGGGAACTCCTATTTTCCAGAGAGCAGCTCAAAACAACCCCCCTGCGCATTTCACGTTGGATATCTTAGAACGAACCCTGTTTGCATTCCAACGGAGACGCATGAGCCGCAAGCTCGGGCCTGCTACCCCTCTGGGTCAAATACTCGCCGGCGTCGACAACGTCGACGAAAGTGCAAGAAGGGACTGGAAAAAGATCGAGGCAGAGAGGACTCGGCATAATCGCTCAACCGAGACACTCACCTACCGGGATTTTGGCGTGGGCAAATCTAGGGCTGATGGGGCGCAAACGGGCACCGAGGTTGAACGAAAAATTTCCGAAATATCTGATTCGAGCGCCCCGGCGTACAAGGGTGAATTCTTGTATCAGATAACACGCCAGACAGAACCGGACATTTGCCTGGAACTGGGGTCGTGCCTCGGGATTTCAGCATCGTACATGCTGTCTGCCCTTCGCGAAAACAATTCCGGAATATTGATCTCAATTGAAGGGGGTGAGTCTCTATCCCAAGAGGCAAGAGCGACGCTACAGCGACTCGAACTGCCAGCGGAAAGCATCGTGTGCGGCACGTTCGATGAAACTCTAGACCAAATCCTGCCGACTACGGAAAACATTGACCTTGCACATATCGATGGCCATCACGATGGACAGGCACTGCTGCGCTATGTAACACGAATCTTGCCACATTTCTCCGCCGGCGCCGTTCTTATCGTAGACGATATCTTGTGGTCATCGGGGATGCGCCGATCATGGAAGAGTATCAGTGAACTCGATAGAGTATCTTCCTCAGCCGATCTGCTCGTGTGTGGGATCTGTCAAATGAAGTAGAAAATCTGTGACAAACCGAAATACATCCTATCGATTCGGACTAGTCTTCCTGGCGTTGGCAATTTTTATTGCCGGAGTGTTCGCTGGAAACTTACTTGATATTGGCCGGCCTGTCGGCAAGTCTGTCGAGCAGAAACGAATTTCCGAAGCATACGATCTCCTGCGAAAGAGATATGTCGAAGAGATCGATTCTAATGAGCTTTCGGAAGGAGCAATTGAGGGAATGCTCGGGCAGTTGGATCCGCACTCCCGCTTTATTGCTGCTTCGGATGTCCGCGAGGTGCAGGAGGATCTCGAGGGAGAATTTGGCGGTATCGGAATTTGGTACCAGGTGATCAATGACACGGCCCGGATAAGCTCTGTGATGCCGAACGCGCCAAGCGAAGCAGCGGGATTACTGCCAGGCGACAGAATCATTGGAGTTAACGATTCAACCGTCACAGGTGACGCTTCTAACACACTTCAGTATTTAATCAAGGGTCCAACGGACACGGATGTTAGCATACGGGTGTTTCGCCCATCAGTAGACGCAGAAATGGATTTCGAGATCACTCGAAAGCGCATTCCCATTTTTTCTATAGACGGTGCCCACATGTTGGACGACCGGACGGGTTACATAAAGGTTGGCAGGTTTTCGGTAAACACGTTTGCCGAATTCGAAAAGCATCTCGAAGTTCTGGTGGCATCTGGAATGAACCGGTTGATCCTTGATCTCCGCGACAATCCCGGAGGTATTCTGGAGGAGGCTGTGAAGATGGTCGACGAATTCCTGGGGGGAGAACAGCGGATCGTGGAAACCAGAGGTCGGATCGAGCAGAATAACAATGTGTCAAAATCTAAACCTGGGGACTCGTTCGAACAACAGCCACTGATTGTGATAGTTAATGAGAATTCGGCATCTGCCAGCGAGATCGTAGCGGGTGCACTTCAAGACAATGATCGCGCGTTGATTATTGGAGAGCGCACGTTTGGTAAGGCGCTGGTTCAGCAGCAGTATCAGTTGTCGGACGGAAGCCTGCTCCACATGACCGTCTCGCGATATTTCACACCAACAGGCCGATTGATTCAAACGGACTACTCTTCTGCCAATCGTGATGATTATCTCGCACGCAAGTTCGTTGACTCCGACTCCAGCAACCTGCGTTTTTCAACGGTGCATGGTCGTGACGTGATCGGCGGTGGTGGGATCCACCCAGACATCGTCCTCGACAACTTCTCTGGGTTCGCTTTGGCCGACACCCTAATAATTGATCTCCGCTACAGAAATAAGATTCAGTCATTCGTACGATCATGGATTGATCGCATCGATGAATCCGTCGTTCTGGCCTGGAGAAAAGACCCCGACGCCACAGCCAACGATTTCCGGATACCCTCCAGTGAGATGAACGCGTTTTGGAATATTGTAGCCGTGGATTCTGCTTTTGCAAAGTACAGCCGCGCGGATTTTGCCAGGGTGGAACCAACCGTGCGCCTGCTTTTGCGCGCAACTATGGCCCAGCGACTTGCAGGTTCAAATGCGTCGAACAAAATTTACAACCAGCTCGATCCCTACGTAATAGTCGCCCAGGAAAATTGGCCTGAAGCCGAACAACTAACCCGTTATCACAAAAACTCGCCAGACTAATGGAATTCAACCACTTTCCCTTCTTCCGGGATCGTGATTTCAATCCGCTCGTCGAGTTTTGCGACCTCCTCCGCGATCCAGGCTCGGGCTTCCGTTTCCCCGTGGACCAGGACCAACCTCTTCGGTTGCACTTCGTCTACCAGTTCTAACAAATCCTCCCGGTGGCTGTGGCCTGTTAGACGAAATTTTTGGACCTCACATCGCAATTCTTGCGGGCCCATATCATCAGAAAGAACAACAGAATTGTCGCCGTTTTCCACCGCTTGCAGAAGTCGTTCGGCCGGCGACTTTTCCGCAGCATAACCGACAAGAAAAATTGCACTCTCCGGTTCCGAAATCACATGCCTAGCGATTTTGTTTGAGAGCGTTTTTTCAAACAACATCCCCGAGGAGACCACAAAGATGGATGGTTCCTCGAGCGCACGCTGTAACCCCGATGCACTTTTCGGAATTCTTTTTTGCGGCACATCATAAACTTCAAATGCAGAGTCAACGCGCCTGGTTATGTGACGCGTCTTGTCATAAATATCTGCGATCGCCCGCATGGTACCCGCTGTGTAAATTGGGGTATCGGGATGTACGAGTCCTTGATTGATGTAGCGGTCGATAAGGGCAATGACTTCCTGAGCACGCCCAAGAGCAAACACCGGAATCACAACGACCCCGCCTCGGTCCAGCACCTTCTGTATTGAAAACCCCAGATCTCTCTCTTCGCCAGCGCGGTCGGTCAATGGAGCGATTTCATCTGCGCCAAGGGTACATTCCATTATCATTACATCAACACCCGGATCTGGTACAACACCTCCCGCGAGGATGGTTTGTGGAGTAAGTGAAACATCACCAGAATAGTAGACGCGGAAAGGTTGTCCATCTCTTTCATAGGTGAGCTCAACACTGGACGACCCGAGAACATGGCCGGAATCCAGGAATCGCATCTTTACATTTGCGCCGGTATTCTCTCCATCCAGTGGCACCCACTCGTCGTAGTTGTGGGCTTCGTAAAGGTGCGAAATGGCTTCCACCTCATCGAGTTGAAACGTCGGCTGAGATTTGGTCGATCCTTCCTTTATTTTTCGTTTCTGCAGGCGCGCAGAGTTCGGGAGTAATTTCTCCAGGAGGTCGCGCGTAGGAGAGGTCATGTGTATCCTTATCCGTGGATACTTCCGGATCAGCACTGGTAAACTGCCCATGTGATCGTGATGGGCGTGTGTAATAATCAGGTGATCGGCTGGCCACCCGTCTGACTCTGTTACGATGGAAAAAGCGGGCAGGCTGTCGGCCCCTTCCCGGTCGGGATCGGATCCGGAGTCAAGGAAAATCCCGGTTCCGTCGAGATCTAGATAGTGACAGCTCGCACCGATCCGCTCAGAGGCACCGAGTGAAACAAATTTCATCTAAAGCGCCGCGGCAGCTTGCCGCTGATACGCATCCCAGTCTGCGAGAAATTTCTCTAATCCGTTATCGGTCAACGGATGCTTCAGGAGCTGCTTGATAACCTTGAGTGGCATCGTCGCCACATCCGCACCCATCTCCATACACGCAACTACATGTGCAGGATGTCTGATCGAAGCCGCCAGCACCTGGGTTGAGACACCGTAGTTATGATAGATTACGAGTATTTGTTCGACAAGCTCAAGGCCATCGCCCGAGATATCGTCAACGCGGCCAATGAATGGGCTGATGTACGTTGCTCCGGCCTTCGCGGCAATCAGAGCCTGGGTTGGTGAAAAACAAAGCGTGCAATTGGTCCGGATTCCCTCTTCTGTGAACGACTTGATTGCTTTAATGCCGTCGAGTATCAGCGGGACCTTCACCACAACGTTCTTGTGAATCTTGGCAAGCTCCCTCCCTTCTGCCATTATACCCGAATAGTCCGTCGCGACCACCTCGGCCGACACGTCGCCATCAACAAGTTCGCAGATCCTGTAGATGTGCTCATGAAAATTGGAACCCCCCGCCTTTTTCATCAGTGATGGATTCGTTGTGACTCCATCCAGGACGCCCATCTGATTGGCTTCTTCTATCTCATCAAGATTTGCGGTATCGATGAAAAACTTCATTACTGATTAATTCTTTAGATAAGTTGCGATAGTTAACCTACCAGTCCGGCCGTGGGATTAATACGGGGCCTGGCGCGACGATAATTTCAAGATAGTTGTATTTTTCTCGTTGCCTCCCGTTTCGACCCGAATTCGATTGTTTTTCAGACTAGGTTGTGCCTGTGTATCTCTGCGTTTTTGAAGACGACGGCTTCCGACAATTCTATCCCCTAACCCGGACGCGGCCCGTCTTCGACCTGCGGATCGGCGCGGAGACTTTGTTGGAATCTATCGCTCGGACCATCGATGCCTCACAGCTGTTGTTGCAAACTCGACCGGAACTCGCAGAAGTGGCGGCTGCAAATCTAGACGTCCTCACCAATCACATTCCCAATGGACTCGACGTTCTGTTTGTCAACGGCAGATTATTGGTTGACGCTAACCCATCGGTTGTTTCACGGATCATAGACCTCGCGGATGGAGAGGCGCAGGCCATCCGATTCAATTCCGAAATTGTGGCAGCGTGGTACCCGTCTGCACCGGGATGCAATGTTTGGGATCCGGATTCATTCGACGATCTACCTTCGACTACAATTGAATCGAACTGCCTCGTCAATTCTATCTGGCAATTGCTCGATGTGCTGGGTGCGAATATCGAGTCCGTATTTGACACGCTCTCCAAAGGGTACAACATCTTTGAAAGGCCGGAAGTCTCCATTGCGGATTCGGCAGTGCTCCTCAACTCGGAGCGCATCCTTACCAAACCGACATCGAGGATCGAGGCGGGAGTTATTCTGGATGCTACCAACGGACCAATAATTCTCGACGCCGGATCGGTAGTCTCCCACGGAGCCGTCGTTCATGGCCCGGTATACGTAGGCGAAAATTGTATCATCAAAATTGGGGCAAACATTCGCCAAAGCGCCTTCGGACCCGTGTGCAAAGTTGCGGGCGAGGTCCACACATCAATAATGCACTCCCATTCCAACAAGGCGCACGATGGATTCCTGGGGCATTCCCTCCTCGGAGAGTGGTGCAATTTGGGAGCGGCGACCAATAATTCCAATCTCAAAAATGACTACGGCAAAGTTGCGCTCTATAGTGAATCCGAAGGCGAGTTTGTTTCTACGGGCCGGCAGTTCATGGGATTGGTAATGGGCGATCATTCCAAGTGTGGCATCTCGACCATGTTTAACACCGGCACCTGTATTGGAGTGTCCTGCAATCTCTTTGGTGCAGGGTATCAGCCGCGGTTCGTTCCATCATTCATGTGGGGAGGGCCGGATACAGGGTTCGCCGAGTACCGACTGCCGCGCGCCATTGATGTGGCTCGCATTGTAATGGACCGACGGAATGTAACTCAAACGGATGCGGATCTAGAGCTCCTGACGTCCGTTTTCGAGTCAACGGCAGAACAGAGGAGCAAGGGACCTCTCAGATAACCTTCATCACCACGATGGTTACATCATCTGATGCAGCTTCGCGACCACATGTGTGAGCGGCGAGATCAGATCTGATTTCCGCCATGATTTGATCCGCAGGTAATTGCCTGGTTCGCTGCAGTACTGCTAACAAACGTACCTCGTCGTACTCTTGCTGATCGGGAGACATTGCTTCCGTTATTCCATCCGTGAACATGCACAGGGTGTCGCCCGATTCAAGCGCGACAGAACCTCTTTCGTAAGTCGCGTTCGGCATTACACCCAACAACAGCCCACCTTTGTCCAACTCAAGGACGTCGCCATTGCGCTTGACCAGGTACGGAGGGTTGTGCCCCGCGTTTACGAAATCCAATTCTTTTGTGTCCCCGGAGTAGATGCAATGAAAGTACGTGGCAAACCGACTTATGTCAGTGTTTTCACAGATGACCCGGTTGATGTGACTCGTGCTTTCCTCAAGCGACAGAGGCATAGGCACCAAGACATGCAGAGCGGCCTGCAGATTGGACATCAGCAGAGAGGCAGGAAGACCTTTGCCAGTTACGTCTCCGATTGCCAGGAGCAGTCTGTTCCGATCCAGTGTTACTATATCGACATAATCGCCCGCGACGTGTCTGCTCGGTATTGCCAGCATTGCGATGTCGAGCCCGTCGAACGGAGGAGGAGTCTCTGGTTGCAGGCGCTCCTGTATTTCTCTGGCCAGTCGCATCTCTTCCTCGAGCAGCTCTTTTTCGATTTGTTGCTCGACGAGGAACGAGTTTCGAATGGAGGTAACTGCAAGGTTGCCGAGCGCCGTTACGAATTCCGTGTCCTCGGGTTCGTACTCCGCCTTAGTTAGTTTCGGTCCCAGGAGAAGTACCCCCACGTCGAGTCCATGATGGCGGAGTGGAATAGCCAGCTCAACATTCTCAAGGCCAATTTCTTCGAGCGCCGCGAGAGGGTTCCCATTCTGCTCCCCTCCCTTCGCAACGATATCGAAAATCAATTCTTTTTTTTCATCCAACGTCGAGGTATCAAAGACAGCGCTCATCACCACCCGGGTCTCGTCTTCTCTTTGTCCTGCGCTCCGGAATAAGAACGCATAGCGCCCGACGGCCATTTGCCCCATCAGCGCGAAGGACAACAATTTCGCGACGTGGTTGCGATCCAGCGTTGAGTTGAACTCTCGCCCAATATCAAAAAGTGTATTGAGCTGCTGCACTTTGCTGTCTAGCTGCGTGTTTGCGTTCCGCAGATCATCAACCACAATTGAATTGCGAATTGCGGCAGCCGAAATGTTAACAAGCGATTCCAGAAATTCGATTTCAGTTTCCTGAAAATCTTTATCCGTTGCCTTTTTGGCGAGCGCCAGAAATCCAATCAGTTTTTTGTCTGATGCGATGGGAGCTACAAGGTGTACCCCGACTGACGCCAGGGGCGCCGGGACTTCTGCGCCAACCAGGGTCTTTCCCGGCATACTGGATACCTCCAGCTGCACAGGCTGGATCTGACCCTTTCGGAAACCTTTGTTGACCGCGGGCTCAAATACACAGGCCGAATCTCCCTCTACCTCACCATCGCGCAACCAAACAGCTCCTTTGGTAACAAAAAGCTTGCTCAGCGCCGAAAGAAGCAGGTTGTTCAGGACAAAATCCAGGTCGAGAGTTGTGTTCAGGAACTGGCTGTTTTCCTGGAGCGCGCGCAGTGTATGGCGTTCGCTTGCAGATTGTTTATCGAGCGACATACTATTGTTCATCCAGGTGGATAACTTCGGCACCGGTCAAGGATCCGCCTTCGACACTAAGTCGCGCGCACGTCTTAATCTTGTGGAGCCCCTGCTTCCCGGCAGCACCAGGATTTACAAAAAGCATGTTATTGATCGATCTCACTCGTTCGATTTGGAGAATGTGGCTGTGACCGCAAACAAAAACGTCGGGGGTATTCTCGCGAAGATACGAATCCATCTGCCGTTGCCACCTCCCTGGTCTGCCCGCGATATGCGTCATCGTAAAAGTAACTCCCCCAAGGTCTAGGGTGACCGTTTCCTCTAGTTCTTTACGAACGTTGTGGCCGTCGATATTTCCATAGACGGCCGTAACGGGGGCGAGATTCGAGAGCAAGTCGAGTATCTCAAGAGAGCCCAAGTCTCCTGCGTGAAGAATGTGGTCGACGCTTTCGAAAACGTCGTCTATCGCAGGATGGTAATAGCCGTGTGTGTCGGAGATTACACCAATGGTCACAGGGCTCTACCGCAACATTAGTTGAATGCCCAGGCGCAGGCGCGCAGCTGGCCAATTCCTGTTTTCTGGTGCCCACTGCTGAATGGGCAACCCGAGGAATGGAGTAAACTCATACGATGGTCTGGAAAATTCCATCCCCGAACGTAGCCAAATCACGCCGCCCCGCAGAACGCCGGTTTCGTCGGCGCCGTCCGGATCCAGCTCGCCGTTCGAATCGGTTCCAACAGGCAAAGCCTCAACTAGATTGTACGCGCCGGCCTGTCCAAGGACCGCGAAGTACACATTGCTTCCGGCGGGATCAAATACGGCCTTGTAGGACATGGTTGCGTTCAACTCCCAACCAAGTGCGCGGGTATAGATTACGCTGAAGTCTGTTATCCCGGGGTTGATGACGGGGTTTGGATTCGTCGGATCTGTGGGAATCAGTTGTTCATACCCAATCCTAATCCGGCGCATCCCGATGGCAAAGTCTGAGGCAAGTTCTGCAGACAGCACTGCGGAATAGATGAACGCAAGATCGGTTTGCGGAAAACCTGTTCTGGCGTCGGAAGAAGGGTCTACCGCCAACCGAAAAGCGTAGTCGGTATTGTCGATAGTTCGGTAATACTTTAGCGAGATCCAGCTAACGGAGAGCGATCGTCCCGCAAAGCCGCTTGCCGCATCGACTATCACGCCGAGGTCAAACCGCGGAGCAAGTTCGTAATCAAACCGGAAACTAAACCCGAACGGATCGGCCGAGGAACTTGCCAGGCCCTCGGATACGATGGACCCTGCCGGTCGGTAGGACACTTCACCGGTCAGCGCGTAACGGTCGAAGAATTCGCGTCTTGCCGATTCGTCGCGGTAAAAGGTTTCGTACGCTCGGAAAGGCCTCTGTGCGAGCGCGGACGGACTCAGGGGTATGAACCATGAAATCACAACAGCACAGAGAATACGAGATCTGATCTCCTTTGAACAGAAGCCCCAGAAAGCCGCTTTGTGAGTGATTCTGTTCACTGGCAGAGTGGGTTTTACCCCGTGGTTACTCCACTAGATGCCAATCGTTTCGCCCGGAGGTACGATCCGCGCCTCCAGTCCCGCGGAGTTTATCATCTCTATCCAGGCGTCCGTGTCAACATTTATCGCGTCAAACGTATTGTAGTGAATGGGAACTACGAGATCGGGTTGCAGCATCTTGGCGGCCCGTACGGACTGGACCGGCCCCATGGTGAAGAGATCGCCTATTGGCAAAAAGGCGATGTCGATATCGAAATCTTCACCGAGCCACGCCATTTCTGCAAACGGTGCGGTGTCGCCCGCGAGGTAAACTGTTTTACCGTTTGATTCGAGAATATAACCGCACGGATTTCCGCCATATGTCCCATCTGGAAAGGAGGAAGAGTGCAGAGCCGGAGTCGTAGTTACCCTTCCCCAATCGAAGCTCACACCGCCGCCAATATTTATTCCGATGCAGTTTGTATGCCCGAGCTGTCTTTCTGCGTATCCGCTAATCTCAAAGTTGCCAACCAAGGTTGTTTGCGGATTCGCCTCGAGGATGGCGGGGGTATCTCCAAAGTGATCGAAGTGAGCGTGTGTGAGCAACAGCACGTCCGGATGCAAGTCGGCGGCGGTCACATCTCCCGCTTTCGGATTACCCGATATAAACGGATCTACCAGGACTACCGCGCCTTGCAAGTCTAGCTGCAGGGCGGAGTGCCCAAAATAGGTTACATCCATAGCGACATGGTTTATGCAGTTGCTTCTCGGGACGTGGCAATGCGATACAGCCAGAGGCAGAAGAAACAGAATGCCGCCACCGCGCACGCTACCGCCACTTCATTGGAAATGGGCAGGTCCACTTTAAGCACATCTGTGCTCTGTGCCGCGGCAAACGGAATCGCAAGGAGTATTCCAACCAGAGCCTCGCCAGTGATGAGCCCGGAAGAGAACAGTAGTCCCCTTCGACTCGCCCCTTCGATCTGACGCTCACTTGCGCCGCGATTCTTTAACGCCTTTGCCGCGAAGTAGGCAATCAATCCGCCGATGAACATCGGTACTTCCAGCTCGAGAGGAAGGTAAATTCCGACAGCGACTGCGAGTACCGGTGTTCGGAAAGACGAGCCTCGTGACTCCAGATATTTGTCAAGCAGAATAACCGCGACGGCGATAAGAGCTCCGATCCAGATGAATGTCCACGGTAGATTCTGTCTGAACACCCCATCCGCGACGGAACTCATTAGCGTCGCCTGCGGAGCGGCAAGTGCGTCGTCCATATCCATACCGGGACGTGGCATGACATCTCCGAGACCATACGCGTTGAACAAGAGGTCAAGGATTGGAGCGACGGCGATTGCGGCCGCGACGACACCAACGATCTGCATGATCTGTTGCTTGTACGGGGTTGCCCCGACCAGCTGTCCTGCCTTCAAGTCCTGCATATTATCCCCGGCAATCGCCGCTGCGCAACACACAACCGCGCCAACAAGAATCGCAGTTGCGGCAGCTGCGGTTGCCTTTGCAGAGTCCACACTGAAATCAATCTGGGACTTAAGCAGAACAAGCAGAATGAGCGAGACCGAAAGAACCGTTGCGATGGTAACTCCGGAAATGGGGTTGTTAGACGAGCCCACCAGGCCTGCCATGTAACCAGCGACAGACGAAAAGAGAAATCCGGCAAACAGTGCGAATACCACACCGAACAAAATCGTGGCGAAATGCAACCCGCTTGTTATTCCGAGGGCGCCCTTATCCACCACAAAGAAAAAGACAACCAGGATGGGAACGGCCAGTGCTAAAGTACCGGTCAACACGTAGTTGATGGGCATATCATTTTCTGTCCGGAGGACCTCTACTTTCCCACCGCTGCGCGACACCTTGAGGGCGGCCATCGAGGACCGGACGCCGTCGCGAATCGGCTGGATTAGCGAAACCAGTGCCCACAGCCCGCCTGTTGCCATCGCGCCGACACCGAGGTATCGCACCTTCTTGCTCCAGATGGTCTCGGCGAGTTCGTAGCCGTGGAGCCCTTCGCCCAGGGCAGCGATCTCTTCCGGACTTGCGAGCGCACTCCAAATCGGTATTGCGAACAGCCACGAGATCAAACCGCCAAGGAAAACCAGCGTCGCGATGTTGAGTCCGATTATGTAGCCTACAGCAAGAAGCGCGACACCCAGTTCTGACCCAAAACCAAAGACTGCCTTATCTGCTGTAAAGGCACCGCTTGCCTTGGACGGGAAAAGTTTGAGGCCCGATTGTGCAAACTTCAGTGCGGCTCCGGCCGCCGCCGAGATGGCGATCAGTTTGGCGCCCGCCCCACCCTGCTCGCCGGCTTTAAGAACCTCGCCTGTGGCAACACCTTCCGGAAACTGCAGCTTCGCCTCGATGATGAGCGCCCTCCGAAGAGGTATAGTAAAAAGCACACCAAGGATCCCACCACACAGGGCGATCGCCATGGTCGGCAGGAAGTTGAAGCCCTGCCAGTACTGCAACATGATCAATGCGGGCAGAGTGAAAATCACACCGGCCGCCAACCCTTCTCCAGCCGACGCCGCAGTCTGGACGATATTATTCTCCAGAATATTGTGCTCACGAAACATCCGCAAAATGGCCATGGATATCACAGCCGCGGGGATCGACGCCGAGACGGTGAGGCCCACCTTTAATCCGAGATAGGCATTTGCCCCTGCCAGAACAGCCGACAAAATTGCACCGAGAATCACTGCCTTCAGGGTGATCTCAGGAAAGCTTGTTGAAGCCGGTACAAACGGAATTACCTGATCGCTTGACTTCTCTTCGTGACTATGCATGGCCATTTGCTTCTGATGGGTGGTTTTCCATTTCCTGCGGCGAACTTTCACCGCCCTCCTCAAATTTCAGGTATTCTGCGCTAAAAACAAATTTGATGTGAAGGTTCTTGCCATGCGGGCCACATTCGGATTAATACCATTGTGTATTTTCAGGCTTTGAAATCTAACGGGGGTATCCATTGAGAGTAGGTGTATTAACGGGTGGGGGGGACTGTCCGGGTCTGAACGCTGTGATCCGCGCGGTGTCGAAGAGCCTTATCCGACAGCATGGCGCACAGGTGATCGGCTTTGAAGAAGGGTTCGCAGGACTAATTGAACGCCGCGCCCATAGCCTGTCCTATCGGGATGTAAGTGGGATATTGAGTCTCGGGGGAACCGTCCTGGGATGCAGCAACAAGGCAAACCCCTTCAACTACTACGGCAGCAGTGGAGCAGACGTCTCCGGCGACGTCGTTACTTATTACAATGAGCTCGGGCTCGATGCAATTGTCGCGATAGGCGGCGATGGCACCATGTCGATCTCGCACGGTCTCCAGGAAAAAGGACTGAACGTTGTTGGCGTCCCGAAAACCATCGACAACGACCTTATGGGTACGGATCGGACATTTGGATTCGATTCTGCGGTGACCATTGCCACGGAGGCCATTGACCGATTGCACACCACCGCCCAGAGCCATAGCCGCGTGATGATCGTGGAAACGATGGGAAGGTATGCCGGATGGATCGCTCTGTACGCGGGAGTGGCCGGCGGGGCAGACGTAATTGTGCTGCCGGAGTTGGTGTACGACATTGAGGAGATTGTTGAGGTCTGCCGCCGCAGAGAGTCTGGCGGACAGCGCTTTACCATAATTGTGATCGCCGAGGGAGCAAAACCGAGAGGTGGCGAGATGCAGGTGAAGCGACGGATCGAATCCTCGCCCGACCCGATCAGGCTCGGGGGCATTGGCAACATGCTGGCGCATGAGTTGAGGGACCAGTTGCGGAGTGAGGTTAGAGTTTCGGTCCTGGGTCACATCCAGCGCGGTGGAAGCCCAACGCCGTACGACAGAATTCTGTCGACGGCATTCGGACACTACGCGGCAAGCATGGTCGCAGAAAAAGTGTACGGACGAATGGTGGTGCTCAGGGAGAGCCACTTGTCCAGCATCGAACTGTCAGAAGTCGCAAACAAAACACGAACAGTCCCATTGGATCACCCCGTTATCGCCGCCGCCATCGGAGTGGGCACTTCCTTCGGTGCAAAGGATTTCGACGCACGCCTACGTGGCAACACCGACAGCAACGTGGTCGCGTAAGTCGTTTTGCAGAACCTTCTACGAGACACTCATCAGCAAATTCCCTATCCTGATAGGTACCAAAACAAAGGCCAATCTCTGCCTTACCTTCGCGACTGATGGCGACATCCAAAAAACATCCCAATAAAAAGTACGTCGCCATTGCCGGCAACATCGGAGCCGGAAAAAGTTCGCTAACAAAAATCATTTCCGACTACTTCAAGTGGGAGGCCTTCTATGAAAGCGTAGATAACAATCCGTATCTCGAGGATTTCTACGAGGACATGAAGAGGTGGTCGTTCAATCTCCAGGTCTATTTCCTTTCGAGCCGATTCAATCACCAGCGCGACATTGAACAGGCGCCCTACTCTGTGATTCAGGATCGTTCGATTTACGAAGACGCGCGCATCTTTGCCCGGAATCTAAACGAGATGGGCTTGATGTCAACACGCGATTTTGACAACTATCAGAATTTGTTCGCCGTCATGACTTCGTACCTCACCCCCCCCGACCTCCTGGTTTACCTGCGCGCATCAGTGCCAACCTTGGTGAATCATATTCAACTCCGCGGTAGAGAATTCGAATCCACCATCCGCATCGAGTACCTCGAGCGACTGAACGTGCTCTACGAAGAATGGATATCTGATTACTCCGCGGGTCCGAAGCTTATCGTTGAGGCAGATCACCTTGATTTTGTCGGAAGTGATGCGCATCGGCGAGAAATCCTTGGCCTAATCGAAAGCCGGTTGTTCGGTCTGTTTCCAGAATAATGCATTGGAAATCAGCGGTTGCGTTCTTTTTAATGTGCACTCGCGTGCTTCCACAAAGCACATCGGCACAAGAACAAGCCGCCGGTGAAAGAACTGATTCGCTCCGTGTCCGCAGCGACTCCCTCAACGCAACGACAATAACCGAACCTGCCCAACCGCTCCTGAGGCTCCCGTCATTCAACCCCATCCACGATGGTCGTGTTATTGGCAAGCGAGCGGTACACCTACCCGGGCCCGATCTTGTGTCTGAGCTGGGTCGAGCCGGATCAATGTTCCTGTACGATCTGAGTGTGCCCGGATGGCCATCACACCTGTCAGCGTGGCCGAGCATGCAGGGGCCCGCACTCACTCATCAGCAGGTTGATTTTTCTGATGTGTTGACCGGACGGCCGCAGTACGAATTCATCCCCCGCTCCTCCATCGATTCGCTTCGATCGACTCCATTCCTACCGCGCAATGCCTCGACGATCTCCCTCGAGAAAGTCTCCCTTGAGAGAGAAACTCCCGTAACCGAAGCCCAATATTTTACCTCGAGCCAGGGATTGCAGACGGTCTCCATCTTCCACGCACAAGAACGATCATCAAAATGGTTTGGTCGATCCAATCGGTACGGCATCTTCTTCGGATACGGAGGCCTAAGCGCTGCAGGTGAATATCCAGGCTCGAAAGTGTCTCGCGGAAGGCAATTTAATGGTGCGTTTCAACTACGCTCTTCCAACGTATTGTCGCAGTTAGAATTTCTACGCAACACGCAAAATGCTCAGACACACGGTGGTGTCTTGCAAAAAGGATCGGACCCGAACAGCATATACGACCGCTTCGATGCCCGAACGGAAAACTCGAATGACGAGAGGCGCCAGGAAAGAACAGACATTTCTGGTCGTCTGGGATTCAAATCGGTGCTGATGCCATGGATTACTGCTTACCACTCAAACCTGGAGAACTCTTTCCGGTACGAACGAAACGGAATCCGGGATACTGTAACGACTGTGGGGCAACGTACCTCGGTTAGTTTCAATGCACGACTTCCAGCTGGCGAATTGTTGTCCCACATAGCGGCAGATTTTGTTCGTTCCTCCGTCGAGGGTCGCGGAAACAGTTCGCTTGATGAGCGAAGTAAAAACAACTGGTCTGTGATGACCGGTGGAAATCTTCCGTCACGAACAATCGCAGCACGCTACTCCGTAGGGCTGGCAGGGAACACAGGAAAGGTTTTGCCAGACGCAAGACTGGAGCTGACTACACTCTTCCCCAACCTGAATGCAAGTGGATCAGCCGCCGTGACTGGTAACGATCCGACTTTGCTCGAGTTGAACGGCTTGTCCGCTTTTGCTAGCGGTAGCAGCACGGTGGAGGCGAGCTCTGTATTAAGTATCAACGGACGTATCGTGGCTTCGACGTATCCAAAGTCCAGTTTTGTTGCATTGGAAGCTGGGTTGTCGCGCGAAAGTGACTACCGTTACTGGCAAAAGACTGCCGTTCCGGATTCGATCACGCTGATGCAGTCTTCGGAAGCGATATCGTTCGGTAATTTGACGCTTGATGTCTGTATGCGTTGTCAATCAGCAAGCGGCCCCTTCCTGAAGTTCACACCTACGCTCTCGTTGCCGCCTGCGGGCACTAATTCAACTACCGCAATCCTGGAATCCTCCCGGCCCAAGTACTTTGGGGTTGGGGAGGTTGGTACACGGCACCTGCTCTATAATGGCGACCTCGACCTTACTGTTCTCATCCGCGGCCGATACTGGAATAACATGACTAGTCTCAGACTGCATACACCAACAGGGCTGTTGGTGTTGGCCGATCCCAGAGACACGCGGCAAGCCGAAGGATCTGCGGCAATAGATTTTTACGCGCAAGGTGGTGTTCGCGGAGCTACGCTATTCCTGGGGATTGATAACATCCTGTCTGGCACCGCCCTCACCGGCAATATGATCGTGCCATCCTATCCACTTGCGCAGCAGCGCATTCGATTCGGAATCCACTGGCCAATTAATAATTAGCCTCCGCTGCATCCCCGTAGAAACGCGACCGTATAATTCCTCATGCCCATATTACCTGCATACATAGACACGTCTCGATTTAGCGACTACGACAAGATGCGGTGGGAGGAAATCCACGAGTGGCTGAACCCGCCAAAAAGCTTCGCTCAGGATCTTTCCGGTTTTTTTGGTCGGCAGCTCGACAGCCTCACAGAAATGGCCAAAGCGATTCCCGGAGTGGAATGGACAATTGATCATGTAATTGCGGGGATGCTGCAACTCGTCAATGAGATGTCTCACGACTGGGTATGGTCGGAGAGAATTTACCGGGATGCGCGAACGGCCGGACTGGAGATTGAGAAACCTGGCGATGCATTCCGATACCCACTCGAGAAAATCGACGAACTGTGCACCGGTGTTAGTCCGAAATATCGATCGCTTGCGACCGCTAGTGGTGCCGCGACCGGTTACGCCGGGGCTGCCGGAATAGTACCGGACATCGTAGCACTCGTCGCGATCAACCTGAAGGCGACAGGCGAATATGCGACGCACTACGGATATGACATCGAGGACGAAGGCGAGAGACTGTTCGCCCTTCAAGTCCTAAACGTTGCATCGGGTGAGCGCGAGCTCGTCAACAACCTGGCTAGCAAACCCGTCGAAAGAGTTAGTGCCGGTCTGGCAAAAAAACAAGGAATCGAAGCGCTGAGTCAGTCCTCGCTGGCATACTCTGTAAAGAAAGCGGTTGAAAAACTTGGCATTCAGCTAACGCGGGCAAAGCTGGCGCAGCTCATGCCTGTCGCCGGGGCTGCCATTGGCGGATCTTTCAACCTGTACTACTCCGGAAAAACTCTCGAATGCGCTCAACTGATGTACAGAAAAAGATTCCTGATCGATCACTACGCGTTAAAGCGCGCCAATCCTACCTGACACCTACTTCACCCGATACCGATTCAATCAGACTCGCCGAGTCAAACCCAACCCCGTTCTTGAACACGGTGACAACATTACGAATCTCAGCCGGCATGTTAACGATGTCTCCGTCAATCAACACCAGATCTGCACGCTTGCCGGGAGTGATCGTCCCGACCTCATCAAAAATATCCAACACCTTCGCACCGTTGGCGGAAATTATCTGAACCGTTTCCTCTGCAGTAAAGCCTGCCTCCCGGAGCAGTTCGTAATTCCGCTGATCGCCAAAACCAGGAAGTGCACCGCCGTAACCCGTTGGGTCGACGCCCGATGCCAGTAATCCGCCAGCTTTATAAAAGGCGTACTCGTAGTCTTGGCCCTTGCGAAAAATCGCCTCGGTGAATGGCGCTTGATCACCCATCGCAGCAATCTGCGACCGCGTCGTTAAGTACTCCTCGCGAACGTCGGGTGACATCGCGTCGAGGACTCTTTCCTCTAGAGGCGGGCGATTAGGAACATACATTTCATACACTGCCAGCGTCGAGGTCATCGCGACGTCGTTATCAATCATCATCTGGAATGTCTTCCTGACCTCGGGGCTATCCAGATCCAAATCAGGAAATTCCGTCCGGAATCCCGGCGGGCACTGGTCTGGCACCTTGTTCGAGGCATAGTCGGTATTTGCAAACAGCCCGTGTTCGAGATTGTCGATCCCCAGCGCAACTGCTTCCTGATACGTAACGCTGCACAAATGCGCCGTCACTTTTACTCCAAGTTTGTGCGCCTCGTCAATCGCTGCACCAAGTTCCTCCCTGCTGATGAGTGTGTAGGCTTTGAACCAGGTTACCCCCTCCTCTGCCCAATAGCGTACAACTCTTCGTGCATCTTCCGGACCATCCAGCCGAGTCATCGTGCTCATTCCCGATCCACCGGTCATATACGGCCCCGTCGAGAATATGTCGGGTCCCGCCTCATTCCCGGCTGCAATCGCTGCGTTCAAATTGATCTCGCTGTAGGGAGCATTGCTGCCAGTAGTCCTGATGGTCGTTACGCCGGAGGCAAGGTATAAACGCGGAGCACTTCGATTGAGTTGAAGTGATCGCTTGGACGTCATGTAGAACGTGTGGTTGTGCAACCCAACCATACCAGGAATCAACGTATGTCCAGGTAAATCGTAAACTGTTGCACCATCAGGAATGGATACGTCTCCCACCGGGCCCACTGCCGCGATTCGGCCGCCGTCGACAACAACCGTCTGATTCTCAGCGGCGGGACTGGCCGTCCCATCGATAACCACTACTCCTCTTAGAGCAAAGGTGTCATCCGAAACGGAAATAAACTCCTGCACCGAAGGATCGAAGTCCGTGCTCTGCCCAACCACGGGAAATGCAACGATCAGCAATACAATTGTCACCAGGATATGCTTCATGGCGTCCTCTCAATAAGATTGTTTCAGTCTATCTGTGCCAACAACCTGGAACATCATCATCATGCCCGCCTCCAGATGTTCAGCGATGTGGCAATGTAACATCCATTTCCCAGGATTCGAATTGTCCACAAGAATATCCATGGTCGAGCCAACCGGCAGCATCGCCGTGTCTTTCCAAACCATGTTTTCATTCCTTATCCCATCTTGCTCCACGACCAGAAACCGCTGGCCGTGCAGATGAACCGGATGCTGCATGGCATGGAATGCATCACGGTCATTGTGCAATCGAATCTTCGTCACCTCGCCGACCCTAAATGACCAATTGATGTCCATATTTTCTTTTGCTGATTCTTCGTCCCTAAGAATCCAACTCACCTGATTAGATGTCGTCTGCCAATTCATCATGGGCATACTGCTGGTCCACTCCACGGGATTGAAATAGACAGGATCGAGCCGCATCATTTGCTGGACAATGGGCGGTAAAGAATCTACACGCAACGTCAAGGTCAAAGATTTGTCTGGTGCGCGATCAAAGTGGGATCGATATTTATCAATGTCCGCGGAGACGGCTTTATTTTCCCGAAGCGTATTGTGCGAGCGCTCAAAATCAGGATGCGCTGGCCGGGACGTAGTGTTGATTACTCCCAGTGTGTCGATCTCCTGCACAAATTCTCCCGTTAGATGAATCAGCCCGTTCACATGGTTTACCAGATGGTGCTTGCCAGGTGAATCCAGCATAACTTCGAGAATTATGCGTTCCGCGGGGGCGATAACGACGGACTCAGCCCAAACCTCTCGCTCAAATCTTGAGACATCCGATGCGATCACTTTCAACGGCAGATCGCCGAAAGAGAGGTTGAATGTGCGCGTGTTCGACACATTCGTCAAGAAAAACCTTACGACAGCGGCACTGTCGACCGTTAACTCATAGTCGGGTTCGCCGTTAATGAGCATGACGTTTCCGAAGCGCCCCATGAGTGCGTAGTTCACAGCATCGCGTCCGAATGGGACAGGTCCGGCGTCGGAGATAGTGAAGTCGTCGAGGATCAGAACCTCTTCCCTATGTACCGGGGAATAATAATCTGGGTCACCGGGTTTAACCAGCATGTTGCCATACAATCCCATATCCTGCAAAACATCCTCGCGATGATGCGGATGATACCAGTAGAGACCAGGATCGGGGAAGCGAATCTTGTACAAGAATGTTTCGCCGGGCAGAACCGGATCCTGGGTAAGCCCGGGCACGCCGTCGAACTCATTTTCCAGTCGCAGCCCGTGCCAATGTATGGTCGTTGGCGCGAACACTTTATTCTTGAATGCAACAAAAATCGTCGACGCCTCCTTTACATGTAGGATCGGTCCGGGTTGTTGACCATTGAAACCAAGCTGGACAATATCTCGGCCACGCAACTTCCTCCTGACAAATCCGGCAGTAAGCTGCACGGTGTCTCCGTGAGCAACCGTAAGTAAACGGCGTGGCGTGACGAAGGGAATTTCGGTGGTGTCAACGTGGAACGACAACGGCGGGGTGTCGGGGGCAAGGCCACTCATTCCGGGCTGCATGGGAAAATGCCGACCGTGCGGCGGCAAGTCCCACTCACGAGCACCCGTCTGGTGAGAATGATCATGGCCGGAGGTTGAATCCATTCCCATTCCTGGCACATCAAAAAGAGCAATCGGAGCAATCTGAAAAATGTCGTGGGGCTCAAGCATGCTGCTCGGTGATCTCCCCCGCAGCACTAGCGGTCCGGCCTTCTCAGTTACATCTGCGGATCGTTCCGCGGTTACGAGGATGACGTATTTGTTGAGGTCTACCTTTCCAACCTTGGTGACACCGTTGGAGATCACCCCCAGTTTTTGCATTGGGTGGAATGTAGGACCCGCCACCCACGCAATAAACGAGTTAAACCCTCCAAGCGTGGACGGATCTGGCAGGCCTTCGATTCGGAATTCCAGATCGTAACGGTGTATCCCCTCTCTCGTCACTGCGACAGAAAACGGCGATGATTGTTTGTGCAGCTGCACGTGCGCTCGTACGTCACGAAGTGAGGGTACGGGCACAAGTTCGATGCAGTTTAATTTCGGGAGTCCCGCCTCGGTGTATATTCCGTCCTCACAGGAGAATGACTGAGCACGAACGCTGTGTGCGACAACGGTCAAGGTGACCAACACGACAGACACTAGTCGGGTCGCAAGCTTTTTCTTCCCCTTGGTGAAGCAGGTAGACATCCAGCAGGTCCAGGATTGAGGTATGGGATTGGGAATGGGAATGCTTGAATCTAACAAGCTATCGCGTTGAGTAGCAAGCGCCTCGGATGCTATCCATTTCGAACCAGTCGGCAGACAAAAAACCCGTGCATGCTGCGGTCAGGAAGGAGGCGCATCGCCTCGACAACCTGTGGGTCGTAAGCGTAGCCTTCCCAGTTTGTAAGCCCGGCTCGTGCATTTCCGAAGTTCACCTTTAGCCGAACCGGCTCGACTCGGACATCAAACTTTCTGACACACCAATCGACAATGCCTTCATTTTCCTCGGGGGCGATCGAACATGTTGAGTATACGAGACTCCCTCCAGGCACCAGACATTGCACCGCAGACTCGATGAGCGCTTTCTGTTTGCCAACGCACTCGGCGATTTTCCGGACGCTCCAATACTTGAATGTTTTCTCGTCGGATATGTGAAATCGACCATCGGATGAGCAGGGCGCGTCGAGGAGAATCTTGTCAAAATACCCTGGTCTGTGTTTCCACACGGTGGTTCCATCCCTGCAAAATGTTCTCGTGTTGGTAACGCCCAGGAGTTTTAGAACGTTGTTAAGCTTGTAGTGCCTTTTCCTGGAGATCTCCACAGCTGCGATATGCCCGTCATTATGCATCAGTGCGGCAATCTGCGACGTCTTTCCGCCGGGTGCCGCGCAAAGGTCCAGCACACGCGCCTCTCGTGTCACATCCATCGCGACGACCGGCACCTGGCTGGCGATATTCTGGACATAAATAGAGCCATTTGCAACCAGGTCGGATTCGAGCAGCCTTTTTCTCGCCCCTGGCTCAACCGTGAAAGCGTTCTCGAGGCCGACAAAAGAACGGGCTTCGATTCCCTGCCGCTCGAGCGTGACCCCAACACTATCTTGATCCGCCTTAAGTGTGTTCACACGAAATCCAGTCAGCCGATCCTCAGCCATTGCTGCAACGACGGCATCGTAATCGTCTGGCGCTATTCCTCGAAGCCGTTCCAGGAATTCATTTGGCAGAGCGGTTGCCATTTGGCGCTCTTCTGGTTTCAATGTGATAAATCTCATTTCGGGAGCAACCTTGGGCGGGCCGGTGGGTACCAAGGTCCGCGTTTTTCGACATGGCGATCATGTCAAATCGTGCGTATCTTTAAAGGATAAGCGAAAAAGATCGATTATCTACTCAACGTATTCTACCACCACTTGATAGGGAGAATTACGTCCGGTAAACACCAAAACTGTTGTTATGAGTACTAAGCGGGGCGATGATGTTATTCGATGTTCATTTTGTGGGCGCACCGCCCATGAGGTGACGTCGATGGTGGCTGGCCCGGATGTCTACATCTGTGACAGGTGCATCAACGACGCAGCGGGGATTGTTAGGAGTGATCTGGCAACGTACCACAGCACCATTTCGGCCGGCAACAACGTTAGCCGACCGTCAACCCAGCAGCAGCAACGGCTTACTCCCTCGGAAATCAAACAGTCGCTTGACGAATATGTAATCGGACAAAACCGCGCAAAGAAGGCTTTGTCCGTCGCGGTTTACAACCATTACAAACGGGTTGACTCCAAGGACTACGTGCATGATTTCGAGGATGTCGAACTCGAGAAATCGAATATCCTCCTCATTGGGCCTACCGGAACCGGAAAGACGCTCCTGGCCAGGACGCTTGCGAGAATACTGGACGTTCCATTTTCTATCTCAGACGCCACCGCGCTAACCGAAGCGGGATACGTGGGTGAGGACGTCGAGAGTATCCTTGCCCACCTCCTGCACGCTGCTGACTTCAATGTTGAACGCGCCGAGCGGGGTATTATCTATATTGATGAAATCGACAAGGTCGCAAGAAAAAGTGACAACGCGTCGATCACACGAGACGTTTCTGGTGAGGGAGTGCAGCAGGCGTTGCTTAAAATCCTGGAAGGAACGATTGCTGGCGTCCCACCAAAGGGTGGCAGAAAGCATCCCGAACAGAGTCTCATCAATATAGACACTTCCAACATCCTGTTTATTTGTGGTGGTGCCTTTGATGGCCTTCAGGATATAATTTCGCATCGCCTGTCTACCAACTCGATTGGCTTTCTTACCAAGACGCAGAAAAAGTTTGACAAGCGAGATCCAGAGATCTTTCAGCATGTGGAACCGGACGACCTCCTAAGATTCGGCCTCATTCCCGAATTGATTGGTCGCATGCCGGTTATCTCATCGCTCAACGGATTGTCCAACGAAGCGATGAAAAGCATCCTTGTCCAGCCAAAGAACGCGCTCGTAAAACAATACAAAAAATTGTTTGCCATGGACGGCGTCGATCTGAGTTTCGAACCCGAGGCGCTCAACGCCGTCGTCGAAAAAGCACACGCCCTTGGCACGGGCGCACGTGGTCTGCGTGCGATAATGGAAGACACGATGCTCGATATCATGTTCGACATCCACTCCCGACCTGATGTTGGCTCGTGCGTTATCACCGAAAGCACAGTTCGGGATGGCAGCGACCCACTATACGAAAGCCGAAAAGCCTCTGCATAGGGACGCCCTTTCGGGTCCAGCCGAGTGAGACACCCCGTGTACGAAAATGCCTCACGATCCAGCACTCCTCGTGCGTTTTGACACATCACGCTGCTACAGCAGCACGACAAGTTTCCGGAATATTCAAGCAATGCATTGATCCTGCCCGGAATTTGCGTAGTTATTGCGACTGAACTCCCACGATCCATTGCCGGAACGTTTTGGCACAGAAACGGCGTTCAACTCTTTACGAAGCTACCCTCCTATTGCACTATCGCGGAACGAAAATGCGAACTCTCAATTTCCTGCCCATCCTCCTTGTCGCTGTGGCTCTCATGGCCGCATGTGGTCGAACCGAAATCGCCCAGGAAGACGACGGCACTCTCGTTCTCGGAAATTCTGTTTATTCCAAGACGGACAGTAGAGGGGTTATCCCGGGCGGCCGGTCGATTGTTATCCAAGGCACAAACGGGAACGTTGATATTGTCGGCACAAATTCGACTAGCGCATCGCTGGACTTCACCGTTGTGGCTCGGGGTTCTTCTGATGATGCCGCGCAACGGTTGGCAGAAAAAATTACGGTGGAGGAAGTTGGGGATGAGACATCCTACACATTCTCCGTGGACACGCCCAGTCCTGAATTGAGCTCTGTAAATGTCACTGCCCGAATACCGATTGGCACGGAGCTGCGAATCGAAATGCGGAGCGGCAATGTTCAGATTGTTGGCGTAGATGGTCCTGTTACGACCGGCCTGATGAACGGCTCGATTAAATATGCTGGCTCAAGTGACAAGGTCACGATGCGAACTCGAAACGGCGACGTCTCCGCAAGCTTCCTCGCCGCGCGTGCCAATTCCCGCGCGGTATTAAACACGTCCAACGGCGATATCGTTTTGGCGTTACCAGGAAACGCGGCGGCAAAAGTCGAGACAGCGACAAGTTCCGGTATTGTGAGAACGCAAGGCCTCACCTTCAGTAACCAGGCACTTGACCCTACCGGTGCGGGATCGAAGTTTCGTGGTACTCTCGGTGGCGGTGGCGCCACGATTGAAAGTAAAACCTTCCACGGAGATATATACGTTAAGGCGATTTCGCCCGCCGAGGCAGCGGCTATCGGCATGGCCGTTCAAGCAGCAGGTGAACTCGACGATACGAACACTGTGGAGACCGACTCAACAGTAATAGCCCGACCCGACTCCATTCCAGCAGCACTGGAGCCTGCTCCCGCCGAAACTGTAGACACACTTGCAGTTGTAGAGTTGGACACCAACAGAGGTACCTAGGATTTCCAAACACGATAGACGCGAGAGACGCGCCATCAACTTGCGATTGAACACTTATGGTCGAAATGCGGTCGCGTTGTTCGAATCTAATTATCGCGGTTGCACTGGCAGTTTCGGGAGCGGCTGGCCAATCCCATGCGCAGGAATTATCGACTCCTGCCGATCCGACTCTTTTTCTCGTTGACGAGCAAACTACCGTCAGCTCGATACGCTTTGAGTTTGTAGATCAGCAAACGTTCTCCGAGGCCGAACTCCTTGCCCAGCTGGCTACAGAGCAGGCCAATCCCTGGACCAAGTTCAAATTCTGGCAGAACAACATCTTCCCTTTCGATCCCGTCCAGCTTGCGAAAGACGTTGTCCACCTTCGCAATTTTTATAATCGTAACGGATTCCTTTTCCCGCAGATTGATTACCGGCGATCAAGGTACAATGCCGAGGACAATTCCGTGGACATCACTTTCCGGATTGCCGAAGGAGAACCGATAATCATTCAGGACTTTGGATTCTTTGACTCGGATGGCAACTATTTGGCCTATTCCTTCGACGGAGAACTCCTCAATAAGTGGACACGCTATCGGGATCGGATAAGCCTCGAATTGGGAAGCCGGTTTACGTTCTTTCAGGAGGCGTCTATTCAGGGTCAACTCACCTCGTGGTTGAACGAAATAAGTTTTGCGCACGCAATTGTTCGTACCGAATCAACCATCGACTCGGTTAACTTTGCAGCAGATGTCCGATTTGTCGTGGATCTTGGCCCAAGCGGACGCTTCTCCGAGATTATTATTGAAGGAACCGAGCGCGTGTCTAAAGATGTTATCACGCGCGAGCTGCCGTTCACGGTCGGCGATCCGTACTCCCGGAAAAAGATGATCGAGGGGCAGCGCGAACTGTTTGGCCTTAAACTGTTTCGCGTTGTCACTGCCGATCTCCCGGACCAGGACCGGGACAGTACCGTCACGGTCCGCTATCGGGTGCGCGAGTCCAAGTTGCGATTTGTATCGCCAAACGCGGGCTACTCCCTTGCCGAAGGTTTGGCCAGCGGGATAGAATGGAGGCATAGGAATTTCCAGGGTGGAGGAAGAAACCTCACATTCAAATTCGTTGCAAAGTCTGGACTGCTTGCATCGCCCGGTGGAGACAACGTAGCGCCGCGGTTTATCGAGACCTCCGTGGCTCTCCTGCAGCCCGCTCTGTTCTCTCGCAAACTTACAGGTACTATAACTCCGTTTGTACAATTCGAGCGTGACGCGCAACTGGAAGTCAGCGGGTCACCCTGGGGATTGAACCGTCGCGAGTACGGAGTGAGCTCATCGGCCGTGTATGAGATCTATCCCTTCCGTACGGTCAGCCTCAGCCACCGGTTTGGGTTTGTGCTGCACACCTCGCCCATCAATGCTGGCTCTGCGCTTACGCGCGATCCGTTTAACAGAAGCATCGTATCGCTGACCGGATCGCTCGGTTGGACAAACAATTTTTTTAATCCGCGACGAGGATTCCGAATAACGCCGCTAGTAGAAACTGGATCGAGCACTATCGGCTCTGAGATCGAGTATTTCAAAGTGGGTGCTGATGTTGTTGGCTTCGTACCCGTGACGCGGGGATCAAATATCGTGGCCAGACTCTCGGCAGGAACGGTAACTCCACTTGGAAAAAGCAGCGACGCCCTCGATGGCTCGCTAACAACAACAGACAGTCTTCTTTTCGAGAACCGGTTCGAGGATATACTTCTATACGCAGGTGGAGCAACCAGTGTACGGGGTTGGCCGGACAAACTGCTTGGAGCGAAAGTGATTAAGGAAACGCGCAACAGTTCGACGAGCAATCCGAATTATGCGTACGAGGCCGTGGGAGGTCGGTCTCGTGTCGTCGCCAGCATGGAGTTTCTTTTTCCATTTCCGGGGTTGGGGTCAAAGTGGAAGCTGGCCACTTTCGTCGACGCGGGAGTGTTGTCATCCGCATCATCTCGCGACGCGTCCGGCGCTCTCCAGGCGGCAGACAATGGGAAAATTGATTTCTCTGATGCAAAATTCGGGACGGGGTCAGGTGTCCGGTACGAGACGCCGTTTGGGTTTGTCCGTCTTGATCTTGCCTACAAGCTGAACCCGTCGACGGAAGACCTGCAAAGCCCCGCTGAAGCCTTTGCAGGCAGCACCGAAGAAGATTTTGTCAGACGGTTTCGACTCCACCTAACAATTGGACAGGCCTTCTGATGACTTCCCCAGCGACATCATCAGAAAAACGAACACGAGCGGCACGGCCGCTCGGCAGATTCCTGTTGGCTCTCTTGTTGCTGATTGTCCTGCTTGTTCTCCTCCTGCGCTTGCCACCTGTTGCGACAAGTCTGACTAACAGGATCATGGCCTCCATCCCAACATTCCAAAATGCGCAGATAGAAGTAGGTAGGGTAACTGGAGGTTTATTATCCGGAGCGAAGTTGTCCGGGGTGATCATCAGATCGAACAGCGGCGACACGCTACTCACCGCTAACACACTTAGCGTCCGCTACAACTTGCGCAGTCTTGCCCGACGGTCATTCGAAATCTCGATGCTGGAAATTGATGGCCTCGTACTCGCGGCGACGCAATTACCGGATTCTACATGGGATTTTGTAAGGGCATTCGAGGCAGAGGCAACGGAGAATCCCATTGTCCTGCGAGTTGGTGACCTCCAGATTCGAAACTCGGTAGGAGTCGTCCAACCGCTCGAGAAAAACACCGTAACAATGGATCGCCTAACCGCGCGAATTTTTGATTTGCGCGTGCCAGGTGAGATTACAGCAAATATCGATTCGTTATCGGCGCGGGTTGTCACTGGCGACATCGATGGCGAGCTCAGGATGCACGCCGCCTACGCAAACAGTCTACTAGTGCTACAGTCCGCTACATTCGCAACACAGAGATCTGATGTAAGAGCTGAGGGCCAAGCGCGACTTCCACTACCAGCACCAAAAAGGTATCCTCCAGACGAAACGTTCAGGTTTCAAATTGACGCGTCTTCGCTCGCCCTGAGTGATGCTACCGAATTTGCTCCATGGCTCAACCCGGAGGGCTCTGCATCGGGGTCTGTGACAATCGCGGGGTCGGCTGCAAGTGTAGGCGTGGAGATAGATGCAGTAGCAGGTGGAGGGAATATTTGGACTGGCTTCGTCCTGGAAAATGCCAATGGAATCTTTGGGGAAGCTACTTTAACCAACGTGAATCCCAACCTCCTGTTGGCAAATGAGACGGGAGTCGAGAGTATAACAGGTTCGGGCCGGATAGACGTTCGCGGAAGTGAAATCCGGGCCATGGGCGGTAGCGTCAATGGCGCATTGCAAAACATTCAGCTCGCGGATGGAAGATCTGGACGAGCTGACTTTGAACTGAGAGGACGCGAAGGATTTTGGTCCGGGAATACGACGCTTGGAGTCGGGGCCGGCAATGCAACACTGGCAGTAAATGCCGACCTCGCAAACACAAACACGCCCGCATCCGCGAAAGGGTATTTCTCAAACCTCGACCTGGCGCTGGTCTCTCAGAGGCTGGCATCATCCCTGACGGGCCATCTCGACATAAACGGAGACTTGACGCCTGCCGGCGGTGCCCGTCTTCGATCAACAATTTCAATAACCCCATCTACACTGGGTCAGTATGCGATTGATGAAGGAATAGTTCGCACCAGCACGCGAGGCGGCATAACGAAGGTGAATCTGGAGTCGCAAGTTGACGGCCGGCCACTGGTAGCTGCTATCGAATATCAAGCTGATAGACGCCGTCTCAACATCAGCACATTATCCACGGATTCTCTCGAAGTCGGAAGGATTTGGAATTCGAAAATTCCTGTAGTGGTTAGCGGTCGATCGCAAGGAGTCGTCGACCTGGCAAAAACAACGGGCGCTCTTTTGGTCGACCTTCAGGGATCGAGCTATGGAAAGTACAGGGTCGATTCGACAAAAGCCCGGGTGGAGTGGGACGCCAAGGCACTTACCGCGGACGGATCCGGTTTCCTCGGTCCGGGTAATTTCGACTATCTGGTAGAATTCGATATTCCGAGCAAGCTCTATACAGCGACTGGTGACTTTGAGGATATGAATGTTGTTGACATCCTCAACTCGGACATCGCAAAAACAGAAGCCGATGGCCGCTACTGGGTGCGGTCACTTCCTGGAAAACAGCCGCACCTGAACTATACGGTGGAGCTTGATCAGTCTGTGTTGAACGATGAGGTGATTGAAACGGGTCGTATTACGGGCACTATCGATGGATTAGTGAACACCCTGGATGGTAGAGTGCGAATCGGAAAAGAAGATCAATCGTTTGCAGCACAAATAGTCGTCAACCGCGTGGAGTCTGGCGAGCCCGTCAAACCGCCGACTATAAGGCTTACTGGTGCCACGTTTTCAAATTTGAATGTCGGTCCGATGATAGGCATCCCCACCTTGGAAACCGGGCTCAACGTTCGCTCCACTGTCCTCGAAGATCGCGAGGTTCTGTCGATCCTGCCGTCCTCGACGATTAACGGTCTTCGTATTGATGAGGGCTGGATCGAGTGGGTGCCCACCGACTCAATGAGCGTAGCTACCTGGCAGACAGTCTCAAACGGTAGGTCATCCTCGGGTACGCTGCATCTTGACGGTTACAATAGGCTTCACTCTCTCGATGCGAGATTCGATAGTACCGACGTTGCTGCACTTATCGGCCTTGACTCGGTTGCCTCGGCGGTTACAGGATCAATTGACCTCAAGAAGGTTGGAAACGGTTGGGACTTGCTGGCCACCAGCTCGAAAGGTCGTCTGGGTGATTTAGATATGCAAAATCTGTCGGTTGATGGGACGCTGCGAGACAGTCTGTTAACCTTCCGGTCTCTGGAGTTGATCTCGAACGCCCTGGACGTCTCAGGTGGGGGCCAGCTTGCCCTCGCTTCTGCCCCCGCAGCAACGCCCTTGGTGCTGGATGTGAATGCCAAAAACTTGCACCTGCTTCAGCCTCTCCTACGATCAAGCCCGGACCTGCATGGACGCGGAATTGCAAAAATAACCTTCGATAGCGACGGCAACTCCAATCTCCTAGATGTCAACATAGAATCGGAGACCGAATCCCTGGCGTACGGTGACTTTGTCACGGGCGCAACAAGTTTCTATGCAGACGTTCTGGTTAACAAGAATTGGGAAATTGATGAGGCAGAATTCTCGGGCAATGTGTTGCAATTCTCTACGCCGTCCATAGCTGTTCGGAACACGAATATCCTCGGCTCGATTGCAGATGACAGCCTCAAAATTGAGGTGATTCCAACCATGGACAGAAGGCGCCGGGGATATCTTTTTGGAACGATGAACCTCAGCGATTCTGTCCGCACATTCCTTGTCAACAATCTCGACATGCAGGTCGACGCAGATACCTGGTCTCTCCTGCAACCTGCAGAAATATCGCTCGACGACAAGTGGGAAATCCGAAATATGTTGATCTTCACCGATGATCAACAGATCGCTGTTGACGGGTTGATCGATCTCAATGGAGAGCAGAGTTTGTTGCTCACGTTGGAGAACATCCGCATAGGAGGGTTCGCCGACCTGATGAAACTTTCCGGCCTCGACGGGACACTGAACGGATATATCGACCTCACCGGCCACGCCAATGCGCCTGTGATGATCGGGGATCTGGGTCTGGATATACAGAACAAATCACGAGACGTTGGGCATCTCCAGCTAGATCTTTCTTATGAGGACCTGCGACTTACCCTGGACGGAATAATCGAGCACGAAGACGGAAGTGTTTTGACGGCAGTCGGCTACCTCCCGGTTGACCTCCGCCTGTCGTCATCGCAAGGCCAGACTGAGTCGGGAGTGCGGGTTAGTGCACGAACTGCAACCGCCGACAGTGAGGTAAACTTCAAACTTATTGCGGATGAGTTTGCTTCTGATTGGTTAGAGCCTTTCTTCGACCCGACAATAGTCAACGTCGTAGGAGGAAAGTTGACGGCCGACATCGATGTTACAGGAACCGTGGATAGTCCTGAATTGGCCGGGACAGCCACGGTATCGAATGGGAGGCTTGGTCTGCCCGTTTTTGGCCGTGTCTACGAGCCGATCACGGCAGAGCTTACATTTAACGGAGACGAAATAGCGATTGAACATGCGGAAATAAGGAGCGGTCAGGGCGAGCTGCTCGCAGATGGCGTTGTGAAGCTTACCCAGCTCAACCTGGGAGACGTCGATATCAGCCTGAGCGCTGAAAATTTCTTTGCCGTCGACAACAGCCTGTATCGAGGACGCGTCTCCGCCGACTTGCTGATGTCTGGCACCACAAAAAGCCCGTATCTAAGTGGCTATGTTCAGGTGATCGAGGGTGATTTGTTTTTGAATGATGAGATCGAGGAGTTCGAACCGGTCAAGCTCGGTGAGGATGATTTGCGGGAGCTTGAACGTGTCTTTGGAAAACAGGTGACCGCCAGCGACACCACAACATTTGATTTCTACAAGGCCCTCACATTGGATGTAAACGTCGAGCTCGAACGGAATACATGGCTGCGATCCAACGCAAATCCAAAAATGAACGTCCAGCTTTACGGTGACCTGGACGCCCAGAAAGAATCGGGCGGAGACCTTGAGCTCTATGGGCCAGTAGATGCGATAGCTGGCCGGAGTAAAGTCGAGGCATTCGGAAAGAAGTTTGTAATCGATCGCGGATCGGTCGTGTACAACGGGCCCGTCGCCGACCCTGTACTTGATATCCAGGCGTCGTACGATGTGAAACGGAGATCAGATGAAAACCGAGTAGTGATAACACTAAATGCGTCCGGTACCCTGGATGATCTCGAACTAACACTGGACAGCGATCCAACAATGGATCAAACAAATATTTTGTCATACATCGCCTTTGGTCGGCCAGCCAGCGAATCGTTGCAACTCGGAGGTGGCACGGGTGGAACCTTGGCTGCTGATTTGGCTATCGGTAGGCTCACCGGTTTCCTGGAAGGTCTGGCAGGTTCGGAGCTAGGCCTGGATGTTGTCGAGATAGAACAGGATGGGCTGGACACACGACTAACGGCTGGCAAATATATTCACCCCCGCGTATTCCTGGCAGTCAGCCAGGCGCTTTCGCTGAGAGACGAATCGGCCACCTCATCCGAATCATCACCCAGAGAAATCACGCTCGAACTGGAAGTCGTTAAGAGACTCCTGTTGCGGCTAACGCAGCGAGAATCCATCAGCGTTAATCTCCTGTGGCAATACGCATACTAAAATCTGCATGGTACTGCTTACCTTGAGGCTCAGGGAGGATCCACCGCAGTGAGAAATTTTTGGCGCGAGAGCATTCTGGCCGAGTCAGCAAAAGGGGTAGGTGAATACACCCTCTTTGCGCTCAACTTTTTCAGGAAAGTGTGGCGTCGACCCTTCGAAGGTCGCGAGCTGCTACACCAAATTGACGAAGCGGGGAGCAAGAGCTTTATTCTAGTGTCGGTAACGGGATTTGCCATCGGTGTAGTGATGGCCATGCAGTCTCGGGGTACCCTTGCTCGATTTGGGGCCGAAGCAGTGATGCCCAGTATGTTGGCCTTGTCGATCTTTAAGGAAATCGGGCCAATGATAACCTCACTCGTGCTGGCAGGTCGCCTTGGCGCGGGAATTGGTGCAGAGATAGGTTCAATGCGCGTAACCGAGCAGATCGACGCGCTCGAAGTCGCCGCGTTAAGACCCTACAACTATCTGGTGGTGACCCGCGTGCTGGCATGCGTCATCATTTTTCCTTTACTAACTATCTGGGCTGATAGTATTGCCCTGATAGGTGGCTACCTTGAATCCGTCATCTCCAGTGATACCGATTACCGGATTTTCTTTAACACGGCGTTTGAGTCGCTCCGGTTTTCTGATGTAATCGTCGACACACTTAAGACAAGCATTTTCGGATTCCTCGTGGCGAGCGTAAGCTGCTATCTTGGATACAACGTCCGCGGGGGTACGCGGGAAGTTGGCCAGGCTGCAATGAAATCGGTGGTCCTCTCAGCCCTGCTGATCTTCCTCGCAGACGTAATCGTTGTTAGAATCTCATTGATGTTTTTCGCCATTTAATTTCGTCGAACCAATCGGTTGGATAACATTGTTCAAATAGTCGAAGTTGCCAAGAGCTTTGACGATAACCACGTCCTGAAGGGTGTATCGCTGGATGTCCCGCGCGGGAAAACTGTAGCGGTTATGGGATCGTCTGGAAGTGGAAAAAGTGTCCTGGTGAAAACCATCGTTCGGCTCATCGATCCGGATAGTGGCGATATCCTCGTCGACGGCCAATCGGTGCTCGGGATGAATGCCACCGAGTTGGACAAGGTGAGGCTGAATGTCGGGTATCTATTCCAGGGTGGTGCGCTGTTCGACTCCATGTCCGTTCGCGAAAATCTTGCATTCATTTTGCACCGCCACTCTCCGCTCAGCAGTCAACAGCAGGATGAGCGAATTGTCGAATTGCTCGACTGGGTTGACCTGCCGGAAAAATCGGATTCTATGCCGTCGGAATTGAGTGGAGGTCAGAAAAAGCGTATAGCGCTTGCCCGGGCAATCGTCCTGAATCCCGATATCGTGTTGTACGACGAACCTACAACCGGCCTCGATCCCGAATCTGTAAGACGTGTTTCCAGATTAATCGCCCGATTGCGTGACGAGCGTGGAATTTCAGCGGTTGTTATCACTCACGACCTACTTTGCGCCGAAATGGTTGCGGACTCGGTCCACTTCCTGCACGACGGCGTGATTATCCAAAGCGGGTCGCTTAGCGAAATGCAGGCCTCGACCCATCCGGCGATTCGCAACTTCTTCGAAGGATAGTTGTTTTATCGGATCAAGTTGCAATTCCGCCCATGTCACGACAAGCCCGCGTCGGCCTTCTGGTAATTCTAGGTTTCGTTCTGTTTGCGATTGCGTTATTCGCAATTGCAAACCGCACTTTCCTGTTTAGCAAAACCTTCCCCATAAGCGCGACTTTCAATCAGGTAGCGGGCCTGCCGCTGGGCGCGGCAGTTCAGTATCAAGGCGTCAACGTCGGCCGAGTGGAGGCAGTGCAGCTACCTGAAAATCCAGGGGGGAAAATTCAGGTTTCCATGGCTATTTCCGAAAATGCCAGGAAGGTAATCCGAAAAAATACCGAGGCGCAAATCAAGAGCGATGGGCTTGTCGGCAGTCAAATTGTGGTGCTCGTCTCTACATCAGCGACCGGAGATCCAATCGATGATGACGACGTGATCACAGGCGTAGATCCATTTGACTTGTTTGAAATAACCGACAAAGCTCTCGTATCGGTCCAAAATTTTGAACGGGCCGCTGTTACCTTCGAAGAGATCATGCTGGACGTTGCAAATGGCCAGGGTACGCTGGGTAGAATTGTATACGACTCCACCCTCTACAAAAGCATTGTCTCAACCACCGAAGAAACAAAGCGGGTTCTAAATTCGCTTGCGACCAACGCAGAAGTAATGGTTGAGGTCGCCGCTGCAACGACAGAGGGTATCAGCACGATTCTTAACAGCATAGAATCTGGTGACGGAACAATGGCCAAACTGCTCAATGATCCGGAGTTGTACAATACGCTTATCAAATCTGCAGATTCAGTGCAGGCGATAACCGGCGAGATGTATAGTATTCTGGAGAATATGAACAACACCGCCAACTGGAGCGCCGTTGCGGCATTCCGGTTTGCAGAGTTAACCGAAGCTGCCAAACACAACTGGTTGTTTAAGCGATACTTCGAAGAAAGGGGCTACATGGAGCAGGCCCCATTCGAGATTCGCGAAAAAGCCATTACAGAATCGCAGCGAAAAATCGGAGAGAGAGAACGTGAGCTTCTGGAGTGGGAGCAGCGACTCCAGGCTCGAGAAGATTCCGTGTCAGCGTCGAGCCGTGTGCTGGGTTCCGGAAATCAGGATCAGTAACGACTTCCCGGGTCAGCACACCAATGCACTGAGCCCGTCGGGCTAATCCCGTGAATGATGTCTGCAAAAAGCTACTTCATAATCAAGCGAAAATTTGACCCTCAGTATTCCATACTGGGACGGTACCTGCATTCGCGGATTAGCGACGATTGGAAGGCG
Source organism: Rhodothermales bacterium (assembly GCA_965224105.1). Lineage (GTDB taxonomy): Bacteria > Bacteroidota > Rhodothermia > Rhodothermales > JABDKH01 > CBDCYH01. The sequence goes on along the minus strand of CBDCYH010000002.1, from coordinate 2,050,420 downwards.
GGCTCAGTTTATATTTTGGCAATATCCGTCGTGGTTCTCGTCTTCGTGCTGGCACAACAATTGTCCTGGGCGATCGTCGAACCCTTCGTAACTTCCGACCCCAATGGAAAAGTGGCGCTGGCGTACTGGTCGGGACAGGTGACGTTCGCGGGATTGATACTGGCTTTAGGAGTCGTCGGCTTCTCGCCGCTATTCGCTGTAGAAATACGAACCCGGGACATGAAAATATACCAGGACGGCAAGCCGGTAATGCAGGCTGCTCTTGAAGACGTGGATTCGATCTACCGGATCAGTGCAAAAGAATATCATGACGTTTACAGACGGGCGACTTCAACGGTGACCTTCGCAACGCGAGTCACGACCGATGTCCTTGTTGTCGTCCATGGCAGGAAAAAGCTCGTCCTGGGATTGGATGATAATGAGATTGACATCGCTGCGAAGTTGCTTTCCCTCGAATCGAATAAACGCATCGATTCCATGCGCTCCAAGACCAACACAACCGCCGCTTGAATTAGCGAACGATGTCATTCACACTTAGTGCGACGTGCGGATCTGCGAGAGCAGGTATCCTCGAGACTACGCACGGCCCGATCCCGACTCCCACTTTTATGCCAGTCGGAACTGTTGGTACTGTAAAGGGAATTTCGCCTCGGGAATTGACAGAGCACGTCGATGCACCGATCATCCTGGGGAATACCTACCATCTTTTTCTACGACCAGGCACAGAATTGCTCCGTGAAGCGGGTGGATTGCACAAATTCATATCCTGGGATAAGGCACTCCTTACGGACTCTGGAGGGTATCAGGTTTATTCGCTCGCATCACGAAGGTCAATTAGTGAAGAGGGAGTCACCTTCCAAAGCCATCTAGACGGTTCGAGTCACAAATTTACGCCGGAAAGTGTGATCGACTCGCAACGGGCAATCGGTTCGGACATCATGATGGTGCTTGATGAGTGTCCGCCGGGAGATGCGACATTCGAGTACGCTAAAAAGTCTAACGAGCTGACGATCCGCTGGGCAGGTAGGTGCCTTGACCGTTTTAACGCAACCGACGCCGCGTACGGATTCGATCAACAGCTATTCGGAATTACGCAGGGGGCAGTGTACCCGGAACTCAGAAGGGACTCCGCGGAGAGACTAGCCGCAATGGACTTCCCGGGTTACGCTATTGGTGGCCTGTCTGTAGGAGAACCTGCAGAACAAATGTATGAGATGGTCGAAGTCTCTACAGAAATCCTACCAACCAACAAGCCGCGCTACCTCATGGGCGTAGGTACCCCGGCAAATCTCCTGGAAAATATCCATCGAGGCATCGACATGTTCGATTGCGTGATGCCAACGCGGAACGGGCGCAACGGAACGATATTCACCACCGAGGGCACAGTAAACATCCGCAACAAAAAGTGGCGGTCGGACTACTCGCCGATAGACCCCGGAATCGACGCTTACGCCTGCCAGAATTTTTCGAGGGCCTATCTCAGACACCTCATCATGAGCAACGAACTGCTAGGTATGCGACTCGCATCACTTCAAAATCTCACGTTCTATTCGTGGCTGATGTGGCAAGCAAGGAAGAACATTGAATCTGACACGTTTGATGCGTGGAAGAATGCAATACTGCCTACAATATCACAACGACTTTGAACCGTTTGGACGCAGGTTGCGTACGCTAGTCGTTCAATGGACAAACGAGGATAGGCAGCGATGCCGCGAAAGTTCGAGGTACCGGAGTTTTATCGAAGCTCTGTAATAAGCAGAGTAAAAGCAGCCAGATCAGAAAACGATCCGCGTAAAAAGGACCTATCCCCTTCTGTGCTTGACTTTGGCGATGTCCAATATCTCATTGCCCGGCATTTCGGATTCTGCTATGGGGTTGAAAACGCGATCGAGATTGCCTATCGCGCTGTTGATGAGAATCCGGGAAAACGAATCTATCTGCTCTCCGAGATGATCCACAACCCTCGTGTTAACGAAGACCTCCAATCACGGGGAGTCAACTTTCTTCGTACCACTATGGGTGAGCAACTCATCCCGTTTGACGATCTGACTCCGGACGATGTCGTAATTATTCCGGCGTTTGGAACCACCGTGGAAATAAAGGAGAACCTGGCAAATCGGGGTATTGATGTAAAGACTTACAACACCACCTGCCCGTTCGTCGAAAAAGTATGGCGGCGAAGCGATCAAATTGGGACCTCTAGCCATACGGTTGTCATCCACGGCAAGAGAGAACACGAAGAGACAAGAGCAACCATTTCACACGCTAATAAATCTGCAAAAGTAATTGTCGTAAGGGACATTGAGGAAGCGCAAATCCTGGCAGACGCTATTCGGGGAAGTCTTTCGCGAGCTGATTTCTACTCAGCGTTCGCCGACAAACATTCTGATTCGTTCGAGTTTGATTCGGATCTCAAGCGGATCGGAGTCGTGAACCAAACTACCATGCTGGCCTCGGAGACGGCCGCGATAACCGAACTGCTTCGGAAAGCAATGATTGAGCGGTTTGGTTCAGAAAATATCGGAGACCATTTTGCGGACACAAGCGACACCTTGTGTTATGCAACCAATGAGAATCAGAATGCCACATACGCACTACTCCAGGAGAAGGCGGATATAGCGATCGTAGTCGGAGGCTACAATTCATCCAACACTTCGCATCTGGTTGAACTGTGCGAGCAGCACATGCCGACTTACTTCATCAAGGATGCAGCAGAAATACTTGGTCCACAGAAAATTCGACACTTTGATCTGCACGAGGCTGAGACCGTGGTAACCAGCGATTGGATGCCACCGGTACGCCCGGTCCGAATTGTCCTTACCGCGGGTGCCTCATGCCCCGATGCCATGCTTGACGAGGTCATCATCCGAATCAACCACTGGGTAGAAACGGTGACACCTGTTGATGTCGTCCTTGAAACGCTCGAAGCAACCGTGGGCGCTCAATGATTCCGTGGTATCAGACCTGGTTTGACAGCGACGAGTACGAGCTCGTCTACAAGCATCGAAGTGAGGAGGAAGCCATTGTTTTGGTCGAGACCCTCATTGCAACGCTGGATCAAGAACCGGGGAGACTGCTGGACATGGGTTGCGGTCGAGGTCGCCATGCCATTCCGTTCGCTAAACGAGGGTATGACGTAACGGGTGTCGATCTGTCCAAACGATCTATCGAAAGCGCCCGCCAACGCGCCCGCAAGGAAGGAGTAGACATCAGCTTTCTTGTTGCCGACATGAGAGATTCCCTCTTTGTCAACCGCTTCGCCACGGTGGTAAATCTGTTTACGGCCTTTGGATTCTTTGATGACGAATACGATGACCAAAAGGCCGTTGGCGCTATGTGCAAAGCCCTCATCCCCGGCGGCTATTTCGTTCAAGATTACCTCAACGCCACTAAGGTGCGGGCCAACTTTGTCCCCAGGTCCGAGTCAGAAACAGGAGCCGTGCACGTCGTCCAGGAGAGAGCGATCGTTGGCCAGCGCGTGGAAAAAGAAATTACGATTAGCCAAAATGGCGAGCGGTATGTCTTCAACGAGTCCGTTCGCTTGTATGAGCTGGAAGATTTCGAACGGATGTATCAACAAGCGGGACTTTCGCTAATCCGAACGATGGGAAATTACGATGGATCGGATTGGCACGAAGACTGCCCGCGTTTGATTCTTATTTCATCTAGGGTGACGACCTGATGCCTCTACACAAACGAGCGTTTCTATTATTCGTAGCCGCGACACTGTCTTCCGGCTGCGGAGTTTTTGACACTCGCACCCCCGAACCACCCATCGTCGACGGAAGCCAGTTCCTCCAGCCGGATACTCCGGAGCAAGTGATACAAAATATCGAGCTCGCGGTTGGTCAAAAGAGTCCCCAGAATTATCGCCGGTCCCTGTCGCCAGGATTTTTGTTCACACCGACAGCTACCGCAGCAGCCAGATCCTCCATCTGGCTAAATTGGAGCACCACCGAGGAGGAACAGTATTTCACAACGGCCATCGCAGCAACGCCTGAGTCTTCGAATGCAAGCCTCGAGCTCAACGACCGTACGTTCAGCGTAGTGGATGAATCCACCGCCCGCCTCGATGCTACCTATGTACTCCGGATCGATCACAGCCGTCAGGATGCGCCAACCACGGCGCAGGGTAGGCTCACATGGCAATTCGAAAAAGGCGATGACGGATTGTGGTACCTTTCTACCTGGGTGGATCAGGAAATTGAGAATCAGATTTCATGGAGCGACTTCAAGGAATCGTTCGTGGCCTAGACGTCGGCAATCAGATTTCGACAACGGTAGTTGTTGTCGCGATTCTGCTTATTGGCTTTGTCGCTGGATGTAACCCGTTTGCCCCGGCCCTCGAAGAAGGTGATCCCCTTGACGATCTGCTCGGAGACCCCCGAACAATCTCCGGGTACTTCACCGCATTCAAGTCTTCGTACGAACTGAGGGATATCGGCCTGTATGAACCGCTATTGGATTCCACCTTCCGGTTTATTTATTTCGATTTTGATTCGCAGGTTGAGCGAGAGTGGGGCTTTACGCAGGATCTCGAAAGCACCCGCCGGCTCTTTCTGAACTCCACGCTAGTCAGACTGGAATGGAATCAGATCCTTAGTCAAAACGAATTTGACAATGGCCGACAGGCGAGCGTAATACGATCGTTCAATCTTAACATTGCCCTGGACTCCGGAGACGAGTTCCGCGGTGACGGCAATGTCAACTTTCTGTTAGCGCGGGAGGATTCCACCTTATCATGGAAACTCAAACGCTGGCGCGACGAGAGCGAGTTTTAGAGTTCTTCTGCGCCCGACCGTATATTCCGTCCCCAAGATTTCCAACTCCAACCCTTCATGGAAAAAGCTCTCGCAATCGCTAACAAAAACATGGCTCGGTCGGTGGATCAGCTGCTCGAATTCCTGAGGATTCCCAGCATCAGCACCGATCCAGATTATTCCAGTTCCGTGCGCGATGGAGCACAGTGGCTGGCAAATGAGCTCAAAAGTATTGGGGTCGCAACGGTTGAAATTTGCGAAACAGAAGGGCATCCTATCGTTTACGCGGAACACATCACTTCAACCTCGGCGCCGACTATTCTTGTTTACGGTCATTACGATGTTCAGCCTCCTGATCCACTTGCCCTCTGGAATTCACCGCCCTTCGAGCCCGTAGTGAAAGACGGAAGTGTATATGCTCGAGGCGCATGCGATGACAAGGGTCAACTGATGATGCACGTTAAAGCGCTAGAGGCACTTATCGAAGCCGACGATCGGCTGGCAGTGAACATTAAAATTCTCGCAGAGGGCGAAGAGGAAAGCGGGTCCGAACACCTGGCTGATTTCATCCGGGCCAATGTCGATAAACTATCTGCAGATGTAGTCGCCATTTCCGATACTGCGATGTTTGAAAAGGGCGTGCCGTCAATTACGTCCGGATTGCGGGGGCTGGCCTACTGCGAAGTAACACTGCGCGGACCAGATCGCGACTTGCATTCTGGTGTGTTCGGTGGCGCGGTAGAAAATCCTGCAAACGCTCTGGCATCTCTAATTGCTAATCTGCACGACGAGAACCATCGCGTTACTATCCCAGGATTCTATGACAAGGTGATCCCCGTTACAGAAAACGAGAGAGCCACCTTCAAGTCACTCCCATTTGATGAGAAGGACTGGATGGATTCGATTGATGTTGCCGCAGTGCGGACCGAAGAAGGATATTCTATTCTTGAGGCTACTACATCCCGGCCTACTCTCGATGTCAATGGAATGTGGAGTGGATATACCGGCAAAGGCGCCAAAACGGTATTGCCGTCGGAAGCATCAGCTAAAATTTCCATGCGGTTGGTTCCTGACCAGGACACCGATGAAGTTTCAGAACAACTTCGACAGTACTTTCTGAAGAACGCTCCAGACACGATGCAAGTGAAGTTCACTAAACTGCACGGTGGCAAAGGGCTGTTGGTCAACACGGAGGCACCGGCCATGCAAGCCGCGGCAAAGGCAATGGAAATGGAGTACGGAAGGAAACCATTCTTTACACGAGAGGGTGGCTCTATTCCCGTGGTCGCAGAGTTCAAAGAAATCCTCGGCCTGGACACGGTTCTGATGGGGTTTGGCCTTACCTCCGACGCAATTCATTCTCCCAACGAACACTTTGGGCTGGATCGCTATGCAGAGGGAATCCGGTCGATCATCCGATTCTACCAGTTGTATGGAAACGCATCGTAATCAATCCGTAAAATGGATTCGCCGCTTTGTGGTATTGATTTTTGTCGCCGCTCCGACGGGAGGAATGGCTCAGGTTCCGTGCGCGCAATCGTTTTGCGGCTGCTGGACAGCGGACACCTTGAGGGTAAACAGCGTCGTCCTCGACGAGAACACGTCAATTCCGATCGAAGGGATTCGTATCAGCTTTGCGTCGGACAGTACTGTCGTGGGATATTCTGATGAGAATGGATCCATCGTCTCGTCGATTCCAGCAGAGAGAAGTCCGGGGTGTGGCTATGGGCGCCTCAGCAACCTTCTGGTCGAAGACACAACTCTGACATATGAAACACAACGGCTGTCCATAGCGTAGGCCGACACAATTTGGCTTCAACTCCCTCGGGAATCACAACAACCAGAGTAGAATGAAAAAGGCAACCGGGACCTTCGTGGTCAAACTTGAACCTCAGGATGATTCACATCTGAATGAGCCGACGATTGGTAGGAGATCCATCGACAAGACGTTCGCAGGTGACATTGTTGGTCAAAGCAACGGCCAAATGATTGCTACAATGGGCGAGGTCCAGGGATCAGCTGGATATGTAGCAATGGAACGAGTTCGCGGCGAGTTGGATGGGAAGAAGGGTTCGTTTGCCTTGCAACACAGCAGCACGATGTCTCGGGGAGAGCCGTCTCAAAGTATCATCGTGGTTCCCGATTCTGGCACGGAGGAATTAGCAGGGTTGACAGGATCCATGCAGATCATCATCGAAGACGGCCGGCACTCCTACGAGTTTGAGTATTCTCTGATGAACGAGTAGGTCACGGTAGCAAACTTTCGATCAGCTTCTTCTCTGCCGCCGTATTACTCGAAGCCAATGCCAGTCGTAGTTGAGTTACCTTTTCGTCTTCCCTTCCCAGCTTTCCCAGCAGCCTGGCCTTTACACAATGGTATAGTGCCTCCCTTCCAACAAAGTCGTCCACAGAAAGCAGTCCAATCGCCGTTAGTGCTTCATCAACATCTCCCATTTCTGCCTGGACGATACCTCTATTCAACTGGATCATTGGAGACGGTTCGAGTTGGTACAGAGAATCGTACAGAGTGAGAAGATGGTCCCAGCGCGTTTCTCTGTACGAACGGGCAAACGCATGCTGCGCAGATATAGCAGCCTCGAGGAGGTAGCGACTACTGACTCCGGTCGACGCCGCTCTCGCAAAGTATCGGTTGCCGATATTAAGAAGCTCTCGATCCCATTTGGATCTGTCCTGGTCTTCCAGGAGGATAATCTCTTCATCAGGTCCGATGCGGGCGTCGAATCGTGAAGCGTGGTAACACATTAGCGCAACCAGAGCATTGGAATCTGCTGTGTTTGTGGTTTTGTGCTCGCAAACTAATTTTGCTAAGCGCATCGACTCGGCACAAAGGTCCCGCCGAATAACGGTGTCGCTGGATACCGAATGGTATCCCTCGTTGAAAATGAGATACAGTACCCTTAGAACCGCCCCCAGCCTCGCCTCCACGGCACCGCCAGACGGTATTGCCATCTCCACGTTTCCACTCACTATCCGCGCGCGCGCTCGCTGCAACCGCTTCTTCACAGCCTCCTCCTTTGTAAGCAACGCTCGCGCTATCTCCCGCACACCAAACCCCCCTGCCAACTGCAACGTAAACGCAATCTGATCACGCTCGTTGAGCACAGGGTGGCAACAGGCAAACACCAGTCTCAGCTGGCTGTCCGCAATCTCGCGATCATGGAACAGCTCATTAATGCTAACTACCACCGCGGAAGGATCCATCGACTGGAGCACTTCGAGGTTTAGCTTACCACGGCGAATACAATCTACCGCGCGATTCCGCGCAACGCGCATTAACCACGCGCGAGGGTTGCTCGGTATCTCTGTGCGCCAGGACCTAAGGGCACTGAGAAAGGACTCCTGCACAACATCCTCAACCATCGACAGCTGGTGAAAACCAAAAATGCGGGTAAGGACGGCGACCATCTTTCCGTGCTCCTCTCTGAAAAGATGGTCGACCAGTTCGTTGTGCGATTCGCTATCCATTCCTATTGTTCAAATACTACGACCTCCCGTACTTCGACGTGGCTGTCCAGATGAAAATCAGGAAAGTCTTTTGATATTTCGATTGCCGCATCCATATCCTCCGCCTGGACGATAAAATATCCACCGACCAGTTCCTTTGCTTCAACAAATGGCCCATCCGTGACGGTATCCACGCCGGTCACCTTCTTGCCGGTTGGGTGGAGTGCTTCCCCGCCGCCATAGATGCCTTGCTTTTGCAGTTTGTCAACCCACGAGAACCACTTCCCCATTTGAATTTGCGTCTCCTCTGGCGACAAACCGAGCTGACCGTAATCGGGACCTTTGAAAATGAGCATAAAGTTTTTCATAACTATCTTCTGTTTTGGGATAAATAGATTTACTCCTATGACGAACGGCACCAGGCGGAAGGGACACGCTGACGAAAGTTTTTTCTGCAGGGATCTGCCATGCTAGACGTCGAGCCCGTCGGATGATGACCGCGCTACTGGTCTACGTCGCCGTCACCCATGCGATTCTGTGGATAAATCTGATTGGTGGACTATTCTACCTCCGCCGACACAAGCCGTCTACACCGAATCGATTCCCATCGATTTCGGCGGTTATCCCCGCGCGTAACGAAGAAAGAAATATCGGCCGCCTTCTCGAATCCCTCGTCCGGCAGGATTATCCGGATTATGAGATTATCGTTTATAATGATGGATCAGAAGATAGAACTGGAGCGATTGTCAGGGATTTCATATCGCGATATCCGCACCTGTCCATTCGTCTGATCGAGGGCGACGGACCGCCCGAGGGCTGGGTAGGAAAAGTATACGCGTTGTTCTCCGTCACACGAAATGTTGGCAAGGAGAAGATATTATTCCTGGATGCTGACTCGCGCCTGCGGCACGAAGATGCGCTACGAAATTTTGTTCGGCACCATCATGGCGCCGGAGAAAACACCGTATTGACTGGAGTAACCAGGCTTCGCGGAGGCGGCGACCTACTCACCAGCATGGTGATCAACGCGATAATGACCGGCCTGCCTTGGTGGCTAACCAAGCGTATGCGTGTACGAGCGTTTGGAGCGCTCAATGGGCAATGCTGGATGATCGACACCAAACACTACTTCGAGCACGAACCGCATGCTGCCGTAAAGAATGAGGTGCTCGAGGATGTGATGATTGGCAGGCTGCTTACTGAAAAAAGAATCAGACCCGCACTGGTTAATCTTCAGGATGACATCGAGGTCTTTATGTACAACTCAATGCGTGATGCGTGGGGTGGATTTCGGAAAAACGCTTACTTGATGTTGGGGGGAAGTGTCGCGACTTTTCTCTTTCTCTGGTGCCACTTTGTACTCACCTATTTGGCGGCACCGTTTCTCTGGGTTGGCTTCCTGTTGTTGCTTTTCGTGATGAAGCTAATCACAGATCGGCTTGGCAGGTTTCCCTTGTGGGTTAGCCTGCTTGCTCCAATTTCTTTCCTACTGACAGCGATCCTCAATATCGACTCCGCCGTTAGTACGTGGCTGGGTCGGGTTCAGTGGAAAGGTCGCCGCGTCTAGATGGAATCTTCGATGAGTTCCTGGAGGCAGTCGAGTGGCTGGTCACGAAGTTCCAGCTCCTCATCACATGACTCAGGAAGTCCGCCGCCGTTTCCGCCGTTTCCTTCCTCGTCAATCGAACCGATGTTGTAACCAGTTGACGTTGAATCAACTGATCCGAGCGTTCCGCTTGAAGCCAGTCCAAGAGAACCGCCTGCCATCGTAGTGATGTCGTCTCTTGACAACCAGGTAATGTCTGCTGGGGTTGTGCCCTTAACAAAGATCGAGCTGCTCCAGTCAGACTTTTCGCATGACTCCTTCAGAGTCGAAATCGTAAGACCTTCTTCGTTCTTGCGAACATGGTAGCACGTGCCGTCCTGGGTCTGAACAACGTCCTTGTCTACAGATGTCTCGCCACCAGCTTCTCCTAGCCCAGCGAAAAGGTGTTCTGCTGAGGATACACCAAGATCGGCAACTGACATGTCGGCGAAATTTTGCTTGGGAGTATGATCGCCACCGCCTAGTACGCGTGGTTTCATTTTCCAGGTCTGAGCTTTGGCAGCAAGGTCCATAAGTGCAACCTGGTCGAGCTCCATAGCGGCTTTCTGCCGTTTGGCTTCAAAGGCACTGGCGCCAGCGGCAACGGCGAGGCCGGCGATTATTGTACCCAGTACGAGTAGTAGTAGCTGTTGATTTCCCATGTCAGTAGTAACTCTGGTGGAGTGAGTCTGCGAGTATCAGAATGATCAAGTTGGGTCTCATCTCTGAGTCTCGCTTTGATCAATCCCGTTTTGAGAGTCCTAAATTCGGCGAATTTCGCTTAATTCGGTCTATCGTCAGTATCAAAAGATCGTTTCGAGAGACTATTACAAACCGCGGTCCAAACTCTCCGCTGTACCATCCAGATATTCCGGCCACTCGCGACCGGGGCTACCACTTCACCCAATACAAACTCATGTTGCCATTGACCGGGGAATCCAGCATGGCTTCGAACGATTCTGCTGTTATGGGAGAGCCGAATGCCGCTGGTATCTCCGTGCGCTCAGATGAAAAGACAAGTATCTGCCCATCCGGAAAGGCGAAGGGTGAAAAATCCAGGGCTGGAGAGTTGTAGTTGGGTCCCAGATTCTCTGCAGGCCCCCATGCGCCGTTCGCGGAACGCCGGCTGATATAGAGGTCTCCTCCGCCCAGGTCGTCCTCCCTCCCAAAGCTGGTAAACAGCAAATATTCTTCGTCAGGTGAAACGAATGCATTGAATTCATACTTATCGGTGTTGACACCCGGGCCCAAGGCAGTCTCATCAGAGTATCCCGACGCCTGCGTGCTCACGAATATGTCCTCGCGTCCCGGTGCCGAGTCCCGCTGCGCAGTATAGTAGAGGTTGCCGTTCGCAGCCACCGAAGGATAGAACTCATCGCCAGTGGTGTTCATCGCGAGGTTCTGTGGCTCTGACCAACCATTGCCTGTCCAGTCAACCACCCAGATGTCAAAGTCGGTTCTGCTGTCCGCTTCCGACCGAGGACGTTTGGAAGCGAAAAATAATCGCTTACCATCAGGCGAAAAGGCTGGTTCGAGATCCGCGTACCTTCCTGAGAATGGAGCCATCTCGGGCAAGCTCCATTGGCCATCCGCATTCTTTGTCGCATGCATGATAACGCTGATGCGATTCTTGGGAGCGACTCTGGTGTAGAATAGATCAGTGCCGGCGGAATTGATAGTGAAGTCACGGGTGATAGCGTTGTCGGAGAGTATCCCAGACCCGAAGACTTCAACCGAATCAGTGGGCATCCCCATTTCAAACGACTCATCGTTGTGGATGGGAGTCACACACGCGGAAAGTGATAGCAGCGCGAGGCAGGATATTGCGAGAGTTGGTTGGAGAATCATGTCCGGCAATAGTTAAGGTCTGGATAGAACTCAAGGTAACCAGCGGCAGCTACCCGGGATACTCCGAGGCAATGGACTTGAATTCGTTTCGGAAAAAGATTAGCGGTATATTCGTGGCCGTCGAAAAGTTGTCAGCACTGGTCCTGGCGACGATGGTATCGAATGTGCCCGGGTGGCGGAATTGGTAGACGCTACGGTCTCAAACACCGTTGACAGCGATGTCGTGTGGGTTCGAGTCCCACCCCGGGTACCGGAGGTGATGCAGCATGGGTTTCAGTCGCAACAGTGGGGTTAGGCCCGCTCAATTACAGTAGCATACCCCTGCCCAACTCCTACACACATCGTCACAAGCGCGTAACGTAGGTTCTTCTGCGAGAGCTCAAGCGCAGCGGTGTGTAAGATTCGGGTGCCAGACATACCGAGCGGATGGCCAAGTGCAATGGCTCCACCGTTGGGATTAATACGCGGGTCATCGTCTGCAAGGCCCCATTCTCTGATGCATGCCAGGGACTGCGCGGCGAAAGCCTCGTTGAGTTCAATGATGTCCATCTGCTCCATCGCGAGCCCAGCTTTCTCCAACGCTCGTGCCGATGCGTGCACTGGCCCGATACCCATAATTCTGGGTTCAACGCCAGTGACAGCTGAGCTTATAATCCGCGCCAACGGTTTCAGCGAATACTTTTCTACCGCAGTCCCACTGGCAATAATCATTGCTGCGGCCCCATCGTTGAGTCCGCTTGAATTACCTGCAGTTACACTCCCACCGTCCTCGGCTGACCGAAACGCGGGCCGGAGTTTTGCAAGCACCTCGGATGTAGTTCCCGGTCGAATAAACTCGTCATGCTCAAACAATATTGGATCACTTTTCCTGACAGGAATTTTAACGGGTATAATCTCCTCGGCAAGCCTGCCATTGTCCCGTGCGGCCGCCGCCTTGGCTTGAGACGCCGCCGCGAATTGATCCTGGGCCTGCCTACTGATGTGGTAACGATCTACCAGGTTCTCTGCGGTCTGTCCCATTCCATCTGTTCCGTACATCGATTCCATTCTGGGGTTAACAAACCGCCACCCAAAACTCGAGTCGAATAACTTCGCATCCCTACCAAAGGCGCTGGATGCTTTGGAGAGAACAAACGGACCCCGTGTCATATTTTCGACACCGCCGGCAATAAAAACATCCCCATCCCCCGAGGTGATTGCCCGCGCGGCATGGATTGCAGCTGCCATTCCAGATGAGCAGAGTCTGTTGACGGTTTCGCCCGGCACACTCCACGGTAAGCCAGCGAGAAGCAAACACATCCGAGCAACATTTCTGTTGTCCTCGCCTGCCTGATTGGCGCATCCCATGATAACATCGTCGATGCTTTCTGGCGGAATGGACGGATTCCGATTAAGAATCTCGCGAATTACCAATGCTCCCAGGTCGTCCGTTCGGATGGTAGCTAGCGAGCCACCGATTCGTCCAATCGGCGTTCTGATCCCATCAATTATATATGTGTCCGGATACATTACCGTTAGTCTTCCGTATAGAATGACTCAAGATAAAACTTGAATGACTTTCTAATCAGTGATTCCTGGCAAATGGGCCCATCAGCGCTACTCAGAAATCGACGCCTGACATTATACGTATCCAATTATATTACAAACGCATAGATTAAAGTCTGAAGAATTTGAAATCCACTTGCGTCATTGTAATGGGAGTTGAGTTTGTATCTTGGGGTCCCCACACATTAGTCCATCAATAGTATTAGAAAATGTCAAGTTCAGACGCCAACGAGTACGATTTCTCAAGACGGTCAAAATCGGGGCGTCCCGGTTTTGAGTCCTTTACAGACGAGGCTGGCAAACAGCATTACTTCCATGTAAATGATATGGAGGGAAACGCTCTTTTGTACAGCCAGGCGTATTCAACCGTTCAGGCTCGTGATACGGGAATTGCCAGTGTAACGACGAACGCAGTTAAACCCGACCGCTACGAGCGCATCACGAATGATGGCCAGCCATACTTCATCATCCGCGCCGGCAACATGAAGGAGGTTGCTCGTAGTCGCTACTTCGCCAATGCCGCCGATATGGACCGATCCATTGCATGGCTGCAGGGTCTGGATTTCAGTAACATTTCTGGTACCCTTGCTGCAGCCGCAGGCGCAGTGGGTGGTGCAGTTGGTGCGGCCGCCGATGCAGTTGGAGATGCGGTAGAATCGGCAGTAGACACCGTGAAAGATGCCGGTGCAGCTGCAGGACGGACAGCCGCCAACCTGGCAGATGACGCCGGAGACGCGATAGCGGGTGCTGCATCAACCGGAATGAGATGGCTTTGGTGGTTGATCCCATTGCTGCTGTTATTGCTCCTTCTATGGGCTCTCCGTGGATGTATTGGAGATGCGGCTGAGACTGTCGGCGAAGCCGCGACCACAGCTGTTGATGCTGCCGGCGACGCTGCAAGTGCCGTTGGTGATGCGGCTGGCGCAGCTGTCGATGCCACCGGTGAAGCCATATCAGACGCAGCAGGTGCTGTTGCGAGTATGTTCGACTTTGAAAACGCGCCGACCTGGCAGGACCTCGGCCTCCCGGAAGGCGGAGTGCTGGCCGGGTTTATTGATTTCCTTAAGGGCGGCGGGGAGCTGACGCGAACGTTTACCCTCGATCGGGTTAAGTTCGAAACCGACAGTGCTACGCTGAGGGAAGGTTCCATGGACCAGCTTGATAATGTGGTCAAGATCCTAAACGCGTATACTTCCATCTCTCTGGAGCTCCAGGGTCATACGGACAACACGGGAGACTATGCGGCAAACAAAGAACTGTCGCAACAAAGAGCGAATGTGGTCATGGAGTATCTGATCTCCAAAGGAATAAGTGCAGATCGACTAACAGCCATGGGATATGGTTCTGACATGCCACTCGCGACCAACGACACAGCAGAAGGCAGGCGACAAAATCGTAGAACCGACTTACAGGTTACACGCAAGTAATAAGCCGCGAGGCAAAAAAGCAAAGGCGCCGCTGGACAATTCCGACGGCGCCTTTTCTATTTAGTCAGGTAAGTCGACAGACTACATCTCCGCAAAGACAGCATCCACATCTTTGTTAAAGACGACCGTCTTTGTACGGATGGTTTGAGGTCCACCACCTCCGGTTCGTCGCACCTTGTGCGCTATCGTCTTGCCCTCAACGGTTCGATAGTCGGAATACGTTGTCGTTAGCTCGACGCCCTGCGAATTGTCAACGCTTCTTTCGCGCAGCAAAGTCTCCGTATCGTATTGAACCACAACCGTGTCTGCACTTTCTTCTCCCGAAGCAACCGTCACGACATACTTCTTGGCTCCTTCGATGTCTTCAACGGTCATTGAAAACGATGCGTCCTCTTTTTCAAGAAGCTCCAACTCCCGAGACGGATAATCTGGGCCGGTGCCCTTAGGCAAAGGCTCGGTTCCCTGTGCCATTTTCATGTAAGCGGTGTCGGGTGAAATGAACTGAATCATCTCTCCGATTGCAGGAGCCATCGGATCCTCGAAGGCGAGGTCCATCACCGCGTGAAGGAATCCAGGATAACGCATGGTTAGCGTAGCGGTACCTGCGAGCTCGCCCTGCGGAGTTTCGATCGACAATTCGTTTGTCGTAACCATCGACGATATGTCCCGCCAGGCTTCTCCTCCCGTCGCTTCATATGCAGCAGTAACAACTGCTCTTGCGTCTGTCATCAGGTCCTGAGCGCTTGCGCCAAAGCCGATTAGGCAAGATGTCACTACCAATAATATTTTTTTCATGTTCTTAGAATGGGGTTGCCGAAAAAATGACTTGGCTTCTTCCTACGCTGGAAAAGACTTCTTGTTACCAGTGTGGGTCGTACACTCATTTCAAGATGAAATCGTTGATATTGAGGCCCTACAGGGTATTATCTGCGAATTTTGAGCTCTCTAACCTAAAAATTCTTAAGCCGTCCGTCTTATGTATCTGTGCACATCACAAAGCAATTCTTTGCTTATTGTCTTGCCGGCCTGGGAAACCGGTATGGACCAAGCCCGAGTTTTTAGGGGAACTCGGGCTTATTTTTTTGCTGCAACTTCACTGGCAGTTTTTTTCAACGCCAAACCTAAAAACCAAATACGCATCCGTCTTCTCTTGGATGCACATCAAAAGCAATTCTTTGCTTATCGTCTTCACCGGCCTGGGAAACCGGTAAGACCGAAGCCTGAGTTTTAGGGGACTCAGGCTTTACTGTTTTCGGGAGTTCGATCAGTCCACAACTATCGTTTCCACAACCATTCCCGAATCTGTCGACACCCGGATCAAATACACGCCCGCCGGCCAATCTCCAGTATCGATATCCTGCGACACCTTACCAGCAGTTCCGACAGAGTAGACCGAAACTCCTCTAACTGCGCGACCAAGAATATCCACAACGTCAACGCTAATAGTGGAAGCGGCGTTGGCTGAAAGTTCGATTGTCAACGCGACGGTTGCCGGGTTCGGGAAAGCGTCGATAGTGATGCCATGCGAACCAGCGCGAGGCTGGTCGGCCGTTAGGTTAGTCGTAGATGCACGAAGCAAATACAATCCAGCGATCGATCCCGCGTCCCCGTCTGCCGTAACCGGAACGACTCCTGATTTGAAAAACGGATAGCTGCTCCAGGCTCCACCAAATGACGGCGAGTCATTGGACGGAGCAATGTCAAAATATCCGATCTCCGTTGGGTTTACCCTGTCGGCAATATCCCACACCCTGAAACCCGCCAGGTAATTCGTCTGAAGCATATAGTCCCCGACGACATAGAGGTTGTGATCGATCGCTGTCGTGGATCCGTCAAAGGTGTTTGCCAACTGCGGATCGTCGAGGTCGGCAAGATCAAACACATGTGTCGTAGTATTAATGACCGTCGCCGACTGAACCTCGTTCAACTCATCATTCTGATAACTATATCGATGGTCGTCCGTTAACCAGCCTTGATGGATGTACGAGGCGTTAGGAATGATGCCGACGCCGAGAGATACCGGAGCGGTCTTGTTCGTCACATCAGCAACACTAATTCCTGATTCGTTTGAACCAATACAGATTTCTTTACCAACATGCTCTGTGTCAGGCCCTCGATAGATTACGCATTGAACATCGTGTGTGTATCCCGCCCCCGAGCCCAAGGTCCTTGGCGTGTTTGGATCGCTGAAACACCCTGCAAACTGTGGACTATCTGGCGTGCGGATGTCAACCATGTGCAACCCTCCTCCGCAGGTATTGGCGCCGGAAGAAGTCCCAACTATATAAGCAAAACCGCTTGCCTCGTTGATGGCAATATTGTGCGCACTCCCTATTTGCGTATAGATGGCAGTTGCTGTAAACGTCACAGGCGGCGATGTCACATTGCGGACCTGTGTTAGGTCAAGGACTTGCATGCCGTGATTGCCAACATTGTCCGCGACTACGTACATATGGTCTCGGTAGACCTTGAAGTCCCGCCACGCATTGGGTGTCGTACCGGGAGACATGGGCAGATCCCCGATAAGGACAGGGAGTTCTGGATTGGTGATATCAACGATAGACACTCCGTTCGTCCGGCCGACCAACGCGTATTCATTTCCGGTTTGTCCATCGGTCCACCCCCAAACGTCGTTCAAATCCGCGCCCGACGCGCCCAGATCAGTGAGATTGAGATATGCGATCAGGTCGACGTTTTGACAGGGATATCCTGCGGCAGCTCCTCCTGTGCACGCAACGGTGCCTCCGGTAATGGATTGGCCGGTGGCAGTGGTTGGAAGACAGATTCCCAGAAAGGCGGAAAGTACCGCAAGAGCGTATTTCATTATAATATACTGATGGGTTCGTCGCACGAGTTCTTGCGAATGCAAATATAGCTGCCCCCTTCTATTAACGATACGACTATACGTTTCATCCCAAAATGAGTACCCCACAAATAGAGCACTCCATCCATTCTTCGGTGGATCAAGCAGTACATGTGTTACAAATTAGTCGCCCGGCCAAAAAGAATGCACTAACCGACTCGATGTATTCGAAAATGGGCGACGCCTTGGTTGTCGCCGATTCGAACCCCGATGTGAGGGTGCACGTCATCCACGGATCTGATGTCTGCTTCACCGCAGGAAACGATTTGAAAGATTTCCTTGCGCATCCCCCAACCGGGGAAAGCAGCCCGGTATACAACTTTCTGAATGCGCTCATTGGCTGCAGCAAACCTGTTGTTGCCGGAATTGCAGGCCCGGCTGTAGGGATCGGTACAACCATGCTGCTACACTGCGATCTTCTTGTTGCTGATGAGACCGCAGTATTCCAGCTGCCATTCGTCGATCTTGGCCTTTGTCCGGAAGCCGGATCCAGTTACCTGTTACCGCACTGGCTAGGTTACCATCGCGCTGCTGGTTTGCTCTTGACGGGCGACAGATTTGGAGCGGAGGATGCGATGCAGATGGGTTTACTTTACGAGATCGCTGAACCAGGTCAGGCTGTTTCACGAGCAGTTGCCATCGCGGCGGACCTGGCCGCAAAACCTTCAGCGTCTTTGGTCCTTACCAAAGAACTGCTCCGATCACACACGAAAGATGTGCTCGCCATGGCACTGCAAACGGAAACCAAAAACTTTGTCGCGAGACTTCAGTCCTCTGACGCGAAGGAAGCCTTTCAGGCATTTCTGGAAAAGCGCAAGCCGCGATTTAATCAGGACTAGTGCAACCGGCACAAAAAGAAAGGGAGGACACGAAACGTATCCTCCCTGCAAGACCATCAGTCTACGATAACCTAAATCTGGTTGACTGATATTCCACCACCGGAAGTTCTCAGGTAGAGAGTTGGACCTCCGCCGTTTACGCTTCCGCGTACAGCATTCTTTTTCAGCGAGCCGCCTTCAACAAGAATATCGAAGTCGGTTCGGAGTCTGGAACCGCTGGAGGTCTTTGCGTCGATATCAAACTTCACATCCGAGGCAACCTTTACATGTACGGACCCACCGGATGTGGTCAAGCTACAGTTTTCAGCTGGCTGTTCGGTTATTGTCGCTCTAATAGATCCACCAGATGTTGACGCGTTCAGTGCACCCATTACTTCGTTTACGATTACGCTGCCGCCTGATGTTGATGCATCAACCGAGCCACGCGCTCTGTCAATCTTGATTGAACCACCCGACGTATTTGCGCTCACCTCGCCGTTCACTTCACCGAGCGTAATGCTTCCGCCAGAGGTTACCAGATCTGCGCTTCCACCACCGCCGAGCAAAGTAATACTGCCGCCAGAGGTCCGCCCTTTCACTGCGCCCGTGATATTTCCAAGCTTCAAGCTTCCACCCGACGTGTTGATGTTCACATTCCCATTCAAATCTGCGACCGCTATCGAGCCACCGGATGTCTTTGCATCCAGGTTGTAGTTGGTTGGTACGTTTGCGGTGATCTTGACTTTCAGATCACGTCCCCTCCAATTGCGCTGCTTTGCTCCGGTCCACTTTCCAAAAACTCCAACGGAACCGCCGTCCTGATCGAACGAAAACTCAAGCTTTTCCATATTCTCCTTGCCGCGACTGCTTTTAGCAACGCGTTCGATCACGATTTCTACCTGATCGGAATTGCCGGAAACGACATCGATCGCTCCCAGGTCGGTATCAATGGTCAAGACTCCTCCTTCCGAAACATCAAAAGTCTTTCTGATGGTGTCGTCGGCGTATGAATAGTCAGCCTCATCAACGATTACCTCAATGTGCTCTGCGACATTATCCAGGTGGCGCTCAACCGAGCGCTGCACTTCGTGAATGTGACTTTCTATGGCTTCTTCAACGAGAGCAATTTCTGCTACGTCGTGATGGTCATGTTTAGGGGTGATGGCCGAGATGATCGACGATCCGACGATGGCTACTCCTAGAGCAATTGTACCAACGCCTAGAATTTTGGTAAAAATCCACATGGCAGGTTCTCATTAGGGATTCACAGATTCTCTACGCTAACGGGAGGAGTGCTTTATTGTTACAGTATTTCTGCACGTACCTTAACAATTCGATCCTTAGTCGAATTAATCTGCCATATTCCATGATTCATCAGAAAAAAACACTGTGGGCGCTATTGTTCGCTGTTGTTCTGATCGGACTTCCAGAGACGTCTTCCGGTCAGATCCCGGAAGCACCTCCACGAACGGAAGGCGAAGGTCCTTTTGACCGTCTGATCATCCGGGGCGCAACCATTATCGATGGTACTGGAGCACCCCCTCGGGGCCCCGTCGACATCGTGGTCGAGAATAATCGGATTGCCCAAATCCGCAGCGTTGGATACCCGGGCGTAGAGATAAACGAGCAGCGCCGCCCGGCCAAGGGTGATTTCGAGGTTGATGCACATGGTATGTACGTCCTGCCGGGCTTTGTTGACATGCATGGGCATATGGGCGGGACGTCCCAAGGCACACCCGCTGAGTACGTGTTCAAGCTCTGGCTGGGTCATGGGATTACCACGATTCGGGATCCGGGCAGTGGCAACGGACTTGCATGGGCGCTGGATCATCAATCCAAGAGCGAGCGAAATGACATCACCGCACCGAGGATTCAGTTTTATCTAAGCTTTGGATCGAACTGGGATAGGGGTCAGATCACTACACCGGAAGCCGCACGGGAGTGGGTTCGCCACATAAAGGCGGAGGGAGCCAACGGTATCAAGTTTTTTGGAGCCCGACCGGACATACTTACGGCGGCACTGGACGAAGCTGGAAAACAGGGTTTGCGCTCGGCGATGCACCACGCGCAACTTCACGTTACTCGAATGAATGTGCTCAACACCGCATCTGCTGGCCTAACCACAATGGAACACTGGTATGGTTTGCCGGAAGCGCTTTTCACCGATCGGCGGGTACAGGACTATCCGCTAGATTACAACTACAATAACGAACAGCACCGATTTGGCGAGGCTGGTAAACTCTGGGCGCAAGCTGCTCCTCCCGGAAGTGAACGGTGGAACGCGGTAATGGACTCGCTGATTGCACTCGACTTTACAATCGACCCAACATTTACCATCTACGAGGCAAGCCGTGACTTTATGCGTGAAGCCAGGGCTGAGTGGCACGACGAATACACACTACCCTCGCTGTGGGAGTTCTTTAGGCCTAGTCGCAGGGCACACGGATCGTACTGGTTCGACTGGGGCACGGAGGAAGAGATCGCCTGGAAAAGAAATTTCCAGTTGTGGATGCAATTTATAAATGAATACAAGAATCGCGGTGGTCGGGTAACGACGGGAAGCGACTCGGGGTACATCTACAAAACATATGGATTCGGTTACATCCGCGAGCTAGAGTTATTGCGAGAGGCCGGGTTTCATCCTCTTGAAGTCATATGGTCGGCAACGCTTAAGGGAGCCGAGGCAATCGGCATGGATAAGCAAATCGGGAGCCTCGAGGTGGGCAAATTTGCTGATATGATTGTCCTCGAAGAGAATCCGATTCGAAATCTGAAAACGCTCTACGGAACTGGCGCGATAAAGCTAAACGACGAGAATGGGCTTGTAGAGAGAGTCGGTGGAGTAAAGTGGACGATCAAGGACGGAATTGTTTTCGATGCTCGAAAGCTTCTGTCCGATGTTCGCGAGATAGTCCGGAAATCGAAGGTGGAGAATGGGATTCCAGCAGGGCCTATGCCTGTGACCAATGACCAATGAGAACAAAACCGGGAGATTCTAACGTATAGTCATCTGTAGGAGAAGCATTATCCCTGAGGATCCCCCATGGACGATCCAGCACCCGAAAAAATTGACGAAGTGGTTAACTACCTTTTGCGTGATCAGGATTACCTGATGGCGAAGGAGGTCAGGCACCAGGTGGAGCAGCTTAACCAGTTGTTGATCTCAGCGCATGCCCGTGGCATGAAAGTCGAATTTGTGACGCGCGAAATGACCATGCCCGATGGCGGCAAAATGGAGCTCGCCGACGTTCGTGTGTTCAAAAAGATCTAAACTGCAAAAGCTGGCCCCGACGCTCTCAGCACCAGGGCCGAACTCTGCTTCCGCATCTATCTTTTTACGAATCGAGCCAAGATCGCCCCGGCAATCGTAAACGACACCACGTGATAGATTAGATTCATCACGTGGTATTTCGCCGGGTGCGACCACCAAACGACGTGACCAAAGTTGATCCACAGTGATGCGGTCAAGCCCAACACGGCGAAGAAGATCACCTTGCTGGTGAAGGTTGGCAGTCCCGGCATTACCATCTGCAGAATCACTCCCAGGATGAAAGCCACAACGAGCATATGGATGAAGCCCAGGATCATAACTTTGGGATCCATAATCGGTGCTCCGGCCTTTTGTACAAATAGCATGGCACGTGGCCCTCGCAGGTGCGCCTCTTCCGCCCTCGCTTGATCGGATTGATAGAGCCCCATGTCGGGAATGAGGTAGGTGCCGGATTCCGGTACTGCGTCGGATATGGCTTCCTGCAGCGCGTTAGTGCCAGCGCCCGTCTGTATAGCTCCCAGGCCATTGAGGGGACCGAAGTAAAGAAATCCCCAGAGAAACATGGCGATCCCCGCTAGAACGGTTCCGATAGCAAGTCCTTTCATGATAACCTCGCACGTTGTGCTAAATAATTTACTGAGCCACCACCGGTGTTTGTCTGGGGAGGCCGCAGAATCTCAATTAAAGGTTACAAAGGAAGGATGCGCCGGATCAAATGAATTCGGTAGATATGCAGAATTAACACCAAAAAGCGAGTTCAAGGGCCTAGAGCGACACGACCCCCTCCACCTGGCCGGCGGACTTGTAGATTTCGATCACCTCATCGCTGGATCCCATCTCCATCCGGGCGGTGATGGAAACATACTTGCCTTTGGATGAAGCCCGGACAGTGATTGGTACGTCACCTAGAATCTGCTCCATAGGTGCCTGGCCCGCTCTTGGGACGATAAATTTGAACACATATTCTGTCGGCCAATCGTTTTGATCGTCAAGGAGCGCCTTAAAGTGCTCCCACCATTCGTCGCCCTTAAGATGGTCGCTATCTCTGTTTACTTCAAAAATTGCCATACGTTCGTCAATGTTACCTAACAGTTCCCTGGAGCCGACATTTTGTGGACGCAGTTGTCCGTGTATTGTTCTATAACATTGTGGCTGTGGTAGGAATGGCGACGCGGGATAGCCTTGAATCTTACAGACTCGTTCGGTAGCTATGGAGGATCCCAACCAAGTCCTGAAATCGATGCGTGTTGTTACTTCTTTCGCGCTGTGCGCTCTTCTGTTTACGACGACCCTGGATACCGGAGCGCAGAACTTTGTCCGCATGACGGACAGTGCTATTAATAACATGACGGGGCCTGCCGGATATACAGGTGCGTCCTGGATCGACGCCGACAATGATGGCGACCTGGACCTCTTCGTTAACCACTCAACGTTATTTCGAAATGACGGAGGCGATGAATTTGTATCGGTCGCTACAAATATCGGAGACGGGATCGCTTTGCAGACAGGCAACGGAAATACCTGGGCGGACTACGACAATGATGGGGACAACGATGTTGTAGTTTGCAGCGGCGAGACGATACTCTATCGGAACGAGGGAGATTTAAATTTTGTAGCCCAGTCGTCGGGCGATCTTACGGATCCGTCCGCCGCGCGAGGATGGTCGTGTTCTTTCGCCGACTACAACAATGATGGCTATCTGGATCTGGCAGTGACGCATCCGGCGGGTTTCGTTCCACCAACCGGCACTCGTACCACCAACCATCTTTTCCAAAACTCAGGCCCACCCGAATATATATTTACCCGCGACAATGGGACGATTATCACTACCGGGTTTGCTGCCTATACCGTCGGTACCTGGTCGGATTTTGATCTTGACGGAGATCAGGATTTTCATGTTGGTGCCGGACCTGCGAACGGGACTCTAGCCCGAGACTACATCTATCGAAATTTGCTAACGCAAACTGGCACTGCCACGTTTGAGAGGGTTACAGAAGCACCGATTGGAACACAGTTGCAGGATGGGCAAGTTTGGAACTGGGCTGACTACGACAATGACGGCGATATGGATGCTACCCTGACAAATTGGGGTGGCAGCAGTGGTGGGTTGGCCAACAGATTGTATCGGAACGACGGTGGCACGTTCACCGAAATAACAGACGTGCAGTTTAGCAGTATTGCGGATGTATCACTAGGGCAGGTCTGGGCGGACTTCGACAATGACGGCGATCAGGATATTTATATCGGGAATGACAGCAACGGACACGGCCGCTTGTTTAAGAATTCCAATGGATCGCTCGAATCCAACACAACGCATGCGCCCGAAGCGCTGGGGACCAGGCGCGGAATGGCAGCTGGGGACTACAATGGAGACGGGAAGATCGATCTTGTAACTGTCGGCCCTGGTAACAATATGCAGTTGTATCGCAATGATCTGTTTAACCCGGGCGCTTACCTGAAGGTGAAGCTGGAAGGGGTAATGTCGAATCGCTCGGGAATTGGTGCCAAGGTTCGAGCGACAGCGAACATTGCCGGAACGATCACCACACAGTTGCGGGAGCTCCAAAGCCAGACAAACTTCAACAGTCAGAACGCAATGGAAATTCATTTCGGCCTGCGTAACGCCACGGTTGTTGATCGGCTGGAAATAGAATGGCCCTCCGGTACCGTTGATTTATTAACCGACGTGGCGGTGAACCAAACGCTGGAGCTGGTTGAAGGCCAAAACGTTGGGAACGAGAGTGTGGTCCCAAACCAGATTGCGATCCAGATCGAAAGCATTTTTCCGCATCCGATTCAGGGTGAGGGTCACATTGTTGTCAGGACGTACCAGTCCGGCGTTTTAAGCGGTAGATTGATTGATTTGCTTGGGAGAACCAAACGGGTCCTGTTTCAGGAGAAAATCGGCCCGGGGCGACGCGTTGCTCGTTTCGATGTGGAGGGTATTGCAAATGGTGTGTACAGACTCGAGCTGGCTATCAACGACGTTCGCAATTCACAAATGATTGTTGTTGCGCGATAACACTGATCGTTGGGTTGCCAATGAAGCCCGCGAATTTTACTATTCGATTTATTGAGCAAAATTTGGATTGTCTATGTGCCGAAACATTAAAACCCTTTACAATTTCGACCCCCCCGCAACGCGTGACGAAATCCACGCATTCGCCCTACAGTTTGTAAGAAAGGTGAGTGGATTTAATAAACCGTCCCGTGCCAATGAGGCTGCGTTCAATTTAGCCGTAGCACAAATCGAAGAGGTCGCTGCCAATCTCTTGGATTCGCTGACAACCAAGGCGAGTCCAAAAAATCGCGAAGTGGAAGCGGCCAAAAGAATTGCACGAGCCAAGGCTAGATTCGGTTAATGCAAGATGCAGAGCGGGTGTTCTACTTTCACAGAGCCCCGAACAAATCAGCACGATCCGATGGTGTGATATGAAGGTAGCGGTCCACCTCGTAGCGGGCGAGTTTTGTCTCGGCGTTCCCCCGTCCAAAAGCGTACCCCGCCATTTGGCCCAACGCGTCAAAACCCAATCCGACCAATAACATGGGAAGGACCTGAAGGTACGTCATCCTAAGTTCTCGCGATTTCAATTGGGGCCACATTCTCGCTGCCCGCACAAACGGGATTACCGGAGAACCGACGACATACGCTAGCCTCCACACGAAGCCCTTACCTCGAGAGCGGGAGTAGGCAAACTGCCTGCCATTGTAGAACTGGGCGGGTATCCACGACGACCACAGTGAAAAATTAGTGTGGGCGACTTTTGCGCGTGCATCCATGAAGAGGCCGCGTCCTTTCTCTTTCAGGTCCCAGTGCAGAACTGTTTCTGCCTCCATCATCTCCTCCAGTCGGTCACCGTATTCAAGCAACATGCTTTTGTTGTAGCTGCTGTTGTGACCGGGCAAAAATGGCGCTTCTCCGGAGGGTGATGGCAACAACCATGGACCGTATCCGATAAATAGATCCGCCCAGGACATCATCGTCCTCGGATTTGCATTCCGCACACCCGGTCCGACCGCTGCCCAACCGTCGGAATGTGATTCCAGCAGGCGCTCTGCCCAATCATCATCAGGAAAACAATGATCTTCTGCTAAAGCGATGACGGGTGCGTGTGCCGCCCGCACACCAACCGCATTCGAAGCACCGATTGACCGGAATTTGTCTATTTGGACAATCTGATATGATCCCAACTTGGTGAGATCCTCAACAGCAACTTCTTCGCCAGTAGTGGGGGGACAAACCAGCACAAGTTCAATGTCACCGCAGATTGTCTGAGCACATAGATGGCCGATAGTCTTTTCAAGTGTCAGGTACGAACCCGCTGTTGCAAGAACGACAGACAGTTTTGGTAACCCCATTGAACACACTCCTCACTACAAAAAGGCATTATCAACGACGAACGGAAAATACCGTATAGATACGTTGCCTGCAGTTATCGTTCGCGCGCAACTCAGATTCTGCAAAGACGTACCCAGCAACTATGATCGACAGTATCGCTACAAATATTATCGAGTACGCTCTTGTCGGCTATGAAGAAAACGGAACCGAACCGGATCTGCAGGAAATTTGCGACAGTCTGAACATCGACAAGGACCTCTTCTATCAACACTTCGGCGCGGTAGACGAAGTATTCAGGCACCATTTTGCCAATGCGGTCATATCCGCGAGTGCAGTCGCGCATGGCCTGCCCGATTTTGGTGAACAGCCACTGCAGGAAAGACTCGCCGCCCTATTCTTTGTCCTTCTGGATACACTTGACGAACACCCGAAAGTTACCACGGACTTATTTAGATCGTATGCATCCGGATTCGGATCGTCTTTCCAGAGGGTTCTCCGATCTGAACTCGGGTCCATATTAGACGCGCGGGATGTCCCGGGTGTCAATCAGTGGTTTGTGTCAAGCGCTGCAAACCGCTTCTTGCTCGCGGAAACAATGACACAGTTGGTTTCCTCGGCGACGAATGATGACTCGAATAGCCGCGAGCGCTCAGCAGGACTCGCCGACACGACTATCGCATTCTTGACGGACGTAATGACCAACACGATCCCGGAAAAATTCGTCGGTCTTGTACGGTATTCTGTTGAAGCCAACTACATCCCAATCGACAAAGTCCCGATAGTCGGATCGTGGTTCAGGAGTAGTCATGAAGAAGAATAAGACCGGGGAAGATGTTTCTGATTTCGTGCCAGCAGGCCGGGTTGCTCGAAGTGCCGTTGCTGCGAAGGCGGGTTTGAAAGTAGGATCAAATTATGCACGATATCTCGCCAGGCGTGCCGTTAAATCAGAAGACGCTGATTCATCCCGCAGCAGGCTGAACACCGAAAATGCTGAGGATCTGTTCGGACAACTTGTGAAACTGCGCGGGACGGCTCTGAAACTTGCGCAGGGAATGAGTCTCGAACCAGGCCTCCTGCCAAAAGAATTCGGCGAAATTCTCTCGAAAGCACAATATCAGGTCCCTCCCATGGGCTACGGGCTTGTACGACGCCTCGTCAGGCAGAACCTGGGAGACTACCCTGAAAAGGTCTTTGCCACTTTTGAACCGGAGGCAGTTGCGGCTGCTTCACTGGGACAGGTGCATCGCGCAACTATGCACGACGGCACCATCGTGGCCGTCAAGGTTCAGTACCCCAACGTCCGCGAGAGCATAGATTCCGATCTTAAAATGGCCCGCGGAATTGCTGAGAGAATCGTAGGAAAGGATGTTGTCCAACCGTTCCTGGATGAGGTACGGGATCGTGTAAAAGAGGAGACGGATTACCTGATGGAAGGTGAAAACATTGAATTGTTTCATCAGCTCTATACATCGAACGATGTCGTTACGCCGCGATGGATCCCCGAGTTAACCACCGAGGGCGTCCTCACCATGACGTTCATCGAGGGTCTCCACCTGAAACCGTTCCTTGCGACAAATCCGCCACAGGATCAGCTAAACAGTTTTGGGCAAATCTTTTTCGATTTTGTGCATTCCCAGATTACGGCTGACAGTCTTGCGGTCCACGCAGACGCACACCCTGGTAACTTCCTCTTTTGTGAAGACGGTCGAATCGGTGTGTTGGATTTTGGACTCGTCGTACGGTTTCCTCGAGCTTTCCGTGACAGGTTAATGCATCTTTTCAAGGCGAGATTATCTGGAGACAGGAATGCGCTTATGGCTTCCTACCGAGAAATGGAACTGCTCCGGCCGGAAATGAACGACGGAATGCAGGCTTTCATTATCGATGTGTTGGAGGAATTTGGCCTAATGCTGGCGACGATCTACAGAGAGGATCATTTCGACTTTGGAGCGCAGGAAACACTACAGGGTTACGATGAGGTATTAGCAAAACTCACAGGTCGCGAGGCGTTTGCTCACAGAGGAGCAATTGGTACTCCAGAGCTGATTTTCTTGAGTCGATTGCTTGCCGGTTTCCTGGCAATGATGTCTCAACTCGGAGCACGTGTCAACGTAACCAGCGGACGACAAGCAATGCTACGCGTCATCGAGGGCTAATCTGCCATCGCCTAATGCGCAATGGCCACCCTACGCGTCTCAGAAAAGTTTTCGCCGACTACGCGAACAAAATAGGTGCCCTGCTGGAGCGCGCTTGCGTCAAATTCAAACCTCGTGGATTCCATCCGGTTGGCGTGTCGACGAAAAGGAGGCAACACCCTGCGACCCAATGCATCGAAAACACCTACCTCAAGAGTCTGCGCCCGATTAACCATCACTCCGAGATGCAGACGAGTCGAAACGGGATTGGGATAGACATCAGAAAGCTCGAATGCATCATCCAATCCTACCTCAACTGGAATCGACTGGCTGTAGCTCGAGGTTCCATCAAGATCTGACTGCCTTAGCCTTCCATAGTATCGACCCGGATCAAGGTCAATCCGAAACTGATAATCTACCGGTGAGGAAGACGTACCGTGGCCTGTGACGAACCCCGCCGTCTGCCAGTCGGAATTCTCTGAACGCAACTGCACATCAAACCCGGCATTGTTTGTCTCGGACAAGGTTCTCCAGGCGAGCACTACATGACGCGCGTCAACTTTAACTTTGAGGCCCGTCAGCTCAGCGGCCAGACTCCCACTATACGTTCCTACTGGGATTGGGTGCGCCGAAGTTGCATTGGTATTACCCTCTTCACCGTCCCAAACATCAGGACCACTGAACGTCCACTCCGATGGCATAAACGTTGTCCCGCTCGGCCCGGTGCCAGCATTTCGATACGCCCATCCGTCCAAATACTCCCATCCCTGGCCGGTCCCAGACGCGTTAATATCTCCGAAAGTGTCAACGACGGAATCGTTGCAAAATACCTCGACAGCGTCGTCACCGTTGATGCTCATCGTTGGCCCGACACTATAGGAAGTTGGAAACCCAAACCAGGTCTCGAACTCAGTAGCTTCTGAAGAAACGTAGATAAAGCTACCCGCTGCTACTTGGTCGGGTGGAAACGTGTATTCCTGCCCATCCGATCCTCCCCCATTATTGGCCGAACCGATTCCGCACTTTGATAAATCTGCGATTGCGTTCGGCACATAAATCTCAACACCTTTCGGCAACCCGCCTGGAAGCGGACCATCATAAACTCCAGTGAGGATGAGGCTCTGGCCGTTTCCACGCGCGGGTATCAGGCAGGTAATCCAGAGGCACAGGAAACCGATTTTTCGAATCATCGTCAACAATTGATCTATAGAGTGTTTGCACCCATAACACCTCGACTCACTTGACGTAACGCCAAGAAGTTGGCGCTAAAAACGGACGTTGTGCGGACGATACATCAATCGTGAAAACGAGCGACAAGAGACCCACCGAGGAACGAGATGAGTGCCATTGCCGATAATCCGGACGCCCCGATATTTGTAGTCGGTGCCAGCAGGAGTGGTACTACGATGCTGCGGCTGATCCTCAACAGCCATTCGCGGATTGCGATTCCACAGGAGCTGAAGTATTTCAGGCCTATTCCCTGGCTTACCGTGTCCGACTGGCGAGAGCCCGATTGGTCATCCGCAGAGTTGAATGAATTCACGCAACATCTAGTCGAAAGGGTATCAACCTATTTCGAAGAACTTGACGTAGATCATTTGAGGTCTAACGTCCTGGGCAAAGGTGACCTCCGCGCTCCAATGGAATGGATCCTTCGCGGTTGGGCTACCGCTCAGGGAAAACCGCGGTGGGGCGAAAAAACTCCAAAGTGCCTCTTTTTCGCAGACGTCCTCATCGACATGTTTCCTGATGCGCAATTCGTGTATATCTGCCGCGATCCCAGAGGTGCAGTCGCCTCGATGAATAACATCGAATACTTCGAAAACAATTCCATCAAGAATGTAACGGAATGGAGCATTGCGATTAAAAATGGGAAACGGCTGCTGGCAAACTCAGTCCCATCGTCGCAAATATTCTCGCTTAGATATGAGGATATTGTCGAAAGTCCAAAGAAAGTGGTGAGCGATCTCTGCGATTTCCTGGGCGAGGAGTTTGAACCGGAAATGCTCTCGTTTCACAAAACGGCACACAAAGAACTGAAGCAGGTTCGCACACCCAACGTTACCAAAAAGATTCAGAAGGATAATGCCGAGAAATGGCGAGAGTCGTTGTCAACAGTGGAAGTTGAGCAAATAGAATCGCTTGTCAAATCCGAGATGATGGAACTAGGGTACGAGCCGATTAGCGATCGCCCCCCTCTAATTCGAAGGATCACAACGAAAGTCAAGGCACGGATATTCCTGCAGGACCTTGCGCGACGCGACGAATATCGCAGGGTAATAAAATAGGCCCGACCCGCTCCTCCTTGGCCTGACAAGGTGGCATATCACCACCCTTGGTACGCTTTTCGATTGATGATCGCCAGATCCAGTAAATCGCTGGGTTGTCACGGTCTTCAATTGGAATCAAGGAATGAACCTGAACAAGTTTACAGTCAAGGCGCAGGAAGCCGTCCAGAAAGCTCTTGAAATTGCTGCGTCATCGAACCACCAGGGCCTCGAGCCGGAGCACCTTCTCAAGGCGTTCCTGCAAGATGGACAGGGTGTGGTTGTTTCCATGTTGCGGGGACTCGAAGTGGACCTGTCTACCATTAACGGCCGTGTAGAAGAACTCCTGCAGAAACTCCCGGTCGTTACGGGCTCGAGCGTAACGGGTCAGTACATCTCGCAAGACTCAAAGCGGGTTCTCGACCGGGCCAAAGCCGAGGCCGAGCTATTTGGTGATCAGTTTATCGCATCGGAACATGTTTTGATCGCGCTGGCCGAGAGCAAAAGCCAGATTGGCAGATTGCTAAAAGAAGTTGGCGTTACGAAGAAGACACTACACCCAATTGTTGAAACCATAAGGGGCAGCCAGACGGCCAATGACGAGCATGCCGAGAGTAGGTATCAGGCGTTGCAACGATACACGAGAGATCTGAACACTTTGGCCCGGTCGGGCAAGATTGATCCGGTAATTGGTCGAGACGATGAGATCCGTCGATTGCTGCAGATCTTGTCGCGCCGAACAAAGAATAACCCGGTGCTTGTAGGCGAGCCGGGAGTTGGCAAAACCGCCATTGCCGAAGGCCTTGCCATTCGGATTGTTCACGGTGACGTTCCAGAAGGACTGCAGGATAAAAAGATTGTCGCCCTGGATATGGGTGCGCTCATTGCAGGCGCAAAATACCGCGGTGAGTTCGAGGATAGACTCAAGGCCGTGGTCAAGGAGGTAGGCAATGCCGATGGCAAGATTATCTTGTTCATAGATGAGATCCATACCCTCGTTGGCGCTGGCGCTGCCGAGGGCGCCATGGACGCCGCAAATATTCTCAAGCCTGCTCTTGCGCGCGGCGAGCTACGATCAATAGGAGCAACAACTCTGGACGAGTACCGCAAGCATTTCGAAAAAGACAAAGCGCTGGCGCGACGATTCCAAATGGTAATGGTTGATGAGCCAAGCGTCGAAGACACGATTTCCATTCTTCGTGGAATCAACGAAAAGTACGAGGTGCATCATGGTGTCCGCATCACGGATTCCGCAATCGTTGCTGCAGCGGAGCTCAGCTACCGATACATTTCCGACAGATTCCTGCCAGACAAGGCGATCGACCTCATAGATGAAGCAGCGGCCCGGTTGCGGATAGAAATAGACTCCATGCCGGAAGCGCTTGATCAGCTTGAACGGCAAATCCGGCAGCTGGAGATCGAACGCGAGGCAGTAAAACGTGACGGAGATGATGCAAAGCTCGAGTCCATCGCGGAGCAGCTCGCTAACCTGGAAGAAGAACGCGGCGAAATAAAATCGCGCTGGATGCAGGAAAAGAAAATCATTCAGGAAATCCAGGTTGCCAAAGAGAAAATCGACCAGCTTCGAGTCGAAGCAGAGCAGTTGGAACGGAGCGGCGATTACGGAAAGGTAGCAGAGATTCGCTACGGGCTGATTCCCAAGTTAGAGGACGAAGTGGAGTCGGCGAACTCCCGGTTATCCGAAATCCAGGGGGATGGCTCGCTACTAAAAGAAGAAGTCGACGACGAGGATATTGCTGAGATCGTTTCCCGTTGGACTGGGATACCGGTTTCGCGAATGATGGAAAGCGAGAAAGCAAAATTGCTGCGCATGGAGGAAGTGCTGCATGATCGAGTGGTTGGCCAGGATGAGGCTATTAGCGCTGTGTCCAATGCGGTCCGAAGAGGACGAGCTGGGCTGCAAGAGGTTGGTCGTCCTATTGGATCGTTTATTTTCCTTGGCACCACCGGAGTCGGAAAAACTGAACTCGCCAAAGCCGTTGCGGAGTTTCTCTTTAATGATCACAACGCGCTGGTACGAATTGACATGAGCGAATACCAGGAACGACATTCGGTTTCAAGACTCGTCGGTGCGCCTCCCGGTTACGTTGGATTCGAAGACGGCGGGCAACTAACCGAACAGGTTCGACGCAAGCCCTATTCCGTAGTGTTGCTTGATGAAATTGAAAAGGCACACCCCGAAGTCTTCAACATCCTATTGCAGGTTCTGGATGATGGCCGTCTGACGGACAATAAAGGACGAGTGACCGACTTCCGAAATACGATCGTCATTATGACAAGCAATCTGGGGTCAGAGATTATCAGAGACCGCATGCAGGCTGCCGGAGACGCGCGTTCTCAGGCGCTGGACTCGAAAATTCAGGACGAGGTACTGGCAAAACTGAAGAGACAACTCCGGCCTGAATTCTTGAACCGAATAGATGAGATTGTGATGTTCCATCCGCTGGACAAGGAGCATATCCTTGAGATTGCGGAATTACAGTTCCGGCTCATCCAACAACTTGTCGAAACCAATCACGGCATCACCCTCAGCATCGACGAAGACGCAAAGAGATGGCTTGCTGACAAGGGTTACGATCCTGTGTTCGGTGCCAGGCCGCTTAAGCGGGTACTGCAGCGAGAGATTACCAACAAGCTGGCTGAGGAGTTGCTCAGTGGTTGGATAAAGGATGGGTCGACGGTTGAGATTAAGCTGAGTGCAGACGGCGCCGGACTGCAATTCGAGTCTATCGTACCGGAACCAGTTGCAGGCTAGCCCGGACGGCCGCTGGTAGTTGGGAACTGATCAGTTGGATCGCGGCAGACTGGCGAGGTATTGCCGTGCAAGTACGGTGTGATCGTCGGTCAAACCCCGCGAGGCTGCCAGTCCCGTCACCGACTTTTCGAGCAGGTCTCTGGCCTCGGGGAGTTTTTTCTGTAGCGCAAGGTTGTGGCCGAGGTCCCGATAACTCTGGTGTGTTCGCCAATGACCTTCTCCGAGCAACTCTAGCCTGATTTCCAACGCCGTTCGCAGGTCAGTCTCTGCCTGGTCCAGGCGACCTATACGCGTCCTTAGGACGCCGAGATTATTCAGCACCATCGAATACGGCTGCGACTGGCGACCATGGCGATCGATTCGGTTGGCAAGGGCGCTGTTGAAAACTGCCTCAGCTTCGGCATACCGTTCCAACTCGACAAGGCACAGTGCAATTCGATTCTGTATCGATCCTACAAAGTCATGTTCTGAGCCAAGAAGCGTTACATACATCTGGTATGCCTGCGCCAGATACTCCTCCGCCGCCTGGTAGTCACCGGTTTCGTAATACAGCCAGCCTAGCTGATGCCTGCTATTGGCGACGGTGATGTGATCATCACCAAAAATATTCGAACGCATCAGAAATGACTGCTCGTAATACATTGCAGCACGGTCAAAGTCTTTCATCTCCGAATAGAGAATGCCGAGACCGCTCAGGTTTGCAGCAATTTGCGGATGCGAATCCCCGAACAACCGCTGCCGCATTGCGAGAGCTCGCAACAAATAGTTTTCTGCTTCGCTATAGTTCCGTTTTCCAACCAGGAATGAACCCATCCCGTGAAGGGCCTCGGCAACCTTTGTGTTGTCGCCAGCATGAATCGCCTCTGCAATCCCGACAGCACGCTTGTAAGCATCCTCAGCCTCTTCGTCCTTATCCCTGAGTTGCAGGACGTACCCTAGATTCGCAAACGTCTCTGCAATAGAAATATCCGAATCACCAAACTTGCGTTCGCGGAGCCACAGCGCTTCGGTAAATAGCGTCTCCGCCCGTTCATAATCCGCAGCTTCGTGTGCGATGCTTCCCAGATAGCTGAGGGTAACAGCCAGACGGACATCGCCCGGCGGTAGGATTCTTTGTTGCAGTTGCAGAGTTTGTCTGAGCAAAGACTCGCCTTCTTCGCGTTCCCCGGCTTTGAACATTATCCAGCCCAAAAGTGCATTGCTTTCTGCGACAAGCGGATGCGCTTCGCCGTTTACGACTACAGCAAGCTGCGCTGCGCGTAAGAGCGCTGCTTTGGCTTCGGCATATTCACCGTACTCGTTGAGGATGCTTCCAATTCTGTAATAGATTTCCTGTTGGACCTCGGGTTGACCAACCAGGTCTCTGTCTGCCTTGTCCAGTCCATCTGTAAGAATCTGATCAACATCCACCGTCCCGCCACGTGCCGTGTTCGGACCATACGATTCAAACAGCCCCATCATGAATGCCGCCACCGTTTCGCTTTTACTTGCCTCGACCTGTGCCCGGTGAACCTCCTGCTTAATCCTAAGCGCCTGGCTCGCATACGTTGCGATGTAGGCAGTGATGGTTGCAGCAATCAGGACGGTCGCCGCGACATACCACCTGTTGCGCCAAAGATATTTTTTTGTGCGGTAATGCCACGTTGCATCTCGCGCGACGACAGGCTTGCCTTCCAAATACCGCTCGATATCTTCCGCGAGCCGCTGGGCCGATTCATACCTTTCCTCGGGCTCCTTACTCATCGCCTTCATTACGATGTTATCCAGGTCACCTTGCAACGCGCGGGACCATTTGCTCCCCGATGCTTCACCATAAGTCGGGGCTTCTTTGTCGCCATCGTCACCGCGGCTGATCACGACGCTGGGTCGCGGAGGGATCTTGTTGCAAACCGTCCTCTCTATCTCACTCCGGGATGCCGTGGAAATGACATAGGGTGTCGTCCCCGTCAATAGTTCGTAAAGCACGAGACCAAGCTGATAGATGTCTGAAGATGTCGACATCGATTGCCCAGTCACAAGTTCTGGACTTGCATACTGCGGTGTGAGGAAAAGTCTTCCGGTTGATGTAACCACCCCCCGCTCTTCTGCTAACTCCGGCCTTAGCAATTTCGCGACCCCAAAATCCAACAGCTGCACTTTCCCGTTCTCGCTCACCATGATGTTGGATGGCTTCAGGTCGCGGTGCACAACGAGATTCCTGTGGGCATGTTGCACGGCACGCGCGACCTCAGAGAATAGTTGCAACCTGGCCCTGAGGTCAAGCTTTCGACTATTACTGTATCTGGTGATTGGCTGGCCGTCTACAAACTCCATCACGAAGTATGGCCTTCCGTCTTTGGTCACTCCGCCGTCAAAAACACTGGCTATGTTCGGGTGATCCAAAGACCCAAGAATCTTGCGCTCGTACGAAAAGCGGAGGACGACATCATCCGTGTCGGTGCCACGCTTAATAACCTTCAGCGCAACGGTCTTTCTGAACAATCCATCCGCTCGCTCTGCCTGGTAGACCACCGCCATCCCTCCGCGCCCAATCTCGCCGATGATTTCGTAGGGGCCCACCATGTCTCCCGGCTTGAGGGCAGTATCCCGTCTGGGACCTTCGCTAATTTTCACCAGGGCGTCCTTCCACAGGCTCGCCTGCGTGCGTACTAGCGGTCTGTCGAGAATCGTCTCCTGTTCAAGCAAGCCGAGGAGATCCTTCACCTTTTGGAGAAGCTGCGCATCATCACCGCACTGCGCCGCCAGAAAACTTTCACGCTCGTCCAACGGCTTGTCCAGCGCTTGTTGGAATAGAGAGTCAATCTTCTGCCAGGCGTTAGGGGATTGCTCCATATGCGAACCTTTCAGGAATCGTCGCTGAGAGCTTTGTGCAGGTACGCCCGCGCACGATTCCAATCTCGCTGAACCGTTCGCACAGATATTCCCAGTGCCCCGGCAGTTTCATCCATAGTCATCCCGCCAAAGAATCTGCACTCGACAACGCGGGATAACCTCTCATCCTTAATAGCGAGCTGCTTCAAGGCCTGGTCAAGACCCAACAGTTCGTCCGGAGAGGTTTCAAGTGTGATTTCCTGGCCAGTGAGAGGGACTATCTGATGATTCCCACCTCGCTTCTGCGCTTGCCTTCGGCGCGCAAAATCGATGAGCAGATGACGCATTGCCTTTGAGGCGATCGCAGAAAAATGAGCCCTGTTTTCCCAGCTCGCTGGTCGGTTCGCCAGGTTGAGATAACACTCGTGGACAAGGGAGGTGGTGTTCAGCGTGGGGACGCGTCTTTCCCGATTCAAGTGGCGGCTTGCGATCCGACGCAGTTCGTCATAGACAAGCGGAAAAAGCTTGTCAAATGCTTCCGGATCGCCAGATGAGTGCTCTCGCAGAAGCTGGGTTACATCGGGAGGTGATAATTCCAACATGAAACGGGACCTCAATCCAGAAGGGTGGTCCTGTGGGCACTGTAAAAGTAACTAAACGGATAATCCGGAGCAATTAGCAGCGATCCTGGCCCATACACTAGAAACACAGTTTGGGCCCTGGTTGGCCCTGCCTTACATCGCAATCCATCCACTGCAATAACGGCCCCAAGGATCGGACGCGAGCGAACAGAAATACCGGCAACCACCCAAACCACCCCCACCCTAACGAATAATTTGATTGGAAAAGCCAACGCGGATCGTTAACTAAACCGTTGCGTTTCCTACGCATCTTCTGATGCGGATTTCCATCGCACTATGTATTTATCCCGA
This sequence comes from Rhodothermales bacterium, assembly GCA_965224105.1. Lineage (GTDB taxonomy): Bacteria > Bacteroidota > Rhodothermia > Rhodothermales > JABDKH01 > CBDCYH01. The sequence goes on along the minus strand of CBDCYH010000002.1, from coordinate 2,013,578 downwards.
CTCGAGCTGCACGGATTTAAAAGCTTTGCGCTCCCCACAAGTCTAACATTCGATCCCGGCGTGACTGCCGTCGTCGGTCCGAACGGATGCGGGAAATCCAACATCGTAGATGCCGTCCGATGGGTCATCGGAGAACAACGCGCTCGAATTTTGCGATCCGACAAAATGGAAAGCGTCATCTTCAACGGCACATCGAAGCGCCGCCCTCTAGGACTCGCAGAAGTGACGCTCACCATCGAGAATACCGAAGGGATCCTCCCAGTCGAATACGCAGAGGTTACTGTCGGACGGCGACTCTATAGATCCGGCGAATCAGAATATCTACTCAACGGGAGCATCTGCCGCCTAAAAGATGTCACCGATCTGTTCATGGACACCGGAATGGGTGCAGGAGCATACTCGGTCATCGAACTCAAAATGATCGAAGAGATCCTGTCGGATAACACCCAGGACCGGCGGCGTCTTTTTGAGGAAGCGGCTGGCATTACCAAGTACAAGCTCCGAAGGACGCAAACCCTCAGGAAACTAGCCTCGACACAGGCGGACCTTACGCGAGTTAGGGATCTTGTGGATGAAATTGAAAAAAGAGTCCGAAGCCTCGAACGACAGGCAAAAAAGGCAGCCCGCCATAAAGAAGTTACTCAGAGGCTACGCAGATTAGAGCTTGCGCTTTCAAAACTGGAATTCCAGAGACTCACAACGGAACAGAAATCTCTTCAATCAGAAATCAGGGAGTTTAAAGATAGGGCCGAAGGCGATACCGCAAAGCACGGACGATCGGAGTCGGACCTACTGGCACTCAAGAAGCAACTCACCGACCAGGAAGTCGCGCTTGCAGATGCCCAGGCAGAACTGAACGCGTTTCTGGAGCAACTCCGATCGATGGAGGCGGACTACCGCGTGCAGACCGAGCGACTGGAGGCAGCCAAGGCCAATAAAACGAAGGCAGGCATTGATCAGGCTGAGGCTGAGAATCGCCTGTCACAGGAACTGCTCGAGTTAGAACGACTTGTGAACGAGCTGGAGCTGGCGAAACCGAAGCTCGAGGAAGCAGAAAAAGAGCTGCTGCTTCTTACCGAGACCCGTGAAAAAACACACGATGCCGCGGCCATCGCGAAAGAACGTGTCTCCGCCTCCAGACTTGTAGAACAGAAGTCATCGGAAGCGCTTGCCGCGTCGAGACGAGAACTGGACCGCCTTGCGAACAGGCAGGAACTCTTCCGCCAGGAATACGACACCGCGCATATTAGAAAAAACCAACTCCTCGCACAGGAATCTGCCTCCACCGAAACGCTGCAGAGTGCACGTAAGCGATTTGAAGAAACACGTCGACAGTGGTCGGAAGCCAAAAGCGTCGTAGAATCAGCTGAGTCTGAACATGAGCGACTTCTCTCAGCGAAAGATCTGGCGGTTCAAAGTGTTCGGAGAGAGGAACGGATTCACGAGTCCCTCGCGGCGGAGATCGAACTGCTCTCAAGCCTGGTGTCGTCCTATGATGATTTGCCTGATGCCGTGCACACGCTCGCACAGCAGTCGGGTTGGCAGGATGAAGAGTTGGTAACGGTATCCGACCTACTAACCTCGGATTCCAAATACAGCGATGCGCTAAAGGCCGCGATCCACGCCTCCCGAGATCTAGTAGTTGTACAGTCAGATCGAGACGCTAAAGCCGCATTCGCTATCCTCGAGCGCGAACAGGCTGGACACGTAACGTGCCTGGTAATGGACCGAATTGAGATGAAGCCGACGCCCGTTCGCGGTGATTTTCTTTTGCTCGATGATGTTGTGCAGTCAAGAGATGCGCGCTATTCAAACCTCGTGCCAGCTCTTCTTGGCAACACAGTACTGACGGAGACTCTGGAACAGGCCGAACGAATCTCCAGGCAGAACGCTGTTGATGTTGTCACGCTCGACGGACACCTTGTTGGTGTCGACGGAACACTGCGCGGCGGAATAACGGCGGGCGACGCACACGTTGTTGATCGGATTGACAGGAGAAATCAGCTTGAACAAACACTGCAAACATTTGAGGGTCATGCTGCAACCCTGCATCGAGCACGACATGACCTAACACGCGTCGAGAGCGAACTGTCTGGACTTGCATTAGCGGCCGCAAAAATGTCACTCATCCGAGCTGAGGAGTTGTTCAGACAAGCCGAAAAAGAGTTTTCTGAGGCTACGTTCGTTTCGTCCTCCGTCGAGAAGGGTCTGACCGAAATTAGGCAACGGGAGGAAGAGCTTTCTGGACACATTAGAGAAACCGAACACGCGCAGTCCCACATTTCGCGCGATTTCGATTCGTTGGAAGCAGAGACACGGGCTCTCACAAATGACCGGATCGCTAAGGAGAACAGTTTTCAGGAGGCCGAGACGGCGTCCAGGATCGCGATATCCAAATATAGTGAAGCAAATATTGCAAAGGTCCAGGCAGAAAATCACGTCTCGTTGCTTTTCCGGGATCGCGAAAGAACCGAACACTCGATAGCCGAACTTAGACAGCGAATCACGAGGCTAACGGGTGAAGAGGAGCGACTCGACGCACAGATCGCAGCCGCAACGGAACAGCAAAGCAGACTTGAATCGGAGATTGGTACCAAACGCCAGGAGCGGCCCCAGCTAGATGAACGGGTCCAGCAATCACGAGAGGTACTTCTTCATCTGCGGACGTCGATCTCGGACAAGGAGAATGTGCTTCGGGAAATCCGGCGACAGAAAGAACTTCAACTGCGGTTGGAGAACGAAAAAGTCGTGAGGTTGGCGGAAGTTGAAACAAGACTGGAAGATCTTGTCTCCCACCTGTTGGAGGACTATGGTATCGCGCCCGATGCGATCGAAGCGGAGCTTGAGGAGGATCTAACCATCGAGGATGCAAGAACTGTGGTGAAGGAGCTGCGGAACAGAGTTCGCAATATGGGTCCTGTAAACGCGCTCGCGCTAAGCGAATTTGAGGAAGAGAAAAAGCGCCTGGACTTTATGTCGGAGCAGTTTGATGATCTGCAACAAGCCGAGAAAACTCTACTTGAAACGATTGATGAGATAAACACTACGGCCTCGCAGCGATTCAACGACACGTTCATCCAAATCCGAACCAATTTCCAGCGATTGTTCGAGGAGCTGTTTGGGCAGGAAGCGAAAGCGGACGTCGTTCTGGAAGATCCCACCGACCCGCTTGAATCGGCATTGGAGGTCTTTGCAAAACCAAGAGGCAAACGTCCCAGCGTGCTCGCGCAGTTGTCTGGTGGAGAGAAAACGCTCACGGCCATAGCGCTGCTCTTCGCAATTTATCTCGTCAAACCCAGCCCATTCTGTATTCTGGATGAAGTAGACGCTCCACTTGACGACGCTAACGTCGGCAGGTTTATGAACCTGATTCGCGAGTTCTCAAAGTCGACGCAGTTTATTCTGGTGACGCACAACAAGAGGACAATGCAAGCCGCCGACAGAATGTATGGCGTTACCATGCAGGAGCAGGGTGTCTCTAACCTGGTGGGAGTGAAGTTCGAAGAGGCTTCAGAGCTGGTGAGCGAATAACTACTCGTAATCGTGCTCGAAATACTCTATCCCACGTCTGGGATGTCCACCGTCTGCGTTGTTCTTGATTCTTTCCTGTAATCTTTCTGCAAACACTTTGGCGGGATCGTAGCCGTAGTTTCGCAAAAGGTGGTTTAGGGCAATCGTTTCGCAGAGCACAGTGACGTTCTTTCCGGGTGTTATCGGGAGGTTTACTTTAGGAACGGAAGCGCCCATGATTTCTTCGTATGAGTCCACCATTCCTAGCCGCGTATACTCCACATCGGGGTCCCAGACCTGGAGGTTTACAAAAACCTCAACGCGTTTCTGAAATCGGATTGCACGAATACCAAACATCGACCGCACGTCGATAAGGCCCAGCCCCCGGATTTCCATAAAGTGCTGCACCAGGTCTGTACCCGAGCCCATCAACACCTGGCCATCTTTGTTGGTAATGATGACGACATCATCGGCCACCAGACGGTGCCCGCGCTCGACGAGATCCAGTGCAACCTCGCTTTTTCCGATCCCCGCCTTCCCCGCCAACAGTAATCCTACTCCGTAGACGTCTACCATCGATGCGTGCATGGACACCTGCTCCGCAAACTGATCTGTGAGGAAGTCTCCCAACAACGCCATGAAAGCGGTTGATGGAAGCGCAGTACGAAAGATTGGTGTGCCCTTCTTTGTGGCAAGCTCAACGAGCTCAGGATCCAGCTGGTTGTTTTCGGTTAGAAAGATGCACGGGATCGGAAACTCTACCAATCGTTTGAAGGCATCTCTCCGATCATCTTCGGAGAGCTGTGCCAGGTACAAGTTCTCGGTATTGCCCAGGACCTGGACACGCTGGTGTGTAAAGAGGTCGATGTAGCCAGCGAGCGCAAGACCTGGACGATGCAGGTTGTTCTCCGTTACCAGGCGGTCGCCCATCGGCACGTCGTTTACAGCCTCGAATTCCATGTGTACGGCAGAACGCAGCTGCTCCGCCATGTATTCGACCGTTATCGATTCCTTCTTGAATATTTTCTGCCCTTGCGGCATAAAGGACTAGTTTCTCCTGCTATGTGTTACGGAACTTCTACGGTTTCCATGATACTCTGCACGATCTGTTCCGCGCTATACTCTTCAGCCTCAGCTTCGTATGTAATTCCAATTCTGTGTCGAAGCACATCCATGGCAATCGATCGCACATCCTCGGGAGTGACATAGCCACGGTGCTTCAGGAACGCGTGTGCTCGTGCAGCGAGATTCAGGTTGATGCTCGCGCGTGGCGATGCTCCGTATTCTATAAGGTTGGAAAGCGACTTGAGTGAGTACTCGGCGGGAGACCGGCTGGCCATTACCAGATCGATTATGTATCGCTCTACCCGTTCGTCGATGTACAGTGCATTAATCAACTGCTGCGCAGCGTGTACCTCATCAACAGTAATTACCTGGTTGACTACAGGTTTGTCGCCTGTGCGAGCCATTCGACGCATGATTTCCAATTCCTCGTCGGAGTTCGGATATGACACTTTGATCTTCATCATAAACCGGTCCACCTGCGCTTCCGGCAGCGGATACGTCCCCTGTTGCTCGATCGGATTTTGAGTAGCGAGAACGAGAAAAGGATCGGCCATCGGATACGTCTCATCACCAATTGTAACCTGTCTCTCCTGCATACTCTCGAGCAATGCACTCTGGACCTTGGCAGGCGAGCGGTTGATCTCGTCCGCCAGAATGATGTTGGAAAATATTGGGCCCTTCTTTATCGTGAACTCGCTGTCTCGCTGGTTATAAACAAGCGTTCCGATCAGGTCGGCCGGGAGCAGGTCTGGAGTAAATTGAATACGTTGGAAATCTGTCCCGATACACGCCGCGAGCGAGCTGACGGTTAGCGTTTTGGCAAGTCCGGGAACACCTTCAAGCAGCACATGACCATCGGCGAGTAATCCGATCAGGAGACGTTCGATCATGTAGTTTTGCCCGACGACCACACGCGATATTTCGGACTGGAGCTTGCCTACGAAAGCACTCTTGCTTTCGATCTCTTCGTTAAGTCGCGCTAAATCGTATTGCTGTTCCATGCTGCAGGGTTTAATCGGTAGGGCGTTAATATGCCAAGACCAGCGTCTCGGGACAAGTGTCGTCAGTTTTTTCGAGGGCTATTCGCACTAGTTGCAATACTTCCTCCGGTTCAATATCACGGACCAGTAGGAGAATGTTTTGCCCTAACGTCGTTAGCCTGGATCCGCATAAAATTTCCGGTGAGTGATCGTCCACTGAGTTTGTAATCGCCCGAATTCTCGAAGTGTCAAGCAGCCCCGACCCCAGTTGCGTTTCAAAAGATAACCTCATCATGCTACCAAGTTTTTGCCAGTCTCCTGTTTCGATTGCGCGTCGGTATTGATTGGTTAGATTTATTTCTGAAAGAAGATACCATCCAAATTTTCTGTATCTCCGCGGTAGCGCCTGGCTTGCAATTTTTACCTCCTTCCTTTCGAGGCCACTGTCGGCAATGTTGTGGAATCCTCTTCCTGCCAGCCGCTCAATGATTTTTTGGGAGTGCGCGAACATTCGCGGGGTCGCAGCACTAGATTCCGTCGACGTCTTAATCAACAGCCAGTAACATTCTGACGATGGAGGGGTGTCCAAGTGAGTGTGCTCTTCCGGTCCGCAGAACATGTATCGACAATTATTATCACTACCCACAACAGCGTGGTCCAGACTGCGCCTTTCCAACACCTGAGAAGTACATGGCTTCTCCGTTCCAATCGCTTTCTGTAGCGCATAGATGAGAGCTTGCGAAAACGATGCTTCGCTCCGATCCTGAACGTCCGTAACAATGCTAATTGTATAGCGAGTACTGCGTCCTGCATAATGCATTGCTCTAATGGCTCGGCGATACCATGTCTCCGCGTCATCTGGAATGGAATGTATTCCGCTGGATAAAAACGTTTGGCCATTTAGGTTAATGGTGTCGAAGGGTTCAGATGGGTCCACTTCGGCCACTGCAACTGCAACGGATGTTTCTTTGCGGATGTATCCCCCGTGTCCGCCAAAGAGGATGGAGTGGTCAGAGATCAGGTCTGCCCACAACCATGAGAACGCTGCAGATACTTCGTTAGTGGGCAGCCCCAGTTGCGCGATTGCGCCACTGATCGATGGGTGTGGTTGCGTGCTTTCTCGATGGTCGGAGACACTTCCTGGCGTCCCTTTGCGACCTTCCGATGGATTGAGCATGTGGCTATTCTTGCGAGAGCGAACAGCGGCGCTTGCTTGTTTATAACGGCGTTTCAAGCGGGTCTTGCTGCGAACGCAGTATAAGCTATAGACGATCCGTTCTGCAACGTCCTTTTTACTATCTTTCGTCGCCCTGTTATACTCGTCGAGGGCGTCTTAAACCCCAGCATGTCTGCAATTATCTGATGCTTAACTGGTCACGACTTACGCGCTGGATTGTAGACCACCCAAAGTCGATCATCATCACGATTGCGGTGATCACGGTCTATTTGGGATTTTGGGCGACGCGCGTTAAGACCGATCACCGCGCGGGGCACTTCCTGGCCAGGGATTCTGAGGTTGTGCAAAACTTCGAGCGGTTTAGCAAGACTTTCGAGGCAAGTCAAACGCTCCTCTATATCGTGTTCAACAAACAGGACTCGTTTGACCAGAAGTTTCTGCATCAAACCGATTCGCTCACCCGGCATATTTCGAAAATGACCGGAGTGGATCGCGTGATCAGCCTTACCAACTACCCTACTCTCCACCGCGAAGGAGACAGTCTGATTTCTCGTCCCCTCTACGATGCGAGCATGTCTAAAGAGGAAACACAGTCGCTGTTTGTTGCCCAACCGCTACTTCGTGGTCTCCTACTTTCGAACGATGGTACCACAAGTGCTATGGTGGTGGACATCGAGGACGAATTCAACAATTCATCCGAACGTGTTGTGCTTGTTGAATCCATCGAAGAGATGATCGAAAAAGCAGTGGGCGATGTTGCCCTCGCCGGGTTTCCCTACTTAAGGTCCAAGTATGCCCAGCGGGTTACTGCCGAAGCTCCGTTGTTCACCTTTCTCGCGCTCGGTATTTCGCTTGGTCTACTGTTTATTACTTTCCGCGCAAGACGCGCGGTTACTCTCCCAACGCTAATCGTTGCACTGGGGATAACGTGGACTATCGGCTTCGTAGCCCTCCTGGATCACAGGCTGAACATCGTCACATCGGTCCTTCCCGCGTTGCTCGTAATCATCGGCATGGCGAACGCCATCCATCTTACAACCAAGTTCTACGATCGCTACAGTGAACTAGGCAGTCGTCGCGAAGCGCTTGTGCAAACCATGAGCATTGTTGGACTGGCAACTTTCCTCACGTCATTAACAACAGCCGTCGGTTTTCTTGTGCTTATCCTCTCGGGTTCACAGCTGTTGTCTGTTTTCGGACAGTACGCCGCGCTGGGCATCCTGATTTTGTACGTGCTTTCGATAACAATTATCCCACTATCGTTTAGCATACTGAAACCTCCAACCCGGGGATCGTCGCTCGCAACGCACGAAGGAATGACATCCTTCTTCGATGCTATCGGCCGGTTCACTCAGAAACACTCCGGCATTATCATCCTGACCAGTTTGCTTTTGCTGGTTGCTGGCTTCTGGGGCGCGTCCCGCATCTCATCAGACATATATATCTTTTCGGATTTCTTTGATGATGATCCGCTGAAACAAGACCTGCATGTTTTTGAAGAAGCGTACGGCGGCGTCTTACCAATGGAGGTGGTGATCGAGTCGAATAATTCTCCCGGCCAGTTCCGCACACTCGCAAACGCGCGCCGACTGGAAAGACTACAGTCCAGCTTGTCAAACCTGGAACATGTGGGCAACACAATCTCTGCCGCCGACCTTCTGAAGGCCGCCAATCAGGCATTCTACAATGGTCGAGAGGTCGCCTACAGGCTACCGAGCTCGTCTGAAATGTCCTTTATCCAGGCCTCGATCCGGAAAATGTCTGGCGACGAAAACCGATCCATTGCCAACAGCCTGCCTTCCTTTGTCGACTCGACGTTTTCTATTACCCGGATATACCTGGGGGTTGCCGACATTGGGACAACCCGGATGAATGCATTGGCTGATTCGGCACTGGCGGAGGCTGAACGCGTTTTCTCACCCGAGCGGTTCGATGTTTACGTATCAGGTTCGGCAGTGAAGGCAACCAAGTCAGGCGAAAACCTAGTAAGCAATCTCGCAATTAGTCTGTTGGTGGCGTTGCTGGTTATTTCTGCGTTGATGGCGCTGCTGTTCAAGAGCATGCGGTTAACGCTGATTAGTCTTGCCCCGAATATCCTTCCGCTGGTGGTTGTAGGTGGAGCGATGGGTTTTGTCGGCATTCTCCTCAAGCAATCAACCGCATTAATCTTTCCACTGGCATTCGGAATCGCTGTCGATGATACGATCCACTTCCTTGCCAAATACAGGATCGTTCGCCAAACGCATGCAAGAGATCAGGCCGTGCTAATTACTCTGCGCGAAACAGGCAAAGCGATACTTTTTACTTCGCTTGTTCTCATGTTTGGTTTTCTGATTTTCACGCTGTCGAGCTTTGGGGGAACTGTAAACCTTGGAGCGTTCACTGCACTCACACTTACCGCCGCGCTAATGGCAAACCTGTTTTTGTTACCCGCGTTGCTTTTCCGATACGGCCCCGACGATTCCGGCGTAGCAGACGCGGGCTAGGATCCCGCTATCCCTGGTCCGGAAGGGACTGAAACCTGTCTCCGGCCTTCATCCTGTTTCCGCGAAGAAACTCCCGGGCGTACAACTTCCGGCGACCGGATTGCTGGAGCTGGACAATTTCAACCGCACCTTTCCCGCACGCAACAATTAGCGAGTGGTCTGCGGCAATGATCTGTCCGTACGTGTAACTACCTTTGTCGTTATCAGCGATTGTCGATCGGATAACCTTGATCTGAGTGTCTCCGAAAAACGTCCATGCTCCCGGGACCGGTGAGTAACCGCGGATATGATTGTGAACTACCTCGGCGGCAGCATCCCAGGGAATACCAGCATCTGACTTATAAACCTTTGGGGCGGGAGTCGCCAACTCATCATTCTGTGGTTTGGTTGCAACGTCCCCCGCTTCGATTAGCAGTGTTGTTTCAACAACTGCCCCGGCTCCCACATACTTCATGACGTCGTGAACGTCACCTGTTGTGGCGTCCTTAGCGATGGGAATTTTCTTTTTCAAAATGATGTTACCTGTGTCAACCTTCTGCTTTAAAAAAAACGTCGTCACACCCGTTTCGGAGTCGCCGTTTAATACTGCATGGTGGATTGGCGCCGCGCCCCGGTATTTGGGCAACAGCGATCCATGCAGATTGAACGCTCCGAGTCTCGCACACTCGAAAACCCTCGGAGGCAAAATGCGGAACGCCACGACGATGATTAGATCCGGCTTCAGATCGCTTATTTTTTGCGCAAAAGTTTTACTCTTTACACTTGCTGGCTGGAGAATCGTCTCGATATTTAAATCAACTGCAGCCTGTTTGACCGGTGTGATTGAAAGCCTGTTGCCTCTTCCCCTTCTCTTGTCCTGCCCCGTTACTACCGCGACCGGCTTGAATCCCGACTCTGTTAGCGCAACAAGTGAGGGCACTGCGAAGTCGGGAGTGCCCATAAATATTATTCTCATCGGGTGTAGACACTGGGATACTTGTCGGCTGGCAAGTTAGGAAATAAAAAATGGGATTGACCGGAGTCAATCCCATTAATGCAGCTGCATCGGGAAGCTGATTATCGGAGGCGGGTCGTGTCGTCCCAGATGGGTACTTTCAATTCAAAATCACCCAACCCGGTCTGATCAATAAAGATGAAGCGTCGTCCGATTTGGTAGTAGTACCAGACTTCGTAAGGTTTTACGGAAAAGCTGGTTCGGTGACGATCTACGTGATCGGGTTCGCCGAAAAGGACCATTACCTGTCCTCGATCCGTTTTCCATCCATCTGTGAAAGTGCCGTATCGTTGGTTCGCGAATGCAACGCGGTAGTAATACTCTTCCATGCGTTCGTTGCGGGCGGTGCCGGGTGTCGGATCACGTTTCTTCCAGAACGCCTTGAAGCGTTCCATTGTTTGCTCGGATGTAGTCGATGAGAGAATGGTCTCAATCTCTTTCCCTTTGGCGATATACTTGAGCTGGCGCACTGCCTGATCAATGTCCTGAATGTGAGCTGTTAAGCCACCCCAGTTCACGACGAACGGTTTGGCGACCACGTCGAGGATATCGTCATTCGCGTTTTTAACTCGAGCCACGGCTACATAATTCCCCACGGTCAAGCGGTCGACGGGTAGTTCGACAACATGTTGGAATCTGCCAACGGCTCCGCTTGATCGCTCTGCGTCGCTATAAACGATTCTGTTGTCATCGCCCCCGATAACCTCTGTGAGGTCAAGCTCCGTTTTGAGGGCAACATCATCAACCATTACGATCTCCCGCTCGACGACCAGCGCTGCTGGCGCATCCGAGTAGAGTTCGTAGAACATGTTGATGGCTCTACTGTCGCTGTCGTAGGCACGCGAGACGTTAGGGAAAATGGTATTCGAATCTCGGTCGTACCGCTCGATGAGAAGGAGATCGCTGAGACTTGCAGACTTGGACAGGTCTCGGACGTTGAGCGATCGTTCGAATACAAATGACTCTCGGCTGGATTGGTCTTCGAGTTGGAACTCGACGATATACTTGCCGGGGTCGAGATAGACTGCATACGTGGTGTGGTCGAATGCATCATCCCGTAGAGTTTCGTTGTAGCTGTTGACCTTTACGGTCCGATCCCAAAGGGGATTTTGTACAACGTTGCGGCGCCGACCTGATTCATCAATTGCGACGATTTGTGCTGATGTCTGGTAGGACGAAGCGAACCCGTCGGAAGTGTTGATGAACCTGAGTCTGGAGTGCGGAATCTTGGTGTAGAGATCCACGCGGGTTTGTTCAGCCCCGTCTGTTCCGCGCAGCTGCGCGATATCAACTTCGAACTCCGGAATGGTCGATTGCGCAAATCCTTGAATGGGTTGCATCACCAGGAATCCGCAAACGAGTAGCCCTACCGTAAAAATGCTTCTTTTCACTTCTTCTAAGCCTGTAACCGTTTAGCAGTGGGCAATTGGAGTATTGTCGAGTGGACTATTATCAAGAACTAAGATATCGCCCAAATTTGGCGTTTTTCTAAATTTTTCGTGCACAGAATATCCAACAATCGACCCTTTTTCGCCAGAGTCATTCCTCCGACTGTCGATTTCAAGTTTTGAATCGTCACGGCAGGTTCACGAATCGCAGACCGTCGATTTTAGGCAAATAACGCCTCTACAAACCGCCTTTTGTCGAAAATCTGAAGGTCATCCACTGCCTCGCCGACGCCGATGTATTTTACTGGTATCTGGAACTCGTGCGAAATGCCAATCACGATGCCCCCCTTCGCCGTTCCATCCAGTTTTGTGAGTACAAGGCCGGTAACGTCAACATGCTCGGTGAACGCCTCGGCCTGCCTGATCGCGTTTTGACCGGTCGAGGCATCCAGGACCAACAGCACCTCGTGCGGAGCGTCATCGACCTGCCGTCCCATGACGCGTTTAATTTTTGCAAGCTCGTCCATGAGTCCTGTTTTCGTGTGCAGCCTGCCGGCCGTGTCAATCAGGACTACATCTGCGTCTCTATTTTTTGCGGCGGCGAGCGTGTCGAAGGCAACGGCCGCCGGGTCTGATCCATGTCCTTGTTTGATGATCTCTACTTCCGCGCGTTCCGCCCAAATCTCAAGCTGTTCCGTGGCAGCTGCACGAAAGGTGTCTCCCGCTCCAAGCAAAACTTTCTTCCCAGCCTCCCTGTAGCGGTAAGCGATTTTACCAATAGACGTCGTCTTGCCAACGCCATTTACGCCAACCACCATTATCACGTGCGGTCGAATTGGAGTTTCAGCATCAAATTCTGCTGGCCTTTCATCACTGTTGGCAAGAAGCAAGTCCGAAATCTCCGACCTAATCAGAGACTGAAGTTCGCTTGTTGAAACGTATTTGTCTTTGGCCACCCGCGCCTGGACACGTTCGATGATTGCAACAGTCGTTTTGACACCGACATCACTTGTAATGAGTACCTCTTCGAGGTCATCAAGAATCTCATCATCTACAGTATCTTTACCTCGGACTATCTTGTTCAGTTTTCCGAAAAAACTTGTCCTGGTCTTTTCTAGTCCACCGACCAACTTGTCCTGATCGACTTCCGGTTTCTCCTTCTTCAGTTTACTTAACAGCGACATACGCACGAATTATTCTACAGTGACTTCCGGGGTTGGCAACTCGGCATTGTCGGCAACATCAGCATGATACTTGACCGCACCAGGTCTGACGGCCGTAATGAATCGCCACAGATACCTGATGAACGAAAGGATCAACAAAATGGTTGCCGTTGTGAGGCAGAACTGCATCACTGGCGGATCCGCTTCCAGCAATGCAGCAAGTACTGTCAATCCGACAGCGGTGACCGCAGCCTTCCCTACCCATGTGCTGATTACCACCCGACCCGTTTGACGTGCAATGAATATGCCACCTAGCACGATCAGGACATCTCGACCGACCAGCGATGCAATAAACCATTTGGGGATGCTACCTTTGATTGCCAGCGCAAGCACAATGAGGCCCCCGCCGATTTTGTCGACTACCGGATCCAGGACTTTGCCCCATCCGGACACGGACTTCGACCAGCGCGCGACCCGTCCGTCGAGCCAATCGGTTGCCATAGCTAGCACAATTAGCCCAAGCACGATGGCAATCGGACCGCCCGTGACAATGAGGATCGCGGCGGGAATTGCCAGCACGATCCGACTGAGAGTAAGCACGTTGGGGACAGTCCAAAAGCGACCCAGGTCGGGGATGAAGCCTCGTTCTTTTGAGCCAATTTCCATTGCGAGATGATCAGCCGGAAGTGCGCGATTGTGGGCAGAGCGATTGGAAGATACGCAGAATAAGCGGTATTGATTGTAAATTACCCGGTCCTCCAACGCAACTTACATGCTGGAACCCATCATTGTTACAGTCACGGCAATCCACATCTGCCTGTGGCTCGTTTTGTGGGTCGGTTTCGAGAGGAGCAAACGGAAATCGGAGAGATTCCGTCACATGAATGTTGATTCTGGACCGTCGGGTGACGTTTCGGTGATCGTAGCCGCCCGAAACGAAATTTCAAACCTCTCGGCCCTGCGACAGTGCCTCGACCAGCAAAGCATCCAGCCGTACCAAATACTTTTAATTGATGATAATTCAACAGATGGCACAGCGGAATTCTTCCACGATTGGTCAACGCAGAACCCGCGCCTACGCGTACTTTCGAATCCCTCAACCGAACAACCCCGTAAGAAGAGAGCACTCGCTTTTGCACTGTCAAAAACAAAAACGCCGTTCGTGGCCCTCACCGATGCCGACTGTCGTCCCGGCGAAGAGTGGCTCTCGGCACTAGTGAATTATCGAGCCGAGGATACGGTGATTTTAGGTTACAGCCCTTTCATTGCTGAGCCGTCCTTCCTCAACAGGATCGCCCGGCTGGAGACTTTCGTCGCGGGGTTTCTTGGTGCGTCCGCGGAGGGTTTGGGAACCCCGTACACAGCGGTGGGCCGAAACATTGCGTATCCCGTCAAACTGTTTAACGAGGTTGGCGGCTTCGGCTCATCCATGCATGTACTGAGTGGTGACGACGATCTTTTTGTGCAGAACGCTGCACACCGTGGAGCCGAGACTGTACACGCTTTTGGTCGCGACACGTACGTCCCTTCCGTTGGACCCAGCAGCTGGACAGAGTGGCTACGACAAAAAAAAAGACACACGTCAGCGTCCCGTTCGTATCGTCCGCACATCAAATTCTGGTTAGGACTTTTTCATGTGAGTTCGTTGGCTCCCTGGATTGCACCGTTAGTACTTGGTGTCCACGGCTTGATCCTGCTTGCTTTGAAGCTGGCACTCGAGTGGCTTACAATAGGCCGGGCAGCACATGTGCTGAACGAAAGTTCGTTCACTCCTCTGTATCCGATTTGGAGCTTCGTCTACCTACTCTACAACATCCTGGTGGCACCCATCGGAGTGGTCTTTGGCGGACCTAAGGATTGGCGTACTAACCCTTGACCGCACCGAGCGTAAGCCCGGATATCAGATATTTGGACAGGAACAGGAAGAGAGCTACGACTGGTATTGATACAAGAAGAGATCCTGCTGCGTACAAACCCCACTGCGTGGTCATTGAACCCTGAAACAGCTTAAGCCCGAGTGGGAGCGTGTAGAGGTTCGTGTCCTGCAGAACTACGTTTGCCACAACGTATTCATTCCACGCCGTCATGAACGAGAAAAGGGCGGTAATCACGAGTGCCGGCGCGGCGAGCGGAAGAATTACCTTGGTAAAGGTTTGCCACCTGCTCGCTCCGTCAATTCGCGCTGCTTCTTCCAGGGAGTGCGGGATGGTGTCGTAGTAACCCTTCATCTGCCAGACACAAAACGGAAGTGCTGTCGCCGTGTAGATGATGACTATGCCAAGGTAGGAGTCAAGCAGTTTTAGCTTGATGAGCATGACATACAGCGGAAGCAGGAGCATGGTAGCTGGAAACATTTGTGTTACCAGCAGTCCCTGCAGTAGCGAGCGCTGTCCTCGGAATTTGTATCTCGAAAGCGCGTAGCCTGATGTCGACGCAAAAGCCACTCCGGTTACGGTTACGACGCCCGAAACAAGTAGCGAGTTGAGCATCCACCTAAGGAATCCTGTTTCAGTGAGGAGAACCTTATAGTTGTTGAATGTGAAGTTGTCCGGGATGAATGCTAATGAGGTGGATAGCAGTTGGTCTCCCGGGCGAAGCGAAATCGTAATGATTCTTGTGATCGGATAGACAGCGATGAACGCAAACAGAGCGAGTACCAGGTACGTTAATACTTTGCCGACCGAGATTTTCTTGCCTACAGCCATCAGTATGCTGCCTCCGTTGACTGTGTCTTGTCCATGAACACTTTGGAGAAAACGAACAGGATCGCAAAAATCACCATGGAAAGAGCGGCCGCCCAACCGAAGCGATAAGCGGAGAAGGCTGCTTTATAGACATACGACACCAGGATGTGCGTCTGATCATTTGGCTCACCCATATTGCTAACCAGCCAGATGACATTCACATTGTTGAAGGTCCAAACAATGCCGAGTGTTATGGCAGGGATCATAATCGGACGCAGGAGTGGTGCTGTGATCGTTCGAAATTTGCGCCACTCGCTTGCCCCGTCCACATCAGCTGCTTCATACAATTCCTGCGGGATGGATTGGAGCCCGCCCAGTGCTATAACCATCATGAAGGGAAAGCCCAACCAGATGTTTGTGAGAATCGCCGCCGCGAACGCCTCAAACGGTGATGACAGCCATTCCACCGGCGCCATATTCATGAACTTCGTTATAGCGAGATTGATTGCGCCGTATTCATAGTTAAACATCCCGCGCCACGTGAGAGCGGTGATGTACTGGGGTAGCGCCCATGGAAGAATAAGTAGAACCCTCCAGAGTGGTTTGCCCAAAACGAAGGTTTGGTGCAGCAATACTGCCAGCATCACGCCGATCACCACATGGAAAACCACGTTTACCAATGTCCACACCACGGTCTTAAAGAGTATCTGCCAAAAACTGGGTTCGGCAAAGACGGCGGAGTATTGCTGTAGTCCGATCACCTCCCAATCCTTGATGTGGTAGATGTTCATGTTCGACATCGAAAGCACCACATTGAAAAAGAACGGATACGCCACGACTGCGAATACCAGCAGGACCATGGGCGCGAGCATTCCAAAAAGGAATAGCTGCGTCCCGCGTTTATCTGCGCCTGCTGTGAGTGTTTTCATTACAGGAATGTGTCGGCGATTCGCTTTTCCACTTCTTGCTGCATTAAACGAGCGCCTTCCTCGGGACTTACTGCTCCATTCATCACCAGCTGGTATGGACCGCGCATACCGTCCCAGACCTGTCGCATCTGGGGTTGGACCGGCATGGGAATCCCCACTTCCACCTGGCGGAGTGAGGCTTGCAAGATGTCATTTTCGGTGACGGCTTCCGATTGTCTAACCCTTCGAACGACAGGGATGGTCGCCAACTCGTTTGCCATCCGGGTTTGCATTCCGGCACCGGTTAGGTAACGAAGCACATCAGATACCAATTCTGCCTTCTCCTGCGTCACGTTAGCATTCACGCTGTATCCCTTGCTTGATACGAATGGCGAGCACCACATCCCGGTGCTCTCGTGATATGGAATCCGTGCAATCCCATAGTCGATTCCCGATTTGGCGTAGCCCGCCCACGACCACGGACCGTTGATAATAGCACCCGCACGACCTTCTTTGAACAACGTCTCGGCGGTGTCATAATCTGTCGATCCGGGAATGACTTTTTCCTCATCTCGCAGCTTTAGGATAAACCGAATTGCCGCGACTGTCTCGGGAGTATCGAGGGTGATGTTACCCTCGTCGTCCATCACCCGGCCTCCGAAGCCCGAGAGGAACGGGATGAAAAAGAACGGCTCTGAGTAATTCCAGGTTAGTCCGAACTGATCTGGTCGCCCATCTCCATTGGTATCGACGGTTGCATCTATTAGCGCCTGCACCATTTCGTCGAGCGTTCCCGGTGGCTCCGCAATGATCTGCTTGTTATAGACAAAGGTTAGATGATTCCCTACCTGATCAGCGATCATCCATTTTTCACCCTCCCAGTCCAGCAACCCATCGCTATCAAACCCATCGAGGAAATCGGTGCTGAGGAAGTTGGAAATTGGTTGGACGGCGCCGGTCATGGCGAATATTGAGACGTTGTCCGATGGGCCGAACACCATTTCCGGCCCTTTGCCACCGGCCGCTGCGATCACGAATAGATTTCTGAGCTCCTCCGTCTCGCGGTAGAGAATGTCGACCCGTGTCGATGGATTGGCATCGTTATACTCATCGATTACCTGCTCGAAAAACTCTCTCTCCGCTCCGGTCTTTTGATGCCAGATCTGGATTCTATTGGGATCATCGGGGGGCTGACACCCGGAGAGCCAAACGCACGCGACCAATACCAGCAGAACGGCGCGCATCCTTACAACTCGATGACGGTTCCCGAATGCGGGGGAATGGATAATTCCCATTGTTCTCCGCGTTTCGCCCACTCCGCATCATCGCCGACGGTGAAAACAACGTTTCCGGCTGATTCACCTCCGGACACAGTGAAGACAACTGGATCATCCCCGTCGTTAATTCCAACCATGAATTTTTCGGACTCGTATGAACGCGTGAACGCAAACGCGCGCGGTGTATTCTCATCGACTATAGGCGCAAAGTCACCGTAGATGAATGCTGGATTTTCTTTTCTAAGTGCGATAACGTTTTGATAATAATCGAAGATGCCGGCATCAAATTTCACTTCGTCCCGTCTCTTGGGAGAACCATCTGGATTAATTGTCTGCGGTTCGTACGTCATATCATCCCAAACCATCGCCTGACGATCATCCGGATCGTCTGCGCCCCACATTCCCGATTCGGTACCGTAGTACAACATGGGTGCGCCGACGTAAGTAAACTGAAAAAGACCGACCAGTTGCTGCTTGCGTCTCTCCGCAGCATTGGGTGCGCGAACATCGTACTTGCCTCCTCCTCTGGGAGTGACCGCGCGATCGTAGTCGAACACTGCCGGGTCGGAGTATACCCGTCGCGGGTTCACAATCATGGACGCCAGTCGGTCTGTGTCGTGCGAGTCCATCAGGTTCTGCAGCGCGCGGCTCATGTCATCAGAGTATTCGTGTCTTCTGTCCTCCAGTAGTCGCACAAACTCATCGGCTCCGATTTGCTCATCAATCAGGAACGCTTTTACTGGTTGAGCAAAACCGTGATAATTCATGGTCGCGGAGAAACCGCCAGCTTCCAGCGATGCTATGGCATCATCCCAATATTCACCCACAGTGTACGCGTCTGGATTGAGCTGTCGAACGAGCGCATTCCAGTCGCTCCAGAATTTTATCGGAACGTCCGGAGCAACATCGAGCCGCCATCCGTCGACTCCGTCGGAGGGGTTGCCGTCGCCGTCCGGGTCCATCCACCGTTTTGTGATATCGAACACGTACTCTTTCGGACCGGGATGCAGGTCGGTGCCATCTTCCGTGTCTGCGAAGAGTGGCAGGGTCTCGACGCCCCACCAACCCTCGTAGTCAAACTCGTTTTCCGGCGTCCCGGGATCGTCAAATTCTTTTACGATATACCAATCGGCATACGGAGACTCCGTCTGATTTTCGACCAGGTGTTCGAACGCAAAGAAATTTCGCCCTGTGTGATTGAAAACGCCGTCGATAACGATTCTAATGTCCATCTGATGAGCCTGCTCGACGAGTTCGAGGAACAGTTTGTCGGCGGCGGTCCAATTCCATGATGCGGGGTCGGATGATTCTTGCGCCATCAAGGCGAAGTCACCTTCGGGGTCCGGTCCAAAGTATGGGTCAATGTGATGGAAGCTATTGCCATCGTACTTGTGCATTGAACGAGCGTAGAAAACCGGGTTGAAGTAGACCGTGTTGATGCCTAGATCTTTCAGGTAGCCAAGCTTGTCGATGACGCCCTGGAGGTCACCACCGAAACGCCGGTGGAAAACACCATTCTCGTAGAAGTCAGGACCAAGTTCTTTTTCCCAATCCGCCCTGGCATACCAGTTTTCTGTCCACGGAGTTATTTCCCATTTGTCTGATGGGACGATGGGGAACTCGAGCGATTCCCTGACGGGGTCGTTTGATGGGTCTCCGTTTCGAAAGCGTTCCGGAAATATCTGGTAGAAAACTGCATCTGCGACCCATCCTGGGACGGCGTTGACTTCACCCGATTGTCCGTCCATTTCGGATTGTCTGTCACATGCCGAGAAGCCAACAACAAGCGCGACCCAAACAATCGCGAGTTTCGCTTTACCCAAACTCATAGTACCTCTTATCTCGAAAACACAATGCTTCGAGAAAAGGTACGACCTAATGCGTTAAGACGGTAGAAGTACAGACCAGGGGCAAGCCCGCTGCCAGAGATCGGGATCACATGCTCGCCGGCGGCGAGCTCGCCAATGTAAACTGTCTTGATCGACCTGCCCAGAAGGTCAAATAATTCAATTTGCACAGATGATGTGGCCGCAAGCGAAAACGGGACGGAGGCATTCTTGTTGGCCGGGTTTGGATAGGCCTCTCCGAGAGCTGTCGCTAACTGAGCCGGGCTTTCAATCTCCCGGTCGACCGTAATCAATCCAGGCGGCGGATTCGACACCTTTGAGTTAGTGTACAAGTGGAATTCGCCAGGCGCAAAAACCATTTGCTCTCCCGTTCCAGTTACAGAGATGCTATCTCCGACGAAGAAGTTGTACCACATGCCCTCTGCCGGAAACTCGGGCGCCGCGCTTTGGTCCGACACACCGAAATTGCCAATAACGACAACGCTCATATCTGCATGTTCGAGCTTCAGGCGTTTCACGTTGCCGGCGGTTGCGAAGGTAACCTGGGTGTCGGTAGAGGTAAACACCTCATGCTCTCGCCGAAGATTGATTAGCGAAGACCATACCTGGTACAATTTGAATCGCAAAGGATCTTCTCTGTATTCCCAACGAATCGGCTTCGCGCCAGTGCGCCCGGGCGTTCCGGCTGGACAACTAAAACCGGTACCCTCGAGACACTCGCGACCGTCCGGACCATAGCCGTAGCCCAGCTCACCGAACTGCCAAATCATCTTCGGACCGGGAAGAGTGAAGAAAAATGCACCAGCCATTTTCATCCGATCGAATGCAGTCGGGAAATCACGTGTAGAGTACTCCCCTGGACTGGAATCACATCCGTTGCCACCCGCTGGAAAATTTGAGCATGCTCCAAAGGCAACATTCTTATACATAAGCCATTGCTCGTCGTGGCTCTCCATATACGTGACCAGGTTTGGGTCTTGCCAGCCCCGGTTTTTGTAGTAATGGACAGAAAAATCTGAGTTTGAGCCGCTATTGTAGCCCATCGTGGCTTCATTATACCGGGTTGTGGCTTTGTCCCAGAACATCATCCCGGCAAACCCCTCTCCCGTCCGATATTCTGCAAGCTCCTGTTCTTCCGTGGCCGACCCGAAGTGCTCCATGATGAGATACGCCGTGCTATCGATACTCCAGATTTCGTTTGCCATGCGCTTGATGTTCGCAACTCTTGTAGCATCGTACTGCCCCCACAATCCAACATCACTCCCACTGTTGCGCTGCGTAAACCCTTTCGACAAGTCAAACCGGTAACCGTCTATTTTGTATTCGGTGAGCCAATACTTGTTGACGCGATCCAGCCAGTATCTTGTTGCAGAACTCTCGTGATCCAGGTCGTTAAACACATTGAATGGATGCTTCGCAGTCCTGTTTGCGTAGGGACTTGCGGCGGTCGGCAATGCAGACGGGTCGCCCACGGGACTGTCGTTGTACATACGTATCAGCGGGGAGCTTCCTGTGGCGTGGTTGTAGACTACGTCCAGAATGACTGCGATACCGCGAGCATGACAGGCGTCGACAAACGCTTTGAAAGTATCACCAGGGCCGTAGTACTTGTCCAGCGCCATATGAAATGCCGGATTGTACCCCCAGCTCAAATTGCCGTCGAACTCAGACACAGGCATCAGCTCGATTGCGTTCACTCCAAGAGTTTCCAGATAGTCCAGCGTGTCGACTAACGTGTCAAAACTGTGATCCTCTATGAAATCCCGAAGCAAGAGTTCGTATATGACAAGGTCTTTCTGATGTGGTCGATCGAAGTCAGTGATTGACCAATTGTACGCTGGCTTGTTGGTCTGAAGAACCGTGACGGGATGGGATGTTTTTCCTGCGGGATATGGTTTGAGTCCTGGGTACACATCGCCGAGAAATCCGTCGTTACTCTGGTCAAGGATTTTCTCCGAGTACGGGTCTGCGACTCGAATTTGCCCGTCAATCTGGTATTGAAATGCGTATTCAACACCCGGCGTGAGATTGTCAAGCTCCATCCAAAACCACATGCTGTCGGCGCTGAGGGAATCCCGTAACATGAGATAATCTTCGTCGACGGTCCAGTTATTAAAATCGCCGAGCACGTGGACGTAATTTTTGTACGGCGCGAAGAGTGACAGCGTCGCCTTGGTTGGATCCGGCCCGTAGGTTATTCCATCCTCTAGTCCATCCGGACGCTGCATATCAACAACAGAGGGAGGAATTATGCCGACAGAATCAGCGGCGGTCCCGCCTTCCGAGTCGGTAACTTGCACGACAAGTTTCGAACCAGCAGGTACGGGGTTGGCAAGCTGGTATTTGAAAATGCCAGTCGTTGTGTCGAAGTGAGCAAGCCCATCGAGCGGTTCGTCGTTAATAAGGACATCGAGAACTGCTATACTATTCGTACCAAAAATCCCGGCAGATACTGCAACAATATTCCCGGTCGCATTTCTTTGCCTTGCCAATTCGAACACCATTGGATCGGATATGGAGACGATCGAATTGTTGTTATTGGCGGGATCCGTGACAGGATTATTTGGATCAGAAATCCATTGCCAGTTGGAACCAGAAGCATTGAAGTGATAGTGAAACTTGTACTGGTAATCCGAGCCTACCAAAAGAGGAATTGTGTAGAGATACTCGTCGAGCGTCGCATCGTATGTCATTAGCGACGGGGCTGTTGTACTTATTACACCCGCACTGTTGGGCCCCCAGCCGTTGAACTCGCCGGGAGTGAAGACACGCACAAAATTATCTTCCGGTTGCGGGACGTACCTGAAGGTTACGTCAAGCGATTGTGCGCGAACGTTTGTCGCAAAGAACCCTACCAGCACAAAGAGAATCAGAAAAACAAAACTTCGTTTCATTCTGCTACTACCTCATCGACATCCCAGTTTTCGATTACCTCCAGTACGGCGCTCACAATATCTTTTTCATCAACGGTGCGTAGGATTTCTCCTTTCTTGAAGAGGTGCGCCCTGCCACGTCCCAACGACACACCCAGGTCCGCACCAGCGGCCTCGCCTGGACCATTTACCGCGCAGCCCATGAGCGCAACGTTCAGATCCTTTTCAAACTTTGCTTCTTTTACGGCGCGCTCTACCTGGCCGACGATAGTAAACAAGTCACCCGCCAGCCGGCCGCACGTTGGACAAGCGATGATATTGACGCCCGGTCTACCCAACCGGAGGGATTTGAGTATCTGATGCCCAACCTCCACCTCGTGCACCGAGTTGGCGGTTAGCGACACGCGGATGGTGTCACCGATTCCTTGCGCTAGCAGGGCTCCAATCCCGATGGAGCTTTTCACCGTGCCCGTTTCCTTACTTCCCGACTCCGTTACGCCCAGGTGCAATGGAAAATCTGTTCGCTCAGCGAGGAGCTGGTAAGCCTGAATCATGAAAAATACATCCGAGTGCTTGACGGAGATAATCAGATCCTGAAAACCGTGCTTGGTGCAAATCTCGACGTGACGCATGGCACTTTCGAACAGCGCTTCAGGTTTGGGATAACCGTGTTTGTCGAGAATGTCTTTTTCAAGTGAGCCTGAGTTGACTCCTATCCGAATGGGAATCCCTGCTTCTTTAGCCGCGATCAGCACTTCGTGCTCCCATTCCGGCTTCCCAATATTCCCGGGGTTAATGCGCACCTTTGCGACGCGGGCCGCGATGGCTTTGAGCGCGTACTGATAGTTGAAATGTATGTCGGCGACAATGGGCACGGGCGATCCGGCGACGATGTCCGGAAGAGCCTCGACGTCCTCCGGGCGCGGGACTGCGACTCGGACTATGTCTGCTCCGGCCTCGGCGAGCTCGGTTATCTCGGCAAGTGATGTTTTGACGTCGTGCGTTTTGGACACGGTCATTGATTGCACCGAGATAGGTGCACCGCCTCCAACGACAACCGAGCCTACTGAAACAGCCCGGGATGTTCTTCGTGGTCTTTCCATATGGTCGGGTGATACCCAGACTGCTAGTTTCTGTTCTTGCTGATGAGTCCTTATTGGCGCCAGTCGATCGACAACATAAGGGGGCGGTGATCCGATTGCATGCCTGGACCAACTCTCGCCTCAAGTGCAACGAAGCGATGGTCAATGAGGATGAAATCTATTCGGGCGAAGGGTTTGCGCGAATGATACGTGTATCCAAGTCCGCGGGCTGCCCGGGCGAATCCATCGTCCAGCAATCTCGTCAGCTCTCCATACGTGTGGTTGTGAGGAGTTGAGTTAAAGTCACCGAGGACAATCACCGGCAAGGATTCCGCCTGGACGCGTTCGAGGAGGTGGTGCGTTTCAAATGCTCTCTGCATAATAGCGCTGCGGTACTGTTTTAGGTAGCGGATCCAGGTTGACAGCTTCCAGATGTTCGACCGTTGTTCCCGCCAGGGTTTCTCCTCGCCGTAAGACGCCAGATGGACATTGTATACAACAAATTCTTTTTCCTTCCACGTCGCAACGACGCGCACAATTTCGGTTACCTCTTCGTCGCGCTCGCTCCCATCAACCTGAGTAGCGGAAAACTCTCGCATGGGGAGCTTGGAGAATACGGGTTGGTCGGTGCGCGTCACTCCTTCCTCGTTCTGCGCCACCAGGAACTGATTGCTTTCGTTGATGAGAACCATCTCCGGGTGGCCGCGGAATCGATCGGGACGAGCGGTTACATACGTTTCCTGGAACCCCATGAGAACGGGTTGTTCGCTCTCGATCAATTCCATAAGACGCCTGCCACTTTCCACCCTGTCCTGTCCAGGGCTGTACGGATTGTTGAACGTTAGAATTCGCAGTGGTTCACCGCTAGTGGTTGCCGGACTTCCGACGGCCACAAAACTAAATCTGACGATCGCGAGGAAAAGCGAAAGCACGACGGCAAGTTGCAGTCGTCGCGAGGCAAGAAAAAATGCAGCCGGTGCAAAAACGAAAACGGCCAGACTCAGTTCGGCCAGTAGGATTGCGAGGAGCTGGGTCCACCACAGCGTATCGTTATAGAAATAGCGTGCGGAATATGCCGCGATGAAAACGATTACCAGAAGCCAACCCACGAAACTTACGACGAGACGGATTGCCCTCAACGTTATTTCTTGCTTGCGTTGAGGAGTCTACGTTTTTCCTCTGCCGTCAGCGCGTCGTACCCTTGTTCGCTGATCTTATCCAACAATCTGTCGATGTCCGTCTCTGCAGATTCCGTCGGGGGCGGAGGATTTTCCGGATGCAGCTCGTGGATGGTCGCAGACGAGTCCTTTCCCTTGCGAACCGCCTTTTTCTGTTCTTTTTCGGAGAGCTTTTGTTCAAGTCGCTGCAAGAAACCTCCACTTTGTGGGGAGCTCTTTGGCTTTGATCTCGTCCTCGTGCGATTTCCAAAGAAGACGTTTGCCCACGACGACAAATTAACTCCGGTTGACTCTGCTCGGGCAAAAGCTAGCCCGGCCAGGACACCTCCCCAGTGGGCGGCGACTGCCGTGCACCGGTTCGGAGGAACAGAATGTCGAGAAAAAGCAATCCGAGTATCAGATGCAGCAACCGGACGGAGCCGAGCAGGAGTAGACCGATTGTTTTCTGCGGCTGGAATGTGGCAACTGCCATAAGCACCCCGTACACCCCTCCGGATGCACCCACTACGCCACCGGAGAAAATGGAAGCGTTAGGAAACAGCGCATGCAGGATCACGCAAAGTAATCCGCCAGCAAGAACGGAAAAAAGGTACACAGCTATGAACCGATGTGATCCGTAGGAAAACTCGAACTCTCTACCAACAATAACGAGCAACCACATATTGAACAGAACATGGAAGAGGCCATTCCATCCTGGTCCGGTATGTAGAAACGAATAGGTTATCAGTTGCCAAGGTTCGAACAGGATGCCCGGCAGGTCGGTGTTTAGTGCGAGGTGTTCGTGAATGAAATTGGCAACCGGATCGATATAAGCAAACACCAATTGATACAACAGGTAGATCGCAATATTCGCGACCAGGATCGTGCGGAGCGCAGGGGGCTGCGCGCGAAACCACATTTGTATCCTATGAATCAGGTCCATTTGCTAAGAGATGCTGTAGACGTTTGTAACGAACACCTACCCATATGTTTCGCCCTATCTCTTCGGTTTAATCGGCAATTTCCCTCTCCAGAATAGGATCGTGAGGAAGCCGAAAAGCATGCCGCCCAGGTGTGCAAAATGAGCGACTGAAGATTGGATGGGCGCAATCCCGGCCGTCAATTCTATAATGCCATAGCCAATCACGAAGTACTTGGCTTTGATCGGTACAGGGAAAAACAGAAGGAAAATTTCCTGATCGGGAAAGAGCATCCCAAACGCAAGCAATATTCCGAAAACGCCTCCCGAAGCCCCAAGCGTGGGTATACCCTGCCCATGCATGAAGACAAGCTGTATCAGGCCGGCGCCGACAACGCAAATAAAATAGTAGATCGTAAATTTTCGCGACCCCCAGTAATTCTCGAGCTGCATGCCAAACATCCAGAGTGCGAACATATTGAAGAAGAGATGTTGGAAGCCTCCATGCAGGAACGAATAGGTGATCAACTGCCAGGGCATGAATCCCGGGATCTCCACGCCGCTTCCACCAAAAATCGAAAATCCCAGTTCAGGTGCGTTAAGCGGATACAGCGCCATAGAATTGAGCGCTATGAGCAGTCCCTCGACGGCCGTCCGCATGGCTATCTCCTGCAACAGAAAGAAGAGCAAGTTCGAAAGTAAAAGCGCGCGGATTACCGGAGGAAACGCGCTGATACGTGTGGGCTGATACTGGGACATTCGAGAACTGAGAAATTCGGAAAGTAAACTCCTACACGATGAGCGGGCTCATTTGTTGCGAGGATCGGTTCTGCGGACGATGGACGCGCAGACGCCCGCGGCACCTAACTTTTGGGACTCCGCTACGAAAAATATCGAGATTTCATCCGATACGTATCTTGTCCCACCGCAATTTTAGGCAATCCCGTGCATCTCATCATATCGGACGTACATTTTGGCAAGTCATCCGCAGAAATCGAGCGGGCAAAAGAACGTGATTTGATCGCCTGTCTGCTGTCCTATCGAGATGATGTTGCGTCCCTTATTCTGCTTGGAGACATATTCGAGAATTACATTGAATATCGGCATCTGGTACCGAAGGGTTTTTCCCGATTCCAGGGACTGCTTGCATCATGGGCGGACTCCAAAATCCCCATAAGTTATTTTGTCGGCAACAACGACCCCTGGCATCGAGATTATTTTGCAGACGAATTTGGGGCGCAAATTGAATGGGATGAGCGTTATCAAACACTCGCTGGTCACAAGGTGTATCTGGCGCACGGTGACGGCGTCGGGGATGCGTGGTCCAAGTATCGTCTGCTCAAACCCATCTTGCGCCATCCCCTACCCGTCTTCTTGTATCGTGCGCTCTTGCCAGGCGACTTTGGCATCCGCCTGGCCAAGTTAGCAAAGGGCCGCATTGGGGACGACAATCTCGACGAATCCAACATTTTGCAGCTGAGGAAGCACGCCGCGAACATTCTGCAAACCGACAAGGCGGAATTCGTCGTAATGGGGCACACGCACTACCCCGAATCCATCAAAACAAATCACGGAAATTACATAAACACCGGATCCTGGCACCATAATAGGACGTTTGGAATTGCCGACGATCAAGGAATTCGCCTTATGGTTTGGGAAGGAGCGACTGCGCGCGAGATAAGCCCAAACAGCGAGGCCCCGGCGCGTTTGAACCATCGATACTCGACATCCACCTAGAAGCCGCAATTTCGTAGCGACCCGTGTCTGATTGGCCATATACCGACCAGGAACTGCAACAGTATTTCGAAGATGCTGACGCTCGCCTACCCGAAGAAGAGGGCCTGGAAGAAGAAAGGCAAGAGCAACCGTCTGAAGGAAGGTTCAAAAGGTTTTACAGGAGGATTTCAAGAGACGACAGGAAGAGGCAAGCATTCCATATCCTCGCCGCGATTGTCGGCGTGGGGTTGTTCGTCGCGCTGGTTGTGGCGATCTACTTCGCTTCTTTCGCGGGAGAGTTGCCAAACTTTGAGCAGCTCGATAATCCAAGCCTGCAGCTCGCAACCGTAGCCTACACAGCGGATGGCGAGGAGCTCCAGCGCTACGCACGTCAAAACCGGTCGTGGGTTGAGTTCGAAGACATCTCGCCGAGTGTAATCAACGCACTGATTGCAACCGAAGACCACCGCTTCTACAAGCATTCCGGGATCGATGTTGTCCGGACGCTGGCTATTCCGTACCACGTACTTCGGTTGGATCCCCAGGGCGGGTCGACCATTACACAACAGCTCGCCAGGAATTTGTACAACGACCAGATCGGGCGGGAGAGAACAGTGAAGCGCAAGCTGAAGGAAATGTTCACCGCGATTCAGCTCGAACGACGGTACACAAAGCGGGAAGTTGTAGAGATGTACCTGAACACTGTCGAGTTTGCCAACAACGCTTACGGTATTGATGCAGCCGCGCGAACGTTTTTCTCGACTACTCCGGCGCAGTTAGATACGCTCCAGTCCGCGACTCTTGTAGGAATGCTGAAAGCGTTAACCTACTATAATCCGGTTCGCAACCCGGAGAACAGCAGGCGGCGTCGCAACGTGGTTTTGTCGCAAATGGTAAAGCGTGGCGTGCTCGACGACAGCTACTACCAGAGTGTTAAAGAGGTACCGGTCGAGACAAACTATCGTTCATCGGATATAACCTCCGGTCTGGCTCCGTATTTCGCCGAATATGTTCGGAACCAGGGAGTTGCGTGGGCCAAGCAGAACGGCTACGACTTTTACGTAGACGGACTGGTTATATACACTACTCTCGATTCGAAACTGCAGGCGGAAGCGCAGGCGGCTGTCGCGAAGCGAACGGAGGAGCTGCAAAAAGTTGTTGACTATGAGTGGAGCCGAGCAGGCGGGTATGCCCTCGGGACAACTACCGATCCTTACGTCGCCAAGACAGACTACGAACCTTTCGCGCATTACTGGAAAGCGAACCCGGAATACACGAACGCTTTCATCCGGGAGTCGGGACGGTTCAGGAGTCTGCGGAATGCAGGACTAACCGCGACGACTGCATTGGATTCGTTGAAACGAGACACCGCTTTCATGGACTCGGTGAAGGCCGAGAAAACGAGGCTGGAGGCTGGCCTTGTCTCCGTGGATCCTACCAATGGAGAAGTTAAGGCCTGGGTTGGCGGCCGCGATCTCACTACCGATTGGTTCGATCACGTCGCACTCGCGAAAAGGCAGCCTGGTTCAACCTTCAAACCATTTGTATACACGTCTGCCATCGACAATGGGTATTCTCCGTACCACATGCTGCGGGATACCACATTCCTGTGGACGGACGGATTGGGCAACGAGTGGAGTCCGACCAACTCCGGAGAAGATGCCGGTACCGGCGAACTGGTTACGCTCCGCGAAGGACTGGTCAAGTCGAAGAATACCATCACCGGCCAACTAGTGTTGATGGTATCTCCGAAAACGGTCGCGTTTTACGCCAGACGCATGGGCGTGAAAAGCAGACTCGACGAAGTGCCGTCGCTGGCGCTTGGTGTAAGTGATGTCACTTTGTTGGAAATGGTAGGCGCATACTCTACTCTGGTCAACGGGTTGGCATACGAACCGGTCGTCATTAGTCGCATTGAGGATCGACACGGGAACGTACTTTTCGAGAACACCCCCATTCCTCGAGAAGCGCTGTCTGAACAAACTGCCTTTACGGTGGTCGACATGATGCGCGGCGTCATCCGGGAGGGCACCGGTATTCGATTGATGAGCGACTACAATTTGCGCGAATATGATTTTGCAGGAAAAACCGGCACGACGCAGAATAACGCTGACGGATGGTTTATCGCGATGCATCCGCAGCTTGTAACAGGCGCCTGGGTTGGCTTCAATGACAGACGTGTTGCGTTCCGATCCAACTGGTGGGGCCAGGGCGCCCACAACGCGCTCTTCATGGTTGGAGACTTTCTACAATCGATCATGCTGAATCCGGATACTCGACTTGAGAACGTAAAATTTGAGGCCCCGCCAGATTACTCGATGCCAATCGGCTCCCTGGACACAACGCGCACATCCGTTGACCCGCTTTTCCAGGACAAGGCAAACCGTCAGGAACGCGGTCGCGTGGGGTGGTAATTCTGTTTTTTTCCGATTTATCTTGCAGTGGATAATCCGATACAAACTGTACAGTCCGATTTCTGATGCCCCTCGATGAACGTTAATGATTTGTCTGTGACCATTCCGGTCAAGGAAGGAATGGGAGAGCCTCAAGTCGATGTTTTGGTGTGGCCTCTCATCGAGAACGCTCTTGAAGCAGTTGGTGCCGAGGAGATAACTATCGACGCCGCCAGCAAAGCAATTTTTTCCAGCGATGGCTGCGCAGCCCTGGCAAATTTCCTAATGCTCGAAGGAAGCACCGTCCACAAAATGGATCTCTCCTACAAGGTCCCGCTTCTTGTACTCGCAGCCCGGCATACCGAGGAGGATGATGCCACCGATATCATCCTCGACGACACCAACAGGATTCTGTTTTTGGAAACAGATTCGCACCAGTTTGCCATCCCGATAATGAAGGATTGGCAAGTCGACTGGCCAGGCATTTGTCATGAAGTTGTCGATTCCTTCGACG
The DNA here is from genome assembly GCA_965224105.1 of Rhodothermales bacterium. Lineage (GTDB taxonomy): Bacteria > Bacteroidota > Rhodothermia > Rhodothermales > JABDKH01 > CBDCYH01. Next base: position 1,983,445 of record CBDCYH010000002.1, on the reverse strand, counting down.
CCGAGCCTGACATGGAACGCTCCTGGGCGCTGGATCACTTGCTGGAATATGCAGAAGTTGCGATTGACGAATATCTTCGCCCGGAAGACGATCTCTAGTTCTCGGCCAACGGTAATCCTACGGAACCGACCCAGGTTCTAACACCGGGAAGGTTCAATAGATCAATCGAATTTCTTGCGGCGACCTCATCAGCAAAGATCCCGTAGACCGCACTCCCGCTGCCCGACATACTAACGTGCACGGCTCCTGCAGCTTTGAACGTGTCGACCAATTCACCCACAACCGGGAATCGCCTCACCATCTCCGGTTGGAAATCGTTATGTACGTCAAGTGTGGGAGACAAAGTGTAAGAGGGCACCACCATATCGGGACGACTTGCATCCGGTGTGACCCAACCATAAGCATCCGCGGTTGCAATGGGCACTTCGGGCACTGCGACTGCCAACCACCCCTCCAAATCCAATTCTACCGGGTTCAGAATCTCTCCCCTTCCTGAAACGAGAGACGGGCGGCCGGAAATAAAAAATGGGATGTCCGAACCCAGGGAGGCAGCGATTTCCTCTAAGTCCTCGTCCGACGCCGAGAGGTTCCACAATTGTCTGAGTGCGCCGAGTGTTGCAGCGGCATCACTCGATCCGCCACCTAGCCCCGCACCATGCGGGACGCGCTTGTCCAGGTGGATCCTAACTCCCACAAAGTCGAACTGCTGTTGTAACGCCAGTGCCGCCTGGACGCACAAGTTCGTTTCATCAACGGGAAGCGACTCGTCTGTGCACGTGAGCGAAAGAGATTCTGATTTCGAAAATTCTAGCTCGTCGTGCCACCCGATGGGAATCATAAGTGATTGGATGTTATGAAATCCATCACGGCGCTTTTCCAACACCCGCAGTCCGAGATTGATCTTGGCAAACGCCTTGCGCTTCATGCTGCTGCTCACCGGAGCCTACTCGCTTGGTTGGTAGAGCCGGGCATTATTTCGTATTTTGGTGGCTGATGATCTGGTCCGGAACAACTTAGCCAATCTCCCTATTCTGCGCTTATCGATCTTTCTACTGATAGCCCCTCCTACCTGGTTTTCCCGGACATGCACAGACTGAACAAGATCGTGAGATCGCTTCTACCGGCGACGCTTATACTCCTGTCGACTGGATTCCTTGCGACACATGCTGCCGCACAAATCCCGGCCGACCTTGGGAGAAACTCGAATATGCTGCCCCTCCAGGCCCTCGCTGGAGCGCGCACGTCAACGGCCGCAATGGGTGCACTCGAAGGCGCTATCGACATGGACGAGTACGTAGTCGGTCCGGGCGATATTTTTAATGCATCCGTAGGAGGAAGCCTCGCGAGAGAAGTCACTGCGACCGTGGCGGCGGATGGTTTTCTTGTTATCCCTACAGTCGGTGCGGTCGACGTTACTGGCATGACGCTTCGGGATGCGACATCAGCGGCCAGGGAGCTGGTTAAATCGCGAAACCAGAATGTGGATGTTTGGGTCTCGCTAACAACCCCGAGAAATTTTCTGGTGCACGTGACGGGAGCCGTAACCTTCCCAGGCAGATACTATGCGACGGGCGTCGGGCGCGTTGCAGACGTGGTCGAAGCCGCTACAACTGGGGCACCAAATCAGGGACGGCCACAAAAACAAAACGTCGTTGTCGCGGCTGAGCTGAGCGAAGGATTCCTACCTTCCATGCGATCGGTTCTGATTAGGCGGGCGGACGGAACAGAGGTTTCGTCCGACCTCATGAGATACTACACAACGGGTGACCTCGCTCACAATCCCATCTTACGTGACGGGGATGTTGTCTTCGTTCCCACCTATGACATTCGGAAAGAATCGGTAAGCGTTTCCGGTCCGATAGCCTATCCCGGTTCGTACCCGTTTCGCAAAGGAGACACACTCGAAGATCTGCTAACAATTGCCGTAAGACCCGGAGGATTAGAGAACCTGGACGAAGTCCGTGTGACTAGCAGGGTCGACGGCGTAACGGAGAGCGTTATTGTATCCCTGGACTCGGGAGCAAGAGGTGATCTTAACTACGCGTTGCGACCTGGAGACTTAATCAATGTAGTGGTCGAAGAGAGAGAGCTTGTTTCCATCTACGGGTTTGTAAAGTATCCCGGGACGTATGAAATCCCTCCGGAGGGTAGTACCATATCCGACCTGGTTGAAATTGCGGGTGGCCTGACTGATGAGTCGAACCTGGACGCGGCTTATGTGGAACGAAAACGGCCGACTCTTATTCGCGGCGACGCAAAATCCAGCGACCTGGATTTCTTCGGCCGGACGTACTACGCCGCTTCAGAAGGTCGCAACAGATTGGCCGTTGATGTAAGCACTGAGTTAGACCAACCGTCATTCAAGTTGAGAGACGGTGATACGGTTGTCTTCCCGCGAAGAGAAGAAACAGTCTTTGTGACCGGTAATGTAACCGAGCCGGGTTATGTACCTTTCGTCGCTAACCAAAATGCTGACTACTATTTGGGAAGAGTTGGAGGAATCCTCCGAGGTACAGAAGAGATTTACACCTTCGAGATGGCGCGCGGCAGGTATCACCGCGGAACGGCAGCACCGGTTGGCCCTGGCGACACCATATTTGCTAACAGAGAGCCGATTGGCGAAACCGCTGAATTGCAGGCCCTGCTGATTTCCCAGGAAAGCGCCGCAAGACAGGCCCGCCTTTCGACTATCCAGACGGTAATTTCGGGCGTAACCGCCGTTGCGGCTATAATTACGACGGTAGTGGCAATCGGAAGGTAGATTCGAACAGGTTCGAGTCGGAAAAAAATGTGCTCCGCTTACTCCAAATCGGCCAAACAAAGTTGATTTTGTGCGTTAAAAACCATAGCAGGTTATTATATCTTATATTAGCTAGCTAGACTTTTAGCACATCGATGGGACGCTGGCAGTATCACAAGTTTCCAAGGCGGGCGAAACGGGCAACAATCTCCGCTTTCGGCGTGCGGGACGTTCGCGGAGTGCATGTCGGACACCTATCTGGGTGGATATCCGATGACGACGGTTTGCCGCTTTTTCTTGAGATAAGAAAATCCGGATTCTTCCTGCGCGGCCGGTATCTCATCTCCGCTGGCTGCGTATCCGATTTCAATTTTCGGCAAAACGTAGTTCAGCTGCGGCGCCTCCGGAGCACAGACCTGCGACGCGAAGGACTTAAGGTGAGAGGCAAACTTCCTCCCAAGACGGTGCTGCAGGAGTACCTTAGAAATTTCCCCGACCTTCCAAAAGAACTGAAGTTTACGCTTGGTGGCCTACTGGGCGAATGCAATCGAGGTGAGCCCGTGCCCATATGGGGATCAGAAAGTTCCGACGGTTACTCCGGTAACAGTCTGCCCTATCTTGCGGAGAGATCAAATCTCCCAACGTGGAAACCACTCGAGGCGCTGGTAGACAACTAACCCGCTTGCGTGTCGGCGTCTGTAACACTAAGCAGGTTCAACCGTATTTCCGCCAAAGCCAAATGTAACATGGTGAGGCACATGCGCTGTACTCTTTTCACTCTCATTCTATCGGCGATTCTCGTTTTACCCGCGGCGAGCCAGCAGAATAATTTGGCGCGCGAAGGGAACGATGCATACTCGACGGAAAAATCAATCGTCGAGACTGTGCTCGGTGCTGTTGTCCAGTTAGTGCGTGAAGCGGCTTATAATCCAACATCCGACAACATCAGCTCGAGATTATTCGAAATGTCGGACCGGCTCGCCCTGGAAACCGGAGCACTGAGGGTGAACAAGGGCGATAACGATGACATCAAGAAACTCCTAAGCGAAATTCGAAAGGACGTCATTGTTCTCCGGGAAAATCTCAACGATGAAAGCCCCTCCTCCACCAATCGGAAATTGGAAGCACTGGAGGAAAAGATTGACTCCGCGATTGCGCTTGTATCAGATCCGGACCAGTCCTACCGACCAGACGAATGGGCTTCGGGAGAAACGAGCGAGGAGGACCCTGATCGGGACGACGCGTTCGAAGACGGTGAATGGTATTCGGTGGTCGACGAGGATGATGAGAAACACGATTCGGATGGTGATTACTATCGAAAATCTCGGCGCCATGAGGGTGTCGGTATCCGCCACAACTGGTCCACCTTTGCTGGTGAATTCTCTGGCACCTGGCCGTACCGCACGTCAGCACTGTACGACACGAGTCCATCGATCAGGTACAATCGGGTTGAAGGAGTCGTTCTAGGTTATCGGAAGATGCCATTGGAATGGGATAGCTACGAGCGGTCCACGATATATGGCAACATCGGATATGCGTTTGCGCTCGACCGGTTTGTGTATGAGCTCGGGGCAGAGACACGAACAAAGACGTACGCCTCAGAGTCCGGCATCGACCTGAAAATTGGTGCTAGCTACCGCAAAGCAACCGTTACAAACGACGCGTGGAAGGTGGGGTATTCGGAGAACACCCTTGCGGCGTTTTTTGTCAACTATGATTACTTCGATTACTTCCAGGTAGAAGGATGGAACGCATACGGTATTCTGCGTCTGGCCCCCGAACTGCAGGTCTCTGCGGGATACAGATCCGAGAAGTATTCCAGCCTTGAGACCAATGTCGGATGGTCGCTGTTTGGCGGTGATCATTTTCGACCAAATCCACAGCTTGACAGCCTCCGTGAGGACATGCGATCCGTCGTCGTTGCGGTTGAAGGTGGTCGCGTCCAGGATCTGTTCAGGCTGCCGACTGGCGCCGCATTCCGCGGCGAGGCCGAAATTGGCGACGGGCTCGGCGGTGACTTTTCCTTCAGACGATACTTCGGAGACATCAGGGTTTACATCCCAACGTCCAGGCAAAGCAGTCTGGCGTTAAGAGGAGTAGCCGGAGCCGCAACCGGCGAGGTACCGCTACAGAAAGGATTCACCCTCGGTGGCGTTGGTTCAGTGCGCGCTTATCCGCACAATGCGTTTTATGGCACTCGAATCCTGGCTGGGAATGCAGAGCTGTCGGTACTACAGGACTGGCTTTTCGACGACTGGATGGTGTCAGGGTTTGTGGATGCAGGTTGGACCAACGGAGCTGGCTCAAACGAATTCGACGCTGCAAACGTATTTACAAGCGCGGGTGTCGGGATTGGCCTGGCCGATCGCGCTCTGCGGTTCGAGGTGGCCTGGCCACTCTCCGATATCGGCGTCGACAAAGATCCGCAATTCTGGATTCGACTCTCACCGTCGTTCTAACTGCTACTACCGCCGTTACTCATCAACGAAGAACGGTTTCCACTTTGACTCGTCAGGCGCTGGAGTTGCAAGGCTCACACCTATCAAAGCCAGGACAGACAGTGTTACCGCCGGATACGTCACCTCCTGCAAAAACGGACTCCAGGTGGAATAGAAATCCTGATTGGACAAATAGAACGTCCAGATCAGAGTAACAATCGTTCCTGTAAGAATGGACGCCACCGCTCCCTGGAACGTGGCACGCTTCCACATGAACGCTGCAAGGAGTGCCGGTGTAATCGCTGCTCCGTAAACCAGATAGGCTGTATAGGCAGCACTAAGGATCGTCGGAAACTGCTCCACCAGCATGTATGCAATCCCCCCCAATACGAGAATAACTGCCCGACTCGTAAAGACTATTTGTTTGTCGGATGCATCAGGTTTCAAAAATCTCTGATAAACATCACGCGTAAGGTTTGTCGCAGGTATCAGAAGGAACGAATCAGCAGTCGAAATAACGATTGCCATCATAGTGGCAACCAGTATCATCCCGAGAAATAGGGGGACGGCGTTGCGAGCGATTTCCGGGATTACGTTTTCAGAAAGATTCGTCGCTACGTCGGCTACACCACCGGCATGAAGCTCCGGGATAAGTCCCTGCGATGCAGCAGTGGCACCCAGAAGCCCGAACAAGTTAATTCCTGCTTCCAGTATCACAACACCAACGACCCAAAACAAGACAGCTTTCTGCGCATTCCTGGAATCTTTCGCACTGAAGATTCGCTGATACATGTTTGCATCGCCGAGCAACAACAACATCGTCGGAACGAAAAACGAAATAGCGATGATGGGTCCGGAAATTCCCGACGACCTTTCGTATGCCCAATTGCCAAAGAAGCCGGTCTTGCCAGCCGAGGTCGCATAGGCAACAACTTCATCGATGCCGCCAACTGCAAAGAGAACAAATATCAGTGATGCGAAAACTCCAATTAACATCAGGACGCCGTTAACCACATCCGTGTACACTACGGATAGCATTCCGGCGAGCACTGTATAGAGGATCGCAAAAAGGGCTGTGATCACAATCCCGGTTTCAATAGTCAGCGCCCCGTCGGTGATAATGGACAGGATTCTCCCTCCACCACGAAACTGATACGACACGATGGTCAGGTACGCGATCACCGTCGTGATGATTGCGAGTATGCTTGCCGTCTTGTTGTACCGGGCCTCAAAGATTTCGGGAATTGTAACCTTTCCAAAATTCCGAATACGCCTCGATATGAAGTAGACGACAACGATGCCGATCCACGCACCGGCACTTGTCCAAAGTCCTGCCAGGCCGTTGCGATATCCGAGTCCCGCTCCTCCAAATAGGGAGCCATTTCCAACCCAGGTGGCCAGTAGGGTTCCGACCAGTATGTACCAGGGCAATCTCCGGCCGGCGACCATAAAGTCTTCGCCGGTTTTTACCGTTCGGCTCTTGTAATACCCTACTCCGATCAGGGCGACGAGATAGACAATTATGGCTAGTAAGTACGGACTGGATAAGGCCTCCATGGGCACGCTCTCGTTGTTGTTCTTCCTGCCGGTGCGACTACATTGCTTGTGAAGATAGGATAATTATGCAGACAAAAACCCCATGGATCCATAGATGAGATCAGGCGCAGCGGGCTTCCGGCGATAGACTGATCTTTCGTGAATGAGGAATCATGCAATTCCTGCGGTCGTATATTCGCGCTTATACCGCAATACAATTGTCGCCGCACATGGCCCAGGCCCACCAGACCGACCCGCATCCACCGCGCACCCACAACTGCGGCGAGCTCCGCCCAGACGATGTTGGGCGCGAGGTGGTGCTCAAGGGTTGGGTAGACACCTGGAGAAATCTCGGCGGCGTACTCTTTATTGACATCCGCGACCGCTGGGGACTAACGCAGGCTGTGTTTTCACCTCAGTTCGATGGGGAGGCGTTTAACATCGCGTCCACACTCCGCAATGAGTTTGTCATCTCCGTAAAAGGAACCATTCGGCTCCGTGATGCGGATACGATTAACAAAGCCCTACCGACCGGGCGCGTGGAAATTCGCGGCGAGGAGATTGCGGTGCTTGCTACCACGGAACCGCTCCCCTTCCAGATTACGCAGAAGGGTGACGGAACCGCCATCGCCAATGAGGACCTGCGACTCAAGTACAGATACCTGGACCTTCGGCGAGGCTCGTTGCAAAAAAATATTCTGCTGCGACACAAGTTTTACCAGGTCACCCGTCGATATTTCGATGGTCAGGATTTTGTTGAGGTCGAAACGCCGATCCTCATGAAATCCACACCGGAAGGCGCGCGAGACTACCTCGTTCCCAGCCGGGTGCATCCGGGCAAATTCTACGCCCTACCGCAGTCGCCGCAGACGTACAAGCAGATCCTTATGGTCTCGGGTCTCGATCGGTATTTTCAGATCGTGAAATGCTTCCGCGATGAGGACCTACGTTCGGACCGACAACCGGAATTTACACAGGTGGATGTCGAGCTCACGTTTGCAACAGAGGAACAGATTTACGCGCTCATCGAAGAGATGATGGTGCGCGTTTGGAAAGAACTGGATGGAACCCAGTTGGAGACACCTTTCAAGAGGCTCACTTACGAGCAAGCCTTGAGGCGTTACGGTTCCGACAAACCTGATACGCGTATAGGCCTCGAGCTGCACAACCTGAACGAATGCTTTCACGGGTGCGGCTTCCGTGTCTTTGATGAGACAATCGACGACGGCGGCGACGTTGTGGGTTTCGTGGTGCCGGGTGAGGGACACCGCGGCCGTGGCGCGATGGACAGGTTGGACAAAGATGTAGTGCGCAAAAAAATTGGCGCGAAGGGTCTGATCTATTTCAAACTCCCCGCTGACGGCTCGAGTGCGTACTCATCTGTCAAGTCCGATGTCTTGCCCTACGAATACATCGCAAAGACAATCGCCTCGCTCAAGGCCCGGCCGGGTGACCTTGTGCTGATTCTTGCTGGACACTACCCAACCCTCTATCATCAGTCGGGAGCTCTGCGGGCGCACTTGGCCCAGGAGATCGATGCGGCAAAAGACGTTAGTCCCAAGTGGGACTTCTTGTGGGTGACGGACTTCCCGCTGCTGGAGTGGGACGAAAAGGAAGACCGCTTTACCGCCATGCACCATCCCTTCACCAGCCCCAATCCGGACGACTTCGACAAACTAAAATCCGATCCCGCCAACGTTCGCGCGCGGGCGTATGATTTAGTGTTGAACGGAATGGAAATCGGAGGCGGATCTATCAGGATACACTCGCCGGAAGTGCAGTCGGAGATGTTTTCCCAGTTGGGAATAGATGCTGATGAGGCCGAACGAAGGTTCGGGTTTTTGCTGGAGGCATTCCGGTTCGGGGCGCCCCCGCACGGGGGAATTGCGCTTGGCGTTGACCGGATTGTAATGCTCCTTGCCGGTGCGCAGTCGCTCCGGGACGTAATCGCTTTTCCGAAAACGCAGAGCGCTCAGGAATTGATGGTGAGCTCACCCGACGTGGTAGATGACATGCAGCTGGGCGACCTGCACATAGCAGTCGTAGAGGAAACCGATGCAGAACCGGAAGAGAAAGAGGAAGCGGGATCAGAATGATGGCTCACCCGCACCCGTTTGCGATAAACTGGGATGCGTGGGATGGGGTAGTCGCAAAGAATGGAGTTACGATCGACCGACCCCTTGGCACGCCACACCCTAGATTCCCGGAAATTGTATATCCGATCGACTACGGATTCGTCAACAACACAACCTCGACCGATGGCGAGGAGGTAGATGTTTTCGTTGGAACGGCAGAGACTGGAATTGTAGGCGTCATTGCGACTGTTGACTACAGAAAGCAAGATAGGGAGATCAAACTCCTCTACAATTGCAGCCTCCGCCAGGTGTACCTTGTTAACGGGTTTATCAACTTCGATCAGCAGTTGATGTCGGGAACGCTCGTTTTGAGATATCCGCCCACGGATATCCGGCGTGGCTACTGAAGTTTGAATGTAACGGGCAGGGTGAGGCGGACTTTGCGCGCCACACCATTGTGCTTGCCAGGTACAAACTTCGTGTCTCCAACAACCCGAAGAGCCTCCGCATCCAGGTTGGGGTCGACTCCTTTAATCACAGTTGGCGAAACAACATTACCTGTCTCATCAACAATGAATTGCACGAGTACCCTTCCTTCGATCCCATCTGCTTTTGCCTCCTCCGGGTATTTGATCTCGTCGACAATCGCCTGGATTCCTCCCACAATGGTCGGCATCTCGTCAACAACTCTGAAGACCTCGTCGGCCTCAGGAACTGCCTCTGATTCTTCTTGCTGGGCGCTGGGTTCTATCTCGTTCTGTACGACGTCCGAGCATCCCACAGTGATAAACAGGGTGGCCGCGAGGAGCGTCAACAGGGAGTTGCGTGTCATCGATTTTGTATGATAATTGGGTTTCATGGTTTAGGTGTTTTCTTGGTAACGACTACTGAAGACAATTGGTTGCTGTCGTAGTTGCCAACCTAGCCGTCCATGCCGACGAGGCCAAAACCTCTGATATATCGTTCAATTCGTGATTGTATCGCAGAAATAACAACCTCGCGGGCATTCCCCGACAACTCGAACAACTCAGAAATTGCGGCCGACACGCGGTCCTCCTCCCAGACATATCGGGAGCAGGTCTCGAGCAAAAACTCCTTCCGGCCTTCAGTCAGCTCTCCGAACTCTTCAGGTTCTGAGTATGATGTCCATTTTCTCCACCTGCCGCTTTCAATTACCGCCCGGTTAACAGCCGCGATCACCGTACTCGATTCCTGGTTGTTCAGCTCTTTGATCGCGCGATACTGGGCGGCCGAGAACTCAGGCCCTACATTGGCGCCACGTACGCGCAGGGTAATCAGGATGCTTGGGTCATCAGTATAATCCGCGAAGTGACACTTTAGACCAGTATTAAACTTCGCTGCGACTTGAGCCAGCTCTTGTGTTCGAGATTCATCGAGGGTGGTTGATGCGACGCTGGTTCCAAGTTGAGCAACGACAAAAAGCGGGAGTGGAAGATTGTTGCGCTGTAGCGATTGGGTTATCTGATTCAGAAAATATTCGAACTGTGCAATATCTGTAAGGCCTCCTTTTACCTCATCAGACCCAAGTTCGTATTCCAACTGCTGGCTACTTCTTTTTCTTCTCGTCTCTTCACAGAATGCAACCAGCTCCACGGTTCTTTCAATGGAAGCATCAATCGACTCGCCGACAGTTTTGGGTACCGTGCAATCGATATGCAACATTGAGTATCCTGCATCGATGCAGGAGGCGAGGGATGATCTTACCGCGGCCAACGAATCGTCGAACGAGAGATAGGAGTGCGCATCTTTTTGGTGCGGACCGCCGTGATCCAGACATACGGGGTAGCTGGTGACGTTCGCATGGGCGCATTGCTCGTTTACGAACGCGACCAGGTCGTGAGGATTCCATGGTGTGTACCCTCCTTCGTCATCAACCTGGTTGAGCGTAGCGGCAAAAAGAATGGGTGCCGCCAAAGCTGCACCTGCCCTAATAGCGGCAACAGTTACCAGCCTTGAGTTGGGACATACTCCCAGGAGTGTGTGTGGCCTGTCTACCGCGACCCAATCTGCGATGATCGATCTGTCGCTTACCAAAATCTTTCGAGCTCCGCTATAACCATCGTCGCACCTGCTGTTTGTACTGCAGATATTCGTCGCCAAATTCTTGCTCGAGATATGTTTCCTCTTTCGCGATAATGAAGTAGCGTAGCCCGAGTAACACCGGTACGAGTAAAAAGGCCAGCCAGAAGGTGTTCAACAAGAGTGTCCCGCAGATGTAGACAATGATCAGGCCTACGTACATAGGATTGCGAGAGTAACGGTAAAGTCCGCGATTCACCATCTTGCTTGCGGGTCTATGCGGAAGCACCGAGGTATTCGCGCGTGCAAAGGAGAGCATGCTCGCAAAGGTTAATGCAAAGCCGATTGCACCCAGGATCGTAAAAACAACGGTCGGCGTGGGCTCTGTGAGTGATGATGAGATTGGGAGCGGCCAGCGCTGATTCAAAAACCATCCGACTCCGAGGGCGAGGACGAAGATCATCGGCGGTGGGAATCGAATGCCCGGACCGGATGTGTTGGAGCCTGTTGTACTTGCCACCGAACTGTTGGAGAGCTGAGGAGCGGGAGAAGTGGGTCGAGTTTAGAAAAATAGGAAAGTTTGCCCGTTACTCCAGTGTTGATGCAGCGGCAGAATCAATTCTTTTTCTTACGTCCGCCAACTCCGCGTCGCGACCAAGTCTTTCAAATTCCTGTTCGGCTTGCTGATAGTATGCAACGGCCTCAGCGACAGCGCCATCAGCAAGGAGATAGTCTCCTAGTGCTACCGTTAGTTTTGCGTGCTGGAATGACGATACGATTTCTGGCGCCAGCCTCTTTGCTCGTCGGGCGTACAGGATAGCTTTGGCAAGGTTGCCATCCTTCTTGTGGGCAGATGCGAGCTCGGCCAGCGCGGCTATCTCCAGTTGGGCGAACTCCAGCTCCTGCGCCATTCCCCAGGCTCGGTTTAGTTGATACAAACCCAACGTAAGGCTGTCCGCCCGATGATTGGCAAGTCCTGCTTTGAACCAGAGGAACGCAATGGTTAAGTCGGAATGGGTTTTGTTTTTTTCGGCAAGCTCCGCTGCGGCGGTCATGCTCGTGGCAGCTTCTCCCCACTCTCCCTTTTCTATCTGCTTATGACCCACGACGCGCAGACTGTCAACCGCTCGCTGCTCGTTGGCGGGTGGAGGCTGTGACTGCGCTGACGTTCCCTTTGCACCCCCAAGAATGAGAAGCGCCAGAAGCAGGACGGCAAGCCTACTCAAATTCTGTAAAGTTGACACGTGGACCATCTTGCGTGACCAGGCCGCGGGTGAGAGCTGGTTCGAAACCGAGCTCGTCGAGATCGAGGCTCACGCCCAGGTGGCCAACGAACGCGTGCCGTTCGAAAGACAATATCCAAAACTTGTACATGCCGCTGTCTTTGTCGCGGTACATCAGTACGCCATCGATGCCTATGATTGATCCGTCCAGCCAACGTCCGTCTGCGTCAAGCAGCACTCCGTAATACGAGCTTTCGGATGCTGGATTCCGAATAGCGTATTCGTACGGTTCGTAAAATGAATGCGGGCCAATCCCGAGCGGTTTTTGCCAACCCCGATAATACTCATCATGACTCAAGCGCGGGAATTGCGATAACTCCAGCCCGCCGATAACCAGCGACGTGGTGTCGGAGCGCGACGGATTCACGAACGAAAACTCCAACTCAAGCGTGCTTTGCGAATTGATGTTGGGGTTTGTTACGCGCCGCGCGGTCGCGGATACCGGCTGCGCAAAACGAGAAAGGAATGTTTCTTTCGGATGTATCGTCTCGTACATCCCCGGCGGCGAGAAAGTGGCGAAGGACGTGTTATCTGTAAGGAAGTCCTCGATCGCGTGCGCATTTTTTGGTGCGAGAATGTTTCCTGCCTTTTTGAATCTCTCGCCCACCAGTTCATAAAAGCCGTCGTTGAATGACTGCAGCGGAACAGACGACTCCTGTTCAACCCGCCGTAGCAGAGACATATTGAGTGGCCTGTTTTCAACGTTGACCCACTCTTCCAGAGCGTACGCGTAATCCTCGAATGGCAGGCCATTTCGCTCATAGAACAAATCGGCGTACAGGTCTTTTGGGAAATCAAACCAACCGTGGTAGACCGGTTTTTGGGTGCCATTTTCCTCGGTGACCAGGATCACCTCCCATAGGTAGGAGAAGAGGCAATTCCGGGACAGGTCGACGCGCACCACTACGTCCGATTCTTGTTTGCCCTGTTCGATTCCGAATTCATCAGCCGTGAATTTTACCTGGTGCCGACTATACTCTGCCTCAACAGCCGCAACCAGGCTGAGGTAATCATCGGACTGCACCCACTCTGGTATTGTGGGCATCAACTCGCGCAAGTCTACATCACGAAGAGTAATGCCTGCGGATGCAGCATTGGCCGCCGTGATGCGGATGCTAAAGTTTCCGTTTGGCAGCCGGGTAAAGTGCAAAGCATCATGCGAAAACGTTCCGTCCAGGCTGCTTCGGATTAAAATATCCGGATTGTCGGGGTACTCATCATCCGTCAGCTCCTTCATTGGAGCCGACCACTCCGGTTGAAGCACGACCACCCCTGGGCCAGGATCATCGCGTAGTGCTTGAATAAAATAGAAAACTGCTCCGGCGACCAATCCAAGAACGAGAGCAGCGAGTATCAGGTTTTTCATGCCAATGAATGTAAATCCAAAGCAAATAAACGGATTTCCAGCAACTATATTATTGCCTGCATCCACCCAGCCCGAATCGCCGTGAAGTTAGCACTCCTTCTATTCATCCTGCTTGCCGCCTACCTGTTGCTGTGCATCAGGAGACCGGACTCACCGGCGCCCATGGCGACGGGTGACGCTGACGCATTCATCTGGAATCAGGATAGTCTATGGACCTCGCTCGAAAGAGAGTATGCAAAGGCGCGGCGCGAGGGTTGTACGGCAGAAGTAGCGGAACGAGCGCGTCAGGAGATAGCCGAACTCAACAAACTCGTTGCCGACCTGGACTCCACAACCCTGCAACCAGAGGATCCTCTTTGGGACAAGGTGCAAGACGTCTTTTTCCAGTTGGGACCAGAAGTCGCGGTGTGCCCGGATTTTGTGCACGACTATCTGGGCGTAAGCTCGAGACTCCGCCAAACGACCAAGCAACAGTCGATATCCTGGGATCTGCAGCAGCGAACAGCTCGCGACAGATTATATCGTGTGCTGTATGGAGGGAGGGCCGCCGTGGAAGAAGTGATGCTTCAGCACCCCGATTCCATTCAGGCATTGAGTCTCGAGATGGATGAACCTTCGGAGACGCCGTCAGTAATGATTCAGGGTGTGCGCATACACTCGGGTGACATTCTCGTATCGCGTGGCGGCTACCCAACGTCGGCGTTGATCTCCCGCGGCAACGACTACCCCGGCAATTTTTCGCACATCGCTTTTGTGCACGTCGACGAACAAACAAAAATTGCGAGCGTGATTGAATCGCACATCGCGATTGGGGTGGCCATCGCTACGGTTGAGAAATATCTACAGGACAAGAAGTTGCGGATCGTTGTTCTGAGACCGCGAGCAGACCTGCCGCAGCTTATAGAAGACCCCATGCTGCCTCACCGAGCGGCAGCGATGGCTTTGGAAAGGGCACGGAGCGAGCACATACCGTACGACTTCGAAATGAACTATCAGGACCCGGACAAAATGTTCTGTTCCGAGGTGGCATCCGGTCCGTACTCGTCGCTCGGACTGGATTTGTGGATGGGGATTTCGACCATCTCCAAGCCCGGCCTGCGCTCATGGTTGTCGTCGTTTGGAGTGCGGTATTTCGAAACACAAGAGCCGTCTGACCTGGAGTACGACCCGCAGCTCACCGTTGTGGCCGAATGGAGAGACGCGAATTCACTCCTGCAGGATCACATCGACAATGCAATAATTGATGCGCGCCTGGAAGGGGCCGAGCGAGGCGACAAGCTTACATACCCCTGGTACCTGTTGGGCGTGGCGAGGATCGCGAAAGGTGTGTCCTGGACGCTAAACCGGTTTGGCGTACGCGGGCCAGTACCCGAAGGCATGAATGCCGTCTCGGCACTACGCAGCTTCTTCTTCACGCGGCATCACAACAAACTGTACGACAAGATGCTGGAAGAGGTAACAGATTTTAAGTTACAGAACGGTTACCCGCCCCCCTATTGGCAGCTCCTCGGCTTTGCGCGAGAGATTGTCTAGTTGCCGCTGATGATCCCCACGACGCGTCTTGCCAACTCGTTCGGAACAGGAATCGACAAATTGTACTGAGCAATTTTCCATTCCCCGTCCTCTACCAGAAGCAGTCCACTTCCCCTGCACGTTCCCAGTCCCTCATTCTCCAATAGTTCGTCAAACCATACGGTTGATCCATCGGGTGAGATGGAAATGGTTCGCTGCGTTGTTCGGTAGGTCCACCCGTTGCCCTTGGAGAAATGCGGATCTGCATACTGTTTGAACTCCGGAACAGTCCAACGTTCGGTTGCATCCGTTCCGAGGAAGATCGCGTCGCTGTGAAATAGGCTAAAATACTTTTCTCCGTCCGCCTCCGACGCTGCTTTGTGGAACGCGTCGAGGATGGAGTTAATTTCTGTTGCGTTCGGAGCGGGATGGTTTACCGTTGCGCAGCCTGCAAGTAATATCAGGATTACTAACGGGGAAATCGATATCGGCTTTTTCATGTTTCTGATGGCTAGTTCCAGACCGAGTTTAGTAAATAAACTTTATGCCCACGCCTGCAGGAAATTCGGAGTCAATATTTCCTGTGATCGCGACGTGCCTTCTAATAAGATAGTCCATCTCCACTCGCCATTCCTTATCGGAGGCAATCATCCAACCGGCTCTTGTTCTCCGCGTGATTGCATGCTCACGCTCGATCTGCAACCGTAATATGCCGGTGTGGTCAACGCGTATCTCGGCTTCCAGCAAGAGCGGCAAAACATACCTGATTCCGGAAATGGCAACGTTCTCGTCATCTTCCAGCTCAGCGCCTACGAACAGTTGAAGAAACCGACCAACATACCGGTTTAGCGACGGATGTATTTCGTAGTGACCGGTCCAGTCATTTTTCCAGTCCAGCGAAAAACCTGTTCGGGTTCCTTCATGGTGAGCTTCGCCTGACGTCCCGCTGAATGTAGGGGCTGTCGAGAACCATGAGAACCATCGGGTATCATCTGCACGAGGAGCCCGTCTCCTTGCTCGTGCTAACTCGGGCTCTACCGTCGAGCCCTCGTAGCGGACGATTCTGGCCATCCCGCTCATCATGTGATAAAGGATGTGACAATGGAAGAACCAGTCCTTGTCTTCCGTCGCTTCGAACTCGATAGTAACCGTGCCCATGGGAGCGACATCTACTGTGTGCTTTAGAGGGGAGCGCTCTCCCTGTCCATTAATTACTCGAAAGAAATGGCCGTGCAGGTGCATGGGATGATGCATCATGGTACCATTGGTCAACTCAAAGCGCACGAGCTCACCTGCTTTGATCATCACCTTATCGGATTCCGACAAAGTTTTTCCGTTCATGCTCCAGACGTATCGCTCCATGTCACCTGTTAGTTTGAACGTGAACAACCGAATCGAACGTCTGGGATCAGGTGAGGTAGGCGTTGTGGACACCAGTTGGTCGTACGATAGGATCTGATTCGAGTGAGGGTCCATCGACGTAGTATCGTGATTATGATCCTTCATCCCGTTGTCGTCCTGCATATCCATCGGCATCATCCCTTCCATTTCCATATGCATCATGGGTGACAGTGGATCCGGCAGGGTCGCCGAGTCAGCTTCGACAACAGGACCATCACCAAGAAGTACGGATGTGTACCCGGATCCGTCAAGCGCTGTTGCTCGGAGCTCGTAACTCCCGTCGCCCTCCGGGATGCTTACAAGGACGTCATAGGTTTCTCCAATCGCTATCTGGAATTCGTCGACCTGCAACGGTTTAACGGGCAGCCCATCCGCGGCGACAACGGTGAGCCCACCGCCTGCATAATTAACTACGAAGTAGGACGAAGCTCCGGCATTTACAAACCGCAGGCGAACGTGATCTCCGGGCGCAACTTCAGACAATGTCACCACAGGCTCACCGTTTGCCAGGAAGGCGTCATAGGATACATCAGCAATATCCATAGACGGCATTCGTCGAAACGACGACCGAAGCCTTTCACGAATACTTCTGGTCGCAATAATCCTGTCCCAGCTTATCACAGAATTTTTCTCTACCTGGAACCAATCGTTCCCACTCTTGAGCGTCCGCCATAGCTGTGACGGATTACTATTGGTCCAGTCCGACAGAATGATCAGCGAGTCTACATCTGCCTGATGCCCGTTCACCTCGTTAATGACAATCCCTCCGTACACGCCGCGCTGTTCCTGCAATCCGGTATGGCCGTGATACCAATAGGTACCCGTTTGTCGAACTACAAACTCAAACATATGGTAGTCGTTGGCGTCTATGGGTACCGTGGTAACGTATGGTACCCCATCCTCCTTGTTGGGCAGTAGTATGCCGTGCCAGTGGATGGATGATTCTACATCCAACTTATTGTGCACGACCACGTGGGCCGTGTCTCCAAGATTAAAGTGGAGCGTAGGTCCGGGAACGTTTCCGTTTATGGTAAGAGCGTGCACAAGATCACCGGCGATCGATACCGGTTGTTCAGCTATTACCAAATCGTACCGAACCCTTTGCGGTTCTTGTGCGTGGGCGTTGACAATCGGATTGAACACGATTATCAAGAGGATGGTAACCCTCAACTTGACAAAAGTCATGGTAGTTTCCTGCGGGAGTTTACTGAGTTGATAGTGATGTTCTGCGCTCACGAAAGCGCAGTTACCTCACCATCTCAGTTCCGCATGGGAAACATGACGACATTTTCGACGCGGGGAGCGGACAAGATGTGAAAACCAACCCCGCGATCAGAAATTCTTGTTTCGGTGTCCCCTGTCGGGCGGGATGTTTGCGCGAAGACCTTAACTACTTTTCGCGTGGGCGCCTCTATCGTTGGCCGGTCTACGAGCTGAAGGAAGCGGCAGTGTGCAGAGGTCTTCTCTGCAGTCTCTGGCACCGGAGTTTCTTGGCAGCAGTGGTTGTGGTCAGCTGGCACATCATGGTGGGCAGGAGCTGCTTCCGTTGCACACCCATGATGCTCTGTGCCATCAAGCAGTTCCATGGAGCAGTGCGCAGTGAGCGGTGCCGCTATCGAGAAGAACATCAGGGACAGCGTCACCCGAGCGAAGAGCGCGGTCTGCACGGGTTTCCGTTTCGCAAACTTCAAGGTGGTGTTTTGCCTGTGTTGGGAGTGCCCGAGACTGGAATCGAACCAGCACGACCTTGCGGTCACCGCCCCCTCAAGACGGCGCGTCTACCAATTCCGCCACCCGGGCATTCTAAATCGAGGGTGATCCCGGCAGGGCTCGAACCTGCGACCCTCTGATTAAAAGTCAGATGCTCTGCCAACTGAGCTACGGGATCTTGATACAGAACACGGAAGGTAAGCATCATCGTTTTACCCATTCAACCCTGCGCCGTGCATACGCTAATGCTTCACACTCCCAGCGGTTGCAACTTTCTAACAACTCCTCGTATTATTTAGATAATTACCTAATTGTCTAAATGACGAACGTCTTCAGAGCGCTCAACGACGCCACAAGGAGAGAAATACTGGACATGCTGAAGACCCAGGACCTCACCGCAGGCGAAATAGCCGACGCATTTGATATGACCAAACCCAGCATCTCACACCACCTGAGCCTCCTCCAACAGGCCGACCTCGTTTCCGCAACCCGCGAAGGCCGATTCCTCCGATATACGCTCAACACAACCGTAGTCGAAGAGGCTGTACAGTGGATGCTGGACCTCCTAAACAAGGATTACTCAAAATGACCAGCCTACAGCTAATCAAAAAGGAGCTACCTGCCATTCTCCTTGTCATCGCACCTTTTGTTGCTCTCGCAATACTGTGGAACGAAATCCCGGATCGCATTCCCAATCACTGGGGTCTGGACGGCAAACCCGATGGTTTCGGCTCCAGGAATTCAATCCTCACATTGCCACTCTTGCTCATCGGCCTCTATGCATTCTTTTTCATTTTTCCGAAAATCGATCCCAAACAAAAAACTGGGTTGAGACAAAAACCGATCCCCGCGATAAAGTACGTGTCGCTCGTAGTCCTCTCAGCAATTTTCTACGTACAGCTGGCACAGGCCACCGGCAGATTTGAACTATCATCTCCGAGGATCATCCCATTCATTGTGCTCGTCATGATCCTCCTGCTCGGCAACTACATGAAGACCGTGCAACCCAACTACTTTGTCGGTATCAAAACACCGTGGACGCTTGAAGACCCGGACGTTTGGCGAGACACACACCGGTTCGGTGGATGGCTTTGGGTTATTACAAGCGCAATCCTTTTACTCTTGTGGACAGTGCTCCCGGCCGAGACATTCGCGTACGCTTTAGGCGTTGGCATAGTATTATTTATCTTCCCGCCTATCATTTACTCGTACGTTCTCTTTCGTCGCAAACAAAATGGCGCGGCCAATGGGTAATAGATCGAGTCTAATGCTTGCGATCGCTTGTCTTCTGGTGTTGCTTATGAGTACTTCCCATGCCAGCGCGCAAGATTTTTTCGCGGAAGACGTTGAGCTAGACACCGGCACTGGGAAGTTGGCTGGAACGTTGGTCGTGCCAGCGACACCGCCGCCATTCCCCGTTGCAATCATCGTCGCAGGGTCTGGCCCTACCGACCGCGACGGCAACTCAGCGATAACGCCGGGAAAAAACGAATCCCTGAAAATGCTGGCGCACGCGTTGGCGACTAGCGGAGTTGCGAGTCTGCGCTACGACAAGCGAGGTGTTGGTGCCAGCAAGTCGGCCGCGATCGCGGAGAGTGAGTTGGTCATCGAAGATTTTTCTGCTGATGTTGCCTCATGGTACCACTTGCTGGTTGCAGACGATCGGTTTTCTGATGTTGCGTTTGTGGGACATAGCGAAGGCTCGTTGCTTGCGCTTATCGCTGCTGGCGAAACACCCGTGAACAAGGTTGTTTCGCTTGCGGGAGCGGGCTACCCTGCGGACGAGATTCTACGAACCCAACTCAAGGAACAGCTAACGGCTGGGAGCTACGCCGAGGCAGACTCTGCACTAACGGAGATTGCGAACAAGGGCACTACAGACATCCGCCCGGTACAGGGTGCGAGCCTCTTTCGATCCACCATTCAGCCCTATCTCCACTCATGGTTTGCATACGATCCGGCGAAGCTGGTATCCGAGTTTCCCGGAGCGGTTCTGGTAGTGCAGGGCACAACGGATATCCAGGTGTCCGTCGATAACGCCGAGAGATTGGCAGACGCAAAACCGGGGACCGACCTGGCAATAATAGTGGGGATGAACCATATCCTTAAAATGGTACCTGCCGATCGAGCAGCGCAACTGCAGTCCTACGGAAATCCGGGCTTGCCGATCTCGGAAGAGTTGATCACACAAGTCGTCTCGTTTCTCAGGAATTAGAAATCCACCACCGTTCCCAGACCTAGCCGTTCTGCCTCTTCCAGCACGTGTTGTCCGCAGATCACATCCTGTACGGCGTTTCCGACTGATTTGAAGAACGAGATGCCTTTCGGATGACGAGGAATCGCCGGATCACCAAGCGCATAGATGGATGACTTTTCTATAAGTCCTGCCGTCAAAGCCTGAACGACATCACCCGCTTCCTGCATAGCGCTCTCGATGTGATCCACGACAACTGTCGCCCGCGCTACGGTTTCTGCTGGTACTTCTGCCATATCCAAACGATAAGACCCGACTCCAGAGATGTGCACATCCGATCCAATCTCATCATCAGAAAAAACAGGCAGTGTGGAATGTGTCGCGGTAAGAATGATGTTCGCTTCCCTTATCCTCGCCCTGTCTGGCATTGCACTTATCTCAAGCCCAAGTCGAGAACCCACGCGTGCAGCAAACGCTTCGCTTGTTTGCACACTCCGCGTGTACACAAAAACTTTTTGGATTTCTCTCACGCAGGCCATCGCTTCCAGCTGAGCCTCTGCAATGTGCCCTCCGCCAAACAGCGCGACCACCGCCGGACCTTCGGGGGCGAGCACGTCGGCTGCATATGCTGCACCGGCAGCCGTGCGAATGGCCGTTAGCGAGCGGGCATCTAAAATCCCCAACAACGCTCCGATGTTAGCGTCGAAGACCAGCACCTGCGCGATTGATCCGGGCTCTGTATACTTGTTTCCCGGATGCCTGATGGAGATCCACTTCATCCCAAGACACGCAGAGTCCTCCAGATAGGCGGGCATCGACAGGGCGGTCAGGTGATCTCCGGCGGGAAGCGTATGTCGCACTGGAACGACCGCCTGCCCTGCACTCAACTGCTTGAAGGCAGATTCCATCAACTCGATTGCCGCATGGTACGGAAGGCAGCGTTCAACGTCGCGGTTTCCTAGAATTCTTATCGGCATGAATTTGTCTAGCGGATGTTAGCGCAACACAAACCCGGTTCGTAGCGGATCATCAACATCAACCAGGAACGTATGCTTGCCTGTGATAAACGCAGATCCCGCGACTTCGGGAATGATGGCGTCGTATTTGCCGAACGGTTGCGACTCAACAACGGTTACTCCGAAAGTACTACCGATAATGCTTTCGATTACGATGGTCTCCTTTGGCCGCAGGGCTCCTCGCGCCGACAAGATAGCCGCGCGGGCACTTACACCCGTTCCGGTTGGTGACCGATCGACTTCTCCTTCTGCAAAAACGCAGACGTGCCGGCTGTGATGTGCGGGGTCTTCGCTCGGCCCTGTGAATATGGTGCCGTACAAAAACTCCAGGTCTTTTTCTTTCGGATGATCTATCTCGACCGCCTCAGCCACTGCGTTTTTAATCCTCATCCCGACGTCGACGAGCGCGGCAAAATCTTTGGGCGTGCATGTAAGCCCCACACTGGTGGCATCAACAAATGCGTAGAAAGCTCCGCCGAAAGCGAGATCGAATGTAACCTTACCCAGGCCGGGTATCTTTACAATTCCATCGAGAGTGTGCGCAAAAGAGGCAACGTTTCTGAACGAGACCAACGGAGGTCCGGTTGATTGTTTTCTTACCACCGGCCGCACGATGCCGGCGGGTGTGTCGATGCCAAATTCGCAACTGTCATTGGAGCAGTCCACGAGGCCCGTCTCAACCGCAGCCATGGCGACACCAATGATGCCGTGGCCGCACATCGTGCTGTACCCTTCGTTGTGAAGAAAAAGTACACCGAACGCTGCATCCGGCGACACCGGTCGGGTGACAATACAGCCGTACATATCCGCATGTCCGCGAGGCTCCCACATGAGAATTTTCCGCAGGTGGTCGAGCTCGGAAAGCATAAACCGTCGCCTTTTGAGGATCGTATCTCCTCTTAGCTCGGGCATACCACCGGTGATTATTCTGAGTGGCTCCCCTTCTGTATGGCAATCAAGGGTTCTGATTCGCAACATCCCTGAAGGCGGGTTCCACGAATCCAGGACTGAAGTAAAAACGTTATCCGTTTGCATATCACATTACGTAATGCCGTGGCGTAAAGGACTCAAATTAATTTGTATCTCTTTACGACGAAAACACTTATTCTTCCGTCGATCATTTTGGTAAGTCGATGTCAGTCCTTGTTGTCAGCAATATAGAAGAAAGCCGCGTCCCCTTCCTGCGAGGAATTCTAACGCGGTCGCTTATTGAAGCGGGCTTGACGTTCGACCAGGCATACGGGATCGCGGACACGGTTCGCTCTGCAATCGATGATCGCAAGGAGATTACAACCGAGGATTTAGAAGCGATAGTCTACAAGCTTCTAAAGAAAGAGGGCTTTAAAGAAGCAAGCGAACGGTACCAAGCTCGTGGGGAAAATGTTGGGCCAATCATTGTTGAAGATCGGGAAGGTGTTCAGTTACCGTTCTCGAAGGGACTGCTGTCTCAGACATTGGAGATCTGCGCGTTTTCGAGCGAGGAGAGTTTTGCAATTACCTCATCAATCGAACAGATGCTCGTCAACCAGGGCGTGACCGAAATCTCTTCGTCTGACCTGGCAAAAATTACGCACACCTACCTTCGTGAAAACATATCTAATGAAATGTCGCAGCGGTATGCGATGTGGATACACTTTTCCAGAAGTGGTCAGCCGCTTATCCTGCTTATCGGAGGCACAACGGGAAGTGGGAAAAGTACGTTGAGCTCGGAGCTCGCCCACCGGTTGAACATCGTACGGACGCAGTCCACGGACATGCTTCGAGAAGTGATGCGGCTTATGATTCCGCGCAGACTCATGCCGACCCTCCACTCGTCTTCCTTCCAGGCGCACGAGGAAATGGTACAAACCGAGTCCTCGAGTGATAAGGGATTCTTCGCACCGCTGGAAGCCGGATATCTGATGCAGGCTGAGCAGGTTGGAGTTGGTATTGAGGCCGTGTTGCAGCGGGCTGAGCGGGAGCAGGTTTCGCTTATTCTTGAGGGCATCCACGTGCATCCCGCAATGCAGTCCAGATTACTGGAGAACAGCAACGCGCTGGTTGTCCCGCTAATGATTGCTGTGACCAAGAAAAAGTCTTTACGCAAACAGCTAAAAGGCCGCGGGCAGCAAGTTAGCAGTCGTCGTTCGGAACGGTACCTCAAGCACTTCGACTCCATCTGGGACCTGCAGTCGTTCCTTACGGATCAAGCTGAAAAACACGATGTGCCGGTGGTGCCGAATAATGAGTTGGAGGAGACCGTACAAATAATCATGGATCACCTTGTTGAGGCATTGTCCAGCAGGTACAAGAAGGTATCCAGCAAGCTATTTGACTAAGAGTGACATCACCCGCATCCGCTGCTGCCAAACCCCGCAAAGGACTGATCGTTATCGTCGATGGTCTCGGTGACAGACCATCGCCATTCCTCGACGGGCGCACCCCGCTCGAAGCGGCTCATACACCAAATCTCGACAGCTTGCTAGCCAAGGGTCAGGGCGGCATGGTGTCTCCCGTCGGACTGCGGATTCCGATTGGTACCCAGGTAGGCACCGGTGTTCTGATAGGAGTTCCCAGACGCTCCGCGCTCAAGATGGGCCGCGGAATGATCGAAGCTGCGGGTGCTGGAGTAACGCTGTCGCCCAAAGACGTGGCCATCAGAACGAACTTCGCTACACTCCGCAAAAATACACAGGGATTTGAAATATTGGACCGCCGCGCCGGGCGGATCGATGGTGATTGTGATGCGCTAGTCGATGCCGTGGACGGCCTGCAGATTGACGGGGTGAGTGTAACCGTTCGACGTTCGTCGCAGCATCGGGCAGTGGTCGTGCTCAGTGGTGACGGCTTGTCCGCCAGCGTTTCCGAT
Source organism: Rhodothermales bacterium (assembly GCA_965224105.1). Classification (GTDB taxonomy): domain Bacteria; phylum Bacteroidota; class Rhodothermia; order Rhodothermales; family JABDKH01; genus CBDCYH01. The sequence continues at coordinate 1,959,286 of CBDCYH010000002.1, read as the reverse complement.
ACCGACCCGGGGGCTGGGCGCGGATATGTAGGAGTGCTTCCAAGCCGACCGACTGAAGACACAGCCGAGGCAAAACGTACCAGCGGGCTAATCAATAAAATATCTGCCGAAGCTTTTGAGGCTTTGTCCGACCACCCCATCAATAAGCGTCGTTCCGAGATGGGACTTGCGCCCGGCAACGGCTTCATCATGCGGGGGGCTAGCGCGAAGAGAGATCTGGTAAACCTGCTGGAAGGTCTGGGGATCAGGACTTCAGTGGTTACCGGTGAGGGTACAGTTCGGGGCCTGGGCCAGCTCTTTGGATTCAGCGTAATTGTAAGACCGGAGTTTACGGCGACAACGAGTACCGATCTGCGTTCCAAGGTCGCATCAGCAAGAAAGGCCCTCGCCGAAAGTAATCTTGTCTACCTCCATATTAAGGGCACAGATACATCCGCTCACGATTTTAATCCTGAAGGCAAACGCGATTTCATTGCGCATATTGACGCAGCCCTGGCGCCCCTTCTGTCGCCTGAACTTGTAATAGGGATCACGGCCGACCATTCGACGGATTCCAACACCGGACGACACACGGGCGACCCGGTACCCACAATCCTCTACTCCCCTAATTCGCGAATCGACAACCTCACTACGTACTCTGAGAAGACATGCGTACGGGGCGGACTGGGCACCATGACCGGGACTAACTTCCTGTGCGCTGTTCTGGACCAGATGAACGAGCTGCCGAACTACAGGCCTGATCACTTCGAATTTTACCGATAGTATGCTCATTCCACTAGTGGAATTTGACGTGTGTGTCCAAAACTGGTCAATAGGGAGACATATTGGCCGCAGTTTGGTCCACCGTTTATGCCTGAAACCAAACTCCGAAATATGTATTTTAAGGTCGGAAGCTCTGCTTCCAGTCCCAGGGCAGCATCTTTAACAGGATCGTCCAAACCCGGGGTGCATTTCGGCATAGTACTGGCAGGAATAATTGCTGGTCAGCTACTTCGGCCACTTTCTCAACAGAAACAAGAACTACGACTATTATGACTTCACGCTTGATATCACGCTTTTTGCTGGGATTCGCCGTATTGGCAATGACCTCCACAGCAGCTTTTGCTCAGCCGCACAAGGAAGCGTACAACAAGGCGCTCGAGGCCCAAAAGGCAAAGAATTACACCGCAGCGTACACACATTACAGCGAAGCTAAGTCTGGCGCTGCTGCCGCCGGCGATACAGAGTTGGTGGACAAGTGTAACACCATCATGGCCAAGCTGGACAAGATTTTTGGATCACAGGCTTATAAAGCTGGTGATTACCAGAAAGCCATCGGTCACTTCGACTCAGGCATCGCGTTGGACCCGGACTACTCGGCCAACTACTATAATAAAGGCCTGGCGATGAAGAAGATGGGGAACGAGACCGAGGCCATGGGGCTGTTCAAGACTGCCATGGACGGGAAAAACGCCAAAGTGAAGCGAGCTGCCGAGAAGGCCATCCGTTCGCACTACCACGCCAAGGCTTCAGCGATGATCGCTAAGACTTCGGCTACTTCTTCTGATGCTGCCGCCGCGATCGCCGAGTTGACTGCAATGGAGGAGTTGGTCGAGCCGGACGCCGACACGCACTACTACAAAGCCACAGCACACGCGCTTGCCGGAAACCACTCCGCAGCGATTAGCGCAGCAGATGCCGCTCTCGCAGTCCACAAAAAAGGACGCAGCGACAAAGCGAAAATCTACTTTGTGAAAGGCGAAGCACAGCTAGCGATGGACAACCGTGAAGCTGCAAAGGCATCGTTCGCCGAAGCAGTCTACGGACAGTACAAGGCGTCAGCCCAACATTACCTCGAAACACTCTAGGCTTTTTCGCCGACGGTGATAAACCCGCGACCCTCCCGGTCGCGGGTTTTTTTATACCTTATCAATCCGCCAGCTGAGAAAAGAAATGAGTAGTCAGATTCATGAATCATCCGTCGTGCACCCCACAGCATCGCTTGGACACAACTGCGTAATCGAGAGCGGGGTATCCATCGGCGAAGGCTGCGAGATAGGTCACAACGTTGTTATTCGTGATGGTACGCGAATCGGCGCCAACGTCCGTATCGACGACAATACCACTATCGGTAAGCAACCCATGAAAGCCGCCAACTCGGCGGTGACATCGGATGACCGGAAGCCTCCAGCCGTGATCGGTGAAAGGTGCATTATAGGTGCAAACGTTGTTATCTACGCCGGTTGTACGCTCGGCGAGCGCGTCCTTGTCGCCGACCAGGCGTCCGTGCGAGAAGATGTTACCATCGGTAAATTCACCATCATTGGCAGGGGCGTCGCTGTAGAAAACAAGTGCACGGTCGGGGCATACTGCAAGCTCGAGACGAATGTATACCTCACAGCCTACTCTACCGTCGAGGATCGTGTCTTTGTAGCACCGGGAGTTCTCACGAGCAACGACAATTTCATGGGGCGAACAGAAGAAAGGTTCAAGCATTTCAAAGGCGTGACGATCAAGAAAGGAGGGCGCCTGGGTGTCGGAGCCGTTATCCTTCCCGGCAAGGTTGTGGAGGAGGATTCTGTTGTCGCAGCGGGGGCGCTACTAACGCGCAATGCCGACAAGGATATCATCTACGCCGGGGTGCCAGCAAAGTATTTTCGCCAAGTTCCGGATGAACAAAAATTGGAGAACCAGGGATGGGATTAGCTGAAACAAGCGTCGACAAAATCCAAATGGTCGACCTGCACGGTCAGTACCTGCGCATCAAACCGGAGATCGACGATGCGATTCAGCACGTGCTTTCTTCAACAAGCTTCATTCGAGGACCGTTTGTCACAGAATTCGAACAGCAGCTTGCGCAGTATCTCGACACACCCGGTGCGCTCGGTGTTGCGAATGGAACAGACGCACTGCAGGTTGCGCTCATGGCGCTCGGCGTCGGACCTGGCGACGAGGTTATCACGACCGCTTTCACATTTATCGCCACCGCAGAAGCCGCAGCCCTCCTCGGTGCAACTCCGGTGTTCGCGGATATCCATCCGGAAACTTTCAATATCGATCCGTCCCGCATCGAACAACTAATCGCCGACAAAACGAAGGCGATTGTACCGGTGCACCTGTTCGGGCAACCGGCTGACATGGATCCGCTAATGGATGTCGCCTCCAGACACAACCTGCCGGTAGTAGAAGACCTCGCACAAGCAATTGGTGCCCACTACAAGGGAAGGCGAGTAGGCAGCATCGGAGATGTTGGAACGATATCTTTCTTCCCTTCCAAGAATCTTGGTGCATACGGGGACGCAGGAGCGATTGTTTGTTCGGATGAGAATTTGTTGGCCACCTGCCGAATGATTGGCAACCACGGATCGAAAAAGAAATACCACAACGAGATTGTGGGGATCAATAGCAGGCTGGATGCCTTCCAGGCCGCGATCCTTTCGGTCAAGCTCAAGCACCTGGATGATTACGAGCAAGCGCGTGTGAGCGCCGCCGACCGGTACGACACCATGCTTGAAGGAGTAGAAGAGATTGAAACGCCGTACCGCGCAACTGATCGGTCTCATGTGTTTCATCAGTATACGCTGCGCTACAGGCCTGCAACATCGGAAAAAACACGCGACGGACTTTCCGCATTCTTGAAAGATCGGTCCATCCCGAACGCGGTTTATTATCCAATCCCCCTGCACCAATTGCCAGTCTTTTCTACCCCGGGAAGTAGCAGATACACCGATTTAACGGAAACGGAGCTGGCAGCCCGGGAAGTTATCTCCCTCCCTATGCACACCGAGCTTACGGCCGATCAACAAAGGTACATTGTTGACACCATTATTGAATATGTTCGGGGCTAACCATGGCATCCGGCAATAGCGCCAACAACGAAACGGTAAATCTTGCTCAGGTTGGTATAGGGTATTGGGGCAAGAACCTTCTGCGTAACTTCAGCTCCATGGGCAACGTGCGTGTACTCTACGCGTGCGATCAGCGCGGGGATGTTCGAGCGAGACTTGAGACGCAATATCCCGACACCAAAGTCATCCCGGACTTTGAGACTGCACTGGCGGATCCGGCTGTCCATGCTGCAGTGATCGCAACAGAAACGCCGCTACATTACCCACTCGCCAAAGCAGCCCTACTCGCTGGCAAGCATGCATTCATCGAGAAACCGATGACGCAGACCGCTGCAGAGGCCAACGAACTGGTTGAAATCGCCGACGAGCGCAGACTCCAGATTATGGTTGGCCACCTCCTGCTGTACCACCCAGCGTTCAAGTACCTCGAAGATACTATTCGGGCTGGTGAGCTTGGTGATGTGTACTATCTGTATAGCACCCGCGTGAACCTGGGGATCATCAGACAAAAAGAAAATGCGTTCGAAAGTTTGGCGCCGCACGATCTTGCAGTCGCTTTGCGTTTTCTAGACGAGCGACCGGTGGGTGTCTCTGCAACGGGGCAATCCTATTTGCAACCCGGCATCGAGGACATTGTATTCTCGACCGTTTTTTTTGAGAGCGGGAAGATCGCGCATTTGCATACTAGTTGGCTGGACCCACACAAGACGCGAAAGGTAACTGTCGTTGGGAGCAAGAAGATGGCGGTTGTTGATGATATGGAGAGCATCAACAAGGTTATGCTGTACGACAAGGGTGTAAACATTGAGCCGGGTGAGGAAAGGTACGCAGAGTACGGCCCATCCATGCGTCTTAGGACGGGTGCTATTCACATTCCGAAAATTGACAGCTCGGAGCCGTTGCTCAAAGAGTGCGAACACTTTGTCGATTGTGTTCAGGCAAACAGGAGTCCGATTTCCGACGGAAGAAGCGGTCTGGATGTCGTAAGGATTTTGGAGGCTGCGCAGGCATCCCTCGAACAAGGCGGCCGTAGAATTGCACTCGCATAGGCAACAGATCACGGGCAGGTTGAGGGTCGTCGTGTGTGCTGCGGTGGCTGCTCTACACTTCGCCGCAACACCTGCATCGGCACAGGTAGACGGGGTTTTGTTTGTTGATGATCCGATCGTCACGTTCCTGCAAGAGCAGCAGGTCAAGGGCAAGATCGGTGGAGCCAGTCTGAGCATGCTGCCCCTGTCGGGCGCGGCGGCTCAGGAGTTATTGGAAACACTGGCCCTGGACGAGAATGCCTCCCGACTTAGTAACCTGGACCGCGATCGCCTTTCGAAGCTCATGGGCAAGGGCCCGCTTCCAGGCTGGCTACGTGAGAATGTTGGTTGGGCGTTTCGCAACGGACGCGACCTGGTATCGATTGAGGGTGACGATTACCGGCTGCACGTTAACCCGCTTTTGTACCTTTCCGCCGGCCCGCTCCGCGTGTCGCCAGATAGCGTCACGACCAAGTCAACCACCTGGAGGAATACGCGGGGCCTCCGCGCTTCAGGCGCCATTGGTCAGTACGTTTTTTTCGAAACGCGACTGGAGGAGAACCAGCGTCGGGATCCGCGGATACTTTTCAACGCTAGCGATAAAACCGCCGACCGAATTGGAGAGACGGAATTTGATGACGAGACCGGCGTGCTGGACTATATGATCGCAACCGGATCGGTTGGGGCACGAACCAGGCATTTTGAAGTGCGCTTCGGGCGTGACCGCAACCGATGGGGTTACGGAAGGGGAAGCCTGGTATTGTCCGACTACAGCACTGTTGCGGATCATCTTCAACTGCGCACACAGGTCGGCCCTGTCGAGTACGTGAACATATTCGCCAGCCTCGCAACGCGGCGCCGCTTCAACCGCGACAGCATCATCCCGAAGAAGTATGCCGTGTCGCACCGGTTGAACGTGACCGCCCGCGAAAATCTGCACTTTTCGATTTTCGAATCGGTAATGTTTGCGACTGATTCTCTCGGGTTCAGGAAAGGCTTCGACATCGCATATCTAAACCCGATTATTTTCTACCGCGCGGTTGAGTCCGACAGAGGGAGCCCGGATAACGTATTGCTCGGTGCTGCGACCATGTGGCGCCCGACGCCCGGAGTGCAGCTACACTATGAACTGCTCCTCGACGAGTTGCGCGTGTCGCGGATTGGCGAGAAGTGGTGGGCAAACAAATGGGCGATGCAATTCGGCGTGCGGTCGAGTCCGCTTGATGGAATGCTGCTTGGGATCGAGTATACTCGCATCCGGCCGTACACCTACAGCCATCGCGAGCCGCTCAACGCCTATACACATTTCTCTGATTACCTTGGGCACCCTGCTGGACCAAACAGCAGCGACTGGCACCTGTTTGGCATATATCAGCCAGTCCAAGGGATAGTCTTCAACGCTGATGTGTCCTACACCACGCGGGGCGTAAATTTTGACGGAATCAATTATGGATCTGATCCAACGATTAGCAACACCACGCGTGTGGCGGATGAAGGCATCAAACTCCTGCAGGGCAGGCGAGAAAAGACGTTGCTGATAAACGCAAACGTCGGGTACGAGCTACTTCCCTTTGTCGCTCTCGAAGCCGGATTTTGGTTCGATCGCGTCTCGTTGGAAGATCCATCCGAGTCGACGACGATCGCTGCGCCAATTGTTACGCTACGCTGGGGGTTGCCGCAGCATAGATTGCGATACTAGTCCGTCGGTCCCCTAGAAATTTCCTCCACCAAGGAGGGATACTTTTTCTCTGTCGTGAGGGATATCGCGCATGGCGTTCCGCGTATCGATGACGCACCTGGAATGCTTCGCGATTTGTGTGTAAGAAAACGCAGAATGATCGGTGACGATCACGGCAACATCGTGCTCTTTAAGCGTTGCATCTGTGACCGGCACGGGAGTCATCACCGCTTCGCCTTTGTCCGTCATCACCCGCAAGCGCTGGACGTGGGGATCAGCATATGAAATCCTGACAATTCCTTTTTCCTGGAGCAATTCAATTATTTTGAGCGCCGGCGAATGTCTCACGTCGTCGACGTCCTTCTTAAACGCCACACCAAGAATAAGCACTCTCGCCTCGGCCAGGTTGATTGGCTGTTTTGCGATGGCCTGCACGATGGCGTCAACAACTGTGTACGGCATCTCTTCGTTGATGCGTGCCGCGAGTGTGATGAAGCTCGTCTCAAAGTCATAGCGTCGGGCGAGCCAGCTCAGGTAGTACGGATCCACCGGTATACAATGGCCCCCGATTCCTGGACCCGGGGTAAATGGCATGTAACCGAACGGTTTTGTGGCCGCGGCTTCGACAACCTCCCAGATGGAGATCCCTCCCATCCGGTCGCACAGACGGGCCAACTCGTTGACCAGTGCAATATTGACGGATCGGAAAATGTTCTCGAGCAGCTTTTCCATCTCGGCTACTTTCGGGCTCGATACGGGATGCACAAGATTCACTACCTGCTTCATCGCCAGTGATGCAAGCTGGGTGCAGGCTTTGGTCACGCCTCCAACAACGACCGGTGTGTTCGCGGTCGTGAATTGTTCGTTACCCGGGTCTATCCTCTCCGGGCTGAATGCAAGAAAGTAGTCCCGTCCGAGTTGCAGATTCTGTTTGTCTGCCTTCTCTTCCAGGATTGGAAGAACCAGTCCCTCGGTAGTGTCCGGATAGGTTGTGCTCTTCAGGATGACCAACTGCGCCGAACGAATCCGTTTTGCAATTTCTTTTGCGACCGATGCGATGTACCGCGTATCAGGATCTTTGTGGTCGCTTACGGGAGTCGGAACGCAGATGAAAAAAACATCGATTTCGCCGCAAAGATTAAAGTCGTCGACGGCACGAAACATTCCGGATTCCACGACCTCCCGGAGATCCTCATCCGAGACATCCTGGATGTAGTTGTGGCCTTCGTTCAGGCGTAGAACCCGTTCGTTGGAAACGTCAATGCCGATGGTTTCAAATCCTTTCTGGGCATATTCAACAGCGAGCGGCAAGCCTACATAGCCCAGTCCGACGATCCCGATCTTGGCTGTCCTGGAATCAAGTTTCTCCAGTAGCTCTTTTGCGGCACCGGTGAGACGCAGCGATTCAACAGTTTTTGAAGTTGCGTTTTTCGTGTTAACAAGCATGGAACAGGGTTTCTATCTCAGGCAGAGGCCACTGAGTGTTCGACTATTGTAGGGAGGGTTACCTCTCCTGTTTCGTCAAAGCCGACGTTAAGTTTAAGACAGCGTATGTCAAGTTTTTGGCAAGTTGCGGATACGTGGGCCATTCGCGCGGGAGGCATATTCAGGGTCGTGATGACTACAGCCTCGGCGTGGACCTCTTTAGCAACACGTTCGAGTTCGTGACCCGTGTCGAGTACGGGTAGACCCTGAAACGTCCGTCCTTTTTTTACCACATTGTCATCGATGAATCCGATCGCCGTCATCCCTAATCTGGAATTGTGACGGATTTCCGACAGGGCGAGCATACCGGCATTTCCAGCACCGTATAGCAGAACGCGCCTGCCGGTTCTTCTTTTTGATGAGAGGTACTGGGGAACTGCACGGACACCGAATCGAAGGCAGCTAACGGAGATCGCCACAATCATCCAGTCTATGACAGCCACGCCTTTGGAGATTCCCGAAAAACCATTTACGAGGCTCAACACAAGGAAAGCAGCAATGGATGCGAGCATGGTGGTGCGGGCGACAAGGACCAGCTCGGGTGCTCCGGCATACCGCCATACGCTCTTGTACAATCCGGAGAGATAGAAGATGGGCAACTTTACGGCAATCACGATCGGCAGCGCGCGACTCACAAACAACTCCTGCTCTGGCGACATCCCCTGCTCGAATCGCAGGTAATACGCCATGATGAATGCGGCAACGACGAGGAGGAGATCTGCGAACATCGCGAAGATTACTTTCCATCCGCTGCCCAGCGTGCTGCGTACCGCGTCCCGGATGCGCCGCAGGAACGGTGACTTCAACCGGGCGCCTCCATCTACAGGATGATCGTAGACGTTCGCTTCGGCCAGGAAGACACCGAGTGCCACGAGTCCGACGACCATGAATATTACGAGCGAGTAGAAGAGCTGGACTCTTGCTATGTAGAAAACCAGTGCGACGAGGCCCGACACGATGCTGATCCCATACAAAAACAGGACGGCTCTTCGTTCTGAGAAGCCAAGAAAGACCAGGCGGTGTGAGGTATGGTCACGCCCTCCCTGGGAAACGCTCCGACCTACGATTGGTCGGATCATCGTAACCAGGGTGGTATCGAATATCGGAACCGCAAGAACAGCTGCCGACACGAGGTATACAGCGAGGCCCTGCGCAACGGGTATCGTTGCCTGGATAAGTATGGACAGGGATGCGATCATGTAGCCCAGGAAGAGGCTGCCGCTATCGCCCATGAATATCCGCGCGGGTTTGAAGTTGAAAATCAGAAATCCTGCTGCTGCTCCGGCAGTCGCCAGCGCGATTCCAACACCCACGGTACTGCCCACGAGCCAGGAGAAGACGGCCAAAAATGCCGACGCGATGGCCGCGATTCCGGCCGCAAGCCCGTCCATATTGTCGAGAAGGTTGAGCGCATTCGTGATGCCGATCACCCACAGGAAGGTGAGCGGAAACGACAACCAGATAGGCAGCTGGGGTGCAAACGCGTAACCGCTGTACAACAGTAATCCCGTTGCCAAAATCTGTGCGATGAGTTTTGCGGCTGGCTTGATGTTCTTGATGTCGTCGACCAGTCCGGTTAGGAACATCAGCGCGGCGCCCAGCCAGATGCCGGTTATTTCCGGTGTTTTTGAGACCAGCGCGAATGCCACCGTTGCTGAGAGAAATATCGCCACCCCACCCATCAGCGCTGTAGGTCTTTCGTGCCACCTGTCCGCCTTGGGCAGTGCTACCCACTCCATCTTCATCGCCAGATGTATAACAACAGGAGTGATGGCGAGCATGCACAAAAACGCGATCGGACCCGCGATCCAAGAGTTTGAAAACAGATCAATTATTGATGAGCTGTCTGGCACAGGGTTGCGGCTTTGGGATTAGGTTGCGCGTTGGCGGGCGGATGACCGGATCGGGGTTCGGTCGTTTTTGGGCGTTTGACTGTAAAACATCGTCACGTCTCTAACGATGTCGTCGATCGTTTTCACAGGGGAGTATCCGATTGTTTCGTGTATTTTTGTCAGGTCCGGGGTTCGCCTGCGCATGTCTTCGAAACCCGGTCCATACACATCCTCGTAGGGGATGTTTACAATTTCCGAATCGGACCCGGTAAATTCTTTCACTTTGGCCGCGAGGTCGTTCATCGAAATCTCTTGCTCGCTGCCGATGTTGAACAGTCCTCCTTCGGCAGCCGGTTCGGTTATCAGACCGATGATCGCTCGCACTGCGTCTTGCACATGTGTGAAGCATCGGGTTTGCTGGCCATCTCCAAAGACGCGGATCGGATCTCCGGCCAACGCCTGTTGCACGAAGTTTGGGATAACCATTCCGTAGCGACCCGCCTGTCGCGGACCCACGGTATTGAAGAATCGGGCAATCACGACTTTGAGATTTCGCTCGGACGCATAGGCAAACGCCAGGAACTCGTCGATGGCTTTCGAGCCCGCGTAGGCCCATCGTCGTTTTTCCGTCGGACCCAGCGTCCAGTCGCTGTCTTCAGATAGTTTCAGGATCGAGTCGTCCGTTTCCATGCTCTTGCCGTAGACCTCTGAGGTCGAGGCGATAAGCACTTTTTTCTTGTAGAGGTCTGCAAGCTTGAGGATGTTCTCGGTTCCCTGGACGTTGGTCACGATGGTGTCCACGGGCTGCTCCATGATCAGTCGAACGCCGACTTTGGCGGCGAGGTGGATAATCTGGTCGCAGGGAGACACGATCTGCTCGAGCATGTGGTAGTCCAGGATGTCGCCAACGGTGCTCGAGAAATTTTCATGTCCCAGGAGATGCCTAATGTTGTCCAGGCTGCCTGTCGAGAGGTCGTCGACAATGTGCACTTTGTGCCCTTCTCCAATCAGGTAGTCGGCGACGTGACTACCGATAAATCCTGCTCCGCCAGTAATTAGGTATCTCATGTACGAGTTAGTGGGTAATTTATTCCCATAAGGCTCAAAAACTGTCGCCAAATTGGACTTCCGGTTAAGAGTACAACCAGTCATCAAACGGCGTTCCGATAATTTCGATGAATCCACAATTGCGCTCTAGAATGTAGCCAAAGGCGTTGAGATTTCGGGCCCTCCTCCGGGTTCCGTGAAACGTATTATGGCCCAATTCATCACCTCAGTTCGCAGTAACACTTGAACACCCTGCTACCGACATATGGAGATTAGGCTCTGCCGAATCCAATATTGTCTACCTAGTTAACCTGATTCAACTGTCAGAATTGGAAAAATCTTCCCGGTTTAGTGCACAAGGAAAAACGGTGAAACTCTAAGAACCGTTCTAGTTACCGCCAAAGTACGAATGCCTGAAATTCGAATATTGTAAGTGTATGCGGCTCGTACTTTGCATTGTGACGTTACCCCGCTTCCTATATTAGTCTTGCAATCGTCTCGTCGCCACAATGCCAATAGCAAAGCTGTTCGCACGCGCTGTTCTAACGCTGCGTCATTCTAGTCTTTCGACAATGCTTGCGCGTATTGCTTCGGCGTCCTTACTAGTAAAAATTGCAGGGACGGCATTCGCATTTGGGAGCCATATCCTCCTTGCCCGCTTAGCTGGAGCCGAAGAATTCGGAATCTACATCTTTGTGATTAACTGGGTATTTCTTGCAGTACTATTTGGCAAATTGGGTTTTCAGGGTGCAGCGGTACGTTTTGTCGCAGCGCTGAAGCAGAGGAACGAATACTCTGAACTAAGAGGGTTCTATTTCTCGGCTTCCGCGACAACTCTATTCTTTGCCGTGTGCATTTCAACATTCGCAGTTGTTGCACTCTACCTGCAAATAATACCGTGGACGGGCAGTCTACTGGCAACAGCGTTTGCTGGTTGTTTGCTAATTCCGATTCGTGTGCAGCTGGATCTTACTAACTCATACCTGCTGGGCTTGAAACAGGTTATCCCTTCAATGATCACAACGGAAGTGTTGCTCCCACTGGGGTTGATAATCGTCGTGGCCGCAACGCATTGGTTTAACCCAACTCTCCTATCTGGCAAATATCTACTCCTAACTAATGCAGCAATCACATCTGTACTAATTATCCTTGCATTAACGCTGTTCGTTCGTGCTCTCCCCAAAGGAATAGAACGGCAACCTCGCAGTTTTCACTTTGCAAAATGGTTCAAAGTTGCGCTACCGTTGCTGCTAATCTCAAGTCTTAACTTGATTATGAGTCGCGCAGACACCCTGATGATTGGGATGATCATGAACACAACGAATGCAGGAATATATTCAGCGGCAAGCAGATTGGCTGCTCTATCCTTGTTCGGCATGGTGGCATCCAACGCCATTGCAGCCCCACTTATTGCCGAAAGGTATGCATCTGGCTCGTCCGCTGATTTGCAACAGATTGTTACTTCTACAAACCTCTTTTCAGGGCTATTCTTTATCGCGGCTGTAATAGTCCTTGTACCATTCGGCCCTTCCCTGCTGAGTCTCTGGGGAGAAGAATTTACGATCGGATACGCTGCCCTCGTCTTTCTCTTAATTGGCCAATGTGTCAACGCGTTTGCAGCCTGCTCAGGGTGGATTCTCACCATGACCATTCACGAACGTGTTGCTGCCATTATCCTCGGCCTGGCAGCGTTAGTAAATATTGTGCTCAACGTGTTGCTTGTTCCAAACTATGGAATGATTGGAGCCGCAATTGCAACATCTGTCTCTGTCATCGCCGCAAATATCGCATTGACTTCAGTTGCGTGGGTGAGACTCGGAATCAAACCCGTAGCGTTCCGGGGTGAGGAGACAAAATGAAAATCCTGTTTCTAATTGGTTCGTTAAGAACCGGTGGCGCTGAACGACAATTTTCCCTGTTGGCACAGGGCCTCGCAAACCGTGGACACTTAGTCACATTTGCAACGTTGCGTGCTGGCGGTCAATACTGGGATGATCTGCAGAAGGACGAGAGAATCAATTTGATTTCGCTCACAACAAGGCTGCGTGAACGACGATCCCAAGCGTACGATGTTATCCAAGCAGCCCGGAGTCTTCGAAAGATAATTGATGACCATAAACCCGACGTTCTCTACAGCGGGCTAATACACACAAACGCCCTGGCTGCGTTAGTCGCTAAGAGGACGCGGACGATTATTGTTTGGGGATTACGACAATCGGCCCTTCCTAGTGGCAATAAGATCGGATTGATTTTTCGAATGCTGAAGGCCCTTGCTCCTCGCGTTGATCTAGCGATCTCGAATTCATTTGCAGGAATTGACTTCCATAAGAGAATGGGACTATTGCCTAAACAATGGGCTGTTGTTAACAACGGAATAGACACCGACTATTTTGCGCCATCTGCCGATGCTCGCGCTCGTGGGCGGGCTCTATTGAGTTTAGATGATAATGTCACAACGATTGGCATGGTTGGTCGTGTCAATCCCGTCAAGAGGCACGAGTTGTTTTTACAGGCAATTGCCAAAGCCCTTGAAATGCAAGAGTCAGTTCGCGAGGCTAGGTTTGTAATTGTAGGTCGCGCTGCCGAGGAAAGACTTGCCGAGCTACAGACCATCACCGAGGACTTGGGTATTGACAAAATGATAGTGTGGCAAGGCGAACAAACAGATTTGCAAGCTATATACAACGCTTTCGATGTTCACGTGTCCTGCTCCGCGTCGGAAGGATTTTCAAACGTGGTTGCAGAATCTATGGCTTGTGGAACAGCAAACATCGTTTCAGATGTTGGTGACTCTGCGAGAATTGTTGGAGAAACGGGTCGTGTGGTGGAAAGTAGCCGCCCCCGTGATTTCGCAGCAGCTATCATCGAGTGCATGAACGATCCGAATATTGGCAATCGGTGCAATCTTTGCTCAATGCGGATCCACACCGAATTCAGAATAGACAGAGCGTTAGATAGAACTGAAGAATGTCTCTCTCAGTTAATTTCCGGGCATGAAGGTTAACCGTTCGATTCTCCTTACGAGGCTAGCAGGCATACTGTTGATTCTCCCAGTTACCTCGTTGGATATCTACCTATTCAATTCCGGCCTGGTACCGATACCCCCGACAGTCGGATGGACTGTTTCCAGCGCCGTGATCATACTGCTCGCTTTCATCCAACATGGAAAAACTGGTCTTCGCCGTCAAATAAGCGTCGCGTCACAAAATGTACCTTTTCTACTCCTTTTTATGGGTATCGCGACACTTTCCCTCATGCTATCCGTTCTGCCCGATGCAAACTATGGCTCAGGCAATATTTATCTATTCCTACCGACGTTCAGCTTTTTTGTCTTTGCGATTGCACTTGTTGCTGGATCCCTGAATGGATTTCAACGGGCGATACGACCAATAGCCGCGACAGCTCTTGTACTTCTCTGCCTGTCGATTTTTGCCGATATCCTTTCCCCTGGTACGTTCTCAAGAGCATTGGCAAGAGCTGCCGGCTTTGCTGAAAATCCAAACAGTGCGGCATTCCGTGCGGTCCTGTTGTGTTCGGTTGCAATCACTTATCAGCAAATTGGAACTCGAAACCTTCTGCTATTGGGACTCACAGGCCTTGCAACTCTCGCGACACTTTCGCGCGGTGGAATGTTATTGTTGACACTCCTTGTTCTATGCTTCCTAATTTCAGTTTCGAGAAACAAGGGCCTAAGCTGGGTCAGTGTTTTCAAAGTTGGAGTCGCAGCCGGAATCGTCCTATTGAGCGTGAATTTGGGAGCTCAGTTTGCCTTTAATCAATTTGCAGCCGAGGACAAATATATCGCGGCTGCCCGGTTCGGAAAACTTTCAGGAGAACAGGCGCTATACTCCAGCAATGAAGGTAGAATGCAGCTGACGAAATTCTTTATCGCAAAAATTGCAGATAAACCACTAGCAGGCTATGGCACCGGTTATTCTTTCAGCGTAAGCATCGTGGGTAGCGACCAAGGGCCACACAATATGTACGTGCGACAATGGGTGGATAACGGTGTGCTTGGAATGATCCTGTATTTAGCGATGCTGATTACGGCGATCGCCATTTTTCGTAAACGAAACAGTCCTTCCGGCGTGACTTTTATTCTTCTTGTTGCCGCAGCAAGTATTTTTAGTCACAATGTCTTGGAGAACAGATCGTTTTTGATCCTCTTCGGACTCCTCGCAGCAATGTCGGTTGCGCGATTGCCTGAGGTTGACAGTCGAACGAAAACACAGCCATCGCACTAAGGTTATTGCCCAGCTTCGATCCGTGAAGGTTTGCCACATTATACCCGGACTAGGAATGGGTGGTGCAGAATCAATGCTCGTAAAGCTCGTCCAGGCTTGGTCCAAGCGACACGATATTGATTCAACGGTTATAAACCTCGGACAAGGTAATGACAATGAAGCCAGACTTCGACGAGCAGGTGCGAAGGTAATTAATGCTACAGGTGCCCTAAAATACTCACCCAGTCTCCTTCCACGAGTTTCAAATCTACTCAAGCTATCCGGTCCTGATATCGTTCAGGGATGGATGTATCACGGAAACCTGTTTGCATATCATGCTGCCAATAAAACCGGAAGCAATGCTCCTGTAGTTTGGAATATCAGGCACACGATAAAAGCTTTGAAACATGAGCGAACTTCTACCCGGGCTGCCATTTATTGGTCAGCGCGTCAATCGGCCAAGGTCTCGGCAATAGTGTATAACGCTCGCGCGGGATTGCAAACACATTCGGAACTGGGTTTCCGAAATAACAACTCGTTCGTAATACCAAATGGTTTCGACTCAGCCGTATTTACTCCTGACCGTTCAGCATATGAGAAATTCAGACAAGAACATGAATTGCCTCAAGACCAAATCGTCGTCGGACACGTTGCCAGGTATCACCCGCATAAAGATCATCGCACGTTCATTCAAGCTGCCGCCAGACTCGACATACAAAATGTCACCTTCGCAATGCTTGGTGAAAACGTTGACTACGGCAATCAGGAACTCATGCGTCAGATCCAAGCGCTGGGAATGGAAGGCAACATTTTGCTGTTAGGTAAGGTCGACAATGTGCATGAAATAACCGCGGCCTTCGACATTGCGGTTTCGTCGTCGATTACAGAAGGTTTCTCAAATGCAATTGGTGAGGCCCTTTGTTGCGGCGTACCATGTGTAGCTACAAATGTCGGAGATTCCATGGACCTGGTCGGCGAGGCTGGAATAATTGTCGAGGCCCAGCGGCCAGATTATCTTGCGGATGCGTTGAAGAATTTGATACTTAATCCTAAGCGACAATCGCTTGGAACGAAAGGGCGTCAGAGAATAGTCGATACTTATTCTATCAATATAATTGCCGACCGCTACATTTCAGTTTATCGCCAACAACCAAGGACCTAGCCGTGTGCGGAATTTGTGGAATTGTTGATTCGACCCAATCGCAAAGAGAGCGAGAGCAACTTGCGGGGGCGATGGCTGCAGGGATGGAAAAGAGAGGCCCCGACAACCAGGGAGTCTCAAGCTATTCAGACATCACGACTTTTGGACATCGTCGTCTTTCGATACTGGATACATCTCCGGCTGGAAACCAACCAATGACCTCACGAAACGGAAGGTTTGCTATTGTCTTGAATGGAGAAGTTTATAACTACAGGCAGATAGCAACAGAGCTTGAGAAACTGGGTGTTTCTTTCCGAAGCAGATCCGATACTGAAGTCATTCTTGAGTGTATCGCACGGTGGGGAGTACGCGATTCACTTCGGAAATTTATTGGCATGTTTGCCTTTGCCGTTTGGGATGACAATGACAAAGTACTAACTCTTGCGCGGGATCGTGTCGGGATCAAGCCACTGTACTATGGCAAAGTTGACTCCTCCTTTATGTTTTCATCGCAACTCGATTCCTTCGAGGAGCATCCGCGTTTTCCTGGAGAAATAGACAGGCAAGCACTCAACACATTCCTAAGGTTTAGATATATACCAAGTCCGTTGTCGATCTATAGCGGCATAAAGAAATTGCCTGCAGGTTGCCTTCTGGAGTTTAGAGCTGATCGAGGGTGGAAATCAAAGATTGAAACGTACTGGAATCCTGATGAAGAGTTTGAGTTAGCACAACGGAATATGTTTACGAATGCGGAGGAGGCAAACACGCATTTGAAACAAGTACTTTTCGAATCAATTACGCATCGCATGATCTCGGATGTTCCTCTTGGAGCATTCTTGTCAGGTGGAATTGATTCATCGCTAGTTGTCGCAATGATGTCGGAAGCCTCGAATGCTCCCGTCCAAACTTTCTCGATTGGCTTTGAAGACAAAATATTTGATGAATCTGGTTATGCTAGAAGTGTTGCAAGTGCTTTAGGGACCGAACATAGCGAACTAATCTTGAGCGAAAATGACGTCCTAGATATTGTGCCAAAACTATCGTCGATTTTCCATGAGCCGTTTGCAGATGCGTCCCAGATTCCTACATTTCTTGTCTCCTCATTTGCCAGAACGAAAGTTACCGTTTCATTAAGCGGAGACGGAGGTGATGAACTCTTTGGTGGATATACCCGGTACGCTTACGCAGAGCGGTTAAGGTTTCTTATCGACATCCTTCCCAAGCGGATGAGACAACTGTCGGCGTCCGCGCTTGACTCCATCGGTCAAAACACCAACAGATCGCTCGGCAAAAGCGGATCGATTCGACGCCTATCCTCCATCGTGCAGGCTTCAAATCGCAAGGACCTATATCGCCAACTACTTTACCTTTGGAACCATGACCCTGACATTGTAACTGGCCCAACAACTGGACCTCCTGTTTGGCATGACACCGCGGCGATTGATCCGCGGACCGACTATCTGCGGTGGATGATGTTGGCAGATACAAAGAATTATTTGCAAGACGACATTCTGGTCAAAGTCGATAGGGCTTCCATGGCGGCGAGCCTGGAGGCAAGAGTACCTTTGCTTGATCATCGCGTAATACAAACGTCGTGGCGGTTTCCAACTGAGTTTCTGACAGATAACGGAAAGGCCAAAGCACCTCTTCGGGCGCTCCTGCACGAATATCTTCCTGCAGATTTAATAGACCGGCCAAAAAGGGGATTCGGCGTTCCCCTGGCCAGCTGGATGAGAGGTCCGCTTCAGCCTTGGTGTGAAAACTTGCTTGATCCCAGCCGACTTGCTGCCCAGGGCCTGCTTCGTCAAGACAAAATCGAACGGGCGTGGAAGGAACATTTATCCGGAAACATTGACCATAGTGCCGCCCTTTGGCCAGTCTTGCAATTTCAGGACTGGCTCGAATCCCGTAAATCAAAACCGAGTTTCAGCCCACAAGGACCTGCCACAATTGAGGCATGATTTGTGTTTTGACAAGGTCATATAGTGATACTATTTCCAGTATCTTGTCTCCCCACGAAATCCCTGTTCGAACCTACTAAGCAAGATGTCGAAAGTCCTTGTAACAGGCGGAGCCGGCTTTATTGGCTCTAACCTCGCTGCTGCCTTAGCAAACCAAAATTACGAAGTTGTTGTTGTCGACAATCTGACTACAGGACATGAGTCAAATCTCGATGCCTTGGCTGGTAGGATCACGTTTGTAAAAGGCGACATCCGGGATCGGAAGCTAATGGCCCAGCTTTGCAAAAATTGCAAATTCGTTTTTCATCAAGCTGCCTTGCCGTCAGTTCCCCGGTCCATCGCAGATCCTTGGACAACAAACGACCACAATATCAACGGAACCTTGAGTGTGTTGATTTCTGCACGAGATGCACAGGTAGACAGGGTTATTTGTGCAGCATCCTCCTCTGCATACGGCAATACAACAAAGCTACCAAAAGTTGAATCAATGCCACCAAATCCGCTATCACCTTATGCGGTGAGCAAATTTGTTGGCGAGTTGTATGCCAGTGTTTTTAACCATGTATACGAGTTGGAAACTGTTGTTTTAAGGTACTTCAATGTATTCGGTCCTAACCAGCGGCCCGACTCGGCGTATGCAGCGGCGATCCCCAAATTTATTCATGCGTACTTGTCTCGTGAGGCTCCTCGAATCGAAGGTGATGGCAATCAAACTCGAGACTTTACTTACGTTGAAAACGTGGTCCAGGCAAACATTCGGGCAGCAACTGGGCCTTCCGAAAAAGTTGCTGGTAATATGTTCAACATTGGTTTCGGTGGCAGGATATCAATCAATGATCTCGTATTTCAAATCAAAGAACTGATCGGGAGTGATATCGACCCAGTATACGTCGACTCCAGGCCTGGAGATGTTCGCGATTCGCAGGCAAGTATTGACTCTGCGAAAAAGGCCTTTGGGTACAATCCCGACATAGGCCTCGAAGAAGGTTTAAACAGGACTATATCGTGGTTTAACGGATTGTGGCAGCCCTCTGAAAATGCAGCCTAGAGGATGATTCGTGCCGGACGGTAAGAAGGTACTGTTCGTAGTGAATCATGCGGATTTCTTTTTGTCGCATCGTTTACCGCTGGCGCTTGCCGCAAATATGCGAGGCTATGAAGTTCACCTAGCGTCAATGCGGACCGACGCAATCAAAC
This sequence comes from Rhodothermales bacterium, assembly GCA_965224105.1. Lineage (GTDB taxonomy): Bacteria > Bacteroidota > Rhodothermia > Rhodothermales > JABDKH01 > CBDCYH01. Next base: position 1,939,864 of record CBDCYH010000002.1, on the reverse strand, counting down.
AACTTCGGCATTACCCCATAATCTGGCACGAGATCCCTCTAGTCGTTCGGGTCAACCCATGGCGCGACGCAATTCTCTTCCGTAGCCTCGTGGGGCTGTATAAATCCATCCGACCAACGATAATCCATCACGTTACCATCAAACCTGTCTTGTATGGTAGTGTGGCATCGAGATTGGCTCGAGTGCCTGCCGTAGTTAACGCCCTCTCTGGGCTCGGCTACTTATTTATCTCCGAAGAAAACCGCAACAAAACTATCAGGAAATTTATCACTCCCATGATGCGTTGGGGACTGGGTCATCCAAACTCAGTTCTAATTTTGCAGAATGATGATGATGCCGACGATTTCGTTGAGGCAAACCTTGTAGCGGCGGACAAGATCAGGATCATTCGTGGTTCAGGTGTTAACATGAAGGAGTTTCCAGTAACACCAGTTCCCAGGACAAAGGTAGTGTCGCTAATTTCAAGAATGTTGTGGGACAAAGGGATCGGCGAATTTGTTGAAGCCGCTAAACTGGTAAGAAGTAAGGACCAAGAAATTGAATTCCGTCTAATCGGTGAACCTGATGCCAACAACCCGCAGGCAATCCCGACAGATACTCTAAAACAATGGGAAAACGATGGCCACGTACGATGGCTAGGACATCAAGACAATGTAGAATCGCAAATCCGCGAAAGTACAATCGTGTGCCTGCCTTCATATCGAGAAGGATTACCTAAAGTTCTAATCGAGGCCGCCGCCTCTGGTCGCCCACTTGTAGCAACGGATGTGCCAGGCTGCCGGGATATTGCTCGACATGGCGAGAATGCATTATTGTGTCCCGTTAAGGAGTCAAAGTGTCTTGCGCAAGCAATCGAAACTCTGCTCAGTAATTACGGTCTAGCTCAACAGCTTGGAGCGGCTGGAGCGAAGTTAGCACGAGAGAATTTTTCCCTTGAAAAAGTCGTGGCGGAAACCATGCAATTGTATACTCGAATCTGCACAGGTTAGTCTTCACTGGTTCGGTCTCCGCTCTAATTCTTTTTCGTAACGACGAGACTTATTGTTTGCAACGACTATTCCCGGCGTTGCCCTAATGGCATAGCCTGACCCCCCGGAATTTTGCGATCTAGTAATCGTGTTGCCCTCCACGCGTCCTGTGCGAGCATCAACCTGAATTGCTCCTGCGCCTACTATTGACCTGTGCTGAACATTTTCGATAGTATTGTCGGAGACGGTGCACTGCTCACCCCCGACATAAACCCCACGATCACCTGGTCGACGAATAATATTGGAGGATACTAACGAATTCGAACCGAGGACGTCTATCCCGTTCGAAAAAGCATCATCTATTTCATTCCCTGAAATCCTTGTGGATTTAGCATAACTCACTATCGAAGTCGCTGCTCCTCCACCCACGAGTTGATTGTCAACGATTTCGGCACCAGTTACACTCTCATGAACATAAATCGAAGGACTCGGCGTGCTAATGTCCAGCATTCGATTGTTGGAGATGATAATTGTGGACCCGGTCGAAATGTCTATGACACCTCGGGCTGATTCCGGGAATTGACGGAACTCGCAATTGCGAACTTCAAGATCATCCACTCCTCCTGCCTTTAGGGCACCATGAGTGGACCTGGAGAACGTCGAATTTATGACGCGGACCTTCCTCACCTTGTGCCCCATCGTAAGTCCGTAGCCCTCATTCATATCGAACTCGCAAGCATCAACCAGGATTTCCGTACACGACTCTTCTGGGCTGGCCTCATTGGGCTCAAGATCTACACCGGACATTGGTAAAATACCATTGCTCCCCGCGAATCGGCAGTTCTTCAATTGAAGCCGAGCTACCTCGATCACGCTCATCCCTTGCCTAGCCGCATTATCCGAGGAGCAATGAGTAAACTTGCCGTCTCGGCAGAACGTTGACCGATCTGTTGGATTCCTTGCGGTTATATAGAACGAATCCGTCGTAGCATTTTGACAATGGACATCCTCAAATTCAAAATCGCTACAGCCTCTGAGATAGACTAAATGTCCAGGCTCTTCACCAAATTGTCGGTTGTTTCGATTTCCGTCAATTTGGAATTTCTTGCATGTAAAAGACCTGCATTCGTCAAATCGAAGAGCGGAAAATCCAAATCCTATGGGCGTGGTATCCTCGAACGTTAGAGTAGAATTCATCCCGTTTAATTCAAACCCGGATAGTCCTTCAAACAGCCATTCGCGCGTAATCAGATAGTTGTGATTCTCCTCCAACACGACACCGTCCAATCCAAGGGTGGACAATGCATGCAATGCATATTCAAGACGATCGGATGCGGGTAATTCGGGATCAAACCATCCGACCTTTACATTCCGCTCAGTACCAATTTCACGGACCCACCTTCCAGTTCCCGGTGCCTTAATCGAACCAATCACTGTCCCTTTGTCTTCTTCTGAATTAAGTCCTTCGACCCATCTAAACATTCCTCCGCCGCCGTCGCCAGCCCTCGCGAAACCATTCGCACGAGCAACGATACCGTTCACAGGTGGGATATGTGGAAGTTCTCGTACGAGCACTTCACGACCATCTAGAGCAAGCTCTCTCCGAGAGCAAGAGGTGATTCCAAGGAGTCCAATACTAAGAAAAAGTCGTCGATCCATAGTCTACTTCATTCCCTCGCCCTCATCATTCACTCCTCCACCAACCTGCCTCCAAGTCTCGATCCGAAACCTTCGGAGATTCAACTGGCCATTCGATAGCAAAATCAGGATCATCCCAACGAATTGCGCGCGACGCCGAAGGATGATACTTTTCTGTACACTTGTACAGCACCGTCGCCTCAGCACTCACAACCTGATACCCATGCGCGAAACCCTCGGGGATGTAAACGCTAATGCCACTGCCACCCTCAAGATAATTTCCGACCCACTTGCCAACCGTCGGTGAGTCAGGCCTGATGTCAACCGCAACATCAAAAATACGACCACTGATCACCGAGACCAGCTTCCCTTGTGGAAACGGTTCCTGGTAATGCAATCCCCGCAAGACACCATAGGCCGATGTCACAACATTGTCCTGCACGAAATCAAAGTAGAGATTTCGGTTTTCAAAACGTTCCTTCCTCCACAGCTCCTGAAATGAGCCCCGCTCGTCAGTGTAGATATCAGACTCAATAACTAGAACGTCGGCAATCTCGCACTCCGAAATTTTCATCTCTTTTCCAATCCAGCAATTCGAAGTACGTACTTGCCGTACGCGCTTGATTCAAAACGAGCAAAATCCCGGGCAATTTCTTCCGTCCCAATCCAGCCCTCGCGCCACGCAATCTCCTCCAAACAGGCTATCTTCAGCCCCTGCCGGTCCTCGATCGTCTGCACAAAATTGGCGGCCTGCGCGAGCGATTCGTGCGTCCCGGTGTCAAGCCACGCCATCCCACGACCAAGCTTCTCCACGCGCAGATCCCCCCTCTCCAGATACCAGTTGTTTACATCCGTTATCTCAAGCTCGCCACGAGCTGAGGGTTGCAGCCCGGCAGCCACCTCCACCACCCGCGAATCATAAAAATACAATCCCGTAACCGCGTAGCTCGAACGCGGCAATACCGGCTTCTCCTCAATCGAAACGGCCTTCCCATGATCATCAAACTCCACGACCCCGTACCGCTCAGGATCACGCACGGAATACCCAAAAACTGTCGCACCCTTTTCTCGCCCCGCCGCACTAACCAACATCTCTTGCAATCCGTGGCCGTAAAAAATATTGTCCCCAAGGATGAGCGCAACATTTGCGTCGCCAACAAAGTCAGCCCCAATGATAAACGACTCGGCGATTCCATTCGGCTCGTCCTGCACCGCGTACTCAATACTTATTCCCCACTGTGCACCTGTACCAAGCAAATCCCGGAAGAGCGGAATATCTCGCTCCGTACTGATAAGCAAGACGTCGCGAATGCCCGCCAACATCAGTACGGACAGCGGATAGTAGATCATCGGCTTGTCGAACACCGGCAGCAGTTGTTTGCTGATGCTCTTCGTGAGAGGATACAGACGCGTACCCGATCCACCCGCGAGGACAATACCCTTAGTCATCCGTTCTACCCTTGTCTGTTAGCCACTTCCGCTTCCGGTCGAGGGCCTTCCGGCACCACTCTTCGTTGTCAATATACCACGCGACGGTATCTCGCAGGCCATCAGCAAAACTAACCTGCGGCTTCCAACCAATCTCCGACTTGATCTTGGACGCATCAATCGCGTAACGCCAGTCATGTCCGGGTCGATCATCCACGAACTCGATCAAGGACTTGTAATCAAATCCCGGCACAAGGTCACCCATGATCTCGCATATGGTCTTTACCACTTCAATATTCTTCCGCTCGCAGTCCCCCCCAACAACGTACGTTTCCCCTGGCTTGCCGCCGCGTGCCACGTCGATGAGTGCCCGGGCGTGGTCGTCGACAAACAACCAATCTCTTACGTTCTCACCTCGTCCGTACACGGGGATCGGTTGTCTTTTTAGCGCACTCGTAATTACCACCGGAATTAGTTTTTCCGGATACTGGAAGGGTCCGTAATTGTTGGAACAATTTGTAATAATAACAGGCAGCCCAAATGTTCGTTGCCAGGCTCGGCCGAGGTGATCAGCTGCTGCCTTGGTTGCCGAGTACGGAGAGCTCGGATTGTACGGTGACGTTTCGCTGAATTTTCCAGAGTCGGGCAGCTCGCCGTACACCTCATCCGTTGAAACCAGCAGCAGACGGAATTTTTCCTGTCTGTCCGATTCAAGTTGTTGCCAGTAACGAAGTGATTCTTGCAACAGCGCGAAAGTGCCAACAACATTTGAGTGAAGGAAGTGCTCCGCCTCCACAATGGATCGATCGACATGCGTTTCGGCAGCGAGGTGCACAATAGTGTCCGGCTGATGTTCTTTGAGGATAGCTCGCATCGTATCCCCATTGGCCACATCAGCTTTCACAAAACGAAAGTTAACACTGGCGGATGCTTCCTCGACGCTCTCCCTGCTTCCCGCATACGTTAGCTTGTCAACGACTACCACGCGATAGTTTCCCAATCGCACAAGCAGGCGCGCAACACTCGATCCGATGAAGCCTGCTCCACCTGTAACGATTATGGTTGACAATGCCACGTTATCTGGTCCGGTCTTATGATTACGGTTTTCCCTGGCGGCGTGCAGAATAAAAAGCGCCGGATGCCCACGTGGACACCCGGCGGCAATTTACGGACACAGCGTGGAAGAGTTTAGGCTATGAAGCCTTCCTCTACCAATCGCTGGATCACTTCCTCTGCGCATTCTTCAACGGACTTGCTGGTGTCGAGCACGATCTCAGCGTTCTTGGGTGCCTCGTATGGATCGTCGATGCCGGTAAATCCCTTGATGATCCCTGCGCGGGCTTTTGCGTACAGACCTTTCACATCCCGTTCCTCACAAACTTCGAGCGGGGTGTCGACAAATACCTCGAGGTATCCGCCGTGTTGGGAAATCATGTCTCGGTTGGCTCGGCGATCGGCTTCATACGGAGCGATGGGAGCGCAAATCGCAATTCCGCGATGTTTCGTTATCTCGCTCGCTACGTATCCGATGCGCTGAACGTTGGTTGACCTGTCCTCGGCAGAAAAACCAAGTCCCTTGGAGAGGTGGGTACGCACGACGTCGCCGTCTAGCAACGTCACAGGCCTCCCGCCTTTCTCAAGTAGTCGCACCATTACTGCGTTGGCGATCGTGGACTTGCCCGATCCAGACAGACCGGTAAAGAACAACGTGAAACCCTGACTGTTTTTCGGTGGATGGGTGGTTCGCAGTTCTTCAACGACGTCGCTGTAGGAAAACCAGTTCGGGATTTCCTGTCCGGTCGCTAGTCTGTTGCGAAGCTCCGTCCCTGAAATACTGAGGGTCTTCTCTCCCTCCTTTACTTCGTCGATAGGTTTGTAGGTATCCTCATCAGGAGCAAAAACCATTAGCTTGAACGGGACAACGCCCATTCCGATTTCTGCACTATGCTCGAGAACGAGGTCCTGCGCATCGTATGGTCCGTAGAACGGTTTGCCAGCGCTGTCGCTTCCTGGTCCTGCGTGGTCACGTCCAACGACAAGGTGGGTACAACCGTAGTTCTTCCTGATGATGGCGTGCCACACGGCTTCCCGCGGTCCGCCCATTCGCATTGCCAGTGGCAGGAGACTCAGCGATGCTGTGTTCGCTGGATAATGATGTAGCAATTTCTTGTAGCATCGAACACGTGTGTAATAGTCTATGTCACCAGGTTTGGTTAGACCCACGACCGGGTGGATAAGAAGCCGGCCGCCGATTTCCTGCGCTGCGCGGTCGGTTAGCTCTTTGTGCGCGCGGTGCATCGGGTTCCTGGTCTGAAACGCAACAACGGTGTCCCAGCCATTGTCCGAAAAGATTTTCCGGAGCTGGCCTGGAGTGTGTCTCAGTGTTTCGAAGTCATAGTGCTTCGGAAGCTGCACGCCGTGGAGAGTACCGCCGACGTAGTGCGAGCCTGCCTGGTCGTACAGGTACGCAACCGCGGGGTGGTCTTTGCTTGTGGTACCAAAGACTTTCTTTGCTTCATCATCTTTGTCTGGCTGCCAGATGTCTTCCACATCCATCACGGCAAGTAGTAGACCGGTTTGGTCGCGCAGTGCAACTCTTTTCCCTTCCGAGATGGTGCCCGCCGTTTCCTCGCTTACGTCGAGCGTGATCGGCATGGGCCACAGGACGCCGTCGGAAGTCCGCATGGATTCAACGACACTGTTGTAGTCGGCCTTATTGAGGAATCCTGTCAACGGCGAGAATCCGCCATTGAGGAGCAGTTCGATGTCACACAGCTGCCGCGGTGTGAGAGTGATTGAAGGAAGATCAAGTGCTTCTCGTTTCAGTTGTTCGAGGTCAGCACCCGTGGCCAACAACTCACGCAACTCGCCACCGTGCGGTGCAATCAACGTGGTCTCCGTCATAACTAGTTATGAACCTGTATTATTTCTTAAGTGTCAAATGTCTTTTCGTGGCTACGATGGGTTTCCATCGCATGGTCTATCGTCGCCATTGGGCAAAGGTGGAGTACGCGCTCGGGACGATTACTATCCGCACTGCGGAACTTGCCAGTGCAAATCCTTCCAAACTTAAAGCAGTGCCCAATTTCAACTATCGGGCGAATACGGCCATTTCTATAGCCAGATGATCGAAATCATGGTGATTGCCACGGCCATCACGAGCAGACTCACAGGGATTCCGGCCCTCAGGTAGTCGGTATAGCGATAGCGCCCCGCCGACATGACCATCAGGTTTGTTTGGTAGCCGATGGGCGTCATGAAGCTCGCGGCGGCGGCGACTGCGACCACCAGCGCAAAGGCTTTCGGATTGGCACCGACCGACTCAGCCACGCCGATCGAGACGGGAAACATGAGTACCGCGGCTGCCTTGTGGGTGATGAGCTCGGTGAGGACGTTCGTTACGAAGTATATGATGATGAGAAGTCCGACAGCGCCGAGTAATTCTGTCTGGGCGGTGAGCGCCGTTGCCGCTGTCGTGGCAAGCCCTGTGGCTTCTATGGCTTTGCCAATGCCCAGTGCCGCAGCAATTACAACCAGCACCGAGACGTCGATGCTCTGCCGGGCTTCGCTGAACCGGATGCAGCGCGTAGCAATCATTGCCAGGGCTGCAAGAAAAGACGCCTCGACTATCGACAACAGCCCGAACGAGACAACTGCAACCATCACGGCAAGAATCGCGACCGCAATGGGTGCCTTGCTGCTTCTGGGGGTGGGCTCGGGATCACTGCGGGAAGCCACCAGATAAAAGTCGTTCCTGTTGCTGTTCCACGTTTTGTCGAACCCACTGGCAGCCTCCACGATCAACAGGTCACCAGCTTTTATTTCGATGCGTCCGAGTGAGCCGTGCAATGTTTCGTCTCTCCGAAGGATCGCGAGCACCACACCTCCGAACGTCTCACGGAAGTTGGTTTCTTTGAGGGTCTTACCTTCAAGCCTTGAGCCCGGCGCCACCACGGCTTCGTAGAGTGGAATTTGGCGTCCCTCTTCGACAGTTGGCCCTTCGACGACGCGCTCGAGTCCGGTGCGCGCGAGCAAAACGTCGAGCATGCCGAGATCGCCTACGAACGTGAGCACATCCCCAGCGCGCAGCAATCGCCCGGGTGACGCCGGAAGTATGCGCCCTTCTCTGAGCGTGTGGATCAGGAATGCTTTCTCCAGCGCCCTGAGTCCAACTTCTTCCACTGTGCGCCCAATGAGCGGCGAGCGCGATTGCACTTTTACCTCGAACAGAAAATCATCCAATCCCCCCTCATCCCCTTCCGCGCTCATCTTCCGATCTGGCAACAACCTGTGACCAAGGATGGCCATGAAAAGGGCAATGACGATGACGGCGGGGATTCCCACCCAGGCGAGGTCAAACATCGCCATGGGCTCCATCCCGGCATCAACCATCAATCCGGAGACTACCACGTTAGTAGACGTTCCGATGAGTGTTGTCATACCTCCGAGAATAGCAGCGTACGACAACGGAATGAGGTACTTCGATTCAGCGGTGGAGTGCGTATTCGCCCAACGCTGCACGCGCGGGACAAACATGGCTACAATCGGCGTGTTGTTGAGGAACGACGACAGGAGTGAGGTGGGCATCATCAGCCTGAGTAGCGACAAGCCCGTCGACTTGTGCCCCTGGAACAGGAGCTTATCGATTGGGGCAAGCGCGTTCGTTCTCTCGAGGGCAGCGGCAACTACGAAGAGGGCTGCGATCGCTATGACCGCGCTGTTCGAAAATCCCTCAAAAGCGACATCCGGTTCGACGATGCGCGCGAGCATTAGCAAACCCAGTCCACCCAGCATTGCCAAATCCGGCCGCACAATATTGCGGACCAGGACCGTTATAATGGCGACGAGAACGGCTAGCGCGTACCAGGCCGTCCAGTCTAAAGCAAACATGCTTCCGGGGGATGGGTCCATCCGGCGTTAGACCAGTGAGGACTCAAGCTGTTGTTTGAAATACTCTGTCGTTCGACGGAGTCCTTCGCTTCTGGACACCTTCGGTTCCCATCCGAGAATGCTGCGCGCTTTCGAGATGTCAGGTTTCCGTACCTGAGGATCATCTTTCGGCAGCGGCTCGAATACTATTTCGGATGTAGTGTCAATCAAGGCAACGATTTCTTCCGCAAATTGCTTGATCGAAGTTTCGTCGGGATTACCAATATTCACTGGCTCCACCTCGTCGCTCATTAGCAGCCTGTAGATCCCGTCAACCAGGTCGTCCACATACTGGAACGATCGCGTCTGGCTGCCATCGCCGTACACGGTGATGTTGTCTCCGCGAAGTGCCTGATTGATGAAGTTCGACACGACGCGTCCGTCCTTTGCACGCATGCGCGGACCGTACGTGTTAAAAATCCGGACGATTCGCGTCTCCAGGCCGTGGAAGCGATGGTATGCCATAACCATGGCCTCGGCAAATCGTTTTGCCTCATCGTACACGCCTCGGAAACCGATTGGGTTGACGTTGCCCCAGTACGTCTCAACCTGCGGATGCACCAGCGGATCACCATAGACCTCGCTGGTACTCGCCAGCAGATAACGAGCATTCTTTGCCTTCGCAAGACCCAGCGTCTTGTGCGTTCCCAGCGCGCCAACCTTGAGCGTCTGAATCGGCAACTGGAGGTAGTCGATCGGGGAAGCAGGGCTGGCAAAATGCAACACATTATCCAGCTCGCCCTCCACGTATATATAGTCGGTAACATCATGCTCTATGAGCTTGAAGTCCTGGTTACCGATTAAATGGGCGACGTTGTCCGGTCTGCCTGTGATGAAATTATCCATGCAGACGACCTGGTGGCCTTCTTTCAGGAATCGATCACACAGGTGAGAGCCCAGGAATCCCGCTCCTCCCGTTATTAGAGTCCGTGGTTTTCCCATTATCCCTGTCCGTTAGAGGCGTAGGAAACGTCCACCACCTGTTGGCTCGATGGTCGCCCAATGCTGAAGTACTCGAATCCTTTTGCGGATAGATCTTCAGGATCGTACAGGTTTCTACCGTCGAACACGACTGGGTTTTTCAATCTACTCTGGACTTTCTCGAAGTTTGGCTGCCTGAATTCGTGCCATTCGGTACAGATTACCAGACAGTCTGCGTCGTCAAGCGCATCGTAGTCGTTGGTGACGTAGTCAATGGAATCGCCAAGTACCTGTCTTGTGGTCTCGATCGCCTCGGGGTCAAACGCAGTGACGCTGGCGCCTGCGGCGAGTAGGTCGCGGATGATCACGTGGGCAGGTGCCTCACGGACATCATCTGTATTGGGCTTAAACGCCAGTCCCCAAACCGCAATCTTTTTGCCGGCGAGTGAACCACCAAAGTATTCGATTATCCTGTCTGCTAGTAGATGCCGCTGCCGGTCATTTACGCGAAGGACTGCCTGCAATATTTCGAAGTCGTATCCGTGCTCGGATGCCGTGCGCTCGAGCGCCTGGACGTCTTTCGGGAAGCAGCTTCCGCCAAATCCGATGCCGGGGTACAGAAATTTCTTACCAATGCGTGAGTCGAGCCCGATCCCGCGTCGAACCTGGTCTACGTTTGCACCAACCCGCTCGCAAATGTTTGCAATCTCGTTCATGAACGTGATCTTCGCTGCAAGAAACGAGTTGGCCGCGTACTTCGTCATCTCGGATGATTTCTCATCCATAACGAGGATGGGGTTACCCTGACGAACAAACGGTTCGTAGAGCTTCGTCATCATATTCGCTGCGCGTGTGTTGTTGGTACCGATCACAACACGCTCTGGCTTCATGAAATCCTCGACGGCTACACCTTCGCGCAAAAACTCGGGGTTAGAGACTACGTTGAAAACCTCGCCGGGCGTGTGGCCCGCGGCAAGCAGAACATCCCGCACTTTCTGTGCAGTGCCAACAGGAACAGTGCTCTTGTTTACGAGAACCTTGTACCCCGCATCTGGATGCTCGGTGAGCAGTTTGCCAATGTCCTCGGCAACTCCAAGAACATAGGACAAATCCGCAGATCCATCTTCACCCGGGGGTGTTGGTAATGCCAGGAAGAGAATGTCACTTTCGAGGACCGCTGATTTGAGATCAGTCGTAAATGACAAGCGGCCTTCGCGCAGGTTTCTTTCAAAGTACACTTCAAGGCCGGGTTCAAAGATGGGAAGTTCGCCTTTACGAAGCATCTCGACTTTCCGCGTATCGATGTCCACACAGATGACGTCGTTGCCCATTTCGGCAAAACATGTCCCGGACACTAGGCCGACATAGCCTGTTCCAATAATTGCGACTTTCATAGATCTAAACTAGTTCAAAAAGGAATTCAAAAAGGAATCGAAAATGCCTCCGTTCCGGTAATCACCGAGTGGCAGTATGTTCGTTTGTGACTAGTATTTCGTCCGAACGCACCATTTCTTCAATTAGATTTTTCAAGAGATGCGGATTAAAGCCAACCATTTAATTGCCGTGCATCCGGGCATCGCCAAGTAGCTGGTCGTCTTCTGTGGGCCTGAAATACCGAGAATCGACGTTTACAACAACCTTGCCAGTATCTTTTCGGAACGCCAACCTCCTGTAAACCGGATCCGTTCCGATCGCGGTACAGGAAATCCGGCGCTGGGATTCGCTTTGGAGAGGCAATACAACGCCGCTAAAATGGGCAGGTTCGGTAGTCGACTGGACCGTCAGTTGGTGCTGATTCGCTCGACAGCAAGTGCTACCGATGCAACCGCAGCCACAACCGGGAAAACATCTCGCCACGAGAGCCCGCGCTTCAAAACGGTATCGGAAGTGATCATGTCACCCTCAGCCAAAACGGGATCGTTGGCAAGCGAGAGGATCTCGTTGTCCATCACAGTTTCCAGCATCACGGAGCCGTTCCTGACCAACCTTGCCGTGACCTTGCGAGATACACGCTTTTCTCGCGGGTCCACCCGTGGGCCCCCAGCAAGAGAAAAAAGAGTACTCATTGTGGTACCCGACGGTACCTCGTAAAGACCAGGATAGCGGACGGTACCCCAGACATTCACCAGGATGGTTACGTCTCCAGGCTCAGAATAATTATGGTAAGCTGCCGAACTGTATCGAGAGCGCTCAAAGTCCACAACCTGCGCAGAGGCAGTCCACGTGAAGAAAGCCAGTGCTGCGAGCGCACCTAGTCTTTTGATGGTCATCTTGGAATGGGGTAGGATGGTTTCTAGTCGTCGGCTGGCTGGCCGTAGTAATCTTGATAGTGATATCCATAGGCGTAGCTGTAGCCGCTACCGCCTCCGTTGGTATCAAATCTGTTCAGCAGAACACCAGTTAGGTGCGCACCCATTTCCGTGAGCATGTTGCTACTGGTATCCAACGCCTGCCAGCTGGTGGTATTGGCAGAACAGATGAGAAGTGTTGTGTCGCACTGGCGTCCGAGGATTAGTGCGTCGGTGACGGCCAGCACAGGGGCACTGTCAATCACAACGACATCGAATTCCTGTTTCATCCGATGCAGGAAATCAGCCATTTTCTTTGACTCCAACACTTCGGCAGGATTAGGAATTTTCCGACCGGCAGGAATGATGTAAAGGTTGTCTATGCCCGATGCATAATTTTCAACGCCCGCTGGAAGCGCATCAAACAGTAAGTCCACAAGCCCCGGTTCGCGGTTCACGCCGAACATGCGATGGCCACGAGCTCGGCGAAGATCGCAATCGACGTACAGCGTCTTGCGTCCGGATTGAGCAAGCGCAACGGCAAGGTTTGATGATGTAATGGTTTTCCCCTCGCCCGGCTCCGCGCTCGTCACCATAACCGTCCTTATCACGCGGTCGGGATCACTGAACTGGATGTTGGTCCGTAGTCTTCGGTAGCCCTCTGCCACGGGTGACAACGGATTCAACAGGGTAATGAGATTAGTATCGTAGGATCGGTCGTCGACGGTTACACGGCTTTGACCATCAAAGTCATTTTTAATGATCCGCTCGAGGCTCGGGATCGCGCCAATCACGTTGAGGCCGATTTTCCTGATGTCCTCTGGTTTTCTGACCTTATTGTCCAGGGCGTTTTTGATAAACGCTGCGGCAATACCGAAAAGCAATCCAACAAGGCCACCCAGCACAAGATTCAGGGGCACGCGGGGGCGAACAGGTTCCGCTGGGGTGACTGCGGTATCGATAACCTCCACGTATCCAAGCTCGGAACGCTCAGCAATCTTGGCTTCTTGCAGTTTCTCAACGAGAGCGACGTACAGCTGCTCCTGCGTTTGCACGGTTCGGCTAAGCCGATTGAGGATCAGTTCCTGATTTGGCAGGCGGGCCAGCTCAGCCTGATAGGTCCCCATGTTTTCGTTGATCACGTCCAACTTGGCCTGCAGCGCGCTCACCTCAATCTGCTTCTCGGTGATTTGCATCCGAAGCTCGGACAGCGAACCTAGCTTGCCGCTGGATCCGGGCAGAACCGTTGTCGATGAATATGACGCGGCCGACGATAGCGCATCGTCGACGAGGGTCTGCGCCCGGCTATCTATATCAGCCCGGAGCGACTCAATCTGGTTGTTCAGCGAAACAAGTTCACCGTTGCTGGAGGGATCCGCCTCCAGTTCAGGATTCTTGGAGTAGATTTGCTCACGCCGCACAATCAGGTCGGCGATTTCGCCGCGGAGTCTGTCGATGATCAAATCGTCTCCAGAGGAGATCTGGCCGGCGAGCCCCGGCTTCATGGCCTCGAAGTGCTGCTCCAATGCCGAAAGCTCCGCGGATGCCACACCAAGGTCAACCTGCGTTTGAAATTGGTTCTGCTGCAGTTCCGTGACCTGGCCAAGAAGCTGCCTGGCCTCTTCGTCGGGTGCTACCACGGCTTCGCGATTCAGGAATCCGCTAAGGTCGTTTTCCGCCGACTGCAACTCACCAGCAAACGTGCTGGAAATGTCGTCAAGAAATTCCCGCAGGGCGGTCATCTTCGCACGGCTCGCGGTAAGATTGTAGTTCAGGTATTTGTCGGCAAAAAGATTTGCGATTGTTGCCGCCTCATTCGGATTGGTGCTGGCAACAATGATCTCGATAAAGTCTACGTCCTGGCTAACAGGGCGAACGCGAACATAATTGTCGCGCAGACGGAGATGCACCGTCTGGGACGTAAGTGGAATCTCATCTGGCGGTGGTGCAAGGGATGTGAAACTGTCGCGCTCAAAGTCGAAACCACGCACAAGTTCATCTGCGACAGCCAGCCCGATTGTCCGTGACTTAAGAATCTCGATCTCGTTAAGAACATTGCGAAAGCCCCCCTCGAGTCCAAACAAGTCGCCTAACTCGGGAGTGGATTGGTCCGTATTGACCTGTATAAGACTGGTCGCCTCATATTCCGGAGCGACCGACAGGGTGTAGATGGCAGTCAGAGCAAGAATAGAGACAAAAAACGCCAGGATGATCCACTTCCCTTTGAGGAGAATTTCGAGCAGGTCGTGCAGGGATAGCTCACCGTCAGTCGCGTCGAATACTACCTCTCCTCTTTTTCCGGTGCCGTTTGGAACGGGTTTGTCGGCTGATGATTGCCTCTCGATGAACCGGCTATATCCTGTTGTCTCCATCTAAATTGTATGTGCCGATCCCGAAGCCCATTCGGCAAAGTTGGCTTCCAGTCGGCTAAATTGGGAAAAATATTCTACTGTTTTGAATCCAAAACGATGGTTGACGTCGGTTGCAAACAGCGGACCGCGACCGGAGATTGTCTTGGAGACACCGCATGCCACCAGATGCTGTTGGAGTATTTCCGCATGCAATTGGGCGCACGCCGGTATTAATCAATCCATCCATTCTGTAAGTAGCGCTTGCCGTGGGAATCCTCTTAGGTTGAGAGTGGATACTGTGCCCAATTGCGGCTATTTCGGCAGTATATTGGCACTACGCCGCCGAGGACCAAAGAAACTCAGTATCATTGCAAAAGATTCCCCTATCCCGCCCTAGCATCACGGAAGCGGAAATATCGCGCGTCACCAAGGTGCTCCGATCCGGGCGGTTGGCTCTCGGCCCCGAGATAATTGAGTTCGAACGTCGAATGTGCCAGGCGACAGGAAGCAATTTCGCCGTTGCGACAAGCAGCGGAACGGCGGCCTTGCATCTCATTGTCCGCTCGCTCGGCATCGGAACTGGAGATGAGGTTATCACAACGCCATATAGTTTTATAGCATCGTCGAATGCTCTCCTGTTCGAGGGTGCAACGCCCGTCTTTGTTGATATTGAACCGGACACGTTTAACATCAACCCGGACCTGATCGAGGATGCCATCACCGAACGCACCAAAGCAATCCTTGCCGTCGACGTCTTTGGTTGTCCGGCGGATTGGACCCGTCTACGCGAGATCGCCAATAGTCACGACATTGCGCTCATCGACGACAGCTGCGAAGCCTTGGGTGCGACTTACGGCGGACAACCTCTCGGCTCCCAGGGAGACGCCAGCGCTTTTGGGTTCTACCCCAACAAACAGGTTACCACCGGTGAAGGAGGGTGCATCACAACCAACTCAGAATCCATCGCATCACTTTGCAGATCCATGCTCAACCAGGGGCGGGCGCACCGTGATCGGATGGAGCACGTGCGACTGGGATACAATTACCGCCTGAGCGAAGTCGCGGCTGCCATCGGCTGTGCACAACTGGAGCGACTGAACGAGCTCCTGGCAAAGCGGGAAAATCTTGCAGCGCACTATTCGAAGCGACTCCGCGAAGAGACACCGCTCATCCTGCCATCACCCCACCCGGGCAGGAGCTGGTTCGTGTACGTCGTGCGCGTCCCGGAAGGTTTTACAACCGCACATCGGGACCAGATAATTCACGACATGGCGGAGGAAGGGATTGCCTGCGCACCATACTTTCCGTCCATCCACACGCAACCGTTCTACAAGGATACGTTTGGCTACCAACGCAGAGCGTTTCCAGTGGCGGAAGCCGTTTCCGACTCCAGCCTCGCCATCCCGTTCTACCCGGACATGAGCATGGACGACGCTGATCGCGTTTCCACCACGCTCGCACAAGTCGTTCGGCGAATTGCAGCAATCGCCGAAGGAAGACGAGTTCCGCTCACTTCGTGAAATGACACGCATCATCATACTTGGAGCGGCCCGCTCAGGAACAAAATTTCTGCGCGAGATACTCGGAGCAGCATCAGATACAACATTCATCCCGGACGGGATTAACTCCGTTTGGCGGATGGGCAACGAAAACCACCCCGACGACGCCCTCGATGCAAACACCCTGACCGGCGATTCAATAGCGAAAATAAAACAGTCCATTGCGTCGCTAACCAACGAAGACGCCAGGTTCATGGTTGAAAAAACCTGCGCGAACACGCTCCGGGTGAGATACGTTGCGAGAGTATTCCCCAACGCCAGGTTTGTCCACATCGTGAGAGACGGTCGAGCTGTTGTCGAATCCGCGATCCGACAGTGGACAGCACCTGGAAAATCGCCGGGTTACTATCTGCGGAAGTTTTCCAGGTTACCCGCCAAGGCAAAGCTCTCCACGCTTACGACCATTGCGCAGCGCACGGTAAGCAAGGACCAACCTGCAACCTGGGGCCCTGTCTATCCAGGCATGGCTAGCGATTGCGAGACAGAGGGCATACCGGTCGTCGCTGCGCGTCAGTGGCGGGAGTGCGTACGACGGTGCACGACAGGTTTGGCGGGGTTGCCGCAAGGCCAGGTATTCACAACATCCTATGAGAAGTTCATCTCAGACCCAGGGGAAGTGAGAGCTATACTCTCATTCACCGGACAGTCAGAAGGGAATGCGTTGGCCGAATTCCAGCAGCGCGCACGACCGGAACTCGCGTCCGAATGGAAATCTGTTATTGACCCTGCGGTCGCCGAGACGGTCGTCGCAGAGGCCGGAGACGTTCTCCGGGAGTGGGGATACATTTAGCATGTACCAGATGGTTAAACGGCTATTGGATGTGGTCCTGGCGTTGCTGCTATTAGTGGTCCTGTCGCCCATCCTGGCCCTTTGCCTCGCGCTTGTCTATGTGTTGGACGGACCGCCGGTGCTGTTCCGACAAACGCGCGCAGGGCAGGCGGGCAAACCGTTTACGATCCTGAAGTTGAGAACGGTCGCAGGTCATCACGATCGCGATCGCCCCGAAGATTCACTCACGCGCTCCGGTAAGTTCCTCCGTCGATTTGCACTGGACGAGCTCCCCCAGCTGATAAATATCATTCGGGGAGACATGAGCCTGATAGGCCCACGCCCGATCTTGATGGACGAAGCAGAGGGCTACAACGATCACCAACGTCGAAGACTTCTCGTGAAACCGGGATTGACCGGGTGGGCGCAGGTCAACGGCAGGAACAGCCTCGACTGGACGGGTCGCATCGAGCACGATCTCTGGTACGTCGACAATCTTTCTCTGTTTGTTGATTTGCTGATTCTCCTCAAGACGCCATGGGCGGTATTCTCGCCAGCCGGCGTTTATGGACCAGGCAACTACAACCCAACGACTACGGATGTTGAAGAAGGTCAACGCACATGAGGATCTGCGTTTTATATCAGCACTATAACAACTTCGACTGTCCGGCGAGTGCGCGGCTGTACACATTATTACAGTATCTGGGGAAGAATCATCAGATAGACCTAATTACGACAAATAGCTGGCGCTCGTTGAGAATCACGCACGACTTCCCGTGGGTCCCGCAGGGAGTGACGCTCCACGAAATACCGGTCTCGTACGACAACGCTATGAGCGCTTCAAGGAGGCTGCTGTCTTTTGTCAAATTTCCCACCCTTGCTTACCGGCTGGCGAAGACCCTACCCTTGCCTGATGTCATCCTTGGAATTTCGACGCCCCTAACTACCGGTCTTGCCGCCGACCGACTGTCCAAGTCAACGGGCAGACCGTGGGTTTTTGAGATACGAGATCTGTGGCCTGATTTCCCCATCCAGATGGGCGCGCTCAAGAACCGGCAGCTGCAGAAGCGCGCCTATGCACTCGAAGAAAAACTGTACCGCAGCGCAAGCCACACGGTAACGGTCTCACCGGACATGACGGATCACGTCCTCGGTTACGGTATCGACAATTCCCGGGTTTCTACCTTGTTGCAAGGGACCAACCCGGAGTTCGCAGGTTCGGTTACTGGGGAGGAGGTGAAGGTTTTGCTGGACCGATACAAGTTGCACGGGAAAAAGATTGTGCTATACGCAGGGACGTTTGGGCGGGCGAACGGAATCCCGAATTTGCTGCGCACGGCAAAGCTCCTCAATGACGAACCGGGCGTCCACTTCGTTTTCCTGGGCCACGGCTATCACCAACCTGAGATCCAGGAGCAGGCCCGAGACTATAACAATATCACACTGGCCAAGCCCCTCCCCCGCTTCAAAATTTTTCCGTGGTTTGTCGCGGCGAGCATCACCGTGGTTTCCTTTTCTGACGTCCCCGTGCTACGGACAAATTCGCCGGCGAAGTTTTTCGACAGCCTGGCGTGCGGGACGCCCGTGGTTGTAACGAACCCCGGTTGGACAAAGCGTTTTGTCGAGGATCACCGCTGCGGATGGTTCGTACCTGCTGGTGACGACGCTGGCCTGGCAAACTTCCTCAGGCAAGCACTTGAAAACGACCAACTTCTGAGTGAATTTGGAAATGCCGGAAGCAAAGTAGCGTCTCGCAAGTTCGACCGACTGGAGATTGCCAAAGATTTCGAGGGAATCCTGCTGGATTGCTACCGCCGAGCTCCAGCATCAGGATGATGTATTTTTTCGGCAGATTTATTGTACTGGGGGCGTCGTGCCCACCCCTGGGACCCACCAACACTCTGGTCGAGTAATCTATGCGCAGGTTTTTGCAAGAGACAGCGACGTATCAGACGCTTTTTCTGCTACTTATCGATACGCTCATACTGTACCTCGCTTTTGTCGGCGCTCTGAAAATCCGCCTAGGCGACTGGAATTTTTTTCCAGCCGAGGAGTCACTCGTACCGGCATTGACGATCACGCTAGTAGTCTATGTCGCCACATTTCTGTTTGTCGGCCTGTACAGAAAATCGCCGTCAGACCTGCACCTCGACGACTACCTGAAAGTCGCAACTTCGTGCTTTTTTGCCTGGGCGATTTCGCTGACTGTAACCTACTTTCTTGATCCCGCGTCCATCCCGGCCCGTAGCGTCACCGCCGCTCACTGTGTCTTCTCTCTCGTTGGAGTGCTCGGATTACGTGCTGCGATCAGGTACGTAGATGAGAATCGCCACGGTAAGCCTGTGCGGAAACCACGCTTCACCAGTGATTCGATAAATCTGGACGAGCTTCTACCCCGCAAACCCATCTCGATCGATGAACAGTCGATCCAGAACTACCTGTCCGGCCGTACCGTCCTTGTGACGGGTGCTGGCGGTTCTGTAGGATCAGAGCTGGTTAAGAGGCTCATTACCCTTCGACCTTTCCGTTTGGTGCTGGTCGACGTTAGCGAATACAACCTCTATCAACTCGAGAACGAGGTACGGAAGCAGCTCTTCCAGGGCGAGCTCGAGTTTCGCATCGCGGACGTCCGGGACGAACGGATAATGCGGACGATCTTCACAGCCTTCCGACCAGATATTGTTTTCCACGCCGCCGCCTACAAACACGTACCGTTGCTGGAACGTCATCCGGTGGAAGCATTCACGAACAACACTCTTTCTACAGTAAGTCTCGCGAGACTGTGCGAGTCTTTCGGAGCCGAGCAATTCGTCCTTATCTCAACCGACAAAGCCGTGCTACCGTCCAGCGTTCTTGGTGCGACCAAGCGGATGGCAGAATGGTACGTGCGCTCCATCGACACCGAGATGAAATCAAAAATTGTTCGTTTTGGAAACGTACTCGGTAGCCATGGCTCCGTGGTCCCCTACTTCCTCGAACAAATTGAAAACGACGGGCCGATTACGATAACCCACCCGGACATGACAAGATTTTTCATGACCGGAGACGAGGCCTGTTCCTTGATCCTCCAGACCCTCCTGCTGGATTCCGCACCAGTGTACACACTGGACATGGGCGAGCCTGTGAAAATCGAAGACCTGGCCAGCAAGATGATGCGCCAGCTGGGAATCCGCAAAAAGATTCCGATCGAGTATTCTGGCATCCGGCCAGGCGAAAAACTTTTCGAAAGCCTCTGGTCTGATGATGAGGAAACGGCCAAAACCCGGCATCCTGATGTAATCGGGCTCAACAGCGACGCCCCGTACACACGTGAGCAGCTGGATACATATTTCCACTACCTGGAGATGTTGTGTGTGCAAAATCGAACCGCAGAACTTCGGCGGGCTTTCTTCGAAACGCAGCTCGTAGTGAGAGATTCCGACTCCTCGAAAAAATCTCCAAACGTTCTGCGCGCATCGTAGTATCTGAGTCCGCGTAGATTGTCACTTAACTCTCGTGCTCCATCAACTACGAAGGACCAAAATATCGTCGCGTGCTGAACAGATTGACCGTACTCCTGGTCATTCTCATCCCTTCGATCGCTTCAGCGCAACAAGGTACGTTTGACCCCTCGTGGTATGATGCTACCGCTCCCTACGTTAAAATTGGAGTGGTTGAAGATGGGATTTACCAACTCACGGCGGCCGACCTTAACCCCGTAGGTGTCCCGACAGACCAAATAGATCCCCAAACACTCCGCCTGTTCGAAAACGGAACAGAGATCCCCATCGATGTGGTCGCCAGCGGCCCGACACTGCAACCAACCGACTCCTTCTACTTTGTCGGTTTGGCCAACACCGGCATTGATGAAAATCAGCTGTACCGAAACCTGAGTGACCAGAGCTCCGACGAGCTGAGTCTGTTTACTGATACGACCTATTACTGGCTTACCTGGGGTGGGCAACCGGGCCTAAGATACACTGTCGAAAACACCGGTAGCCCAACTGCGAGCCTCGTCGAAAGCGCGAAGCAAACTGTGCACATCGAAACGGATGAGTTCTATTATCCAGGCCAGGGTTCGGATGTTGGAAACCCTATCTACACCCGGGGAGAGGGATTCTACATGTCTGAGATCAGACACGGAACAGCGCAGAATGTCTTGCAGCAGGAATACACGCTGCCTATACAAAATGTCTTAACCAATGGGACCGACAGCATAGACGTTGTTGTTCAAGTCAATTCACAAACGGTATCAAGACATATCGCGACGCTCGAGGCCAAGCTTGGTACGCAGTCGACGTTTACACTGTTGGACTCTAAAGACTGGATCGGTGCGACTCTGGTTACCTTTTCTGGCCGAATAGCAGTCGGCAACACGCCGCAAACAGAGCTCAACGTCCGCGTCACCTCTCGCAACGACTTTGGCGGAAGCGTATCCAATAGCATTGCAGTAGACTATGTTGAGGCAACCGCAACCGTCGATCTTGTAGCATCAGAAAACCAATTGGATTTTTTGACTGATGTTACCGGTACGCGCAATGTTGCTGTGAGTGGATTCGGCGGATCCCAAATTCGCGCCTACAACCAGACTCGGCAAACCCTCACGGTGGCACCCCTGTCATCTGGCGAGTCTACGTACACTGCGATTTTCGATGCCCCGACCGAATTCCGGGTTACTTCCGAACAAGGAGTAAAAACACCAGTCGCGATTAGACCAGACGCCAGTTCTAACCTTGCAGATCAGACAAATGCTTACGACTATGTCATCATCTCATCCGATGCGTTATTAAACTCTGCGCATGAGCTGGCAAGTTATCGGGCCAGTGCCGCCGGTGGTAACCACTCCGTTCTTGTGGCGCGGGTGCAGGATGTCTTCGACCAATTTGATTACGGCCGGCCAACACCAACAGCCATCCGACGGTTTGTCAGAAACGCCCAGTCCTGGGACGTACCCATGGAATTCCTCACTCTGTGGGGTGATGCATTGTACCCCGACCGCACTCGACCCCGCGCGAACTGGGAAGTGCCTTCATTCGGACATACGGTTTCCGATGGATGGTTCTCCATGCAGAATGCGAGTGCGATAGACTACAGCGAAATCATTGCGACGGGCAGAATACCAATCCGCTCCAACGAGCAAGGATCGATCTTCGTTAACAAGCTCATGACGTACGAAGGCGGTGAGGGAGATCGATGGCAAAAAAATGCGATATACATTGTGGGCGGCCTTACGACCGGTGAACGCAACAGGCTCCAGTCGGCCGCGATCAATTGGGGATCCCTGGTTTCATCGCCACCCAACTTGATGGACACACTGAACTTTTTCAAGACTTCGTCCGATGTCCTCGACCCTACGTTCAAAGACTCTCTGCAAAATGCTTTTTCGGAGGGCGCCTCGTGGCTCACATACTTTGGCCATTCGGCAACCCAAACCTGGGAGATAGTAACAGATCCCCCCGCAACCTATGACAACGCCGCTCGCTTGCCGATTGTCCTTTCACTGGGTTGCTTTACAGGTGATTTTGGAGGTGGCGATGGACTGGCCGGAGATCCGCTGGCATTCTCAGAGCAGCTCGTAATTGAATCGCTCAACGGCTCCATTGCGCATTGGGGCGCATCGAGTAGCGGGACGATTACGGCAAGCGAAAAGCTTGCGGATGAAGTCCACACGAGTGTCTTCTCCGACACGGTTCGCGTCCTCGGAAAGGCGCTGCAACAAGCAAAAGCCAGATACAACGACATCTACAGCGACCCCCTATCGGTGATTCACCTGCTGCAGTATGGTCTCATAGGTGACCCGGCTACACGGATCGCCTTGCCGTCCAAACCCGACCTGTTCGTCGACGCATCGGATATCAACTTCTCACTCATCGCACCTTCAACCGAAGACGAATCCTTCGACGCCGAAATATTTATCCAGAACATCGGCCTGTTTGCATCCGACTCCGTGACTGTCTCGATTTCGGTAACCGGCCCGGAAGGCTACATATTCGCGTCCCAACAACGGATAAGATCACCGCTTCGTGACACAACGATAACGTTCACGATTGCATTGGTTGATGAGATGATCGGGAGCAATTCGCTCTCCGTTGTTGTCGACAGCGACGATGAAATCGAAGAAATGTCGGAGTTGAACAATTCGGCTGATCGAAGTTTTGTCGTGTTTTCATCCGGCGTCGCACTCGTTTCGCCCGACGAGTTTTCGCTCGTGCCCGAAGGGATCGACCCTGTACTAACCATGAGTTCGTCTTCACAGTCGAGCACACGGCTACCTATCCGAATGCAGATTGATACCTCCGCAACTTTTACCAGCCCGCTGCTACAGGAGACGATCTTCACACCTACCGGGGTGGTCGCCTCATGGCAACCCGGAGGACTACAACAGAACACAGTCTATCACTGGCGAGGACGTATCGACACGCCAGAGCAACAGGACGTGTGGAAAGCGGGATCGTTTGTAATTAAATCGGGCGCGACCCAATGGGGATGGCACCAGCAGGATGAACAATTTGACCCGGATCCCAAGTCCAACGGGTTGAGTCACTCGAAAGCCAGTGGCTGGAGATTTTCGGAGTTTGAGCTCGATGTAACCATGAGCTCGGAGCGAGGCAGCGGAGACTTCAAGGGGCAAATCGTCGTGAGTGGAACTACCTACGAACGGCGCGGACGCGGATTTGGTGTTCTGGTACTCGACGGAGCAACGGGGACCGTGAAATATGTCGAGTCCATCGTCACGTATCCGAGTTCACTCGACGACCCCGTGGTCGAAGACGCCGAACTGCAACAACTAATCGGCATAGTCGAAAACGGCGACTACGTATTTACAAGAACGCGACACCTGAGCAACGATAACGGAGAGATCATCATCCCACAAGAGGTAAAAAATGCTTTTGCCAGCTTCGGGAGTTCCGCCATCGACACATTGGATTACTCGCACCTTTGGATCATGAAATCCAGAGTGGGTTTTCCAGCAGAGGTGCAGGAATTTGTCGATCCATCCAACTCCGGTAACAATGAGATCACTGAATCCTTCCAGATTCCCTTCTCAAGTGGCGCCGGAACGGTAACCTCAGTCCTGATCGAAAACGTATCGCGCTGGTCCGACCTTGAATGGGCAGAATCATTGACTGCTCCAGCGGACATCAGTGTCGAAGTTCTGGATGCCGACGACAACAGAGTCGCTGGTCCTTTCCAGGATCCGGGGACATACCCGCTCACGCAGTTAAACAGCCTAGGCCTCAGCTCAGCAAAGCTCCGCGCCACACTCACGGATCCAGGCAACACGCAAACGCCGCAGCTCGATTCATGGAGTGTGACGTACGACGGATTTGCTGACCTGGCTTTGGACCCAGCAAAACTCAGCCTGCCGGGTGATACGTTGGTCGAGCCGGAACCAATCACCTTCTCATTCCCGGTTTTCAACCTGGCACCGTTCACAGCAGATAGTGCGATCGTAACTGTCTCGCTTAGTGACCCTACCAACACGACGCGAGTAATTAAGGTTGACACCCTGCTAAACCTCGTCGATTCCGCCAACGTCGAGATCACCTATCCAAGCATTGGTCTCACAGGCAACAACCTGCTGCGAATTGACGTCCTGCACCCGCAGGGCAACGATCGCGTCTCGTTCAATAACACCATCGTTGAGTCGTTCGTCGTCGTTTCGGATGCTGAACCACCGACATTCGAGGTGCTGGTTGACGGAGTTATGTTGCCACACAATCCGGATCCACTAGTCAATCTTCAGGATCCCCTGCTGCCGTTCGTCTCCGGCCATCCCGTTTTCGAAATCTCTGTAACTGATGATAACCTATTTGCCGTCCTGGCGTCCGACACCAACGCTGCCGAGATTTTTCTTGATGACGAGAGGATACCCCGCACCCATTTGACATTTGTCGACACCGGAGAGGACAATGTTATTCAAATTCGCTACGAGCCTGACTTCTCGGGCGAGACAGCAACGCATACGCTACTGGTTCGCATTCGTGATGTGGCCGGTAACGAGGCGGTTGGCAGTCCGTATCAGCTGCACTTCCGGGTTCAGACACAGCTCGAAGTGGAGCGCCCATATCCGTACCCGAACCCCATGTCCACAAGTACCCAGTTTGCGTTTCGCTTGCTCGGGGCTGATGCAGGCGAAATCTCCGACCTGCACCTCCGGCTTTATACATTAACGGGTAAGGTAATTCGAGACTTCGACCTCGTTAACAACCCGGAGTCCCTTAAGAGTGGCGCGCTAAAGATAGGCTGGAACTTCGTTCAGTGGGACGGAACGGATAGCGACGGCGACAACGTAGCAACCGGCGTGTATCTGTATCGACTTTTTGCCTCAGGAATCGATCTACAATCTGGCTCTGCGACAGCGGTCGAGAAGATTGCCGTTATTCGGTAGGAGCCGTCATCCGGTACGTCCGGTTGACCGCCGACTGCCAGGATAATAGCTCCAACTCAACCTCTTCAAGCTCCTTGTCCGAGTAGGTTGCTGACAAATCCTTTTGTTCGTAGGGATCAGCAGCAAGATCGAACACCTTTGTCGGTGAGCGTCGAAAGTCGTAGATATACTTTTTGTCTCCGCGGATCATCCCCAGTGATTGGTTGGCTGCGGCAGTTAGAAACAATTTTCGATCCGGGGGAACGCTTTGCAACACAGATCGACCGGAAATCTCGGCATTGGCGATTGTTGTCCCGGTGATTTCCAGCAACGTCGGAAAAATATCAATCTGCTGACGAAGCCCGACAATGCTTTCCGTTCCCAGCTCCCCTCTTCCATCATAGATCATCAACGGAATTCTCATTGCCTCATTGAAGACTGATGTGCCGTGGAAACGGACTCCGTGTTCACCGAAGGCCTCCCCATGATCCCCGACAAAAACGATCACCGTGTTTTGTAACACTCCAGATATATCGAGCTCCGCAATAAAACGTTCTACAAATTTGTCCAGGTAGCGTAGTGAATTGAGATAAGCATTAAACTCCTCATCATCGGAAACGAAATCGACCGTAGCAAACGTGGACGGAGTTGTATAATCGTGGTGGGTAGTCTGGTTAAGAAGGGTCAGGAAGAACGGATTGCGCAACGAATCATTGCGGTTGATCCACGCTTGCACTGGTTGCAGGAGGATGTTGTCTTCGTAGCCGGAATAGTTTACGCGCTCAAACCCGTCTTGCGGCATCATCCCTTCGTCGACAACCACTTCAAAGCCGAGATTTTCAAGGAGAGCATTTTCACCCCGCACAGGACTCAATGTTGCTGATGTGAAAAAGGCCGTCGAGTAGCCAACCTGACGCAGTGCGTTTGGTAGACCGGTGTGCGCAATGTCGGGAAAATAGGTCCGCGGAGTCATCTGCGGATATATGCCGTAAAGGAGCGAGACAAGCGCATCGGATGTATAGGGAAGGTTTGCGTACATCTGACTTGCAACCGCCGATCGGGTTGCGAGAGAATCCAGGTACGGCGTCACCGGAAAAGAATAGTCATAAGGCTGTATGGACTGCGCCCGGACAGACTCCAGTATGAATAGCACTACGTTCGGCTTACTTACCGAGGAGTCGGAGATCACCGTGGCGAACCGACTATCGAACAGAGGTTGAGCGTCAGGGAATGTTTTTTCTAACGATGCCCATTCAGAAAAACCAGCCGCATCAACCACCGACTTTGCGAAGATGTTTTTTTGAAACGGCTGATAACTTCGAGGCACAGCGGGCGACGGTAGAACGAGGCACATCAGGACCAACAATGCAATACCTAATACGGCCGGAACCGGAAATTCAGGTCCTGTACCTTCCGTTTTTCTTTTACGGTTCGACAACAGGTACGCTGCTCCGGTGATCAGAATCGGCAGCAAAATGAAAACGACTGTTAGCCCAGCCAACTCGGTAACGACAGCAGGTGCAACATAGCTTGCGTGGATGGCCGCGTATTGCAACAAATACCAATCACCGACATTGCCCGTCTGCAAGTAAAAGACCAGCTCAAGTATGGCGACAAATAGAAGGAGTGCCGTTGCGAAATACATTATGGCGGTCAACGCCTTGTGGAGCCAGGCACGAGTAACCGTCAAGAGCAATGTCCAGATTCCTGCAAATCCTGCAATGAATAAGATGTCGTGCCTAAATATTTGGAAAAAGCGAAGAGTCACGAACTCAAAGTCACCCGTAGCAGCAAACCACAACACCTCGATAGACGAGAGGACGATAGCCACAAGACCGCCGAGCAGGAGGATACGAACGGCGGTAACATTCTGGTGGCGGGCAAAGCTGCGTCCGATTTTCGCGAATCCTAGAAATCCGCCGACGAGAATTAGCGTACCGAGAACAAACCAGCCAATTATTACGAGCGGTGAAAGATAAAGGGCGTAGTTGTAATAGATCTTCAGAAGTTTTCCAATGACAAGGATCAGCCCAAGAAGGAAACTGCAGGCAGCAACATTGCGGAGAACCAACCTGTCGAGAATCATACGTTCGGTTCAGAGGGAGGAGACCCAAGGAGATCTGTTCTGACGTGCACCTTTTTTCGTGACGTATAGACGAACGCTATGGTCAACAAGAGGAACGTTGTTGCTGTGGCGATAGCCGCACCCTTCGGGCCATACAAAAGTATGCCGGCAGCGTTTGCGACGACGTTAAAAACAACACCCATTAGCATTAGGCGCGACGCTTCAACCTGGAATCCTGTGTAACTCAACAGCTCTCGAGCAACTCCTCCACCGGCGTTAAATACGTGACCCACAACAAGGATACTTAGTACAGGAGCAGCGGCAACGAACTCCGGACCAAACAATTTGACTATCTGCTCTGAGAAAAGTAAGAACAGTAGCGCGATTACCAAGGTAGGCCAAAATATCCAATGCGCGGCTGATCGCACAATTTTTTGCAGAGACGTAATCTTTCCAGCACTATGGAGGTGGGCGATTTGTGGGCCCATTGCAACACTTGCTGTGACCAGAACTATTCCCGCGAGAGCAGCTGTGCGTGATGCAGCCTGGTACACTCCAACATCCGAGTCGGTGGTTAGAGCGCCGAGCATCAGGATGTCGGTTTGATTAATGAGTAGGGAAAAGCTTCCCAGCAACATGAGCGGCCACGAAGCTGATACCCATTCTTTCCGATGATCATGGTTCGGGAGTTCGGCAGGGACCGCAGTGGAGGTACGGAGCCGACTGAATGCGACGATCAACCCAAGGGAGACGGCAACGATGGTTACAAGTAGTGCCGCCTGGGTATCCATTGGTCGTGCCAGAACAAACAGCAAAGCGCAACCAGCCAGGATTCCGAGGTGGCGGCACAGCTGAGGAGCGTACGTCCATGGGATGAACTTGAATGCCCGGAGTAGCCCCCGTGATACGCGTGTAGTTGTAAGCAGGGGGATCAGGATTGCCCCGATCAGAAACAACTCCTTCCTACCCTCCTCCACGACGGCAGCGACAAATAGTGTCCATACTGCGACGGCAGCGGCGGACAGCAAGAGACTCGTTTTCACCGACCAGCGAACCAATCCGGACAGGTTCGAAGCCCGTTCTGTCGCTCCCGCATACTGGCCGACAAATTTCACAACGGTGCTCGGAATACCGAAGGCCGCCACAACCACTATTATTCCCACCCAGCTCAAGATGTAGTAGTACAACCCATAGCCGGCTGGTCCGAGGAGGTTTGCGAGGGTGATGTGGACCAGGTAACCAAGCGCGATTACAGATACGTGTAACAACAACGCGTGCAACGCGCCAGCATTAACCATGCTGGCTACTATCCCGCGAGGGCTTCGCGGCGACTCCGACGGTGAGTGTAAACTTGGTGCCAAACGACGGGGGCAATGGGTCCCGGTTGCTATATTATTGCGGTGCTACTCTCCAACCGGAACGTCGTGAATATTTCTGTTCTCATCGCCACAAGCGACCGTCCACGCGAGCTGGACCGGTGCCTGCAGAGCATCGCGAATCTGGAGCCCGCTCCTTTTGAGTGTATCGTGCTGGACAACAATTCGGAGACGACGCCAGATTTATCTTCTGTATCGGGCCTCCGCGTAAACGTAATAAGTAGCGCAAGTAGCTTGGGCGTGTCAGAAAGTAAGAATAATCTGTTGCGGGCGGCAAGTGGAGATCTGTGCGTCCACCTGGACGACGACGCCTGGTTCTCCCATCCCGACGCGATGAGTCGAATACAGGACCACATGGCAGACGATTCAGTCGCAGCCCTCGCATTCCGCATAGTCGATCATGTCGAAGATGGTGAAAAACTGCTCGTCCCATTTGCGCAGAAATATCGAAGGTCCAATCCGGCACTGGGTGAAAAAAATTCGCTCGCCTCCTATTTCCTCGGCGGCGGCGTTTGTCTCCGGACGAAAGCACTGGAAAAATGCGGATTCTTTGACCCCGAGTTTGAATACGGGCACGAGGAGTTGGATCTATCGTATCGACTCATCAACGCTGGTTACAAAATCGCATATGCCGCCGATGTTGTTGTAGAACACGAACGTCCAAAAAATTTGTCCGCCGAATTGCATCGACGCCAGTTCTTCCATCACCCAAGGAATCGCATCCTGATTGCTCGAAAGCACCTTCCGATGCCCTACCGATTTGTATATCTGCTCTCGTGGTTTAGCAGATATTTTGTCGACTCCCTACGCGGCGGTGGAATTCGTTCACTGTTTGATGCAATTCGGTCGGGAGTTGAGACGAGCAAGAACGGCTCCCGGTCGAAACTTTCGCCGGAGGCGGTAGAATACCTGAAAGCCAACTACGGTAGACTCTGGAACTAGATCAACAACATGGAAAGCACGAATACTTACGCGGTGATAATGGCAGGCGGAATTGGTACCCGCTTCTGGCCGAAAAGCAGAAAGGACAAGCCAAAGCAGTTCCAAAAAGTGTTCGGCTCCACTACACTTATTCAGGAGACTATCGCGCGGCTGGCAGGACTTATCCCTCCAGAACGCTGCCTGATTGTTACGAATGAGCGCTACGTGGACCTGGTACAAGAGCAGCTCCCCCGCGTCCCGTCTGAAAACATTCTCGCAGAGCCCATTTCCAGGAATACGGCTCCGTGTATCGCCTACGCAGCAAGGGTCCTCAAAGACCGAGACCCGGGTGCAATAATGGTGGTGCTTCCGAGCGACCACGTGATTAAGCACGTTGGTTCTTTTCACAACGTGCTTAACACCGCTATCAACAAAGCCAAAGAACCCGGAACTCTTCTCACAATCGGCATAACACCTACCCATCCAGCCACGGGCTACGGGTATGTCCAGTTCGACCGACAGTTTGAAAAAGATTCAGACGACGAACTGCGGGCTCTACCAGTGCGGACTTTCGCCGAAAAACCCGATGTCGAGACGGCAGAACGCTTCATCGACTCCGGCGATTTTCTCTGGAACTCGGGTATGTTTATCTGGAGCGCAGATGCGATCCTGGACAACGTTAGCAGGCACCTGCCTACCGTCCATAGGGCGTTTGCGAATTGCGGCGATAGCGCATCGCGGAAAGAGGTCGCCGAGGCCTTTGAGCAAAGCCCGAGTATTTCAATCGACTACGGAGTTATGGAAAGGGCGCACGACGTGTTTGTTGTGCCTGGCTCATTCGGATGGAGTGACGTTGGCGACTGGCATGCCGTCTATACGCAGTCGGAGAAAGATCAGAATGGCAACGCCGTCACCGGCGAAGTGATCTTCCAAAGTTCCACCAACTGCTACGTGCAGTCATCCGAAAAACTGATTGTTCTAATCGGCATGGAGGACACCGTGGTGGTGGAGTCGAAAGATGCTGTCCTTATTTGTCGACGGGACAACTCCCAGCAGGTAAAAGACGTGGTGAATTACCTGCAAGCACATCAACAGGAGAAATACCTGTAGGCCGGCCTGTCTTCATGGTATCTTGACGACCTGAATGCATCCTTTCGGGAATAGGTGACGTACGGTCCTGATTATGACCCATTAGTCACTTTTCTGATTCCCTTGTCGATCGCCCTGCCCCGTAAAGAGAGAGAAAAGGCCCGCCGGAAGAGCGAAATGCTCGATGCGGCGGCCAAAGTGATGGCCTCCCGCAGCTATGCCAAGGCGACCCTGGACGAGATCGCAAAAACCGCGGAATACGGGAAAGGCACACTCTATAACTATTTCCCGTCCGGGAAAGAAGAGATCCTCTACTCCATAGTCGACGAACTCTACGACAACCTGGTCGAGATTGCGGAGAGAGAGTTAGTTGACGACCGGATCGCCGCAGACACAAGGAAGGCGTTCGAGAGTTTTGCCCGGGCCGTGCTGCAGTATTACGACGAGGTCCAAAACCAATTCGTTATCGTCGTCAAAGAAACGCTCCGGGTCTTGTCTGATGATGATCCCAAAGCGCCATATTTCTCAAAGCAACGACAAAGATTAATCGATGCGCTGATCCCGCCGCTTCAGTGCGCGTGCCAGCTAGGCAGAATGAAACCCCTTCCGCCACACGCCGTGGCTCATATGCTCATTGGCAATATTAATGGCTGCCAGATGCATACCAAAATGGAATGCAAGAACGCCAACTCAGAAGGCCCAACCGTCGACGAGCGTGTCGGACTTCTTATGAGCCTTCTCTTCGACGGCCTTCTCAATACTCATGACGTACCCGCGAATGATTAAAAGACTCTTTTTCCTCTCGGTGCTAACCCTGGTCCTTGGACAAAGCCCATCCTTCGCCCAGGACAACGTGGAATCTATCCTGCTCACAATAGATGACGCCAAGCAGATGGCTTTGGCAAAGTCCTATGCGGTGCGGCAAGCCGAAGTAAATGTATACGAAGCGGATGGTCTGATTAAGCAGGGCTGGTCTAGCCTCTTCCCTCAGGTAAACTTCTCGTCCTCTTATACACGCAACGTCAAAAGTGCCAACCCGTTCTCCGGGTCCGATGCAGGCAGTCTGTTCGCATCTTTCGCTTTTGTCGACTGGCTGGCGTTCAATGAAAATGCGCGGGTTGATTCGGATCCGACAACAGAACCTATCACGCTCGCTGACTTTTTTGAAAGAAGAAACCGGGGATTGGCAGATGCCGGAATCGAACTGAATCAGTCGGACAACCCATTCGCTGTCCCGAACCAGGTTATTAGCGGCATTAGCGTCGAGCAAAAGATTTTCGATATCGCCGCTTTCATGGGAGCGAATGCGGGAGCAAAATACTTGCGCTCTATAAACAAGGCCGGCCTCCGGAGAAGTGAACAATTGGCCGTCGATGCGACCATTAGGGCCTACTACGGTGCTCTCCTTGCACAGCAGCAGTCAGACGTGGTACGAGCATCCCTCGAACGGACAAGGAAAACACACAACGAGACCGCAATACGGGTCTCGCAGGGGATTTTGCCAAAGTATTCTCGTCTAAGCGCCCAGGTTGCAGTGTCTAACCTCGAAAGCAACCTGATCGAGTCGCGCAACAGGGCTACGCAGGCCCTGGACAATCTCAAGATCACCATCGGTCTTCCGGTATCGCAGCCGATTCGATTGTCCGGCGATTTCGACCAGGTCGAGACAGCGATGATGATCCAGACGTCTACCGGAGACAACATCGACGAAGCACTGCAACGCCGACCTGACTATGAACAGGCGCTGCTGGCAATAGATCTGGAGAACTTGCGCATCAAGGCTGAACGCGGTGGATTCTTTCCTTCGCTATCCGCATTCGCGAACTTCAACTACATCGGCAATGTGCCCGACGTTAGGCAGTTCACGGTAGCTGATCCCGACGACCCATTCAAATTCCAGGTCGGGCAGAACGGAATATTCTCCGACAACTATTGGGACTTCACGGTGTCTGTCGGATTGTCTCTGCGCTGGACGTTGTTTGATGGGAGAAGAACATCTGCGTTGGTCCAACAACGCCGTGCCGCCCGTACCCGAGCCGCCCTGATGGCAGACCAACTGGCAGACAACATTCGGATGGAGATTCAGTCAGCTCAGCGCACCATGGTGGCAGCAAGGGCACGCATCGCTGCGCAGGAGGACAACATGGAGGCAGCCGAGCTCAACTATCAATACGTGCGGACCCGTCTGGGCGAGGGAGTTGCCAGTCAGCTCGATGAGCGCCAGGCATCCGACCTCCTCGACCAAAGTCGACTTTCCTACTACCAGGCGATTCACGATTACCTGGTGTCACTGAGTGCTCTTGAAACTGCGATGGGTGTACCAGCCATTGTAGACGAGAAGACACTTTCAATAAACTAACTGCTCAACACTATGAAGCTTTTTGAATCTGGAAAAACAACGGCCGTACTTGTCGCTTTGATGGCTACCTCGGTGTTGGCAGGATGTACCTCCGGAGAAGAGGGCGGGGAATCTGTAACTGAAACAACGACGGCGGCTACGCCCGTGGAGACAAACCGTCGCGTAATTCGGGTAGAGACACAGACGATCGAACGGAGCGAGTTCGAGGATCGCATAGTCCTTACGGGCTCTGTTAAGGCGCTGAACGATGCCGTGCTCTCTGCGCAAACCGCGGGCTCTGTAAACAGACTTGTATCCCTTGGAACCGCCATTCGACGAGGACAATCGGTTGCAAATCTGGATGCGACGATTGCAAACGCAACCCTCACACAGGCCAAGGCCGAGCTCGAGGTTGCAACTGCAAATAAGAAACTCGCGGAGGAGACGTTCTCCCGACAGGAAAAACTCTACGCCGACTCAATCATCAGCTTTATTGAATTTGAGCAAATCCAGACACAGCTTGCCCAGGCTCGCGCGCAGGTCGCCAGGGCGGAAGGACTAGTTGCCCAGGCGGAAAAGCAAATTCAATTTACCCGCGTCCCCGCTCCATTTTCCGGGACGGTGGAGCAACACTTCGTCGACACCGGCGAGCAGGTCGCTCCAGGATCACCCATCGCGAGGATTGTCGAAACCAGCCGCGTGAAACTGAGCGTCGGAGTACCGGAACGATATTCCGGGAATATCCGCGTTGGCACCCCCGCGGAGATCGAGTTTTCTACATACGGTATGGGGACGATGGATGAACGCGTCAGCTTTGTGGGCAAGGTAATTGACTCGGCGAGCAGGACTTTCCCTGTTGAAATTCAGATCCGCAACCGTGATGGCAAGCTGAAGCCCGAAATGGTCGCATCAGCACGAATACTCGTGGACGCAGTTCGCGACGCGATAGTTGTACCACAGAATTCAATCATTAGGGATGAAGTCGGTGAGAGTGTTTTTGTGGTCGAAGGAAGTGGATCGAACCTAACCGCCCGGCGCCGGACGATCGAAGCAGGTCCGTCATATGATGGCAAGACGGTTGTGATTGCAGGTCTGGAGGTTGGCGACCGATTGATAACCGCCGGGCAAAACAATGTGTCGACCGGTGACTATGTCGAACCCGTTAACTCCCCAAACATGATGTCCGCAGCAGGCGCATCGCGCTAATCAAGAAGAGTATCGATTATGAAGATCACCAACGTCGCGATAAAGTACCGGACCAGCGTTCTCGTGCTGACCGCAATCCTGGTCGTTGCCGGACTGGGTACTTACATAACGATCCCGAAGGAGTCGTTCCCATCGATCGAGATCCCAAACATCATCGTCACGACTATTTATCCCGGGGCGAGCCCGGATGATATCGAGTCGTTGATAACTCAGCCGATCGAACAAGAAGTCCAGAGTGTAACTGGCATTAAATATATCCGGTCGACATCAACCGAGGGCGTCTCGACAGTCATCGTGGAGTTTAACCCGGATATCTCCATCGATGATGCGCTGCAAAAAGTCAGGGACAAGGTCGACCTGGCAAAACCAGACCTTCCCAACGACTCGGAAGAACCGATCATTACAGAAATCGATTTCTCCGAGTTTCCGATCCTTACGCTCAACCTTGCCGCGCAGTATCCCCTGACAAGGTTGAAAGAAGTGGCCGACAACCTCGCGGATGAAATAGAACTTATCCCATCCATCCTGAGCGTGGATGTCGTTGGTGCGCTCGAAAGAGAAGTCCAGGTCAACGTCGACCTTAACCGCCTGCAAGGATACAATATCACCTTTGACGATGTCGTCGGTACAATCGGCAGCGAAAACACAAACATTCCGGGAGGAAGTGTTGACGTCGACAGGATGAACTATCTCGTTCGCGTTGATGGCGAATTCGAAGATCCATCCGAAATTGAAAACCTGGTGATCGATACACCCAACGGATCACCAATTTACGTCCGCGATGTAGCTGATGTGGACTTTGGATTTCGCGACAGAGTTTCTTTTGCACGCCTGCAAGTTTTCCAGCGCGATGGAGAGGAAGACGACGAGCTGATCAAGTTGCCAATCGAGGAAGCCCGCGTACAGAACGTTATAAGCCTGAATATCAAAAAGCGATCGGGCGAAAATATTCTCGAAACTGCAGAGCGCGTAAACGCCGTAATCGACAACTACCCCCTCCCCTCGGGTACGCTGGTTGAAATCACCGGCGACCAAAGTGAGCAAGTGGAGATCATGGTCGCCGACCTGGAGAATAACATCATCAGCGGACTCTTTTTCGTAGTTGCCGTTTTGCTGTTTTTCCTTGGAATTCGGAACGCATTCCTCGTCGGCATCGCCATTCCATTGTCGATGTTCATCTCGTTCATCATTTTCATGGCCTTGGGCTACACGCTGAACTTCGTCATCCTCTTCAGCCTCATTATTGCGCTCGGAATGCTGGTTGACAACGCGGTTGTAATCGTCGAGAACATCTACCGCTTCCGCGAAGAGGGGCACTCACGGTTTGACGCGGCGAGGCTCGGAACGGCAGAGGTCGCAGGCCCGGTGGTGGCATCGACAGCTACAACCGTCGCAGCGTTTGCACCGATGCTGATGTGGCCTGGCATAATGGGTGAGTTCATGAGCTACCTACCCTTGACGCTTATCGTCACCCTCTCCAGTTCCCTATTCGTCGCCATCATCATCAACCCCGTTATCACCGGAATCTTTGTGAGACTGGATTCGGAGAAGAAGGGACCGACTCCCAGGATAGTCAAGCGCCTCTCTGTAGCCGCAATGTTGTTCATGGCATTTGTTGTTGGATCGGCAAATTGGAAAACGCTCGTCGTACTGGTGCTAGGCGGCGGCTTTTTGTACTACTCGCACAAGTTCGTACTCAAACCCATCGGCGACTGGTTCGTTAATGTCGGGCTTCCTGCTCTGATTGTGAGATATCGGCAGTTCATTGGTGCAGTCCTGCACCGGGACTACTCGGTGAAACGCGCGTACCTGCGGAATACGTTTTCGCTTGGCATGTTCACAGTGGGCTTTGCACTACTTATCCTCGTGTTCAGCATTAGCAGTATTGTCGCGCCTGCCGCGGCGCAAATTCTCAATTTGCTCGCGATGCTCGTGTTTGGGATCGGTGCACTCGGGATCGTTTTCCACACGCTCGAGACGCTCTTCCTCGGCAAGTCTTCAACGGTGAAAGCCGGCCTGGCATTTGCCGCGGTTTCGGTGGCGATTCTCTTGCTGATGTCCCTGTTTTCCGGTGGTCTGGAATTTACAACGGTCGCGAATCTCCTGATCCTCCCCGCCATAATCATCCTCTTCGGCATACTGGGTATTCTGTTCTCTCGCAAGCCACATCTGGTGCTCACCGATAACCGAGCCAAACTGATAACGGGATCGTTGGGCGGTTTGATTGCGATTTTCATCATGTTTGGTTTCGCATCGGCAGGAACAGAATTATTTCCTGATACAGATCCGAACATGATCCAGGTTGCGATTGAAAGTGATCTTGGGACCAACATTGATCACAGCAATGCGGTTGCCACAGAAGTGCAGTCGCGCTTGAACGATCTCATCGGAAGTGATGAGCCAACGCACGACAACATCAAGAATATTCAAACCGGTGTTGGAGTCGGAGGCGACATCATGTTTGGTGGTGGCGCGGCCCGACCCGAAAAATCTGTTATCACACTTAACATGGTGAAGTACGCCAAGCGTGCTGAATCAAGTAAAGAAACGATGGCGCGCATCCGGGAGAGGCTGGCGGGAATCCCGGGAACAACCATCAGCTACACGAAAGATTCGGCAGGTCCACCCGTCGGCCTCCCCGTGAACATCGAAGTTGGTGGGGACGATTTTGCAGAAATTGTCCGGATTGCCAAGGAGCTCACAGATTCGCTCCGTGCAGCTTCGGAGAGCGGTCGAATCCCGGGTCTGGTGGACGTTTCGAACGACGTGAATGCAGGGCGGCCAGAACTCCAGGTTAGAATTGACCGGGAACGCGCCGCGCGCGTAGGCCTCTCGACATCAGATATAGCCAGAACCATTCGGTCGGCAGTAAACGGATTCGAGGCCGGCAAGTACCGCGACGGCGAGGACGAGTACGACATCACTGTTCGACTAAAAGAAAACGACAGAGCCAGCCTGGAAAGCCTGAAAAACCTCACCATCGTACACGAGGGACAGCAAATCCCCATTGTGTCGGTTGCCGACTTTGACATCGGAGGAGGGCTCGGTTCGATAACGCGACTTGACCTAAACAGAGTGGCAACCGTTGTCGGCGACGCCGCGGAAGGCTTCAACGCACAAGCGGTTCTCATGCAGGTACAAGCCTTCCTCGCACCATACGAAGCCGCACTGCCTCCCGGGTACTCTCTTTCCTACACAGGCGAAAATGAGGAACAGGCAGAAGCGTTCGGCTTCCTGACCCGAGCCTTGCTAATCGCGGTAGCCATCATCTTCCTCATCATGGTCGCACAGTTCAACCGGATAAGCCTGCCGTTTATCATAATGGTTGCGGTAGGATTAAGCCTGATCGGGGTTCTGCTCTCCCTGATCCTCACGCACACACCGTTCGGTCTGATGACCTTCATCGGTGTAATCAGCCTGGCGGGAATTGTTGTCAACAACAATATCGTCCTCATCGACTACGTACAGCAGTTACGGGAACGAGGCCTCAGCAAGAGACAGGCGATTATCGATGGCGGTGCAACCAGATTGCGTCCGGTCTTGCTCACCGCGCTTACCACAATCATTGGGTTGATCCCGTTAACATTCGGAATTGGCATCGACTTCATCGGCTTAATGACTGACTTCGATCCGAACATACAGTTTGGATCCGAGAACACGCAGTTTTGGGGTCCGATGGGGGCAGCGATAATTGGTGGACTTGCTTTCGCTACGTTCCTTACGCTTGTCATCGTGCCGGCTCTGTACTCGGCATTCGATTCGCTGTCGCAAACTCTGAGTAGGAGTTTCAGCCGAGGTCCGAAAACTGACGACGCGCAGATTCCGGTCGTGGCACCAGCAGCTAAAGCCGTCGATACCCCGCATTTGCACTAGTTGAGTCAAGCCAGCAGGTCTGCTCCCTGTGCGCAAGCCCAAACGCCACAGAGGAGCCCACCACGATCATGAAAAGACTGGAAGACTTTGCTGATTCTCATCTGAGAATTTTCGAACGACCAGCTTTGCCTGCCGACCCGGAGGACGTGTATCTCATCGGGATCTGCGGCACGGGAATGGGTTCGCTTGCTGGCCTGTTTGCAGAGGCCGGACGTGCTGTCTCCGGATCAGACGCGAACGCGTACCCCCCTATGAGCACTCGGCTCCAGACCCAGGGAATCGTAATCAACAAAGGATACCGGGCTTCTAACCTTGACCGTGAACCTGCCCTTACCATTGTTGGCAATGCTTGTGTACCCACACACCCTGAAGCAACAGTTGCGCGGGAAAGGGCCTACGCTCAGGCATCGTTTCCCGAAGCGTTGGCCACCTACTTCATTGGCGAGAAAAAATCAGTCGTTGTCGCAGGCACACACGGCAAAACAACTTCGTCGGCTCTTCTCGCACATTTGTTTACCGAGGCTGGCCTCGACCCCGGTTTCCTGGTCGGTGGAGTACTCAAGAACGTCGACTCAAGCTTTCGACTTGGCGGCGGAGAACATTTTATCGTCGAGGGAGACGAATACGACAGTGCCTACTTTGACAAACGACCAAAGTTTTTCCACTATCGGCCATTCTATGCGATCATTACCAGCATTGAGGTAGATCATACCGACATATACGATGATATGGCGGACTACTTCAGCGCGTTTGAGCAGTTTGCACAATTGGTCGACCCGAATGGGCTCCTGATTCTCAACGGTGATGACCCGGTCGTTCGTAGCGCCGGAGATGCCGCTGCATCAAATGTAATAACCTATGGGATGCGCGATGATTCGTTTGTTAGCGCAAAGGATATTAGCGCCACGAAGGACGGAACACGGTTCCAACTGATCGTCCAGGGAACCCCGCGTGCGAACGTCTTTCTTCCGATGCATGGAATGCACAACCTGATGAATACACTGTCAGCTTGTGCGGTCGCAATTCATGCCGGGATCTCCGTTGAGCAAATCACTGCGGCCTTGGAATCATTCAAAGGAATAAAGCGAAGGCAAGAAGTAGTCGGCCACGTTCGCGGTGTGACCGTAATCGACGACTTTGCACATCACCCAACGGCAGTACGTAAAACTATCGATGCCCTACAACCTGAATACACCCGGCTGGTTGCGATTTTCGAGCCACGCTCCAATTCTAGCCGACGGAAAGATTTCCAGGAGCTGTACGTTGATTCGTTCGCAAAGGCAGATTTCGTCTATGTCAAGAAACCGCCGTTCCGACACAACGACAACGCCAGCGATTTCATGGATATCGAGGTACTGGTAGCCGCGCTTCGATCGCGGGGCATCGAAGCAAGTGCATTCGATACCACTGACGAAATTGTCGTTGAAGCAAGCAACCAGGCAAAATCGGGCGACGCCCTGCTAATCATGAGCAACGGTGGCTTCGACGGCATTCATGGTAGAATCCTCGCCAGGCTAAGCGTGCCCTCATGAAACTGCACCTTGTAACGCCTGACATGCGCTATATTGTGCGACACCAAAAACACCCCAGAAATGAAATACGTTCTATTACTTTGTGTCCTGCTGGTAGCGGGTTGCAGCAAGTCTGTGATGCTTGAAGACGAACTCAGAGAACAAGCCAACGTAATTGCACAGACGAGCGTGATCGTCGATGGTCACATCGATGTACCCTACAGACTCGCCGGGGTTCGATACGAGGACATTTCCCAGAGCACTGTGGGTGGCGACTTCGATTATCCCCGCGCAAAGAGCGGCGGCTTAAACGCCCCATTCATGTCGATCTACATTCCGGCGCGATATCAGGAAACGGGAGGCGCTATCGCATACGCTGATTCGCTCATCGACATGGTAGAGGGATTCGCACGGTCCTGGCCAGACAAATTCCAGATCGCAACCTCCATAGCGGATGTTCGCGAGCAGTTTAGCAAAGGACTGATCTCCCTACCCTTGGGCATGGAAAACGGTGCGCCCATTGAAAACGATCTTGCGAATCTGGAATATTTCCGTGACCGTGGCATTCGATACATCACTCTTACCCACTCCCGGGACAATCTTATCTGTGATTCCTCCTACGACACCACGCGAACCTGGAACGGATTGAGCCCATTCGGCGAGCAGGTTATCGATGAGATGAATCGGCTCGGCATCATGGTAGATATATCACATGTCTCCGACAGCGCATTTTACCAGGTTGTGAACAGAACTGATGTCCCCGTAATCGCATCACACTCGTCTGCCAGACATTTCACGCCCGGCTGGGAGCGCAACATGAACGACGACATGATCCGCCGCCTCGGGGCCAACGGTGGTGTGATTATGATCAACTTCGGCTCGAGTTTTTTGAAAACAGAATATCAGGAAGCAGGTCGCGCCATCCAGGAAAAAATTCAGCAGGAGATGGAAGAGAATGGACTGGATGCCGAGTCCGATGAAGGGTTCGAAGTCTACTCCCAACAGCGAGCTGCAAATCCGGTGGGAACAATCGAAGATGTCGTGGCGCACATCAATCATGTCGTCGACCTCATCGGCGTAGACCATGTCGGTCTCGGATCGGACTACGATGGTGTATTTGCGTTACCAAAAGATCTGCAAGACGCGTCGCAATACCCCAACCTGGTTTACGCGTTGGTTGAAGAAGGGTACAGCGAGGAGGATATCAAGAAAATCCTCGGTGAGAATCTGCTGCGGGTGTGGTCCGAAGTCGAACGCGCCGCTAGCTCATGATGCTTGGTGATCGGGCCGCCAGCTCTTTATCTTTTCACCAATAACCGAAGCGGCTTTCTCTGCTGGAATCCGCTCCTGTTCCATACTGTCTCTGTCGCGCACAGTAACCGTTCCGTCTTCCACCGACTCCCCGTCAACGGTCAGGCAATATGGAGTGCCCACTTCGTCCATCCGGCGGTAACGCCTCCCGACGGCTCCCTTCTCGTCATAGAAGGTATTGAGCGAACCCTGCAGGTCGGACTCGATCTTTCGCGCAAGCTCGGGCATGCCATCTTTCTTTACAAGCGGTAAAATTCCCACGGTAATAGGAGCCAACTTCGGGTGAAAAGAAAGAATGGTCCGTTTCTGATCGTTAACCTCCTCTTCCCTGTAAGCATCGCAGAGAATCATCAGGATCGTGCGATCCAGACCGGCAGAAGTCTCAACGACAAACGGTATGTATCGTTCTTGCGTGGTCGCATCAAAGTATTCCTGCTTCTTCCCCGAATACTCCTGATGCCGTGAAAGATCATAATCAGTCCGCGAATGCACACCCTCTACCTCCTGCCAGCCGATCGGGAACTCATACGTTATATCCTCCGCTGCGTCCGCATAGTGTGCCAGTTTCTCGTGCACATGCCAACGAAGGCGAGAAGGATTAACACCATTAGCGACATGCCAGCCAAGTCGTTTCTCCTTCCACTCCTCGAACGCCTCCCGTTGTGAACCGGGCTTGACGAAATACTGCATCTCCATCTGTTCAAACTCGCGCATCCGGAAAATAAATTGGCGAGCAACAATCTCATTGCGAAACGCTTTACCGACTTGTGCTATCCCAAAAGGCACCTGCAGTCGCGATGACTCACGCACCTGGTGAAAGTTTACGAATATGCCCTGCGCTGTTTCCGGCCTCAGGTAGATCTTGTTTTCGCTATCTGATGCGGGGCCCACGTAGGTCGAAAACATCATGTTGAACTGTCTTACATCCGTCCAGTCGAACGCACCCGAATCGGGAGCCTTTATCTCTTCGTCAATAATGATGGAGTGAAGAGCCGACGTCATGTTCTCACTGTTAAGTGCATCAACAAATCTGGTGTGCAGCGCATCTGCTCGATCAGTCTTCTTTTTCTTTCGCAACCTTTCGATGTGATTCTCGATCAGCTGGTCTGCACGGTAACGTTTATTGGACTGCTTGTCATCAATGAGGGGATCCGAAAATGCGTCCACGTGGCCAGAAGCCTTCCAGACTGTCGGGTGCATGAGGATTGCCGCGTCCACCCCGACAACGTTGTCGTGCGAGTAGACCATGGAGCGCCACCAGCGGTCCTTTATGTTCTTCTTCAGCTCGACGCCAAGCGGACCATAATCGTATGTAGCGCCAAGACCTCCATAAATCTCAGAGGATGGAAAAATGAAGCCGCGACGTTTGGCCAGCGAAACGATGTTGTCGAATAAAGATGCCATGCAGAACAGGTTCGAGGTGTTGGTTTCGATGTGTTGGTTCAGAAACACAAGCTACGCACTTATCGAAATGCGTGTTCGTCTCAATCTGTTGAATTGGCAATAATTCGGGCAGAGTCAAACAACGCCGTACTCTGCCAGGGATGTGAACGATCTCCCGGCAATGATGATGTGATCGTGTAGCGCAATCCCCATAATCTCACCGGCTTTCTGAAGCTGCTTCGTCACACGGATATCTTCGCGGCTTGGCTCAGGATTACCCGAAGGGTGATTGTGCAGGCATATGATGCTGGCCGCATTCTCTTCAAGCGCCGCCTGGAATACTGCTCTCGGCTCGACAATGCTCGCCGCCAAGCCACCCTCACTTATTGTCCTGTCTGCAAGAACGAAATTGGCCGTATTCAAGAACACGACCCGGAACACCTCCCTTGGTAAGTCACGCAAGACCGGCCCGTAGGCTTTGTAGACATCGGATGGTGAAGAAATGCGCACAGGTGCTTCCGGAGACGTCGACTCCAGCCTGCGCGCAATCTCAAATACCGCTTTCAACTTCGCGATTTTTGCCGGACCTACGCCCGGGATCCGCTGCAGCTCGGGTACGGAGGCACGGGACACCTTCTGCAAGTCCCCAAATTGTGAGATGATGGTCCGGCCAACCTCCACCGCCGACACCGATCCGTTCGACGTCGCGACCCCACTAACAAAAAGTATCCCGAGCAACTCTGCGGTGGCCAAGTGTGCTGGACCCTGGCGGAGAAGTTTTTCCCGCGGTCTGTCGTTAACACTCCATCGCCTGATGGGTGTTCGGTACCTGGTTTTGCTCTTGTCCGCTGGTTTGCTTTTGTCGGCCTCTGCCACGCCCATGTCTCTAAATCACTTAAAGACACAAACGCGCTTCTCCGCCCGACGTAACCTAAGCCGAGATCAGCTCGTCGAGCAACTCCTCGTTCGTTGGTATTTGCTCGAGGTGGCGCAGTAGCGCCTGCATTGCCTCG
Source organism: Rhodothermales bacterium (assembly GCA_965224105.1). GTDB lineage: Bacteria > Bacteroidota > Rhodothermia > Rhodothermales > JABDKH01 > CBDCYH01. The sequence continues at coordinate 1,896,577 of CBDCYH010000002.1, read as the reverse complement.
ATCGGTGGGCGGGACGCCAATGCACGAATGAGCTTGTGATACTGACCGACCTTGTCGCCGAAAAGCAGCTCCTCGTTTCGGGTCCCGCTCTTGCGCAAATTGATCGCCGGGAAAACTCGCTTGTTCGCCATCTCGCGGTCAAGCACAATCTCTGCGTTACCCGTTCCCTTGAACTCCTCGAAAATAACCTCGTCCATCCGCGACCCAGTCTCGATAAGCGCCGTTGCGATAATCGTTAGCGAGCCTCCATGTTCAATGTTGCGAGCAGCTCCGAAGATCTTTCGGGGAATGACCATAGCCTTCGCATCCAAACCACCCGACATGGTGCGGCCGCTTCCTCCACCATACAGATTAAACGTGCGACCAAGTCTCGTGAGCGAATCCAACAACAAGACCACGTCCTTGCCCATTTCAACCTGACGTTTGGAATATTCCAGCGCAAGCGTGGATACACGAACGTGATTGTCTTCTTCGTGATCGTTCGACGATGCGAATATCATCGCCTCGGTCGATCGTTTGAAATCAGTTACCTCCTCTGGACGTTCATCCACCAGCAAACCGACAAGCTCCACCTCTGGATGGTTCTTGTGTATCGCCGCAGCCATATTCTTTAACAGAATCGTTTTACCTGTCCGCGGTGGCGCAACAATCAATGCCCGCTGTCCTTTTCCTATTGGAGCTGCAATGTCCACAACCCGCATAGAAAAGTCGCGCGGGCTGCTCACCAGCTGTAGCTTCTCGTCGGGATAAATAATCTGTCCCTTTTCAAATTTCGGAACTCGCCTCCACATCTCTGGGTCGATGCCCATCACCTGGTGCAGTTTATGCACCTGCATGTCTCCCTTCCGGCCGGGGCGAAGCGTCCCCTCAAGAATTAGCCCATCCCGAAGATTATATTTCTTGATGAGCGGCGGCGGAACGAATGCGTCGGAATCCGACTTTGGCAGATCAGAACGAAGTTGTCGCATGAACCCAAACTTCTTTTCTCCAATCAGTTCGAGAATCCCGATAAAATTATTGTTGCTCATTTTTCCATTTTTTGTCCAACCGCCAAAATCCGCAAGACCTTGACCTGGCAACGTAGCTGATTCAGCTTCTCTTAAAGCAGTTTGCGCTATCTTCAAACGCACGATGCGCTACTGAAGGAGAGGAAACACAGCAGACCGCGCTGTGCTAAAGCTGAGGTGGTTTCTGATTAACGATGCGCCGATCCATTGGTTTCGACACCGACACATGCCCACCCAACAATATAAGGGACTGAGCTTCACCGAGCTAGGACCGCCGGACGCAGATTGTGTAGTCATCCTGCATGGCTGGGGCAGTAGCGCAGCAATAATGTCGCCAATCGCAAACGGTCTGGCAGAAACATACCGTGTGATAAACATCGATCTGCCAGGCCACGGCCACGCACCCAATCCTCGCTCCCCCATGGGGCTCGCCAACCACGCCGATGCCGTTGTCAACCTCATTCAACACCTGCACGCAACTCCCGTAACCGTCGTCGGCCATTCCAATGGCGGGCGGATTGCACTTTTTATGGCCTCCCAGCGAGGCGCAATAGGCTCAGTCGTTCAAAATATGGTGCTCATCGCACCCTCGGGAATCAGAAAAAAACGATCGCTTGGGTTCCACATCCGATCGCTCACCGGTAAAATACTCAGCGCTCCATTCAAATTACTGCCGCAACCAGCAAGAGACTTCACGCTCGACTGGTTACGCCACTCACTCGTCTGGAAACTCATCAGCTCTTCCGACTACGCGCAACTAGAAGGGGTTATGCGCGAAACATTTGTCATGCTGGTGAACTCCTACCTGGAAGATAGACTCACCAATATTTCATGCCCCACACTACTTATCTGGGGCACAAATGATGAGGCAATTGATCGTCGACAGATAGACACGCTGGTGAACGGAATCGAGGACTGCGGTCTTGTAGAACTTCCAAACGAAAATCACTTCGGGTTTCTCAAACATATACCAACCGTCGTTCAATCAACTCGCCACCTGATAGAAGGAGCCAAGCAGGAAAAAAGTTGAAAACGCTCGCCATCATATCCGCAGTGGTCGCCTCCTGTTTTGCGCTATGGCGTCTCACCAAAAGGTCCAGACACTACGGCCATATGGCCCAGCTCGATGGTTACAAACCGACGGAGTATTTCGCGTGGCTCTTTTCGCGTGGGCGCAACACTATAGTCCGACTTTCCCACATTCTGGCAGCCATTACCCTACTCGCATACGGGTATTTTTTTTCTGATTCAGCCTCCCACACACATGTAATCATTCTTTCCATACTCTGGTCGATCTGGTTCGCATCGTCGCGTATTTACCGGCGCCACAAAGAAAAGAAACCGCTGGCGTTGACGCCCAGAATGAGTCGGTTGTTTGTGAGCACCGGGGTGCTCGCCGCGCTGATCATCTCTGGCAGCATCGTCGTGTGGATGCGCAAGGGTTTTGCTCCTGGATTTACATCGCTGCTGTGCGGGTTCCTCGCTGCAGATCTGCTCGCACCATTCCTCATTGGGATCGCGGCGACTGTGAACAGACCGTTCGAAAAACTCATCCACCAGTCTTTCAAAAAGCGTGCGATAGCAAAACTCGCTTCGATGACCAATCTGAAAGTCGTGGCCATCACGGGTTCGTATGGTAAAACGAGCACCAAATTTGCCATAGCGGCCATCCTTGGGCATCGATTCAATGTCCTTGCGTCCCCCGGCTCTTTCAATACACCTATGGGCCTGTGCCTTGTCATCAACAACCAGCTCCGATCAGACCATGCAGTGCTGGTGGCTGAGATGGGCGCAAGATACCCTGGCGATATCCAGGAGCTGTGCGACCTGGTTCAACCAGACATTGGCATCATCACAAATGTTGGAGTCGCTCACCTGGAATCCATGGGGTCGGTCGATGCGATCGAAAAGGAAAAGGGAACGCTCGTTGAAAACGTATCCGCAGACGGAACGGTTATACTTAACATGGATGATCCTCGCGTAGCAAGGATGGCAACGCGAACAGAAGCGACGGTGGTCGGAGTAGGGACGAAAACTCAAGGAGCAAACGTTTGGGCGACGGATGTCCGGTACGATAAAGATGGCGCCCACTTTGTCGCGCATTCAACTTCCGGAGACTCTGCCTCGTTCACAACCGCCCTGCTGGGAGACCACAACATCAGCAATATCCTATTGGCAATTGCCGTAGGATCACAGTTTGGACTGCGGATGAGGCAGATGGCCCACGCGGTGAAAAATCTGAAACCCGTGCGCCACCGTCTGGAGTTAAAAAACATCGGCGAATACACTATCCTGGATGACGCCTTTAACTCCAATCCGATAGGTGCCGCCAACGCTTTGCATGTTCTGGATTCGTTTGACACCTCCCTGAAAATTGTTATCACACCGGGAATGATCGAGCTAGGCGAGCTGCAGCATGAAAAGAATTTCGAATTCGGAAAACAGATTGCACAGGTCGCAGACAAGGTGATTCTCGTTGGCCCCAAACAAACCAAACCCATTCAGGATGGTCTTGAAGCGGAGCGGTACGACACGGCCAACCTTACAGTGGTACGCTCACTCACCGAGGCGCAAAATACCCTCCGGACGATCGTACAAACCGGTGCGGTGGTACTCTACGAAAACGACCTGCCAGACCAGTTTGCAGAATAGATTTTGGACAGCGACCGCAAATCAAATCTGAAGCGCAGGCCTGTAAAAACGCGTGCCACACGCCGCAGGGAAAACGAATTAATCCGTGCCGGATACGGTCGGGTTGCGGGTGTCGATGAGGCCGGTCGGGGCTGTCTCGCCGGACCCGTATTTGCCGCAGCAGTGATCCTGGAACCGAACAAACCTGTGCGCGGATTAGCTGATTCCAAACTGCTCCCCAAAGAAAAAAGAGATGAACTAGCCGCCATCATAGAGACCAACGCACTTGCCTATGCCGTCGCGTCGTGCAACCCGCGTGAAATTGAACGACTGAATATTCTATGGGCGTCGCTCGAGGCCATGAAAAGGGCCATCAACAAGCTGGAAAACAGGCCGGACTATGTCTTGATCGACGGGCACATGGCCATACCCGATCTGGACGTCGCGAATGAAACGGTAGTCAAGGGTGACGCACGTTGTTCATGCATAGCAGCAGCGTCGATCCTGGCAAAAGTGTACAGGGATAACGCGATGAATGAAATGCACAACGAATTCCCTCATTACCACTGGGATACGAACGTGGGATACCCAACCCCGGAACACTTTGAGGCACTAAGCAGGCTCGGCCCAACACCACACCACCGGCGGACATTCCAGTTACGCCTTCAACAGTCTCTGTTCAATGACTCCGAAATCGACATCTAGATTGCTCGACTTGACAGCAACTCAATAAGCTCTGTAGCGGCGATATCTTTGGAAGGAGGCGGTTCATAGACCACGTGTGCTTGCTCATAGTACGGCACTCTTGGACTTAGCAGCGACGAAATTTTTTCCTGAAGCGCAGGACCACTCAGCCTGTTGCCCCGATCATCGAACAGCAGCGGCCTCACGTTGCGGCTTTTTTCCAACCGGTTGGCGATGTGCTCTGTCGACAATTTCAGATACACCAGCGTCCCGGACTTCTTGATCCGTTTAATGAGTTGCTGATTATGCAAGGCACCGCCACCAAGTGCAACCACCACCTCCCCTGTGCCTGAAGTAATCTCGGTAATCACTCCCTTCTCCAGACGTCGGAAATACGATTCCCCGTTCTGCTGGAAAATGTCTGAGATGGACCGACCGTCTTGTGCAACGATCATTCGGTCCGTGTCGACAAACTGGCGGCCGATTTTCACTGCCAAATGCCTCCCAATGGAGCTCTTCCCCGCGCCCATGAAGCCGCAAAGATATATCTTGGGAGGAATCATAACCTGGTGCCGTTGCGCTACGCGTTGAAGATAGAGTATTTGGGCTCACGATATGCCGGTTGGCAGGTGCAGCCAAATCAGCGAACAGTTCAATCTGAAATCGAGCAGGCTCTGTCCGTAGTCTGCAGACACCCGTGCAAGATTACAGGTGCCGGGCGCACCGACGCTGGTGTGCATGCACTAGGCCAGGTGGCCCATTTCGATCTTCCGCATGAATTAGACACACACCGCGTCCTGCGATCTCTTAACGGTATCCTGGAGGAGGACATCGCCATCTTAAGGCTCAACCGGGTTACGAATGATTTTCATTCCCGGTTTGACGCTATCCAGCGAGAGTATGGATACTACCTCTCGGTCGGAAAAGTCGCCATTGCGGGGCGGACGACCCACTGCATTAACCATGCGCTCGACTTCGGTTCCATGAACGCGGCAGCCGCTCTGCTGGTATGTAAAGATGACTTTTCGTCTTTCTGCATCACAAAGTCAGAGACAACCAACCGGGTCTGCGACATCAGGCACGCCAATTGGCATCAACAATCCGATGGTCGATGGAAGTATTCTGTAAAGGGGGACCGATTTTTACACGGTATGGTCCGGGCGATGGTCGGGACGCTCATCCAGGTGGGCAAAGGGCAGCGAGACCCCTTGGAAATGTCAAAAATCCTCGATTCCCGTGACAGGACGGCGGCGGGCCCGGCCGCTCCAGCACACGGATTGATCCTAGAGGCTGTCCGCTACCCCGGCGACGTGTGAACCGTACCTCGGTATGCCAGTACACCGAGAATGCAAAAATTCTCGCTTCGACAGACAATATTACTGGCCTGTGCCGTCGTTTTTTGCCTGGTGTCGTTTGCGTGTGAAAGGCCTCTCGTCGAGGTACAAAGCCCCGGTGTAAGTGTTGTCCGGCCGGACTTATCCAGGGTACAAACGAGCCAGCAGATAGAGGTGTTTGTGAACGCCGAGTCTTTCCGCGAAATCGAACAGGTGGTTCTGAATAGTCAGCCGATGACCAAAGACGAGGGTGACCTCTGGAAGGTCGTCGTCGATCTCAACCGCATCATCACGCAGCTGGATATTGTCGCGGTGGACATCGGTGGAGTCGAAACAAGACTCGTTGAGTGGGCCGCGCGCGTTGGCTTGGCTACTGCGGTAGGACCAAACTTGCTTTCGGACCCGCGCGGCGGTCACACTGCCACAAGATTTTCTTCCGGGCAGGTTCTGGTTACCGGAGGAGCCCGCACCGACGATGGTGACGCGATAGGCACCATGGAGCTGTCCAATTCTGCTGGCTCCGATTTTCAGCTTTTATCCAATGAGCTGCTGAACCCGCGGACCGGCCATTCGGCATCCGTGCTGCCGAGCGGAAGGGTGATATTCCTGGGCGGAGCGGCCAGGTACAACCCCGGTGATGTTTCGGAGATGGTTTCGGAAGTGGAGATATTCGATTTCGAGACCAACGGCACTGTTGCAATTCCGGTTGTAGGTGAACCCATCAGAAGGGCATTTCACACCGCATCTGTGCGTGTAACACAGCAAGGAACACTCATAGACATAGTCGGCGGCGTTGGCGACATCCAGTACATCCCCCAACCCCGCTTCGGTATTCGGTCTGACCTGCGAACCTTCCAGCTCAGGGACGACACCCTGTTTGCACTAAGTCCCGCGATAGGACCACTACTTCCCGAACCACTGTTCGGTCACACGCAGTCAAAACTTGAACCGGCGCGCGGCAGATTCCAACCACAAAGGTACATTTATGCTGGCTCGAATAGTACGCAATCGGGTAACACGGGATTCGTGCTCGACTTCGGCAGTCCGGTTGGGATAGATGTCGATTCAGCCGCAACCTTTCAGCAGCAGCGTTCGCACCACGCAGCTGTTTCGCTCGGTGGGGGCGTCGTGGTCTTTTTCGGAGGCCGGGATGAATCTTCTGATCAAGTGCTCAATAGCTCTGAAATCTATTCCGATCCTGCCGATAGATTCTTCAGCATCCCGGAGGGAGGGACACCGTTGCTTAGACGCTTCGGCCATTCAGCCACGCTGCTCAACGACTCCCGTATCCTGCTGTTGGGAGGCTTCACAGCGGCCGGGAACGGAATCAGCCACGCAGAATTCGTTGGCCTGTCCAACTAGGATTACGGAAACTCGAGTTAATTATGTCCACCCCCGAATCTGAAATCCAGCTCAACGTTACATCCGAGATTGGTCGCCTCCGCCGAGTGATCGTGCATACGCCCGGCGCCGAGATGGACCTGGTAAGCCCAAAGTCACGAGAGAGCCTACTGTTCGAAGACATCCTGTTCCTGGAAAAAGCACGATCCGAGCACGAACTGATGTGCCGGGTGTTCAACAAGGCGATCAACAGAGACAACGGAGTGATGCAAATCACTTCGCTGCTGCGGGAAACCTTCGAGATCCCCGAAGCACGAGAGCATTTCATCGACATGCTGGTCGAGGTCGCTCGATCGATGAACCTGAGTGCGTATAGAAAAGACCTGTCAATTCTTTCGCCAGACGACCTGCACGCTTTCGCAGTCACCGGCCGTTCTCCCCTGCAACTGCAGGCGAATCCGCTCCCCAATCTGATTTTCACGCGGGACCTCGCAGCGGTTGTGTGTCAGCACATCGTGTTAAGTCATCCTGCGACGGCCGCCCGGGAACGCGAAGCCGTGATACTGAACGTCGTCGTGAATTATCATCCTCTGTTCCAAACAGCAAAGGAGAATATCATCAAACTCCCGAAGGGCGTTTCGTTCGAAGGGGGTGACCTGCTGGTCCAGTCTGACAAAACCATCATCATCGGCAACTCCGAGCGAACAACGTTCGGCGCAATAACAACAATTGCCCAGGACCTGCTTGAGCGAACATCAATCGAGAACGTAGTAATGGTCAACATCCCGAAGACGCGTTCCTACATGCACCTCGATACGATTTTTACCTTCTGCTCTGAATCACAATGCGTGGCCTTCCCTCCGGTGATAATGAAGGAAAACCTTGGCAATGTGGTCCACTTCGCAGACCAACACGGAACAGGAAATATGTCGATGCACGTACACACGAGCCTGCAGACTGCTCTCTCGAGTCTTTCGGACGTGCAGTACGAGTTCCTCCCGTGCGGTGGTGCAAAAGAACTCGACCAGCGAAGAGAACAGTGGACAGACGGTGCAAACTTTTTTAGCATCGCGCCAGGTGTTGTAATTGGTTACGAACGCAACGGACGCACTTTCGAGGTGATGGCGCGCAACGGATATCGTGTCGTGACCGCACAGGGATTCCTTTCCTTCTACGACGAATCTGAGTTCGAACCTGGCGAAAAAATCGCGATCAAATTGGAAGGCAACGAACTCTCACGCGGCCGCGGCGGACCAAGGTGTATGACGTTGCCACTTGAACGACTGCCGGTATAGATGAGCCTGTCGCCACTCACTGATTCGCACCGAAGATGGATGCGCCGGGCCCTCCACGAAGCGGGAATAGCATTGGAAATGGGTGAGGTGCCCGTTGGCGCAGTGGTTGTCCGCGGCGAGACGATCGTTGGACGTGGGCACAACCAGGTGGAAAGCCTCGGCGATCCAACAGCGCATGCTGAAATGATCGCCATTACCGCCGCTTGCGAAACCATCGGCGAAAAATACCTTGGCGAATGTACCCTGTACGTTACGCTCGAGCCCTGCCCCATGTGCGCAGGTGCAATGGTGATGTCAAAATTGAAACGACTGGTCTTTGCCGCTCTCGATGAAAAGGCCGGCTCGGCGTCATCTCTCTACAACATCACCGAGGATAAACGTCTGAATCATTCCGTTGAGGTGATAAGCGGGATCGAAGCACAGGAAGCGGGAGAACTGCTTCGGACGTTTTTTTCTGCGCGGAGAAATTGATCGTGGTCGACGTGGCAATTATAGGAGCTGGTCCAGTTGGACTGGCTTCAGCAATCGAATGCAAGCGCTCGGGCTTCTCAACCATAGTTGTCGACAAGGGATCCGTCGTCAATTCCATCGTCGGGTACCCTACGCAAATGGAGTTCTTCTCAACGCCGGACCTCATCGAAATCGGTGGGCATCCCTTCTCCACAAGGCGATACAAGCCGGTAAGAGAGGAAGCACTGGACTACTACGCGGGAGTGGCCAGCCGCGAACGTCTAAGTCTAAGTCTGTTTAATCGTGTGACATCAATTGATGGTGAGGTCGACAATTTTGTAGTTGCAGGAGAGCGCGAGTCCGTTTCGTGCCGGCGCGTAATTATCGCAACAGGATTCTTCGATCTTCCGGTAAAGCTCAATGTACCCGGCGAAGACCTACCCCACGTGATTCATTACTACAAGGAGCCATACCCGTTCTTCGGCCAAACAGTAACGGTCATCGGTGCAAAAAACTCAGCCGCCAAGGTAGCGCTTGATTGTCATCGGCATGGTGCAAAGGTGACTCTGGTTGTTCGGGACGCCGAGCTTTCGCCCAGCGTCAAGTACTGGCTCAAACCGGATCTTGAGAATAGAATAGCACGTGGAGAGATCGCTGCACATTTCGAAACAAGCGTGGTTGAGATTCGGCCAGGAAGACTTACGGTACAGGCCCGCAACAAGCAGGTTCAGGAGTTGGAAAGCGACTGGGTGTTGGCGATGACCGGCTACCAGCCTGACTTCAGCATGTTGGAATCCTGGGGTGTGTCGTTCGACTCAACGGATGGACGTGCGCCCATCGTAGACGAAGGCACGTACGAATCCGCGAGGCGGGGCGTGTACCTGGCTGGCACCGTGTGCGGCGGTCTCAACACCAGCCGATGGTTTATTGAGAATGGCCGCGATCATGCGAGATTGATAGCAAAAGATCTGGCCGCGTCACTCAACTGATTGCAGAATCTGCGTAGCCAAAGGGTGGTCAGGGTTGAACTGAAGCGCAGAAGTCGCCATGGTGATTGCGTCGTCCTCGCGATCCGTTTGCAAAAATGCCAGAGCAAGGTTTGCCATAGCGTCCGCATACGCGGGATCGAGGGCAATGGCTTTTTCCAGAAACGGAATTGCCTCGCTGGGTCTTGCTGTGTTGAGCAGGAATGCACCGAGGTTTGCCTGCGCAGTGGCGTCCTGCACTCCTATCTCCGCCCCCCGACGAAGGTTCTCCTCCGCCAGCGTCGGTTTGTTCTCGATCGCGTAGGAGAGACCGATATGACTCACTGCGGCGGCATGGTCCGGATCGAGCGCGACAGCTCTGGCGAGGTGCTTGCGAGCGTCTTCGAATTCTGACTTTTGCAGAGCCACCAGGCCCAGGTTAAAATGTGGCTCGGTGAGGGTCGGGTTGGTCTCCGCCGCGCGTGTGTATTCTGATTCAGCTTCGTCCAGCCTACCAAGTGATTGCAAAAACCTCCCGTAGTTCACGCGGATGTCGGCCGCCCGAGGTTGTATTCCAAGCGCGCGTTTGTACACACGCTCAATGACTCCGGGCCTCTTTTGTGTTGTCTCATACGCCTGCGCAAGAGCATTCAGTCGCTCCGGAATTACTGCCCCGAGCCGAGCAGCATTCTCCAGGTTTGGCACTGCCTCGTCTACTCGTCCTAGTCTCGATAACGCTAGCCCAAGAAGGAAATGCGCCTCACCAAATTTGTTCTCATCCGAGAGTACAGTTGTAAGGACGTCGACACCCTTTTCCAACAAATTTACATCATCCGATTGTCGGCCTTCGATGATGTAAGCCATCCCAAGGTAGACGTCGTTGTCAACCGGATTGTCCAGAACCGGCACAAAGTCTGATGATTGGCCCGCATCTGGAACCGAGGTAATCGAATCTCTAACTACACGGATGTAGTGGTCTGTAAACGATGAATGCGGTGCGTCTCGGACCTCGACTTTGGGCATGTGACATGAAATGCAGTTCGTTTCGGGCTGATGATCCCGAACAAAGCCCGGCGCTTTGTCTTCTAGTAAGGCTTGAGACGGGTGACAGGAATTACATGTCGCAGTGAAATAATCGAACGAGGCCTGGCGAAAGCCCTCGTGCGGATTGTGACACGTGACGCAGTCCATGGGCGCACTACTGTCGATTGTCTGGAGGAAGCATTCGCTCTGCTTCATCCTATCTGAGTGCGAAATCACATTAATCGTCGTCCGCTCATCTTCCACCGGCCGTGCAAAAAGCGCTACATGCGATGATAGCAGATCACCAGGCACAAAGCTATCAGGCTTCCTCCCCTCTCTCAGGATAGATACATCAGCATTAAGGTGACATTGCTGACAAACATCCAGTTTGCGCTCAAGGGAAAGGTGAGCAGGGTTTACGATGGTGTAGTCAATACTAGTGTCCGTAGAATCCGAATCGCTAGATGCTAGACGTTCATCGACATGGAGACTCCCGGGGCCGTGGCAACGCTCACAACCAATACCCTCCGGCACCTCCGAGTATCCCCCGTTAACATAGGGGATCGACTCGGGATAGCTGTTGTGGCACGCCATGCAGCGATCCGGGATGGCCCTGGTAAAACGAAAGTTGTTTTCACGATAACCCGGGCTGAAGTCCCATCTTTCTCCCTGGGTATACCATGTTAGTGGCAGTTCAAAAAGACGCCCGGCCTCTTGCGTCAGGAAGGTCAGTGCAGCCGTTCCACTTCCCACAACAAACGAGGCGGGCTTGATCAATCTGTGGATCACTCTTCCCTGGTCGTCGAGCCTGAACTCTTCCTGAAAGAGCGAGTCCCGTCTCTCAAAAACTCTGTAGTGCAGATTTGATTTGTCATGATATATCGCCTCTGAAGGTATCTGCACGTCCCGCTGAATATCTTCAGGTCGATACAGGGAGTTAGCCATTCCGTGCTCCTGAAAGCCATCGTAGAGCTCCTGGTGACACGATGCGCATACGGCATCTCCGGTGTATTCGGCGCCGTCGAGGGTCTGGGCATATTCGGCAGCTACATCGTCGTGTACGGAAGCACTTTGAAGCGTCTGCTCTCGATTGCAGGCCGAAAACAAGGTCAGGCCTGCGCATACCGAGATGAAGAGATAAGCTGATGAGAATCTTCTGACCATTATGGTTGGAAGATAAAAAAAGGGGTGACCCGTTGGGCCACCCCTTTTATCACAAATCTTGATTTTGTTTTAGAGGGTAACGTTTACCGATACCATCTGAACAGCGTCAAAGAAATCTGTTGCTCTGTAGGCATAATCAACCGTCAGCATATTGCCTCCCAGATCAAGATTCAATCCTGCGCCGAAGTTGGCACCGGTGTAGAACGTGAGGTCCATATCCTGCTCGTACTGGTAGCCACCACGCACGAAGAGGATGTTGCGGAACCCAAGCTCAAGACCACCTGAGAACTGATCCTGTGAGAAGGAATTTGATCGGAAGTTGCCAAGAACGGTTACTACTGCACCTGCGCCAAACTGACGAGTGTAGGATGTACCGAAGTTGAGCAGCGAAGGCATTTCGTATGCAGCGCCTTCGATAACAACAGCCGCAGGCTGCGCATCTGGGTTCTGCGATGGTAGGTTGGCAAATTGCACCAGGCCAGTTCCGCTGAAGGTCCTGTCTGGTCCAAAGTTCTTCAAGCTTACGCCAAAGCGCAATCCTGATTCACCAACTACATACGTCATACCCGCGTCAAACGCGACTCCGCTAGCGCTTACATCGTCAATGCTTTCGTTGACCACCTTCGCTGTAACCCCAGCGGAGATTCGGTCTGTGAACGCACGAGCGTACGTTGCGCCTACAGTAACGTAGGAAGCGGTCCAGGTAACATTTGAGATTTCAGGGCTTGTTTCCGTTTGTAGCGGAATGTCGCCGAAGTCCCAGGAGCTAACCGTGAACGCGATGTTATTGTTACCAACTTTCTGCGCAACGCCGAAATAGTTGACGCCGATGTCGGCGACGTACTCCATGCGGCTAAACATAGCGTTGGTCCCAGTGTTCAGCATCAAACCCGCTGGGTTTGCGAGAACAGCTTCGAGTCCCGACATACCAGCCACACCACCAGTGGTGGATTGGCCGAGCGCAGTCGAGCGCGCTGTGAGCGGGATGAGCAATTGCTCAGAACCCGCAGTTCCACGACGTTTCTTATCACCAGCCGTCGCATCAAAAGCAGTCATGCTCAGAAGACCGGCGATCATCGTGAGAAGAAGTAGTCTGTTCAATTTCATGGTCAATGACCTCTCTTTTTAGACTTTGTTTGTCCGCCTGTAGGCGTTGGATTTAAAGTGAAGCCTTGGCAGCCCGTTTTTCTCGGGCTGCCTCAGCAATTCTCTTAGATGAGGTCAAGCTGGATACGCTTTTTGATGAATCCGAACTTGATAACCTTCTCTCCAACACCTGGTACATCAACGTGAATGAGGTACATACCACTCGCGAGAGGAAGACCCTCGTCTGTAGTTAGATCCCATTCAAGAGATGCAGATGGACTGTTTTTCTCAATGGTCTTCACAAGCGTGCCTGCAAGTGAGAATACCTTGATCGATGCTCTAGTCGGAAGGTTCGTGAACCGAGCCTTGTCTGACGTGAGGTCGACTTCGTACGCCGAGAACCCTTTGTATGGGTTTGGCGAGATGCCGATTAGATCAAGAGCTTCTGCTGCTGTTGTCGCGTCGTTTCGCGTCGCAACGACATCACTCGTGCTGATGTTAAAGACATCTCCGTCTGCAAGTGGCTTGGAGGTAACCATGCGGAGCACGGTACCTGCTTCAGGCATATCCTGATCAACCACGTTTGCGAGATAGTCTGCCTTGTCCGCAGCTGCGCTTACAGACCCACCGTTCCAGTTCACCCACACGAAGCGAGCCATGATCTCATTGGCATGGTGGTCAGCACCTGCGCCGGAGAGAAGGTCTGCCTGCCACGCGTCGTATCCTGCCGTACCAGGAGACGTATCGAGCGGGTTGTACCAATAGGTCCAATCCGTTTCCGGGTCATTGTCGGCGCTCGATGTACTGTGGTCAAACCACTGCAAATCATAGCCGTCGCCGTCCCAATCGATAACCGCAGGAACTACCCTGAAGTCATCAGATGGATCGTCTGCGGTATCAATACCAATGTTCCACAGTTCGTACGGTACGAGGGTTGCCCTATCGTCACCAAAGATGCCGAATCGGTCATAACCGTAGCAGCCATCAGCTGGTGTTGCATATGGAGTTCCAGCATCGTAGTTGGTTCTCCATGCATTATAACATTGCTCCGTGAACCTGATTTCCCAATCAAATGGGACAACCGGGCCGAAGCCGTTTCGAATCGAGCGACCAATGAACGCATCGTAAGGGCCACGTGAGCCGTTGTCACCGGTGTGGATGAACCACACACCTTCTCCAACTTGCTGACCTGAGCCAGGACGTTCTGGGACAGGGAAGCCTTGGAAATCAGCTGCAGCTCCCGTCGGAGGATCAATGGCTCCTGCGCCGTTTGCGACAGCCAGGAACGCTTTGAAATCAGCAGGTGCAGTATCGACATTAAACGCGATACCGTCTACCGATAGCAGGTTCTGACCAAATGGCGGCAACTTTCCATTCTGAGCGAAGAAGTCCGCTCCATTCAGGATGGTTGCACCCGTGGTAGCATTCACGATGTTGTAAGTAAGCTCAGACACTGCCGAGTCCGTTCCTGCGTACATCGTTTCAACGCTGTAGACAGAGACCTGGTAGTCATCGCCAGTTACGGCAAGAGGGTCAGCAACTGTTGCAAGAACACCACCTGAGTCACCTGTACCAGCTGATCTCGAAGAAGCCAGCGCGGTGCCACCATCAGCAACTGAAGAGATACCACCATCGCGAGCTGTAACTGCTTGCGGTTGACCCTGAACGCGAACGATCGGGCTGGCGTAAATCTTGGGTGCTGAGTGTGGGTTGTATGCGTACGCCTGAACACCGAAGTAGTAGTCCTGATAGTTCTGCAGATTATCGACAGAGAAATAGGTTTGTACTCCACTGTCTGTACCCGTTGCAACGACCTCACTTATAAGTGCACCAGAAGCGATATCAAGAGCGTCATCAGTAACACTCTGCACACCGTTTGCAACGTCAAACGTTGCAATCACGGTTCCTTCCTGGTCGAACGGTGAGTTGTACTGATAGATACGGTATCCCTCGAAGGTATACGTTGTGTTACCATCAGCTGGATTCGTATCAACAAGAAACGCACTCGTTTCGTCGTACTTGTTATAGAAGTTGTTGCTGGTTGGCCTGTTGGACCATTCGAGAATAATCGATTGGTCGTAAGCCGTAACAGATACTTCCGGTGCATCCGGAGCAGAAGGAATATTGAAGTTCGAGTTGAAGGCACCCTGTGCGAGGATGTCATCAAACTTCAACTGAGCAAAGGATGCCAGGCGATTAACACTCTGCGACCAAACAATACCGTACACGATATCCTGCGAGTCACCAGGGTTAAGATCGAATGGACCTACAGACATGAGGAAGCGACGGTCGGCCGGTGTGTTTCTTGAACCCAGTCCATCTGTGTTTTCCTCACTCCAGAACTCTTTCTTGGCAGCGTTGCCAGGGAACATGAAGTTTGTTGGCGTGGTGCCTGCGTAACCATTGCCACCAAATGTCATTGGTGTATTGTCACGCCAGATTCCTCTTAGATAGTTATACGGATCGTCCGTGTCACCATCCGGGTTTCCGTTCGGGCTACTATCATTGTTATAGTACACAAACTTCTGCATGCCTAGGCGCCTCATTCCTGGATGGGTTGCGCCATCCGGATCTTCCCAGACTGCTCCTGCGGTGGTATCCGGTACAAGTGGTCCCTGGAAGAAGTCATATGCCAGAGCCGGTGCGTTTGTACCATATCCGTCAAATCCTTCGTCGTTGTCATCACCGTTGTAAACGATGGCGAGACCAAGTGTAGTATCACTTCCTACGTAGTCATCAGCTGCATTTCCAAGGTCAGGGTCACTCCAAACAGCGAAGTATGTTTGGTTAAGTGGCACATCACCTTTGTGAATAAGCTTGTACTTGTAGAAAGTTGTGTTGTTAAGAGCGTCAGCTGTGTTAAATGCAAAAGCAGTGACCTGGACTTCCAGCCCGATAGGCTCAGTTTTCGACCACTCTTTTACGTTACCAACATCATTCATGACCCACCAGGCTGTCTGGTCTCCAATGAGCCCAGGTCTGTCGCCCGCGGCGAGATCATAGTTATTGGGGTTGCCATCGCCATCATTGACCGGCGCACCCAGTGCTGCTGGCCATTCGGCAAGGTCGTCGGTTGCTACGCCTGATTCCTCGTAGATCCTGATGTCCTCTTTGGACACCTTGAAAATCCTATCAAAAGGAACGCAATCGGCAGGGGGATTGCCGCTTGCGTCGAGTGGGCCAGGCCAGTACTCGAATGGGCCATATGCTGTACCCGCGAACCGTAGTTCGCTATCTGGGTCCAGCCCGCCAATCCAAATACCTGAAGCGAAGATCGCGTTTGCTTCACCGTTTTTCGGAACAGTGTAAACGTTACCCGATCCTTTCCAGAACAGGGCCCCGTTATTGAAGAGACGCGCTCTAATATTGTTAGCATCGAGGTCTTTTGCGGCAGAGCCCAAATCACAAGTACCAACCTGTGAGGACGAAAGCGCAGCGACGGTTCGTGCGTTTGCGTTGGCCTTCTTCTTTTTCTTGTCGTCGTCATCATCGCTGAGGGCGAAGCCCGCAGATGCAGTGACGAACGCTACAAGAAAAAGCCAGAGGCTAAACTTGCTAACCATTCGCATTGAATATATCTCCATTAGTTTACTTAGCAATTTCAAAGCAAGAGCAGGAGCAGGTTGGTCCCAACCCGCTCCTGCTTTGTGCTCTAGAAGTTTAGGCGTAAGCCAATTCTGGTTTGACGCGGGATTCCGTATCGGAACGGAGATCTCGCAGCATATCCATAGTGATCAACAAACGAGGTTGCCGACTGTGTACCTGCAGTCTCTGTAATCGCACTTACTTGTTCGATTCCGAGAGGGGATGACAGGTAGCCATCATCATCAGCGAGTCCTGTTTGCGAGTAGACTGCCTGCACGTTGTCTGAGTCTAGAAGGTTCTGTACCCAAACGAATGCTGTCAAATCTGCGCCGCCAAGTCCAAACTTGCGATCGACACGGAGATTCAGCAGCGATGTGCTTGGACGAGTTTCACCATTAATCTGTCCTTCGAGGAATCCGTTGAAGGAAGTGTACAGTGGGCTCTCGTCACGACGTCGTGTGTAAGGCAATCCTGTTCCAACGTTGGCATTCAAGTTGACGCCAAAGTTTTCCAATGGATGTGCTCCACCAACCATGGGGCCTTCACCTTTGCCAAGACGATAATCAACAGTCAAGTTGAACTTGTGCCGCTGATCAAAGTCGAGTGGGCTGATGAAGTTTGGATAGAACGGGTTCGTTTCCTGTCGCCAGATAATCTGCGCAACAGAAGCTGCATCCGCTCCTGTTCCCTGTGCAAATGAAAGCGTATAGTTCGCATTCAGCTGCACGTTGTTGGTTCTGCGCATGTCATACTCAAACTCAACTCCTTTAACCGTTCCAAAGTCCACATTCTCATAGCTCTGGTAATTGCTAGGGAACGCGTTCTGGACAATTCGTCGCTGAATTTTGTTTTCAATCTGTCGATAGAAACCGGAGATCTGAACTGCAGAACGATCACCAAGGCGCTGACGGAAGCCGAGCTCGTACTGAGAAGTTTTCTCAGGCTCAAGAGCAGGGTTGTTCAGTCGCTTTGATCTTTCCGTCGCCTGGCGGTACTGCTGAATCGTGTCAAACACGTTTTCAGACGGACGCTGCGTAACAACGTCGTACGATGCATAGAACAGCGCCTGATCAGTTACCGGGAAGCTAACACCAATTCGAGGCTGGAAGTTTGACTGCGGCTCGTAGTCCTTAAATACCTCAGGGGTAATTCGTCGGATTTCGTTGCCATCGCCGTCTTTCCTGATCTGCGGTGCTGCGTTCGTTCGAACGTTTTCAGCTGCAGTTTCCTGCCCGTTTGGATCGTAGAAGTTTCCATCCAGGTCTCGGTATCCTGTAACGGCACCACTTCCTTCCGCGAAGTAAACAGCGTAGTCACTACCGATTCCTGCAGGTGCCCCACCGACCTCTCCCGCTCTCAAGATTGGGAATAGGCTGTAACGGTCTCTTAGAATCAGCGAGTTGTTATCAAACACGTCGACACGCGCGCCAATCTGGAGAACGATGTCTTTGTACTCCAACTTATCTGAAATGTAACCGGCGTAGTAGATAGGCCGATATGGTTCCATGTTGAAGTTCGTGTTGCCGGTGAAGGCATTGATATCCTGATTGTCAACTTCCTGCGTTCCGAGGTAGTTGTAGCCATAATAGAAGATGTCACTGTCGATCAGGTCAAAGCCGATGCTGTTGTAGTCACCTTCGTAATCGCCCAGGGAGTACGTATCGAAGTTGTTGTAGAATCGATTCGTTCTCTGCTCATACTCACCACCAAACTCAACCTGATGCAAGCCAACCTGTGTCGTCGCATTGGCGCGGAATCCAAACCGCTGGTTGTGGAATTGGCTGAAAGTTGAACCAGAGACTCCCGGAGGGGCAAACGTATTCTGGATGTCCCGCGTGTTTGGGAAGTTACCATCCTGATACGTAGGCTCGTACCATGCACTGTCTGCGTTGTACTCAAAGTACCGCTGAGCCGTCAGGTTAGACGCATGGTCAATATCACCATATCTCAGGATATCCGATACGTTGCTGGAGAACGCGTTGTTGTAGTTGGCTCCCTGATAATCAGAGAAGTCAACCTGCAACTGGTAAAACGTCGCGTCCGACAGATAGTGGGTCCATGTACCAGACATTCTCCACGTGTCCCTGTCCTGCTGCGTAAACCTGTCCTGCGCGTAGATTGAGCGTGTGTAGCTGAGTGCTTCTCCTGAACTGGTCTCAAATCCACCTCCCAGACGCAATTTAATTGCCTTGGCTGGAGAAAGTGTGACATTACCGTTCAGAGCAAAAGCATCCGTTCCGTTGCCAGGACGGAAGTTTTCTCTTGTGAATCTGTCAGCTGTGTATGTCCCAGCCGCATAACGCGGGTTGGGATGCGCGTCGGCAAGGTGCCATCCTTCAGGAACGTTAATTGCTGCAACAACAGAATCTTCGTTGATCGGACGGAAACCAAACTGCTCGATCAGATCACCTGGGAACGGGATCCATGAGTGCTCACCCGTTTCGTCATTGATGACTTCGACTGCCTGCGGATTCTGCTGCAGGAAGTTATAGTCTGCTTCGCTAAGCGTTGGGAAACCAACTGCTCTTGGTCCGGAAACACCGCGTGAGCGATACTCACCAGACAGGAAGAAGTTAGCTTTGTCACCGACGAGTGGGCCACCTACGGAAGCTGCAAGGTTATTGTAGCCGTAATCGTCCAGGACTTCAGAGCTGATGGCTTCGATTGATCCGGAGAACTCGCGCTTGCCACCTTTGGTGGTAATGGAGATAATCCCGGACATCGCGTCACCATAGCGGGCAGGGATACTACCAATAAGCATCTCCTGCTCCTGGATCGATTCCGTTGGTACGGCAACGGCACCGATTACTCGGACTCCGTCGACATAGTAGGAAACCTCTTGTTCTCGGCCACCGCGAATAAACAAGTTGCTGGATGTCTCCGTGCTCACGACGCCACCCTGTAGCGCAGCAACGTTGGCAACACCCCTAACCGGGAGATTCGCAATTTCCTCACTAGTGACAACCTTCGGAACCCCGATGGCGTCTTTCTGAATTAGTGGACGTTCGTATTCAACAACAATCTCTTCGAGCTCGATACCCTCGACCAACGAGAAGTTGATTTCACGAGTTTTGCCGGCACTGACATTTACACCCTGAATGGTGGATGTCTGGAAACCGACAAACGATGCTTGTACATCGTAGGAACCAACAGGAACACCAAGGATGAAATATTCACCGTTGACGTCCGTTATGGTACCCTGCAGCGTACCGACCAATGCAACACTCGCGCCTGGCAACGGATCACCCGTAGCCTGGTCCACAACCGTACCGGCTACCTTGCCAGTCGTTTGTGCGAATGTGAGCACTGGGGTAATGAGCAGCATGACTACAAGCATGCCCCATTTACGTAACATATGCTACCTCCTCAAGTACTATGATGTGTGGCACATGACTGCCGCAATACGTGCGACAGTGCTGTATTAATAAAAACTTTTCTCTGTGGACTAAAGCGCGACGTAGCTCTCCCCGATCTCTCTCTCCTAATCAAACAGCTGAAAAACAACCACTTAACTCCGTTTCAAGAAGCTATTGAGGGTGTTCGGTGGACTTGAAAAGCTGTATCGAAATATCAAATTTTACGTCTTGATTCTTTATAATTGTCGCTTTTACAACTACTTACAAAGAAGCGTTTCGGGCGCTTCGTGAACGAATATAGACGGCCCCCTATCCTTTGTCAAGCGAAGAAGACCTGAACGGTCACGGGGCACGCCCCAACAGAGGGCACTCTGGAATGCCTATTCCAGGGCCAGAAGATGGACTTTCTCAACCCCCGAAATAAGGCCAATCTGGGCCAACACGGTGGGCTCCACCGCCTCATCCACGTGCATGACCGTCAGAGCCCGGGCGCCAGGCCGTGTCCTGCCAAGTGCCATTGACCCAATATTCACCCCCTCAGCCGCCAAAACTGCCCCAACAGCGGCGAGCATGCCAGGCTTGTCGATGTTCTCATAACAC
The DNA here is from genome assembly GCA_965224105.1 of Rhodothermales bacterium. Classification (GTDB taxonomy): domain Bacteria; phylum Bacteroidota; class Rhodothermia; order Rhodothermales; family JABDKH01; genus CBDCYH01. The sequence continues at coordinate 1,876,056 of CBDCYH010000002.1, read as the reverse complement.
AAAATCCAACCCGAAGGGTCAATTTCAACCTGGAAATCAGCAATCTGAACTATTTTCGGACGATTGCCAAAAAGCGCACCCCGAACTTCTGCCAATACGGTCTTCCCATCAAGCAGCTGCACCTCCACCGATACCAGATAACCCTCCTGCTCTGAAGAAAGCCGCTCCTCCACAATCAAACCGGCGTCAGAGGCCAGAATTCCAGCATTTACGAGATTGACCTGCTCTTCCAGGAGATCCGACAGCACGCCTTTCAATGCTGCTAATCCAACAATCGGCAAGCTCTTGCGTGGGATATCTCCTCGCACCGTCGTGACCACCGTAGTAATATGGGCATCCGTGAGCTGCGCAGCGACCGATCCCAACCGCCCTGCCAAATCCACAAGCGGCCCAACAGTTGGATCTGCACCCGCGGCAAGCGCTACCGCATTAACCGAGCTATCCACCGGCTGTCCCTGTAGCACCTTCACCATATTATTGGCGACCTGCACCGCCACCTTGCGCTGGGCCTCCTCCGTAGACGCCGCTATGTGCGGTGTGGCCACGACCGCCGGATGCCGAATAAGGCCCTCCAAATCCTGAGAAGGTGGCTCGACCGAGTAGACATCCAATGCCGCCCCAGCAACCTTGCCAGAGTTCAATGCATCCAGCAAATCCAACTCGTTAATAATTCCGCCCCGGGCACAATTAACCAGCATCACTCCGTCTTTGCAGAGCTTCAGACTTTCTTTGGATATTAGATTCTTTGTCGCAGGCAACAATGGCGTGTGTACTGTGATGATATCCGCTCTCGCAAGCAGCTCCTCCAGTGTAGTAAGCTCGGCTCCCGCCTTCCGCGCGACATCCGCATTCACGACCGGGTCAAACCCGAGGAGCTCCATCTTAAAACCAGACATGCGCTCGGCTACGGCCCTGCCAATCTTGCCAAGCCCGATTATCCCCAGCGTCTTTCCATAAAGCTCTCGGCCGATATATGCCTTCCTATCCCATTTACCCTGCCGGAGAGATGTAACAGCGCCCGGAATATTTCTCGCCAGCGCCTGAATCATGGCTGCGGTGTGCTCCGCTGTTGCAAGCGTGTTACCATCGGGAGCATTCATCACCACCACGCCCTTACGCGTTGCCGCCTGGATGTCAACATTGTCAACGCCGACTCCCGCTCGCCCGATTGCCTTGAGTCGTTCGCTTCCCCGGATCGCATCTCCGGAAACCGTAGTGCCGCTTCTGATGACCCAGCCATCTGCATCTTTGGCCAGCTCGACCAATCGGGCCTCATCAGCACCAACAGCTTCAACCACCTGCATACCAGCCTCCCGAAAGATGTCGGCGCAGGCGGGGTCTAGCTTGTCCGTTACCAGTATCGTTAGCTCGTTGCTCATTTAAGGGTGCCGGGAATCAAATCAGAAATAGTAAATAACAATTGTTCTCGCCCATCTCTCTTAAGCGAGGATGTCGGAATAACCATTCTCTCCAATCCGCGTTTTGCAAGATGCTTTTCCATGCGGCTGACGACTGACCGGCGCTCATTCGCCTTGAGCTTATCCGTCTTCGTTAGCACAACAACATGCGTCGCCTCAAATTCGCGTGAAAGATCGAAGATACTGTTATCTATTGGGCCGGGCGGGTGCCGCGAGTCGACAAGGTGAAAAACAATTTCAAGTCGGTCCCTATATATAAGGTATCCGGCGACGAGCTTTTCCCACTCTTCACGCATCTTCTTTCCGCTTTTTGCAAACCCAAAGCCGGGACAGTCAACAAGGTGGAGCCTTTCGTTGACCAGAAAAAAATTCAGCGCCTGCGTTTTGCCGGGCTGGCCGCTCGTTCGCGCGACGTTCTTGCGACGCGTGAGCAGATTGATGAGCGAACTCTTGCCAACATTAGACCTGCCGACAAAGGTTATCTCCGGCAGTGGTGTATCGGGCAGGTCGCCCAGGTCAACCACGCTCTTTACAAACTCGACAGTATGTATCTCTGGTTTCACTTGTCACATCAGCCAGAAAAAAGAGAGGACGCTGCAGGGCAGCATCCTCCAAAGTTCAGGATATGTTTGACGTTTTATTTCCCGTAATGCTCCTGAACGGTAGCTCCTATCAGGGCGGGGTTCTTGACGATGACTGCGCCCGCGGCTTCGAGCGCCGCAAACTTATCGGCCGCTGTGCCTTTGCCCCCCGCGATGATTGCGCCTGCGTGTCCCATCCGACGTCCGGGCGGTGCCGTCGCACCAGCGATGAATGAAAACACGGGCTTGGTCATGTGGTCTTTGATAAATTCGGCGCCCTCCTCCTCGGCTGTACCGCCAATCTCACCGATCATCACCACGGCCTCGGTGTCGTCGTCATTCTGGAACAGTTCCAGCGCATCCACGAACCGCGTTCCAATTATCGGATCCCCTCCGATGCCCACGGCAGTTGATTGTCCGAATCCCGCCCGCGTCAGTTGGTCTACCGCCTCGTAGGTGAGCGTCCCGGAACGGGAGATAACCCCGATCGGACCTTCCGAAAAAATACTCGCCGGCATGATGCCCACTTTTGCTTCGCCAGGCGTGATTACACCCGGGCAGTTCGGGCCGACCAGGTGCGCACCCTGTCGCTTAACGAACCGGTACGCACGAATCATATCGTTAACCGGAATGCCCTCGGTGATGCAGATGATTACCTTGATGCCAGCATCAGCCGCTTCGAGTATCGCATCTGCTGCGAACGGCGGCGGCACAAAGATGATGGAGGTGTTAGCACCTTCCGATTCAACAGCATCCGTAACCGTATTGAAGACTGGTCTGCCGAGATGCGTTTGGCCACCTTTTCCCGGGGTAACTCCTGCAACAAGCGGAGTGCCGTACTCAATCATCTGCTCAGAATGAAAAGTCCCCTCCTTCCCGGTGAATCCTTGTACGACTAGTCTTGTGTCCTTCCCTACGAGAATACTCATTATCGATTAGGCTTTTTGATTAACTATCTGCGGCTATGGTTTGCACCGCCCTCGCGGCACCCATCAATACTCCTTCGGAAAAATGTTTTCCGACTAGCTGCACTCCAACCGGCAATCCGTCTGACGCCAAACCGGCTGGCACCGAAACTGCTGGTACGCCTGCGAGGCTGGCTGGTACCGTAAATACGTCACTCTGGTACATTTCCAAAATCTTACCGTCGAGGCTGGCGATCGGAAAAGCGGTGGTTGGTGTCACGGGTGTGAGTAGCAGATCTACCTTTTGAAATACGTTGTCAAAGTCAGTGTGAATCTTTGTCCTCACCTTTTGTGCTTTTGCGAAATACCGATCGTGGTACCCGGCAGAAAGAACATAGGTGCCGAGCATTATTCGTCTTTTCACTTCGTCGCCAAATCCTTCACTGCGGGACCGAACGTAGAGTTGCTGCAGATCGGCAGCCTTGGCAGCCGACCTGTAACCGTACCGGACACCGTCGTATCGAGCGAGGTTGCTGGACGCCTCGGCGGTGCTCAATATATAATAGGTCGCGATGCCGTATTCGGTGTGCGGCAAAGAAACTTCCTCGAATTCGATTCCGTCCTTTTCGAGCGATGCGACGAGACGGTGGATTGCGTTGGTGATTTGAGGATCGACGGCTTCGGTGAAGTACTCTTTTGGTAATCCAATCCGGATGCCCGATGGCAGCTCCCGCGCGTCTGCGCTATCAAACCTGCTGGACGACGAGGAGGTCGCATCGTGAGGATCTTTGCCGGACATAAACTGCAGCATCGAAACTGCCGTATCGACATCTGAGGTCATTGGCCCGATGCAGTCAAGCGAAGATGCGTAGGCGGTAAGACCATAACGACTAACGCGCGAGTAGGTCGGCTTCAAACCGACGAGACCGCAGAAGGCTGCTGGCTGACGGACGGAGCCGCCGGTGTCTGACCCAAGGGCGGCATTGCAAAGACGCGATGCAACAGCCGCGGCGGATCCACCCGAAGAACCGCCCGGAGTTCGGCTCTCATCAACCGGGTTTTTTGCGGGACCGAACCAGGATGTTTCGTTCGAAGATCCCATTGCAAATTCGTCGCAGTTCGTTTTTCCAATTACGACCGCTCCGGCCGCTTCCAACCTTGCGACGGCGGTGGCAGTGTAGAGCGCCGTAAAATTGCTTAGCATCCGCGACCCGCAGGTCAGCCCCATGCCGCGGACGGAGATGGTGTCCTTCACACCCAGGATCATCCCTGCCAGCGGGAGTTTATTACCTTTAGACAAAAAGGTATCAACCTGTTTGGCAGCTGCGAGCGCACCGGAGTTTGTGGTGACGAAGGAATTGGTTTCGGTATTGCGCGATTCGATCTCTGCCATAAAGAAAGAGACCAGCTGTTCGCAACTGGTCTCTCCGTTTATCACCGCGTTGTGAGCGGATTTGAAATCAGGTGGTGTCGTTGCCATGCGGCAATCTAATTATTCAGGAGCGTTTGTTCCTGTTGACGACTCGCGTGCCGTAGTGCTACCCTGCGCTGGCGGGCGGGGGGGTTGAATTTTCTGATGATCTTCAATTTTAAGCTCGTTCGTAATCTCGCTGGTTGCGGACTTGAACTCTCGGATTCCTTTGCCCAGACCGCGTGCAATTTCGGGGATTCTCTTCGCCCCGAAGATTACCAGGATGATGAGAAAAATGATGATAAGCTCTAATGGCCCTGGGGTACCCATATCAATTAACCTCTATTTGTTGGGCGATAAACTTGCGATCCGTTTCATGTCTTTTCGGGTAACGGTAGCCGAAATTTACGGTTCCTATCAAACTTATCTATAGTTTAGCGAAATCCTCTCGACACTCTGCCCGATGTCCAAACGCTGCTCGCTCGAACAAATCCATGCATGGCCGAAGGCCGAGTTGCACTGCCACCTCGACGGCTCGCTCCGGCTTGAGACCTTGCTCGATCTTGCCCGGGCCCAGGACAAAGTGGACCTCCTTCCAGCAGACAACATCCCGGAGCTCGAACAGATTCTAAAACAGATCGACGATTCCGATTCGCTCGAAGCCTACCTGGCCTGGTTCCAGTACACACTTCCCCTAATGCAGTCTGCAGACTCATTGTATCGGATTGCATTCGAACTTGCTGAAGATAATGCCCGGGAAAACGTTAAATACCTGGAGGTCCGTTATGGGCCCATCCTGCATATGGAGGGCGGGTTGACGATCGAGCAGGTTAATGATGCGGTGTTGGCGGGGCTTGCGGCTGCCGCGGAGAAATACGATATCATCTGCAATGTCATCATTTGCGGTCTGCGCGACCGGTTTGAGTCGGCATCGATGCTCCAGGCCGAACTTGCTGCCTCGTACAAGGACCGCGGTGTGGTTGCGTTTGATCTCGCTGGCGCGGAATCTGGTAATCCCCCGAAACACCACTTGCATGCTTTTTATTTCGCGCGTAATCATCTGCTCAACCTTACCGTTCATGCGGGCGAATCGTTTGGGCCCGAGTCTATCCGACAGGCCCTTTTCTATTGTGGCGCGCACAGAATTGGGCATGGGATTACCCTTGTCCGTGATCCCGAGCTGATGCAATACTTCGCGGATCATCAGATTCCCCTGGAGATCTGCCCGACCTCCAACGTGCAGACCCATGTCGTCGACAGCTATGCGGTCCACCCTATATCCACGTTTGTGGAGGCCGGCGTTCCCGTGACAGTCAACACAGACAACCGGCTGTTTAGTCGAACCTCGATGACGCGGGAATTGCATCTGGTGCACACCGAGTGTGGCGTATCCTGCAACGACCTCATGGAGATCGCGATCAATGGATTTAAATATGCTTTCCTGGATCGCGACAGAAAAAGATCCCTGGTGGCATCTGCAAGGTCCTACTTCGAAAGCATTTTGACTGCATGAAGAAAGAGGTTAGTAGGAGCCCCGGAATCGTTGGGAAGATCACTGTCCCATCTGATAAATCTATTGCTCACCGCACAGCCATCTTTGCAGCAATCGCGAATGGTACGTCCCGCCTGGTGCACTTTCCGACAGCAGCAGACCCTCAGTCTACGCTTTCGGTTTTGCGCCAACTCGGAGTGGAGACACGCGAGGTGGACGAGGGCATCATCGATGTGATTGGCTGTGGACCTCGCGGTTTCAAAAAGCCGCTTCTCCCGCTGGACTGCGGAAACTCCGGGACGACAATGCGGCTCATCGCGGGAGTCCTCGCGGGACAAGACTTTCGCTCGGAACTTGTTGGGGACGCATCCCTGAGCAAACGCCCGATGGATCGAATCGCCGAACCGCTGCGCCTCATGGGAGCCGACATCCAACTCACCGACGGCCACGCTCCGGTTGTTATTAACGGTGGCCGGACGCTCAGCCCGATCCAGTATGACCTCCCCGTTGCTTCGGCCCAGGTCAAATCCTGTGTTTTACTAGCCGGACTTTTTTGCACCGATCCAACGACCGTATCTGAAACCATTCCCTCCCGGGACCACACGGAAAGGATGCTTGGGCTGGACTCGCTCACACTCGGGGACGCACGCATCGTGTCCAGTAGCTCCAGGAACGTTCCTGTGGCGCGCACCTACTCCATCCCTCGCGACTTCTCCGCAGCCGCATTCTTTGTTGTCGCCGCGACGATAATCGAAGGATCGATGTTAGTGATGAACCACGTCGGGTTGAATCCATCGAGAAGCAAAATGCTGGAGATCCTTGACGCGATGGGTGGTGCGGTCATCGTAGTGAACGAGAGGGAGTTTGGCCAGGAGCGGATTGGCGATGTCTATGTCAAGCCTAGTGACTTGCACGGTATCGTTGTGCCTGAAGAGTGGATCCCTTCTGCGGTAGATGAGATTCCCATCCTCTGCGTGGCTGCAACGCAGGCGTCTGGCACTACGGTAATCAGGGGCGCTGGAGAACTGCGTCACAAAGAGAGCGATCGCATTCGAGCCATGGTGGATGCGCTATCGGCGATGGGTGCGGATATTGACGAACACGACGACGGGTTGACGATTCGAGGTGGTAACCCTCTCAAGGGATGCGAGGTCGACAGCCTTGGAGACCATCGAGTCGCAATGGCGCTAGCGATTGCCGGGTTATGCGCAGAAGGCACAACCACGATCGCCAATGCGGAGTGCGCCGAGATCTCGTTCCCAGAATTCTGGAATGAGCTGGAAAAAGTTAGCGTCTAGTCGACCTCCGGGGAATCCATAGATGCTTGTCCAGGTCGACACATCCATTTTCAAGAAACGCGACACCCTCATTCTTCAGTAGGTCTTCCATTACGTGCGGACCGCCCCGAAACGCCATGCGCCCGGACAATGCACCGAACCGGTTGACGACGCGGTGGCATGGTACCGGCAAATCTTTTGCTGCACGCATTGCCCATCCAACCGTCCGGGCAGCGCTCCGGGCACCAAGGAATTCGGCGATATGCCCGTACGTGCACACCTTGCCTTCAGGAATCTCCTTCACCACATCCCAAACGCGCGAGAAAAAGTCGTCCTGCTTAGCCAAACTTCTTATTGTCCGCCAAGGATGAGCGGCAACCCGTCCTGGCCACTTCCAACGATAATAGTTTTTGTGTTGCTCGAGTTGGCAAGTTGCTGAGTAGCCTCGATCCCCTTGAAGCGTAAGAACGCGGATGACAAGCTCCCGGTAATAATGCGCTGGTACTCAGCCTCACCGTCGGCCTCAATCTTTTTTCGTTGCGCTTCCAGTTCTTCCTTGCGGAGGGTGAATTCGTATCGCTCAGCCTCCTGTTCTTCTTTCAGCTTGTTCTCGATTGCGGTTTTAATTTCATTCGGAAGGCTCACATCACGAATCAGTACGGCGGTCACATCAACGAACTGCGGCCCGACTTTCGACACAACGCGTTCGAAGATATCCTCCTGCAATTCTGTTCGCTTCGAGGAATAGAGTTCTTCCGGAGTAAATCGACCAACCACTTCGCGCACCGCACTCCGTAGTTCCGGTTGGATGAGCTTTGTGTAGTAACCTTCGCCGAAAGTTGTGTGCAGGAGCGGCAAATTCTCAACCTGCGGTCTCCACAAAACGGACACATCCATCTTGATGGTCAGACCGTTCGATGATAGAGCCTCAAGCTGCTCCAGTTTTTCACCGATACGAACATCATAACGAATAAGGTCAACCCAGGGAGGATAAATCTTTATGCCCTCACCGTAGGTTTTAGAAAGGTCGGTCCCGCCGAAAATGGAGTAACGAACTGCGCTTTGCCCCGACCTAACGGTTGTCGACATCATACTAGAAAAAATTATCACCAGAATTAGGGCGATAAAACCGAGCACCGCAAATCGACTGATCGAACGGGTCACATTTGGAAATTGATTGGCCATGGATCCAGATTGTTATTTGTTTTCCTCTTATCGTCTTCCCCAAAATACCTGCTGCAAGATTGGCTTGGCAAATTTTTGCTTATCAAATAGTTGATAACTTTCACCTAATTTGATCCAAAGTCACCCCATTACGCCAGAACAGATCGGATTGAGTTACCACAAGAACATTACCCCGGAGGCACTCGCCGCATTCACGGAACGTTTCCCTGTAGACCGATTGCAGCAAAACGTTACCCTGGCACCTCACACAACGTTCAAGATTGGAGGTAATGCTGACTTATTCTTTGTTACAAGAACCGCATTCGAGCTTTCAAGCATCGTTTCGTGGGCTCGTGAATATGAGATCCCAATGTTCCTGCTTGGCGTCGGCGCCAACATCATCTTCGGAGATGGTGGCTTCCGAGGGCTGGTGGTTAAAAACGAAGCCAACCACATACTGGTCGACGGTAACGAAATTACAGCAGAAAGCGGTGCGATCGTCTATCCAAACCTGATCGAAGTCGCCATCGAGAACAACTTGTCCGGCCTTGAGCATTACGCAGGAATTCCATCCACTGTCGGGGGGGCCATGTGGCAAAACCTCCACTTCCTCTCCCCGGACAGAAATCGAACCATGTTTATCTCGGAGGTCGTAAAGAATGCCGAAATCCTTACAGAGGATGGCAATCATATTTCCGTCGACAATGATTACTTCAATTTTGGGTATGACTACTCGACATTACATGACACAGAGGACATTGTCCTGACAACCACATTCGCATTGACGCCTGCCAAGGCTGCGACGATGCGAACTGTAGTGGAAGACAACCTCGAATGGCGATCGGCGCGACACCCTCCTCTTATCGAAGAGCCCAGCGTCGGCAGCATTTTCAAAAAGATCGAGGGGATCGGGGCTGGTCGACTAATCGAGCGGGCTGGTCTGAAGGGAAAGCGCATCGGCGGCATCGAAATAACCCACCGGCATGCAAATATTTTTGTAAACAGGGGTAACGGCACCGCAGCCGATGTGAGAGCCCTCATCAGACTCGTACAGGAAACGGTTCTCAGCCATTCGGGTTACTCACTCGAAACGGAGGTGGCATTTGTGGGAGAATTCCCTCCAAAGCTTTCTCCACCACCTGAACAATACGACATCAACGGGGAACGGATTGGATGAACGACTGGGTGCGCTCTAGTCTGATTCTTGCTAAGAAGGATCTCAGAATCGAGTTCCGAAACAGAATCGGTATTAATGGTCTCCTGATGTTCAGCCTGGGCGCAATCATGCTGCTCATCCTGGGCATGCGCACGGTCGCAGTTTCAACACCAATGATGTCAAGCCTGCTCTGGCTTATCATTTTCCTGTCTGGTTCCGTTGGTCTATTCCACTCTTTCGCAGCCGAGGAAGATGGCCGCACGGCTAATCTGCTGCGACTAACTTCAACACCCGCTGAGGTTTTCACAAGCAAGCTCCTGTACAATTTTGTCGTGGTAGCGACTGGAACCGTCCTCACCGTCCTTTGCTTCATCATTTTCATGCGCATGCACGTGACCACCTGGCCTTCATTCTGTGTGGCGCTGCTGCTTGGCACGCTTGGGATGGCCGCGACAGCAACGCTGCTCGGTGCTATTGTCGCCCGCGCGGATGCGTCCGCAATCGTCCTTCCTGTTCTCCTATTTCCCTTGCTCCTTCCATTGTTGTGGATGGCAACAGACCTGACTATGGCCAGCCTCGAACCCGGCAGTTCCCGCGGAACGCTGTCCGGGAGCATTACCGGGTTGATCGCGTACTCGGGCTTGGTTTTGACAGCCGGATCACTCCTCATGGATAAGATCTGGCTGGATTAGTTATGAAGGGATATCCGGCTGCACGAAATATCATTCTCGTATGGATGACTGGCATTGTCTGCCTTGGCTTCCTTGTCAAGATTCCCGTTGTGCGGATTCTTTTCCACACGTACCGAAACCTGTACTTCCACGTCCCGATGTGGTTTGTTTTGCTTGTCGCCACAATTGTAGGGGCAGTTTATTCTTATAGTGTCCTTAGGACAGGCAGCCTGGTTGCCGACCTGCGTGCCGAGGCAGCAATGCGTGTCGCTTTACTCTTTGGCATGATGGGACTCGTCACAGGAATTGTCTGGTCCAGATTCACGTGGTATGAATCCTCCGGTCTGTGGTGGAACTTTGATCCCCGCCAAACGATGGTCGCAGTTGAGCTTCTAATTTTTGGCGGATACTTTGTGCTCCGAAGCTCTATCCTTGACCAACGCTTGCGCGCACGCCTGGCAGCATCTTTTAACCTTTTTGCACTGGTCACAGCCCCGTTTCTCCTGTATATCATTCCCCGCCAGATGACGAGCCTGCACCCGGGAGCCGAAGGCAACCCGGGATTCAGCGGATTCACTCCGTTGCATGTACGATTAATTTTTTACGGAGCGATCATCGGATTTCTGGGTGTTGGGTGGATACTGTATCGCCAGAGAGTGCGTGCGGGTCTAATTGAAATGGAACTATCAAGACATGAATGACGTGATCGTACAAGTCGCTCAAGACGCTCCGTTCGATTCTGTTTGGGCGGCAACACCGGGATCTTCTGAGCTTGGCAGCATGGAGCAGGTGATGCTGGCAGACGACAAACTCATGGTCGTCTTCGCCGTTGTGCTAATTATATGGCTCGGCATCTGCTACTTCATCATAAGAACCGACCGACGACTGGCGGCGTTGGAAAAACAAGTCGAAGCAAACAAATCATCCGCGCATCATGAATAAGAAAGCTCTCATTGGACTCATCCTGATCGTTGTCTTTTCGGGATTCTTATTGTTCAGCTTCGCGGACCAGGTTGGCGGGTATATGACATTCGATGAAGCCGCCGAGACCCAGTCCCGCGCGCACGTTGCGGGTATGTGGGTTGAAGGTGAGAAGTTTGAGTATAACCCCAGGAACAACGTCTTCACTTTTTATATGGAAGACGAGAGCGGGACGGTCAAGAAAGTAGAATACCGCGATGCCAAACCTGCCAACTTCGAGGATGCGGAGAAGGTGGTTGTCGAAGGCTATGTGCGGCAAGATGATGTGTTCGAAGCGGAGCACATTCTGGTGAAGTGCCCTTCCAAGTATGAGTCTGATGCGCCTTCGGTCGACATCTAAGCCGCCGGAGTGCGAGGCTTGCAGGGAGAGAGTCAGGCCAGGTAGATGAGCGTCGCCAGAACGAAAAAGATGATTATCCCCAGGATGTCATTAGTGGTTGTGATGAACGGGCCCGTCGCGATAGCGGGGTCTACCCCAAACCGATGAAGCAATAGAGGAACGGTCGCACCAATCGTGGTGGCGAGAATCACAACGACGACCATGGTAAGGCCTGCGGTTATCGCGAGGTGAGTCGAGAATTCATCCCCCGGGATTGCCATCACCACAAGACCAAGGATGGCAGCCAACACGAAGCCGTTGATGATTGATACAATTAGCTCCTTCGCGAAGCGTTTGAGTACGTCGCTGCTCCACACGTCGCCGGAGGCGAGGCCTTGTACGGCGATAGCGGAGCTCTGAATCCCGGCGTTACCCGCGGTTGCCATTACGATAGGGATAAATGAGGCCAACACAACTGCCTGCCGGAGCGAATCCTCAAACATCCAGATTACATACGCCGACAAGCCAGCGCCGATCATGCCGGCAAACAGCCAGGGCAATCGACCACGGGAAATCTGAATCGCCGAGTCCGTAGCACCCTCATTGCCAGCCACACCAGACATCCGTTGGATATCCTCTTCTGCTTCTTCGCGGATAACATCCACAACATCATCGATGGTAATTCGACCGATCACACGGTCCCTATCGTCCACAACGGGTAGCGAAACCATGTCATACTTCTCCATCACGCGCGCGACTTTTTCCTGGTCGACGTTTGTGCGGACGGCGATGTTATCCGTGTCAATGACGGACTGGATAGGCGCTCCGGCAGGTGAGAGCAACAGTCTTTTCAGCGAGACAGCTCCGATCAAGCGATTAGATTCATCCTGCACGAACACGGCATAGATAGGCTCAACCTGTTCTGCGTTGCGACGCACCTCTTCTGTCACATCCGCGACGGACCATGTATGCGGCACCACCACCAGCTCGGTTCCCATGATTCCACCCGCCGAGTCCTCGTCGTAGGCGAGCAAATCCCCCACATCTTCCGAGTCTTCCAGCTTAGGCAGGACTTTCTCGACGACGTTTTCCGGGAGGTCGGCAATAACATCCGCGGCATCATCGGTATCCATCTCATCCAGTAGCGCGGCGATTCGAAGAGGGCGTGTCTCACCCAAAATCTGCGCCCTGAAGTCATCCTCGAGTTCGGGTAGGACGTCCCCCCCAATCTCAACCGGCAGCAGTTGAAAAACTGTCTTGGGGTAGTCTCCAGGAAGGTGTTCGAGGATCTGGGCTACGTCGGCGGGATAAAGATCTGCCAGGATGTTGGTGACCATGGCCTCCTGCCCACTTGCAACAAGCGCGACGATATTCTCCAGCAGCTCCTGGTCTGCTGCCATTAGCCCGGACGTATGCTGATCCTGCTCGGCAGATGTGTCGATGTCTCGAGGCATGTGGGAACAGAAGGAGTTACAGGATGGCAGAAGGTTGGACGGCCGTCACGAATCAAGATAACGCGATAACTCCACAAATTCTGCCGGACTTAGCTCTTCGGCTCGCTTCGACGCTACCTCAGTGGGCAACGTCTTTCCGCTCGACGTAAGTTTCGCTCTCAAACTATTCCGCAGTTTTTTTCTTCGCTGATTAAATGCTTGTCGCGAAAGGCTCCTGGCTCGCAGCACATCATCGTGGTGGGCATCTGCAAAAAAATCGAAAACGACAACGGCACTCTCCACCTTTGGCTTGGGGAAGAAAACATTGGGTGACAGGCGCATCGATATGGTGGGTACAGAATGAAGTTGCGCAGCTACGCCGAGTATGCCATAAGCCTTTGTCCTTGGCTTCGCGACTATTCGGTGAGCAACCTCCAGCTGCATGGTCAGAACCGCTTGTTTAATAACCGGTGCTGCATCAAAGAGTGAGAAAAGTATTTCTGATGTGATGTAGTATGGGAGGTTGCCAATTACGTGTAGGGGTGATGGGAATGACTCCCACGCCAAATTCAACACATCAGATTGAATTACTTCTACAGATGGGAACTGCTCTGATAAAATTTGAACAGCGCGCACGTCGACCTCGACCACTTTGAGGTTGCCGAATTTGGGTGCCAGGAAACGCGTTAGCGCACCAGTGCCACCCCCTATTTCAATCACGTTTCCGTTAGGTGGCGCACCTACAAGAGAGGCGATTTTGCGAGCCGTGTTGTCGTCTCTCAAAAAATTCTGCCCAAGCCGCTTGCTGGGCTTAATCCTCGGTCGGTTGGGAGTCGGAGACAAGGACTAGCGCACCGATCGGCGTCTGTTATTGATGTAGTCCTCAAACAGGAAAGAGCCGAGGTCATCTAATGACGAGTAGTAAGCACGTCCATGGTTGGCCTTGGTAAGAGTCCTCACAAACTTTTGCAGGTACGGGTCACGAGCGATCATGAAGGTGGTGATGGTTATTCCTTCGCGCCGACATACCACCGCTTCGTCGAGAACCTTGTTGACAATCTTTCTGTCCAGACCAAAAGCATTGCGGTACATCTTACCGTACTCAAAATGGCAACTTGGTTTACCGTCGGTGATCAAGAATATTTGTTTGTTGCGATTCTTTCTTCTCCGAAGAATATCTCTCGCCCGCTGAAGGCCGGCTCTCGTGTTCGTGTAGAATGGGCCTGCCGACAAATATGGAAGATCCTTAATGGAAACCTCCCAGGCATCGTTTCCAAAGGCAACGATATCCAATGTGTCTTTCTTGTATTGTGTTGTGATGAGCTCGGCGAGAGCCATAGCGGTTTTGCGCGCCGGCGTAATCCGGTCTTCGCCGTACAGAACCATCGAATGTGAAAGATCAATCATTACGACGGTGGAGGTATTCGTAACGTGGTTTGACTCTGCAACCTGAAAGTCGTCTTCCCGGAGGTTCCATGCCGATCCTCCGCTCCGTCGAAACGAGTTGCTAAGCGTGGCTGTCACATCAATTTTGGATAGGTCGTCTCCGAACCTCCACGGACGGACCTCAGGCAATCTTTCGTTGCCAGCGCCAAGATGAGGAGTCGGGTGACCGCCCTTTCCACCCTTCCGCAAATCCGAGAATATTTCGTGCAGCGACCGCTGACGCAGCGTCCGTTCAGATCGGGCAGATAGCTTGAGCAAATGATTGGCATCTTCCTCCAGGAAGCCTCTCTTCCTGAGTTCCTCGATAAAGTCGCCGATTCCCATTTCCCCATCTGTGAGATCGTGCATCTCGTCAAGCTGGGTTAGCCAGTTCAGGGCCTCTGCAACATCTCCAGCTGAAAAGTGGAGAAGCTGCATAAACAGTTCAAAAAGCTTGTCAAATGAGCTACCTGACCTGCTATCGACCTTTTCCAGCCATTTTCGATATCGGAAAATGATCTCACTCATCGATGAAACTGTCTGATTCTCTTAACAATTTGGTAACAGTGTCGTTGCGTAACGGTAACACTGACTCAATAATCTTGTAATCTAACAGAATTAGACTCCATGAATAGAATTATACTTACTCTACTGATCTTCGGTCTGGCGCTAGCGTCTGTTAATATGGTTTCTGCGCAGGACAGCTTCAAATTCGGTGGGTTACTGTATTTCGACTATGCGTACACCCTTCAAGACGAAGATCCTGATGCAGAGGGCGACAATGGCTTCGGTTATCGTCGACTTTACCTCACCGGGGACTACACAATCAACGAAAGTTTTTCAGCGCGAGCTCGCCTGGAAGCAAGTGATGGATCAACGACAGCCCAGGGCCGGCCGGCTCCTTTTATAAAGGATATGTACCTGCAGTGGAAAAATGCTTTCGCCGAAGGCCATCATATTGTCTTTGGCGTTACGAGTCCGCCAGTGAAGGGTCTTGCAGAAAAGGTGTGGGCCTTCCGTAGTATCGAGAAGACCATCACGGACAGGCTCAAGATCGCGTCTTCCCGTGACATGGGAATTCTATTTAAAGGAAACGTCGTTCCCTCGGGATCGGTCAAATACGGACTGATGTTCGCCAACAACTCGAGTGTTTCCCGAGAGGAAGACCGACATAAGCGTATCTACGGTCAAATCGAATTTAACAGTAGCGGGCTGGTCGGCGCGGTTGGCGGCGATTACGCGAGTCAGGCTAGCGGTGATGGCATTACCACCGGCAACGCCTTTCTCGCCTATACGACTGATGCCTTTACATTGGGCGCTGAGGGATTTGTTAGCTCCCGGGACGCCGGAAGTCAGACAGTAAGCACGTCAGGAGTCGGCACGTTCGCGCGGGCGACGGTCACACCCTCTGTCGAGCTCGTGGGCAGATTTGACTATACAATGTTTGACGCGAGCGATATCTCGCAGATTCTCGTCCTTGGAGGCGTTTCGTTTATGCCAACAAAGAAAGTGCGGTTCATCCCCAACGTTGGCTTGATCAAATCGAGCGAAGAGGACACTGGAACACTAACGGGTAGGATTACGCTGCACGCAGACTTTTAACTCTTCTTAACACAACAAGAAATCAGAAGTGAAAAAAATAATTTTAGGATTGGTGGTCGTCATAGCTGTAGGTTGCGGCGGTCGTGAACGTTCTTCGTCAAGGTCGATCATCGAAAACAAAGGGTCGGACACCCTTGTTAACGTTGCCCAGGCTTGGGCAGAAGAATATCGCACTATCAAGCCAGCAGTGGCTGTAGCTGTGTCTGGTGGTGGATCCGGTACAGGGATCGCCGCGCTAATCAATGGGACCGTCGATATTGCAAACGCAAGCCGATCCATTAAAGAAAACGAATTGGCGCAGGCGAGAGAAAATGGTCAGAATCCAATTGAGCATGTTGTAGGATTTGACGCGCTGGCTGTGTTTCTGCATCCCGACAATCCGATCGAGTCCATCTCCAAAGAGCAACTACAAAGTATTTACGCAGAGGGAGGATCGGCAGAAAATTGGACCGACTTGGGAGTAACCGTTCCCGGTTGCAAGGACCAGGAGATCGTGCGCGTGAGTCGGCAGAACAACTCCGGGACCTATGCCTATTTCCGCGAAGCTGTTCTGGATGGATCCGAATACAAACTGGGATCCCGCGATCTGCATGGGTCAAAAGATGTCGTGGACCTGGTATCCGCGACAGCGTGCGCCATCGGATACAGCGGTCTCGCGTATGCCAACCACGAGGTTAAAATGCCATGTGTAGAAACAGACGCAGGTTGTATTACTCCATCGCCCGAGACTGCGGTTGATGGAACCTATCCCATCGCGCGACCTCTACTGATGTATACCTCCGGCGAACCAACCGGTGAGGTAAAGGAGTACCTGGATTGGATTTTTTCAGACGAAGCCCAGTGTATCATTTCGAACAAGGGTTATGCCCCGGTTCGAAACCTCACCTGCAGTTAACACCCAATGAGCTTTTACGAAGAGCGCCTGGCGGAGGATCGGGCGGCAATAATTTCTGAGTTGCGAAGCCTCGGCGATATGGCGCTGGATGGAATTCGGACTGCCGCCAAGGCGGTTCTAACGGATGACAAGGAACTGGCAGCTCAAACGATGATCAACGACCATCCCATTAACCGTCTTGCGGAGGATGTGGACAGGATGTGTCATCATTTTGTTGCCCGACATTTGCCAAGCGCCGGACACCTACGCTTCATATCATCGGTTCTGCGCATGACGATAGCGTTGGAACGCGTGGGGGATTACGCAGTCACGATTGCACGGGAGGCATCCGTGATGGACCGGCCGTTACAAGCGCCGCTTGACGAGGGAGTTGCGGCCATGTCCGAGCGAGCAATCAAGATGCTCGAAAAATCACTGCAGGCGTTCGAATCGGAAGACATCGCGTTGGCCCACGAGACGATGAAGGTCGCCAAAGCAGTCGACCGCGACTTCGAGGGTAATTTCCAGACGCTGGTCAGATTCGGAGAGAGCGGCCAGAATTCAGTAAAAGACCTTCTGCGCAAGGTCACCGTTTTCAACATGCTCGAACGCGTGTCCGACCAAGCCAAGAATCTATGTGAAGATGTCGTCTTTTGGTTGTCGGGCGAAACGAAAAAACGGCGCCCGGTGGAGGTGCTATTTGTCGATTCGAAGCACGGGTTTGCGAGCAAGCTCGCCGCTGCGATAGGGAGCAAGGTATACCCGGGGGCGGGTAACTACTACTTTTCCGAAAGCCAATCCGACCCAAGGCTCAACGAGTTTTTTGAACGCACAGGCCTGGCCACATCCGCATCCGCAAACGCGGGGACCGATCCAACCTGGAAGGACTACGATGTTGTGATAAGCCTCGACGGGCCTGTTGAAGAGCATGTTTCTGATCGCCCCTTCCGAACAATCCTGCTAAGCTGGGATCTGGCAGTGAACGATGATTCTCCAGATTTCGAAGATGCTTACCGGGATCTTTCGAACAGAATTTTCTCGCTCATGGATATTATGCGAGGTAAAGGAGCGCTGGATGACGACTAGAGGGGAGTTGCTGCGTTCGCAGATTGATCGGCGAAACGGGTCATGGTATCTGGATAAAGCCGTTCAGGTCCTTGTCTTTATGGGCGGGATTTCCGCCATCGTCTTCATCGTTGGAATCTTCGTTTTCATTACGCGAGAAGGACTGTCGTTTGCTACCAACACGCTCGACATCAAGGAGTTTTTTACGTCGATCGCCTGGCGGCCAACATCGGAATCCAGGCCAACCTACGGCGCCCTGGCGCTAATCGCTGGCACGGCGTCTGTCACGGGAATGGCAATGTTGATCGCAATCCCCTTTTCACTTGGCGCGGCAATCTACATCTCGGAATTCGCCAGTGGGCGAACTAAGGAATGGCTGAAAATTCTAATTGAGCTACTGGCAGCAATCCCTTCCGTTGTTTGGGGATTCATCGGCCTGAGCATAATGAACGCACTGATTATCCAGCTCTTCGATGTGCCGGTGGGCCTCAACGTCCTAAACGCTGGCCTGATATTGGGATTGATGGCCGCGCCCATCATG
This sequence comes from Rhodothermales bacterium, assembly GCA_965224105.1. Classification (GTDB taxonomy): domain Bacteria; phylum Bacteroidota; class Rhodothermia; order Rhodothermales; family JABDKH01; genus CBDCYH01. The sequence goes on along the minus strand of CBDCYH010000002.1, from coordinate 1,857,741 downwards.
ACAACCATCGCCGAAGATTCGCTCAAGGCTGTGCCCGACTCGTATCGCCAGGCAGCCGAAGCAATGGGTGCCTCAAAATGGCAGATCGTGCGTAGAGTCGTCCTGCCCGCAGCAAAAAATGGCTTGGTATCAGCCGTCCTGCTGGGTGTTGGCCGTGGATTCGGGGAGACAATGGCCGTCTTGATGGCGACCGGGCACTCTGTTAATCTACCCTCCAGCGTTTTCGATTCCGTTCGGGCGCTCACAGCCACCATCGCTGCCGAGCTCGGCGAGACCGCGGTCGGCTCCAACCATTACGGCGCACTCTTTACGCTAGGAATTTTCCTCTTCATAGTCACCTTCGCCATTAACCTCACCGCCGACCTTATCGTCCGCGGTGTTCGGAAGAAGCATGTTTAACGCAACAGAACTCGACGCAAAAAACGAGCGGACGCAGTCGCTCTACAGGACGCTGTTCATGCTGATGGCCCTGCTTCTCATTGCGCCGGTTATCATTATCCTAACGCTGCTGGTTGTCAAAGGCGTACCGGTGTTGTCTTGGGCATTCCTAACCGAGTTTCCAACAAACGGAATGACCGAAGGCGGCATCTTCCCTGCCTTGCTTGGTACCATTTTCCTCGTTGCCCTCGCATTGCTTTTCTCGGTGCCTCTTGGCATCGCAGCGGCCATATACTTGTCTGAGTATGCCGGCAACAACTGGCTCACGCGGTCCATCAATCTTGCCATTATAAACCTGGCCGGGGTCCCGTCCATTGTGCACGCCCTCTTTGGTGTTGGAGCGTTCGTTGTCTTTTTCCGTTTCGGGACCAGCGTCCTGTCCGCAAGCCTAACATTGGCCATCATGACGCTGCCGGTTGTGATTGTGGCGACAAAAGAGAGCCTGGAAGCCGTGCCACATGCCTTCCGAGAGGCGTGCTGGGCCCTCGGTGCCACGCGGTGGCAAACCATCAGAAGAATCGTTTTGCCCAACGCCATCTCGGGCATCCTTACGGGTGTAATTCTGGAGGTGTCCCGAACAGCAGGCGAAACCGCACCGATAATGTTCACCGGCGCGGCCTTCTTCGTGCCATTCCTCCCTGCGAGTGTTTTTGACCAGACGATGGCCCTATCGCTTCACCTGTATGTTATCGCGACGCAAGTACCAGAAGTACCGGAAAACTTGCCCTACGGTGTGGCGCTCTTGCTTATCCTGATCGTCCTCATCATGAACGCCGTCTCTATAGTGTTCAGGTCCCGATTGAGAGGTCGGAAAAAATGGTAGCGGAACAGCACACAACGGAAATTGCAGCACCCATACTCGAGGTCAGCAACCTTTCAATCAGATACGGAGACAAAACCGCACTTGCGGACATCAACCTGGATGTAGGTGAAAACGAGGTGCTTGGAATAATTGGACCTGCCAACAGCGGGAAGACATCATTCCTGAAAGCAATCAACAGGATGGATGTGATGAACTCAGACATGCACGTCTCGGGCGAAATTCGATTCCTGGATTGCGACGTGAAGGATTGGAAAAATACCTACGCGCTACGACAACAAATCGGGGTCGTATTTCCGCTGCCCGTAGGTCTGCCACTCTCCGTGTATGACAACGTCGCTCTCGCGCCTCGGCTCAAAGGACTGCGGAACAAGGCAGCCCTGGACGACATCGTCGAGCGGTGTCTTACGCGTGCGGCACTCTGGGATGAGGTAAAGGACCGACTGGATTCGCTGGGCAGCCTGCTATCAGGCGGACAGCAACAACGCCTTACCATTGCCCGGGCTCTTTCTCAAAACCCAACCCTGTTAATGCTCGACGAGTTTTCAATCGCGGTTGACCCGGTTACCACCATGAGAATTGAGGACGTGTTGAAAGATCTGAAAAAGGAAATGACCATCATCCTGGTAACCAATCTTGTTCAGCAAGCCCGTAGGCTGGCCGATCGAACGGCATTCTTTCTCAACGGAGAAATGGTAGAGGTAGGAGAAACCGAATCACTTTTTACCGGCCAGGCGAAGGACAAGCGCACGACAGACTACATAGAGGGACGTTTCGGATGATTCACGAAGGAGCCGACGGGCAAGTCACCAAAACCGATCTTGCAATACAAACTCGAGATCTGAATTTGTGGTACGGCGATTTCCAGGCTCTGTACGACATCAACTTCGAAGTCAAGAAAGGTTTGATCACTTCGCTGATCGGCCCGTCGGGCTGTGGAAAATCGACGCTCCTCCGATGCCTGAATCGGATTAACGAACGGCTCGACTACGTGCGCACCACCGGCGAAGTCGAACTGCTCGGCAAAAATATCTACGACGAGGATGTCGCACTCTCCCAGCTGCGTCGCGAGGTCGGAATGGTCTTTCAACGACCAAACCCGTTTCCCCTTTCAATTCGGGACAACATCCTCTTTGGATTCAGACTCCACACTCCCAAAGAAGAGAGGAAGCAGGCAAACGAAGACGAGATTGTTGAAACTGCACTCCGCGAAGTTCTGCTGTGGGACACGGTCAAAGATAAACTGAGTCAGACCGCCACGTCCCTGTCACTCGAACAGCAACAGAAACTTTGTATAGCGCGACTACTTCCCATCCGACCACGAGTTGTGCTAATGGACGAGCCTTGTTCTGCACTGGACCCAGAAGCTACAACCGCCGTCGAGGAATTGATCTGGACAATGCGCGGCGACTACACGATCGTTATCGTCACGCACAACATGGCTCAGGCGCGGAGAGCGAGTGACGAATGTGCGTTCATGTTGTTGGGTAAACTAGTTGAACACCGTCGGACGGAAGAACTGTTCGTGACGCCAGAGCACCAACAGACCGCAGACTACATCGAAGGAAGGTACGGTTGAGCGCCGCTTCTAACGGTAACGCTCCTTTAGATGTCGCTTGGCACGCTCATGCGCCCGAGCAAAATCCTTCATCTTGAGAACCTTCTTGTATTTCTTTTTTGCTGATTCTCTCTCTCCCAGGGCATCCTCAACCATGGCAAGTCTGAGCATCCCTAGTGTCTTGAAATAGCTCTGTTCCCTGGTTCGATTTGCCAACTGTACAACCTCCTCGAAATGCATCTTCGCGGTCGTGTAGTCTCGGCGGACCATCCGCTCACGTCCCAGATAGTACACAGCCTGCTCCGCCATCGAAGCTGTGTATCCATGCGTTCCTCGGCGATAGTCGACTTCAATTTCTGAGAAGATCTCTTCTGCTTGCGTCCATCTGCCCCAATGCGCGTAGACCCGGCCTTCCATTGTCTTGAAGTAGGCATTGTCGGGATATCGTTCTGTTAGCCAGGTCGCGTACTCGACACATTTGTTGTAATCTTTCTCGAACAGGAAATAGATTTGCAACAGAAAATAGACAGCCTCAGTTTTGTTGTAATGACCATTGGTGGCCGTCTCGGTGATCATGGCAAGTCCAGCCTCCCGATCACCCGGAGGGAAGAAAGACATCACAGGTTTCACGTACGGGTATTGATCCGGTACGACAGCTGCAAAGTAGTCGTAGATTCCTTTTCCAAACACGTAGTCGCTGTTGTCAGGCACCAACTCCGGCACACTTAGGACGTAGTCCATGGCCTTCTTTCCATCGGTTGCCGATTTAAACCAGTCGCCACGGTTAGAGCGTAGTCGTCCGCGAAACCCGAGCGCAGCTCCTTTAAAAAACAGCGCGTCGACGTCCCGTGGATTTTTTTTGAGGAGGCGGTCACATTTTTTTATCACCTCGTCCATGGACTGAAAGAATTCTCTATCGTGCGACGTGTCTGATAGATCGAGTAGTATTTCCCACCAGGTTGTAAGCGATCCGAGGAAGGGCCCGATGGGATGATCCGGGTGCTGCCTGGTCAGTTCGCCGAAGACGCTCTCTGCTTCATCGAAACGTAAATTGTAGAGTTTGTCCAGCCCATTCTTCGCTTGCACCTTCACGTAGGGATCGTCGAGTAGGGAGGCACGACTTGATACCGCTGTGGTTTGCGCTAGCGCGAGGTTGGCGCCAAAGAACATCAGCACCAAAAGCAACGAGCGTATCGCTATGTGATGTAGTTTTTGCATCTCGGTTCTCTACCGTCAGGTATCGTCAAGCAACCGGATGCGGATAAGCGACAGACCGTAAGGCAAACTACTTTTTCAAGTTCCGAATGCCGGTATACAAGAGCGCGACGGATGCGATCTTCAACAGATCGAATGGGAGAAAGTTGAGCCATCCTTTTTGGATCGATTCTCCCCAGGTCGCGTGGTCAGCGGCGAAATGCAGCCAGGTCACGCCACACAAAAAGACAACAATCGAGCCAAGCACAACGGACAGGGCGCTGCCTGACAGCGAATTCCATTTCTTCGAGGCAAAACCAATAATCGCCGACGCTATGGGAAAGCCAATCAGGTATCCAGTGCTCATTGCTGCAACCAAATAGGCAGGACCGTAGCCGTCACCGGCAAAAACCGGGAGGAACATCCCCAACGACAGGTAGAGTAGTTGGGAGAGCATACCGCTACGCCAGCCGAGAAAAAGTCCACTTCCGTAGACAGCAACGGTCTGCAGAGTAAACGGAACCTCAAACAGGTAGAGCCTAATTTGGGCACCTATAGCGGTAAGCAGGGCGAATCCTACGATTCCGGCAAACTGAAAAGCGAGGGAGGCGTTTTCCTGTCGGATTCTGTCGATCCATGCAGTTCGGCCTGAGGCAAGAATGGTTTGAGTCATGCAGATGTATTAGTTGCAGCTATTGGCAGGAAGGATAACCAATAGGACAAATAAGATCCATCTGGAAGGATGAGTTCCTGCCTAATACCTCGGCCAGGTAGCGCCGTCGTTCGCCCCGTGGCGTGAGTCGCGGTCGTAAGTATCGTGAAACTGCTCACCCTCTGCCATGATCTGGTTCACCGTCGCTCGGATGCGCTCTTCCAGGCCCGCACAAGACTCTTGTCTCATGCTGGAAAGCGCGTTGAAAATCTGGCGGGAGGTTTCCTGGCTGGCAGAGACGTGGCCCTGCTCGTGATTCTTGAGCGCCTTCTCGAAGGCATACCATTCCCGTCGGAGGTCGCTGTTAAGACGACGTACGCTCCTGTGTTTTGGAAGCGAAATGGTGATATTGGTTTTAACACCTACGTGAATCAGATTACAGGAGCCGCGAACCGGGTTAAGCTTGTAACGGAGAGAAACTTCGGAAGCGGTAAGTCCAAAATATCTGCCTCCGTCTTTTTCTGGTCCGTTCTCCAGCAGAGATTGAAGAATTTCATCTTCCGAGTCACCGGTTACCTGGTACTCGTTGTAATGGACATTCACAACGTGCCCGAGGGAAATCTCGTTCGGATCGATGGACGCCTGCGCGTTGGCACTCTGTGAAAAGACCGACGCGGAGACTAATACGACAAGCCCGAGAATGGCGGTTTGCTTGGACCTGTTGAACACTGATTCTGCAGACATGTTGGCACCGATTGTTCTAGTAGGCCAGATTCGGACGCAACCATTTTTCTATCTCAGATTGAGAAATATTCTTCCGGTTGGCGTAGTCGGATATTTGATCCGCTCCGAGCAATCCTACGTTAAAGTAATCGGCATCGGGGTGTGCAAAATAAAGGCCGCAAACGGATGACGCCGGATACATAGCCAAACTCTCGGTTAGGCTTACACCTGTCTGCTGCGTGGCGTCCAGAATTTTCCACAGCGTGTGTTTCTCCGTGTGGTCGGGTTGTGCGGGATACCCTGGCGCTGGTCGAATCCCCCGAAATCTCTCTTTGAGAAATCCCTCGTAGTCGGGCTCGCCGTCCGGCGATTCATAGCCCCAATACTCCGTGCGAATTTTGTAGTGCAGCAACTCTGTCGCGGCCTCGGCGAGCCTGTCCCCAAGCGCTTTGGCCAGGATCGAATTGTAATCGTCGTGATCATTCTCATACGCGTCTGCAATTTCGCCTACTCGCGCGCCGGCCGTAACGACAAACATACCTATGTAATCCTTTATGCCTGAGGCGGCGGGCGCGACAAAGTCTGCCAGTGCCCTGTTGGGCTTCCCTGCTGCCTTTTTCGTTTGCTGTCTGAGGGTGTGTAGCGCAGTTGACCCCATCGCGCCATCGGGCTCAACTATAATGTCATCACCTAATGAGTTGGCGGGAAAAATGCCAAAGGTGCCAACCAAACCGAAACGCTTGAATGATGCCCAGCTGTCAAGCATTTTGTTCGCGTCAGCAAGGAGTGATCTAGCCTGTTCACCCTTTCGCGGATCCTCGAGAATGTCTGGATACTTGCCGCGGAGCTCCCATGTGCGGAAGAACGGAGACCAATCGATGAATGGACGGACATCCGCAATTGGGAATCCAATGGTTTTTTTCCCGACGAATTTCGGCACAGCAATCTGCCAGTCATTGCCGGAGATTGTGTGTGCATTCGCTCTTGCTTCGGCTATCGAGAGAAGCTCCCGTTTCCGCTGTTTGGACTCGTGTTCATCCCGCAGTTTCTCATACTCTGAGCGAATCTCTTCGACAAAGGATTTTTTCCTTGCAGGATCTGATGTAAGCTGCGAAACGACGGGAACGCTGCGCGACGCGTCGAGGACATGGGTGACCGCCCCACTGTAATTGGGCTCGATCTTGACCGCAGTGTGCACCTTCGAGGTTGTGGCTCCGCCGATCAGGAGAGGAATATCCAATTCCAAACGCTCCAACTCCTTGGCAATGTTAACCATCTCATCCAGTGATGGCGTAATCAATCCGCTTAATCCGACAACATCAACCCGCTCTTTGATCGCGGTCTCGATAATCTTCTCTGCCGGAACCATTACACCGAGATCTACGACGGAGAAGTTATTGCAGCCCAGGACAACACCGACGATGTTCTTCCCGATGTCGTGCACGTCACCCTTCACCGTTGCCATGAGAACTTTCGGACGGGCTTCGACGGCTGCATCTTCGGCTGCCTTCTCTTCCTCCAGGTAAGGGGTAAGGATGGCAACTGCCTTTTTCATTACCCGCGCACTTTTTACAACCTGTGGCAAGAACATTTTCCCTGCACCAAACAGGTCTCCTACTTTTCCCATGCCATCCATCAATGGCCCTTCAATCACATCGAGGGCGCTGGGCAGATTCTTGCGAACCTCCTCGACATCCTCCTCAATGAATTCGTCCACCCCCTTCATAAGCGAATAGATCAGTCTCTCCTCTGCCGGAAGCGAGCGCCATTGCAGAGACTTTTCAGCAACGGCCACTTTTTTCCCGGAATATTTTTCGGCAACGCCAATCAGGACGTCGGTTGCGTCGGGTGAGCGATTGAAAATTACGTTCTCGATGGGTTCGAGTAGATCGGGTGGAATTTCCTCGTAGACCGGAAGTGCACCTGCATTAACGATTGCCATGTCCATCCCCGCCTGGATCGCGACGTACAGGAAGGCGCTGTGCATCGCTTGCCGCACCGTTTCATTCCCCCGAAACGAGAAAGACAGGTTGCTCAAACCACCGGAGACGCGTGCGTGGGGAAGATTGGCTTTTATCCATTTTGTAGCCTCAATAAAATCGAGGGCGTACGAATTATGCTCCTGTATCCCGGTTGCTATGGCAAAAATATTCGGGTCGAATATGATGTCCTCCGGTGGGAAGTCCACCTGGTTAACAAGCAGGTTGTAAGCTCTCTTGCAGACTTCAATTCTCCTTTCGAATGTGTCCGCCTGTCCCCGCTCGTCGAACGCCATGACGATTGCAGCGCATCCGTATGCTCGCACCAGTGAGGCCTGGCGCAAAAACTCTTCTTTTCCTTCTTTGAGTGATATGGAGTTGACGATCCCTTTCCCCTGCAGGCACTTCATCCCGGCTTCGAGCACCTCCCAGCGAGAAGAGTCCACTACAATCGGGACGCGCGCAATATCGGGTTCGGCTGCAAGCAGGTTCAGATACTTTGTCATTGCAGCTGCTGAATCCAGCATAGCCTCATCCATGTTCACATCCAGCAATTGAGCCCCATTCTCCACCTGCTGCCGAGCAACGGATACGGCTGTCTCATAATCCTCGTTAAGGATGAGTCGAGCGAAGCGTCTGGATCCAGTTACATTGGTTCGCTCGCCGATGTTAACGAAGTTGAGGTTTTCTCTAAACGCGAGCGGATCCATTCCCGACAGAGTGAGTCGTACGGGGCGTTTGCCAATTGCCCTCGGCCGTACGTTCGAAACCGCATCTGCTATGGCCGAGATGTGTTCTGGTGTGGTGCCACAGCATCCCCCGACAATATTGACGAGTCCCTCTTCAGCGTATCCCCTGAGTACCTCAGCCATGTAAGCCGGGGTCTCGTCGTACCCCCCGAATTCGTTTGGCAAGCCGGCGTTCGGGTAAAGACTGGTGTAGACCGACGCGTTGCCAGACAGTGAGCGGATGTGTGCACGCATTTCTGCTGAGCCAAGGGCGCAATTTATTCCGACCGACAACAGGTTGGGAGTATGTGCGATGCTTGTCAAGAATGCCTCTACGGTTTGCCCGGATAGTGTGCGACCTGCGGCGTCAATGATCGTCCCGGAAACCATTACGGGCACATTCCGTGCGCCGCTGTTGAACAAGTCCCAAATCGCCAGAAGCGCGGCCTTGGCATTCAGCGTATCAAAAACAGTTTCGACAAGCAGCAGATCAACGCCCCCATCCAGAAGAGCACGTGCCTGTTCCGCGTAAGCCTCCCTCACCTCGTCGAAGGTCACGGAACGAAATCCCGGATTCGACACATCTGGAGAAATAGAAAGTGATTTACTTGTCGGACCTAATGCACCGGCAACGAAGCGGGGCGTTTTGCCAGGGAAATTGTCCACCGCGTGGCGCGCGCATCCTGCGGCAGCAATATTTATATCTCGAACGACTGCCTGCGTTTCGTAGTCGCCCTGCGACAAAGCGTTTGCATTAAAGGTGTTCGTCTCGATTATCTGCGCGCCCGCAGACAAGAATTCTGTATGGATCTGCTTGATCACATCTGGCCGAGTGATACACAACAAATCGTTGTTGCCAAACAGATTGGCTGGATGTTGCTGAAATTGCTCTCCGCGAAAATCATCCTCGACTAGATTCCGAGACTGGATCATCGTGCCCATGGCACCGTCCATCACGAGAATCCTCCGCCCAAGCTGCTCAAACAGTTTTTTAACAGATTTATCCATCCGCGATCACTGCGTCATTGGGTTGGAGAAAGTCGATTACGTGCGTCGCAAGGCTTTCAGGCTGATCGGCATGAACCCAATGTCCTGCACCCTCGATATCGGCAAACTGCGCATTCGGAAAATACTCCCGTATTCGGGGTATGTCGTTTTCCCCGATGTAGTTCGATTCGGATCCGCGGACGAAAAGGATGGGAAGCAAGCAGCGACCAAGCTTCACGCTGTCTCTCACTTCGTCGTAGTCGTTCAGAATACCCTCCAGGTTGGGCCTCCACTCAAATCCCTCACTTGTGCGTTTCAGATTCTTGAGCAGAAATTGACGCACCCCAATTTCCGGGATCGATTGTGACAATTCATCATCTACCTCGTGGCGACTGGTTTTTTCTCCAAGGTCAATGTTCAGCAAAGCGTTGATTATTCCTGTGTGTCCGTCGGGATAACCGAACGGAGTAATATCCACCACGACAATTTTATGGAGTCTCTCCGGAAACCTTTGCGCACATTCCAGCGCAACCTTTCCGCCCATAGAGTGGCCGAGGATGTTTACGTTTTCCAGTCCGTGTTGATCTAGAAAATTGCCAATGTCGGTTGCCATTTCCTCGTAAGACATAGATTCCGCGTGTGGTGACATCCCATGGTTTCTTAGGTCCAGGGCATGGACGGCAAAATGTTGGGCAAATATCTTTCTGCTTAGTGTATGCCAATTCCCGTTTGATCCCAGGAGCCCGTGCAATATTAGTAGTGGTTTGCCGGTACCGTATGTTCTGTGATACAGATCCATATAGAAAAAGCGACGGGAGTGCTGGACCCCCGTCGCCTGCTAGATGTGTGTTGAATTATACTAGCGCTGTTTGAGGAGGTCTCGAATTTCTGTTAACAACACTTCAGATGCTGGAGGTTCTGCAGGTGTTTCCTCTTCGACCCGTTTCGCTCTGTTCATTGCCTTCACAACAAGGAAGAGCACGAACGCGACGATCAGGAACGCGATGAGGGCGTTTATGAACATACCCCAGGCCATGACGACCGCTCCCGCCTCCCGGGCAGCCTCGACCGAGGTAAACGTCTCGCCCGTAGGATTTTTGAGCACAGCGAAAAGGTTGCTAAAATCTGGAGTCCCAAAAACAGATGCGACTACAGGCATTAGTATGTCATCAACAACGGATTTGACGACTGTACCAAATGCTGCTCCGATGATTATGCCCACGGCCATGTCGACCATGTTGCCCTTCATCGCAAACTCTTTGAATTCCTTTATCATGTATTCTGGATGGGTAAGTTGTTGGTGGACTGCGGGCGTGCCGTGCCCGTGGCTAAAACTAGCCTATTTAACATCTTGGAACAAGAGAGGGGATGACAGTCTCAGTTGAGCGAGACGGGAATAATCCCGGGAGCCTCAGTTGATTCCAGGAGAATGTCAAACATCGCACTAACAGATGCGATTGTTTGGTCGTACGCGATGAGGATGTTATCGAATTCATCCGCGAACTCGGTAATCGCGTACGGGCTTCCAAAGACCACAAGTGTACCGCCGGCCTCTGATTTCATGAGCCGCTGGACCTCATCTCTCGATCTTGCGGTCAGACCCGCCGAGCCGCGACCAGACCTAAGTCGTAAATACAGCGCTACGACTCGCGAAGTCTCGGGCCCACAGGTGTTCGAAACGGTCCTGCGACCCATAGCAAACCTTGTCTCACGAACAGTAGTCCTTCTCCTCAAGCTCTCTGCAAATTGATCCATCGCCGCACCGACAGACTCCGAATTCCTGTAATTCGAAAACTGGTAGAGACACACTCCACCTTTCCCCAATTGGGAAAACAATATGGAGTCGCCATTATTCCGCCTTGCGGTCTTGACCAACGTGATCGACTGTGCTGCAATTTCATCGGCGATAGTCTGGCCCAACGGTTTCTGTGCAAGCTCATCATACCACCGACCATACATCTCATTATTACTTTGGAGATGTAACCGCGATTTAGCAAGAAGTATCCGCCTAACGGATTTGTTTATCTGCTTGAGACCAATTTCTCCCTCTTCGACTTTTTGTACAACAAGGTCAATGGCCTCTGCAAGGTCATCCGGCATAAGTATCACGTCCACTCCAGCCTTCAACGCACCGAGAATCCGATCTTCGAACGAGTATGTTTTGGTAACACCGCCCATTCGAATGTCGTCTGTGATGATGATTCCGTCAAATCCTAATTCGACGCGCAGATACTTTCTGAGTAGCTCTTCGCTGAGCGTCGCCGGAACCGCCTGCGGATCAAACGCCTTCGCCCACAGGTGCGCCGTCATCACTGCACCTACCTCGTTTGCGTCCAAAAGCTTCCTGAAAGGAAACAGCTCTACTTCTTCCATCTCCTCCCTCGAGGAGTGGAGCTGGCCCATGCTGGAATGCGTATCTACAGAGATGTTGCCATGGCCAGGGAAATGCTTGGCGGTCGTGAGGACTCCATAGCGTTCCGCCTCGACGGCAAAAGCAGAAGCCATTGCGGCAACGTTATCCGGGTTGCTTCCGTACGAGCGAATATTGATTATTGGATTCAACGGATTGTTGTTGACGTCCACCACCGGTGCAAATAGCCAATTGACACCCACCGACCTCGCCTCGATAGCGGTAAGTCGGCCCGCGGCTCCGGCATACATGGTATTATGCGTAGCACCGATTGCCATGTTGGATGGAAGCTCCGTGAACGTGTTGGTGAATCTCCCGACCCCCCGCTCGTAGTCAGCCGCGACCAATAGCGGAATCTCTGCCAGCTCCTGCATCTGGCTCGTTTCCAACTTCACTCTGTCCGGCGCAAGCAATCTGGAAACGAGTACCCCGCCAACTCCCAGGGCTATATCGCTTTTGGTTTTTTTGCTCAGCCTGCCGGATCGTGTGTACTGATGCCGGACGACAAAAAGCTGACCGACGCGTTCGCGCAAGGTTAGCGTGGACAACATCGAATCCGCCCATACCTCCGGATTCTCAACGGCAGGGGGCGGCGCGAAAACATCCGGGTCGAATCCTGCAAAGAGGGATTCGAGATCAGGCGATCCCGCTTGCGTACGTGGCTCCCCACCCTGCACATCCGCGCAAGCAACGAGCACAAACACCAATACAACCGATAACAGAATGCCCGAAAGTAACTTCACGACGTGATGAATTTGTACCTTTCCAATATCGACAAACGGCAGAAAACATCAATATCAAAGAATGCCTAACCTGCTCGCGACGGAATGGGAAGCTCTGAAGGTAACGCTGAAAAAACTCGACCGCCAAACCGTGGTTGTACTTGTAACGGCGGCGCTGTTTGTAATCGTGCATCACGAATTCGGCGGCAGAAAGTTTTTCAGGACATTGTTCGAGGATAACCCGGCAATCGCCACCGATGCGCTTTGGCAGTGGGGCTGGTGGTTCGGCGGGCAATTTATACTGGGATTCGCCATTCCGGTAGCAATTCTGATTCTGGTATTCAAGAACAAACCCGCAGATATCGGACTTGGCCTGGGTGACTGGAAACTCGCGATCGGCCTGGCCGCCCTTTACGTCCCCGCTGTGCTGGTCGGCTGCTGGATCCTCTCGAATGATGCCGATTTTCTATCTAAGTATCCGCACTTGGGTACTGCAACGCGATCCTGGAAGATTTTCCTCCTTTACGAAACTATTATGGTCTTGTATTGGATTGGGTGGGAGTACCTGTGGCGCGGCTATGTACTGTTTGGCACTGCGCGCACGTTCGGGCTGTACGCCATTTTCGTGCAGGCACTGCCGTTCGCAGCCCTGCACATAAATAAACCATTCGAGGAGGCATTCCTTTCCATCGTCGGCGGTGTCGCTCTCGGCGCACTCGTGTGGAGGTGCCGCTCGTTTTGGATAGCAGTCCCAATACACGCCTTTCAGATGATGGCCATCGACTTCTTCTGCACGATAAGAACGCGGAGCGGTGTTTCGGGGATAGGTCTCGACGACCTATGGACTTCGCTTACCGCAGCTTTCTAGCTACCACGTATAGTCGATCGATATAACGTGGCCCGGTCCGCCAAACCCACCCTCGAAGGGCACGATCGCATAGTCAACCCTGAATGGAACTGCCTTTAGGCCGAGTCCAAACGTTGGCCCCCGCAAACTGTCGTTCGTAACAAAGCCAATCCGGGTTAGTAACATTTCGAACAGCTCTGCCTCAGCTCCAAAGTGAAAACGAATCCTGTCACTGGGTGTCAGGTACGACATCTCGGCCTCTAGTTTCGCAGTCAGCAGCGAAGCGTTGTCGAGCCAGCTTGCAACCCGGAACGGATAAACGTATCCGCCGACCCGAACGGTTGTCGGCACCGTGGTTGATGTCGCGTTCAGTTCGGTGATACTCCCGACGTTGGCAATCGCAGCTCCGAGCCCCACCGATCCCTCATGCAATGATGTTTGGACGCCGGCATCAAACGCATATCCGTTCGCAGAAGCTTCGGCGATCCGTTCAGACAAATATTTCACGGCAACACCCACGCGAAGGTTACCAAACGACTTGCCGTACCCAGCACCGACGGACAGATATTGTGCACTGAAGACACCAGATGGTGGGCCCTGCCCATCTCGCCGCTCCAGCTCGCCGTTCCCATTCGCCAAAAGGAAAAGGCTTACTCCACTTGACTCGCCTGCAGAGAAACGCGTGTTCGCCGCATAGGTCCGCGTTCCCGCAACCCAGCGATGGTGCGCGAGACCGGCTTGATTTCCAGACTGAACAGCAAGTCCGGCTGGATTCCAAAAAGTTGAAAAAGCGCCTTGGGCCGATGCAACCTGAGCCTCCCCCATCGCCATGCCTTGTGCATCCACCCCAATTTGCAAAAACGGCAGACCGCTGTCCTGCGCAAGGAGAGGGCCTCCCGCAATCAATAGACTCATGGCCAGTGCGAGTGTGTATCGGGGGCCCACCACTTACAGAAATAGCTTGAGTGAAATGACATGCATTGCGCCAACGCCGAACGACTCCAGAGCGAACGTGTACTCCCCTCCAACCCGAAGAGAACCAACGTCCTCTTGAACCGCGACACCAAACGACGGCCTCACAGCCCCGGGTGTCGCAGTGCGCAGTTGGTCCACACCAGCACGCAGAGATATTAACTCATTGAACCGGTATTCGCTTCCGAATCTGGCCAATGCGTGAAACAGGCTAACTGATGTTGCTTCGGTTATTTCTGTCGGCACTCCGTTGAGGAGCTCAATTTCCCTTGATCGCGCCTCGCGCTTGTCGACACGTATTTCATATTCGCCCGTCACAGTGAGTGGTTGTCCAGGCACGTCATATGCAAGGCCGAGTCGGTATCTCGACGGAAATTTATCCTCGCTGGCCTGTCCACCCTCTCCGAACAGGGCCGCCGTATCCCAATCGTAGGACCCGAGTAAATCATCAACTACCATTGCAGCGACTAGGCTCTCTGTGATACGCGCGGTGAGCCCAACGTCAATACCGACGCTGGCCGCTGCGTTAATCTCATCCGCAAGATCCGATCGGAACAACTGCAACGACAGTCCTCCGGTAACGCGCTCGCTGAACCGCAACCCAAACGAAAGAAAAAATGCAAACTCGCTCGTGGACCTGAACCCCGTGTGAAAACCGGAGTTGTCGCGGCCATCAATCTTGCCAACGGTGCCATGCACCAAGCCTACTGCAATCCCTGCGCGCGGCTTCAGCGGTGCCGAGAATTGCAAGAACTGAAGTTGTCTGTCAAAACGCATCAGCGCAACCGACGCCTCCAAACTCTGACCTGTTGCAAATGGCGTTAGCGCCGGGTTGTAATAAGGACTCGTCGCGCCCGACGTTTCCGCTGCCATCGCATTGGACATGGCAAGACCATAAGCCCCGAAACCCATCCTCGAGAACTCTGCCTGAGCATACGCGATCGATGGCGCGCCTAAGATGAGCACGATCGCTGCAACGATCGGGATGATATTTTTCATCCGCAGCATCATTCGATTAGCAGAATTTTTCCTCGCCTGGTACCGCCGGAAGTTTTAATCTGATAGAAGTATACACCGCTGGGTAATCGCACCCCACCTTCACTGGTCCCATCCCATACAATTTCCCTTAGTCCAGCACTTTGGCCACTTCGGCTAATCGTTTTTTCAAGCTCCATCCCGTAAGAGAAAATCCGCAGCTCAGCATCACCGGCAGTTTCCTGCTCGTAGCGAATCCGAATGAACCGATGTACGTCCGGCGAGAATGGATTGGGGTACGCAAACGTTTCAACCGAAGGGGTCGAGCCATCGTCCGGGTCGAGCGGCACTTCAACTCGAAACAGGTTCCAGGACGCACCTCCGTCAACACTTTTCAAGAGCCCGTCTGATGTTCCTACCCAAAGGGCATCATCAGTTACCGCAACAGAAAAAACTCGGGCATCCGGTCGCACGGTTCGATCCAGTTGAGATGGATCCACAAAAGAACGCACCGTTCGCCACGTTTTCCCCCCATCATCGGTAATGAAGAGACCGTTATCACCAGCAGCGTAGGCAGTTTCCCCGTCGAAAGCAAAATCGAGTATCTGCTCGCCAATAAGTACCGCTTCAAACGTGCGACCTTGATTCCTGGTAACAGTTACTCCGAACTGCCCAATTTCGCCTACCTCAGCCGCATTCCAGGTCGCCATCCAGACGGCGTTGGTGTCTGGCAACTCCTGTTCTTCGATGGAGACAACCCAATTGCCGGTGAGGCTATTGGGCGTACCGTCGGCCTTGAACTTTTGCCAGCTAACCCCGCCATCGGTGGAGCGGTTGACGCCTCCGGGTGTGCCGGCCCAAACGGTTCCAAATTCGTCGACTAGAACGGAGAATCCCATATGATTGAGCCATCCGAGCAATCCGCGTCGCGGTTCGATGCGAAAATCGTACGGAATTGACGGTTCGATCGAGTCGAGGGTATCGGGCGGCAGGACCACGCGCTGCCACGTTGCGCCGTTGTCAACCGATTTGCGAACACCGCTCGCCCAACCGGCAACCCAAACTTCATCGCGTACCGGATCGTAGTCGATATCAAACGGCGGACTCTGTTGCGGAACGATTACGTCCAGGGCCGAAAGTGTGGAAACACCATAAACCTGCGTCGTGTCACCGGGTTTGTCTAGCTGGCTGATGCGATATGAAAATGTCTCGCCGCCATCCGTGGAAAACAGAAAGCCAGCGGCGCTCTGAACCGCCTCGCCATCAGGATCGTCGATGTAGCCCAATCCGACCCAGACCACGTCGTTTTCAATGTCCAATGAGAAGACCCGGTTGCGGCCAGACACGATGGAGTCCGCATCGCTGGATCTCCAGGTCGATCCGCCATCATCCGTGACGTTCAGGAAGGGTCCAACCCACAGCTCGTTATCCTCCGCGTGGAGATTGGTAACGCTATTGCTTGAAATCCCATCAACAACAACCAGCGGTCGCGACGCTTTTTTTGCCAGATCGAACGACTGCGCGCTCGACAAGGAGACACATCCGAAAAACAATACTATGTAGGAGCATATCCGCATCCGCATCATTGGATCGTGACGTCTTTTTCCACAACATTGCTCTCGAGTCCAGATCGGTCGACAGCCTTGACAGAGAAAGTCTGAACGCCGGGAGCGACGCCAGCAGGGACGTCAAAAGTTGCAGTGAATCTTCCGTCACCCGCGGTCGCGTCGCCGCTTGAAACCCCATCATCAAACATTTCAAATTCCTGATTATTTGGGGTCGTGATGAGCACACTTAGAATGTTTGCAAGCCCGTCTGGGTCTGATGCCGTCGCCACCATTACCAGCGTACCCGGTGGGGTGATCGTTTCGGGGAAAGCCTCGAAGTTGTCGATCGAGGGCGCCGATCCCGTCGTCGATGTGAAAAGCAGATTTCCGCGAACCTGATTGCTCAGGTTTGCTGCATTATCGTATCCAACAATGCGCACCGTATAGATTCCAAGTTCCGCGGCAGGTAGAACAACCTCTTCGCTAATGCTGAATTGCGATCCGGTGGCACTAACCAATTCCGATGAAACAATTACTCCCTTGTCCAGCAACGGTGAGGTAATGGTCAGTACTACTTTGTCCAAATCCACATCAGGATCGTTGACCGAGACAGAGGCAACTAATGTTATTACCGCGTCGCCATCGACATTCTTGTCAGCGACAGTGAGATCAACAAAATCTGGTGTGAATACAAATCCGGAAAGGACCGGAGGTGAGCCTGTAAACTCGCTGTTTTCTGGTAGCTCGTCGCAGGCGGTTAGCGACAACATGCCAATTACGGCAATTGTCCCCAGGGCATGTGCATGTTTAAACCGAGATCTAATCAACACCGTCAACACGAGAATAGAATGGCAGGTGGTTGTGTAGCGGTGATCTATAGAATGTTCGGCTGTGAGCGTGGCAACATGAAAGATCCGGGCCTCTCAAAGTTCCTACGCACGTTGAAATCAGAATACGCGGGCATCAGGTAGCCAGATAGAACGGGCGTACGCTGAAGCAAAGGAAAAAAATCAGAATGCACAGTATCGCCACCAGTTGCCGACCTCTTGATAGTTCGCCGGGCCTAAAAACAGGTGGGTGATCGATTTTAATAACTAAAACGAGTAGCAGAGACCAGATCAACCATCCGGAATGGCCGATGGCCATAGCGAAGGAGCCCATTCTCGGGGAAAGTGCAGCGAACGCAATAATACCTATCACGTTAAGCAACTGAGTCGGTGGTTTGCGCGGATGCACCTTCCGCATGAACAGGTACAACACAAGCGACAGACAAATCCAAACTATCGGGCCGTTGTTTTCCAGGTAGGGTAGCAATACTTCTTCCGATCCGTTGACAACTCCAACGGCCGCCGATGTGAGTAGCAAGATTATAAAGGCACGCGCGATTCGGCCGTGCCACTTAGCCCCAAAGAGCGCATACGTGATATGCCCACCGTCGAGCTGGCCCACGGGCAACAAGTTTAGCGCGGTAAAGAACAATGCCAGCCACGCGCTAAATAGCAATGGGTCGTGATACAACTCGTAGGGTGGCGGGGTATTCGGAAACAGGTGCGTCATCGCCCAGAACAAGATCGTGTTCCCGACTACAGGAGCACCTACCTGGCTTTCTGGCATCTCATCAGGGTAGGTCCCAAACTCGGTGATGTGTTCTTTGATCTCGTAGTGACCTTCGTACTCCAGAACTGCCTCAGGACCTGGCATGGTTGTGAAAGCCACAAGCGTCAGAACCAGCGCAACAGCAAAACCGGCAAGCGGTCCGGCGGCACCGATGTCCAACAACCGAGTCTTGTCGGGTAACGGTTCACGGATACTAATTACAGCACCGAGTGTCCCGATGGCAAGGAATGGCAGGGGGATGAAGTATGGCAGGGAGGCACTGATGCGGTGATGTTTTGCCGCGAAGTAGTGCCCGAACTCATGAACCGTCAAAAAACCTATCAGACAGATGGCGAACAACATCCCCGTAATCAATTCTGGACCCTGGAAAAAAGACGCCCACGTCGACACCTTCGGCGACCACAAGACCCACGTAACAGTGGTGCTGATCAAGGTTAAAATGAAAAGCAGTGCATGCAGCCAGTACCGGTCTTTCACCGTTGGTGGCCTGGGCAACGGCTCCGGACTTTCAATTTCGAGGGTATTCGGCTCCATGCGAGGTTTACTACTTTCGCAGTTCTGACAATCCGGAAGAGATTCTTTTGGTGGCTTCTTTCAGGTCGCTCATGGAGGCAGCGTAGGAAATCCGTAATCCGTTCGGAAATCCGAATCCGTCTCCGGCTACTAATGCCACATGATGTTCTTCCAACAAATACATGCACAAGTCAGTTGAGGACACAATGTTTCGTCCCGACGGCGAGGTGCTGTCAAGGTAAGCGGATACTTCGGGGAAAACATAGAACGCGCCGTCTGGCTTGGGACAGACGATGTCAGGAATGGTGGATGACCAGTCCATTAAGTAGTCCCTGCGCTTCCTGAATTCTTTAACCATCCGCTGAACATGCACATGATCCATGGCGAGTGCTGCAACGCCTGCTTTCTGCGAAATGCTTGAGGGTGCAGACGTAAACTGGCCTTGTATTTTTGCGGCCGCCCTGGCAATCTCTTTCTCGGCGGCGAGATAACCTAACCGCCATCCCGTCATCGCGAAACCTTTCGAAAATCCGTTCACTGTCACGACTCGTTCGCGCACGCTTTCGAATGTACCGATCGAGGTGAAATCGATGTCGAACACAATGTGTTCATAGATCTCATCAGCAATAACAAATACATTCGGATGACGGACCAAAACATCCACAAGTTCTGCAAGGTGATCTTTCGAGTACACGCCACCGGTTGGATTAGATGGCGTGCAGAGGATGAGAAGTCGTGCTGACGGTGTGATAGCGGCCTCGAGAGCTGCTGCGGACATCAGGTAACCGTCATCCGCGGTCGTCGGAACGATAACAGGTTCGGCACCAGCCAGTCTCGCCATCTCTGGATAGCTTACCCAATACGGTGCAGGGATAATCACCTCATCCCCCGGACCACTTAGGGCGACAACAGCAAGCGCCACGGATTGCTTGGCGCCGTTCGAACAAACAACCTGATCCGGAGAAAACACAAGCCCCCTGTTTTCACTCATCGCCTTGCAGATTGCTTCGCGCAACTCCAGTATCCCGACGTTTTCTGTGTAATGGGTGAAGCCGTCCTGTATTGCCCTTATTGCCGCGTCGCGAATAGGCTGCGGGGTATCGAAATCCGGTTCCCCGGCACTCAGACCTATGATGGGAAGGCCCTGCCGCTTTAGCTGCTTCGCTCGCGCGGTCATCGCCATCGTTGCCGAAGGCTGCATGCGAGCGACATTTGGGTTTAGATGTAGCTCCTGTATCAACGGACGCACGGGTTGATTAGTTGTCGGCCTGCAATATCGTACTTGTGGCACTCGAGAGCACCATCGAGTTGACGAGTTTTCGCGGAATGATCACCGCAAATGGTCTACAACCTGCGCTGGTACAAAGGATGCGATGGAACCACCGGACTTGTAGATTTCCCTGACGATGGTTGAACTAATATGCGCAACCGCGTCGGATGGAATCATCAATATGGTCTCAATATCCGGTGCAAGTGCGAGGTTGGATCTGGCGATGCGCGATTCGTAAGCATAATCAGCCGAATCACGAACGCCTCGCACGATGATCGACGCTCCGGCAGATGCAGCTGAATCAACGGTTAGTCCCTCAATCTTTTGGACGCTCACATTTGGAAACCCTTCGATACAATGCTGTACCAGCGCCAGCCGATCGTTCAGGGGTAGTAGATATTTTTTTGAATCGCTGTTCCCCACGCCGACAACTAGCTGCTCGAAAATTCCAGAGGCGCGCTCGATAAGATCAAGGTGGCCGAAAGTGATGGGATCGAAGGAGCCCGGGTATATGGCAATTTTTCTATTCATCCTGCGTCGGTTCGGCTGATTCTCGCGCATCGAAGAGAGAGACGTGGGACCGTCCGTACCGTTTCACTTTTTCGAGGCAAGGATGTTCTGAGAAGTCCCATTCGCTTGAGTGCTCGAGGAAGAATAGTGCGGCTGGGTTCTTTTCGATAACAAGATGCACAATTACATCCAGTCGTTCGGCCGCATATGGAGGATCGGCGAGAACGAGGTCAAAGTCTAGCACCTGGTCGAGAAGAAATCGCTCTGCATCGTCCATTACCACTGTACACTCATCCCCGACGCCCAGAGCCGAAACATTTTCAGCAATGCAATCGATCGATTCAGGGGAGACATCGACAAGTGTGCAAGTGGCAGCGCCTCTGCTTATAGCCTCCAGGCCCAATGCTCCGGACCCAGCAAAGAGATCCAGGACCCTGGCCCCGTCGAAGTCCATTCGTGCGCTTGCCATGCTGAAGATCGCCTCGCGCGACCTGCCCGTGGTTGGTCGAACGTTGCTGGATGGGATGGTGAGTGATCTCCCGCGGAGCGTTCCGCCCATAATCCGCATGGTGACTAGATCGCAACTCCGATACACGGAGCGAAGGCACCGTGATTGAAATCGGAGGAGAAGCGTCCTGGGTCTACTACGATAGCTCGCAGTGGATCGAGTTCTTGCACCTGCGCCTCAAACGATCCTGCGAGCAGTCTCTCAACCGTGCGATCCGTCTTCTCGCCGAACATGTGGATTACGTCGAGATCCTTTGCGCTAACTCTTAGCCGTTGGCAAAGACTGGTTGCCCAATAGATCGCATCCGAGGGCGCACCCGTGTAAGATATTGATTGTGCATAGTGCAATCTGCCCCGCTTGCAGAGTAGCAGTTCCAGTCGTCCCTCAAACAATCCGACGAGAAAGACATACGCTGCTGTGCGCACTTCGCGCGAATGGGAAAGCAGTGGAACGATCGACTCGGCAAGAGGAATTCCGACGCACACCTTGTCGGATAAGCCGCGCATTAACTGTTGCAGCCTATTTCTAACCAGAGACGGAACCGCCGTGATGTGCACCCATGCATGTTTGGATCCACCAGACACCACCACGTTGTCCAGTTTCCGCGAGATTATTCCCGCCGCTCCCTTGTCCGGATAGATCAACCTTGCCTCCTCGGCAATCTGGCGACGTGCTTCTTTGCGCGACAGACTATTCGCGACCGGGCTAAAGAACGAATTCGCCAACCGGGGGTGGAGGGAAACGTGGATTCGCGATGCGCGCGACTTGACAAAAACCTCGGCCACCGCATCCGTGAGATTAGCCAGATTCTCGTCTGTCTGTCCCGATAGTTCGTTTAGCGGATTGAATGAAAAATCGCAGCTGCCGAGACGCAAAAGTTTGGAACTATCGCCTTGCCTTTCGAGCTCGGCGTAACGCATTGACGAGGAGGTGAAAAAGACGCCAGCCCTGACTTGGGCGTTGGAAGGTTCCATGCAAAATGTGTGGTGATAGATTACTCCCAGCTGGAGGCGTTCAGCCGCGTTACATCACCGGCGAGTGTGCCGATGAAGTCGTCGGAATCGGGATCCTCGAGAAGATACGTCTTGACGCGTGCGGTGTCATTCACCGCGAGTACGAACCGGTTACCGGTCCGGGGTGAAATGGGTAGCTGGTCCGCGTCGAATCCGATTCCAAAGATGCTGTCCGGTCTTGCGCGCAGAAGACTGTCTGACTTCACGAACATCACCAGCGAGTCGAGGTCTGCTGTGTACCTGTCGTTCACGCCTTCGTACCTGATGAGGGCGGTTCGGATCTGCGTCATCCGGGCTCTTGTTTCTTCGGTCAGCCTTTCCTGCTCCCTTACCTCTTGCCATGGATCAGTAATAGAGCGGTAGAGAAAATATGCCAGCGCAATGATGACTAAACTCAGCAGAATCTGCAATCCGATTTGTGAACCGCGGCCGTTCGACGCCATTCTGAAGCCTCTATCTGTTTGAAAACTAATTACCCTTGGACAACAGACGGAAGGTTACTGCCTGCCAGGAGGGGTGGACGGTTCCCTGCCTGAGGGTCCGAAACGTCCATTTTTCGAAAATACCATGCACTATTCCGAAAAGCAACTGGCATTGTTTCCTCTCGCCGGGTGTATCTTTCAAGACATCACGCAAATCATATAGTAGCTGGCAAACGCGGCCCAAATATGACGAATTTACTTATCAACATTGACCACGTAGCGACGTTGCGGAACGCCCGGCGGGAGAGATTCCCCGACCCCGTGCATGCGGCCGTTCTATGCGAGGCAGCGGGTGCTGACGGAATCGTGTTTCATTTGCGTGAGGATCGTCGCCACATCAAAGACCGGGACGCGCAGCTCTTGAAAGAAGTTGTTCGCGGTAGACTTGATTTTGAGCTTTCGACAAATCCGGAAATTGTTGAGTTGTGTTGCACCCTGTGTCCGCATGTTGCAACGCTTGTACCGGAACGACGCGAAGAGGTAACAACGGAGGGCGGACTTGATGTGGTTAGTCGCCGTGCGATAGTAGAAACAACTGTGGAGCGTTTGGTAGCGGCGGAGATAGAGCAAGTTGCAATCTTTGTGGACCCCGTGCTCGATCAGATTCAGGCATCAAAAGAAGCCGGTGCAAATGCAATCGAACTACATACAGGTGATTACGCAAACGCGGCCACTGAAGTGGAACGTGCAAAACAATTAGAGATGTTTGCGGAGGCCGCCGCGTATGCTCACGGGCTGGAACTTACCGTTCACGCCGGGCACGGCCTGGACTACAGCAACATCACTCCATTCCTCAAGACGGTACCTCATGTGGAGGAGGTATCGATTGGGTTTGCAATCATCGCCGATGCTGTCCTTGCAGGTCTGCCCCACTCCGTATCCCGCATGCACAAACTGATCGCGTCGACGTGATAGAAGCTCCTAATCCTGGTTTCCGAGCAGGCTACGCAGCCCTGATCGGCAAACCCAACGCAGGAAAAAGCACCCTCCTGAACCAGCTTGTCGGGCAAAAACTGTCCATCGTCACACGGAAGGCGCAAACAACACGTAATCGGATTCTCGGAATTGTGTCTACCGAGGAGCATCAGATAATATTCCTCGACACTCCAGGGGTGATTCAACCTAAATACGGCCTGCAGCAACGCATGATGAAAGGCGTACGCCGGGCAATCGCCGACTCCGACGTCATGCTGTTCGTCGTAGATGCCACGCTTGCTGATCCTGACACGCGAACGTTGTCACTCATCACCGAAAAGCCAGCACTCCTGATACTGAACAAAATTGATTTGATCGATGAGGCAACGGCAATGCCGCTGGTGAAAAAATATTCAGAGCTGCATCCCTTCGCCGAGGTGATTCCTGCGTCTGCAAAAACGGGTTACCACATGGACCTCATCAGAGACACGCTGGTCTCGCATCTACCTGTTGGGCCGCAGCTCTATCCTGATGAAATGATCAGCGACATGCCGGAACGTTTTTTTGTTGCAGAGCTGGTTCGCGAACAGTTATTCCTGCGGGTACATGAAGAAGTCCCGTATCATTGTCAGGTCAACGTTGTGGCGTACGAGGAGAAGGAAGACGGGA
The DNA here is from genome assembly GCA_965224105.1 of Rhodothermales bacterium. GTDB lineage: Bacteria > Bacteroidota > Rhodothermia > Rhodothermales > JABDKH01 > CBDCYH01. Next base: position 1,833,692 of record CBDCYH010000002.1, on the reverse strand, counting down.
AGGACTTGATTGATGTAGAAATCGTCGTCGATCGGGAATCGCAAAAAGGAATTGTGATAGGCAAAGGCGGTAGAACCCTCAAAGAAATAGGCTCGCGTGCGCGCGTAGAAATCGAAGAGTTTCTTCAGAGGGGCGTCTTCCTGCGGCTGTTCGTTAAAGTGCGTCAAGGCTGGCGAGATTCTGACACGCAACTTCGATCCTTTGGATTTGACCGGGAAGGTTGACGATCGCTAATCAAGGGTTAGGTCAAGAACTTCCTTGAACGCCTTTCGCTGAGCATCAGAAACGGGCACTCTCGTCTGGACGTCCCAGGAAGAAAAGGCCCGACGTGTTGGATAGTTTTTTCGTAGATCTGCGAATACGCTACCTCTTTCCAGTTTGCCAGCTGCGAGAAAGGCGGTTTTGTAGCTGTGGTGGTCCTCATCAATCGGATACAACTGGCGAAGGACTTCCCACGACATCACATCTTCACTGCCAACGAGCTTGAGCGCTCTGTTTTCGAGACGTGGTAACACGGGCCCTTGCTCTGGGCTTCCGTTTATCGCAGACATGCAGGATTCGAAGATCATCTGTGTGCCGAGGAGTTTGCCGTCAATAGAGTACCCTGCAATGTGCGGCGTTGCGATGTCCACTGCGGCAACGAGATCAGCGTCGGGTGTTGGTTCTGATTCCCATACGTCCAGCACCATCCGATTCCCGGCGTGCGCGAGTTGTTTTGCTGCTGATGTGCTTACGACTTCGCCGCGTGCCGCGTTGACGATCCATGCATCCCTCTTTACGGCATTGATGTTTCGTTCGTTTAGCAGGTGGTACGTGGGATGAGGTCCGTTGTGTGTTAGCGGAACGTGGAAAGAGACAATATCCGATTCTGCAATCAACGTTGTATACGGAACGAACGTGTGCGCATGAGTGGCTTTACGTGCAGCAGCGGTTTGCAATGGTGGATCGCTAACGAGAACTTCGCAGTCGAGGGCGTGCAGGCGAGCAATCAATCTTCCACCAACTTGACCGGCCCCGACCACGCCAACAGTTTTACCGCGTATGTCGGATCCGGTTGAATCAGCAAGAAAAGAGAGTGCGGCGAGGACGTATTCTACAACAGAGACCGCATTTGAGCCTGGAGCATTTCCAAAGTGAATCCCCAATTGATTCAGCGCATCGACATCTACGTGGTCTGTGCCCGCCGTCGCGGTCCCGATAAATCGCGGCCTATGATGCCTGATGAGTGTTTCGTCGACGCGCGTCGCGCTTCTGACAAGTAGCACGTCAATTCCATTCAAGTCCTCAGATGAGATATCCGCCCCCCGCTTGGTCTTGATATGGCCAAGATTTCCGAAAATCTGCTGGAGGCCAGGAATGTTCTCATCTGCAAGAATCCGCATTAATCAGTGATAAATTGCTACAAATTTGAAGTTTGACGAAAGAAAGTACGAACTTGGCGTTGTTATTGATTGCCTTGCGAAACAATAATGTAGAGGTGTCGTTTCGCGGCCAATTGGTCTCATGCAGAAAAAGTCGTTCCTGCATAATCACCTCACTTTCCGACCAGGAATAGTTTAGAGCAATCGTGTCAAAGAAGACCCAAAGAATGTCGTTTCATCTTGGTATTCCAGTATTACTACTGGCCTACCTCGTGGTGTACTCCGGGTCTACTCCAAAGGAGATTGACCTTACACCAATGCACACGCATGGCGCCTACGACATCGATCCGATCGCAAGCCACACCTTCAACAAGGTGCCACTTATCCTGGATTTCGAATCCATGATTGATTGGGATGCACTGCCAGCACTAAGACCCGATCAGATTGATGGCGAAACATTGTGGCTGGCTCGTTGCATTTATTCCGAGACGAAAGATGTACGCGAGATGGAGTTGGTTGCCTGGGTTGTACGGAACCGAGTGGAAACGAAGTACCGAGCCAAGCGCACGTACCGGGATGTGATTCTTGACCCAGTTCAGTTTTCGGCGTTCAATGATACAAGCCGAGTGAAGATGTTCTACTCGACTCTTCCTCCGCACGCACAGCATCCGAACTGGCAGGAAGCGCTAAAGATTGCGCACACGATAAAGAATGCACCGGCTTCTCTTCGACCGTTTAGCATTTGGACGCGGCACTTCTATTCGGAGCAGTCTATGAAAGACCGTCGTCATCCTGTCTGGTCGCTCGGATCAGAACCGGTGCAGGTGCGGCCTCAGTTTGAGATAGACACGCTCCGCTTCAGGTTCTTCGAGGGAATCTCCTAGTTCCCTATCCCGAGCCTCAGCATGATCGTGTTGAGGTTGGACGGGTTCGCTACTGTAAAATCCTGTCCTGCAATCGTTATGGGTTCACCATCTTTTGTGAATCCGGTAAGCCCAAACGAGTAGCGGATTTCGGGAAACAGTTTTAGTCCAAGGACGGGCATTCGAAATTCCAGACCAGCCCCGGCCGACGCCGACAGGCTTAGATTGTCAAGTGCGGAATCGAACCCCTCATCTGATGAATTTGCGAAATGGACAACCGGCCCCACGCTTAGGCTGGGTGCGATTGGAGATCCCGATCCAACGCGGAAGCGCACGTCGACAGGAACGTCTACCATGTTCAGGCTGAAGTCGTCTCGCAGGCTCAGCGCAGTGGCTTTGATCGATTGGATGTTCCGAATGAAAACACCCGGGCGAATCGAAAACGAACCCGCACCCAGGTTGTAGTACAGCCCGACGTGATAGCCCGTCGAGTTTTCAATCGTGGCCTGCGTGCTACCCGTGTCGATGTCTTCCAGATTCTGGAAGTTCAGTCCGCCAGCAATAGTGAGCTGGGCATGGGCGACTGCGGGTGCTCCCGCGGTGATGAGCAGCAAGGCGCTAGCAACGGCCATATTGCGCTTGAATGAAGCGATACAGGTGGAGAGCATGGCTACATCTCTTTTGTTTGTTGCGCTTGATGCACCTACTTGGTCACTGCGGTTTTGATTCAGATGCGGAATTTTTCTCCCCGCCGGATCTGACCCCGATCGAGCCATGGGGTGATTTTTTGGCAATGTGTAACAAGAGCGCGAATAAGGAGTCTGAAGAAGTCTAATTCGCCAGGTTTGTAAATGAAAATTGGTATAACGTGTTATCCGGTATACGGCGGTAGTGGTGTGGTGGCAACTGAGCTGGGCAAGGCTTTAGCCGCCCGGGGACACGAGATTCACTTCATCGCATATTCGTTGCCATTCAGGTTGGGTATTGCAACGGAAAACGTCTACTTCCACGAAGTGGACGTCAACACGTACCCCCTCTTTGAATACCCCAACTACTCGCTGAACCTGGCGAGCAAGATGGTGGACGTTGCGAAGCTGGAAAAACTGGATGTGCTCCACGTTCACTACGCGATCCCGCATGCAATGAGCGCTGTTACCGCGCGGCAGATTTTGCTTGAACAAGGGATTCAGCTACCGGTGGTCACAACTCTTCATGGCACCGACATAACCATCGTCGGTCGTGACCCTTCGTATCAGCCTGTGGTGAATTATTCCATCAATCAATCAGACGGGGTGACCGCAGTCTCGGACTACCTGCGCCAGGAAACCTTTGACCGATTCGAGATTGACGGAGAAATCGAAGTCATCCCCAACTTTATCGATACGACCAGGTTTTACCGCCAGCATAAAGAGCACTTCAAGCGCGCTCTGTGTCCTGAGGGTGAGAAGGTGCTGGTACATGTCTCGAACTTCCGTCCTGTTAAAAACTCGCCACGGGTTGTAGAAATATTTTCTGCGCTCCGCCACGAAGGCCACGCGGTAAAACTGCTACTGGTCGGAGATGGGCCAGACAGGAGCGTAAGTGAACGCGTTGCGCGGGAGCATGGTGTTTACGAAGATATTCGTTTCCTTGGAAAACAGGAGCCGGTGGAGGAAATTCTCTCAATCGCAGATATCTTCGTCATGCCAAGCGAAACGGAAACGTTTGGGTTGGCAGCGCTCGAAGCCATGGCATGCAATGTCCCGGTTGTCGCGAGCCAGATCGGTGGCCTACCGGAACTTGTTATTGATGGCGAAACGGGCTTCCTCTGTCCGCTGGATAACAACGATGCGTTCATCGACCGAATCAAACTCTTGCTCGAAAACGATGACCTGCACGAAAAGATGTCCCATGCTTCGCGGTCGCGTGCCGTCGATGAGTTCGACATGCACAAGGTTACTCCCCAATACGAAGAGTTCTACAGGGAGATAATCGAAAAAGAACGTGTTAGCGTTTAGTCCGACCCGGTTACGAACGGGTTGTTCGTTTTTTCAGAGCCTACTGTCGTGCCTGGACCGTGTCCCGGAAAAATTTCCCAGGAATCCGGGTAGACCAGAACGCGCTCGCGGATACTTTGCATTAGCACCGGAAAAGACCCTTGCCAGAGATCGGTTCTGCCAATAGAACCGCGGAAGATTACGTCGCCCACGACCAGACGCTCGGCCGCGTCCTCAATGAAGGTGACTGACCCGGGTGAGTGTCCTGGTGTGTGAACCAACGAAAGCGAAGCACTCCCGAAAGTTATAGCCTCATCAAGACCGAGATTCTGAATCTCAAAATTTTGATCCAGTTCAACGCCAAACATTTGCGCCTGCACCGATCCCTGCCGAATCAACGGGAAGTCCTCGCTTTGTAGCTCCCACGGCAGGCCGAACTCCTGTGATAGCCGCGAGCAGCCAAATATATGGTCGATGTGTCCATGCGTGAGCAGTAGCCTCTTCACCTGCAGTCGCTCAGACTGGAGGTAAGCCGCGACCTGCTCGTACTCCTCCTCGTGATACGTACTCGCGTCGACGATAACCGCTTCGCCCTCACTCGAAAGGACAAACATATTCGTCCCAAACGGATTGAAGGCAAAGGTTTGTATGTGACTTGCGCTCACCCTAACCTCCATGGACCCTAGACATATTTAGACCTCGCTGCCCCAGCGAATCTGTTGATACACTTTACGAACTACTTATCGGCCAAACTAAGCGAATCATTCCTGTGATCTCACACTTCCACAAGATGATTCTGAAAATGATGCCAGCACGAATTTTGAGTTGGTTGGCAATGTTTATGTTCCTCTTGCTGATGCAGTTCCTAATAAAGTATCTGCCAACGCTCGTCGGCAAAGGGTTGCCCTTCTCCGCCGTGGCCGAGCTTATTGTCTACAGCCTGGCATACATGGTCGTCCTTGCTGTCCCTATGTCTGTGCTGATTTCCGTTCTCATGGTTTTCAGCAAACTAAGCGAATCGCACGCCTATGCGGTTATCAAAAATGCCGGCGTATCCTACATCCAATTAGCCTGGCCGGTGATTCTGGTAGGAGCAGGAATCAGTCTGGCCATGGTGTATTTCAACAACGAGGTTTTACCAGAAGCAAACTTCAGAGCGCGGAATCTGTGGACTGACATCCGGCAAAAAAAGCCGGGCTTTGAGGTTCAACCTGGCGTGTTTTACAACGGCGTTAGCAATTACAGCATCCTGGTGAAAGACATCGTTGAGGGTGGTAACACGATGAGGGATGTACTGGTTTATGATTACTCCGAGGGTAGTCGCCGACGGACAGCGATAAAGGCAACGGAGGGCGTTATCGTGCCCATCGGGTTTAATCGACTCGATCTGATATTGGAAGATGGAGAGGTCCACCGCTATCGGCAGGAGGACAACGATCGCTACGAGATCCTGGAGTTTTCAACTTATCGTCTGTCGCTGCAACTGGAGGATTTTATATTTGAACGTTCAGATCCTACGAGTGGCCGAAGAAGTGACCGGACGATGCGCAGCAGAGAAATGAGAACCATTGTAGACTCTCTCCGTGCCACGGCTACAGAAGAAACGGTTGCTCTGGTTGATATGATTGGCAACGTGGTTGGAGACGTCACATCAGAATCACCCATCCCAACAGAGATTGCAATTGCGAACACGGACGAGCAAATCCGAAAAGCTGCGACGCAAAAAGCCCGGACCATCCGCGCAGACCTCGACAACGCCAGGCGAAGTATTTCGTGGAAGACACGTCGCGCAAACCAGTATGCCGTGGAGATTCACAAGAAAAACTCCATCGCTGCGGCATCGCTGGTCTTTATGCTGATGGGCTCACTAATCGGACTGTCCATCAGGCGAGGCGGGTTGGCAAAATCGGCAATGATCGCCACGGGGATCTTCATGTTTTTCTGGATAACCTTGGTGCAAGGCGAGAAGTTAGCCGACAGAGGCTTGCTTGAACCATGGATGGGTATGTGGATTGCCAACATCGTATGCGGAATAGTTTGTGTTTACCTACTGATGCGCGTCTGGGGTGACTGGGGATCGATCCGACGCTTCGAAAGATCTGGTAGGTAGATGCTGTTTCTGGTCCCAACTCCCATCGGTAATCTGGAGGACATCACGCTTCGAGCAGTCCGGGTACTATCGGAAGCCGACATCGTCGCATGTGAGGATACGCGGGTTACGGGAAAGCTGCTTAAACATTTAGAGATTGACGCGAGGATGGTGAGCTTCCACGCACACAACGAGCGTGGCAAGGTTGACCATCTTGTTCTGCGGATGCACCAGGGGACGACGGTTGCGTTAGTCTCAGACGCTGGCTCACCGGGGATATCGGATCCAGGGTTTCTGTTGGTCCGCCGGTGTGTGGAGGAAGGTATTGCAGTTTCGGCGCTGCCTGGCCCCACCGCTATCATTCCCGCTCTCACCGCATCCGGTCTTCCTTGCGATCGATTCGTTTTCGAGGGATTCCTCCCGGCCAAAAAGGGTCGCCGCAAACGGCTTGAGACACTCAAGCAGATGGATCGGACAATTGTTCTGTTTGAGTCACCCCACCGTATTAAGAAAACCCTCGCGCAGCTTGTCGAGGCCCTCGGTGCCGATCGGCCATGCGTGATTGCTAGAGAGGTGAGCAAGAAATTTGAGGAGTACATCCGCGGATCCCTGGATTCCGTGGCGGATGTGCTGGATACACGGGAATCAGTAAAGGGAGAAATAGTTATCATCGTGGGAGCCGATCCACATCCTGCAAAAACCCGAACCGAGTCCGACCGATAGCGTACAGCCTTCCTTCGACGTACCTTCCTGGACATCATCAAGACCCAATTTTCGCCTACATGAACTGGAGAGACACAGAATTCCGCGTTGCCGCCGCCGTTTTTGCTTTTTCCCTGATCCTCTACTTGCTCACAGTAGCACCCACGGCCTCTTTCTGGGATGCGGGCGAGTTTATCGCCATCGCGAATCAGCTCCAGGTTTCGCACCCTCCGGGAGCACCAGTCTACATGCTGATTGGCCGGGCCTTCTCCATGTTCGTTCCCACACCTTACATCGCGTTGGCGGTAAATCTGGTCTCTGTCCTTGCAAGCGCACTCACTATTCTCCTCACCCATCTGATCATCGTTAGGCTTGTCAAAGAGTGGCGATCTGACACAGGCCCAGGCGAGGAAGGGCGGGTAGTTGCACTCTCTGCTGGCGTTATCGGTGCGTGCACGTTCGCTGTTACGGATTCTTTCTGGTTTAACGCCGTCGAGGCTGAAGTCTATGCGTTGTCGATGTTGTTCACAGCCATCGTTGTCTGGCTGGTCCTGAAATGGCGTGAAGATACGCAGATCGAAGAAGCGGCCGGTGGCGGAAGTGGGCATCTGTTTGGCCTGGCGTCCAACCGATATCTGCTACTCATCGCTTACATGTTCGGACTGGCGATCGGCATCCACTTGCTCAATCTGCTTGCCATCTTTTTCATCGCGCTGATTGTCTTCTTCACGGAGTTTGAGAAAGACGATTGGACAATAGGTAAACGTATCGGCGGAATACTTTTGGCTGGAGTGGTTGCGTCGGCGTTTTTCCTGCTGGTTTATCCAATCATCATCCAGAAGCTTCCTGATATCGCTGGGTCAGCGGGCAACCCATTCGTTGTTTTCGCTGCGGTGATAATTGGCGTCGCGGTCGCGACCTACTTGACGCACAAGAACCAGATGCCAGCCGCGAATCTGCTCTTCTTGTGCCTGGCAATGGTGCTTATCGGCTATTCGAGCTACGCTTTGATCTTCATTCGGTCGGCCGCCAATCCGCCAATCGACGAGAACGATCCGGAGACTGCCGAAGCTATCGTTTCGTACCTGAAGCGCGAACAATACGGCTCGACCCCATTACTCCGAGGGTTCACGTATGACAACCGTCTGCGCACCATCAACACGAACGAGGAAAAGCTATTCCCCAGGCGCCATTCGCAGGAGCCCGCCCACATAGCACTATACCGTACGTTCGATAGCGATTCACAGTATTTCTGGAAGTATCAGGTAGGGCATATGTACCTGCGATACTTTGGGTTCAATTTTATAGGGCGTGCAAGTGATGTTCAGGACGCGCCGGTGATTACGGGACTATTCTCGGGCGAAGGAGACGAATACTTCTTTAGCACTCCAAGCGAGTTTGCAAGCAGGAATGTGTATTTCGCTTTACCCTTCCTGCTTGGTTTTCTTGGGATGCTCTTTCATTTTCGGCGTGACTGGAGAAGTGCGCTCTCGGTTGCCGTACTGTTTCTGATAACTGGTATAGGGATTATTGTATACCTGAACCAGACACCGTTTCAACCGCGGGAGCGGGACTACTCCTACGTGGCGAGTTTCTTTGCATTCTCCTTGTGGATTGGGATTGGCGCAGCGGGGCTGCTTGAGTTGGCATTTGGTAGTCGAGGCGAAGACAGCGAACCAAACCTGAAGATGGGTGTGGGAGTTGCCATATTGCTGTTCGCTGCCGTGCCCGGCTGGATGACGCTGCAGAACTACGACGACCACGACAGATCGGGCCGGTACATTGCTCCTGACTACGCATACAACATGCTTAACAGCGTCGCCGAGGACGCCATCCTGTTTACCAACGGGGACAACGATACTTTCCCACTCTGGTATATGCAGGAGGTCGAAGGTGTTCGACGGGACGTGCGGGTGGCAAACCTGTCGCTTCTCAACACACCCTGGTACGCAAAGCAACTAAAGTATCAATATTCGAGAGACTCGGAACCGCTTCCCATCTCTATGGAGGACGACGCATTGTCGAGATTGTCGGTTGCCCGGTGGGAGCCCAGGGAAATTACGCTACCTGTTGATAAACGAATCTTTGCGTCTGAAATCCTGACGGGTATTGACACGTCGATCGTGGAGAGTCCGATGCGGTGGACTTACAACGGCAGGGACTATCCGTATGACGAGAACATCAACATTGTACATGGGGCTGATCAGGTTGCGCTCGACATTGTGGTCACCGCAGCGCGGGAGGGATGGCAGAGGCCGGTGTACTTTGCTGTTACTGTGAGTCCCGATGGTGAATTGGATCTCCAGGAATATTTCCAGCTGGAGGGGCAGGCCTTCCGGATTGTGCCGATTCGTCATGAGGATACGCAGCTTGGCCGAGTAGAACCTTCGGTAACGCCCGAACGCCTGGAGAATTTCCGTTTCCGCGGGCTGGACGATCCGGATGTGTATTACGACCACAACATCCGAAGAATGACCGACAACTACCGGAATATTTATTCGCACACCGCATCCGCCCTTGCCCGTGCTGGAGACAAAGACCGAGCGCTGGCACTTCTTGATAAGCTGTATGAGGCGATGCCGTTCGAAACGATTCCGGGTGACGAGCGATCTGTTCTGCTCACAAGTCGTTCCTACGTAGAGGCAGGTAATCCAACGAAAGCGATAGAGGTCATGAAAAAGATTGAGCCGCTTCTGCTACACAAGTTGGAATTTGCACGCAGTCCCCAGCAAGTTCAGGAGATCACGCAGTTCATTCGATTTACGCAGGGAATGTACGTCGAGGTCGACGCTTACGATGAGGCAGCCCGATTTAGCGGCGACCTGGCCCGCGTGGCTGGTGATTCTGCCCTACGCAGAACAGCGGATGAGTACCGAATAATGAAGCAACAGCTCGACGCAGCCGAACAGCAATCAGCGAACGAGAATTAACGGGCGAGTTACGGTTTGTCGACCCGAGGTTGCGCGTACGATGTAGTAACCCGGCGGCAGGCCATCCAGGTCGATGCTAATCTCTTTGCGACCGGCGACCAGACCTGCGTGTTGTTCGAAGACTCTCCTTCCAGCGATATCCGCGACTGCAAGTGTTACTTCGCCCGCGGCTCGTACAAACAATGATATCCTGTTCGACGATGGGTTTGGGCTGACCGGCTCGAGCACCAAGGAATTCTCCGGGTGCACACTTTCCTCGGCCGACGTCGCTGGCACAAACTCCATGGGATGATTCGTGGTATATATGCGGTCGTTATCACGATTCGATTGCCCATCGGCGCCATTTCCCGCTGCATAGATAGTGACGTTTTGCTGCGATGTTTCGGCCGGCGGGTTCCATCTTACCGTCCAGGTGTTGTTCGCGTTTGCAAGAAAGTGGGACACGTACGCAGCATTGCCGATTGTCTTTGCGGTGTTGGTACTCAGAATCTCGAATGAACCTGCATTTTCGTTTGCGTCGTTCATAATTGTAATCTCGAATCCGAAACGCACCGCCTCCGGGTCGGTAACGGTTATCTCGATATCAACGGGTACGCCGTTCGAGAATTGCGAGGGTGCAACGATCGAAACGTTGCCATTACCCGAATTCAGTGGGAAGGTATTATGGCAACCGGAGTCGGCGCACGTTCCGTCACCTGGAGCGCCGGCTTTTTTCGAAGGGGCCCTGGTTCCGTTGTAGGACGAACTGCTCACTCCAGTGAGAATCAGCAGGAATAGAAACGTTACGATGGATGTGCGCACGGAAAAAACTAGTTGTGCATCTTGTATCGACCGAAACCGTTGCCCTACTTAACGGCCCGGATCACAAACGATCGAGCGCGTCCATTGAGTTTTAGCGTATAGCTACCCTCGCCATAGTCTCCATCCAACATCATGTAGAATCGGAACGGACGAACAACGCTTGCACACACCGAATCTTTGGGCCGCCGCGTGGTAAGCCGGGCGGTGATAATGTGCTGTGCCCTTTCCTGCTCCAGATTATCCAGCTCGGTGCATGAATCCGGGAAGGAGCCTTTTACCAGCACCTCAATTTTGATTTGCTCACCGGCGGCCGCCATCTCTGTGGTGAGTTTTTGAGGCCGCAGGTGTAGCGTGTCAAACACAGCCTCCGATATCAGGTAATCCGTTCCCGATTCTGATGGGCCGATCACTTCTGTAGTTCGCCCATCCGGGGCGGTGCCATCAAACCGATGGCCGAACTGTTCATCAAGGGGTTCAGCCAACCGCGTCGACGAGGCGCATCCGGTGACGATTAGAAGCAGGATCGGCAAAAAGAATTTCATACTTGGTGCAATTTAACTTTTTAGAAGCTGAATATCGGCAGCTCGCATAGACTCATCTACACTCTCGTATTCTGCGTCTCCCCACAGCCGTTCCAGTCCGTAAAATGCACGCTTGTCAGGGCTCATCACATGCACAACCACGTCAACGTAGTCTAGTACGACCCACTGCCAGTGATCATCGCCTTCTTTCTGCCAGGGCGTCTCTGCGTGTTCAGTCTTAACCACAGATCTGATGTGTTCTGCGATGGCGCGAATCTGAATTTCTGTATCGCCCGAGCAGAGTATGAAAAAGTCAGCGACACCCGAGACTTCTTTCATGTTGAGGACGACGGCGTTCGTTGCTTTCTTGTCGAGCGCCGCATCAATGGCGGTTCGAGCGAGTGCGGCTGCGGATGCCGAGGTAGTTCTGGTTTTATCTTCGGAAACAGTTGGGATGAGTTTCTCTTGTCCTTCTGCCATGTAGTAGATGTTTAGTTGTCGTTTTTGAACGGGCGCAGCCCCCTAAAGTCTTGCCCAATAATTACGGACGAATCCAGATACAAACTCTCCTGGATTTCCTCTCTGATATTCTCTTCTGCAATCCCCAATGCGTTGGCAACCTTTTTGGCTGATGCTATGTCCCCGACGCGGTCGATGACTAGCGACTCTTCCAACTCGAATGTGTCGTGGTCGCCTGAGTATACGACGTCAAAACCCCGTTGACGGAGAAAGGCTGTCGCGCGTGCAGCTAGCTCGTCCACCCCTGCCCCATTGAGCACCTCGACCTGGATTATCTCTCCCACGAGCGAGCCTGCGTTTGCGTCTCGCAACGGATCTGTACGCGGTGCCAGGGCGCGGGTTACAAGCGAAAAAAGGAGAACGAGCGCAAGTGCACCGAAGACGACAATGGCGGCGTTCAATACCAGATTAGACCAGCGCGATCTCCATTTACTCATGCAGCTATCGCCAGGTTGGTGATGCGCTAATACCGGCGATATCTGTAGGCTCCGAAGGGCTGAGCGTAATAACCGTACGGGCTTCTACTGTAGGATAGATGCAGATTGACATTATTGCGCGGAGAGTAGTTCAACTCGGCGTTACGCAAAAAGACTGACGCTCCGTTTGAAAAAGGATCATTGTAGGAGGAGTTTGACCCGTTGCTAAAAGGCGAATACGCCACACTGACATCCGCCCTCGCGCTGAACTTGTTTGACAAGGACCACTGAAGCGTATTGGTGTACATTGCCAACGACCCGAAGCCTGTACCCGCAGTAAATTCGATGGAATGACCCATCTGGAAATACTTTGGGTTAAAAATGGTTTTCATCAATACTCCCGGACCGGAGTTATTGAGGGTGGCCGCGTTGGTCTGGTGCAAATCCATCCCTCTGACCTGCGCCTGCGCAGGCGTTGAGAGACCCAAAACAGCTACTATTCCAATTGCAACAATAAATGATCTCATAGTCTTTCTTGATCTATCACAGAATATATCGACCAGGTATCACTAAAACTCATGCAAATCAGCCGTTTGCTCCGAGCAGTAGTGAAACGCCTCTGGATGACGCTGTCCAGCTCGAAAGGGGTCGTCTTCCGCTATTTGCACTAACGACGAATCTACTGCGGAGTTCTGGCATTTAAGCGCGTTTTAGATGCCCAATTGTGTCAACGGAGGGCGCTTCTGCATATTGTACGACCGAACGAACATTCTTGCGATTGAGAGCTCATGCGACGACATGGCGGCCGCGGTGATTGCTGATGGCCAGATCGTTGCGAGCGTCATCTCGTCGCAACTGGAGCATGTGGATTATGGCGGCGTGGTACCGGAAATAGCCTCAAGGGCTCATATGAGGACGATTGCGCCGGTCGTCTCCCGGGCACTTCGAGAATCGGGTGTTGAACCATCGGATCTGTCAGCAGTTGCGGTCACTAATGGTCCCGGGCTCGCTGGATCCCTTCTGGTGGGTGTTTCTTTCGCGAAGACGTTTGCACTTGGCTTGGGCATACCGGCGATTGCAGTAAATCACCTGGAAGGACACATTTTCTCGGCATTTCTGGCCAGCAAGCAGCCAGAGTATCCTTTCCTCTGCCTTATCGTGTCTGGGGGACACACCTTGCTGCTACGCGTTTCGGGCGCGGGTCAGTATGAAAAGCTGGGTGCAACGCTGGACGACGCGGCAGGCGAGGCGTTTGACAAGGTGGGCTCTTTGTTTGGATTCGAATATCCGGCAGGACCCACCGTCGACGAGTGCGCGCGGAAGGGTGACCCCCAATTCCACACCTTTCCGAGAACATCGATGGCCGGTTTGAATTTCTCGTTTTCCGGCCTGAAGACCTCCGTGCTGTACTTCCTCAATGCTGTCGACAAAACAGAGAGAGAGCAATACATCGCGACCCACCTTGCCGACCTGTGCGCGTCGTTCCAGGCAGCTGTGGTCGATCAACTGATAATGAAACTGCAGGAAGCCGTTGCGATGACGGGAATCAATAGAGTCGTGATCGTTGGCGGGGTTTCAGCCAACTCGTTGTTGCGGGCTGAGGCCACCCGATTGGCCAACCAATCCGGTGGAGAACTTTTTCTGTCCCCTCTCGAGTACTGCACCGACAACGCCGCCATGATTGCGGCAGCCGCGGCCGTGCGCTTCGCCGAATCGCAGTTCAGCGACCTAACCTTTGAAGCAGATGCAAACGCCGTGTTGTAACTTGCCCAGCTCGCCGAGAATTTAGTATGACTACTCTTTCACAAAAACTCGCCCGACTCGACGAACTCCAGAATTCACATCGCAGTGTCGATGTCACCATCGAGGACCTGCGCGGTGCGATTGATGTCGTGGATTCGGTCTTAGTCGAGCTGATTAACCGTCGGGGAGAAATTGCGACCGCTATCGGCGAGATCAAGAAACGGGATGATCTTCCAGTCTATGTGCCTAGTCGCGAAAAGATTGTCATTGCAGGGGTGGTCTCAAAAAGCGAAGGCCCACTGCCGGACGAATCCATCAGGAGAATTTTTGAGCGGATCATCGACGAGACGCGCAACATGGTAAGGCATTTCATCGCAGAAGAATGAAGTCTGGCTGGAAACGTTTATTGATCGCCGCGATAGCGCTTCTCCTGTTGGTTGCGGCTGGGGTCTACTATGCCGCGTTTGCACCGGTAACCTCGAACTACCAGGACGAACGCGATGTATTTATCGCTCGCCAGTCCACCCTCGGCCAGGTGACCGACTCCCTGTCTGAAGCCGGTATACTTTCATCAGCTGGTCGGTTTGAATTTGTCGCCAGAGCGACGGGATGGGGCGATCAGATTAAGGCCGGCTTTTATTCGATTGGTTCGGGTAGCTCGGCAATAGACATTTTGCAGACGCTTCGGAAAGGATTGCAAACGCCTGTGAAGGTACTTATTCCGCCCGGTGTTACACCGGAAGTCGCTGCAGCATCCGCCGCACGCAATATGGAGTTTTCGGCTGATGAGTTTTTACACGCGCTACGCGACATTTCGCTGGCCGAAGAAGCGGGTACCGATACAACTCGTTTGCCGGGATTCCTGCTACCAGACACATACAACTTCTACTGGCAAACCCCACCTTCAACGGTGATAAAGGAAATTAAAAGCACCCTTGACAGTTTTTACACTTCCGCAACCACTAATGATGTGCACGGCCTGGGATTGTCCAAAGAAGATGTTGTCACGCTCGCTTCCATTGTTGAATGGGAGACAGCGGTGGAGGAAGAAAAACCAACTGTCGCTGGAGTCTATCTAAACCGCCTCCGTGACGGCTGGATGTTAGATGCAGATCCCACGGTGCAATATGCCATTATCCAGAGCGAGGGTCAGAAGAGAAGGCTCTTTTTTCGCGATTACAAAATCGACCATCCATACAACACGTATCGCAATCGCGGCCTTCCGCCGGGACCGGTGACGAATCCCTCGAGGTCGTCTATCCAGGCCGTGCTGCAACCTGAGGACCACGGCTACTACTTTTTTGTGGCCAACATAGATGGGAGTCACACATTCAGCAGGACGTTACGGGAGCACGTTCGTGCGGCAAACCGATTCCACGAGGCAGCGCGCCTTCGTCGTCAGCAGGCTGAAACCGCCGACGACTAGCGCACCACCCGATATTCCACATTTGCAACTATGCCAAGTCGAAGAGCATGATTTCGGCATCAGATGACGCTTCCATCTTCAATTGTGTCTCTTCACCAATAGCTGCGCCATCGCTTGTGTCCATCTGAATGGAATTGACTTTCACCTGGCCACGTAGGACCTGCAACCAGGCGTACCTCCCATCGGGCAGGTTATACTCGACAGACCTGCCCTCGTCGAGGCGTGACAGATAAATGCGCGTGTCCTGATGTATGGAAAGCGAGCCTTGGTCTCCATCCGGAGAAGCAACGAGGCGAAGGTCGTTATGCTTCTCCTCGTCGGGGAAACGTTTTTGCTCATAGCTTGGCACGATCCCCCGCGACTTCGGCAGTAACCATATCTGATAAAAGTGGGTTCGCTCCGTAGGTGAAGGGTTGAACTCGCTGTGTGTGATGCCCGTGCCCGCGCTGATTCTCTGGAACTCACCTGGTGTAAGCACTTCCCCATTCCCCATCGAGTCTTTGTGCTCGAGCGACCCTTCCAAAACGTAGGACACGATTTCCATGTTGTCGTGCGGGTGCGTTCCGAACCCTTTGCCCGCAGCAACAACATCCTCGTTCATCACTCGCAACGAGCGAAAGCCCATGTTATTCGGATCGAGATACGAGGCAAAAGAAAATGTGTGATGCGATTTGAGCCATCCATGATCGGCATGCCCGCGATCTTCGGCTTTCCTGATCTTTATCATTTTCGCCTTCTGCCAAGTGCAACAACAAATACCGACGTCTTGGTTGCGGAGCAGCACCAGGCGTTACGCGGAGGGTACTGGCGTGAAGCCGTAAGAATCGTTCTCTATCGCATCATCTGATAAAAATCACGGTGGATCTTGTACTCGCCACCCACGCGTTTCCAAATCACTAGTGCTTTTGTAAGCGAGGTCACCTGGCTCCCGTTAAAAACGTGCTTTAGATCTGATGTTGAAAGCGACGTCACCTGTCCATCATCCAGATGCACGGCTTCTACCGTATTGGTCCAGGACACCCCTTTTCCCTTGAGTGACTGCCAGTAGGCGCGAACAGCATCGATGCCTTCATACGTCCTCCCCCCCGGCCCATAAATAACTGCATCGGATGTGTAGAAGTCTGCAATCTCCGCCATGTTGTCCTCTTGGAAAAGCGCCTCCATCTTGCTTAGGACTTCTCGCAGTTCGCTTCCTACTGAGGCTTTGGTCTGTCGGACGTACTTACCAAAAAAGCCGTTTGTCCAGGTTTTCCCGGCATCCGGCGAATTCTGAAAGGTCTGGCGAACGGTATCGCCGTTGGCTGAGTGCACAAAAACCATCCTGTTGAAGTTCACGCTATCCCTTTGCGCCAGCATGATTAGCGAATCCCGATCGGATGCTACCTCCTGGTATCGGGTGATGCTGTTGTTCAGGTCGATCCAGATCTGTTTTTGCATTTCATCAGCATCATCAAAATAATTGATGCTGCTCCCGACAAACCCGGTCAATGTGCGGTAGTCCTCAAATACAGTACAGCCGCCTTCTCTCTTGGAAATGTTGCTATGTGCAATCAGGTTTTCGTTTCGGTCGTAGATGTTCCAGGCGCCCACCCAAAAATCCAATTTCTTGTAACGATCGTCGGATGTGCACGGGAAGGCGTTGGCGTACACCGCTTCCTCCGCCTGGACAAACCTGTCGCTGTCTCTGAGATAGTCAAACTCCGCCGATTGCAGCGTACGGAGACCTCGGAAACCGCTTGCTGTTAACGAATCCAGTTCGGCAAAAAGCTGATTCGTTTTTTTCTGGCCAGCGAATGTTCTTAGCAAGTTTGCACCCACGGCTACCGCCGGTTGAAAGCTGTTTGTGCGTGCGGCGATCAGGAATTTCTCTGCCTCGGCGTATCTCTCGAGCCGAACGAGAGAGGCTCCCGTGTAAAAATTGGCTGCCGGGTCGTTTTCATTTTCCCCAAGAACTTTCCTTGCCTCCTCGACAGATTGCTCGAAATTCCCGGCATTGAACGATTGGACAAAGGCCGTCTGGGCAAGAGCGCCCTGGGCGAGCAGACAGCAGAAGATACACGCGCGTATGAGTTGAGTAATGATTCGCATTAGATCCAAGCATTGTTGACGGTGTGAATCTGTTAACAGTACAGGAAGCGCCGACAATGAGATTGTACAAATCGCTTATTCGGCCCGCGTCAATCGCTGGCAGCCACGAAATAGTTGCTGGGAAGTGCTTGAGTGACCGACTTGAAGTCGCTGATAAAATGTGACTGATCGAAGTAGCCCAGACAATACGCAACCTCTGTGAGCGAATCGTGTCGTCCTGACTGCATTTCTGTTATCGCTTTCCTAGTGCGAACAACCTTGATGTACTCTTTCGGTGAGAGGCCAATTTCTTCGTAAAACAATTTCCTGAAATGTGAATCGGAGCAATGACAGAGATTTGACAATTCGCGAACTGAAATCGAGCAGTTCTGCCAAATCATTTGCTCGAACGGAGCATCAAGGCGCCTGGACCTGGGTCTGATTCTCGGCACCAGGAACTG
This sequence comes from Rhodothermales bacterium, assembly GCA_965224105.1. Classification (GTDB taxonomy): domain Bacteria; phylum Bacteroidota; class Rhodothermia; order Rhodothermales; family JABDKH01; genus CBDCYH01. The sequence continues at coordinate 1,815,817 of CBDCYH010000002.1, read as the reverse complement.
CTCAATCAACGCGAACTGCTCCAGGCGATCGGACGTCTGGCCGAGTTTGTGCGTCAGCGCGCGAGCTTCCTCACCAAAAATGTCAGCAATGTCAAAAACTCCATTCTTGAACTGATGTAGAGAATGCGGAATGAGCCAGTGCGTGAAATTCGTTTTCAGGCGAATTCCAAAACACTCGGCTGCATGTTTATCAGGTTTTACGCGGTAGGCCTTGGAGTGAAGGCCGCCTACAAATCCGATGGGGCGGGCAGCCCAGTTGGCGCCATCCGCATTGTGCAGAAACAGGCTCCCGTGTTGGAACAGAATTTCGAATCTGCCCTCGGGAATGAAATTGCGCACGGCGCTACCGTGGAAAAGGTAGTCGACGAACGACTCCGCCACCAGGTTAAGCGCGGAGCCATGTTCGATAGGTGTCGTCTTTTGGTCGACACGCGGACTTAGGCGAGCATTAGCGTTGAGCTGGTTCATTGCGTCGCAATGATATCAGTTTACTCGCCCATAGGAAAGGCCAAAATAGATTCTCTTTCCCCTAATGGAAACCGGTTTGCCTAGAAAAAGAATCTCAGTCCGATGGCAAGTTGATTTCGTCGTACTACTTCTGATATCACCGGAGCGCCAACGATATTGTACGGAGTGTACTCATCATCGAAAGCATCTTGAGCAACCGCGACGTCCAAAGCAAATTTATTGTTTGGGTAGAACGAGAAACCAAGTGATCCGAAGATCCGTGTTTTATCTACCGGGTCCGTCAGGAGGTCCAAATTTCTTGGATCGGATATTCCTGCCAGTCCAGCCCGGACAGCGAATGAGCCAACGAGGTACTCGGCTCCAAGTTTAGCATTTACTACCTGGTCCAGGTTGCGAGCCATATCCCTGTTTTCTTCTGCGAATGAGAATACATCCGAATCAAACTCCATTTGGCTCCAATCGATCAGTTCGGCATCCAGCATGACCTTGAAACGTCTGTTGGAGTATCCGATTCCCGCCCCAAGACGCCAGGGGGTTATAAGGTTGTAGTCGAAGCTCCCTTTGCCAATGTCTTCTGATGAATCATCGCCGTACGTGTCGGTAAATCCATCATCAAAAACCGTTGTGATAATAGTTTCGAAATCTTCCTCGATGTAGTAGTACGTTGGGCTCTCAACCGAAAGTCCTCCGCGGAAGCCATTTGGCATGACAAAGGAAACACCGCCACGGAGATTAACACCGGCCAAACGCGACTCTACGAACTGGTCCCACTCCAGTCGATCAAAATCGACAGTTGTGCCGGACCCATCGTTGTCGTTCCGGGAATCGTTTTCCGTGAAGCCTCTGTTCAGCTCCCATTTTCCGTATGGGATGTTTATTCCGAAGCCAACCATTACGTTCTTCGAAGCCTCGTATGCAGCCGCAATGTTTACCTCGTGCATGGCCCCACGCTCTGTTACCAGTCCCTGCTGGTCGACCGTGCCCGTTGTAACGGCAGGAAAGAATGGAACCGGATCGCCATTCTCAAACGCGTCCACGTCGAGATCAATAGCGAAGATGTTGTAGGCTATTGCCGAAAGGTCGCGGGTAAAGGATGGGGTAAACTCATCATCTGCTGTTCCGCTAATCCCGTCGGCACCAGCAGAAACATCGACTGTAAACTCATCCGACAACGGCATGAAAAAATCTGTTGCGGAGTTGTTGGGGTTCGATCCGTCAAAGGCCAGCTCCCTGGAGAAGGATGCCGTTTGACTCAACCCAAGTGCGAATACGAGTGAGCCGCGCCTGGTTGGTGCCTTATAGGTGTATGCAAGGTGTGATAGCTGGGTATCGGTGATATCGTTGGGAGTGAGCAGGTCCGATGAGCCGATTGAGTAAGTGGCATCGTCGGAGGTGGAGTATAGGCTAAGCGAGCCTGAAAACGACGAGGCTTTCATGTACCCGAGCCCGGCTGGATTCGAAAACACGGCTGAGTAGTCCCCAAGGCCGGCCGTTCCGACACCGCCCATCCCCAGCGCTCGCGCCGCGAGGCCCGGCTGCCGCTCGGAGAATCGGATTGCGTCGACGGCTGTTTGGGCAGACGCCCCCGTCGCAAAGATAAAGCTTGAAAATGCTATCGCTAACGTGGCGAGCTGGAGTTTGGGGCGACGTCCTGATCGGTTTTTCATGGACGCACCAATGGCACGGATAGATTCTATCATTGATTTTTACCAGGGTTTAGTTCCTTCCGCGTCGGCTGGAACTCCTTGATGATTTACTGGAGCTTCTCGACTTGCCGCTTGAGCGGGCGGACGATTTGCGAGATGAGCTTCGGGATTTCGATGCACTTGACCCGGAGGACTTTCTGGATGAAGTGGCGCGCGACGGTTTCGATGACGAGCGCGAAGATCCTGATCGTGCCGCGCTCCGGGATGACGACCTCGTTCTGGTTGTCCGAGCGGATGACGAACTCCGGTCGTTCGAGCGCGACCTTGTAGTCGTGGTTCGAGACGGAGTCGACCTCGTTCGGCTCGATGACGGCCGGGCCGAAGACCGCGATCCGCGTGAGCTTTGAGAACGAACACCTGACGAACTACTACGCTTTCTTGTTGACCGCGTCGCCGATGATGACGACGATCGGTCGGAAGATCGAGTTCGGGTTGAGGATCGGTTGGACGACCGCGTCCGGGTCGCTGCATCGCCGCGCCGCACCGTTCTTGTGCTGCTCCGCGCTCGTGAATTTCCACTCCTTGATTTTGCGGCCGCTGCGCTGCTGCCGGTTCGCGTTACTGTTCTGTTGCCAGTATTTCTATTGTAGCCTCTTTCCTCCGGCTGCGAACTCAGTCCACTTCTGCCGTAGGAGCTTCCGCGAGGAGCAAAGCGGTTCGACAATCTCGCTCGCTTGCTTCCACCGTAATATCCGTTGTAGCCATAGCCGTAGTTGTTATAGCCGTACCCGCCGTAGTAGCCAGAGTAGTAGTTGTTGTACCGGAAAGGATTATAGCCGTAGTAGTGGTTGCCGTATGCAGGCCAGTATCGTCGATGTCCCCACGGCCGTCCCCAGGTAAACGAGAGCGTCAGACCGCTCCGATATCGGTAAGGATTGTAGCCGTAGTATCCGTAAGGCCCGCCACCGTAATAGTACCGGTCGTACGAGTACCAGGGATCGTAATGCGAAGAGTAGAACGGATCGTGGTAATACGTTCTGAAGTAGGTGTTGTAGCTCGACGGGATGTAGACATCGTCTTCGTAGTACGCATCTTCGTCGTAGTACTCGGTTTCGACAATCTGCCCGTCTTCGTCTTCAATAATGGTGACACGTTTTGTGTGTACGCGGTCGTCGACGTCTACTGTAGCCAACTGGGTGTAGCATCCGCTCAGGACAAAGCTCATCAGCAGAATCAACGTGGGCGAAAGTGTTGTGTACTTTTTCATGTGCGTATCTGATAACAAATCTGGGGCTACCTTTCGATTTTACACAAATTTGGGGAGAGAAGCATTTCTTCAAAACCGTATGACAAAGGTGCCGGTATGCCGGTATATTTGCTGAACTCGGTCATTTCGGTGCCATTGCCTCCAGGTAGCTATTTCTACCGCGTTTCGTGGCAAATTTCGGACCGGAGGGCCTCACACTCGTTCCTGACCCTTTTTCGTCCATTTTGGGCGTTCAATCCTGTATTCATAACCACGCACTAACTGTACACTATGGCCGACGCCATCACGCCACGGAATTCTGATTTTTCCAAATGGTATATCGATATCGTTCGAGAGGCCAAGCTTGCTGATTATGCGCCGGTTAGAGGATGTATGATAATCCGGCCGAACGGGTTTGCCATTTGGGAAAATATGCAGCGTGAGCTCGACCGGATGTTCAAGGCGACCGGGCATCAAAATGCATATTTCCCTTTGCTCATTCCGGAGTCGTTTCTCGCCCGGGAGGCGGCCCACGTAGAAGGCTTTGCAAAAGAGTGCGCAATTGTTACCCATTCGAAGTTGGGCCTGAACGAAGCGGGCGAGCTAACGGCCACAGAAGAGTCGAAGCTGGAAGAGAATCTGGTGATTCGGCCCACGAGCGAGACGATAATCTGGGATTCATACAGCAAGTGGATTCGGTCGTGGCGAGACCTGCCTGTGCTTATCAACCAGTGGGCAAACATCGTTCGATGGGAGATGCGCACCCGACTTTTCCTGCGCACGCTCGAATTCTTGTGGCAGGAAGGACACACGGCTCACGAAACGAAGGAGGAAGCGGTTGAGGAAACATTAAAGATCCTCGACATCTACGCTGACTTTGCCGAGAACTATATGGCCGTGCCGGTACTCCGCGGCGTGAAGTCAGAGAGTGAGCGGTTTGCTGGTGCAGTGGACACGTACTGCATCGAGGCGTTGATGCAGGACGGTAAAGCGCTGCAGGCCGGCACGAGTCACTTCCTCGGACAAAACTTTGCTAAGGCGTTTGATTGTAAGTATCAGACGAGGGACAATCAGCTCGAGTATGTGTGGGCCACGTCCTGGGGTGTTTCCACCCGGTTGATCGGCGCACTGATTATGTCGCATTCCGATGACCAGGGTTTGATCCTGCCACCAAAGCTTGCCCCAACACAAGTAGTTATCGTTCCGATTTACCGCAAAGAAGACGAGCGCAACAACGTCCTGGAGGCTGGCGAACAAATCAAACAGTTGCTCGAGGCCAAGGGAATTACGGTTGCATTGGATAGCCGCGATGGTGTCCGTCCCGGGTTCAAGTTTAACCAACACGAAACGGAGGGTGTGCCTGTGCGCATTGCCATCGGCCCTCGCGATCTCCAGAGTGGAAGCGTAGAGGTGAGCCGCCGGGATTTGAAAGAAAAAGAATCGGTTGCGATGAACGGAATTGACGCTCACGTGTCTGATCTACTCGACGACATTCAGTACTCTCTGTACAAGCGTGCGCTTAAATTTCGGGAAGACATGACCACGACCGTCGACACGTTTGACGAATTCGCTGATGTCATCAAGAATAAGGGCGGCTTTGTGTATGCTCCGTGGGATGGATCCGCTGAAACCGAGGAGGAAATAAAACAGCGCACGAAAGCCACCATCCGGTGCATACCGCTGAATCAGCAGGAGGAATCCGGGAAGGACATGATCTCCGGTAAGCCGTCACAACGAAGGGTCGTTTTTGCAAGAGCATACTAAGGAATCATCCGCAGTAGAAATGCACGCCGGTGGTACGCCGGGCTCATTGTCTCTGGCTAAGTGGATTACGTATATCATAAATCCACTAATCCTCCCGCCAATCCTTTTGTCGATCGTATGCGCGAAGCTGACCCTGACCGGAGCTCAGACGGCAACGATAATAACGTTGTCGATAATTTTCTTTGCGCTTATTCCGTTTGTCATCATCCTGCGCGTAGCGGAGACGCATGGCGGTGTTTCAATTGAGTTGCGTCAGAAAGAACTCCGATTGGCGCCATACCTGGTTAGCATCGCATCAGATTTTGTTGTCCTCGCCCTCGTTCACACCCTTGCACGGCCGGTACCCAAACTGATTACCTCGTTACTACTGTGTTATGCGCTGAACGCCGTGATCCTGTTTCTCATCAACACCCGTTTCAAAATTTCGCTACACATGGCCAGTATCACAGGTTTTGTAAGTATGACCCTGTTTATTTTGCTGGAAAAGGAGGCGATACTTGCTGGAGGAACGACGCAGTTAGTCCTGGCCATAATCCTCGGAGTTCTTGCAACCCCGATTGTTGTTTGGGCGCGACTCCACCTGAGGGCGCACTCGAGACCCGAGGTTATCGCCGGAACGGTGTTCGGACTCACTGTGCCTTACGCGTTGCTGTATTTTCTCGAACGGATTATATAATAGGAACGATCAGCCAGGGTCCTCGTTCTCCCGCTCCATCAACTATAAAAGACAGGATCTGAATCGAAATACTGGTACCGTTTCTACGACTGAAAATTCTTTAACAACCAGTGCGTAACTGTCTTTTTCTTCTTTTCCTTGTGGGGCTGATGTGCCCTGTGCAGGCCAGCGCTCAATACTGGAATCGTGTTGAGGGGACTGTTACCGAATCGGAGTCGGGTAGACCGGTCCCTGGCGTCTCCGTCCTGGTTAGCGGTACGAATTTCGGCACAGCGACGAACCAAAACGGAACATATTCGCTTCGGCTACCTGTTGGGCGTTATGCCATCTCCTTCTCGTCTATCGGTTATGTAACAAGGGTTGATTCCGCCATCGTTGCACGAGAGCAAGCCACGCGACTGGACGTTGCACTTGGCATTGACACTGTCTCGCTCGATGGTATCACAGTGGAGGACGACAAGGTTGATGAGATCCAGGCGGGCGTGTACCGTCTCGATCCGAAGGATATTCAAAATCTGCCCGCACCCATGAAAGATGTGGTGCGATCACTAAAGGTGGTGCCCGGAGTTGCATCAAACAACGAGTTGTCGAACCAGTACTCGGTTCGCGGCGGCGGATACAACGAGAATCTGTTGTTCCTCAACGGTTTCGAGATTTACCTGCCGTTCCGTCCGCGCCAAGGCGAGCAGGAAGGCCTTAGTCTGCTGAACCCCGACCTGGCTGAGGATGTGACGTTCTATACCGGCGGCTTTCCCGTGCGCTACGGTGGCAAGTTGTCCTCAGCGCTCGAAGTTGAGTACGCAACGCCAATGGACGGCGTGGCAACGGGCAACGTGTATGCCTCGCTGTTGGATGCCGGGGTCTCTGTAAAAGCTCCGCTAGTGAAGAACAAGGTGGGGATGGCTGCAGGGATAAGGCGGGCGCAGGCCAGTCACTTCTTCGCGACGCAAGAACTAAAAGGTACCTACGAGCCGGTGTTCCTCGACGTGCAGGCAATGATCACCGCGAGGCTCACACCCCAGCACGAGCTCGGCGTGATCGGTGTATTTGCAGACCATGAGTTTCGGTTAGACCCAAACACGCGGAAGACTTTTTTCGGGACGGTTAGTCAGGATCCACGGATTGCGCCCAATAATTTGAAATCCCTCTGGACCACGTTCGACCCCGACAACACCGAGGTGGATGGATACCAGACAGCCTTTGCCGGAGCGCGACTCACGAGCGTTTTCGGTGACAACTTCACGGCCAGCCACGACGTCTCCTATTTTGACACGGAGGAAACCGAGTTCTACGATCTATCCGGGACTGCTATATTGTTTAAGCTCGAACCTGGTGACGATCCGAACACGGGTGAAGGTCTGCTTGCCACCGGAACATCTCGCCAGGAGGATCGCGCAGACAACCGCGTCACCGTTAGTACACTTACTGCAAAAGGAAACTACTCCTTCAAGTTTCGCAATAATATTGTCGAAGGAGGCTGGTACGCACGCGACTACTCGTTCACCGATGTGATCAACGAGCGTTCTGTAGTTATTGGGCCGGATCTAGATGGCGAAATTATCACTATCGTTACGGATAGCCTCGACGATTCAGCGGATCTCGGTGCGCAGCAATTTGGCCTTCACCTTGGAAACACGTTTCAGGTTCTGCCATCCAGTCCGGGTAAAGTAGTCGCAACCGTTGGTGTGCGGTCGGATTATTTCACCTTCAACGAAGAAGTCACCGTATCGCCCCGTTTATTTCTAAACTACAAACACTCTGATGTCTGGTCTTTCTTCGGATCCGCCGGCGTGTACCATCAGGCTCCAACGTACAGAGAATTGCGCGGCAAGCCTTCGCCGGGTGAAACCATTCTAGGCGCTCTGAACACATCGCTCAAGTCGCAGCGTTCGATCCAGACGGTAGTTGGTGGCGAGCGGTTCTTCCCGTCCAGCAGGCTCACGCTACGAGGCGAGGCATACATCAAGTCTATCAGGAATGTAATTTCCTACGACCTGGAGAATGTGCGCGTTCAGTACTCTGGCGAGAACGATGCCCAAAGCGAAACGTACGGGATCGACCTTCAACTCCGCGGGGAGTTTGTACCCGGATTAGAGAGCTGGGTGAACTATAGCTACCTGAACGCCAAGGAGACATTCCTCGACGAATTTTCTACGCCTTCGAATGCGGGCACGCTCTCGCGCCCCACAGATCAGAAGCATACCATTTCGATGTTTGTCCAGGACTACATTCCGAACAGCGATGCGTGGAAAATACATATGAGGACGTTGTTTGGGTCTGGCCTGCCGTACACACCGCCGGTCCCAGGGATGCAGATTGGCAATGTTCAGATACAGGAACCGGGGCCCCGCCACTCTGCGCGGTATCCGAGATACTTTAGATTCGACATCGGAGCTTCGTATGGGGTGACGGTCTTCGACCGCGGACTCGGTGGGCCGGTATCGCTCGACTTAACTGCTGAGCTGCTCAACGTATTTGATATGGTCAACACCGTCTCCTACTATTGGGTACCTAACAGAGAGGGAATTTGGAACCGAATTCCAACTCGCCTGACCCCGCGTACCGTGAACGTACGCGCCAAGATCACATTCTAGGATGTGTACTTTGTCGGCCCGCATTGTTTTAGCATTTCTTGCTGCTACGTTTACACTGTCGGCGACGGATGTGGCGGCCCAAGACCTCTCGCCCGTACAGACCGTTAAACGCAAATCTCCAGCAAAAGCATTTGCCATGAGTGCTGTCTTGCCTGGACTGGGGCACCGATACGTGAATGGGTCGTGGAGCGGTGCCGCAACCTGGTATACGATTGCTGATGTGTCTTCGATTGCAGGGTACGCGTTGTCCGATTGGCAACATGGAAGGCATGTTGAAAATTATCGCGGACTGGCGACGAGCCGAGCGGGTGCGGATCTGACTGGAAAAGACCGCACGTTCCTGCTTAATCTTGCAGCGTACAGTTCGTCGGATGAATTCATCGAGGTTGTTCTGCGCAACCGGGCATGGAATCAGCTGGACTACATCGAGGATGCGACGTTTGAATGGCAGTGGGCATCCGAAGAAGATCGTCTTGACTATCGGTCGGAACGAAACAGTGCGGAGACGGCGAGCCGACGTCGATCTCTTCTGGCTGCGGTGATGGTTGGCAACAGATTATTGAGCGGATTCACTTCTGCCCTGGCGGCGAGGAGAACAAGCGGAAGGGCAATTGTCGAGCTTACCTCGTACCGAGACAACAAGACGAGGATCGGAGCACGGCTCGTGCTTGGGCTATCACGCTAAGAGGTCGGGTCCGGACACTTCCTGCAGATCGACAAGGATGTAACATCCCATTACCGTTTGCCCGGGGAACGACGGAAATTTTCGGTGCACCACTTCGGTCGGGTGAACAACTGCATGATAGCCATGGTGGGTAGCTTCGGTGCACACCGCATTGCAGATCTGGTCGACGTTGAATCCCTTTTGGAAGGCCTCGTCGGAGGCCCTGGCGAGTCCTTCGTATACAGCATGCGGACACTCGGTGAGAATCTCCAGAGTTGGCGGCAAGCGCCGGAAGACCTGTACGGGGCTCATCCGTTTGATTTTTGTCGTAGGGTCGTTCGTAGTCGGCATTGGATTGTCTGTTCGAGGGTGCCTTCGTGGTATCGCCTGATGGTTGAATACATTTAAGTCTTCATCGGGGCGTAATCGTCTAATGTTGGCTAGCTAGGTCCAAATTGATATATTCACGCTCGCTTTTCAGGGTCCTTAGCTCAGTTGGTTAGAGCGCTACGTTGACATCGTAGAGGTCAGTGGTTCGAATCCGCTAGGACCCACCGGGTGCTCTGCAATTGCAGTCGCGCCTTTTTTATTTTCGGCCGTGAAGCTGCGTGAGCAAAAGTTGACGATCGGCGTAAGACGCACATGAGCAACGCATCAATTAGAATAACCCTTCCCGACGGCAGCGCGCGATCGTATGAGCGCGGTGCGACCGGCCTCCAGGTGGCCGAATCCATTTCGAGTGGACTTGCCCGGCAGGCGTTGGCAGTAAAGGTCGACGGTGAGGTGCGTGATCTTGGCAGACCGATCGAAGAGGATGCATCAGTGTCCATTCTTACCTGGAATGATGTTGATGGCAAGAAGGCGTTCTGGCATTCTTCTGCGCATTTGTTGGCTGAAGCACTGGAGCAGCTCTATCCGGGTGTCAAGTTCGGAATCGGGCCGGCGATTGATCGCGGCTTCTACTATGACGTGGATATCGGGGAGCGCACCATTGGGCTGGAAGACCTGGAGGCGATCGAGACAAAAATGAAAGAGCTCGCCAAGCTCGACTCAGAGTACGTTCGCAAAGACGTTAGCAAGGAAGATGCGCTGAGCTACTTCAAAGAAAAAGGCGACGAGTACAAGATTGAGTTGATCAATGAGCTGGAAGACGGGACGATCACGTTTTACCAGCAGGGAAATTTTGTTGACCTGTGTCGTGGGCCGCACATCCCCAGCACCAAGCCCATCAAGTATCCGAAGCTGTTGAACGTTGCTGGGGCGTACTGGCGCGGCGATGAAAGTCGAGCGCAGTTGACGCGGATTTACGGCATCAGTTTTCCGAAGAAGAAAGAGCTGGACGATTTTCTCGAGATGATGGAGCTGGCTCGACAGCGGGATCATCGCAAGCTTGGCAAGGAGCTGGAGCTGTTCACGTTCAGCAAAAAGGTTGGCCCGGGTTTGCCGATGTGGCTTCCGAAGGGAGCGCGTTTGCGTGAGACGCTCGCCGAATTTCTCCGGCAGGAGCAGGTGAAGCGTGGCTACGAGCCTGTGGTTACTCCGCACATTGGGAAATTGGAGCTATTCAAAACGAGTGGCCATTATCCGTATTACCAGGATAGCCAATTCCCGGCGATGCTCGAGGACGAGGACAGCGGATACCTGCTCAAGCCCATGAATTGTCCCCATCACATCGAGATATATGATTCCAGTCCGCATTCGTATCGCGACCTACCGGTGCGGTACGCCGAGTTCGGAACGGTTTACCGGTATGAGCAGTCGGGCGAGCTGGGTGGGCTCACGCGCGTACGTGGGTTTACGCAGGACGACGCCCACATTTTCTGTACGCCGGACCAGGTGAAGGATGAGTTCAAGAATGCGATCGACCTGACTCTCACGGTTTTGCACGCACTGGACTTCACCGATTTTCGGGCGCAGGTATCGCTGCGGGATCCGCAGGACACGGATAAATACGTTGGTGATCCCGAGCAGTGGGATCGGGCGGAGGTCGCGATCAGGGAAGCCGCACAGGAATCGGGATTGGACGCTGTTGATGCGATTGGTGAAGCCGCCTTCTACGGACCGAAGCTCGACTTCATGGTAAAAGATGCCATCGGTCGAGAATGGCAGCTGGGTACAGTGCAGTTGGATTACGTCCTGCCTGAAAGGTTTGATATCAGTTATGTCGGAGAAGACAATCAGAAGCACCGTCCGGTGATGATCCACCGCGCGCCGTTCGGGTCGCTCGAGCGGTTTATTGGAGTGCTAATCGAGCACACCGGCGGTAATTTCAAAACCTGGCTGGCCCCCATCCAGGTTGAGATTATCCCGGTAAGCCAGCAGTTTGAGGAGTATGGTGAACACGTGGCCAGGGAGTTATCCGCATTCCGAGTACATGTTGATTTGAGGAACGAGAAGGTTGGTTACAAAATCCGCGGTGCGGAAACCCAGAAGATTCCCTATATGGCTATTGTGGGCGAGAGGGAGGCAAGTGGTGGCCAGGTGAGTATCCGGAAGCATGGTTCCGGCGAACTCGGCACGATGTCTGTAGCTTCTTTCGTTGAGCACCTGGAGGCTGACATTTCGTCTGCCTTCCGGAGTTCGTAATGGTTCAAGCATTGCCTTGAATTATTTGGTTGGAACCGACCAATGTCGGTTATTGTAGCCGACACGGCATCGGAAGCTGGTTTTATTCATGCTGATGATGTCGATACACGAATATGTATAACAAAGAGAATAGTGAATGGCCATACCTCGTCGACACCAGCGTGCACCGCAGCGCGACAGGACTAGAGTTAATGACAATATTAATGCGAGCGTCGTACGTGTCGTGGACCCTGAGGGGAAGCACGGGACGTATCCAATCGAGGACGCTCTTAGACTAGCCGAAGATCGAGGTCTGGATCTAGTTGAAATCTCCCCGAACGCCGACCCACCGGTGTGCAAGATTATCGACTACGGAAAGTATCGATACGAGCAGCAAAAGAAAGAGAAGGAGCAGCGTAAGAAGTCTCACACGATTGCGCTGAAGGAGGTGCGGTTCCGCCCCCACACCGACACCCACGATTTCAATTTCAAGACGAAGCACGCGCGGGAGTTTCTAGAGCACGGAGATAAGGTGCGGGCGTATGTGCAGTTTCGAGGCAGGGACATCGTGTATAAAGATCACGGGATGCAGATCCTCCACCGCTTTATTGAGGAGTTGCAGGACATTGCCAAGATTGACCAGGCGCCTAAGATGGAAGGCCGCCGGATGACCACCATCCTGGCTCCGAACAAGAGCAAGAAGGGCTAAGAGTCACTTCACAGAATCTTGGTCTGCCTGGCGAGTCTCACCGATAACGGCGATTGCGCCTGACGGTCTGTCGCCGTATTTTAGTGGTTTGCAATGGTTTTTCGGCCAGCGATGGCTGAGTCACGGCGAGAAATCGCCTTCAAGCGACAGGCAGAATGCCAAAGATGAAATCCAACAGTGGCGCCAAGAAGCGTTTTTCGCTTACTGGTACGGGCAAGGTGAAGCGGAAGAAAGCGTTTGCCAGCCACATTCTTACGAAGAAGTCACAGAAGCGGAAGCGCAACTTGCGGAAGGGAACGATAGTAGACCCGGCCGATGAGAGGCGAGCGAAGCGGATGATCAGCACGTAAGCCATTGCGCTAATCACGAACGAAGGAAGAGATTAATGCCACGCGCCAAGAACAGAGTCGCATCACGGAAGCGAAGACGCAAGGTCCTCCAGATGGCCAAGGGTTACTGGGGCCGTCGCGGCACTATTTACACCGTCGCCAAGCATGCGGTCGACAAGTCACTCCAATACGCGTATCGCGACCGCCGGCAGCGCAAGCGCCAGTTCCGCAGATTGTGGATTACCCGAATCAATGCAGCTGCGAGACTAAATGGCACCACGTATTCGAAGCTGATGGGCGCGCTGCACGCGTCCGAGATTGAGCTGAACCGAAAAGTCCTGGCCGACCTTGCAGTGCACGACCCCGAGGCTTTTGCCGAGGTCGTTAAGGCTTCTGCGTAGGGCGGTAACTACCGTATATTGATGTCATTGCGAACCCGCCCGCGCTGAAGCGCGAGGCGGGTTTTTTGTACTGCAAAGAGACCCCCGATGGTTGACATAGAACAAATAAGACGCGAAATCGAAGATGCCGACCTTGGCTCGAGCGATAAGCAGGAAGAGTTTCGCATCGCGTTCATCGGAAAGAAGCGGGGACGGATCACGGAAGCAATGAAGGTGATCCCGAGCCTTCCCCCCGACGAGCGCAAAAAGTTCGGCCAGACCATTAACGTCCTGAAGCAGCGCGTACAGGAAAGACTCGATGAGGCAAAGAACTCTGCAACCACCGCCACGGACGCGCAAGCCACATCAGCAATCGATGTCTCGCTACCAGGTCGCCCCGTTCCATCCGGCAGACTCCACCCCGTTACCCAGGCTCGCAACCACATGGTCAACATCTTTCAGAAGATGGGCTTCACTGTTGCAGACGGACCGGAGATTGAGGATGACTGGCACAATTTCACCGCACTCAACTTCCCTCCCGACCATCCCGCGCGCGACATGCAAGACACACTTTTCGTGGAGGTCAACGACGGGGAAAAAGAGAACGTGCTCCTCAGGACACACACGTCGCCTGTCCAGATTCGGACCATGCTCAAGCAAAAGCCTCCGATCCGCGTGGTGATCCCGGGCCGTGTCTATCGCAACGAGACCATCTCTTACAAGTCGTACTGCTTCTTCAACCAACTCGAAGGGCTGTACGTAGACAAAGGCGTGACCTTCGCCGACCTGAAACAAACGCTCCGACTATTTGCGCAGGCTATCTTCGGACCGCAAACGAAAATGCGACTCCGGCCAAGCTTCTTCCCTTTCACAGAACCTAGCGCCGAGGTCGATTTTTGGTGGGAGGACAACTCCCTCCCGGGCGGCGGACGGTGGATGGAGATCCTCGGATGCGGCATGGTAGACCCGAACGTCCTGGAAGCAGTAAACATTGATCCCGAAATTTACTCAGGTTTTGCGTTCGGCATGGGCATCGACCGGGTTGCCATGTTGCGCTACCAAATCGACGACATACGGATCCTGTTCGAGAACGACGTTAGATTCCTGCGACAATTTGACTAACTCGCGTCATGAAAATTAGTACCAGCTGGCTACGGGAATACGTCGACCATCCTTACGACGTTGGCGCGTTAGCGGATGCGCTCACTATGAGTGGTCTGGAGGTAGAGGAAATTATTCAGACCGGGATAAACCTGGACGGAATCGTCGTCGGGCAGGTGCTGGACGTGCAGCCACACCCGGACGCAGACAAACTCCGCGTGTGCCAGGTCACGATTGGCGGCGACGAGCCCCTTTCGATTGTTTGCGGTGCATCAAATGTTGCCGTGCACCAACAAGTGGCCGTCGCGACCATTGGCAGTACGGTAGTCGTGACAGACAAGAGCGGTGAGCCGGTTCAGTTGAAGATCAAGAAGAGCAAACTTCGCGGGGTCCCCTCCCACGGGATGATCTGCGCTGAAGACGAACTCGGGCTTGGCAAAGACCACACCGGCATTCTAGTTTTGGAATCTGATGCGGCTGTCGGTGAACCTCTCGCCGACTACCTCGACAGACGCAAGCATCCGTCGCGCGATCACGTCCTTGACATCGCCATTACCCCCAATCGCCCGGACGCTATCTCCCACATTGGTGTTGCCAGAGATGTTGCGACGCTTGCCTCCGCCAACCTGAAGCGCCCACGGCTTAGCGGGGCGTCGACCGGTAAAGATCTTGACGAGATGATTTCCGTAGCGATTGATTCGCCAGAAGCCTGCTACCGGTATGTTGCAATGGCTGTTACGGATGTAACGATCGGACCGTCTCCAGACTGGATACAAGCGCGGCTCACTTCCGTCGGTTTGCGACCAATTAACAACGTCGTAGATGTTACCAACTACGTGATGTACGAGTGTGGCCAGCCCCTGCACGCTTTTGACTACGATCTCATCAGAGGAAAAGAGATCCGGGTCAAGACAACGGAGACGACAAAGACTTTCGTGACTCTTGACGGAAAAGAGCACAAACTGTCGGTCGGGGCACCCATGATTTGTGATGGTGAGGGCGAGATAGCTATCGCCGGGATCATGGGCGGCGCCAACTCTGAGGTAAGCGATTCGACAACAACCGTTTTGCTGGAGAGTGCTTACTTTGATCCGTCGCTTACGCGGCGTTTTGCCAAAGAGTTGGACATCCAGACGGATGCGTCCTACCGGTTTGAGCGTGGTGTCGACACGGAAGGCCAGGCGTGGGCGGCGAGGCGGGCTGCAGAGCTGATTGCCGAGATTGGTGGGGGCAAGCTGGTACCGGGAATAGTTGATGTAAGAATCCCGCAGCCAGAACGCGAACCCGTTCGCATGCGCGTTTCGCGCGTTGCCCGAATTACGGGTGTGCCGATCGCTAAAGAGGAAATCGTTCGGCTCCTTTCCGGCATTGGCTTTGACATAACCGAACAAGGCGACGAACTTTTTTGCAAAGTGCCCTCGTTCCGGCCCGATGTGTCGCGAGAAATTGATCTCATCGAGGAAGTGATCAGGCTGCACGGGTTCGACAAGATCCCGGAGCCAGCATCCGTGTCTATCCCTTCCCTGCCACCCGACTCGAGCGTGGACAAGCGCGACCAGATAAGGTCACTGCTATCCGGTTGCGGTTTCATGGAAATTGTGACGAACAGCCTTCTTTCTTCCGAAGATGCATCCGTCTACAACGACCGGGCCATGTTTGGTGATGAGATGTTTGGAGACGTGGTAGACACAGCGAACGCGATCAATCGTGGAATGACGACACTTCGGCCTTGCCTGCTGGCACGGGCTGTTTCTGCGGTCGCGTTCAATTTCAACCACGGTCAGAAGGGCGTGCGTTTTTTCGAATTAGGACATGTGTTCAGGAAGGGGCAGCACCGTAACTCACTAATACCCGGATACATCGAGCACGAGAGCCTGCTCATATGCCTTGCAGGGGAAAGGCCGGAAGCCGCATGGGACCGATCGGCAAATCCGTTTGATCTCTTTGATGTGAAGGGTATCGCGGACCGGATTTTCGAGAAGCTTGGAATAGCAGCTGAATACTCGCAACATCCTGTGCCTGCCACGATAGCAAACCCGGCTATCAGCATTGCTCTTGGCGGCAGACATGCGGGGCTGGCCGGCGTACTCAATCCGAAGTTACTCGCAGCTGCAAACCTGAAAGCTCCGGTGTTCTTCGCTGAGCTTAATTTGAGTCTGCTCCTCGAAAAGGCGCCATCGGGTGTTACGAAGTATACATCGGTCAGTCGATTCCCGACGGTGGAACGAGACTTGGCAGTGGTTGTAGAGTCTGCAACACCCGCGTCCGCAGCTGAATCAGCAATTAGAAATGCGGGCGGGAAATTGCTTGCCGACGTGCGTCTCTTTGACGTCTACGCCGGAAAGGGCGTGGTCGACGGCAGGAAGAGCCTGGCGTTCGGCCTCACCTATGCCGCGAACCGGACGCTTCGCGACGCGGAGGTCGACAAGTCAATCAAAAAGATTATTGCAGCGCTTGAACAGCAGTTTGGGGCTGAACTGCGGCAGTAGTTATATTGAAGCGTCACGCATCACCTCCGGCTCAAATGACCGACTTCAGCGAACAATTTGTATCACTCAAGGAAAAAGTTGAAAAGGCAACTGGCGAACTTGAGCGATTGCGACAGGAAAACGAACAGCTACTTGAGAGTTTGAAAGTTCTTTGGGAGCGGACGGCCGACGGCCAGCAGCCCGGCCTGGTGACTACTGACGGCGATCGTGATGCTGCTCGCAAGAAAATCCAGCATTTCATTTCGTCGATTGATATGTACCTCGAAAAAATGGAGGCGTAGCTGTGGATCACTCCATTAAGGTCAGGATTCTGCACAAAGAATATTCGTTGCGGGTTAACGCGGCGGATATCGACCGGACGCAGGAGATGGCGGACTATCTAGATACGCGGATCCGCGCGTTTCTGGATGCGCATCCGGACCAATCGGATATTACCGCGGCGATCATTACCGCCCTTGCTGTTACGGATGAACTTTATTCTGCGCAGGCGGCGCTGCAGGAAATTGAAAATACCGTATCTTCCAATCTCGAGGAATTACACGATACCCTGGACGCCGTAGTGAGCGTCTAGGTGCTCTTTGTCACAGCGCACAATGTAAGAACCTAACAATTTTACATTGGGAGCCATCCTTCGCCTTTGGACATCAGGCCACACTCGCAAGAGATTGTAGACGTGTACTACAAACCGTGGAAGGTGGAAGAAAGCGAGCGGCGCCCACCGTGGTATGAAGAGGTTCTTCGTACTCGCGCTGTGGCAATGACTATGGCCCCGTCAATTTTGGCGGGGCTTTTTTTGTCTGCTGATTCTTCCTGTCGGACCGTCGAGCCAAACTCAGGGATCAACAACGCTAGACGTGGCCAGCTCGCGACCGGAGTCGGTGAGGACCAGCATGGGACCCTCCCGCAGAACGTTGCCATTGCGCAATGCCAACGCCACTACGTCTTCGGCAAAAGACTCGTCCCAGTTGAGGTGCTCCTGCAAGTGTATCTCGCGGTTTTCTCGCTCCTCCTCCGGTAGCCCTTCATGCTGGATAAGATGAATGGCGAGCAATTTTTCCCCAAACCCGATCCGCCGTTTTTCTTTGCGGATGTTTTGCACAATGAGTCCGTCGAGGGGTGAGAAAAGAAACACAGCGGCGAACGTTAGTCCGATAACAACTGCGATCGAACCGGCAATGGAGTAATCGAATGCGGCGGCCATGGCGAAGCCGCCAGCGGCGCAGGCAGCTCCGATTATCACACTCAAAATTGTTAGGCGCGAGAGGTTGTTTGTGAGAAGGTAGGCACAGGCCGGGGGGCCGATCATCAGCGCGACAACCAGAATAGATCCCATCGCATCGAACGCGGCGACCGCCGTTGTGGATACCAGGCCCATCAACACGTAATGTACGGCGACTGGTGAGAACCCTAGCGCTGCGGCAAGGCCCGCATCGAAGGTGCTAAGCTTGAGCTCCTTGTAGAAAAGCAGGATGAATGCCATGTTCAACAAGAGGACGACGGTCATGGTTACAAGCGCAGCGGGAGCGATGTCCCGTCCGCCGATGGTGAAGCGGTCGAATGGCGCAAAGGCCAGCTCGCCGAGCAGGACGGCGTCGGTGTCGAGGTGGATGTCCCCGGCGTATCGGGCAATCAGAACCACTCCAATCGAGAACAGAACAGGAAACGTAAGTCCCATCGCCGCATCCTCGCGAAGCAGTCTCGTGCTCATGAGGGTTTCCACGAGGAAGACGGTGAGCACGCCGGTGAGGGCGGCGCCGACAATGAGCAGTGGTGAATTGAGGTTGGACGTAACGAAGAATGCTACGACGATTCCGGGCAGGATTGCGTGGCTGATCGCGTCACTCATCATTGCCATTTTCCGGAGTATCAGGAACACGCCGGGGAGGGCGCACGCGGCTGCGGCGACGACCGCGATCAGGAGGATTTCTACGTTCGCCGATAGTCCCATCACGAAATATCTGATTCGTGTTGCGCCAACAGGTCGCGGGCTGTGTTGACACCTTTCTCGGTAAGCGACCAAACTTTAGGTTGCACCTCCGCGACGAGTTTCTGCTCTCGCAGATGCTGCAGTGAGTTACGGGCGCCCTGATTAAAATGGCTCATCACGTCGAGTACAATTTCGCTATGTGGATGGGTATCGGATGCGTGCTGGTTGGCCAGGGCGTACAGGTCTAGCAGGACGGCCTCAGCGCGCAGGCGCCGACCGTTGCGCCACTCGCGGAGGTACCGTGGTATCACCCCTCGCTCAGGGGCGAGCAGCAAGGAAACGGTGACGATAACACCGGCGCTTAGAATTACCAACGGGCCGGTGGGCAGATTTCCACTTACGCTACTCAGGCTCGCACCGACGACTCCGGAGAGAGCACCGAAAAAAGCGGCGAGCCAGACCATCTTGCCGAGCCTGTCCGTCCATTGACGCGCAGCTGCGCCAGGTGCGATGATCATTGCGCTCATCAGCACCACGCCCACCGTCTGCAAACCGATTACGATGGCGACAACCAGGAGGACGGTCAACAAGACGTTAAACGATGTCATGTTGATTCCGAGGGACGAGCCAAACTCCCGGTCGAAGGCCAGGAGTTTAAACTGCTTCCAGTTGATGACCATTGCGAGGATAACGACCGCGCCAACCACGGTCATTAGCAAAACGTCTTGCTGGACTAACGCCGCGGCCTGCCCGAAAAGGAACTTGGTCAGTCCTGCCTGATTGGCATCGGGGCGGCTCTGCACCATCGTGAGAAGCACCAGGCCCAGCCCGAAAAAAACGGAGAGCACGAGTCCCAGCGCGGTGTCAAATTTTACGCGGCTTCGATCCGTTACGAGGTTTACAGAGAACATCGCAGCGAGTCCGGCGGCGGTTGCGCCCAGCAGAAGAACCAGAGGCGACTTCGAGCCGGTTAGCAAAAATGCCAGGATGATCCCTGGCAGCGCGGCGTGCGAGATCGCATCCCCTATAAGGCTATGCTTGCGCAGGACGGCAAACGAACCCAGCACCCCGCTCACAATCCCAAGCACCGCCGCGCCCAGCGCTACGTTTCTTAGGGTGTAGTCGAATATAAAGTCGGAGAGCTCCACGCTACTCCTCGCTGGCAAGAGAATCGACAAACCCGATCCGGCCGCCGTAGGTCGCCCGCAGATTGGCGTGGGTGAAGACCTCTTTCACTGGGCCTGATGCGATCCGCCGCACGTTCAGTAGCAACACCCAGTCAAAGTATTCTGGCACCGTCTGCAAATCATGATGAACCACGACCACGGTTTTACCGGATGACCGCAACTCACGGAGCAACTCGATGATAGCTCGCTCGGTGATTGCGTCAACACCCTGGAATGGTTCATCCATAAAATAGACCGACGCATCCTGGACGAGTGCCCGAGCGAGGAACACCCTCTGTTTCTGTCCTCCTGACAGTTGGGAAATCTGTCGGTTGAAGTATTTGGCCATGCCCACTTTTTCGAGTGCAGCCATGGCGTTATCTCGTTCCTTTTTCCCTGGTCTGCGGATCCAGCCAAGCGTCCCGTACAGGCCCATCATTACCACATCCACGACAGTGGTCGGGAAGTCCCAGTCAACCGAACCACGCTGCGGCACATAAGCCACGCCGGAGTTTTTCCTGCGCAGCGGCCTGCCATTTATTTCGACTTCACCGGCGGCGGTGTCGACAAGGCCGAGGATCGATTTAACCAGCGTAGTTTTGCCGGCGCCGTTCGGTCCGACCACCGCCATCAGAACACCTGATGGCACATCGAGGTCAATATCCCAGAGAACAGGTTTTTCTCTGTATGCGACAGTGAGGTCGCGTACCTCGATGGCATTGTTTGCGGACATTACCTTTGTGGATTCGCGGCGAGGGCCGAGACGATGGTATTCACGTTGTGCCTGACCATCCCGACATACGTTCCTTCCGGAGTGTTTTTCTCACCGAGCGCATCGGAAAAGAGGTCGCCTCCAATTTGGACATCAAACCCTTTTGCGCGCACGGCCGCTCGCACGGCTTCAATCCCTCGTGGTGAGACGGATGATTCGATGAATAGCGCAGGCAGTTTTCGTTCGAACACCAGGTTGGCCAGTCTCTGCACATCTGCCGTCCCGGCTTCGAGCTCGGTGCTTAAACCCTGCAAGCCGAAAACCTCAAACCCGTAGGCCCGGCCGAAGTATCCAAAGGCATCGTGGGAGGTAACGAGCACCCGGCGTTCCTCCGGTAGACGACTCACCTGCTGGTGGATGTGCGTTTTCAGTTCGTTAAAATCTTCTAACACCGTTTCCAGGTTGGTCCTGTAGATGGCAGTCCCCTCGGGGTCTGCCGCGACCAGTTCCGCAGCCACGTACTCTGCCGCGCACGCCCAGAGGTTCACGTCGAACCAGACGTGTGGGTCATAGTTGCCACCAAAACTTTCTGACTCGATATACAAACTCTTGTCGCAGCCATCCGTCACGGCGATGGTCTTCTGACCCCGGTGTGCCATCTCTTCAAACAGTTCGACCATTTTGCCTTCGAGGTGGAGTCCACCATAAAAGATCACGTCTGCGCTAGTAAGCCGGCCGACGTCTCCGGCTTTGGCTTTGTAGAGGTGTGGATCGACGCCTGGACCCATCAGGCTCACGGTATTCACCCTCATCCCTCCTATCTGTTCGACCAGGTCGCCGACCAGATTTGTTGTTGCGACGACGTTGAGTGCGGCGGCACCCGATTCAGGTTTGGGCTCGCGTGTACACCCGGCGGCTACGGTTGCGAGAATAGCGGCCACCAGTACGACCGAAACGCGAAAAGCTTGCATTTGCGACAAAATCGATGGTTAAGCCGCAAAGTTAGCCAAGGCTAACTTTTTTTGCTAATCCGGTTGAAAGGCTAGTTCGCGAAGGTTCTATCTTCATCTGTCGGATTCTCCACCCAATCAGCAACAAACACGTTTGTGTCGCGCGATTCCCTCCTATCAACCCTTCGATTGGATGAAAACGCAATTTTCTTCCCGTCGAATGAAAACATGGGGAAAGCGTCAAACGTACCGGAGTGGGTTATCTGGGTTAGGCCTGTGCCGTCCAGATTTACCATGAACAGGTCAAACTCCCTTGGGTTGGTCTCGATCGTGTGGTGGTTTGTGCTGAAGAGAATCTTCTCGCCCGACGGGTGAAAGAACGGAGCCCAGTTGGCCGCACCGAGGTCGGTAATCTGCTGCTTGTTACTACCGTCAATGTCCGCGATGAACAGCTCCAGCGCTCCCGGCTCGACCATGCCGTTCGCAAGCAACTCCGAATACTTCTGCGCGCGTTCACCTTCCGGCCGGCTCGCTCGCCAGACGATTTTCTTAGAGTCTGGAGAGAAGAACGCTCCCCCGTCGTAGCCGAGCTCGTCCGTTAGCTGGAGAGTCTCGCCGGTTTCAAATTCATAGCGCCACAGCTCCAGGTCGCCAGAGCGCGTGGACGTGAAGATCACATACTTGCCATCTGGCGAGACGGTTGCTTCCGCGTCGTACCCCTCGCCGCCAATCAGCACAGACGGATCCGATCCATCCGCGTTGGCAATGTAGATGTCGAAGGTGTCGTAGATCGGCCAGATGTAGCGACCCCCCTGTGGTGCCGCAGGGCACTCGCTCTGCGCGGCATGCGTTGAGCCATACACGACGCGACCATCTTTAGTAAAGTAGCTGCATGTTGTACGACCTTTGCCCGTCGAGACAAGCTGATAATCTGTGAGCGCGCCTGTCGTGCTTTCCACATCCATCGTGTAGATCTGGTCGCATCCCTGTGAGTTGATCGCTTCCCAATCGCTTTGAAAGATTAGTTCGGAATCGTCGAAGCTCCAGTAGGCTTCCGCGTTGTTACCGCCAAACGTAAGCTGCTTAATGTTTCGGAGGTGAACTTCACCCGCGAATCGAAGACTATCTGAGGCCGGGTTGTAGGCCAAATCCGTTTCGGTATCGTCGGATGCGCAACTGGCGAGAAGTAGCACTGTCGCAACAATGACAGGCGCAATAAATAAATTTTTCATGTCGAAGGATGAGAGATAAACTTGTACCCCGGTGCGTCGTATTACGGCGTGTTTTGCTCAGAATATTGCGTTCGCACGGCGGATGGCAAATGTACGTACGACCGAGAGGGTAGATGCAGAGTTTTGACGAAGATGTTATCGAAGCCAGCAAGACCAAACCGGTTCTTGTTGATTTTTGGGCGCCGTGGTGTGGGCCGTGCAGGATGCTCGGGCCGGTTCTGGATCGCGTAGCCGCGGATAATCGGGAGGGCATGACACTTGTTAAAGTGAATACGGATGAGCACCCAGAGATTTCGCAGCAATATGGAATCCGTGGAATCCCGGCGGTGAAGCTGTTTGTCGATGGCGCCGTTTCCGCCGAATTCACCGGTGCGCTTCCTGAGCACGAGGTTCGTCGTTGGCTCAGTGAGCACTTGCCAACAAGCGCGACGCCATTGCTCACCCTGGCGGATGAAAAGGAACAGTCGGGAGATACCGACGCTGCAACGGATCTCTATCGAAAGGCACTTGCTGAAGACCCCGGCAATCCGCAGGCCCTTGCCCGGTTGGCTCAGCTCATTGTTTTCAAAGAACCTGACCAAGCGTTGGAGTTTATCAACAAGGCCGTCGGCGTGGATCCGCGGCTTATCCATTTACGTGAGCCCATTGAGACTTTTGTTCGGCTGATGCAACTTGACAGGCCGGAGGAGAATTCAGAATCGTCGCGTGCATATCATCAAGCCATCAGCGCACTTAGGGAGTCTGACTATCCCGCGGCCGTCGAGCGATTTATGGATGTGCTGAAAACCGATCGCTATCATGATGATGATGGCAGCCGCAAGGCTTGCATTGCGATTTTCAATTTGCTCGGGCCGGATCACGAGGTGACGAAGAAATACCGTCGCACCTTCGACATGTTGTTGTACTAGAGACCGCGCGCGGTCAGCTAGGTGATGGCTCCGGCGCAGCCCGACCCCGCACCGGCCGTACATCCGTAACAGTGTCGCTCCGTGCGAATGTTGTGCGCAAGCCATGCGTCGTGATCAAAGTCGCGCACCGTCATGGGTTGATCACCCAACATCGAGTGCATTTCCAGCTGCTGATTAAAATCACAGTCAAATATTTCGCCTTTCCAATTAACCGAAACCGTGTTCCGGCACATTAGGCCACCGATCGTTGCCGGATTAAACGCATCCACCAGTTTCTGCATGTACTCTTCCAGCTGATTCTTTTCCAGAAGCCACTCCAGATACCGTGACATCGGCATGTTGTTGAGCGCGATCAATCTGTCAAAGTAGATCCCGTGGTTGGACGCTAATTCTCGTTTCCATTCGACCTCGAGCGACGTCTGGTTACCAGCGAGGAAGGCACCCACGGGGTTTGTGACCAGGGTTAATACTTTGTTCGGGTGACCCTTCCCATAACCAACCCGATTCAGCTCCTTGATTGCGCGGATAGATTTTTCGTAGGTGCCCTCACCCCTTTGGGCATCCGTACCGAGTTTTCTATAGTGCGGAAGAGAGCTCACGATTTCCACTCCGCGATCCGCGAACCATTGCGGTAGGTGCTCGAATCGTTTGGTGGTAAGTATGGTGAGGTTGCATCGATCGATGACGTGTTTGCCCATCTTGATGCATTCGTCGACCAGGTATTCGAAATTCGGATTCAACTCCGGTGCACCCCCAGTTAAGTCAACGGTATGCGCTCCCGAGTTGCGAATAGCCTCGAGGCAATACTCGACGGTTTCGCGATCCATGTTTTCTTCCGTGCGGTCTGGACCGGAGTCCACGTGGCAGTGCATGCAGGTCATGTTGCATAGCTTGCCAACGTTTATCTGAAAGATCTCCAGTTTTTCTGGCTTGAGCGTGCTCCACCCCGAAGCCTGGATATCATCAAAGAAGAATCCTTTGCCGCTGGGTGAGTTCAGCACTGATACCGCGTCCAACGCTTTGAGTTGTTCTTCTGGCACGGTCAGCGGCGATCGCCGGGCCATCAGGCTCGTTGTCCTGCGGGGTCCATCGATCTGCAGGACCCCGCCGTCAAGCACTTCAAGTTCAATCATGGACTACATGGTCATTCGTTTCGTCTGCTCAAGCATCTGCACGCCGTGTACCAGGGATGCTCCTCCCCTGATCGCAACCGCGACGTGCACCGCCTCCGTCATCTGCTCCAAATCTGATCCCTTCTCCAGGCAATCCGATGTGTACGCGTCTATACAATACGGGCATTGTACAGTGTGCGCGACGGCGAGGGCAATGAGCGCTTTTTCTCGCGCGGAAAGAGCTCCGTCTTCAAAAACTTTCCCGTAATAAGAAAAAAAGGCTGCTGCAAGGTCTTTGCTACCCTCGGCGATGTCACCGAATTTCTTGAGGTCTTCAGGTTTGTAGTACGTGTCCATTGATTGAAAACAGTTACACAGTTAGTTGGAATCTTTGGGCTTTCTGGCCACAACAGTTAGGCTCCCCACACCCAGGTCTGCAGGTAAGTTGTCAACAGAGAGCGTCCGCCACGTGGAGACATTAATGTCTTCGAATCCACTTTCGGCCAGGAGCGAAAGATACTCTTCTTTCGTTGTGGCACCACCTACACATGCGCAGTATAAATCCTCGTCCTGCGTGATACCCGCCGGGAGAGGCTTGCTGCTAACAATATCCGAAATAGTG
This sequence comes from Rhodothermales bacterium, assembly GCA_965224105.1. Lineage (GTDB taxonomy): Bacteria > Bacteroidota > Rhodothermia > Rhodothermales > JABDKH01 > CBDCYH01. The sequence continues at coordinate 1,790,557 of CBDCYH010000002.1, read as the reverse complement.
ATATAGCCTCCTGGCTTGAGGACGCGAAGGACTTCCGAAAAAACTTTCTGTTTGTTTGGGACGAGATTTATTACGCAGTTGCTGGTCACAACGTCAACGGAGTCGCTCGGTACGGGCAAAGATTCGATATCGGATAGGATAAACTTGGTGTTCTCGAATCCCAGTTTTCGCGCATTCTCTTCCGCCAACGATATCATATCCTCTGAAAAGTCGACTCCGATTGCGAAGCCGGTTTCGCCAATGGCCTTGCGGGCAATAAAAATGTCGGAGCCCGCGCCTGATCCGAGGTCCAGGATCGTGTCGCCCTCCCGCATCAAGTTTGTAGCAGTTGGAGATCCGCATCCCAGACCCAGGTCTGCGATTCCCTGGTAACCCTCCAGCTGTTTGTAGTCGGCAGTTTGGGCCACGGCGTCGATACCTTCGCATCCGCACCCTGTCGATCGCGAGCGGGCGATCTCGGAATACCGCGACCGGACTTTTTCTTTTATTTCCAGATCGCCTTTTTCCAATGTGATTACCGATTCGCTTTCTGTTGAGCAACAGTCCGTTGCGCAGCAGGCTTCGTTCTCTTTCATCTTAACACCTCTTACAGTTTTCCAGTTTTGATTGCAACGAGGCGAACGTGGCAAACATTTTTTGCACTTCGCCTTTGTTGACGCAATAGCAGATGGCTGGTCCGTCGACGTTTCCCACAATGAGGTCCCCTTCTTTCAGTTTTTTCAGGTGTTGGGACACCGTTGCTTGTGCCAGGGGAAGCTCGTTCACGATGTGGCCGCAGTAGCAGCCCTCTGTTGATGCGAGCACCTTGAGGATCTCGACGCGCGCGGGGTGTGCCAGGGCTTTTGCCCATTTTGCCACATCCTCTGCGTTCCGGCTGTATTTACTTTTTGCGGTTTTAGCCATTCTGTATTGATCGTTTATCGTCGATTTACGATGAAACGTTAGGTGTTCGGAATAGTTGCGCTCAAAGAACAGGAAATTTCACCCTGCGTGGACCTCGTCCAGGTACTGCATCTCGTACAATTTCCGGTACAGACCGTCGGAAACGTCCATCAGCTCGCCATGCGACCCCATTTCTCGCACTTCCCCACGGTGCATGACAAGAATTTGCTCCGAATGCCGGATGGTCGACAATCGGTGTGCCACAACTACGGATGTGCGCCCTTCCATCATCGTGTCGAGCGCAGTCTGGATAGCGCTCTCCGTCTCTGAGTCCACGCTGCTGGTGGCCTCATCCAGGACCAGTATAACCGGATCGTACACCAGAGCCCGAATAAAGGAAAGCATCTGTCGTTGGCCGTGCGAGAGGGACAATCCGCGTTCTTTAACCTCATAGTCCCAGCCACCGGGTAGGCGATCGATAAACGAATCGGCTCCGATTATCTGCGAGGCTCGCCGAATATCATCAACCGAAAGCGACTCATCCCCAAGCGAGATGTTGTCTATGACGGATCCGGAAAAAAGAAACACATCCTGCAGTACAAGACCAATCTTCTTGCGCAACAACTGCGGGTTCGTTTTCGAAATGTCGAATCCGTCGATGAGCACCCTTCCCTTCTGTGGGTCGTAGAACCGCATGAGCAAGTTGATTATCGTCGACTTGCCTGCACCTGTGGCGCCGACGATGGCGAGACGCTGGCCCGGCGAGACGGTAAAACTCACATCCCGCAAGATCCAGTTCGGATCATCCGTTGCATCTGCGTCTTCCCTGCCAACGAGGTCGTACGAAAACCAGACATTTTCAAAGGTAATCTCACCACGCGAGATCGCGGCCGCCTCTGCCTCCACGTCAACCGGAAGCGACGCATCCTCATCGAGCAGATCAAAAATCCGCTCCGCACCGGCCATCGCGCTCTGCAGGGTGTTGTACTGGTCTGACAAATTGCGGACAGGATCGAAGAACTGTCGCGCATACTGGATGAACGCGATGAGCACGCCCAAAGACAGTGACGAAGAGATCGCACTCAGTCCACCTGTCCAGATGACAAGACCCAGAGCGGTTGAAGCCGTGATATCAATCATAGGCCAGAAAAGCGCGAAGTAGAAGATCGTTTTTATCTGGGCGACCCGGTGCGCATCGTTGATCTGGTCAAACTTGACCAGCTCCGTCTTCTGCCGACCAAACAGCTGCACAATTTTCATCCCCGTGATGTGCTCCTGCAGAAACGAGTTGAGCTTAGCCACCTGCGCTCGCGTTTCGCGGTATTGCTCGCGCACCTTCGCTCGAAACCAAAAAGTAACTGCCATCATCAGCGGTAAAACCGCCAGGGTTACAACCGCCAGCCTCGGACTAAGCGTGAACATGAAATACGCGATGAAAACCAGCTTGAACAAGTCGCCGAGGATGGTCACGATCCCGGCCGACAGCACGTTGGACAATGACTCGACATCGCTTGTCACGCGCGTAATTAATCGGCCAACGGGGTTACGATCGAAAAACGTGAGTGACTGCTTCTGGATATGCCGGTAGACTTTCGTTCGCAGGTCGTAGATAGCCTGCTGGCCGATCCACTGGGTCAGATAGGTGTTGAAGAACGACAGGATGCCCTCTGCGAACAGAACGACGAAGAGCAGCATGATAATCCGCTGCAGGCCCGGCATGTCTCCGACGACGATGTGATCGTCGATTGCCAGCTGCACAAGTTTTGGTCGGAGTGGGCCAAGGAAAGCCGCAGTGATCACCGTGACGGATGCCAACGCCACCCACCCCTTGTATGGCGCGAGGTAGGTGATAATCCGCCTGAGCAGTTTAGCGTCTATCCTATTTGCTTGCTTCTCTTTCTCGCTCACTTATTTTTCGTCCCTTCCGATTCTTACAGGCTGTAATTCTTGCGCAGCGGATGTGTTCGGAAAAACTTCTGCGGCTTCTTTCACCAGGTCGGTGAGGTTGTCGTAGCGCGCGCTAAAGTGCGTTAGCACCAATTGTTTTGCATTCGCATTTTTTGCTACTGATGCGGCCTCACGGGCGGTCGAGTGTCCGGTTGCAACGGCGTTTTCTTTGTGTGCCTCCTGGAAGGTTGCTTCGTGGTAGAGCACGTCTGCGTGATCCGCCAGGGCGATGGCAGCCGGGCAGGGCCGTGTATCGGTGATGTAGGCGAAAGATGATCCGGGGCGTTCGGGGCCGAGGACATCAGCCGGTTCGACGCGTAGTCCGGAGGGCGAGGTGACGGGTTCTCCATCTGTGAGGCGTCCGTAGTCCCTTTCGTTCGTAATGCCGAGGGCCTGTGCGCGGGCGACGTCGAAGCGGCCCCGTCGGGGTTTCTCTGTGAACCGGAAGCCGAGGGAGTCCAGGGTGTGGTCGAGGGCGCAGGTTGTGACGGTCAGATCCTCGTTCTCATAAACTGTTGTAGGCCCCGCGGCCCTCGCTAACGACTGCGGGTCGAGCTCGAGCCAGGTCAGCTCAAACTGCAAGGTCGCAAGATCGAGCGTTACGTCAACTCTGCTCTTAAGTCCAACAGGCCCAACAATCGTCAACGGGGCCTGCCGTTTCAGCAGTGTGAGTGTTGACAACAAACCAAACAATCCGAAATAGTGGTCACCATGCAGATGAGAAATAAAAACTGCTCGCAGTTTGGACTGCTTCCAGTTGGTTCGCCCCAGCTGGAACTGCGTCGCTTCGCCGCAATCTGCAAGATAGAATCCGTTTCTGCAATCCAGCAGGACACCCGATAGGTGGCGCCCGTGCATGGGAACCGCAGCGCTAACCCCAAGCGGTGTTGCAATAATCATCTCAGGTAATTGCCGCGATTTCGTTCTCGAGTTGTTGCTTCCGATGCATGCTTGCGTAGACACCATTTCGGTTAACCAGTTCAGCATGAGTTCCCTGCTCCACAATCTTCCCATCCTCCATTACAATAAGATCATCTGCAAACTGCACACTCGAAATTCGGTGGCTCACGATGATCAGTGTTTCGCCTTCGCGCCTTGCCAACAGGTTTTGGATGATGGTGTGTTCGGTTGAAGTGTCAACGGCAGACAGTGCATCGTCAAGGATGAGAATTCCGGGCTTGCGAATTAGCGCACGCGCGATGGACGTCCGCTGTTTCTGGCCGCCGGAAACCGTGATACCCCGCTCACCAACCTCAGTCTCGAACCCTTTCGGGAACGACTCGATGTTCGCCAGCAGGTCTGCGTCTTTCGCTGCTGATTCGATCTCAGGAACCCCGGCGCCCGGATTTCCGAACGCAATGTTGTTCGAGACGGTGTCGCTAAAAAGAAAGACATCCTGCGGAACGTATCCAATGTGCCCACGGAGCACATTAAGTGGGATCGTTGTGGTTGCATGCCCACCGACGCGAACAATCCCTTGCTGCGGTTCGAGCACGCGCGGTATAAAATCCACCAGAGTGCTTTTTCCAGAACCCGTCCTCCCGACGATTCCCACGACCGAGCCCGCTTCTATCTGCAGACTCACGTTGTCCAGTGCAGGTTGTGCGTCGGGTGTGAACGAGTAGGTTACATTCTTAAACGAAACAGAGCCGTCCAGACGAGTGATTGAGTGATCTGTCGCATCGGTGTCGGCGATATCCGGTTCGGTATCGAGTATTTCATTCAGTCGTGCCATGGAGGCTGCGGCACGCTGAATCATGCTAATCACAAAACCCATCGCTGCTACGGGCCAGGTCATGAGGGCAACGTAGATGATGTATTCTGCGATGTTGCCGATGGAGATATCCCCATTCATGGCCAACCTGCCGCCGACCCAAACAACAATAATCGTGGACATCCCAACGAGCAGAATGAAGACGGGGCGGAATGCGGCTTCCACTTTTGCAAGGTCCAGCATCCGTTCTCGGTAGTCGCTGCTTTCGGCATCAAACTTCCTGGCTTCCGCTCCTTCGCGCGCAAACGCTTTTACGACACGAATCCCAGCGATGCCCTCCTGCACCGTGTTTGTTACGCGCGAATACTGCTTTTGCAGTCTGTCGCTTCTTTGGCTGATGAGCCTTGCGACAAAAAACACAGACACGGCAAGAAATGGTAGCGGAATGATCGCGAAGAGGGTAAGCCTGGGCGAAATAATGAACATTACGAACAGAGCAATCACGATGACCACAAACGCTCGAGCGAGGTACATGATAGCGGGACCGATGTATCGGCGCACTTGTTCAATGTCTGATGTTGCACGCGTGATTACATCGCCCGTAGCGTTATGGACGTAGTACTGGTGCGACAGTTTTTGCAGATGGTCATACATTCTGCTCCGCAGATCGTACTCAACGTGTCGAGATGCCACGACGATGGTTTGCCTCATCAGAAAAGAGAACAGACCACTGCACGCACTAAGCAGAACGATCAAGGCTCCAAACATCAGTAGCGATGTGGTGACGCCGGTCGACATCGATGCTGCAGGTGTGTCGACGGTCTTGTAGATTGCGATGAACCGCGGTATTGAGTCAACCGCTGATCTAACGACCATGGGCACCATCACGCTGAACGCCGCTGAGATGAAGGCGCAAAGCAATCCCGGAATGAACAGTTTCTTGTACTTCCAGAAAAAATGATTGAGCCGTCGTAGCGGTTTGCGTGCGGCCGTCGCCTGTATTTCTGTAGTCGTCATATCTGCGCGATTAACTCCTCGGCCGACCACCGAGGGCAGGCGAAATGGGCGGTAATATACGGTGCCGACAGGTGCCCGTTAGGCGAGTTGCAGTCACGTAGGATCGGCGTTCGGAAGACCCGAAGTGCAATTAGTCCAATCTTAGAAATAGGCGCTGTATAGCGTCATTTTATGCCTATCTGTGGGCGCCGAAAGACCAAGAATTGTAGCGATTATCGCCGTTTTTGGGTATATTTTGGTACCAAATGCGGCAGATTATTGCTGCAAAAAATGGACTCTTCGCAAAGACCATTCTTGCCCACTCCAGAACAAACATTTTCTCGCAGCTCCGACCGCAATTGCACTCTGGAGAACCACTAACGACTCGGCGCTAACCAGCAAACCGCACCATGGAGACGGATAACGTCCGCATTATTCCGATCAACATCGAAGACGAGATGAAGTCTTCGTACATCGATTACTCGATGTCAGTTATTGTTGGTCGCGCCCTCCCCGACGTGCGAGATGGTTTGAAGCCAGTGCATAGGCGCGTGCTCTACGCGATGAGCCAGCTTTCGCTTTCTGCGGGGAGTGCCTACAAGAAAAGCGCGAACACGGTTGGCGAGGTGCTGGGTAAGTATCATCCGCATGGTGATTCTGCGATTTACGACACCATGGTTCGCATGGCGCAGGATTTTTCCATGCGCTACCCGCTGATTGACGGCCAGGGCAACTTCGGTAGCATCGACGGTGACTCTGCGGCGGCGATGCGATACACCGAGGCGCGGATGACTCGGCTCGCCGAGGAAATGCTGCGGGACATCAACAAGGAAACAGTTGAGTACCAGGACAACTTTGACGGTTCGCTGCAAGAGCCTGTCGTCTTGCCGGCGGCGTTTCCGAATCTGCTGGTAAACGGATCGGATGGCATCGCTGTTGGGATGGCGACGAAGATCCCCCCACACAATCTGGGCGAAGTCATCGACGGCATCCTGGCCTACATCGATGACCCGGAGATTACCATCGACGGCCTCATTGAGCACATCCCCGCACCGGATTTCCCCACGGGTGGCATCATCTACGGGCATTCAGGGGTGAGGCTCGCGTATAAAACGGGTCGCGGCAAAGTTGTGATGCGCGCAAAGATCGAAGAGGAGGAAATCCGCGCTGGCCGCTACGCACTCATCATCTCGGAAATACCGTACCAGGTAAACAAGAGCTACCTGATTGAGAAAATCGCCGCTCTCGTGCGGGACAAAAAGATTGAAGGCATCTCCGACCTTCGCGACGAAAGCGATCGGGACGGGATGCGCATCGTTATCGAGCTGCGGCGAGACGCGATGCCGCTGGTCATTCAGAACCAGTTGTACAAGTACACCCAATGCCAGCAAACATTCGGGGTGAACTTTGTTGCGCTCGTCAACGGCAGGCCCAAAACGCTGAACCTCAAAGAAGCGATAACGCACTACGTAGACCACCGACATGAGATCGTTGTGCGGCGAACGCAATATGACCTGCGCAAAGCAGAAGAGCGTGCGCATATCCTCGAGGGACTGAAGACAGCGCTGGACCACCTTGACGAAGTAATTACCATCATCCGCAACTCACCGAACACGGAAGAGGCAAAAGAAAATTTGATGGCGGGGATGTTCCCGTCCAAGCTCACCACCAAACAACTTGAGCAGCTCGGTCTGCCCACGCACGGCAATTCTCTGTTCACTTTAACCGAAGCGCAGGCGAAGGCTATCCTGGAGATGCGGCTGAGCCGTCTCACCGGTCTGGAAAGACAGAAAATTGAAGACGAGTATACCGAGGTCAAAGAACAGATCGCGGACTTCAAGCGCATTCTCGGAAGCGAGACCGATCGGATGGCTATCATCCGTGACGAGTTGTCCGAAATAAAAGAGAAGTTCGCTGATCCGCGCCGGACGGCAATCGATTTCCAGGGCGGCGGCGAAATAATCGTCGAGGATCTCGTGGAGGACGATCAAATGGTCGTTACCATTTCGCGCCAGGGTCTCATCAAGAGAACCGACGTCACCGAATACCGAAAGCAAGGCCGTGGCGGTCGTGGGGCCAAGGGATCGGGCATGCGCGATGAAGACTACATCGAGCACTTGTTTGTCTCGCGCAACCACGACTACCTGTTGTTCTTTTCCGACAAGGGTCGGTGCTACTGGTTGCGGGTTTTCGAAATTCCGGAAGGATCCCGCACGGCAAAAGGGCGATCCGTGCGCAATCTCATTCAGATCGGACCTAACGATGCCATTCGTGCTGTCCTTTCGGTGACGAAGGAGAACTTCCGGGACGAAGCTTATCTCAAGTCGCACTACGTACTCATGGGTACCCGCCGCGGTCAGGTGAAGAAGACACGGCTTAAGGCATTCTCGCGCCCAAGGGTTGACGGCATCATCGGGATTTCGATTGTTGATGATGATCAATTGCTGGAGGCGCACCTAACCGATGGGCAGGCAGATGTGATGCTCGCGTCCTCGGGCGGGCTGGCGATCAGGTTCCACGAAAGCGATGTCCGCCCCACTGGTCGCAACACGCAAGGGGTGCGGGGGATTTCACTTCGGGACGGTGAGCGAGCGGTTGGAATGATTGTCGTCACGGATGATCGGCGCGCTGTTCTAACAATTAGCAACCGTGGTTACGGCAAGCGTACAAACCTGGATGACTACCGGCGGCAGTCGCGCGGTGGTCAGGGTGTGATCGCGCTCAAGAGCAATCCGAAGGTGGGCGACATGGTCTCGATCAAGGGAGTGTTACCCGAGGATGACCTAATGATTGTGACGATCAACGGGATTCTGATTCGCCTTCATGTGGGTGACATCAGCATCATGGGACGAAACACGCAGGGGGTCCGGCTCATCAAGATGAGGGCCGAAGACAGCATCGCCGACGTCACCCGTTTTGTTGTTGATGAGGACGAGAACGGGGTTTCGACAAACGGAAAAGCCGAGTAGCGGAAACCTATCGGGCGATAGTAAACCTTTTCGACTCGGAGAACTCTTCTCCGGAGATCCGAAGGAAATACACCCCGGCAGGCAACGCCCGGTTATCCACTTTCACGACCCTCGTCGCATTTGCCGCCAGCGTTTCGTCGAACACCTGGTGCAGGCGTCGGCCCGCAACATCAAAGACTTCAGCCCGCACGCGCTGTGATTCCGCAACTGCAATTGTAATCCTGGCATCTGCAGCGGATGGGTTAGGATACACTTCTCCAACCTGCGCCAGCCCTTCCACTCCGAGCGTGTAGCGAATCTCTTCGCTCACCTCAAGCGCTCCGTCCGAGCCGAATGCCCGCACACGGAACGTGTACTCATTGGGTAGCAACGCAGGTAAAGCGAGGCGATAGGCTGACTGATCAGCCACCCCGTTCAGCCTGCCGCCAGTTGTAAACGACGCATCATCAGATACCTTATAGTCAACCTCAAAAGCACTACCAGGGCCGACACCGAACGCCGACCAGTTCAAAACAAGGTTGCCATTTTCCGATTGTATGTCGAGGTCGGCGATTTCCACCGGCAGCGAAACGTCGCGATCGAAGGTACCGTGGGCGTGGGTACCGACAAAAAGGAAGTTGTCCGCGGGACGGAACCGAACCATGTCAACAACCACGTTGCCGATTAGTGACGGCGACTCCAGCGACCAGATGGTTGAAGCACCCGCAAGAGACGTTGCGGAGTAAAGGCCCGTTGACGTGCCCACCAGGTATGGCGTGGTCGTGCCCGGGGCGAGTGCCACGGAGCGAACGGACGGCCCGGTGGCTCCGGACAGGTTGCCCTCAATGTCGGTCCACGTCGCTCCGGCATCATCAGAGTAAAACAGACTCGTGGCGTTGTAGTTGGAAAATGCCACCATCACTTTCGAACCGTTGGTTGGGTCGACTGAGATGTCAGAGACGTATCCCGAAGGAAACGCAGCGTCGGTCAGGTCCACCGGCGCGGTTTGGGCCGCGACCGACGACGCGTTGTCGTATCGATACAGATTTCCATCTGCGGTGCCGAAGTAGAGCCGATCGGTTGGAGATGCCGAGGACATCGCCAGTGCCGACACCGTGCCACCGTCCGGAATATTCTGATACGGGTCGAGATCCGTCCACCCGGTTGTTAGCGTGGACGTCGACGAGTTGGTTGCGATAGCATTGAAGTTGTCCTGACGCCAGACAGTTGACCCGCCAGCGAGAAACATTTTTTCAGGCGAGGTTGGAGAGAGGATGAACGGATTGATAAACAGGTAGCCCGATCCACCGGTTGGGTCGACGCGTCGGAAACCCTGGTATCCTCCACCCGCGCCGTACTGCTGTCTGTAGATTATTCCGTTTTGGATCGACGAGTATCGGTACGTACCGGACACCGTTCGATTGGCGACCTGGCAGTGCGAACCATCGCCACCCAGTTCCTCATCCCATGCCACAGTGCCGTCGGTTGACGTTGTGCCCCACGTCCCGTTGTCCTGCATCCCGCCGCCCACAAACGGGTCGCTGTCGTCGAGGTTGAAACAAACGGTGTAGAACTGCTGGTTTTCGTAACCGGTGTTGAGGTCTGTCCAGTCGACCGCCCCGTTGCCAGCCTCGTTGGCATTGTCCGTTCGCATTACGCCCCCATCGTTGCCGCTGAGCATAACATCCGGATCGGATGGCAGGAAGGCCATCGAGTGCTGGTCGGGATGATGATTTGTGTACCGGGCGAACGAGTTATTCTGATGCGTGTATCCACCAATCCATGTTGATGTGGCGGCGGTAACGGCAAGACGGAATAGGTTCGTTCCACCAACAAAGAGTGTATCGCTGCTGCGCGGACTTACCTTGATGACGAGGTCGTAGCTTGACTGCGAGTTGAAATTTCCTGACGTGCCGCCAAGCGCGGGAATGAGCGAAGACATGTTCGTCCACGTGCCTGCACCATCGTCGTACTTCCACAGACTATGATCGCTTGTTCCACTGCCTGGAGTTTCGGCGAGGAACCATACGTTATCCTCATCCGATGGATCGATTGCAATTTCCTGGCGCTGGTAGGAGGATGGGAAGCCCGCGGGTGTGATGTCAGTCCAGGAGCCAGACGTGCCCGTGGTGCTTTTCCACATTCCCGCGTTGCTGCCATCGCTGGAGAAGGCGGCGAACACCGTTCCCGAAGTCGTGACTGCAACGTCGGCGTATCGTGGTCCGGAGCTTGTGTTACCAAGTACCATCGTCCAGGACGTTCCGCCGTTTGTGCTACGGAGGATAGAACCGAACAGCGCCGAAGCGACATACACTTCGTCTTCGGCTGCGTTTGATGGATCGGTGGCGACTTCGAGGACTAGATCAAAAAAGCTGTCGATAAACTGTGGCGTTCCTGATACGGTGGAAGGCAGGAGGGTCCAGCTAGCGCCTCCGTCAGTTGATTTGTAGACGCCGTCGCCCGCGAAGAACGCCCCGCTTTCCGAAGCGCTGTTGCCTCTCACCTCGCCCGTCCCCACGTACCACGTATCTGTCTCTCCTGCCCGGGTGTCTTGCGCGATGGCGGTAACGCTGTGTAACTGCGACGAGCTGGTTGTTTTGGTCCATGTTGATCCCGAATTCGTCGAGAGCCACATCCCTCCACTCACGCCGCCCGCCAGGATCCGTGTCTCATCAGAAACATCATACGCGAGTGCCCGCGTGCGACCGCCGACGTTTGTCGGGCCGCGTCGTTGCCAGACGGTGGCTTGTTGCTTGCCGGCCTTTGCAAGCTTGGCCATGGGAAGCCTTTTTGCAAATTCCATTTCCTGGCGATAGATGTCGCGCGGTATCTCGCCAGTCGCGAGGTCGCGCATCCGCATCACATCGAAGTCGAACCTCGCGTTGAGATCCTCGCCAAAGCTAATTGCCGACTTGAACGACGGCGGTCTTTCGAGTGAATCTGCAAGGTCTTGTCTTGGCGCCTCGGGATGCGAGATTTTCCAGGCGGTGAATGCCAACAGGGCAACAACGATGGCGCAGGTCGCCGCGGCGAGCAGGTGGGTCCTTTTCATGTTCAAGTATTGGCTTTCGGCGAAACAGCGAGACGCCGATGTGTGTGGTTACTCGTCGCGTTCGACGAGGTCTAGCCCAAATGCCGGAATACAAACGGCCCAGTATTCCGTTTCCGAGTCGGTTGGATTGCAATAACGGATCCTGTCACCCGCGGTAACCAGCACAACCTCGCCAGCGGAAACATCCGTCAGACCAGATTCGTGCTCCACGCGCATAACCCCTTTAATTACAATAGTAAGTTCGTCAAAGTCGGCCACCTGAAAAGGTTCCGACCAGCCAGATGGGGCGATCATGTGGGCAACGCTGTACCCACTAGTCCCCGTCCGCACATTCCCGAAGTACTCCTCGATGGTTTTGTTTCCAGGTGCCGGGATGACTGCCGGATCTGTTACCTTCCGAACCATTCTTTCTCCGTCTCCAGGATGACCTCCGTCATGATGTCGCATCCGCGATCGATGTCGGCCTTGGTAATCGTAAGGGGAGGACGGAAGCGCAGCGATCGTTGGCCGCACCCGAGGATGATCAAGCCGCGCTCAAAACATTTTTTGCGAACAGCGTCGCGGAAGTCCCGTGTCTCAAGATCAAACGCGCACATCAAGCCCATCCCGCGGGCATTCGTAACAACGTCGGTTTGTTGCTGCAGGGATTGCAAGTTGCCGAGCAGATGTTCACCAACAACCTTGGCGTTGTGCACGAGGTTGTCTTCCTCGATCACCTCGAGGATCCTGTCAAACCGGACCATGTCAACGAGATTGCCGCCCCAGGTGGAGTTGATCCGGGAAGCAGTTTCAAAAACGTGCCCGTCCACTTCATCAAGTTTTTTGCTCGCGAGGATTCCGCACACCTGCGTCTTCTTTCCGAACGCGATAATATCCGGCTCGACGCCGAGTGCTTCGTGCGCCCAGAACTCTCCGGCAATCCCAACACCCGATTGCACCTCGTCCAGGATGAACAGCGCGTCGTTTTCGTGGGCCAGATCTTTCAGCGCCTGCATAAACTCCGGACGGACGTGGTTGTCGCCGCCTTCGCCCTGGATGGTTTCCAAAATGACGCACGCGATGTCGTCGGGGTTTTGATGGAAAAACGTACGCGCCTGACTCAACGCCAGTTGTTCGCGCCGCTCCAGGTCTTCCATGCGCTGTGGAGTAAGCGGAAATTCGATTTTCGGATTCGACACCCGTGGCCAATCGAATTTCGGGAAGTACATCGTCTTCCGAGGATCGGACGTGTTGGTTAGCGGAAGTGTGTATCCGGACCGTCCATGGAAGGCCTCGTCGAAGTGCATCACCTGGTGACCACGTTCGGTGCGATAACCCTTCTGGAAATTCTTCCGGACCTTCCAGTCGAACGCAGCCTTGAGTGCATTCTCCACGGCAAGCGCACCACCGGATACAAAAAAGGCGTAGTGCAGATACTTCGGAATTCCGACCCGGCTGAACGTATCGACAAAACGCGCCATGTGCGTGGTGTAGACGTCAGAATTGGTGACCTTATTTAGTGCTACTTCCTGCAGGCGCTCCAAGAAATCCTCATCCCCCGTAAGCTTCGGATGATTCATCCCCAGGGCGTTGGATGCAAAGAATCCGAAAAAATCTATGTACGTCATGCCGGTGAGCTCGTCCTTGAGCAGGGATCCCGAGGAGCTCTTCATGTCCAGGACCATTTTCATCCCATCCGCGAGCATGTGCCGACTTAGGGTTTCGTGCACGTTGCTGGCAACGATGGAGGATCTCGCGAGAATGGGCATAGAGTTTTTTTGCTGATGTGACGAGTCGGGCCGTGTGCTGATGCAGGCCGGTTCGAAGATAACGAATGGCGCTCAAATTTTCGCTCCGTCGGGCGCCGTGCGGTTCGGGCCCGTGATTGCGGTCGCGGTGCCGAGCGATTGGGATCAATTACCTGTTGACTCGTGTTCGCAAAAGCCGATTCAAAGGAGGGGCGAGGTCGAAGGTCGTATCTTGCCTGCACTGCACATTTGAGCATCCGCACCATGGCCGCAAACAAGACTCCAAGACTACCTGGCGAGATAGAGCTGGGCACCGTCCGATCGGATGCAGGCGATGCGGTATTGGAGCTGCCGGTTGTTGAAAAGCACGAGCGCATTCCCCGCCCGGACTGGCTCCGCGTAAAGCTCCCGTATGGCGAGACGTTCAAGGGAGTATCGGATATCATCGAGACGCACGACCTGCACACCGTGTGCCAGAGCGCACGCTGCCCGAACATGGGTGAGTGCTGGACGGCCGGGACGGCGACGTTCATGATTCTGGGCGACGTGTGCACGAGATCCTGCGGATTCTGCGCGGTGAAGACGGGCCGGCCAGACGAAGGCCTGGACTACGATGAACCCCGCCGCGTTGCCGAAGCCGCGAGGTTGATGGGCCTTAAACATGTGGTCGTCACCAGCGTCAACCGCGACGAACGCGAAGACGGCGGTGCTCCTATTTTTGCAGAGACGATCAGGTTGTTGCGGGAGGAAATTCCCGGCTGCACCGTGGAGGTGTTGATTCCCGATTTCCGCGGGATATGGGATGCGCTGCAAATCGTAATCGATGCCCGTCCGGACCTGATGAATCACAACATGGAATCCGTACCGCGGTTGTACCGACGCGTCCGGCCACAAGCGGTTTATCAGCGGTCGTTGGATGTGCTGGATATTTCAAAGAAAGCCGGACTGCGAACGAAGAGTGGTATCATGGTTGGGCTTGGCGAGAAGGATGACGAGGTGCTTCAGCTGATGGACGATTTTGTTAACATCAAGCTGGACGTCATGACTATCGGTCAGTATCTCCAGCCCACCCGCATGCACTTGCCGGTCGAAGAATTTATTCCGCCCGAAAAGTTTGCATGGTACAAAGAAGTCGGCGAGGCGAAGGGGATCGGACACGTGGAAAGCGGTCCGCTGGTGCGATCGTCTTACCACGCCGAGCGTCACGTTTGACAGAGCGACAAAATTTATTTAATCAATCAATAAAGTAGAATCAGATTAATGGCAGTAGAACGCACACTTGCAATCCTGAAACCCGACTGTGTTCGCAAACAACTTGTGGGCGAGGTTATAAAGCGCATCCAGGACGCAGGATTTAGAATTTGCGCCATGAAGATGGTGCAGCTTTCGAAAAAAGAAGCGGAAGGATTCTACGCGGTCCACAAGGAGCGGCCGTTTTTTGGTGAACTAACTGATTTCATGTCGAGCGGACCGTGTGTCCCGATCGTACTTGAGAAAGAAAACGCTGTTGCTGATTACCGCACGCTGATTGGCGCGACCAACCCTGCAGAAGCAGCTGAAGGCACTATCCGCAAGGATTTTGCCGACTCGATGGGCGAAAACTGTGTCCACGGATCCGACTCTGTCGAAAATGGATTACTCGAATCCAACTACTTCTTTGCCGAGCAGTTTATCGTTGCGAACAGCTAGTCTGATCAAACTCTCGCTTTGCGTCTGCCTTCTGGTTCTTTCCGGATGCAGTAGATCTGCATCGGATGCAGAAGCGACGGTGCAATCGGCGGCGCAGGTTGCAACGGGGCTCGATGTGTTGGTGGAGGAAGACTTTTCGTTGCTGCGCGGGAAACGCATTGGCCTGGTAATCAATCAGACCTCCCGTTCGGGTGGTCGGCACGTTGTACCCCTCATGGTCGAGGCCGGGTTGGACGTGCGCGCGCTGTTTGGACCCGAGCATGGCATCCGCGGGCAGGCAGAAGCCGGAGAGAAAGTTGGCAACGCTGCGTTGGACTCCATTCCCGTTTACAGTTTGTACGGTAGCACCCGCCGTCCCCCTGCTGATGTGCTGGCAGGTCTTGATGTGCTGGTGTTTGACATCCAGGATGTTGGTGCACGCTTCTACACGTATATCGCGACGATGGGCGAGTCGATGGTTGCCGCTGCCGAGGCGGATGTACCATTTGTTGTGCTCGACCGGCCCAATCCGCTGGGTGGCGAGTACGTTGCTGGCTGGGTCGCGGAGGCCGAGCACAAGTCACTTGTTGCACCGTATCCGATTCCCGTGGCGCACGGACTGACGGTTGGCGAGTTGGCGCGGATGATCGCTGGCGAGGGTTTTCTGCCTGGGCTCGAAGAACTCCAGTTGAATGTTGTTGAGATGCGCGGATGGGAGCGCGACATGCTCTGGACTGATTTGGGCCGGGAGTGGGTTGCAACCAGTCCGAACATCCCCACGTTTGAGACTGCGCTCATGTATGTGGGCACCTGCTTTTTTGAGGGCACTACGTTTAGCGAAGGTCGCGGGACGGAAGCCCCGTTCCTCACGCTCGGCGCCCCCGGTGTTGACGCCGCTCGTGTTGTTGCTGATGTGGTGACTGCGGGGCTCGGCGGTATCGGAGTGCGCGAGACCACGTTTGTCGCGGTTGACATCCCCGGTGTTGCTACGAACGTAAAGCACGGTGAGGTCGAGAGCGCTGGCGTGCGTGTTTCCGTTGTTGGCGCTCGGGCGGTCGCCCCTGTTGAGGCTGGCGTACACCTGCTCGCCGCAACGCTCGACGCCGCCCCGCAGCTGGCCGAGGGCACCCACCTCAACGACCGCTGGCTCACGCGGCTTGCCGGCACTGGAATGTTTGCCGCCCTGCTCCACGACCGCGCCACCCCTGATCAGATCATCGCCTCCTGGAAGGCCGACGTCGAAGCCTTCCGAAGGCTGCGGGCCCCCTACCTCCTCTACTAGCCCCGCCGCCGGCCGACCCACCCCAGCCTCGGGGGCTTGCCGCACCAGCCTCGAAGCGGGCGCGGGACGGACCAGCCTCAAAGCGGGCACGGGATGGATCAGCATCGAAGAGCTGATCCACCCTTCGCCCCCACCCTTCGCTCCCACCCCACCCCCGCCCCCCCGCCCCCGCTACCCCCAGGTTACACCTCCCCACCCCGCCTGTTTACCACTAAGTGACAAGACAAAACCCCTACCCCTACCCCTACCCCAACCGCACCCGCCCCGCTTCTGGCGTCCGGCACGTCCCTGGGCAACCCACCGTCGTCTTCGACACCGTCCTCACGAAGCACCGCACCCGCTGGCTCGCCGACCCCGCCATCCACGAGCTCCTCGCCAACGTCTGGCGCGACAAAGCTGACTGGCAGGTGGGCCACTACGTTCTCCTCCCCAACCACCTTCACTACCTTGCGCTTGCCGACCAGCCCCGCTACACGTTTGACCGGTGGGTTCGCATCTGGAAGATGTCGTTCAAGAAACGTCTCGCCCGCCCTGACCTACGGCTCCTCGTCAACCACTGGGACTACCGCGTGCGCACGCCCAGGGAGCTACTCATCCGCCGGAACTACATCATCACCAACCCGGAAAAACACCGACTCGTGGCTGACTGGCGGACCTGGCCCTATGGCGGCGTTGTTTACGACTGGTGGGATGACGTCTGGGAAGGACTCGGCGGGACAACGACCGACGGACTCGTCAGGACCCCTCCTCCACCTTCTGCCTCCACATGATGGCGTATATGATCTCGATGTATCCGCCGAGGATCAGGATGGGCGCTATATATAAGGACACCAGGCTCTCTACCTGATTGTCCATGCGCATGATCACGTAGCCTACGATTATGAGAGCGATCCCCGCGAGGAGGAGCAGATAGTTGCGGCGGCCGAACACCATTTTCGGCTGCGACCGGCGCGCCCGCTGCGCTTTTCTGTTGCCCTTGCCTTTCGCCATGCAGAATTGCCTGTTAACTAACGTGATCTGGCAGTAAGATAAGCCCCGCCGGGACAAACTCCCATTCAGATTGTCGCGAACGTATTGACCAAAGGCACGTACATCAAGTTCGCGCACAGCCTATCACCCGCACACCGACCAGCACCTGCATTTCGCAAAGCGGCACAGAGTGATCAAACAATGAATCAGCAGACAAAAATTACGCCTGGCATCGCTGTACTACTTTTTGCGATGTGCGTGGCCATCCCCGTGCCTGCATTCGGCCAGTATGAACTCGAGAGAGCGTTCGCGCAGCAGTTTGCGCGGCCGGTGGATTTCCGGTACACACCGGATGGGAGCAATCGGATAATGATTGTCGAACAGAACAATGCGCGCATCCGAATCATGCAAAATCTGCAGCCTGCCGGTGCAACCACATTCCTTTCGCTGTCAGATCGCGTCCACACCTCCGGTGAAGAAGAAGGGCTACTCGGCCTGGCGCTCCATCCGAATTTTAGTGACAACGGTTACCTGTTTGTCTACTACACCGCCAGCAATCCCGACCGCGGGGTGCTATCGCGCTTTACGGTTGACAGCCAGAATTCGTCGGTGGCGGATCCCGCGTCTGAACTGGTGATTCTCGAAGTTGGACAACCGTACACGAATCACAACGGCGGCAGCATGGCTTTCGGACCCGACGGTTATTTGTATCTCGGACTCGGTGACGGCGGCAGTGGCGGTGATCCCGAAAACTACGCGCAGACGCCCGGGAGTCTGCTCGGGAAAATTGTGCGACTGGATGTTGATGTGCAGTCGGCAAATGTTAACTACGGCATCCCTGCGGATAATCCGTTTGTCGGGACCGAGGGTTTCCGCGAAGAGATTTGGGCGTGGGGTTTTCGCAATCCGTGGCGGATGAGTTTTGATGGAGATGGAAACCTTTGGGTGGGCGACGTGGGTCAGGCTGCGGCTGAGGAAATTGACCGCGTGGTGAAGGGCGGAAACTATGGTTGGCGGATCATGGAAGGGACGCTGTGTTTTGAGCCCCCCAGTAACTGCAACCAGAGTGGACTGATGCTACCGCTTTTGGACTATCCCCGATCTGATGGCCAGTCCGTTACGGGTGGTTATGTTTATGGTGGGCCCATTGTTGAGTTGCAGGGTAAGTACATCTACGGCGATTTTGCCAACGGCAAGATATGGGCGGTGGACACGTCGGGAGGATCTCCGGTAGAACTCATCGACGCGCCGTTTAACGTTTCGTCGTTTGGCGTTGATGCGGCTGATGAGCTGTACATCCTTGGGTTTGATGGATTCATTTACCGCCTCAAGAAGACATCCACCGGAACGGAAAACCCTGGGGACCTGAATTTGTTGGTCGAGTCGGTATTCCCCAATCCGTTTACGGAGGATTTATCGGTGCGGCTGGTGGGTGAAACCGGTGTGGAAGCGGCGGTGCAACTTGTTGATGTGTTGGGGAGACCCGTTTTTGAAACCGTGGTTAATCCCGGCTCATCTGAAGTTGCCATTCGTGCGGCGGCGTTGCCTGCCGGAGTTTATGTACTACGTGTTGCTGCGGGAGTCGCGGTTGAGCAGCGGGTGGTGGTAAAGATGTGAGTGCGGAAGAAATTCCGTTTACTCAGCGCATCGCTAAATACGCAACCGCATCCTGATACGCCAGCCATCTAGTGGTATCAGCATAGAACGACCTGGAAATGTCCTTAACCTTTCCGGTCGAATCGATAATCACTTTTACTGGAGTGAATGGTGAACCATACAATCCGAATTGGTTGAAAAATGATCCGTGTTCATCGAACAGTACTGGCAATTGTATGTTCTGCGCCGCTGTGAAAGATTTGCCCGCTGCTTTAATGCCTCCGGAATAAATAGCAAATGCCTTGATGCTCGCGTCCATGTCGTCAAGCATATTCCTCAATGGAACCTCGGTAAAGCAGTTTACACAATCGGAGCTTGTGAACAAGATTACGACAGTTGTCTTTGTTGGGTCGGGGATAGAAACAATTCCCCCCTCGCCACTGATTGTCGGTAGTACCGAATCTGTAATTGTGGATCCGATTGATTCACGAACCAACGCCGAGATAGACTGTGGAACTGAATCTTCCTGACTCCACCTTGTTTTCTCTGCCTTCAACCTGTAGGATTGCAACGCAAGTAAAAGTAGTAGAATTGCGTAAACAACGATTTGCTGGATGCTGCCACTTTTCATAACGCTGCCGGAACCAAGTTCGCTTCGATCACATGGACCCTGCCGTATTCATTGTCTCCTTCACTAACAAAAATATGGCGTTCGTTTGCCAAAATATTTACCAAATAATGTGGTGCCTCAATTCCCACAATGGCCCGCCGAGTTGTAAGGTCAAATATGTCCAATAAATATTGATCGCCCGGTAGATTAAATCGCTTTCGCTGAACGAAAAGTTTGTTGCCCGCAACAAACATTGTGATAATTGATGTGTTAGGCTCAGTACGAAGTTTCGTCATTTTTCCAACTTCCGAGCTCACCGAGTTGCTAGGATTGTCGGCACCATCAATTTGAATACGTGATGGGCTTTCTATCAAAATCTCTTCTCTAAATATTCCAGATAAATCGAAAACGGATATTGTGTTCGACTTGACATTTGCTACATACACTAATTCATCGTGGACATCAGCTACCCAAGCATAGACGTATGTATTTTCGGCAACAGTCCCAGTCGTCAATAACCGATTTCCATCGAAGTCGTACTTCGCAAGAATACAACTTCGCTTTGATCCACATGGAATATTACCAGCAAGCCAAAAACTTTTCCCATCTTCGGAGGGCACGATACGATCGATCGAGCCTTGTATTCCAAAGCTAGATTGGTACTCACCATTCTCACCCAAAATCTGAATCCTACTGTTCGTCCGATCAAGAACGTAAATTCGTTTATCTCTGTGGAAAAGGTCCAGAGGAAGGCCAAATTCGCCGGGCCCTTCTCCCTTTTCGCCATATGTAACAACCGATTTGCTAGTGATATGGAACTGAACAAGCGCATGCCCAAACGGATCGGCAAATTCGTAAGTGTCAGATTTTCTAGTTAAACCGGCAATTGAGTAGAACGGAAAATCTGGAGATCCCGAAATCTCTGTCTGCTCGACAACGGTGAACACTGATTCAAAAGGAACATTTTCTACATACTCCCACGATTCGTCAACGCTACAAGCTGCTAACAATCCTGCCAAAGTGATAACGAAGGCAAAAGAGGAGAGTCGATGGGTCGTGGAAGTATGTAGAAATAATAAGAGCACCAGGTAGGAATCTTTAGTCACAATCAACTGTGTAGCACTGCGAACACTCAATTGGTTGTTCCTCGTACATTATGACACAGCAAACGCAATACTGATCCCCGACTTGGCATGACTTCGCAAAGCAAAGCGATGGCGGATCGGCTTTCGCAGTCGAAACCAAGTCCAGTTTTGAAGACCCGAGAAAGAATATTCCTACGGCTAACAAAACGGTCACCAGTTGAAAAATACGAGTGCGGGTTATTGAATCTTTCATTTTGTAAGTACCACTTGTTTTTAGTTACAGTCGACTTCACCGGGTTGTGAGCAATCGATATTGCCGGGTGCTTTAACGCAACAAACACAGTGCTCTCCATTTATTTGACAGGTGTGGACCGACAATTCCTCGGGCGGATCAGCCATACTTTGTCCAGGCGTTAGCATCATTGGCAGAGTCATTATCGCCAGCGCTCCGACAAGTGTTGCCAAGTTCAAAAAAGTTTTCCCTTTCATAACTAACCCTCTATTAATTTGGTTTGATTCAGACATATCGTGCGCCAAGTTCACTTTCCTTTTCATTATTAGATTCATTATCGTGCTCGATAATATCTTGGTCTTCTTTCACGTTGGTGCTTGAAATCGCTGCCAGCCGAGTATTTGCCCTTCCCACACCGTAGCTTTCGGGCATGCGCCGCTACGCCAATTACATAGTCCTGGGAATCGTTGCGCTCCTCGTACAGTGGCTGATCCTCGGCCGGATGGAATTGTGGGGGGCCTACCCCGACCTGGTCATGCTCGCAGCGGCGTGGATCGGACTCAAGCGGGGACGCCGAACCGGCGCGATCGGCGGATTCCTCCTTGGGGTTGTCATGGACGCGATCTACGATACCTGGGGCCTGCACATGTTTCTGAAAACACTGCTCGGTTTTCTGATTGGATTCCTGACACCCGGTGAACGAGAGTCGTTACACATAGTCCCCCGTCAGGCGCTGCTCGGAGGCTTTACCACGGGGCTTGTGCACAACGGACTGCTGGTTGCCTTCCTCGGACTACAGACCGGCACCCTTACCGGGTCGATGATCGGATCGCTCTGGGTTGGCAGCGCCCTCTACTCCGCGTTTGTTGCCACACTCCTTTCGTTGCTTATCGGCAGATGATGGATGCGTACTCTCAATTTGACCGGCGGATGCCGGTGGCGTAGTTTCAGAAAATCACTTGGGGCCATAGCTCAGTTGGTAGAGCGCTACAATGGCATTGTAGAGGTCAGGGGTTCGATTCCCCTTGGCTCCACTTGGTCGTGAAAGACGTGTTCCGCTTAGTGGTCGAGCCCGCTTACTCAGCGTCTGGATGGGGAGCGACCAAATGAAGTGGATAGAGACTTCGTCTTCAACGGAGCTGAAGGTGGGCAGATCAACAATCTGTATTTGAGCTCGCGGTTTCGCCATTATCGCCGTCTGGTTAATTTGCCAAGGAGGTCAACTTTCATTCGCTGCGGCACACGTTCGCGAGTTGGGCAGTGCAGAGTGGTATGAATCTCTACACCCTGAAGGAAAGAATGTCTAGCGTTCGACCAGTCCAAACCAAGACAAAGCATGAAATACTGGAGCAGTACCACAAAAAATTGGGCGGCATTATTCTCAATGGTCTTGGTCGCAAGTATTCCGCGGTTGTCGCACACTTTGTTCACGTATTGCGATTAATATGCGGTTCATTTAATTACCTCAACTGAATTCAATACGAACGACCCCAGAGTCTTGCCCTCCCGGTCTACAATATCATAGCGAATCAAACCCACGTCTCGACTCCAGACCTCTCTCCTGAGCGCAATAGTATCAACCTGGGAGAACGAATTGAAGGTTCCCAGTGGAACGGTTACTGCCTCATCAAGTGACTCAACCACGTAGGAAGAAAACGGCCTGTAGGGACTACCTAGAACTTGACCGATTTCCGGCTGCAACGGAATTCGCAGGTAAAAATCGTGTTGTGCAATAAGGCACATTTCTGTTAAACAACGCACCACTTTAGAGAGACTTAATCCATCTCTTACATTGATGACAGATAAGTCGGGAAAAACCTGTTTGCGAAAATTTTCGAAATGACTATTTGCTTCAAGCGCAACAGATCCATGAGAAGCCCGAATTTCAATCTCCAGAGCGCCCTTCATGTCATGCAGCTCAACAAGATCTACAAAAACCCTCTCGCCCTCCACAACCTCAAAATCATACACCCACTTCGAGTCGACCAACCACCCAAACTCCGCCTCCTCTTTTTCGAAGCTACAGGAAGAGACAACGACAAGACACACTAATACCATGAACCGGACTTTCATTTGGCTCTAACAAAAACCAGCTCCAACCGGTAACCCTCGGCCGAAACGGTCTCTCTCTTTAAAAAAAAGCTATTCTCAAAGACAATGCTACAGTCAGAACCCGGCCTCCCCAACAATTCTGCGCAATCAATCTCTTTGTCTATCCGAAGAAACAAACTATCGGGTGTAACGCGATAAGAGTAATTTCCCTCTGCGTTCAGACCAAAATTTCCAGGTGTATCGAAGAGGCCACCAATCGTCATTGACGATGCATTTGTGGAATAGCTACCATCCAGTTCTGCTAGTTCATCGCCTACAAGGATCTGGGCGGAGTAGGTGCGTGACGAGTCAAGCGTGCTTGCTTGCCTAATAGGTGATCAATGGTCACCTGGCGCAAATAGGTTGTAATGAAGTTACCATCGACATCGAAATCCCACAGGAGAAAACTTTCTCCGACAGCAGACAAAGCGTCTGCAGCCACAGGACTGAGCGTGGCTTCAATCACACCCGTCAGACGCGCAGATTCACCGAAACGTTCATAGTCTACACCGGCGCTGAAGTCCACGCCGGTTGAATCAACAACTGAACTGGGAACCCGCGCCTTTAGCGATGGGCCTGTACCGTGATACAAGGTGGAGGATATCGTTGGTGGAGATCCAAAAAACTCAAGGTATGCTATTGGCGCCGGCGTTTCGCTAACGTAGTAGGCAGGCCCCGTTGGCGTTCGTACAGCCATGAAGTAGCGAAGGAAACCTGTCTTCCCAGATGTCGAAATTCCAGGGTCCCCTGCGATGCTGCCATCTATGGCTTGCTGCTGCCCGTCGGTTCATACAGATGGTGTTTGACACGGGCGGGAAGACGTCTTCTCGCTCTTCGCCGCATACTAAGTCCCAATGCCCGGTACACACGATACACCCGTTTGTGATTCCAGGCCTTGCCCTGTAGGCGTAGCCTATCCATGCAGAGTCCAAAGCCGATGGATGGGAACTGCTCAACCAGCGACAGCAACGCTTCGATGATAGCAGAGTCATCCTTCTGTTTAGGCGTGTACCGATACGTACTCCGCGCTATGGACATCGCAGCGCAGCCCTGACGCTCACTCACGCGGTGGTGATCCTTCATGTAGTCTACCAGTTCGCGGCGAGCATCAGGGCTTAGAGCTTTTTTTCAACAGCGTCCTTTAGCGCGTGATGCACCAGGCTGAGTTCTGCGTACATCTTCTTTAGGCGCGCGTTCTCTGACTCGAGTTCCTTAACACGGGCTAACTACGCTCATCCCGCCGTAACGCTTCTTCCAGTTGTAATACGTGGCAGGACTAAGACCGTGCTCGCGACATACGTCCTGTATCGGTTCAAGATGCCGATGATCTGCTTCTCTGAAAATCGTGACTTCTTTATAGCTTAAAAATATGTATTTATCTCTACTTTCAAGCGGACCAACCTTGGGGAGGCTTACACCACCAGAATCACTAAAAAAGTCGTTCACCTGCCCGCATTGCCAAGTCTTGGCCCGGCACTACCATTGGGGTTATGCAGGTACCAGGCACGCCACTCCCCTAGGCGAGAATCAGGACCTGTCGAAGACAACAATACGGGCCAGCTTGTGCGAACACTGTGACGGTCTGTTAATATGGCATGAGGTCGATCTGATCTATCCGCGGGAGACTGGTGCACCTCCCCCGAATGAAGATATGCCGGCCGAGGTAAAGAAAGACTACAGTGAGGCAGCACTGATCGTGGAATCGTCTCCGAGAGGAGCCGCAGCGCTTTTACGACTTGCGATCCAGAAACTATGCAAAGCATTAGGTGAGAAGGGAAAGAATCTCAATACAGACATCGGCAGCCTCGTCAAGAAGGGATTGCCAGAACAAGTTCAACAAGCCTTGGACGTTGTACGCGTTACAGGCAACAACGCCGTGCATCCGGGCCAGATTGAGACCGATGACAGTTCGATTGTCGCGGCGATGTTCCCCCTTGTCAATATCATTGTTGAACATATGGTTTCAATGCCAAAGCGAGTCGATTCACTATACAACAGCCTTCCAAATTCGTCTCTAGACGCGATCAAAAATAGAGACGACTTGTCATGAACGCACAGCAAGTTGGTTGAGGGTAGCCCAATATTGCAACGGGCCAACGCAATCGCACCATGTCGCCGAATTTGTGTACAAAAACCTAACTAAAACTCTTGCCGCCTCCGCAAATAAACATTGCGCCAAGAGTTTTTGAATGGATGCATGAATTTTATACTGCTATGTTGGACAGAAATATCGCTGGCGTCTGCTAGGTGACTTCCTCCTGTTTCAATAGATTTCCTACGGTCCGACACCGATTATCATGAGTTACTTTATTGACGATGTAGTGATTGTCCTTCCAGGTATCCTAGGAAGCAAACTCAAGTACAAAGGAGAGATAGTATGGGGTCAATTTTCCACTCTCCCGAAGATGTTGGATGAACGTTACTTTGACACTCTAGGGAATCTTGATCTTGTGTTGGAACCTGTAGGTTTGGTTTCCGGCGCGCGCATATTGCCCGGACTTGCGTTGGTAGATGGTTATGCTCAATTCCTACCCTGGGTTGAAAAGACTTTCGGTTTAGTACATTCAGAAACGCTCTTTGAATTTGGATATGACTGGAGACAAGACATTCGCAAAACTGCGCAGCTGCTTAAGAGTTTTGCTGTTGAAGTGCTAAATAGAGTTCGAAGCGATATCAATCCAGGTGCTCGGCTAATATTGATTGCCCATTCTATGGGTGGGCTAGTATCTCGGTACTATGTAGAGGTTCTTGAAGGCTGGCGCGACACCAAAGCACTTGTTACCCTTGGCACTCCGTTCAGAGGTTCATTGAACGCGCTAAGGTGTTTGGTTAATGGAGTATCCTTGCTTGACATTCGCCACGAGAAATTGTCGAAACTTTGCAGGAAACTGGATTCACTATATCAATTGGTCCCGATGTATCCTTGTGTAATCGATGGTTCAGGAAGTCCTAGAGGGGTACTTGATATGCGTGACATGGACATTGATCACCAGAAACTCGGCCAACTCCAAACCATGCATACTGAGCTACGCGAATCAATAAATTCAAATCAAGCTGATACAGACTATGCAAAATCCGCGTGCCGTTGTCTCCCAATTGTCGGGACAAACCAGTCAACAAAACAATCAGCTTGGGTTAGGGAAAACAACCGCCTAGATTTTCGTGAAACGGATCCATTCGATGGTTCGGATCTTAGGGGCGATGGCACAGTTCCTTATGTATCAGCGGTGACGGAATCGCTTAAGCATTTCTGTAAGTTTGCGAACGCAAAACACGGCACCATGCCGAACGTTGATGTTGTTCGCCAAGCCGTTTTTGAATGTGTTCAAGCACTGTACGTGAATTTTGACGCATACGCTACACCCCATTTTCAAAAAACAACAGACGAAATTCTCGGATTCGAAATGGACAACATAGCTGAATCGAGAAAATCTATTCAGGTCGCATATAGTTCTTCAATGTCAGAGAATTTGCGGTTGATCATAAGCAAGGAAGATGGACCGGGCCGACAATTTTCGTTAATGGTAGAGGATTCGGGTCACGGGATTTTTCAACTAGAGGATGGACTCGAGCCGGGAACCTATAATGTCGCCCTCACGTGCCCCAGCGGGGAAGTCCGGGACGTATTATTCGTGGTTTAAATAAATGGACATTTCCAAATTTGAGCCAACGCATACACTTTGTCTCGATCGATATCGCTTGACGTCAACAACCCGACTACCGCCCAGTCGTTCATATTGTCGTCATCACTTAATTTGTGAGTTACGTCCCAGAGGAGGTCAACCTGCCAATCCGAACCCTCGAAAAATCGTGTTACCGCAATGTATCTACTGAAAAAAGACTGTGTTAGGAAGAATACGATTTCACGTTGATTGATATCTTGTGGGAAATGTTTCCGAAAATACGAACCAGAATGACAATAGAATATGTCTACCGAACACGGATTTAGATCTATCCCCAATTTTTCAGGGAGGTATTCCACGGCTGCTTTTGCCATTTGGATAAGTTCATAAGCAGTTGCTCTAATCTTGGGGTACAAGGGAACGTGAATTGTGTGTATTTGCCAAATCCCAAACTTACCGGCCTCGTCTTTTGCTGAGTTGCTATCTGTATCAATTTCACAGTCTACACGGGAAGTGCGTTCAGTGTGTGTTTCATCGATCTTCGGTGAATCATCTCCGACTCGTGTAAGCTGGACAAATGGTTTTTTCGGGTCGAACTCTACGTCAATGTACGGTCCAAGCCGATCATCGTGGACCGTAAATTGGCGACAATCTCCAGGAATGAGTCTTGGCTGGGTCGTCTGACATTTCTTAGTTGCTTTTTTGTCAGATCCGCTGGTACCTAGAGAATCCGACTGTTGCTTGGGATACCGGAGACTTGGAGCATCTGTTGCGTAAGCAATTACTGCATGCCCCACACGGTTTTTCTCTCCAGGTTTTTTTAGCAGCAGTATTACTGGAATTCCTGATCTTGTATATATCGATACGATGGTCGCGGTCTCTTGGGCACGTTTGTGTTCCACGTCTAGGATTAGCGGAGGGAATCCGTTCGCAACTAATGATGCTGCTAACTGGCCGGAGGTAAGTCCAGGCGATGGAAATTGCCGCCCCAATTCGTGACTGTGTTCTGTCGCTCGGCGTGCTACTGTATATGGTGTCGGAGTACGATAGCCTTCACGTCTACACCAATGATACAGTGCAGACCATGCTGATGTTGTTGCACATGAGGAGACGGTGCTGTCCTGCTGCGAAAAGGCCGATGCACGGAATGTTAGTTCGATCCCGAGAAGATGACACCGGCACTTTGGAAGGTATTCGATAGTTTTGTTCGTGAACAAAGTCCGGCCAATCGGTGTAAGGGATGGTCGAATTACAGTGAAGCCTATGTAAGCTTTTGAGTACGAGTACTCGATTTTTCTGCGCTTCTTTTTGCTCGAAAATAACAGGGTCTTCGCGTCTGGCAAAAGAGTCTCACTGACATCGTTGTCAAAGAAATGCAACCGTGCGGTCACGTGTCCCGGCGGATCTAATCGAGTCGAATGATAGAACTTGTGCTCATCGAGGTAGTGACGATCGATGTATAATTCGAAAACCATCGTCGTTGCTTTCCTATCCTCCAAATAACTCGCTACTTCTTTCAATTGATGATGGTCTTCAGAACATTCGGACATTGTCGCCGCAAGAGAGATAAATTTTTCCTTCGAATATTCAAAGATCTCAATTCTTTGTGGTAGCCTTAGTTCATAGGCGGTAGATGTGTGGTCCGAGTTGATTTCCATATTTGGGGAGATTATTTCAGCGAAATTGAGGATAGAGAAATTGCTCGCAGTGTCAAATTCACAAACGGGAAATCCAGTCAACTGTCACGACGATTCGTTTTAACAAAAAAAGCCCGAGCTTTGCAGCCCGAGCCTTTTTAAGAACTTAGTTTGTCTCTAATCCACTCTAAAGGCAAGTTGATCCTGTTTAACAATCTCCACATCTTTGTTTTGATTGTACAGTTCAAGAAAACGCTTTTTGACAGTCCGAAGCTCCGTTTTTGTTTTTTGCTTTTCTACCTCGGTTGGTTCAGAGTAGGTGCCTGCTGGCGCAGCCCTGCTGAAGCGTTCAAGCTTTTTGTTCATTTCCAGTACTCTCCATAGGAACACTTAAATACGAATATTCAGAGTGTTCAGTTTCGACGTTTCAAACGAATTCTAGCGAGCGGTTGGTTCTTTTTACGAAAAAAAAGGACGAATTCGTTGTTTTTAGGCTGTTTACACAATACAAAAATGAATTCGCGAATTCAACTAACTGCCGTCCATGAAATTATCGACTGCGCAGATGTAAACAATAAGTAACCCAATAATAGGCTAAATCGAACTCATTGAAGTACATATTATGACACATTCCCACCAAATTGGAGTCTGAATAGTGATTGCAGGAAATAACGGATCGCCTAGAAAATTGCGATTAACCGGATTGTTGCTCCGAAAGGTTACGTTTTGACGCAATAAGGGGCATTCTTTGTACATTCGGCTTGTTCTCTACAGGTAAATTGTGAGGTATGCCATGGTACCCATGTGTACCCAGCCATTATTGCAGTACCGTAATACGTTGCAGTACAATACCTTACAGCGTCACTATCTAACAATGGCATTGTAGAGGTCAGGGGTTCGATTCCCCTTGGCTCCACTTCGAGCATCCATCCGCATGAGATTTTTTGTTGGAATCGCCTCGCATCAATGGCTGACACAAGTATGAAACACCGTCATGGCACGGGTTGATTTCCACATTATCCTAACCCATTTGCGACTGGCCCAACATGAATAGGAATAAAGCCTGCCTGGTTGTTTAATTCAATGACACCTCGAACAGCCAATTCTTGCAAGTCGATCACAATAACTCGCTGCAACTGGGGTGTTATGAACAGCAGAGAGTCGTTTGGTGCAACTTGCATTTGAGATAGCCACTGAGATCCCGGGAACAGAGCGTCAATGTCAATCTCGGCAATCTTAGTCAGTAATTGAGCATCGTACACTCTTACTACCCCGGAACCGAAAGTAAGAGGTATGACACGAGGTAAGTCAGTAAAGAAGAGCTTGGTACCGGACCGGTCAATTTGTACCCACCCAATCGGATCTTCCTGATATGCCCTGTTGAGGGCACCAGTTGTCAGATCAACAACTCCGTTCATCGTAAAAAGGGTTGCTCCGTCGGGAGATATTGCCAGGTTAGATACCGGGACTGACGTGAAGGTTTGCGTGATTGCCAAGTCATCAAAATTGTAGACAATCAAGGATCTGCTGCTTGTGAACCCATACAGTAGCGGCCGGAATGGATCCACCGCATAAGATTGCTCAAAATTAATGTCGGTCAGGAGGCTAAGCGAATCGACAATGGACACGGTGGACGTTGCGGCATCAATGAATCCAACGCGCCGGTATTCTCCAAGACCTCTGGTTAGGATTAGCAGCCTATCATCGTACGTAGCGAATATGTCTGCTCTCTCATCATGTATCTTAGCAGCTGAACGATTTACAAAGTCCACAGCGTATACGGCCTTGCCACAAGACACAAACACACTGCCATCTCGCACGGCGGCGATGGAGGAGACTCCGGCTGACAGTCGTGCATTACACACGAACATGGAGTCGACGACCGTGAAGTCAATCGGATCGACAACAAGCAAAGAGTGATCTTCTGACACGAAACTGTTTGACGCTACGTAGAGTCGATAAGGCTCCTGTACATTGATATGGCACCCGGCTGGACAAGAAGAGTCACACGAGAGGGATGTAAGCAGCAGCCAACCAATCAACGACGCATTAGTTATTCCGAGAAATTGACGTCGACCGAGGCAGCCCCGAGTGCGAATCCTGCGCATCTTACCCCACACTTGCGGTTTGTTGTTGTATCGAGTCAGTTTCATCCCAGATAAACGACAAAATTCTGATGAGATCAAGGCCTAATACTATGCCCAATGATCTCGACCCACATCCTCATCCATTGCGCGTGCAGGCCTGCGAACGTTATGGCTTGAAAGTGTAGATCCTGCCTCGCCCGGCGTCGAAGGCAATAATGGAGCCTTCGTGGTCCGTACCGATGGCGGATATCCATGGAAGAGGTTTCTCAGCGGCAACTAGTTCAATACTATCCTCCAACGCCAGAGTCGCAAGATCTATAACCATCACTCGATTGGCGGAAACATTGCCCCTCGGCCCAGACAGTACCACCAAGAACAACTTGTCCCGCCATACGTGGCTTGCCTGGATTGTTGCCACTATTCGCCGAGCTTCAGGCTCACTTCGATGAAGCTCCTCAGAATAGTTCAATCGGGATTTAAAAAGACTATGGTTGCTGAGGTCAAGTGAACTGTCCAATTGACCATCACTAGAATAAATCTCGATCACAGGCCTGGCGGAGCCAACAGCAATAATTAGATCTTCTTTGTAATTGTGCAGATGCCGAACACTACTAAGACGATTGTGGATATCGAAGGATGAATTCACAAGTCGTGTGCCGAATTCAAACCTTTGATTGCCGTACCTGTCATAAGAAACAACTGGTCTTTCACCCCGCGGGTCAGATACGAAAATATTCCCGGTTTTGTCTACACAGAAGTTCGAGTATATCCCTTTCGGAATAGGAACCGAGCGGTGAAAGACACCGTCCGGACTGAACATGTTGATTCTGCGTCCGTCGGAAACAAAGACGGTGTCATTTCGGATTACTAAGGATCCCAGAAAATGGAATTCCCCGGGGCCTTCGCCAACTCGGCCAAAAATCTTCCTGACTTGCAACAGAGAATCCAAAACAATGACTTGACGTGCCGCCTGATCTCCGACAAATATGACACCATCGGATGCCGGAACTATTGAACTAATCTCCGTAAGAAATCGTCCGTCACTAAGCTGATCAACGGACAGACCGGTTAGCTGCACAACTTTGGAATCCGATCCGTCCACTTTGCAAGCCGACAGCAGGAGCAGACATCCAGCCAGCAAACTGGATACAAGAGAACGTACGGTGCATCTGGCACGATGAATACTCATGGCATCAAGCTCCATGTCTTTGCACCGTCGGACTCGACCATTCCGCCACATCTACTTGGATAGAAATGAAACTAACCCAACGCGTTGACGATAGCTAGTACGCTGCAGTCGCGGAAAGAAATAATTCGCCACGGTGTTTCTAAATCTCGTCGAGAGAATTAGAGCCGCACCCCCTACCACATCTCCTCGACCTTCGACAGCTTCCCATCCACAATCTTGAAGACAATAAGCAGCCGATTATCGTTGTTCGGCACACACTGCGCTCCTGAATTTGTGCCATAAGCGTACGCTGCTGCGAAGTATCCCTCGCCAGGGATCGTATTCGTCACTACAGTGCAATAAGACGCCTCGGCTTTGTAACCGCCGGCGTCCATGTTGCGCATGAAGGCTGCGCGCCAGGATTCCTTGTCAAAATCTGCCTGGTAGTTGTGGTGGATGTACTGAACGTCATCGTTGGTCAGATCCATTAGAGCCGCTACGTCATCCGGTGTTGAACCAGCCCGGAAAATTGTGTCGAGCACGTCGAAATACTGTTCAACGACCGCCGGCATGGTCGGCTCATCAGCAACCTTGCTCGAAGCGCACGAGGACACGAAAAAGACACACACAAGAGATAACAAAATTGGGCGCATGTAAACTGACTCCGGCTGGTTTTATTGAACGGTTCGCACTCATTACGACGCATCCGCGAATAATGTTTACTCCATTGGTGCCGGTCTCGTGCAAATGAGCATATTGGGCAATACTGATTATATTGGGTTTGGCCCATCACATCCCAACATAGCAGCCGAATGAGTAAAACTGCGCTGATCACCGGTGCGTCGAGCGGCATCGGAAAAGAGCTTGCCCGCATTCATGCAGAGCGCGGGGGTAACCTTGTTATCATTGCCCGTAATGAAGCCAGGCTCAACGAACTTGAAACAGAGCTTGAGAGCAAGCATGGGATCGATGTTACCGTGATGGCGAAAGACCTTACCCAGGAATCATCAGCAAAAGAAGTGTATGACGAGGTGGCGGACGCCGGGATTACGGTAGATTACCTCGTCAACAACGCCGGATTTGGTGGCCGAGGCAAATTCCACGAGAGGGAATGGCAAAAGGATTTGTCGATGATCAAGCTGAACATCATCGCGCTTACCGCGCTAACGAGATTTTTTCTACCTGATTTCGTCGCTCGCAACAGCGGCAAGATCCTGAATGTCTCCTCGACCGCCAGCTTGATGCCCGGTCCACTGCAGGCGGTGTACTACGCAACGAAAGCTTACGTCACCTTCTTTAGCAACGCGATCGCAGAGGAGCTGCACGATACAAACGTCACCGTTACCAATCTGATGCCGGGTGCGACAGAGACCGAGTTTGCCAGGACATCCGGGATGGACAAGACGGGACTGTTCGCCAATGCGGTCTCGGCGCGGAAGGTAGCGCAGGATGGTTATGACGGAATGATGGCTGGAAAACTTGATGTGATTTCTGGTCTTTCGTTCAGTCAGTCGATCCTGACCAAGTTCATCCCGTTCACACCAAAGAAAATTGTGCTCAAGCAGATCCGCGAAATGCAGGAAGTCGATTGATCATCCAGGTTAGAAAATGACAACGGAAGAACTCGTTCGGATGTGGTTTGAAAAATGGGATAGCGGTGACTATCGCAGCTTGCCACTGGCGGAAAACTTTGCGCACACCAGTCCGTTTGGGACGATCACCGGGAAGGAAACCTACCTCGAGCTGGTTGCAGCAAACGAAGACAAGTTCCTTGGCAATACAATCGTGCTGCTTGATGAGTTATACGCCCGGGACAGTGCTTGTGTGCGCTACCACTTGGAGAAGGATGATTTCACGCTCGAGGTGAGCGAGTGGTTTTACACCGGACCGACGGGGATTGAGGAGATCGTTGCGTACTACCACATTGGTGAGATTCGTGAGGAGCGGAGGTTGAAGTAGGACCATGTTGAATCTGAAATTACTCTCCCTTCTCGCACTCCTGGCAACCGGTTGCTTCTCAGAAAATGAGCCATCAAACCCTAACGTGAGTCTAGAGTTTGTTAGAGAGATTGCAATGGAGTTTTCGGATGAATCGCGTTTAAGCTATCCGATTGCTGTTGCAGTCAATGCCGACCGAATATATTGGTCGTCCTTCGGTAGTCTGATTCACGTCTATTCCCACTCAGGTCAGTATCTCCACACCGTGGGAGAACAGGGCTCTGGTCCGGGACAGTACCTAGGGGCAGAATACCTGGTAGTGGCACAAGACGGGAAACCGCATGCGTACGACATCAGATCGTCGAAATATGTCAGTTTTACTGATGCCGAGCTCACGAATGAAATATCTCTTCCCGTTGCGGCAAGTTGGGGATTTGATATTAGCAACGATGCTCATTTGTATTTCCTTATGAAGTCATCCAGTGGACAATCAAAAGCCGCCGCGATGTACACTGGCGAAGAAATACTGATAGAGTTTGGTGAGATTCCTGAATCCGCCACACTGGGTATGGGTTTGCCGGGGGGCGGGATCGAAGTGCTGCCTGACAATTCCATTCTTTACGGATTCCTGGGAGATCACAGACTGTGGAAGTACACGTCAACCGGAGAGCTTATTGACATTTTTGACGACATTCCAGAGTACTACACACCGGTGGATCAAGCTGGTATGGCCAAGGCTGTGGAGACGTACGAAAAGACCAGAAACGTTTCGTCTCTAATAAATTACACTGCGAAGATTTCTCGCTTCGAAAAGTTGTTTTCAAACAATGATGGTGTCGTCCTTCAAAGTATTGCAACAGGGGTGCCCAGTCGCAGTTCGCCCGCCAGATACCGACTGGAAGTTTGGAATGCGGACGGAGATCATTTGGCGAAAGGGATTGATCTCGTTGGCCCGGTGGTGGCGATGCACGAAAATCACGTCTATGTGTATGATGCGTCCAATGTAGACGAAAAGACAAACCCAAGTCTCCTCCTATTTAGGTTGCAATTCTAGTCTCATCGACTGTTTCCGGCGCTAGCGGTTGACAATTTCAAAAGCTAGATTGCAACTATCCCTCACAAATTCCCTTTGATGGAGTGAGTTTCCAAACTCTAATCCTCTCGATTGTTTTCGGTTTAGCCGTGACGTGCTTGGGGTGCACAAACAATGAGAACACCCCGACTCTGCCTGAGTGGATTGTCTCGGACCAGCCAACAGCGCTCATCGGAGTTGCTGAAGGTGACGACAACTATATGTTCTCGCGCATCGCATCAATTGCGGTTGGAGACAATGGAGAAGTTTTTGTCGGCGACAGTCGCGAAAAAAGGGTACACGTATACACGCCCACGGGAAAATTCATTCGCTCCATCGGCCGCGCGGGACGTGGCCCAGGTGAACTGGAAGGAATTTCTTCGATTAGCACTGCGGGTGACCAGCTGCACATCCTCGATCCTCGATTGGGCCGAGCAGTCACCTACGATACACTCGGTCAACACAAAGAAACCATACAGCTTGCTCCAGCACACGGACAGGGTCTTCCTTTTCCTGCACTATCGTTTGCTGATGGAGTGGTCTCATTGACTAGTATCAGCCCAAGGGATTTTCAGGACCAGGGTAAAATTATTGCAGATACATTAATCGTCTCATTGCACAAAACTGGCGAAGATATAGCCTCCGAATTGAGCCGAATCGCTTCGTATCCGCGCATCGGGATCGAACACAGTGGTTCTGTGAGATTCCCATACCTTCCTTTCAGCGTCTCGCCTACACTAGACTCGAAAGGAGACATACTGGTCATGGGAAGCGGACTCGATCCTCAATTGGAACTGGTCTTCAGCGACGGTTCGAAAGAAATAGTGCCGCTCCCCATAAATCGAAGCCAACCGTCACCAGAACAAATCAGGCAATTCAGAGAAGACCGTTTGGCAGGGCTTGAGGGATCCAGACGGGAGAGAACACTCAAATATCTCGAACTAGCACCAATGCCAGATTATCTCCCGGCATATGACAAGTCGAAGATCGACACCGAGGGATTCATCTGGCTCAACGTCTATGAATACTCAAACCTTCAACAAAACAGGTGGGTAATTATTAGTACTGATGGTCAACAGGTTGCGACGGTAAAGTTGCCCGATAGTTTTGAACCTCACTTCATTGGTAAGAATAGAATAACTGGTGTTTGGCGTGACAGTACGGGGATAAATTTTGTGCACACATATGAGCTGAACCGCCTGGCCAACTAATGGGAATCCCGCTGTCAAATAACACTCTTTCTTGTGCCAGAGTTTTCGTTCTGACCGCGATAATTATTGGAGGCTGTCACTCCGGAAAGGATGCCAGTCCAACCCACCCAACCGAGATGACTCTGTCGGCAGATCCGATGCTGACTATTGGCGTGTCGGAGGGTGATCCAAACTATATGTTCGGCGGAGTGGTCGCTCTTGCGGTACAATCGAACAAGATTCTCGTTGCAGATTCAAGAAATATCGCGATACGTGTCTATAGTGAATCAGGAGACTATTTGTCGGATCTGGGAAGAAAAGGAAATGGACCGGGTGAGTTTAGATACATATCGGATTTTGCGACTACCGACACTACTATACTTGTAATTGATGGCCTGTTGAGGCGTGTCGTTATTTTTTCCGACTCCACAGGCCCTCCAATTACCCGCATATTCGATCAAACGCCTCTGGAAAAGCAGCCGATTCCAGTCAATGTGTCAGGAGACAAGGTCATGGCGCTAACTTTCGGGAATGCGCAGTTGAAAAATGAGGGTGCTATAATCCAGGACACTGTATCGATCTATTTGTATGACAGCCTGGGATCCTATTTACAATCACTCGGTGAGGTCGCTTCAAGACCAAGGTGGCCACTTGTACATAATGGGCGAACTAATTTTCCGTTTATCCCATTCACATCCAACTATCTCACCGC
Source organism: Rhodothermales bacterium (assembly GCA_965224105.1). Taxonomy (GTDB): domain Bacteria; phylum Bacteroidota; class Rhodothermia; order Rhodothermales; family JABDKH01; genus CBDCYH01. Next base: position 1,754,331 of record CBDCYH010000002.1, on the reverse strand, counting down.
ATTGTGTAGAGAGTCGGCCTACTTTGGTGCTGGCGACGCCTTCGTCTACAGATTTTCGATCCCCGAAAATAAACTTGACACAATAAACATTGGATTGAACAGCAGAACGGTCACGGAAACAGACAGACTCGCATATATTGCTGACCTATTAGAGGCTAACAGCGATGGGAATCAGCAAGACCGTTGGCGAAAGTTTGCTGACGAGGTCCCGTTCCCTTCTGATTTCCCGATCTACTCGAACCTCCTTTGCGCTGATGCTGGCGGGTTCTGGTTACAGTCATATCCGACGACTTTGGATGATAGCTCAAGTTTGTATCATTTCGCGGGCCCCTTTACCTCAACCGGTGAAATTAATCCAGCGGCGGAGTTGAAAATTCCAAAGCAGTTCGAGCCAATTCTTTTTGCCGACGATTTTGTCGGAGGAAGATGGACTGATTCTCTGGGTATCCAGACGGTGCGCTTTTACAACATCATGGAATAAACGTTGTACCAGTAACAACCGCTTCGGACTCTCACTACGGGGTCCAACAAATAACTTGGGAGAATGATGTTGCTTAGTGACCTCAGACAATCTTCTCTGATGAACCGAGACAGTTTCACGGCAATCATTCTCGCAGCCATCGTGGCCACCTGCGGATGTCAGAAACAGGAGCGACCAACCACATCCAACTCGGCGCAAGTCTCGCAGTGGAGTCATCGCATAGTCAATTCAGTACCTCTGGAGGAAAACCTACGGCTAATAACTGATGTGCATTCAATGGCGATTACTCGGGCGGGAGCACTCATGGTCGCGGCGAGTGAGCCGGGTCTAATCAGGTATGACGAGAGTGGTCTTCAAACTGCAGTTGTTGCCCGACCGGGTACAGGACCGAACGAATTGCTGTCTCCGACAATCGCACGACAGTTTGGTGACACCACCATCGTCTGGGACTCCAGGAATCTCAAATTTGTTGGATACCGCGAGAGCGATACAGCGGCCTTTGAATGGGATGGCTTCAGCGCAGCCCTTACCGATTTTTGCGTGCACAAGGACGAGCTAGTCGTCTACAAGAGTGGTGGGGTGCGAACCGGGTTTATTGAGATTTTTGACACACTGGGTAATTCTCAATGGCAGTTCGGTGCTGCCCAATATGATCACCCGCTCCTACTAATGATGACAGGCGCCGGACAAATGTCTTGCAGCGACGAGAACGTCTGGTTCGCAAGTCCGGCCGGCCCATTCTTGTATCATCTGAACATCACCACCCGACAGGTCGACTCAGCCAGAGTCGTTGACCCGGCGTTCGTGGCGGGCGACATCAGCTACATCGAAACACCCCAGGACATTATCAATTACTGGAGTAGATCTCAGGAGTACATGACAACGATGAGCCGCATTGCCGGGGTCCATCTGTGGGGTGATTATATTCTGGTCGAGGTTGAACACGGTATCGAAGCATCAGATGGAAATGATTACTCCGTTGAGCCTAGATGGCAACGGCTTCATCTTTTTTCAAAAGACCTTAAGCCAGTTGGCATGGCAGACATTTTGAACAAAGAACGGCAAAATCTTGGTCGAGGAATTCTTGCAGTCCAGAACGATCAAATCTATTGGATCCGGTTCGATGATAGTAAAGAAAAGTGGATCCTTTCGGCAACAACCTTGTGATATATCAGGGACCAGAATCTCGTTCGAAAACCTAACAATTCCTGCAAGTTCACGGTCTTGATGCCGATTCGATTTTGGCCGATGTTTATACCCTGTTGCACAGCGCTGCCTGGTGCGACTAAACGCCCTTGACTGATTCGCGTATATTGTATCGAGATTATAGTTAAACATGTTGACAGCCGAGCAACTAACAGATCACCGGACAAATACTGGGATAAAGCCGTGGCATCTCGCGGGAGTTATCCTTTGTGTGCTGTTATTGGGTCTGACGATTTTCGCGCTTTGGCCTGCTGATTCTCAAGAAGCCGGACGACAATCACCATCTTCTGCAGTCCCTGCAGCCTCATCAACCGTGATTTGTTTAATCAACGTTCGTCAAGTACGCGGTTGCAATACGAACTCATCTGGAAGATTCTTGCACCGCAAGCTAACCGCTTAGTTTGGAAGATGGATAACAGCCAGCTCGGGCGCTCCGACGGACAATAGCCTTTTCTAGTCAGGTCTTGGTGTGTGTACCGGTTCGAACCCCGCTCAGACTCGTCCCAAAACGTTTTCTGAAACAAAATTGTTGAAGACGTTCGATTGACCCGACCTTGCACTGATCAACTTGACCCGTTTTTGCGGGAGAAGCCTTTTTATGTGACATTCGGTTCTGAGAAAAACTATTGCCTTGACAAAATCATGAATAGACTCTACCGTCACGTAGTTACAAATTCGGGGCCTTCCCACGAGGCTCGCCATGGCAAACACAATCTTGACCAACGTAAAAATTGGTTATCTTCAAACGTTACAAGCCGATACGTCGTGGCCAAACGACGTAGCCCATCTTTACTCGAAGCTAATCAAAGTAATGTTCGATTATCGAGTAGACCTGATCGCAGAAGTTGATAAAATAGCCGGTCATCAATCTTCTGCGTGCTCAATTGCTTTCAAGCACTATGTGGGACTTACACCAAAGCAATTCCAATGTAAACACAGAATCGGCCTTGGTAAATTGCTGCTATCCGAAACCAATGAATTGATCTCTCAAATCGCTTTCACGGTGGGAATGAGTCCGAATTCTTTTGACAACTTGTTCACCAAATATACCGGCGTCAATCCGACCGAATACCGCAACGGATCATGTTGACATCTTGAGATTCACACAGGAGGGGTTGTGTCAAACCATCTATATGATATTTTGTAATCTCGCCTCCCACCAGTTTCGCGTCGGTTGTCGAATAGTCAATTGACTCAAGAATCTCCCTTTTAGCCAACTGCAATCGAAGTGCTAGCCCATTCTTGCAGCCATCGTGACCACCTGCGGATGTCAGAAACAGGAGCGACCAACCACATCCAACTCGGCGCAAGTCTCGCAGTGGAGTCATCGCATAGTCAATTCAGTACCTCTAGAGGAAAACCTCCGGCTAATAACTGATGTGCATTCATTGGCGATTAGTCGAACGGGAACACTCATGGTTGCGGCGGGTGAGCCGGGTCTAATCAGGTATGACGAGAGTGGTCTTCAAACTGCAGTTGTTGCCCGACTGGGTACAGGTCCGAACGAATTGCGATCTCCGACAATCGCACGACAGTTTGGTGACACCACCATCGTCTGGGACTCCAGGAATCTCAAATTTGTTGGATACCGCGAGAGCGATACAGCGGCCTTTGAATGGGATGGCTTCAGCGAACCAGCAATCACACTGAACAGATGAACCAGCCCAGCACGAGTTGCAAGGAAGATCCCCGCACGCTTCCGTCGCAAGGTTGGTACCTGGTACAGTCGATACCCCGAGTGTGATAAAGAAGATTGCAACGGTTGTAGCTATAATTTTATAGTTGTAGCTATAATTTTATAATATCGGATCATTTTGTCACCTATAAAGTCGGCTTGATTGGGTCTCATTGTAGAATATATCCTGTTCACAAACCAATACACTTTTCGGCCCAATGACCTTACCCGGATAAAATGGACCGGCGCTCCGCGCATACGGGCTGAGCTTGTGGCGCAGGGAATGGTTGTTGGCCAGCACAAGGGTTTCGAAACATCAGATGGAAATGATTACTCTGCTGAGCCTAGATGGCAACGGCTCCATCTTTTTTCTAAAAACAATCTCGTTCGAAAACCTAACAATTCCTGCAAGTTCACGGTCTTGATGCCGATTCGATTTTGGCCGATGTTTATACCCTGTTGCATAGCGCTGCCCGGTGCGACTAAACGCCCTTGACTGATTCGCGTATATTGTATCGGGATTATAGTTAAACATGTTGAGAGCCGAGCAACTAACAGATCACCGGACAAATACTGGGATAAAGCCGTGGCATCTCGCGGGAGTTATCCTTTGTGTGCTGTTATTGGGTGTGACGATTTTCGCGTTTTGGCCTGCTGATTCTCAAGAAGCCGGACGACAATCGCCACCTTCTGCGGTCCCTGCAGCCTCATCAACCGTAACATCCGTTGTCGTAGAGTCTGCAACGTTCCCTGTAAGAGCAGAAGCAACCGGGAGGTTAATTCCGTACAGAACAAGTTCGCTTAGCAGCGAAGCAACAGGTGTAATCGTTAGCAGGTTTGTTGAGGAGGGAGACAAGGTTGCACGCGGTGCGGTCCTCCTGCAACTCGATGACCGCGACGAAAAGATTTCTCTCGGAGAGGCCGAAGCCAACCTTCTCAAAGCGCAAGCCGAACACGCGGTAATGCTCAGGCAATCGGCGCCAATGACCACGGCCGACACATCCCACATTGCAGCCTCACGCCAGGCGTTCCGCGAAGCGCAGAAGGCATTTCTGGATGGATTGATTTCGCAACCGGAGTTGGAGGAAAAGCGCCGTCGGTATGAGGCCGACCTCGTACTTGCCGGCTCGCAACGCGCATCGGTGCAGGCGGTTACCACCGGGCTTGCCCAGGCTGAGAAGTCATTCGAACGAGCTCGCCTCGCGCTCAACCGCACGCGAATTCGCTCTCCGTTCGCTGGCCGAGTAAGCGACTTGCAGGTTGAAATAGGGCAGCACGTCGGGCCAGGAAGCACGTTACTTACTCTGCTTGATGACAGCCAGGTGAAAGTGGATGTGGATGTTCTTGAGTCCAACATCGTCAACGTCAAACCCGGTGCGACAGCACGGGTGCGTATTCCGGCCCTCGGAGACACCGTAATTTTTGGCAACGTCGTAGCCGTCAACCCTCAGCTAGAAGAAAACAAAGGTACCGGCCGGGTTTCGGTTGTTCTACCAAACCCCTCGACCCAGTTGATGAGCGGCCTCTTCGCATATGTTCAGCTCGAGACGCGGAGCATAGCTAATACCCTTTTCGTCCCATCCTCCGCATTGCTTGTTAGACAGGCTCGAGATTTGGTTTTTGTTGTCGAGAGCGGCAGAGCTAAATGGACGTATGTAACCGTTGGTGCTCGATCCGGGGACTTTGTTCAGATCGTGGACGGTATCGAACCGGGAGACACTGTCGCCGTCGATGGCCACTTCGCTCTTGCGCATGATGCCCAGGTGGACGCCTCAACTGTAATCCAGCTCGGAAGTCCCTGACACCTAAGCGTCAACAGCTGTGCACAGCTTCATTGATCTCTGCTTCAAGCGCCCGGTAGCGGTAACCGCATGCTACCTAGTGTTTGCTGCTCTGGCTGTAGCTGCCCTTTTAAGATTTCCGGTTGCTCTCCTTCCGGAGATCCAATACCCGACACTCGTTGTCTGGACAGAGTACGCAGACGTCGCGCCAGAACAAGTTGAGCGCACTGTCACTTCAGAAATCGAAGAAGCGGTTGCAGGTACGGCGGGTCTTCTAAATCTCAACTCCCGATCCCTACTTGGAGGAAGCCTGTCAAGGTTGGATTTCGGATGGAACGTAAACCTCGACCTTGCTCAACTTGAAGTCCGCGAGCAGCTAGATAAGCTTGGGAACCGTCTGCCCGAAGCAGCTGCCAAACCCATCGTCCTCCGCTACAACCCGACGGACACACCCATCATGACCATCGCGCTGCGAGAGTCCTCCGGAGGAAGCAACCAGGATCTTGTCGCGTTACGCGAGCTCGCCCGCGATGTTGTAAGCAGGCGCATCGAGCAACTGCCGGATATCGCACGGGTGAGAGTGACCGGCGGATTCAACCGCGAGATAGTCATCGAAATTGAATCCCAGAAACTTGCTCTGCACGGGATCACACTCCAGGAGGTTGGCACTGCAATTAGACGAGCCAACGTAAGTCTGCCAGGCGGGATGATACGCCGGGGTCCATTCAGGTATGCCGTCGAGGTAAGTGGCGAATTCGAATCCGTGATGGATATAGGCCAAACGGTCGTGAAGAGATCTGGCGCATTGCCCATCCGCATCGCAGACGTTTCGACGGTCCGAGAAAGTATTCGTGAGCGAAACGGGATGGTTCGCCTTGATGGAACGGAGACACTTTTGTTGCTGGTTGAAAAGCGGCCAGATGCTAACACCGTGCGCGCCGCAACCGCAGTCAGGACGGAAATAGACCGCCTCAATCAAGAACTCGGCAATGCCCGACTGGATGTGCTCATTGACGAGAGTTCGTTTATTTCTGATGCGATTACTGGGGTGCGTTCTGCAGTATTTCTCGGTGGAATTTTTGCCATCCTGGTCCTTCTATTTTTTATCCGCGAACGGCGGTCCCTGCTTGCCGTAGCGCTTGCTATTCCCGCCTCGATTGCCATCACCCTCGTGTTCTTCGATGCGTTCGGGATTACCTTTAATCTCATATCACTTAGCGGCCTTGCACTAGGCGTCGGAATGTTGGTCGACAACGCGATCGTTGTCGTGGAGAATATTGCACGCAAAAGAGACGAGGGCCTGGAGGCAATCCGTGCGGCAAAAGAAGGAGCCGCTGAGGTTGCAGGTGCGATAACTGCGAGTACGCTTACCACCGTGGCAGTTTTTGCGCCGCTACTGTTTATTGAGGGTTTGGCAGGCCGCCTATTCCGCGATCAGTCAATTGCAGTTATTTGTTCGTTGTTGGCCTCACTCCTTGTTGCGCTTACGCTCGTTCCACTTGTTAGTCACGGAGCAACAAAATCCGGTTCGCGATCGCTTCGTCCATCTTGGATGGAACGCTACGAAAAATCACTGCGATGGTGTCTAGATCATTCCGGAGTAGTGATTGCAGTGGCGACGGGTATAGTCCTGATGTCCCTTCTTCTCTTGACGGTCCTACCACGAGAAGTAGTGCCACCGACTAGCCAGGGTCGATCCCACCTGCAAATTTCTATGGCTCCGGACACCGATCTCGATTTACTCGCGGTACGGTCACTGGATCTTGCAAACTCCCTTCGGACTCACGAGGGTGTTGGGCATGTACTGGAAGACCTTGGCGAAAGAGATGAGGCCCGGCTGGACCTGGAGCCCAGAGCACCATTTGAAGGCGACATTATTGTTATACATGAGGCATCTATCGACAATCCAATTGATTCCGTGATCTCCGGCGACACCTCCGTTTCTGACGTACTCATCGAATGGAAAGATGTGGAGACGCAATTGGAACAGCTCCTAAGTCCGGCGGAGGCAGACATGTATGTCGATCTTGTTGCCGATGATCGACGTTCACTAATTATTGCTGCTGATGAGCTCCAACGGACCCTCGCCGCCAGGGACGAACTTGCGAATGTCATCCGTCCGGATGCAGATGCCGTCCCAGCATATCGATTAGAGCTAGACCGCGATGCAATGTCCCGCTTTGGCATCACCTCCCAGCACGTTGCTGATTATCTCGAGGCCGCCGCAAGAGGTATCCAGGTTTCTGATCTCAAAACCATTAATGATGAGATTCCAATCGTAGTTCGTTCCAGACGCGGTGAATCGCTCGAGGTACTGTTGCTGCAGCAAGTGCCAACCCCTCGCGGGCTGATTCCCCTTTCTGAATTTGTTTCCTTGCATCCAGAGAAAGTGCCCGCATCCCTACGTCGCCGAAATCAATCCAATATTGTTAGGATTCACGCCGACATAGCAGCGTCGGGAGACCTTAAACAGTCAGTCTCGGCAATCGAACAGGAGCTCGATAACCTTGGATCCGAATTCCGCGCTACCGTTAGTGGCTCAAACGAAGCGTTCGACCGGAGTCTTCGCGCCGCTGGTATAAGTCTACTCATCAGTATCCTGCTGGTCTATCTCATTCTTGCCGCGCAATTCGAAAGTTTGATCCAGCCCCTCGTGATTCTCTCGGCCGTTCCACTTGCGATAGCCGGCGTGGCGATAGTACTTTTCATCACCAACCAATCGCTAAACCTAATGAGCCTCACTGGCTGTGTTGTGCTGGTTGGAATTGTAGTCAACGATGCTATCGTAAAAGTCGAATTCATCAACCGGCGAATGGTTGAAGGCGCCTCGAGAAGAGAAGCCATCCTGCAGGCAGGACGGGAGAGACTACGTCCCATCCTGATGACCACCATTACTACGATACTTGGCTTGTTGCCTCTTGCATTGAGTATTGGTCGGGGTGCGGAGCTTAGGTCACCGTTAGCGATTGTCGTAATCGGTGGAATTGCAAGCTGCACCATTCTTACGTTGCTTGTCATTCCGGTTTTGTACGACAAGTTGAACACCAGAAAATATCGCTACTAACGCAAGAGAAAAATGAAATACATCGTGAATTGGGGAGTCGGTAGATTTCATGCGTTTGCTTGAATTACTTAACCAAACTCTTGAGGTTCGGCGTGAATAGATATTATAAAATGATAGTTTCAGCAGTGTTTGTATTCGCACTCACCCTTGGCGTCTCGGCCATTCCCGGAGTTGGAATTGCCAAGGAAGCGTGCGGAGATACTGACTGCAGTGTTCCATGTTGGGCAGGGTCGGGCGTAATATGCGACTGTTGGATTGTTGACTCGTGGGGTACCTGCTACTCGGGTGGATCTGAAAATTGTTTATAAGCTCTGAGCAGATCTGTCTTTACATACCTTCTTTCAATACTCATCCTTTCCTTCGTTCCTGTACATTGCTCCTTTGCGCAATCGATCCTTGGTGCAAATGGAAGGTTGAGTATTGCTTTTGATAGACTCATCGATTTGGATGAGTCGCTCTCGCTCTTGGGCCAGAGCCCGGACGTCCGCTTTTTTGAGGATGCTGCATTCCTCACAACGAGTTTCAGGGGAAGGCTTGCAGTCCATGGCCCAACTGGTGTTCAAAGTCGCTTACTCGGTAGGAGTGGAGAAGGACCAGGGGAATATTCCGACCCACGGTTTATCGCCATCAGAGGAGATACCGTTGTCGTGGTCGATGCTTCCAGGATCTTCGCGTTGAAATACCTTCGTGACGGGACTTACCTGGAACATTATCCCTTATCATTCGAGGGAAGCCCGATGATCGAGTATTACAATGGGCTACTCATCAGGTATTTGAAATCTGGAAAGCGGTCCAACTTCATAAGCATCTACGACACGAAGCTAAGACGCATGGTTCGCTCTTACGGCTGGCGCAATTCGGATCACGATGCCTTGGCAATTCATGGATTCGTCTCCGGTGGCGTCCTGGCATGGAAAGACAACATATATTTCACCTCGCCAGATAAGCCCGAGGTTTGTTTTGTCTCTGTTCGCCTCGATCAAGAGCCAGCGTGCTTTGCGATTCCAGATGATCAATATATCGCACTTCCATATACCGGTGAAAGTAAAAACAGGCAGGATCGTTTTGAGTACGCAAAGAAGCGATCGATCACAGGAAACATACTCTCCGTTGCCGAACACCTCGTGGTGCATGTTTCCGAGGGGGTCGTTCCTCGGGTTGGTGTGAGGGAGACGAAGCTGTTCTTTTTCGACAGTCAACATCGCTTCGTGGATGTAATCAGTCTCGAAAATTTTCCCTGGGACGACGTGTGGGTCCCAACCTTCCTCGCTTCTAATGGAAACAGTTTGTTTTACATTGAAGGCCAAAGCAATACCGACGGCGCAAGTGTCCAACACCGTTTGGCCAAATGGGACATCCGCTTCATATCACATGAAGACGACTAGCATAATTTTCTTACTGTTGGCGGTCACCCAGGCTTCGAGCTCTTGTACCAGGAGTAAAACAGCGGATATTCCCGGCTCTATTGTCGTGTCCGACGAGCGTATCACCATAAGCATTGATGACCACGGCTATTCAAGTGTTGTCCTGGGTTCGAATAGGCGACTCGAACAATGGGAGCTGCTCTCAATGGAGTATCACGGTGAGCACTGGCAAATCACCCTCGACAACCCCAAGCGAAAATTCGAGTACGCGTTCTTGATCGACGGTAGCTGGCAGCTGGATCCTTCCAATCCGATTGCGACGAAGGACTCTCTACAGAAATCGGTTGTAGAGCTCTAGTTCATCGCTCAATACCCATCGCCGGACCTTTCCCGACCGATAGAAAATGACGATACTATTCCGAGTTACTACCTACGCCCATGCCCCTTCTAAACCGTCCGATAGCGGTCCTAGCGGTTTCGCTCGCAATCGTTGCGGCGGGAATATGGTCAGCCGCAAACACAGGTTTACGCAGCTTCTGGGCAGAGTGGCTAGTTCAAGCAGGTTGTTGGCTACGATCGAGAGTCCCGCGGTTCGGACGCCAGGAAATCCAAAGTCCCAAGTCTCGTGAATAAACCATGGGCACAAAAAGCCTATTTTCCGTAAGGCTGTCGGTTTTCAATAATCCTGCCTCATCCAAACTTTGTCTCTTTCAATGGTGGGCACGCCAGCAAAAATGAATTCAAATGTGAACTAGAAAATGAAAAGTCGCTGTCTTAATGTGCCGTGAATATCGAACAATCTAATCCAATAAGAAAAATGAAAAGAAGAACATTGCTTTCGACGTTCATGTTGGCACTTTTCCTTAGTAGCGCTACCTTAGTGTCTTCGCTCTCTTCAGAAATACCTTCTACCATTAATGACTGCAGAGCTGACGAACCCTGTACGTCAACAGGTCACCCTTGCTGGGAGGTTTATGGGCCACCTAGCAATCCGAATCGCTACTGCGAACAAGGTGGATCAGAGGTCTGCCTGTAAGCGTGTCGATGACTCTAACGAGTTGTGATTGTTGGTGATGAGAGCCCTATTCCTCACCCTCACTCTCTGCTGTAGCCATTTCGCCTACGCCCAAGCACTAGTGGGCGAAAAGTCCGAACTGAAACTAACTTTGAATCGTGTATTCACTCTTAGCGATTCGTTAGAATCAATTGGCGGTTTGCCTGTATTTGACGCTCTGGCAGATGGAAATTTCGCAACATCCAGCTGGAATGCTATTCCTGCTATTCATGACGGTGAAGGTTTCCAGAGACGAACGATTGGACGTGATGGAGCGGGTCCAGGTGAATTCCTGAATCCGTTCCGTCTCTCAGCCTTTAAAGATACACTCGCAGTTTGGGACAGTCGCACTCGCCGGTTTACTTTAATTAACTTCTCATCTGGGAAAGTCTATTCTACAATCGATGGATTCCGGCAGGCGATAGACGATTTCGTTCTTACAAAAAACTATCTCGTCCTCTACACCACGGTAGGATTCCAGGCAAACCTCGTCAGGTTCTACGATTTGGCAAAGGGTCGCTTTGTTGAAGCGGTCGGCAGGATTTCCACCGAGCTCCGTGCGCTACGCAGGCTCGATGGACAAGCAGGTTGGATTGCCGAATGGCAAGGGCGGGTATACTATGTCAGACCAGACAAAAAGACCGTTTGGTGGATCGACTTGACAGACTTTTCGAAAGGCGACTTCCAGATAGATGATTCAAAGTTTGTCGATACTCCGTTCGGGGGTTCGCTCAGTTCAAGAGATGATTTGTCTTCATACATGAGTGGTAGAAGCGCAGTTGTGGGGATACTTGGATCGGACAATTTCCTCGTTGTCCAAATTCAAGACAATCCAGGACCCGTCAATAATGATCTGCCAAGAGAGCTACGGCTATACTTTTACAATCGGTCGCATGACTTGGTGGATAACATCATTGTACCGAACGGTTTTGACACCCAGCCGTTCGCCAAATTCACAACCAGCTTCGGTGATTGCGTCTTCATGTTAAACATAGTCAGTCCGGATGAAGGAGAGACTGTCGAGAATCAGGTCCAGGAGTGGTGCATAGATGCCTTCTCTGATTAAAATTTGGGTTCTCCTGCCGATGTTAGTCTTTGGGTGTAGCACAAAACCTAACCTGCCCCAATCGGTGATCGTCGAGGAAGATGGTGAAGTCCTGACATTAACCTTCAAGGATAATGATTATCCGCAGGTAAGAATCGGGACCAATGCTCTCGGTGAAGATCGTTTTGACTCTGCTTTGATGGCCTTCCAAGACTCGGTTTGGTTTGCCAGGATCGAAAACCCGGGTAGACCGGTGGCCTACGCATTCATGATCAACGAAAACTGGATCCTCGACCCGCTTAATCCCACAACGATTAATCATAGAACGGGTACACGCTCGATGGTCTTCCAACCCGTTAAAAAGGGCGACTAACTTCAGATCCTATGCGACGCAAGTTGGTCTTTGAGGGTGTTTCTGCGCCTCGCGGACTGCAATTAGCTCAATTGTCGTTGCGAATTCTTTGCTTTAGCCTCAATGAATAAATGGGCGCATTGCAAAAACACGACACACAGAAAATCCATCGTCGTCAACATTGACTTTGCCTGGGCTCAGAAATTGTCGATACTTCGGTTAACAATTGTCGCTAAAAATGCCGCTCCTCAATCGACCGATAGCAGTTCTGGCGGTGTCCATCGCGATAGTCGCGGCGGGGATTTGGTCTGCAGCGAATACGCCGTTAGAGTGGGCCCCGCAGCTTGAACTCCCGGAGGTTGGTATCCGCGCTAGTTGGCCGGGCGCATCGCCGCGCGCGGTGGAGAGATACATCACCTCACCAATCGAGCGCACTGTCCAAAGTATTCCCGGTACGGAGCACGTGCAGAGTTACTCCGAAGAAGGAGTCGCTACGATCACGCTCCAAGTCTCCGACTCGACCCCGCTAAGCGTCTACGTGGCCCAGGTGAATGAACGGCTTGGCATCCTGAGAAAATCACTTCCAGACCGCGTGGTTCCACGGTTGAGTAAGAAGGTTCCTGATGCTCTTAAAGACGAGCGAGGATTCATGGAGGTGCAAGCGGTAGGCACGCAGAATCCGGATATTCTGCGAACGATTGTTGAGGAATCGATCACACCTCGTCTGCAGAGTATTGTCGGAATTGGTGAGATTGAAATACTCGGCGGCACCCATCTGGAGCTCCTGGTAGAACCGGCAAGCTCAAAGTTGGAACTGTACGGCGTCTCGATCAACGACATCAGGATAACGCTAGCAGACCTGTTTACGGATGATGCGTACGGCAGGCTCCGCTCCGATGGCGAAGCTCAACTTCTTCTTCGATGGCGAGAGACAGAATTGTCTAAAATTGCCGACGCACCAGTCAGGACCACATCGGGCCAGCTCATTCGATTGAAGGATGTTGCTACGATCACCCTGTCCCCTGCACCAACCCGATCTATTAGTAGAGTCGATGGAAACTCTGTTGTCAACATGCGGATCGATCGTGCACGCGGCAGCCATCTGATAGAAGTTGCTGAACAAATACACGAGAGGTTGGCGGAGATGGACGCCGAGTTTGGCGACGAAATCCGATTCATCATCCTCGATGATAAAAGTGAGGAGGTTCGCGACCAATTAGCTGACCTCCGTATTCGCGGCGGAATTGGTCTGATCCTCGTCATCCTCGTACTCGTTTTTATGCTGAAGAGTGTCAGGGCTGTGGCATTGGTAGCACTAAGTACTGCTGTTGCTTTTGGTATTGCATTCCTTTTGATGCGTCCACTCGGCCTAACCTTCAATCTCCTGACTATTGCTGGTCTCGTACTTGTCTGCGGCCTCATCGTAGATGCATCCATCGTAATCATCGAGCAGATTGCAGCGCGCAAAACGGTGAGCAAATCGTTTCACACTGTCTGCAGCGATGCACTTAAGACCGTTTTCCTTCCGTTGGTGGGTGGTACTCTAACAACTGTCGCAGTTATCATCCCGCTTGTCTATTTGTCGGGAGACCTGCGCAAAATATTCCTCCCCTTTGCCGTCTTGACAGCGATCACTGTACTTGCTTCGTTGGCGAGTGCGGGTCTTGTTATCCCGCCATTAAGTCGGTGGCTTCCGCACCGCGCGACACATTCCTGGCGTCGAGGTCGAACATGGGCGGCGATACCCTACAAGGCTGTCTCGAAGTTCCCAAAGCTTACACTCGTACTTCTCGTTCTTCTCATTGGAATTCCAACGTGGCTGCTCCCCAATCAGATTACCATCGATACCGATTCGCCGAGACCACAGCAAAGGCTTTCTCAGTTGTACAATGAGACCGTGGGCTCGACGGGCATACGTTCACTTCGAGACAAAATTGATCCCATTGTGGGTGGAGTGTCAAGGAGGTTTTTCAAGAACGTAGACTATGGTCAGCGCTGGAACAGACAACCAAATGATCAGGTGCGCGTTTCGCTTTCTTTCCCACCCGGGAATACAGTCGATCGCTCAGATACAGTGATCAAGAATTTCGAAGCGTTCGCGTTGGCTGACGAATCAGTTAGTCGGACTGTGGTCACCGTTCGCGAGCAGAGCGCCTACATGCGAGTGGAATTTCTCGAGGGCGCACTAAGCAAACCCGAGCCATATGTGTTGCGCGAGAAACTAATCCGCGAAGCAGTGCAACTAGCCGGAATTCGAGTAAGCGTTAGCGGCCTCCTCCCCGAAGGATACTTCGGCGGAATAGGTGGCGGAATAAGCGGTTTTGTTGTCCAGGCGTGGGGACCCAACTATGATGATTTGCAAAGCATGTGCGAACGATTTGCCGAAAGATTGAAAGCCGGCAGTCGTCGCGTTGCAGGTGTAGACCTCAGCGCGAGTAGGTATGGGTTTTTCACCGAGTCACGACAACTTTTGCAGTTCGATTGGCGGGCAGACAATCACGCCTACTCCGGTGTGTCAAGCGCAGGTGTTGCAAGTATTTTACGACCAATGTTGTCCACCCGCTTCCCTAGTTTTCATACGCAGATTGATGATCAGCCTCTGGTGCCTGTCCGAATAGCTATTGCCGATGCCGAGAAGACCGACGTGGAAACACTCATCAACACTCCAATCCATGCGGGTGACTCGACGACGTTCAGTTTAAGCTCGTATGTGATCAAAGAAACCCCGTCTGCGATCGAGCGAGAGGATCAGCAGTACAAGCGGTACATGAGAGTCGACTACCGCGGCCCATCTCGACTCGGAAATCAGTATTTGGACAGGGCACTTAGCACTTTTGCTGTTAGTCCCGGCTACAGGCTGGAGAAGCGCCAGTTTAGTTTTGTGACCGAAGAGGTTGCGCGATCGCTCTTCTGGATGTTGGCTGGCACCGCGTTCATCGTTTTCCTAGTAACTGCGTCCGTGTTCGAGTCGTGGCGACTTCCGTGGCTAGTGTTGGTGTCGGTCCCTCTGGCTGGAATCGGAGTAGGGTTGGGATTCCTGTGGACAGAGTCCGTCTTTGCAGAAGGAGCGTTCATCGGACTGATTCTCCTTGTCGGGATTGCGGTGAACGATAGTATACTTCTGGTGGATCGGTATCGAGCGGTGCGTAGTTTGCGACCGACAATCGAAAACGCCGTCGCAATTCGTTTGGCGGTGAGGAATAGACTTCGCCCCATGTGGACGACGACCCTCACGACCATTGTCGCAATGCTTCCACTCCTACTCTTTCCTGATCAGTCTAATTTTTGGACTGGCCTGTCGGTAACCGTGGTGGGTGGTTTGTTTGCGTCCACGTTGTTGATACCCGCGGCAATTGTCGCGCTTGTTTCTTGCAGTCGGCCCCAACTACGGCTCCAGCCATCAGAAACATCGCATCCGCCTTACCCATAACGCACTTCGGGACGATACCACTCTGATACACTATTCGTAGCGACACTTCCCCATGAAACGCGCAGCCTGCATCTTTATCGGATTGTTCGCGGTTACCACCCAGTGGTCTTCCGCGCAGCATTCTGTGGCCCGGGTGTGGAACGACGCTATCCTCGAAACTATCCGCACGGACTTCGCCCGCCCAACCGTGCACGCCCGCAACCTGTTCCATACATCAGCCGCGATGTACGATGCGTGGGCGGTGTTCGACCCCGTAGCCGAACCGTACTTTCTGGGCAAGACCGTGGCGGGGTTCGCTTGCCCCGTCGAAGACATCCCGGTACCCACCGGATCGGTAGTCGCGGCGCAAGAAGAAGCGATCAGCTACGCTGCGTATCGAGTGAGCCGCCACCGATTTGCACTTTCGCCCGGCCGGGTGACCTCCCTCCCGCGCCTGGATTCCCTCTTCACCGCGCAGTCGCACGACATAGCGTTCACGTCGACTGACTTCAGCACCGGATCCCCCGCTGCGCTCGGTAACTACATCGCAGAGTGCATCATCGCCTTCGGACTGCGCGACAATTCGAATGAGCCCGACAGGTACCGCAACACTTTCTACGAGCCAGTGAATGATCCGCTCGTCCCCGAATTCGCCGGCAACCCGACGATCCAGGATCCCAACCGGTGGCAACCACTCACACTCGGAATTTTTATCGACCAGTCGGGTAACCCGCAGCCGATTAGCACTCCCGAATTCCTCAGCCCCGAGTGGGGTCTGGTGCCGGGCTTTGCGCTGGATGCATCTGATGCAACCGACTACACGCGCAACACCAACCTGTACCGTGTCTATCACGATCCCGGGAGGCCGCCGCTGGTCGATACGTTGCGCGCGACCGACCAATCGGACGAGTACCTCTGGGGGTTTGCGCTGGTCGCTGCCTGGTCCGCCCACCTCGACCCATCCGACTCAACGCTGATCGACATCTCGCCGGCTTCCGTGGGCAACATCAGCGAGCTTCCACAAACGCTCGAGGCCTACCGCGACTTTTATGATTTCGAAAATGGTGGCGACGCAGGCAGCGGATACACCGTCAATCCCAAAACCGGTGCGGCCTATACACCGCAGATCGTGCCGCGGGCTGACTTCGCCCGGGTGCTCGCGGAATTCTGGGCCGACGGTCCGGACTCGGAGACCCCTCCCGGACATTGGTTCACAATTTTCAACTACGTTAGTGATCATCCACAACTCGAAAAAAGGTTTCGCTCCGTCGGTCCTGCCTTGTCCAACCTCGAGTGGGACGTAAAAGGATACTTCGCGCTGGGCGGCGCGATGCACGACGCTGCCATCGCCGCGTGGGGTGCAAAGGGATGGTACGATTACATCCGACCCATTTCCGCCATTCGCTCCATGGCCGACCGCGGGCAATGCACCGATCCATCAAAGACCAATTTCCACGTCGGCGGTATTCCGCTCGTGCCGGGGTTCATCGAGACGGTCGAGTCGGGTGATTCGCTTGCTGGTAACCAGCAGCAGCACGTCGGCAAGATCAAGCTACGAGCCTGGCGCGGACCGGACTACATCGAGGATCCGCAGACAGAAATTGCCGGAGTGGACTGGATACTTGCAGAAAACTGGTGGCCCTACCAACGGCCGACATTTATTACTCCGCCTTTTGCGGGATACGTGTCGGGACACTCAACTTTTTCGCGCGCAGCGGCCGAAGTGCTCACGCTTTTCACGGGGGATGATTTCTTTCCCGGCGGGCTCGCAGAGTTTCATGCTCCCGCGAACAATTTCCTGGTGTTCGAGCGCGGACCGAGCGTTGACGTAACATTACAGTGGGCGACCTACCGCGACGCCGCGCACCAGTCAGCCCTGTCGAGAATCTGGGGCGGCATTCATCCGCCAGCCGACGACATCCCCGGACGCAAGATGGGCGAAGTGATTGGTGTTGACGCGTTCACAAAAGCAGAGCGCTATTACCTTGGTCAGGAGGGCGAGTCCGCGCACAGGCCGGAATTGGCGATGGACGTCTACCCTCTTCCAGCGGGAAGAGGAGACGACATCACGGTGTTTCTCTCGCTGCAGGTTGACGGCAAGCTTGAGGTCTTTGACCTCACCGGGAGATCCGTGTATTCCCGGACTTTGGACCACTCACGGATGGTGTCGCTTGCGGGACTGGATGCGGCAAGCGGATTCTACATGGTGCGGGTTACGGAAAAGGATAATTCAACTGTTACGGCACCCCTTGTCATAGCCGACTAGTCGGGCGGGATGATCGTACTCCTTGCCCGCGAGTAGCTACTGCTACGTCACTACCGATGACAGCTCGAAGATCGGCAGGTAGAGGGCGATAAGTATGCCGCCCACAACGAGTCCAATGAAAACGATAAGGGCTGGCTCAAGAATGGTGGTGATGAGACCCACGGATGTCTCGACCTCCCGCTGAAAATGATCCGCAAGATAGTTGAGCACCTCAACGAGCCGCCCGCTCTCCTCTCCAACCCCGATGAACGCGATACACATCGGTGGCAGGATACTCGTTTGGGTCTGTACCGCGCTTGACACGTCGCCGCCCAGGTTCACGCTATCAACCATTCTCGCGACGTCCCGCTTTAGCCTCGGACTTGTTTCGACTGATTGTAAATATTTTAGTGAATCAGCCAACGGGATCCCGCTGTCGAGCATTGTCCCAACGGTCCTGCAAAAACGTGCGGTCAGCCCGCTTCGATAGATTCGCCCAAAGAAGGGTAATCTGATTTGCGCTGACTCAGCGAGCCGCCTAATTCGGGATTGCGAGCGGTAACGCATTATCAGGAGGCCAGCCAGGATGAATCCGAAAACTATCCCGGGTGCAAAACGACTCACGGCATTGCTGGCAGCAATGAGCGTCCGGGTGGGTGCCGGCAGCTCCGATCCAAAACTCGCGTACGTGGATTCGAACATCGGGACAACAAAGGTGAGCAGGATGATGATGCACACGAACGCAATGCCGATCACCAGCAGAGGGTAGGCCATGGCGGCTCGTAGCTTCTGATGCAAAGCGTTTCTGCGTTCCTCGTGCGCGGCCGCGGCCTCGGCCATGTCAGATATATTCCCGGTGCGTTCGCCTATCTCGATCAGCTGCGCGGTGAGCGAACCAAACGCACTACCTTCACCGCGCATGGCTTCCGACAGGTCCACACCCTGTTCCACCTGCGTCCGTATGCGGTTCACTGGCGCCTCAATTTTCGGATTCGACTCGACGAGCAGTTGCAGCGCATCCGTTATCGGAATGCGGGCCTTCGTGAACAGCGCCAACGCGCGAACCGCTTTAGCCGAATCCGCCTTCCTCACGCGCGGATCCCTCGGGAGCGCCGGCAACTTCATGGCACCAGGAAAGCCGACCCGAGGAGGTACGCACTGTTACCTACGGCCAGGCACGGCGCGAGGGGTACGTACAGGTCGAGAAAGTTTTTTCTACTGATGATCCACGTGATAGCGGCCCAGCCAACCATGAGCGCGCACGCCGTGTAGAAGATCCCCAGCACCTGCCAACCTACAAACAACGCGACGAGCGAGATCAGTTTGATGTCGCCGCCACCCATGGGAATATCATGGCGGATCCGATAATAGATGTAGGCCACAACCAGCAACCCGAAGAACATCGCGATGGCCTCAAGAAAGTGTGGAGCCGGCTGCAGAATGAAGCAAAGTAGGAACCCGATTCCGATAATCTTGTCGGGGATGATTTTGTGGTGCAGGTCGACAATGCCCGTAAACGTGAGGAGGATTAGCGCAGCGTGCTGAGGTGTTGTTAAGTCGAGGATTGCCAGAGTCAGGGCGGTTGAAACGAGCATTAGTGCAACGATAGCACCTTGTACCAGGTTTGTGCCGGATACGAGTTCTCTTGTGTGCGCTTCCCAGCGGGTGTACGCCAACCCTCCGATCGCCAGGATCGCGGTTTCGGTTATGGTGAGCATCCAGATCATTTAGTCAGCAACCAGTTGTTCGACCACGCCATCCTGGGTGACGACCCACTGGTTGTACACGCCGTCCCCGTCGAAGTCGACGGTTGCGGTGGCGACCGCACGAAACGAATTGGCGTCTGCCTCTGTCACGTGTATCTCGTATCGTGATTCGCCGCCTGATACGTCAAACCCCAGCTGCTCGAGCTCGGCGGTGAAGCGATCGTGTTCGAAGTGATAGGCTTTTTGCAGGGCCGAGACGTGGCGGAGTTTGGTTTTCGCTTCGGTCATCTTCGCTTTCGTCGCGACGTTCATGAACTTGGGGATGGATATCATCGCGAGAATCCCGATCACCACGATCACCACCATCAGTTCGGTGAGGGAGAAGCCGTCTTCGTTGTGGATCATTTTTTCTTGTCGCGTTGGTCGTGGTTTTGCAATGAATGCAATGGCGGGATGCGAAACAAATGCAAATCTGCGTGCGAATTTGCATGCGAATATGCGCGAGGTTTTGTGCGAGAAAGTGCGGGAGGGTTTTGACGTCAGGGGTGACGCATGCGGGTGAAAATGGTCTCGGCGGTTAATCCGACCCCCCTGCTGTCATCCCGGCCCCCGAGCCGGGATCCATGGGGCGGTGACGACAATCACAAACGGTATGGACCCCGGATCACGTCCGGGGTGACGCGCGGGGGTGACCCCATACTCGGCGATTCGGAATAACTCGGCTTTGAAGCCAACCCCCCGCTGTCATCCCGGCCCCCGAGCCGGGATCCATGGGGCGGCGACGACCAGCACAAATTGTTTGGACCCCGGATCACGTCCGGGGTGACGCGCGGGGGTGGACCAGACCAAACCGCGTTGGTTACAAACCAGTTCGCTTTGGGTTATCCACCCATGAAGTCTGGCTTCGTTTACATCCTCGCCAACAAGCCGAATGGCACCTTGTACGTAGGCGTTACCAGTGCGTTGGAACAGCGCACACACAAACATAGAATCGGTTTCTACGCAGGTTTCACTAGACGATACGGTGTAAAGCGTCTTGTCTACTTTGAAGAGCATCCGACCATGGCGTCCGCTATCAACCGGGAAAAACAACTGAAGCGCTGGAAGCGTCAGTGGAAACTGGAACTTGTTCGCGAGCACAACCCCGAGTGGGTGGACCTGTACGAGGGCCTCACGCCGTAGCGCCTTCCTCCCCGTCCCATCCCCCCTACTCCATCCTAATCACAACCACCCCTCCCGACGTCGAAACCAAAACCGAATCAGCCGACACGCGGATCAACGTCGCGCCCTCTTCAGCAGCCCCTGCCGAGAGCATCCTCACCTCCCCATCGGGGAATTCGAGAAGAGCAGATTCGTCCATCACACCCACCAACCGCACTGCCGCCCAGTCGATCGCCGGCGCCCGCACCGGTGGCGGCGACACACGCACCGCCGGACTGGCATACGCCGCTCGCTCCGAAACCACGCCAACCCCAAACGGATCTGCATAGTCCATCACATGCGGAGCAGCAATCAGTACCGGCGCAGCCTCCCGATCAAACTCAGGCTGCACATCCACCTGCGGGATATCCGCCGACCGCGGGAGCAACCTGTAAATGACGCCGCCCCAAATAAGAACCGCGACAACAAAGAGCACAACCCGCGTCCCCCGCTGCGTCACAACGGTACCTCCGCTAAAATTACCCGCGCGTGTTCGACCTGCAATACCCCAACGACGGTATTCCCATCCGGGGCGGTTATCACGACCTCCCGCACGCCGAACACTTCAGCGGCGCGCTCGATGCCATTCACAAGATCAACCAGACCCGCGTAGTCTCCCTCGACCTCGATGCCAAATCCAGTCGTTACAATGCCGGCAGTTGTGTCGGGCTCGGCCGGGTGGATCTTCATCAACCGCGTTCCGCTTGCTTCCGACAACGACGTGATTAATGGAACAGGCGCATGGTTTCCTTTGCTGATGTTACCCGTCATACGTGCAAGCTGATCTCCCTCCGCCTGCAGACTAGCGAGGCTGACCTCGCTGCTTTGTCTGACAGTGCTTTGCAAACTCCGCCTTTCCTGCCTCACTTCAGCGACGGTACCCCATCCCGCCTTAAGTACGCCGAAACAGAAAAAACATGTTGCTATGGGTATGAGGTAACGAATCATTCCGCCCGACGTTTAAAACCACTGACTGCAACCCCCGCCACGTACCCACCATCCGGAACTCCGGGATGGTTGCGGTATGCTCTCACGTTTTTTGCCGCCTGCACGGTGCCAACCACAACACGCGAAAACCGACCTCGCAGAGCACTGACAAACTCCTCCTGTTCCGACAGACCTGCTGCCCAGAATGTTACCTCCACCTGATCCCTTCCTGCACCAACCTCGATGAACCGGATGTTCTCTGGCCGGGCTCGGGCAAGATCAGCCAGGGCCGTCGACACGCGCGTCCGAAAGCCGCCGACGGCCTCCGCGCTTTCCACCTGCGCTCGCAGCTCAGCGTTACGACCAAGCAGCGCAACGACCTCCCGACTGTCGCTCGCGTAAACGTCATACTCGGTTTGCGTAGCCGCCAGCAACCGCTTCTCCACACCCCAACAACCAAGAACAACCAGTACGCAAACAACTACCGCAGCCGAAGCGATTGCCGCCTGCTGCATCAGATCTGACCTCAGCGCAGCGCTCCGATAATACGAATCCGCACCAACAACAAACACGTCTTCCTCTTTTGCGAGTGATTCGGCGAGGGCATACGGCTCATCCGTAGAACCAACCCGTCTGCGCGCAACTACGACCAACACATCCTCCGCACCACTCGCCTCACACCGGCGCAGACATGCGTCCACGGCGCGCTGACTCACGCAGCACCCCTCGATTTCCACTCGACCGCCTTCCGGATCACCAGTCGCACAACGGATAACGAACTGGTCCAGGCTTTCCACGCGAAGCTTGCGCAAGACGTGTCGATGTGATAGCTCGTCTGCAGTGCGCTTCTGCAATTCCGTCTCGCGCACAAAAAACCGGAAAGTCTGCACGACGGACGGATCCAAAGCGACAACAATCCGCGTCGTGTCGAGCTGTGCAAGAACATCAGCCGGACTGCCCCGGGCGTGTGTAACCGACTGCCCCCAGGACCAGTCAACCCGTGCTCCAACGGCATCATCCCCGTCAAACACCAGCCCGCACCGCGAGAATAGACGAACGGATTTCATTCGATCACCTCGACGCTGGCCTTGGCCGAATCAGCAACCACAATCTGATCCAGGTCAAATGCAACGCCAGCAGCAGGTGTAACATCCAGATCATCCGCGACATCATTCCATTTTGCACCGTCCTCCGTGCCATAAAAAATGTGCGGCGTTATGTAGATCACCAGTTCGGACTTGCGTTCATCCGCAGATGAATTCCGAAATAACCTACCCAATAGTGGGATATCGCCGAGGATGGGAATTTTGTTATGTGAAACGGCGGTGGAATTCTGAATCAGTCCGCCCAAAATTATTGTCTCGCCGTCGCGCAGCCGCACGGTAGAATCCAGGATCCGACTGTTGATGGTCGGCGGCACCCCCGGGTTTAGCCCACCCACCGGCGTGCTAAATTCGGGATGCACCTCAACCGTCACCTCGCCGCCGGCGCTCACCCACGGTGTGATTTCCAGACTCACGTTTGCTTCGATCTTTTCAAATCGCTCCGACTCCTGGGTGACTATCTGATTCGGCGACTGATACGGTGTGGTAGACGTTAGAATGTAGTACTGTGTGGTGCCAATACTTATCCGCGCGGTGTGACCGCTGAGGGTGGAGATCTTGGGTCGCGAAATCACGTTCGCCTTGCCCTCCTGCTCGAGCGCCTGCACCCGAAAGGCAAAATCCACCGGCAACTTTCCTACGCCAACCCCGAGGAGATCTGCCACCGAACCCAATAGGTCGTTGCCATCCTTGTCGTCACCCTGATAAATAGCACCGCCGCTTTGATCCGCTCCGTTTCCAAACGTGAAAAACCTGGGCCATGACGTTGAATCCGTTCCTGGGCCTCGTAACAAGGTCACCCCGCGTTGCAACAATTCAGAGGTTTCAAAATCGACAACGAGAGCTTCGATAAGGATTTGCGGCGTCGGAATGTCGAGCGGCTGCACGAAGTTAATGACCTGGGCAATCCCTTCGGTCGCACCGAGGATCATGAAGCCGTTTAGTTCGGGTACGACAAGTATCTCAACGTTCTGCTGCACGGATGCGGGAATGAGCGGAAGCAACTGATCCGCGCGGGCATGCTGCAGTCGGTACAGCTCGGATGTCCGGACGCCATAATCATCTTTGCGGCCAACGACCAGGGAGCCATCCGATTCTTTCACCGAGTAGGGTGATCCATGCAACAGGATCCGGATAGCGCTCGCGACGTCAACATCGACAAGCTCCGTGCTCTCCACAACCTCATCCCCGATTCCAAACTGTTGTACTGGCAAACCGGATACACGTGCTATTTCTCTAAGCACCTGTCGCAACGAAACATTGGATGCTTCGACTGACACCTTGCTATCACCAGAGGGCTCAACGCGCAAGACCCGCGGCAATCCGGAATCCGAGTTGGAGGCACCGATCACGTAGACGCCGTTGTCTTTCTCCATCGTAAGTCCGGCGTTCCCGAACAACAGCGACAGACCCTGCTCCAGTGGTACATCCGTTACATGACCCGAAACTTCCGCCGCCACACCCGGGCGAACGATGATACTCGTCCCCGCAGATTGCACCGCATCCACTACTCTTTCCAGTTGCGCTCGCTCAAGGTGCGCCGTTAACCTCCCATCGGTAACAGCAAAATCTAATGGCTGCTGATGGAACGTTTCCGGCTGGGGCGCGACTTTGACTATGCCGTTCGAAACCTCGATGTGCAGGTCGTATTCGTCGGCCAGGAAGAGTAGCGCGTCCCTTGCGTCCAGATCTCTCAGTGAGAGCGTTACTTTTTGGGTGATAGCATTGTCAACCAGAATGTTAGCGCTCGATTCGGATCCGACAGCCCGAAGGACATCCCGTAGGTCTGTATCCTTCAGGTTGATCTTTGACAGCCTAGTGTCGAGTGCGGCAATGTCTGCAAGCTGTTGGTCGAGGGGTGCCGCCGACTGACCATGCGCATCATCAGCAGTAAAAAACAAGAAGATGAGCAGGCAAACGGGTATGTGTTGCAACATTCTCATGCCGTCTCTCGCAACACTTCCGCTTCGGTTGTAATTCCCCGCGCAACCTTCTCAAGCCCACTTTCCCGGAGTGATTGCATTCCTGCTGTCCGCGCGCGCTGACCGATCATCGACAGATCATCCCCGCCGTGTAGCGCCGACGCGAGCGTACGGTCGACCTGCAGCATTTCCGCGATCGCCGTTCTTCCCGCAAGTCCAGTTTGGCGACACGAGGCGCAGCCTTCGCCGCGACAGGATTGACATATTTTCCTCACGAGCCGCTGCGCAACCACTAGCACAAGCGTTGACGCGATCATGAAACGCGGAACACCCAGGTCCAGCAGTCGCCCGATCGCAGACACTGCGTCGTTGGTGTGCAAGGTCGATAGAACCAGGTGGCCGGTCATAGCAGCCCGCGCAGCTATGTCCGCGGTCTCGGCATCGCGGATTTCTCCGACCATGATAACGTCCGGGTCCTGCCGCAGAAATGACCTGAGCGCCGCCGAAAAAGTGTAGCCAATTTCAGGCTTAACCTGCGACTGGTTCACACCCGCGAGCGAGTATTCGATCGGATCCTCGATCGTTACGATGTTTGTTGCGTCTGATGTGATCTGATTGAGCGCCGCGTAAAGCGTCGTCGTCTTGCCACTGCCAGTCGGACCGGTTACGAGGATCATCCCGTAGGGCCTGCTTATCGCCTGACTAAACGAAGCGGTCGCATCATCCGAAAAACCTAGGTCGTGCAGGCTCAATGTCGTATCGGACCGATTCAGTAAACGGATCACCACTTTCTCCCCGCCCGACATCGGCGCTGTGGAGATTCGCAGATCCAGCTCTCGCCCTGCAACCTCGTATCCGATCTTGCCATCCTGCGGACGCCGTTTCTCTGCGACGTCCAGCTTCGCCAGCACCTTAATGCGCGCAACCACCTGCTGATGGGCGTCGCCCAAAAACTTCCCGACGGTTTCCAGCCTCCCATCCCGTCGAAAGCGGATCCGCGACTCCCCTTCCTCCGGCTCCACGTGAATGTCTGATGCGCCAATCCGGACAGCCTCCTCGACTGCTCGTTGGACCAAAGACACGATGTCACCCTCGTATGCAAGGTCGTCAAAGGCAGTGTCCAGTTGACCGCCACGCTCGGTTACCTCTCCGCCGGTTGTCATCGAGGACAACAACTCGTCAACGATCGAATCATCTGCGATATCAAAAGCAACACACGCGCCTGTGATCACACGCAACTCGTGAAGAAGCGCGTCTGCAGGCGCGGTGTCACACACCAATGTCGGGGTACCCGTAGTCGACCGCACAGGTACCATCCGCTGATCCGACAGCCATGAAACACCCAACGTGGCTACCAAATCATCGTCAACAACTAAACACGATACGTCTAGCTCCATAACTCCATTAGTCTATCCGTAACGGTAATGAAGTCTGGCGTCAATTGTCCAATACAATGTTGTATGCAAATCTGCACGCACTTTTGTACGCAAATCTGCACGAGAAACTGTTTGCAAATTTGCGTTGGATTATGTGCCGGGTTGGGGTTTACCATCCGGATGATGCAGCAAATCCGCAGAGTAATATTCACCGAGCGAGGAGCGGCGCTTCCATTTGCGCTTGTCGCCACGGCCCTGGTCGCGATATCAACTGCGGCCCTGCTTTCGTACTGGACGCAGACGCGAGCGGTAGTCGAACGGACAATCGATGATATCGAGGCGCGTTACTTTGCCGAGTCGCATCTGAACATCCTGGCAGCGAAAGTTTATCGCGGCGAAGGAGAGCTGTATGCCGAACACGCGGTTGGTGATACATCATCATTTAAGGCCGCTGTTTGCATCGAACCATTCGGCAGCTGGTGGCTTGGCACCGCGACGGTCACCAAGGGCCTTGACGAATGGCGATTCACTTCGCTGTACGGCTCCAGGTCAGCAGACTCCCCGCGCGCTATAACGCTCACCGATTCGGTTGGAGGCTTAACACTGGCTGGTACAACCTCCATCAAGGGCACAATTGCAATTGGCGCCCGTCCTCTGCGCACCTCCTCGCTCAAAGGTCGACCGTTTAGTGGTACCGAGCCAGAGCTCGTCGACCATACCAGCAACCCCGAAAACGTCCCGACATTTTTTCTGGACGAGCAATTGACGAGGGCCGCCTGGTCTGAAGGCGCCGTTCGCATTTCTGGTGGCATGGTCGTCGATGAGAATACAGAGCTGCCACCCGTGTTGCTTGTCGACGGAGCGGTTGATATTCGCGGGCCTCTCGAGCTTCCAAGGTTGCAGGTAATTGTCAGCACGGGAGTACTGCGGATTACCGGCGATGTTTATGGATCGTTCGGTCTGCTGGCCGGCAACGACATTCGCGTAACTGATGCAACCGTGTCGGCGGATGTTTTCGGACGCAACACCGTGCGCGTTGAACGATCCACGTTACTTTTTCCGTCGACTGTTTATGTATCTGATGGAACTCGCGGAAGCACCCTGCAAATCCTCAACGGCACACGGATAGAAGGAAGCGTCATTGTGCGGGACGGGAAAGAAGAACCAGATGAACCTGTACTTGTCATCGACAAAGCAAGCACCGTCAACGGACGGATTGCAACTAACGGCTTGACGCAGCTGGACGGCACGGTGGAAGGCTCTATCGAAACGGGGTCCTTCCATTTTTACGCTGCGCCCACTACCTATCGCAACTGGCTGAACGACGCGACGGTTGATGCCAGTAAGGTGACGGCCGAGTTCTTTGCTTCACCAGAGTTTGAAGGCGGTCTGCTGGTCCAGCTGGGGATGTGGGAGGTCGAGGATCCACGTTGACATCACTCTAAACTATTTTCTAATTCTACCTTGCGTTTGAAATAGATCTGCTCCGCTTCCGTTTCTCTATCCAATCGCTGTTTGAGCACAGTTCCGGATAACCTATCACAGCTTGAACGAAAGGATATACTTTTTCGTTTTTATCGACGGTTCTAAATTTCCAATTAATCGGAACACTGGCATCAACTATTTCAAACAGTTGACAAGGACAAACCGCTATTAAACCATCTCCATCAATTAGATAACCTTGGTACGTCTCGAAGACAAAGATGCCCATGACCAAGTATTCCCTGCCAATATCCAACGTCCCGTATTCCGATGACTCGGAGACTCCAAACCTTCCAAATTCTCCTATTGACAGGGTTATATTCTCATATGGAGCCAAATCCTTTCCCGAATTATACTTACATATTACTTTCATAATCACTTGAATTTAAAGTCATCCACATATTTAACAACGCCGTCTTCAAACTTACCTACGTAATGGGCTACTGCTTTAGTCCTATTCAGCCCTCAAGGAACTACGCGGATTGCCGGAGATGATCCGTGTGGACAACGGTCCGGAGTGCATAAGCAACGCGCTTGCGCTATGGTGTCAGGAAAACGATGTCACACTAGCGTTCATCGAGCCCGGCAAGCCCACGCAGAATGCGTACATCGAACGATTCAACCGCACGCTACGAGTAAGCGTGCTTAACGCCTTTGAGACTAAGCCTAACGCAGAAGCCATGACTAAGCTTGCCAAAGCTCTTGATACTACCGTTGACTTTCTAATGAATGGTACAATTGATGACATTGTACTCGATGCCAGATTGGAAAAGGAATTAATTAGTCGATTTAAGCAAATCAAGATTTAATGACTGATGAAAAAACTGTTCTCTCTTTGCGTGATGCCTTTATCGCAAAGACTAAGATCCAAACTCTTATGAACCCTTCCGTATAAATGAAAAGCCCCGGATTCGTGCTTGAAGCCATCACGGTCGTATTATACGAATGGTATATTCCGTAAAGTTTCTCTGATACACTTGTAGTTGACCAGGCGCCCAAGTTGCCTTACCGAATTTAAAATCATAAATAGTTCTCGAACTGTGATTTACTACATCGAGAAACCCCCGATTCCCAACTCCGTTGTTAAAATAGTTACATGGCACTCGGTGGATTACCGCCGATTCGCCTTCAAAGAAGCTGCCTGCCCGATGGCAGCATAACTATTACCCTCTACTTTTGAATGGACCGAAAAATAGGCCGGATTACAATCAGTCACTGCGGAGTTTTGCGTCGTATATCCGCCAGTTTTGCTTTAAACAGGTTCGATTTGTCACCAGCATCTCGAGTTACCACGAGGCAATCATTTTCAATTCCAATATCCCTGAGCTCATCCTCGTACGCGATGACACTTGGTCGAGTCCTAAGAATTTCCTTGCGGAATATTTCGCAGTTCTGTTCTTCAACGACCAGTTCCAATGCGAAATAGTTGCATGTAATTCTGCACAACAGGTGCGCTTTCATGTCATACTCTGCAATCGTTTTCCTACAATGGACCCATTCAGTTTTGTACCCTGCCTTCTTGAAGTCTTGCAGAGAGTCCGTTAAAAAATCGAATGGAATTGGTGCTTGCTGGTTTCTTGCCTTCGTTAGACCGTTCATGACCATGGAGAATAGAAACTCATGAAATTCTGCCTCTCTTTCGATCGGCTTTAGGGTCCCTTGCAGGGGATACTCGTTTTCGAACGGATACAATTCCTCGTACTGCTTCCTGTCAAAGGGGACTTCGATTACCACCGTTTTGAAATGCTCTTGGATTATAGGCGAGCCGCGAGGGTTAGATCGGCCTTGAATCAGAATCGTATCAAATCCTGCCGCCTTGAATTTCAGATTCCGCAACTTCCATTGTAGATATAAAGTGAAAAAGTCTGTTTGAAAGCTGAAGTCAGACACAATTTTCTCCACTCTGAACGGAAATTCAGAACCCGGTGGGCTTGGAATCGAGTAGTCATCCGAGTTCAAACCTAGATAAAGGTTGCGAATTATCATTTAGGTTAATTACCAGACCACACTTGTTTTTAATTCAGCTCTTAATCTAGAAAGATCTTCCCTTCTATATCTTTGCCGGTAGTCGGCTAGGTGAACTAGTTGAGGTTGATTTGGCCTTCGTCCTCGCCCTGCGTACGAAGTTGCTTAATCTGCAGGAACGTCGCTAAATTTGTCAGATACTCCAGTCGTTCATTTTCGGTTAGTTTCGACCGTTCGAAGAAGCGAATCAGTTCGCCCGTCACTGCGCTGACCGAATAGTCTTCAACGATTTTCAGTCCTGCTTCATCTGTAATGAACAAAAAAACATCGCTGTGCGGGCCCATCAGTCCAAATCGATAAATGCCTGGAGGAGGCAAAGAATCCGCCAGTTCGTCAAGAGTGACCTCAGTCAGATTATTTAGTCCTGCTACGAAGAGCGCATTTGCGGCAGAAGGTGACTCTTCTTCCCCTAACGAGTTAAGAAGACATTTTGCAAGCGCATGGGTTTGCAAATCGCAGTAAGTTTTTTCGGATATTTGCGCTCCAGTGCAGGATGCCAAAGCGAAAGCAAGAACTGCGAGGAGGGCGGGTTTGGAGGAGAGCAGCATTGATGATAAAACCTATTTTGTTCTTCCCGTGTGGTAAGTTTGGAGCGCAATCCGGCGCCTAATGTCATGGGGGATCATCTCTCGTTCAGGATAAGGGACGCCGAAATCTCTGTAGCTTTTTACCCCTTTCCTTTTCCGTGAGTAAGAGCAAAGGTCTTCGTTTTCTGAGTCCTCGTAATAGTTAGGATCCATACAATTGCTTTTGACCGTAGGGCTGCAACCATCTGCTACGGTGAACACGTGGTCATTGACGCTCGTGCCGTAATCCGCCAGGACCTGTAGCGCGTCTAGAGCCTTCCTGCCCTCCTGGCGAGCTTAATGTCAATCATAGATGTAATGCTCATAGCTTGCCGAATCATAACGCCGTTTGCGAGGTCAACAAAAGCAGGAAAAGTCCAAGCTTAGAATGATTTCCCGGGAAACATTTTCCATGCTCGTTCAAGCGCTAGTTTTTCCAGTCTGGCCTTAGTGGTCGTATAGCAATTATCGTCAAAAAGACTACCGATCTCGTCAATATTTTCGATAAGAAATTGCTCAAGCGTTTCAAAGCTTATCGGTTTATCCAAACGTGATTCATCCAGAATCAGTGCTCTTACTAAGGACAAATCGAATACATTCCGTTCATCATCACGTTTTCGAATCCCGATCGACCTGAGAGATCTGTCAGAAATGAAAATCAACTCGTAATCTTGTGATGTTAATACATCGCAGTAATCGCCGAAGGATTCTAACGTTGTTTGCTCTGAAATCTTAAATCCACGTGTAATCAAAAAGGCATATTCTCGTTTGCACATCATCCGCATTTTTACTCGACCAAATAATTGCCCAACTCACGCCTGTTTATTCGCAACTGACCTCCGCACCGGGAATCACGTGATTCTCATACACCGAACCGGACCAGTAGACTGGCACATCGGGATCGTCAATATCAAGAACCCGGCGGCCGTCGGAGTAAATTACAGTTGCGGCGGGTCTAAGGAAGAAAGCGCCGTCTGCCGAAAGCCCCAGCACTGGCCACAGATCAAGCTGATACCAACAATCTGTTTTGATTGCTGCAAACTCCGAGGTATCGACAACGACGCCGGAATTGATCCGAGATACCAGTTTCGCGGCATCGCCCGATGACGTCTCCATATTGAAGATCAGAAGCTGAGGCATTAGTGTCGAGTCATATGCCACTACCCTGTAAAGCCCAGACACACCATTTGGATTCGCTCCGATCTGCGGACTTGAACAGGACGCAATAATTGCAACGAACCCGCTAATCGCGGAAAACAGAAATACTTTGATCACCACCAGTGTTATTCTAGTGCTGGAAATTTGAACGCGACTACGAGACAAGGGCTATCATACGCAATCTACAGTTATTGCGATAAAAATCTCGCGCCCCAAATACCTGCTCGAATATGAAACACGCCACTTAACTCCAACGGTCCGTGATAGCGGATCTAGTCCAGGCTTAAGGCAGGGTATGTTTCAAATAGCCGCACATACTCTTCAACAACTTCGCGCTTTCGGGTGATTGGCCGACTTGGAGCACAAGGTAATTCGTCGAGTCCAGTTCAAAGAAACTTGGCTGATTGTCTTTCCCCGAACGAAAGGTCGTGTAAATGAAGAAAAAGGCTAATTCGTCGACGCTTTCTTCTGCGTGCCAAGTGGTCATGATCTTAGAGGATGAAACATCTTCGCCGATTAGTGCTGCAGACGATATGGACTCGTCGACTGCATCATGCCATTGTTCACATTCTATTCCTCCACAGACGACGAATTGGCATCCTGTGCCGATTAGTTTTGAGGCCGCCTTGATCTTGAACTCATATGCTGTTTTTTGACTGGAGTAAATCAAACAAGGAAATGCCTCATTGAAAAGTGAGGGCTCAAGCGACGGCCTAGCAATCAAATCCGAAGTCCAAACGGACTTGTCAAGTATTTGACAAATCAGTCTCATGGTAAATCCGAAAGTTCTTCGACCTGGCTAAAACTACGATCACTCGTTTCTCATTCACTTGCGGATTCTTTCAGGCAATGTCATTTATCCAGTTAGTGGCCTATGAAGTAATCTGGGCTATAACAACAAGTATTACAATGATAATGAATTGCACCGCCAGAAATCCGTCTCCTCTTATCATTGTAAAATACGACGAGAAACAGCTCGATTAACCATGCGATTTCCCCAAGAAGATTGGACCGCCGGCAACATCATTGTTTCGACCCTAATTAAGCCCCCTGATAATCACACCGCTCCGAATCCTTTCACACCATAAACTCTCAATTGTAAATTCCGCCGATTCTTGATCATCCGAACAAACGAACATCACCTTGTCTTGATTCACAATTCCTGACGTCCCTGTCCACAGGATTCCCACTCGCTCTCTCGTGAGTTCCTCCGCATTCCTTTTCCTACCTCCAATTGCAGCGCCGGTAATAGAGAATTATCTATACCAAACAATACCCCAAGCGGAACGACTCGGATTTCTTTTTTACTGATACCTGGTCCAGGGCCCGCAAACATTTCCCATTCCTCTTCCTCCCATCGAACCACCTCGGTTATCACATTCCCTTTTAAGGCATCCAGATTCGTAACAACCGTTACATCTTCCGAGACTTCAAATGGCCATTCCTCTTTTAGCCATTTCCATGCAGGCTCGGTCGACGCATTTAGTGGGACGGAGGCATCTGGAATATCTAACGTGTGTTTCATGCCAACGGGAACGATTTGCCATGCCTGGAAATCATCTACATCAAAGAAGTCACAAACCCCAATCATCCTCTTTTTACTTTTTGAGCTTCCTCAGTATTCATTATTCATTCCAGGGATTGGTCTAACACGAATATACCCGTGGTCGATCAAGTTTTGTAGTGGTTGGGAAAAACTCGTCGTGGGTCTTGTGTACAGCAAAAAGTCAATCCCCTGATCCTTCGCATACAAATGAAAATCCCGCAACTGCCGCGTCAGCACAACTCGCGGGCACGATGTAGGTTCGAGCGTCAACTTTCATCGTATCGATTACCCTGTAGGGTCCGGGCTGCGTTTGGTGCCGGATGGTCAGCTGGGCTTCGGAGGGCGGGTATGCCGCATGAAAACTATTTTCACTTACGAAATGCGGAACGGCTACTTTGATTCGCTCAGCTTCTTTTCTCCGAAATGATGCGTCCATGGTAATACCCATACTCAGAGTCAAAATGGAACAACTCGACTTTGTGGACATCGCCAACATCGGCGAATCGCCTCGCCGAGAATATGGGCGGATCCACGGGCAAATCGATGATTCGAACCAGGATTTCTCTCTCCACATGCTCGGCCTTGAGCCACAATCCGTAATCGAATGCGTGTGTGACCTGAGCTTTTACCACTTGTCCGTTTTCCATAATAGCACCTCCCTCGTCGGCCAAAATACTTAGTCTGATTATTAGGGATCGGAAAATGGCTCACAGGCATGCGCGCCGCTGCACACTGAGGGGTTGAGGTATGCGGCCGCAGACACATACTCCTGAATGGTTAGGTGCAGACTGGGTCCACCATACAACTAACACCTGTGCCTTTTTTCAGGGCAAGGTCATTAGGTCATCCCGAGGCTTGTATCTAGAAGTTTAAATTTCCTTTCTTCCACTCGCTTATCGTTGTTTCTGCTGTCAGTGAATGTATTCCAGAACCTTTTACAATCTGTTCCAAAGTCGATAGACTTTCTTGTTCATAAACAGGTAAGAGGTAGCAAGCTGCCCACAATCTTGCACCCACCGAAGAATTCTTCAATAAAGGCTTAAGTTCTGCAATAGCACCTTCTTCCTTTAAGTAGGTTGCAGCTTTGGTAATTAAATTGTAATAATTATTTCCTGCCTTATAATCTCCTTCTTCTGTAGCTTCTGCCTGCTTCATGGCTGCATCCTGAAACAGAGTAATTGCTGATTTTATGTCTGATATTTCCGTCAGGGTGTCCAACCAAATTGTTTTAATGTCCTAATTCCAAAATCATATTGTTGCTGATAGCTTTGAGTGCCTAACCACTGTCTTACAGTTTGTCCGCCCGTAAATGGTTGTTTGGAACTATAATAACCAGATATTTTGGCGTGAATTGAGCCTTTCCCGTGCGGCAGCCTTATTAAATTACTTGTATTATGTATTCTATTAGCACCAAATTTGGCAACATTCGTTCCACCTTGCTCAACTATATGGTGCCAAGCTTGACCATTTCCTGCTGGCCCCATCGCGCGTTTAAAAGCTGAAAACGACTGAAACCCTTGGCCCCCAGCGGCTTGTTGGGCCACCGTGGCTGCTCTTCGACCGTGTTTAGCAGACGACATCACGGCAGACGCGCCCTTGGTACCCCCAACAGCTACGATAAGTTCAGCATAGATTGGACCTAGCACCTCTGCAGCTTCTTCCGGTCCCGCAAAAACCTTAATAACCGCGTCCTCCAACTGTCCCATCAATCCTTCCGAGATCGACGAGCGTCCCTCCGGAGTCGAAATAAGAGTCACGAATTCGATTACCTGCTCTACCGCCTCAATCATCCCAGGAATGGTTGTAAGTCGATATGTATCCATCCCTATTGCCCGGAGATGATTCGCTACACTAGGCCCGAGAGCTTTGTAGAAGCGAAAACACTCGGCCATCGAATACCCCAAATGGAAACAAGGGTCCGATCCTCCTTCTGCTCCCGCGGATCCTCCCTTGCCCGCTCCTTCTGTAACCGCAACACTACCTGTCGCCCAATTGTGGAACTCATCGCCCTCGAACCTCGCGTCCCAGTACGGATCTGCGCCGGTCGGATCAGCAAGTAGAATCGGATTGCCGAAGACGTAGTTGTACGGGCTGGCATTCGGATACTTCGATGCCATAGGATCGATGTTGTACCACACCCCGATCTCCGGATCGTAGTACCGGGCTTCTCCGTAGTAATTGCCCGTCTCCTCGTCCTTCTCGTGTCCGGTAAAACCTTCCTTCGGGCGCTCGGTCGTGCTCGTGCGCCCCGCCATCTCCATTCCAAACGGGTAGTAGTCTGCGTGATGCACCACATCCCCGTTGTCATCAATCACCACACGTACCGATCCCAGGTGGTCGTGAATGTAGTACAGCTTGTTCGCTACGTTACCTCCACCGGGAGGAGTCCCTGCAGTGTACGTCTCCTGCCAGGATGTGCTATCCGCTCCGTCATAGACTTCTAATCGGATCGTGTACGGAGAGGTGTCCCACGTAGGAAACGAGTAGTGCAGCTGCCACGCCGTGGTCTTGGGCGATCCGTTCACATACCACTGGTACGTAAGACTACCACCTGTAGCGCTGTGCGCATACGCCTTAAAGTTGTGGTACTCCCCCTGAGTAATGTAATTGTGGGAAGGGATGACCGGAGTTACGACCAGGCTATCGATTATTGGAGGTAATCCGCCTCCACCACCTCCGGGCGGTGAGCCTGCGGTGTAGGTTTCTTCCCAGGACGTGCAGGCAGATCCTTCGCATATATCCAGGTGAATAGTGTAGGGAGAGGATTCCCAGGAAGGAAAGGAGTAGTGGAGCGTCCAACTGGTCGACTTTGTGGTGCCGTTAACCGTCCAGTCGTAGGTGAGTGAGCCACCGGAGTTACTGGTGGCGTAAGCTTTGAAGTTGTGATATTCCCCCTCGGTGATGTAGTTATGAGAGGGGATGACGGGATTAACGACAAGACTGTCGAGGGTCGGAGGCGTTTGGGCATGCGAAGTCGGAGCGAGACCTGCAAGGAATATGGCCCAGGCAATCAGGAATTTTTTCATCGCTGTACCCCGGTAAGAGCTTCTTCCTTGGCGCGTACTTGAACAGCATACACGCTGTCAGAAAACTTGCTCAGCAAAATCTCCTTCTCTGCATCGCTCGTCTCGTTTGCGCCAAGCGCTTCGAAGGCAAGCATCCTGTAATATCTGCCCAGCGCCTGTTTTGCTTTACCCTTGATTTTTTCCAGGTCTCCGATGTCGTTTATAACCTCGACGGCGGCTCCCCTTTCGAGCATCATTTCATAGTACAACCGCGTTGCCTCGCGCTGCCTGGAGCCTTTTGACTTACGTCGTGCCTGACGGAATGCATTTTCTGCCAGCGCCAACTGGCCCGATTTCCAATACGCCATCCCCAGCGATAGCAAGACGCCATACGAATGCGCAGCGTCAAGACGATCCTTTTGAGAAAAGTCATCTGGATCATGGGCAAACCCAACCCACCTCGACGCTTCGACAAAAGAGTCATTTGACCTTGAGTGCAGCTTAGTAACTACCCGCGCTGCAATTGCTTTTTGGACCGTTGGTATTTCTATATCATAACTGTCTATAATCTCGTCCAGCGCGTCCAGGCCTTGCGCCTTTTGTCCCGCCCGCAGCTGCATCAACGCTCGATTGAGCTCGAGATGAGACCTTTCCGCAGGACTGGAAAACGTTGATCGCTTTTCCTGTAATAGTCCAAGTGCTCGGACATTGTCCCCTGCGCGTTCGTGGCGTTTCGCGAGATTGATGATGTACTCTAGGGCATCAGAAGCCGGTATGTCATTTTCTTTGGATTGGAGATCTGCCTCATCTGCCTCATCAAGTTCTTGTAGCTCCGCGTATCTGATGTACTCCGGCGGTGCTTCGACGCCAAGACTCGTCACGATTTGCTGATACTTGTCGACTATCACACCCTTCTTGTTTGTTGCAGAAACACACTTGCGAGAGGGAGTGCAGTTAAACGCGATGTCTGCCCTGCCACCGTCAATGTAGACCACGTGGGCCCTGGAGTCAGACCACCTTTCGCTCAGTACCTCGCCTTCAATGTCGAATGAAAGCGTGAACTGGGCGTGATTGGTCGCGATACGTACGTCGCCGGTATAGACATTATTCTTACTAGTAGGCACCAGTTCAACAGGCGACTGCGTGCTGCTTGTTAGCGCCGAGCCATCAACGAAAACGAGGATCCTCGCTGGCCTGGTCTCCAATGTAAACTCTCCTCTGAGATTAACACTAATGCTCAGGACATAGTCTTTTTCAAGCGAAGTGGCACTCGAACCGTGTATCACAGACGCAGCTATCGCTACGAATGCGATTACTTCTTTAAAAGATCGCATGGTAATAGGGGGTTTGGGGTAAACTAATTTGTGTTGTTGACGCGACCGATTGGTCTGCCTGCAAGGATATTCCAGTAGATTACTTCGCCGGCGTTATCGTAGACTGCAAGGACCTGCCCGTCAAGGCCGCGCACATAGTATTCTGTGTCTGAAGCTCCTGGGCCGTCCTTCATTATTCTGAGTCCGGCTCCGTTATACCTGTAGGTGAATGTGCCCAAGCCAGACACGTTCAAAGTCGTCGGCAGGTCCAGGTAGTTGTACTGTGCGTTTGAAAAGACGCTGTTACTGGTCACATTTCCATTGTAATCATATGTAAATGTGCGCGACTGTCCGCCCGCTATTGAGACGGATGACAGCTGATTAGATCCGTTCTTAAGATTGTAATCAAGGTTCCAATTTTGGCCACTAACGTCTTTTGCCCTGCGGAGACTTTCGAAATTTCCATTCGAATCATAAGAGATTTTTGATCCTATCCCCACATCATACTGCGAACGCTGCGTCCATGGAGATTCGCTGCTCTCATTGCGACTCGCGAAATCGGCCGTGATTAATCGGTCAAGATGATCATAGGTAAACGCATAGCCAGCAACCTTTGCAGGAGAGTCTGATCCCTTCGTACGCCACGCCATCCAGGTAATATTCCCGCCAACCATTGGCTCGTGTTCAACACTTGAGAGGCCAGCGATTTCATCAATGGCATCATAACCGAACGACATGGCAAATTCATCAGTACCCGTACCAGCCGGCATGTTGTTGATATCGTTAATCGCAACCAGCCTGTCTCTAATATCATACTGGTAATCAACCGTTTGGATTGCTTGCCCTAGATTGGCTGACGTCAGCTGATTGATGCTATTGAGATCATTCTCAAGCTCGACCGTTGAGGATGCGTAGTCGTCTGTTGTATTGGACCGAAGCGACATGAGCTGCCCGGAGCCATCGTATCCATACCATATATAAAACTCCTCGTCACTGTTCCCTGGCTCGAAGGCAATTTTCGTGACGCTACCGGTCTTATCGTATTCGTATTCGATGCGCTTTTTCCCGAGTCCGTCTATATATTGCTCCAGGGCTGCAGTTCGTCCAAAGGCATCAACCTCATAAAATGT
Source organism: Rhodothermales bacterium (assembly GCA_965224105.1). Taxonomy (GTDB): domain Bacteria; phylum Bacteroidota; class Rhodothermia; order Rhodothermales; family JABDKH01; genus CBDCYH01. Next base: position 1,716,196 of record CBDCYH010000002.1, on the reverse strand, counting down.
CGAGTCAGGACCAGTTACCGACTGCTCCATGACGACTCCCGAATAGAAGTTTGTCACCTCCGCCTGGGATCCGGCCGCATCCAGCTCGCCGTTTAACGGAGCGTTTGCGAATGACACGGTTCCATCATATGTGCCAGTCTCGACAAGTCGGTTGTGAATATCGTAGTTCGAGTAATGATAGTAACCACCGGCATACCCGTTCGGATCTCGGGCATAGCGAAGATTTCCATTTCGGTCATATCGATATTCAAAGTCCGGACGAACAGCGGAAGACGACGGGTATTCGTCTGTTGGATCCTGGTCTGAATCCCCGTCGACGTCCGGCGAATACATTGCCACGACACGATTTAGATTATCATATTCGTAGTAGCGAGTATAGTCACCATCTTGACAAGGACTGGAGGCATCCAGGCAATTCGGCTCTACGGATTTGACAATGTTTCCGCGGAAATCAGTCGTTTGCATATATCGGGTTTCGAACTCCCGAAATACCCCGTTTTCTTTTCCATACACCTTAATGGACGCGTGGGCATAGTCACCGGCGGTGTCGTCTTTGAGAACCCATGCGTCTACGATGAAGTGATAAGTGCTTCCTTCGAAGAATGGCAGGTAGCCCTCCAAGGTCACATCTGTTACTGCGTTTTCTGTATATCCCTTGCCGGAGATATAACTGCCATTTTGCAAAACAGAAGCACTAACAAGTCCCTTGAAATCTTTGTCGAAATCAATTTCGTAGCGACCTATGAAGGACTTTGCAGGTACAAAACTAACAGTATCCCTCGCAGCAGGTTCATATTTCACAAATGCTGGATCATCCGATAAGCATTCTGTGTGGCATTGAGTCTCGCTGGCATCTGCACCAATGTCTACGGCGATGATTGGTACAAGATTGGACGGGTCGTCTGTCGAAAAACGGTCTGATATTGACATGAAATCGATTCCTTTGGAATCCTGATACACGTATTGAATTCTACCGTCTTCATCTTGGACAGATTGGACTCTGGACAGCTGGCTATCGGAAAAACCGTCGTCCATCAAGTAGTCATACTTAATACTCGTTCTGCTTCCGCTCGCAACCTGGGCAGGAAACACCTCTTTGACGCGACCGGCAAAATCATAGCTTGTTTCGACATACGGATACACTGTGCCGCCGGACTGGGCATAGAACTGGCTTGCAAGTATAGCCCAGGAGTAGACGGGCTCTGCCTTATCGATAGGTACAGGCAACCATGTCCTGACCTCTCGTCCGTGTAAATCACTTTCAGCGACTCCGAGCAATCGACTCCGTCCAAATTCAACCTGCGATTGCATTTCAAGACCTTCATCGTCGAGGTATGCGGTGCTCTCCGTGTACCGGCCGATGTACAGATCAGTTATCCAGTAGTGACCAGCGTCACTAATGAACTGAAAGTCTGCATCGAATGGATCGAGGTTGGTCTCCTCAACCATCTGACTGAATTTTCTTGTAGTCCCTTTTTCATAAACCCAGTACCTGCAAGTACCACGTTCCAGCTTTTCGATTTCAACGGTATAATATTTTGAGGGGTCGGCTCCCGCCAAGATCACTTGGTGCGGTCTAACTGTTCCCGAAGTGACGGTGTACGTTTTAAACACATTGCCAGCTGAGGGTTTGTAATAAACGCGACACCGAAACGTACTTGACTTCGAAAAGCCAAATTCGGGCTGGTCCTGATTAGTCCCTGGATGAAAATCGAACCTCGCAATTTGGTTTTCCGCATGGAGTGCATACTTGACCAATGCTCGATCCGAGGCGTTAGAAATTGCCTTTAGAGCTATCCTCCCGTCTGGTCCTTTGTGACCAAATTCGAAATCAGGTGCCGAGGTGGTCACCCATCCGGCGCCGCCACTGAAATTGGTTCTGTGATCTTCACTTACATACCCGACGGTTTGAATGCTGTTTGGTGATGCGAAGTTGTAATCGGATTGATTTGTTTCGCGTGAGAATTTGTATGCGTTTGCGGATAACACCGATCCAGTTTGGTCTCGAGACTCGACTGGGCGACCAAATTCGTCGTAATGGAAATTGGTTACTCCACCTAGTTCGTCGGAAAAAGTGACCGGGTAAAGCGACGATGGGTCATAATCAATTTTTCCGAGTTGACTGTCGATAGATTGAAATCGTAGATTATCTATCACCCAGTGGGCATCAAGATGAGAGTGCCCGAAATTGCCGAATGCAATTTTTTGTACCGAACTTGACGCCTTTATGAAAGGCGCGTCCTGAAGGACCCTCTTTCCGTCTACAAAAAAGTCTATGGTTTCGGAAGAAACGTCGACCACCATTTTGAGCCGGTAGATATTCCCAATTTCAAAGTCGGCGACTGTCGTCCACGTGGAAGATGTTGACCTATACTTCCATGTCTCGTTGTTTATGGCAGACATGAGCAGATTCTCCTGTCCCCAGAACTGTCCTCCCCACGAACTTCCTCCTAATGCAATGGTGAGATCCCAATCATCTGAATTTGCCACGGTCAGGTCGAATTCAATCACAGCTGTATCCGTGATTGAAGATTCGAGATCATAAACAATCCGATCTTTCTCTCCAGCGGCCGCGGCTCCGAAACTTGTCTGCATTAGCGCTCCATCCACGATCTCCCAGACCGTATCTCCATCGTTGTTTACATCTGTCGTCTGCCAGTTTGCAGCAAGCGGATTGCTAAATGACTCTATTTTGCCAGGAGGAGCTGAAGAAGCGTTGTGGCGGAGCACGGTGGCGGGAAGAGAATTATTGTAACCATAGTCTATCTGCGTCGAAATACCCCTTGGATCCAGCTGCTCAACAAGATTGCCTTTCAGATCGTATTCCTCACTTATGCCAGTAGCATGCCATTCATTTCCGATGGTTAAGGCCGCACTGGACTGATCCCAGTCGTTGAAAATGAATTCACCCGTCTGGTCTACCGCGGGGTACCAATAGTACGACGCGTGATCTCGCAAAACGTCTTTGAAAACGTCCGGCTCGACCGCTGTTGAAAACGGTTTATAGGTGGTAACAGAGGCGTTCGTATACAGTGAATCATAACCACCGATTCCATTCGGAAATTTTTTCACTAGTTGAACCATCGCGGGCAGACTCAATGCGTTTTGAGCGGAAAGCGAGTCATATATCTGATATGCGTATTTGAATCTTGTAACCGAAATCGTATCCGCCGCGGTCTCGTACTCTGTTGTTTTAGGAAGCAGGCTGTCATCGAAATAATCATGTCTCCACGTTTCGTTGAAATATTTTTGGCTCGTGGAATCCAGAACAGCCGATTCACTGGAGAGGTTGGCTTGTTCTTCCAATAGCTTCACGCGATACACAATTGGGACATGCAGACTTCCAACCTGATAAGCAGAAGCAGCTGCAACCGGAGTCATGCTGTACTCAAAAGTTTTTGACGAAAAGCCGGATCCCGAATTTGTCCATGTCCATAGGGGAATACCCCAGTTAATGGCCTCATTTCCTACAAATGCTGTGGACTTTCCGGCGTTGGTCAATACAGTCGTAGATGCTATGCATACGTCTCCGATGCAGTTGCCTCCGCTAAGGGCATAGGCACCTTTGTGGAAAGAGTAAAGGGTGTGACTTATTTGCCCTTGGGAATTTCGACTTTCCACTGTCTTGTAGTAGACCGCAGCTTGGTTCCGCTCTGCTTTTCGGAAATGGTCTGAAATCGACGAAAAGTGCTGTTCAATGAAAAGCGGCGGGACAGCGCTGGGATAACCTTCCCCATACGCATACTCCGTAACCCGATCTGGATGGCCAGCCTTTTGTACGATTATCTTTTTGACCCGCGTTCCTCCCTGTCTACTTCCATTTGACAGCATCTCGTAATGGTTGGTCTCAACGCTGTCATCATCAGTTATTACAACGTAAGGGTATTCGAATACGTTTGGGTCGCTTCCGCCATCACAATGGAAGCAAATAGAATCATTCTCGTATTCTATCGTTCTCTCGAGTCCTGTAGGATATATGATCGACTTCAAACTCCACGACCGTCCGTCCAAGGTGTCGGCGTTGTGGGTTTGCTGAAACGTGTTAAAGAAACCGAAGTCATCCGCGTAGTCAAAGACGTTTGTGCCAATCGTTCCGCCTCCCTCCATCGGATAGTATTCGAACCGATAGCCAGCTAACTCTTTCCCTAGGGTCCCAACACTAAATATTTCCGAAAGCATCATCCGGTTGCCAGCCTCCAAATATCCATTCATTTCGGTCTGCTTCAGAACAGTCCTTTTAACCCTGGCTCGATCCTGTCCATCGTAGTTCACGTACAGGTCAATTGCGGAAAGCTTGCCATAAAAGATATTTGTGTCAGAGTCCCAACCACCTTCACCATCTTCGACGTCTTCATCTCCAATCTTTTCGTCAACATCAAAGACCGCCCTATGCGTTGGCGTTTCAACAGACAACAGGTAAACACTCTGCTTGAGAGACGGGTCTGTTATCCCGGACGGCTTGACGGCTGTTGTTCTTGTCCCATATTCCAATTGAATCCAGGATCCACTCGCATCTTTGGGAATCTTTACAGTCTCAGTTGGAATCGGTCCAACAAAATCTCTACCCAAGATGGCAATCAATCTCCACTCGCCAACATAATATTGCAATCGAGTACCCGATGTGGTACCAGTTATCCGATATGTGCTCTGTGAGGTGTTGAGCAGAGGAAAACCATAAACATATCTCGTACCGTCAGGTGTGGTTACGACGAAACTTTCGTAGTCATCTTTGAGCGTTCTGTTGCTGACCTCAAGTTTTAATTCCTGCGTGCAGTAACACTGCGGTGTGACTGCGTGTTGGCCAACCGGGCCGAGATCGACATGCCCGACGGTATAGTCTATTTCAACCGGACTGTAATCCAGCGGTATGAACTCACTGGATTGCTGTCTAGGCGGCAACGTGCTGGGCGGGGACACGGCAGGATTGTGTCGAACCATTGAGAAGCCACCGCCGGGGAAAGTCACGTAGTACATGTCCGGCTGAACCGTTTCGTGACTCGCGTAGTCCACAGCGAAATCTGAGGAGTAATCGTCTCGCTTGACCATCTGCACGTCCCTAACGATTGACCCGGGATCAAATGTCCACCCGGTGCCGATCCACGACGACTGTTGTCGAACTTTTATTCCCGATTGATAATTCAGCCTAATGTCATAATTCAGTCCGTTACGACCGGGCACAGTCATTATGGGAATTGACAGATTGAGATCACCTTTAGCATCCACGCCCGGCGCCGGAATTTTTGCAGGTCTCCAGGTATCTGGCTGAGATGCGTATTCGTTGATGATACTCTGCGCCCTCGTGCTACTGTGGTTCAGCAACGAGAACGCAAACAGAAGGAAAACAGAAATCCTGAGAGCAAATGACCTGGTAGTTTTTCGCTGCTGCTCATGAAGAAGGGTTGAGGTCGTTGTCATTGCAACAAAGTTGATTGTCGTTATTGAGATCAATCAACGATATGACAACTCCCAGCTCGATTTCCAATGCAGATTTGCAAAAAATATTGTCAGGGTATCGGCGTTTACTGACGACGATCATGAAGCCGGGTACGGCAAAAATGCATGCCCTATGTCGGACCGTTGTCACCCATACTACTTATTCTAGCTCCGTAGCGGCGTTTTTGCCTTGCCCGAAGTATTTGCAAATTTGCACGCATTTCTGCACACATTTTTGCACTAAAAGTTGGTTATGCAATCTCGCATATTGTGTTTAACGCTAATGAGTACTTGTCAGCTACGAGACAAGATGTTTGAAACCGTAGACAAATTGATTAGAAATGCCCACCAATTCGAATGACCTAATAAATAATTTGACACTTGATGACCTGGATGGAGACATTGCAGTAATTGCGAAACACATTGGCTTGGCAGCAGTGATTTTCTTGATCGGGGGTTTCGGAGGTCAAAACTTCTATGTCCCATCACTCAATATCCTGGAGCGTCAAATGCTGAAGAGGATTGTAGAGAGTGAGTATGACGGAGGCAATGCGCTCGAACTTGCACAGAGATACGGGACGACACCGCGATACATAAAACAGCTTTACGGCGAGATTCGAAAACAGAAGAGGGCTTCCAGAAAGTCCAAATGACATCAATTGAAGTCACGATCTTCAGAGAAGCAGATCATCGGCATCTTGAACCGAGTGGAGGGCGGATCGAAGGTACAGGACGTATGCCGCGAGCACGGTCTTAGTCCTGCAACGTATTACAACTGGAAGAAGCGTTACGGCGGGACGCGCGTACGCGAATTAGCCCGTGTTAAGGAACCCGAATCAGAGAACGCGCGCCTAAACAAGATGTACGCAGAACTCAGCCTCGTGCATCACGAGCTAAAGGACGCTGTTGAAAAAAGCTCTAAGCCCTGATGCGCGCCGCGAACTGGTGGACTACATGAAGGATCACCACCACGTGAGTGAGCGTCAGGGCTGCGCTGCGATGTCCATAGCGCGGAGTACGCATCGGTACACGCCTAAACAGAAGGATGACTCTGCTATCATCGAAGCGCTGCCGTCGCTGGTTGAGCAGTTCCCATCATCTTTCTCAATCAAAATTATATGTCCTGACGTTTTCATTTCATCTGCAAGACTGAATACTGGTCGATTACCCATTTGTAAAGGGAGTTGATCGCCCGCTTTCAAACAGTTTTATATATGCTCTTGTTCTTTAACATCAAAAACGTGGGGAATATTTCAAAGGCCTTGCTCTTAGAAGGTGCAATTGGTTGGAGGGAATTGACAGCGCATTCATCCTGTCTGCTCGCAAGTGATAGGCACTGTTATACAGGTTGCTCGGAACACGTACCTGAACTATGAAATTGGGTACGCAACCGTAAAAGCCGACTGTCATTCCCGAGCCGGTAAGTTGGCACGAATTTGTTCGATTCGTTTCAGGGCTGTTCGAATCTCCTCTTCCAATCGATCGTTTCCGAAATACACTTCCCCGCTTCTAAGTTTTTCGCTTGGCTGATAAAAATCAAGATCATAGGCCAAGTCCAGAAGAATTTCGCTTACTTGCGCATCTGGATCTGGATCGGATTCGGCCGAAATCAATGCTTGGAACGTGGAGATCAAATTACGTTTCTCCTTCTCAATCCCTAAAATTTTGTTAAGCAACTCTTCAATCACTGCATTGGGGATATGTCTTGGTTGAACTAATCTTCTGCCTTTGTATACCGTTTTATAACATCTGATACCAAAGAATATAGTTGGTTGATCCGTTCTTAGGATCCCGATACTTCCTCCCTTTCCTCATTACGGCAATCAATCATCTTTCGAGTAATTCCGCGTTCTTCCATTGCGAACAAGGGCATGTGATCCCAGCGTCATTCTTGTTGTAGCCAGCTCTCGCGAGCTTACCTCAAACGCCTTTCGCCGTGCATGACGGGATCAATGACATGGCTGTCAAGCGCCGGCGCGGTTGCGACAGATGATTCGTCCGGACACCGGCCCGGAGTGCATAAGCACCGCGTTGGCTATGGTGTCAGGAAAACGATGTCACACTAGCGTTCATCAAAGCCCGGCAAGCCCACGCAGAATGCGTAACTCGAACGATTCGACCGCACGCTCCGAGAAAGCGTGCTTGACGCATCAGAGATCTGGACCAGATACGCGAACACACATATCGCTTCAACGAAGACTACAACCATAAACGACCACACATGGCGCTCGGTGGATTACCGCCGATTGCCTTCAAAGAAGCTGCTTACCGGATTGCAGCATAACTATCATCCTCTGATTTTGAATGGACCGAAAAATAGGGGGGATTACACAAGGTGATGCACGAATAGCGAATCGGTTCTCTGATCTGATCTGCACTCCCGTTCCGGTCTTTGCTCGGGGGTTCACTGAGACAAGACCGCCCCGGATACTTCCAAGACATGGATAATACATTTAATGCTCAATCGTCTTTTGAAATAGTGTTTAGAAAATAGTCTAAACAAAGTATCAGTGGTTCATCTTCAGTAAAAACATCATCATAAACAGTAACTCGATCTTCAGGAAAAATAATTTCTAAAGAATACCTATTAAAGGTAAGTTCAACCTTGTACCTGCGAAATTTCCTCCCATCATGAATTGTGTTTAATATCACATCCCTGGTGTGACTATTCAATTCTTCTCCAAGAAAACCAGTTAGCGTTACCATATTCATATAACTACCGCTCAAAAAGGAAATGCCGTTCTTACCCAACCGTCTCTTACGTAGACACGAATTGACGAAGCCGACGCTCCATTTTGTCCAATGCCTATAACTCTTCCAATATTATATTCAAATCCCCCTTGGATTGGTTTGCCGTATTTTACAGCTTGGTCAACATACCCTTTAATCATCTTGGCACTCGTTCCTTGAGAGAAACGGCTCACATTAGCAAAACCTGAATTATGGGCGTGACGATACATTATATGTTCAATCGCACTCATTTGCCCACCGTGTCTGTAATTGAAAACTTTACCCCAAGAAGCATTTACACCACGTCCCAATAATTTGGTACTTTCTTGCGACAGCGTGGCCGCGACCTTCCTTTTTGCTAGCCGTCCAATTACCCAGCGCCCCCCTACCTGGCCAACCTTAAAAAGGGAACCGACACCGGTGAACGTAAACATCCAGCCCGCGGCTTCCATCACATAATAGCCGCCTCGACTCTGTGTGTTCGCTCGGCCCGCTGCGGCATAGACCTCGTTTGGAGAGGTCCTCGAATTGGTAATCAACGCACGAAAAGCGGGGTTAGTCGAAAGAAAGTGTTCTATAATCTCGAGGTCGCTCTCATTTGTCGGATCCAGTAGTCGGTAACACTCGGATACAGCCTCCTTGCAAATCTGAACGGAAAAACGATCCCGGCCGCCTGTCTCTCTCCTCGTCACTGTCCCGTCAGCTTTTAAGAAGTAGTCGTCGCCAACCGCCGCAGCGCTACCAGCAGCCCAGTTGTGGAACTCGTCGCCTTCGAATCTTGCATCCCAGTACGGATCTGCGCCTGTAGGATCAGCAAGTAGAATCGGGTTGCCAAAGACGTAGTTGTACGGGCTGGCGTTCGGATACTTCGATGCCATAGGATCAATGTTGTACCACACCCCGATCTCCGGATCGTAGTAGCGGGCCTCTCCGTAGTAATTACCCGTCTCTTCATCCTTCTCGTGCCCGGTGAAACCTTCCTTTGGTCGCTCGGTCGTACTCGTGCGCCCTGCCATCTCCATTCCAAACGGGTAGTAGTCCGCGTAGTGCACCACATCCCCGTTGTCATCAATCACCACCCGCACAGACCCCAGGTGGTCGTGAATGTAGTACAGCTTGTTCGCTACGTTCCCTCCCCCTGGAGGAGTCCCGGCCGTGTACGTCTCCTGCCAAGATGTGCTATCCGCTCCGTCATAGACTTCTAAACGGATCGTGTATGGAGACGCGTCCCACGTTGGAAACGAGTAGTGCAGCTCCCACGCCGTTGTCTTCGGCGTTCCATTCACATACCACTGGTACGTTAAACTACCCCCAGAAGTACTGTGTGCGTACGCCTTAAAGTTGTGGTATTCGCCCTGCGTGACGTAGTTGTGCGAGGGAATGATGGGATTCACAACCAGCGAGTCCAGTACAGGCCCTGTGCCTCCCCCGCCGCCACCTGGAGGCGATCCAGCTGTGTAGATCTCTTCCCAGGACACGCAGGAAGAACCGTCACAGATATCTACGTGGATGGTATAGGGAGAAGAGTTCCAGGTGGGAAAGGAGTAGTGTAGTTCCCAGGATGTTGTCTTGGGCGTTCCGTTTACATACCACTGGTAGGTAAGCGACCCTCCCGAGTTGCTGTGGGCGTAGGCTTTGAAGTTGTGGTACTCTCCATGGGTAACGTAGTTATGCGAAGGGATGACGGGGTTGACAACAAGGCTGTCGAGCGTCGGAGGCGTTTGGGCGTCCGACACGCCTGCTGACAAGGACAGGAGAAGGAGAAGAGTGCAGAGAATCCGAAGCATGACCATACGCGTTTTTGATAACACGCGGTCAGAGTACGAGACGCCTCCATTGAAAACCTAATGCAAATCTGCGTACAAAAGTGCACGAGTTTTTGTATGCAGTTTTGCGAGCAGATCTGTATTTGTTTTTGCAAGCGCCGGTCGTTTGTTTGGTCAATGGTTCCTATACGCCCTGGCAATTATAACAAGACCAATTTCGAATCCGGTTCAACACTGGTAGAGCAGCTGGTTGTCATGCTCCTTGTTAGCATTGCCGCTGTAGGTATGTACTTTTTATACGGTGCTCTGAATCAGACTAGCGCAAGCTCACTTAAAGCCACTCCCCTGTTCGTATCAGAGGTACTAACACGTGCAGATAGCTTGCGCAACCAGCAGGAGGCGGCGACTGATACGCTTGGCTATACGTGGAGTGAATGATGGGTATGTATAACGAGCAGGGCAGCTCACTGGTGGAAAGTGCAATTGCGTTTGTGATCCTCATCACCATTACGGCGCCGCTCTTTGCACTCCTGGTTGAGAATCCGATTTTGACGTCGACCAAGCAACGCGGGCGGGCGTGTCTCTTTGCAGCCGAGGTCCTGGAAATGGATGATGTTGACGGTGCCGCGATCGAGCGGGGTCAAATGGTTGCGAGGGTGGAAAGGGTTGAATCTGATGCGACCGAATTGGTCGCTGCGACGGTGGAGCTTGGAACAGTGGAATGCAGGTTGGAAGTCGTGCGGTTGGGGTCGGGGTGAGTGGACCCGGGCTGGTATTCACTGAACGGTGCCGACCAGCACAAACTGTACGGATCAAGTATATAAAACACCTCGTCATTGCGAGCGGCTACTGCCGCGCGGCATTCTCCGACAGCCGAGCTCTGTAGATGGAGATTACCGCGTCGCCCTGCGGGACTCCTCGTAATGACGAGGTCGGTTAAGGATCCCGGATCAAGTCCGGGGTGACAGGTGGGCGGTGAAATGTCAATTCGAAACAGCTGAAAAACGCAGCGCCCACACGGCAGTGCCCGCAGATGGAGATCGCCGCGTCGCCCTTCGGGACTCCTCGCGATGACGAGATGGGTTTGACCTTGGATCATGCCGGTACAGAGTATCGGACCAGCACCACCCAACACCCGGCACATTCGACTAAATCCAAGTCTTAGACAATCGGCATGCAGCGCATGGCGCGTCTCGAGGCGGAGGAACCCTCGCGAAAAGCGAGATTTCATCGAGGCGTCCCGGCGCAATTCTACATCTGAGCATCAACCTCCCCGGGCGCCGCTCGAAATATCGCCGCGAGGGAGACGACGACTAGCGACAGGCGGTGTCAGCCGAGAGCTTTTCTTTGTTACTTTCTTTTGTCGGCACAAAAGAAAGTAAGGCAACCCGTGAGGGCATACAGTGCGAACCAACTCGGTGATAGCGCCGGCATCTCGACGGTGCTGTCCTGCAGAACCTTCCCAGCCTGCATGTGCAGCCACCACGTGTGGATCTAAGAACGGTAACAACCAGCACAAACTGTATGGACCCCGGATCAAGTCCGGGGTGACAGGTGGGTGGTGAAATGGCAATTCGAGACAACTGAATAAACGCAGCGCCCACACGGCCGTGCCCCTCGATGGAGATTACCACGTCGCCCTGCGGGACTCCTCGCGATGACGAGGTCGGTCGGCTCACCGCGATGACGAGGTATGACTCGTTTCCTATCTTCAACCCCACCGCGGCCCCGCAACATGCACATCAGCAACAAAAAACAAACCGACCGCCTCACGCTGCCCGCGGTCCTCGCGGTCGTGGCCATCGCGCACATCTACACGCTCGGCGACGCAAAACTGGGATTCTACTGGGACACCACATCCTATCTCCAACACGCCAAGAACATACGCGCACACGCGGAATACCCGTTTGCGAATTACATCACCACGCCCGAACGTTTTTTGGCACCAAAGTCCTACGCGTGGGGCTACCCGCTACTGCTCGTTCCATTCGTTACCGACTCCAGCATCAACGAAACGGGGATAAGATTGCTGCAAATAACCCTACTGTTAATCATCGTAGCGCTGCTCTGGGTTTATGCAAGGGATAGCCTGCCGCCACACTATTTCGCCGCCGCGGCATTCCTCCTCGCACTGAATCCCCTCATCATTTCCATCAATCGCTTTGCCACCCCCCAGCTGGCGTTTACCATGTTCGCAGCGGCAGTCCTCGTCTGGTATTCGCAACCATTAACGAGACACCCAGGCCGGCGGCAGCGAATCACCGCAGCAACCATTGGGTTATTGCTGGGCCTCGCGATCGCCACCCGCACACACGGACTGCTACTCATCCCCGCGCTCGGACTCTACGAATATTTCTCCGGCCGAAAAAGCATCAGGATATTCCTAATCACCCTTACTTCCGCCGCGCTGTGCTTCTTCGTCCTGCGCACACTGCTGATAGTCGACCCGGTAACATCAGCAACAGCAGCGAGCGGCTACGGTGACTTGCTCGCATCCGAACTTCAGATATCCGGTCTGCTCGAAAGGCTGGGGCGAAACCTGTGGCGATGGATCGAGACGGCGCTCTATCTCAATTTCATAGAGGGGGTTCCCCTTGCAACCAGGGCAGCTACCATCTTACTCCTTGGCCTGGCCCTATTCGGTTACATCAACAAGTGCCGGGTGCGTCCAACAGCTGTCGAATTCTGGATACCGATGCACATGGCCTCACTGCTAATGTTCTCTTTCGCGAGAATGCTGTACGCCGCACCTGTCCTTCCCTTCTACGCGTACTATGTTCTGCGCGCGTGCAATGTCGTCAAGGCCCCCGTTAAATACGGACTCCTCGCTGGCGTTGCGTTATTCTCGCTCGCAGGGTACCTCCCGCTACACCGCACACCACCTTTGCACTCATCGGAATCGTTCCGGGAGGAAGCATCAGAAGAATTGTACCGGTGGTTGGGAGAAACTACTGGACCTGATGATTTACTCTTCACCCCGTTTGTACGACAGATGGCTTTCTTCACGGATCGCAAAGCAACCACATCAGACATCGACTTCACCGTCGAACGGCTGTCGCAATACGTGTGGGAAGTAGATCCGGATTATCTGATTGTTGGCCCAAGCGACCGGCCGATGCACCGAGGACATCCAGACACTTTGTTTGCGGTGGTTGCATCCGACACTTCCCGGTTTGTGCCCGTCTTCGCTAATAACCTGTACGACGTCTTCCGGGTTGTCCAGGTCGAGTGACTGCGGCCAGACCCGGACCTACAACATCGACAAAGCCCAGATGGCTTTGGTCCGGACGGTTTCTGATTGATCCTTTGATGCCTCGAGCAAAGCATCTTCCGCCTGCGCGTCACCTATCATACCGAGTGCCCATGCCGATTCTGTCCGCACGTCTGTATCCACGTCCGACCCCAGGGCTTCCACCAAAGTGGGCACGGCCTTTTTGTTGCCGATGATCCCCAGCGCCCACGCACATTTTTCGCGCACCTCCGCCTTCGGATCACCCATCGCCGACATCAGCGGGTCCACCGCTTCGGGTTTGCCGAGGATGCCCAACGCCCAGGCCGATTCTTCGCGCACAACTGCGCTTGCGTCGCCAAGCAATCCGGCCAGTGCTGGCACGGCGTTCGGCATGTTGATCACACCCAGCGACCACGCCATCTTCGCCCGTGCATCCGCACTTTGTTCTTCGCCAAGATGTTCGAGAATCGCCTTCCCACCCTCGACACTGTCCAAACTGCCCAGCGCCCACGCACTGGCGGAGCGAACCTTACCGGCATCGTCTTTCAGCGACTTTATTAGCTGGTCCACCGCCCGATCATCACCCAGCAAGGCGAGCGCGTGCGCGGCAAACTCTCGGACAAGCGCACTGGGGTCTCGCGTGAGACGTTGCCTGATTCCACCTGCCGCGTCTTTGACTTCCAAATAGCCCAACGCCAGGGCGGTGTTGGCACGCGCCTCGGCCTCGGAGTGCTGCAAAAAATCTCTCAACGTTGGGATGAGTTCCCTGTTGTCTGTATCGCGGATGATACTCACGATCGCCATGGAAGAATACATCCCAACCGTCTTCCATTTTCCATCATCGTTGCGCCAGAACATCCCGTTGGAGGAGCTGATCGTCCGGCATGCGTACGGGTTCACCTGCACCGCATCACCGAGTCTGGCCAGCAGATACTGCAGTGCTGGAATGGCGTCCGTCTCCAGTCCACTCAGCTCGCATGCAGCGCGGCCACGGACGTCTTCGTCAGGCGATGCCAGCTCACGAACAAGCTTTCGCACGGTGGCGGTAGCATTGGTTGTATCCGGTAGGTCGGGACTGAAAAAACTCAGCCCGGACGTTGTAGTAGCAACGCTTGCACCTGGTGCCGCGAGAGCGACACCAGCGAGCAACATCAGGGAAATGAGGATACGCGAAAGTCCTTTCACGTGGGTCACCGTTTAGTCCAGTTCGGAGATCGCGTGAGCAGCAGCTTTTCTAATGTCCTTGTTCGGATCGTCGTTGAGCGCTTTGAGCAAGGCTTTCTCAGCACGCGGGTCACCGATCTCGCCGAGTGCATGGATAGCCGCTTTGCGCACACTCACGTTTTCGTCTTCCGTGAGTGCCTTCATGAGAGCGTCGACTGCCTCGCGGCTTTCGATCTCACCCAGCGCCCATGCTGCACGTTTGCGGATGCCTGCGTCGGGATCTGTTAGCGCAACAATAAGTCCGGGTGCCGCCATCTCGTCTTCAATTTCACCGAGTGCGTAGATCACTTTACGCCGTACGTCAATAGATGCATCAGACATCGCAGATACAAGCGCCGGTACTGCCTCTACACTCTCGATTTCTGCCAGTGCCCACGCAGCGTTTTCGCGGACTTTCTCGCTTGTGTCATTCTGGAGCGCGGTTGCCAGCGCTGCAATTGCCTCGACAGATTCCATCTCACCCAATCCCCACGCGGCATGTCTCCGCACCTCTTCGCTCGCATCAGACAGTGCCATGGTCAGCGGGCCAACGGCTTCGATGGATTCGATTTCCGACAAGGCCACGACCGCAAATCGTCGCACTTCCGCATCGGCGTCTTTGAGTGCGATAACCAATCCGGGTACTGCCCGCGGGTCTTCGAGCTCGCCGAGTCCCCATGCGGCTGAGCGCCTGACTTTCTCATCGCTGTCCTTCAAGGCTACCGCCAGGATCTCCGCGCCGAGTGGACTTTCAATTTCACCAATCGCCCAGACTGCTGAGCGCCGCACTTTTGGATCCGAATCCTTCGCCGCCAGTGCGAGTGCAGAGATTGCTTCTTCTGATTCGATTTCCCCAAGAGCCCAGACTGCATTTTTACGCACGTCGCCATCGTCGTCTTTCACCGCCTGGCTGAGGAATGGAATTGCTCGTGCATCTTCGATCTCGCCGAGCGCCCACGCGGCCTTGGCGCGGATTTCTGCAACTGGATCTGATGTTAGCACCCTGCCAAGAGCTTCGATCGCTCGCGGGTCCTCCATCTCGCCAAGGATATAAACCGCTGTTTGTCGCACTTCGGGTTCTTCATCGCCGAGCGCACGGATCATCGCATTCAGCTTGGTAGTGTCGGTAGCCAATTCGGTTGCGACGTCATCGAAGTCTTCCAATGACCAACTGATGGATTCGCCGACCTCGTACACCTGATTTTCAGCTGCATCGGGGTCTACAGGTTCCTCCGGCCTTGCAGGTTCAGCAGGTAGCTCAGGGCTTTCGATGTTTAAGTCTTGCTCGGTGTTGGTTTCCGCCTCCACGTTTTGGTCGGACCGTTCCGCGTCCTGCTCATCCGCTATCTGTTCGACCGCGGCGAGAGGCGCAGTTGCTTCTGTTCGTAGAGTTCTTTCCGGTTTTGGATCCGGTGCCTCGGAGGCGCGCTCACTAAACTGAATTGCGTCCGGGCTGGTGACCGCGTGCGATGGCGCTGGTTTCATTGCCACCACCGGCAGCATGAACAAAGCCAGCATGAGCACAACGCCGAGTGCGCGCACGGGATACAATCCGTTTCTCATTCGATTGGAATCTAAAATTGCCAAGAGTCTACCCTCAAAGGTTGATGTACGAGCCATGGATGTTGCAGCGTAGGCAGGCCATGACTGGGAACGAATATCTTTTACAATGTCCAACAGTGTTTCGGCATATGTAGATGCTGATTCTCCGTTGTTAAGGACCGCGTTATCGCAGGCCATTTCCTGCTCAGCCTGTTGCTGTCGCCGTGCCGTCCAAACAAGTGGGTTGAACCAATGGATCGCACACGCCAACTCACCGAGAATCTGCGTGAGCCAATCCATGCGTTTGATGTGTGCCATCTCGTGCACGAGCACGGTCTGCAACCGCTCCGTGGTCAGAATTTCTTTTGACGCTGGTAGTATGATTACGGGGCGGATGATTCCTGCGGTAAAGGGAGGAATTTTTCTATCCGTGGTTCTTATTTCAATTGTGCGATCAACACCGAGCTTCGCTTGAACGGCATTCGCAAGGTTGGTGATCTGCGGATCCGAGGCGACGGTCGACTGACGGACTATCCGGCTCAGTCCGAAGAATCCGAAGAACAGTTTTGCCAGCACAAAAACAAATCCCGCTGCCCAAAGAGTCAGCAGAATGGTGCGAAGGCCTGGTAACCCGGACGTTGCAATAGCAGGTGACGTGGTTGCTTCGCCGCGTTCATCTGAAACCTGCGCCTCACCGAGCATCGGGTTGGCCGTGGCTTCGCTGGGCGGCACCGGTGCCAGTTTGGGGGTTGAGTCGACTGCGGGAACCGGAGCCACGGGGAGCGTCGGTGGGATCGGTGCCACTGGTTCTACTGCGGGGACTGGCGGCACGGGTGCAACAGGCGCAAGTGGTGCCACGGGCGCCAGCGGCGGGGTCGGTGCGTCCTGTTCATATGCCCAGTCAAGAGCTTCCGGCATTGGTACATCCCACGCGGGAAGAACTGCTGACATGAGAGGCAGAACAAGAACGAGCCCAATCGCGACCGTCCACACCAGGTGGCGGATTGCTGCGGATGAATCCTTGAGAATCAGAGAGACCAATCCCGCGATGAAAAAGATTAGCGTGACTTTGGCAGTTAGGGCGACGAGCGCAGCAAGCGAAACGCCGAAGTGCAAAAGTGTAGAGACGATCATGATTTCTTACCGCGGGTTTTTTCGATCAGCCGCTCGAGTCGATCGAGGTCGGAGTCACTAAGTTTGGAGGAGTGCATTTCGAACAGGGCGGCCATCGCTTTCTCGACTGAGTTGTCGTAGAAGGTATCCAGCATATGCGCCATGGCGGTTTTCTCCGCACTCTTGCGCTCAACGATGGGCCTATATATATATCGTGGGCCGTCCTGCACGTGGGACACGTATCCCTTCTCTTCCATTATCCTCAATTTTGCCCGAATAGCTGAGTAGCTCGGGGGATTCTGAATCAGCTCCAGCACTTCAGCGGCTGTTGCTGATCCTTTCTGATAGAGGATGTCCATTATCTGGCGCTCCCTCCTGCTCAGCTTCATGTACGATTTTGTAGTCATTCTTTCCTGTTCTTTAGCTCGCCAGCAATCCCGTTTTTGGGGTGCTGCTTTTGCAACATGGTGCTGCATATATAGCACGTTGACGGAGCATTGTCAACATTGTTGCGCCTCCTGGCCCAAAAAATACGACCGCCTAAAAAATAGGCCTCCATGGCCTAATTAGACCCGAATCGCAAGGTTTCTTACGTAAAAAGTAGCAGAGGTATGCTAGACACGTTCAAGTGCTGGGGTCGATAGCGCCATATCTCTCTTATTATCAATTGCTTAAGTGGAGTCCGCCGCTACCACAAGTCAAGCGGTAGGACCACCGGCTACTTACAGGTCCGCCAGATGAACAGGGATTTTTACCGTACGCTCGCTCGCTTTTTTCTATCCATACTCTTCTTCGCATCTCTCCTTTCGCTGCCAGCAACAGTCCAGGCACAGGAATTTGCCGACCACGACGAAAATGACGGCTACTGGGCTCAGCTTGCCCAGGACTATCCGGCTTTCGAAGTAAATGAGGCGCAACTCCGAGTTGCTACCCCCGGGGAATTGCAGACACTCGGCTCCTGGGGTCCGGTGCTCAACTGGCCACACATTCCTGTTACCGCCTCCAACCTTCCAGATGGGAGGATACTCTCTTTCGCCTCCAACAAGGTAGACGCATTTCCGTCAGGACCAGAATTTACCTACGCGGCCACGTGGGATCCCGCGACCGGAGACTTTGTGATGACGAATCACGCATCGCACGATATGTTCTGCGCGCACCAGGTCATGCTCGACGATGGTCGACTGATGGTCATGGGCGGAAGAAACACCGTCAATCTAACGTCCATTTTCAATCCCACTACAAACACGTGGGAAGCAACAGACCAGATGGGGCAGGGCAGATGGTACCCGACAAGTGTCGCCATGCCAGACGGCGAAGTGGTTGTTGCAGTCGGAAGCGGCGGTGGAATTTATCCGGAAGCCTGGAATGAAGATGACGGATGGCGCTATCTCTCGGGAGTGAATCTTGCCGATCCGATTCTAAATTACACCGGGCACTATGAGAGTAACTGGTGGCCGCTCTTGCACGTTGCTCCAAACGGAGAAATTTTCCATTCGGGCCCGACCCCTGTCATGCACTCCATCGATCCTTCCGGGACGGGAAGCATTACGGTAATTGGTCCTGCTATCACCGATTGGTATCCGAAGCACGGCTCGACGGTTATGTACGAAGAAGGAAAGCTTCTCGTTGCAGGTGGTGCCATCGCCGGTAACAACCTGGGATCAACAAATCGTGCAGCGATTATCGATCTAACAGGTCCTACGCCGGTAATCACCAACATCGCTTCCATGCACCACGCAAGGAAGTTTCAGAACGGCGTGATGCTTCCGACCGGCGAGGTTCTGATGATCGGTGGCAATACATCAGGAACCAAATTTTCAGATGCGGGCACCGTCCTCACTGCAGAGGTGTGGGATCCAGACACGGGCCTGTGGACCGAACTCTCCGACATGTCGGTACCGAGAAATTATCACTCCATTGCGCTCCTGAATACAGACGGTACCGTTCTCTCAGGTGGAGGAGGACTTTGTGGTAGCTGTGCGGCTAACCACCAGGATGCGCAGGTTTTTTCACCCGGATATCTCTACAACGCGTCTGGTGCGCTTGCCACGCGTCCCAACATAACCGCAGCCGCGGATTCGTTCTTTGCTGGAGAGCCTTTTTCTGTTCTGGCCAATGCTGGAATGCAGCGCTTCTCGCTAATCAAAATGTCGTCTACCACCCACGGCGTCAACTCGGACGTACGGCAACTTGCTGTTAGCTACACGGAAGATGCGCCGGGGCAGTACACGCTCAACCCCAGCCCCAACGTGAACGTCCTTACTCCGGGATACTGGATGCTGTTCGCCATTGACGGCCAGGGTGTTCCATCCGAAGCCGCGGTAGTGAAGGTGCGGCGTGGCGAAAACGCGTTGCCGCAGGTGCAGAATCCCGGCACGCAGGGTGGTACCGTTGGAACAACAGCCAACTTGCAAATTGTAGCCACGGATGCCGATGGCGAAACACTCACCTACTCGGCAAATGGACTACCAACAGGTTTGTCGATTAACAGCTCAACCGGCCTGATAACAGGTACGTTCTCGGAAGCAGGCAATTTCACAACACAGGTGATCGCCACCGATCCGAAATTGTCGACAGGCGAGGCTGTCTTTGATTGGGCAGTAAGTCCACCGGTCAATAATCCCCCAGTAATAACTGCGCCGGGAGACCAAAACCAGGCAGAGGGCGACCTCGTGGATCTTGCGATTGAAGCAACGGATCCAGAGGGCAGCATCCTTACATACTCCGCGAGCGGTCTACCGGATGAGGTGCAGATCAACGCTACCACCGGAGTATTGTCCGGCTACCTCGCACCGGGATCAGGCGGCACACACTCAGTCGATCTGATGGTGAGCGACGGAACGAACACAACCACGAAAACGATTTCCTGGAATGTCACAACGGCACCAGGATCTGAGATCGATTTCGTAGAGTCCACCTCCTCGCATCTCAACATCACCTCCATTCCTGGAGCCGACGGCGCCGAGAAAGACGTTGCATTCGGCGACTTCAATCAGGATGGTTGGGAGGACCTGGTTATCGTTCGAAAAGAAACGCACATGTCTCCAGGTGCCAAGCAGGATATCCTGCTGATTAACAACAACGGTACCCTGGATGATGTAACGGCCACGATGGCTCCTGAGTTCATCACAACGCATACGGACGCTCGCGACGTAGCAGTTGCCGACGTCAACGCAGACGGTTGGCCGGATCTGGTTATCGCAACGACTTTCGAGGATCCTCCGCGCATCTATGTCAACCAGGGTAACGACGGCCAAGGAAACTGGCAGGGTCTTGCTGATGAGACTTCGACACGGCTTCCGACAACCTATGACGTCAATACCGTCCAGTTCTGCGCAGTAAAGATTGGAGACGTTACCGGGGACGGCGCGCCTGATATTTATCTTGCCAACTACCACATGGAGCTGGGTGCAAAAGACGTGCTCCTGGTGAATGATGGCTCCGGCAACTTTGTCGAAGAGAGCGAGCAGCGGCTCGGCACTTTGAGAAACTCGGCCTTTGCAACTTCGATCGACCTGGTAGATGTCGACGGTGATAACGATCTGGATATCGTTAAGCTTACTGCCAAGTATGCTGTCGCACCCTGGAACACGGATGGCCTGTTCGTTCTGTTCAACAACGGAGACGGCACCTTCTCGAATTATTCAGAAGCCGCAAGCGATGCTGCGTACATGACGGCTACAGCGGACCTGAACAACGACGGCATGCAGGATATCTATGTTGTCGACGATTTTCAGGACTACATCCATTACGGAACGTCCGTCGTGCCGAACACCAGTGCCACGTTCAATCCGATCAATCATCCGTCGGCCCGCGTGGCTCGCAATGGCGGCAACATTCACTTCGGTGACCTCGATAACGACGGCGACCTCGACGTGGGCGTAGCCGATGTCGATACTTCGCTACCACCATGCGAGACCGACCCCGACCTGATCCGCAAGTTCACCATTTTCGAGAACGACGGTTCGGCGACAGGTACGATGATCGACCCGTGGGGTGGCGCACAGATGCCATGGAGCACCAACGTGTGGGATTTTGAGTTTTTCGACATCGACAACGACGGCAACCTGGATATTTTCACTGGTGAGTGTAACGGCTACGGTGTTTACATCAACACGGCGGCATCGACGGGGGGCACTTCGCTTACTTTGGGTAATGAGCCAGATCAGGACGGCAACCACGAAGGATGGAAGTCAAGCTTGGTTGTTAACACGACTGATACGTACACCAACACAACATCAGAAGTCCAGCAAGTTCGGATTGACGGCTTCAATTTCTATGCTTGGCGACTCGCCGACCCGGTAACGCCCTTTGTAGTCAAAGTTCTTGGCAACGATACGTATGTCGTTAGTGCCATTGGAGCAACACGCGAGAATACAGAGTACTCTGTGGGCACCAACGAAATTGCCTTTCATCCTTCTGCACCAATGGTCACTCTAAACCCTGGCGAAACAATCGCGACTGGATTCCTGGATGCTTATCCCAACGGAACAAGTAGCGGCCTGGGATCGGTTATCCCGTGGCACAAGCCGGCTCTTCCTGACGAGAGTTGGGTCTCCGGTGGTTCCTCGCCAGCAGATCAAGGCAGCGTAGTCCTGGGGCAGAATCCGACATGGGGAACGAAACGCTACCTGTTGGACAGAAGCTATTTCTACACCATCGACATCACCATTCTTGGATCAGGTGGATCTGGAAACAATCCTCCGACGATCACTACCGTTCTGAACAACAGGTCCACAGTGATCGGTGAGAACGTTTCCCTTGCGATCGCAGCGACGGATCCCGACGGAGATCCGGTTACAATCAGTGTGACCGGTTTGCCATCCGGACTCAGCTTTAACGCAAGTACGAACACTATCGAGGGTGCCGGGACGACTGCGCAGTCCACGACTGTAGAAGTAACTGCCACGGATGGTGAGCTATCTGATGTGCAGACTTTCACCTGGAATGTTCTGCCCGAAAATACTGGCGACGCCTATTTTGAATCGATCGTAGCGTCTGGGGTGAACAGTCAGGCGTGGACGAATGTTAGCCTGATGAATAGTTACACGGAAATGGTGGCGACTTGCTCGATCGTGTACGCCAACAATAGCCTGCCGCAAGTGGTGCGAATGAGAAATGCCGCCGGATCGTCGCTCGATCTGATGCTGCAAAATCCGAGTGGTAGTTCTCTAACCGGCGAGGATGTCCATTGTCTAGTCATGGAGGCTGGTCTTTGGTCGTTGCCAGATGGGCGCATGATCGAAGGGCAGAAGTATTCAAGTGCCGTGACAGCCAGCAAGGGTTCATGGGTCGCCGACACGCGATCCTACCTCGGCACCTATATCGAGCCAGCTGTGTTTGGACAGGTCATGACCTACAACGACTCAAAATGGAGCACATTTTGGAGTCGCGGAGAAACCAGATCTTCTGCGCCGACATCATCAACTCTTGCAACGGGCAAGCATGTGGCCGAGGACACCGACGTAAATAGAGCTGCCGAAGAAATTGGGATTATTGTGATTGAAGGTGGCATGGGTACCATCTTGGGCACAACCTACGAAACCAAGCGCGGAGCATCTGCGATGCCGGGCTACGGCGGTGGTGGAGCGACTGGTACGTATACCTTTGATACAGTATTCGGATCAGCGCCTCTGGTTGGTGTCGTCTCTCAAAGCGGAATGGCCGGAGCAAATGGTTCGTGGGCACAGCTTCGTGACCCTGGTGCACTCACGAGTACCGGCCTCGTTGGCTCTGTTGATGAAGATCAAATTGGTGATTCGGAACGCTCGCACGTTGTCGAAAGCGTAGTGTACTTCGTCTCGAGCGATCAGTTTAGCGTGGCGCTGAGCGACGGCACTGGTGGTGCCAATAATGCACCAATTGTCACCACTCCGGAGGATCAGACTACCAGTCTGGACGCATACGCTGAACTGCAGATTGAGGCAACGGATCCTGATGGTGATGAGCTGACGTACACGGCATTTGAACTGCCAGATGGGCTGTCCATTGACGAGGAATCAGGACTAATCTCGGGAATTGCAACTCAAGCAGGAATGAAGGACGTGACCGTGCACGTATCCGACAATCTGATTACCTCTCTGGTTCAGTTCAAATGGACAGTGGTTGGTAGCGCTGCGAGCGCGCTCGAATTTGTGAGCGTCGACAACGTTTCCACTTCGAGTTGGACACCTGTTACAACCACTACGACATTTGTCAGTCCGGTAGCGGTATGTACCGTGGTAACGGAATCGAACACGGAACCTGAACTCGTCCGCATGCGATCGCTGGCAGCCAACGGTTTTGAGATTCAACTTCAGAATCCAAGCGGGCTTTCACTGAGCGGTGAGACGGTTTATTGCATGGTAACGGAGGAAGGCCAATGGCTGATGCCAGACGGGCGACTGCTTGAGGCAGACGCCGTAAACAGTACAGTGACCGATTACAACGCGTCCTGGGTTGGCGAAAGTCGTACTATCTCCTCCTCCTTCATCTCACCAGTGGTCTTCGGGCAAGTAATGACCAGCAACGACTCCAGGTGGTCAGCCTTTTGGTCGAGAGGAGGTGGACATGGTCGCCTTCCAACGACATCAGAGTTCTTCACTGGCAAGCACGTTGGAGAGGATGCCGAACGGACCAGAGCAGATGAGGTCCTCGGCCACATCATCATCGATGCGGGTTCGGGTAGCATTGCTGGCGTTGATTATCGCGTAGGCATTTCGGATGATATAATAGTTGGCCAAGGTGGAAACGGTACAAGCGTAAACGTTGCCTTCTCTCCAGTACTGGCAGCTCCGGCGGCTGGAGCTATCGTTACTCAAACTGCCATGGACGGCTCGGATGGCTCGTGGGCCAAGCTCTTTGGAGCAAACGCCCTTACATCAAGTGCCATCGAAGTAACGGTAGATGAAGATCAGCTCGGAGACCCCGAACGCTCACACACGACCGAGCAAGCCAGCTACATGGCATTCTCGTCTTTCAATACCATACCACTAACGCCGGTGAACTCAGCCAAGCTGGTCCAGGCGGCCGCGATCGAAACGGTTGAAGCTACATTCGAGCTGTCGGTACCATATCCGAATCCGTTCACATCACACACCAACATCCGGTACGAGTTGGCAGAGCAGGAGCACGTGAAAGTAAGCGTCTTTGATCTTACCGGAAAGCTGGTTCGTGTCCTCGTCGATGCCGAACAGGCAGCGGGTGCACGTGAAGTAAGGTTTAACGGGCGAACAACAAGTGGCGCTCCGCTTCCATCCGGTATGTACTTCGTGCGAATGGAATCTGAGTCATTTGCCAAGACTTGTCCAGTGGTCCTGCAGCGCTAGTAGCGACTTGACGACCTGAGAAAGATTCAGTCGGCCGCGGTGGCTCCGCGGCCGCTGTTGGTTTTTCGGATGTTGGAGGGTATCTCGTGGAGAATCCGCATCAACGCAACTGAAACTTAACGGGCATCGCCATCCGCACTGGCACGGCCTTGTTTCGCTGCATCCCCGGCTTGAAGCGCTGTTTCAACACGGCCTCCACGGCGGCCTTGTCAAGAGATTCGGACACCGACTTTACTACCTCCGGGTCGGATGGTGTCCCATCGGGCTGGACGATAAACTGGACGACGACAGTGCCTTCCAGGCCAGCTCGCCTGGCAAGGTCGGGGTACTTGATCGAGGAAGCCAACGCTTTCACGCCCCCTATCAATTCGGGCATTTGCTGCACAACCACGAAGATCTCTGGTTCTTCCTCCTCTTCCACCACGACCGGCTCGGGCGGTGGCGCCACGGGCAGTTCCAGTTCTGCTTCCAGGTCTAGCGACGCGTCCAGGTCAAGGTCATCATCATCAATCAGCGCATCGTCGTCAACGGCAATCGGTACTGGCGGACGGGGTGGTGGTGGCGGCAACGTCTGCTGCTGAGTCTGCAAGACTTCCTCAACTTCGACCAACTCCTGGGTTGTCAACTGTACCTCGAATGTCGACTTGTCGTCCAGCGGAATTTGGAAGCCGGCGATAGTCACGAGCAGGGCAACGACCAGCGCAAACTGTATCCGCTGGACGTACGTATTTCTGCGCTTGCGCAGGTGGCGCGCGCGACGCTCAAGAATTTTCCGTTTCTCCTCGGGATCGAAATCAGGTTCGTCGGACGTTGGAATGTTCTTCAACCCAAACGCTCCGGAATATGCGGGGAGGAAGTTGCCAACCAGAAAGTTTTTCATTGAACCAACCGTTTTGTCTTCTTGTGTATACGGGCGTCTCCGTGAGAGTTGCGGACGACCCTGTAGTTATCCCGGCCCCCGAACCCACTCGTCACTGCGAGCCGCTACCGCGGCGTGGCAGTCTCCCAATGCCGAGCTCTGTTGGCTTCTTCGCAATGACGCGTAATCCCCGGATCAAGTCCGGGGTGACACCGGGGTGGTGGATGCGGAGAAGTCAGGCATGTTGATGCCATTAGCGGTGAACCAACCCGCGCGACTACCGCGGCGTGGCAGTAGGGCATATGGTGATAGCGCCGCGATGAATGTCGCACAAAAAAAAGGGCGCATCGAAACGATGCGCCCTCCTCGAATAAACCGTCCCTTCTTATGTCACGTACCAACGCTGCTCTTCTTCACGACAAACAATCCTTCACGGCTGCTGGTCACAACCACAATCCCACTCTTGAAGTAAGGATAGTTGCTCCATGAACCACCGCCAGTGCTGGGGCTATTGTCGCCGTAAGGCACGGTGTCAAAATAGCCAACCTCAACCGGTTCAGTTGGATTGCTGACGTCCAGGACGCGAAGGCCAGAAACGTAATTGGACTGATACATAAGATTGCCACGGACATACAGGTTGTGGTCAATCGACTGATCAGAAGCAATGTGCTCGCCGACCATTACAGGATCATCCAGGTCACTTACGTCCCAGATCAATGTTCGGGTGCCATCGACAAGGCTCCGTGCCTCGTCGCCCTCATCATTCACGTAGAAGAACCTGTGGTCTTCCGTTAGCCATCCCTGGTGCGTGTAAGCAACGTTCGGATAGGTTGCCGAGCTCAACGCAACCGGATTCGATTTGTCTGTTACATCTGCGATTGACACTGCAGTCTCGTTTGAACCAAAACAAATCTCTTTGCCGGCATGGTCCTCGTCCGGTCCGGAGTAGGTAACGCACTGTGCATCGTGCGAGTATCCCGTTCCTCTGCGACCCGTGTTCTCATCAGCGAAGCAACCCGCAAACGTCGGGCTTGTTGGTTCTTCGATGTTCAGCATGTGAAGGCCTCCACCGCAGGTTTCCCCGCCGCCACTCGCCCCCACGACATAGGCATAACCCGTTTCTTCGTTGATGACGATGTTGTGTGCGCTGGCGATTCCATCATAGTGTGCCGTCGCCTCGAACGTAACCGGACCGTCTGTGACATCTCTCAGCTGCTTGAGGTCGAAGATTTGTACACCGTGTGGCCCCGCCCCATCAGCAACGATAAACGCGTGGTCCTTGTACACTTTGATGTCTCTCCACACGCTCACGTTCGCGCCTTCCGTTAACATCAGTTCGCCAACGTAGACAGGCAGGTTCGGATTGGAAACATCGACAAACGCTGTCGCATCGGTTCGTCCAACCAGAGCCCACTCTTTGCCGGTAACTGGATCTTCCCAGCCCCAGATATCATTTGAACGGATACCACGCTCACCGCCAATGTCTTTCATAGACATGAAGGACAACATATCCATGTCTTTACACGGAAATCCGCTAGCCTCTTCGTCCGAGCAACGAACGGTACCATCGGTCACGGACTCGAACCCTTTGGCGTTGTTTACAAGTACGGCCTCCTTCGCATAGCTGTCGCCATCGCGCTGTAGAACCAGAGCCGCTCCTTCGCCCATGTCGTATCCCGTGGATCCGACCAGAACCGTGTTTCCGTTGGGGACGACATTCGCTCCGAACATGGCTCTCCCTGGCAGGTCTTTAACAGCAAAACTGGATCCGCTGATGAAGTCGCCAGTGTCTGTGTCAATCGTGTACCGATAGATGCGTCCGGTACGACGCGCCGCTCCCGGTGCGCCGATCCAGATTTCGTTTCCGTTCTGGACGATGGAGGATCCGAACAATGCAAAACGGGAAGCAACAACCGGGTTGATCTGTGACACCAGATTCCACGATCCCTGGTCTGCAGTTTCGTTATAGCGATAAACTACAACGGTTCCGCTGCCGGCATGTGCACGCGGTGCTCCGGCGTAAAGCATATCACCCGAAGCATAAAGGGTTGAACCCAGGCGCGCATTCTCACCTACGGTGCCGGTGGGAAGCGGACCCTGCTGGACCCACTCACCGTCCCTTTCCCGGAAGACATATACCGCACCCTCTCCTTCGTTCGCGTTTGAGGCACCGATTGCAACAAACCCGTCACCGGCCGTCATCGTGCTTCCGAAGCCCGACTTCTCTTCCAGACCTTCAGCCATGACGTGCCCGGTCATCGTCCAGGTGCCGCCGTTATTTTCGTAAACGTGAACGACGCCATTGTCGGCAACGAAGAGGTTACTGCCACCGGTAGCCATTGCTCGACCAAAGCTCTCAGCTTCTTCTCCGCCTGGAGCTTCGATCGTTGCTGTTGCGCGCCATCCCTCGTCGGTCTTGTTGTACACGTGGACCGCGCCTTTGCCCTCGTTGGCACTGGCCGACCCCACGAAAAGGTTGTCGCCTAGCTTGGCCATCGAAGCGCCGAACATGTCGGCCGTTTTTGTTGGCGTCGGAGCCGACAAGACGGAGGAAGTCTTCCAGCCGTCGTCCGACTTGTTGAATACGTAGACCTCTCCGGGGAACGCCCGGTTGGATGTCTCGGATACAATGACGTCATCGCCAACCATCATCATCGATCCACCGAATTGTTGGGCAGTTGCCGGGAGCACCAGCAATAGACCTACAATCAGTAAAGAAAATATTCTGCTCATCACACCTACCAATAGTTGTCAAATTCGACCGCGTTTTGCGGTTTTGGGGTAAGATCCAATGTATCGAAAAGTCGTCCGGCCTCAAAGGGTTGTGCTAATTATTTAGCATTTTTTCGGGGGATCACAGGGGACGGCAATGCTGTATACCGCCACTTTTGAACCAATCCCGAGCCCCTGAATGAGCAACCCCCGCACAGCAAGAAAAGGTGATACCGTTAGCGTCCACTACGAAGGAATCCTGCGAGACGGCTCCCCCTTCGATGCGTCGGAGCGATCCAATCCTTTGTCATTTGAACTCGGCGCGGGACAGCTCCTGCCGGAATTCGAGCAGGCCGTCGAGGGAATGTCAGTCGGCGACAAGAAGCAATTCACCATCGAGGCCGCCAACGCCTACGGGCTCCAGCGCGACGACCTCATTTTCGAGGTCGAGAAAAAGGCCATTCCGGTAGAAATAGACATCCAGAACGGATTGCAGCTCCAGGTCTCCACCACCGACGGACGATCCGTCGCCGCGTCCGTGCGGTCATTCAACGATTCTGTTGTGACCCTCGATGCAAACCACCCGCTGGCCGGCGAGGATCTGACTTTCTCCATCGAGATCGACTCCATATCCTGAGCCGGAAAGGGGAAGAATTGAACCCCCTCGAACATTCTGGCCCACTGCCTGTAACCGGGCCACACGAGCGGATCATCCACTTCCCATGAAATCTTTTCTCCATCCAGGCCTGCTGCTCACGACCTGTGCGCTGCTGGCCCTGGGCTCGCTGCACATCCATCTCGAGCAACGCTCCGAACCCGCACCGACCACACCTTCTGCCCGAACTACAAAGAAGCTACACACCCAAAAGCGCAGCCGCATCAAAGGCGCACTGCGACAGGACCAGCCCGATGAGTTTGCAAAATTCTTCCAGGCAATCCGCACGGCAGATGACCAAACAGCTCCCGACTACCAAGCCAATTACCGCAAGATTGAACTGGACAACGCGCGTCGCCGTGCGGGCAAGAGTCAAATTACCTTACCGTGGCAGGAAAGAGGCCCGGGCAACGTCGCCGGACGGGCACGCGTAATCGTGGTCGACCCGGATGACCCAACATTCAGCACCTGGTATATAGGATCCGCGTCAGGTGGAATATGGAAGACGGTAAACCGCGGTCAGACATTTGTCGAGCTAACCAGCGATCTGCAAAACCTCGCCACGACCACACTCGTCATGCCCAAGTCCAATTCCAATGTGCTCTATGCTGGCACCGGAGAAGGATTCGGAACCTTTGCATTTATTTACGGACAGGGAATCTGGAAATCAGAAAACAAAGGCAACTCCTGGACACAACTTGCGAGCACCGCAACCGATAACAAGTTTACCAATGTCATGCGGATGGTGGTCGATCCCTCGGACGAGAAAGTTATCGTCGTAGCGACATCCACAGGTGGTCGCAACAACACGGGCGAGATTGCTTACATTTTCAAATCTACCGATGGCGGGCTCTCCTGGACGGAGACATACCAACGCGCGGCACAAGGACCAGGCCGCGTGGAAGACCTGATCGCCAACCCTCTAAACTTCAACACGCTGTTCGCGACGGTGAAAGGTCGCGGCATCTTAAAGTCAACCGACGCGGGTGCAACCTGGACAGAGATCTTCGCTCCGTTCTCCGGCGTCGGAAGGATGGAAATCGCGATCGCACCCTCCGACACCACCCACCTCTACGTCGCGGCCGATGGGAGTTCGCAATCGTTCCTCTATAAATCCGCAGACAGCGGCCAGACATGGGTGAGAACGACAGAATCCAACGGCAATGATCTGGATTGGCTCGGGGGCCAGGGTTTTTACGACAACGCCATCGCGGTGGACCCGTTCGACGCCAATCGGGTCCTGGTTGGAGGTATCGACATCATCGAGGCGCAAGTCAGCGGCTCGCAAACAACCCTCACACCTGTCACCGACGGTTACGGGAGGTACGGAGGTGACCCAAAAGGCGTCCACGTGGATCATCACCACATACAGTTTTTTGTTACTGATGATACGCAGCAAGAATACCTACTGCTAAATGCAAACGACGGCGGAATATCTTTCTCGACAGACAACGGTGCGACCTTTTCCCAGACTGGTGGATCGGGCCTGGCTGGTCTCAACACCGCGCAGTTTTATGGTGTTGACAAGAGGAACGGTAGCGCACGGTACGTCGGCGGAACACAGGACAATGGCTCCTGGGTATCGCCAACCGACCCCAACGATCTGACCGCCTGGCAACCCGCACCCAGCGGCGACGGCTTCGAAGCTGCCTGGCATTATCACGAACCTGATTGGTTGCTCGAGACCGCGCAATTCAACACGCTATTCCGGTCAACAAACGGCGGGACGTCGTGGGATTTTGTGGACGTCCCGGGATCGGGTCCGTTTCTCACACGCATCGCCAAATCCAACCAGGATCCCGACCTGATTCTCATGTTGAACAGCGCCGGGGCAATCCGTAGTGAAAACTTTGGCGACAGCTGGCAAGAGGTGCCCATCCAAAATTTCCGGCTTGGTTCGGAAATCGGCAACGGTACCGTGCGTATCTCGTTGGCAGATCCAAATATCGTGTGGGCCGGTACAAGATTGAGCAGCGCCAATGCAACGCTAAACGTTTCAACGGACGGCGGGCAATCATTCACACCAACCAACCGGTACGGCGTTGTCACCATGGGAGCGATAACAGATATCGCCACGCATCCGACAGAGCCCAATACCGCGTTCGCCTTGTTTTCTTTCGCTGGCCGACCGAAGATTCTAAAGACGACCGACCTGGGACAAACGTGGACCGACATCTCAGGTTTTGGGGCTAATGGTTCCTCTGACAATGGCTTTCCGGATGTTACCACGTACTCCCTTCTCGTGATGCCGTACGACCCCAACATTGTATGGGCAGGCACGGAGATTGGCTTGTTTGTGTCTGATGATGGCGGGGACAGCTGGGTATATTCTGACAGCGGCCTACCCGCGGTGGCAATCTGGCAGATGCGCATCGTTAACGACGAGGTGGTGCTGGCGACTCATGGGCGTGGAATCTGGTCGGTCTCGCTTTCGGAACTGCTGGGATACGAACCACAGGCCCTGAATCTGAAGCCAATCCTCTCCAAAATCACCAGCGGCCTTGGCGGAAACCTCTCCTTCTCCGTTACAGTGCGCGGAGACTACGATTCTACCATTGTTTTTGCTGATGCGCAGGAAGCCATCCGCCTGCCCGGCTCGACAGGGCGTACCGTCGTTCCCGTTCAGACAACCGTTCCGGTTGCGTCGGTTCGCGATGTACCCATTCATGCTGTCTCCTACATCGACGGTGACTCCGTGTCATCAACTGTATCAACCGTGACCCTCTTTCCGGCAGTTGAGGCACAAGACTCGTTTGGGACTAACTTCGACGGCGCAGGTTTGAGCTTTCACCTGGACGGGATGAGCATCTCTTCGGTACCAGGATTTGACACAGGAGTCCTGCACACGGCACATCCGTACGTTAACCTTGAGGAGGTGACGGCGACGCTGCTTCAACCGGTCGTCCTTGGCACATCAGAAGCAACACTAACCTATGCGGATGTCGTGATCGTCGAGCCCGGCGCCGACGGGACCGTCTTTGGCGATGAAGATTTCTTTGACTTCGTTGTGGTCGAAGGCTCCAACGACAGTGGGATTTCCTGGACGCCGATCGCCGACGGCTACGATTCCCGAGCCGACCCTGCGTGGCTAAGCGCGTACAACACAAACAGTAGTGGCGACAAGTCCCTGTTTGTGCAACATCAGATTAATCTTCTCGACACGTTCTCCCCGCAGGACACGCTGCTCATTCGGTTTAGACTGGTTGCAGATCCGCTCGTAACGGGTTGGGGCTGGGCGGTTGACAGCCTGGGAATTCAGACTGAGGTACTCACCGCGGTTGAAGAGTTGGCACCAAACAAGCTTGCTTTGCATCCGAATTTTCCAAATCCTTTTCGCGAGTCCACGTCTATTCAATACAGTGTTGCCGACAATGGCGATGTCGTGACGGTGGAGATCTACGACATTGCAGGTCGCCGGGTGCGCACCTTGCTACGCGACCACCGCGCCGAGCCCGGATTACAGGTTGTAACCTGGGACGGTAGAAGTGACGCGGGTTCTCCCCTTGCGGCGGGATCATACGTTTGCAGAATCACCGAAGGAAGGAGTCGAAGCGAATCGCAATTGATCACGCTCCTAAGATGACTGAGAAAATTATGGCCCCTCACTTTAAGCCAGTAGTGCTGATCGCGTGCCTGTGCGCAGCGGTTTTGGTCTCCGCCTGTAGCCAGCCCCAGAGGGATGCAGTGGAACAACGCGCAGCGTGGATTGTCGTGGCAGAAGAGCATCTCGGCAGCTCATCAACCGAACAGCTCCTTAGTGCTGATGAGGAGTTTGCTATCGTTCTCGCCCGAGGATCGGGCTGGATGGAAGGAATGCCAACTGGTCCTTTCCGATTCGTTGTGGTGAACGTCGCCGACGGTGAGGTACTTCTGGAAGATGGTGTGGCGAACGGGTCGATCAGATGGCTGGATAGCTCCCGAGTGGAGCTGACCACGGTTCCCGGAATCATATCGGGCGAAGAGCAGGGGTCGCGCCTCGGCGGGTACACGTTCGATTGCAAGACTGGTGAAAAAACGCTGCGGCGATGAGGCATAAAAAAAGAGGCCCGCATGTCTGCAGGCCTCTCCTAAATCGAGTTGGTGTGCGCCTAGTTACGTGACGACATCAGTCTGAGCACGTACCAGAACATCAGTGCGATACTGCCGAACAGCTCAAGTGCCGCGGCCACGTGTTTATCTTCCGAGTAGTGGTGCAGAATATTGGATGTGTCGTACAGCACGGCTAGTGACGCAAGAGCGACCATTCCCACAGAGAAGAATGTGCCCAGCTCAAATCCAAAGAATACGCCGCCAACAATAAGTAGCAAGGCGAGGACGCCTCCAAACATTATCGCCGAACGCAAGAACGAAAAATCCTTGCGGGTGAGAAACACCACTGCAGTGAGTCCACAAAATCCAAGCAATGTGATCAGTGCGGCGCTTTGGATCGTACCCGGTGCGCTGTACTCTGCAATCGCCAGCATCGGGACAAAGATTATTGCGTACGCAAGTACAAATCCGCCGAGAGCCAGGTATTGCAACGGCATCGACTGAACTGTGTGCGCCACTCTAGATGCGAGAAATCCGACGAGAATAAATGCGCCGAGGACGAGCAGCCAGTTAACACCGGCAATCACATTCAGAATGCTGCCGGCGATGCCAGTGCGAAAGAAAACCACTTCGATCGCGACAAACGCCAGTACCGCACCAAGGACGTGGGCATACGTTCTCATTATAAACGCTCCGCGCACATCCTCGGACTGGGCTGCGACAGAGTGCTGCATATAGGATTCCATAAATTTCAATCTCGTTTAGTTGGTTCGCATTTTACAAAGTACGCAGAATCTGTTCCCATTTTTTTATCAGGACCTACTTTGCCTAAGGTGTTGATAATTCTTGATTCCTGGGCCAGAATAACACCTCATCGCGATTCTGGTACTTTCAAACGTTAGTAAAGACACGCTAGAGTACCGTTTTATTGAACATCATCCCTACAAATGCACAACTTTGATACGGTCCGGATTACCGCCCACTCCACCCTGGAGTTGATCCGGAAAGATCTCGCCCGACACTTCCCGTCCACCTCCTTCGACCTGCGGATTGACATTCCTTCGGAGCCCTTCGACATGTTAAAGATTTTCACCTGCATCATCGTGCGCTGGTCTTTCGGCCCAGAGCGAGAGGAGGTTGAAAAACTGGTCGTGAGGTATCAGAGTCTGGATTGGAATCCGGCAACAGGAGCGCTGGAGGAAATTTCGCATATGGAGATCACCAGAGACGGATTTCTCCAACAGATTGACTACGGTGTAGACTACATCTTCTGCGACGGACCGGGTGTACTCTCCGGCTCCTAACTAGGCTGCAGTCTCTGCAACCACTTCACTGGCTGCGTCTGGCTTCGCGTGTTTGCCTGGCTGCGGTGCCCGCTCTGCTGCTTGTTTAGCTCTACTCGGAAGTACGACGGCGAACGAAGAACCCTTTCCTTTCTCGCTCTTGGCGCGGATGTCTCCGCCCATTAGATTCGCGAGCTTCTTGGCAATAGTTAGCCCCACACCTGTTCCGTCAAACGTTCTCTCTCCATTCTGCGTCTCCTGCTTGAACGGCTTGAACAGGTCAGGCATGAACTCGTCAGAAATACCAATTCCCGTGTCGCTAACCTGAATCGACAAGACACCATCTTTCTGTGCAGCACGAACAACTATCTCACCCTCGGCTGTAAATTTTACAGCATTCGAAATAAGATGGTTCATGATAGCATCAACTGCTGGTCGGTCGACAGCGATCTCATCGTTCCCATCCGCAATTAGTCCCCGGATGGTGACGGGCTTTTCGGCGACCGCGGGCTCGTAACGTGCAATGGCAGACCGAACAACATCACTCAAACTCTCCGCAGTCTGCATCAGATCGATCTGTCCAACCATGATTCGGCTAAAGTCCAGGATCGTACTGATCGTTTCCAACAACCGGCGGCCGTTGACTTCGATGTAGTTAACAAACGACTGGTCTTCCTCAGACACTCTTTCCTCAAGGATTTCTGCAAAGCCAAGAATGTTTGTTATCGGAGTCCGAATCTCGCTTGAGATATTTTTCAGGATGAAACTCTTGACGTCGTTGGCCTCCTCCGCCACTTCCACCGCCTGAATGAGTTTCTTTTCGTAAGCCTCGCGTGCCTTTGTAATTAGGGCAACTTGCTCAGACACCCGGGTTTCCAGATGCTGATTAAGTAGGGCAAGCTCGCGCTCCTGTCTGCGCAGCTGGATCAGGTTCTTGGCACGAGCCAAAAGCTCTCGCGGGTTGAATGGCTTGCCAATGTAATCGTCAGCTCCCATCTCCAAACCTTCCAAACGGTTTTCTTCGGATGAGATCGCGGTAAACATGATTACCGGAATACGAGATAGTTTTGGTGTCTCTTTCAGCTTGCGGAACACTTCGTTGCCATCCATGCGGGGCATCATAATGTCCAGGATGATGAGGTCGGGAAGAATCTTCTCCAACTTCTCCATCGCGTAGACACCGTCGGACGCGATCTCTACGTTGTACTCAGGGCCGAAAATTTTGACGACGTAACCCTGGACCCATTCGTTGTCTTCGACAACAAGAACGATCGGGCGTTCGTTTTCTTCTTGGGCGACTGGCTCCTGGCTGGGAGTTTCGTCAGGCATTTCGCTTGCTTGCATGGAAAGAATTAGGGGCCAGGTGTCAATAAATGCAGGATATACGAGTTTTGAGGATCGGCACAGCGGCTCCCGGCTTAAACGAAATCGGGGGTTATCAATGCCGACGAAGGGTGTTTCTCGGGCAGGATCATCGTCACTGTTTCACCGCACCATGCGCCATTTTTATCGGTTTAGCGTCCACCATTCCGGTCCAGTCCGGGTTTTCTGTTTACTGGGCCTATTGCTGTGCGTCACGCCAGCCAAACAGGCGCGCTCCCAGGCTATCCTGGACACCGTCCTCACATGGTCAGGATACCTTTCCGAAAGCCTTGCCAGCGTTACCGTTTACGAGACCCTGCCTGACTCAAAAAAAAGGGGCGTCGTGGTGATACGGGAGGTGGCAGAGAATAGCGGCAGATCGGCGGTCGCGGACGCGCGATTCCTTGCGGAGAAGATCTCCTCCATCCTCGATAAATCCGCTGCCGATCTATACTGGATCTTTCACTGGGGATCATTCAGCCACAAGGGCGCGGAGCAATCATCGAAGGAAATACTGCTGAAGGCTTCGTTTCGACTAAACAACGGGAAGGTCTCACCTCCACAATGGAGAGTGATTACCAGAGACACGATGCTGAAATACACCGACCGCCAGTTTAGATAGCGGATGAGACATTACGGGGCAACGCGAAAAACGTCCCAGCCGGATCCGTTCTTTTCGTACACCACGCGATCATGAATCCGGCTCGGTCGGCCCTGCCAAAACTCGATGCGCTTAGGTACCAGTCGGTAACCGCCCCAGTGGGCTGGCCGTTTAATCTCCCCGTCTCCAAATCGGTTTTCGATTTCCGCCACTCCCTGCTCGAGAGCACCTCGATTGACTATCCGCTGACTTTGTGGAGAAGCCCACGCACCAATTTTGCTACCCCTGGGCCGGCTTCCGAAGTACGCATCCGATTCGACAGCATCGATGCGGACAACGACTCCCTCGATCCTAACCTGGCGCTCAAGCTCGGGCCACCACGATACCAGGGCGGCATTCGGATTCTCTGACAATTCCCCCCCTTTGCGGCTGTTGTAATTCGTAAAGAACACAAAGCCTGACTCATCGAAACTCTTCAGGAGTATAATCCGCGCCGACGGGATCGCCTGGGACGTGGCGGTTGCGAGTGTCATCGCGTTTACCTCGTGAGCACATTCTGAAATCGCTTCTGCAAACCACATCGAGAACTGATCCACTGGGGAAGCATGGACGTCTGCTACATCGAGGGTATTGGAAGAATAGGTTTTCCGTTTCTGGGAGTAGTCCACCTTATTGGCTCATCGCGGGTCTTTGGTTATCATTGCGATTGGAGTAATTTACCCCATCGTTCACAAATCTAAAGCATGAATGCGCCTTCCGTTTCGTCTCGCCAGCAGGTTCGTCGCAGCAGAAAACCTGGAGGACACGTTTCCAATCCTGGCAGACCTCAAGGCCAAAGGACTGCACACGACTCTAGACCTGTTGGGCGAGTATGTCGATCAGATAGTTCTGGCTGAGCAGGCGCGAGACAACTTCCTGCACATCATCGATTCGCTCGCGGCCCGACGCGAACTCCTGGATATTGACGGCAACATTTCGATCAAGCTCTCGATGATGGGGCAGAAGATTGATGAGCAATTTTGCATCCGATCGCTGCGCACCGTACTCAACGCCGCGAAGGCCAACGACGTTTTCATCCGACTGGACATGGAGGGAACGGACATCTGCGAGCTGACGCTGAAAATTTTTGAGGAGGTCTACGCTGACTATCCGGACAACGTAGGCATTGTCCTGCAGGCCTATCTGAAGCGCACCGAAAAGGACATTCAGCGAATGTGCGATCTCAACGCCCGCGTTCGTCTGTGCAAAGGCGCATATAAGGAACCAGCGGAATTGGCATATCAGAAAATGTCCATCATACGCGAGCGATACATCGAATACATGAAAACGCTCATTGTTAACGGGCGTTACCCGGGCATCGCAACGCACGACGACCTACTTATTGATGCTACCAAGCAGTTCGTTCAGGAAAAAGGAATCGCTTCCGACAGATTCGAATTTCAAATGTTGTTTGGGATGCGACCCGGTACGCAACTCGCTATCGCGAATGCGGGATACAACATGCGCGTCTATGTGCCGTACGGAACGGAGTGGCTTCCCTACTTTACTCGCCGACTTCGCGAAAGAAAGGAAAACGTCTGGTTTGTCGCGAAGACGTTTATCAAGAAGTAGGCTGATTTGCTCAAGCGGCGAGCTGGTTGTCACCGTTGCATGGATCCCAGCTCGGGGCTGAAATGGCACGTGGGAAGAGACATTCACCGCCGAGGCATTCGTTAACAACAGAGTTCCATTCGACCACCCAGGCGTCATCCTGGACTTGATCCAGGATCCATACAGTTTGAGCTGGTTGTCACCGTTCCATGGATTCCAGCTCGGGGGCTGGAATGACACGTGGGAAGAGACATCCACCGCCGAGGCATTCGTCTAACCGCAGAGTTCCATTCGACCACCCAGGCGTCATCCTGGACTTGATCCAGGATCCATACAGTTTGAGCTGATCGTCACCGTTCCATGGATTCCAGCTCGGGGGCTGGAATGACACGTGGGAAGAGACATTCACCGCCGAGGCATTCGTTAACCGCAGAGTTCCATTCGACCACCCAGGCGTCATCCTGGACTCGATCCAGGATCCATACAGTTTGCGGTGGTTGTCACCGTTGCATGGATTCCAGCTGGGGGGCTGGAATGGCACGGGGGAAGAGACATTCACCGCCGAGGCATTCGTCTAACCGCAGAGTTCCATTCGACCACCCAGGCGTCATCCTGGACTTGATCCAGGATCCATACAGTTTGAGCTGATCGTCACCGTTCCATGGATTCCAGCTCGGGGGCTGGAATGACACGTGGGAAGAGACATTCACCGCCGAGGCATTCGTTAACCGCAGAGTTCCATTCGACCACCCAGGCGTCATCCTGGACTCGATCCAGGATCCATACAGTTTGCGGTGGTTGTCACAGGAGCCATAATCGATACACATAAAAACAAGCAGTCATCGCGAGGAGTCCCGAAGGGCGACGCGGCGATCTCCATCTACAGAGCTCGGCATTGGGAGATTGCCACGCGGCAGTAGCCGCTCGCAATGACGAGCTCGTTGTCACCGTTGCATGGATTCCAGCTCGGGGGCTGGAATGACACGTGGGAAGAGACATCCACCGCCGACGCATTCGTTAGCCGCAGAGTTCCATTCGACCACCCAGGCGTCATCCTGGACTTGATCCAGGATCCATACAGTTTGTGCTGGTTGTCACCGTTCCATGGATTCCGGCTCGGGGGCTGGAATGACACGTGGGAAGAGACATTCACCGCCGAGGCATTCGTTTGACGCTGGATTGTCTTCTCATCACCAACGTGTCACCCCAGACGTGATCTGGGGTCCATACAGTTTGTGCTGGTTGCCACAGGAGCCATAATCGATACACATAAAAACAAGCAGTCATCGCGAGGAGACCCGAAGGGCGACGCGGCGATCTCCATCTACAGAGCTCGGCATTGGGAGATTGCCACGCGGCTCGGAGGCCAGAATTACATCAGGTAACTGCTACTTTCAGCGACTCGCTATCCTCCTGCTCTGCCAGCCACCTTTCTGCATCAATCGCCGCCATGCAACCGGTTCCGGCTGCCGTCACCGCCTGTCGATAGACGTGGTCTTGCGCATCGCCGCAGGCGAATACACCCTCCACGTTGGTATAAGTGGAGTCGGGCTTGGTTTGTATATATCCTTGATCGTTAAGGTCGAGCCAATCCGAAAAAATATCCGTGTTGGGTTTGTGGCCAATTGCGACAAAGAAACCCTCAACTTCGAGTAATGTGGTTTCATCCGTCTGATTGTTGCGAATCGTCAAACCGGTCACGGCATCATCACCAAGAACGTCCTCGACAACGGTATTCCAGATGACTTCGATCTTGTCGTTTGCAAAAACGCGATCCTGCATGATTTTCGATCCACGCAGTTCATCACGCCGATGAATCAGATACACCTTGCTTGCAAAGCGTGTGAGAAAAAGCGCCTCCTCGAGGGCGGTGTCGCCACCCCCTACTATCGCGACCGGGACATTGCGGAAGAACGCACCGTCACACGTAGCGCAGGCCGAAACTCCTTTTCCCAAAAGCCTGGACTCATTTTTCAGTCCAAGGTATTTCGCAGACGCTCCGGTCGAGATGATCACAGTATTTGCCAGTATCCCTCGCTCGTCGTCGACTATCAGTTTGTACGGGCGCTCAGAAAAATCCACTTTCGTTACGGTACCATACTGCAGGTCGGCACCGAAGCGCGTGGCCTGCTTTTCGAATAGTTGCATGAGGTCCGGGCCGAGCACGCCTTCGGGGAATCCCGGGAAGTTCTCAACATCCGTGGTGGTGATCAGCTGACCACCCGGTTCCGGACCCTGCAACACAAGCGGATTCAGATTTGCTCTTGCGGCGTACAGCGCCGCAGTCAGGCCTGCCGGGCCTGTTCCAACAATCACAACATCCTGTACGGAATCAGAGTCAAACCTGATATCTGCCATAATGATACTTTAACCTAAACGGGTTGACCGATGAGATTGTCCAGCTTGTCTGCCAGCGTTTTCTTAGGCGCCGCGCCAACCAGCTGATCGACCACCTTGCCATCCTTAAAGAAGAGCAGCGTCGGGATAGACCGAACGCCGTAGGTCATCGGGATCTGCTGATTGTGATCTATGTCCAGCTTTGCGATCCGGGCTCGCCCTTCGTAATCCGCAGCCAACTCCTCAATCGTCGGAGCGATCATGCGGCAAGGCCCACACCAGGTAGCCCAAAAATCAACCAAAACAGGTACGTCAGACTCCAGCACTTCCTTCTGAAAGCTTTCGTCCGTGAGAGTCAAATACTTGGCGTCCTGTGCCATATTGTCACCGATAATAATCTAGATTTGAAAAACTGTTGTTAAAGTAGTTGTGATATCGACTGCAACAGGTGTACCACAATGCCAATGTCACGTCGACATCACCGCCTCAATCGTCTCGGCGTGCTGTTTCCTTAGTGTAGCGACGGGCACATCCATTACAGTCTTCCCGTTCCACTGCAATTCAAGATTGGAGCCCTGAACGGAGCCCAACCGTGTTATTTGGCAACCGGGCCAGTTCTGGCCAAGAATCTCTGAACCTCGAGCCAGCGAGCAGGAAATGAGGATGCGGGATTGGGCCTCCCCAAAAAGGGAGGCGTCCAGGCGTGGGCCAGCCGGGATCTCAAAGACGCCGCCCAGATTTTTCTCGAAGCACGACTCCGCAAGTGCCACCGCAAGCCCGCCATCTGACACGTCGTGTGCACTTTTGACACCCCCTTCCCGGATGAGCTGCGTAACCGTCTGCTGCACCGCAAGCTCCTCGTCTAGATCAAAGACTGGCGCATCACCAGCTGTTCGTCCATGAACGACAGCGAGGTACTCGCTCGCTTCGATTCCGCCAGCCACAGTCCAGTCTTCTGGCGACACCAATAGGACAACATCCCCCTCATCAGCGAAAGACATCGTCGTAGCGAGGTCCACATCCTCAAGCACACCAAGCATCCCGATGGTAGGCGTAGGGAATACCGCCTGATCCGGGTTCTCGTTGTAAAAAGAAACGTTCCCGCCCGTTACCGGCGTCCCAAATTTTCTGCACGCGTCGCCCATGCCCCCAACCGATTCTTTGAACGTCCAGTAGACTTCCGGCTTGTACGGGTTACCATAATTCAGACAGTTTGTTATCGCGACAGGCACGCCACCGGCACACACGACATTGCGGGCTGATTCTGCAACCGCTATTTGGCCTCCCTTTCTTGGATTTAGATAGACGTAGCGGGCATTACAATCTGTTTTTACAGCGAGGGCTTTCCGCGATCCCTTGATTCGCACTACCGCGGCGTCCGCAGATCCCGGTCCTATAACGGTGTTAGTCCGAATGGTGGTATCGTATTGGCGATAGACCCACTGCTTAGATGCGATGTTTGGTGAGGAGATTAGTTTGATGCAGGCATCTTCAACGTCCGCTACATCAAGATCGGGAATATCCTCTGTTCGAAACGCCTGCGTGTTCTCCAGGTATTTCGGGCGTTCCGTCTCCCTGTAGTACACTGGCGCGCCGCCACCCAGGACGAGGTGCTCCGCCTCCACTTCGGCGACTACATCTCCGTGCCAGAACACGCGAACCTTCTTGTCGTCGGTAACCTGCCCGATCTGCACCGCATGCAGGTCCCACTTGTCGAAAATGCGTTCAATCTCAGCTTCCCGTCCTTGCTCTACGACTACAAGCATACGCTCCTGAGATTCAGACAACATCACTTCGTACGGATTCATTCCCGATTCCCGCATCGGCACGCGGTCGATGTGGATCTCCATGCCGGCATCACCTTTCTCACTCATTTCGCATGACGAGCACGTGATTCCGGCGGCGCCCATGTCCTGAATCCCGACGACGGCTCCGCTGTCGATCGCTTCGAGGGTAGCTTCGAGCAGAAGTTTTTCTGTGAACGGATCGCCTACCTGCACGCTAGGCCGTTTCGCCTCACTCGCATCAGATATTTCTTCCGAGGCAAAGGTCGCCCCGTGGATTCCGTCGCGTCCGGTATCGGATCCCACAATGTATACCGGGTTACCGACGCCCTTCGCAACCGCCGAAGCCATCCCGCCAACCTTGAGGAGCCCGACGCTCATAGCGTTGACCAGCGGATTGCCTTCATAAGATGCATCGAAGTAGACTTCACCCGCCACTGTGGGTACTCCAAACGAGTTACCATAGTCGCCAATCCCACGCACGACGCCGTCGAACAGATAGCGCACCCGCGGGTTATCGAGCGAACCAAACCGGAGCGAGTTAAGCGAACAGATCGGCCTTGCGCCCATGGTGAAGATATCACGCTGGATCCCCCCAACGCCCGTCGCCGCGCCCTGATACGGCTCAACCGCGGATGGATGATTATGCGATTCGATTTTGAACGCGACCGCCAGTCCATCGCCAATATCGACCAGCCCTGCATTTTCTTCGCCAGCCTCGACCAGCATCGCTTCTCCATCCCGGGGTAGCGTTTTGAGTACCGCTATCGAATTCTTGTACGAGCAATGCTCACTCCACATCACCGAATAGATACCCAACTCGACGATTGTGGGCGTTCTTCCCAATTTATCAAGAATCCAACCGTACTCTTCCTCCGTAAGACCGTGCTCCAGCGCATCATTGAGGGTTACAGATTGACGTTCCTGCACAGCAATGCTCATTTTGATGTCGTTAATAGAGTTAAGTTGGGAAGTACCTGCAAAATAAAACGCGATGCCTTGGCATCAGGTTTGCAGGTTGCGAAGCGTTGGTCAATTCGCCCCGACTCCGGTCTTTGTGCCCACATCCTCACGACCTTCCAATTTTGAACAACTACTCGACCTCATTTGATTTTGTTGGCCTCGCTCTGTTTCTGGGGGCGTTGGTGGTTATCGGGATCCTGGCCACCCTGCCATACCGATATCTGGGTATGGCGTTCAGAAACTGCAGCCGGCTGGATGGCACTTTTTCGCGAAAACGCGCTCGCGTTGAGTTTTCTCATCTGATGAGTTTCTTTGCCGAGCTCCTCGTCATTCCGCTGATGGTTGTCGGATTTACAGTGGGGGGTCTGCTGATTGTGCACAAGACAGTAATCCCCATCCCACTGGTCGTCGACATTGCAGAGATGTTCAGCATTAACCCCGAGACGTTCGAGCAGCGGACCGAGTCCGGAGATCTCGGAGACGTTGGATTGATTTACGAAGAGTGGACACAGGAGCAGGGCTACTCGGCACGGCGCAACGTCGCGGTTCGGAAATTCCTCAAAGACCACTGGCTCACGCTCAGTGTTATCCTGTTCGCAATCCTCGTGATATACTACTGGTTCATGACGCAGTACTATGTAATATCAGCTACCAAGTACGCGGACGCACTTGTTACCCGGTCGCGGCGCTACCGCGAGCGAGATCAGCATAACGGAATGATTGCCGCCCACTAACGCGCGGTCTTTCGAATCCAGTCCCGCCCAACCCCAAGCCCTTGGCACTCGCCCATCACACACAACCTCGATTACGATTTGATCAGCAGCGCGGCAATGCTGAGCGTCACGTAATCCCCTTTATAGAGAATTGTCTGGGGCGCAGTGTTGACGGGTCACGCGTGCTTGAAATCGGATGCGGCGATGGCGGAGTGCTGCTACCGTTCTGGAAGCGCGGTTGCTACTGTGTGGGCATCGACATGAGTGAGAGCAAGATCCG
This sequence comes from Rhodothermales bacterium, assembly GCA_965224105.1. Taxonomy (GTDB): domain Bacteria; phylum Bacteroidota; class Rhodothermia; order Rhodothermales; family JABDKH01; genus CBDCYH01. The sequence continues at coordinate 1,672,702 of CBDCYH010000002.1, read as the reverse complement.
TAACGCACGCGAGATCCTCTCCGAACAGTTAGAGGTCGGCCGCATGGTGCTGTTGACCGACGATATATATGATGTTGCGGTTGATGAGGTTTTCCCGGAAAAATTTGATCTGATTCTTCTCAAAGACACCATCGAGCATGTTTACAACCAGGAAAAACTGCTGGCACGCCTCACCGATTACCTTGCACCCGGAGGACGGTTGTTTCTTGCCTTCCCTCCCTGGCGTATGCCCTTCGGGGGCCACCAACAGATAACAACGTCGAGGTTTGGCAAGCTACCCTACTACCACATCCTGCCCAGACCGATCTATAAGGGTATGCTTAAGATATTCGGCGAGCCCGAAGCACGCATCGAGAGTTTGATGGAAATTGTTGATACGAGACTTTCCATTTCATCATTTGAGAAAAAGCTCCGCGGGGCCGGGTGGGCGGTTGAAAAGCGCGAGCTGTTTTTGCTAAATCCGATATACGAGTTCAAGTTTGGCGTCAAGCCCGTGAAGCAACTGCCAGTTGTGCGGTCTATTCCGTTTCTGCGAGACTTTGTTACAACTGCTTGCTATTACCTCGCGCGCCTGCCCTGATGTGCACGTCATCGCGAGGAGACCCGGAGGGCGACGCGGCGATCTCCCAAAAAACCTCGTCACTGCGAGGAGACCCGAAGGGCGACGCGGCAGTCTCCATCTAGGGGCACGGCCCATGTCACCGCCGCGCTAGTTCCTTTGCCTCGAATTGCCATCTGACCGCCCAACTTTGTCATCCTGGCCACCGAGCCGGGATCCATTGGGCGGAGACAACCAGCACAAGCTGTATGGACCCCGGATCAAGTCCGGGGTGACACCTGGGTGGTGGGAGGGCGTCCTGCGGAAAACGAATGCCTCGGCGATGAATATCACCCCCAACTTGTCATCTTGGCCCCCGAGCCGGGATCCATTGGGCGATGCGTCGAGCTCTGTAGATGGAGACTGCCGCGTCGCCTTTCGGCTCCTCGCAGTGACGAAACTGTATGGACCCCCGGTCAAGTCCGGGGTGACGGAGTGGTGGTGGTTTGTGAGGACTACGCCAACCGAAGCGGGCATGGGCCGAGCTCCGTAAATGGAGACTGCCGCGTCGCCCTCCCTTGACTCCTCACAGTGACGAAGGATTACCGACGATCCCTCTTATACGTAAGCGCCATCCCAATGCACTTCGCAAGAACCGGTTCATTAAGCTCCTCGTCCGCGTCAATAAGAATCGCCCGGTTGCCATCGTACTGCAACGCGTGGGGGAATTGAGATCGAAAAGTCTCAACCAGATGCGTGTGACAAATAAAATAGATCGCCACCTGACCTGGTACCTTAGTCGCATCAATGCGGATCGTACTTCCGCTTTTTGTCTTCTCGGTCAGATAGCTGGGTTGACCCCACTTGAGCGTCTCGGTTAACGGACCGGCCTCTTGCATTTCCGCTACCTCATAAACAAGTGAACGGATTGCGATCAGGCGAGCACGAACAAACTTATCGTAGTTCCGAAACTTGGACCTTACTTCAGGTGCGATCGCGTCCATTAGCATCGAGTTATCCGATTTCTCCCGTGTCGCGGCGGCGTTCGTGCTCAAAGACCCGCACCATTCTCCTCTCCTGAAGTTCCGAATCCAGTTGTCCCTTTAGCACCCAGGTGAAAATATAGAAAGGCACGAGGGCGCCATACGTGAGCAGATACCGGAGTAAGGATGATTCAGATGTAAACAAGACACCAGCAACAATCGGGACGAGCACCACTGCAGAAAACGTCGCGATTGTCTTGTATCTCTTCGCAACCGCTAGCTGCCAAATCATGTAAGGCGTGAATACCAGTGCGAGTAACGCCAGCCCGCCCGCGACGAGCCGGTAAGGCACGAAAAAAGCAGCAGCCCCGCCCAGGAAGGTCAGGCTTTGGTATTGCAGCCAATGGTGGAGACTCCGCAGCGCCGGTTCGTCCTCCCCGGTTACGCCCATCAGTTCTGCCGTGTTCATCTGGGACTTCTTTGCTCCAAGTTTTTGCTCAGGTCAAGATAGGAGATGTGATAAGAGGATTCCCAACCCTGACCCACGCGACTGATGCTGCAACCTCGAATTTCGTCGCGGTTTACTATTCGCAGGTGACATGTTCATAATGCTAGCTATTATCCATTATAAATCGCTATATTCTTGCATATATCAGATTTCACTGACTATGGCGCCCCGGTCCAACGTAACGCTTGTTTTGTTGCTACTTGTAACTTGCAGGGTTGTATCCGCCCAGTCATTTCAGTCTGAGCTGGGAAACCTCATAGACAGCTACAAAAACGATTCGACATTCACGATCTTCGAATCTGTCTATGAAGGGGAGCGACTTACCCGAAGTTATCCCAACGAGTGGTTGGCACCCTATTGGACGGCGTTCTTCTATACCCAACTCGGACTGTATACAGGTCGCGATGAGAGACTCGATCCCTATCTAGAGTTGTCGCAGATCTACCTCGAAAAAGCAACCAGTCTCGCCGACTCCTCTGGGCTTACCTCCAACGAGCTTCGGGCAGATCTAATTGTCCTGCAGGCATTCATTTCATCATGGAAGTCGCGAACTAGTTCCGGGCGCTTCATTGCACGCGAGCAAGACGCACTTAGACAACATTATCTGGCAGCTGCTAAGAACCTGGACCCAGACAATCCGATGGTTGCAATGATGGAAGGTCTACCCTTGCTGCGTCAGGAGCAGACTCGCGTGCAGGGTGAAGAAATTTGTCGGCGGGCCATCCAACTGTATTTGTTACGTGCCGGAACGAAGAAACCGACTTGGGGGGAATCCTTTATTCCGATCTGGTTTCAACGATTCGGCATCGACCCCTCGGGATAGGCATCAATCAAAATGCGTAAGCGCTGGTTTGAAATCAACGACAGAGTCTAGACAGATAACGGACTCCGTGGCGGAAATCGCTTTGATCCTACCCAATTCATTTTCTATCAAGCTCGCCAACGAGGAAGTGCTTGCAACACGAACCTTTGCAATAAAGCTGAAGCGGCCTGTGACTTTGGTTAATTCTACAACACCAGGGATTTTTTCGATTGCGGCGCCAGTCTTTTTCCGGGCGCTCGGGTCGGAATCAGAAATCAACACATATGCCATAATTCCTAGTCCGATTTTCTCGTAGTCAAGAATGGCAGTGTACGCCTGGATGAACCCTCGTTCCTCAAGTTTTCTGATCCGCTCGAGGACAGCAGTGGCGGTCAGGCCAACCCTCCCCGCGATATCTTTCTTTGATACCCGGGCGTTATCCTCGAGCATTCTTAAGATCACTAAGTCTTTCTCATCGAGTCTCTTTACCATCTAAAACTAGGCAATATGGGAGCACACAAGTTTCAATATACTCTGCGGACAAAGTCAAATTCGTCCTCGTTCCAAATCAGTTTGTTCGATTCGAACCGAAGAATGTCTGGCACGCTAATGTAATCGTCGAATACTCCAAATGTACGAGAGTCTGCCGAATCCAGTTGAACCAACCGCGCATCATACGAACCCGCGGAAAAAACCAGACTCCCACCCTCGAGCCGCAGATCTATCGGTCCCAACTGATCACTATAGTATTCCCCGACAAACTCTTTGAGTGCCTGCTCAGATTCTTCAATGGTTCGCGTAACCACGGCATCTCGATCGGCTTGCCGTCCTTCGGCGCCTGATACGAAAGCCTGTTCGATGTAGGCGAGGCGACCCGAGAATTCTTCCGCATTGGAAGACCCGCTAAGGACTTTATAAAGCTGCTGCTCCAAAACCGCGAGCCACATTTCACCTTCGTTGCTAGTCGTTGCAGAGATGAAAACACCTGCGTCCAGCGAGTCGGAGAAGCTCATCAGACTCCGCCATCCATTACGCTGACCGAAATGTACTTTCACGTCAAATCCTCCGTAGTCGCAAAGCACAAGCCCCAGTCCATAGCCATCGCACTGCGCATCGAGAATTGATAGCGTGGTCGATGCCTGTTTCGCTTTATGATCCTCGTACACCCGTTTCTCTAATGAGCTTTGACGCAACATATCTGCAATCCACTTCGCAGCATCAACCGGCGAAGTGTAGAGTCCACCGGCGGCATGCAGGGTGCTTTCATGTTTGTTCTGAACCGCATGCCACTCTCCTTGCGCAAACACACTCCCCTGGATCCTTCGATGACCACCTATTGGATTTACCGAAGTGTGCTCCAATTCCAACGGAGCAAGCACATCAGACGAAAGCCACTCGATCCAGGTCTTACCGGTATGTTTTTCCAATACCCAGGCATAAATGAGGTAACCCAGGTTGTTATAGGCAAACTCACCATCACTCTCAACGCTGGAGTATGTGAGCAACAATCGTTCAAAGTCTTCGCCCGCCGGGACTCCAAGGTTTCCCGAACGAAAAGTTAGAGTGGGATTGGAGATCCCTGATTGATGCGATAAAAGATCACGAAGAGTGATTGAATTGGAAAACAAAGTACCACCCGATACTGGTGGCAACCAGTCGGCAAGGGGCGAATCCAGATCAAGTACCCTCCTTGCATGTAGACGTGCTGCCAGCAAACCGACATACGGTTTTGTCACAGAAGCAATGTAAAACTGGTCAGTTACAGTATTCACGTTGTCACTTCCTGCCCGATGGCTGGAACCGAAAGTTCGAACTAATTCTGCACCGGAAGAGGTAGCAATCGCAACCATGAAAGTTGGCGGTGCAGCTGCTGATCTAGCCGCTGTTTCTATTGTCGAGCTCAAATCCGATATCGTTGAATCCGGCAAGTTTGGCGATGCCAATTCGTTGTTAACACGATCACATCCAATCAAAACAACCAGCAATAAGCAGAGTTGTGCTGTCGTGAACACGAGCCGCACAAATTGTTGAAATGAGCGGCCCTGAATGCCGAGAATACTGATAATGCCCATTATATGCTCTAATATTATTTAGTATTACAAGTATTAGGCTTTCAATACTGAATTTTCGCAGCATTGTTGCGCTTGAATCTAATTTTCAGAAACCAGAGCGAAGGCGTGGCGGTTTATCGATGGCACAAAAAAAACGGGGACGGCTCATGCCGTCCCCGCTGCGCCGCGAGGGCTACTCAGTTTAGACAGGGCCTATTTTGAGAGCGCCATGCGTTTGGTAACAACCATGTCACCCGATCGGATCACGTAGAAGTACGTTCCGCTCGAGAGTCCTGTGGCATTCCAGTTGAACTGGTGCACACCGGCTGGCAGTTTTCCGTTGGCTAGCTCAGCAAGCCTTCGTCCGAGTATGTCATACACGAACAAGGATACTTCCGCTGCTTCTGGCAGTTGCAGTTCAATCGTTGTTACCGGATTGAACGGATCAGGATAGTTACCGATTGCGAAGTCGAGTGGAATCTCGTCTTGCCCGGCGTCATCGCCTGCATTAACCGCATCGTCAGCGACCTGCATTGCTACTTCTTCCTTGCTTCCTTTCTTCTTCTTGATTGCACCTGAATCATCATCAGCACCTTCGATCTCTGCGAGATCCGTTGCCGCTGCTGCTCCAGTAGGTGCAGATCCTTCTTCTGCCTTGCTGTCTTCGTCAGGAAGGTTGCCTGTTCCATCCTCATCACAATGACCCGGTCCGATCAGGCCTTCATTGTACTGCGCCAGAATTCCAGCGAGCTTAATGAACTCCTTGCGCTTCTTGCCTTTGAAGGAATCTACCTGGGCAGGCGTATAAGTCTCAAACAATGCAGTAGCATCGTCGAGGGCATCCTGCACTTCGTCGGGTACACTTGCCTCGTTGAGGGTGTTAAGCACGGCCGCCATGTACTGATGCGCAAGGTTGTAGTACGCATTGCCTTTTGGCGGCGTCCAGAACACTCCAAACCAGGTGTCTCCACTCAGGAAGAACGGTGACTGCTCTGCATCAGGCAGAATTTCCAGCCACGTATCATCGTGTGGAGCTCCGCCCCAGAACGACGGGTTGTGTGTCTTCCAGTAGCCCTGCGTGAGCGTGCAGCTCGGATCACAATCAACCCGGATAATCACGTTCCAGTTATCTGAACCCGTGGTACCCGTGTCGTTTGTTTCGAAGTCGGCCACGTTCGGATGCTCGTTGTCACCGCACACTACAGTTACATCCGCTCCGGCCGTACCGAAGCTGATGGAGTAGCTAAACGTTTTCGGAGCCTCATCCGCGCAGACCGTGCCCAGAGGAGCAGCCGAATTGGTGTCATTCACATCAACACACTCGTCTATCTCCGTTAGGTCAGCAGTGCTGAAATCAACCGCTGCATCACCGTCCAGGTCTGTGGTCCCGCTAGCCGTCCCATCACCGTTGCTATCGTAATCGTAGTTCTGCAGCGATGCGGTGGCTGTGTTGGTCTGGTCACTGCCATCCGGCAGATCGGCACTGTAATCACAAACGAGATCGGTTCCATTGGCTACCACGTACGGTGCCCCTGCTACGCCGTCTTGATCCCCTACACATGCCCCAATGGTTGCCGCAGTTGCAGGCGAGATCACATCTGACAGAGAATTGATTACCGCATCTCGTTCTGGATTCGGATTGCTAATCGTTATCTGTCCTTCGACCGCCCAATCACTGTCGGTTGATGTGGCATCTACCGTCACCTCGTAGTTGACGACGTACGTCTGCCCTTCCGCAATGGTAATGTCGGAAGCATCTGCACTCTTGTCGATCGTCCAATCCCATTTCCTTGTGAAGCTGGTGTTGGCGGTCTTGGCTACTGTAGGCGTATAGCATTTTACCACAACCGAAGCGTCATCAGAATCGAGCTCTGCTCCGCCATCGCCGATTATTGTTGCGGTATTGTCGTGCGTGCCTTCGTCACCATCGCAAGTGAATTTGCGAGTGTACATCGTAGACCCGCTATCGCTAACGTCGTCTCCCAACAATCCTTGCACAGTGTCGTCGATATCAACGGTCGCGTTCGACTCGGTAACAGTAGCACCCGAGAAATCAACTGCTGCCGTTCCGCTGTAGTCGGTCGTGCCGTCTGGGGTACCAACACCCGCCGAGTCGTACGCGTAATTCTGCATCGTCGCAGTAGCGGTATTCAGCGTTCCCGAATCGTCACCGGGGCTCGCCTCATACATACACTCGATGGAATCACCCGCTGGCACGGAGGTTACTCCGCCGCAATCAACGGTCGCAGCAGTTGGACCCGGCGTTACTACATCGGTAACATCAGTCAATTCCGCAGCCATCGGAGCCGGGTTCGAGATGGTGATCTTTCCGGTGACCATGAACTGTGCGTCCATGGAGGTTTTTGTCCAGGAAACTGTGTACTTGGACGTTCCGGAATCACCAGTAAACAGATCCCACTGTGCAGGATCGACTGTTTTTTCGATCTCCCACTTGTTCTCCCTAACGAGCGAGGTGTTGGCCGTCTTCGTCACCGAGAGCGCATAGCAGTCGATGTCTACGCTCGCATCATCGCTGTCACCGGTCTCATCGATGGTCGCGGTGTTGTTGCGTTCGAAATCATTTTCGTCATCACAAGTAAACATCTCGGAGTACGTTGCCATCTCTCCGTCGTCCAGTGGTCCGAAATTTCTTTGCGTGACGCCGTCGTCATCTGTAACATTGACTACATCGTAGCCGATCACGTTGAAGTCGTATGACACGGATGCGGTCGCTTCATGGGTAACCGAAGACCCTTCGATCATTGCTGTCGCAACGTTGTCATAGCCATCATCTGTATCAGGCGGAACCAGTGAATAGGAACATTCCACAGTCGATCCAGCCGATACTGTGAATGGTACGTCACATCCAACGATAGTCGCATTCACTCCTCTGAAGACATCTTCCAGTGACGTAACCACCGCATCCTCAGCATCTTCGTCATCGTCCGGTAGTTTGTTCGGTACTGAAATCGTGATTACTCCCTCAACCAGAGCATTCGACACCTCAACGGTTTCATCAACCGTGATTTTGTAATCAACGGTGCAGCTGTCCCCAACAAAGAGGTCACACTCATCAGGATTTACCGTCTTTGTGATATCCCACGTGTGCGTTTCGTCTGCACTTCCCTCGGCCGTCTTGGCGATTCGGATGAAAGGTCTGATTAACGTTGCCCATTCTTCGAAGCCGTCATCGTTTCCGCTAAAAGATGAATAGTGGTAAACATACGTATCACAACCCTCGGCGCCGTAGTCACATTCGGGGCCAGCGTTAAAGTTAGAGTCTGGCACCAACATCGTGAGATCCCCTTTTCCACTACCCGCTTCAAGCGAGTAGTTCATCCGTATCGTCGCATCTCCTTCTGGAGGACCATCCAGCCAATAGACCAGTCCGCTATCTCCGTCGTCGTCGCAAGCACCCCACGTTTGCGTTGTAGGGTCAAGGCAATTCAAATCCGATTGATTGTCCGTGTAGATCTGCACATCCGTCAGGTCATAAATCGCCGCGCCTGCGGTTTGGTTAATATCGAGAACAAACTCTCGGTAGACGACTCCGTCAATTTCTACTGTTGGAATCGTACTCAAGAGTAACTCGGTTGTCCACGTCCCTTTCTCCGTTTCAAACTGCACCGTACCGTTTCCGGTATTCACACCCTGCACAACGGAGGAGCTGCTTTTCTTCACCCGATAGAATGGGTCCAGCACACCTGTTCCTGATCCGTCCAATTCACCCTGAAAAAACAGAGCAGAATTATGCTCCCCATCACTGTCAGCAGCTGTAAGATCAATTACTTGCCCAAACGCTAGTGTTGGAGCAAGAGTCAGGACCAAGACAAGTACATATAATATCTTGTTCGACATAATATAGTCTCCCCGACTAGTCGCCAGTCGTCGACAGGGGCGGGTTGGGAGTTAGGTCGAAACCTGCTAGAGGGTAAATGCAGGTTAAGTCTGTTCAGCTACCGACAATTAGGATCGGATAATTAATGAGGTAGTGACAAAAATAAATTCAACATTGCTGGTGAATATTTCTGGCGGGTGCCCCCTGTCAAACTGCTGAACAACACAACTCCATCCGGGTTTTGCTACGAAAAACCATAGCTCATCCACTTATATATGCGTCAAATGAGGTTAAATCGGGTCACAAAGAGACATTTCTTCACGCACGAATGCGACATTCGTCTCCTGCTCATCGAACTGAAAAATGAACCTTGCCCGCATACCATTGATTTTAAAGAGCTACAGACCTCACTGTCTTCTCTACAGGATTCTATTGGTTGCTTTAATGCAACATTGATGGCGGCTGAGTCTGCACCGCCTGCGAATCACGCGCAAGAAAAAGCCGCCGGCCTTGAGGACACCGGCGGCAATTTGGCCACACATCTTCGCACGCCAACACCAAGCGCGCCTTTATCTGTTCAGCCAGTACGAAAGCTTGACGACAAAAATATTGTCGGGTTTGGCATCGATGAGCCGCTCAAACGACCTGCCAAATCGAAAGTCTCCAACGTCCTCAAAATCGTCCCGCGTCTGAGTCCACACGAGGTAGAACGCCGACCCTTTCCTGAACTCCCAGCGAAGAACGGCCGTACCCCGAAGTGATTTGAAGTTGAAGTCATTGTCAGACAAACTCAGCGGCGCAGCCGGACCCGGCCCGTCGGGATCGGCTATGAACGTGTTGGGGTCAAACGTAGAGCCATCATCCTCTCCGTACACTACAAAGTCATACGTCTTGGGGCTGTGCAGCTCCTTCAGTCGCGAATACTCTCCTGATGAAATAAGCGGCTGGGCAAAGAGCTGAAGCGACAGGTCTGGTGAGAACGTCCATTGCAATCGCACACTCGACGACCAAGTGGTTTGATCGAGCTCCGCAAACACGTACCGGTTGCCGAACGTCCTGGTCGCCAGCGGATCTGAGTACGTGCCAACATACTGAGCCATATTGTTGTTCAGGCTCAACCGCGGCCGGACCGACAACGAAAGATTGGGCATTGGCCTCCAGCTGAAGTTTGTCGAAATGCTCTTGTCATCTCCTCCCTCCGCCGAGAGCGATATGTCCCCATCGAGACCAACGGTGAGCTGCTTCCTGTCATCTGATTCGATCCCGGTAAAGAAATTCACCCCGCTTGGAGAAGTCATCAACGGACCACCACGCGTCCGACGATTCGAAGTGGTTTTCGGTGAAATAAACGTGCCCCCGAAGATGGACCAGTAGTTCGAAAACTGTACCCAGCCATTTGTGAACAGCCCGCCTCCGGTGTGATTGCCACCAAAGTCGAAGCTCGATGAAATGGAGCTGTTAATCTGGGCGTGTCTCCTTATTCCTTTAGGCTCAGACCATCTGTACCCGACGACAACGTGCGAGTTAATGTGATCTGTCCTCCACTGGAAACCCAGGTCGTTTGCATTAAAAGATGGGGACAGAAATCCAAAGGCAGCATTTGTCTGCCAGTTGCCGCGCTGCTTGTTAAGCGCAAAGCGTGCAGCGTAACCCGTGAGTGATGTTGCTGATGAATCAATCGACACGTGGTCAGCATCTGGTCTTTGGAAATAGTGCTGCGAGCTGCGCTGCACATCCAGTAGCCTTTGCTCTGATCCAGAGATCGTCGTGGCTCCAGTCCAACCGGTCAAGACCCATGTTTTGTCTTTGTCGAGAAACGTATAGCCATCGATACCCAGCGCGTATGCCTGTCCATTAATCTGATCGCGCAACGGATAGGCGGCATCGTCGTCAGTAAAGCTTCTAAGCGTGGTGGTTGAGATAAACCCGATCGACTGCCTGCTGTCGTTGAACTCCCGCTGGCCACGGATGACACCGTAGTAACTCAGTGGTTCAACATCGATGAACGATTCGTTTCCATCGAGGGTGATCGGTGCTTTTTCACGCGCGGTTACAGCCTGAACGGCTCCGACATTCCAGGCGCTTCCTAGCTTGCCAGACAATTTTACCGCACCCAAAATGTTTGTCCCATCGGGACGATCAGCAAAATCGTGTGACGGTAGGCTGCCCGTTGGCGCTCGCCCTACCCTTCTTGAGTAGAAGAAGTTTGGATTGCCCCAGTTGAATCCCCAGTTGTTGTTCGCTCCACCCCGACCAAATCGGAAAATGTTTGCGCCCTCGATAAAGAACGACCGCTTTTCCGGGAAAAACGTCTCTACGTCAGAAAGGTTAACAACGGCCGGGTCGACCTCCACTTGACCGAAGTCAGGATTAATTGCTCCGTTGACCACCAGGTTATTTGTTAGTCCAACCTTAAAGTCGAGCCCGACGTTCGTATTGAAATCATTCGCACTGCGGTACGGATCACCGGCGGCAACATCCGCGCGGGTCAACCGCTGCGTGAAGTAAGGGACAACTTCAATCTGCCTCGGAGGAGAAATATTCTCGATGCCGACCATGTCGGAAAATCGCGAAACGAATCCGCTTTCGGACCTAGGTGTGTAGGTGAGGTAGATCCGCTCGTTCTTACGCGCAATGCGACGGGCAAAGTTTATTCCCCACGTATACTTGTCGTCTTTGTGGAAACGGATTTGGGAATATGGGATTCGCATCTCTGCGGTCCATCCGTTTTCGTCGCGATTCACCCGTCCGTCCCAGACACCATCCCAGTCCTCATCGTCCCAATCATCATTCATCAGAACCCCGTCTAACCTTGTACCGGCAGCCGTGAGCCCGAAGAAATACCCCGTCCGTCGATCCAGGAACGGGTCGACGAAAAAAGTAAACTGATCCGAGTTTTGTGACTGGTCTCGCCGCCCAAGACGCGCCACGATTGAATCGGGGGCAGAGTCGTACATGCGCGCTCCTATATATATAGCCGCATCATCGTAGACTACCCGCACCTCCGTGCGCTCTGTCGGAGAAGCTCCCTGCACAGGATCGCGTTGCGTGAATTCACTGATCACCGGTGCGGTCGACCAAATTTGCTCATCCAGGACACCGTCCACCGAAATGCCGCCTTGGGCAAGTCTGGCCGCTACTACCCTCAAGCCGGTTGGAGCCACGCTATCCGCGTCCCCACCGTTTGTGCCCGGCGTGTCCTGTGCCGAAGCTCCGAAAGGCAAAATTAATCCTATCAGAATGACTATGTGGGCTGCAATCCGTGGCAATGATTTCATAACAGTTCTATGGGCGCACTGGTGTGCTATGTTTTTAGCAGATTCTAGGCGGTACGGTGCCTTTTTTCAAAAGATGCACTCGCAATCGAACTTTCTGGTCGAAAAACTTCGATCTAGTTGCTAACCAACGAGATGATGGCCTTGGTTGCCCGCTCGTCATCGGACTGTCCAAGCCAGAAAACCGCCTTCTTGCGGACGTCCACGTTGCCGTGGTTTTTGGCTATATCGACCAATAGCGGAATGCTTTCATCGGGCTCAAGTTGGGATATCGCGAAGACTGCCTGTTCCTGTATCTCGGAACTGCCGTCCCCCGTTGCGATTTGTGCCAGCGGCTCTGCAACGCGCTCCGACGCAGCCTGGCTCAACCAAAAAATCGCCTTCTTCTGCACCTCCCTGTCACCATCCGACTGTGCCAAGTCTATTAGGATCGGAATGCTAACGTCCTCGTCAAGCTGAGAAATCGCAAAGACCGCTTTCTCGCGAATCTCCGCGTTGCGATGCGTCGCCACAATCTCCTTCAACTTCCCGGCTACGTCTTTCGACTCTCTCTGACTTAACCAGAAGACTGCCTTTTCGCCCACCTCCGTATCGCGGTGATCGACCAACTCAAACAACGTTTGCGTCGCGGACGCTAAGTCCAGCTGGCTGATTGCAAACACACCCTTCTCGCGCACATCCGAAGATTTATCTGTGTCGACCACCTTCCTCAAGATTTCGTGGGCATCTTCCCGATCCGTTTGACCCAACCAGAAACTAGCTTTCTCCCGCACATCAGAAGCCGAGTTGCCAAGCGCCGAAACCTCCAACATCCCGACTACTTTCGCCGAGGGAGAATGCATCCCGATAGCGCTCTGCAGGTCCTCCTGGAATTCCGTTCCGTCATCTGTGTCGATCCACTTCCCAAGAAGCTTTAGACTTGATGCCTCATCCGTCTCATCGAGCCAGAAAAGATATTCGGGTTCGAAGTGATACCTGCTGTGCAGGCTCGCTCCCTGTATCTCGACAGGTTTCCGTGATCCGGTCTGATACTCTACGAGGATTACATGCTGCCTGACCGATTCCTGTTCATCATCAGTCCCCCCGACAAGCGCCCCAATCGATTTCCGTGCCCTGTCGTCGTAAATATTTACTCCGCCAGATTCCCAATCTTTTCGGGGCAACATGTACCCGATGACAAAGTTGCCACCGGTCTCGGCTCTGGCCTGCGAAACGACATCGTTCCAGGAGTCGGCCAGGTCTGCCGGCGTTTCGAGAGTCACCACTGTCTGCGCGCTCGCGGCGGTGATAGACATTGCTATCACGAGAAATAGAGTAGAGTATCTTTTCATTTTCGTTAGTCGTTTAGAAGTTCAATAAGTGCTTTTTTGGCCTTCTCGCTTCCGATGTTGCCAAGAGCGTTCACAGCAGCTTTGCGGACGCCCGTGTCGGCGTCGTTCTTCGCCACGTCGACCAGCAAGTCCACGATCTCGTCACCATCCTGCCCTCCAAGTGCGTAAATCGCTGTTCGCCGCATTTCCGCATCCGGGTTATCTTCCAGAACTTGCTTCGCGACGGCAATCGCCTGCGATCTGTTAAGCCGACTTATCTGTTGCAAAGCACCCCGACGAACCGCTCTGTTCTTTCCTTCGTTGATGATTTTCAAAAGGAACGTCGACGCTTGGTCCGAATTCTCCATTGCCTGTACCGCAGCGTATAAAGCTGCACGCGACAGGTCTTCATTTATCTCGGTGACGGCGATCTGGTGCAGATATCTGGCAGCCTCGGCATCCGGCGCTGCTTGCGCGTAAGCGTAGAGGGCCGCCTTCCGGACGGATTCGTCGGAGTCGCTTGCATAAATATCTTGCAAGGCTGCTCGTGCCTCCGCGTTTTCGAGATTGGCGATTGCGTAGACCGCTGCCCTCTGGAGATCCTTGTCCGATTCATTTAGTGCAAATTCCCGCAGTAATTTGATCGGTGCACCCACATCGGAGTTTGCAATGGCATGCAAGGCAGCCTTCCGAACCGATGCGTTGGTGGCATTTGATAGTATGCGATTCAGAGCGGCCGCTGAGGTTGACGACTCAACATTACCGAGGGCATACACGGCACTCTTCGCCACATCCTCCTCCGAATCATTCATCGCGACATCGGCCAGGAATTCTTCATTCCCCGATGCGGATGAGTTGCTAATCGCGTGCACCGCAGCCTTACGGACTTCTTTCGATTTGTCTGATGTTGCGATTTTCCGAAGTGCTGCCGCGGCTTCCGGAGAGTCACTATTCCCCAGAGAGTGCGCAACATTTCTCCTAACTTTGTATGACTGATCCTTTTCCGCAATACTGACAAGCGTCTTTACTGCTTCGGGGCCGTCCATGCTGCCAACAACATATACGATCTTGGTGCGGAGGTCGTCTGATTTCGCAGAGTCGTACATCGTCGCAATTGCTTCAAGCGCCGTCTCGTCGCCAATATTTTGCAATGCGTACAAGGCAGCCAGCTGGACCTCGTCGTCCTGCTCCTGCTTGTACTTCTCAACTTGCGCGAGATAGTTCGGCTTTCCACTTCGGGAAAGCTCCTGCGCCAGCCGAACCATCTCAGACTTTGCATCATCCGAGTAACGACTGCGGTTGTGGTTAACCAGGAACGAAGAATAGCAGTCAAACACTTCCTCTCGATCGACACCTTTTTTGTCGCTGGCATAGCAGATCCAATAGTTTGCGTCGTCTTCCCACTTGGTAGCCGCATGGACCTGCCGGAAATTTGAAAGGGCAGATAAGGCACCGTCCCAATTCTTATCCAGAATTAGATTGTATGCTTTCTGGTATGCATCTGAACTGCTCTGCGCCAGCGCAGCAGTTGGTGCGAAAGTCCACAGGCACACCAGGAAGGTTACTTGAGTTAATCTTTTCGTAATCATCTTACTTGTTAGAATTGTTCGAGTGGGACAACTTCTTCTTCCGAGACGGATCGCCCCACCTCATCGGTTATTTCTGCCATGTTCAATTTGAGCAGGAGGCCCTGGCCGTCAATTCCACCCACAACAATTTCCAGGGCGGGTTCATCCATTTCGGACTCCAGGTTTGCGATCTGCCGAAGGATCACTTCGAGGTCTGCGACAAGTTCGCGCAGCTGCTTCTGATCCGATCTTTCGAGACCACTGCGTATGAGTGGCGCCTGGTTCACCAGATTTCGTGCGACGGATTGCTGTCGAACGATGGACGTTGGGCGGCTCTCATCAACTTCCATGTTTGCAAAACCGATGAGCAACACTTTCGATTGGTCGAGATAATCCTCAACCGCATCCTGCAGGAGGAGATTGCTGGCTTGGGATGCGGGTGAGTCGGTCACGACGGCGGGCGTCGGAGCAAGTGAGCGGCCCACTAACACACCCACTATGAGCATCGCGAGTCCGCCCGCCAATCGGTACCGATTTCGCCAGATAACAGTATTGCGGAGAGTGGAAAGGTAACTCGGTTTTCGATCCAGAGTACTCTTCGCGGGTCTCCGTCCCTGGTCAATTCGTTCTTCCAGTCTCTGGTAGAACTGGTCAAAGTATTCTTCGCCCGGATGCGCAGGCTTGCGCAGCTGCAAAAAATCGATAGTTCCGGCTGCAGACTGGTACGCCTGCGAACAATCATCGCACGAGCGCATGTGTTGTAACAGCTCCTTTGCTTCTTCTGGAGCAACAAGTCCTTGCGCAAGAGCAATCATGGTATCCGTACGTGTACAATTCGTTGTCATCGGGTTATCCAAGGTCCTGACGGTAGTTTTGCAATTTCTTCTGCAGTTTTTTTGATGATCGATGTAGGAGTGACTTCACTGTTCC
The DNA here is from genome assembly GCA_965224105.1 of Rhodothermales bacterium. Classification (GTDB taxonomy): domain Bacteria; phylum Bacteroidota; class Rhodothermia; order Rhodothermales; family JABDKH01; genus CBDCYH01. The sequence goes on along the minus strand of CBDCYH010000002.1, from coordinate 1,656,899 downwards.
ATCTGCAACTGCCATTGCAGCGGCCACTTCATTCACCGGCATATCGTGGTAGTTTTTCAGGACGAACGCCGTTCGCTCGCGTGGGCTTAGCGATCCGAGAGCTGTTTCGATGATGTGCTGCGTTTGATCGGATCCCATCCGGCGGTCGGCAGCAGGTTCTGGCGACAACAAGGCGTCGGCTTTGTCCAGGCCCAGGAAAGCCCATCTGGACTTTTTCTTCTTCTCGTTCAGATAAGTGTTGACGGTGATCCGATACATCCACGAGAAGACAGCGGACTCGCCTTTAAATGAACTATATTTTTCGAATACCTTCATGAACACCTCTTGAGCCAGATCGTCGGCATCGGGATGATTACCAGTCAGGTCAAAGGCCAGCGCGTAGATTCGTCTATGATTAGACTCCACCAGGTGTCTGAAGGAGGTATCCTTGTCGCTTTCTATTGTCACTGGCGGGCTGGTGTGGACCTGAGCTGTGTTTGCCATCCGTCTTGAACTAACTGATCGTTAGACAGCGCGGGCTCGACTACGGTTTACACGACGCTGCATTTTTCTGAGCGCGGCCGACTCGCATCAGAAGGCTTCTAGTTGTGCCTGGCATTGGCGACACCACCGGCGACGGCTCCGATTGCGGCGCCGAGGAGGGGTGCTCCCATAAGAATACCTACTCCAATTCCCACGGCGGCCCCGACCAGAAGTGGCTTTGCAGAACCAGATTTGACTAGCCTTTTAAATCTTCGGGTATTCGACATGTCGGGATATCGGGAAGCGTTGGTGTGAACGGTGGATACGGGAAGATTCCCGGTCCAGTTGCAGTGTCCCTACCGGATGAGGAAAAAGTTGGCCATCCCGACAATCATGGCGATAGCTAGTACAATCCACCATCGGCGGGTAAGGAGCTGGGTGCCCGACAACTGTGAAATATCTTCCCCTCGGGCGATCCGCTCCTCGCGGTACCCCGGGATGAAAATAAGTGCCAGTCCAACCACAGCGAAGGCTGGAAAAATCACCGCTGCTTTGGGATAGTAGTACCCCCTACTGAGGGCCGTGAACCATGACCAGCAGGTGACACCTCCTCCTAGTGCGAGCATGACTCCACCAAAAACCTGCTGCAGTTTCCTGGACTTCGCAACCATTGTTTGACCTCGGATAGCCAGCCCAATATACAGCCCAAATGCGGCCCCAAACGACAGATCTCGACGATTCGCCCGGAGCATGCTCCGGATAAGGGTGAAGTGCTACGGATTCGATCCGTGTAAAATGGTGCTCCATCAGCATGCTCCGTCCTTGTTTTTACCGATAACGGTGGATAAACCGTACCAAGGGAGCTTACCCGCGTGCTCCCGCCCTTCTCCGCCCTCCATCTTACCAACCAAGGAAAGATTATTCGACCTTGGTCGTTTTAGTCGATTATTTTGTATATTCGTCTAAATCGTCTACACGCTATGAAAGACCTGCTAACAACTGCTGAAGCCGCCAGACTCGTAGGAGTGGGCGTAACGAGCATCAAAAGATGGGCAGACAAGGACCTGATTCGAGTCTCCCATACGCCCGGCGGACACCGGCGCGTGCACCGGGAAGACCTGTTGAGGTTCGTGGCTAGTACGCAGGATTCATCCCGAGAAAAATCAGCCAGACAATCGGAGTCGCGGCCGGCCGCCAAAACCCAAGGGCCAGCGACGGCGACCGACTGGGCTTCGATGCTCCTGCAATCCGATATGCATTCCATACAAGCCGCCCTGTTGAGCGCTCGAAGTCGCCTCGGTTCGTGGTACAGCACGGCAGATGAAGCTTGCACCGGCCTCAACGAAATTGGCAAGGAGTGGGAGTGCGGAAGCATTGATATAATTCAGGAACACATTGCATCAGAGAATCTCGCGCGAGCGCTGTCCTCACTGGCGGGGGCCATGCCCGGCCAGTCTCCAGACAAAATTTGCGTCATGGCCTGTGTACCCGGTGAAACGCACACGCTGGGGTTATCCTTCCTCGAGCTTTGTTTGCGGGAAGCACACTGGACAACCGTCTGGGTGGGAGGCTCCACGCCGCTGGATGAACTCGCGGACGCGGCTTCTTCGGGAAAGGCGAGAATGATTGCCGTATCAGCATCCGCCGCATCAAACAATCGCAATCTGCTGGGCAGGGTCGCTCACATTGTGGGCTCGAAATGCGAATCCGCTGGCGGGAACCTGGTCATGGGCGGAGCTGGCGCATGGCCCGACAACCCCACCCACGGCTACCGATTCCATTCATTCACCGCCTTTAGCTCCTTCCTGCGAGCCCATCGATGAACAGCAACGACAGCAACAAATCGGATGTGGTTGTGATCGGAGCGGGTTTCGCCGGCCTGGCAGCAGCCACTACACTTGCCCGATCTGGTCAAACGGTTACAGTGCTGGAAAAACATGCCCAGCCGGGTGGTCGGGCGCGCCAATTCAGTGACGCCGGTTTTCGTTTTGATATGGGACCGAGTTGGTTGTGGATGCCTGACGTCTTCGAGAATTTCTTCGAGATGGCAAACACCTCGATGAATGAACATCTCGATCTCGTGCGCCTGGATCCTTCGTACAAGGTTTTCTTCCCGAACGAGGCTATCGAAATCCCGGCAGGCCAGAATGCCGTTGCGCACCTCTTCGAGTCACTCGAACCAGGGGCCGGCGAACACCTGCACGAATTTCTCGCCGAGGCCGCTCAAAAGTACAAGGCGGGGATGGAGCAGTTTGTCTGGCGCCCGGGCAACTCCATGGCTGAGTTCCTGCAAGCCAGAACAATGCTGGAGGTAATGCGCCTTTCGATGTTCAGCTCGCTCCGCACACACGTAAGATCGTATTTCAAAGACGAAAGAATCCGGCGGATTCTGGAATTTCCGGTCCTGTTCCTGGGAGCTCCGCCGGACCGTACCCCGGCACTCTACAGCTTGATGAATTATGCGGACACGGTTCTAGGTACCTGGTACCCTCGCGGAGGGATGTACCAAATTGTTGAGGCAATGATGACCATCGCCCACAAGCTGGGCGTGCAATTCCGATTCAACATAACTGTCACACAAATCCTTGCAACTGATGAGCGAGTTGCGGGGGTGACAGCAAACGAAGAGACCTTCCAAGCGGACTCCGTCATCGCCGCTGCCGACTACCATTACGTCGAGCAGAACTTACTCGCCAAAAAATGGCGCCGGTATGATGAGAGTTACTGGCAACAGCGCGTGATGGCCCCTGGCTCCCTACTTTTATATCTGGGAATCAGCAGAGAAACTCCCAACCTCCAGCACCACAATCTGTTTTTTGACGTACCGTTCGAACCACACACTACCACGATTTACGACGATCCGAGCTGGCCTCACAATCCCCTGTTCTACGCATGTGTGCCGTCCAAGTCAGATCCGTCAGTGGCGCCGAAAGAATGCGAAAACGTTTTCCTTCTAATTCCTCTGGCTCCCGGACTGCAAGACAACGCGACTGAGCACGAACGCTTGTTTAATAAGGTAATGGACAGGCTGGAGAAACGCACGGGCATCGATCTGCGGCCGCACATTATTGTTAAGCACACCTATGCCCACCGGCACTTCCAGGAGGACTACCATGCCTATAAGGGAAACGCGTACGGGCTGGCAAATACACTGAGCCAGACCGCATTCCTGAAACCCAAGATGCGGAGCAAGTTGCCCGGACTATTTTTCGCTGGCCAGCTGACCACACCTGGGCCGGGTGTCCCGCCGAGCCTCATCAGCGGACAGGTTGCAGCAAAAGAGGTGGTCGCGTGGCTTGGAGAGAAAGAACAGCAGGTGCTTGCATGACCCGAACTGAGCAAAGGCTACCCCCATACGATGCAATTGCCGTTGCATGCAGCCGTTTGACGACCCAAACTTACTCCACCTCTTTCTCCCTCGGAATCCGCACGCTCGCACCGGAAATAAGGGACGACATCTATTCGATTTACGGGTTTGTTCGGGTTGCAGACGAGATCGTCGACTCTTTCCACGACTACGACCGCCGCGCCCTTCTTGAACGGTACAAAGCAGATACGTTCAGGGCCATTGATGAACGCATTAGTGCGAATCCGATCCTGCAGGCATTCCAGCAAACTTTCCATAGATACGAATTGGAGCGAGGGCATGTCCAACAATTCTTGGAGAGCATGGAATGGGATCTGGACCGAACGACATACGACCGCGAAGGATTTGATCGCTACATCGTTGGATCCGCCGAAGTTGTGGGGCTGATGTGCCTAAAAGTATTCCTCCGCGGAAATGCAGAGAGGTGTGCAGAACTTGAAGATGCGGCAGCGCGGCTAGGAGCAGCTTTTCAGAAGGTAAACTTCTTGAGAGACCTCGGCGAAGACTACCGGGAACTTGGACGAACATATTTCCCTGACGTCGACATGTCCAATTTTGATGATGAGACCAAGCGCGCGATTGAGATGGAAATAGAAAAAGACTTTGACGCCGCGGTTCAGGGCATTCGGGAGCTACCCAGAGATGCGCGTTTTGGTGTTTACCTCGCCTATGTTTACTATCGTCGACTTCTACGCCGGATACTAAGCCTGCCCGGCGAGGCAGTGATGAACACACGCGTGCGCGTTTCAGGAATCCAGAAATTTTTTCTAACCGTACTTGCCTTCGGGCGGCATCGACTCAACCTCGTATGAACCTGATCTCGAAGTTGGTCCTGGCGTCATTCCTGCTTTGCGGTTTGGCGTCAACGGAAGTCGCAGGACAGTCTCTCACCTCTACCCCGGTCGGCTCTGATTCGGCTACGGCCGGCGTCACGCAGTGGAGAGAAGCCTTCAGGAACGCCCATAGCAAGGAGGGATTAAAAATATTCAGGGAACTGATGCGCAAATCTGAAGACTCCACCTCCGCCGCGTTTGGCGGATTTCAGGCAACGAGCGAGATGATGTCTGCCGAATACCTGGTCTCTCCATTTGCAAAGTTGCGCAGATTCAGGAAGTGGTCGCGCGCGCTCGATTCGGAAATCCGTCTCAACCCAGACGATCCAGACATCCGACTTTTGCGTCTGCTCATCCAGACTAATGCGCCACGATTTCTCGGCTACTCCGAATCGATAACCGGGGATTGCAAGATCGTTTCGACCGCGCTCGATTCTGGCTACTGGGACGCTGATAAAAAACACGAGCGGTTCACCCGCGAATCCATAACACCGATTGGTGAATGTTTATGATGAGGCATGAAGACAGAGTCCTGTTGGTTGACGAGGACGACCGACCAGTTGGCGAAATGGACAAGCTTGCGGCACATACGCAGGGTGTCCTTCATCGGGCGTTTTCAGTATTTGTTTTCAATAGTGATGGAGGGCTCCTATTGCAAAAAAGGGCGCAAGGCAAATACCACAGTGGCGGGTTATGGTCAAACACATGCTGTAGTCATCCGCGGGTCGGCGAAAAGGTAATGGATGCAGCAAAGCGACGGTTAATTGAAGAGATGGGGCTCGATGCTGACTTGACCCACATGTTTGTGTTCATCTATCGGGCCAAGCTCGGCGGTGGCATGATTGAGCATGAGCTCGACCATGTATTTTCTGCCCAATCCGATTCGCCGCCTCAGATAAATACAGATGAGGTCAGTGACTGGCGGTTCGCCCGACTCGATGAAATCCGTGATGAGCTTACAAAAAGACCGGAGAGTTTTACAATCTGGTTCAGGCTGAGCTTCGAGCAAGTTTTCCACCTGTTCGAAAACGACAAACAACTTGCCCTTGACACATGATCGACGTATTGGTTAATGCACTTATTGTGATCGGTACCTTCTGTGCGATGGAGTTCGTCGCATGGGCCACCCACAAATACGTAATGCACGGTTTCTTGTGGTGGTTTCACCGCGATCATCATAATCATGAACCGGGGTTCTTCGAGAAGAACGACTTTTTCTTCCTGATCTTTGCTATCCCAAGCACCTTCTTTTTCTATACCGGAGCGGTGAATTCTGATTTCCGGTTCTGGATCGGTTTCGGTATTGCTCTATACGGTTTGTGTTACCTCATTGTCCACGACATTTTCATCCATCAGCGATTCAGGTGGCTTCGACGAACCAACAGCGTGTACCTGACCGCGATAAGAAAAGCTCACCTCGTCCACCACAAGCACCTGGGTCCGGAAGATGGCGAGTGCTTCGGTATGTTGTGGGCGGGACCGAAGTACCTGCGGCAGGCTCGCGCCACTGTAAAAGCAAAACGAACCTCTCCCCGGGCAGGGCAACCTCGCAACGCATCCTGACTGTTCTGTAAGTGAACGCGCTCTACCTGCTTATTAACATTTGCGTGCTGTCTATCCCACTCGCATTTAGCTGGCACCCGCGGCTTCGATTCGTGGATCGATGGGGTGACTTTGCCAGAGCCTGTACCATCGTACTGGTCTGTTTTGTGGCCTGGGACATTGTCTTCACCCGCATGGGTATCTGGGGATTTGATGGGCGTTACCATCTGGGGTTTCGTATTGCGGGGCTTCCAATTGAAGAGCTGTTGTTCTTTGTCTGCATCCCATACGCATGCTTGTTCACCTATCATTCGCTTCGGGTATTGGACAAAGCGGACTGGCTCGATTCAATCGCCCGCCCGCTGTTGTTCGCCTTGGCGGGATTGGTGGCTGTTCTGTTTGCGCTAAACGCGAAAAAGATCTATACAGCTACAACGCTCTTGCTCATTCTCCCTCTTCTGATGTGGCTATTGTGGCAAAATCCGCCATGGTTTGGGCAAATGCTGGTCGCATATCTCATCCTCTGCATTCCCTTTGTGCTTACAAATGGTCTGCTAACCGGAATCACTTTTTGGAATTATCCAGTTCTGAATCTTGCCCCGGACGGCATCGTGGATCACGTGGTCTGGTACGACAATACACAGAACATGGCCGTACGGTTTTCTAGTATTCCTTTCGATGACTTTTTCTACTTCTTCCTCATGTTTGGCCTGAATGTCTCACTATTCGAATTCTTCGGATCCAGGTAGCGTGGCCGTGCAAAGACCTAAACGAGTTGTTGTGAACGACGCAATGCAGTCAGGATATGAGTACACGCTCACAGAACAACGTGGCAAGAATTATCATCCAGAGTTTCAACCAGAGCTAACACCACAGCAGATGTTGGCGTTGGGTGTTTTCGGTGGAAAGTATATGACAGACTGCAAGGAAGAATTCCCGGATGAATGGTTTACAAACGCAAAGCTCAGTCCAGGCGGGCGCAATCCAAAGCTAAACTACTTTGGAGTTAACGCATCCAAGCCGCTTGCTTACTGGCGCGAGAAGGGCTGGATCTACAGGGAAGATCCGAGGGGGTGGTTTCAGTGGTACTGCCGGTACTACATGGGGCGAAGATGCATCGATGATTATCGACAGATAAAGCGCTGGCGTGCAATGCGTCGCCACGTCGCGCAGTTGCAAAAAAACTGTCCGAAGGGGGTAGCAGAATGTAGGCCGCGTCAACGTCAGGCGCTGCTGCATTGGGCCTACGATTCGCGGGTCATGTAGTTAAATGCTAGTGCGGACGTTTCCGCAAGATGTAGACGTCCTGTCTCAGGTTTGTGTCCTTGGCGCCGGGCTCCATGTAGGCAATCTCGAAATATGGTTCAAAACACTTTTCCACCCACCCCCGGTATGCCCACGTCGAGCATAGATTTTCACCTGCCGCCTCGGCGTAAGTCTCGACGAGCTGGCCATTCGCAAGCTCTGCAAGCTGATCGTCTGTTAGCCCCCCTGCCATCGCCTCACCATGTGTAGAGATGTAGAGGACACCATCGGATGTTAATACCCTTGCCAGTTCCTTCGCCCACTCACGGGCGAGCCCCTTAGGCAGGTGGGTAAAGACAGAGCGAGCAAAGACAAAGTCAAAGCGCGCATCCTCGAAATCAATCGGCGGACTCAGGTCGTTTGTGCGGAACGTTGCAAGTGGGAGGTTGTCTGCGCACCAGCGAACCAGATCATCATTCAGGTCGCTGCCGAACAAGGTGGCATCTGTTGATGCTGGCAAGTGCCGTAGCAATCGTCCGGATCCACAGCCAAAATCGAGGATGTTTGAGAAGGCCGATAAGTCGGATCCGCTCTTTTGCAGGCATCGTTGCATTTGCTGGATAATCGCTTTGCCTGAATCCCAGTAGACGGACGTCCAATAGCAACCAATGATTGCATAAATACGCTCACGATCTGGAATAGGCAGTCCATCGGGTGCTCCTGCGCGTCGAAATTGGATGTGTCGGGCCAGTACAGAAGGGGATGCGCTCCGGGTGTTGAAGTAAACTTTTTCTGCAAGTTTGCCGATCCCCAGAACGTACAAAGCTTTCTTAATCTTCTTACGCATGCATAACTTGCGAGTGACGTCCAGTTCGGAACCAGCAGCTGTAAAGGGAATAACTACTGTGCCCAGATCGGTTCGCATCACCCGCTAGCTTATCTGATGTCATCCTGGGCAAATTGAACAATCAGTTCTGGTAACTATAATCGTGACAAAAAATCAAGATAGAAATTCCTCGATCGACTGGGTACCCGCACTATTCATAGGTGGATACCACCTCGCGCTTGCGGTGCTTGCGCCGCTGTACTTCATCAATCAGCCAGCACACTCGACATCAATAATTCTCGGGACAGGTTTATTGTGGGCATGCACTCTAATAAGTATCACCGCTGGCTACCACCGCCTGTACGCTCACCGCACGTACAAAACGAAAGCTCCTGTTGAATGGGTGATGCTGTTCTTCGGTACGCTTGCGGCGCAGAGCAGTGTTATTCGCTGGGCACACGACCACCGATTGCATCATCAGCATGTCGATAAGGACGGCGACCCATACGGGACGAACAAAGGATTTTGGCATTCGCATCTGTTATGGATGTTCAGGCACGGACCAGAACTAAACGACAGATACATCAAAGATCTGCGGAGCCGCTCTGTGTTGAGGTTTCAACACAAGTACTATGGTATTTTGCTGACCGTTACGAACGTTCTCGTTTTTGTAGCCATGGGTATACTAACTGGTGATTGGTTCGGTGCGTTTGTAATCGGATTTCTATTGCGGACGTTTTTTGTCCACCATTGCACATGGTTTATCAATTCTCTGGCGCACATGTGGGGGTCGAAGCCATACTCATCCGAGCACTCGGCGGTGAACAACTTCATTCTCTCCATCCTTACTTATGGCGAGGGCTACCACAACTATCATCACACGTTCGCGGGCGATTATCGGAATGGCGTGCGGTGGTACCAGTTCGATCCTCCCAAGTATCTGATTTGGTTGTTAAGCAAGGTGGGTCTTGCAAGCGACTTGAAGAAGACGGATCCGATGATAATCAAGAGAAAGCTCGTTCAGGCCGATCGCAAGCTGCTGCTCGATCATCTAGCTAGTTTGCCTTCGATTGATGCATCGATGTTCACGGCGGCGGTTGAAAGTTTGGCCGATCGCTTGTCCGAATCTATTGCATCTGCCAAAACGACGATGGACCGGTACCGCAGCCTCGACCGGAAGAACAATCGGGTTGAGGTGGAGGAAATGAAAGCGAAATTCCGTTCGTTGAAACAGCAGATCGCGCAAGACCTCCGGACCTGGAAGCGCTTGTGCCGCATGATCCTGGATTTGCAACCAGCGTAGCTGGATTAAGAGGTCCTGTGTTTGCGAAGTTGGCGCTCGGTAAGCACAAAAATCAGCATACAAAGCGCGGCGAGCGTGAGGCACAGGTATGTGACGAACGCATTCGGCCCCAGTGGAACGGCAAGACTTACAGCAAGTCCCGCGATCGCGTAGAGTGCACCCAACTTGATCGATAGACTAGCCGAGTAGTCCTGTGCAACATTCCATGACTGCTCGTCTCGCATGGAGCGCTTGGTGCGGTAGCCATAGTAGTAATTGATTCCCTTTGGTGGAAACCAGCGCATCGCAAGTCCAGCTGCCACGAAAACAAGGCCTGTGAAAACGAGGGTCAGCGTTTGAAGCATTCGCGCCTGGATTCAGGTTGTGTTCTTTATCTGGCTTTACTGAAAATGTTCGCGTCCGGTTTCAGTTTTGCCGACGATCTATTTGGGTGGGAGACTTTTTGCGTAAGAGTATCCTAATTGGACCCATCCGTCCAGGCTCTTTTTACTCCTGGTGCCCTCCGGGGCGATGTATAGAAATCCCCGCATGGCCCGGCCGGTGAAATCCATGGGTCTGGCGTGTTTTCTTTTGAGCAGCTCCTCGTGCTCGGCTTTATCAACGCGGACCACCAGATCGTCACCGATTACACCACAGGCCATGTGTCCGTTCACCAGAAAGGAAAGACCTCCGAACATCTTTTTTTGTGACACGCCGCGTTTCCGGTGCAGGCATGTTGCCACCCGAGCAGCAAGCTTTTCGTTGTATGCCGTGGTCGCTGTTGGACTAAGTGAGGTTGTTGCGTCCGCCGGATTTAAAAAGTGGCGCGTCTGGTCGATACTGAAGTGTGCGCAGTACATCCTGATTTTCCCAATTTACCCAGGCGCAATTCGTGGCACAAATTGTCTTTAACTCGAACGATATTTCCTTTGAGCGGATTTTCCGATTCATCGCCTGGATATTTGTAATTCTGAGCCTCGTTTACGTGCTTCCGCGCCTTGGCCTGGAGATTACAAGCGATCCCGCATTTGGGAAGGACATCCCGGCCACTCTCCTTCTCATCCCGCGGCTGCTAGTGTTGTCTGGCATTCCGATTGTCGCCTTTGTCGAAATAATGTATCGATGGAGAATCAAGCGCGGCGCGACTGCGACCGAGGCGGCGATATTCTTGATCGCCAGCATCGTTGGGGTTACCCTGTGCGGACTTGTTGTCCCGTGGTATTACGGCGCGCACCTTTCACAACAGAGTTATGACGGCTTCTTTCCGTTGCTGTGCATCCTCACCGGCGCCGTGGTGTCCGGGTGTCTCCTTACGCTCACGCTGAAACGTCCGTCAAGACGCCGGCGACGACGCTAGGCAACAACCTCACCCGACTCTGGCCTGCCCGCGGATGCGAGTACAACCCATCCAACCACTCCCGACAAGACGGACGCTGCCAGAATCCCGATCTTTGCTCCGTCGAGCAAAACGGCATTCGAGAAGGCCAGGTTCGCAATAAACAGGGACATCGTGAAGCCAATTCCGCAGAGCAAGCTCGCACCATAAACCTGGCGCCAGGTTACGTTTGACGGCAGCTCGGCAATTCCCATTTTTACTGCCAGCCAGGCAAACAACGTAACCCCGATCTGCTTGCCTACGAATAGACCGACGATGATTCCTAGCGTTACCGAACTCCCCAGGGATGCGCCTCCACCCAAAACGACTCCCGCATTTGCGAGTGCAAAGATCGGCATGATGAAGAACGCCACCCAACCGTGCAATGCGTGTTCCATCCTGTGCGACGGCGTGTCGATCTTTTCGATTGATTCTTCCAGGGCATGTAGGGAGTCAGTCTGATTGACGGATGGCTTTGCGACACCCGGTCGGACGTCGCGGGCAAAGTTTTCAATCAGATTCCGGGCTGTGGTCAAGAAGCTGGGTGCGTCGATCACTCTGGTTGACGGAATAGTCATTGCAAGCAGAACACCGGCGACCGTAGCATGAACGCCCGATTTGAGAAACGCTATCCAAAGTAGTATCCCCAGTACGACATAAAACGAGGTCCGTCGGACACCCATGCGGTTCCCGACAAGAAGTGCGACCAAGACAGCCCCACCCATCAGGAGGAAGTTCATTTTTACCGAGGCCGTGTAGAACATCGCGATAACGAGAACGGCACCCAGGTCGTCGACAATAGCCAGTGCTGTGAGGAAGATCTTAAGTGACAGAGGTGCACGTTTTCCGAGCAAGGCCAGGACGCCGAGGGCAAAAGCGATGTCGGTTGCCATAGGAATACCCCAGCCAGCCGCAGCGTCACCACCACAGTTGATTATCGCATAGATGAGTGCCGGCACTATCATGCCCCCTACCGCAGCGGCAAGTGCCAGGCCCGCTTTCTTCGGTGAGGAAAGCTCACCGACAAGTACTTCCCTTTTTATCTCAAGCCCTACAACGAAAAAGAATATTGCCATCAGGCCGTCGTTGATCCAAAGCAACAACGGTTTTGATATTTCGAACCTACCTAACCCAACGGTTAGGCGCGTGGCCCACAACTCGAAATAGCTATCTGCCCATTCTGTGTTTGCCCATACAAGTGCGATAATCGCACACACCATCAATAAAATTCCACCGGCGGCTTCGAACCGGATGAATCGTTGAATTGGACGGACCAACTTGTTTGGTGAAAGAGGTGCAGATTTATTCGCCATACTTGTTTTGTTATTGAATGTCGGTTAGAACGAGTGGATGATTATCTAATCTCGTATCCAAGCTTCTGTGCCACATCAGATACGAAGGGGCGCACGACCGCATACAGGTTTGGAGTCCATTCAAACTCCAGTCCACCGAAATTTACCTGCGCGTTCATTCTTTTGCTCATCACCCTGGATGCCGCTACAGCCTCTGGCTCCCGCACATCGATAAACTGAAATAGTCTTTGACGTGCCTCGTTGGTGTCACTAAAGAATGTCGCGGAAGGAAGATCAAGAATTCGAGTTGGGGGTTGGCTAGCAGCAAAATCGAGTGCCGCCTGGTTAATGGCTGCCCACCGCCAGGCTTCCTTTTGCAGCGGAGTTAGATCGTTCCACGTTTGATGATATTCCTCATGCGGACGTGGACGGATGCGCGCAAAGTTCCAGGCCATCCCGGGTCCCTGGTACGCTCCCCTTTTCATCCCCGAGCGTATTACAGCGTACGGTTCTCTGTGCGAGAAAATGAATTTGCTTGCAGGGAAAGCGTTTGCAAGCGGCTGCGCAATGTAGGTAAGTCGGTTGTTCGATTCCAGATAAACCTTACCCGCGCTGTGCGCCTGTAGTATTAAGTCATCGCGACAGCCCCGAGCAATCTGCGTCCACTTCTGCTCCCAGTCATCGGTTGACGGATTTTCCATGTACGCCTCGTAGCTGAGTTGCACCAGCCGGGGTGGTGGTTCATGATATGCGGCGACATCGGGTGACAGGTTCGCAAGGGCTGCAAGCGTTTGCGTCCCGGTCCTACCCGTCGACAAAGCAAAAACACAAGGAACGTCGGCCCAGCCCGTGTCATAGGCGTCACCCAGGGTTATTCGCTTGCCAGGTTTCCGCGATGGAGAACCGGAAAACCGATCCAGTCGACGCTGAATCTTCCCAAGGCCTCGACTTGCAATAGTCGCTGCTTTCTTAATCACAGTCGAAACAAATAATAGAGTGAAGCGAAGCCTATGAACACCAGGTCGAATTTACGCGGCGCTGGTGGCATTTTAGATGGCGCCGCGAGCTGAGAAAGTCAACCTAAATGCTGAAGCGCGAAACATCAAGAAATGGACGAATTCAGCTCCAGGACTCGCTGATAATTAGCCGTAACAATTCATTCCTCCGAGCGTTGTTCTGACTACACCACGCCTGATCCCCTTTAGCAAAGCCTTATGAAGTACCGACTGTTGTTGCCCATCCTTGCTCTTTCGATCATGTCGTGCGATGAGACCGAACCAGGCGAGAATTCATTTATTTTTGAGCGGGTTTCGCTCGCGGATACCGGCGTCGAGCTCGCGAACGGCCTCGAGATTTTCGACAACTACTCGATTTCTGATGATGGCCGGTACGTTGCATTTTCGGCGAAGAGCCCGGAGCTCGGTGTTACCAATAACAAGCGACAGGCATTCTGGCACGATTCGCAGACAGACCAGACGATTCTTGTCTCCAGGAACTAAGCTGGAGAGCTGTCGAGAGAAGGAGTCCGCTCGGTCGTGATTTCGCCGGACGGGAAGTTCGTCGGATTCACCGCGCAGGTCGACACGGATTCTGGTGAGGAATTCGACTCAGACCATCCAGCACAGTGGGACGAGAGTTTCCACTACTCCGTAATTACGTGGGACGCTGATCAACAGAAAATCACACGCCGAAATGCGCAGCCGTACAACGGCGGTAATCCTAATTGCTTCCTCGGAGATGTGTCTTTGTCCGCCGGCGCCCAGGTTGTAGCGATGAGATGCGGGTCCAAACTCCTTGCCGTTGACGGGCTTGGCACTTACGAAGAAATCGCCACAGCTGTGACGCTCAACCTCGGACAGATTTCGCCCAACGGCAGGTACATCACGATGGATTCGCCGGCTGAAATAACGGGTGAAGACCTTTCTGGAAACTACGGGGTTTTCAGGTACGATCGAACGTCCGGGTCAACAACGCTCGTGTCGATGGATTCCGCAGGATACGCTTTGGACATCATCGCTATCAAGGATTCCGGATCTGTTGGCGATGATGGGACCGTGGCGATGGTCCATGCGCCTGGCGGACCAAACGCCAGTCACGTTTTTGTCTTTCGACCTCAAAACGGATTCAGCTCAAACCAGACTGTTGGCGAATCGTCGTGCGGGGGTTCACCTTCGATAAGCCAGTCAGGGATCATTCTTGCTTACGATTGCAACGGACATCCAACTGTCAAGAACATGTAACCGGGGCAACAGATGAAATTGCCCCCGGAAATTTGCTCTCACTTCCACAATTCAGAACCGTAACAAGTGAGGGCCACCTGGTCTTCAGCACCCATGAACCGCTGGTTTCAGATGATTCCAACGGTGAACTCGACATATATATAGCAAGACGAACCAGACCGTTCTAGTTGGACTGGCGCTACTGGAAACTTCTCGAGCCATCCGGTTGGTAGGCATACCGGAAGGTATAGAACATCGGTGCTCCGCTACCATCGTCGTCGCCTTTGTAGAACGACAAGATTTCCATCTTGGCGTAGCGCTTCCTGGCGGTCTCAAAGATGATGGTGTTGTCGATTACCGTAATTACGTGGGTATTGAAGTTGTACGAATACCAGCCCTTATCGCTTCCCGTTGGAATTGCTGTCTCTTCAGCCGTATCTCTTCTGTAACCATCTGCAGGTGCGATACCGACCGATTTGTACGGTTTTTGGAGTAGCTGGGCTCGGCCATTTACGCGGACGTCCGTTCCCTCAAACGACACATCCCACTCTTCGGTATTCTCATCCATTATTTCCACCGCCCCACCCTCGCTAAAACTGAAATAAACTTTGTGGGTCGACGCATCGAGGTCTTCAACCAATCCAGTCTGCAACTCTGACTTAGACTCGGTTGCTGCCTTCATCTCTACCGCACCTTCCTCTACTCCGGCTTGCTGAGGTTCGACAGTTTTAGTTGAAGCGCATCCTGAAAGCATCATCAGTATGCAAACAAATGTTATGTCTCTACGCATTGTGTCCGCTTGGTTTTTTCTTTCGGTTGGATACCTCAGACCCAAAGACGATCTTTTTGTTCGTCCAGACTCCGATCAGATTCACCACCACGCACCCATGGCCATCCGCGACCTACTTGGCATACCGGCCTTGTACGAATGGTATCAGCGAACATTCGGATTCGCCGGTGCCCGCGCCGTGGCATTTGAACGGTACCTACCGATTAGCACCGGTGAACTGGTGCTGGATATCGGGTGCGGCCCAGGGAACATCATCCCCTATTTTCCGCAAGATGTTCGCGTTGTTGGTTTCGACACGGATTCCAACTATATCGCAATGGCAAAATCGAAATATGGCGCCCGTGCAGAATTCCATTGCCGGGAGTTTGATGACGCTTGCGCGGATGAGTTCGCGGGTGCCGACGTGGTTATGATGAACGGGTTGCTCCATCATCTGAATGACAACGACGCGACTTCTGTCGTGCGGTGCGCGCAAACGGCTCTGAGACCGGGCGGGCGACTGTTTACCCTTGACGGTGTTTATACAGAGAATCAGCGAATCATCGCCAGGAAACTCCTGGATTTTGATCGAGGACGATTCGTTCGTCATCAGAACGCATACGAAAACCTCATCAGGCCAACATTCGACCATCTCGATGCTATTGTGGCAAACGACCTGACGACAATCCCCTACACTTTCCTGATCATGATTGCCACTAAAGCTGGCGCTACTTCCACTTGATTCCGCAACCAATGGACGGCCATTGTTCGTCACTGACATCTTCCCCGTCCAGGATCGCCTGGATGGCACTTCGAATGTCGCGACCGTGCGCAGCCTCCCCTCCCGGTCGGGTCTCATCAATCCGTCCGCGGTATCGGAGTAGCCTCACGGAATCGAAGACGTAGGCATCCGGCGTACATTGCGCATCGAACGCGCGTGCTACATCCTGCGACTCGTCGTACAAATACGGGAACGGGTATTTTTTTTGATGTGCCCTCTCCGCCATCGCATCAAAACCGTCTTGCGGATATCGCACCACATCATTGGAGCTGATGATCACCAACTGCACACCCTTGGAAGAATAGTCGTTCGCAATTCTTATAAGTTCGTCCTCAACATGAACGGCAAAGGGACAGTGATTGCAATTAAAAACTACCACCATCACCTCCTTCGACGCATAGTCTGCAGGAGAGCGGCTAGGCCTACCGACCGAATCAACGTTCGGATTGGCACAGGGTAAATCGAATGGAGGAATCTCGGTGCCGAGTCCGAGTGACTGCGATGATGAAACTGCCATTGTATATTGAATCGTGTTTGGATGTATACTCGCTAACTCCGGCTTAATGAAACTGTTGCGCTCAATAGCGGTGCGCTACTGCCTGCTCCTCACAATCCTGATGTTGGTACAAGTAGGTACGTGCCGCGGACAAATTTCAAACATCGATTTTAGATTTAGTCCAGAATACTGGTTCAGTGCAATCGGCTTCCCCTTTGATCATCACAAGACATTAGCTGACGACGAGGGCGCATTGCTGTATGATTTTGGTCCCGGTCCGTATGTGAAACCAGCGACCCGGGTTTTCTTTCAGCTGGATCCTACGTTACCTCGAACGCAGACACTGCCCGACGCCAGAGTTCCGCTTCTCGAAACCAGGTTCGGTGGAGACGAGAACATCATCGTGAAAACGTACGCGCTGGAGCCCCGAGGCGCAGTCGCCACCGTCCGCGTGGGAAACCTTCGAAGGGTGAACGGCCTAACGGGAACCCGGGCGTGGGCGAATCCGCCAGCCCATGCCGATCCAGCATTTCGGAACGTTGCGTGGGGTACCAATCGACCAATCGAGTACGAACTCTCCGTGCCGGAGGGCGAAGAAAAACAGATCGCCCTGGGATTCTGTGAAAGTTACCGCACGAAGGAGGGTATGAGAAAACTCCTGATCGATGTCGAGGGCTCCGATCCCAAGTTATTTGATCCTCTGCTCGGTGGCACAACGAATCAACCGCGCGTTGTCTTGAGACGCGGCTACGATTCGGATCGGGATGGGAAAATCCACATTCGCATTCTTTCTCCCGAGGGCGATCCGAACACCATCCTAAATGCACTGTGGGTTTTTTCGGGTGATGCGGATGTTGACGCGGATGCGATCATTGCCGGAAGGATGAACGAGGTTGCAGAAGAGTATTTGGATGCTGGTGCGGGTCCGCAGGTACGCGCCCGTCCTCCGCGTTTTGATGTCGTTAAGCTCGAGGCCAGTGAGGCCCGGAACAGAATATTGCGGATTGCGACTGGTCGGGATATCCGAATTGCTGATGGCATTGTTCTCGCCGACGAGATCCCGTTTGTCCGCACGTGGCCGGGACCTGACTCGTGGTCGGTTGACTCAGCAGGCGCAACCCTCACGTTCGTTAATGTCGATAAAATTTTGGCGGTCGTGCAGGATGGCTATGGCCCGGCAGAAGGGTTTCCGGATAAATCTGTTGCAAATGATGAAACGGCGGTTCGCCAATTCTGGCTGGAGCAAGTGGACATCCCCTACTCCCGGATTACGGTTCCTGACGAGGACCTGCAGGAAATGATCAACGCATCGATCAGGACGGTCTACCAAATGATCGAAAACGTTGATGGCAAGCCGCAGGCGCAACCTGGCGCCGGGCTGTACCGGGGTTTGTGGATGCATGACTCAGTCTACTACATTGACCTGTTCGCGCAACTAGGCAACCTCGCCATGTCGCGGAAACTCATTGATCGGTTGCTTGAGTTTCAGTTACCGAGCGGACAGGCGCGCATAATGCATCCCAATCTCATCCACAGAGAAACCCCCTTGCTGGCCTGGCTCCTGTGCCGTTTTGCTGAGCTAAGCAATGATGACGAGTTTCTCCGCGAACACTGGCCACGGGTACAAGCTGCTATCAATTACATGCGCAATCTGCGCGAGCAGACGCTGCAAGAAGGCGCTCCCAACTACGGACTAACGCCATCGGGATTTGCGGATGGTGGTATCCACGGGGTTCAGCCGGAGTACGCAAGCGTCAACTGGATACTGATTGCTCTTCCGACGGTGGTGCGGGCGGCGGAGCGGTTAGGAAAGGATGGCGACGCCGGTGCGTGGCGGGAGCTGTACGAAGAGTTTCTCTCGTCCTGGCACGCTGCAGCAGCACGTGACGTTCGCAGCGATTCGCTTGGCAACGCTTACCTCCCTATCCGTGTCGGTGAAACGGGGTGGGATGATCCACCTCCCCGAGCTCAGTGGAGTTTACCCGAGGCGATGGTTTTCGGCGAACACATTTCTGTTTCTGATTCCCTGGCCGCGGGCACGCTAGGCATGCTTGACACGTACGAGCACCAAGGCCTTATCTCCAATGTCGGATGGCTGAACAACGGAATCTGGGGGTATTTTGGCGGGATGCTGGCCGAGGCGTACCTGAGGATGGGTGATGGACGCAGAGCAGCTGAATTGCTCTACGCTATGGCAAACCACGCATCCCCCGTGTATACCTGGCCAGAAGAACAGATGCCTGTTGGACATGGGAGACGAACAGCGGGTGACTTTCCGCACGCATGGTCCAGTTCAACCATCCCCAGATTGGTTATCCGATTAATGGCATTTGAAGACGGACAAGATCTGACTCTTCTGAGGGGAATTCCCGAAGCTTGGCTGACTCGCCACGGCGGAGAAGACAGGATAATTTCTCTTAACGGTGTTGCCACCCGGTTTGGAGTTCTGGATAAGCTTGAGGTAACCGTTACAGGTGAGACTGCAAAGATTTTCATTAGCGGGATCCACGGACGGATGGGGTCGGAGGTCAGGATCGACTGGCAGGCATTTGAGCGCGCCGGATTTGGAACTGGTGACGCTCCATCTCCCGTATGGGGCCAGGACTATTCCATTGAACTCAGCCGCCGGTGAGTATGGGCGCACAAAAAGACACTTCAACAAACGATCACCTGTTCCGGACATTTGTCGCATCGTGCGTCGAGGTCATAGATTCAGTGAATGATCTGGAGGTTTGCCAGAAAAGAATTGCCGCACTGGCCGAGCCTTTTGCATCTGCGTGGCGCATGCCTGATGATCGCTATCTGGAGATTCAGCGGGATCGACAGTACGCATCGTATCTGTTGTACCTGCATCCAGATAAATCACTGTGCGTGGTGTTGGACGTGTTCATGCCAGGCCAGGCAGCGTTTATTCACAACCACCGCTGCTGGTGCGTTTTTGTATGCCTGGATGGTGTGGAAATCGAAAGCCGCTTTTCGACTGATGCATCACTTGCGGGAGAACCGACGCTCGTTTCCAGACAGGAGTGCGGTGCTGGGAGGATCCGGCTGGCGTCTGCAGCTCACGACGCTTTTCATCAAGTGGAGTGCCCGGTGGAATCGACATCGCCGGCAATAAGCCTGCATATCTATGGCGACGATATCGGATCGCTGACAAGAGAAACGTGGAAGGCAACTGAGCGAAGATTTGTAACATTCCAGTCGCTGTATTCCAACGACGAGGCTGGCCTACCTGTTTATCTCGACACCTTATAGGTGCTGATTCTTGAATACCGGGCCGCCGAGGCCGATACATAAGCTTGTTCCAGAACCTCTGGAATAGTTCTCTCACCCAGTAATCGCTTCAGGCACAATGGACAACCAGAGACGCATCTGCGTAACCGCTATCCTATTTCTCATATTCGGGCTCGCACCGGCTACGCTGTCGGCGCAAGGTTTCGGGATCCGGGGCGGCGTGCAGCAGACGCAAATTATTACAGACATCGATGAGAACACGTTGGGCACCGAAACAGGGCTCACGCTAGGAGCCTTTTTCATGGTCCCGCTACCAAAAAGCTTTGGCATATATGTGGAGGGGTTGTACGCCCAGAAGATTGTGACCCAGCAGAATTTGGACGTAATCCAGTCAGGTGGCCCGTTGGATCCTGACGCTTCTCTGGAGTTGGGATATATCGAGATACCTGTCACTCTCGCCTATCGATTCTCGCCATCCAACAATTTGCAGCCCAGGCTGTATGGCGGTCCGGTGATTGGGGTAATTGTGAATGAGAGTGTGGACCTGAAGGGAAAAGAGATCGGAGATATTGCGACGGAAGCGTCACTTCTTACTAAAGAAGCCTTTAATGAGCGGGAGCTCGGGTGGATCGCTGGCGCCGGTGTATCTCTGGATCTGTCAGCAATTTCTCTTACCTTCGACCTACGCTACTCTGCCGGGATCGGTACGGTCCGCGATGATTTTGACGGAGGCGCGCTCGGTAGAGAAATTGATCTGGGTGCTTTCACGGGCCTCATAGGAATCGGGTTCTAGACGTTGGTATGAAGACCCGACTGGGTCGTATCTTGGCTGATAGCGCCAATGTAGGGCGAAAACGTTGGGAGCACGCCAATTTGCACGGATCATGCTCCCGATAACATCAACGGTGCTGCTTCAAGGTGCACCTAAGTCCGTTTTTCCTTATTGGTGCTCCCGGGGCAGCGTGTAGCACGGAAAGCATGAAATACAGCGTTGCTGATGCGGTGGGACTGCTCGCCAGGACACCGATCTGTTTGACGGGTCTGTTAAGCGGACTGCCCGACGGCTGGGCGAAGGCCGACGAAGGCCCGGGGACCTGGTCGCCGTTCGAGGTAGTCGGCCACCTGATCCACGGCGAGAACACGGACTGGATATCGCGAACCGAGATAATTCTCCAACACGGCGAGTCGGTGCCGTTCGAACCTTTTGACCGCTTCGCACAGTCCGAGCTGTACGCTGATTGGGCGCTCGACGACCTTCTTGCTGAATTTGGACGCTTGCGTATGAGCAATATGGAACGGCTGCTGCATCTAGCGATCACAGATGAACAACTCGACAAGACCGGGCACCATCCGGAGTTCGGCACGGTGACACTGCGCAACCACTTGGCGACGTGGGTTACCCACGATTATTCCCATATCGCCCAGATATGCCGGGTTATGGCGAAGCAATATTCAGACGAGGTGGGGCCGTGGACTCGCTACATCGGTATCCTGAATTCCTAGCGCCTAACAACGATTCTCCCGTCTAACGGGAGCGCTTTTTCCTGAGCAGGATTTCCGTTTTCCTTTTCGCGGGCAGAAAATGTTCTAGCATCTGGTCGGCGTCCCGGAAGCGTTTCCGCGGATTGAACTCCAGCGAGCGACGAAGGAAGGCAATCATATCCGGATGCACCTTTCCGCGGAGGCGTGAAGCCCGAACAAGTGGCCACTCATATGGCCATTGCGGCCATTCACCCGTGAGCATCCGCCAAATAGTTAGGCCGAGAGCGAAGACGTCCGACTTTTGCGACGGTTTGCCCATTGCTTGCTCCGGAGCCATGTGTCCGACCGTACCCTGGCCCGAAGCGGAGAGCGTTCTGTGGGCAACTTTTGCAATCCCAAAATCACCAAGCCTGGCGACGTTTCCATCGAACAGGATGACATTCTCTGGTTTGATATCGCAGTGGACGATGTTGTGCAGATGTGCGTAGGCGACCGCCTCGATCATCTGTTCGGCGTAGTAGAGGGCCGTTTTCACCGCCATCCGCTTTTTTATTCTAACGCCCAGCGTGGATTTACCCAGCGGGTAGGTGAGAACCAGCCTTCCGTCGATAATGCTTGCGTCTTTCAGGGGCAGAATGTTGGGATGATCAAGCTTGGCAGAAATCCGCACCTCATTCTTGAAATCGCTCATCACCTCGTCGGTCACGAGTGACTCGTGTGGAAGTTTAATGGCCACCCGGATACCTTCAATAGTGTCCATCGCACGATAGACCTGTGCGAATCCGCCGTATCCTAGTCTGCCCTCGATCCGGTACTTGCCAATGCGTTGGCGCGAACGAAAAGCATACTTATGACTAGTTGTATCGCGACCCATTATAGACAAGCGTGTAACAATTTCGGGGGCCCGAAATGTAGTGATGTTGCTCCCGATTATCTAGTGTGGACTGCGCGCCGTGCCAATAAATTTCTGCTCGCTGTTTCACGCCGACTCACAAAGTGCGAGTAGACCGCGAACCGGATTTTGGAAGTGTGCTGACAGCTGATAATCATCAGCGGTCGTCTTCCTGTTCGGCCTGCTCAATCAAGTCCAGCACTTCGTTGATCGTTCCGGTCCCACCATCTGCATCGTACCAGGCAAACTTCGCAGTCATAAATTCATCCTGGGTTACGCTGTCCCTGTTCGCCATCGCCCATTCCTGAAGCCCCGCTGGGCGCTCGACCCACGCTCCCCTCTCCCGCAAATCAGAGTCCAGGAGCACCACGGTTGGCGTTGCCGATCGTCCATCCGGTGTCCGGTATTTCTCTAGCAGCTCGCTACCCGCGCGGGCGTCGACTATCCGCAGGTCAATGTTGTCCGATTCGTCCAACAGTACAGACAGGTATGGAATGGTGTTCGCGGAATCGCTGCAACGATCCTCCGCGACCGCCAGCAGGTACCATTTCTTACTGATTTGCTCAACACGTTTTCGCTGGTGGTCTGAGAGCTTCTTCCTTTCGTTGTTTGTGTACCACATCTCTTTCCGGGCATTCACACCCTGCAGGAATCGCTGATAGGGGGTGCCCTTCAAATACAAAAACGACTGCGACGGACGCTCTGGTTTCGGCTTGCAACCTTCTTTTCGCTGTGTGTCTGCGATCGCGATGATACGCCACCCGTCCGGGCTCCTGAACAATTGAAAGTTGTCCTTGCCGCAGTGATCTATTACGTCGCCAACCCAGAGGTTATAGTCCATCCAGACGGTTGCCAGGTTGTCGTGCACGTAGATTTCGGGATCCCAGTAGGTCTCAACGATTTCGCGCTGGCTGTTTGTTATAAATCCGAAAAACTCGTCCATCGTGACGGGCCGCATCACCGGAACACCCGCACTGTCTGCAGCTGTGATGACCAGCCGTGCTCCGGGATCGGTCACGGATCGCATGACCTGCTCGTCCTTGGCTGCGAAACCCTTAAAGAAGGTAGCTATGGTCTCCATAATCGCCTCCTCGTCAGAAGTCGACTGCGATTGCCCGATTTGAGGCAATACGAGTAATACGGGGACAATCAGAAGAAAAAATCTCTTAGCCATTACAGTTGTCTACGTTTTGTGCGTTTCAAGTTAACGAATGCGACTCCCAAACGCAGAAGTGACAGCTGGTCATCGACGACCGACAATTGCGAAACCTTTGCGCCTTCACTATTTTTCGGCCTCATCTCACGATCATGGGCAAAGGCAGCCGCCTATTTGGAACCAGCGTATACCCGATTCGCTACTACTGCACGTGACACAATATTTCTATTGCAACCATTGTAGATTGGTGTCAGCGTACCATTTGGATCGCAGTAAATAATTCAATCAATCGGAATGCCTGAAACGACAGAGGGATCATCGACTGCGAATTTTGAATCCGGGGATTCGGGGTTTTGGACTGCCGCGGCAGAAATTTATCGGTACCGGCGGTTTATTGTGGTGGTGACGGGTCTAGCGGCGATTGCGTCAGTGATCATCAGTTTGCTTATCCCGAAGCAGTTCACGGCTGCGACTAGCCTCATGGTTCCGGAGGAATCGAAGGGATCCCTGTCGGCACTACTCTCAAACGATCTCGCGTCAGCAGCAACAAGTTTTCTCAGAGGTTCGTCGGGCGACTTTGCGCGTTACCTGACGATTCTGCAGAGTCGCACCTTGCGGGAAGCCGTTGTGGACGAGTTCGACCTCATCACTGCATACGATCTGGCTGATGCTGATCATCCCCGGGAAGACGCTATTGGAACGCTCGGTGACAAGACTGTATTCACGATAGATAACGAGTACGACTTCCTGAGTGTCAAGGTGACTGATAGTGATCCGCAGCGCGCATCAGACATGGCGAACTTCATGGCGGCCGAGCTGAATAGAATGAACGCCCGACTGTCGTCTGAGTCGGCCTCGAATTTCCGTTCTTTTGTTGAGCGGAGATACCGGCAGGCTGGGCGCGAAAGGGATTCTTTGCTCGCTGCGATTCAGAATTTTCAGGAAGAGTTTGGAGTGTTTGATCTGGAGGTGCAGTCGCAGGCATTCTTTGAGAACGTTGCCGTAATGCGGGCGAACTTATTGGAGGCGGAAATTAACTACGAAGCGTTGCGCACGCAGCTCGGTCCGAACAACGCGGAGGTACGGTCGGCGGAGAGTTTTGTGCGGGCGGCTCGCCGGAAGTATAACCAGGCGATGGCAGGTAGCGAGGCGATTCTTCCTGTGGCGCAGGACACGATCCCGGCTGTCGCGCGGCAGTACGCCAACCTCGAGTTGGACCGGGTCATTCAGACGCGCGTGATCGAAGTATTGGCGCCATTAGTTGAGCAGGCGAAGTTTGACGAGATGC
The DNA here is from genome assembly GCA_965224105.1 of Rhodothermales bacterium. GTDB lineage: Bacteria > Bacteroidota > Rhodothermia > Rhodothermales > JABDKH01 > CBDCYH01. Next base: position 1,632,358 of record CBDCYH010000002.1, on the reverse strand, counting down.
TCGAGATAGAGTCGGTGCAAGTTGTCGACGCTGCGGTTCCACCGATCAAGAAGTCTCACCCGAAGCGCCCGCGGATATGCATCATGATAACCCTGTCCGCGTTCATCCTCGCAATCCTGTTTGTTTTGTTCAGGCAGGTGATGGCGCATTTTCGCGACATTACGCGTCAACGGTTTGCTGGTTTATAGCCAGCCCACGACACTGCGATGCTAACCAACCCCGCCCAGCTCAGATCGCATCGAGCCACGCCTTTGACCGCGCCGTCGTTGGTACCGCTTGCAGCGGGTGTGGCGGCGTCGGTCCTGCTTAGCCTTGTCAATCCGTTTCTCGCCCTGATCATCCCGGCTGCAGGCATCGTAGTGTACGGATTAATCCGCATACCAACCGACCGGGACTACTGGCTGGCGATCGTTCTGGTCGCTCCGATCCTGGCGCTTAACACAGATCCCGGCTTATCCGCCGCCGAGATAGTCTCCGGACTCCTTATCGTTTTGTACATGGGATGCTGGTACTACACGCGGATGCAGAGCAGCAAGAGGAGTCTAATGCAGATACCGGGAGACGGGGCTGTCTGGACCTTCATTCTACTCCTGCCACTCTCCCTGTTCATATCGTTTGTCTATGGCGGGACTCCGCGGCTGGCCATTAGCGAGGTGTTCGCGCTCAGCCAGCTGGGGTTGTACTTCCCAATAAAGGAGGCGTGGGCGAGCAATGCCAAGACAAGGAAGGTTATCGTTTACTCGCTTGTTGGATTGGGCGTCTATGCCGCTATTCGCAACGCGTTCGAGCTGAACCACAAGATTCAGTCAGCCGAGTACATTTATCAGATTCTCACCGGCAGGGTGGTTGTGAACGATTTGCTATTGATGACTGCCACCATCTTGCTGGGCTGTCTTGCTGTTCACTCCATTGGCAGAAAAAGACTTGTCTATGTGCTGATGTTCCTCGGGGTGGGTGCCGCGCTGGTGTTCACACAGAGCAGGGCCTACTGGATAGGGTACGTTGTGGCAATGTCTGTCGTTTTCTTTCTCGAGGGTAATAAGGAAAGACGTGATCTTTTGTTTGCTTCTTTTCTTGCAAGCGTCGCCCTTGTTGCCGCGGGTTTATTATTCGTTCCACAATACTTCATCCTGTTCGTTACGGGCCTCGTTGATCGATTCGCCTCGATCGGGACGGCGGCGACGCAGGACTTGTCGCTCACCAACCGATGGCACGAAACGGCAACGGTCTGGGAATTGGTGAAATCGAATCCCATATTGGGGCATGGGCCGGGGATGGTTTACGAGTTCTTCGACTTAACACGTTTCTCTACAGACGTGGACGCATTTGTCCATAACGGTTTCCTAAGCGTCTGGTTGAAGTACGGCATCTGGGGACTCCTGTTAATTTCCTATCTCTGGCTGCGGATGATTGGCAATGGCTTCGCAACCGTTGCGCGAAAAGCCTTCCAGTCCAACTTCGAACGTGCAGGGGTTATCGCCGCGTCGGCGACGCTGGTAGCCATCTTGCTTACTAATATCACTTCGAACGCGCTGTTCAATAACGATTCCCTTTTTGTGCTTGCAGTGCTACTCGGGATTGTTGGGGGAGAGACCCAGCGGCAGAGTAGAGCGCGCCGAGAAATTGCTTGACGGGGTTGAAAAATCACCAAACAAATAGCCGTACTCGGAAATCTCTGCTAGTGTTTGAACCATATGGCGGGGGACATCGCGGTCAGTATCTCAAATACTTGATCGACTACTGGGCCAGAATAGGCTGGCCGACAAAATTGCAACTTGCGGTCTTCGATGATCAGCTTGAGGTCGAGCCGGAATTCGCCGAAGCCGTGCAAAAACCAGGCACCGACGACCTCGAGATTATTTCCCTGTACCGCTATCTCGACCCCACATTTGCTGGCGGAGGCCTGGTTAAAAACAATCTTGCCCAGGGACGCTGTCTGGCCAAAATAATAACAGCTGTGAGACCTGACAGGTGTCTGCTAATGTATCTAGACCATCTGCTGATCCCTCTAGGAATGGGACTTCGGTTCGACTATCCGGTAAAGGTCGCTGGAATTTACTTCAGGCCGACGATCGGCTACCCGGTCACATCCGCCAGGTCGGTGGTTACATCGTTCCGTAAAAGGCAACTGATGAAATTTGCGGCCAGGAATCGCCACCTGTCAAGCGTCCTGTCTCTCGATCCGTATGCCGTCAGGTGGCTCAGGTCGCTCGGAGATGTTGCCGCACATGCACTGCCAGATCCCGTCGAGTTCTTTCAGACGCGCGTTTCCAAAGCCGACATGTTGAAAGATCTTGGAATCGCGAGTCACAAACGAGTGCTGCTATCATTCGGATCACAAACAAAACGAAAAGGTGTGCACAAAATCTTGGAAGCGATCGACTTCCTGAGTGAGGAGACTTTAAGCAAGATAGCTTTCTTATTTGTCGGACCAATTGATATCAACTACGCCGGGCACCTCATTCCCGAAATCGAAAAGAGGCGCGAGCGCGCGGAAATCGTGGTAGTAGATAAGTTCGTGGCAGATCGAGAAATTGGGGACTACTTTGGAGCTTCAGACATCGCGCTTCTGCCGTATCAAGATCACGTTGGATCGAGTAACGTGCTCATACGGGCGGCGGGTGCCGGGCTTCCCGTCATTGCGAGCGACTGGGGGCTCGTGGGGAAATGGACCAGAGACTATAAATTGGGTTACGCGATCGACAGCTCAAACCCAAACGAAATAGCGAAAGTAATCCAATCAGCCATTCACTCTATCGATATAAAACTATTTGACCGCAATACGGCAATTGAGTTCGCTAGCCATCACACAGTTGCAGCATGGGGTGACTTGATCGCTGCAACAATACTAAGCTAAATAACAAAACGACTGACTATCGGACAACGAAGGGGAAAACCTGAACAACATCGCCTTCCAACTGCGCAATGTAGATTCCTGATTTCAGGTTTCGTAGGTCAATTTGAAAATGATGCCCGCCCGCATCAAGCCTCTTGTCAACGACCAGCAGTACTTCTCTACCTAATATGTCAACAATTCGTACTCTTATCTGGTCATTTGTAGTCAGGTTCAAATTTAACGAAGCAGTGACCGTCGCCGGATTGGGCGAAATCGTGATCGTAGGAGAGGCACTAATCTCGGAAAGGTCTTGAGTAAATTCGTTCGATGCGCCGACTTTAGCGCCCGGAAGACAAACCTCATTTACAAGTTGAATCGTCTTCGTTGCAGAATCGACTCCGGGCCCGTAATAATTGTTGACCGTGGCATTCAACTGCAACGAACAGAAAGCATCCGAATTAGTGTAGTCAAAATCTGGGTGTAAAAGTCCTGTCCAGGAGGTCCAAGAGGAATTTGGCCATTGCAATCGGTAACGATACTGTACTGAGTATACTGCCCCAATATCATAGGACTCATTCAACTTCGACGTCCTTACTTTCCACTGACCGGATGCATTGCGCAATAATTTGTTGGGACCTTCGATATGAACCTCATGCTGATCGGTACTAGGCACAACTGGGAGGAATACGGCGTTGGGAATCGTATTTACCTTGGAAAGATTCGATGAGCGAAATAGATCAATCTCGTCTCTAACAGCCCCGTCCGTCAATAATTCTGGCGAGTAGTAGAACCAATCTACTTCCATGGTCAGATCTTCACTTAGCGATATCGGAAGCGCGTTCTGGTGCTGTCTGACGTGCATACTGAGCACGGGAAACATGTCATCCCACCTAGGTAGGCCGGAACTGTCTTCAATATCTATTGAAAACGAACTACTATTAATCGGACTTACGTTGGGTTGGCCGTCTGTTCCTCCAAACCATGACACGACATTTGGAGAATAGGCCTTGTAGGTGATTTTCGATGGTTCCCAATGTATCATCAGGTTCCACCACCTATTGTCTGGTTGGTTATTCCCATCATAATCGGTTTCAGCTGCAAACAACGACTCTCCATTATGTAGACAATCTGCTAGATACGATTCGGTCGGATGAAGTGGCCATCTATGGCAGTCGAAGTAATCATTACCGTTCGTCGACGACAAATTGTTTGCAGCCAGCAATTCTACTGTTTGCTCAGAGCAACTTCTGCCAGGGAGGTTCGGAATAGTGAAACAAGTATTGAATTCGAGATCAAGTTCATCGCGAACAAGTACTGTATCAGTTCCTGATACCATTAAGTAAGTGTACGGACTTGAGACCCAAAACGCTGAGATTTGATATTTGGAAGCATCCATCTCATGAAGTCTAATCCTTGTATGGTAGGTACCCGGGCCAAACAGCATTCCAAGGGGAAATACCGGATTTCTCTCAGCTGGTGTCCAGCTAAGCCCAGCAGGATATTCAAGAGTCATAACCGAATTAGAGAATGACAGAGTTGAGCCATTTGGCCAATTTGCATCTTCCCAGTTATACCTCCTCCACGCTCTTGAGGAATTTGTCCCACTTCTTTTGTGCCAGACGTTAGACCCAAAAACTTGACCGCTACCAAACTGTAAATTCGGATCGTGCCCTACTCCATTCTGATAAATAAAATCATCAAAAAACGCATCTTTGCTAGAGACCGGAACTTGAGCAAAAGATTCACCGGCTAATACAGCGGAGCTCAAGAAAAAAACGACAACTAGTGACAGCCTCCAATTGTGCAGCATCGCAGCCACCTGGAATTGATTTGGAAGGGAATTCTAACCGGTTGTGTCCGTCACAGTTCCAATTTACAGCACTGTCCGGTTAGCACCTTGATACTGTCTGAAGAATCTTACTTCAGTATCACCATCGTCTTCATCTCGGTGATGGGCCCGATATCGATCACGTACATGTAGGAGCCTGCCGCCACCCGAATGCCTGACTCATCAGTTCCATCCCACATTACTGCGTGCGGTCCGACGCCCTGCATTTCGTCGGCGAGTATTTTCAGGTTTCTCCCTAGGACATCCAGTACCCGAACTCGAACACGTGCCGGTTGATGGAGCTCGTAGGCAATTGTTGTCGAGGGTCGGAACGGATTTGGGTAGTTGTCTTTGAGCGTGAAAATTTTAGGTGCGGGCTTTACCGTTTCGTTGCTCACAGGGGTGTTTCCGGACAAGTAGCGATGAACGGACCAGCCGACCGCGTAGGCGACTGAATCACTCACGGCTCTTATCCTGTTGACTTTGTTGTCTAGGTGGGTCGTTTGTTGCCATGTTTCTCCACCGTCGGTGGTAATCGACGTTGTACCTCGACCTCCTGCCCATCCAATCGACGGTGTTATGAATCCGATCGCCTGGAGTCCAGCAGGATCGTTGCTACCTGGAATGGTGTGCTCGGTCCACGTATCGCCGCCATCAATGGTCTTGAGATAACGCGCGCTCCAACCGGACATATTCGAGAACGGGTACTCGAGGGATACGTAGCCGGTATCAGGATGCGGGAAACTAATTTTCCAGCCCCACTCGCCTCCTACGGACGGGATTTTTTGTGTCTGATGGATAATCGACCACGAGTCTCCGCCATCGTCCGTTCTTGCAACCACGGCATCGCCGTCGAGATCTTTTGACGTACCGCCAATAATGAAGCCGGTGTTTTCGTCTCGGAAGTAAACATCGATCAGAGTTTCAACACCAATGTTGCTGACGTCGGTGCCATCCCATGTGGCGCCAGCGTCTTTTGTTCTGAGCACGACTGCCGGACCGTTGAACGTACCAACACCAAACGCCAACGTGTCGTTAACCACCCACATGCCGCAAACCCCATACGGCTTGGGCCCGGAGATCCGACTTGAGATGTCGTTCCAAGTATGTCCACCGTCGATGGTTTCGTACAGTATTTTGTCGCCTGCCAATGTGCCGATCCATCCGTGCAGGTCATCAACAAAGGCGACGCTTCTGAGGTAGGCTGAGATTTTGGCGATCGGATCCCAACTCTCGCCATAATCTGTGGTGTGGTAAATATCGCCTCTGCCGTTTACCAGCCAGCCCGTTGTTTCCGAGGTGAAAACGATGTCGTCATGTCTCCCGATTGTAGTTGGACCATTTTCGAGAGTGATCCACTGGGCAAAGGTCGGTTGGGTCACGAAAAGAGTAGCTAACCCAATAAATATCAATGATCTCATGAAGCGAGTCGCCGCGCAGATTACTTCCAAGGTGAATATTACAATGAGGAGCGAGCGTCCGAAATGCGACCGGTGTAATGCGCGTTGTTAAATATTGTTCTATCCCTTCTTAGATCGTCGCAATCACTGAAACTTCAATCTTGAGACCATAGTGCAGATCCCGCGTGGGAACAATCGCTCGGGCGGGCTTATGCTCGCCAAAGATCCCACCATAAACCTCGTTGACCTGCCCCCAGAGAGAAACATCAGGAATATATATTGTTACGCTAAGCACCTTTGATAGACTGCTTCCGGCTTCATTGAGGATTGCCTCCACGTTCGAAAAGCAAAGTCTGGTCTGGTCTGCGACGGGCCCGGTATTCTTTTCGCGGGTCACAGGATCGATAGCGAGTTGGCCAGACACGTAGACCATTCCTTCATGCACGACTGCCTGTGAATAATGGCCTGCGGGTGCCGGGGCGTGAGGGGTTGAGATGGATTTCAATTTGGCTTATCAGCTTGAGTTACTGGTGTTGCAAGCTAACGGCGGACAGGTTCTAATGGCAACCGGGCTGGTAACTTTGTTTGCAATGTTGTGAGACGGTTTGTATTTGGTTTGAGTCCCTGAAATTTTGTAGGCTAAAGCCGGGGAGGCGGTTTGGGAGGCCCCCTCGTTAACAGTAAATGTATTTCGGGAAGACCTCCCCCAAGCACTAACAAAAAAACTACCCGCAGTAACCTACAACCAGCCTCACTGCGCGACGACTAAAGCCTCCAACATCTGCGCTATCGAGCACTCCCAACTTCGACAACGGCACTATATTCCGAGAAACAAACTGATGAGACGAAGAAACACGTTGCGTCTTAGCATAACGACAATCCTGTTCGCTTTACTTACAACCACCGGGTGCCAGCGGACTACAGAAAGAGGAAACGATCCGTGGGTTTTCAGGTCCGTGCTGGACTGGCAACCGCGCATGATCACCTTCGCACTCGGGGAAAATTTCTGGATCTCGTACAATACGGATCGCGCTGAGCTGTACAGGGTGTGGGCGGATGGAGTCTCGTTCGAAGGGCCTGTCTATAATCAATCGCATGGCCCGCAACCTGTCAGCCTTGGCAGAGCGTGGGTAAGCGAAAAATCAGAAAAAAGTGCATGGCGACTCGAAGTTGACGGCCAACAATTGTTGCCCTCTGTCCGCTATCGAGGCCACAGGTACGTCGACGAGCATGCCGAAATAATTTATGATCTCGCCTTCACCGATGGCACCATCGCAACGGTAGTCGAACTACCGGAGAGGTCTGGCAGTCGCACGCTCGTACGCACCTTCGAAACCACAGGCTTACCTGATGGCGCAAATCTACTGCTTTCAGTAAATGCCACCTCGCTTGCAGACAGCGATAGCTACTCCACCGATGGCAGCTTTTCAGGAATGCAGGCGCGGAACGACGGATTCACCGCCGACCTTACCCTGAATCCTAACGGATCGACAACGCTGGAGCTCACGTTCACCGAGACGCCTCCGATCGAAACCATCATCCAACAGCCTGGAGCGGCCGATGAATCTGACTTACCGGAAGGACTGGTTCTGATCAATGCGAGCGATTGTTCAATATGCCACAATGCAACGGTTGCCACCGTCGGGCCGTCGTATGCGCAGGTCGCGGAACGCTATGTAAACTCGGCCTACAACACCGGTGTCCTTGCCAACAAGGTTGTACAGGGCGGATCAGGGAACTGGGGGAATGTCGAAATGACAGCACACCCCGACATCTCCCGAGAAGAAGCGATTGCTATGGCTGAATACATCCTGTCTCTTGATGGCGAGCCCGTCGCAGATGAGGTGCCGACCGGGCGCGATTCGTATCCCATCGACCACTCGTTCGGAGAAAATCCGGACCGACACGGGGTCGTTATGAACGCCTATCGTTTTTCCGAACCGGTCCGCGAAATGCCCGTCGGGATCGAGAGCTACGATCCTGTATTCTCCGGAGTCGTAGCGGGCGTCTACGCACCCACAAACGCAGACTTCGGTGACCTGGACGAAGATTTTTATCTGGAGGCCACCGGCAACATCATCATTCCGGAAACCGCCAACTACGTGTTCCGGCTGATTAGTGACGATGGGGCTTTCCTGTATCTCGACGGAAAGGAGATCATTAATAACGACGGCTTGCACGGACCCCGGCCCATCGATGGAGAGGTTTTTCTTGAGGAAGGAGAGCACCCTTTTAAGATCACGTTTTTCCAGGGCGCTGGAGGGAAAGCACTCGCTCTGCAATGGATAAAACACGGAGAGGAGGCTTTCTCGAGAGTGCCGACAGAAGCCTTCCGCTACGACCCGGAGGACCTGAAGGAAACAAAACCGTTTGTCCCTACCGAAACGTTCAAGTCGGGTATCCCGGGCGACGGAGTAGCACTGGAAGCCGTGCACCCATCGTTTAATCTCGAAACCATCCGTCCGGAAAGTTTTCAGCCAATGGTGGGTGGACTTGATGTTATGTCAGACGGACGAGTCGTGGTGAGTTCCTGGGAACCGGACGGCGGCGTGTACATGCTCGAGAATGTCGGTGCTTCCTCTCGCGAGCAAATAAAGGTGACGAAGATCGCCTCAGGATTGCTGGAGCCGCTCGGCCTCAAGGTTGTCAACGACGAGATTTTCGTCCTGCAAAAACACGAACTCACCAAGTTGGTTGACACGGATAGCGACGGTTTGATTGACTTCTACGAGACTGTGTGCGCGGGCTGGGGTGTCTCTTCCAATTTCCACGAGTTCGCCTTCGGGTTGGTTTACAGTGATGGCCACTTCTATGCGACGTTAGCGACCGCAATTCTCCCGGGAGGCGCAAGCGCAGACCCGCAGGTCCAGGATCGAGGGCGTGTTGTTAAAATCGACCCCGAGACCGGTAATTTCGCGTTTGTCTCATCGGGCCTGCGTACTCCAAACGGAATCGGAATCGGCGTTGATGGGGAGATATTCGTGTCAGACAATCAGGGTGACTGGTTGCCGTCAAGTAAAATCCTACACGTGTCGGATGGGGCGTTTTTTGGTTCGCGATCTGTTGATTTTGTCGGCACCGCCAATACCCGGGAAAAACCACCCGTTGTGTGGCTCCCGCAGGATGAAATTGGTAACTCCCCGAGTCAGCCTGCCTTGCTAGATGTCGGTCCGTATGAGGATCAGATGATACACGGCGAAGTCACGCACGGTGGGATCAAGCGCGTATTTGTGGAAGAGGTTGGCGGCGAGTATCAAGGTGCGGTATTCAGATTCATACAGGGCCTGGAGGCAGGGGTGAACCGGATCGTATGGGGGCCGGACGGAAATCTTTATGTCGGAGGCATTGGCAACCCGGGTAACTGGGGACAGGACGACAAGAAATGGTACGGGCTCCAGCGCCTGACCTACAACGGAGAATCCGCCTTTGAGATGCTATCCGTAAGCGCACGTGCGAACGGGTTCGAAGTAGAGTTCACAGAACCGATCGCCAAAGAAGTTCCACTCAATCCACAGAGCTTCGCGGTAACCTCGTGGCGGTACGAACCAACTGCAGACTACGGCGGGCCGAAGATCGACGAAAAGGCATTACCAATTCGGGCACTCACGCTTTCCGCAGATCGCAAGAGAGCGTTACTCGAGGTATCCGGCCTGAGCGCGGGGACTGTCGTCCACGTGTACATCAGGGATCCGCTCGCTAGTGAGACCGGACGGAAACTGTGGACCACTGAGGCCTGGTATACGCTCAACAATCTATCGAACAGGATAAGCGACATCAGCGGGGAGCGCGTAACATCAAACCAATCTGCAAACACGCTCACGCCGTCCGAAACCGAAGAGGGTTGGCAGTTGCTGTTTGACGGGATCACTACGAAGGGGTGGCGCAACTATGGTTCTTCGACGCTAGGGTCTGATTGGAAAGTAAAGAATGGAACGCTGGAGCTTAGCGGAGCTCAGGACGGATGGCAAATTGCAGACGGGGGCGACATCATCACCGAAAAGGAATTCCAGGATTTTGACCTGCGCCTGGAATGGAAAATATCAGAGGGTGGAAACAGTGGAATATTTTTCAACGTGATCGAGGATACATCACGATTCAGCTATCCGTGGGAGTCGGGACCCGAGATGCAAATCCTTGATGATGATGTTCACTCTGATGGCAAACATGCCAAGCACCGATCCGGTGATCTTTACGACATGATTGGGGGTCCAGCTACACCTACGAGACCTGTGGGCCAATGGAACCGTGTGAGAATCCTGCAACGAGACGGCCACGTCCAGCAATGGCTGAACGACCACTTGATGGCCGAATACCGCATCGGCACGAACGAATGGGATGAGCTGGTCTCAAAATCGAAATTCGGAACCATGGATGGGTTTGGGACCGCCATCTCCGGTCGTATTGGCTTGCAGGATCACGGTAACACGGTGGCCTTCAGAAATATTAAAATCCGGGAGCTTTAGGAGCGGTCTTCGGAGCCCAGATCGCTGTTGTCACAAGCGGCAATTGCTATCGCCGGAACGTGTAGGTGTACTTGGCGATTACGGCTCGCGAACTTGTAACCGGCTTGGCGATAGGCTCGTTGAATCTGTTCGTGTTCAGCCCCTCGTTGTACACAAGAAAAAAGTCATTCCCCTCTCGCGGATTGAATCTGAACCTTGCGTTGATCCCCACGCTCTCGCCCGCAGAGTTGAACTGAACCAGGGAGCTAAACGAAATTTTAGTATTAACCGTTACGTCGGCACGAATCCGTGCAATGTGACTACTGAACTGTTGGTCTCGCACACCGAACCGGACGTCGTTATACTGATACGTCACCTGCATCCCAATATTCGGCGAGATGGTCCAATTTGGAGTCACCGAAAAGCTGGCAAGGGTCCCGTCGTAGAACGAGCCAGCCTCCAACTGAAAGGAGCTGCTCAGGCGCTGCCCCGGGGGCTGCGACCACGACAGTCCGACAGTCGAATAAGAATATTCACCCACCGGAACGATTGCATCATCGTCAAACTCTATCTCATCAAACAGATTCTCGAAATTGTAGACCACTCCGATACCAAAATCATGATTACTCCTGGAGCCGAGGGACAAGATTGCTCCGTGATTAATTGTCTCCAACGTGTTCCGGGTATTGTTGAAGAAGTAACTATTTACGGTCTCGAAGACACCACTTGACAGAATAGAATTGCCATCCGGTCGCCAGCCATACGACGCATTTCCGGCCAGCTCAGTAAAATCGGATCTGAGTTGGAACCCCAGCGCCGGGTCGTAATCCACGCCCGAACGGTTCACCCCCATTTTGAAACCCAACCCCAGGCTTCGATCCCGATTATAAAAGATCCGAAAACGCGACCTATCAAGTAGATTCTCACTCACCACGCCCGACGCATCATCGGCCGTCTGCGCAATCCCCAACAGGAAATAATCATCGCCTCCGATATTAAACACACCATCTGCGCCGTATGTTAGCGAGTAGCCCCCGTCTTCGCCGACGGAGCTGGTTAGGATTCCTCCCAGGTAGGAATTGTTGTTCACCAGCGATCGCTTCAAGCGAATCACACCTGAGTTTGTTGAGAGAATCTCGCCAGACCTGCCGGACTGCATATCAAGGATTCCCAAATCCCACTTTCCGGCGCGACCCACGATGCGAGCTCCTGCGATTAGCGGCACCTGCTCGTCATCGACGATGCCGATCCGCCGACTGTAAAACACCCTATCCAGTCCGCCGAAATTAAAATCAAAATTTCCTATTCGCTCAAGGAAGAATCTCCGTTTCTCCGGGAAGAACAACGAGAAGCGAGTTAGATTCACTTGCTGGTTATCGGCTTCGACCTGTGCGAAATCCGTATTGACAGAGATGTCCATCGTGAGGTTGCTCGTCAGACCATACTTGATATCGAACCCAACATCGTAGTTAGGATTGTCCTCGCGTAGATAGAGGGTTTCTGATTCATTGAGATCAAACGTCTGACCCAATCCTCCTGCAATGTATGGCGTGATGTAAAACGGTTTCGCCGGTTTCAACCCTGCCAATGTTCGCCTTTCTCCTTTCGACGGTTTGACAAAACTCCAGAATCCCCAGTCCGGCGGCACGTCGGGAAAAATCTGCAACTCCTGATTCCTGGCAATGAAGCGGTAGGCCAGGATACCCATCGTAGCCGAACCATCCGGGTTCGGTTTAAACCGCAGACTGGACGAAGGTATGCGAAGCTCTGCATACCATCCGTTCGCGTCCGATGTTACCTTCGCATCCCAAAACGTATTCCAGTCGACACTCACGTCGGACTGGCTTCTGCCGTCGTTCGCTACGGATGCATCGATACGTGCTCCGGTAGAATACAACACAAATACCAGGGCCGTCTCGCCGTCATTGAAAGAGTCGAGCGTAATGGCGATCTGATCGTCTCGCGGACTCCAGTCGTCCCGCCTCAATGTAGTCTGCGTTATGGGCTGGGAGTCGAGGCAGCGCGCTGCGAGATACACGTAGTCGCCGTCATGGGCGATACGGAGCTCGGTCTGCTCGGTAAGTGGCTCGCCGTACGTGGGCTGATACTTCACCAGCGGGAGAGGGCTTACCGCATCCCATGGTGCGTCGTCTACGGATCCGTCAAAGTCTATCGGTGCGGTCAACCGCGGAAGGACCACGTGGGAATTCCCACTACTCTCCTCGTCGACCTGCGCCAGTATTGGCAGACAAACGACAGTCCACGCCAGGAAATGACTGATGGCGCGAATAGCTATGTTCATTATTTCATGGGTGAAGCAACATCTTACAATCATTCAATTTCTGAATCAAGCACCAATCCATGGAATTGCATCCGGAACGAAATTTTCTATAGCTCCAAATTTGCGCAAGGGGGTGTTGATGCGGTACACTCACGTAAATCAGACTCAGACCCAGCGAAAGAAGCATGAGCGACATTGGACTGCGGCCCAAGTTTTCCATGCAATCATCCCAGTCCCTACCGGATGTTGTGAACGCACTAAAATCTGCACTTGCGGCAAATTCCCGTGAGATTTCCATATGGGGAGATGTTTTCAAATCATCGGCAGTGCTCCGCATACCGACTGATAGGCGGCACTACTGGTCACCAGAGTTGCAGCTTGGCATTGAGGGCTCGAGTGGAGGAACGATCATCCGCGGGATGTTTGGCCCGAGACCTGCGGTATGGTCCCTTTTCATTGCCTTGTACGTTTTTGTTGCCTTTGTCGGGCTTATGGGCGGGGCGTACGGCTTGTCGCAGATGGCTCTTGACCGCCCACCTACGGTCCTTTGGAGCGTGCCTGCAAGTATCGTTGCCGCGGCGATCATCTATCTCGTCGCCCGTACAGGCCGACGCCTGGGGAGTGCGCAAATGAGGGAGCTCAAAGACTTCCTCGACGATGCGATTGACGAATCAGCAGTCAAACAAACATCTCCGGAAACACCTTAACGAGTTTGGTCCGGATCCTTGTACTTCTCCAGAACAAGTCTGCTCTTGCTGCTGGACCCCTGAACGACAAACTTGTCTTCTGCGAATTGGTGCACCTCCTCGGGGGAGATCGCGCGGATATGAACCACCTGCTGATTAGTTGCATCCGGTCGCTGAAAAATTAGAATCGAGCCGCGGCGAATTTCAGTTACCATCTCCGCTTTGTCGCCCGGAAAAAGTGGAATGTCTTCGCATCCGCCGATTTCCATTTCACCGGGAGGGGGGAACGTTTTTTGAAACGTGAACGCCTCTGGACTCGGTCCACGAACCTCCAGCAGCTTGATGGCCTCGTAGGCCTCCTCTACTGTTGGGATCGTCCCCGCTTTAATCCACCACAATGCCATGTGCGGACCCTTGCCGGGCACAAACCATTGCTTCCGCCCGCGGATGAGCTCGACATGTGAGGTCTTGTACGTAAATTGAGTAAGCGCATCCAGCGATTCCCACACCGACAGATTGATAATCAACCTACGATTTCTGAAAACTTTTTGCGCCCTCGCGTTCGCGTCCTCCCCTTGCAGGCGCCAAACAAAACCAGGCGAAGCATCCGCAACTCCGTTGATCTCGTCGAGTCGCGAAACGAAACCCTCCATTACCGGGTCGTCCATTGGGGCCTTTGCTAGGGCGATATTAACCTGCGCGAGGTAGTAGTCGGAGTTATTGATGGTCGACATATCATCGGATCTTTGTGTCGGAAAGTATCATCTGTCGAATCATTTTCCTATTGTCTCGGCTGATGTATCCCTTGCCAGCAACTGCAACATTGATGTTCAAATTGCTGTAGCGACAGTTGGTGCGAGCGTCTATCTTGGGTTCAAGCGAACGGCCATGGAATCGATAAGTCAGGAAGAAATGTATGCAGCGATCGCACGGCGAGACCCCGCCTACGAAGGGATCTTCGTGACCGCTGTAAAAACAACGGGGATATTTTGCCGGCCCGTCTGTCCCGCCAGGACTCCGCACAAACGAAACGTTGAGTTTTTCCGGTCATCGCAAGAGGCACTTGCCAACGGATACCGACCGTGCAAACGTTGCAAGCCATTGGAGCTAAAAGGACAGCCACCTGAAAGTATCGCTGCATTGTTGAACGAGCTCGAATCGAATAATTCAGACTGGCTGCGCGACGGAGATCTTCGGAACAGAAATCTCGATCCGGTGCTGGTTAGGCGATGGTTCAAATCAAACTACGGGATGACATTTCAAGCATACCAACGGGCTGTTCGACTCGGTCGGGCGTTGCGCCAGATTAACGACGGCTCGTCCATTACCAATGCGGCAATGGACTCGGGTTATAACTCGCTGTCCGGTTTCGAAGACGCGATCAGGCAGTTTACAGGCAAGTCGCCGAGCGACAGTCGGGACACATCAGTCGTCCACATTGTCCGCGTACTCACACCGCTTGGCCCGATGATCGCCGGGGCTACGGATGATGGCATTTGCCTTCTCGAGTTTCAGGATCGGAGGATGCTGCGAACCCAGCTACAACGTCTGGTCACCAAACTCAACTGCACGTTTGTCCCCGGCTACACGCCCCTGCTGCGGAATCTCGAAGACCAACTCGCAGAATATTTTGAAGGAAGCCGGATAGAGTTCGACTTGCCACTGATCATACCAGGCTCGGATTTTCAAAAGCGAGTGTGGACGGCACTGGGTGATGTACCGTTTGGCGAAACGCGTTCGTATCTGCAACAAGCGGACGCGATTGGCTCGCCTCAGTCGGTGCGAGCTGTGGCCAACGCGAATGGAGCGAACAGAATTGCGATAGTCATCCCGTGCCACCGCATCATCGGCTCCGACGGTGGACTGACGGGTTATGGAGGTGGGCTCTGGCGGAAGCGGTGGTTGCTGGAACACGAAGGAGTAACCTTTAAGGAGATGGATCAAACGAATCAGGCCGAGTTGTTTCCCGGATGAGGTGCAGCTTTCGATCGATGCAAACTCGATAATTGGTCCGAATCACGTACCTTGGTCGGAATATCAATTAGTCATCATTCATGGATACTTACGGCTGGGTATCGCTGCTGCCACCGATCGTTGCCATCGGTTTGGCGATAAAGACGAAGCAGGTGTACGTATCCCTGTGGCTCTTCATCTGGCTGGGATGGACGATAATGAGCGGGTGGAATCCCGTGACCGGACTAATAACCGCGGTCGATGTTTTCATTGGCGCGGTTACGGATGAAGGGAATGCTCGGACGCTGATGTTCAGCGCACTGATTGGCGCCATCATCACCTACACGCAGGTGTCGGGAGGGATGAACGGTTTTGTAAACTGGATTGAGAAGACTCGCCTTGCCCGATCACGTCGTTCTGTCGGTCTGATGGCCGGGCTGGTGAGCATGGGTGTGTTCCTGGAGTCGAATTTTGGCCTGCTTGTTTCCGGGTCGGTTGCACGCCCCCTGTTCGACAAGATGCGGATCTCCCGCGAGAAGCTCAGCTACATCATCGATGCTACGTGTGCACCAAAGCAATTGCTGATTCCCATTAACGCGTGGGGTGCCTATATCGTTGGCTTGCTTCTGGCGCAGGGCGTAGAGAATCCGATTGGCCTGCTGCTGAATTCGCTGGTGCTGAATTTCTATTCGATCGCTGCTATCATTATTGCGTTCGTGGTGATCCTTTTTGATTGGAACATTGGGCCAATGAAAGCTGCGGAGGATCGTGTGCGGGAAACGGGCGCACTGCTGAGGGAGGGCGCCGTACCGCTCATCTCGAACGAAGTCGCGATGCTCGAAGCCAAACCCGGCGTTCCGGAGCGCGCGATCAACATGGTGCTACCCATCCTGGCAATGATTGTGACGGTGCCGGTTGTGTTATGGCTCACCGGTGATGGTGATCTGCTTAGCGGTAGCGGCTCAAAAGCGGTCCTGTGGGGGGTGATCGTCGGGATTCTCGTTGCAGCTATCCTCTACTCGGCCCAACGAATCATGAACGTGGCAGAGCTTACCGACAACCTGATGAAAGGTATTCAGGGGCTGATTCCCTTGGTGATTGTTCTCGCGCTGGCTTTTGGAATTTCCGCCACACAGCGTGCGCTCGGTACTGGCGTCTTTCTTGCGCAGGCCGCGGAGTCAACAATCAATGTCGGTTTTGTGCCGGTGATTGTGTTTGTACTTGCATGCATCATGGCGTTTTCTACCGGTACATCGTGGGGAACGTTCGCCATCATGATTCCGATTGTCGTCCCGATGACCGCCGCGCTAGACGTCAATGCCCCGCTCTTACTTGCGGCCGCACTGGGTGGTGGGATTTTTGGTGACCACTGCTCCCCAATTTCTGATAGCACGATCGTCGCGTCGATGGCCGCAGCCACGGACCATATCGATCACGTCCGGACGCAGATACCGTACGCGTTGGTCGCCGCGGGGATAGCCGTGGTGCTGTTTACGATCTTCGGGTTTGTGCTGTAGGCCTCTACCGTGCGTGGACTTCGACGAGTCACATCCGCCTTGAAATATGATCGGTTGCCACTATGAAATAGTTCACCGTTAGCCTGTACCTGTTATTTATAATCGAAGTATCCATTCCTTCGCTAGGTCAGTAAACTCCAAGATTTTCATTTCTTCAATTTCTTTCCTCGCTTCGGCGTCATCTAGTCCTTCGCTTAAGCGCACATCGTGGAGGTCAACCGTGAAATCGTTAAACCTCTTCCAAACGACAGTTGGCCAATAATTTTGCCGAGATAGGGTTCTCCCAAAACCGTCAGTCTGATACAACCAATTTCTAACTGCGTGGCAGACTTTCATGGGTTGATTATTGTGCGCAATGGCGTCGAACCCAGCGAGATCTGAAATCGCGATCTTGAAGTCGTAAGATGTTTTACCAAGGATCAAAAACCTCTTTCGCCTCATCTTGCTACTTCCGTGAAGCCGGGTTCCGTAGTCAATTCCTAATTCGAACGGCATGTTCATTCGAGCGAATTCACCTGCCGCCTTTGCCTGAATTCGTGATAGGTCGTGCACACTGTACTGACATTCACCAATAAGCCTGCAGATCTTGCTAAGCCTATTTTCACCGGAGTCCAGAGATTCGCTTGCTAACCGTGGCGTATATCCGAAATAGAGGATGGTGAAGACAAGCGGTCGAAGAAGAGCGATGAATTCGGCATCAAACGGGCAGTTGATGAACACGCTGGTTTCGAATGCCGTCGTATCAGGTGCGACGGGATCTACCCTGGCCACAAACCCTAGCCTTTGAGCTGGCTTTGGTCGGCACCATATGAATTCTTTTCTCGAACTAAGCCATCACGACCATGGATGTACAGTTCTGCGCCCTGCCTCCTACTAATTGCTTTGCCATAGGCGATAGCCTGCGCTTGCGTTTCGAATGTTTTAGTGGCCCGTGTCGAGCCACCTCTTATGACACTCCACCCCTTGGGGCTCCGAATTACGTGTTGTGTCCTTCTTAACATATCGGAAAACGCGTGATCTGATTGGTTACATACATCATACAGCAGCTTGCAAGGAATGGTTCTCGGTACGACCTCGATTGTCAAAATGCACAAGGCAATTAACAACCGTTTCCATTTAACCTAACCGCATCACCTCCTCGAATCTGGGACAGCACTACTTATCCGACCACACGGCCAGCTCGTTTCCAGCGGGATCATTGAAATGAAATCGGCGCCCACCCGGAAAAGAGAAAATCTCTTTGCATATTGTGCCTCCGCCCGCCTTTATCTCTTCCTCCACTGCTTCCAAATCTTCTGCATAGAGAACGACCAGTGCGCCACCGTTCGCAACTGTTGATGCGTTATGGGATTCATAGAATCCACCGTCAAATCCGCCGTCATTGAAGGCTGTATATGTTGGTCCGTAGTCGACAAATGTCCAACCGAAAACGCTAGCGTAGAATTTTTTTACGGCTGGGATGTTTTTCGCCGGCAGCTCGAGATAGTTGATTTTTTTGTCCTTGGACATGGTGTGGTTATGCTTTTGATTGAACGCAGTTAGGTTTGCGGGGGATTCTGTCACTTCCGGAAAATGCGTCCCGCGGGGGGCCTCCCAAACCGCCTCCCCGGCTTCAGCCTACAAAATAAAACCGACTCTGTCCAGCACAACAATGCACGCACATTTGCATCGAAGCACGGACGTCACACGGCATCTACCAGCTCGCTCTTAAACGCAACCGACCGCCCATCGATCGCCCGCGCAAACGCAAGAACACCGTCAAGATGATCGCACTCATGTTGTAGCAACTCCGACAACCCGTCAGAAAATGTATCCTGCGCAACCGTCCAATCGAGGTTGCGATAGACGACACGGCACCGCCTCGCTCGCTGCAACCGCACCACGATCCCCGGAAAACTCATACAGTCGTCCCACAGCTCCATCACCTCATCACTGCACCACTCAATTACCGGGTTCACGAACACCGTCGGCGAATTCACAAACATGTACACCAGCCTCTTCATGCAACCGATCTGCGGGGCCGCGATCGCACGGCCAAACCCAAAGCGCTCGCGGAAATCAAATAACGTGTCGTGCAAGTCAGCCGCCCAACCCGCCGCTTCCTCGAGCTCTTCCTCCCGGACCGGATCGCAAACCTCCCACAACCTGGGATTCCCCAGCTGCAATATCTGCCTTACCGCCATGTACCCACATACTCCAGACCCAGCGTCTCGCCCTTCTTCACCGCTGGCACTCCCTCCTGCAACCAGATCGGCGCCGGCGCATCCATCAGATAGTGGTCGAAAAACTGCTGCATCCGAATAGACCAGTCGCGCTTGTTGTGCAGCTTGCGGAGTCCGTGGGCCTCACCGTTATAGTTCAGCAGCCAAACTGGCTTCTGCAATCGCCGCAAAGCAACAAAAAGCTCAATCCCCTGATACCACGGCACCGCACCATCCTCATCGTTGTGCATCATCAGCAGCGGTGTCTGCACCTTGTCCGCCTGGAAGAGCGGCGAGTTGTCGATGTACCGATGCTGCGCGTTCCACAAGGTCCCGCCAATGCGACTCTGTGTCTTTTCGTACTGAAACATCCTCGACAGACCAGAAGCCCATCGGATACCGCCGTATGCGCTGGTCATGTTCGAAACGGGAGCGCCGGCCTCCGCAGCCGCGAACAGATTGGTCTGCGTCACCATGTAGGCAATCTGATACCCACCCCAACTATGACCCTGCACGCCTATCCGTTCACGATCAACAAACCCACGCTCAATCAAAGACGTCACCCCCGGCATCACCGCGTTCATCGCAGACTCACCCGGGTAGCCGTCCTTGTAAGGGATGTCTGGAACGAACAACAGGTAGCCGCGCGATACATAAAAGGATCGGTCTATGCTGGATCGGCTCGCCCTTGGAGCGTAGTGCGAGTACAATGTCGTCGACAGCTTCTCGTAAAAGTATACCATCATCGGATACTCCTTGGTCTCGTCAAACCCCTCGGGTTTGTACAAAATGCCGTCAAGCTCCTGACCATCCAGCGAAGTCCACTGCACAAGCTCAGCGGTACCCCACAAAAAATCCCCTTGCTGCGGATTCGCATCACTCAGCCGCCGTGGATTCCCGAACGAGGCGTCCACCGTCCAGACATCCGGGTACTCGGTAAAACTCTCCCGACTAAAAAGGAATTGGTCAGCATCCTCGGCCTTCACGTAATTGCCAAACGAGGCTTCCCCGCCTATCAACCTAACCGGATCACCGTCGCCTGTCAGGTTATCTCGGTACAGCGCCTGCTCCTTCGTCCCATAATCGAATGCCGATACAATGACGTCATCAGGAACAACCGGTTCGTCGCGATCCGTATCCACGATACGAAACCTGAGATTGCCCTCGCGCCCTTTGCCCTCGGTGATCATCCGCGCACTACCGGGACTCCCGGGTGGGATCGCCCAGATGTCATGTTTGTCATAAATGATGAACAGTGCGTCATCCTCGCTCCAGCCGGCAGATCCCTCCGGTCCCGGAATCATCGGTCTGTCTGCTAAATGATGATCCCATTGCACAACCAATCCGCCCGTCAGATTTACCTCGACTCCGGTCCGCGTATCCCACGCAAACCAGTCTTTTTCATGGCCGTCCCACCAGTAGACGTACTTCCCCCCCGGCGAAAGCGATGTGTTCACCTGGCGATCGCGGAATACCTGTCGCCGTGCCCCTGTCCTCAGGTCCACAAGGTATGCGTCCTGGTATCTCGGAGAATCCCACGAGACGCGCGGCAGGTAAGGCACGTCGGACTCCGCCAAGGCAACATTCCCGTCTCCGTCCTTCAGGTAAGAGATCTGCGGAACCTCGGGATCTGCAAGTTGCACAATCTTGCCGCTAGCAATATGCAGGATCGCATCGAATGCTCTCTTCTTGTCGGCCTCCAGGTTCACTAACTGCTGGGGTTGCAAACGCGCGTCCGTCCACGACCAGATGTCCAGTTTCACTTTTTCGTCATCCGGCATTTCCATCTCCTCGACATTCTGCGGCGCTGGAGCGGTCCCAAAAATCAGCCTCCCGCCCGATTCGGAAAAACGGATTGCTCCGTGTTCGCTCACTCGCCACCCGTCGGGGAAAGCGTCATCCCGAGCCGAAACGACTTTCCTGGCTGCACCGTCATCAAGAGTTTTCAAATAGATATCCGTCTCAGGATGCTCCGCTGGCCACGCATCGCGATCGCTCTTGAACGCAAGCTGATTGTTCTCATCATCAAACACCAATCCACCATACCGACCCTCTCCCGTCAGAACATCCGACGCTGAATCGTCACCGTTGCGCATTAGATAGACACCGTCTACGTCGCCCTCCTCACTCGACCTGCTGTATGCCACCCATTGGCCATCAGCTGACAACGCATATTCGTCTACGTCCGGCACACGGCTGGTCCATCCCGTTGCCGGGTCGAGAATCACAAGTGTGGAGGTCTTCGGTTTGTCGGGGGTTTTTGTATCTGATGTATCCGCCGGGACCTCTTCGCTGGCTGCTGAGTCTGCTGCCACAGTATCCACTTTTGATGCCTCTTTGGTTAGCCTGAAGGCGAACCAGCTACGATCATCCTCCGACGTCCGGAGCGAAACAGCAGCATCAAGCGTGGACACTTTACCTGATGCAAGGTCGAGGTACGCCACGGAGTCAGCCGGCATCTCGTCTTTGGGTTTATCATCGATTTTCGCCTGGCGCGTTGAATCGAATCTCGCCTTGATCATGTACACGACGAACCGCCTGTCACCGGTAAACGTTGCTTTTTCGCCACGCTCTATTACATGATGCAGCGTCCCATTGGTTTGGCGCACATGAAGTTGACCGTCCCCCTCTTCCGGGCCCTGCTGCCACATCGCCCACGTCCCATCATCCGAGATCGCACGGTTTGTAATGTGATTCCAGTTGTTAACATCGTTGTGCGATAGCGGCCTCCGGTCCTGAGCGGAGGCGGATTGAAAACTGACAATGAGGAGAAGCGACGGCAGACATGCCGCTGATAGTAGTGAACGCATGTTATCCGAGGTTGTATAGAGAGTGTCATGATACAGACTGCTGCCCAAAATTTCTCATCAGCAGAATCAAAACAGTGTGCGCAATTCGACACTCGGGAACAATATTCTTATACTCAGTACGAATCTCCCCCACACACCATTAAACCGAGGAAGACAGTGGCACTAAAAAAATACCATCTTACGAAAGACAAGCACGGTAACTGGGACTTCAGAGCAGAGGGAGCGAAGAAAGCACGAAAGTCTTTTCCAACCAAGAAAGCAGCAATGGATTGGATCAAAGCGAATATGCAAAACTCAGACACATCCGTTGCGATACACCTGGAAACTGGACCTATCCAGGAAGTTCGATCTTATCGAAAGTAAATCGAACAGCTACGTGTCCAACCTTGAGGCCAGATAACGCTACTATCTGGCCTCTTTTTTGTCCTTGCGTTTTTCCGTGGGACTACCCATGCGTTGGTTCAGTTGCGTACCTTTCGGACTCGACAAATCACCACACACAATGAAATTCAAATACTTACTCTCCCTATGTGCATTGTTGGCTTTGCCCATCTCGCCTGCTTTGTCGCAAACGGTAGCCTTTGAAGGCGCCACTATTTATCCCGTCTCCTCCGCCCCAATATCCGACGGAGTACTTGTGATCCGAGACCGCAAGATTTCGGCAGTCGGCGCGAGCGGAAGTGTCAACATCCCGCGTAATGCAACGCGTGTCGATGTCAGCGGCAAAGTCATCATCCCCGGCATGGTGGATACGCACTCGCACGTGGGTTCTGTGCAGGGAGGCGATGGATCTGCAGCTCTGCACCCGGATGTACGGGTCCTCGACGCCGTCAACGTTATGAACGACAATCTTTGGCGCGCGCGAAGTGGGGGTATCACGACCGTGAATGTGATGTCAGGCTCGGGCCATCTAATGAGCGGCCAGACGGTTTACCTCAAACTGCGACTGGGCAAGACCATTGACGACCTCATGTTTTGCAGCGATCCCCTCACCGAAATTTGCGGCGGGATGAAAATGGCCAACGGTACCAATTCCATCCGCGGCAACGGAAAGTTTCCTGGTACCCGCGCACGTTCTGCGTCAATGGCACGAGAGCTATTTACCAAGGCCGTGAACTACAAGAAGAAGATTGACGCGGGCAAAGACGTCGATAGAGATCTGAAGATGGAGGCACTCATCCAGATCATGGAGGGTGAACGGATCGTCCACTTCCACACCCACCGGCATGACGATATCCTAACAGCACTCCGCATTGGAGAGGAGTTCGGATTCACGCCGGTGCTGCATCACGTAAGTGAAGGATGGAAGGTTGCTAATGAGGTTGCCGCGGCCGGAGCGCCGGCTTCCGTAATCTTCATCGACTCGCCCGGAGGTAAACTCGAAGCAAAAGAGCTCCTGGCTAAAACTGGAAAAATAATGTCGGAAGCGGGAGTCGACGTCGCCTTCCACACCGACGACTATATAACCGACTCAAGACTATTCCTGCGAAACGGTGCCATGGCCGCCCGGGCAGGAATGGACCAGGCCAAGGCGCTGGAGGCGTTAACCCTCGCCGGTGCTCGCATGATCGGCATGGAGGACAGACTGGGCTCACTCGAGGAAGGAAAAGATGCCGACCTGGTCATTCTCTCGGGAGACCCCTTCAGTGTCTACACCCGAGTCGAGCAAACCTGGATCGAAGGCGAACAGATTTTCGACCTCGCAAATCCGGAGCACAAGAAGTTCGCAAACGGAGGTTACAAGGTATACAAAGATATGTCGATCCACACTCACGAGATCATGGAAGGTGAATGGAATGACTAAATTTAACTTTCCCAAATTCTCTCATGGGTTTGCGTTCGTCGGTATC
Source organism: Rhodothermales bacterium (assembly GCA_965224105.1). GTDB lineage: Bacteria > Bacteroidota > Rhodothermia > Rhodothermales > JABDKH01 > CBDCYH01. The sequence goes on along the minus strand of CBDCYH010000002.1, from coordinate 1,608,554 downwards.
CTCGCCGTCTTGCTGGCCTCGACCGCTCCCGCAAACTCTCAGACCCTTGCCGTGCGAGGTGAGACGGTACACACCATGGCTGGTGACAAAATCACAGATGGTGTTGTCGTAATTCGTGATGGGAAAATAATTGATGTTGGTCCAGCCGACAGAGTCACGATACCCAATGGCGCCGATGTTATAACCGGCAAGGTAGTTACGCCCGGACTGGTCGATGCCCACAGCGTAATCGGGCTGGCTGGTTGGCTTAACTATAATCACGACCAGGATCAGCTCGATAAATCGAGTGTAATCCAACCTCATTTGCGTGCTATCGATGCCTACAACTCGCGTGAACCACTTGTCGAGTTTGCAAGAGCTTACGGCGTCACCACGGTACATACCGGTCACGGCCCCGGAGCGTTGGTAAGCGGTCAGACGTTGGTTGCCAAAACCGTCGGAGAAACGGTTGACGAAGCAGTGATTAAGCCGGTATTTGGTCTGGCAATGACGCTTGGGTCTTCCGTGTCCGGCAACTTCACCTCACCCGGTACCCGCTCAAAAGGGATCGCGATGCTGCGGGAAAAATTCCTTGCAGCGCAGTCGTACAAATCCAAACGTGACACCACCGATGCCGAGAAGTTCGAGAAGAAATTGGATATGGAGGCACTCGCGGATGTACTAGATGGCACCATGCCTGCAATCATTACAGCACAGGCATCAACCGAGATCATGTCCGCAGTTCGGCTGGCTGATGAGTTTGGTTTTAAACTCATTCTTGACGGAGCAGCGGAGGCATACATGCTCACCGACGAACTCAAAGAGAAAGGAGTTAGTGTTATCCTGCATCCGACTATGAAACGTGCAGGTGGAGAAGCGAAAAACTTGACGTTCGAGGCTGCTGCTCTGCTACACGACGCAGGCGTACCGTTTGTCTTCCAGACCGGCTACGAAGGGTACGTTCCTAAAACTCGAATTCTACTCTTCGAAGCAGCTATCGCAGTTGCTTATGGGTTAGACTACGAAACTGCGCTCAGAAAAATTACTATTGAACCCGCTATGCTCCTCGGCATAAATGATCGCGTGGGTTCTCTCGAAAAAGGAAAAGATGCGGACGTCGTAGTTTTTGACGGAGACCCCTTTGAATACCTTTCGCACGTGTGCTCCGTGATTGTCAACGGTCAGATAACCAAGGAAGAGTGCAATTGAGCCTATGAAGTGGGCTAACTATTTAATGGCGGCGTTGTTTGTTTTTGGCGCCGCCGTCCAGTTGAATGATCCCGACCCCTTGTGGTGGGTAGTCATCTATCTCGCCGCTGCAGCGGTGTGCACCCTTGTCGCAAGGGGCATCTTGCATTTGGCACCGCCGATTATCGTTGCAGCTGCATGCGCGTTGTGGTCGCTTTCCCTTGCGCCTTCGGTAGTCGCAAAGGTGCCGTTCCTCGATATGTTTTCCGCCTGGGAAATGAGAGACGTTGGCATCGAGCAGAGCCGCGAGATGTACGGACTGCTCATCATTGCGCTCTGGATGATCGTGGATGCGGTCTACATCTTCAAGCGACGCAGATCTACATTAGCCGAAAAATAGATCGACCTATTCCGCTTCGGTTAGCGACGCTATCAGCTCGTCCACATAGCGCCTGTCGACATCACTGGTATAGTCTACAGCGACACGTAGCGCTCGAAGCCCGGTAATCCCCTGCAGATTTTCCAGCGCTACATCTTCCAAAGAGTTCTCCTTGATGAGACCCTTCGCCTCTAGAAACTCAATGTATCGCTTATACTCCTTGGCATCTTCTCTGCTGGAGTAAATTATCGCAATTTTACCGGGCTGCGTAATCCGCTCGTCAGTCCCGGCAATGTGCGCCTTGTCCACTCTTTTCTTGATGATCTCGTACCGAGCGTTGTAAGCGCCTTCGACGTCAAATCGTTTTTCATCAATCCGGAAATGGATCGACAGGGGTGTGCTGTACGCCAGAATCAGAGATGCCACTTCCAGTTGTTTTGGCAGCTTCTCCTGCAACCACGAAAACTCTCGCTCGAGTTCGCACATTGTGATCATCTGCCACAACCTGATATTGCGCAAGTACAGAGGATGAAACTGGGCCTCGTTCGTAATGGACTGACCTACGTACATGTTGTACTCGACGCCATCCGTCTTATATCGCTCGAAATAATGCGGGAACATGGCCTGGGCCTCAGACTGGCGCGCATCCAGGAAATGGGCGAGTGTCTGATTTATCATTCCTACACTGTTATCAAAATCTTTCCGCTCGCGGTAAATCATGCGGAGATCTGAATCAAGTTGCTTGTCGTACTCCTCCACGGCACGCCGCAACTTTGGATACTTAGCCTTGAGATGATCGAATATGGGGTATATCTCGGTTTGCAGGAAAGACAGTATCTTGTGCTCACTTCCAGCAAGTAGTCCGTCGGTTAACTCCCTGAGATAGGTATCCATTCGAAAGATCAGCTCGTCGTAAACCGGCAACGAATCCGCTTCGATGGCTTGCAGGAGGATCTCCTTGACAAGATTGATCTGGAATGAAAGATCCTCACAGACCGCATCGTTTCTGATACGCGACGAACTCTTGATGTCGAGTTGGCCGTATAGCGGGTAGACGTGATCAAAAACCAGATCGCTGAAGGTAGCCTCCGCGCCCTCGCCTTGCCGCCCGAGATAGTCAGCTGCTGCCTCGACAAAACGCCATTTCACCGATTCGTGAATGGACGTGCATTCAGCTTGAATGATCGCTTCGATCTTGTTGGCTTCTTCTTCACGATACCGTGCCGCCGCCATCGAAATGATTGGCAGTACGTTATCCAGGACTTCTAGCGAAACGGTATTTAGGTCGAATTGCCTCGGAGAAGCGAGCTCGAGATATCCGAGCAACGAATCGTCGTGTACTACTGGCGTGATGATATAACTCCCAAGTCCTTGTTTGGAAAGTGAGCCAGCCAGATAATTGTCATGGATTGCCTGGTAGGCCGGCACATTGGAAATCACCAGTGGATTTCCATTCTTGATCAACTCGTCATGACCATGCTCGCACATCGCGTCTGAACATTTGAGCATGGACTTGCCATTAAGCAACAAGCTGTTCATGTCCTTGCGAGGAGGACTAACAAAACGCTCGCCCTGTTTTGCTACAAACGCAACTTGCATATCCTTGATGTCAAGGAGTACGCGCAGGTTTTCCGTTACCCTCTCGAACGTGTTCTTGTCGTGAGTTAACAAATTTGAGGTAAGTCCGGCGATCGATTGGTCAATCGAGACGTCCATGAGGTTGATAATCCCAATCCCCCGCATGATCCAGCTATTGGGTGGAATCTTCTCCTTCCATAGCTGAACGTTATCAAAGTTGTCGAGAAGCAAACGAATGTCTTCGGTCGACAATTCAATAGATCGTTCTGTAGGAAGGACCTCCATGAGATCAGCATTGTATGCCGATCGATAGTGCTTGACCGTTCCAGCCTCGACGTTCGGGATCTCAAAAATGAAGGGACGGGTTGCTCTTACAGGGTGTTTGAAGTATGCCTGCAAAATCACTGTGCAAGCGATTATATACAGCCGGTCATCGTCAAATCCATCAATGGTAAGTTTGTAGTCCTCTCCTGCTGAAGCGAGGATGTTGCTGAACCTCTTCGATGTGTGGAAGGGATCAAAATCGAATGGTCCCGACACGGCCTTTATTTCATTCGTCGTGAGCGCCGGGGGGAACACAAAGTGCAAGAGCTTCCGAATTGGCTCCTCGTACTCTTTGAGCAACGAGCGATCCTCAAAGCCCTCTCGTAAGATGGGATACTGGTTGACGTCTTCCAAGACATCCTGTGCGACGCGAGCAACCGCTGCGTCGTCACATTGAGCCATTTCTTCGAGGGATGTATAAATCCCGTGGAAACTAATTTTGTTTATCGCAGGGAATTCTACCTGCCTTCCTTCGATCATCATGGGCCAAACCTCCGGTGTGTGCCTCGAACCCGGCGGGGTGCTGCCGGATCCGTGAATTCGAGCGTCCTCCTATCCATTGTGGGTATTGGGTTCGCTATCGGGATCTTAAGTTACGAGTGCACTGCAGGAAAGTTAGGCGTGCTCGACCATCCACCGGATGCCGTATTTGTCCTCAAGCATCCCAAAGTTGTCGTCTAGCGGAAAAAGAACCTTTCCACCCTCTGCGAACGCCTCAAAAACCCTGATTTTGGTAGACTCATCTGCAAAGACGACATGCAGACAGACATTGCCCCCTCTAGCCACCGGATGACCTGGCAGGTCGTCAGATGCCTTCAAACAGATATCCCCGGATTTCATTTCGGAGTTGAATATCCGCGAAGCCGATTCATCCGGCACCAGAACGGGAGAATCGCCAAACGTATCCATGATGGTTATAGCGCCGTCGAACACGTCGCGGTAGAAGCTCATGGCTTCCTGGCAGGTTCCGGGGAAGATGAGGTAGGGGGTTAAATTCGCTTTCATGCTCATTCTGGTTTGGCCCAAATTATCTTTGTATTCAACCAAGTTCGCAAATAAGAATCAGTAACAAAATACGGTGCGATCCCGTACCTCTCACCCATGCAAATTGAGGTAATTATGCCCATTCGTGAGGCGACTTGGGAGCTCTCCGTGGAATCATCAGAAAATCCTTGTCCCTACACGCTGTCCGCAGGCTATCTTTGCACGCCCATCGAAACTGTGCAACAATTTTGGCATTCGCAGATTGATGGTTCGACAAGTTTGACAAGCACTTAGACTGGACCCAAATGAATAGGTACGTTGCGATTTTTTACGCTGCGACGTTCGTCTTCTTGCTCGCGGGATGCAGCAGCACTCAAACGGTGACATCGGAGACCGCACCCGGCAATTCCGATACTGAACAAACCGACCGGCTCGAAGATATTTACTGGGCCAGGCAGGACAGCGCGAGAAATGTTTTCTCCCAGGCCGATGTCGACTTTATGACCGGCATGATAAGCCACCACGCGCAGGCCTTGGTGATGTCCAACATGGCGCCAACACATGCCGACAGTCGCGCAGTGAAAACCCTTGCCGCACGGATTATCAACGCGCAAAAGGATGAGATCGAAACCATGCAGACCTGGCTCCGAGAAAGGGACCAGACCGTTCCCGAGGTACACATCGAAGGTACCAAACTGATGATGCACGGAGCGGGCGACCACGCGATGCACATGCCGGGCATGTTGACACAAAGCCAAATCGATGAATTAAACGCTGCCCGGGGCCCCGAATTCGACCGGCTGTTTCTAACCTATATGATCCAACATCACGGTGGCGCTGTCACCATGGTGAAAGAGCTATTCCGACAGGATGGCGCGGGCCAGGGAGACGTCGCTTTCAAACTCGCGTCAGACATCCACGTCGATCAGGTAACCGAAATTGCTCGCATGGAAAACATGCTGGCCCGGATGTTTCCTGAAAGTTCGCAAGATTAAATAATCCCACACCTTCACAACATTCTTCTAACCAACAACAATACTATGACAGGTAAAGCTAATACATTTTTCTGGCCGCTCATGCTGGTGGTGTGCCTGATTGGTGTTTCTGCGTGTTCGCAAAAACCCATTACGGTAGACACAGATGAGGCTAAAGACACGATGGAAGACATGCAAGAGATGGCCGACGACGCCGTTGATGTCATGACGTCCATGCCCCCAATGCCGGATCCGCGCGTTGGACTCAAGCCGGGCCTCTTCGATGCTGGCGAGGCCATCTGGAATATGGAAAAACTTTCAACGACGCCACCCCCTGAAGGTTTTGTGGGTGTTACGAACTCCGACCTTGCTTTCAAGGACAACTACGCGATCCAGGGTAACTACAATGGTGTGTTGATCTGGGATATCTCGAATCCTGAGTCGCCGGTCCTCGTAAAAGATTACCTGTGCCCGGCTTCGCAGAGTGACGTCTCGGTGTATGAGAACCTTCTCTTTGTTTCGGGTGAGGGACTTGGTGGCCGACTCGACTGCGGCACCGACGGTGTGCAGGAAGCAGTCAGTAAAGACCGGCTTCGCGGAATCAGAATTTTTGATATCTCAGATATCAAGAATCCGGAGTACGTCTCCAACGTCCAGACTTGCCGCGGATCGCACACGCACTCAGTACTGAAAGACCCGGAAGACAATGACAACGTCTACGTCTACGTCTCTGGTTCGTCGGGTGTACGTCCAGACGAAGAGCTGGCAGGGTGCTCCGCGCTTTCTCCTGACGAAGATCCGAACTCTGCACTCTTCCGGATCGAAGTTATCAAGGTGCCTCTTGCGCATCCGGAGCAAGCCGCTATCGTTTCCTCTCCTCGAATCTTCGAGGACCTGGTAGCACCCGAGCAGCACGGACTGGCTCCTGATGACAAAGCAGCCATCGCCGAAGCAAAAGCACGCGGTGCATACGTCGTTGACATCCTCGGAACTCCACGAGTGATGTCCGACCAACTGGTAGCACAGTTCCTGGGTGAGATCGTGAAAGCAAGAGGTGGCGAAGAGGCAACGGCTGCAGATAGTGCGGCGCTTCGTGAGGCGTTTCCGCAAATGATTGCCGAACGCTTTGGACTTCCACAGGATGGTGATGACTCCGGTCCAAAACCTGGTCCAACACAATGCCACGACATCACCCTCTATCCAGCGATTGGACTGGCAGGTGGTGCATGCGAAGGATACGGTCTGCTCCTGGATATTACGGATCCTGCCAACCCGTTCAGGATCGATGCGGTCGCCGATTCCAACTTTGCGTATTGGCACTCCGCGACATTCAGCAACGACGGTTCGAAAGTGCTCTTCACTGATGAGTGGGGCGGTGGCGGACAGCCAAAATGCCGCGCCACTGATCCGAAAGAGTGGGGCGCAAACGCGTACTTCGACATCGTAGACGGAAAAATGGAATTCAGAAGCTATTACAAGCTCTCTGATCCACAGACCCCCCAGGAAAACTGCGTCGCACATAACGGATCGCTCATTCCCATTCCGGGACGAGACGTGATGGTGCAGGCGTGGTACCAGGGCGGCATTTCCATCTTCGACTGGACGGACATCAACAATCCGTACGAAATCGCATACCACGATCGAGGACCCGTCAATCCTGATCAGATGAACATGGGAGGCAGCTGGTCGGTGTACTGGTACAACGGACTGATCGTGAGCTCAGAAATTGCTCGCGGTCTGGATATCTTTGCTCTAACCCCAAGCGGCAATCTCACGAAAAACGAGATCGCTGCGGCGAACACGGTTAGACTTAGCTACCTCAATGCCCAGGGCCAACCACGATTCGAATGGCCAGCCACGTTTGACCTCGCCAAGGCATATGTGGATCAGCTGGAACGATCGAAAGGTTTGTCAAAAGACAGACTGCGACAGGTGCGAAGTGCTCTGCACGAGGCAATGGGTGCCAGCGCAGGTGCACGCAGCGAGGCACTGAAGAGCCTGGCAGAGTCACTTAGCAGCGATGCTGGCAGCTCCAGCGATGGCGCGAAAGTGCGCATGCTTGCTGATGTTGTTCGTGACTTGGCCTCTAGCTAATCCCGACCAACACAAAACTCAACAGCAACGCCTTCCCCGGATTATCGGGGGAGGCGTTCTTATTTTGTGCCTAAGTTGAAATCGGTGCTGACTCCAGCAAATTGCCCATGTCTCCTGAAATCAAAGTTGCCACCGACAACGACATTCCCGAGCTGCGCAGACTCATCTCTACATCAGCACACGCTCTAAGCCAGGGGTTCTACACAAAAGCGCAAGTCGATTGTGCGCTTACGGGTGTCTTTGGCGTGGACAGTCAGCTAATAACCGATGGGACCTACTTCACCGGCAGGTTGGGCACATCGACGATCGTAGGATGCGGCGGTTGGAGCTATCGTGCAACGCTATTTGGCAGCGACGACCTGGCGGGAAGGTCGGACGCGAAGCTCGTCCCGGGAACGGATCCAGCGAAGATCAGAGCATTCTTTATCCATCCTGATTATGCCCGCAGGGGAATCGCATCAAAGCTGCTTGAGCACTGCGAAGCCCAGGCCCGCGAGGCCGGTTTCACCTCCCTGGAACTCGGCTCCACGCTCCCAGGGCTTTCTTTCTACAAACGCCGGGGCTACATCGCAAAACCTCCCATCGACTATCGCATGAATCCGCAGTACACATTGCGAATCGTGCCCATGACTAAAGCCCTGGACTGAAGAAGCCAATCCCAAACAGGCTCGACTATCTCGTTTCGTTAACGATCACCTCAGGAATGCTACCCGAGTCGACAACAGAGCATCGAACCATGCCCACACCGTGTTCAACCACTACATCAGTCGAACCATCCTCGCGCATGTTGAACGAGACCGATGGCTTGCGCGAACCGGCATACGGCACGACAACGGAAATCAGCAGCGGCCCCGCAGAGGGCTCGGTTGTGCGCATCGCAGCGAACGGATGCAGCGCCGCGACATCCGGTGGGATGGGGAGCCTTTCTTCCGCGGCGATAGCGCCCTGAGGGGAAACACTGGCGATGTGGGCAGACGCCAAGGGCCGGGCGATCTCGGCAAAAGCATGCTTGTCCATTTCTCCCGCAGTTATCCGACATCCTGCAGCCGGAGACCGCACCGGAGTGTCGCCACCGCTCTCCGTCGAAAAGTTCGCGCCCTCGACTTTGCGATTGTCACCGAAGAACCTTGCCTCGATTATCGATGGTGTCGCGTCTTTACGAACTTTATCTACGATCAGGACCGCGTTCGTGCCTTCGAAAACATAAACGCTTCGGGTAACGGATTGGATGTCCGGATCAACCAGCGTGTACGCCGGAGAAGCGTCGCTCGTCCAGAAAACGTAGCCATCGCGCTCACCCCTGCGAACTATCCGTGCCACCGAGTCAGATGGATTCGTCCCTTCGCTTCCGTCGTGGTACTGGTGACCTTCGCCATCGACCAGCAAGGCCGAGTGACCCGCCGTTGTGCGCATCATCCATGATGGATCGGCATAGCTGTACGGAGGTCGGTAGGGATCCGCGACGAGGACCTCTCCTCCCCATTTAACGATGATGCTGTTTCTGTCGGCGTGTTCGTGGTTGGCTGGACCGCCGCTTCTCATCGCGACGACCAGATCGTCGGGGCGGTACCCTGTGCGCGCCACCATCCAGTCGAGCGCTGACTGCCACAGAACGAGCCCGGACTTGCTCGCCGCCGGCCGGACCGAATCATCCGGATGCCAGATGAGGGACCACATATCTTTTTCCCGCGAGAGCGCGTCGCCGAACCATCGCGCTCGCGAATCCCCCGTCCTCTGTGCCACCCAATACGGAACCGACGCCGTAGCGCCATTCCCCGCATCGCCGAAATTTACAATACCAGTTGGGCTGCGAGCGGTCGCCATGGACATGTTGCACAGATAGTCCACGTACCCAGACCAGTTCAATTCATCGTACAGGCTCAATCCGTTGTATCGCTCCAGAGCCACTGTAGCCTGGGTAATGTGGGATGATGTATAGTTTGCGTACGAGACCCCTTCGTCATACGAACCGTCGACTGCGTACAGGTCGCGAAATGTACGCAAGCTGTAAACGGCCTGCTCGAGCCACTTTTTAGCGCGATCGTCCTCGCCCATCTCCCGAGCATAAGCCACAGCCCCGATGGCCAGCGCAGAAGCGGGCACTGCTTTCAGATTAGTCCTGTCCAGGATGTGCGGCCAGTTGGACAGATCCACGCGGTCGCCCGGACGGTGCTCAAAGTATGTGCTTGATTCATCCATCGACCAGCCTTCTACCCGATCCGGGTGGCGCATACCGTACAGTGCCAGCCAGCTCGGCTCGCAGCCGCGTTCGCCCATCAGCTGAATCCATTCCCGACGTTCGGTCTCATCAGCATAATCTTCCAGCCAGTCCCAGCAGAGACTAGTTGCGACCGTGCAGGCAGGGGCTCGCTGCAGACCAAATACTTTTGTGCCCGCCTCGAGGAAGTAATCCCACCGTTCAAATTTTGGCAGCGATCGCATGTACAACACTGCAAGCTCCGCCGCGTCTTTGTCTCCGGTCATCAGGTAGTGGAACGCCATTTCGATCGAGCGATTAGCCACCCGGGCAATGTCATACAGCTGGTCATTGTATCGCACCTCGTCCTGCAAAAATCTCCGCTCCGCCTCGCGATCAATTGTTGCAATGCGCGACCGTAGCGGGGAATAGATTTCGGAAGCATATAGCGTGCGCATCCGCTCAACATCAGATGAACCAAAGAAGAGATCGTCACCTTTCAATATCGCCAGCGAGCCTGAACTCAGAATCCGATGTATGCCGCGAGGTAGCAGGGAGGCGCAGGCGACTGCGGCTCCGGATGTCCTCAAAAATGATCGACGGGTAGCCATTTCTTGAACCTGTTTGGTTATGCGTTGGAAGGGTACCATCGTCGCGCGAAAGGCGCAAGAGCGTATCCAAATGAGAAACACCGGACACGAAAACAAGATGTTTGTCCAAGCGTATTCGAAACGTCTTCTGATTTTGCTAAAGGTTCAGGTTTCGCGCCGCCATGATTGAAGTTGTAGGATTGTTTGTGTACCCCGTGAAAGGCCTACGGGGTACTGCCGTTGAGACTGCAAAACTGCACGTGCGCGGGTTGGAGTCGGATCGGTTGTGGATGATAACCGACAGCAGCTATCGATTTCTCACGCAGCGCGAATTCCCAAAGATGGCCACGATCGACGCGGATATCCAAAACGATGTCCTGACCCTCAGCCATTACGGCGACTCAATCGACGTCCCCTCGCCGCAAACAGATGTATCCTCCGTCGAAGTGACAATCTGGAAGGACACCTGTTTTGCACGGGATGCCGGAGATGATGTATCGGATTGGCTTTCCGCAATCCTTGGCACCAGCAAAGGCAAACCGCTGAGACTTGTTGGCATCGACGACAGTCACCGGCGCCTGGTTGATGCAACCTATCTGAAAGGTGAAGAAAGCTACACTGGATTTGCAGATGGATTCCCGTACCTCGTCACAACGCTGGAGTCGGTTGCCGACCTCAACCACAGGCTGGATGACGGCCAGGAGGTTACGATGGACCGCTTTCGACCCAATATTGTCGTCAGAGGGTGCCCGGCCTGGACGGAATTTCGGCTGGACGCGCTAGCGTGTTCGGAGGCTAACTATACCCTGGGAATGCGGAAGCCTAGCAAGCGATGCAGTGTGCTCACCGTTGACCAGGTAACGGGTGTAATTAGCAATCCAAAAGAACCACTGGCGACACTTGCGCGATTGGCGGGACAGCTGGACCAGGACGGGGCAACCTTTGGAATGAACGCGACGCTGGTAGCCGGTGTAGGCGAGACAATTTCCGTTGGTGATTTGCTCGACGCGACATGGTAGCGCTACCTTCTCCAGAGACACACTAACGAGACAATCAAATGAACAACCGATTTTGCGAACTCCTGTTTGTTGGCGTCTTCGTACTGTTTTCTGCCGGATCGGCAAGCGGTCAGCTTTTGGGCACGAAGAGCACGCTCACGCTGGATGCGGTAAAGACAATAATCACAGGCGCCGAGTCCGAGGCCGTTGCCAATAACTGGAACGTAATCATTGCGATTGTCGACGACGGCGGGCATCTCTTGTACCTGGAAAGGATGGACGGCGTGCAAATCCCCAGCCTTAAGATTGCGCAGGCCAAGGCCCGGACCGCGGCTCTTTACCGGCGCCCGACGAAGGCTTTTGCGGAACGACTCAACGGCGGCAGCATGTCGACGCTAAACCTTCCAGACGTGATGACGCTCGAGGGCGGTTTGCCGATCGTCGTCGACGGGGTGACCATCGGAGGCATTGGCGTTAGCGGAGTACGCGCCGCACAAGACGCACAGATCGCGCAGGCCGGGCTCGATGCACTCGCCGCCGCTCTCGCCGCCGAGTAACCTCAGTGGCCAACAAGCTCGGCCACCGACCAATAAAGTACCAGCGCGCCCACCAGAATGCTGATTCCCGGGAGCCAGGATTTCTCCTTGTCCTTGAGAAAACTGATCAGCCCCAGCACCATTCCCGCAACTGCCGCAAACGCAGCCGCTATGATAAGCACCGCGTGAATGGGGTCGGAGAAAAATGTCGGGCGGGCGATGGGTGTCGCGCGCACATAGGCCCACCATGCAAGAAACAGGAGTAGGAAGGCAACGCAAAACCGCACTGCCCACTGGCCAGTTTGTGTAACAGGAATGGTTTGCATTTCAATTGCGTTGGATAGTTAAGTCCATCTGGTGACTACGGAGTAACCGAAGTAATGTTGTGGATGTCCCTGTCGAAGTGGCTCGCCGTCCCTATCTTCGATCACGAATAAAGCAAACCGCTGAACAATGCGCATCATCCGAACAATTCTACTGGTAGCAACCTTCGCCGCAGCTACTGCGCCAGCATTGGCGCAAAAGCATATCCTGCCCATGCAGCAGCGTGCCGAACTCGTTGACGACTGGCTGGAGGATCGGCTGCAAAACATGCTGCCGACGCTTATGCGAAAGCACGACATTGACATGTGGATCATCAGTGCGCGGGAGTACAACGAGGATCCTATCATCAGGACGATGCTACCGGCGAAGTGGCTCAACGCCCGCAGGCGAACAATCCTCGTTGCCTATGACCGCGGTGCGCAAGACGGATTAGAATTTCTGGCAGTTGCGCGTTACGATGTTGGCACCGTGTTCAAGCGCGCGTGGACGCCAGAGGAACAACCCGATCAGTGGAAACGCCTGGCCGAGATTATCGCCGAGCGGGACCCGGAGCGAATTGGCATCAACGTGTCCTCGCTATTTGCCACTGCCGATGGGCTCACGCATACCGAGCACGCCGATTTAGTTGCAGCTCTGGACGATACGTACGTCGACCGACTTGTCTCTGCAGAAATGCTGGGAGCCGAATGGTTGGAAACGCGGTCGGCAAAGGAGATGGCGGTCTACCCTCAAATCGTGTCGATAGCGCACGACATTATCGCAGAAGGTTTTTCTGCTGATGTAATTCAACCGGGCGTCACAACAACCGACGACGTCCAGTGGTGGTTGCGTGAACGCATTCGCGAGCTGAAGCTCGTAACCTGGTTTCATCCCAGCGTGTCGATTCAACGCTCGGGCGTCTCACGCAGCGACGACTTTTCGAACCCTTCGACAAACACAAACGTGATTCAGGCCGGAGATCTGCTACACGTGGACTTTGGTATCACCTACCTCCGACTCAACACAGACACCCAACAGCACGCCTACGTTCTGCGTCCGGGAGAAACTTCCGCGCCGCAGGGTTTAGTCGATGCGCTGGCAACTGGTAATCGACTGCAGGACATCCTGACCGACCAATTCGAGACGGGGAAAACCGGCAACGATATTCTTGCTGCAGCCTTGCGGCAGGCGGCGTCGGAAAGTATTGACGCGACGATTTACACGCATCCAATTGGATACCACGGGCACGGAACAGGGCCGACAATCGGATTGTGGGATCAGCAGGGCGGCGTGCCCGGGCGCGGAGACTATCCCCTCAACGACAATACGGCGTACTCCATTGAGTTGAACGCCAAAGTCGATGTGGAGGGTTGGGGAAACGTGCGCATCATGCTGGAGGAAGACGCATTCTTTGACGGAGACAAGGTGTGGTACATCGACGGACGTCAGAAGAATCTGATCCTAATTCCTCGGCCGTCTTCCATCAATGCGCAGTGACGATCATTCGCTGAGCGCCTTGCGCACTGCGGGCGCTACCTTCGTCCCAAACAGCTCGATGCAGCGCAGGACTTTCTTGTGAGGCATGGGGCCGAGCGTGAACTGTATCATGAAACGCGTATTGCCAAACAGTTCATGTTCGTACAGGATTTTGTCGATTATTTCTGATGGATCACCCACCAGCAGTGCGCCTTTTTCTGAACGCTCCCTGTCGAAGTGCTGTCGTGTTGGCGGTGGCCATCCGCGTTCGCGGCCGATGCGTCCAATTACGTCGACGTACGGTTGATAGGATAGCGCGACGGCTTCTTCGGTTGAATCCGCAATAAAACCGTGCGAGTTGATGCCAATCTGCATCTTTGAAAGATCATGGCCGGCACGCTCATAGGTGTCCTTGTACAATTGAACGACCGATCCGAACCGCGCGGGCTGTCCGCCGATAATCGCTAGCGCCAGCGGCATGCCCAACCGCCCCGCTCTCGCTACCGATTCGGGCGTTCCACCCACGGCGATCCAAACTGGCAACGGGTTCTGGTGCGGACGTGGGAAAATGGACTGATCATCTAGAGCCGCTCGGTGTTTCCCGTCCCACGACAGGCGCGGCTCTTTCACCAGGCGGAGCAGCAGATCCAGTTTTTCGGTAAACAACTCATTGTAGTCCCGGAGGTCGAATCCGAACAATGGAAAGGATTCGATGAAAGAGCCACGACCCGCCATTATTTCCGCCCGGCCCTTCGAGAGTAAATCGATGGTAGCGTATTGCTGAAACACGCGCACGGGATCTTCGGAGCTTAAGACCGTCACCGCACTGGTGAGTCTAATATTTTTGGTGACGGATGCAGCGGCAGCGAGCACCGTCGCCGGACTCGAAACGGCATAGTCCGGCCGATGGTGTTCACCGATTCCGAAAACGTCGAGCCCCACTTGATCCGCGAGCTCGATCTCTTCCATCAAGTTGCGCAGCCTCGCGCCCGCGTTACCTTGCCCCCCTGCCGGATCGAGTGGTACTTCCGCAAACGAATAAACTCCCAGTTCCATCATCCCCTCCTGCTTGTTTTAACCAGACTCTTTTTGCACATTTATAGTCTATCAGATATTCGAATCATTAACTCACCCGTTGGGCAAGGACAAGCCATGAATCCGAAAATTACAATACCCTCTTTGGTTGCCGCGCTGTTGATCGCGTTACCCGTTCACGCACAGTGGACGTCTATGGATAGAGGCTCCGACAATATCAAAGTCGTTGGTCACATTCCTCTTGGAGGACAGCTTAGCGTCATGGACATCGATGTGGAGCAGGAGCTGAGCAGACCATTCGCGTACGTCTCGCGTGGGCATATCGGATCCTTCGCCGCGAAAGGTACCGACTTTATTGACATTTCCGACCCGGCAAACCCGAAGGTGATTAAGCGCTGGCGGATTGAAGATGAAGAGTTGCACACCGGCCTCGGTGGGATGGACATTAAAAACTTCAAATGGAAAGGACGCTACTATGTTGTGCAATCCACCCAGTTTGGACCTGGCCCCAATTACAATCTTGGAGCTGTGGTTTTTGACGTTACCGGTCTCCCGGATCCCGACAAGGTGAAGGAGGTGGGCAGGATTGATGCACCCGATTTCCCCGGAGGATTCCACAACATTTTTGTGTATAAACACACCAACGGGCGGGTTTATCTATTCACGACGGTCAACGGCGGGCAGGCGAGTATCTACGACCTGGGTAACCTGGTCGAGGGAGCGGATGACGCCTACGTCGGCGCAGTTCCGATTCCGGCAGACGCGTCTGGCGCCCCAGCGGGAGCGGAAGACATATTGGCGTCGCAACTTTTCTATCATGACCTGTATGTTGGAATTCATCCAGATACCGGGCAGGACCGGTTCTACGGCGGAGGCACAGGCGGATACTATGTTTATGATGTGTCCGACCTGGACAGTCCGGAGTTACTGTTTACGATGCGGGGTATTAATGGCGTCGCCTGGGGGCACACGTTCACGCCGTCACCAGATGGACGTTATGCGGTTACGGAGACCGAGTATCAGTACGCACCACTCCGCATTTTTGACATGAAGCCGGCGCTGGACGGTGAGACGAAGAACATCAGCCAACCCATTTCGGCGTGGACCGCTAACTGGGAGAATCTCGTTCACAACCACGAGGTGCGCTGGCCATACGTGTTTGTTTCTGGCTATCTCGACGGGTTGCAGATTTTCAGCCTGATGGATCCGAAGAATCCGGAGACACTTGGTTACTACGATACGTACACGGGGCCGAAGCTTTTTGACGGCGAGTTTGGGATGTACAACGGAGCGTTCGGCGTGGACGTCCGCAACGCCGACGGGCTGATTGTGATTTCCGACATGTCCACCGGTTTTTGGACGTTCAAGATGGACGGATTTAATGGTTGGAACGGTGAGGACTGGGGGATGCCGAATGTATCCAGCGTGCAGGAGTGGGACTGATGGTGGAGGTGGCGGGGGATCCGAGTACTGTGACGAACATCACAAATTGTATGGATCCTGGATCAAGTCCAGGGTGACGCGCGGGGTGGTGGAATGGTACCCAGTGGTTAACGAATGACGTTGCGATTCATGACTCCTCCCACGTGTCGTTCCAGCCCCCGAGCTGGAATCCATAGAACGGCGACAACCAGCACAAACTGTAAGGGCCGCGACTGTAGATGGAGATCCTCACGTCGCCCTTCGGGACTCCTCAGGATGACGAGGTTTATTGGACCCCGAGCCAGGATCCATAGAACAGCGAAAGAAACCTGTCATTGCGAACCGCGAAGCGGTGTGACAATCTCCCCAAGCCGAGCTCTGTAGATGGAGATCGGCCAGCCACCTGCTGGACCCGGCGGGCCAACTAGACCTCCATTGTGCTAATATTCCAGCATTACCCTAACTTGCGCCAGCTGCAACAAACAAGTGCCATGAACGCACCTACCCTTCCCCGCTCGCTGGCCATCGCCGCGATGCTGTCGCTGCTTTTTACCACGACCCTCGCAACCGCGGCCGACCCCCCCGACTACAACATCGAGATACCGCGCATCACCGGCACAAACATCGTCATCGATGGATTCCTCGACGAAGACGTATGGAACAACGCCCAGATGTTCACTGGATTTTCCGAATACCTCCCCGTCGACGGCCGGCCCGCATCCGATTCCACACACGTGCTCGTCTGGTACTCTCCCACCGCGATGCATTTCGGAATTCGCGCTTTCGAAACGCACGGTGAGGTACGCGCGACCCTGGCCGACCGTGACAAAATTGGCGGGGACGACTACGTCCACATCATCCTCGACACGTATAACGATAAGCGTCAGGCAATACTAATCGGTGTCAACCCGCTCGGACAGCAGGCGGACGGTGTCCTGCGAGACAGCGACCGCGGCGGAATGTTCAACAGTTCAAGCGGGGCGTTCAATACCGACCTCAGCCCCGACTACGTATACGAATCGAAAGGTCACCTTACCGACTACGGTTTCGAAATAGAAGTCCGCATCCCGTTCAAAAGTCTCCGCTACCAATCCAGTCTCACACAGGACTGGGGATTCAACGTCCTCCGGAAAGTGCAGCACTCCGGTTACTCGAGCACGTGGACGCCGGTGCTACAAGGAGAGGCATCCTTCCTCGCGCAGAACGGCACGCTCGAGCAGCTCACCGATCTGCGGCGCGGACTCGTCCTCGACATCAATCCTGAAATCACCGGCGCTACCAACCGCGGCTTTGAGGAGTCCAAGTTCGACACCGACTTCCGCGATCCCTTGGGAGTGAACGTACGCTGGGGCGCCTCTAACAACATCACCCTCAACGGCACCATCAACCCTGACTTCTCGCAGGTCGAGGCCGACGTTGCACAAATACAATTCGACCCGCGCAGCGCTGTGTTCGTCCCCGAAAAGCGACCATTTTTTCTTGACGGCATCGAACTGTTCCGATCACCGACCACATTAATTTATACCCGCCAAATTGCGAATCCGCTCAGCGCGGTGAAGCTTACCGGCAAGACCGGCGGCACCAACATAGCGGTTATCAGCGCGATCGATAACAAAGAACAGTACCTGTCGAACCTGGACGCGCGGTATTTCAATGCGGTCCGGATCAGGCGCGATCTCAGCGGCCAGAGCACCATCGGATTGACGTACACAGACAAGATTGATGAGGATCACTGGAACCGCGTCGCCGCGATAGACGGCCGTGCTGTGTTTTCGAAAATCTACTCCGTCACCTATCAGGCAGGCATGAGCTTCACTGGCGATCCGGGAAGTACCGTATCAGCGCCGATGTGGAGGATAGTTGCATCAGCCGCCAACAGGAAAAACGGAATTTCTTTCACCTCCCGCGCCTTCCACCACGATTTCAACGCCGAATCCGGTTTCATCAACCGCGTTGGGATTGCACAGATGACACTCGTACCCCGGCATACGTGGTTCGGCAAAGAAGGTGCTTTCATGGAATCCTTCACCGGAGGCCTCACCTTCGACGGAACCTGGGACTACGACAGGTTTACTCGAGGAACCGGACCAAACGATCGCAAACTCCATTTCAACACCAGCTATAGATTTCGCGGCGGGTGGTCTGGCGGGACGTCGGTCTTCTACGAGTCATTCAAATATCCCGACGAGCTGTATACGAACTACTTTATCGAGCGGCAGAACAGTTCGGGCGCACCAATCGACACAGTTGCCTACACCGGCACAAACCGACTCATCAACACGGGATTCTGGAGCTCGCTTAACACGCCGCAGCTAAACACGTTTTCGGGTAACCTCTTTGTCGTTGCAGGGCGGGATGACAACTTCTTCGAGTGGGCGCCAGCGGATATATACTTTCTTACCCTAACCCTCAACTGGAATCCTACCGACCAACTTCGGTTCAATCTTCTTTACAATCACCAGCAGTACGTCCGCGCAGATGACAAGAGCAACGTCGGATTACGCCGAGTGCCGCGCCTCAAGGGTGAGTATCAGATTACTCCCTCCCTGTTCGTTCGCCTGGTTGGACAGTACGATTCTAACTTCCGCGACGAGCTGCGTGATAACTCCCGGACAGATGATCCAATCCTCATTCGCAACCCGCGCACTGGAGAGTTTTCGCGAACCACCCGGCAGCGAAGCAACCGGTTGCGATTCGACTGGCTGTTTTCATACCGACCTAACCCAGGCACCGTCTTGTTCTTCGGATACGGAAGCAGCTTGTCGGAGCCGAACACCTATCGTTTTCGCGACCTGCAGCGCAACGCGGATGGGTTTTTCCTGAAGCTGAGCTACCTGTTCCGGGTTTAACCACCTGTTCGGTTTCCTTTTCCTGACAACGCAGCGTACTCGCGGGCGTATACTTCGTATCGCAGATCCCGCGCTCGCTTAGCGATATGTTTTCTGTTTGCTGATGATGCCTGAAAATCGATCTGCCCAATCAGGATGTCTGCAGTGTCGGCGGCTGATGATGCTATCACAACACCATCCGGGCTGATGGTGCACGTAGGTGAAATGTCATTTTCATTTCCGCTGTGCGAACCGTCGTCGCGCATCCCTGCCACAACGATCGGAACACCATTGTCGACTGCCCTCGCTCTTAGTTGAATCCCTAACCGGGATGATGGAGACAAACCGATGAGGTGCGGAAAAACAATTAGCTCTGCACCTTTTGCAGCCAGTATCGACGCCAGCTCAGGGGAAATCAGATCCCAACAAACCATGATCCCAATTCGCCCAAAGTCGAGATCAAACACCGGAGCGTCCTCCCCAACACCTGCGCCCTGCTCCACCCTACAGATTTCGGGCTCGTGCAGCTTATTGTAAGCACCCACCAGCTCACCCGACCGATCAATCACGACCGTCATGTTCTGGCACGTGTCACCAACGGTAGGGCTCGCGATCAACCCACAGACAATATTTACCCGGTAGCGCCGGGCGATTGCAGCGAGCGCCTCGGTAGTTGGACCCGGCACCGGCTCGCAGACGTCGTGGTACGAAAAATCCGGCCGACCATCCGGGTAACATAACATCGATATCGCTTCCGGCAGCACGATCAGGTCCAGGCCACCGCGAGCAGCCGCCTTTTCGGCCATCTCCAATGCATGCACCCGATTATCTTCGGGTGACCGATCAAAATCGGACCACAGCTGCACGGCTGCCACCCGGATCACATGGCTCTCGCTCACAGATTCCTCACGGAGTTCTTCATCGCATCCAGCGTCTTTTCGATGTGCTCTTCTTTGTGGGCATAGTTGAGTAGGTATGGGCTAGAGGGGAAGATCCCGTTCTCGAACAGAGATCGGTTAAACCTGATCTGCATTTCTTCTGCCCGATCCTTGTCTCCGTTAAATCGGAACTGCGGCGCGACAGGAAGACCGTAACTTTCGCCGCCCAATCCCGACTCTCCGATAAGATCGTCAAACCCCGCCATGAGCATTTTGCCTATTGTGTTGAGGTGATCAAAAACAGGTTCGCGCTCAAGAACGTTGAGCGTTGCAAGCGCTGCCGCCAGAGAAAGGGTTTCGCCAGCGTGCGTGGTTGTGATCATCACCCTGTCGAACATAGCCATCACCTCGCGTTTTCCACCAACCGCAGCCAGTGGGAATCCGTTTGCAATGGCTTTGCCGTACGTGGAAAGGTCAGGCTCTGTCCCTGGGAAGAACTCCTGCGCCCCACGCAGACCCAAGCGAAAACCCGTAAGGATCTGATCGAAGATCAGCACTGCCCCGGAACCCTGAGTTAATCTCCGGGCACTGGAAAGAAAGTCATGTCCGACCAGGTCATTCCAGTCGTACGGTACTGTAATCATCCCTGCGATCTCTTGGCCGTGCAGGGAAAAAACCCGGTCCAACGCGTCGACGTCGCCATAGGGGACTTTGATAACCAGATCGTCGAGCGCTTTAGGAACACCGTTGCCCTCACGCGGCCAGGCCCAGCCTATCGCCTGACCCGTACCGCAGGAAAACCAGTCGCCGTGTCCGTGATATCCGCACGTGACAATTTTGTCGCGTCCAGTTAGTGCCCGAGCTAACCGGATGGCCACGTGGTTCACCTCGTTGCCACTCTTTAGAAACCGCACCTGTTCGAGCCCGGGAATCAGCCCGACAAGTTTCTCCGCGACGTCCAGCTCCAGCGGCGAGGCCATGCTAAACAGCACACCTTTTCTCAGCTGCTCCTCCACTGCTGATTGCACTTCGGGGTGGTTGTAACCAAGAATGATGGGCCCGAGCGCTGAGCGGTAGTCGATGTACCATTTGCCCCGCGTGTCCTGGATCATGCAGCCATCGGCCCGTTCGATGAAGTGCGGCATGACCGGTCCCATTTCGGGTTTGTGCCGCTTTGCGTTGGTCTGCGTTCCCCACGGGATCAGCTCTTCTGCGCGCGCAACCCGATCAGTAGATTTGTTGTCACCCATCACCGCCTGCAATTTCTGTGAGCCTGTTGTCCAGGTTCAATTTTCGGAAGGTTATCAGGATCGCACTTCCGATGGCAACTGCAAGCAATCCGCCTATCAGGTTGAGGTGCCACCCGTTGGTACCCAGCGTCGGGAAGATAACGAGGAATAGCATCCCGCCAATTATTATCGACAGTCTGCCCACGAGTCGGTACGCGGTTACCCCGCGGATGTCCATCGGTTCACCGAGTTTCGCAAATGCCGGCGTCGACAAGTCAAGCTCCAGAGACTCTATGCGTTCTTTGTACGCTCCCTCACGTCGCGAGTAGAGTATGGATATCAGAAAGCACAATGTTGTGGCCGTGATGCCGGTTATCATTTGAAGCTCGTACCGTGTTATCGCGAGACCAAAGAAGGTTAGATCGATGTCGATAAACAGGCTTGCAAAAGAGTTGGCCGGTAGACCCTGGGAAACGTTGGCCATCAAGCTTACCGCCACGACCGACAAAACACCAAATCCGAAAGACACCATCCCCGACCACCACGGCGTACGTGTTATAACCAGTCCAAGCATAACCGGGATAAACATCGGCGCGCTGTAGAGCGAGTTTGCCTTGATGTGCACGTCGAACACACCTCCGAGTTTTTCCATGTTGAAGGCAATCCAGATTGCAAGCAAACCGATGAATGCAACACTCAGTTTTCCGACTATCAGTTGTTGTCTTTCGCTTGGTGTCCGTCCGCGGAAGCGATTGTACAAGGGGGAGTAGGCGTCTTTGGTAACGACCGCAGCGAGCCAGTTTAGCGCAGTGTCTGCAGAGCTCATGGTTGCGGCGAACATTGCCGACACAATAATGCCGAGCATACCGTGCGGTAGGATCCCCAGCGCCAGCGTCACGAACGCCGCCTCGGAAGGTTCATTGAGCTCGGGCCACATGGAGGCAAGATCCGGATACAGGACGCGCGACGCCATGACAGGGAGAATCCACATTAGCGGCAGCAAGAAACTCAGCCCGGCACACCAGGCAGCCATCTTTTTGGTATCGCGTTCGTCCGGGACGCTGTAGTAGCGCTGTGCGATGTGCCAGTTGACGTTGTATCCGAGGACGATGTTCAGTCCGTATGCCAACCAGAACAATCCCGGTCGGTCTTTCAGTTTAAGCCCCAGGAAACCTTCCGGTGCTTCGTTAACCAGCCGCGTGATACCATCGCCAATACTTCCTTCGCCGAGAACAAGGTAGGAGACGGGAAGGATGATGAGCGACGCTAAAAAGAGAACGATGAATTGCAGCGAGTCGGTTACCATTACCGCCCAGAGACCGCCCAGCAGCGTGTACACGACGAGCACGATTCCGGTAACCAGCATGGAAAGTTGCAGTCCGCTTAGAGATGCGGGACCGACCACGAATGTTGTCGCATGGAATCCGAATGCGGTTGCGATGAAGATGCACAGGGTGTAAATCGAAATCCCCAGAACCAGGATGTTCGGCACGACCGAGAACAGCGTGTAGAAATACGACGTGCCGGGAGAATATCTGCGCGCAAGAAACTGCATCGGTGTGTCGATGCGTGACCGTCGCCAGAGCCTTCCGTAAAGGAAGTAGCCCAGCATGTAGGCTGGCGCCGCTAGCGAGAACAGCAAGATCGCGGCGGATCCGTTTCGGTAGGTGAATCCCGCCGCGCCGACGAACATAAACGCGGAGAATCCGGAGATGAAGAGCGACACGGCAGAAAGTCCCCAGGGGATCATACCACCGCCCTTGAAATAGTCGCTCGTCTTCTTGTTGAACCGCGATACCACCCAGCCAGCAGAGAGTACCAGAAACCCGTACAGCCCGACGACAAAATAATCGATCCCGTTCAAGGACTCTAACACACGCGCACCGCAGATTGCATTACTCGGCCAACGCTACTATTCTACCCATATCCCCTATCATTGTAAACAGACCGCGATGAGCACACGCAGGCAATTTGTCCGGCACAGCGCTGCAGGCTTCGGCATCGCAACTATCGCCCCATCGTTCCTGATTCGTTGTGCTTCGAAAGAAGTCCGAGACCTGGCACATCGCCTTTTCTTTGATGCGGATGATCTGGCGAGAATGCGCACCGTATTTGAAACGGACGCTGCGTTTACTTCCCTCCGCGACAGACTCAATGCCGTTGACCGTACAGAGATGCGGGAGTTTATCCAGAACGAGGTTAAGTATAACGATCAGCTGTTCCACATTGTCCGACTCAGCGACACGGCGCAGGAAATGGCGTTCCACTATTTGCTGACGGGCGACCGTGACGCCGCTGATCTCTCCGCCGAGTGCATCCGGAGCATCATGAAGTTTGACAAATGGGACTATTTCCTGGAGGCGGGCACGCAGGTAGTGGGAATTCAACGAGCGTCGAGCACCCTCACGGCGGTTGCAGTTTGTTCAGACTGGCTCGGCGAGTTTATAACCACAGACGAACGATCGGACTGGATCGAGGTGATGAAAGAACGTGGCTGCGAACCGTGCTTCCGTTCGCTCTACGGTATGCGCTATCCTGAAGAGGTTGTCGGCTGGACGCGCGACGAGGAAAGCACGTACTTCGAACACAGGCCCGGCGATCGACCAACGGATCTGTCGCAACGGCACATCATCCTCGACAGCACAAACCTGAAAGCAGTTCCAGCTTCGGCTCTTGCCATCGGTGCTGTTGCATGCCAGCAGCACGAGGGTGTTTCGGATGATACTACTCGATGGCTCGAACAGGCTGTCTACAGTCTGCGCACGTTCGGTGATTTTTTCGCCCCGGATGGATCCTACCACGAGGGGGTGTCATACGCAAACTACACCGCGCTCAATATCATCAAGGCGACGAGCATTTTGAGCCGGTTTGACGTTGCCGACCTCACCGCGCTCATTAATTGGTCAGGGTACGCCGACTTCGCAGTCGGTATGGCCATGCCCACGGAAGCGGATCCATACGAAATTGTAAACTTCGGTGACAACGGCAACACGAAATCAGGAGGTGCGGGTAAGCCGAAGCGGACTGCCGTCTCGTTGTGGATTGCAAACACGTTCGACGTTGGCAGGGCGCAGTGGTTTGGCCTGAACCTGGGAGGCGAGCACGATGAGTGGGCGCTCATCTGGTACGACCCTGCCATCGAGGAGGACCCGGCGCCCGACGGCGTGCAGCTCTGGCACAGCGATCTGGATTGGATCGTTGCACGTGCGGGATTTAACCCAGATGATCTGACGGTCGCAATGCGAAGCGGCGGACCAGGCAATCACGAGCACGCCGATCGCAATTCGATTATCATCAAATGTCACGGAGAACAGATCGTCGCGGATCCCTACCGTCCCCCCTACAGTTTCACCGACCCGGCATGGATGATGCGGACGACGGCCGGGCACAGCGCCGTCCTCATCGACGGCAAGGGCCACCAATACCATGACGGCAGGGAGGGTACCAACCCCTCAGACGCCCGCGCGAAGATCATCAGCAAAAATGCGACAAACTCTAATTGCACGTGGACTAGTGATGCGACGAAAGCATATCAGTTGGTGATGCCAGACGTGCGGTTAGTGCTGCGCTCGGTGATGGTACTCTTTGACTGGAATACGGTGATCATCTTCGACAAGGTGGTAAAGGATGAAACAGCATCGACAATAGAAGCGCGGTTTTTCGGATTCAACCATGACAAATTTGGTCGCGTCTATTCTGGCGGCGACACGTTTGTAATGAGCCGACCGCTTGGTTGGGGTTACGGCCAGGTTTGGAGCAAAAACGGAGTTGCGGTGGAAAGCGAATTCCTGCCAATCCCTGAGGAGGAAGCCGCGAAACATCCGTTTGCTTCTGTCGTGACGCAGGATGCATCACTCGAAATGTCTCTGTTAACGTCTATCGCGATTGCTCCGGGCACAACGCAACCGCCAAAAGCAGTCGGTAGAATAGACAACGGAGTGTACCAGATCGAGCTAGCGCATGATGATGGACGCAGTGTAAACGTGGACGTAGACGAGTCGGGAAACGCGCCAACGTTCGACGTGCGGAGCTAGGCCAAGCGGATGCGCGACAACGGCCATACCCTGTTCTTCGGAGACATCCACAATCACAACGCGCTCGGCTACGGACTCGGCTCGCTTGAGCGTTCGATAGAGATCGCGCGCACCCACCTTGACTTTTTTGCGTTCACAGGCCACTCGAGCTGGCATGACATTCCCAAAATGGAAGCGGGGCGCGAGCAATTCTGGCTCGATGGCTTCGACAGATTGCATCGGGCATGGCCGGAGGTTCAAAAACTAACCGCGGACGCCAACCAGTCAGGAAATTTTGTTTCGTTCCTTGGGTTCGAGTGGCACTCGAGCCAGTTCGGCGACCAGTGCATCATCCTTCCGGGCGATTCCCATCCGCTCGTGACCCCGCAGGACATTTACGGATTGCGTGCCTACTGCCGACAGCATGGTGGACTGATGATTCCGCATCATCTGGCTTACGCAACTGGACATCGCGGCGTCAACTGGGAAGTGTTCGATCCCGAATGCAGTCCCGTTGTCGAGATTATTTCAGAACATGGTTGCGCCGAGACGGATGTGGGTCCGTACCCTTACTTCAACCATTCGATGGGGGGTCGGGTTACTGCGAATACCGCGCAGGCGGCGCTGGACGACGGCTACGTGTTCGGTTTTGTTGGTTCGAGTGACAATCACCGCGGCTTTCCGGGTGCGTATGGTGAAGGACTTTTGGGTGTCTGGTGCGAGGAGCTGAGCCGGGATTCCCTGCTGTCGGCGATCAGGGCCCGACGGACGATCGCCCTGACCGGAGACCGGATTAAGCTGTGGTTCTCGGTGGATGGCCAGCCGATGGGCGCGAGGATCCGGGGAAAGGAAACTGCGAGTGTTCAGTTTGAGGTGGAAGGTCGAGGCGAGATAGACACGGTGGATGTTATCGTTAACGGTCAGACGGTGCACCGTGCAGATGGCCGGCGCGTGGCACAGCGATCGATGCCTGGGCAGGTTAGGTTTGAGTGGGGCTGGGGGCCGTGGGCCGACATGACCCTCGATCGCATCTGCGACTGGGAGTTCAGCATCGAGGTGCAAGACGGGAAGCTGTTAACCTATTGGCCATGTCTTCAATCGGGGCCGTTCGATGAGCACCGGCGCCATCGCTTTGAGCGAAACGATTCGTCGATTAAAATACAATCCTACACCGGCCGGCGCGGATCGTTCAGACAAAATCCCAACAACAGTGTTGTGTTGGAGCTGGACGGCGACCAGGCGACGCAGATCGTTTTGAAAATGTCTAAACCGGTTGAGCTTAGCCGGCAGTTTACGATCGGGGCGCTCAGCGAAAGTTCGGCAATGATTCCCACCGGACCGTTCCCGGCGGAAAGTTGTTTACTGCACCGGGTGCAGTTTCAATCGGATACCAAATTGGCCGGCGATGTCGAGGTCGAGTTGCAAGGGAAGAAAAGCAACTACGTTTACGTGCGGGTGCATCAGACAAACGGACAAATGGCATGGGCAAGTCCGGTCTTTATCGAGCGGGTGTAATGGCAAAGCAGTTTGGTAGCAGGGATATTCGCGAGCTGTCGGTTGCTGATCTTTCCGGTTGCCTGGAGTTATCCGGAGAGCAGGGTTGGAATCAGTCGGAATCCGATTGGCGGCTAATGTTGGAATGCGGCACCGGGTTTGGTATTTTTGCTGATGATGCTCTTGTTGGAAGCGCGCTGGTCTTGCCGTATCCACCGTCGATCGCATGGATCAGCATGGTTATCGTGTGTAGCGACTATCGGCGTCGGGGACTGGCGACACAACTGATGATGCGGTGTCTGGAGTATGCAGACGAGCGCGGGCTGACGGCATTTCTGGATGCATCTGCCGATGGGAAGCCGGTCTATGAGCGACTGGGTTTTGCGGAAAGAGGAATGTTGACGCGTTACGCCATTCCGTCGGCAGAAAGTTCTGATGGGGATCATCAGAAGAAAATCCCCCACCCTGTCCGACAGCAAATTGCCACAATGGATTCGGATGCGCTTGGTGGTGACCGGTCGCGTGCGATGAAACAGATCTTGAATCTTGCACCGGGCCTTTGTGATTACTCATTGGGCAGTGACGGCAACGTCTCAGGTTTTGTGACCTGTCGGCGCGGTCGAACGTCCGTTCAGATTGGCCCGGTCGTCGCCCGGGGGTTTGAGGAATCCGTTGCGATGATTGAAACCGTAATTGGTCGCATTTCAGCTCCGGCCATTCTAGACATTCCTCACTGGAACCAACAGTTGATTGCGCACGCATCGGCGGAGGGTTGGGAAAAGAAGCGCAGTTTCGTGCGGATGTCGAGATCCGCGAATGAAGTGGACACGCTGTCGGGGTTTTGTGCGGTTGCTGGACCTGCGTTGGGGTAGGCCGAGCTCTGTAGATGGGATCCTCACGTCGCCCTTCATGCCAGGTAGGGACCACCTACCTCACAACGCGCATTCCTCCAAACACACGTCTTAAACAATCGGCATGCAGCGCATGGCGCGTCTCGAGGCGGAGGAATCCTCGCGAAAAGCGAGATTTCATCGAGGCGTCCCGGCGCTATTCAACACCAGTGCAACAACCTCCCTGGGCGCCGCTCGAAATATCGCCGCGAGGGAGACGACGACTAGCGACAGGCGGTGCCAGCCGAGAGCTTTTCTTTGTTACTTTCTTTTGTCGGCACAAAAGAAAGTAAGGCAACCCGTGAGGGCATTCCGTGGGAACCAACTCGGTGATAGCGCCGGCATCTCGACGGTACTGTCCTGCAGAACCTTCCCAACCTGCATGTGCAGCCGCGAAGTGTGGATCTAAGAACGGTAACAACCAGCACAAACTGTATGGACCCCGGATCAAGTCCGGGGTGACGCACTTGTAGTGGGAGTCAAAGGGTTGCGCCAGCCTTTGGACTTCCAGACCTGCGACCATAGATGGAGACTGCCACGTCGCCCTTTGGGGCTCCTCGCAGTGACGATCATTTCCGGATCAAGTCCGGGGTGACTGAGCGGAGACATGATTTTGCTGCTGCCCTACCGCGCGAGCGTTAGCCGACCTTGCTTAACCACATGGCCCGACGTGGACCGTACATCAAGTCGCGTGAGGTACACGCCGCTGCCATAACCGTCACCCGTCCACTGAGTGGAATGCAGCCCCGCCGGGAACTCCCCGTCGACGAGAAGCGCCACGCGACGTCCAAGCAGATCAAACACCGACAGCTCGACCTCACCTGCTTCTGCCAACAAAAACGGAATGGTGGTAGCGTAACTAAACGGATTCGGATAATTGGCGCGAAGCTCCGTTAGCGCGGGAGCTTCTACTACCAGATGCACGTCCTTCGCCGCTAGTTCTATACCTCCAGAGAGCACCTCGATGGTAATCGTCGCCGCCTCGCCTACCGGAGCATCATCAGCTACATCAAACTCCACGCGGACAGTACCGGTCTCTAAGCCTTCCAGGCTCGCCAGGGACTCTTGCAGGTGGAGCGTCGCCCACTCCGGTCCGTCCACCAGGACTGCTACGTCGTCAATATTCTGATTGGACGTATTGGCGACCTCGAGCTCAATCACATTCCCCGCGGCGGCAAAGGGAACGGTATGCGTCTGAGCTGCTGCGGATGTGATCACCACCATGCCAAAGAGGCTAAACAAAAGTGTTTTCATAATTCCGGTTCTAGTTTGAAAGCGCGCCTCTCACCATTACCTCTACAGCCTCTGACGAATACCGAACGACGGCGCTGCCGCGGACAAACAGCTTTGCCGCTGCGTTAGTGGACTCGTTGATCACGACCGCACCCAATACACTCGCCTCGCCCTGTATGACAAAACCGGCAGTGCTTTCTTCAGCGCCGCGAGATATCACTAGTCCGGTCCAGCTGGATGTACCCGTGACTGTGAGCTCACCGTCCACGATGAGGAGGCCGTAGCCTGTTGCGTCATCCAGTGTGAGATCTGATGAAGCGTGGACAACGACCGGTGCGGATTCAGAGCCGTAGCTCTCACCCACCACCACTCCGCTTATCTCAACCACGCCGCTTTGTGACAAAGAAAAATCAATAAGCGATTCGATTCCTACATCAATCGCTTGCTGCTCCACGGAGGTAAACCCTGAGGATCCAATGATGTTATCGCTCTGGTTGCCCCCCACCGCAACGACGATGGCGTCGTAGGAGTCGAGGCGGTCGGTCACGATGCCAACCACATCGCCGTCCGTTTCCGATCCATCCAGCAAGTAGTTATTGCCATCAACCAAAAACGAGTTGCCATCGAAGCGCGGCTCGACGCGATCCTCGAGGACGTTGGCGCGGACGGTGATTGCGGCCGGGAGGGAGGGCGGAGTAGTTCCCGGATCGGGCAGCAAGCCCAGCAGGTACTCTAGATTGTATTTAAGAAGAGCGTAGGACTCGCTAGATAGCGTAATCTCATTCTCCGCCTCTGTTTTCATGAGAGCAAGAGAAAGAACGCGCGCTGCAGCTAGCGAATCTCCCGCGAGAAGAAAATCACGTCCCTCGTGCAGGTAGTTTTCAATCTCTGCATAAACGTTTTCGTCGGATGTCCAGCCAAGCGAGTAGGCCTGCGTGTTATAGGACGCGATGGTGTCTGCGAAAGCGGACCCAATTAGTGGAGTTGGGAGGCTTTTACTACAAACGGACGCAACCACACTGTACATGCTAGTGTCACGAATTGAGAAAAAAAGGTCATCTATTTCGGCCGGGCCATCAAAAGTTGACCACCCAGAGCTAGTTTCGTTTTGAACAAGTAATTCACATCTCGACGGAAGCATCTCGGAGCGATAGGAGAAATCTGACTTGGTCTCACCGGGATTAACCATATTGCCCGCAACCGCGGCCCAAGCAACAACGCCTCGAGGTTTTGCATAGCGACCATACCAGTTGTTGACCTCAATAGAGATGGGCCGTTCTGAACTCGGAATAGCAATCTCATACAGGGGTTTCGGAGAGGTCGGTAGTACGGTTACAGAGTATTGGTATTCAAATACTCCAGCATTTTTCGCGGCTGACGCTTGAAGAGTCAGCTCGACCAAATTCCCAGGAACAAATACTCCAGGTTCGAGCGAGTCTGAGATAGTTGGGAAAATCCAGGCACCGTTTCTGAATATTGCTTCCCCGGTATACGTTTGGGCGCGCCCGGTATCGACAAAACAAAAAAGCAATGCCAACAAAACAAAAAGGGATTGATTACTCATGACTAATAGAATTGCAGGTGGTAATGTTCAATTCTTGTATTTCTTTCATGGACGTCGGCCGTGCCGTTCAAATCCTCAACAAGTTTCTCGAAAAGCCTGTTTTTGTACCAGCAGATGTTAGCTTCGCATACTTGCACATCCAGTCCCACGCCAGATGCACGTTGGCTCGCCTCACTATTGGTTCTTAAATCAAGATCCCTCCCGACGCGATGATATTGGTGTTGTGTATACGATGGCTGACGATTCGTCCAGTTACCGCTAATATCAAACCTTCCTCCGTTTGGTAGGCTAATATCGTTATACTCAAGAGGATACTCCGATTCATCAATTCCATAGGTAGAGTCGGCAGCAAGACGGCTCCACCGAGCGGCAAGCGAATCCAGAAGTACCGCCACTGCAGGATTGACATAGTGATTAGTGTTCGAGGTCGAGCCAGGCGGCCCCGGATGCGAAAGTGTTCCGCCGATTTGGTCATAGTGTTCCGAGTTGGGTAACAGAACTAATCCCGGAACACTAATAGACAACGTGTCGCTGCTAACTCTCAGAGTGTCGCCACCAATTGTAAATTCGCCATGGAGAACAAGTTTTCCGCCAAAGAACGGCGCCTTAAATCCAACCGATGTTTCCGATTGCAGCGTAAATCGCACCTCGGGATCACTGGAACCAGAATCGGTGTCAGACAAATACACAATGCCAAGGAGTGTATCAGGCGGTGCCTTCGTGTCATTACCCCCTGCGTGCACATGACCACCAGATCCCATAACCCATTCCTTTGTTAATTCTAGGTCCGTGACAAGCTCTGTTGGTAATTGGGGCCGAATGGTGACTGTAATGGTCGTGGAATCGTCAACGGATGCAAAGTCGAACGTATTAGGCGCTCCCTTGATTGGCGTACGGGAGGACACTTTCGGGATCTCTGGCCAGATCGAGGATTTTTCGAGGGCTAACTCCAATTCAAAAATCTGCACGGTTACTGAATCTGCTGCGGTGATACCAGGATCGTCTACCGCCTTCACCGTGACCTCGGTCGATTCGAACAGAGTGCTCAAACTTGTCGTGTCCACTAGCGCTTCGAAGGTCACCGCGCCACTGCGTGCTGCTGTAAACGGCACCGGCGCGTCTGGTCCCAGCTCCGCTCCAGAGTAGAATATTCCGCCGTGCTTGAACTCGCCTGGCAAAGAGAAGTTGAGATTGATATCACCCGGGTCAACGACATTCCCGGTTTCATCGACAGTTTCTACCCACAGCCGACTCTCTTCGCCGTCTGTAACCGTGTCCGGGTCGGCGATCATACGCAAAGTGTACAGCGCTTCACCAGGACGAATCACCAGATTGTCCGAACCCGTCAAGCCGCACGCTGAAACCGTTACACCGATAATAGCTTCCTGCGACGACTCGGTGCCATCGGCAACATATCTGAACTTAGACCCAGCTACCTCAGAAAAAGCTACATCTGTGAAAGAGACGCCGCGCTGCATCAGGTATTCGAGCGACCCTCGAAGGTCATTCGGAACCGACACGGCGGCCACGCCCCCGATCACTCTTTCCGTCTGGCCGCTTGCGCTCGCAAACCGGGCATCGATCGTAGCCTCGAAACCATAGTCAATGCTGTCCGGTACGACGATGACGTCCAGGATGGCCGGCGGTGCAGGAGTAAAATACATGCGCGAAGAGGTTGCGGACTCGAGCTCTGTGTCGCCATCCAGGCATTGGCAAATGTTATTGTTCTTACATTTATTCGCCCTGCCTGAAGCGAGGTAGTACCGATTGCCGTCGGCGTCTACGAAGCCTCCTCCGCCAGTGCCCATGAAGAACTGTGCGCTACAGGTGTCGCAAGACAACTCGACTACATCGCCTGCTTCCACCTGAACCGATACTTCTGCGCCTTCGGCATACACGCCTTCCTGGTACGGTTTCCCCGCACCGGCGCAAGAAACGGTTTTCGTTGTTGGCTGCTCGCTCGCTCCCGCAACTATCGTCGTAGTGCTGCGGATCTCACCATCAGCGCCCCGAACGAGAATCGTTATTTCAGGAGCATCCGGAACAGATAGCGTCGGATCGCCAAAGAACTCCCCAACGATGTTCCTGAAGTGCAAGGTGCCCGTGCGGTCCACTTCAAGTATCGTCGTCTCGGAGGCGTTGGTGGGTAAAAATTGCCTGATGTCACCCTGGTTACAACCTTCCACAATCATGTTTGCAAGCGGTATTTGAGGCGCCTGCACCTCGACCCGTTCCTTGATGACAACTTGAGCGGACACGCTTGACCTTATAATTGGACTGAGAAGCACAACTAGTATCGCTATCGCAGTAATACGTTTTAACATGGGGATGCGACCCAAGATTGTTCCTGATAGAGAGAGCGCAGCGTATCAGAGTGATACATGCCGGTTGTGGGTTAGTGTAAAGAGGGGGTATGTCTGTGGGTGCATACTATATAGAGAGAAAAAAATAGGGACGCAAAGGCAGAAAAAAGTGCCCGGTTTGGGAGGTTATGCACTCGTGGTCGCCGGTGTTAACTATTGGGGTAGTCTCGCGATTTTCAGAATATCCAAGAGAACCAGCGCAAAATCGGACCCCGGACTCCACAAGTCTATTCGCATTTAAGCGCAGCATGCAATCTATTGACCAATCCGTACAAAGTCGTTACCCTAACCACCATGCCGCCGACAGCAACAATAAAAATTGCCGCGGATCAACCCGGACCGGTAATCAGCAAACATATTTTTGGACACTTCGCAGAACATCTTGGGCGATGCATCTACGATGGTCTTTGGGTTGGCCCGGAATCGGATGTTCCAAATGTCCGGGGATGGCGCAGCGATCTCGTGCACGCGCTACGCACTATCAAGATTCCGAATCTTAGATGGCCGGGAGGATGTTATGCGGATGACTACCACTGGCGAGATGGTATCGGTCCGCGAAAGAACAGGCCTCGGCGGATTAACGCCCACTGGGGAGGTGTGATCGACGACAACTCCGTGGGAACACATGAATTCCTCGACCTGTGCGAACAACTCTCATGTGAACCATACCTCGCTGGAAATGTCGGCAGTGGATCACCAGGTGAGCTGCGGGAATGGGTTGAGTACGTCAACGCGGTTGAGGGTAGCCTTGCCGATGAGCGAACAAAAAACGGACGATCGGCACCGTGGAACGTTCGCCTATGGGGCGTCGGGAACGAAAATTGGGGATGCGGTGGACACATGCGTCCAGAATATTACGCCGACCAGTTTTGGCGTTATGCAACGTACGTAAGAAGTTATCCGAACGCTCCGGCCGTTCGAATTGCGTGCGGTCCGAATGAGGACGACTACAACTGGACCGAGGTCCTGATGCGGGAGGCATCGGTTGAGCGATTTGGTTTTAATGCGCTGGAGGGTTTGTCTTTCCACAACTACACCGTCCCGGGTGGTTGGAAAAATAGACAGCCTGCATCGCCCGTCACTACTGAGGGATGGAACGAGGTGATGGCTCTTGGCTGGCGGATGGACGAACTCGTGCAGAAACATTGCGAGATTATGGACAACTACGACCCCGCCAAACACGTCGCGCTTGTTGTGGACGAATGGGGTAGCTGGTACAAAGTCGAAGAAGGTACAAATCCGCGTTTCCTGTTTCAGCAACAGACGATGCGGGACGCCGTACTCGCTGCGCTAACCCTAAATGTGTTTGTTGATCACTGCGATCGGATTCGATTTGCCAACCTGGCACAAGTCGTGAACGTCCTGCATTCAGTAGCGCTTACGGAGCCTGATGGCGGACGCTTGGTGCTAACGCCGACCTGGCATGTGTTTGACCTGTATTCGGTTCATCAAGAGGCAAACCGTTTGTCCACAGAAGTTGAAACGGTGTACAACACATATGGTGAGCGTCCTTTCCCGCAGGTTTCATCGTCTGCGTCATTGGATAAGGAAGGAAGGGTAAATATTCTGGTGACGAATACTCACCCGCTAGATGCGGTCGAGACATCTATAGCGATTGCCGGGCGGGAGATTATGCAAGTCAATGCCAGAGCCATAACGACACCGAACTTGTCCTCATGCAATACCTTTGAGCAACCGAATACGATTGTTGCGGAGAAGTATCCGGGTGTGTCCGTTGGCGGTGGGCGGTTGGAGTTCACGCTTCCGAGTGCTTCGGTAATGTCTCTGGTGGTTGATGTGACGTGACGGGCGGAGTGATGGAACGACGCACCTGTCTGACTGGTACCACCGTTGGGATCCGAAAGACGCTCAACTATCACATTACATGTTCACCAGCCTCACCATCTGGATTCTTTTCCTTCTTCTGGGGATCTCCGTCTTGCTGAACCTTTACGGGAGGTTTCTGGATGATCTTGAACGGCACAATGCCGACACCTTCGATGCGATTGGCAGACCGAGGCTGTTTATGGTTTCGCCCACACGCGGCGTCCGGCTGCAAAAATTCCTCTACTCCGGATCACAGGCTGAGCACATCCACCCGAGCGTCGCGAAAAGAGCGAGGTTGCTGCGGATAATCACGCCGCTATTTGTTCTGGCGGTTTTTATTGGATACCTGTGGGTGACCAATGATATTCTTGCCCGGCTGTAGCAGGCTTCAGACAATCTCGTCACTGCAAGCGGCACCGCCGCGTGGCAGTCTCCCAACGCCGAGCTCTGTCGATGGAGGTCGCCGCGTCGCCCTTCAGTCCGGTGCAAAGAGAAAGCCTCGGCTGTACCCAAGCGCTCGCCCTCACCGCTCCTACAATCCAAATCCTATCGCAAATCCAATCGTGGTGAGCGGACCCTCGAAGCGATCGAGTTTCATCGAGGCGACACGCGAGTAGGTAAGCTCAAACGTCCACGTCGACCTCGGAGCAGCCCCCTGCCAACCGATTCCTACGTTCAAGGTCGTAAATGATTCGTCAGAATTGTCGGTCACGACCTCTTCGTCAAACTGCCCGGAATAATCGCGAAGCTCAACATCCATTACCCCACCAAGACCGATGCCCGCAAGCAAATACGGGTGCCGCCGGTACGTGTTGCCAAAGTCGAAGCGCAGTTGCGGGCGGGCTTCAACGGTGCTGATGAAATAATACCGGTCGCCGCCTCCAAAGATGGACTGGTCCGCTTCGTCATTCGGCTCGGTAACTCTTACGACAGTACCAACGTCCGCCTGGACACGCAAGTTGGAAACAAGGGGAAGCGATACTACCATTCCCAGCTCGGCACCAAAGGATGACGCCAGCTGAGGATCTACAAGCCTGGAAAGATTTACGCCGAGCTTTATCGGTGCAAATTGGATCGTTTGAATCTGTTGAAAGACGGTGAGCGCGTTTCGGTTCTCACTCCTGTTTTGCATCGCGACACCACGCGCATTCTTTCCGTCGAGGTTTCGGGTTCGCTTGCTGGCACCGCGCTTTAGCAACCCAATTACCATGTCCCTTCTGTTGGCCCCGGCAGCGTACATTAGTGGAGTGTTGCCGCGATTGTCTTTTGCCTCGACATCAGCCCCGGAGTCAATCAGTTCGTATGCGAGTCCTTCACGGCCGCGCGAAGAGGAGAACATCAAAGGTGTCTGCTCATCATTTGTTCGCGCATCGACATCAGCTCCGGAATTCAGCAAGTGGCTGATTGTAGCCACCGATCCGTCGGATGCCGAGTAGTGTAGAGCGGTTTTTCCTTCTGATGTTTTTTGATTTACGGATGCGCCGGCTTCCAACAACATTTTGATTACATCCAGATTGTCAGCCCGAGCCGCGTGATGTAGCGCGGTCAGACCGGCATCGTCCGCCTGATCCACTGGGGCATCGGTCTGGATGAGCGTCCGAACAATTTCGAGATTGTCTGCGGTGATCAACACTCCAGTGCGAGAAGCGGCAAGCATCAAGGGGGTGATTCCGGATGCATCTCCAATTGAAGGATTTGCACCCGCCGCAACGAGCGCAGACACTGTTGCGGAGGAAACATTTTGCGTGGCAATATGGAGCGGGGTAAGCGAATCGTTTGTCAGCCGGTTCACATCCGCGCCGTGACCTGCCAGAACCGGAACGAGTCTTGCGTAAGACGAATCAGCCGCAATATGTATAGCCGTCCTGCCCGAATCTGACACCACGTCGACGCCGGCACCCAACTCGACAAGACGGTTGACGGATGGGATGGAGTTGCCCATCGTTGCAAAATGAATCGGGGTCTCACCCGCTACAGATCGGGCGTTCGGATTTGCGCCGGCAGCGGCAAGCGCGTTTATCGCATCCACGTTCCCAACTTCGGCCGCCACCGCAAGCAAGGTCGGTGCGGATGAGCGGAGTGGTGTTACCGAAAACGAATCAGCATTAGCATAGACGATATTCAAATGGGCCGATGTTATCTCCAGATACTCATTGTAGGAAGGAACACCTGCCACGAGTTGTCGCCTCCACTCCCCGAACTGGAGCGGCACGCCACCGGTCCTGCCAATGGGTGGAATCCGGCGCGCGCGATTCAACAGCATGCCCGGTTGGTAGTTATAACATTCGCGACCTTCGTTTCTCTGAGGCGGCCATTCAATAGTGATATCGATGCAATCGAATGACAACGCTTCGACTCCCGGATACAGGTACGGCGCGATTGCAGACAGGAGCACATTGCGAGCATATTCTATGGTATCTGATTGTCCGCGGATTAGGTAACTGCGGCGGATCAATGGATAGTCAACATTGAAATCGGTTCTGACGCTGGCGGTAGTAAACGTGCGTTCAAAGTCCGGCTGCCTGCCCCGTTGCAACGCGATCATCATTTTATAGAATGCCAACCCGTTGAGTGCGGGGGAACTGATTAGCTGATTGCGCGCGGTCGCGTCCAGCTGCGGAAGTGATACACCCTCCGGTCCCGGCGTCCATTCGATACTGAGCGAGACCCTATCGTTAAATCGTTGATCGAGTTGAGCGATAGCATTTTTGGGGATGAGCGCGGCCGAGAATAGGCAGGCGACTACAAGGGCGGCGAATGTTCTGGACATTGGCACTCGTGGTGGGTGTGGAATCCGGCATTGGCGAACAGATCAAGAATAGAGAATCGCTAAGGTGATAGCAAACATGGTGTTAGTTCTCCACCAACGACCCTTGGCCAAAGCGCTTTCAGCTCGGGGCCAACGCGTCGAGCATTATCGCGGCCATAGTCCGGGCGCCAACAAAAATTGCCTCATCATCCGCCATATAGTTCGGACTGTGTGGCATCCCAACCCACCCTTTTGCTTCGTTGGAGACACCGAGGAAGAACATAGTGCCCGGTGAGACTTCCTGGAACGATCCAAAGTCTTCGCTGAACGCCGGGACGATTCCTGAAAGCGCAATCACATTATCACTGCCGAGAATATTCCTGGCAACATCCGCGGCTCTCCGGGTAACTTCGGGATCATTCGTCACGCCGTAGATCCAACGGTTGTATTCGAACTTCACGTGGGTATCCTCGGTGTTGAGCGCGTTGAGACTTTCGGTCAGTTCGCGAACCAGTTTTTCGCGCACGGATGATTCGGCCAGCATTACCGTGGACCGGATCACACGACTGTCCCCGCTTTTCTGTACAGGTCGGGTGTTCATATAGATCGAATTGCGCGGCACACTTGTGAATGATTCTTCTCGTGAAACGGTATTGTGCGACACTACCTGTTCGAGCGCTTCTTTCGCAGCTGCGTCAATGTCTCCCAATCCGCTAATGGTAACCGTGAGTCTATCTCGCGACGCCATCATTCCCCCGGGTGTCGTTGCAACCTGCCCAACTTCATAGGGTGTCGTGTGTACAGCGAAGATCGCGTCCGGTGTGATGGAGTTGAACGCTCCGTCTTCCAACATGGCGACGGCCCCGGATGCCGTTTCCTCAGCCGGTTGGAAAACAAGCATGACCGTACCGCCAAACTGCGAACGGATTGACGATAATCCTTCAGCAAGCGTTAGTCCGATGGTCGCGTGCACATCGTGTCCGCAGATATGCCTGACTCCTGGAATCTGCGATCGGTACTCGGCGGGGTCGTGCTCATTCGACCGCACGGCGTCCATGTCCGCCCGGAACGCCACCACTCGCTCGCCAGGAAGCTCACCGTTTAATGTTGCAACAACCCCGTAACCACCGATCTGCTGACGCACAGTCCAGCCCAGGGTTCGCAATCGCGACGCAACCAGCGACGAAGTGCGCTTTTCCATTCCAGATATTTCCGGATTGCGATGGATGTCGTGCCGGACTTCAATCAGCTCTGCACGTTTTGCTTCGACCGCCGCTGTGAATGCATCGAGTGTTGGCGAGTCCTGCGCGTTGGACATGCGCGGAGCCACCAGAAGAACGAGCACAAAGAGTAGTCGCATTTGCGGGAGTAGTCTCAATTTTTGATATGGAAAGCTAAAGTTTGGTTACATGCCTGGTAACATCCGGTTACGGCAGGGCTGAAGGTACTGGCGAGGAACTGAGAGACGTGGGCAGCGTGTTCACCGCAGGTACCAACACTATTTATGGGAATACACATGGTCGCCAAGAGAGTTCTGACGTGCGTTACATTGCTGGTCTTTTTGCCTGTTTTCGCGTTTGGCCAGGAAGCCGATCCTGACGATGTCTCTACCATTGACGGGATCATCAAGGCCTACTACGAGGTGGTTTCAGGCCCGGCCGGCGAGGCGGCGGATAAAGCCCGTGACGAGAGTTTGCATCATCCGGACGCATGGGTTGCTATCGCTGGCAAAGACACGGATGGGAATCCGCGGGTGAACGTCATGTCGCTGGACGATTTCCACGGTGACAACAATCCGCGTAAGCAGGGATTTTGGGAGTGGGAGACGAACCGCGTCGTGAGTCGGTCGGGAAACATGGCGCACGTGTGGAGCAGCTACGCTTCAGCGCGCACGGACGGTGGAGAGCCTTTCGCGAAAGGCGTCAACAGCATTACGCTTTTTCACGATGGGACCAGGTGGTGGATCATGGGGTGGATGTTTGATACGTCGGCGGAGTGAGTGGGCGTGACACGGTGACAACGCGTGAGTGGTGCAACGTTACTCTGGGGTTACCGAATGACTCAGGTGGTGAACGTAACCCCCCACCTGTCATTCCAGCCCTCGAGCTGGAATCCATGGAACGGTGAAGATAATCACAAACTGTATGGATCCCGGATCAAGTCCGGGGTGACAGGGGTGGTGAGATGGCACTTCCAGGCAAATGACATAGCGCGGCGACGACTTGGGCCGTGCTCGTAGACGGAGATCGCCGCGTCGCCCTCCGGGACTCCTCGCGATGACGAGGTGTGATGGATCCCAGATCACGTCTGGGATGACGACCGAGTGGTGAAACATTACTCTGGGGTTACCGAATGACTCAGGTGGTGAACGTAACCTCACACCTGTCATTCCAGCCCTCGAGCTGGAATCCATGGAACGGTGAAGATAATCACAAACTGTATGGATCCCGGATCAAGTCCGGGATGACCGGTTGGGTGGTGAGATGACAATTCGAGGCAAACGAATAGCGCGGCAACGACTTGGGCCGAGCTCTGTAGACGGAGATCGCCGCGTCGCCCTTCGGGGGTCCTCGCGATGAATGCTTGTTTTTATTTTCTCACTCAGTCGACGCCCGAGCGAGACTCGCCCGCCGAAACAGCATCCCGGACGCAGCAAAAAGAACCGCGTAAAAACCCGTGAGCCCAAGTATCTCCGCCGCCCCACTCGCGGGCGTGGTCATCCCAAGAAGAATCGCGACGACCGCAACCACGATCAGCGCCAATGCAGTGACGTACGCCGCGATCGCCATCCCCTCCGGTCGTAAACGCACGGACAACGCAGTCACAAGGCCGATCACAATCGGCACAAAGAACAGCATGTTCGCGCGATTGCCCGACGACCCAATGATCCCAACAGCGCCGACCACCCAGACCAGCAACAACATCGCCACGACCGCCAACGCCACTGCGACACGATAAAGAGTTTTGTATTTATCATTTTCCATTTTCTATCCACCCGGCTAATACGCCAATCTAGTTTAGTCCCCGTCCAGCCCGAAAAATTCTACCGCGTTACCCCTTCCAATCTTCCGAACCACATCATCAGCAAGTCTGGATTGGACGAGTTTGTTAACACAAGCCTGCGTGTACAAAAACGGTGTGTGGGATCCGAAATATAGGTTGCCTACCGCCACCCCTTCCAGCATTTCCTCCACCGCAAAGAACCACTCGGCAAAAGAAAGATCAAAACCGACATCCGGACATGCACCTGCAATGACTTTCGCTTCTGGCAGATACCCATTCAAGCAGACCACGCGTTGCGACGGATAAGTACGACAGAATCCGATTACATCATCAACCGGTAATCCCACAATGTCCAGGGCAAAGTAGCGTGTGCGTTCATCCTCCAGGCGTATGCAAATCAACATGGGCAGGTCGGCACGTTTACAATACGCAACGAGCGGAGCGACAACATCCGAATCTGCGAGGGTGTAATTGTGATACGTGGGTGTGAGTTTAATCGCCTTAATGTCAGCGCGCGAGCGGCAATCATCAAGATGTCTATCCCAACCCGGTATCGCCGGATTAACAAGAGGAACCGGGTGCATACCAGGCAGACTGGAGACGCTATCGATTAGCTCGAGGTTGAAAGTGGAAACATCTGCATTAAAAACTCCCCCGAGATGCGATACCAACGCCTGACCGATGCCGGCATCTTTGAGCATCACCGCAAGCTCCGCCCCAGTCGAACAGGCGAACCGCTGAAACGGCCACACACCCAGCGAAACATTGATGTCGACAAGTTTTTTCACGCGCGCCCGAATAATATTTCCTGGGCATTGTCGTACAAGATCGCCTGCTTGTCGGCCTCCGGGATTTCTGCAGAGAGGACCCTTCCGATTTGTGTGGGTAGGTCGCGGATAAGCAAATCAGATCCGTAGACCACACGCTCGCTGCCGAGTTTTTCCACCGCTAACTCAACCAGACCCGCCACGGGTTGGAACGCTGACGTATCGACGACGACATTAGGGACATCCACAATTTCCATCACGCCGCGAATCCCGCAGGCGGTGAGGTGCGCCATGATAATTTTTACATCCGGATGATGCCTGCCGAGCCACGCGGTATCCGCAGGATCTGTGTGGTACTCCCTCTGCTGGATGATCGTCTGACTCGCCGTGTGTTGCAACAGTGGGACGTTGTGTTTGCGTGCGGCCTCCATCACGGGCGTCATGACATCGTCGCGTGCGTTGTTGCATATTTCAAGCTTGATTCCCCGAAAGCCATGCTCGGCTATACAGCGATCGGTCTCTTCGGCGACAAACTCCACACCCAGCATCGGGTTCAGAAAACAAAACCCATGGAAATAGTCTGGATACCACTGGGTCAATTCGATCGTCTTGTCGTTGATCGTGCGGACTTCTTTCGCGGTGGGGGTTCTGCCGTAAAGCAGCACGTCGCCGAGCACAACCATTCCCTCGACACCCAGCGATCGGGCATATGCAACTACCTCGTCGAGGCCTTCTCTGTCAGTCCTTTTGCCTTCGAACGTGGGGTGGGTGTGTATGTCGAAAATGCGCATGCGTGAAGATAAGTCGCCCGACGGCATTGTCGCTCTGGGAATCTGAACGCATTGGCATTAGAAAGAAAATCCGCGTACAATTAACCCGAACAAATCCTCTCGATCCCGTGCACCACTACAAACCTTGTCGACTTTGGGCACTTGCCCTGCTGACGCTCCTCATCGGCTCATCCGCTCCAACCGCGACAGCGCAGGAGTCTGGCAACCGTTTCGAATTCACTCCGGGCACCGCCACGCTGGAGGTTGGCGACACGTTGGAGGTCAACGTCAGGGTAGTGGACGCCGATGGCAACACCGTTCCCGAGTCTTTTCTTTTCTACCACCGCGGAGCCGGGGGGATCGCCATCCTCACGCGTAACTCCAATGCGGATGGGACGGGGTCAACCCTGGTGGTGGCACACAAGCCGGGCGAGCACAACCTGTCGACGCGAACGACCGCACCGAGGGATCAGCGAATAACCGGACAGTTGGTGATTTCTGTTCCGTTTCCTCCGCTAAAAGAAATTGTTATTGCTGATGTGCCCTCTCGAATGTTTACACAAACCTCGTACAAACTGCAGGCGACGGTTGTCGACGCGGCCAACCTTACGCGCGATGACATTGACATAACCATGCAGTCACTTACTCCTGAAATTCTTGCGCTCGACGGTGCCAACAATCTGGTTGCTCATCAGGTGGGAACCGCGAAGGTTTCGATCACTGCGGATGAGTTGTCCCGGGAAATCTCTTTCCCCATCGTTGCAAATCCGGCGCGGCGCCTGGTGATCAGCGATTCAGATACCAACGTACGCACAGGGGATGTCATCTCGTTTAAAACAACCGCGTACGATGAAAACGGCAACGCAACACCGGATGTCCCGATCACATTTGCCGTTACGGGTGAGCCCGCGGAAGACGGAGCACCCGCGGCAAGCCAGATAGATAACACCGGACGTTTTGTCGCAGAAATGCCGGGGACGTACAGGGTGTTGGCAACGACCGGCACGGCGGTGGCGCAAACAACCGTGGTGGTCACGCCGAGGGATGTTGCGCGTGACGTGAAGATTCTGGGACATGCGCCCGTGCTTGACGTCCACACTTCTGACCTCTGGGTTTGGGAAGGCGTTGACGGGCGAGACTATGCCATTACGGGTACCTGGAGCGCCAACGGTGAGGCGTATTTTTGGGATGTCACCGATCCAACCGACATGCAAAAGGTAGGCACGATCAAGGTGGACGCCCGAACGGTGAACGATGTTAAAGTATCGGAGGATGGCACGGTGTGTATCATCTCCCGGGAGGGCGCATCGACACGGCGAAACGGGATTGTGATTCTGGACTGCACCGATCCAGCCAATGTCTCTATTTTGTCGGAGTATGATGATGAGCTCACGGGTGGTGTGCACAATGTTTTCATTTACGATAACCACGTGTACGCAGTGAACAACGGTCGGAGGTATGACATCATAAATATCGAGGACCCGAGCAAGCCGTACAGGGTGGGCCGGTTTGAGCTCGATTCGCCCGGGCATGCCATCCACGATGTCTGGATCGAAGATGGAATTGCCTACTCTTCAAACTGGCGGGATGGATTGCAGGTCGTGGATGTAGGCGGGCAGGGTACTCCTTCCATGCCCCCGGATGATGAGGGCGAGATTCCCGTTGTCCGCGCCGGGATGGCCGGCGGTTCTCCCGCCAATCCGGTTAAGATATCCAGCTACACGTATCCAAGTGGGTGGAACCATGCCGCGTTCCCGTTCCGCAGTTCGGATACGGGTAAGTTTTATGTTATTGGCGGTGATGAAGCCTTCCCCTATCCGCGTACTATTGAGGGATCACCAGAGCGCGCCGCGGGGTGGCTGCACTTTGTGGACTTTACGGACTTGAACAATCCGGAGGAGGTAGCGCGGTACAAGGTCCCCGAAGCAGGCTCACATAATTACTGGGTGGAGGACGACCTTCTGTATGTTGGGTATTACAACGGCGGGTTGCGGGTTGTCGACATCTCTGGCGATTTGATGGGTGATCTATATCGACAGGGACGCGAGGTTGCGGTATTCTTGCCGACTCATCCGGAGAGCGTCGTTAAGAACGCCCCGATGGTGTGGGGGGTGCAACCGCACAAAGGCGTGCTGTTTGTGGCGGATCACTACAGCGGTTTGTGGGCGGTGGCGCTGGAGTAGGTGGACTGTGTTTTCAAGGCAGAGCCAGTCGGTCGAATTCAAAGCCAATAAAGAAATAGTTTAACACAACCGGGCAGCAGACCCTCATCGAGGCCCAGCGAACTCACCGGACGCCAGGTATTTTTTAACCGAGTCGGTGGATACCTCAAGTACTTCCTTCACAGTGATCTGCCGTTTATACTGACCCAGGTGTCCATATCGACCAGGTCCGTGTTCGTGTCCAATAAACTTGATCCACACCGATTGCTGTCGAAAAGCGAACTGAATCTCTCGGGAGTTGAACACTTTTCGATAATACATAAATTTCGTCTTCCCTCTCCTCGAACTCTAGCCATACGTCGAAAGACCAGATGCGAAGGTCAGGCAAAAAGACTTGCCATTCGAAACCTTCTACAATGTAGCCTTCGAACTCCGTCGT
Source organism: Rhodothermales bacterium (assembly GCA_965224105.1). GTDB lineage: Bacteria > Bacteroidota > Rhodothermia > Rhodothermales > JABDKH01 > CBDCYH01. The sequence goes on along the minus strand of CBDCYH010000002.1, from coordinate 1,564,288 downwards.
TGGGCCCTTACACGAGGTTTGGAAAAATAAGACCCCAAAGAGCAAAGGGTACACCAATCGCTTCATGCCTTTATCTAATGTGATCCCGTTTTGGCAGTCTCATCATAATATTGCATCACCTCATCCTGGAGGGGTGCTCACAGGAAGGCTCCTCGTGAAATGGCGGGTGAAACCATCATAGTCGAGTGCAAGAAGCCGGAGCGTTGGCGCGCTTCCAATAAGATCGCCCTGCCAAATCTTTTTCCATAGCTTGTTGACCTACTTTGAACCGTAGGGTTTTCCTCGGCGGTTCATTCTACCAGGACTTTGGAATGTTCCAAACATCTTCGATTCTAATGTCCTCATAGTCTTCCATTGAGCCACTCGAGGAGTGCGGAACCAAAACCGCGACTCGTACGACGTTTGCCGGGGAAGTCACGTCGATGTCCCTCCCCACATACCCATTGTTAAAGTACGTTGACGTCATGTCAAACACGAGGGCGCGAATGTTCTTGATTTCAATTGAATGGAAGTAAGACACAATCCCTTTAGAGCGTCGTTCGGTTTGCTGGAACCGTCGCCGGACAAGACGTCAACCCAATAGTCCATAGACGCCAGGATCTCATCTATATACTCCGTTCTCTCATTTTCCTCCAACGAGAAAGTAAGCGGCGGCACCTCACCATGAGAATTTCGAGCACAAACAATCTCTGTCCCAGATAATTGTATATCCAACTTTTGCAACTCGACTGTTCTTTCCTTTTGAGGCGATAAGTAGAGTACCGAGCGTCGGCAAAAATCATATCCACATGAGGTGCCTAACTGGTGGAGATGACCGGAAACATTTGCGACCCCAACGAAGAGTACGTTTTCGGAAACATCCTTGCGAAATTCTTCGCCATAGATACGTTTCGCTGTTGGCGCACATGACAATGCCGCCAAAGGAAGAAGAAGAATGACTAACAATTTCTCGATCATTCGAACACCAATAGAGCCGGGTTACCTGTGCGAATGAATTCTCGGATCTGGTGTCTGTTCCGATAGACTATGGATTGAACGCCTGCGAGTACAACAACTGTCGGTATCGCGCAGGATGCGAACATCGAACGATTCAACCGCACGCTAAGAAAAGCGTGCTTTACGGCCATGCAATCAGAGAGCCGGACCAGGTACGCGAAAAAGATACTACAACCATAAACCCTATTGGCAAGTAGGGATGTGGGTCTGCGTGGCCTTTGTTACTTTCTTTTGTCGACACAAAAGAAAGTAAGGCAACCCGTGAGGGCATTCCGTGCGAACCAACCCGGTGATAGCGCCGGCATCTCGACGGTACGGTTCTGCAAAACCTTCCCGGCTTGCATGTGCGGCCGCCAAGTGTGGAGCCAGGAACAGTGACATACCAGCACAAACTGTATGGATCCCAGATCCCGTCTGGGATGACGCGAGGGTGCTGGAATGTCACTCTGGGATTACCGAATTACTCGGCGGTAACTCTGCGCGATGAAGGGCCGAGCTCTGTAGATGGAGATCGCCGCGTCGCCCTTCGGGGCTCCTCGCGATGACGAGATGTATGGATCCCGGATCACGTCCGGGAATGACAGGTGGGTGATGAAATGACTATTCGAGGCAAATGAATAGCGCTGCACCAACACGGGCCGAGCCCGTAGATGGAGATCCTCACGTCGCCCTTCGGGACTCCTCAGGATGACGAGATTGTTTAAAGATCCTCACGACGCCCTCCGGGTCTCCTCGCTATGAGGTTGTTTATGGGTCTCGCCACGAAAGCAGGTTGCACGTCTCCAGCACCCTACCCCGGCAGCCTCCCCTCCTCAAAATTAAAATCCTTAAGCACCCTCTCCAGAAACACCTGCGGCGGATCCACCACCTGCACTCCAAGCTTCCTCGCAATTACACCGGCGGTCGATATCAGCAGACGCTTCGTCTCGACCCCCCTCCTCCGACTCCTCACCGACTGCAATACCTCTTTCACGATCGTGACGTCCTCATCCGTTAACACCGTGACGTTCGGATACATCAGCTCGTAGTCCGCATCAAGATGCGAAAAGATGGTGTCGCCAACCTGAATCCGATCGTCAATTTTCACCACGCACGTGCCCGCGGCCATGTCACCAAGTCGCTGACCTTTTTCACCCATCGCAACCGCAAGCGTCGCAGGTACACCATAAAATATCTGCACCTCAAAGAACCGGGTGATCCACCGAATCAAATAGTTTCCAAACGTCGGCTGTCCACCGTCCACCCGCACCACTCGAATCTGCCTCAGCTTCTTCCCAAACGACTGCCCGTTCATGAATAGCTCGCACAAAAGGTGATAGCACAAGAGCGGTACGACCAAGGCAACCAACAGGATCATCATAAGATCATCGCTCATATCGATCAGCGTAAATCCGAAGAAGGCCCCCACCGCAACCGCCCCAACCAGGAGTGAATCGGTGATGCTCGCGAGAATGCGATCGCCAAGGCTTGCGACCTCATACTCGATCGTTACGTTCTGGGCGGTATGAACCTGTACGGTAGTCTTCAATCCTGGCCTGCAACTTTCGATTGAGAATGCAAACTACTATAATTGTCGCTAAACCGGTCTCCAAAATTCAATCTTCTCTTTTCCATGCGCGAAGTAGCGTTTGTTCGGACCAACGCTGACAAGTGGAAGCGTTATGAGAAGATCGTAGAGGACCCATCCCAGGGCACGCCAGACGAACTGGCCGATCTGTTCGTCGAACTCACCGACGACCTCTCGTATGCGCGTACGTTCTACCCCGACGGCAAGACCGTACGTTACCTGAACGCCCTCACCGCCTCCGTTCACCGCAACCTTTACAAAAACAAAAAGGAAAACGCAGGCCGGATCAAACGCTTCTGGTGGTACGAGCATCCGCTCAAGGTGCACGAACATCGCAGGGAATTACTCATCACAACGGCCATCTTTGCTGTCGCGATCCTCATCGGAATCCTGTCGACCGCCAACGACGATTCATTTGCGCGCCTTATCCTCGGCGACCGATATGTGAACATGACTATCGCCAATGTTAACGAAGGCGATCCGATGGCCGTGTACAAACAGCAAAGCGAGACGTCGATGTTTCTTGGCATAACTGTCAACAACATGATGGTCGCTCTCCGCGCATTTGCGTTCGGATTCCTGGCGTCCATCGGTACCGCCTACATTCTTTTCTTCAACGGCGTCATGATCGGCACCTTCTTCACGCTCCTCTACGCCCAGGGGGTTATCCGCGAGGGGATGGAAACGGTGTGGATCCACGGCACGCTCGAAATTGCCAGCATTCTCATCGCGGGTTGCGCGGGGCTGGTAATCGGCAACAACATGCTCTTCCCCGGCACCTTCACCCGAAAGGATTCAATAAAAAGAGGAGCGCGCGATGGCCTGAAGATTGTCATGGGCACGCTTCCGTTTTTTCTGGTCGCCGGATTCCTCGAAGGATTCGTTACGCGCCACACCAACATGCCGGTTGCCCTATCTTATACCATTATCGGAGGCTCCCTGGCCTTCCTCTTTTGGTACTACCACTTTCACCCAAGAAACCTCATAGCCAAAGGACGCCATGAATGATACACTGAACATATTTCAGGTGCGGGACCTGGGCGAGATTATCAGCGCGGTAATCTCATTTGTGCGCAGTCGCTTTTCGCGTTACGTGAAAGTCATCTTGTACACCGCGGGACCGTTTGCACTCCTGTCGGGCATCCTCGGACTCTGGCTACAACGCGACATCTTCGACATCTCGACACTTGGCACAGACCCCTTTGCCATGTTCACCGACTTCCGGTACTGGATGAGCATGGTTGCGGGCCTCGTATACATGGTCGTTCTGATTGCTGCCGTGTACGCATTTGTGCTAATCGAACGCGAGGAAGAGGCGACGGTCGAAAGTGTCTGGGCGCGGATAATCGAAGACCTGGGAATTCACATCACAACCGGGTTGGCATCCTTCGCCCTCTTCCTGCTGTCCATGGTCATTGTGATAATCCCATGCCTCGGTATTCTTTTGTGGATTCCGCTCATTCTGTACGTGATGACGCTCACAACCATCGCGTGGTCAGCTCGATTGGTAGAACGATCTGGCCTAGTCGAAGCATTTTCGGATGCGCATGCCCTGATGCGCGAGGATCTGGTCAACTCGATCCTGGTCATTTTCGTGCTGATGATCATTGTATTCCTGTTTTCGCTCGTCCTTGCCTTGCCGGCGGTAATCGTATCCATGATCTGGGCATTCAGCTCGGTTTCCGGCGGCGAGCTGGCTTCTCCACCGTTTTGGGTGAGCATATGGTCGCTCGTGGCAAACCTGATAACAGGTCTGGCATATGTAGTGCCCGTCCTCGGCGGACTGTTGCTGTACGGTAGCCTGCACGAGAAGTCCCAGGGAACGGGCTTGCAATCTCGGGTTGATGACTGGGCGAAGGACTCGGACGACGATGTTTTCTTTGACTCCGGTCCAGGCAATCCGGGGATGTAGATGCACCTTCCCGCACAAGGAGTAACATATCTGCGGATGAGTCTCGCGGCTAAGTTCGTACTCATCCTTATTACTCTTTTCGCGCCAACGCTCGCTGCGCGTGCACAACCGATCACGACAGGGTTATCCGATTCCGTGCAAGTCGAGTTGCGGACTTTCGATACTGAAAAGTATCAGGATCTCATTGCCCAGCCACAACATCAGTACGATGCAAACGTGCGACGATCCGGCACCTCGCTCGCCGAATATCTGTGGGGAAAGTTTGAGGACCTGCTCGCAATGATCTTCGGATCGGAGACGGGCTGGACCCTAACGGGATGGCTTCTTCTCATCGGTTTAATCTGCTTTGCCGCGTTTGTGATAATCTCGGGGAGAAGAGAAAAATTTTTCACCCGACCACACAACATACACACAACTCCAGGTGTTGAGGTGCTGGACATCAAAGAGGTCGACCTGGATCAGCTACTCCAGACAGCATTGCGGGATGGAGACTACCGCAGTGCAACCCGCTATCGCTACCTGCGCCTCCTGAAAAAACTTTCAGCACTGGACTATATTGATTGGAAGCGCGATAAAACCAACAGACAGTATGTGCGCGAGCTCCGCGCGGGCCACGGCAACCGCCTAGCCGGTGCCTTCGCACGCATCACCAATCTCTTTGACTATTGCTGGTACGGAGGGGCACCCGTCGAGGAAAAGTGGCATGACCTCGTCGCGCAGGAGTTCGAAGCATTCGAATCGCGGATTGATAACTTCGTGCCGGAGGAGCAAGATGCGTCTGTATAAATACCTCTGGATCGGCGTTACCGTGTTGCTCGTATTTTTGTATTTCCTCATGGAGTACAGACAGGGCGAGCAGGTGAGTTGGATCCCCTCGTTCTACTCCGGCAATACCAACGCGTATGGTATTTCGATACTTGCGGAGTTGGCAGAAGACATCTTTCCCAACGAAGCGGTAACCTTCTCCGACAGACCGCTCTACGAACTCATCCGCGATTTGGAGGGCGAAGAAGAACTCGCCAACCTCGTCATCATCTCATCCGCATTGGAAGACGTCGGTGGACCCGCCGATCTCACCATCGATCCGTACGATACCAAACTTTTGCTTGACTACGTGAGCAAGGGCAGTAACTTGTTTATTGCAGCCGAACGCATCGACGGACCGCTTGCCGATTCTCTCGAGCTCCTCTACAGGCGTGACAGGTTCAACCGACTGGCGCTCGTCACAGGGTCGGTTTCCGATACATCACACGTGGCTGCACGATTCAGTGCTTCAAACCTGCAGCGCGAATTCCCCATCGTCAAAGCGTTTGTCCGTACCTCGTTTTATGAAACTGATGAGATCGGGTGCGATGTCGTTAGCCAAACGGACAAAGACGAAGAAGATAGTGTTGAGGAAACGATGATTATGATTCGCAAAGAGCTTGGTGCCGGTACAATTTTCGTCACAACGGCGCCGTACGCTTTCACCAACTACGCCTTGTCACAACCGCGCGACGCTCGCTGGGCACAGGCAGCCCTGTCCCACCTGCCCGTCCGAAAGACGGTGTTCAGTGAATACTTCCGCCCAAATGCCGGGCGCTTTGCGTCGACTCCGCTGCGCTTCATCCTGATGAATCGAGGATTGCGGTCGGCGTGGTTTGTGGGCATCCTGTCGCTATTGCTTTTCATCTTTGTGCGGGCCCGTCGCAGACAACGCGCAGTGCCGATTGTCGAACCACCGCGCAACGAGACGCTTGTCTTTGTAGAAACAGTCGGGCGACTATATCATCAGCGACGTGACAACGCGGATCTTGCCCGAAAGAAGTTGTCCTACCTCGGCGATTTCCTCCGCTCGAACGTACGGATGAAAAATACTGGTCGACTAAATAGCGAAACGGCCAGGAATTTGGATGTGAAGTCTGTAGCCCAGAAATCAGGTGCGCCCGAATCTGTCGTGGAGACAATGGTTCAGGCTATCTTGCGCTTCGACGGAAAACACATCAGCCAAAAAGACTTACTGGAACTCTCAAAAGCGATCGACACCTTTTACCAGGCCTCGACCAAGTAACCTAGCCTACCTATGGAACCCGAACAAAACATGATGCCCCAAAGCCTGGACCTCCAACCTGTTCGGGAAGCTGCTCAGAAAATCAGGGGAGAGATCGGGAAAATTATTGTCGGCCAGGATCGCCTTATCGACCTGCTGCTCGCCACTCTGCTCGCGAGGGGCCACGCGCTAATCGAAGGTGTGCCGGGGGTGGCGAAGACAATGACGGCAAAACTGCTTGCGCGGTCCATTGACAGTTCCTTCTCGCGGATTCAATTCACGCCGGACCTCATGCCTGCGGATATACTCGGGACATCTGTGTTCGACCAATCTAAGTCTACCTTCGAGTACAAGAAGGGACCGATCTTCGCCAACCTGGTGCTGGTTGATGAAATCAATCGGTCTCCCGCAAAAACCCAGGCGGCGCTCTTCGAGGTTATGGAGGAGCGGCAGGTTACGTTCGACGGCACGACCTACAAACTGCCTCCCCCGTTTTTTGTAGTAGCAACGCAGAATCCGATCGAGCATGAGGGCACGTACCGTCTGCCGGAAGCGCAGCTCGACAGGTTCCTCATGAAAATCGACGTCCCCTATCCCGACCTCGCAGACGAAACGAGATTGCTGTCGGAATATCACAAACGCGGTAACCAAAACGATCCGGCCATCGTGCGTGCGGTGGTGCACGGAGACGAGTTGCTACACTGTCAGGACCTCGTCACCAGGATTCACGTCGACCAGCCGGTTATCGAATACATCACGCAGATCGTTTCCAAGACGCGCAACAATGCGTCGCTGTACGTGGGTGGTTCGCCGCGAGCTTCCATGGGGATTCTCGTTGCGGCGAAGGCCATCGCCGGTCTCGACGGGCGCGCGTTTGTAACACCAGAGGATGTCCGTGAAGTTGCACACCCCGTGCTTGGACACAGGGTAATCCTCACACCGGAAGCCGAGCTGGAGGGACTGACTACCGCTGATGTTATGGGCAAAGCAATCTCGCAGATAGACGTCCCCCGTTGACATGTGGCTGCGCGACCTTTTTCTGACTAACAGATTCTTCGTTGGCTGCACGCTGGTCGTGCTACTTTTTGTGGCGGCGTTCTTTGTGCCGATGTTGTTTGTCGTCGCGCAGGTCGCGTTGGTATCTCTGGTTGCGCTAGCTGTTGCCGATGTCGTGCTGCTGTTCCGTCGGAAGCGGATGGATGCAACTCGCGTCGTTCCGAACAGGTTGTCGAACGGTGACCCAAACCAGATTGACGTGGCTCTGTCCAGTGGCTATCCATTCGCGACGCGCACCACCGTGATTGACGAAACGCCGAAGCAATTTCAGATTCGCGATGGTGGTTTTGATCTGCGGATGCAGCCGAACGGCACCGAGGTCCTTCGCTACTCGCTCCGCCCGACCGAACGCGGCGTTTTCAATTTCGGCGCGGTTAATGTCTACTGCGAGAGCCCACTAGGTCTGGTGCAGCGGCGGTATCAGTTTAGTCGAGATGCGGATGTGCCCGTCTATCCCTCCTTCATCCAGATGCGCAAGTACGCGCTGATGGCTACATCGGACAGGCTTTCCGAGCTGGGGATAAAGCAGATCCGGCGGCTTGGCCATTCGATGGAGTTTGATCAGATCCGCCCGTATGTTCGCGGCGACGACCAGCGGACGATCAACTGGAAGGCCACGGCGCGGAGCCGCAAGCTGATGGTGAATCAGTTTATGGATGAGCGCTCGCAGAAGGTCTACTGCTGCATCGACGTCGGCCGGGTTATGAAAATGCCGTTCGAGGGTTTGACGTTGCTGGACTACTCCATCAACGCGTCACTCGCGCTGGCGAACGTCTCGATAATAAAAGAAGACAAGGCCGGGCTGATTACTTTTTCTGATAAGGTGTCGACGAGCATCCCCGCGTCGAAGCGCGCGGATCAGATGGGCAAGTTGCTGCACGCCTTGTACGCGCAGGACACGGATTTCAAAGAGACCGGATACCAGTCGTTGGTCGCAGAGGTCCGCCGACGCGCGGCAACGCGCAGTTTGTTGTTGTTGTTTACGAACTTCGAGTCGGTCTCGGGGATGCGGCGGCAGCTGCCGTATCTGCGCATTCTTGCACGGCGGCATCTCGTGGTGGTGGTGTTTTTCAGCAACACCGAGTTGGAGGCGAGGCTGGGGGGCCGGCCGGAATCCATGGAGGATGTTTACATCAAGGCGGTAGCTGAACAGTTTGCGATGGAGAAAAAGGAAATCGTGTCCGAGCTCAAACGACACGGGATCATGTCGCTGCTCACACGCCCCACCGAGCTTACGGTTAACGCAATCAACATGTACCTGGAGATCAAAGCCCGGCGGATGTTGTAGATCTATTTGGCGTCACTTCTAAGTGAGAGTATGAATGCAATGTCAACCGGGTTGCCAGCCTTCAGTGTACCAAAGATTGCTGTAGGGGGACTGATGTCGAAGTCTGACATTTTCACCGAAAAACTTCCCGTGAGTTTGAGCGTGTCGTCGTCGCCGTAATCGATAACTGCTGAGACTGGAATCTCCCTGGATACACCCGCAACGGTAAGAACGCCCGTTGCCTGGACGAACACCTCCCCAACGGTTGCCTCGGATAGTACAAATGTGATAGCTGGATGGGATCCGGCATCAAGCGCCTCACGCATTTTCTTGTTCATGGTCGCTTGGTCGCCGTCAAGTGTTGCGGCGTCACATTCGATGGTAGCCGCGGAGACAGTTTGCAAAACGTTGTTTGCTGATTCAGCTTCGACGACGCCGGAAACGGAGCTGGAGGTTGCGGTCCATTCGTGCAGCGTTGACGTCCCAGTGATGCCTATGAGGCAAGGTTTGGCAAGGATATATTTTGGCATTAGTAATGTGTAATCAGTCGCCGATCAAATTACGGACGCGCCGAACCAATCTCCTATCACCCCCGCAATCGTATTCAACGATTTGATAGAGTATAGTGATGCTTGGTACATGCTTCGGCATTGCAGCGTGAATCGTATCTTGGTTCAGACCGGAATATTGCAAAGAGGCACCCACATGATCAGAATATCGAAGCGAACGTTTGAACGGATACGAATTGGTTTAAAAAAATACCAGAAAGTGGTTCGCAGCCTTCGTGAGCGCGATGTCTCCGAAGCGGATACGGTCACAGTCGTAAAGGACATGTTGGCTGACGTTTTCGGTTACGACAAATATCTCGAATTGACGGGTGAGTATCAGATACGAGGAACGTTTTGCGATCTTGCAGTCAAGATAGACGACAAAATCAAATACCTCATCGAGGTGAAAGCTGCGGGAGTTGATCTAAGTGCAACGCACCTTCGACAAGCGATTAATTATGCGTCCAAAGAGGGTGTTGAATGGGTTGTCTTAACGAATAGTATTTCCTGGCAACTCCACCGCGTGAAATTCTCAAAACCAGTGAAAACGGAAGAGGTGGCGAGTTTTTCGATTCTGGATATTGATTTGCGGAAGGATGATGACAAAAAGAAGGTGTTTCTGTTGTCGCGCGAAGCGATTCATGAAGGTGCAATGGACGCCTACCACCAACATGCCTTGTTGATGAATCCTTACACAATCGCCCAGTTCTTACTCAATGATTCTGTGGTTTCCGTTGTACGCCGCGAGTTCCGAAAGCACTTCCCGGAAATCAAGGTGTCTAAAGAAGACCTAGCCGTAATTATCGAAGGTCAAATCCTAAAGCGTGATGTTATTGAGAATGAGAAAGCGAAGGATGCGCAGGTGAAAATCAAACGCGCTGCAAAAAGGCGTGCAAGAAAAGAAGCGGCCAGAAAAGCAAAGCAACTGTGAGAAATGACGGAATATATATTTCCAGTCGAGAGCGTTTGCCGACACCCGAGCTGAGGCCACTCTGATGGCGCAGATTTTCTATGATGGCATTGGTGAGCGCGTTCTATTACTTCGGAGGAAAATGGGAATTTCGCGCGATCAACTGGCGGAAATGGTAGGCCTCACTTGGACCGACCTCCAAATGATCGAGAAGGACAATGCAGCTCCAAGCGAGCAGGCAGTCGATGACTTGGCAAAGATTCTGAGCATCGATCCGTTCTGGCTTCGATATGAAAAGCGAAAATAGGCTCTCTAGATAAACAATACCTGACGATGCATAGAGATCCGGGGCGAATTGAAGTCGGCCAGATTCTAACCTACATCGGGGAGGTGCAAATAACACCTCCCGATACACGTGGAAACCATGCTCAGTCAGCCGCCGCCATCAACATCTTGTCGTACTTCTTAACAAGCCTAATAAATTCCTTCCGGTAGCCGTGCTCATCGGATCCTCTGGACTGCTTGGCGATCCTGAGAATCTTCCGCGGAGTCGTAGACCCTTTGTAATCAGAATCCTTCAACAGCATTCCGTACATCGCGACAGCTGACGAAAACCTGAAATTGTCTGACAGTCGCGCGGATAGGTTGGTCGACACCACTCGTTCTGTTAATGCAACACTTTTGTCCTCATCCGGCTCCTTGTATCTGATCTTAACCACCGCAAGCTCACCGTCAAACCCCTCGCCAACCTGCTGTCTCTGGTAGCGAAGAGACGCTGCGGTGGACTCTCCGCTTTTGTTCGGTACAATCTCATACAACGCAGTGACGCTGTGGCCCGAACCCATCTCGCCCGCGTCCTTCTTATCATCAGTAAAATCACTATTGGCCAATGCGCGATTTTCGTATCCGATGAGCCGGTACTGTTTTACGCGCCTCGGATTAAACTCGATCTGGATTTTTACATCTTTCGCGACCGTGTAAATAGTCCCCAGCAAATCGGTCACGAAGACCTTGCGCGCTTCTTCGAGGTTGTCCAGATAGTAGTAGTTTCCGTCGCCTTTGTTTGCGAGCGACTCCAGCCGGGAATCCTTCAGGTTGCCGGTCCCCACTCCGATGGTTGTGAGACCTATCCCCGCTCGCTTCTTCTTTTCGATGAACTTCACGAGGCTACCGGTATCTGCGATGCCAACATTAAAGTCACCGTCGGTGGCAAGGATGACGCGATTGTTTCCTCCCTCAATCAGATTCTCCGACGCAATCTCGTAAGCGAGTTTAATCCCAGCACCGCCAGCAGTGGTCCCTCCAGCATGCAGTCGATCCAACGCATTGATGATCATCCACCTATCGGCTCCGGGGGTTGAATTTAGAACGACCCCTGCAGCGCCTGCATACACAACAAGTGCGACTCGATCATCGTCCGCCAGATTCTCGGTAAGGAGCTTCATCGACTCGACAACGAGATCGAGTTTGTCGTAACTGGACATTGAGCCGGAAACGTCAATCAGGAATACCAGGTTTGAAGGTCGTCTATCTCCTTTTGCTCGTTCCGCCTGCAGTCCAATGTGTAGTAGCTGATTCTCATGTTGCCACGGGGCCCGACCAAGCTCTGTAACCAGCGTTATTTTTTCTCCTTCCTCTTCCGAGTAGTCGTAGTCGAAATAATTTATGAACTCCTCGATTCGTACCGCGTCGGGAATGGGTCTGTATCCATCGTTTAGCATTCTTCGCGCATTCGAGTATGATGCCGCGTCCACATCGATCGAGAAAGTGGAAAGCGGTTCTGAAGCTGGATCCAGAAAACCTGATTCTTCGATGAACGCGTAATCTTCCGATAGCGATGGGGCGATGTGGTACTCATCGTGTATCGCTCCATCTGGATTGAAAACTCGGCTCTTGCGTTTAGGTCGATTGCTGCTAGGCACATTGTCGTATTCGTCACTTGAAATAACCCGAGGGACACCGATGGCGTCTCTCTTTATGAGCGGTCTTTCGTACTCGACGACGATTTCATCCAATCCGATACCTTCTTCCAGTTCGAAATTGACCTCAGTCGTTTGGCGATCGAGTACCAGCACACCTGTTACGTTGCTTGTCTGGAATCCAACGAAGGATGCCTGGATATCGTATTTACCTACGGGCACACCGATAAGGAAGTACTCGCCATTTTGGTCAGTAATGGCGCCCCTTTGTAGTTCGACGATAGCCACGCTTGCACCTGGCATTGGTTCGCCACTCGCGGCGTCGGTTACCACGCCACGAATTTTCCCTGCTTGATTTGTTGGGGGGCCAGTGATAGTTGCCATGAGAAGTATCCCGAGGATACTTGCCGCTGACAGGTAATTGGAGTATTTCATTTCCTTCTCCGTTTAGTGGGGGCAATAGCAATCACAAGAACCAATAATGTTGGTTGATGCTATGGGTTGGAGCGCAGTGAGCGAAAAAGGTTGTCGAGTAGGAGGGGAGAGGTGTTGAGTTGCGGCACGCGATTGTGCCCTGGTAGGGATTGAAGCGTTTTGGGTGAGGGCGGGGGGTGGTGATACTTCGAAATCCAGTGGGATAAAAAAAGCCCCTCCGCATGTAGCGGAGGGGCTTTAAAAAGACCTTGGCGACGACCTACTCTTCCACCTTTTGGGCAGTACCATCGGCGCTGCGGGGCTTAACTTCTCTGTTCGGAATGGGAAGAGGTGGACCCCCCGCGCAATAATCACCAAGATCAGAACCGATGACATGAAGGTGTTTCCGTGGAGTATTCGTAGGTAAGAGCCAGTATGTGTAAGGATTGACATAAGACTAATGGGTAATTAGTACGGCTCGGCTGAACACATTACTGTGCTTAGACCTGCCGCCTATCGACGTCCTCATCTCGAACGACCCATAAGGGAAACCTCATCTTGAGGTGGGTTTCGTGCTTAGATGCTTTCAGCGCTTATCCCTTCCGAACGTAGCTACCCTGCGATGCAGCTGGCGCCACAACAGGTACACTAGAGGTTCGTCCACTCCGGTCCTCTCGTACTAGGAGCAGCTCCTCTCAAGTTTCCTACGCCCACAGCAGATAGGGACCGAACTGTCTCACGACGTTCTGAACCCAGCTCGCGTGCCGCTTTAATGGGCGAACAGCCCAACCCTTGGGACCTTCTTCAGCCCCAGGATGCGACGAGCCGACATCGAGGTGCCAAACCTCCCCGTCGATGTGAGCTCTTGGGGGAGATCAGCCTGTTATCCCCGGCGTACCTTTTATCCTTTGAGCGACGGCCCTTCCATTCGGAACCGCCGGATCACTAAGTCCTACTTTCGTACCTGCTCGACCTGTATGTCTCGCAGTCAAGCGCCCTTATGCCTTTGCACTCTACGCACGATTACCAACCGTACTGAGGGCACCTTTGAAAGCCTCCGTTACATTTTAGGAGGCGACCGCCCCAGTCAAACTACCCATCTAGCACTGTCCCCCGCCGGGATAACCGACGCGAGTTAGGCTTCAGCCAAGAAGAGGGCGGTATTTCAAGGGTGACTCCACCGACGCTAGCGCGCCAGCTTCAAAGTCTCCCGCCTATCCTACACACTCCTTGGTCAAAGTCAATGCTAAACTGCAGTAAAGGTGCACGGGGTCTTTCCGTCCCGCTGCGGGTAGCCGGCGTCTTCACCGGCACCACAATTTCACCGAGCTCATGGTCGAGACAGTACCCAAGTCGTTACACCATTCGTGCAGGTCGGAACTTACCCGACAAGGAATTTCGCTACCTTAGGACCGTTATAGTTACGGCCGCCGTTTACCGGGGCTTCAGTCGCCAGCTTCGTCCGAAGACTAACAAGCTCCCTTAACCTTCCGGCACCGGGCAGGTGTCACTCCCTATACGTCATCTTACGATTTAGCAGAGAGCTGTGTTTTTGGTAAACAGTCGCTTGGGTCAATTCACTGCGGCCTCTCCTCGCTTTTAAATGAGGAGGGGCGTCCCTTCTCCCGAAGTTACGGGACAATTTTGCCGAGTTCCTTAACCATGAATCA
>CBDCYH010000002.1:0-1545000 GCA_965224105.1 Rhodothermales bacterium | reverse complement strand
CGAAGGCTACACCGTCCGCCTCTATGTGAAGCACTAGCCGCCCCGATCAAGTATTGAATAGATTTCTTGATCACCCACGGCCAGAAAATTGCAAATCCGACGGGAAAGCACTAAATAAGGGATTCGTGTAACCCTTATTCGCATACCCACATGAAATCTACGTCCACCATTCTGCTGGCATTCCTCATGCTGGCTTTCTCGACACCTGCACTCGCGCAGGACATCGTCTCAGTTGTTGGCAAGAACAGACCGCTTCATTCGCTGAAAGACGTGGCCAAGAACCACCGCGGCCGAGCACCCGCCAACATTTTCACCGAGATACCGAACTTCGAACTGCCGCGCGATACGCGCACGCAAAGGGGCGAGGTAAGGGAGTCTGCTGATGTTCTTCTCTCGCCAACCGCTCCCGAACTCAGCGTCCCAACCACGATTGGAATCCAGTTCGACGGCGCAAGCAATGTCGAAAACGGAGTCAACGTAACTCCACCAGATACGGACGGGGACGTGGGGCCGAACCACTACGTCCAGATGATCAACATCGTAACTACGGTGTTTGACAAAAACGGTAACGAGTTAGGCGGTGGCGCTTTCTCCAGTAACGCTTTCTGGCAGGGCGCTGGAGGGTTGTGCGAGTCCACTAACAGAGGCGATCCGATTGTCCTCTACGACGAATCCGCCGATCGATGGCTGGTAAGCCAGTTTGCATTTAACTCCTCAAGCAGTGCACCATGGAGCCAGTGTGTGGCAATCTCCCAGACCCCCGATCCGCTGGGAGCTTATAACCGCTATGAATTCAGTTTCGATTCCATCGGTTTTCCTGACTATCCCAAGCACGGGATCGTCTCGAACTCCATTACGGTGATGGCGAACCTGTTTAACCCCAGCTTTTCGGGCACGTACCTCGGCGCCCTCGATAAAGCCTGCATGTACGCAGGGAACGCCAACTGCGTAATGGTCGGCGCCAACATTGGCGGCAACGAGTTCGGATTTGTTGCCGGTGACCTCGACGATCCTTCGGGCACGGCCAATGTACCTGCGCTGTACGCATCGGCCATGTCAAGCAGCGGAAACTTCGACATCTGGAAGATCGACCCGAACTTCACAAACCCGAATAGCTCAACGATCTCGAGAATCAACAGGATATCTATCGCGTCGTTCAGCTCTACGCTCTGCTCCGCGACTCGCGGACGTTGCATTCCACATCCTGCAGGGGGCGGAAACGTTCCGAACCTGGAATCACTGGCCGGTCGATTAATGCACCGGCTTGCCATCCGGGACTTCGGCTCACACTTGTCCATGGTTGCATCGCACACGATTAACGCCGGAGGCGGTCGCGCAGGTATCCGATGGTACGAGTTGCGAAGCACGAACAATGGAGACTCGTGGTCACTCTACCAGCAGGGTACCCACGCGCCCAATGACGGCCTCCATCGATTTATGCCAAGCATCGCGATGAACGCGGCGGGAGATATTGGCCTTGGGTACATGGTCTCTAACTCTAGCACCAACGTCAACATCCGTGTGACCGGACAAACGGCTGGCGAGTCCGGTTCTGGTAGTCTCGACGGCATTGAAGGTGTCTGCCGAGCTGGCGATGCGGCATCCGACTGGTCGGGCCGCGCTGGCGACTACAGCGCCACCAAGGTCGACCCTGGCACAGACAACTTCTGGCATACCAATGAGTTTGGCCGTTCATCCTCCTTCCGGGGATGGGGAACAGCCGTGTGCGAATTCTCACTCCAGTCGGGACCAACCAACGATCCTCCAGTAGTGAACATCACCGCCCCTGCAAACGGTTCTTCATTTGCTGATGGGACGTCCATCAACTTCAGCGGCAACGCATCCGACACGGAAGATGGCAACCTCACAAGCTCCATCTCCTGGAGCTCGAACCAGGATGGGGCAATAGGAAATGGTGGTTCTTTCTCAACGACACTGAGCATAGGAACGCACACTGTAACCGCATCCGTAACCGATTCTGGAGGCAAATCAGATACCGACCAAATAACGGTTACCGTGACTGCACCTCCGGGAGCAGACATGCACGTTGAGAATATCTCAACAGGCACGCAAACGGTTAACGGTCGACGCGTGCGAGGCACGGCAACAGTTCTTATCCAGGACAACAACGGCAACCCCGTTGCAGGAGCCACCGTAACCGGCGACTTTTCGGGCTCGATCACCGAGTCGGGTTCGTCTGCAGTCACCAACTCCAGCGGTATTGCATCCTTCTCAACTGATGGGACAACCAAGTCGCGCAATCCAAGCGTGAGCTTCTGTGTGTCGGATGTTACCGGCGCGCTGCCTTACGACCCGGCCGACAACGCGAGCGGATCGTATGCATGTGGCGGCGGACCCGGCGGCGACCCAACCAGCATCCACGTTGCAAGCGTTTCGACGGGACAACAAGGTGTTGGTGGTGGAAGCAAGCGTGGCACCGCGTCGGTGACAATCACAGACGACCTTGGAAGCCCGGTCTCCGGCGTCTCCGTACAGGGAGACTTCAGCGGCGACTTCAACGAGCCGAACGCGGGACCAAGCACCACTAACGGAAGCGGTGTAGCATCGTTCACAACATCACAAACAGGTCGTGGAAAGATAAACGTAAACTTCTGCGTCTCTTCCGTCACCGGCGGATCCCTGCCGTACGAACCAGCCGACAACGCACCGGGCACCACGTGTACCAACGCATTGGCGCAGTTTGACGACGGCGGACTGGCACTCGGCGAAGTTGCATCCGCGTTCAGCTACGAACTCGGACAGAACTTCCCGAACCCGTTTGGCGACAAAACGCACATCGTCTACTCGCTGGAGAAAGCTGGTCCTGCCACCTTGCGTGTCTATAACATGCTCGGTCAGGAAGTGCAGACCCTCGCGAGTGGCAACCACGGCGAAGGACGACACGCGGTAACTTTCGACAGCTCAGAATTGAGCGCCGGAATTTACGTCTACATCCTTACAGCTGGAGAATTTTCCGACACGAAGCGAATGACAGTCATGAACTGATTTCACTCCTTTGTGGGGGAATGCAGAGAGGGTGGTGCCACTTCCAGGCGCCACCCCTTTTTTTGCGAACTGGTTTGTTGCGACCGAGCCTGTCCGCCTGACGACCTGATGGCTGCCGCCCCGGAGCGTGACGATCCGGTACTCCTCAATTCGGCGTATGCGCTTTCAACTCATACGGAAGGTTCATTACTTGAAACAGGAACGCCAACTCCTCGGCTTGTGTCTTGTAGCGCTGCTCCGGGGTCAATCCGTAGGAGTGGCCCGCACCGAAAGCTGTTTTAAGAATCACCGGACTGTCGCAACCCTGGGCCCGCTGTAGCGCGGCAACGTACTTGTATCCGTGCATTGGAGTTGTGGTCTCGTCTTTGTCGCCAACCTGAACCCATGTCGGCGGATAACATCGACCGGACTCGAGATTGTGGTACGGCGAGTACGAACGGAGAACGCGAAAATCCTCAGGATTAGATACAGTTCCGTATTCAGGAATCCACGACTTGGCGGATCCGAAATTGTCGTAGCGAAGCATGTCCATTACGGGGAAGTTGATAACTGATGCACCGAACAACCCCGGTCGCTGGTTGATTGCTGCCGCCGGAAGGAAACCACTGGCGCTCCCGCCGTTCGCGGCGATCAAGTCGGGTTTTGTATAGCCTGAGTCCACAAACCATTCCGCTGCAGCAATAAAATCGTCAATCGTGTTTTGCTTTTGCAACCGCTGACCGCCGGCGTGCCACGAGTCGCCGTATTCACCGCCACCGCGTACGTTCGCAACCGCGTAGATCCCGCCCGCTTCCATCCACGGAATTAGATGGCGCTGCCACGGAAAGGCGAACCATGCCCACGCTCCGTAGCCATAGAGAAAAACAGGTCGTTCTCCGTCGGGAAAAACGTCGGCACGGTGCACAACCCACATCGGTACGCGCGATCCGTCCTTGCTTTCGAAAAACACTTGCCTCGTCACAAAGTCAGCCGGGTCATGATTCAACTCTGCCCGGTAGTAAACTTCGGTCGCCCCGGTTGAGACGTCCATAGTGTAGATCGTCCCGGGATCGTACAACGTCGGTGCCGAAAAGAATGTGCGGCTACTCTCGCGGTTGTCCGGAAATCCTGAGAACGACGGCGCAACAATGTCCAACTCGCGCTCCATTGTGCCGTCGAGATTGTAGATGCGGGCGAGCGCTCCACCGTCTTGATTGACACGCACGACAAGTTTATCACCGATCTCCGAGACGTTCTGTATGACAGCGTCCGATTCCGGCACAATCTCTCGCCAGTTGGCCCGCGCGGGCTTATCAACGTCGACTTCCACAATGCGAACGTTGTCGGCCTCGTTGGTTGTGCGCAAGCGGAAAACCGGACCGTCACTCCCTTCAAACGCCCACTTGCCCTCCTCACCGTCGAACAGATTTCGCAGTTCGTACTCGTCCGACTCAAGATCTATGTATGAGATCGAATCATCCAGTCCGTTGAAGGAACCACCGCTTCGCGACCCTGTCAGTATCAGGTACCGTCCGTCGTGTGTAACACGAAGCGAATAGCTCATTTGAACATCCTCCTCTTCGAATATTTTGCGATCGTTAGCCGGTTTGTCGCCTAGCCGATGATATCGCAAAGTCAGGTTGCCGAGTTGGGCCTGTGGATCGGCTGGAACCTCATAAGTCGTGTAGAAAAAGCCATCGCCGCGCGTCGTCCACGCGACGGTACTGCGACCACTATAAATTCCAGTGAAGGCTTCGGGCAGATCACGATTTGCCTCTACATCTCGGACATGAAGTGTCATCCAGCGTCCTTGACCTTCAGTGGTCTCGTATGTCAGAAACCTGCCGTCAGCACTATAGGAGCTGACGTAAGCCCTGGACCCGTCGGCCCGCATTTCTTCAAAATCGATAAGAAGTGCCGGACTACCGGTGCCGTCGATGGGCTCGGTCAAAAGACGCCCATAGGATTCACCCTCGGCGCTGTCGATATAGAATAGTCTTGCTCCGCGTATTCCGGGAACCGACCTGGATGCAAACGCACTGACTGATTCGATCCGGGCCGCCAATTTGTTGACGAAGTCGCCGTTCGCGGTCCACTCTTGCCGAAACTGCTCCTGGGCTGCTATCCATGAATTGAGCTCCTTCGATGTAACATCTTCCATCCATTGGTAAGGATCAGCCACCTCAAATCCGTGGTACTCGTTCGTGGTGGTTGCTGCCGTCGCCAACGGGTAGTCGTATCCCGCAGAAGACTGACCTGATACCTCCTGGATGACGGTCAGTGTCAAAATTACTACCATTACCGAAAATGTGAGTGACATTTCTGCCAAAGTCGCGCGCTGATTCAAAAGCCTGTTCATTGGGTTATTCCTGCTGGTGTAGACGAACTCAAGGTACATACTGCGTGTTACCTCTCTCGCGGAATAAAACCCGATTAGTGCCCAAACTTTTTCTGAGGTTTTCCTGAGCACGCGAATTGAGGTCAGAATCGACCAATCAGTAGAAAGGCCCTTGACGTTGTATCTGCCGTGGTGAATCCCGATGCGAAGGAATTGAGTAACTACGGGTACGTTTGGTCGCCAGGACAAACCCTAAATCGAGCTAATATGAACCTGCGAAGTTATACCTCTCTGCAAATCGGTGAGTGGACAGTACTGCCGAATCAAAACCGAATTGTAAGCGACTCGGGTGTAACGAAGATCGAGCCGAAGATCATGGAGGTGTTGCTATGCCTCGCTAACAGGCAGGGACGCGTCGTGTCCAGGGACGAGCTGCTTGAGAGCGTTTGGGCTGGGACTGTTGTAACGGATGAGGTGGTTACGCGCGCAATTTCCGAACTCCGCAAGGCCTTCGGTGAAGACCGGAAACAGCCTGGCGTGATAGAGACAATTCCCAAATCCGGATACCGACTTATTGCCCCGGTCAGTTTCCGGGACCGGCTGGATCGACAAGATATTACCAGCGCGTCTACCTCCGTCACCAGTCGAAGGCGTCGGGATACAATATTGCTCGGCGCAACGGCTGCGATTGTTCTGCTATTCGTGTCTGTACTCGCTTTACGAACCGAACAGGCGCCTGCTCATTTCCACGCCGTGCCCGAGACATCGACACCAGAACGTGAGGGAGGACCATCGTTATCATCCGACGGGCGCAGGATAGTGTTTGCCCGAGACAACCCCGATGGCGGATCGAGCATCTACGTAAAACTGGTTGGACGCGAACAGGAGCTTAGGCTAACGGATTCTCCAGATGTTTTCGATCATCATCCGGTTTGGTCGCACGACGATGCGCAAGTTGCGTTCATGCGTTCGAGCGCGGAGGCTGGATGTAATATCCTTGCGGTCTCGAGTCTCGGCGGAACGCCGACCCGATTCGCTCCGTGCAGACAAACCGTATACGGAGATCTGGCGTGGTCTCCGGATGGCAAGTGGCTGGCATTCAATGATCGTGCGAGCAACGACGAGTCCTTCGGGATTCATCTTCTCAACGTCTCGACGCGAGAGCGACATCGAATTACCAAAACATCACCGACGTTCTGGGGCGATCACGATCCAGCGTTCTCACCCGATGGCGCGCGGTTAAGTTTTACCCGCAGCGTTTCCGAAGGCATCCAGGACGTTTTCGTGATTGGGATAGATGGCACGAATGAATTGCGCGTTTCACAGGACGGAGTAAACGTTTACGGCCACGATTGGACATCACGTAGCGCGCTCATCGTATCGTCCAACCGGTCTGGGAGATTCGGCCTCTGGCGGTACGGAGTTGGCGGCGGCATACCAACCTGGGCCGGAGTCGAAGGCGGAGAAGCAACGTTTCCGGTGTTGCGTGGGGAGACCCTTGCCTACAAAAGCGATCAACTCCGCTCGAATCTCCATGAGGTCGATGTTGACTCAACTCCCGGCGCTACGCGCCCGGTTGTACCCGCAAATGGATGGACGTTGCACCCGGCGATATCGCCAGACGGCAAGTCAATTGCATATACCTCGAACAGGAGTGGGCACTTCGAGATTTGGACGAGCAAACTCGATGGGACGGAGCAAACACAAATCACAAACTTTGCCGGACCCTTCGTGAGTACGCCTCGGTGGTCACCTGATGGCAGCGAGATCGTATTCACCGGACGCTCAAACGGCCAGGCCGATATTTACCTGGTCAAGCTCGCTGAGAGAATCCAAAAGCGACTGACGGAGGAGCCCTACGATGAATTGGCGGCGAGTTGGTCAAACGATGGCTCGGCCATCTACTACACCGCGAATGTGGCCGGAGCGTGGCGTGTGATGCGCATGAACAAGGACGGCGAGATGGCCGAAGACACGGGCGTCGTCGGTTTTGGGCCGATCGAGTCGCTCGGAGGGCAATTGTACGTCACGCGGCCGGGGCAAGATGGATTGTGGACATCGTTGCCAGGTAGCGACAGCCTGCAGGTCGTGGTACCCGAAATGTGCCATTGCGACTGGGGAAGTTGGGCGATGCATGGCACATCACTCTATTACGTCAGGAGAGATTCGTCAACACAGGTCGTTAGAGTTTCGATGCCGAGTGGTTCAAGCACCATGACTAATGAAAGGCTGGACCAAACCACGACCGATCCTCAGGTTGTGTTCCGAGCGCCGGCGGGCATCCCGCGACTCGATCCGGCACTGGCGATTTCACCCGACGGAATGATGTTGATTGTCGGTTTGCCCGGGCGAGCAGATAGCGACATAATGCGCGTCGACGGCTTCAGACGGTAGCGCCCGCGAAGAGATAGATCGCGGCACATACTCTTGGCCCTCACGCAGTCAACCAATACGTTTGCAATGTTTCGTCGTTACCACGAAAGACAAAATTTTCCCAAGCCGTTCGACAACACAAATGCCTAGCTCGGCCACAGCCACCCAAACACACCGGCGGTCACAAGGGCGTACACGAGCCCGTCGAACATGGACTTAAGCGTGGTAGACCATGCGCGGTTGTACCAGATAGAATTCTGCATCAACGCGAGAGCATATCCGGCGAACGCCGTTGTCCCGACAAACCTGAACACCGCCATGTAGTCCGCTCCTGCAGGTAATGCACGGCCAGCAATGTAGGCTGCGAAAATCCCAACTATCACGCTATACACAAACCAGTTGATGAGGCTCTTCGTCATGTTGAATTCGCCGTTCGGTAAAACCGTCATCCACAGCACCGGCCCCTCTTTTGTTTTCTCTATGTAATCTGGAGTGCGCATCTGCTTCTGATCCGCAGGTTTGGGAACAACGTAGTCACCCGGGGCAATGTTTAGCGGCCCAACCGCACTCCGAAAGTCAGCTTCGTTCGCCAACTTTCGATAGTCGTTTCGGTGATAGCCCAGCATCATATGAATGACCGAGCTTACGATGAAGACCAGAACGGCTGACAGCAGAATGGGCAGCCAAAGGGAAATAACGGTAACCATGATGGTACTCCGCGCGAGGCGCTTTGATGGATGAACGCGCCAGCTTCCGTGCGACCGCTGGCGGCACGGAGGAAATATTAGCAAACCCGACCGGGCACAAGCAAATATCGCTGCTAATAGTCCTTTTTCGCGTACTTAACGAAAGAAATGGCAAACGGGATGACTGTCCATGCGACAAGCGCAAGTACTCCGAACACGACGCCTTTCGCACTTCCAAGAAATTGCTGGAAGACCGCTCCCGTGTACCCCATCATTGCTCCCACGTCGGTGTGCAGGAGTACGAGTGTTCGGCACAGGTCGATTGGGTTAAGGAAGACCCCGGCAATGACCGGACGTTCAAGCGGATACGCCGAAAAGAAATGCAGTCCCAGCAGGAGCAGTCCGTCGTATATCACCAGCAGGAACAGCCAAACGAAAATCCCCGCAACCAATCCCTGCAGTTTGTTTTTAACTGATGATGCGATTGCAAAACTAATGCTCGTAAAGATTGCAGCCAGGACCGCGATCGATCCCAGCAACAGAAAGACTGTAGTGGTGACGTATCCTCGTGCGAGGAATGGAAGTGCCACGGAGATCACCGGCACAAGGCAGGTTGCGAAGATGAGTCCGCAGTACAACCCCAGCGTGAGCGACGTGCGGCTCAGCGGTTGTGCCAACAGCATTTCCGCCATCTTCTGTGCATCGTAGAGGTAGACCACAGTGAAGATGATTGTGATAAGCGGGACCAGCGCCAGCCCAATCTCGAGTAACGCCAACACCGCACCCTCGAAACCTACAAGCCTGATGAATACTTCCGAGATGGCGAAGAAGAACAATGCGTATCCGGCGAGAAACCGGCTCCGCACCAGGTCGCGCAATATGTATTTGAGCACTGTCTTCACGACCCCGACCTCTCCAGAAACGCCGCGACCGCATGTTCGAGATTATCCACCTGCGTCTCCGCCCGCAACTCCTCCGGCGAGCCTTCGTATCGGATTTGCCCATCGGACAAGATGACCAGGTAATCACAAAGCTCTTCGTGCTCGCGAACAATGTGCGACGTAATAAGAATCGTGACGCCATTTTTTTTAAGCGACGCCAACATTTGCTTGAACTTGAATCTACTACCCGGGTCGAGACCTGCAGTAGGCTCGTCCAACAATAAAATCGTAGGCGACGTCATCAGCGCACAGACCGCACTGACCTTCTGAAGCGTACCGCCCGACAGTTCTTTCACTCGACGTGTGAGGAACGGCTGGAGCTCGAACTCATCCATAAGCTCGGCGTGTCGAAGCTGCGTGTCATCATAGAGATCCTCGATGAGTTCGAAGATTTCTTCCGGCGTGATGTTGTCCGGGAAGAAATTTCGCTGGGGAAGGTAACCGAGTGTCTCGCGCACGTCCGCTACTCCTGCAGGAAGCTCCGGGAAAGCAATCTTACCCGCCGTCGGTTTTACCAAACCTACGATGCATTTCATCAGTGTTGTCTTGCCGCATCCGTTGTGCCCCAAAATGAGGGTCGTCTTGCCATTAGGCATCGCCACATCGATCCCCTTCAGCACGTCCTCCCGTCCGTAGCTTTTAACGAGTCCGTTGATCTGTATGGCAGGATTCACTGGTTCACGCTTTCCATTTGGGGAGTGTTGTCAACCAGAAATTGTGGGGTGGATTTAGGGACGACCCGCTCAAGCGAATCCAGAAGACGCACAAAGAACCCACGCAACGTTACTACCGCGAGTTCATTCTTTTCGGCAATTACGGCAAACAATCCAACGGGGCGGTGCGGGACGTCTCCGACACCATCGCGGTCAAGATCGTAACCTTCATACTTGTCCCAGTAGTTTCCCCCAATTTCTGCAACAGCGCTTCGGTTGTTGGTGGTGAGATCGAACGAGTTCTGCACAAAGTCATTGCTTAGAAGTGACACGTTGTCGCAGTTGGACATCATCTTCAATCCCCAGCCGTTCCGCCTGAACACATTGCCCTGAATAATCGGGCTATCCGAACCTTCCATGTAGAGACCAATGGAGTTACCACTGAAAGTATTGTTGGAAATTTCCGAACGGTCGATCTCCTTCAGCAACAAGCCGTATGCTGCGGGGCCCGTATTGTTTATAAACTGATTCTCCCTGATCAACACCTCTTCCGAGAACATCACGGCAATGCCGCCCTCATTCGAATTGAACGTATTGCCGGAATACGAGCTCCGATCCGAAAACATAAAGTGCAATCCATAACGAAGGTTAAACTCGCTCTCGTTGTTCTCAACGCTGCTATCCTCAACGAACTCGAAGTATATACCATCGCGGTGCTTCGTGACGTAATTATCTCGGATAACCACATCCCGACAGTACCATGCGTGGATTGCATTACCGGACAATGTCTCCGTCGGGCCTGATCCGATAATCCGGTTGTTCGTAACGTCACAGTTGGCGACTGATGCCAGGTAGATGCCGAAGAAGCTATCCAGGATGGTGTTTCCCTCAACCTCACAATGCGCTGCATCCTCTATTCGCAATGCGGTCCGGTCTTCCACAAAGCTCCGTTGCACGTTCTGGAGTGTGAGTCCGCGTACGGTTATGCTATCTGCGGCGATGTGTACGATCTCGACGTCGCCCGAACCACGCAGGACCGGATCGCCATCACCCACCAACACGATGGGTTTATCCAGGACGATGGTCTGAGAAATGTTGTACGTGCCAGACGGAACAAGGACGGTATCGTGTGGAGCTGCATTTCGAATGCGCTCGCTCAACGCCGATCCGTCAGACTGCGCGGCAAGCGTCAGCGGCGAGCCCAGCAGCGCGACCGCCAGGCCGAAATTCAGTATTAGGATTTTCATTGACGAGCACTTTCAATGACTTCTCTCCACGAGAGCTTTTCTAGTTCCTGATTCGTGTTTTCCGATAGGATGAAGTTTCCCCCCATCGGCGAGCGTATTGATTCATCCTTGTAAAAGGTAGCCTTTGCAGCATCGATCCACGACTCTGATTTTTTCGACCACACCCACGCGGCACCTTCCGATTCATGGTCGTGCAGCGCCATGCATTCGATCGAATCAAACACGACCGTTTTACCCCGACTGGTTACCAACTGTGCGGCAAATCTATCGTCGTCGATAATCATCATGCAGTGTGCACAACGGTCCAGCCCGAATTGTACGTCACGTGGTCCGGAATCGCATCCCACCAACACCACCATCAGGCACAGGGCCAAGCCAGCGGATGCGCGCGTTATCATGCCTTCGCGGTTTTACGCACACGCCAGCTCAAAACACATCCGATAGCAAGAGAAACGAATGTTAGCCAACCGGCCAGTCCCGGCCACGAGTGCGCCGTGAAGTTTAGCAGCTTCTTGGATCCAATGAGAGGAGGCTGGTAGCTCATCCCAGGCACCTTGATTGCCGCGTTCTCATAATCCAGGTTGTGACCGTAGTCATATTCCCAAAGATAGAAGTCAACAAGTCCTATTATGGCGAAGAGCAGAAAGACAATCGTCCAGGCGTAGAGCAAATACCTGTTGCGTGATGCGGCTGCGACAAGGCCGAACACGATCAACCCACCGATGATCCACGGCATGAACTGAAGCTCTTTAATCGAATCGGGTTCGATGGTTTTCATCCCGATGTAATGGTTCAGTCCGTTTATGTTTTGCAGATCGTGCTCTTTTTCTCCTACGATGTTGTCGACCCAGATCTGCATCCCGATTCCTTCGGGGTACTGAGGAGCTTCGAGCGCAATTTTCCAGATCGGCCACACCCAGACGCCGAGCAGCATCAGCGAGGCAACCGCCAGAAGTGTGGATTGCCTCGCTGAAAGTTTCTTTGACATATCCTTAGCCGCCCGTTGAGAAGGCTATTGGGACGCTGCTTCCCCGGGGAGAGACCCGAATGTAACCTTGCATCTCCTGGTGCAGGGCCGAGCAGAAGTCCGTGCAATAGAACGGATAGACTCCCGGATCTTTAGGCTCCCAGGTGATGGTCTTGGTTTCTCCCGGCATGATCAGGAGCTCACTCGTCTGCGCGCCCATCATGGCGAACCCGTGTGGCACATCCCAATCCTGTTCGAGGTTTGTGACGTGGAAGTAAACCTTGTCACCCACCCGGATGCCCTCAATATTGTCCGGAGCAAAGTGCGTCCGGATTGTCGACATCTTGATGTGCACCTCATTGCCACTGCGGGTTACGCCTGACTCGTCCTCCGAATGTGTGGCGTACGGATGCGTGTTATCCTCGATTGGATACATCCGCACCTGATTATCCTTCACCAGGGATGCAGGTATTCCCTGCGCATAGTGCGGCTCACCCATGGTCGGGAAATCGAGTAGTAGTTGCATCTTGTCCCCGCTGATGTCGATAAGCTGCGCTGCGTGCGCAAGCTCAGGTCCTGTTGGCAGGTACCGATCTTTCGTGATCTTGTTGAGCGCAACCAGATATTTTCCGAACGGCTGCGAGCTATCGCCACCGGGAATCATAATGTGACCAACAGAATAGTACGTCTGGATTCGGTCGACAACTTCCCAGGTACCCAGTTCCCATTTAACTACTTCTGATGAGATAAACGCCGACGTGTAAGCGTAACCTTCGCCGTCAAACTCCGTGTGGAGTGGTCCGAGTCCGGGATTCGTTACTTCGCCAGCGATAACGCTTTCGTAGTTAAGGACAGGGATTCCGTCGATCACTTTCTCGTAGTCCTGGTTTGCAATCGCCTGCTGCATTTTTGAGAACGAGTGCACAGGTATTACCGTTGCAAGTTTCCCGCCAGCGACTATGTACTCACCACTTGGGTCAACATCGACACCGTGTGGCGACTTGGGTGTTGGCAGATAATAGACAACACCGTCACAATCACTAGGCTGCAAAACCTTAACTGATGATTTGATCTCCGACACGCCCACTCGATTTCCATCGAGGTGGTTGTGCGCATATGGGGAGTTCATCGTCTGGAAAGTACCCGCTGCAACACACTCCTCTGCTCTTTTCCAGTTTACCGCGGCGATGAAGTCTTTGTCATTTCGGGATGCCTCAACTTCAAGGAGGGTGTTCGCTTCTTCTGTGTTGTACGACGTGAAGAACGACCAGCCATATGATGGGCCGCGACCAGAGTGGGACAGGTCATAGTTGTATCCCGGTACCAGAATCTGGAAGGCGATATCCATCTCGCCGGGTACGTCTGCCTTAATGAAAGTTAGCGTTCCTTTGAAGTTGCCCTTGTACTCATCGATCGACATGTCGCGCTGAGGAACCGGTACGCTGAACCGTGTGGAGGCAACAACGTACTCCGAGTTTGGAGTGATGAACGGCGATGCGTGGTTACCACCAGAGTTGGGGATCTGAATGATCTCGTCCGTTTCGAACGACTTGAGATCGATTCTCGCTACACGCGGCGTGTTGTTCCCGTTGATGAACAGCCATCGCCCATCCGGCACGCCGTCTGTCTGTGATAGTTCGGGATGGTGCGAATCGTCCCATGGTATAAAGCCAAAGGTAGTATTCAGCATCGGCTTGGTTTCCTCGGAGTATCCCCATGCATTTTCGGGGTACTGAGAGAACACCGGAATCGTTTTCAACAGCCGGCCGGAGGGCAGGCCGTGAACGGTAACCTGACCAGAAAAGCCTCCTGACATGAACGCATAAAACTCATCGTGTTCACCGGGAGCAACGTAGACCTTCTGTGCAACACTGGCATCACCCATGACACCGGTTGTGGAGGTCTGACAGGCGAAGAACGTCGTGGACGCAAAAGCGAGCAGGACGAACAGCGCCAGGATGGAACCCTTGTTTCTTTTCATTGTGGTTTCTCGGGAATGTATTGGATACAGTGGGGGGGGGATCTAATTGATTGTTTCGCTGCGGAGATACTCGAGTATTGCTCTGGCTTCCGTAACGGTTAGACTTTGGTTGGCCATGGGCGAAGCATATTCGGCCAGCAACGCGCGTGCTTCCGGATGTCTTTGCGTCATCTCTTCCGGATTGAGCATCATATTCATCACGTAAGGTGCTGTGCGTTTGTTAAGCACGTCGTCCAGCTGTGGGCCTATGTAGCGTTCGCCCATTTTGTGGCAGGCGCTACACTTGAGTTTGAACAGCTCTGCACCTTCGGTGACCATGGCAGGATCAATTTCGCCAAGCTCCACGGTCCGAACCGGGCCTATCCCATTTTCCAACTCATCGGCGGTAAGTCCCGACGGATCTGTAGCAGCTGCTGGCGGGGTAGACGACGAAGGAGAATCGGACTTGGAGCCGCAGCCGGCTAGAGCGAACGCGGTTACGACAAAAACTGAAAGCGATAACATCTTGATGTAACCGCCACTGATGGAGAATTTGGAGGGCATGCTAGTGCACCGTGATAAATTGAGAGATAGTTAAAACTATAGACGGGTACCGCGTCCCGTTGTACAGAGCGGGAGTCTCGCCATGTAGGGAAATAGGCGAACGAATTGTAGGGATTTCACCTGCACTGAATTCAGGTGAGGCGGGAGCCTATTCCTCCAAAAAGACGGCACAGGCAGCGTCCACGCGGACGGCAATCCGCTCCTCCGCCTTCGTTTGGATTTTCCTTCCTACATAATCTGGGCGTATGGGGTACGCCCGGTGGCCGCGATCAACCAGGACAAGCAGCTGAATCGAACGGGGCCTCCCGAATTGAACCACGGCGTCCAGTGCCGCCCGTACCGTGCGCCCGCTAAACAAAACATCATCGACTAGCACGACGTCCTTGTCCGTCACATCAGGCCCTGCAGATCCGTTCACAGCAACACGCTCGACTGAACGATCGTCGCGGAAAGAACTCACGTCAAGCGGAGTCACCCCCACAGAAACGCTCTCCATAGCCATGATGGCGGCGGCTATTCGTTTGGCAACCTCGACACCTTTCTTCTCAATGCCGATTATCTGAATGTTGTCGACACCGCGGTTGCGCTCGATCACCTCACATGCCAGTCTGGTGATTATTCGATCGACACGTTCGGACGTGAGAAGCAACGTCTCCATGCGATAGTTAGAACATCGCTTTGATGCTTCCCCAGGTACGCCGGACCGCAGTGGAAGTGTAATTCACGGTCTTTAGCGCCAGGACCTGCCGGGCACCGCTCTGATAAACGACCTGCAACCGGTACTCAACAAGTTCGCTGGAATTCTTGAACAGCTGCGTGTCCTTGACAACATATTCCAACCCCACACCGTGGGCGTTCACCGTCCCTACCAGCGCAAATTGGCCATTCGTTGCTGATGATTTCCGGTGCACTTCGTACGCCCGGACTCCTTCTTCGACGCTGGACCTCCACACAACGCTATAGTCATTCCGCACGTCGTTTATCCGCACGTAATCGAGCCGTACAGCATCGACAAATCCAATGAATCCGGCCAGAACAAACACAGCGGCCAGCATGGAAATATATTTAACGGAAGTCAGCATTCAGAAGGCCAACAAAATACGGTATAGAGAGGAAGTTTCAATGTTAATAAATCCACATCCTACTGTTTGTTTGGGCACGAGGGTTTCCTGCAGCGCCCGTATAGCGTGAGCGAGTGCTGATGTACGTCCATGCTGTAAAACTCGCCTACCATCTCCTGGATACTCTGGATCCGGGGGTCGCAAAACTCAAATAGCTCGTTGCAATCGATGCAGAGCAGGTGATCGTGCTGCCAATACGAAAATGCTGGCTCATACTTGGCCTGTTTTCCACCAAATTGATGCCTTGCAACCAGGTTACAGTCAATCAACAATTCAAGTGTATTGTAGATTGTTGCCCTGCTCACGCTCACCCCGAGGTCGTTCATTTCGGCCAGGAGTTCGTCTGCGTCAAAATGCTTCTGCGAGTTATACACACAATCCAGGATCGCCATCCGCTCAGGAGTTTTCCGCAGATTTCTCTCCGACAGAAAATCAGAAAAACGTTCTCTTATCTCGTCGAGGTTTTTGTGTGCGATGTGGGACATGATCAATTCCTCAGGAGGGATTCGGAAAGTGCCTCAATATCCCTCCAGATCTCATCCTGAATTGCAGCAATCGAGGCTGTTCCATCTATAACGACAAACCTGTCGAGATTTTCGCTCGCCAACTGGTCGTAGACTGCGCCAACGCGATCGAAGAAGTCGGTATTCGCTTTTTCCATCCGGTCTGGATCGTCTCGCAGCAAACGGCGGGCAACTGCGACGTGTGGAGGGATGCGTATATAATACGTCCTGCTCGGCACCAATCCCTGGGTGACCTTATCGTTGAAATCCTGCAACCACTCGATGCTGGCAGCATTGCGGCCGCCACCCTGATATGCGACGGTGGAATCATAGAAGCGATCGAGGATTACCATGCGGCCGTCCCGCAGTGCGGGGCGCACGACTTTGTCGACCAGTTCCGAGCGAGCAGCAGAAAACAGTAGCAATTCCGTGAAAGGGGATATTTCCAGCCCAGGATCCAACAACATCGTGCGAACCCGTTCGGACACGGGCGTGCCCCCCGGCTCGCGACACACAACGGGCTCAATCCCAGCGGATTGCAGGGCGGCTACCAGCAAGGCTATCTGAGTAGACTTCCCACAGCCGTCAATCCCTTCGAAAGTAATCAGCATGTAGTGAATTTCGTTGGAGGGCGAGCAATTTGCCCCAAAAATCCCGTTTACAGAGACATGCACAGAGTCCCGACATGCCTTGCTTCTGGGTTGTGCTCCGTGTATACTAGTGCCCCCAAAAGAGCACGGTATGCAAAAGGGCACAAAATTTACTGTGCTCAGGATACTGATTAAATCTGACCCTGGATCACCCTCCAAGTCAACAACAATTCGCAACGGATGTTCGATTTCGACTACGAAGACGCGGAAGACTCATTTGAGTCTAACAGGCGGAACGAGCTGGTGTCCTCGTATGAGACCCGCGGCGAGTCAGCATTTTTCGATTCTGAGATGCTGGAGGAGATCGCGAACTACTATTTTGAAGAGACCCGATTCGAAGATGCTCTGCGCGTAATCGAAAGACTACTGGATCAGTACCCGTTTTCTTCTGATTCCTGGCTTCGCAAGGGGATCCTGCTCAACAACCTGTCACGGCACAGGGAAGCGCTTGCGGCCTACGACCGCGCCCTGGAGATCAACCCGGTTGACTCCGAGGTCATGATGAACCGTGCGATCACCCTCGACACACTGGAAATGTCGGACGACGCGCTGGCTGCCTACAACGACGCGCTGGACGTCAACCCGGCCAACGATGAGGCGCTCTTCAACCTCGGCGTGACGCTGGAGCGGATGGAGCGACTGGAAGAGGCTGTGCGCGCTTTCACGCGTTGCGCAGAACTCAGCCCAGAGCACAGCGAGGTCTGGTACGAATTGGGATATTGCTTCGACCGACTCGGACGCAACGAGGAAAGCATCGAGGCCTACGATCGACATATCGATGTCGACCCATACTCACACGACGCCTGGTACAACAGAGGCATCGTCCTCAACCGATGCGGCGAACATCAGAAAGCTGTCGACTCGTACGAGATGGCCATCGCCATCAAAGATTCGTTTGCCTCCGCACACTACAATTGTGGGAATGCGTTTGCGAACATGAACATGCTGCGCGAGGCAATCAAGAGTTATAAACGCGTGGTGGAACTGGAAGGCGGCGACGCAGCCACCTTCTACAACATAGCCATTGCCTTCGAGGAGTTGAAGGAATATCACAAGGCTATCACCCACTTCAAGAAAGCGGTGGATTGCAACGTCAACTATGCAGAAGCATGGTACGGACTAGGATGCTGCTTCGATGCACTTGGAAGCCGACGTGAAGCCCTATCATTCTTTAACCGCGCACTCAGACTTAACCCACAAGTTTGCGACTTCTGGTACGCCAAGGCGGACACCGAAGCCGCACTGGGTAAAGTGAAACACGCGCTGTCAGCCTACCGTGTGGTAATCGAACTCGACCCCACCAACCGGGATGCCTGGCTCGACTATGCGGAATGCCTCTACGGAGCTGACCTCTTCGAGGACTCACTCCAGGCATACGAAAAAGCAGTAGCACTCGGACCAGAATGTGCCGGTGCTCACTTGCAGAAAGCAAAAGCTCTGCTGGCTCTGGGTCGTTCCGAAGAATCACTCTGGTCGTTGAAAAAGGCGTTCGGTCTTGATCCACGCAAGAAGGAAGAGATCGTCAAAGCACTTCCCGTCATCCTCAGCGAAAAAGTGAAACGACAACTGGGACTGGACTCACAGTAAGTCCCGTCGCTACCGGTTTTCGTTTGATGCGCTAGACCAGCCTAACTCCGTTCAGGTCAGTCGTCAGATACTCTGTCATGCAATCCAGAAATGGTTGCATCTTCTTGAAAGCGCCGACTACCTTTTTCGGAAAATCATCCGCCACCACCTCCTTGTCGGAGAAATTGGTCTTGATGATGAACGATTTGTAACGGAGGAGGTCGATGTTCGGATGGTCGCGAGGGAAACCTTTGGGCGCCGTCTTCAACTGCTCACCTTCCAGCTCGCCAAACGTCTGCCTGAACGTCCTGGACTTGAGCACCTTCCTGAGTGGTTCGGCGTCCGCGTCTATTTGGTTTCTGATGAGCCTTAGGTCCGACTTGTTCGGCATCCAGAATCCCCCTGCCGCGACACTCTCGCCGCCGGGCTTAACACGAAAATAGTACCCACCCCGACGCGCAGCCGTCGCCCGGGTAAAACCACCTCCCCAGTAACCTTTATACGGTCTCTTGTCTTTCGAAAACCTGATGTCCCGGTACATCCGCTGCAGAGATTTCTTACCCGACACAGTCGAGATATCGTCAATCTTGCGGAGACCTGCCAGCAGAGCATCCGCAAAATCAATCGCGTTCTCCAGCGAACTCTCGTACCGATCCCTGTTTGCGTTGAACCACTCACGGTTGTTGTTCCGCTCCAGCTCTTTCAGGAATTTCAGGTTGGCTTCGGAAATGGTAGACATTTTTTCTGATTACCGTTTTCTAATCGACAGCAACTTAGTAATTGCCGAAGATACTATCGCGAAAAAAGCATCCGGTTGATCCCACGGAACGCGATGCCCTGAATGCGGCACCACTTCAATTGAAGCAGATGTTTCTTTAGCCACCCGATCAGCGACCGCTAGATATAATTCGTCTTGTTCTCCCACCACGTACGTTAGCCCTACCGGTAACGCCGCCAACAAGGGAAGCAGGTTGGGTTGCGCAGACTTGCTAAATCGTCTGAGATCCAGCGCTGCCTGAACCGGGTCCACAACACGTTTCCGAGCACCGGTTGATAGGTTAAACAGAACCTGTGCCCCCCAGTCGGCAAGCACAACTTCAGGCGGTTCAGATTCAAATCGGTGCGCCCACTCTTCGTCACGGCTTTTCGCAGAGGCCCGCCAGGTTACATCATCAGACCCCGGATGGGCTGATACAAGAATAGCATGCGCCCACAAATCTGGTTTGGCCAACAATGCGTGCATGGCGAGGCGTCCACCCATCGAATATCCAACGAGTAACCTCTGTTCTGTCCGTTGCGGAACGGTATCACAAAAACCGCGCGCCCAGGATTCAAGCGTGCTGTCCTCGTGTGCGACGATTTCTTCAGCGTTGATGCGAACGTCGTCACCGAAGCGGGAATTCAGTGACTCGCGCAGCCGATTCCACGCGGATGCGTCTTGCAAAAAACCATGGAGTAACCAGACGGTAACCACTATTCCACTTTCACGAATTTCCTGGGTCGAGCGGTGACACCTGTGACGGTAACAAAATATACTCCGGCGGTGAGTGATGCGGTGGGAAAAACAAATGTTCGCGGTTCATTTCCCGGAACGAGCAATCGACTCGCTACCACCCTTCCCAGTGCATCTACCAGTCGCACGTCAATGTCCGCGGCGGATACTCCTGTCATGACCTGCACTTCGACAGTTAGATTAATAGTCACTGGATTGGGATACAGATGCAGGGATGCCGTAGCGTCTGGGTGCTCCGCCACAACAGATGTTTTAATTCGGTTGTTGCGATAGAAGACCAACCCACCTCCGTCTGTGCCGATTATCAGGTCGACGTCGGAGTCGTTGTCGATATCTGCCGCCAGAGGTGCTGCCTCGCGCGGGGTGTAAAGTGATAAGTCGGTTCCAGGGGCGAAGGCGGGCTGCGAGGCTGAACCGGTGTTCGTGAAAACACGGATGCCATCGCGCTGCGTGCCCACAAGCATATCCAAATCGCCGTCCTGATCGAGATCCATAAAAGCAGTGGTACTGCGCTGGCCGATATCTATTCCAGCAAAAAGTGAAGCGTCTTCCACAAAGTTGCCTGTGGTGGCATCGCCAATATTTTCAAAGTAATTAAGAGTGCCAGAGGACTCGCCCACAACCAGGTCCAGGTCTCCATCTGCATCCAGGTCCGTCAACACGGGCACCGACGCCGATCCCACATCCACTCCGGTAAAGTCCAGGGTGCTCAGCTCGAAATCATATACGGTGGCATCACCCACGTTGGTATATAGCGCGATCAAACCGCTGAACGAACCGACAACCAGGTCCATGTCTCCGTCTCCGTCAAGGTCACCGAAGCTTGGCGCAAGACCAAAGCCATGCGTGACGTTGGCAAAAAGTGAATCGGCAAGGATATAGGAAGGGTCGGTAGATGTACCCGTGTTCTCAAAATAGACCAGGGATCCTGTGGAGCCCTCACTGGTGATGTCATTGCCGATGAGCAGATCGAGGTCGCCGTCATTGTCGAGATCGGCAAGAGTTGGCTTACTCTTTTTCCCAACGTCAACACCATCGATCCATCGGTCGCTGAGGAGCTGCAGCCCGGAGCCTGATTGCTCGAAGTAGTATGTGTTACGGACTGCATCCGTTGCCTTGTTGCTGAGCACGCCTACAACAAGGTCAGCATCGCCATCGGAATCCACGTCTGCCATTTCCGGGGCATTCAATCCGCCGGTCAGGAAGGTGTAGCCGCTTGCAGTTTGCAGCGTGTCTGCCGTGCGCTCAAGGTCAAAGGCCTCGCAGGTAGCGGTGTTGACAAATTGAACGAGGCTCGGTTCGAAGAAATCCCCCCAGACGAGGTCGGGCAATCCGTCGCCGTTCAGGTCTCCGATGGCGATAGCATTTGCGCCATGCGCAGATCCGTTTTTTCCAAACCCACCGAGTACCAGAATATTCTGAAAGTTGTCCTCAATGAACTGAAATACCGGTATGCGTTCAGGAGTAAGATTATCCATCTCAAATCGCGAGATGGTGCCATCTTGCCGCCCAAGGAAAAGATCCAACTCGCCATTGCAATCGAAGTCCCGCACGACCGGTCGGGACGCCAGGTCCGGGCTTATGGTTACGCCGTTAGTATCCCTTAGGGTATCTGCCTTGAGGGTGAATGAAATAGAGGAGGATCCATCGTTTTCGTAGTAGCGAATGGCGTTAGACGGCTCATCAGCAAGAATATCTGCGTAGCCATCGTTGTTGATATCTGCGATTGCAAACCACGAAAAAATTTCGACACCACCCAGTTGGGAGGTTCGCAGTCGGAAGTCCGGCGGTCCGCCGGTCGAGATATTTTCGAAGAAGGCCAGCTCGTTGGAGGTATCCTGGACGAAAAGGTCCTGGTCGCCGTCGTTGTCCACATCGCCGAAGGAAAGCGTTGGCGTGTTGTATCCGCCAAACAGCGGATGCCGGTACGGGTTTGCTGACTCGTCCTCAAACGGGATCGTGTAAATCTCCCGATCCCACGGTTGCGCGTTCGCTGATGTAGCCAAAAGAAAAATGAAAAGCACGGCTAGGGAGCGCACGGCCTGCGTAGTGTGGCTAATAATGCGCGTCGTCCTAGCGTGCGCTAACCCCGAGTCCTGTTGCCGTCGTTCCAACCTCAATGACCTTAACAATGGTTTCCGTTTGGGTATCGATGACAACAATCGTACCGACACCAGCGTTATCACCCAGATCAAATCGAGGCGTATAGTCTCCGCCGGTATTTCTGTTGGAGATGTAGAGGTATCTTCCATCTGCTGACGTAGCGCTTCCGTGTGGTTGCGAGAGGCCGTTCCCGACAATGAACTTATCAATTCCGACAGTGCGGCCATTTAAAACGGCAACGGAATTGTCCGCGAGGTTACCGGCGTATACTTTGTCGCCGTCGGGGGAAAACACAGGATGCCAGGGAGAACCCGGGATAGGTACGCGCATCTCATCGGATAGCGCCCGCGGGTCCGTCGCGTCGTAAGAGATTATTTCACCAGTGTGTCCCGGGGCAGAGACAAATATCCGCGGATTGTTGGAGCTGGCTGCGTGCTGCACAAAGCCGAGCGTGGACGGGGATGACACAAAAGTAAACGTTACGCTTGTGTCTGCAAGCGCGATGGTGATGATCTGATTTTCATCGAGGCTGGCACTCATCACATAGTCCCCCGATCCGTCTACGATGAGCGCGTGTGGTCTTGCGAAGAATACATCTATCTCTTCAATTGCCATCGTGGATCGAGTGACGATACCTACGGATGATGGCGGGTTGACCGAGGTGAGCGAGCGTCCTACAAAGAGCATGTCCCTCGATGGATGCACAGCCAACATTCCGGGTCGTTCAAATGTAGCCTGTCCGACAAGGTTATTCTCACGATCGAACTTCGCAACGATGTTGTCTCCGATGAGCGACACGTACCAGTGTGAACCATCCGGCTCAACCGCTACGTGATGAGGCCTGGACGTGGCACTGAATCCGTAATCCTGCAGGTCTACTCTTCGGGCGACGACGTTTGGTCCTATAGCGATAATCGAAATGGTGGCGTCTCCCTGGTTCGCGACGTACAGCAATTCATCGGAGGCGCTGCCATAGGGAGTAACATCCCCTGGCCCCTTGGCTCCCTCGTCGATCCAGCGTTTAAGGAAGTTCAGTTCGATTGTGGTAAGGCTGTCCGCACCTACGTTGGCCAGGTGCCCGCCCCCTCCCAGCTTTTCTTCGAGCTCTATCATCAACGAGTGGTCGGCATCGAGCGGGATGAAGGCTTCGCCATTGTCGGATCCTGCAATTGCCGCCTGCCAGGTGGAAAGGTCAAGCCCGCCTTCGGACACCCCGGAACCATGGCACGCTCCGCACTTTGTGTCAAGCAGCGGTTGCACGTGCCTCGAATAATTGATGACGGCGACCTTGGAGAGATCGTCCTCGGTATCATCTACTGTGTTGGTGAGTTCACATCCGCTACCAAACAACAGGGTTAGTGCCAGACACGGCACCGCGACAAGCCGGAACATTGCTTTGTAGTCCTAAAGGGTTGAAATAGTGAACTACTTCGCTACGACAATTTGTGTTGCGGACGAGTAGTCTTCGCCAACGGCGTGGACATAGTAAGTTCCATTGGCTAGCGAAGTTCCATCGATGCGCAGCGGGATGTCTTCACCGGCTTTCGCTCTCGCCGAGAATAGGGAGGTTACACGGCGGCCGAGTGAATCAAATAGATCAACATCTACGTGCTGCTCGTTCGCTACGACGAGAGTAAAATCCGCAGTTGTTGTTACGGGATTGGGGAAGGGAGAACTAAGAAACCCGTTTCCTGCCAGCGGCACCACAACCAGCAGTTCATCGGAGAAGTAAGACGTACCGCCGGACGTTTCCATCCGCAGCCGAAGCCTGTGCTTGCCCGGGTCGAGCTGGCCCACGTCGAAGGAATACTGGATGGCGGCATTCGAATCCCCCGCCCCATCTTTGAATCCGATTTCTCGGATCGTTCCTGTGTGGAGGACTTCCTCAATAAAGAAGCCCGGATTTTCAATCTCGTAGGTTGATTCCCATTCCAGCTGAACCCTGCCTGCGTCCATGCTCGCTGCTACCTCTGCTACCTGCACGGGCACGGCGGTAACTGTAGGTAGTAGTACAAAAAGTCCGTGGTAGATGCTGGTTACCGCAACCATACCGTTGTCGTAGTAAGGATAGTTGCTCCAGGACCCTTGAAAACCAGCGTCATCGTCCGGTGGATATGTGTCGAAGAAAGCTATCTCAACCGGCTGGTCGATGTCTGAGATATCAATGATGCGCAGCCCCGCGTTGTAGTTGGACTCGAAGGCGAGATTTTCACGAATGTACAGGTTGTGATCCACGGCAGCGGTGGGTCCCTCATACACGGTCAGTAACTCAGGATCGTCAAGGTCAGTCACATCCCAGATCAAGGTCCGCGTATTTACCTTGAACGAGACCTCATCCGTCTCATCATTTTGAAGAAAATAGCGGTGATCCTCGGTCAGCCAGCCTTGATGCACATATCCAGATTGTGGGTAGCCCACGGTTGAGATCATTGACGCAGCCGCCTTGTCCGTGACGTCCACTATTGTCACCGCGTCGGCATTGGCAGCAAAGCACACCTCGCTGCCGGAGAAATCGGTGTCCGGGCCGGAATAGTTAACGCATTGCGCATCGTGTGTGTAGCCATCGGCTCCGAAGCAACCCACAAAGGTCGGCTGGGTTGGCGTTCGAATGTCCACGATGTGTAACCCCCCATTGCAGGCGTTGGGCCCGTTCCCTACCCCTACGATGTATGCAAAGCCTGAGTCCTCGTTAATCGCGACGTTGTGCGCACTCCAGATGTCAGAGTAAACAGTGTCGGCGTCGAAAATGGTGGATGCATCTGAGGGTTGGCGAAGCCGCGTGAGGTCAAACACCTGCATGCCATGATCGTTGCTGTTGTCCGCAACGACAAATGCGTGGTTGTCGAACACTTTTATGTCCCGCCAGACAGAAGCGACGGTTTCGGTAGGAAGCGTGCCAACTATTTGCAGGGCCAGCGGATTGGTAGCATCGACAAAAACTATTGACTCCGTGGTGCCAGCGAGGATGTAATTCTTGCCGGTGACGGGGTCGGTCCAGCCCCAGACATCGCTCATCCGCGATCCAACACTAGCGCCTAGCTCTTCGATTGTCAGCCAGGAGGCCATGTCGACTTCGAGGCATCCGAACCCTCCCGCCATGCCGTTGGTGCAGGCGGTCTGGGCACCTGCCGGACTGTTGGTCCAGAATGCCAGGAGTAGAATGAGTGTGAGGTACTTGCTAATTGCTGGCCACGGTTTATCGAGCGGAGGTATACAACTAGTAACGGTTAGTGTTCACAAATTTGTCAGGGTCGGGCAGGGTTGTTGATGGCGCTGCCGCTCGACTCTCCCTTCCGGCCCCAACACGATTATGTGGTGTTGAATTCAAAGGCAACTTTCGCTCACGATCAGATCCCCTATTGGTAGGCCATAGCGACGCACTAGTCACTCGGAAGGGCAGAGAAACGCGAAATGTGGGATATGGATTTACATTTTGTAAAGTTCGGACGATACCCTATGAAATTCTGTTCCTTCCGGCGCCGAGTCTCTAGAGACAAAAATCTAATGCGAATTCATCATGGATAAATTTACAATCATTTTGCGGAGAATTGCTTCGACATGCCTATTGCTTGTCAGCGTTTTTGCAACGGCAAACGCCCAAACATGGGATGAAACGACCGACGGCGGCGGGGACGCCGGCGACCTAGTATCATCTGCTCAAGGAATTACAGTTAGTGGCAATCTTACAACAATCACCGGTAATCTAAGTAACGGCGATATTGATATGTATCGCATTATTATTACAACTGGCTCGGCTTTCTCGGCAACAACAGTTGGTCAAGCAGACATGGATTCAATGCTCGGTCTTCTTACAGAAACTGGGATGGCCGTCTATTTCAATGATGACGACGGCAGTTGTAGTCCCTGCACAGAATCGACGTTACCCGCGGGCGATGCCAACAGCCCGTCGACGGACGGAGATGTCTACTACCTCGCTGTCGCAGGTTATGACAACCATTTTCAAGACGCCGATGGTAATCCGATCTTTACGTACAATGGCACAATCGGATTTACCACGATTTGGGGACCGGATGCTACATATCCCGGCCCAGTAGCACAATATGCTGGCAACGCATCTGGGGAAATGGGTACCTATACCATCACACTGACAAGTGCAGAAGGTGATCCAACACTTCCCGTCGAGCTCGCGTCGTTCAACGCCGTCCTTAGTGGAACGGACGTTCTTCTCCGCTGGAAAACACTAAGTGAACAGCAGAATCGGGGATTTGACGTCCAGGTCATGAGCGCAGGTAACACCGACTTCCGCTCGATTGGTTTTGTCGAAGGTAACGGCACGACAACGGAAGCAAACGAGTACGAATTCAAAGCAAATGATCGCAACTTTGGCAAGCAGATTTTCAGACTGCGCCAAGTCGACCAAGATGGTAACTTCCGATACAGCAGCGAAATAGAGATTGCGGTCGAATTGCCGTCCGAATTTGTCATGGAACCAGCGTACCCGAATCCTTTCAACCCGCAATCGACATTTAGGTTTGCCGTTCAGGACGCACAGAATGTGCGTGTATCTCTGTACAACCTCGTCGGCCAGGAGGTAGTAACGCTATACGATAATACAGTCGAGTCGAACACCCTGCAGAATGTAGCTATCGATGGTGGATCATTGCCGAGCGGCATCTATATCATTCGATTGGCCGGTGAGAATTTCGAGACGACTCAAGCAATATCGCTCCTTAAATAGCGTCAATTTGTTGGATGCAAAAAGGCTGTCGCTATTGTCCGGCTCAGCCTTTTTCACTTGATCACGCTCGTTCCGAAGCGAAACCGAATAGAAAGGTAGTGAGGCCCTCAGAGCTCGACGCAAACAACGTCCACGCATGGGTCGCTGACGACACAAAGTGCTCAACGATACAGATCGCAATTACACGTTTCATTGCTCCTGGCGTTTGCGAATTGTGCTAAGCGACATGCCAATATTAAACGCTCCTGCCCATGAATCGATTTAGGCTCAATGTTACTGCCGCATCCCCTCCTCCTGGCCGGGCTACGACGAGCTCCTCATGCTGATACACTGTCAGCCGTGGGTTGTCGGTAACCAGCTTTTGTGCGATCTGAAATGCAAGCGATGGTGAGCTGAACCGATAAACGTCAACCCTTTCGTATCCGTTTAGAATAAACTCTGCACTGTTGTCTGCCGGGATGAATCTGTTTGCCGCGCCGGAATGGGATGCTGCGATTCCATCTTCCTGCAACTGATTAGCGAACCAGTCCAGGCTTACTCCCTCATCATCAATCTGCGACCCGCTGCACGCGGAAAGGACGAAGACGGCGAACACGATCGCACCGGTTTGCTTAATCACGTTTTTCATATGTAACACCATTTCTTTGGAGTATGAAGAAACTGTTGGGAGGTTGCACAACCTGTCGATATCTGCTGCTCAATCGTCCGCTGGGGATCACCAGCAGTAATGAGGTGCACGACTAGGGCACCACCTAGTTTTCGATTTCTATTCGGATGATCCTGATTTCAGTGGGGGCGATTGTCTGAGTTGCCGTCGTTGTGGGCGTTACTTCGTTTACGTATATGGTTTTCCCATCCTGTGAAACCGCGAGGTCGTTCGGGAACGAGAAGGTCGACTCCAGCGCTGGACCGTTTTTGTGCCCGCGTTGCCCGGAGCCTGCGACTACGGTAAGCGATCCGCTGGAATCTAGTTTGTAAATTCGGTGCGAGCCACGGCCGACAACAAAAAAGCCATCGTCACCAGGGATCGCTGTGATGTGTCCATTATTACTTCCGGGTACGGTTGCAAAAATGGAGGCTACGCCGTCGAGCGTCACGCGCACAATATTTCCGTTGGAGAAATTTGCAACGTAGAGCGCACCGTCAGCGCCAAGCGCGATGCCGTTGGGACAGTTTAGCAAGCCACTGTTGGAGATCAGCGACAGGACCCCGGTTGGTGTGACTTTGTGGATGGTGTTGCCGCCGCAGTCTGCAACGAACAACTCGTCTGATGCATTAATGGCGATACCAACCGGGCCTGCGAGTCCACCTGAAACGAACGTCGACACAGAGCCCGACGGACTCACCTTGCTGATTGTCCCCGCCGAAATGTTGGACTGGAAGATATTCCCACCCGAATCGATGGCGTTGCCCGATGCGCCAAAGAATCCGCTAGCAAAAACAGACGCATCGCCCGATGGCGTGACGCGGTAAAGGGTAGTACCACCGCCGTTCAGGTCGGGACCAAAGTCTGCCGTGTAGACATTGCCGCTTGCGTCGAGCTCGACTCCTCCGGTACCGATGGGGAGATTTGAAACAAGCGTTTCAACCAGATTTGTTTTGGCCAGCGTGACGGCTGCGGATGGATTGGATAGTTTGTTGTCTGCCTTGCTGATCCCGTCCGCAATGCTCAACACAAATGCGACGTAGGCCTGACCCTCTGTTATCGGATCGCCGTCAATATCGGTCGCGGATGCCGGGAGTGTTGTGCTGCTTTCGTCAGGTGGGACGATGTATCCTGTCGAAGCTGCGGCGGCATTCGCTCGAGCGAGGTTGAAGTTCGATGCGTCGGATTCTTTTGCTATCAGGACTCGATAGAGCTGGATACCGTCTCGATTTACGGGTCTCGCAAAGGTAACGAGTATGTCGGATCCGTTGCCTTCGTTTGCCGCGTCGGTGATGGCGACTGATGTGGCGGCAATCACGGATCCAGTCACCTCGCCGCCTTCGTCGCCTGAATCGCATCCTAGAGTGGTGAGCAAAGTGAACATCAGTAGCAGAAGTATCGCACTCATCCTGATCATGTGT
This sequence comes from Rhodothermales bacterium, assembly GCA_965224105.1. Classification (GTDB taxonomy): domain Bacteria; phylum Bacteroidota; class Rhodothermia; order Rhodothermales; family JABDKH01; genus CBDCYH01. The sequence goes on along the minus strand of CBDCYH010000002.1, from coordinate 1,516,064 downwards.
CTGTGGTCAATTGGTCTTTGGGAGGAAGCGTTTAATATAGATTGTCTAGGGGAGAGAGTCAGGGCAATTTGGCGGGCCCTGCCTGGGGGGCTTGGGACTGTTCTTCGGGCGGTGAGGTAAGATGCATGGAGCGGTGAAGACCAGCTCGTCACTGCGAGCGGCTACCGCCGCGTGGCAGTCTCCCAAAGAAACCTCGTCACTGCGAGCGGCTACTGCCGCGTGGCAGTCTCCCAAAGCCGAGCTCTGTAGATGGAGATCGCCGCGTCGCCCTCTTGGATCAAAAAAACCTCGTCACTGCGAGCGGCTACTGCCGCGCGGCAGTCTCCCAAAGCCGAGCTCTGTAGATGGAGATCGCCGCGTCTCCCGTCGGGTCTCCTCGCGATGACGAGATAGCGTTTCGAGATTTCCGTCAAAACCGCGGTTGCTCCTTTTCCCTACGCCCATTTGGTTTAGATTCAGACATGCAGCCATCCTCCTCCCAACCCCTCGCCGGGAAAACTGCGCTCGTCACCGGGGCCTCTGCCGGAATTGGGGAAGCCATTGCGCGCTCGTTATCCGCCGCTGGTGCGACGCTGGCCCTCTGGGCCCGCCGCGAAGAAAGACTCGCGGCGATCTCCAAGACCCTCCACGGAAAAAGCACGTTCTACCCCGTAGACGTCCGAAACCCGTCGCAGATTGAACAGGCTGTCGCTGCGATAGAATCCGATGTGGGTCCCGTTGACATCCTGGTCAACAATGCTGGCCTCGGCCGCGGACTCGGTCCGGTGTACGAACAATCCGTGGACGACATCAACGAAATGGTCGACACGAACATCAAGGGCCTGCTGTTTGTTGCGCGCGCCGTCGTCCCGTCCATGAAAGCAAGAGGTAGCGGGCACGTGGTAAATATAGGATCCGTTGCAGGCCGGGACGTCTACGCAGGCGGGGTCGTCTACTGTGCTACAAAGCACGCTGTCTTCGCTATCAACCGAGGCCTCCGCATCGACCTGCACGGCTCGGGCGTGCGCGTGTCAACAATCGACCCCGGAATGGTTGAAACCGACTTCAGCCTCGTACGTTTTCGAGGAGACGCGGACCGGGCCGGAGCGGTGTACGAAAACACCACCCCGCTTACCGCCGCTGATATTGCCGACGCCGTCCTCTACACAGTCACTGCTCCATCATCGGTAAACATTAGTGATGTCGTGGTCTACCCAACCGACCAGGCTTCTGTTCACTTAATCAAACGCTCCCCCGCAAAATGAAAAAGAGTTTCTTTTTCTGGTGTACTTCCTCACTGCCATTTCTCATTTGTGTTGCACTCTTCGCGGGTGGTTGCAAATCAGTCGCGTCCACCTTCCCTACCCGCAGCAACGCCCCCGATTCCCTGCAAACTGAGAACGAGTTCTTGTGGAACAGGTTGGCGATGCTATCTGACTCAGTAGCGTTCTACCGATCCATCGATACCGGTGGCTACGCTCGCGAAGCACGCAGGAAGGACGAAAAGATTGCAGAGCTCACCTACCACCTTGAAATCTGCGAAGACGGCGGACTCGTGGTTGCCGAAGAACTCGTTGACGATCTTTTCCAACCCGCCAGCGCCGATTTAACCGAGGAGGGGGTACGCAGGCTATCGGAGATAATCCCCGCACTGAATGATCCGCGGTTTGGATCACTTCGTATTGAAAGTCACTCCGACAATTCCGTGCCGGGGCCGTCCATCGTCGGCAGATACCCATCCAACTGGGAGCTTTCCGGTGCCCGATCAGCAGCCATTGCCCGCATGTTTGTTGAAGCGTACGGCATGGATCCGGCCAAAGTTGTCGTTGTTTCGCGCGGAGCTTCAATGCCTAAGTACGACAACACAACCGCAGAAGGGCGGCGTCACAACCGAAGGGTGGAATTCATCGTATACTACACGGCGGGATAGCAGCCATCAGGCGTTTGCGCTTTTCCTGGTCGACAACAACCCGACTCCTATAGCCAGTACACCTGCGCCAAACACACACGCACCGATCCGCAGCACCACGTCCGGGAAGTAGCCAGACATCCCGGCAGCGACGCCGAGGACACCGGCAATAGTCAGCCAGGCGGCCACATTCGAGATGACTGTCGCTTTCGAGAGATGCCAGCAAAAAAGGATGAATCCGCAGACATACGGAATCGCCAGCAGCGGTGATTGAATCGGACTGGCGGGCCACATTTCGGCCACACCATGCCGCGCGACGAACCCAGGAGCATCCCGCGCAATTACCGGCAGTACAAACAATTCGGTGTACGCAACACCGCCAAACAGCAACATGCTGATGATCGCGAGAATCGCTCCTGCAATACCCCACATAGACGCTGAAGTCTCACGAAGATATTTTCCGAGGAGTGCAATCAGCAGGAAGACCCCTGCCCCAATGGAAATCAGAAATCCACCATGTACTACGAGCCAGCGGCCATTCCCGACATCTGCGGGTGCAATGTTCGAGGGATGCAGGATGTAGGACAGGGCGGCAAGCAAGCCCGCTGCGACACCGCAAAGCCCACCGAGGCGAACCAGGGTGTTAGTAAGTCCAATCGGCTGCGCTGAATCCATCTTCTCGGTACTCGTCGTCTGAGCACACCTGGCCGCACGTCCGACCAGCCCATAAGGTTGTTGTTCCTTTCGCTAAGATGCGCAGAAACGATAAGAGACACGACACCGCCTCCGATCGTCCCAGTTGGTCGCCATCACCAGCTGTTTCTCGCACGCAGGTGGGAAATATGGGCACAGTGATGCTTGCCGTGCCAGCTATATATCGCCACCACCCGCGCCAATGGAACGACACCCCAACCCGGATGATCAATTTCCTGGGCCCACTGCTCATCCGTAAGGTTGCGGAGTAACGAAACCCAGCGCGCGTGCAGAATCTCTACGAAGTCCAGCGCCTCCTCTACCGGAAAGGCGGTGTAATCCACAAGTTCTGCCCATGCCTCCTCGTCATACGTTTTAATCCGTGGCCGATTTTCCGTTAGCCCCCACTTGAACCTGATGATGCTGTTCAGGTGGCTATCACCAATGTGGTGCACAACCTGCCTCACCGTCCACCCACCCGGGCGATACGGCGTGTCGAGTTGGTCGGCATCCAGCCCGTGCACTGTTTCGCGCAAGAGCTCCGGGAGTACTGCAATGTCGTTCACCCATCCCGCAATACGATCGGGTGTCGGATCTATGGTTGCGTCATATCGTCCTATCGGATAGCGGAGTTCGTCACTCATCTGTCATCAGGTTGGGTTGTATTGTTTCCATCAACTCGGTGGGACTGAACGTTGCAATTAGTACCCTATTCTTCCCCGAGGTTTCCTGTCTCAAAAAAATAACGTTTGCCCTTTGATAGACAAAGTAACTTTTCCTGGAGGGATCGAAGGGTCCGCTCGGCTCCAGCCTTAAGGCCAGGTCGTAGCCGCTAGTGGACGCGTTGTAGCGCACCTGCTCTTTCCAAACAGTGATCGGATTAAGGGTGGGTCGCGTTCGTTCTTCGATCCAGGACCGTGTGTCTTCGATTGCAGCAGTAGTCAACCTGCTTCCTGCCAGTTCGCCGCGAAAAATCTCGCCCCGGTAATCCTCTTCCACGTCGCCGAGTGCCAGCGCACCGGTCCCATTCCATCCGAGCGTAGCAAGAGACACAAGGACGGCAGTATATGCCGCGTATTTCCATACTTTCATGCGCTACTTCCCATCTCTGATCATGATGTAGCCGAGCATGCGACCTGTCGATCTATCCCGACGGTATGAAAAGAACCTGGCCTCGTCCTGGTATGTGCACTGCGGGTCGACCTCTAACTGAGTGACGCCCTTATCCCGGACCTGCTCCTCCACCGATCGTTTCAGGTCCACATACAGTTTGTTGCCACGACGCACGACACACTCAGCCGGAAACTGCGAGGCCACCTCCGGTCCAACCTCGAATTCATCAACGGAAATACAGGGAGAAACGTAGGCCGCAATATTGTCTACCTTTGCGCCAAGGTCTGTCATGGCATCAACGGTGTTGCTTATGATACCTGACACAACGCCACGCCAACCTGCATGACAGGCGCCAACGACTCCTGCCCGAGGATCAGCCAGGAGAACAATAGCGCAGTCCGCCGCTGTCGCCGCAAGGGCAATCCCTGGCTGTGCGGTAACCAGGCCATCGCAGTTGTGCACCAGGCCTGGCCGAAGAACGTGACGTACAACTGATCCGTGAACCAGTCCGCCGAGCGCCACATCCGCAACATCAATTCCATCAACCGCAAAGAGCCGCCGTCGATTTTCCTCCACGGCACCAGGGTCGTCACCACACGAAACGCTAACATTCAGGCTATCATACGGCGCAATGCTAACGCCGCCCGTCCTTATGCTGAATCCACATACGATTTTTTCAAATCGGGAGTCGAAGCCGGGCCGGATAATTTCCAATTTGCTGGCTGATGCGGCTTTTTGCACTACGGCGCGGTATCCGTTTCCACAACAACGTCGGGCTGACCGTTGGCTCCGTATGTGGGAATGATCAGACCTTGTTTCCTGAACTCCGCGCGTGAACGTTCTGTTATCTCGCTCATCAGCAGGAATTCATATCGCGTGTCAATCACGTACGCTTTTACTACGATGTTCGTAAGAAACGTTTCTCGAAAAACGTCTTTCACGAGGACGACGATGGGCTTCTCCAGATACACATACTGTGAGTTCGCTGCGGCCTCGTAGGCAATCTTTTTCGCCTGGGCCTCATCGATCCAACCAGGTAGATACAGATTGGTGACAACCTGGCAATTGAGTTCACCCGAATTTGCATTCGCAACCTGAGCACCTACAACCTGAGCATTCGGAATCGTGACGAGGTTGTCGTCGGGAGTTACGATTCGCGTAGAACGGAGTCCGATTGAAACAACTTCTCCGTAGGCATCTCCTATTCTAATTTTGTCGCCTGCCTGGAACGGTTGGTCGAAAATAATCACCAGTCCGCCAAACAGGTTTTTGAGTAGGTCTTGCGCGGCGAAGGCCAAGCCGACTACCGCTGCGGTGCCCGCCGCGAAAAGGTTGGCGGGATCAATCTGGAAAATCACTCGGATGACAATGTACGCCGCAATGGACCAAAGCAGGAGACGTACGATCGGGACCAGTTTTTTATAGAACAGCCTTCTGTTGGCGTTGCGTTCAGCCAGAAGAGTGAGGACGGAAATCAGCCCGCGCACGAGGAAGTAGGTAAGCAGCGCCACAACAATGGTCTCAACCACACGAAGCCACACGTTCTCCCAGATGGTCTGCACAGCGCGACCAACATCCTGTAGACGCGGGGCACCGCCAGTGCCGGTTGTATCCGTGCCGGCCCTTTTTACTGTGTCGACCTTCACGACAAGTGTGTCGAATAGGGCCGCAAGCGTGCCAACGGTTACCGGCGCGCCCGAATCTATCTGCACAACAGGGGTCGCAACCGCCTTAAGGCTATCAATCTCTGTGCGTGCCCCCGCAAGTTCTGTCTCCATGCGGGCGACAGCTGCTTGAAGACTGTCTATGAGGTCGGCCCGTGGATCATCAGCAACAACAGCCTGCGGTGTGGATCGCGGCTGACCTGTATCGGACGTGCAGCCAGCGAGTCCCACAACCAACAATAGCAACAAAACTGCCTTCGCGGAAAACCTGATGGACATGCGGTGCATCATTCGAATAGTGCGGCATTGATACGACGTGGACAAGATAGTGTGCCCGGCCCAACGTTGCGCACCCTCAGGCTACCGATCGGCGATTAGCTTCGAATAGTTTTCGCGCAGAAGCGATTGGAAGTGATAAACGCCCTGTTCCATTTCCGGGGAAAACCGACCGGTGCGGTAACTCGTCGACTCCAGGCCTATTTGAACGCGCTCACAAATCTCTACGTCCTCAACCTGAATTTTGTCTGATGCGACAATGTCCTGGTCAATCGTGCCCTGATCGGTCGAGGGGTGATAGTAGAAATCGAACAACACCTTGCACTTTCTGGGAGAGACAGGCAAGATCACATTCGTTTGCAGGCGCCCGGGCAACACGTTGAGCATGACGTTCGGAAAAACGAGATAGTAGAAAGCGCGATCGCCTTCGTTTGCTGTCTCTTTGTGTGAGTAGCCGGCAGTTTTTAGTGCACTGTACTGAACGGAGTAATATGCGTGGGTCTCGGTAACGTAATCACGCATGTCGATCATCTGGCAGAGTTCCGGGTGGACGAGCGGTACGTGGTAGCCCTCGAGGTAATTGTCTGCGTACACTTTCCAGTTACACGCAACATCGTATTCGACTGTGCGAGCGTGACGCAGGTTGGAGATGTCCAGGGGTTTAATCTGCTCGTCGATCCCCGCGAGTTGCTCGGCGACGGGAATTTTTGGAAAGCGGATGGAGACAAAAACGAGGCCAAGCCAAACACTCACATGCACAGGGGTGAGTCCGAATTCTCTTTTGTCGAAAAGTTCGCTCCGGTCGAACTTCGGCACTCCCCGCAAGGACCCATCCAACCGATACGTCCAGCCATGATATTTGCACTGTAGCATATTCGCGTGGCCGCACCGGTCCATTGCAAGGGGCCCGCCCCGATGTTTGCAGACGTTGAAGTGCGCTTTCAGGGCACCGTCGTTGTCCCGCACCACGATAACCGGTTCGCCTGCAACATCAGCGGTGAGGTAGTCGCCGGGATCAGGTAATTGTGAGGTGTGACCAACAAACTGCCAGCTACCCTGGACGATCTCTCTATCCAGTTTCCAAAAGCGCTCCTCGAAATACCATTCTGCCGGAACAGTGTGCGCGCGTTCGATCGGTTCAATATCCAGGTCAGTTGGGTTCATTGACTTTTTTCTGATTTTTCTTCCAGAGCAGCCTGTGCGCTTCTCCGCGCAATGTCTCTGTCCATTTCGATGCCGGTCCAGTGGAAAAAACTTTCCGCGGCCTGTCCGATTAGCATGTCCAAGCCACCGATAGCAGTTGCCCCTTTGGACTCTGCGAGTCGCAGAAATTTCGTTTTAGCTGGAGTGTACACGAGGTCGTAGGCGATCGCCCCTTCTCGAGGGTGGTCGGGCCACGTCCAGGGTGAGTGTTCGGGTGCGGGCGACATGCCGAGGGGTGTTGCGTTAACAATGATTCCGGCTGATCGTACAAACTCACGTGCGCACCGGTAGGTCGCGGCGTTGAATAATTTTCCGAATTTACTGCATACTTTCGCAAGCGAATCGGCGCTCTCCGGGGTTCGGGAGACAATTGAAATCCTGCTTATTTGCGGGTGCCTGGACAGGGCAAATGATACAGCGCGAGCTGAGCCTCCTGTCCCAAAGATCACAGCTTCGTCTCCGGGGAATTCGCGATCGGCCAGTGGCTCCAGGAAACCTGCAACGTCCGTGTTGTAACCTGAAAGCCGCACGCCACCTTCCGCGGGAGTGCATGCGATGGTGTTAATCGCGCCGACCGAAGCTGATTCATCCGATACATGATCGATCCATTGCATCGCGGTGACCTTGTGTGGAAGCGTTATGTTCGCACCCAGGTATGATCCGTCCGTCAGTTTACTTATCGCGTCGGGCAGGTTGCGGGGCGTGACGTGCCGGAGCAGGTACGTTACGTCGAGACCGGCTGCAGCGAATGCAGCGTTGTGGATGGCGGGCGAGATCGAGTGCGTGACCGGATCTCCGAATAAGACAACTTTTCCACTTCCAGGCATCGTCCAAGATACCAAAGCCTTCCAAGAATCTGAACGCGGGGACGGGCAAGCGAACGGCCCCCGGCCGTCGTTAGTTGTCAGGAATTTTGAAAACGAAGACCGAGCACGGTACGTCGCGAATTATCCGCCGTGCGGTACTACCTAGAAGGAGCCTCTTTAGTCCAGTGTAAGCGTGCGTGGAGACGACCAGCAGATCAGACTGACATCTCTTGATGCACTCGGCAACTTCAAACGACGGGTCTCCTTCGGAGATGTGCACAGCAGACGGAACGGTTTCGGGAATGACGCGATCGGCAAGTTCTTCCAGACGGTTCAGATTCGCCTTTCGTATCTCATCGAGCGAGATGGGAGTCCCGTCGAGACCAACGTAAAGGGTTCCGAGAAAGCTTGGAGGAATAACATGCAGAATATCGAGTCTGGCCTCGACTGTGTTGGCGAGCCACGTCGCACCTTTCAGGAGATTTTCAGTGTGGTCGGCGAAATCAACTGCAACGAGTATGTTCCTGGGGACGGATTGATGCTTGTCTCCGCGCGAAACCAGGACCGGGCACGGCGACATTTCTATTACGTGCTCGACTGTGCCTCCAAGAAGCTTGCGAAGAATCTTCCCACCGCCTCGAGCTCCCATCACAATTAGGTCAATATTGTTGTCGCTTGCGTAGTCCACGATTGCCTGGTCGGCGTGGGAGTCTGACCGTTCGGCGACGTGTGTGATGAATTTGTCGCGGGGATACTTTTCGTCCATCATCTCCTGGGCCTCGCGGGCATACTTCTCGATGATCTGGATTTGATCCCCCTCGGGTAGAGCATACTCGGAACGACTGAACCAATGAATTCCACTCCACTGAACGACGTGGAGGACATGCAACTCGGCGTTACATTTTCGGGCGAATTGGTCTGCCAGCGCAAAAGCGTTTTCTGCTGCGTGCGAGAAGTCGGTAGCGAAGAGTATTTTGTTGATCTGGGTCATTGCTGCTAGGGTTTCATGCACACCAGATTAGCAGGTCGCACCCACAGGAAATGCAGTGTACTGGCGTTTGTCGACGCCGGGAATACTTATTCCCGAATGTAGTGTACCTACCTACCCCTGTTTTCGCTATCCACCCACTGGACGGCGTGCTGCACAAGCTCAGCCGCGGAGTGCAACTGGAGTTTGTCTTTGATTCTGGCCCGATAGGATTCAACTGTTTTTACAGACAGGTGCAGTCGTTCTGCTATGTCGCGGGTCGTTTGTCCTTTGCCAGTGAGCTCGAAGACCTCAAGCTCCCGATCGCTCAGCAGATCGAATGGTGAGTTTGAGGCGAAGGATTTGCCGGCAGCCATACTCAGGAGCAGCCTCTCGTTGATGTCTTCGCTTACAAAGATGCCTCCACCGAGCACTCTTCGGGCTGCCTTGACGATAACATCTCCCGCCTCCATTTTCATGATGTAGCCGCGCGCGCCAGCACGGATTGCCCTCTCGGCGTACAGCGATTCGTCGTGTCGGGAAACTACCAGGGTCTTGACGTCCGGATACATTGCTCCAACGTTCTTTACGAGTTCCAGTCCGCTCATCCCCGGAAGAGAAATGTCGGTAATCAGCAAATCTGGCTTATGGTCGTGGAGACTTCCCAGCGCTTCTTCTGCCGAGTCGGCGACCCAGGCGACTTCTAAATCATCCTCGGCGTTCAGCGTGACGCTCAGCCCTTTTTGCATTAGAGGATGATCATCCACTAACATAATTTTCTTTACATCTTCCATGATCAATTTACCTCCGGGAAGGTGCGTATGGTACAGGTTACTGACGTGCCGAACTCCGAGCTACTGGAAATGTCGATCCTCCCACCAATAATTGATGCCCTGTGCTGCATAATCCGTACGCCCATGCCACCCATGCTTTTCCAATCTTCGTCAAATCCCTGACCGTCGTCTGAAACACGCAGGCGTAACTGGTCTGTAGAGGATTGCAATTTGAGTCTTATCTCGTTTGCTTTCCCGTGTTTCAGGGAATTGTTGATGGCCTCCTGCGCAATCCGATACAGGTGCACAGCAACATCGTTCGATACGACGGCAGACCCATTTTCCTCGAACAGGCATCGCACAGCTGCGACCTGGCTAATTTTTTTGGTAAGTCGTTGCAACGCGGACGACAGGCCATTTCGGTCGAGCACAACGGGCATAAGACCGTGGGAGAGCGTCCGAGCGACTTCATCTGCCTGGCTGATTAACTGAGTGATTTCTGCAATTTGATCAGCCTCGTCTGAACCGTCGTCGCGGAGCTTTCTCTCAATATTCCTGGTGAGAAGTCCGATACCGGTGAGCATCTGGCCCAATTCGTCATGCAGGTCCTGCCCTATCCGAGCGCGTTCCTCATCGCTGATCCGCAATATTTCTTTCTCGAGCTTCAGCCTTTCGGAAATGTCACGAACAATCCCCGTGAACCTCCTTTCTCCATCAAACTGCACCTCACTTACGGAAAGGTCCATGGGAAACAATGTGTTGTCTTTCCGTTTGCCGGTTACCTGGCGCCCTATGCCGATGATTTTCTTTTGTCCGCTGTCAAGATAGTTCTGCAAATAGTCGTCGTGCTCCGACTTGAAGGGGTCCGGCATAAGGAGGCTTATGTTTCTACCAATCGCTTCTGATGGTTGATATCCGAAAATTTCTGTTGCGGCTTTATTGAACGTTTCGATGTCACCGCGTTCATTTATGGTGATTATCCCGTCCACGGTTGTCTCCAGAATTGCCTCCAGGCGTCCCTCAATGAGGGATCTGTCGGACTCGATCGGGTCGGCCGATTTTGCAATCAGCAAAGAAAACTGACTGCCGTCGTCGTGGGTAATCTGTTCCTGGATCAGCATGTGCTGTTTACAATTCGCTGCTCTATTAACAATTTCGTCCAGCTGTAATCCGATGAGGTTTCCTTCGCTATGCGGATTGGAAAAGAACTCCTCTGCATGGCGGTTGGCAACCACGACTTCCTGTTCGCTGTTGGCCACGACGAGCGGAAACGGGAGAGCACCTAGGACTTTTATTGTCGAGTCATTCAGCATGTATTTGATCGTGGCAAACTATTGAAACGGTGTTGGTGGTCGCGTACGGGCAACTGCCGTTGATTTTGTAGTGTTTTCCCTTACAAACTTTGCCATGAAGGCGGCGAAGAAGTTATGCAGTCTTGACACGACGTGCTCGATTCCAACACTATTTTGGATTTATCTTGGACATCCCTACGTGATTGTGGGGTTCTACCCGGCAGATGCGTTTGCCCTCGTTGACGAGATTGCAGAATTAACCACCGAAAATCGCGCCTATGTCAAACACACATTCTACTGCTGGAACAACTGACTTCTCCAGCAACCTGATAAACTCGAACGTCTCATCGTACGATGAGAAGATTGTTCGGATGTTTGTCATCGCAACCGTGGTGTGGGGATTTGTCGGAATGCTCGTGGGGCTGATAATCGCTCTCCAGCTGCCCTTCCGCGGAGCCAATCTCGGACAATACCTCACCTTCGGACGATTGCGTCCACTCCATACCAACGCGGTCATCTTTGCGTTCGCTGGCAACGCAATTTTCGCCGCGATCTACTACTCGACGCAGCGGCTCTGCAAAACACGGATGTTTTCAGATGCAATGAGCCGCACGCATTTTTGGGGGTGGCAGGCGATCATTGTGTCGGCAGCCATAACCCTCCCGCTTGGCATCAGTACAAGTAAAGAATATGCTGAACTGGAGTGGCCCATTGACATCGCCATCGCGGTTGTCTGGGTGATTTTCGCTATCAACTTTTTCCTGACGCTGAGACAGCGGAGGGAGCAGCATATATATGTTGCTATCTGGTTCTACATTGCGACGATTATTACCGTTGCGGTGCTCCACATCGGCAACAGCCTCGCGCTGCCAGCAAGCATGTTTAAAAGCTACACGCTTTTTGCTGGCGTCCAGGACGCCTTCGTCCAATGGTGGTATGGACACAATGCGGTAGCGTTCTTCCTTACCACGCCGTTTCTGGGTTTGATGTACTACTTCCTGCCCAAAGCAGCCGAAAGACCAATCTTCTCGTACCGTTTGTCGATAGTTCACTTCTGGAGCCTCGTCTTTATTTATATCTGGGCGGGTCCACACCACCTTATCTACACTGCACTGCCAGAATGGGCTGCGACCTTGGGAATGGTTTTCTCCGTGATGTTGTGGATGCCTTCATGGGGTGGTATGATCAACGGCCTGTTTACGCTTCGTGGTGCCTGGCACAAGCTGCGGGATTCCGTTGTTCTAAAAATGTTCGTCATCGGTATTACGTTTTACGGGATGTCGACTTTCGAGGGGCCGATGCTTTCAATCAAGTCGGTCAATGCCCTGAGTCACTACACAGACTGGACGATTGGGCACGTGCACGCCGGCGCTCTTGGATGGAACGGGTTCATGACCTTCGGTATGATCTACTGGTTAGTACCAAAACTGTGGCGAACTCCAATTTGGAGCAACAAGCTCGCTAATGCGCACTTCTGGACGGGCACGATCGGAATGCTGCTGTACGTCTTCTCGATGTACACCGCAGGTATTACGCAAGGCTTGATGTGGAGAGCATTTGACGAGGCTGGCCGCCTGGTCTACCCAGACTTCATCGAGACCGTCGTCCAGATCATCCCCATGTACTGGGTTAGATTCATTGGCGGATCGCTTTATCTGGTGGGTGTGATAATCATGATGTACAACCTCTGGAAAACCGTACGCTCCGCTCCCAAGTCTTTACCTGATCCAACCTTCGTCGTGCCGGATTCGGCGTTCAAAGTAACCGCATAGTCATCTTATGAAACGTATTCTCAAAACATCCGGACGGCACCGCTCACTGGAAGGGTGGCCGCTCGTCTTTACGATTCTCGTCACGGTTTCTATTCTCATTGGTGGTGCAGTGGAATTTATTCCGCTTGTATCCTTGAACAACGGCATGTCGGATATCGACACCGTAGAGCCGTGGAGCCCGCTGGAGTTAGCTGGTAGAGATCTGTACATCCGCGAAGGGTGCAATAATTGCCACTCGCAGATGGTCCGGCCGTTTCTACACGAGATTGAGCGCTACGGCGACTATAGCCGTGCGGGTGAAACACGTTATGAGAGGCCGCATCTATGGGGATCCAAACGAACAGGCCCAGACCTGGCGCGAGTTGGGGGTAAATATCCGAACCTCTGGCACGTGCTTCACTTTGAGGACCCACGATCAACATCCCCGAAGTCTATCATGCCCAAGTATGATTGGCTTCTCAGCAGAGATCTAAAGCTCAACAACCTACCGCGAAAAATGCGAACGCTTAAGAAGCTTGGAGTCCCTTACTCCGATGCGGAGATCGACGGTGCGGTTGCTGCCGCCCAGGCGCAAGCCCAGAGTATCGCGACCGACGTTGCCAACTCGGGAGGCCCTCAAGGTCTCGCCAACAAGGAAGTTGTTGCGATGGTGGCATACATGCAGCGACTCGGAGCGGACTACCGAGAAAGCCTGTCACAGGATCGTCCTGATGTGCTAGAAGATTTGGTTGCTGCCGATATCGAGTAACTGGACCAAGCGCCCGCGACAACAAACCAGGATAGACCCGACCCACCGCGGCCCGGGCAGCGGTGGGCCTATTTTCGGCTTGACGGCAATCTATTGACGACTGTCGTTCCTCCTACACGCCAAACTGCTGCAGGTGGTGGTCCAGGTGTTTGTAGAACAGGTTGCTCCATTCCGTGGCAGTCATGGGTCCGAAAGAGGGCGATGGTCTCTGCTCGAAGTAATCGCGACCGCTTTCATATGCCCGCTCGACACCCGCCAATAGTCGCTGCTGTTCTACTTCAAATTCCCGCTGGTCAACTATCTTGAATTCCGGCGCCGTCGGACCGTTTTTCTTGTAGGGTTTGTCCCCCACCACCAGTGGCTTGATAAATTTCTTCAGGAACCACGCTTTCAGTCCGGTCGCCTGTTTAAACCTGCTGCCACTATCTTGGCTGAATGCCATGTCGTAGGGCACGTAGCAATGCGCCAGCATCTGGGCGACGTTCATTTTACCCCAGAGAGGTTTTGTGTCCGGCGTTAGTCTCTTGATCCTCCCCGCCATTTCATCTGTAACAGCCTTGTCAAAAACGTTCTTCATGTGTTTCGGAGATCAATGGAGATGAGCACTGCGCGGCAAATTACAGATAGTGGCGCTTTGAAACTACACGGGATTGTCGCGCTAGGTCATGGATCGATCTCTTGCAGCCAGCGCCCGGCCTCATCCAACCTCCCCCACTCTGTGTATAATTGTACAAGAGTTGGTCGTAATCCTGGAATACCAGCGTGCTCGCCATTGGAACTAATGTTTGATTCTTCCAGGGCAAGCAAAAGTTCTTCCGCCGAAGAGAACTCCCGTGCTTTAATGTAGAAGCGTGCCAATTTGAGTTGAGAGTATTCGACGGTACTGGACGTTGCCTCAGAAGCCTGCAATACCTCCAGAGCCCTTTGCTGATAATGAATTGCCTCGCTGATTATTCCTTGATCATCCGCTACGCTTGCCATCGTACCTAGCGGTGCAGCGCGGTCCGCGGGCCGTCTGGGTGGGAGAGAGAGAGATTCTTGCAGGGCATTGGTCGCCTCGTCTAGTCTCCCGGCACGCCTGAGTATCGACCCGTACACGGCGAGCATGTTTGCAAGGGACCCGCTTCCGGGTCTTGTATCCCGGAGCAATTGGACGGCTTCCTCGCCCGCAAGCGCTGCCTCATCAACTTTTCCCGCCATAAGTAGAACGAATGAGTAGCCCCTTAGAGGAATCAGGCGGCGGGGGTCGTTTGGTCCATACAGTCGATCGTATCTATCCAACGCGCGAACGTATGCGGATTCAGCGCCCACCACGTCTCCGGACGATAACAATGCTCGTGCAAGAGCCTCATCAATTTCTGCGAGGACATCGTGGTCTGCACCGGCGAGAGCCTCCGCAAGTTCGTCATAAGATGCGCGCAAAACTTGTTTGGCTTGTGCTGCTTGTCCGAATTCGGTGAGTGACAAACCCAGTTGTCTATTGGCGCGGCCCCACAATATTTTGTCATTGAGCTGCTCGGCCAACGCGATTGCCTCCCGCGACAGCTCGATTGCTTCACCAGGATTCCCAATCTCCGAGACTGCGCGCGCAAGCTCTATCAGGTCTGTGGCAAGGTCTTTCTCGTCGCCGGATTCCCTCAGAATCCCAACCGCCTCGCGTAACGGTGATTCCGCTTCTGGATACAATCCCAAACGGATATATGTTGAGCCTATTACGCCTAGCAATTGCGCTCGCGTTTCAGGTTGGTCTGCAAATTCCGTTCGGACTCTGTCGAGACTTGGATCCAGCATGTCACGAACGCGGAGTGTGTCCTGCCGAACCTGCGCAAAGGGATCGGCCGAGGCAAAAAGGCTCTCCAGGAATGCCGCGGTTGTGGCTGCTGCTTGACGCTCGCTATTGGCGGATTGGTTTAGACGAAGGAATATTACTGCAAGGGTAACGAGAGCGACCAGAATAACCGCAAGACTAGTGAGGGCTGATCGATTGCGTTTGGAAAACTTTGCCAATCTATAACCGACGGAAGGCCTCCGGGCGAGGATGGGTAAACCGGCACGGTGCCGCTCGAGATCTTCCTTGAGTTGCTGGGCGGTTTCATATCTCTCATTTGGCTCATCAGCCAACGCCTTACCGATGATCGTGTCGAGGTCGCCCCTAATCGCTTTGCGCACCTGGTCTATCGATTGCACGTATAGCGGAGCGCCGACCTCAGAAACACCGGCACTCGCAACTTCGTTTTTCGCCGACGGCCTTTTCCCGGTTAGCAACTCGTACAGCACGATTCCAAGAGCATAAACGTCGGCACTAGTTGTCGCGACCTCCCCTTTCAACTGTTCCGGAGCCGCATACTCAGGGGTAAGGATTCGTCGCTCTGCTCGTGTTATGGGGGCCTCCTCATTTTGCTCCAACAGCCGGGCGATTCCGAAGTCCAGCAACGTGACTTGGCGTTCGCCATCTCTGTCGTAAGCTAGAATGTTCGCTGGCTTAAGGTCGCGATGCACAACCATTCTGCGATGCGCAAACGCTACGGCATCGCACACTTTTTCAAATAGGTGCAGTCGTTCGGCCACGGAGAGACGAAGGGAGTTCGCAAACTTCGTGATGGGTTCGCCGGGGGCCAGCTCCATCACAAAGTATGGGCGGCCGTCATCTGAAGCACCTGCATCCAGAAGCCTGGCGATGTTGGGATGAACCATCCCACCCAGGATCTTCCGCTCATAGTTGAAACGGGCGAGGACCTCGTCCGTGTCCATACCTCGTTTGATGAGTTTCAGTGCAACCTCTCTTTCGAACGTACCATCCGCACGATAGGCTTTGTAAACGGTACCCATTCCGCCATGGCCTATTACCTCTCCCAATTCGTACGGACCCATGCGTGTGCCCGCCAGAGTCTCATCTGAGTGGTCATCGTGCTGCTCGAAAAGACCGGCAGCAAAAAGAGTCGCAGATTCGCCCAGGCGACTTTCCGCGTCGACGTCAGAATTCAGCAGCGCATTTACCGCATCATACAACTCCTTGTCTGCGCCACACCTCGCTCTCAGGAAAGCTGTTCGCTCGTCTACGGGTCTTTGTAGCGCTTCATCGAAGAGGCGATCAATCTCAACCCAACGTTTTTTCTCCAGGTAATGCATTTTGGCTTTAGACCCCAGCTACTAACTCGCATTTTCGGAGTGTGAAGAGTCATCATCGCGCATCATGTTGTACAGCCATGTGCGTGCACGCCGCCAATCTCGTTTTACGGTTGATACGGATTGTTGAGTCGTCTGTGCGATCTCTTCGTATGTGAGACCTCCAAAGAATCGGTATTCAACAATCTCCGCAAGTCGGCTGCTTTGCTCGGCAAGGGCGGTGAGTGCCTGGTCGAGGTTTAGGATATCTAGGGCTGCTTCATCCGCACCGGCGGGAAGGACTTCGCCGAGATTTTCATCGAGGGTTAGATCGGTCTGCCCGCCACCTCGCTTCAGCGCATTTCTTTCTCGTGCGTAACTTACCAGGACAAAGCGCATGGCGCTTGAGGCTAGCGCAAAAAAATGAGCCCGGTCGCTCCAGCTGGGCACTCCCCCAGCGGTAAGCTTGATGTATGCCTCGTGGACAAGCGCGGTAGTATTCAGGGTTTCGCTCTTTTTATGCCCTCTGAGACGGGCTTTCGCAACGCGTTTTAGCTCATCGTATATAGTTGAATACAATGAGTCTATCGCTTCCTGATCACCTGAGCGAGCATCCATAAGAAGTTGAGTAGTCGACGACCCTGACTTCATTAAACTACTGTCCGCTATGTAGACAGCCGTCAAGCTATCTGATCGCCCAAGTAATTGCAATTAAATGACACGACGGACGCACCGTTTGCGATGTAGTGATTAGCCACATCCAACCTAATCACCCGCAGACATGCCCCATTTCAAACAATTAGCCACACAATACAGACGTGTATCTCTAGCAGCAGCATTGCTATTGTGTATTTCTTTACCCGCTTATGGCCAAACAGATTACGTCTGGAGTGGCGGCAACGGGGTGTGGAGTGAAGCAGCGAACTGGACTCCAAACGGGGTTCCGTCTGCTTCGGACTATGCTACAATCGGTGGCGGAGTTGCCTCACTTTCGGCGAATGTCGAAATCGCACGGCTCGAGATTTCAGGACTCGGCGTGATAAACGGAAATTTCGATATCACAGTTACGGATTCTCTTCTGTGGTCCGGGGGCGGATCTGGATTCGAGACATTTCGTGATTCAGGCCTTGTTGAGATCGCTGCGTCGGCAACCCTGCGCATGCTCGACCCGACAACACGATTTCAAATGGCGTCAAAAAGAACCCTGGTCAACAATGGAACAGCAATTTGGGAGGGGCACGGAGAATGGCAGGGTGAGGCCAGATTTTTGAACAATGGAACGTTGCTCATTACCCGACCCGGTACAATTGCCTTCAGCAATCTTTCGGATGCGATTACAAACTCGTCGTCGGGCCAAATCAGAAAAATTGGACCGGGCGAAGCAGTCTATTGGGCAGGCCTCATAAATGACGGTGCAATCATTGTTGAAGGGGGAACGTTAGACGTTAGTGGATTTAATGCTATCGGATTGTCCGGGTCGGGATCTATTGAAGTAGAATCTGGAGCTGCGCTGATAATTGGTGGAGCAGCAAATGCGATTACCGGTGATGGAGGAATATTTGGCCTAGGTGAGGTTTGGATGACAGGCGGCTCGCTGTGGGTCGACGGCACGTACGATGTCAAAACGACGAACATCTCAGGCACTAGATTTTTTCCGAACAATACTTCACAGTCGGATACGTTGGAAATGTCCGGGGGCGAGCTCAACGGTTCGGGGACGTTCACCGTCGGGCAAGTGTTTGAGTGGAGCGGAGGCTTGATGAATGGAACGGGCACTACCATTCTCGGTCCCAATGTTCCTGTCACGATCAGCGGTTCAAATACCATCGGGGTCAGTGAGGAACGAACTCTGCAAATTGACGGTGCTTCTTCCTGGACAGGCACAGCCAAGTTTAGTAACGGTCACGCTGCAACCTTGGTGAACGCAGGAACAATGACCATCAGCGGTCCGGAGACTCGTTCGTTTTTTGCCGGAACGTTTCTGAATGAAGGCACCATCATCCATCAAGAAGGTGAGCTTACCTTCAGCTCCGGGATGTCGAACAGCGGATCCGTCATGATCGAAGGGGGGCTGGTTCGCCAACAAGGATTCAACGCAACCGGAGGAACAGATTCTGGCCGGTACGAGGTCGCCGCCGGCAGCCAACTCTTGTTTGTAGGAGGCAACAGAACACTGACCGAAGATGCAACCCTGGCCGGCGAGGGCAGCGTGGGCATTAACTTTGGCCTTACCAACAACGGCGTGTGGAGCCCTGGACCACCGTCAGGCGGGATCGGGACTTTGGCGATCATCACAGATTATCCGGCGAGCGGCACTCTGGAAATCGAGATTGGAGGAACGACCCCTGCCATGGAATACGATCAGCTAATCGTATCAGGTGCAGCTACTCTTGGTGGCAAGCTCGACGTCTCATTCGCGAATAGCTTTCAACCTACAATTGGCGATCGCTTCCTCATTATTGACGCAACAGGCGGAGCGACAGGAAGCTACGACGAAATAGTTCTCCCAAATGGCGTTGACGCCTTTGTCGAGGTATCCACTGGCGGAGCTGAGCTAGTTATTGGCACACGAGTGTCTAATGAAAAAGCATCGGACTTGCCGGATACCTTCGCGTTGACCGAAGTGTATCCCAATCCATTCAGCCAAAACGGGAACCTATCTTTCGAGGTGCCAAC
This sequence comes from Rhodothermales bacterium, assembly GCA_965224105.1. GTDB lineage: Bacteria > Bacteroidota > Rhodothermia > Rhodothermales > JABDKH01 > CBDCYH01. The sequence goes on along the minus strand of CBDCYH010000002.1, from coordinate 1,497,088 downwards.
GCGCGGTTTGGTTCAAATTGCGATTTACGACGCATTGGGTAGGCAGACTACCGTACTTGTCGATGAGGATAAAAATCCCGGTCGGTACACCGTTCCGATAGGCGGTGGTAGACTTCCTGCGGGTGTCTACCTGGTTAGGATGGTGGCATCGGGATATGCGGCGACAAAGCAAATGGTTGTTCTGTAGCTGGCGCAACATGCCGTAGAAAAAGAATCAATAAAGTTCTCTGACTAACTTTATTCGATTAGACGGTACCCAACTCCGCGCACGGTTTCGATGAGGTCATCGCCGAGTTTTTGCCGCAGTTTATGGACGTGCACATCAACAGTTCGAGTGCCATTACTTGCCTCTTCACCCCAGACCTGCCTGAGCAAGCTTTCACGGCTAAAAACTCTACCCCTGTTCGTAGCCAGCCAAAACAGAAGTTCGAATTCCTTCCTGGGTAAATTAATCCGATCACCATCCTGTGTCAGGACTACAAATCTACGACGGTCAATTACGTAGTCACCAAATCTTATGGTCGCTGCAGGCTGCTTTCTCTTACCTCGAAGCAGTGCCCGAACTCTGCTCACGAGCTGTCTGGAAGAGAAGGGTTTCGAAATGAAATCATCAGCGCCTGTATCCAGAGCCAATACTTCCGAGTCAATCGAATTTGAATCCGACAGTAGTAGAAACGAAACCGAATTGAGGTCCTCTTTTGCCCGAATATACCTGCACATCGCAAGACCATCGAATCTGGGTAAATTCACTGAGGCAACAATCAAGTCAGGCGTACTTTTTTCGATCGACGCTATTGCCTCGATACCATCCTCAAACACTTCGACATGATACCCCTCGCCGTCCAGGCTTTTTCTCACGAACTCCAAATTCTCAGTGTCGGCGTCAGCAAAAAGGACCGATGGTCCGATCTTAATCTTCTGCCGTTGAGGTATTTTGGGCTTCGCTTCCATTAGGACAACGCTATAGGTCAAACATAAATCTCGAACCTTGGTCTCGCGCGATTAGAGTACCAACAGCGAAAAAGCGACGTCCCTAAAGGGACGCCGCTCATTCTGAATTGCGCCGGAAATTAATTTGCAATCGTCATTGTTCTGGTAAGTTGTTCACCACCAACTGTAAGCCGGTAGACGTAGAGTCCAGGAGCATACATGGCCGACGACACGGTCGTTCGAAAAACGCCCGCCTGACGATAGCCGGAATCCAGGACGTCCAGCTTTCTTCCCAAGAGGTCGTACACTGCCAACTCGATATCTGCTGGGCTTGCAACCTCAAACTCGATTGCTGTCAATCCGTTGAACGGATTCGGATAGTTTTGGGAGAGACCGATGGATGTAGGAACCAAAGACGATATTTGCTCCACATCAACCGTCAAATCGCCGATGTAACCATTTGATGAGAGCGCAGTCCAACCAGTCATCCAGTTCTCTTGCCCGAATGCGCCAAGAAAGTCGGTGTCGTCAAACCAATCATCACCAATGTCAAATCCGTCAGTCAGAGCTGCTGATCCTGTAGTTGGACGCGGGTCAAGACCATTATCTGTTGTTCTACTGATTCCCGCCAGCATTGGGTCGGCGATGGAGTTGTCTGAAGCGGCGAGGATTGTCTCCGCGAAGTCGCCGTCGACAATGTCGGCGAGGGTCGAACCAGCCCCATATCCAAACCAAACATTTTTTTGAAAAACCAAATCGCGTGTTTCCAACCGCTCCCGACTTGATCCAACACCTTTGTCTTCGATGTTGATGGCGACACCTGGGTAATCCGTAAATACGGAGTTATAGTATTTCCCTCCGGCGTTGTCGCGAATGGCAAATGTGCGGTCGTTGTTGTCTCCGCCAGCGACTGTGGCTGCTTCCCCGGATCCGATGTAGGTGACGTTGGAAATTACCGGAATGGAGAATGGAGTCGCGTCGTCGCCGGCACTGTCGCCGCCATCGTGCTCACCCCCTCTGCCAGCAACGTCGGTGTCGTGGATGGAGAACCAGTATTGCCCCTTTCCACGAAATCCCTGGTCGTAATCAAAGGAGTCGTCAGAACAGAAAGCACCTACAAGGTATTTCGCCTGAACTGTGCCGCCGAACCACTCGAAGCAGTCATCTCCGTTTGCGAAAACCTCTATATGGTCAATAGTAGTACCGGATCCGACTGAACCGAGTGTCAACCCGTTGATCTCGTCCCCTTCAACCCCTGAGATTGAGAATCCACCATGGCGGATTGATACGTAAGAAAGGGTACCTGAGTCATCTGCATCCGCTGAACCTCCAAACAGGGCATTCAGCTCAGATGGAACGCCTTCGATTTGGGTGTTGATGGTGGGTTCGTTGTTCGTTGCCCTCCCGAGTAATATTACACCACCCCAGAGTCCTCGATCGCGTTGGTCCAGGTCATTGGGATCGGAAACATCATCAAGCTCCGTTGTGAAGATAATTGGGTTCTCTTCCGTTCCGACTGCCTCTATCTTTCCGCCACGTCGAATTATAAGCGCGGATGCTCCGTCGCCGGTAGTGATGTTGGAATTTTCCAACCCCTTAATTACCGTCCCTGCCTCGATTGTAAGGGTAGCTAGTGAGTCGACGAAAATGAGTCCGTCGAGTATGTATTCATTGGCTGCTGTCCAGGTCTCATCTGCAGAAATATCATTTGTGACAACTACCTGAGCCTTTGAGTATTGTGCACTGAGTAGAACAAGGATTGCCAAACACTGGCAAAAGAATCTTGATTTCGATTGTAACATTTTCTGTATCATTTTTTGATTTTTGCTACTAAGAACAATTGTGGTGGAAGCAGCGAAACCCGAGGGCTTCGGTGATCAATTTGTGTAGGTAAACCCGAGCGAAAAAGTCCGGCCAGTTGAGTATTCCTGATAGATGAATTCCGACCCATCGAAACCAAGCGTCTGCTTAAACGATGAATCGAGAAGATTCTTGGCGCTAAATTTCATCTTCCAATTCGGGAGCAACTGCTGATTGAATGTCAGATCCAGTTGTGGACTGGACCGCTCGAACACGTCTGGAGTACCACCAAGAGAGACCGCTGCAAGTCGAGGTCCGAAGACGCTAAAAAGGAGGCTCGCCGAGGTTCCAGCCTTGCTTGCCGCATAGCTCACATCTGAATTAAGGAGATACGGCGATTGACCTTGCAGTTCGCGAGTGTCACTTGCATCGGGATTTATCGCTCGTCTGACTGCTAACTCGGTTGGCGCGATAGCGACTTCAGATCTGACAAGTGACGCGTTCAATCCAAGCGACAATGGGGATAGTTCTGGCGTGAGGAATGAAAGGTTGCTTCGGAATTCAAATTCAGCCCCCAAAACTGTCGCTTGATCAACATTTTGGAATTGGAGTTGACCGTTTGTCCCTCCAATGATCACTTCCTCGATGGGCTGTTGCAGCTCTTTATAGAAACCACTAATTGCCACAATACTTCCGGGAGTGCTGAACCACTCCCACCGTACATCGAAGTTCGTTATGGCGGTCGGGACGAGCTCGGGGTTGCCTATCCGAAACTGTCCAACAGTAAAATCGAAACTGGAGAACGGCGCCACCTCTCGAAAAGTTGGCCGCGCCAAGGTGCGTGTTGCTGCCGTCCGCACGTTCATTTTGTTTGTGATCGAGTAAACGAGGTTCAATGACGGCAAGACTGCGGTGTCATCGATTCTTCCAATCGCAAGCGAAGTGTCTCTCGATTCGACAGATAGGTTTGTGCCTTCGAAGCGAGCTCCAACAATTGCTTTGAAACTCCTTGTTACTGGAAGCTCCAACATGGCATAAGCGGCACCGATTGTTCGTTCACCACGGTAGTTGTTTCGATCTTTGGAGTTGTCCGAGATGGTGTTCCCGAACTCCACCGTGCCTCTTACGCTGTCGACACTAATGATCCCCATGTTTTCAGCAGAGAAGTAATCCAGATCGTCCCCCGAGTAGGGAACCGAGCTACTTGGCGTTATCGAGAAAATGCGCTCGGAAAAGTCCCTGTCGGCTGTTTCGAATGCTCCACCCACCTTAAGCTTGCTTCCTGCCGCGAGCGGTCGCACGGGAATTGTCCAGTTGAGTTTGGAGTCAATCGAAGACTCGCGTAGCTCTCGAAAATATCTTGATGGATCAATAAATCCAGATGACGTTGCGGAGAGAACGGTCTTTCCGCCGACCACTCGGCTCGTGGATGCAAAAAATCTCCTGTCAGGTTCGTCTTGACGAGAATCAGCAACAGAAACGGTCCAATCGATTGTGGACTTGGCGAGGCCGGGGAGGTGATGGTTACCTCGAAGCTGCCCAGACACTACCTGCCTTTCGGTGTACAGCAGGTAACGATTCGTGCGTATCGAGGAAGGGTCGTCGCCCAATTCCTTCGGCCATGTTCCCGTTTGGAATCTCGCAGACGACTCCGCACTCCTCGAATAAAGTGTATTTAGCCCCAACTCGTGAGTTGGACTGAATTGGTAAGAAAGATTAGCCAATCCACCCCAGTTCACTTCTTGCTTCCCCTGTCGATCGCTGAGGAGCAGGTCCGGTGCAAGTTGAGTCCCAGTGAACGAATACCTACCCGTTGTGCCACCTTCATAATAGGAAGAGTTAGCGCCGTAGGTGAGACCGACTACAAAACCGAGCGGTCTTTGAACAAATGTCCTCTGGTTTCCGACAGAAATGGAATACTTCTGGTTTATTGGAGCCGACTGTTCGATCGGCGACATATAAGGGTTAAACGCTTTCGATAGTTCGTCGAGCTGTGCTGCGAGGATGGGGTCTGTCCTTGCGCGTTGCGGAGACGGAATGGACAGGTTTGGGTCTGCCAGTTGGGAGGGGACCGCGCGGAGGCCGTCGTCAATTGCCAGCCAGTCCGTGCCACTGCCCGTGTAAGTGAGGAAGCTTGAATTCAGGTGAGTGGCTGTGTTAAGGGATGACGAGATCGACGCCGTGATGTTGAGTTCATCAGGAAAGTTCTTCGTCCCTATGTCAACAAGGCCACCGCTGAAATTACCAGGCTTGTCCGGGGTGAATGTTTTTATTGTAACGATGTTGTCCAGCAGCGCTGCCGGAAAGAGATCAAACTGAACCGCCTTTTTGTCAGGATCAGCAGTTGGGACGTTTACTCCATTTAGTTGGGTTGCTGCATAACGCTCACCCAGTCCTCGAACATAAACGTACTTTCCCCCAACAACGGATGCGCCCGTCACCTTTTCCATGGCGTCCGCGGCATCAGAACCGCCGGACTTACTAATTGCCTCTGCAGAAATAGCATCGCTTACAGCGAGGGACTTTTGGCGATCACGTAGGAGGGCTGCCTCGTTATTCCGCATCGCCCGCGCCTCCACCACCAGCTCTTCAAGGCCAATGGACTCCTCTGACAGGGCAACGTCAAGCTGGGTTACCTGACCCCCAACGACTTCAACACCCTGAACCGTTTGAGTCGTGTAGCCAATGTATCTGAAGACAAGATTGTAGGAACCAGGCGCAAGACCTGACAAAACGTATTTGCCGTTGAGGTCTGTTGCAGTTCCAATGGCTGTGCCTTCAAGAATAACATTTGCGCTGATGAGTGTCTCGCCGGATTGAGCATCAACCAGGGTCCCGGATACCGATCCCGTTTGCGCGAGCGCCGTAAAACTGAGAAGAAGCAGCATCGCCATGAACGATGTCGCGTACCGAGTAGCTGTGTGAATCATCTAATGCAGCAAAGTGATGAATTGAAGAATCCGCGACTGATCGAAAGTCACGACCAATGCTACAAAGATTTATCGGCGACCGTATTAACTACCTCTTGCCTGAGCGTTATGATTGAATGTCTCTTGTGTTACCGCAATGTTAAATCGGGTCCTGGATCCTCCTATCGCATTTTGTGTGGCTGACACGTGATCGCCATGAACTCCACCACTTCTCGAAGAGGTCAAGCGCGTCAATCTGAGTCTATTCAGAAAACCACCACGAAATTTCCCTTTTGTTGAAGGTCTCAGGAAGCCTACCTAAGTTGAGAGCTGATGAATCGATCATTTCGCCATGAGAATAACGTGCGCTCTTCTACTAGCTTTTTTCAGTCTCTCCCTCTTCGGCTGCGAAACGGCGGAAGAAAAGGCGGTCCGCGCACGCATTGCGGAATTGGATATCCAGCTGGAACGGATTCGGCCGCGGGTTACCTCCATCCTCAGCGGCATGGAAAGACTTCAGTCCACTGTCCAGCCGGCAGCAGTGGGACCAGACACGTCGGCCCTTAGCAAGGAAGAGAGCGCCGTCTTTCGGAATCTCAACACCTATTCCTTCAGGTTTCTGTACCCTGACAAGGACGACCTCAAAACCAGAATCGTGCCCCGCGACAACACACTTGGCCTGTGGCTAAACCCTGACGCGAACGACAATAACACACGCGGCCTTATCCAATTTCTCCGATTCGTAGACCCGCAACAAATTTTTGGTGTGGCGGCAAGACTCTCTGGTGACGACTGGCCGTCTGATATTAGTGCGCCAAGCCAATATCACAGCGAGGCCCGGAGAGATGAGGACGCAGAGAAAATGCGCGAGATAATGGAGCAGCTAACAGAAATTCGATATCTAATTGGCGCAGAGGAAAAATTAGTTGTAGCCCCCAGGATGGTCGATGATAACTCGTTCGAGTCCGGTATTCTTTTCGCCAAACTCCATGTACTCGACGTGCAGTCGCAGGAGATAGTGGAAACGTTTTATGCCAAAGCTCTCAACAGCGGCTTGACCTATACGATGACAGAAGACTATAAGAATGAGGAGCTGCTGAAAGATCTACGAAGTCAGTTGTTTGTAGGTCTGCGCCAGCGGCTGAAAGCAGACGAGTAGTTGTCAGATCTGCATTTGCTCACGAACGCATAATCAGATCCACCCACTCACCAAACGTCATGGTTGGTGCAAGTTTTGTTCGGAGCGCATCCATTTCGCTGTTGTCGAGACCGAGGATTCGCTGTAGGTTGGCGTGCACTGCAGCAAACTGGTTCTCGGACTCGAGTAAGCTGTTCACGGGTGTAGAATTCTCAATAGCCGTTTCTCCATTCTTGTTGTCAGTGCCAAGCGCCTCCCTCAAGAGCTCTCTTAAGACTTCGTCCGTTTGTCGTATCTGATGTGCGTCGGGGACGAACCCTGCTTTGGTCCCCACCACCTGCACCTGGCCGGTGTAAAACGATCCGATGTCGCCATAGTGTCTGTACATGTAGTCCACCACAAAGGCCGCGGGCGAATCATCAACCTTCTCAATACCGTTGAGAGACAACGCATACCCATCTTCCTGGTACGCAGGACTACGCATTATGAGCTGGTGAGCCATAGAATAAGCAGCCTCATCTGTTCCAGAGTCCGGACCGTGACCGTCGTGATCGAGAATGTCAACTTCCTCAAGATCCTGCCGAACGGTATCGGGTGATGGTGCAGGTTGCGCGATTTGGTTATCCACGGTATCCGTTGCTGGCATCTCGCTGGATGAATCCTTGCACGCCGTTGCTGCGATAAGCATGACAACAGCGAGCAGTTAGCCGCGAAGTTTGGTTGACACGATCATGACAAGAGATTCGATCCGTTTTCGATAAACGAGTGAATGAGGGCGGCAATGTAGTGCATTCCCCTACACATATTGCAAAAATGATCCGCCAAAAATTACTTGCTCTTGACACTCCGTCCGCGATTGGGAACGCATTTGACAGTATCTTGTGGACATCGTCCCCACAGTCTTGAGGGGGGCACCCTGTCAGTCTTGTGTATCCTACTTCACGAGATTGCCAAGAATTTTCCACCTGAAAGCAACTAGGCATGTTCAAGGATCTTGCACAATCAATCGAGGGTGTAACACTGCTGGCCGAGATTGGATTAATATTGTTCGTTTTGATTTTTGCGCTTGTCGTATTCCGCGCTTTCAGTATCAAGAAATCAGACCGCCAGTACGCGAAGTCACTGCCATTGGAGGACAACTAAAATGACCGAACACGACGATAGCCATATAGACCATGACAAGCTCATAGCGGGCCATCGTTATGATGGAATCCGGGAGTACGACAATCCGATGCCGGGATGGTGGATCTGGTTGTTTATTGGCGGAATAGTGTTCGGCATATTTTATGTCATTGCGATGTACGGCTTTGATGCCATCGATTCTTACACCGACGATCTTGAGCAGAGCGTGGCCAAGCTCCAGGCTGTCCGCGACGCGAGCTCCCCTACCGGCTCAGGTGGTGAACTGGATGAAGCAACGCTTCTTTCCATGATTGCCGATGCAGACGTCGCCGCGGGTGCCACACTTTTTGCCCAGCAGTGCGCAGTGTGCCATGGCGCCGAAGGTCAGGGCGTGATTGGTCCGAATTTGACCGACAACTACTACATCCACGGCTCATCTGATGTAGAAACGTACAACGTAATCACCGAAGGTGTCCTCGATAAAGGCATGCCTCCGTGGGAAGCTGTGTACACCGAAGTTGAACGTGCGCAGCTCGTGGCGTTCATCAACTCTATCGTAGGTTCCAATCCAGCGGGAGCCAAAGCAGCGGAAGGTACACTTGCAGAAGCCGGGTAAGTCAATACCGCCGGAAATTCTTGAGTCACCCGATCAGGTCCTCACCACCCTCGGTACCGACGGTAAAAGGCTGTGGATCTATCCAACGCTGAGTACCGGGCGGCTGTACCGCCTGCGCCTGATCGTCGCCTGGTTTCTAATCGCACTTTTTGTGCTGCTTCCCATCATCCGGATCAATGGCAAACCGGCAGTGCTGCTTGACCTCGCCAAACGCGAGTTCACGTTTTTTGGCACGACATTCTTCCCAACAGACACATTCATCCTGCTTCAGATTGGTGTCCTGCTAATTCTGGGAATAGTCCTCCTCACTGCACTCTACGGACGCGTCTGGTGCGGTTGGGGTTGTCCCCAAACAGTTTACCTCGAATTTGTTTTTCGCCCCATCGAACGCTTGATCGAGGGAAAAGAGCACGTGCGGAAACGACGGGACGGACAGGCACTGAACTTCGACAAGTTCTGGCGCAAGAGTCTGAAGCTGGGGATATACGCTTTCATTTCGCTTGGACTTGCACACGTCTTTTTGTCCTACTTCGTTGAGTGGCCGACTCTCATCGACTGGATGCAGCAACCGCCAACCAGACACTGGGGCTATTTCCTGCTAGCATTTGGTCTGGCTGGTTTGATCTTTTTTGATTTTGCGTTCTTCAGGGAGCAGATGTGCACGATAACCTGTCCGTATGCGCGCATGCAATCCGTGCTGCAGGATCAAAAATCAATGATCGTGTCGTACGATCCGGGCCGCGGGGAGCCACGCGGCAAGCGCAAAAAATCTGCGGTGGCGGAAAACCTCGGAGACTGTATCGACTGCTTTGCATGCGTGAGAACATGTCCAACCGGGATTGATATCCGAGATGGACTGCAGATGGAATGCGTAGGTTGCACACAGTGTATCGATGCCTGCGACGCCATCATGGATCGCATCGATAAACCCCGTGGACTCATCCGATATACTTCGGAAGATGAGCTCGATGGTAAGCCTAAATCTCGTTTTCGCCCGCGCGTTGTGATCTACTCCGTAATTCTCCTGGGGCTGATGATCTCTGTTACGGGCTCTATTCTCACGCGCCAGGGACTGGATATTGACATTGTGCGAGCGCAAGGTGCTCCGTTCACCGTTCTGGAGGATGGCCGGATAAGCAACCGGCTCCGCCTGCGCCTGCGAAATCAGGCAGCCTCCGAGCGAAGTATTTCCGTCGCGCTCTCCCGGCCCGCAGGTGCCGCAGTGCAACTGGTAGGGGCGCAACCCATCCCGCTTGCGCCAGGAGAAATGAAACGATTCGACATGTTTGTCATTTTCGACCCTTCCTCTTCCGGGCAAGAGGCCATATTCGAAATCACCGACGGGAACGGGACCTTCACCCGCTCCTACAGACTACTTCAACCGGACAATTAGATGAGCGACAGAATTCCTCCGCACATTCTCTGGCCGGGAATAATCATTTTACTGATTCTCTCGAATATCATTGTTGCTGTTACAACCTACCGTCTCGCGAACAAAGACGGAGGGGTAACCATGGTCAACGAACGGGGCAATCCGACTAGCACCGATTCGACTCCGACCGACTCTACGTCTGCAACAAACTAGCTGCCATGAAACACGCTGCGTCGTCAGACCGGGTGAAGGTTGCGTGCCTGCATTGCGGAGAAGATACCCGCGGCAGGGAAAAATTCTGTTGTGCCGGGTGCGCGGTAGTGTACCAAGGGATACATGAGGCCGGGCTTGCTGACATGTACTATCGGCTCCGGGCTGTTTCGCCGGCCACCACCGAAGACGGGCGAGGCGATGACTCACCGCTGCGCAAAAGCACCGAGATAGACGACGCCGACTTCGCGGCCGCTGTCGAGAAAGTGCTCGAAAAGGATACCGACCTGATGTGCTCGGCAACGGGGCTCCATTGCTCTGCATGCTCATGGCTTGTGAACCAAATCGCGTCATCGGTTCCCGGGATAAACGGTTCGCGGGTGAACGCATCCACAGGCCGAGCCGCATTCACCGTCGAACGACCCGGTGCCGCGCTGGAGCTGCAAGCAAAACTCAAAAAAGTAGGAATCCAACTTAGTGTCATCGACAGCCCAACTGGAGATCACGCTGGCAAGAGCGCCAGGCGACTACTCGTAAAGGCCGGAGTGTGCTGGGCGATTGCGGGCAACGTCATGCTCCTTTCTTTCGCTCTCTACTCGGGACTTGACCAGAGTCAACCGGATCTGTTCCGCTTTTTCACGTATGCCATCGCACTGCTCGGAATGGTATCTGTTGCCTACGGTGGTTCTGAATTCTTTCGCAAAGCACTTGCATCTATCAGATTCGCATGGAAGGAGCGTAGCGCGATGCATCTGCATATGGACGTCCCGATTTCTGCCGGTATTCTTATCGGGTCAGGATATAGTCTCTATGCGATCCTGTCAGGTTCATCCGAAATTTGGATCGACTCCATTACCGTTCTCATCGCAGCTCTTCTCACCGCACGATGGCTACAAGCTCAAAGCCTCAACAAAGCTCATCAGCGTGTTCAGCTCCCTCAACTACCTTCGGTGGTGCGAAAAGTCGTCGAGGGCATTCCAACGATCGTTCCCACGCACTCGGTCGGGGCAGGCGACCTGATTGAAGTTAAACCTGACGAGACTGTCCCGGCAGATTCAATACTGTTGAGCGGTCGCTCCTCCGTCATTAACGCAGTAATGACCGGTGAATCAATGCCCGTTGCCATCGAACCCGGTCACGCAGTTGATGCGGGCGCGATCAACGCAGGGCCACCAATACTATTGCAGGTAAATCGCCCACCGGGAGAATCGAAACTCGCAGAGCTGGTCAACTGGATCGATTCGGGCCCGGAAGCAGAATCATTAGTCGAAGAAAGTAACAGACTCGCTGGAATTTTTACCATCGTCATCCTATCCGTTGCGGCTGGCGCGTCTGGGATCTTTCTGGCTGGTTCAGTCGACAACGGGTTGTCGAGGATCGTGGCGTTTCTGGTTGTCTCATGCCCCTGTGCTTTGGGCATGTCTGCGCCGTTGGCCACTGCTATAGCAAACAAGCGCGCCGCCAGCGCTGGGGTTTTCTTCAAGAGCGGAAACCTCTTTTCCGCGTTGACAAAAATTCGGACCATCATCTTCGACAAAACCGGAACGCTTACCCAGGGCAACATGGTGTTGGTGCATAGTGAAGGTGATTCGAATGCGATCGCGCTTGGTGTCGCACTGGAGGACGGTGAGCAACATCCCATTGCCCGAGCACTCGATGACGCTTTCGGAAACAGCACTACACACCTCGTGTCGGACCGAACGAGCGTACCGGGACGCGGGATTGAAGGAATTGTTGATGGCTCCTTTGTCCGCATTGGTGCCTTCCGTTGGATCCTTGGAATGGATACATGCAAAAACGAGACGCTCCGCTCGACAGCCGACCGGTTCATGGAAAGCGGTTTGTCGACCGTGGCTATTTCTGTAGATGGGACGATGCTGGCAGTACTCGGTTTGGGAGATTCTATTCGCGGCAACGCCCGGGATGTCGTTTGCAACCTGAACTCCGAGAATGTCGAGATGATGATTGTTTCGGGAGACAATGAATCCGCCACTTCGAGTGTTGCGGGGCAACTTGGAATTGAGAATTGGAAAGCCAGCTTTGATCCTTTTGAGAAAGCGGAATATATCTCAGCAATCGCGGACGACCGCCCCGTGCTAATGGTAGGAGATGGTGTAAACGACGCCTCCGCGTTGAAGGCCGCAACGATTGGTGTTGGGTTTGACGGCCACGCTGCTAGCATGGCTTCGGCAGACATCTTTGTCACCAGGCCAGACCTTTCGCTCGTGCAACGCCTGCCGGGCTTCGCTCGCCAGGTGGTGGGCGTTATACGGCTGAACAGGGTTGTATCGCTCACATACAACTTTGTGATGGGAGCATTGGCGCTATTGGGATTGATTACTCCCCTGATCGCGGCGGTGGCGATGCCGCTTAGTTCACTTTTTGTGGTAACTTCTTCGTCACAGATTCGACCATTTCGAACTAAATGAACATCCTCTATATCCTGATCCCCGTTGGCTTGCTCCTTTCTGCCGCTGGCGCGCTTGCGTTCAGGTGGGCAGTGAGAAACGGCCAAATGGATGATCCTGATTACGGATCGCTCGTTGCATTGATGGATGATGAGGACCTACCGAGGATAATTGCTAAAACCGGAACAGCTGATGACACAATCTGACACATTACAAATTATCTCACCGGACCAGTCAGCCGTTGTTGACGGTTCCGTTGTTGAATTCGAATGGCTTGCGCACAACAACCGTCCGATCGAGTTGCAGCTCGCACGCTCGTCTGACTTTGTCGGGGCGGAGTCGGTGCGACTGGATCACGCAACATCAATGACGTTGTACGATGTACTTCCTCAGGACGGATCGACTTACTACTGGCGTGTGCGATCGGTGAATACGGATGGTCCGGGGAGCTGGAGTGAAGTAGGTAGTTTTATTTCTGGTAGGGAGAGTCAGGTAGTTGCTCCGGCCTCGGGAGCGCGCGTACAATCCGGGACAGCCGCGGTAAGGCCGCAGGCGGGTTCGGAGTATCGCACCCAAACTGCCGCGGGTCCGACTTTTGCAAATGCGATGCGCGTTGACGGAACAACATCAGCCGCAAAATCCTGGGCCGTAATCGCCATAATGGTCGGTTCGTTTGTCCTCCTGGCTATGCTCCTCCGCTCGGTTGTTTTATAATGTCGCTGCCGCTCACGTACATGGCCGCGGCAGCAGTTGTTGCGCTTGCGGGTGCCGTCCACTGCGTTTCTATGTGTGGCATCTTCGCGGGTGCTGTTGTAAGTAAAAAAGTCTCGGCTGCTCCGCTGTACTTCTTGGCGAAGACTCTCACGTATGTCTTTATCGGAATCGTCGCAGGTACCGTTGGCGGGGCACTATCATCACTGCGTGGACTGCAAAGCATCCTCGCGGTGCTTGTTGGGGCAGCAGTGGTTATCCAGGGGCTGATTCTAATATTCGGACGATCGTTCATCCCACCCATGTTGCGTTCACAATCCGGCGCTGGATCACGGCTGGTCTCGTTAGTTGGCAAATTTGCAAAAAGCAGATCGCCTGTTGGGCTTGGTGTCGTTAACGGGCTTCTGCCGTGTGGGCTGGTATACGCCGCTGCACTAATAGCAGTCGCATCCGGCTCTCTCGCCAACGGTGCACTTGTCATGATGACTTTCGGATTCGCCACCATCCCGGCGCTATCTGTCCTACCAGCACTCTGGGGCCTGGTCCCGGCACAGAGCAAGGGTTGGAAAACTGCAGCAGGTGTCGCGCTTATCATCATCGGTCTTATCACTCCGTTTCGGATGATGCATCTCACGCATGGTGCACATACGGTCCAGGAGCACGAAACGCTGCACGTCGCGCGCTAACCGAGGTTTGTTCTACCCTTACGACCGTAAGGTAAACCCTGACGTAGAAGGGCGTTTTATCCTGTCCCGTTCGATAATCAAAGAAACGTACCCTGGATCCGGGATGAGAGTCCCGCGAAGACAGTGCGGAGCGGGTTGGCAGGTGGATACCTGACAAGATTTCGGGATTCGCGAGCACGCCGGCCGAGCCGAGACGCACTTCTTCGCTTTTTTTGATTCATCCACGAGAGAACTGAACGTTCTGCATCTGGGAATCGCGTTGAGAGACGTGTCGCCAATCCTCAGGTCAGGCGTTTGAGGATCAGAAACGCGACCAATCTGAAAAAGCCAGAGGTCATATTCGACGACGGTTCTGCCTACCGGCCCGACCAAGCACGATCAGGCGGTAACGGAGCCCATGAGAACAGTCGGATAATTGATACCCCTCAAGCTGGCAAGGTTGCAACTCGTGGACGAAGCCAGTACCGTCTTCCGGATGGACGAGACAGTTCTCGTGCAGCAGCCCGCATGCGGATTCGCAGTAGCGAAATCCGTTTGGGAAGCCCAATGCTTTGGACGATGGGTTTCACAGCGGGGTGAGTCTGTTTGTGACTTCCTGGTAAGAAGCGCTGGCAAGACCATGGCGAACCAGGCCATCGTAGGATGGAGACGCTGGTCGGGTTCTACCCTGGTTACGTAAAAAGGCCTCGGCAATGCCGGGGCCTTTTTTATATCGTCCTGTTTTTGCGCGGCGGCTGGTTACGGCCAGATGCCAAGGTTCATGTACGACTTTGCAACTTTCGAAATTGCGCTCACGAACGCAGCGGTACGCAGATCGATGTTGTGCTCTTTCTGCACCTTGTTGATTTCCTCGTAGGCATAAATCATCGTTTCCTCAAGGCCGCTACGTACGAGGTCGAGCTCGGTGGCACCTTGGGATATTCTGTCTTTGTCGCTCGCCGTGAGTTTCTTTCCGGACAGATCCTCGACAGCTTGAAGGATTCCCTGCGCCGAATTCTGTTCGAACCTTCGACTCATTCTTCCGAAGCGCACGTGCTGCAGGTTCCGAAGCCATTCGAAGTAGGAGACGGTTACCCCCCCGGCGTTGAGAAACACATCCGGTAAAACCAGAATCCCGCGCTCGCGAATGATATTGTCTGCGTCTGCTGTAAGCGGCCCGTTGGCTCCTTCGCCAATAATTTTGGCTTTGATGTTCGGCGCGTTGTCACCGGTAATCTGGCCTTCGAGGGCGGCGGGCACGAGGATATCACACTCCTGTTCGAGAACCGCTTTCGAGTTTTCGAAATTTTCTGCTCCCGGGAAGTTGAGAATCGACCCCGTGTCTTTCCGATGCTTTACGACATCCTCCAACCGTAGTCCTGATTTCTTATAGATCGCCCCTTCGTACTCGCCGATCCCAACTATAACGCATCCGAACTCTTCGAGGAAAGAAGCGGCGTGGTATCCCACGTTTCCGAGGCCCTGGATGATTACTTTTTTTCCATCCAGTCCGCGCTCGAGTCCCAGCGCTTTCATGTCGTCCCCGTTTTCGCATGCTTCGCGAATGCCCAGATAAACTCCCCTGCCGGTCGCTTCGGTTCGTCCTCGGATTCCTCCCAGACCAACGGGTTTGCCCGTTACACAACCAAGCGCGTTAAGTGGATCGTGGGTAAGGGATGTATACGTATCCAGGATCCAGGCCATCTCGCGACCACCGGTGCCATAGTCCGGTGCGGGGACATCAGTCCCTGGGCCAATGAAATTCTTTCTTGTGAGCTCGTAGGTATAGCGACGCGTGATACGCTCCAGCTCTGCCTCCGAATGCTCCCTCGTGCTGATCTTGATTCCCCCTTTCGCACCACCAAAAGGAACGTCCACGATCGCGCACTTGTAGGTCATGAGCGTTGCGAGCGCACGGACTTCGTCTTCGTTTACATTTTTGGCGTATCGGATACCACCCTTTGTAGGCATTTTGTGGTGACTATGCTCTGCCCTCCATGCCTGGATGGTCACGATGCTTCCATCGTCCCTTTTGAGTGGGAATTCCATTGCGTAAACGCTGTTGCACATCTTGATCTGCTTCAAGAGACCAGGCCGAACCCCGGTGTACTTGGCAGCTCGATCAAACATCTTGTTTACCTGGTCGAGAAAGCTAATTTCAGACATGTTTGCAGGTTACTCCTCGGCCCTTGCGGCCAATTTCTGATCTTCAGTAGTTGTGGAATCACGGACTCAAAAGTCCCGGAAGCCTACACCGATTTGTGCATACTTACAAGCGCTACAATCGTCCAAACGTGGATTTTATCAATGTTTGTTCCACGGATCGATTGCCGAGACTGGTTTCGTGCGCTTGGTGAAGCAACCCCGAGGGATTAGACAAAAAAACGCCCGACTTCGGCAGGTGAAGTCGGGCGAAGATGGGTTTGACCAATGCCTTTAAGTTGGCAACGTGTTCACCGTTTGGTCAGAGCCCATTTTTTAGCCGCAGCCACTTGTGCCGCCGCAATTCGGACAGGAGTAACAGGCTCCAGAGCGCACGGTCATCGACCCGCAATTGGGGCACGGCGGTGCATCTTCCTGGTTCTGGAAGGAAGCAGTTGCATCGATCTCCACATGAACGGTCGCGGCAGCGGCTCCTGTTTTTTCTGCAGCATCCAAAAACGCCTCGACGGTGTCTGTCACGCGTACATCCTGTTGAAGGTGGACATCCTGGTCGTCGGGATCCGCACTTAGGTCCTCTTCGACCAGCTGCTCCGTTACCGACTTCTCGCCAAGAAACTTGATCGCAAGGTACCGGAAGATGTAGTCCATAATGGACTTCGCCATTGGCAGCTTGGGATTGTTCGTGAACCCACTCGGTTCAAATCGCATGTGGCTGAACTTGGAGCAGAGGTCGCTTAGCGGTACACCGTACTGGAGCGATATTGATACGGCAGTTGCGAAGGCGTCCATCAGTCCTGCGATGGTAGATCCCTGCTTCGCCATTGTGATGAAAATCTCTCCCGGCATCTGTGTGTCGGGGTAGCGTCCAACATGGAGGTACCCTTCGTGACCTGCGATGGAAAACTTATGCGTGTCTGACGGCCGCTCGTCCGGCAGGCGCTTTCTAACAGGTCGATAAACGATACGCTCTTCCACGGCAAGTTGTGGCTCGGCGGTTATCATTCCGTCTCCGCTTACTTCCGCAGTCTTGTTTTTCGTGTTGCCACCTGCGGAGGTTGACAAAGGCTGCGAACGCTTTGAGTTCTCGCGATAGATGGCAATCGCCTTCAGACCAAGTACCCACCCCTGCATGTACGCATCCTCAATTTCCTCGATGGTTGAATCGGCAGGCATGTTCACTGTTTTCGAAATCGCGCCGGAAATAAACGGCTGCGTTGCCGCCATCATTTTGATGTGGCCAGAATGATGGATGAAGCGGGAGCCTTTCGTTGGCTTGAACGCGCAGTCAAAAACAGGAAGGTGGATATCTTTCAGATGCGGTGCATTCTCAATTGTCTCAACCTCCTCGAGGTGTGCCAGAATCGCATCTCGTTCTTCGGGAGTGTATCCGAGTCTGTCGAGTGCCTCGGGCACGGTCCTGTTTACGATCTTGAGTTGACCGTCACCCTTCCCTGCCAGCAATTTGTACTTGATGAGCGCGATGTCTGGCTCAATTCCGGTCGTGTCACAGTCCATCATGAAGCCGATGGTTCCGGTCGGTGCAAGGACGGTGGCCTGCGCGTTTCTGTAGCCGTACTGTTCGCCAAGCGCAACCATCCGGTCCATCGAATCTGCCGCAGCCTGCCGCAGATAGTTTGGGCAGGACTTGTGGATGTGATCGACATGGTCTCGATGCAGGCGCATGACGTCAAGCATGCTTTCCCGGTTCTTGTAGAAGCCCTCAAACGGCCCAATATTCTCGTTGCCCGCAATCTCTGCTGAGCGGGCATATGCTTCTGCGTGCTCGATCGCCATGATCGCGGCTGCGACGCCGCGTCCCTCGTCGCTGTCGTAGGGCATCCCCATCGACATCAACAATGCCCCGAGGTTGGCGAAGCCAAGTCCCAACGGACGGAAGTGATGACTGTTGCGCGCGATGTCGGCAGATGGATATCCAGCATTATCGACAAGGATATCCATGGCCGTGATGAACAGCCTGGCCGCCGCGCGAAAACGTTCGACGTCAAACGTCCCATCTTCCTTCTGAAACTTACGAAGGTTAAGCGAGGCAAGATTGCAGGCTGAGTCATCCAGGAACATGTACTCGGAACATGGATTGCTCGAGTTGATCGGCCCGGATGCTTTACACGTGTGCCATTTTTGGATGGTATCTTCGTACTGAACGCCGGGGTCGCCGCAGATGTGCGTTCCCGTTGCGATGCCATTCAGTATTGATTTTGCTGAGGTACGCTCGATCTCCTCACCGTACACAACGCCGCGCAGTGCGAATGTCTCATCGTCAGCCGCGGCCTTCATGAACTCATCGGTTACGCGCACAGACTGGTTGACGTTTTGAAAAGCAACGGAGCCATATGCGGGGCCGTTGAAGGAGCCGTCGTAGCCTTGCTCGATGAGTGCCCATGCCTTTTTCTCTTCCTGCTGCTTGGCATTTACAAACTCCTCGACGTCCGGGTGCCAGACCTTCAGGGTCTGCATGATTGCAGCCCGCCGCGTCTTTCCTCCCGACTTGATCGTGCCGCCTGTGGCATCCTGCACTTTCATGAAGGAAACCGGACCAGATGGAGTACCACCCCCGGAAAGTTTTTCGTGTGATGATCTGAGCTTGGACCAGTCCGCTCCAACGCCTGAGCCAAACTTAAACAGACGCGCGCTCTCGCCCATCAGCTGCCAGATGTCGTCGATGGAATCATCAACAGAAATAATGAAGCAAGCTGACGCCTGAGGGCGGATGTATGGATCGACCGCGGTGATTTCCCCTTTCTTGTCGTCCCATCCGTAGATCGTCTTCCCGCCGGAGTCCTTGACATTATACTGATGATGTAGTCCGACGTTGAACCAGACCGGCGAATTGAACGCACCGTACTGGTTTACACACAACCAGGTGAGCTCATCATAAAATTTCTGGCCGTCTTTGGCAGTCGCGAAGTAATTTTGCTCGAGCCCCCAGTCAGCTATGGTGCGGGTGACGCGGTGGATGAGCTGTTTGAGCGAGTGCTCTCGTCCTCCTTCCGCCGGGTCTTCGCCTGCGCGTGAGACGTCGCCGTAAAAATATTTTGACGCAACTACGTTGGAGGCGAGGCGACTCCATTCGACGGGGAACTCTATCCCTCTCTGCTCAAAAATTGCTTCCTTTGCCTGGTTACTGATTACTGCGTCCCGGGTCTCCCATTCTACCGAGTCGAAGGGATGCTCTCCTTTCTTTGAGAAGACTCTATTTATGTTCAGACCTTGTGTGATGGATTTTTCGGGTTTGGTGGTTTCAGGCAGATCGGAGCGGTACTTCATATTGGCAGCGCAGGGTTGAGGGTCAGTATGTTGGCAGGACTGGACGAAGACAGGATGAAACATCCAGCGACGAG
This sequence comes from Rhodothermales bacterium, assembly GCA_965224105.1. Classification (GTDB taxonomy): domain Bacteria; phylum Bacteroidota; class Rhodothermia; order Rhodothermales; family JABDKH01; genus CBDCYH01. Next base: position 1,477,685 of record CBDCYH010000002.1, on the reverse strand, counting down.
TAGGCGCATCACGGCGTAGCTCCGGGATTCGCGTTCCAGCATGTGGGATTGCCCAAAGTCTACTGGCTGTAGACGAATAACGGTTTATGGTCGACTGACAATAAACCGTTTCGAGACTAGTCTCTTGAGCACGCCCAATAAACGGATGGGGTAGGCCGTTATGCAAGTACTTTTTTTCCACAGCCTACACACACGTCGCGGCGCTGCACGGGACTCATCAGAATCGAAAAACGTCAATTTCCGATGTTGCTCTGACCCGTCAAAGTCTGAGATCCGTTATTGGTCCACTTCCCGGATTAACTGCGTGCGTTTGTCCAAAGTTATCCACACGCCTATCCACCGACGCTCGGCGCCGAGTCAATTTTATTCACACAATAACGGGTACCGATCTCGGGACTCCCCCCGCCACACAAGAAACAGGAAGCCTACATTCCGCAGGCGAAAAACTGATCGGCCCCCACCCGTTAGGAACACTCAGCACCCATTTGGCATACCCTCCGGCCCTCAGAAATCAAACCAGGCAACTCTAATGAAGGACTTCGGCGAACGAAGCGCGTACCCCACCCCCGAAGATTTCCACGTCATGCGACCGGAGTACGAAGAGCTCGAAGACGGAAGCGTCGAAAGTGCAATTACTATAGCGCCGTTCAAGGTGACCGGCACCAGCGCAACCAAGGCCGGTGCCCGTCGGGCCGCGCTTTACGAGGCCGAAAAAACCTACCGCTCCTACCATCCATCGTATAAGGTGAGGTGCCCGTTCCCGAACGAGTTCGTGGATCAGGAAAATGTGAAGTGGCGCCGGATTCCTCCTGCCCAAAGGGAGCAATATGGCGACTACGTTTTTGTTGATGCCGACAACGAAGAGGACTATGCCGATATCGAGACGATGCTGTTGTGGGATGTCCGGCCGGTCAAACAGGAGGTGGAAGGCTAGAAGAGTATAGCCAACCACAATATCCCCGCGGAGAGTACAACAACGCTGCCAAGCAAGACGCTACCCACCATCAGGACGGCAACAAACGGATTTGCCAACCGGAGCACAACCGCGCCCTCTCCCAGCGCTGCGCGAAGCTCCCCACTATTGGCGTAAATTTTCCAGGCTGACTTGACTACACGGACAAGCGAGCGTAGGACCCCGGTGTCACGGACCTCTCTTACCGCCCCAACGGCCGCTCCGAGTTCATCTTTCCCTGCCGCAACCAGCTCATCTGCCCTGGCCCGCAGCTCGGTTATCCCCCGCGATAATCGAAGAATCACAAATAGGATAAGCGGCGGGCTAAGCGCAAGCGCTCCAATCAAGACTCCCAAGCCCACGGTCCAGCTTGACGCTCCAAAGTAAACAAGCAGGCCAGCGACTAAGGCCGCTGCGGCAACCAGAAACACTACCACGGCCTGCTGAAGGAACACCCGAATCCGGATGTACGAGCTAAGCAGCGCCTGTAGCGTTCGCGCGAGAGTGGCTTGTGTCACAATCCGGGCACGACCAGTGACCGTGTCGGGGAGTGTTCTCGAATCGGCGGTCATGACGAGTATCGCTCTACGATTTCATCTTTCACTTTCATCAGGTAGTCAAGCGCCGCGTCGTGTTCGTTGGGGATTTCCCCGTTCAGGATCGCCTCACGGATAGCTTCTTTCAGATCACCCACCAAGCGACTCGGAGCCAGGCCGAGCCGTTCCATTATCTCTTTCCCGTCAACCGGGGGTTGAAAATTTCGGAGCCGGTCTTTCTCCTCCACGTCGGTGAATTTCTGTTCGACGCTATCGAACGCGCGCAGGTATCTCCGTACCCTTTTGTCATTTTTGGATGTGATATCTGCACGAACCAGGAGCATCAGATCGTCGATCGCATCACCGGCATCGAAGAGAAGTCTTCGTACAGCGGAATCGGTCACGCTATCGTCGACGAGCGCCACCGGACGGTGGTGCATCCGCACCAGGCCCTCGACATATCCCATTCTTTCGTCGAGTGGCAGGCGCATCCTCTTGAAGATGGATCTGACCATCCTGGCACCTATTTCCTCGTGTCCATGAAACGTCCAGCCTCCTGAACGCGAAAATCGTTTTGATCGCGGCTTACCGATATCATGCAGAAGCGCAGCCCATCGAACCCACAGGGTATCCTCAACCGCTGGATATCGTTCTGATCCTGATTCGCGGAGGCCGGTGGAAAGATTGTCAACTACCTGCAACGTGTGGTAGAAGTTATCCTTGTGCGCTACACCGTTTCGTGTCTCGACTCCGCGTAAAGCAGTGAGCTCGGGCAAGACACGATGCAAAACATCGGCATCGAAAAGGATTTTGAATCCGATGGAGGGGATAGCCGACAACAGAATTTTATTTATCTCAGCTGTTATTCTCTCCATTGCCAGCATCTCAACTCGTTCGGAGCTGTTGCGCATCGCTTCGAACGTCTCCCTGGCGATATCAAATCCCAACTGGGCCGCGAACCTCGCGCCCCGAAAAATCCGCAGCGGGTCATCGACGAACGTTGTGTCGGGTGGTGCGGGTGTGCGAAGGGTTTGGACCTGCAAATCCCCGAGGCCGTCGAAGGGATCGACGAGAACCCCGAAGTCAATCGGCGAAAGCGAAACGGACAGCGCGTTCACCGTGAAGTCCCTTCGCGCTTGATCTTCTTCCAGCGTACCCGTTTCGACTTCCGGGTTCCGACTGTCTGCCGCGTAGCTCTCCTTTCGCGCGGCAACAAATTCGAGCACAGTGGAGCGTTTGTCATCCACACGAATTGCAGCGGTTCCGAAGCGCGCATATTCGTGAGCGGTCGTTCCTCCTAACGCCTGGGCAACCCCGCGTGCAAGGTCGATGCCCGATCCCAGCCCCTCCGTCACGATATCAATATCCGTCGTTTCCCTCCGGAGAAGGAGATCGCGCACAAAACCCCCGACTGCGAAAGCGTGTAGCCCAAGACCTTCCGCGACGGATCCCACCTTTCGGAGGAGATCTCCGTAGCCGCTTCTATCAATATGTTCGGAAAGATTCATGAGGGACAAGTCTTGCAAAATGCAAACGACTATACGACTGAGTCGGCAGATGGATCAGCAACCAGGCATCCTACGGTGTCTGGATGGTCCAGGACAGACGCGTTGCCCGGCACGGAGCGAATCAGCCAGATAATCATGAAGTCGCCTACAGCGAGGATGATCATTACTGTCGCAAAGAGAATCAGCCAGACAGAATTTATCGCAAAACCAATTGCCATCGGGATTAGGCCCAGGACCAGCGCAGGTAGAAGGGCTGCAACTCGGTAGGCCGTCGCGGATAGCGGCGCCGAACAATGCGCGTACGGCGACAGTGCCTTCCAATTCATGCCGAAAGAAACGTCAGAATAATTCGCTCTCCCGATTGCGACAAATCCAAATGCGTGCAACAGCTCGTGGGCGAAGCAGCCCAAGACCACAGCCACCAACAAACTTGGCAGAGACGCGGCCATCAATAGAGTCCAGATCGAAGCGCCGTGGATGAGCTCAAGCAGAAGCCCGACTGTGACCAGGACGGGGACAATTGCGACCAGGCCGATGAGGTTTGCTTTCCCTGCGGAAAAAGTGAAATCGGTTGTAGTCTCCGTGTTCATCTTGTAGGCATCGGCGAGCGGCCTGTAAGATAAACCTGCACTATTTCCGCGATGGTCTCCAACCGGAATTGGGTTCGAAGTATTGCCACAGCGTGCGCGAAATTGTTCGCAGCAGTACAAAACCCTCGTTGTCGGATCCCCAGCTCTGGTCCGTCTGCCCGTTCGTTATGACGCAGAAAACATAGTCACCGCCGGGGGCATTCACGAGCACAACCTCTGACCTCGAAGCATTAACTGCACCTTGCTTCGAGGCGGCTTGTACGAACGGCGGGATCTGCGACAGGGCTTCACCATTCCAGTAGATCCGCGTCAAGATGCGATACATCTGTTCACTTGCCCAACCGGACACCGCCTCGCCTTTTCGGATCATCACCAGAATCCTCGCCATTTCTTCGGGAGTGGTTTGCCCCCAACCGTATCGTTCCCAGTTGGTCTCGCGCCCGGGCGTCCGCGAATTCATCCGGGTCGCTTCGAACTTGTTCCTCTCGAGCCAATCGTTGATGTTCGAACCAGTGCCTACCAGTTTCTGTAGCCACAGGCTTGCTGTGTTGTCCGACGTGGTTATCATCAGCATGGCGACCTTGCCGAGGCTAATAGATTCACCGTCTTTGAACGACCCAAGGATATCAGATCCCGCGTAATACAGCGAGTCCCGGTAGACAATCTCATCGTCAAGAGAAAGCTCCCCTTTCTCAATCTGATCGAACAATGTCACGAGGATTGGGATCTTGATCATGCTTGCAGTTGGAAACAAGGTGTCCGCGTTGATAGCCGCTGTTGCGCCGGTGTTTAAGTGTTGGACGTAAATTCCAACCTGCCCATTGAAACCCTCCACCCGCGCCTCCAAAATTGACTGGAGGTTTTGATCATGCCAGGCCTCGGATTGGGCACTGGCAATCCAGGGGAGCATCCACAGAAACAAGAGAAACGGAAGCGATTTGGGGACCATCATTTATTTGCGATTGTTGGATTGGATATTACCAAAATTTGGCGGGCCGGATAGACGCAGATGCGGTGAAGTCGTCGAAATCGCGTCGTTTTTGTCCGTTTCCTTATTTAGATTGAGTCTAAATAATGGTTCACATGTTGGAAGGAAAGAATGAAGAATAATGCCCTGGTTGGCGTGCTGCTCGCGTCGAGCCTGTTTGGCTCTATCCTGTTCGGCGGATGTTCGGAGAAGGACGCAAAGCAGCAATCGGATGCCCTCGTAGTGTACGCAGGTAGGAGCAAGAGTCTGGTCGAACCCGCTTTTGACCGCTTTACGGAGAAGACAGGAATCCCCGTCGAGGTGCGGCATGCGTCGACATCCGAGTTAGCGATTGCGCTGGCTGAAGAAGGGTCTGCCAGTCGCGCAGATGTCTTCTGGGCACAGGACGCGGGCGCATTGGGATCGGTCTCGGCGGCGGGCATGTTGGATCCTCTGCCCACAGAAGTACAGGCAGCCGTAACCGAGCGATACCGCAGTTCGACCGGCGACTGGATCGCCATAAGCGGACGAGCCCGAACCCTTGCCTATTCTCCCGAGCGAACTGCGGATGAGCAGCGGCCCATGTCCGTTTTCGAACTTACCGACAGTCGGTTTCGGAATAGGGTTGGCTGGGCGCCATTGAACGCCTCCTTCCATTCGTTCGTATCCGCGATGCGCGAGGTTCACGGTGATGCTGTTGCGCGCGAGTGGCTCACGGATATGAAAGCTAACGGCGCAGTGAGTTTCTCGAACAACTCTTCGATTGTGCGTGGGATCGCCGATGGCGAAGTTGATTATGGCTTACCAAACCACTACTACCTCCTGCGATTCAAGAACGAGGATAACAATTTCCCGGTGGAGCAGGAATTCTTCCAAAGAGGAGACACTGGTAACCTTGTGAATATCGCTGGCGTCGGAATCCTGCAAACAAGCAAGAATAAGGATGCCGCGATGGCATTTGTACAATTTCTGTTGTCTCCAGAAATGCAGGACTATTTCGCAGAAACCACATTCGAGTATCCAGTTATTGGAACGAACGAGTCGGTTTCATCTGCCGTGAATAGCAGCACCCTAGACAGCCTGAGCCCGACGCTCGATCTTAACGCGTTGCGCGACCTGGAGGCCACGATGGAGATGCTCCGCGAAGAAGAGATATTATAAGCAGCGTCCGCCATGGACCGCACATACTCCCTTAGACGCTGGTACTTTGCACTTCCGGCTCTGGCATTATCGCTCGGCGTCCTGCTGCCCATTCTGTACCTCGTTATTCGGGCAGGCGAGGGCAATCCGGAATCACTTCTCCGCCTGGTATTTCGGACGCGGACTTTCATCCTCGTCTGGAACACGTTTGCGTTAACCGCAGGGGTGCTTGCCACAACACTTGCGATTGGTTTTTCGTTGGCGTGGCTTAGTGTCCGCACCCACAATAACAAAGGCCGATGGTTGGTAGCGTTAGGGATACTGCCCCTCGGTATTCCGGGCTACGTGATGGCCTACTTGCTACTGGGGCTAACAGGTGAGTACGGTTTTCTTTACAAGATAACCGGCGTGTCGGTACCTGTGTTGTCTGGTTACTTCGGAGCGCTCATCGCGCTGAGCCTCCACACCTTCCCCTACGTTTTTCTGAACGTGCGATCCGCGCTTTCCGGCTTGGACGAGACGGTTGAGGAAAGCGCACGGGCACTGGGGATGTCACGCCGACAGGTGATGCGGCACGTCACCATTCCCCAGCTACGACCCGCTCTTCTCGCCGCATCCCTCGTTATCATCCTCCATACAATCGGTGATTTCGGAGTCGTGTCCCTCATGCGATTCGAAACAATATCCTATTCGATTTACATACAGTACGCGGCAGCTTTCGATCGCTCGTACGCCGCAGCACTTGCTCTGATATTGCTTGCGATAACGGCTCTCGTCCTGTGGGCAGAGTTCAAGCTCTTGAAGGGCCACGTCTACCACCGGACGTGGTCAAGTTCCCGGCCGGTAGGACCAACATCGCTGGGGCGATGGCGCGTAATAGCTATTGTAATGGTCCTTGCCCTTGCCGTTGGGGCAATCGTTATCCCGATCTCGACGCTGTTGTACTGGAGCTCGGGGTCGCTGTCTGCAGACTGGGCCGATGCGGTGGGCGCGCTTTGGTCATCTGCCTCGGCCGCGGCACCTGCCGCCGTTCTTTCTGTACTCATCGCAACCCCGGTTGTACTGCTCAGCCTCCGCCGACCGTCGCGCCTGCACCGAAGTCTGGAACGCGTAGCATATCTTGGTTACGCCATGCCGCCCCTGGCACTTGCCCTTGCTCTAATTTTTCTGTCGATCAGATCGTTTCCGGGAATCTATCAGACTCTATTTCTATTAGTCGCAGGATACACGATACATTTTGCCGCAGAAGCTGTTGGCCCCATTCGCACTACGCTTTACCAGGTGCCTCAGCGATTGGAAGAAGCGAGCATCTCGCTGGGATGGAAACCTCTGGAGTCTTTCCTGAAGGTGACATTGCCAAACATCAAAAAGGGAATCATTGTTGGTGGAGCGCTCGTATTCCTATCCGCGATGAAAGAACTTCCTCTTACCTTGCTGCTTGCACCTCTTGGGTTCGAAACCCTTGCGACGAATGTTTGGACTTATGCCGCTGAGGCGCAATTTACCCGGGCCGCACCGTTTGCACTCTTTATTATTCTTTTTTCGTTGCTACTCTCCTATCTGATTCTCATCAACAGTCGGAGTGCAAAATCCGATGCCTGAGCATACCAACGTTTGCCTGCAAGTATCGAATCTGGCGAAGAAGTTTGTCCAGGACGGGCCGTTTGTTTTGGATGATGTTTCCTTTTCGGTAACCGAAGGTGAGTCTTTCGGCATTCTCGGACCGAGCGGATGCGGTAAGACGACATTGCTTCGCATTATAGCTGGCTTCGAACAACCATCTCGGGGATCCATATCCATCAATGGCAGGGTCGTTCGCGATAAGGCCACGCGCATCCCTCCCGAGCAGCGCGGAGTTGGGTTCGTATTTCAGGATTATGCATTGTTTCCACACCTTAGCGTTCGCGAGAACGTCCGTTTCGGCGTGCGATCAAAAAATGGACGCGACCGGGAAAGCAGGGTGAACCACGTTCTACAGATCCTGGACCTCATGGATCTAGCGGACAGGACCCCTCATGATCTTTCCGGCGGGCAACAACAGCGCGTAGCAATAGCCCGGTCGCTCGCCCCATCCCCAAAAATTCTGCTGATGGATGAACCGTTTTCCAACCTCGATGCCATGCTGCGGCAAGAAGCCAGGAAGGAAGTGCGTAACGTATTAAGGAACGAAGGCGTGACGTCCGTTCTCGTCACGCACGACCAGGAAGAAGCACTGTCGTTTGCTGACCGAGTAGCGGTGGTATGGAACGGGCGGATAGAACAGATTGGACCTCCAGAAGAAATCTATGCCCGTCCGAGTACACTCTTCGTTGCGCAGTTCCTCGGGCGAACAAATCTGATACTTTCCGAAGTGAAAGGTACCACTGCACGAACTCCCATCGGCGATCTCGCGGTTGACCGATCTTTCGAAGGACCCGCGCTCCTCTCTCTACGCCCCGAACACCTGTCTTTAGTGGAACCCGATGCGGTAAGTCCCCAATTTGCTGGTGTTGTCGTTGACAGGGAATTCCGCGGACACGATATCACATTCACCATCGACATCAGTGGCGCATCGTATCTCGTGCACACGGACAATCTTACTACGTACGACCTGGGCGATGCTGTAGGTATACGGGCGCTTTCCCCCGCCATCATCCTGGAAAAGAATACGATCAGGCCTACACCGAGCTGATGTTTCTCACCGTGACATGGTAGCAACGAGGCTTGAACCAGTAGTAGTATCCTGGTAGACTTCGATCCACTTCTTCCTGAAACGCCTGCACGTACCCCAGAGTCGATTCGTCTACATCGATAATGACCGTCTGCCCTCTCGCCGTATCGCAATAGTGACTGACGTGATGCCCTGGAGCACGAATCTCATCCATATACAGGTCGAACCAAGCGGGATCAAATTGATCCAGAACCGATCGAACGCGCTTTTGGTGCTCGGCGTCCAGTGTTAAGAGTTGTTCATTGGGGGGTCCTGAAAACTCTGCGGCCATTACAAAGTCGACCTTTTCGAGGCTCCGCATTTCGTATTCCACGACAGCGACGGTGTCCACCGCGAGTGCGGCAGCCTCAGACAGCTGTGAACGATACCTGCTGGCAATATCGAAAATCAGTTTTGCTTCCGAGCGGGTCAGAACCGTTCCGTCGTGAAGGGCGCCAAGGGTGGTTTTGGGCCACCTACTCCCCTGGGTTTGAGGCGGTAGATTATCCACCTGGTCAAGCGCATCCTGTATTCTTAGAATGGACGTGGGAAAGCCTGAATAGGCAAGCGTGAGGACGCCAGATCGAGCAAGAAAATAGGTTTGGGGCTGTAGCTCTACCGGTGGTGAAGACTCCGCTGCGGATTGGAGAATATCACATATTTGTAACATCTGATGTAGCAGTGCCACGGCCGTAGTTTTTGTTAGAACTTTCTATTATCGTCTGTCTACCTTCCAGGGCAACCGCCTTGTTGAAAAACGACCCCAAAAACGAACTTAAGGGCTTAATGCTTAATACTGTGAGAACAATCTGGTGTTTGATTCTACTCGTCTGTACGGTAATCCCGGCAGCCGCACAAAGTACTGCAACGTACAAGGTTACTTTCACTAGCACCTGGAGCGCCGCAACTCATCCGACCGACTTCCCCGCTAATCCACATTACTCAGGCATGATCGGCGTAACCCACGACGCCGGCGCCGTTTTTTGGCAGCCAGGCTCGCTCGCGAGTCCGGGAATCAAGCAGATGGCAGAGACGGGCAATAATTCAACGATTAACTCCGAATTCGGCACAGCGGTTACCGCAGGGACCGCCGAATTCATAGTGAACGGTTCTGGGTTATCATCTCCCGGATCCATCGAGAAAACATTTACAATCTCACAGGGACATTCACGAGTAACATTTGTAGCGATGGTTGCTCCAAGCCCTGATTGGTTCGTTGGGGTACACGGTGAGAATTTGTTTGTGGGAGGGAGCTGGGTGGACAAGACAATTACCGCCTTTGCCTACGACGCTGGCACCGATGATGGAGTCACATATTCGTCCTCAAATGCTCCTTCTATGCCGCCCCAAAATATTGTCCAAATTACCGGATCGCCGATAAATGGCGTTGCCGTTGGGGAGTATAAATTTGAGCTACAGACCCTACCGGTCGAGCTCGCCGAATTCTCCGGCGTCCGGGACGGCAACGCGGCAGTGCTTAGATGGCAAACGGCATCTGAACAAAACAGCGCGGGCTTTGCTGTCGAGCACAGCCGACAGATTGGATCCAGTTCATCCGAGCCTACTTTTTCGCCCTTCGCTGAGACGGTGTTTGTCACCAGCGCCGGCAATTCTCTGGTTACGGAAACCTACAGCCAGCGCATTGAGAATCTGGAGCCGGGGGCCCACCGATTCCGCCTGCGGATGGTTGACCTGGATGGTAGCTATTCCTACAGCTCCACACTGGAGATCGATATCGCGTTACCCAACTCACACCAGCTGTCGAGAGCTTATCCGAATCCCTTTTCCAGCGCTACGTCGTTCAGCCTCCAGGTGGCCGAGCGACAATCGGTGACCATTGAGGTATTCGATGTTCTCGGTCAGCGCGTTATGGAGCTTGGAAGTGAGACGCTGGATCCGGGCGCTGCCAGGATATACCAGATTAATGCCTCGACGCTCGAGTCCGGTGTCTATTTCGTACGAGCAACGGGCGACAGCTTCACTGACACACAGAGGCTGATTCTGGCAAAATAGGCCCGGAGCACGCCAAATTTGAACTTTTTCTTCCGGAGCACAAGACGTCGTGCTACGGACCGGGCTTGGCTGGGAGGCGCTGATCCGTCCTGGTCGGTCCTATAGTTCGGCCAGATTCGTCTTGTCCTTGGGAGCATCCTGGTCGAGCTCCTGCAGCTTTAACTGCGCCGGGAGCATGGCTTTGTGGATGTAGCCCTGAGCGACCGAATCTGCAACCGACACGCGAATGAGAAGCCAGTTGTTGGATCTGCCAAGGATGTCGACCTCAGTGCTCCTTGGAAGCTCCAGCAACACCTTGCCGAACAGACCAGCTTCGCTCCGGACCTTAGCAGGCTGCAGAAGATGGCTTCGGATACTCACCGCGCTCGCCTCACTATCCACCTCTTCCACTACCTGATCAGGAACCGCGACGTTGTCACTCGTTGCCTCGCTCAGGTCGAGTGGCGCTGTACTATACTTGGGATAAACAATGTATCCCGCCAGCCCCCGCGGACCGTTGACCAAGTGATAAATGGACTCCTTTCTTATCACTTCCACCCGGTCTCCAATGTCCAGAATACCCAGCACCCTGGCGTCGACTCCAGGAGCATCATATACCGTTCGGATCGACAATAGATAGCCGTATTCCTGATTCGCCTGTGCCTGGGAACTGCGATTTACACCAAATGACAACAGAAGCGCGAGAAGTGATATTGCAAAAATCTTTCGCGACATGGATGTGCTTACGCAGTCTGTAGCTACGCGTTTCACCTTGCGGGAAGATATTCTCAATCTGGACAAAATCAACCCAAAAATTTAGATGCTAATTTTTTCGCAACTAAATGTATTTGGGCTCGTAAGGCCCATATAGAATTCGACGGCTTTATCCTTCCGTTGAATTGATGCATTTCCATAAATGCATTGGTGAGAGCCTGAAGGAAGTGGGCCTTCAGGCTCTTTTTTTGTCTACTCGATACTGGCCCGGCCGTCGATCTCGATCCCGTAGTCCTTTAGGCGAGTGCATCCCTGAGCACCTCTGCCGGATGTTTGGCTTTACGGCCGGTCCCGTCTACAATCTGCTGGCGGCAACTGGTGCCTGGAGCTACTATCACGGAATCCGGGTCCTCGGCTCGCACTGCCGGGAACAGTCGCATCCCCCCGATCCGCATGGAAATGTCGTAATGCTCTTTTTCATACCCAAACGTTCCGGCCATCCCACAGCATCCGCTGTCCACCTCTTCAACCACGTAGTTTTTCGGTAAGGCCAGGACTTTTCGCGCTGAAGTCGTCCCCACCAAGGCCTTCTGATGGCAGTGACCGTGGAATAAAAGCTTCTGACCGGACTGTGTGAATGGTGGAAGGCTATCCTCTTCGCTAAGCTTCTCCACCCACGACTCGAACAGATATGCATTTTCTGAGACGGCTGTCGCATCTTCGTCCCCGGGAAGCAGATCCAGGTATTCGTCGCCAAACGAGAGGATGCAACTGGGCTCCAACCCTACTATTGGAACACCCGCCCTGGCGTAACGCGCCAATACTCCAACCGTGTGTTTGGCCGCGCTCCTTGCTTCGTCCACCAGCCCTGCAGAGATCAGCGGCCTGCCGCAACAGTAATGGCCGGGAAGGATGACCTCCAACCCGCATGCATCCAGAAATTCATAGGCTGCGATGGCAATCTCCGGTTCGTAGTAGGTACTGAACGTGTCGTGGAAGAGCACTACTTTCTGTGCGCCATTTCGTCCGCTCTTCGGCCGGTTTCTTCTGTGCCACTTCAGGAAATCCTGACGAGCAAATTCCGGCAACGATCGATTCCAGTGAACGCCTTTCGAGTGATGAAGAATTTTTCTCACGGCCCGCTGCTTCCCAAACCCATTAGCAATTGCAGCTAGTGGTCCGGATAGCCTCCTGCTCGTCTTTGCCACATCAGCAAAAAAACGTGTTCGACCGGGGACTCCATGCTTGTCGTAGTACTGTGCCAGAAACTCCGTCTTGATTTTGGCCATATCGACAGACGAAGGGCATTCTGATTTGCACGCTTTGCATCCCAGGCACAGATCCATAACACCATACATCCGTTCACTTTGTAACGCACCCGAACCCAGCTTACCAGACATGGCTGCTCGTAGTGCGTTCGCCCGCCCGCGCGTTGAGTGTTCTTCCTCCCGGGTAACCATAAAACTCGGACACATCGTACCGGTGGTCAGCTTCCGGCACACGCCCGCGCCGTTGCACATCTCAATCGCTCGCGCGAAACCACCATCCGACGAGAAATCGAGTTGCTCTTTGATTGCTTCCGTCTTGTAGTCGGGACCAAATCGAAGGGACCCTACGGGATCGTGAGGGTTAACGATCATCCCGGGATTGAAAATATTCCCCGGATCGAATGCGGCTTTGGTTTTTTCGAACAGGGTGTACATCTGATCACCAAAGAAGGCGCGGTTAAAAGCACTTCGTGATCTGCCATCTCCGTGTTCACTGGAGAGAGCACCGCCATACCCGTGTAGGAGGTCGATGGCAAAGTGCATGATCTCCGGGATTTTGGCTAGCTCCTCGGCGCGTTTGGCGTTAATCAGCGGGCGCACGTGGAGGCATCCTGCGCTTGCGTGCGCGTAAATCGCCATCCTCGATCCATCGCCGGTACAGAATTTCTCGAGCTTCTGAATGTACTCCGGCAGGTGCTGCACTGGCACCGCCGCGTCTTCGATAAACGGTATTGGCTTGGCGTCCCCTCGAATGCTCATCAGCAAACCCAGTCCCACCTTCCTCACCTTCCAAACGTCGGCCTGCCTGGAAGGCTCAAGGACGGGCACAACACCAGTCGCTCCCGCGCCAACCGCTTTAAGGTGCTGTTTGAGACTTGCAATCTTGTCCTTGAGCTCGTCGACAGAGTCTCCGTAGAACTCCGTAATTAGCATGCAATCGGGCGCACCATCGAGAAAGGAGTCGAGCAGGCGAGCGTATTCGGGTACCTCCCGGCAAAGCGTCAGGCCGAGGTTGTCGACAAGCTCAACCGCGGATGGCCCGATCTCCAGAATCGGTTCGACCGCCCTCAACGCCAATTGCAGATCATCAAAATGAACAAGGGCAATCGCGGACACCGATGGCAGGGCAACCAGGTTGAGTGTGACGTCCTCTATCACGGCGAGTGTCCCTTCGGATCCGCAAATCAGCCGCGCGGAATTTACCAGATCCGGTTGGGGGATAAGGAAGTTGATCCCTTCCTGCGATATGATCCGATCGAGATTATATCCGCCACAGCGTCTCCAATGGCGGGGCGTGGAAGTCCGTATGGTGGCGGCGTGGTCTTCGCTCGCGCGCACCTCGTCGAGCCAACGGTAAACACTACCCTCGACACCCGGGCGTGATGTTTTTGCGGCTATCGCGCCATCTCCTTCGGGTCCAAATTCTACGCGCGATCCATCGCTAAGAATTACGCGGACTGATTCAACATGGTCGGCCGTCATGCCATACAGAATCGAGTGGCTCCCGGTTGAATTATTTGAAACTATCCCTCCGATTGCCGCGCGGTTGCTGCTAGCGGGATCAGGACCGAACTTCAATCCCTTCTCTCCCAACTGCAGGTTGAGCTCGTCTAGGACAATCCCCGGCTGGACCCTTGCCGTACGCGCCGCCTCATCGACCTCGATGATCTTATTGAGGTGCCTGGTGAAATCGACGACAATCGCCTCGTTCACGGCCTGACCAGCCAGGCTGCTGCCCCCGGTCCGCGGCAGTACGGCGACTTCGTGTTCGGCAGCACATTCAACCACCGCGTGGACATCCCCCAGCGAGCGTGGTAGCACAACTGCGTGCGGCTCTGCCTGAAAAATGCTGGCATCTGTGCTGTAGAGAACCTTGCTGTAGGCATCTTGCCGGACATTACAAGAGACACGCTTCTGAAGCGCGTGTAAACAATCCGAAACCCTTGAATCCGCCATGCCTCTTTCGTTAGTCCGGGGGCAAGGTACGGCAGGAGAGTTCTCCCAAGAAATGGGCCTGCAATGAGTGCACGCGACGAATCAATCCGGCGGTGAAGCCAGGGAGTTGTTCTGGTCTGATGTTATCTCCTATTATCCAGAATCAAACCGGAAAAATAATGTATTCGATTTCTCACATCCTGCCAATCAACGCCCTTCCCGAAAGGGTGTGGGATGCTGTGGCAACTCCACGCGGGCTTGACCAGTGGTGGACGCTCAAATGCGAGGGTGACCCTTCACTTGGCAACGAGTACACGCTGTACTTTGGGCCAGAATATCACTGGCTTGCGGAAGTAACATCAGTCGAACCGGGAAAACAATTGTCACTTACGCTTACAAAGGCTGAGCCCGACTGGCTGGGCAGTGTTGTTTCGTTCGGCCTCAGTAAAGGAAAGGGTGGCACGCGCCTGAAGTTTGAACACAGCGGATGGTCGGAATGGACTGACCATTTCGCGACGTCAAACTATTGCTGGGCGATGTACCTGCGGATCATGAAACGGTTTGTGGAAAACGGAGAACAGGTCGCTTACGAAGATCGGCTGAGTGTGTAGCCCGACCGTGTTGATGCGGTGCTGGTAGCAATCCACCTGTGTCAGAACTGCAATGAAATCTCCGATCCAGCGGGAAGTTCATTCCACGTGTAAAGCAGCCGACCGTATTCGCTCCAAATCGTTTCCATCTCGAGTGCAGTTAATGGGCGGAACGGCAACGGGGGAGAATACTGCTCGCACATGGTTGCCAGTGCGGAGTTGAATTTGACTGCGTCGGGAGCAGGCCCTGCGATATGTTGCGAGATCAGCGAGACGAGCATCTCGATCCAGACACCAGCGAGTTTATCGTCGCCCGCGAATTCCCTGGAGCCAAAATCTGTGATGTCCCAGCCTTTCGCGACAAGCCCGAAGAATCCAAGATCGAATCGGAGGGTGCGTTCGACGGCATAGTGAAGCAGGTCGTGCAGCGCGTAGAAAGGTTTGGTGTACGCATGCCACGTCACGGATCCGTCTGGTCTTGTGATGGAAATCGACGATCCGTCTGATTTTTTCTTGAGATGAATAGTGATCACGAGTTGGAATGGTTGCGCGAAAAAATGTTGGGAGACAAAAAAAGCCGGCCTTCGAGTATCGCGATACCTTCGGGCCGGCTAATCTTTGATGAGAGAACCTTACCAGTTCCTCCTCGGCGGTCGCGATGATCTCTCCCCGCGCGGTCGAGCTTCGTTAACCCTGATGTTTCTTCCATTGACTGAACTTCCGTCCAGTTCTTCGATGGCCTTCTCGCCCTCTGCTTTTTCTTCCATCTCCACAAAACCAAAACCTTTGGAGTTACCCGTGTCGCGGTCTGTGATGATGTTGGCACTTGTTACAGTACCGTATGCTCCAAACAGTTCCGAAAGCTCTTCTTCCGTTACTGAATAAGCGAGATTGCCTACATAAATATTCATCTACTATAATCGATTAAGTGTGCGTTGTAAAACTGCACCAACTGATGGCCAACGCCCAAACCACCGGTTAGTGTGTGCCGCACTGGAGATCTCAAGGGTAAACTCGAACTACCAACTAAGGCCGCGCCCCATTGACGCATACTTTCAAGATAGGACAACAATCACGTTGATAAAACAACTATCACGCAGGCTTTGCCTGATCTGACCGGTTCTTTCAAGAAAGAGCACATCTAAACAACAATCTCCTCAAGAGGTTCTCCCCACGCGAAAAAACTGGCCCATCGTTGATCGAGCGCCACAGTTCGTTTACGGCGCGATGTGCAAGGTCGAGCCGTCTTTGTATTGTCCCAGCCATTCCGCGACGCTCATCCCGCCCTCATCCGTATCAAAGAAGAGCGCATTGCTTTGGCTGAATGTATGATGCAGGCCTCCCCAGTAGTACGATGACCAGTTGGGATTATTCTTCAGGATCGTGTCTGTAAGGGACAGCAGTGCTGCGCGGTAATGGAAAATGTTGACGCCTGATCCACCACATGCTTTGGACTCGCGGTCCAACAGGACGACCCCGACGAGGTCTGCGTCTGCCGATCCCAAACCAAATTGCGCCCGCGGATACGTATTGCCAAGGTAATTGTACATCTCGGCGATTCCGTTGTTGGAAAAATCATTACATCCGGTGCAGCCTTCTGGCAATTGGAGATTGAATGTGTTCTGCACCTTTTCCTGGAAGCAGGACGTGAGTATCGAATTGGCAGGGAAGAGCGGCGCCGCATCGACCATTGCTGTGACACTAACGCTACTAAATGCTGATGCAACTTGCGGATAGTTGATCACCGTTCCGAAACCGCCGGCGCTTGCACCTCCGAGCAATACCTCACTCGGCTGCGTGAAGTATCCCTTGAGTAGTTTCAAATACTCACCCATATTGGCGTAGCCAGCGAACTGCTGCGGCTCAGACAATCCATCAACAGGAGCGTTCAGCTTTTGTCCGCCGTGCAGGTCGCCCGTGCAGTAAGGGACATACACGTGGTTCCAATCATTAGTTGGATTTTCAGCATTCGTCTTGCTGAATAGTCCGGTGTTGCCGAGCGAGGATACCCAGCCTTGAAAATCGGACTGTGTGTAGGAGGCGCCAGCTATCCTTCCCTCCGCATTTTCCTGGCACGACTGCGCGTCATAACAGGCTCCGCCGCCCTGCAGGAAAATTACAAGCTTGTCGGCACCCTCTTGTAGTCGAACGCCCAGGCCCGTTGATGAGCCATCACGGCAGGTGCTCTCCTCAACGGGAATCCATGTCCAGGATCCCAGGTTTTCTTCCGCCGCCTTGAACGGAGAGTCGGGGTCCGCTTCGATGACAGGTTCTTGAGCGAGATCGCATCCAACCAGCAGAAGTGAAACGGCGCACAATGTGGTAATGACTTTCTTCATGTTGCTCGGACGAGAACTGATAGAGTCTACAAAAATGAAATTCGACTGTTTCCGTGATTGGAATCAGAAAAGCCCGGACTTACCAGAAATCAAGGCCTGTGCCCCATTCGAGCGCCGATTGACTATAATTCTCTATATTGCAACATAATGAAAGTATCATTCGTAATATGAATCTTTTAGCAGAACATTGGACGCAATAGATCTACAAATCATCACGATTCTGCAGTCAGAAGCGCGGACATCTAATGCAGAGATTGCTCGGTCCCTCGAGATGGCTCCGTCGGCAATTCTCTCAAGGATTCGAAAACTCGAAAGGGACGGAATAATCACTGGTTACGAAGCGCAAATTGATCCAATTGCTGTCGATCGCGGACTTCTGGCGTTTGTTTCCGTGGGCGTCGCCGAGTTCGGAGACATGAAGTCGGGCGATCTGCTAGCCGCAATTCCGGAAGTGATGGAGGTGCACCATGTTGCCGGCGAGGATTGTTGGTTGATAAAGGTTCGGACCAAGAATCCAGCCTCGCTCGGCCTCTTACTCAATACAGCGATTGGAATGATTCCAAACGTCACCACCACCCGCACGACCATCGTTATGGATTCTGTTCGAGAGAGTGGACGCGTCCCCCTGCCGCAATTGCCATCTGACTAGGTGCATCTCCTATAAACAAGATTAGATTGATAAAGCCGGCGCATGATCGAAATCCGAGATTTAGTAAAAGTATACCCAGGCTCTATTGCTGCCCTTAAGGGAGTGTCATTGTCAATTCCTGCCGGGATGTTCGGATTGCTGGGTCCGAATGGTTCGGGAAAGACAACCCTCATGCGTGTTTTAGCGGGTCTTCTCGAACCTACCTCCGGCCAGGTTATTTATAACGAAGAGGATATCACAGGCAGGCCCGAAATCCTTTGGCCCCACCTCGGTTACCTCCCGCAAGATTTCGGCTTCTACCCGAATTTGACAGGCGAGTCGATGCTGCTACTCATGCTCCGCCTGAAAGGTGTCCAGGCTCCTGGCGGACTTGCCAAATTGTGTTCGGCACTTCTCGAACGAGTAAACCTGGCTGGCGCCGCAAAAAGGAAAACGAAAACCTACTCGGGAGGCATGCGCCGTCGACTAGGCATAGCTCAGGCTATTGCGGGCAATCCTGATCTTATAATCGTTGATGAGCCAACGGCAGGACTCGATCCCGAAGAGCGGCTTCGGTTCTACGGGTTGCTGACTGAGTTGGCAGAAGACAGAACCGTTCTCCTCTCTACTCACATTGTCGAAGACGTAGCCACTCTCTGCCCGCGATTCGCGCTTATCAGAAAGGGTTCACTAGTCTTACAATCAACTCCGACAGCCGCCCGCGCTCAACTTCAACACAAGATCTTCGAAGGTTCAATTGCGCCTGAAAAACTTGAGCGGTTTGGTAAAGAGATACTGGTAACTAAATCACACCTCATAGAGGGTAGAAGCATGGCCAGAATCCTTGTTAAGTCTGGAGGACCACCTCTTGGATTCGACCCCGTCCTCCCCACCCTAGAGGACGCATACATGTTCGAAATGCAGCGGGCCGCCCAACGGGAGCATACTGCTGGCCAAGAGATTACCACCGATGAGGTTCTCACGTGAACATAGATCGCCTGCGTGCCGTTTCTGGATTGGAATTTTACACGATCCTGCGGCGACCGTTTTGGTGGATTTTGTTAACTGGAGCAGCGTTCACCGTTCTCAGTCTTTCGTCGGTAGCGGTGCTTCCTAAAGGCGACGGATTTGTTGGTTCAATTTCTCCGTACATCAATTCAGAATACGCGCTCACCTCTTTCTTTGGTTTAAGCAGTTTCGTCTTATACGGCTTCTTCGCCGCAGTGGTTGGCGGCCTTGCAGTAATTCGAGACGACGAACACCAGATATCCGACCTGCTACATTCCACACCCCTCACTCCTTCCGAGTACGTCTTTGGAAAATATTTGGGAGTAGTCTCGGCTCTCGCCCTGGTACTACTTATTCAAACTCTGCTCCTGATTGGTTTTTATGAGATCACAAATGGTGTGACGGGTACAACGGGACCCTTCGATCTTTGGCATTACGTGAAACCGTCGATCGTCTTTTCCCTGATTCCAATAATGGGAATTACGGGACTGACTTTCGCAGTCGGTGAAAGAAGCCGTAGACCACTGGTGGTTCTGGCTATACCGGTTGCCATGATTTTTTTGCTTCCAGTTTTTGCCATGTGGAATCCACCCGGGCTAGCCAATTCTGTCAACACCATGTTGAAAGTCCTCGACCCATCAGGCCTTCGCTGGCTCATCCAGGACGTCATTGCGCACGCTGAGACGGTAGAGCAAGTTAACACCGAATCTGTATCTCTTACAGGAACGATTCTCTTCAATCGGCTAGTGCTGTTGTTTGGTGCTATCGTCGCTGTTGCATCATGTATTCCGCATGTAAAAAAAGTCGTCGCAATGGGCGGTGCCCCCGCCAAGAGGGGTCTCTTTCGCCAAAAATCGACCATTCAAGCATCCTCCACTTCGCCCCAAATTTCGAGCGAGACACCAGACAGGTTGAGGCCAATTATTCATCGGTCTATCACCACCTTGGAGACCCTGGGAATGCGCTCGGAGCAAACTTCTTTTGATTCTACGATCGCAGAAATCCTCAAGTGCGACCTGGTAGAGCTGGCGAAACAACCAGCTTTGTACCTGTTAATTCCTCTTTTCCTTTCAACATCGCTTGAGAAAGGCTCAACTTCACTCGGGCCTTTTGGAGAACCGCTGTTATTGACGACCGGAACGCTGTCTATTTCAATGTTCAGTACGTTGACTTTCATGCTATGTGCGGTGATGCTTTTCTTCACGGTAGAATCCATCAGGCGAGAACAATCAAATCGATTCGACCAGCTACTCTACGCGTTCCCCATTCGCACATCTGCAATCATAGTTGCAAAAAACCTGGCGAGCGTCATACTGGTTATTTTCCTGCTTGTCCTGATTGGCCTGGGCGCATCAGTGTTGATCTGGATCAAAAGCAAACAGTTTCCAGAGTTGTGGAATTTAGCTGTGGTTTGGGGAGCGGTTCTGCTGCCAACACTTGTGTTTTGGAACGCATTCGTGACAGCAGTCTGCGCGATGGTAAGAAGTCGTTATACCACGTACGCAATTGGCATCATCGCGCTGGTATGGACGCTGCGTACATTGCAATCAGGTACCCTTACCTGGGTCGGCAATTGGACAGCTATTGGGACACTTCGTTGGAGTGACATGGGAACGTTTTCTCTGAACGGATCGCCGCTACTTCTCAATAGGTTAATGGTTTTGGCTGCAGCGCTCTTTCTAGCAGTTGTCGCGGTGCGACTATTCCCGCGAATTGCCGTGGACACAGTGGCCGCAGCAGATCGGTTGCGGCGCTATAAATTGGCAAAGACGGTAGCGCGAATCATTCCTTTCATGCTTCTACCTCTCGTTATCGCCGGCTCGCTTAAGCTGCAGATCCGGTCCGGTTTTCAGAGTGGGACGGACGCAAGAGCTGATCATGAATACTGGCTCCGCAATGTGGAAACATGGTCAAACGTCCCCATGCCTTCCATTGATCACGTGGACCTGAAAGTCAATCTTGTACCAACCAAACGGAAGTTTGACCTTTCCGGTTCGTATCGAATGACAAATAGAACAGATTCCTCATTGAATGTGATTGCGTTTACGATAAGACGCAAATTTGGTGAGGTCGACTGGAAGATCGAAGGAGAATCGCCAATTTTTGAAAACCGATCGGGACTGCACGTGCTTGCGCTGCACAAGCCGCTCGCGGCGGGTCAATCGATCGACATTGGATTCTCCTATGCAGCAACTTATCCCCGCGGATTTACCAAAAACGGTGGAGGGATCGATCAGTTCGTGCTCCCGTCTGGCGTACTTCTTCATACACTAAGAAACTCGTTCCTACCAAGTCCGGGATTTAACGATACAATTGGGGCGACCAGTCGACCTCATCCAGAACCGGCACAGGTTCGTCCGGATTTCTGGGAGAAAAAACAGTACAGGAAGTCAAGTCCTTTTACTACGAGCCTGGAGCTAACGGCTCCCGCCGACTATACGTTCAATACCGTCGGCACAAAGGTGAGCGATGTTGTCAGCGACGACATAAGAACCGTGGTGTTCACGAGTGACAAGCCCGTGGGATCAATTAGTATAGTGGGCGGCAAGTGGGATAGTTTATCGAGCGGAAAAACAGCAGTTTTTTATCATCCCAAACATCATGAGAATGCCATAATTATACTTTCCGCACTTGTCGCGGCGCGTGAACACTATTCGGATTGGTTTGGCGAATACCCGTGGCAGGAGCTCCGCGTGAATGAGTATCCGAACTACAATCGGAATGCGATTGGCTTCCCTACCAACATTCCGTTTTCCGAGAGCATTGGTTTTCTCTCACATCCCGGCGCACGTATCTCGACCCCATTCATCGTTGCCGCTCATGAAGCCGCCCATCAATGGTGGGGCAATATGTTGGCTGCTGGAGATGGCCCAGGGACAGATCACCTTATCGAAGGAATGGCGACGTACGCATCGGCGCTATTGGTGGAAGAAGAACACGGGCCAGACGCGCGGGCTGAGTTTGCCCGAAGGCTCGAGTCGAGCTACGTACGTAGACATAGACCCGACACCGAAAAACCTTTGATTGCAATGGTCGACCATAACAACGCCACTGACCGTGCAATTATCTTTGAAAAGGGAGCACTGGTCCAGTGGATGATGCACGAGGAATTTGGGCGACAGGCCATGACAAATGGCCTCAAAACTTTTATAGCGAATAGCGCCTCCGAAAACATCCTGCCTACACTACATGACATGTTGAATTGGCTGCGCCCGCACTCTGCAGACACAAGTGCTTACGACCGGTTTGTCGATCAGTGGTTCTACTCAGTCGTGTTACCTGAGTTTAAAATTTTCGAACCGGTCGTAATTCCACCCAAAGCCGGAGACCATAATGAATGGATTGTAGCAGCGACAATTAAGAACGTTGGAACCGGCCATGTGAGACCCTTGGTTGCCATCGAGGGCGTCACTCGTCCCAACGAAGGAGATAGTCTGGAAAGAACAAGGAAGCGGACAGCCGCATCCATTACTCTTGGCGCGGGAGAATCGAAACGCATTGAACTAAGGTCGACATTCGCGCCGATACGCATTGTTGTTGATCCCGATATCAATCTGCTTCAGACGAACAGATCAGAGGCGCAACTAGACCTTCAGACTCTGCCCGACTAGTCACGTAGTTTCCCCCGCCCCCGACGTTCGACAATAATCCCCTGAGTCCGTGAGCTTGTTGGATTGTATTTTGACGGCAATCAAAAATACTTTGGCCACATGTCCACTAGACGCAATTTTCTCAAGCTGTCAGCACTCTCGGCGTTTTCGGCAACGGTAATCAGACAAGAAGTGCATGCGGCGAACCGGGGGCTACGTAATGCTCCACGCGGAAAGGGGCTCACTGTTTTATTTCAGGGCGATAGCATTACGGATGCCGGTCGCGACCGCGGGGACTACTATGCCAACGCACCGGCCGGTCTGGGCAACGGGTATGTGCGACTGGCCGTTGCGCATCTGCTTGGATCAGAGCCCGCGATGCGTTACCGTTTTTACAATCGTGGAATCAGTGGTGACAAAGTCTTCCAACTGAGCGACAGATGGGACGACGATTGCCTGAATCTCAAGCCCGACGTGCTGAGCATCCTGATTGGCGTTAATGACTTCTGGCATTCGCTGGCCGATGGGTACGCAGGATCGGTTCGAGATTATGAAAGGGATTTGCGGGGGCTGATTCAACGTACTCGTGCCTCGCTGCCAAACGTGCAACTGATTGTAGGAGAGCCGTTCGCTGTCGCGGGCGGTGAATTCATTGATGCTCGTTGGCAGAAGTTTACAGATTACCGGGACGCTGCCAGGCAAATCGCAGGAGACTTTGGGGCGGTCTTGTTACCGTATCATCAGATCTTTGAAGAGGCTCTTGAGCTGGCGCCAGTGGAGTACTGGTGTCCGGATGGCGTGCATCCCTCGCTGGCCGGGTGTTACCTCATGAAAGAAGCATGGCTGGAAGGATTCCGGATGGTGGCACCGGCAGAGTAGGTTAACCCTCGCTGGCGAGAAGGCCCTTTTTCTCTGAGTAGTTTACACTGTGCTCCGGAACACGCGGACAAAACGCATACACTTTCTTTGACCCGAGTCCCAAAGGGTGCTCAACCAGAAAGCCTCGGGTATCCGGGTTGGAATTGTACGCATTGATCGCCCCGAGTTCACCGGCATCCGGATGGCCGTGGTAGCGCCAGAGATCATCGAAGAAATAAATGGCACCCGTCAGCGCAAAACCGTCCAGCCATTCCAGTACTTGTATGGTGGACGAATACGTATCGCAGTCCACATGGACAAGGGACGGAGGTTTCTCTTTGAGCCTGTTCGCAAGCTCGTACGTTAGTGTTTTGTCGTAGAAGCCCTCGATGAATTCAACATTCCGGACTCTGTTCTTTTCCAGATTCCGTTTTACCTCTGGTAGCGAGCAGGCGTAGCTGCCCTGAACGAAGTGGGGATCGTAGGTATCGTGTTCGGCAAGTTCTGGCAAACCCTGAAATGAGTCAAAAGCAAATATCTTGATTTGCTTGAAGCTCTTGTCGCGCCACGCAGCCATCCTCCTGACTTTATCGAAATTAATAAGTGTCCGTCCCCTAAAAACTCCAAATTCGTAATAGTGCCCTATGAATCCGTTTCGATCCTCCTCAGCTATTCTTTTCTGAAGCTGGAGACCTCGACGCCAAACGTAACTCTGCGTTACTTCGTAGTGATTCAGATAAGGGAAGGTGATCCTCAAAAACTTCTTGAGCATGTTACCGACCTGTAGAAGAGATGTGGGACGCGAGGCGTTCGTAAAGAGACTAGGCTACAATATACTCGTTTGGGCCTGGATCCGATAGGTCCCCCTTTAAGATCCGTCAGGCTGAGCAACCCATCTTGTTATTTATAAATAGTTTATATATCGATCATATTCAACCCCGGTGGGGCGAATCAGAGAAAAAGAGCTAACCGGGAAGAGTGGGGGTTTGCCCTGCATCAGGAGTCGAGGTTTGTGTTTTACTTTTCTGGGGTCGCTTCTATCTCTGGGCGCCACATTTGATGGAATATGATTCGGCAGATTGTAACCTTTGTTCAGGATGAAGAATCAGACTGGGTTGCGTACCTGGACTGCGGCCACCGCCAACATGTGCGTCATCGGCCACCGTTTTTTGAACGGCCATGGGTGGTCGCAAAGGAAAGTCGGGATGAAAAGATCGGGAGCGAGCTAGATTGCGTTCTTTGCGACAGATTGGAATTCCCCGACAACCTTGTATCGTATCATCGGACACCGGAATTTGATTCAACGACAACGCCTGCCAAACTTCGATCAGACCATGTCACCAAGCGTGGAGTGTGGGGCAGGATCGTTGTGTTGGATGGAAGTATTTCATACACCGTCCAGTCACAAAGGTACCTGCTCACTCCGGACAAGCCGGGAGTTGTTGTCCCCATGGTCCCTCATTTTGTGACTCCGCATGATGACTCGCGCTTCTACGTTGAATTCCTGAGACCGCAATTCCCCGAAGAGGAAGCAGCCGAGTAGCTAGTCCACCACAACACCGTCGCCATTAAATAGGTGTACCAGCATTACAGTGTTTAGGCGGTCAATCAAAGTTGCGCCATCAATTGATTGATCGGCGGCAGCAATGACCTCGGGGTGGCGTTCATGCAGGTCACGATAATAGCTCATGAGGGCGGGGTAGTCCTTGGCGTAACGAGCGATCGCTTCCAGGTCCGATTCTGACTGTTCGTACACGACCGGGTTGGCAACGAAAACAAGGAGCTCGTCCCTAACTTCCTCCACGAAACCCTGACCTTTGTTCGGATTCCCCTCGGAGCTGTTGTCGCTTGATCCCTCTGAGGATCCCTCGTTGTTTCCACCGCTGTCAGTCTCAGCGTTGCCAATTCCAATAACCGCAATGGTTGTTAGAACAGAGGACGCAGCGAGTATCCCGACGCCAACCTGTTTCCAGGCAGGCCAATCCTTTGTGGATTCGCTTTGCGCTTGAGCGGGATAGGCCATTACCACCAGCAACAAGACAGTGACGGGTAGGATTCGATGCAGGATTTTGCTTATTTGATGCATCCGAATCTCCGGTTATTCAAGTTGTTGAAATCGCTGGTCATATTACATCTAATTTTAGTGGTTAGCCAAACCGCTGCCATGGCTACGCCCGATCCGATTCACATCGTCGTGACGGGTCATCCCGACGAAACGATTTCCAAGTTCCTGGCTGGAGTGACTCAGAATTTCCTTGGCAAGTTACCTCCTAATATTGGACACCGGGCGTTTCCGAAAGGGGACCTATCTGTACGCGTTGAGACACTTTCTACTCCTGAGAGCCTGGCGAATCCATGCGTGACGACCAGTGCACGTTTTGGAAAATATTCGCATCGGAAAAACAGCATAGTTCTGGATCGATCGCTCGTTGACCGCGCCTTCCTGAATCAAACCCAGACCGAACCTGGTTTTCCCTGTTTGCACGGACGGTATCTGGACTTGCTGGAGGCTACGATCGCCCACGAGTTCGGACATGCGATCGACCACGCCGAAGGTTTGAGTCGGGACATTCAGTTTCGAAACCTCGTCGGAGGACAAAAGCGATGGACTCCCTGGGCGGACAACAGGATAAAGAATTACAACGTTGCCCGAACGCCAGATCCTTACGAGTTCCGCAACCTGACAGAAGCCTTTGCAGTTAATCTCGAATACTTTTTCCTTGACCCTCTATTTGTTTGCCGTAGACCTGCGCTCACAGATTTCTATTCGTCGTCTCTTGGCATAACCCGGACCGCCGACTGCAGCGACTACAATTCAGTGATGCTTAGTTCACACATCGCTGCAGACAACCTCAACCGATCTGTTCAACTCAACCCTGACAGTATCTACGAGATTCATTATCTACACGCCGCGAGCGCTCCGAACATCGCCAGCAGGTGGGGCCATGCCATGCTAAGATTAGTTGTTTGTGCGGATGGTCAACAACCTGGCACCGAATGTCTCGAGGATATATCGGATGATCTCGTTCTAAGTTATCGCGCTAACGTAGCTGACGTGACCATCAACTATCTGGATGGTCTGTTTGGAGCGTATCCATCGCAACTATTTATCTACACACTGCCGGAGACTATCAAGGAGTATACGCGGATAGAATTCAGGGATTTGCTCAGTGTGCCGCTTGAGCTCTCTGGACAAGAAATCAGCCAAATAGTCAACACCACGTTAGAACGGCACTGGAATTATCAGGGCAGATACTACTTCATTACGAATCACTGCGGAACGGAAACGAAGGCGCATTTGCGAGCGGCGATCCCGGAGAGAGTCGGTCAACTAGGAGACTTTAGCCCGCGCAAGACGCTACGCACGTTACCACGTTCCGGTCTCGTTGATGCCGGGTTGTACAAGACCATTGTTGATAGAGACCTCCCGGCACCGTACGTCTTTCCATCCAAACGAATGTTCTACAATGACGCCTACCAGGATGTCGAGCAGTATGATATTTTTCGAGAGAGCAGCCTGTCGCTGTTTTTGGAAGAGTCCGAAGCCGCCGACCGCTTCGCCCGGTATGAGAACTTTCTGGAATCAGAAAAATTCGAAGTCCTTGACAGGCCGGGGCGCGTTGCGCTTATTGCAAATCTCATCCTCCTCGAACGGCTTCTGCAAGTGATTGAACAGAAGCGAGTTTCTGAGCGGATTATCAAAGCTCTGCTCAAGGAAGACGATCCTGTGCTTGAAAGCATCCGGGACGGATTGGCTTCAATTTTCCGTCCGCCATGGGAGTTGGTTGATGACGACAGTTATGGAATTCCAGCGAAACAGTTCGTCGCCGATTACCTGACCGAGGCCAAGAATCGCGAAGCACTATTGTTGGATGTTAACCGGCTTGCCCATCGACACAGCGGGATCGCCGAGTTGCTTGGAGGTATTGGGGCATTAGTCGAAAATGAACGGTACCTCTCGAGTGCTTTGTCGTCTCAGGTGATGGCGAGCGAGCCCCGTTCGTTCATCGGCTATCCGGTTCGTTAGGCTATTGCTTCACGACGCTGTCGATGAATTCGAGCACAACCTGCCACTGTGGTTCTACCGATCCATCGACCCGTTCCGGGTTTAACATAGATGAGCCGTGTACCCCATCCGCAGCGACGTACACCTGATGCCCGCCATCCGTCAGTATTCGCATCTGATTCTGGACAGACTCGATTTCGGTTTCGCCTTGCGGTCTCAATGCCAGGAGCCTGGCGTTCAAATTGTCGAGGAATGACTCCGGCCTGCATTCGGCGAGTCTCTCGCCGGAAGCCGGGCTGAAGGCAAGGACTCCATCAATTTCACTGGGGTTGCGTGAAGCGAGCTGGATGACAAGGGCTGCGCTGTAGCTACTTCCCATACGAACGTTTTACCCTCGTACCCTTTCTTTTTTACGTAGTCCAGGGTTGCCTGCAAGTCGGGATATGCTGCGCAGTAGTCTTCGACATTTGCGCCTGCATGCTCCACCGTCCTGTTTACTCCGCCCAGTCTATCGCCACCGCTGCGCTGATCGACAGCGAGAACGTGATAGCCAGCATCCGTGAGTCGAGGAATGATGGGGCCGTACTCTGCTCTCGCATTGCTGCCAGCCTGGTGGAAGAGTAGGATGATAGGAGCGGATTTGTTGGCGTTCTCCGCGGTGTGCAGGTCGCCGAAAATCGTTACGCCGTCTTCCGTTATGAATTTGGTTTCTGATTCACATCCATTGGCGAAAAGAGACAATGCGAGGGTTAGCGACAGGAGCAGTTTCATTCCAGGTTATACGTTGGTTGGATTGGGTTTGAATTGATGGCCGGCACTGCGTGGGCTTCAAAATAATGCCGCGAACAGGGGGCCGCCCAGAACCGCCTCCCCGGCGACAGCCTACAAAATTAATCTGACTTGTTCCAGCACAAACCCGCTCTCATTATTGCAGGAAAACTTACCCACCAATCGAACAAACAAAAATAATCGAGGATGGTCTCTCGCTCTCCGGACTCGCCGGTTCAACAACCCTTACCTCATAGCCTGCGGACTCCAGCAACGAATGCCAGGTAGCCCTCGTACGAAAATACCACGGAGCGGGGTCAACGAAATTCTGTCCGCATCCTTCCCACGATCCTTCCTGCCAGCCGTCGGCATTACCAAACTTCTGCTCGAAAAGTGCCGGGTGAACCGTTTGAATAATGAGATACCCACCGGGAGTAAGCAGGCGCGGACTCACCCGCACCAGTTCGTCCACCACTGGACCACCCAGAAGCGAAAAATTTGCAACGGCAATATCGACAACGATGTCCAATTTGCCATCGATGATCTCCTCGTACGTGACAACCCGATAATCTTCGTTGCCGGCGTCCCGAGCAAGATCGATTAGACCGGAAACCGCATCAATTCCCACAACGTCGATCCCTTCTTTTGAGAGCTGCCTGCACAGCCAGCCCTCACCACATCCGATATCGAGAACACTAGCGGGAGCGCGCGACACCACTTCGGCGAATATTGCTGCGTCCGTGCAGTCACGCCTGCTCTTTATTTGCCGGCCGCGCACAGCCTGTCCCCACGGAATCACGTTCTTTCTCCACGACTCTATGATCTCCTTGTCATTCAAAAACTTTTTCATTTGCAGTGCACTACCAACCCGAACCGTACATTCCGACTCGACCACTATTCTAACGCCGTGAAAGTAATCCCTCAAAAATTGGGAGACAATTGGGAGCAGACCGGAATCGCGGTCGGTGCACTCCTGGCAATCTTTCTGCATCTGCTTATGCGGTATGCCTGGGATATGTCGGAGATAGTTTTCGGCGTGCGCGCATTCGACATTCCACTGATTGCAATCATCATCCTCGGCGGCCTGCCGCTGGTACTTGGCCTGGTGCGCAAAATCGCCACGGGGGAGTTCGGGGCCGACCTTCTTGCAGGATTGTCAATCATCACAGCCGTCCTGCTCGACGAATACCTGGCGGGAGCACTCGTCGTGTTGATGCTCTCCGGTGGCGAAGCTTTGGAGGGGTATGCTGTTAGAAGCGCATCGTCCGTGTTGCGAGCACTTGCAGACCGGCTTCCGTCTGTAGCGCACATTAAGTCTGGGTCGACAACAACAGACGTAGAACTGGAGACTGTTCGAGTCGGTGACGTCCTGCTTATACTTCCGCATGAGACGTGCCCTGTTGATGGAACCGTTATCGATGGGCACGGCACAATGGATGAGTCGTATCTAACAGGTGAGCCGTTTCTGATGTCAAAGACCCCCGGCTCCACCGTGCTGTCTGGGGCCATCAATGGAGAGTCGGCGCTGACGATTACCGCAACCCGGCGCGCGGTTGATTCGCGCTATGCAAGGATCATGGAGGTGATGCGAGAATCGGAACAGAGGAAGCCAAAATTCCGACGCCTCGGCGACCAGCTTGGTGCCTGGTACACACCTCTCGCGCTGGCCGTCGCGATTCTTGCATGGATTGCGAGTGGAAACCCGACGCGGTTTCTTGCTGTCCTCGTCGTTGCAACTCCGTGTCCGCTGCTAATCGCAATTCCTGTTTCGATTATCGGGTCCATCTCGCTTGCAGCTAAACACGGCATCATCGTACGCGATCCGGGGTCGTTGGAAAAACTAAGCACCTGCAAAACCGCGATCTTCGATAAAACCGGAACGCTCACGTACGGCCGACCTCAACTCATCGAGATACATCATCTGAACACCCGAACCGAGGACGAATTGATTCAACTCGTGGGAAGCCTCGAGAGGTATTCTAAACATCCCCTTGCGGATGCAATCGTTCGCGAAATGGAGACAAGAGATCTCACGCAACTCCACGTTGAATCTATCAACGAGCCACCCGGCAAAGGCCTTATGGGAACGGTCGATGGGAGGTCAATCATCGTGACTAACAGGAAGATGTTGCGGGCAAACCATCCGCACCTTGCTGATAACTTGCCGCCTGGTAGCACCGGACTGGAATGCGTGGTACTTATCGACAACCAATATGGCGGGCTATTTCGTTTCCGCGATCAACCGCGGAGGGATGGACATTCCTTCGTGCAACATCTCAAGCCCCGGCATGACATTAGACGCATGATGATCATTTCCGGTGACAAAGAATCTGAAGTGAAAGCCCTTGCCGAAACAGTAGGAATTACCGAAATCCACTCCAGCCAGAGTCCGGAGCAAAAACTGGGGCTTGTTGAGCAGGCAACGGAGCTGGACAACACGGTCTATCTCGGGGATGGAATAAACGATGCCCCTGCGCTGACTGCCGCCACTGTTGGGATCGCGTTCGGAAAACAATCCGATGTCACCTCCGAGGCCGCCGATATGGTGATCATGGACACCTCGCTCGAGAAGGTCGACCAGGTGATGCACATCAGCAGTAGAATGCGGTCAATAGCATTGCAAAGCGCTATCGGGGGTATGTCTCTTAGCGTCGTTGGGATGGGATTTGCTGCTTTTGGATTCCTGCCCCCCGTCGCTGGCGCTATCGCCCAGGAAGCAATAGACGTTGTCGCCGTTGTCAACTCTCTTCGGGCTGTGTTCCCCCCCAAACAGCTAACTGACTACTAGACACCGTTGGGGTCTCGCTCACACCAGCGCTTAACGGCATCCATATCCTCCTCAACCGCGCTGGCGACGGCGCCCATGAAAAGTGCGTTTGTCACACGCGCAGCAATGGTGTGTGGCCTGGCGGTCATCGACATGGTCAATACCGTTTTCTCTCCCCGCCCTTCCACTCTAAATGTCGTGTCCCAAACAGTACCGTGCGTATCGGACACAATACGCACGTGCGAGTTGGGTACGTACTCTGTTACCTCAAGCGTTGTCGATGCCGGCTTGCCGTTCATTTCACGAGTCTCGACGAAGCGGGTGCCCACGCCCACAACCTGGTCCGACAGAAACTCCACTTCGGTAATGTGATCAATTGCCTGGGAGAAGTTTCCGATATCCGCGACCGTTTCGAATACGCGTTCAACGGGCGCGTCAATAATTCTCTCCACGTCGATCGTCCGCATAATTTCTAGCTTCTGGTTTTAATCCTAGGCCCTGTCTTTCCTTCGCGAACGACTGGTGCCAACTGCATCATCTTGCTCGTGTGAGTCGTCGAGATCAATACGTGCCGACGGCCCTACCCCTATCTCCTCTCTGCGCGGTACCAAAACAATTCTGGATTCCAGTTCTGCAAACATCGACTCCATATTCTGAGATGCTCTTCTGGAAATCCACCTAAACCCGGCGCGCATTGCGAAAAACAAAACCACCGTCATGAGGCTGGTGACTAGCGCCGCATCCATCCTGCCGCCAACAAGTGCAAGCAAGGTGGTGACAGTGGTCAGGATTGTCGCGATGTGCAGTGACCATGCGATATCGCCGAGCCTCACCGACCCCTCCAGCTCAACGTCACCGTCATCCGTTTTTCGCATGTCCACCGTCTTCTTTATCGAACCCGCACCGCGCCAGTGCAGCGTGGTGCCAAACGTTTCCACATGCCCGGCATCGGAACCAGAATGGCGGCGAATGATCTGCGCGAATTCGCCCAGGTCGTCCTCCTCGTAAGAGCCCGGAAGACGTCGTCGCATACGATAGGCATGCGGACTCCCGTTCACCCACAGCTCGTCCGAGTCGACCGCATCGCCTGTCATGTCCATCGCGGCCTGCTCGACGAACACTGGGTCAATGCCAAGCTCGCGAGCAATTTTTTTCGCCTCGTCAAGCGAAATCTGGATCTTCCCCGAGCCTTCCATCGCAAGATGCTGCTTTTCGGTCGCGAGCCTCATCAGCTCCCGCAGTTCCTCCTCGCCGTACGTCCTGTTTGGCATAAGTCCTGGTAATCGTCCCATCAATATAAGCCTGCGACACGAGTCGTTCCGTTTGCCCTACGGGTACGAACCAGGCCAAAAATCACCTGTTTTGCGGTTTCTGGGCCAGGTGACTAATAATTGCCCCCCCACTGCAACAATCCTACTGGACTCCCGTCCACTTTCTATGCTATATTTCTAGCATAGTGCTATAAATGCAACATGTAACCAAAGAACTGCCCATGTGCTCTCGCCAGATCCTCCATCGCCTCATTAGCCTGTCGTTATTGCTCCTCCTAACCGCCACAACAGGTGCCGCGCAGGCCACATCAGCCAGCCAACAAAAGAGCATCTCGATCACCAATCTCAACGGAGCGCAGTCTCCCCGGATCGACGGCCAGCTCGATGAATCGGTTTGGCAGCAGGCAAACTGGGTTACGGACTTCGTGCAGAAAGAACCTGTCGAGGGCCAGCAGCCATCAGAACGGACGGAGGTCGCGATAGCGTACGACGACGACGCAATCTACGTTGGTGCAAGGATGACTGCCAGCGACCCTCAATCCATTCGAGCACTCGTAACCCGACGCGACAACGAAACTAACGCCGAACAGATCGCCGTCTCCTTCGACACCTATAACAACAAACGGACCGCGTACACCTTCGCGGTGACCGCCGGTGGGGTACGCCTCGACTACTTCCATGAATCGGACAACCAAGGTGATACCGACTACGGATTTGATCCGGTCTGGAACGCATCGGCCAAGGTAACGGCAACAGGGTGGTCTGCGGAAATGCGTATCCCGTTCTCGCAGCTACGGTTCAACGACACACCCCAACAAGATTGGGGAATCAATATCAACCGAAAAATCCCGGCGAATAACGAGGACATTTACTGGATTCTTATTCCCAAAGAAGAGACGGGGTGGGCATCCCGTTTTGGTCGAGTCGAGGGACTGTCGGGAATCAAACCGGCCAGGCGTGTTGAGCTCCTGCCATACATCGCGACAGGCAGCATTGCGCGCAACGATATTGATCCAGATGATCCTTTCCGAAATTCCTTCGAGACGGACTTCCGCGCCGGGCTGGATGCAAAAATTGGCCTCGGCCCTAACCTTACACTCGACGCAACTATCAACCCTGACTTCGGGCAGGTGGAAGCAGATCCGGCTGAAGTGAACCTCTCGGCCTTCGAGACATTTTTCTCCGAGCGACGCCCCTTCTTCACTGAAGGATCAGATGTCCTAAGCGGATCACATTTTTACTCACGCCGTATCGGCACGCGCCCACGTGGACGCGCGTCCGGGGATTTTGTTGATGCACCTGACAACACCACCATCCTGGGCGCCGCCAAACTCAGTGGTCGACTGGCGTCAGGTTTGTCAATCGGTGCGCTGGGTGCAGCCACGCAAAAAGAAAAGGCGCGAGTCTTCGATTCCAACACGGGTGAGATCTCAAAAACCACGGTCGAACCTGCCGCAGCCTATCTCGCTGTTGCCGGCTCCCAGGAATTCGGCGCCGACAATTCAACCGTCGGTTTCATGGCGACAACCGTCCAAAGGCAACTCAGCGACACAGATCCTCTTGCCGCCATTCTCAACCAGCAAGCGTACTCCGGTGCCGTTAACTGGAACCTCCGATTCCTCGGAGGAGACTATAGCCTCTCCGGTTCTGCTCGGGGGACAACCGTGAACGGTACACAGGAGCGCATCACTAACCTGCAACGCTCGCCGGTACACTACCTTCAACGACCCGATGCCGATTACATTAGCGTAGACCCCACCAAGACCAGCCTCGCTGGCTACGCTATTAGTTCGTTCTTATCCAAAAACAGTGGTAAGTGGACAGGAGGAACGTTTGTTGGCGTCGAGAACCCCACCTACAACCCGAACGACCTTGGACGTTTGGGTCGAGCTGATGAAATCTCATGGTTCGCCGAGATTGGCTACCGCGAAAATGAGCCGGCCGGCCCGATCCACAGATACGGTACGAGTGTATCCGTGTTTAACAGCTGGAACTATGGCGGTGCACGCAACACCACTGGCTTCGATGGCGAAATTGGTGTCACCTGGACCAACTTCTGGTACTCCGAAATCTTCGCGGGTTTCAACCTGCGAGATTACTCGGACACCGCAACCCGCGGCGGACCCCGACTGGCGATCTCGCCCGAAAGAAACATCGGTGCCGTCGTTGCTACCAACCCGGCCAAACGATTTCGCGTTAGCCTTTTCGGATTTTACGAAGTCGACATGATCGGCCGGCGTGATATCCGAACCGGTCCTGATTTCACCTGGCAACCCAACGAACGAGTGGAAATTTCCTTTGAACCGTTCTGGTCCAAATCAATCGCCAACAGACAATACGTAACAACAACCTCAAACGGACCCGCGAGCACGTTCGGGTCTCGATACATCTTCTCTTCCATCGACCGGAGTAACCTGTCCGGACAGCTAAGATTTAACTACACGTTTAACCCCGATCTAACACTCGAGTTGTACGCCGAACCATTTGCAGCCAGCGGGAAATTCTACGACTTCGGCGAACTTGGCGCACCAAACAGTGTCAACCTTCGCACGTACGGCACCGATGGATCAACAATTACCGATCTTGGCGACGAGTATCAGGTCGTCGACGGTGCCGACACGTTCACCATTTCGAATCGTGACTTCAACGTGCGATCGTTCCGTAGCAATCTGGTCCTTCGCTGGGAGTGGCGGCCCGGCAGCACGCTGTTCCTGGTGTGGCAACAGGACCGATCGAACTTTGAGAACCAGGGCAGGCTTGTACGACCTGGCACTCTCCTCGATTCGTTTGGCGACCCGGGAGACAACTTCTTCAGCCTGAAACTGAGCTACTGGATTCCCGCTGGCTGATCCAGCAAGGGCATTCGAAAATGACCATCCCTATCTTGAACGAGCTTCCAGGAATCCCAATGGTAAACCGAATCCTGCTGATCACCCTGTTGCCGCTGCTCGCCAGTTGCAATAATCCCAACCCTGCCTCCAATCTCGAAGGCGGTGAGCTCATCAGCACTGAGTCCGTTCTTGCCGCAGCCATCGCAGACAGCCTGATTCCAGGGGCTGTGCTACTCGTGCAGAAATCAGACGAAACAGTCTTTCACAAGAGTTTCGGGTTGGCTGTCTCAGCGGGACCCGATCGAGCACCGCGGCCGATGACGCCGTCACACGTGTTTGATCTTGCCTCACTAACCAAAGTGTTCGCAACCACTCTCGGTATTATGCACCTGGTTGACAAAGGCGAGGTCGATCTCAATGCTCCCGTCAAAACCTATATCCCCGAATTCACCAGCGCGAGCAAAGACAGCGTAACCGTCCGGCATCTCCTCACTCACACCGGCGGTCTGCACCAGTGGAAGCCTGTTTATTATCACGCGAGAAATGCAGCCGAAGCGCGGGGATATGTAACCCAACTCGATTTGGCTTTCCCGGTAGGCCAACAGCGTCGCTATAGCGACCTCGGATTCATGATGCTTGGTTACATCGTCCACGAAGTATCGGGGTTACCTATAAGCGAATACGTTTCGACAAATATCTACCAACCCCTTGGACTAGCTAGAACAGGTTTCAACCCCGTCCTCCCCGATTCGATTGTGG
This sequence comes from Rhodothermales bacterium, assembly GCA_965224105.1. Classification (GTDB taxonomy): domain Bacteria; phylum Bacteroidota; class Rhodothermia; order Rhodothermales; family JABDKH01; genus CBDCYH01. Next base: position 1,441,979 of record CBDCYH010000002.1, on the reverse strand, counting down.
CAGCAACTTCGTTCGGCAACCCGTTCGAAAAGAAGATGGTGGCTGATGATACTTTCGGATACGTGTGCGACGAAGACCCGGATAGTTTCACGGACTGGCGAGCGCACATGTTGCAAGGCGAGGTTAACGACGGCAATGCGTTTTATGCCCAGCAGGGCGTTGCCGGTCACGCAGGTTTGTTCTCAAATGCATCCGAGGTAGCGACTCTCCTTGCGCTAATCAGAAACAGAGGATCACTGAAAGAGAATCAGATTCTAACACCAGGAACGGTGGACACTTTCCTCACTCCTACCGGTTCAGGCAATGGTCTTGGCTGGGCAATGACGGCATCCGTGCTGAACGTCGAAGGTGAGCTCCCGCCCGGTTCCTTTGGCCACACTGGCTTCACTGGCAGCTATGCCTTATCCATACCGTCGCGCGATCTGGATGTCGTCCTACTCACCAATCGTCAGAACTTTGGTGTCGACAGCACCGGGCGCTACCCTGCAGTCGGAAAGCTGAGAAGCGATGTTGTCCAGGCAATATTGACCGAGCTCGGACCTACTCAAACCGGCGATTGAGTTCCTTGATAACAGCCATCCGGATGTCACCCCGCTCCTCCTTGAGCACTATGTGTCCCTCATCCGTGTTGATGTTAACAAACTCCAAGCCCTTCTCGTTGCCACCAGCGAGGTAATCGTTAATCGCAACCGTATATGTACGGTTGCCGTCCAGCGGGACGTCGTCTATCAGCCATCCGCCCTCTTCGTTCCGCGTGACGTTCGAAGACATTTGAAGGAATCCGCCGCTTCCGATCAATTGCTGGCCAACCTCAAGTGCCTGCTGGATAAGTTCGCCGGACATCTCCGCGACAAGATTCTTGCCTCCAAAGGGCAACACGCGGATGACATCGTATTGACTAATCGGACCCACGGGAAGAATATCATCAACACGGATGGAGCCCCCGTTGAAAACACCCATATCTGCATTGCCATCGCGCATCATGGCGTCGGCAATGAGACGCGTGAGGGCCGTTGGTCTGGTGCGCACACTGGACTCCATCCCGTCAAGAGGAATGGTGAGGTCCACGATTTTTGCGCCAGGATCAAAACCCGATTCCCGGAATCCGCGGTAGCCGGTCTCTACCCACATGTCGACAGTTTTCTTAACCATCGGATCTTCCGGAACCGAATCGTCAACAACTACGAACTCCGATGTCAACGAGTGTTTCTTTGCTGATGTGTCGCACGAGAAACGATGGATGTAAACGCTTTTAGCATTCGCATCCGCCTTGAATATCGGCGTGTCGTCTGCACCACGTCGTAGCTGCAGGTTTTCATGCTCGTGGCCACCTATTATGATGTCGATCTCCGGGATTGACTCGGCAAGAACCTGATCCTCATCAACGGCCAAATGTGTCAGGGCAACAATAACATCGGCCTCCCGTGAAAGTGCCTCGACCACACCCCTGGAAGTTTGCAGGGGGTCTGAGAAGTGCGCATAATCTCTGTTGCTGTCGATCGTCACTGAGAATATTCCCACCTTGCACTCGCCACCATTGGGAGCTGCAAAGGATACCACTTCGCGAGTGCTTGTTCCTTCGTAGACGTTGCCTGCGCTGTTTGTCACGTTCGCAGACGTCCATTTGAAGTTTGACTGGCTGATTCGATCCCTAAGCGCGTCTTCATCGATGTCGAACTCGTGATTACCAAAGGTGGCATAATCCAGGCCGATTGCGTTGAGCGCGCCGATCATTTGTTTTCCTGCCAGACGTTCACCGTCAACACGTGCAGTGCCTAGCGCAGATGGACTAAGGAAATCACCTGCGATGACGGATATGGTATTGGGCGTCTCACTCTTGAGTTCTTTCAGAAGTGTGCCGACCCGTGCCATTCCTCCTTTGCCCGAGACCGGTTCTATCTCATAGACATCGTTGAGCTGAAAAATTGCAAACTCAACTATCGGCGAGTCGTTGGTGCCAGCGTCCATCACCGGCAACACAGCGTCGGAGGAACTGCCACAACCTGAATAAACAAGTACCAGAACCAGGCTGGCTACCAGGCTGCGAACGAAAGTGTGGGGGGTGATCGTCATTTGCCAAGGAATTGAGTTAGATGGTGCTACTATAATAAATAATAGCGCAATCTCATCAACAATTTGGGCAGCTGGCGCGGAAAAATCTAGTGGGCGACCACCATCTTGCCTACTTGGTACCCCGATGCACTGGAAACGCGAACAAAGTAATTTCCGTTTGCGAGACTTCCGATGTCGACCGGTACGCGGTTAATTCCGGAGATCAAGTTGATTTCCATCGCCGGTATCACCACACGTCCGGTGACGTCGAGTACTTCGAGACTTGCCGCCTCGGTTGTGGACTGTGTTATCTCAGCAATCGCAATGCTCGACGCCGGGAGCGGATATACTGAAAATGCTTGAGCGGCTTCCGGACTCTCGGACTCAACCGACACCGTTCGGGGATCGAGATCGCCGACAAAGACACCACGACCGTGTGTTCCTGCGAGTACTCTTCCGTCGGAAACCCGAGACTTCACATTTTCAACCACCACATTGCCAAGTTTTTCTGGTGCCACCTGCTGCCATTCCGTGTTGGGTCCATCGAGTTCTTCGCTCGCGATGGTGAATAGTCCTGCGCTCGTTCCGACGAAGTACAACGTTTCGTTGTTGTCGGGGATCGGGAGGATCGTCGCGTCGCGGATAGACGGACCGGGTAACGCAGGCGTTCCGGTAAGATTGCCCTCTATAGGTGTGTAGTTCGCCCCACCATCCACAGAGTGAAAGATTCCGGTGATGTTGTAATTCGACATCGCGACAACAATCTCGTTAGCATCAAGAGGGTTGACCGCTATACCATGTATGTACGAACCCGGGGCTGCCTGCGGAATCGAAATATCCACAAGCCCATCTGTCGCAGTGTTCGACTCTGCAAAACGGTACAACCGTGGCTGCCCACCCGCGCCGGTGAAATCGTTTGCGCCAAAGTAAACGACGTGCGCGGGAGTGGTCGAGACCCCAATTGCACCGATAGAGAATCCGGGCGGGGCGGCAATCGACGACAATCGGGTCCACCCTCCCGAGCCTACTTCTGCATTATTCGCACGCCAGATAGTGTTTCCTCCCGCGAAGTAAATGATCCTTTCATCCACCGGATCAACGTCCCATGGATTCACAAATCTGATTCCGGGCGAGCCTGGCGGTGTAATGACGACCGGGTTTCGAACACGGGTCTTCGTTGGACCGGTGTATTCCAACCGAAACAGAAACTGCTGGCCACCTTCTGCGATTGTGTAGACAAAATTATCGCCAACATAGCTGTATCCACCATCGCCTCCCGAAGCCGAACGGGCATCAGAAAAAGTGCCGCCCGTGGAGCGCTCGTCGAGGAATAACTGGGTTCCGTTATCCTGAGTCCCTCCGATAATTTTCCGATCACCGGCGTTTGCCGACATCGCAACACTATAAAACTGGGTAATGTTGAGCCCACGACTTTTGGTCTGCCATCGCAGCGGGGTCGCGCCCGCGTCGTTCGTCACCGAGATCCCACCGTCGTGCGCACTCCACATCTCGTCTGGATTCTCCGGATTGAATACCACCAAGTGGTTGTCGGGATGATGATTCCCATACCTGCCGAGAGTGGCAGTTCCTGTCGCGTATCCGCCAATCTGATCCGAATCTTTTCCGTCAATCGACGTTGCAAATCCGTCTGTGGACCTGAACAGATTTACCCCGCCCACCACTATGTAGTTTTCATCGTCGGGTTTGACAGCGATGGTAAGACAGAAACCAGCGAGTGACATGATTCGACGACTGGGTGATCCAACGGTGGAGGCAGCATCCTTCGGGAGATTTCCGGATAGGTTCGTAGATGATCCATCCGATATCTTAATCCTGTGCAGTCGTGCATCGCCGGGTGCCGATACAAAAGCACTGGCCACATCAGTCAATACGAATGCCACGTCGGGATTTGATTCGGAAAGGCCAACCACACTTCGCAGGTGTGTCGTCGGGAAATCAGATGGGGTTATGTTAATCCATGTCGCTCCATCGTCGGTCGACTTGTACACACCCGGGCTATTCAGCTGCGACCCACCTAGATTTGCCTGCGACAGGACTGCCACAGCTGTGCCATCGGTTCCTACACGCACGTCTGACCATGTGTGCGCAAACTGACCACCCAACACTCGGGTAAAAGTGGCGCCACCATCCTGCGACCGGTAGATCCCAAACTGATTGCAGGCGACAAAGATCGTCCCTGTCGTTTCGCTAACGACGATGCGCACGACATAGTCAAAAGGATTACTTGTCCCCACCGGATTCGCATCGGCTGTCGCTGGAAGCACCTGCCACGTTTCGCCGCCGTCCGTGGACCTGAAAATACCTGACCCGTTGAACGGGGCTCGGGCGCCTCGATCGGATGCGGTAGCGCTCCCACGCCACTCGCCTGCACCATAATACCAGGTGCTGGTGTGTCCCTGCCGCGTGTCCTGCGCAATTGCCGAAACTGCTTTATGCTCATCCGGCCTGGATTTCAGCTGCCAGGTATTTCCAGCGTCCGTCGACTTCCAGATTCCTCCGGAAACACCGCCAGCAATTACTGTAGATGTATTTGTAACGTCGAGCGCAAAGGCTTTCACCCTGCCGCCAACATTAAACGGTCCCGCCTCGATCCACATGTGCTGCGCTCGTCCACGCTTTCCTGCTACTTCTTCTTGCCTCGGGAGGGTAGCTACATACTCCGCCACCCTCTCGTTAATCCGTGCCGGTATTGTCCCTGTCGCCGGATCCACGTAGGTATCAAAGAAGTGGTCTGCTGCTGCCGGATGGGTTCGCCCTGGCGCATCTGATCTTTGTTTTTGCAATGCAAATTCGAACCAGAATACACAGGCAACTGCGAATGCGGCTACTACGAATGCGCCAAGAGCCTTTTTCATGACTACCACCGTCTATTGAGCTTCGTACCATCGGCAGAATACTATCACTCCCATAGACTATCAAGGGGAATATTTCCCCCTACCCCGCGCTCAACACATCCTCGGTAAGTTGGCGAAGCCGCGCTTTTCCATCGCTCGCCGATCCGTATATCTGCTGGGCAACCACTACTACGAGAACGAAGAACATCGCGATGGCAGTAATCTCAACTGCACCAAGGCCAACCCTGAACAGGTGCTTGTCGTCGAGAAAAAACCACGACGAATACTGCTCGTAGATTGCCATCGCCAGAACCATCCCCAGCAACATGCCCGTCAGCACAATAGGTATTTGATCGAGCGGTGACCGATTATGGATCCAGGGTGTCAGGATTTCCCTGCGTCGCGCCAGGCGTCTAACGCAAACGATGAAGAGCACAAGCATCAACGCGATGGTCGGAAGTGCGTACAGCAACGTTTTACGAAAATGAGGGGCCGCAAATTCCAGATACAAGTTCTTCAACGGCCCTACTGCATGTGGAGTACGCGCTTGCATTAATGGAACCTCTCGCTCCAGAGCCGCGGTAACAGCAGTAAATTCGGCTGACGCCTCCCTGGCGTCGACATCTTCCGCAAGCATACCAATGGCAAAGAATTGCTCGGAGTTTTCTGACATCATAACCGGAATGTCCGGAGCGATCGCCCAGAGATCTACTTCGTGAGAAAGCTGCGCCGAAGCTGGCATGACGCCAGCAACGGTAAGCATCATAGAATCGTCGCCCCATCGCGTGCCCACCACATCAGGCCGCGCCTGAAACTCTGACCGCCAAAAAGTTTCCGATATCAGTACCTCGCTGATTTGAGCAGACCGCGGGCTCGAATTCAGTTCCTGCGTTCCGACGATTGCGTTTACCCCAAGCACATCGAAGTACTCGGAAGACCATAACATCATGGCGCGGCGTCCGTGGAGTTCGGTTGGGAAGAAACTCGTTAACCTTTCGAATGCCCCGACGCGTTCGCGATAGGCGAGAAAATCATCGGCCGAAATGCGCGCGTTATCCCACGTGGTCCCCACGCGAACCAACTTTTCTCCGGTAGGAAAACTCAGCGGATTGACCCAGAGCGCCGAAGCGATGACGATCGCCAGAACTACGCACGCAGATAATCCCGCCACGCTCACGATCGAACCAGAAAGGAATACCAATCTCGACACTCGTGTCTCCATCTGAATCTGCACGCACGACTCAGCAATCTGCTGAACATCTCCGAATGCCTCCACCGCCGAGGCGCGGGCGTCGTCTTCTCCGCTCCCGCTGTCCATCAGGTCCTCGGCATGCGCTTGAATGTGGAAGGCAAGTTCATCGAGCACATCGCCTTCAACTTGCCGTCTGCGCCCCAGACCGGTTGTGAAAAGGCCGCCCCTCATCACACTACCTCCGACAGACTTAGCACTCGGTTGGCAGCGTCCGTAAAACGGCCCCACATACTTATCTCGTGATCAAGCTGCTTTTTCCCCTTGCGGGTGAGACTGTAATATTTTGCACGTCTGTTGTTCTCAGACACACCCCACTGCGCCCGAATCAGCCCCCGCTTTTCCATCCGGTGTAAGGCGGGATAAAGTGAGCCCTCCTCCACTATGAGCAGATCATCGGTTGCGTTCTGTATACATCGTACTACACCGTATCCGTGTAACGACTGAACGCTCAGCGTTTTGAGAATCAGCATGTCCAGCGTTCCCTGCAGCAAGTCTATTCTATCCTTAGTTTTCCGCGCCATTTGACTATATTTTTTTACTACTTCATCCTAAGGCTTCTACCATAGAACGTCAAGGGATTAATCACTGACGCCGATCAAATGACAAAATTTGCTGTCTCTCTCCTCATCGCAACCCTCGCCGCTGCAAACCTGGCTGCTTGCCAAAGCACGCAGTCGACCGTTACGAAAATCGATCTCCCGCCTGAGCTGGACCGTGTTCTTCGGGATTACGAAACCGCATGGATAGCCGAAGATGAAGACGGCCTGGCAAACTTATTTGCGGAAGACGGATTTATCTTGAGGCCCGGTCATCCGCCGGTTCGGGGAAGGGACAACATCCGCGAGGCATATGCAAACTCCGGCGGAGACTTGTCCCTGCACGCGTTCGATTACGAAATCCAGGGCTCCACCGCCTACATCATTGGAGGTTACTCGAGGAAGCCGGGAGATCCGGACGTCGGGAAATACATCCTCACTCTTCAGCTAGAGGAAAGCGGCCGTTGGCTCATCACCGCCGACATGGACAATGGGAATCAGTCCTACAATTGACCGGGCTAGACTGACTTATCGAGCCAGGCAACAAGCGGGCTCATCTTCTTGCAGTGTTTCATACACTCACTCACAAAAGTCTTGCTCGTAACAATGTTCGACTTGATCTTCGGTCCGCGCGCGTGAACACCATTATATTTTAGCAACTCCGCGTGCGGATGGTTAGGATCGAAACCACGCGGCACCTTTTTGTAATGCGGTTCGCCCAGATCGTACTTGGCCCGAGCCAGCTTTTTTAGAATAGATTCCAGGTCGCTACCGTCATCATCAATTGCTTCGCGATATTTCTTCAAAGCAGGCTTAGTGAACTGCCAGAATCCCGAAAAGACCTGGGCGTGTGAGCCTGTTACCTCAACGTAGTAACCGGGGTTGTCCATCTTTTTCCCACGGTCGCCAACCCAAAAAACTATTCCGGTGTGCGTCTTGTACGGCGACTTGTCTTTGCTGAACCGTACGTCGCGATAAATCCGAAAAAGAGAACCCGACCCGTTGGTCTTGGTGTTGTAGTTAACTTTCGGATGCAGCTTATCTAGCCTCGCGCCAAGGTCGACGATAAACTCCTGGAGCGGTTCGACCAGGCATTCCTGGTAAACAGGCTTGTTGTCGTTAAACCACTCGCGATTATTATTCTTCTTTAGGTCGCGCAGGAATTTCAAACCCTGCTTCGGTACACCTTCGAATGCCATTTTCTTCTCCTTATTAGTAGGCCGAAAATGTACAATTGTATGTACGTAACGTGCAATTGGAGCAAGCAACCAAGCACGGGGGCGCGAGTATACAGGCTTCGCAAAAATTATCGCAGTATGGCAAAAGAGGGCGCAATTCGCTCCAAAGGCAACTCCGCAGAGATTGCACCAACCGAGAAGGCGAAAAAAAAGGTAAACATGAAGAGAGCGTGGGCTGAGGCGCGCTCACTGATGTGGAATTACCGAAACCGCTTGGCTTTCGGGTTAGTCCTCATGGTCATCAATCGCCTGGCTGGATTCGTGCTGCCGGCAAGCTCAAAATATCTGGTTGATGATGTTATCGGGTCGTCGAATTTTAGTTTACTCATGCCACTGGCAATAGCGGTTGGTATCGCGACTGTGGTGCAGGCCGTGACGACATTCTCGCTATCGCAAGTAATCAGCGTTGCCGCCCAGGAGGCGATCATGGAAATGCGTCGACGGGTGCAGAGGCACGTCACCCGATTGCCAATACGGTTTTTCGACAACACCAAAAGCGGTGTTTTGATATCCAGAATAATGTCGGACCCCGAAGGAATTCGCAACCTGGTCGGGACCGGTATCATCCACATGGTCGGTGGCGTTTTTACCGCCATACTTGCTCTCGGTGTGCTCTTCTATCTGAACTGGCAGCTAACAACAATTACGCTAGTTATCCTTGCGCTGTTTGGGCTTGGAATGTCGATCGCGTTCAAGCGCCTCCGTCCGATTTTCCGGCAGCGACAGGTTATCCAATCCGAAGTCACTGGTCGGCTGGGCGAAACGTTGAGCGGAATCCGAATCATCAAAGCCTACGGCGTCGAGGAAAGAGAAGACACTGTGTTCGGCGCGGGAGTAGACCGGCTTTTTCGAAACATCGCTAGTACTATCACGGGCGTATCAGCCATCACCTCTTTCGGTGGGCTCATCATTGGAATAGTTGGGATGCTGATGATCATCTTCGGGGGCCGCGCCATCATCGACGGCTCGATGACGCTGGGGGATTTTGTCATGTACATTTTCTTCACCGGCTTGCTTGCCGCTCCGATTGTGCGGATGGCAAACATTGGGACGCAGGTAAGTGAAGCGTTCGCGGGGCTCGACCGCATCCGCGACCTGTTCGACGAAGAGACGGAAGACGCTCTCGACGCACAGAAAGAACCGCTTGGTGATGTTAAGGGCAACATTACTTTTGATGATGTGACCTTCAGCTATGACGAAGGAGTCCCCGTCCTAAAGTCCATCTCTTTCGAAGCACCGTCGGGCACCACAACCGCGCTCGTGGGTTCGTCCGGATCAGGCAAAAGCACACTTGTAAGCCTGGTGATGGCCTTCAACACACCTGATTCCGGGTCGGTAAAAATTGATGGACGTGATATCCAGAACATCCGCATTCGCGATTATCGGGAAACACTGGGTGTAGTGCTGCAGGAAAACTTCCTGTTTGATGGTACGGTCGCAGAAAACGTTTCGTTTACAAAACCGGATGCGACACGCGAGGAAGTGGAGTGGGCGTGTAAGGTGGCCAACGCGGACAAGTTTGTCTCAGAATTTCCAGACGGATACGACACCGTAGTCGGCGAGCGTGGGATCAAGCTTTCTGGCGGCCAGAGACAGCGAATTGCTATTGCGCGAGCAGTGCTAGCCAATCCGAGAACCCTTATACTTGACGAGGCAACGTCTAGTCTGGACAGCGAGAGCGAACTCCTTATTCAGCAGGGGTTAGAGCGGTTGAGGGAGGGCAGAACAACGTTTGTTATAGCCCACCGGCTGTCCACAATTAGGAGCGCTGATCAGATTTTGGTTATCGAAGATGGCGAAATCGTGGAGAGAGGAGCGCACGATGACCTGATTGGTAAAAACGGGCGGTACAAAGAGTTACACGATCAACAAAACGCTTGGGAAACAAACATTTTTGTTAATCCGGGTGAAGACTATTTGCCGGTGCCAAGCGAGAGCTAGAGCCGGCTAACGAGCAGCACTTTCGACGCTGCACAACCTCCATCACAACAGCAGTTTACACTGCAAACACTAGAATGAAATCAATTAAATCAATCCTTTTTCTGGCGCTCGTCGGATTTGTTCTGACAGGTTGCGAGAAATCAGAGTCATATGCGGATGCGGACGATCATACGATGCCCGAGATGACGGAAAACGAAATGCTTGCCGAGGCTTTGGAAAGCAACACTGCTGCATTCCACGCAGCGCTTGACGGCCTGTCCGAAGAGCAGCTTGCGTATCAGGAATCAGACGACCGTTGGTCCATCGCAGGCGTCGCCGAGCATATCGCGGTCGCACACGGAGCGATGTACGAAATGCTCGCTGGCGTGCTCGAGGGAGAGCCTGTGGCAACCCGACCCGACTCGATGATGACAGATGATCAAATCTACGCAATGATCACGGACAGGAGCACGGCATTCCAGGCACCAGATCCATTCCAGCCGAGCGGCCGGTTTGAATCGATGGACGATCTCGTAGCTGCTTTCGACGCGGCTCAGGGAAATCTCACCGACGTCCTCAAGTCCGACAAAAACTTACGCAACTACTATGGCGCTCATCCAGCAGGAATTGAGATGGACGCGTATCAGTGGGTCAAGTTTATCATGGGTCACGCCGAGCGTCATCTTGCACAGATCCAGCAGGTTAAGGATCACGCTGGCTATCCGTCGTCATAACCTGTAACCATTAGGACGCCCGGTTGTAGCCCAGCCGGGCGTCTTATTTTGCCATGTCGTGCGCACAGTGTAAAGGAGTGGAGGCAACCTTCAATGAGCGAACGGCAAGACGCGAGCTTAAGAGCTTCCGAAAAAAGGGGCCGAGGAAAGCTACGCGGCTACTCATTGCCGCAATTCAGTCACGTCTCGAAGGAAAGCCGTTTTCGTTTATCGATATTGGTGGCGGAGTCGGCGCGCTGCAGCACGAGTTCCTCTCAAACCCGGACGTAACCGGTGTGAGTGTCGATGCATCGGCATCCTATCTCAACGTCGCAAAAGCAGAGTCCAAAGCCAGGGGGACAGACTCGCGAATAGCATTTCACTTTGGCGATTTTGTTAACCTCGCCCAATCAATAGACCAGACCGACATTGTGACAATGGATCGTGTACTTTGTTGTTACGACGAGGTCGACGAACTTCTTGGCAGTGCCGCAAAGAAGTCCAGTCAGCTAGTCGGATTGGTTTACCCAAAGGATGTGTGGTATAACCGCATCGGCTCGCGGATTGTCAATCAGTTCATGCGGCTCCGCCGATCGACTTTCCGAACATTCATCCACCCGACAACAACCGTCATCAATCTATTGGCAGAGGCGGGTTTCAACCAGTGCCATATCGAATACGCGGGGACGTGGCAGGTCGCCTTGTTTGAAAAGCCAGGCAGGTCTACTTGACCAGTTGGAAAATGACCCTGGATCCCCAATCCACGTCTACCGATTCCCCGACTCGTCGACCGTCAGCGAAATGACTAAAACCTGCCTGTTTCAGACGTCGCAGGTCTACCGTCGCGATGCCATCTCCGGAAGCCGGAACGTCCACGAATAACTCCGCCCCATTTCCATCCGGTGAAATGATAAGTCGTATCGTCGCAGGGCCAAACAATGTCGGAAGCGATAGTCCCGATAATCTTGCACCGGGTTTGATGAAACTCAGTGGCAGCCCAGCCATCATCTGCAGGTCTGCGCCTCTCTCCATGAGTAACATATAGCGCAGGACGCGGGCCACCTGCATGTTTCCTACAGTATGAGGTACGTCACCCGTCGTTCTTCTGCCCTCCGCTTTGGGCATTTGTTCTTCAATCCATACCAGAGTCGGCGAGGAGTGATTGGCGAAGGAGTAGAACTGTCTTTCTGCGTCATCCGGCCGGTTTGCATACAGGTAGGCAATCGCGCGGTGGGCTTCAAAGATTGGCCAGACACCACCGGTGAGCCAACCGAGACTCAGCACGTGGTTTTCTTTCTCACGGGCTTCCAGCATCTTGAAAGTCCCTTGCATCAGTGGTTCATCCGAATCCAAAAACTGTCCAGCGTACATGGCGTGCAGCGGACCCCACTGGCCACGCTGCGCAACATCCTTTGTTGAATCGTAGTCCATTTTCATTGGCAAAAACAGGTTTCCGAACTCGTCGCGGGTGGTATCTCGTGCGGCTGCACGTCGGAAAGCTCGATGGAAGTCATCAAACTCTAGTCTCCACGCTTCTGCTTCTGGCTTACCGCGTGCCTCCGCCGTACGGGCGGCCTCGGCCATCGCGATCAAAGCCCAGTATGTTGAGCCGTAGGTTGATCCTATCCCGCCGATACCGCCATCCGTGAGGCCGGGAGGCATTAGTCCGAAGTAGACTGCGGATGAGTCCAGGGAAGCCTGGCGCCTGAGGTCCATCAGGTGAACCATCGCGGCAGATAGATTCGCCCAGTTTGCATCGAGCCAATCCCAATCCTGCATGAGCCTTGCGTAGCGGCAGATTCCGTACATCATGTGGGCGGTTTCTCGATGCAACAGTGCAGGTTTCATTACTCCGCTTCGCCCGTTCTCCTCCTGGTGCATCAGCATGGCTTCGAGCGTTTGTCGGGCTGCATCCGCATCACCCAGAAACGCCGCGGTTTCGGCACCCCACATCCCGTCTCCGTACCACAACCCGCGGTACACGCTCGGCCCGGGTTGGAACTGCGCGTAGTCGTCGACCACATCGCGTACCTGGTACACCGTCCTAATACCACCGTCTAACAAATCCTGGATGTCCTTGTCAGGCACGTTAATCTTTCCCCAGGGCAGCGGAACCGTCGCCCAGTAGTCCGCTACTTTCTCCTTCTCTCGCGCGAGATCCGGGACGGTGGAATAGCCATCCGCCCCGTGGTTTGCTACAACAGCAACAGAACGCACGCCGGGTGCAAAACTCAAATCCCATCCACGCTCAACAGTCGTGGCAGATGTGAACGGAGGATCGGTTGCAATGAACGGCGCACTATTGTATGTGAGCGCGGGCAAATCCTGATCACTACCCAACACCCTGTTCGTTCTAACTTCGACAACAAGCTCGCCATCCCCTTCGAGCGTTCCCTGGACCGCATCGGTTCTCGACAAGCCTGACGATACGGCAAGTGTACCGCAGTTCACAAACACATCCGCATCCACCGTCGCGCGGCCCGAGCGCACATCATCAACAGTAAAACTCGCACCTGCCTGAAATGCCCAGATGGCGTTAATGTAGATGTTAGGATCCTGTCCGCTCTCTGCACCGCCGACTTTCACGTCGATCCACCCGTCTTCATCGACATCATCCCCATCAAAGAAAAACACCTGCGCCTCGTTTTGCGCACCTGTCTTCAGCAGATCAACATCTCGCCTGGTAGCGCCTTCAACATCGAGAGTCATGGTTCGCTTGATGCGACCCGACCTGTACGTTTCCCGAAAACCCAACGCCACGCGCTTGCCTTCACCGGGCGAAACTTTAAGACTGTAGTGTACCAACCGGCCGGTTCCCCAGGCAACGCTGTGAAACGCGGGGTCGATACTGTTGTCATAGGAGCCCCATGCGAGCGATCCCGTGTGTCCTTGATGTCTAATATAACTTCCGTCTGATGAGGTCTTGGGAGCTGGAGCATCATTCTCAGGAACCAGCGAATACGTGGTTGTCACAAGCCTGGAGGAGTCACTAGCAAACCGGGTTACCACGATGGGAACGCGGGCATCCAACAGGTTCTGGTTTACGTCGTCCCACTCAGCTCCGCGAACAGAAACTGCCACCGTGGTCTGCGGGCGCGCGTAGGGACCAGGTCCAAAATCGTATGCCAGCCGTCCCAAATGATCGGCAAGAGATTTATGCCAATCATCGACAAGTCCTATCGGTGTAAGCCAGTGAGCCGGTGCATACGAATAGTCTACGGTTCCCTGCGCACGCAATTGGGTCGGACAGCTAGCAACAATCGAAGTGACAACAATTACCGCTATGGTCCATATTCGGAACGGGGGAAGAAGACGCATGGTGTAAATCGATTAGAGTGCCGGGATGGAAATTCGTGCTCACTTAGTGGAATGACAATAGCGTATCCGACTGTTGGAAGTATATTTCTCGTCTCACACAAATTCGCAATAACAAACCGTGACCACGTCCAAATACGGAACTCGACTATCCTCTTTGTTTGTATGCGTTGTGTTAGTGTTCGCGGGCTGCACCAGACAGGATGCAACAAATGTCACTGGTGGTAGCTCGATTGAGGCCAGTCTAGTCGACGGTATTTCGTTTCGGAATCTCGGGCCAGGCAACCGAGAATTAGAGTTGATTAGCGCTACACTCTTCGACCCGGATGCAGGCCGCAATGCGCGCATTATCCAAACCACAGCGCAGGAGAAAGAAGGAATCGCCGCGCTCTTCAGCCCGTCCACTGGAGCAACCGAATACATCCTGATGCCCGGTGCAGATGGCGCCCGCGCAGTAAGCGTGATTGACGGAGAAGTCTTTATCGGCACATACCTCGACGGTCAGATATTCAGGTGGAAACCGGGAATGGAAAAACCGATTCAGATCCCTCTTCCCAAACAGGGAGACGAGCGCATGGAGTTCGTTTTCTCGGTGGAAAAAGCTAGCGACGGGAACGTGTACATCGGTACATGGCCGGAAGGCGCGCTGCTGCGGATGGACCCGGCTACAAATAACATCGTAAACCTGGGCCCGCTTACTGATGACCCTCCGCGCGAGTATTATCTCCGCCACATCAACGCACAATTCGATGGGCGTCTCTTTTTGTCGTTCGGCACAGAGGTCTCGCTGAAGGAATACAACCTCGCCACCGGAGCCGTACGGGAATTTCTTCCCGAGAAATATCGCGACCGGTCCTGGGTAAGCCACACGGTGAGATTCCGGGACATGCTGGTCGCATACGTTGAATCCCCCGCTACACTCCTCTTCCTGGATGCAGATTCCGGCGAATTATTGCGTGCGAAGGAAGTAACCCAGGGACGCGTCTGGCCGCACAACCGCACGTCAATCATCGCGCACAACGACCTCCTCTACTTTGGCACCATCGAGGATGACGGATTGCACAGCTACAATTTTGATACCGACAAATTCACTTTTATTGACCACATGGGACATCCCATTGGGGTTACTGGTGATGGACACTTGTTCACGCGAACACGACTCGGACACTTCTCGGTTTTCGATCTCAATTCGGGCGAATATTCGGTTCGCCGGCAGGCTCACTTCCATGGAAGCGGTATGCTAGTTCATGCTATGGCGGAAGGACCGGGTAACACCGTTGTTGGCGGGACCTACATCAACCAGGGTTACTTTGCCTATTCGCCTGATTCATCCATGTACTCTCCCGGTCGCTCGGTTGAATTCCCGGGGCAGATTGACGCTTTGGTAACCCATGACGAGAAGATTTTCGTTGGTCATTACACGAAGGCTCGATTCAGTGTTTACGATCCAAAACGCTCCTGGAATCCTGGCCCTGACACAAACAATAACCCGCAGATAATTGGCACGGCAGGTGAATTGCAGGACAGAGTTCCCCATGGAACTGTAGGACCGGACGGCAACTTGTACTTTGCGACAAAACCTGCATACGGAAAGTTGGGCGGGGCGATCGTTATGCTGAATCCGCAGTCAAACGAGCTCACCACCTTCCGTGATGTCGTGCAGGACCAGTCCATCTACGCGCTCGTGTCCGATGACGAACGATACCTCTGGGGTTCCACCAGCGTGCGGGGCGGGCTTGGTTCTCGCCCGTCCGCGCGATCGTCCAGGCTGTTCGTTTGGGACACGGCGAATCAGAACAAAACGAAAGAATTCACACCCGTTGAAGGTGCCTACGAGATATGGGGTCTTGATTGGCTTGATGAGCGCTTCCTGGTTGGCGCGGCGGATTCTGTAATGTTCATTTTTGACACGGTTGATGAAACTGTTGAGACGTCACAAACAATCGCACCGGAAGAAATAAAGAAACTCGTAACGTCCGTCGATGGCTGGGTGTACGGCATGACGGAGGAGCGATTCTTCCGAGTATCCGCAGATCTGGAGACTGTCCAGTTGATAGATATGCACGAAGGGTACTGGGATAGTCTCGTGGAGACGAACGAGGGACGGATGTTTGTTGGTCGCGGGCCACATGTCCTGGAAGTCATACGCGATCAAGTAAATTAACTAGTTCAGATTTAACGCATGGCCGATTGACAACGCTTCTTGCCATGTGTATTGTCTGACAAACAAATGCAACGAAACATGCCTACCCCGCACTACCAGCGCATCAAGGAATTCATGATCAAGGCTGGGCAGGACACGCCCGAGAGTGTTACGATTCCTGATGAGGAAGTGCGCATCCTCCGCGCAAAACTGATCCTGGAAGAAGCGCTGGAGACGGTAACCGCCCTTGGCGTGTCCGCTGAGATCACGGATGGCACTTCGATTCTGCACAAGGACAGCGAGTTGGTCTTTCGGATTTCCGGTGAGCCGGACCTGGAGGAAATCGTCGATGGCTGCGCGGATATTTCTGTTGTCACAATGGGCACACTCATTGCCTTTGGAGTCGACGATGAGCCCGTGCTGGAGGAAGTCGACTCTGCAAACTTGCGGAAGTTTGCGGAAGGCTCGTATCGGCGTGAGGATGGTAAGTGGATGAAACCGCCGGGTTGGAGCCCACCGGATATCATCGGTGCCATTCACGGGAGAGGCGTTGGCGAGGATAGTACGGGAGGCGGCGGAGAGGTTTCGTTTTAGTCCAAAAGGTTGGCGCAACCTTAACCCGTACCACAACTGCGTCATCCCAGACGTGATCTGGGATCCATACAGTTTGAGCCACCGTCACCGCCCTATGGATCCCAGCTCAGGGGTGGAATGACTAGATGGCGATGACATCCATCGCTGCGGTACCAGTTGCCGCTTGAGCCGCACAATAAACCCCTCCCCCCTCCGTTTATTCACCACTGATCGTACCGCACACACTCACTAAACAGTTCACAGGCGTTCCAGCCGCACAGGTACGAAAAAATGAGCACCGACACGATTGGGCGAGGAGTACTGCTCCTGCTCGCAACCGTGCTTAGCATTGGTCTTATGACCAATCAGCAAGGCACAACTACAACGAACACACATAAGAGTACCCACATTAAGACAGTGGGCTTGCAAGCTGGCGTAGTGCCAACTTTTATTGCGGCTGATGATGATCATAAATCAATTCCGAAATTCCTCGAGCATAGCCTCGACTGGCTCGCGGAGGCTCAGTTCGCCAACGGCGGATGGGGTGCGGGGATGCACAACTCGCAGCACATTCGAGATCCGAAGAGCGTCCAGATTGACCCTGCCACAACGGCGTTTGCTGCAACTGCAATGGTTCGATCCGGAAGCACATTATCGAAAGGTCCGTACAGGAAAAACATTCGCCTGGCGCTTGACTACCTGCTTGAGCTGGTAGAGGAAGCTCCTGGCAATAATGGCAAAATCACGACCATCACCGGAACGCAGCCGCAGGTTAAGCTCGGACAGAATATCGACGCCTCGATGGTCTCACAGTTTTTCTCGCGCGTTCTGCCACACGTAAAGGACAAGAAAACACGGCGACGTGTTGAGGCTGCACTTGACCGATGTTTACTGGCGGTGCAAGAGACACAGGCTGATGACGGCAGTTGGAGTGGTCCTGGGTGGGCACCCGTGTTGCAATCTGCCATGGCAAACTCTGCGCTTGAACTGGCTGATGCGGTCGGGAGAAAGGTTGACCAGGATGCACTGGACCGTTCAAGGGAGTATCAGAGCAAAAACTTGAACGACGAGGGCGAGGTTAAGACTGAAGAGGCGGCGGGAATTTCTTTGTACTCTATCGCTGCGAGTCAGCGGGCGGGCGCGCCGCAGGCAAGGAAGGCGAAAGAGGCGTATGAACGTGGTCTTGCGTCGGGGGCGATTGCTAAAGACGCAGAGCTCAACGAAGAGACGCTGGTGCGGAGCGGTGTCCGAAGGGATGAAGCCCGGAAATACGCAGCGGCGTTCCGCAAAAACCAGGTGGCCTCCGAACTGCTCGAGGATGACAACGTCTTTGCTGGCTTCGGTAACAACGGCGGTGAGGAATTCCTGAGTTACATGATGACCGCAGAGTCTCTCGCGGTTATTGGCGGCGAAGAGTGGGATCGCTGGTACGGCAAGATGAGCAACAGGCTGGCCTCCATCCAGAACGAAAACGGAAGCTGGAGCGGACATCATTGCATTACCAGTCCGGTATTCTCCACAGCCGCGGTTATCATGACGCTAACAGCAGATCGCGATCGCGATGTACTGCGCAACAGGGATCAAGGATAGTCGCAGACGACTCCCCGGCTCGTCACGGCGAGCGGTCCCGAAGGACGGCGTGGCTATCTCCCTCTACAGAGCTCGACTTGGGGAGATTGCCACACCGCTGCGCGGTTCGCAATGACGAGTTTGTTGCCAACCTACTCGCCCGGATCGCCCCCGGCCGAAGAACCCGACGACATCATAAGGTACTTTTTGGCGACCTCCACTCGGTAGTGCTCGATGACAAGCACGATGAACAACAGGACAACCACTCCAATCAAAACGTAGAGTCCCGGCCACGTTGCCGAAACGGCAATCAGCCCCCCAAGCGCCACTACCGCTATCAGTCGCTCCACTGCCAGGGCCTTGTATGCCCGGAGAACTGATGCGACCACCCCGAGCAGATAAAGTGAAATCCCAACAAAGAGCATCCAGCGGAATGGGTTTTCCAGTGGACTCGACGGGTGGAGCATTATTTCTTCCAATGCAGCAGCCGCTATTAATATCGAGCCCACGATAAACAAATGGTTGTACGTATATACATCTCGCGCAAACCGAGCCTTTTCATTTGCGGTTGGTAACTGTTCATGTCGGTGCTCGAGCGCTGGAAGGGGCCTGTCGAAATACGACCACCAAAGCAGCCCAGCCAGAATTCCTGAAGCGGTAAGTGCGGCAATAAGGTTGCCGTCGAGCCCGTGTCCTTCAGACAAGGTTTCAACCACTGGAGCCCCGATAGCGACGACTACTTCGCCAAGAGCAATTATTACGATTAACCCGTGGCGCTCCGCGAAGTGTCCCGGTCGTACGAGCCAATCTCCTCCACCTGCATCAATTGTGTTAAAGATTAAAACGGCGATCGCCGCAATCCACAGACCGACCTGTAGATCTCCTTCTACAAGACCTCCACCCAACACCAACGCAATTCCGACAAGCGTGAAAATGAGATACCGCCGATTCGAAGATTTCATAGCCTCGTCGTCAGCAAGTGCTCCCCCAACCACAATAGGCATTACCAGGATCGCCGAAACGGTTATCGCAAAGACAAGGGAACCGTCTCCAAACGGTGCCTCTAACGAAGCGGCCATTGGCAAGCTGATAGCCGTAGCGACCATAAAGATCGACCGCACAAAACGACTGTTACCAGCAACTGCATTCGCGCTCCATGTAAAATTTGACCACGCAATCCATATAAGCGTGAACAGCAAAACAAATTCGCCGAACCCAACAAGTGTTGGATAATGGACCAGATGAAAAACCAATCGAGAAAATGCAAAAACAAAACTGAGATCAAAGAAAAGCTCCGCTGGATCCGCGGTGAAGTCTTCCTCTCTGCTGGGAATGGGGACGTTGCGCATATTTTACTCTTACTACCTGTTAGGATTCGCGAAATCAGAGTCGGAACGAATAATACAAATCACGGAATATAATCTATGCTACCGCTGTTGGGAGTTCTAACACTAGCTTGCAGGGCTCACTATATTGCTTTTCCCAGAACACCACGCGAATGCGGTATATTTGTCTGCTGATAATTCTTATTGCTGCGAGTTGTCAGTCGGACTCGCCCACTCCAACAGCAGAGTCACTGCTAACATCAACGACTGATTACCTCTGGTCACAGCAGGCTGCCGATGGTGGCTGGCACTCTTCTACGCATGGCATCCTTAAGGGCGGCAAGGCATGGACACCATTCGTGCTATTCCAACTGATGCAAACGCCAGGCGCGGCCCACCATCAGGAAGATATTGACCGAGCGATTGCCTTCATCCGATCGACAATCGGACCGCGCGGTGCAGTCGGAATTGCAGATTCCCTGGTCCTGGAGTATCCGAATTACGCAACATCGTACGCTTATCGGGTCCTACGCCAGTACAATCATCCACAGGACTCCACTTTGTTGCGCAAGATGCGGACATACCTTCTTGGCCAACAGTTCGCAGCCAACCGCGGTTTCGAAAAAACACATCCAGTTTATGGAGGATGGGGGTTCGGGGAGATCGGGCTCCAACATGGCGCACACGGACACGTTGATTTGAGTCACACGCGCCGGGTGTTGCAGGCACTTACACACGATCTGCCGGCACAATCAGCGCAAGACGCTCAGGTATACTTGTCGCTTCTACAAAAACTGCCCTCAGATTCAAGACCGCTCCCGCCGGGACAGGCCACATCAGATGAACAAATATTTGACGGCGGATTCTATGCGTCGACAACCGTCTACGCCACCAATAAGGCCGGCACGAAGGGCGCTGACGAGCAAGCGTATTTCGAGAGTTATGCGACCACCACATGCGACGGGATCCTTGCACTCATCGCTGCAGGTGTTGGGTCTGATGATCCACGAATAGTGGCCGCTGCCAAGTGGCTAACGTCTCATCCCGATCTGGAAAAACCTGAAGGTATCCCGGTAAACGCAGTTGGGGATTGGGAAAAGGTACTCTTCTACTATCATCTGTCGGTGAGGGCGGAAGCTTACCAGGCGCTTGACTGGCCAGGTTTATGGCGCGACGAAATATTAAACCTGCTCGCCGCTAACCAACGCGACGATGGTAGTTTTGCCAATCCCTGGGGAGCGCCGAACAAAGAGGACGACCCATTGTTGGCAAGTGCGATGGCCGTTGGTGTATTAGCTGCAATCATCCGATAGTGTCCCCCAACCTCCTGCAATAATCTAAAATGAGAGCATACCTCTTCCTTTTCCTTGGCGCGACCTTGCTGCTTGCAAACTGTCAAAAGCAATCCCACGAGCAAGCCGACGCCATTGCACCTACCGATCAGACGAACGAAAACGCAGCTCCTGTAACAAAGCTCAACGTCAACACAGCTACAAAAGAACAGATGCTTGCGATTCCGAATGTCGGAGACAGGATGGTGAGAGAATTCGAGGAGTACAGACCGTATAGCAGCATCACTCAATTCCGAAGAGAAATTGGCAAGTACGTAGATGATGATCAGGTTGCCGCATATGAGGAATACCTATTCGTACCCATCGATCCGAATGGGGCCGATGTGCCAACGTTAATGCAGATCCCGGGAGTCACCACTGCCGCTGCACAAGCCCTTGTCAATGCGAGGCCATATGATTCGTCCATCGAATTTTTAACCGCGCTGGGCCAACATATTTCGGTTGACGATAGCGGCATTGCATCAAGCTATATCTCGCATGGTTACTGAGCCGGTAGAAGCTAGGATCCGACTCTACGTTACGCTTGTTGCGATTTGCATGTGGACGGGCGTAATTGTCGAGCTGATTCTCGCCGAGCATACAGAAGACTGGCGCCAGCTCATCCCGTTTGTTGTTTGCGGAATCGGTCTAGCTGCTACCATTTGGTTTAAGGTATCACCCACACAACGCACCGCCGCATCCGTCCGATGGGTTGCGTATGCTGCTTTTGTCACTGCTGCCGCTGGTGTTTACCTACACCTACGAGCCAATATCGAAATCGAACTTGAAGTCGGAGGCAGCGCACCGTTCGGACAGATTCTATGGGATTCGATCTTCGGGGCGAGTCCAATGTTTGCTCCGGGAATGATCGCGGTGACTGCAGTGCTAACACTCATTGTATTATACCGCCATCCGAATCTTCGATAGGTTAATCCGTCACTCTTCGGTAAATCGCTTCCTCAACGAGAGCCCAGGGACTTTCCTCCGACACCGAAAGCTCGGCGCGCATGTTGATCCTCCCGCTATCTGATACCGCGAAGTGTTCTCGCCTCCTGAGTATCCTCTCGCCCATGTCTCGGGAGAACTCAAAGATCAGGGAATCACCAGAGATGGTTCCAGCGGTCTCGCCGAAGCGACGGTGCTCGGAGTCGATTCCTATTTGCGTGAGGAGATTATCATCATCAATTCCGACCATTGTGACGCGCGAAAAATCTTTACCCCTCAGAGTTCCTTCAAACTTTTCGATGAGTGCGCATCCCAGTAAGGCGGGTTCAATCACTGCGGATGCTGTGGATGTTTCATATTTGCCCACCTCTACACGGTACGTCCACTCCACTTCCCATACGCCAACCAGGCTTGAAAATATTGCTGCGTTTGCGGTCGTGCATTCGGCGTAGCTAGTGGCAGCTCGATCTAGGGGCGCGTCTTTACAGCTCGTTAGGACCAATAGCAACAAGAGGTAACGTGTTTGAACCATAACTCCGGCGGGGTTGGGTCGGGTGCAAAAATACAACGTGGAATATTGACGAATCCATTGTGCATTGCGATTGTACGAATCGCTTATCTACCGGCATTGAGCTTGCCTTAATGGCTCCGGATTTGCCCGTGGACGCACTACGATCCATATATTCATTGTGAATATCCCCAGATGACCATGCGGCTCCTCTTTTCCATCCTCTCCCTCACCCTCCTGGCCCTCCCATCGCTCGCCCAACGTCCAGCAGCGACCCTGCCTGACGGACCGGGCAAGTCGCTTGTAGAAACGATGTGCTCATCCTGCCACCGAACGTCCACCATTATGCGATCGGCCGGGTACGACACGGTGCAAGAGTGGCAGGACGTCGTAGCCACAATGATGGAGTTGCCGGAAGACCAGGCCAAAGCTATTGCGGATTATCTGGCGGAGCACTTCCCGAACAAACCTGAACGTCGCCCGACCCTCGTATCTGGCGATACCGAGATCGAGTTCATAGAATGGATGGTTCCGACGCTGGGTCAGCGGTCGCGGGATCCTGTAGAAGCACCAGATGGATCCATTTGGTGGACCGGAATGTGGGCCAGCCTGGTGGGCCGAATTGACCCAACGACCGGAGAAATGAAAGAGTATCTCTTGCCACCGTCTGCCAGACCGCACAGCATCGTACCTGACTCGGATGGGAATATTTGGTACACCGGTAACAGTAACGGAACAATTGGCAAACTCGATCCTGAGACCGGCGATATTACGGAGTATGCGACCGAGGCGGGAGATCCGCACACCGCCACGTTCCACCCAAACGGACAACTCTATTTCACATCTCAGCGCGCCGGGATGCTGGGCAGGTTGGATCCCCAAACCGGCGACCTCACCGAGGTTAAAACTGAAGCGCGACCGTACGGCATTCAGGTCGCTACTGACGGCACCGTCTGGGTGGCCTACAATGGCACTAACAAAATTGGAGCGCTTGACCCGGAGACCATGGAGGTAAAAACCTACGCGATCCCCGAACCAGATTCACGTATACGCAGGCTCGGCTTGTCCAGCGACGGCATGGTGTGGTTTGTAAATTCCACGATGGGTCGAATCGGGCGACTCAATCCGCAGACGGGTGAGATAAGAGAATGGGATTCACCCAGCGGACCGCGGTCTCACCCATACGCACTCGCCGTTATCGACGACAAGATCTGGTACAACGAGTCGGGGATGCGCCCGGACGCGCTTGTGCGCTTTGACCCCGAGACGGAGACCTTTCAGAGTTGGGCAATCCCGTCCGGGGTAGGGATCATCCGCAACATGTGGGTAACGCGCGCAGGCAACCTACTTATACATCAGACCAGTTCGAACCGCGTCGGCGTAGTGAACATCCAGAAGTTCGCCAACTAAACCGCTTCTGACTCCGCGAATCCTGCTGTACGACAGTGCACTACAGGCACGAGGCTTCCATGAGCGCACGTGCTGAGTACGTAGAGTTGTTCAGCCAATTAACCTCCGGCAAAACCTCGCGCAGGTGGGTTGGTATTTCGCCGGTCCCGTGATACTCCTGCGCTGATATCAACGACTGCGATAGCGCCCGGGCCTTAGAGCGGTATTCTTCATTGCCAGTCGCATCGTAGCCAGCGCAATAGGCATATATCACATCCGCAGTTCCCCACGCAATAGGTGTATAAAATGCATATTGTTCAAGGATCGCAGGGAGGAACCAGTCTTTGCCTGGGGTGCCATCCGGTCGATTTCCGTTCCATTTCATCTCGGGCCGAAACCAATTTGTGCGTGTGACTGGATCCGAGTGATCCCAGACAATAAACTGGTCCTCAACAAATAACATCAGTTCGTGTGCAAGCCTAAGATCTGCCGGATCGGAGGACGATTCAAACAGCACCTGAGCAAATCCCGCTGCAGGTCTTTGAGATAAATTGCGATAGCGACGCTTCGGACGAGTGTCCTCAAACTGAGCTTCCCAGGCGTACGCCTGTACCGGATTCCTCATGATCCAGTTCAACGCATCGTTTCGGACGGATACAAAATCCTCGACCCCGTATTGATTGTGTAGCCTGTCTAGAAAGGTGAGGACCGACACGGGTATCATCAGTTTTTCTCCGACTCCGGACCCGTCGCTCCGCCGCATCAGCAAATTCCAGGTGCCGTCTTCTCTTTGTACTCTTCTGTAGGTGTTCGCAATTAGCAGCGAGGCATCATACCATGTCGAATCAGCCGTTTCATCGAACAGGTCCAGGAAGGCCAGTGCAGCCTCCGAGGGATAGTTAGTCATGATCTGATCCATCCAAATCGGATGTGCCCCCCGATCAACCCCATCCCAATAGGTATGTGTCCAGCCGGCTAGTGGTGTGTCTTCGGGTTCACGTAGTGAAAGCAGGAAAGATGCTGCCTCCCGTGAAACTCTAAGTGCTTCGTCAGCAGTCTGCACGTCATTCGCGATCTGCGAGAGATAGAGCATGTTCTGGGACAGCATTCCCATCAACTTGGATGGGTGCACCCACAAAGGGTATGAAGGGTCGGGCCCGCCCGGATCGAGCCAATGCCGCACTTTTTCCAGGGCGAGCACAGTCCTGAGCCCAAGCAATCCTTCGTCACCGGGATTTTGATAATCATCGATAGCTGCAACACGGAACCCCGGCGATTTTATTGTCGTGAGACTGTCTCGGAACACGGTCTCGCCATCATCATCCAAACCCCGAATAGCGATTGTCACAAATCCCGTTTCCAGTTCATCCCACAAAGTTGCCAGGTTGATCCACGACTCCTGGGTGGTGGCTGCATTGCCATTGATTGACAGTTGGTATTGTACACTCGCCGTTGTATCCGTCCACGAAATCGAAGGCGGATAGATATAACGTCCTGCGTGGATATTCCAAAACGGCCTGGCACCTGGCTCTCCGTGAACAACAGACGACAGGCCTGTGAACTCCTCGGTTTGATCCGTGGCACAACCGGCAACCGTGATTGCAACAACGAGGCCATATCTGCGAACTATGTGCATCATGGAAACTTTCCGCGACAAATGCCGAGTCAATATACGCCTCATGTTGGCGCATACCACGGGAAAGGACTTCAGGGCTCGGGCGCACTACCTTGCGGCTTGCGATACGCGATCCGACATTCGTATCCTGTCCGCACCCACAAAAACCTCGGATGTACATTGAATCGCTATTTCCTTGGCGCCCTGATGACCGTCACGCTCACAGGATGCGCATCAAAGAAGAATGTCGTAGCCACCGATGCGCTGAATACTGCTGCCTCCGGCCAGACACTTGAGTACCTGGTTGACAACGAGAGGGAATTCCAGATCGACATCGTGTATGCCGGTGACGACGGGCTCGAGTTCGACTGGAGCTTTCCGGAAAACGACTTGTACGGAACCATAGTTGTCACGGGTTGGGCCCTTGACAACTCCGCGAAAATGTACAACTACTTCTCCCCTTCCGAAGAGAAAGAAGTCCTTACCGAGGAGACGTCTGTTTGGGTTAGTAACTACGTGTTCAACGCTGCCTCCAAGGGTGAGGGTGTAACGATCTTCACGGGCGAGAGCGACGTTTACTTCGAGCCGATCGGCAATGACACCTACACTTTCACGGTCGACGGTCAGCCGACGAAAGCCGATGCTATCGTTCTTGCCGATGAGGATGGGCAAAATCATAAAATATGGATCCTGGACAATGCCGATAACCCGCTGATCTTGCGCATGGACATTGAGTTTTCGGTTGCATTGCAAAACGTCCTGACAGCCGGGCGTTAGATCCGTTGGATTGTGGCTGGGCGCCCGGTTGGTCACGCGCCAAATCAGCATTAACTTCCCGCATGCCGTCACAATCATCATACTGGAAACGCAACCTCCGCGTGATGTCCATCCTGCTCGCTATCTGGCTCTTCGTCGGTTTAGGATGCGGAATACTCTTCGCCGATACGCTTAACCAGTTCACCCTGCCTGGCACAGCCTACCCGCTGGGATTCTGGTTTGCGCAACAAGGGTCCATCATCATTTTCGTTTTTCTGATTCTCGTTTATTGCGTCGTGATGAACAGAATTGATCGGGATTACAACAGCCTGGAGCGAACGCCCTCAGCGGACCATTGAGCGTTCTGGCATGGACATATCTTTTTGTTGGCCTCACATTCGCCCTCTACCTGGGTATTGCGTGGTGGAGCCGCGTTGCAGACACGCGGGGGTTTTACGTAGCTGGCCAGGGGGTGCCATCCATCGCCAACGGGATGGCCACGGCAGCAGATTGGATGAGCGCTGCGTCTTTCATTTCGATGGCGGGCCTGATTTCTGCAATGGGCTATTCTGGCGGCGTGTACCTGATGGGCTGGACCGGGGGCTACGTGCTGCTCGCCTTACTCATCGCACCGTACCTGAGAAAGTTCGGTCACTTTACCGTTCCTGATTTTGTCGGCGACCGCTACGAATCGAACATCGCCCGAGTGGTCGCAGTTGTCTGCGCAATTTTTGTGAGCTTCACATACGTCGCCGGACAGATGCGCGGCGTTGGAGTGGTGTTCAGTCGGTTCCTCGAGGTCGACATCAACGTGGGTGTCGTTATCGGGATGGCGATTGTACTGGTGTACGCAACACTCGGCGGCATGAAAGGCATAACATGGACGCAGGTCGCGCAGTACTGGGTGCTAATTACCGCCTTCCTCATCCCTGCCATTGCGATAAGCATTAAGTTAACTGGCAATCCCGTCCCGCAGCTTGGACTCGGCGGTGAGTTGGTCGGCGATGTTAGCGGCACTGGCGCAAGCCTGCTCGATAAATTGGATCAGATTCATGCTGATCTGGGATTTGCGTCATACACCGAACCGTTTCTCGGACGGTGGGACAAGACCAACGTATTCTTCGTTGCGTTGGCGCTCATGGTTGGCACAGCGGGACTCCCGCATGTCATCGTTCGTTTCTACACTGTGAAGAATGTCCGTGCTGCCAGGTGGAGTGCGTTCTGGGCGCTACTGTTCATATCGTTTCTGTACCTCACCGCACCAGCGACGGCCGCATTTGCACGGTACTTCATGATCGACAGCCTCAACGGCAAGTCAGAGGAACAGCTACCAGTATGGTTTGAGAATTGGGAAAAGACAGGACTGATTGTCTGGCTGGATGACGGCGACGGTGTTGTGCGCTATTCCGCCGGCGACGACAATGAGATCTTTAGGAGGGGCGGTTTGGCTGCGGGTGTTTTCGAATCAGTTCGATCGGAACATGCGGAATGGGTTTCTTCTGATGCGGCGCAAGGTGCGGACGGGCGCGCGGCGTTGCGTCAGCAAGGTTTGAGCGGACCAGACCGCGACATCATCGTGCTGGCGACACCAGAAATGGCGGGACTTGCAAATTGGATTATTGCGCTGGTTGCTGCAGGCGGACTGGCTGCGGCGCTATCGACTGCAAGCGGGTTGCTGCTCGTGATCTCATCCAGTATCGCGCACGATGTATACTATCGGGTGTTAAACCCGCAGGCATCCGAGAAGAGGCGGCTGCAGGTTGGCCGCGGAGTGATTGCAGTTTCCATTTTTGTTGCGGGCTACTTCGGCGTGAGGCCGCCGGGGTTTGTAAGTGAGGTTGTTGCTTTTGCATTTGGACTTGCCGCCGCGAGTTTCTTCCCTACAATCGTTCTTGGGATCTTTTCGAAGCGCGTAGGCACAATCCCTGCCGTCGCGGGGATGTTGGTGGGCATCTGCTTCACCGGGTTTTACATTGTGTCTTGCGTGTCGGGCACAATCGAACCGTGGGATTTTGGAATTTTCCCGAGCGGAATTAATCCGCAGGGGATCGGCGTGATCGGGATGCTGCTGAACTTTGCGGTGACGCTTGGACTGACTCCATTTTACCCCAAACCGTCCACGGAGACGGTCGGACTCGTCGAGGACATCAGGGGACTTGAGAAGTAGGCCATGATCACACGCGACTTCATTCTCAGGGAGATTCAGCAGATGGTTGCTGTCCTGATTCGCGTGCTTAAGCTACGAGAAGCAGATCAGCAGGAAGAGATCGTACTGGAAATCAACAATGGTCTAGTCGGGATCGGGTTGGATCCGCTGTTACGCGATAACCTAAATCGCGATGACATTATCGCCGCGTGCACTGTGGGCAATGAGTTCCAATTCGAAAAAGCACTTGCGCTTGCTGATTTGTTGCGCGAGAAAGGGTATGCAGAAAAGGAACTCGGACTGGATAATTACAAGCAACCACTAACGCATGCTCTTTGGCTGTACGAGCACATCATCTCACTTCCAAATTCTACGGTTCACTGGGACATGCCGCAGCGGATAGATGCGCTGCAGGATGAACTGACTCGCTAGTATCATAGTAGGCGAAGAGCGACGCTCAAGGCCCCAAGGCGTTATCCTGGCCCCGAGCCCACTCGTCACTGCGAGCCGCTACCGCGGCGTGGCAGTCTCCCAATAAAACTCGTCACTGCGAGGAGTCCCGAAGGGCGACGTGGCAGTCTCCCAAAGGCTAGCTCCAGCTGCTCACTGCCACAACCGGAAGGGCGGTGACGACCAGCACAAACTCCATGAACCCCGGATCACGTCCGGGGTGACGCGTTCGAGGTGAAATTGGTGCTCTGCTATTCGGGAATGCCTCGGCGGTGACAACCGGCACAAACTCCATGGACCCCGGATCACGTCCGGGGTGACGCGTACGGGGTGAAATTGGTGCTCTGCTATTCGGAAATGCGTCGGCGGTGAAACCAACCCCAAGGCGTCATCCCGGCCCCCGAGCCGGGATCCATACGGCGGTGACAACCAGCACAAACTCCATGGACCCCGGATCACGTCCGGGGTGACGCGTACGGGGTGAATTTTTGCTCTGCTATTCGGGAATGCCTCGGCGGTGAAACCACCCCCAAGGCGTCATCCCGGCCCCCGAGCCGGGATCCATAGGGCGGTGACAACCGGCACAAACTCCATGGACCCCAGATCACATCCGGTTTGCCGTGTTCACATCAATTCGTCCAAACACCATAACCCCGACCACGAAGAACATCAGCCAGATAGCGTTCCAACTCTTCCGCGTCTTTCCGGGTGGGAATGGGATTGTACTTCTCGTACAGCTCTGGAACTAGCGCTTCCCCAAAATCGCGAACAAACCTGTTACTCTTGTAACCTTGTTTGCGTTGTTCAAACCGTAGGTCCGGACTCTTCGCGGTGGATCCCACGTACACCGCTTTGTTGAGTAACGTCTTGCCAGGATTTTGCTCTCGAAAATTTCGGCGATCCCAAACTTTCGAGTTGAGCGATATGACGTAAACGGAGTACGACAAAACTCGGAGCCTTACTTGGCCGACTGGTCGAAGGATACCTCATCTCTGGCGTCACGCCGGTCGATGGATACTAAGTCGTAGACCGGAACCAGTGCCTCGCAGTCTCCGAGGTCTGGGATCGGCTGGAGTGTAACCACCAACACGTCGGATGATTTTTCAATACTGTGTATCAGTTCGAGTGGCTCGTTCGGCGGACAGCCGCTTTGTACTCCAAAGTATGCCGCTACGACCACTCTGTCTGCAAAATCAACCGGCGGTTCGGGGGATGTGAATCTGAGGCCGTGCTCATTGTAGAAGGCTAACCACTGATCCGCATCCTCAAACACCAGGAATTCCGATACCTGGGCTGCGTACTCTCCAGGGTGCCGTTCAAAGTCGACGACTTCTTCCTGATTGGCAAGCGTGCATGCTGACAGTAGTAGACCGGTAAGGGCGAGCGCAGTGTATTGCTTGAGGAGAAGATTCATTTTGAATCGTGTGAGTTACCATCTTGACGATGCACTCCCAATGATGTTCGCGTGGCGTACAATAAAAAACCCGGAGCCACTTCCGCGACTCCGGGTCCAGTATTGTAAGTGCCGGTCGTTACGACTTGGACATCATGCTTCTGATGACACCAACGATTGCCATAAGCACCCCGCCACCGAGGCCACCGCCTGCGATGCTTGAGAGGATGCTGCCCAGGTCCATGCCAGCTCCGGAAGCTATTCCGAGCATGCCAAGAATCTGGCCGCCGATGCCGCCACCGAGAATACCCGCGATTGAATTACCGAGCGTACCCAGCGACAAATTTTTCATTAGTGAGCCTGCGAGATTCCCTCCTGCCGCACCACTAAGTAATTGAATAATTAGGGGTAGGATTTCCATTAAAAGTCTCTTGTTAAATTAAAAACTGCGCCCGGTTCCAAATCGAACAGGGCATGGCAAACTACCCTGACCACCCCCACTTCGCAAGAGAAAAATATCTCGAAATTGCCGTATGTGGTTAATACCTATGCTTTTATGGTAATGCGGATTTCACAAAACGAGCCTGTAGCCAGCCCGGACGAATCCCAAAACCAGGCTGCCGCGACCAATGTGTGCTGCTTAATCGACCCTAAATATTGGTATCTGTACCAGCGATTTTGGCAGTTATTGCGTACAATACGAGACGCAATTCGCAGCTAATGAACTCGGCACCAGAGTCCACTAGATCAACTTGGAATCAGGCCAATGTCAAATTACTGCCATCATAGCCAGAAGCGTCGCACGCAAAGCAATGAGAGCATTTCTGTATGTATCAGAATAGCCTGTCGTATTTGCCTTTTCGCAGTGCTAACGTTTCTTGGCACGAACGCTTCTGCCCAATCAATCACTGATTGTGACTTGACCGTTGCCGCGATGAACGACATAAGGGATGTCCTACTTGATTTCGATGGTCCCGATGGCATTGCTGGTTCCTGGGACGCGTTTATCGACGTATTGAACGGCCAGGGCAATAACAACTGGACGACCGTAGGACCACGCAGCTTGGCACTCGACTCGTCTGAGCGCGGGACGGTGCTTGGCGGGATGCCACGAACATTTCTGATGCCGCCCACGGACAAAGGCACTATTAGAGTCGAACTTGACAAGGTTGGAGGTCGAGCAGAAACGGATATCACCATCTGTTCCCACGGACGGAACGATCGGGCGGCCGCCGGATCTCACACATTCCCCAACACCCGGGACGTGATTTCACACTCCTTTGTCATTGCAGACGCGACCGACAAGGTAATTAGCATTGTGATCCGCAATCGCTCCGTCGCAAACAAATTTGAATATATAATCTCCGCTTCCGCACCCGAGGCAAGCACGAAAAAGAGAAGGCGACTGCTTCCCGGTAGATAAGCTCAACACCAACGGCGTAAACCCACTAGACAATGAAATTATCCAGGTTGCTCGTCCTGACTATTTTTTCCTCTTTTATTGGACTGAACACTTCCGCCCAAACGCCTGGTTGCACATCGGGCGCCGAGGCAGTTGCTGGAATGTGGAACTCGTTCCATTCTGCACTGGCTGCACCAGGGTTGAAAACTCTTGAACCAGTACTCCCTTCGGAGCTTGAGGTCTCTCCAAATGAATATAGAGAGCTTATTGCGTTGTCTATCATTACCTGGAATGACTACGAAAAGAGCGACTGGGCTACCATCGGTCCGCGCAGTCTTACCTTGGACAACCCCGAGACCGGGACCATTTGGGGCCAGACGTCACGCACTTTTATTTTGGCTCCGTCAGCTACAGATTCCGTTCGAATAACCATCCGAAAGGTCAACGGTCGTGCCCGAACGGGAGTATCTGTCTGCACGCAAACTGTCGATGGCTCCAGGCAAAGTGTTGCTGAGCACAATTTCCCGAACACGAACAACCCGCTTCTACAAACCTTCCTTATCGAGAACGCCACAGACAAAGTCATTAGCATCGCAATGCGCAATTACTCAGTGGCCAACAAATTCGAATACATTATTGAGGCAAAGATTCCTGCACCGGTCAAAAAACGACGACGGTTTGGCAATTGAGATACATGAGAGTGTCAACCACGCCTTAATCCCAACAATCGGCGAGACCCACATAAAATCTCGTCTTTATAAAACCCTTTTATTCACTCCATCCATAATTACGATGAAAATATTTAACAGACTCGTGCTGGTCCTGGCTGTAGCCTTTGTCGGATCCAGCGCCTCTGCTCAAACACCTGGCTGCACCTCCAGTCACGAAGCTGCCACAAAAATGTGGGACGCATGGCACAATGCGATTATTGATGGTACAGAAACCGTCGAGAAGTACGCATTACCAACGGTGGTGGATTGGTTTGAATATCAGGAACTTGCAAGCACAGCTGTCACCGGGTGGAACCAGCTTGCGAATAACAGCTGGTCAACCATCGGCCCCAGAAGTTTGAACATCGGCAGTACAGAAACAGGAAATGTTGTCGGCAGAACGACCCGGACATTTATAATGCCTCCGTCTAACCGCGACACCATCAGAGTGACGATCAATAAGACGGATGGTCGAGCGCGAACAGGTGTTACTATCTGCACGCAAACCAATGATGATAGGCGGCAATCGGTCGTGTCACACAGTTTCCCCAACACCAACGATCCGTTGGTCGAGACATTCGAAATCACAGGCGCTGCAGACAAGGTCATCAGCATCGCCATCAAGAACTACTCTGTGGGAAATCAATTCCAATACAGTATCATCGCGAGGGCGCCGTCATCTGGACAGAAGAAAAGGAGGGGCCTAGGTCGCGGGCAATAGAGTTTCTACGTTACATCGGGTGGAGAGATTTATCGGAATGACTGCCGGTATTTCTCTCCCGCCTTTTCTCCAAAAACTGGAATCGGCTTGAAGACCCGGCGTCGGAGTTTGAACTTTTCCACCGCGCTCTTCTGAATAAACTCCATCGCTTCTGACCGGGAATCAGTTAGCAAAAAGAGATCCTGGTCGCTTGCGATAACGACGCCCGGCTCCAAATCGAACAGGGCATGGCCGACTACCCTGACCACCCCCACTTCGCAAGAGAAAAATATCCCGAAATTGCCGTAAGTTACAGTTTATCAAACTCATAGGGAAATTATGATTTCACAAAACTCGGCCTGATCCGTCAGTTGGGGCCGCAAAATCGATCTCAGCGACAGATTTGTTCACCCTCTCTTTTATTTCCTGCGCAAGCTCTTTTGGTTTGTCGATCTTGTGTTTCCGCCTTATTCGTACCCAGCAAGCTTAATTTTCCAGTACCAACCACTTTGGAGAGACAAAATGTGTCGATACTCGCATGGGCGGGGCACGGATGAGTTAGTTTAGTGGATGAGATTCAGCCCGAATAGAAAACTAAGTCAACCTAGGTGGCGTTGTAACCCGCTATCTTGAAGATGGGGCTGCACTTAACAGCGCCTAATTGTCTAAGAGATCATGTTCTGCTGATGCGTCCATACCGGGATATTACTGCTATTAATATTTTCCACGCGACTTTAATGCCCCAATTTCCCGGAGCATCAGGAAGTCCACCATCTAGTCCGATATGAGCAGCAAACTCAAACCCACGTTTCTGATTATCGGTGGACGTCGCTGTGGATCCAACTGGCTCCAGCAAAGCCTTATGGAGCATCCGGAAATTTTTGTGCCTCCGGGCCGCCCTGGTGTAGAAGGTTTCGACGACAAGGCCGAGAGTCAATACGACGACGAACTGGCCGTCGGACTTGTTAATGCAGCCTGGCTAACCCAGCCAGGTACGTCGGAGGAGCTTTCTGCGAGATACCCTGATGCCAAGATCATTGCAATCCTCCGCTCCCCTATCGACCGCGCGTATTCATGGTATTGGCAATGTCTGAAGCAGGGAGACCACATCTATCAACAAGAGATTTCTTTTGCCGAAGCCATGGCGAAAGACGAGACTATCATTGAAGAGGGTTACTATTACAAGTATTTGAAAAAATACCTCGACTTGTTTGACAGAGAGAACGCGCTTGTCCTTCGGTTTGATCTTTTGAGACAGGACTCTGCCCAATACCTCAAGCAAGTTTATACATTCTTGGGTGTGGACGGCGATTTCGTCCCGGCTATTCTCAACGAGAAAGTTAATTACTCAACAAGCTTGAAAAGCCGACGTCTCCACCAGTTCCTGCGGCAAGCCAAAGCGATCGTGTTGAAACTCACAGGCAAAAACTTGTGGCTAATTCATCGATTGGAAAACTCAAGCCTGGTTTCCCGAATCCGGAGGATGAATGAAAAGAGCTTCCCAAAGTTAAGCGACGCTGCCCGACAGGAATTGGCAGACATTTATCGCGACGACGTCCATCAACTTTCGAATTTACTCGGGCGCGACTTTTCGGATTGGCTTAAGTAGAGCTGCCTCGGTCTACCGTGTGCATGCAGGTATTCGTTGCGAGGGCTCCCGCATCTGGACAGAGGAAAGGAAGTCGCCTAGGCCAGGGTCAATAGATGATCCGCCTTACATCAGGGCGAGAGATTTATCGGAATGACTGCCGGTATTTCTCTCCGACCCTTTCTCCAAAAACCGGAATGGGCTTGAAAACCCGGCGTCGGAGTTTGAACTTTTCCACCGCACACTTCTGGATAAACTCCATCGCTTCTGCCCGGGAATCAGTCAGCAAAAAGAGATCCAGGTCGCTTGCGCTAATCGTTCCCTCGTCAACCATGTGGTCCAGGAATTCCATCAGCTTTCCCCAGAACTCGGTACCGTAAAGTATAACAGGAAAGTTTTCAATCTTGCCTGTCTGGATAAGCGTTAGCGTTTCGAAACACTCGTCCATGGTGCCAAACCCACCCGGCATGATGACGTATCCGTAGGAGTACTTCAGCAACAGCACCTTTCGAACGAAGAAGTACTTGAAGTCCATCCAGGTATCCATGTACGGGTTGGGATCCTGTTCGAAAGGAAGAACGATGTTGCACCCGACCGACCTGCCGCCGGCTTCGAATGCGCCTCTGTTCGCGGCCTCCATTATTCCCGGGCCACCTCCGGTCATTACCGCGAAGCCGAGATCAACCAGGTCCTCCCCGATCTTGCGGCCTTCCTCGTACCACTTGTTGCCTGGTTTGAAGCGCGCCGATCCGAAGACGGTCACGCAAGGCCCAATGAAATGCAGCTTGCGGAAACCGCGGATAAATTCCTTGAAGACGCGGTACGCCATCATGAATTCGCTGCGGCGAGTCTGCGGACCTTCCAGATACGGTACTTCCTTTCTCCTCTTCTTTCTGGCCCTCAGCGATCCACTCATAAACGGCGAAATTGTTAACGCGACTTACTTCTTGAAAAAACCTACAACGACCAGCAAGACGACCGCGCCTATGGTGGCAGTTATAACCGACCCCACAAAGCCACCCGAATGCATGCCCAACGATCGAAACAGCGCATTCCCGACAAATGATCCGATAACTCCTACGGCGATGTTACCGATGAGACCAAAGCCTCCGCCTTTCATCAAATTGCCTGCAATCCAGCCTGCGATTGCCCCAATTACCAGCATTGCTACCAAACCAGAAACCCACATATTTTCCTCCGATTTTGTTCGGACTAATTCTAACGGAACTGGCCGCACAATTCAAGTCAGCCAACTCTTTATTTTTTCTGATGTGACCAGCGGGCGCATACAGCCCAGCCGATCCGCGCTCATTTCTCCTTGTACCGGTCGGCTGCTCGCCCCAGTTCTTTGCGCACGAGGTCAACCAACTCCGGCGGACTCACCGCGCGCACATCCGATCCGTATGCCAACAGCCAGTTCGCGATGTATGGCAAGCTTTCAAATCTAACCCGAAGGGTTACGCCGTCCTCGGCTTGGTCTTCGGAAACTACACGCGCAGGAATGGATCGCCGCGCCCTTTCGACTGCGCTGTGCGAAAACCATATCTCGATCTCCTGCCGTCCATCCATACCCAGACGGTCGCGAAGATATTTATCGAGATTAAAATCCTTGGGCGCCTCAAACTTTTCTGTGAGCACATGCATCTGGCGGATTCTATCCAACCGAAAGTTCCTGATGGTGTTGCGGAGATGGTCGTGCGCGATCAGGTTCCAGTGATCAGTGTAGTAGACTAGCCCCAGCGGATCCACCTGTCGCTGGGTGATTTCATCCCTGCTGGCAACGTAGTACTTCATCATCGTTGTCCGCCTTCGCGCAACAGCCTCGCTCAGCTGAAACCATCTCCCCTGCTCTTCCGAGTCCACCTGCACCGAACGTGTCCAGTAGGGATCCAGCGTGACTGCGTCGCCAAGCCTTTCGACATACTCCTTCACCTCACCAGGAAGCATTGCCCGAATTTTCAGTCCGACGTTGTCCGCATCTTTGCGCAGGGAAGCATCTGACTGGAGTTTCATAAACTCAGTCCCGACGAGCAACGTCGCCGCCTCGCGAGCGGAGAGCATCAGCGGCGGTAGCTGATAGCCTTCCAGGATTTCGTACCCCCCACCCTCGCCATATGTTAGGGGTACGCCCGACTCGCTAAGCGCACGGAGGTCACGAAAAATGGTTCGGCGGCTTACTCCAAAATGATCCGCCAGATCATTTGTGCTCATGGACTTCTTGCCTTGAAGCAATAGCACCAACGAGAACAATCGCTCCGTTCTATTCTTGCGTCTATCTTCGTGATTCATTGCCAGACCTCGACAACGGATTTTCCGACAAACGTTTCGTTCGCGAATGCGCTAGCGTCAACACGCGCAAGTGGCGTGACGTTAATCTGGATTGCTGGAAACTCTGTCCGGGCTTCTGCAACTTCACCATCCAGGTCACCGCCCTTAAGACAAATAAGCCCCGGGCGCCAGCAAGAGGAATCCACGCCTTGCCCTGCCTGCGTCGCATCCAATCTCTTATGCCATCCCCATAGGACAGCAAGCCTCGCTACCGCCCTCGATACCGAGTACTCTGCAGACAAGTTGGTCGCTTCGGCCCGTGCATGCTGAACCGCAACATTCTGTAAATCCAGCCGGGCAGCCATTCGCTCTACGGCTTCGACCTTGCGCCCGACGGAGTCTATCCCAACAAAGTTGGTTTCCGGGAAAACTATCGCGAGAGGCAAAAGGGGAAATCCGCCACCCGTTCCCCAATCCACAACGGTGGCCCCATTCGGAAACGGCTTGCTCGCCAGCGCAAGACTATGGGCAAGGTGCCGCTCTTTGAAATTCAGCAACGACTTTTGGCTTACCAGATTTTTCCGCTGATTCTCTTCGGTCAATAGTCGCTCCAACTCTGCGAACTTTTGCATCTGTTCGTCTGAGAAAGATGCAACTGCCGATATTCCGATTCTTTCCTCGGTCACGCGGGTGCCTGCTCTCCGGCCAGCAGCACCATGA
Source organism: Rhodothermales bacterium (assembly GCA_965224105.1). Taxonomy (GTDB): domain Bacteria; phylum Bacteroidota; class Rhodothermia; order Rhodothermales; family JABDKH01; genus CBDCYH01. The sequence goes on along the minus strand of CBDCYH010000002.1, from coordinate 1,404,567 downwards.
GCACCGATATGTCGGCCGGGCTCACTCCGGAAATGCGCGATGCCTGCCCCAGGTTTTCAGGCTCGATGCGTGCGAGTTTTTCTCGCGCTTCCATGGAAATGTTCTGTACGCCCGAGTAATCAAATGCCCGGGGCACTGACCATCTCTCAAGGTTTTCCATCTTCTTTGCCATCTCTGACTCGCGGTCGAGATAACCCGCATATTTTAATCCGATCTCCAACAGTTTTGCGGTCGACTCCATGCCGGGCACATCCGAAACCAGGTCTTGTTGCCCGGCGTGCGCAAGCAAATCTCCCAGACATACTTCCGGGCGCAATGCAATTCGGGCTATTCTTTCTGATGTGGCGATCGGGGAGGTCCCCACCTTTTCGAGGTAACCATTGACGGCGTCGGGCTTCAGACTTGTCGCCGCAAGTTGCTCACGAGTTTGCATCATTGCAGATTCTTTTTGTCGCACCCGTTCCAGTCGGTCATCTGATGCAAGCCCGAGTTCGTGCCCGAATGGGGTCAGCCTTAAATCCGCGTTGTCCTGCCGTAGCAGTATGCGATGTTCGGCCCTGGATGTAAACATGCGGTACGGCTCATCAGTCCCCTTTGCGACGAGGTCGTCAATAAGGACACCGATGTATGCTTCTGATCGCTTGAACACGACCGGATCCTTTCCACGCAATGACTGAACAGCATTTATTCCGGCAACGAGTCCCTGGGCAGCGGCTTCTTCATAACCGGTGGTCCCGTTTATCTGGCCTGCGAAAAACAAACCATTCACTTTCTTCGTCTCCAGGCTATACCGCACCTGGTAGGGTGGGAAGTAGTCGTACTCTATCGCATACCCCGGTCGCAACATGTGCACGTTCTCCATACCCGGAATAGTGCGCAACGCTTCAACCTGCACTTCTTCTGCGAGGCTGGTTGAAAAGCCGTTAACATACACCTCGGTTGTGTCCCATCCCTCAGGCTCCAGAAACAGCTGGTGTTTGTCTTTGTCCGCGAACCGGTCAATCTTGTCCTCGATAGATGGACAGTACCGGGGGCCCTTCCCCTGAATCCGGCCAGCATACATCGGGCTGTCATCGAATCCCGAGCGGAGGATGTCGTGTGTTTGCCTGTTGGTATAGGTCAGCCAGCAGCTCACCTGCTTGTCGGGCAGCGAATCAGACAGAAAAGAAAACGGACTAAGGTCTTCGTCGCCCGGTTGCTCCTGCAGCAGGGAATAGTCGAGTGTCCGCGCGTCCACGCGGGGGGGTGTGCCTGTTTTTAGCCGGCCGCTTTCAAATCCGAGTTTGTGGAGACATGCGGTGAGTCCGGTTGATGCGCGCTCCCCCATCCTCCCGCCACCGAACTGTCGTTGCCCAATGTGGATGATACCGTTCATGAACGTCCCGCTCGTGAGGATCACCGCCGCTGCGTTGTACTTCTGACCCAACTGTGTAGATACACCAGTAACCTTCCCGTCCTGCACGATCACGTCCGTCACCATATCGGATCGAAAGAACAGATTTGGTATCTGCTCGAGCTGGCGTCTCACTTCGGCCGCGTACATCATCCGGTCGCACTGCGCGCGAGGGCTCCACACTGCCGGCCCTTTCTTCTTGTTCAGCATTCTGAATTGAATGCCAGCGTGATCGGTGACCACGCCCATAAGGCCACCCAACGCATCGATCTCCCGGGCAATCTGGCCTTTGCCGATACCGCCGATGGCGGGGTTGCACGACATCTGGCCAATGGCTTGCAGATTCATGGTTATCAGCAACGTTCGTGCGCCCATTCGCGCTGCCGCGGCAGCAGCTTCCGAGCCTGCGTGTCCGCCGCCTACCACGATAACGTCAAACGATATGTACGGTTGGATTGTCACAAGAATAGTTGTTCACCTGTTACCAGCCAGGATCCTCCATTGTTGCCAGCTATTTTCCTATGCAGAAACGGGAGAAGATAGCACCCAGGACATCTTCGTTAGTAACCTCTCCAACAACGCTGCCAATTTCGAACAGCGCTCCGCGCAGCTCTGCCGACAGCTCAACACCCGAATGCATGCTCGACAGGGCCTGCTGCGCATCGGCAAGGTAGCCACTGGCACTGCGGAGGTGTTCGTAATGTCGCTGGTTCGTCACGACCTGGCTTGACTCGAGGTCCGCTTGCTCCGCCCGGACTATGGATGTGAGGGTCTGGGCCAGGCTCTTCAACTCACTCGTGTCATCAAGTGCCTTGCTGGCCGATAGAACCATGTCTACCATTTCTGGAGCCGGTCCCATGGCGATGTCGGATTTGTTACCTAACACAATTACCGGAAGTGACTCCCGCTTCGAGCGCAGCTTATCCAATAGCTCAAGCTCATATTCTGATGCGTCTTCGCTAAGGTCAACGATGAGCAATACGATGTCGGCTGATTCTGCTGCGACGCGGCTGCGTTTTATTCCTTCCTGTTCTATCACATCATCTGATGCGCGGAGTCCCGCGGTGTCAACAAATCTGAATGGTAGTCCCTCTATCTCGACGGTCGCATCAAGCTCGTCGCGTGTGGTGCCGGGGATGTCGCTCACGATTGCTCGCTGCCGCCCAACCAGCGCGTTAAGCAGAGTCGACTTGCCGACGTTTGGTTGTCCCACTATGGCCACTGTAATCCCGTCACGGATCATCCGCCCGATTCCAAACGAATGGGTGAGCAGTTCGACTACTCCCGAGGCTTCTTTCAGGAGATGCTCCAGTTTTTTCACGCTGGCGAATTCCACGTCCTCTTCCGAAAAATCCAGCTCGAGCTCCACCAGTGCAAGCATTTCGACAAGCCGATCCCGGATGTCGGACAGGGTCCGGGAATACCTACCGGTGAGGTGTTTGATCGAATTGCGATGAGCCAGAGTCGACTTGGCGTGAATGATATCGGCGATCGCTTCGGCCTGGGCGAGGTCGATCTTCCCGTTCACGAATGCTCGTTTGGTGAACTCCCCGGGTTCGGCGTGACGCGCTCCGGCCTCCAGCAACGAGGAGAGCACCAGCTGACTCGCGGCTTCGCCTCCATGGCAGGAGATTTCGACTACATCCTCGCCTGTTGCGGATCGCGGCGCCCGAAAAACTGATGCCACGACTTCATCGATCACATCGCCTTTCGCGTTCTGGAATCGTGCAAAGTGTGTCGTGTTGGCTGCGGCTGTTGTGAGGTCTACGGACTGGAGGCAGGAATCGGCAACATTAATTGCAGTTTTGCCTGATACCCTAATTACTGACAGCGCAGCCCGACCGCGCGCCGTAGCAATGGCCGCGATCGTATCTGTACCCCGCGGCACGCTCTACTTCACCGTGCGCTGTTTCTTGCCCGATCCTGCGGACTTCTTCTTACCGTTCTTCCCTCGCCCGTTTTTGCCATTCTTGCTGGCGGCGGCATTCGCAGCGGCGCGTTTCTTCGCTTTCCCACTTACCAGCACACCACCATTCGCCTCCTTCTCTTTCTCGATGGTGTGGTTGATCCATTTCTGCTGGATCGCGGTGAGCACGTTGAAGCATAGATAGTACAAACTCAAGCCAGAGGCAAAACGGTTGAAGATGGCGAAGATCATCACCGGGAATAGATAGGTGAACATCTTCATTTGCGGGTTGGCGGCCGCACCGCTCGACTGCATGCGCATCTGCACAATCATGGACAGACCCATGAGCAGAGTGAATCCAGCAACAAAATCACCGTAGAACGGAATCTCGAACGGAAGTTGAAGGATCTTGTCGGGCGCGGAAAGGTCGTTCGCCCATAAGAAGCCCTGCTGGCGAATTTCAAGCGATTGCGGGAGGAACTGCCACAGCGCAATGATCACCGGATACTGGAAAAGCATCGGTGCGCAACCCCCGAGCGGGTTAACACCCGTCTCTTTGTAGAGCTTCATCGTCGCTTCCTGCTGTTTTGCAGGGTCATCCGCGTACTTCTCTTTAATCGCGGCCATGCGGGGCTGTAGCTCGCGCATGTGCGCCATGCTCCGGTAGCTACGCTTCGTAAACGGATACAAGACGATCTTCATTATTACCGCGAGTACGATGATGACAACACCGTAGCTCGGGATAAATTTGGAAAGGAACGCGAAGAGAGGAATGAAAATGTACTTGGCCAGCGGACGCGTCATCCACTCAAAAAAGTTGATGCCGTAGTCGACCATGTTGTATAGACCCAGCTTGTACTTCCGGAGTCGGAAGTACTCCATGGGGCCGAGGTACAGCGTGTAAGCTTCGGCACCATCGGCGGCGGCTGGTATGCGCAGGCCGAGCTCAAAATCTTTCGCGAACAGTGAGTCGCCCGGTTCACCAAATCTCTCGCCGATCAGTTCAGCGCCGCCGGTGCGTTGGCCGGGCATAATCACCGCAGCGAAGTACTGGTTTTTTACGGCAACCCAATCGACCTGTCCGCTTAAAAGTTTTTCGTCGTACTCTTTTTTGAGAAGCGTAAGCTCCTCAACGGATCCACCGCTTCGAGCAAACGCGCCGGTCCGCATCCCCTCCGTTTTGGAATCGGCTTCTGAGAACGGCATCCCGCCATCCCAGATCACTTCGTAGTCACGGATCGCGTAGGTGGCGTACCCTTCGCGCTCAACACGAAGCTTGATCTCATAGTTGTCGGGGACAAAGGTGTACACGAGCCTCAGCTGCCCGGTGCCAAGCTGTGCCGTGAACGCCAGCTCGGACTGACCGGACGCAACATCAATCAACTCCCGGGATTCATCGGTTTCGAAATACAGTGCGCGGGTATCTACCACGTGGCTCGCGGGTGAAGTAAACACAAGGCCAAGTGCACCGAGTTCTTTTTCGGCTACCACCTGAACCTGGGACTCGCGGTCGTGGCGTAAATACTCGTTGAGGGTGAGCGACTTAACGGTACCGCCTTTCGTCGAAAAGACGGCCGTGTAAAGGTGGTTGTTTACTGTGATGAGCCGTTCGGAGCCAGACTGCGCGCGGGCGAATAGCGAATCGGATACTGGCTGTACCTCACTCTGCAGTAGTGGCTGCGCTTGTGCTGCTTCCTCTTCTCCCGGTAGAACCTCGGGTTGCTGGACGGCAGTCGAGTCTTGCGCTATGGGACCTTCGGTTGGGGGTGGTGACAGCCAGTACAGCCACACCATCATTATCAAGCCGATGAGTATTGTCGCGGTTACTACGTTGCGGTCCAAAAATTACCTGCTCGGTTGTTCTCTGATTTCCTTTGACATGAGAGCCCAGGCGCGATCGAAGTCTCCGCGTGTATGGTCCAGCTGGGCTGCCGTTCCACGAAAAAGCGCCATCACCACGAGGTTGCCTCTTACGTCGGGGCTGGTCTCATTGATGCACACGCGTACGGAATCCTTCATTAGTCGTTTTATTCGGTTCCTCGAGACGGCCTTGCCAGTTTTTTTGCTCACAGCGACCCCGATTTTCACATCCTCGGCTGAGGAATCCGCCTGTTTCATGTAGAGAAGTCGTACGGTGCCCGCGTCGATCTTCCGAACGTCGCGATTTTTCCTGTCAAACAAGGAGTCGATTGTTTTTCGGCTCTTGAGACTGTGTTTGCGTGGGTACATCGGACGCAGAAGTCGGTGCGCGACCTTGCTTATTTGCCGCTTCTGGTGTCGGATACAGACAGGCTTGTTCGTCCCTTCGCTCGCCGGCGTGCAAGTACCTTGCGGCCATTCTTGGTCGCCATGCGGCTTCTGAAGCCGTGCTTATTTGCTCGCTTGCGGCGGCTGGGTTGGTAGGTTCTTTTCATTTTTCAGTAATTGAGTCGGCCAGACACCATTTTTCGAAGTCGATGTCGACGGTTTCCCGTCCGCGCTCCGGATCTGGCAAAAGGATCGCCAAGATACGAATCAGCACCCGAAAAGACACAGGCGCCATTGACATTTGAAGGGTTTTGGAAGTAATATTCTAGGCTTCGCAACCCTCGAGAAAGTACCGAGGGCGGTTAGCTCAGCTGGTTAGAGCGTCTGGTTTACACCCAGAAGGTCGGGGGTTCGACTCCCTCACCGCCCACACGCGTCACGATCTACTTAAACGGATCTGAAAAGCGTGGATCCGTTAACAACTCTCTATCCGTGAGGGTCTCCATAAAGGCGATCAACGCCTGCTTGTCGTCGTCGGACAGCCCCAGTAGCAACGGATCGCCATTGTCGTCACGCATCAGCGGATCCAGGTTGGGATGAGGCTTGACTCCCGAGTTGTAAAACTCGACAACTTCCTCCAATGTCGTGAATCTGCCGTCGTGCATATATGGTCCGCTGACCTCCACGTTGCGGAGGGACGGAACCTTGAACTTCCCGTTGTCGGCCGGGTCTCCTGTTACGCCGCCAAGACCGATGTCATCGCCATCCGCTCCTGCGTCCAGCCCTACATTGTGCAATCTGTCTATTACAAAAATTGCCCCGTTGCCAATCTCATCTTTCCGGGCCAGATGGCAACTGGCGCACTTGGCCTCAGCGAAAACTTGCTTACCGCGATTTTCCATCGCCGTAAAGGTGGGAAAATCTGGCTCAAACGATCCCACCTGCGAGAAGGCCCTATCAAAAGGTGTCTGACAGGAAATCATTGATCGCACAAACTGTGCTATGGCCATGCCCACTCTGTCCGGGGTAACCTCGCGATCGCCAAAAGCACGCTCAAATAATTCGAGCATGTACTCTTTGCTCTCCACACGCTCGACAAGAATCTTCAGATCCAGTCCCATCTCGACGTGGCTCTGGATGGGCCCGAGCGCCTGCTCCTCAAGGGATGCTGCGCGGGCGTCCCAGAAAAATCCTGTTGGCTGAAAACGGGAATTGGCCAGGCTCATCGAGTTTCGAGACGTCAGGCCACCTTCGAATCCCTTGCTAAAGCGATCAGGATCAGTGAATCCGGCGGACTGGACGTGGCAAGACGCGCAAGAGATCGTGCTATTGGCGGAGAGGTCTTTTTCGTAAAACAGAACCCTACCCAAAGTGGCGCCATCGTTCGTCGTACGGTTGCCGATGGGGGTGTTGTCCAGTTCGTTTGCCGCGGCAGTTCGGAAATGCGCTGGTAACGGCACGTTTTCATACTCATAGCCGTCCTGCGGGAGGTTTAGAACGCTGGTGACCGCTGCCGAATATTCAATTTTTTCGCTGGGCTCACTGAAATCACAGCCCGTAAGCAGAAACGCTATTCCAACCAGGCTGGCAAGTATTGGAAATAAACGACTAAACACGTGATCCGATTAAACTCTTGAATATTTTCCCATCGTACAGAACGAGGCAAAATGTAATATTCGCTCCAGGGGCAAGAGCTGACTTCGTAGAAGTGCCGCCAATTTATGCCCACTGGCTCGTCCGGGTTCCATAATACACCCAAACTTGCAACATCACCGTTGATTCAACTTTCCTCTTAAATGCTGGCTTCTGACTCCAGTGCCTTGGTCAGCATTTCCCGCGCAGCACCAGGATTGGCGGTGCCGCCGGTCGCCTTCATCACCGCGCCAATAAAGAAACCTATGAGGTTTCTCTTACCTCCGTTGTAGGATAAAACCTCAGATGGATGTGCTCCAATCACCTTTTTTATTACTTCCGCAAGCTCGGCCTGATCTGACACCTGCTCGAGGTTGTGTTCGCGCATCAATTCCTCGGGCTTACCGCCCGTGTCGGCCATGAGCCGGATCAACTCCTTTCCCTTGCTGGACGAAATCCGATTCGCAGAAAGCAACGTCACATACTCGGCCAACGCGGGTCCGTCAATCTTACCGGCCTCACCAGACGGCAAGTCATTAACCAGCACGTTTGCGGTCTTGACTGGGTCGGCATCCGCGTCGAGTGCCGCGAGGTAGAGTTGAGCAACCTCACCCCTGGACGCCAACAAATAGGCGACCTTTTTCTTTAGTCCAAACTCCGTTTCCAATCGCTGCGCCAGCGAACTCTCCTCGGCATTCAACTCCGGCAATCTGTGCACGTGAGTCGCTGCAGACATTCTTTTTTGTTTGGCTGATGATGTTGCCGTCGATTGGCCTCGGTTCGACCATGTGTCTTTAAGCGTTACGATTCTGTTGAACACCAGCGCCCGGTCGGTAGAATCTTCCGGGTCTTTCCAAAAGTATCCCTGCCGCTCGAACTGGTACCGGATGCCCGGGGAGTCCGCAACAACGGATGGTTCCACTCGTGCATCGAGCAACGTCCGTAGGGATTCTGGATTAAGGTGGTCAAGAAAGTTAGAGTCAGGATGGTCGGGCTGCTCCGTTTTGAAAAGCCTGTCGTAGAGTCGTATCTCGGCAGGAACAGAGTGATTCGCAGACACCCAGTGGAGGGTCCCCTGCACTTTTCGCCCGTCGGGCGCATCCCCACCCCGCGTGGCGGGATCGTACGTGCAAAGTAATTCGACGACATTGCCCGCATCGTCTTTTACCACATCCGTACACGTTATGAAGTATCCGTATCGCAGACGGACTTCTTTGCCCGGTGACAGCCGCCTAAACTTCCTGGGCGGGTTCTCGTCGAAATCTGCGCGCTCCAGCAGGAGGTGTTTTTCGAAGGGTACCTTACGGGACCCCGGTTTTGCCAATTCGGATGGATAGCTCGGTGCATCCAACCATTCTACCTGCTCATCAGGATAATTTGTGATCGTTACTCGCAGCGGATCCAGCACCGCCATCACGCGCGGAGCCTCGCTGTTGAGGTCGTCGCGAATGGAATACTCCAGCAGGCCAACGTCTATCCTGCTATTTGCCTTGGCGACGCCCACCTCATCACAAAATCTGCGGATGGCGCTCGGAGGAACACCGCGCCGTCGCAGCCCGGCAATAGTGGGTAACCGTGGATCATCCCATCCAGAAACCTTGCCTTCGTTCACAAGCACCAACAGCTTGCGCTTCGACATGACGGTGTAACCCAGGTTCAATCGCGCAAACTCGAACTGGTGTGGACGCGGATCCGACCACGTGTTTTCCACGACCCAGTCGTACAACGCCCGGTTATTCTCAAACTCCAGCGTACACAGTGAGTGCGTTATCCCCTCGATGGCATCGGAGAGCGGATGTGCGTAATCATACATCGGGTAGATGCACCATGTATCCCCCGTACGATAATGATGCGCGTGGCGGATGCGATACAACAGCGGGTCGCGCAGCAGCATGTTGTCTTCGGTCATATCAATTTTGGCCCGCAGGACGTGGGTACCATCTTCGAACTCTCCCGCCTTCATCCGCGCAAAAAGATCCAGGTTCTCTTCCACAGATCGGTTCCGGTACGGACTCTCGACCCCTGCCTCTGTGACCGTCCCGCGCCCGGTACGAATCGCTTCCACATCCTGGCTATCGACGTAGGCCAGACCTTTGCGAATCAGCCCGACAGCGTGTTCATAGAGTTGCTCGAAGTAATCTGAAGCGTGAAACCGGTTGTCTCCCCAATCAAAACCCAGCCACCGAACATCGTTCTGGATGGACTCCACGTATTCAATGTCTTCGGTGGTCGGATTGGTATCATCGAAGCGCAGGTGGCAAACACCGCCGTGTGTTTGAGCCAAACCGAAATTCAGACAAATCGACTTGCCGTGACCGATGTGCAGGTAACCGTTGGGCTCTGGAGGAAAACGCGTTACCACCCGGCCATCGTAGGTACCTTTCTCCAGGTCCTTGCGGATAATCGCATCAATAAAATTGGACGGGCCTTCCTCGTTCACTCGACTTTCTGCCATTCGCTGTTACAAATCTAGGTGATCGAGGCCCTGGTTGAATGTGATATCTACCGGGATGCCTGCAGCGCCCAGCCGATCCAGGTCCGCCTGCAAGTCCGGGAGTACTTTACCATGCGACTCGACCAGGCGCGAAACACCGTTGTAGTTCCCATCGCCCTGGAGCGTCAGAATCATTTCGCTTAGACTGTTCATGGCATCCTGCATTTTGTCAAAGTCGATCCGGTACACTCCGTCTTCGTCTTTGGTAAACGCCCCCTTTTCTTTGAAGTAATTGAACCGGATCATATTCGCTTTACCGTGCGCACTGGATGCACCAAATCTGACCGAACGGAAAATGCTCGCCATGAAGGTAACGTAGTTGTCCATCAGGTCGGCATCGTATTCGCCTGCTTCGTTCAGCTTGGTAACCATGTACAGCCCGAGGATATCAGCTTTCTCTTCTTCGAGTGCTGATCCGAGCTCCTTGAGCGCAGACCGCACCGTGCCCTGGCCGTCCAGTGTGTTTTTAGGACCGAGTCCGTGTGCGACCTCGTGGAACATAGTGTTGGAGAAGAACGCGTCGAATGTCACATGCGCGCGCTGGTCTTCAGCGATCAACTCACCGGCGATAGGGATCAGTATCTTGTCAAACTTCGCGCGCATCGCATTCTTTAGCTGAAGCCGTCGAGATCCCTTGGCAGCCTGCACGCGCTCGTCGTTCGGCAAGTTTATGGCGATCGTTTTAGATCCTGCGTTTGCCTGACCTGCATAATAGATCACGTCGTACGCATTTAGATCCGAGTCCGTGCCAGGCATTTCCGTTTTGTACTCCGGCGGCACCGGCAGCTCTCTTTGGAGCATCGGTAGGAGGCTGGCGTAGCGGGCCAGGCGGGCGCTCCACTCTTTATCCTTCACCAAAACGTACGCCTCGTTGGCTGCCTTGATACCGAGCAACTCATCCTCATATACCTCAATCGGACCGATCACAACATCCAGCGTGTTGTCTTTCATGTCCATCCATGCCATGTCGCTGGTGTAGTAGTCCCCCGTGACGAACGCATCCGCCCGCGCGCGGAGATAGCGCTCAAGTTGTGGTTCATCCGCCAGGTCCGCCGCTTCCCGAAGTTTCTGCGCCGCAAACTCCATTTCAGTTTTAAAAAACTCCCGCACCGGGATAGCGGTAAGGTCACCGTTGGCATCTCGGCGAACCATCGTGTACAGGTCGGCGAGATCAGGGTTTGCCTCCGCGGCTTCATTAAACTCATCCACGGTCATGTCGGATGGATAGAAGTTTGCTCCGGCGGGCTTGTCGCCAACACCTTCTACGAACGGACGGTTGCCATCGAGTCTATCCCAGGGACCATAGTTAATCATGGCATACTCGCGCAGCCCTGCATCGTCGATGTTTGCGATTAGGTCGTCCTTGTCGCCGTAGGCCTGCACCCAGTAGATGTCGTCCATCGCTTTGGAGGCCTCGATCAAAATGGGAATCATTTTTTTCTGATTCTCGGTCAGTCCGGCCATGTCTGCCGAGAGCGTAAAAGGCGTGTACTTTTTCAATAAAGTGGACGAGTCTGTTGCGTGATCGTTTTCATGCGGTGTATTGTCTGCGCATCCGGTCAAAAGGACTGCGAGCAGGAGGCAGTACAAGGAGGTGATGTGTTTTGCTTTCATCTGTTCGGCTAATTTTTTGGGTTCGGCAACCTACGACGTTGCCTCCTCAAGAGTTTTTACAAATCCGGATATTTCTCGCTCCCTCAGCTCCTTCAACTTTTTTTCCGCGTTTTCGCGATCCTCGTAGACACCAAGGTTTACGCGAAAGTACATTTTTCCATCGACCCGGGTTGCCTGTATCCAGGCACCGTCAACCGAATTGGCAACCTCGGTTGCTGCCTGGATATCCGAAAAGGAACCCAGTTGGACGGTGAATTTGTTTTTTTTGCTTTCCTTTTCTTCGGCTTTGCGCTTTTCCTGGACGCGGTTATCCACTGCTATCGCGGCGCGTGCCTGTTCGGGTAGGCCGCCTGTAACGGTGAACAGTTCCACATCGGTTGGGCCGCGCCGGTCCATGCGCAACGAATCAGCAGCCGCTGCAGAAAGATCGAGAATCCTGCCCGGCACGTACGGTCCCCTGTCGTTCACGCGCACTACCACGGTCCTGCCGTTCGATTTATTCCGCACTCGAATGGATGAACCAAGCGGTAATGTCCGGTGGGCGCCAGTAAGCTCTACCGCCGAATACCTTTCGCCATTCGCTGTTAACCGCCCGGTCAGCTGGTCCGCATAGTGAAACGCCTGACCGCTTTCGATGAGGACGGCCTGCGCGTTCCCATCCTGGTCGAACGCGTCGTAACTGGCTGATGTCCACAACAAGAGAATCAGCATGCCCAGCAGAAATCGCATTGTGGGTTTACTCGTCTTCATCTTCCTTTTGTGTCAGAATGATAAAGTCGCCGAGATCTTTTGCATCCACGGGTAGCGAAGAAATGTCCGCTGCTGGTTCGATGACGATCGTAAGCACTTTTGTACCCGGTCTGTATCTGCGGATGTGTTCTATGATGCCTGTCTGCTTGGAAACATGGAACGAGCCTACGACATGAAGGATCGGGGTGGCCGGCGACCGCACGAGGTTTTCCACGATCGAATATGCCATGGTCGCGTCCCAAAAGGATTGCGCCAGAAGCATGTTGTCCATCATCCCGTGATCCATCGAGGCGGAACCCATTTCCTTCATCGACTCCTCCATTTGGGCATCCCATTTTGCCTTGTAGGCCGGGCTGGCGTGCGCGTAAGGAAGTGGAGCAACAAACGGTTGAGCGGCCGGATCGAGATCTTTGAGGGCATCGGCGCCGATCCTTGTTATTCGGTTTACGTATCGCCTCGGGGCGTTCGCTGCGATAACTGGCAGCCCATTGGATTTGGCAAACTCGACAAGTGGCTTGTAATCAGCCTCGTAATTTGTCCACGGTTCCGACGCTTTCAGGAAATGAGATTCGGTGATGTAATCGGATAGATACTCATCGAGGACGATCTGGGCATCGCGGGCAAACATCTCCATCGACAACGCCACCCTGTTACTGCCGTCCTGGGAGCGGATCCTGTGAAACCGGTCCAGGAGGTCTAACTCGACAAGGTGACCGATTGAATCGTTGTGCGTTTCGCCAACAAGAACCACATCAGCATCCATGAACGCGTCATCCAGCGCATCAAACTCGAGTTGCACGGCTTCGGGCGAGTACAGCTTCGCACCGTCTACTGGCTGCGCGCTAACTGTTTGCAGTGTGACGAAAATAATGGCGAGAAGACTACAGGCGCGTCTTAGGGTAAGCGTCATTGGGGGATCACCAACGGGTTTGATCCCCTATCCTACTTCCAAGTGCAGTTTCGGTTTTCGCGGCCGGAGTCGGCTTTACTGTTTCGGCGCCGAGGCGGGAATAAACTCAGATCGGTACTCCGATACCACAAGCCTCCGTCCGGCAAGAACTAGTTTTGATCTGTTCTCTATCGGGGGAGTAATCCAGACAAGCTCTTTGCCGGTGTAGCGCTTAAGGGTTCGTTCGAGTTCAATTTTGCGCCAATCCCCGGAAAGGTAAACGAGGGGGAATAGTCGATCCCTCATGATTGCTCTGCCTGATTCCAGGACAGTGTCGTGATCAAGAAATTCCAACTCGACGATTTCGATGTAACCGCACTCGCCCGGGCGGACGCGCCTCCACTTGAAGGAGGTGTAGTTTTCGGGTGTAACGGCAACGGGCGCAGAAACCGCCTCATAGATGCGGCTCTCTTCCATCAACCGGTTCCAGTAGTGAGCGCTGAATGCATCATAAGCAACGAACATCACCAGGCAGTAAACGGCCAGGCTTGTTGCGACCCTGGTACCTACAGACGTAAGGAACCGACGTTCGATAAAGGAGCGGGCGGCCAGAAAAAGCATCGCCTGAACCAGGGCAAACGATCCGACCTTCCAGGGGCTCAGCAGACTCAGCGTCCCTCCCCGGTTCCATGCAAGGAATGCGAGTGTTATAGCTACAGATAGCAGGCACGTTTTGACAATTGGCCTCATCTTGTCCTCCTTTATGACGGAGGACCGGGGGGACCAAGGCCAAGTTGCCTAGCAGGCTGTCTTCTCTTGGGAAAAACCGGGCCGCGTGTGGCCGTTGACGGAAACGATCGTATCCAGTCTAATGGTAATCGGGTCACCTGTGGAGTCAGCACGCCCAACCACGGCGTATTCGACCTTGTCCCGGGAGAAGAGATCCAGAATCAGCCCTTTCAGGATCATGCGAGCACCCCCGCTCTCCAGCTCGAAAGAGACCACACTCTTTTTCACGGATTCGCTCTCCAGCCTGTCGTAAAAGCTGCAGTCGATGGGTTGGTATGGTTTATCGTTTGTGTCCAAGGTGGAAGCTGTGTATGCTACGGGCCCATTCGACTCAGAGCATACGAAATTGTTACGATGATCAACCGAGGGATTTTAATTCTGTTTCTGTCGCTTCCCCTGGCGCTCGGCGCAAGCGGGCAGAAACGGGCTTCGGATTACGGAATTGCGGTCGGTGTTTTTCCTTCGGGGTCCTGGAACGCTATTACGGATGTCGATGGCGTGCGCGTGGGTCACCGAACGCTTCTTGTTGGTGATAGCATAAGAACCGGCATCACCGCCATCATGCCGCATTCGAATAATGTGTACAGGAATCGGGTGCCCGCTTCGATCGTTGTCGGCAACGGCTATGGCAAACTTATTGGCAAGACACAGGTGGATGAGCTGGGCGAACTGGAAACGCCGATATTGCTTACGTGCACGCTGTGCGTGTGGAAGGTCGCTGATGCTACGGCGGCATGGCTGCTGGAGCAGGACGGAATGGGAAACGTGCGTTCGATCAACCCAGTCGTAGGCGAGACGAACGATGGTTATCTGAATGCGATCCGGTCGAGGCCGGTAACGGAGCAGGATGTGAGACTTGCGTTGGAGAGTGCGGCGGCGGGTGTGGTTGCGGAGGGTAGTGTTGGCGCGGGTACGGGAACGATTGCGTTTGGTTGGAAGGGCGGTATCGGGACAAGCTCGCGCGTGTTGCCGGAAACGCTGGGCGGCTACACGGTGGGGGTGCTGGTGCAGTCCAACTTTGGCGGCATCCTGCAAATTGGTGGTGCGCCCGTGGGTGTGGAGCTGGGAAGGTTCGCGTTTAAGAATCACGTAAGCAAAAGTGCGGACGGCAGCATCATGATCGTTGTTGCTACTGATGCACCTTTGGATGCGCGGCTGCTGGAGCGACTGGGCAAGCGCGCACTTTTCGGGCTGGCGCGGACCGGCGCGACGATGTCCAACGGATCAGGCGATTACGTGATTGCGTTTTCCACAACGGGGGCGGACGAGGAGTTGCTGGGTAATGGCGAGATGACGCCGCTATTTCAGGCAGTTGCGGAGGCCACGGAGGAAGCGATCTACAACTCGCTGTTTGCGGCTACGACAACGGATGGGCATAATGGGACGGTTGAGGCACTGCCGGTGGAGAGGGTGGTTCCGATTTTGAGGAAGTACGGGGTGGTGGAGTAGGATTCGTTACTGCGAGGAGACCCGAGGGGGGAGGTGGCAGTCTCCCGAAAACCTCGTCTCTGGAGGAGACCCGAAGGGCGACGTGGCAGTCTCCTGGGGCCGAGCTCCGTGGATGGACAGCGCCAACCCGCAGCGCGGTGATGACCACTACAAACTGTATGGATCCTGAATCACGTTCAGGATGACAGGTTGGTGGTACCATGGCATTCGAGACAAATGATTGGCGCGGCGGTGACATGGGCCGAGCGCTGTAGATGGAGATTGCCACCTCGGCCTACGGCCTCGTCGCGATGACGTGACTCTATGGACCCCAGATCAGGTCTGGGGTGACAGAGAGGAGGCATGAGATTTGGCTGCTGCCCTACCGCGCCAGCGTTAGCCGACCCTGCTTAACCACATGGCCCGACGTTGACCGTGCATCAAGACGCGTGAGGTACACGCCGCTGCCATAACCGTCACCTGTCCACTGAGTGGAATGCAGCCCCGCCGGGAAATTCCCGTCTACTAGCAGCGCGACACGACGTCCAAGCAGATCAAACACCGACAGCTCCACCTCTCCCTGTTCTGCAAGCAAAAACGGAATCGTTGTTGCAATACTGAACGGATTCGGATAATTGGCTCGAAGCTCCGTCAACGTAGGCGCTTCTACAACCAGATGCACGTCCTTCGCTGCTAGTTCTATGCCTGCAGCGAGCACCTCGATTGTAATTGCCGCCACTTCGCCAACCGGAGCATCATCCGCAATATCAAAGTGCACCCGGATGTCCTCACTGGCTGATCCCTCCAGAGTTCTCGCCACCTCTTCCACTCTGTACGAGACCCACGCTGGCGCTTCTACCACCACATCTATGTTCTCAATTGACCGGTCTGAGGTATTTGCAACCTCCAGCTCAATCACATTCCCCGTCGTGGCAAATGGAATGGTATGCGTCTGGGCCGCTGCTGATGTGATGACCACCAGACCGAAGAGGCTAAACAAAAGTGTTTTCATAATCATGACTCAGTTTGAAAGCGCGCCGCTCACCATTTGCTCCACAGCTTCTGACGAATACCGAACGACGGCGTTGCCCCGGACAAACAGCTTGGCGGCTTCGCTCGTCGACTGATCGATCATTACTACGCCGAGAACACTAGCCTCGCCCTGAATGACAAAGCCTGCACTCATCGTATCGGTCCCCTGTGTAATTACTAGTCCCGTCCAGCTTGTTGTGCCGGTTAGTGTAAGCTCGCTGTCTACGATAAGGAGGCCGTAACCTGTTACGTCATCCAGGGTGATGTCTGATGAGGCGTGGACCACGACCGGAGCAGATTCAGAGCCGTAGCTTTCGCCCACCACCACGCCGCTTATCTCTACCACGCCGCTTTGTGACAAGGCAAAGTCAACCAACGATTCTACGTCTACATCAATCGCTTGCTGCTCCACGGAAGTAAACCCTGAGGATCCGATGATGTTGTCGCTCTGGTTGCCCCCCACCGCAACGACGATGGCGTCGTAGGAATCGAGACGGTCGGTCACTATGCCGAGCACATCGCCGTCCGTTTCCGATCCATCCAGCAAGTAGTTATTGCCATCGACGAGAAACGAGTTGCCATCAAAGCGCGGCTCGACGCGTTCCTCCAGCACATTGGCGCGGACGGTGATGGCGGCTGGGAGAGCAATAAAAGGTGGTGGTGGATAGCCGTCTGGAAAGACCGACTCCTTTAGAAAATCGATTACAACATCGACCTTTTTCTCCATTATGGAATCGCCCGGCGTGAATCCGATGAGATCAATGTTGTCGTCGATTTCCTCCAGGTAGGTCATCACAGAATCAGGGAAATACCTACCTAGTGTGACTAGCTCTTGACGGGCAAAGAGGGCCTGGCCCGTTAAAAAGGTTCTCCTACTGTGACTATCAAGGGTTGGGCGTTCGTCAAAAGGGTTGCCCACGCTTGCTGTAAAATCGTTGCCAGCTTCAAACAGTACTTCAACTACCTGATACCGAATAGAACCGTTCACGTATAGCGAGTCTTCTACGTAATACTCCAATACGTCCTCGTAGTCTCCCACGGGACCGCCAAAGCCCCAGCCCTCTGGATGTTCGGCTACTGCCGGTCGCAGGGAATCAAGTTGACTATAAACGGCCCGATTCGCATAACGCGTTAAGAACGAAACTGAGTACTCAGCTAGGTCGATGTTTTGTTCGTAGCCATTCACATTCTGAAGTAGCTCCTCCTGCGACAAAGCACCCATTTCTTGTAGGGCAAACATGGCCTCTTTCCCCCAACCATGACGAAGAGGTACGTACACATTTACGATTTGGCGGAGGATGGGAACTAGGGTTGAATCGCTGCTCTTAGCTGCTCGCGCCAATATCACATTACCAAAGTAGAGTGAAACATCATCGAGGCTATCCTCATCCCCTAGCAGTAACTCCAGCCCTGCCTGTAAGTCTATCGCGTGAGGATCTGGTTGGGCCGTGACAACCATCGGTGTCATCACTACGAAAAGCAGAGCCGCCGATAAGTGCATCCTTATTCTATTTGTTGACATGCTGGAGTAGACTAGTGTTAGATGTCCTGATGGCATTGTTTTGAACATGAGTGAGTCTCTTTGAGCTATTCTTCGTCTCGTGTTCTTGGACTTGCTCGTACATCAAATTGTGGGTATCTGTCTCGTGCGGCAGCTGCAATACATGGCCTATTTCGTGTGATAATGCAGTAGACCATCGATTTCCACTGTCAACTGCTTTATCGACAACGTAGACAACATTCGTCCGATTATTGCCAACGGATTTTTCGTTTTTGTTGGGTATGGCTTTGCCCAGAACCTCATTGTTAGATTTGCGATCACCTCTAAATGACCTTGGTTTGAATACGAATACGTCAACAGTTAACGGGTTGGAATCTGCGAAGGAATGTGCGATCGCGGATAGTTCATGCTGATAAAGACCTCTTAATTTAGCTCCTTTGGCCCGAACCAACTTGTCTTTGAAATCACTATCAATACTTACGAAAGTCGATCCCTGAATAACCAATAAATGATCTCTGGCGTCGGAGAATGGTGTTAGGGTGCCCTCAGCCTCGGAATTTGTAGCGCCCGATTGTACGACCGACTGCAGGCCATGCTGCGATGCAAGCACCGACTGCAATGATTGTGCGATGTGACGGAGCGAGTCGCCAGCCTGATACGATGCGCTTATCTGGTGCTGGGTGTTACCGATGGTCACTAGAAGATCGATCTGACCTCCCGCCGGAGCGATTTTCATCCCCTTCTTTCTGAATCGTACCTCTAGAATATTCTGCAAGTTGCTATAATCGACAGATTTTGTTGAAATGAGTTTTGTGTGCAAACCAATCTGGGCAAAGTCCTCGTCCATCCTGACTCCCGCTTCCAACGGAAGAGAGCTTGTGCCCTGAGTTTCGTACCACGAGTACAGAAGTTGCCTCTCCGAGAATAGCGTGCTCGATCCCGCCGACAGCGCTATTGGGGCAGTAATCGGTGGAACCTGGGGTTGCCCGTCAACAATAACCTGAACAGTCACTTCCTCATCGAGCGATGCCAAGATCGTTCTGTCCCCTTCATATTCGTCATCGTACGTTGCGAGATTGTCGTCATTAGTCGCAGGGCGACCATTTGATACTAGTTGCAATAATTCACTTTCGAATCGCGAAGCTGCAGGGTCGTAGGTACCGGTATAATCGAAACTGAGACTACCGGACGTCTGTAGATTGAATACTACACTTGACGACGACTGAATACCTGATGCCACTAGTCGATAAGAATCGCCGTCGCCAGAATAGTCACCTGGACGATTCTTGCTTATCATCCAGCAGTTGCAAAACGGATCGGTGGGACCCGTCACTGCCGAAAAATTGATCACAAATCCTGTTTCTCTCTCAACGAAGAGCGTCACCGGCTCCTCTTCCTCGACCTCGAGATCGAACGTGCCAGTTATGCCGCACGAAAAAGCAGATGCAGTTGCCATCGCGGCAGCGCTAGATAGTCTGCCGGAGTTGTCCCCGGTTATTTGCGCGGAGGGACCGGAAGACGTTCCTACAAACCACACCATCCCCGCCTCAACATCAGGCCACGGCACTTCCGTTAGCACGTCAGACGGCGTGCCGCCGTAGGATAAATATCCTGAACCGGTAACGGAAAAGTCCACCACCTCCCAATCTGGAAGGTCCACGGCTACTGTATCCGTTTCGAGTAGCGGCGTCTGTCGAAAATCTTCAAAACTAGCAAACAATTGAACGCTATCTCCTACGGCGACGGGTCCTTCTGGCACTGCGTTGGTGATCATGCGGTCAGGCAAGAAGGGATCAAAAGAGAAGTTGATGAACGTGTTCATCAACGACATATCTGTTTCCGCCGTATGGCAAAAGCAGTAGGATAATCCTGCGCTGGCTAAACACTTGTGCCTTAGAATCAGTTGCTCGTACTCACGTCCGTTGTCGTCTGTTATAGTCTGTCCGGTAAAAAAGGCCTGCCTCACGGAACTACCCTCAGTCGTGCAACTGGCACAGGTAAACGAGACATCATAGATCCCCGCGTCTACGGAAACGTCAATTCGGATCGAGGGTCCGTAGTTATTCGTTGTCACGTGGTATATCGGCCCCCCATTTTGACATGAATAACTCCTATTGGATGCGCCTTCATCGCTGAAGCTACTTAGGTTAATCAGAGCTATTACTTGCCCGCTACTGTCCGTAATGGTTACCTCGCCCTGAATTTGTTTTATGACCGGTGGATCACTCCCCTGAGATCGGGCGAATTCAGCAAACCCTCCCATGGGCTCGATCCGCAGAATCCCTGGACGCTTGACAATTAAACGGTTCGGCGTGCCGACGGCGTCCAGATAACGGTCCAGATCCGGCGGAGTTACACCGCGCGCGACCGAGCAATCAGCAAGAGGTAGCGGATCCCCGGGGATTTGCTGGCTTAGCACTTCAATCCTGGGCGCCTGCACCTCGACCCGTTCCTTGATGACAACTTGAGCGGACACGTTTGACCTGAAAATTGGACTGAGAAGCACAACTAGTATCGCTGTCGCAGTAATACGTTTTAACATGGGGATGCGGGCCAAGATTGTTCCTGAAAGAGAGGGCGCTAACGTATCAGAGTGATACATCCGGTAGTGGGTTAGTGTCAAGAGGGGGTAGTACTATATAGAGAGAAAAAGTTAGGAGCGCAAAGGCAGAAAAAAGTGCCCGGTCTGGGAGGTTATGCGGGAGGGGTCTCCGGTGTTACCTGGTGGGGTAGTCTCGCGATTTTTAATTTTGGAGGGGTATGCCCCCGAGCCGGAGCCACGGTACGGTGAGGGACGAGCTCTGTAGGTGGAGATCGCCGCGTCGCTCTGCGGCCCCCTCCCCGCCCCTACCTCCTCAGCGTCACACGACCGTGCTCAACCACCTGCCCGGACTCCGTTGCCACATCCAGACGGGTGAGATAAACACCGCTTCCATGGCCACCAACCGTCCACACGGCGCTGTGCAAACCCGCGGCGCGGTCATCATCTACCAGCAGCGCAACACGCCGGCCGAGCATGTCATAGACCGACAATCGGACTGCTCCCGGCTCGCTCAGTAAGAAAGGAATAGTCGTCGACCCGCTGAACGGGTTCGGATAGCCTACTTGCAGCTCCGTCGCATGCGGGGCTCCCACCTCAATGTGGATGTCTTTTGATGCCAGGTTTTTGCCTGCTCCTTTCACCAGAAAACCAATCGTTGCCACCTCGCCTACCGGAGCATCGGGTGCTACATCAAACTGCACCCGCACCGCCTGACTCTCCGCTCCCTCCAGCTGAGCTACTCCCTGCTCTACCCGGTAGATCACCCACCCTGGTGCATCCACGGTTACATCCATGTCAGCAATTGCAGCATCCGATGTATTCGCAACCTCCAGTTCAATCACATTGCCCGTTGAGGCAAACGGAATGGTGTGCGTCTGGGCAGATGCGGATGTGATGGCAAAAAATCCCAGGAGGCAGAACAAAAGTGTTTTCATAGTCCCATTAGTTTGAAAGCGCTCCTCTAACCATTTCTTCCACTGCTTCTGATGAGTAGCGCACAACCGCGTTCCCGCGGACGAATAGCGTAGCAGCAGCACTACCTGTTTGCTCCATGTACACCGCTCCGAGTACACGTGACTCGCCCTGCATGATGAGACCCGCCGTTGACGATTCATCCCCGGTAGAGATGACAAGACCCGTCCAGCTGGAAGCACCCGTAAGCGTGAGTTCTCCGTCTACGATGAGCAGTCCGTATCCAGAAACATCGTCCAGGGTTAAATCGGATGCCGCGTGCAGGGTCACCGGGTTTTCCACCGAACCGTAGCTCTCGCCCACAACCGCGCCGGAAACCTCAACCACCGTCTGCGTCAACGCAAAGTCCACCAGCGAACTAACATCCACGTCCAGCACCTGCTGCTCTACTGATGTGAACCCGGATGAGCCGATGATGTTATCGCTCTGGTTGCCGCCGACCGCCACGACGATGGCATCGTACGAGTCCAGCCGATCCGTAACAATGCCAAGGACATCGCCGTCCGTCTCGGAGCCATCCAGCAAATAGTTATTGCCGTCCACTAGGAACGAGTTGCCATCAAAGCGCGGCTCGACGCGTTCCTCTAATACATTCGCTCGGACCGTGATGGCGGCCGCGAGGGATGAGATATGTGCTTTCTCAAAATGTAAATCCTCTGGTATCCCATCCCATAAATTGGCCCGTCCGTCTTCAATGATGTCATTAAATGGTGATGCCGGATCGTCTTGGCCAATGGCATCATAGACTATTTCAGCACGGGATATTGACGTGTCCTGATAAATGTGTTCCAACTCAAATGCCAATCCAATCAAAAAGGTAGCGGTCTGGACCATCCTAGCTGATGAGGATGGATGAGTTTTGACAACTTGTAGGTTTGCCCTGATTCTATCAAAATCAGTCAGATTCGTTTCGGCGAGTCCCATCAACGCCTCGAACTCTGTTGCCAGGATCGCAGCAATAGAATCAGTCGCGATGCTCGATATAACGACGAAACTAGCGGACGCCAATTCCTGCTGAGCTTCAAATGTGGTCGGATCGGTATAATAAATCGCGATTTCGTAGCTGTCGGGTTGATAAATTGGGTAAGCAAGAGTCAAATCAAATCTAGTCGTGGCCTTATCACCAGGTAAGAATGTTTTCTGTGCTCCTATTATGGCCTCCTTGACGGTAAATATCTTGTGTTTCAGGATTCGGGAACTTTCAAATCTTCTGAGTTCAAAATGCAGCGCATATCCTAGTCCGGTCGACCAGCGGATGTCTCCATACTGGTGCACGGAGCTCGAAATGTTTTCCACACCAATCTCGACCGTTATCGGTTCAAATTGCTCGTAGGCAGTTTCTTCAGTCGATATTGTTACAAGCGGAGGCTCTGTATATAATTGTGCCGAGACCTCGCGACTGAGTAGTAGAGCGAATAGGACCGTGACGATCAATTGTCTTGCTAAAATCATTTCAACCTCATCTGAAGTATATCATCCGCCGAGAACGAATTGGTACTTGCCGGTCCAAACCCAGAACGCATTACCGATGCCCCTTTGAGCGAGTCGCCTGACTGGAACGAGGAAAATCGGGAGTGGGCTCGCCAGGCTCTTACCAAGCTGGAGGCAAACCTCGGCGACTTCGTTGATATCGACAGCACGATCACAAAGTTGACACTTCGGGAAAGCGTGTACACCTACCCCAGGAACGTGGGTATTCTGATAAATAAGAACTGTGGAAGCACAACTGAGCAATTCTTGCTGGCGGCGAAGCAGAGCCAAAAAGTAAAACTGTTTGGTACGACGACAGCAGGTGTGCTGGATGTCTCCAACCAGCATGTTGTGCCTTCACCATGCGGCGAGTTCAATCTGGTGTACAGCCTAACCCGGAGTCACCGCATACCGGATTTCGCAATTGACGACAAGGGTATTCAGCCAGACTACTTCATTGACAAGACGGTCGCTAAATACATGTGGGTAGATTTTGCT
Organism: Rhodothermales bacterium; assembly: GCA_965224105.1. GTDB lineage: Bacteria > Bacteroidota > Rhodothermia > Rhodothermales > JABDKH01 > CBDCYH01. The sequence continues at coordinate 1,381,410 of CBDCYH010000002.1, read as the reverse complement.
CTGCGCGTAATCGAGGGAGGTTAGGGTCGAGGGATCGTTCTCTGTAATTAACGAATGCCTCGGCGGTGAACGACACTCCCCACGTGTCATTCCAGCCCACGAGCTGGAATCCATACAGCGGTGACGACCATCGCAAACTACATGGACCCGTAGATGGAGATCCTCACGTCGCCCTGCGGGACTCCTCAGAATGACGAGGTGGGGATGGATCCTGGATCAAAGAAACCTCGTCATGGCGAGCGGCTACTGCCTGCACAACGCTAAAGTCGACCCACGGTGGGTGCCTCCACGGTTACATCGCTGGCAGCTATCGTTGCATCCGACGTATTCGCAACCTCCAGTTCAATCACATTGCCCGTTGAGGCAAACGGAATGGTGTGCGTCTGGGCAGATGCGGATGTGATGGCAAGGAATCCCAGGAGGCAGAACAAAAGTGTTTTCATAGTCCCCATTAGTTTGAAAGTGCTCCTCTAACCATTTCTTCCACTGCTTCTGATGAGTAGCGCACAACCGCGTTCCCGCGGACGAATAGCGTAGCAGCAGCACTACCTGTTTGCTCCATATACACCGCTCCGAGTACACGTGACTCGCCCTGCATGATGAGACCTGCGGTTGACATTTCATCCCCGGTAGAGATGACAAGACCCGTCCAGCTGGAAGCACCCGTGAGAGTGAGCTCTCCGTCAACGATGAGCAGTCCGTATCCAGAAACATCGTCCAGGGTTAAATCGGATGCCGCGTGTACGGTCACCGGATTATCCACCGAACCGTAGCTCTCGCCCACAACCGCGCCGGAAACCTCAACCACCGTCTGCGTCAACGCAAAGTCCACCAGAGAACTAACATCCACGTCCAGCACCTGCTGCTCCACCGATGTGAATCCAGATGAACCGATGATGTTATCGCTCTGGTTGCCGCCGACGGCCACGACGATGGCATCATAGGAATCGACTCTGTCCGTAACAATGCCAAGGACATCGCCGCCCGTCTCGGAGCCATCCAGCAGATAGTTGTTGCCGTCCACCAGGAACGAGTTGCCATCAAAGCGCGGCTCGACGCGCTCTTCCAGCACGTTGGCGCGGACGGTTATGGCGGCGGGAAGCGCCGGAGGATTGATTCCAGGATCTGGAAGCAAGCCAAGCAGATACTCGAGGTTGTATTTAGGAGAGCGTACGATTCGCTCGAGAGTGATATTTCGTTCTCCGCCTCCGTTTTCATGAGCGCCAGAGAAAGAACGCGCGCTGCGCCAAGAGAATCACCTGCGATAAGAAAATCCCGACCTTCGTGCAGATAGTTTTCGATCTCCGCGTAGACGTTTTCGTCAGAAGTCCAACCCAGCGAATAGGCCTGCACGTTGTAAGAAGCGATGGTGTCGGCGAAAGCAGAAGCAACAAAGGGATCTGGAAGACCTGTTGGCCCAATCACGTATCGCAACGATTCCTGTTGGCTGAGCGAATCCGCGATGATGCGAAGTCGATTCCGTAAAAAACCATCAGGGCCATGATCCGGAAAATGGACTCTGCTTCCCACGATATCATCAACATGAACGATTGCCAGGCCGGGTATGGCATCGCTGAAAACCCGAAAGTTTACTTTCTCTCCAATTTGGAGTCCAGGAGGGGTTTCCTTATTCGTCCAGCCAACTGAGCATGGAGGACCAAGAGGACATGAAATACTTGGTTGATTCCAATCCACTGGACTGCGGGTTGAGTCCACCGGGAAATTCGAAATAACGACAAATCGAGTTAACGTATATCTCTGTGTCGAGACCATTTCCACAGAGTAATCATAACCGAAATTATCTTCACGAACTTCCACACCCGATGTCACCTTTACGTTCAATGGTGCCCTCAAGTACAGGTCGGCAAGCAAGACTTCACCATTTTCTTCTGACGGATAGCTCACTCGTAACACCCGTTGCTCTGAGTAGAATTCGATTGAAGAGATACCATCACTGTAGATTAACTCACCATTCTGTGCGATAAGGTCAGCTGCAGTGACAGCAAACGTGGTAAGTATGATTAATAAAACTGAAACCCTAAGCCTTGCTGACATTATCCACCATCCTGTAATTGTTTTCTAATAATAGTAGACATGGTAATGGTCGCCACGACCAGCACCGTGAATCTCCTCCCAAATGAATGTAAGGCTGACTCTTGTTCGAGTCTGATCAGGAAAGCGCGTGTACGCGATGATGGAGATCGCCGCATCGCCCTCCTGGATCAATAAACCCTCATCATGGTATGTTTTCTCCGCTGCCTTTTACGGAGGAGGAAGAGGTGTTAAGTTGGCAGCGGTACGAGTTAGAGGTGGGTTGAGTCCGCATCTGTCATTGCGGGCGGCTACTGTCGCGCGGCAATCTCCGAAAGCCGAGTGCTGTACCCGCCACCACAAACTGTATGGATCCCGGATCACGTCCGGGATGACCCGGTTGGGTGGTGGGATGACACACAGAGTAAAACGAATGCCTCGGCGGTGACTGCCGCCTCCCACGTGTCATTCCAGCCCCCGAGCTGGAATCCATAGAACGGTGACGACCAGCACAAACTGTAGGAACCCAGTGCCCGTAGATGGAGATCGCCGCGTCGCCCTATGGGACTCCTCGCGATGACGAGGTGGGTATGGATCCTGGATCAAGTCCAGGGTGACACGGTGGTGGGATCACAATTCGAGGCAAACGAATAGCGCGGCGGTGACTTGGGCCGTGCCCCTAGATGGAGATCCTCACGTCGCCCTTCGGGACTCCTCAGGATGACGAGGTTTATTGGACCCAGAGCTGGAATCCGCGGTGCCCATAGATGAAGATCGCCACGTCGCAGTTCGCGAAAGAAGTGTAACTTGAGTTCCATCACCCAAAGCCTGGAGAAGCGCCATGGACCGGCTATTTCAAAGCAACATTTTGATCGTCCTGATCTTGATAATCTGCTCCTCATGCACAAACGCGCGGAACGCTACCGACGACATGACAACATTGGCTGGCTACAAAACAGACAAGGGGCAACATTATCACGGCTTCACCGAAATATACGATCGGATACTGTCGCCTCTAAGAGCCGAACCGCTCCGGATACTCGAAATCGGAATTGCGGAAGGCGGATCCATCGAACTGTGGGAAGACTACTTCCCGAGAGCCGAAATCTTTGGAATTGACATCGTCGACAAATCCGCAATGGAGCGTGATCGAGTAACGACATTCGTAGCGGATCAGGCTGACAGGGTGCAGCTAGGGCGATTTATCTCTCAGCATGGCGGCGAATTCGACCTGATCATCGACGACGGCGGACACGCGATGCACCAACAACAAATAAGCCTCGGATTTCTGTTCCAGTATCTTAAGCCCGGCGGCTTTTACATCCTGGAAGATGTTCATACGTCCTTCTACACAGATTTTGGAGTTGAGGACAACGGAGCCAACTCAACGTACACGATGATCTTCAACTACGTCGGCAATGTTGAGATGAAAAGTCGATACATGACGGAAGCAGAAATGCTTTACCTGGAAGACAATATCGAGTACGTCAACCTCTTCTTTCGAAACACGGCTTATCAGAGTATCACAACCGTGTTTCAGAAGACAATGGAATCAAAGTTATCTGGTGGTGATTGACAGACCGTCAGTCCATGGACAGATCTCGAAATGAACTGGTGGCACCCAGTAGCCCGCCGAGCACGCTACCTGCTGAGGCATCAACTTTTTTCGACTCCCCACCAAAGGTCGCACCGATTGCTACTCCCATCATCGTCCTCTTCAAGGCTTCGGGCGTAATCGGATGGTCGCCCGCTTCCGAGTAAGCGATAAGGTCAAGCGTCAGCTGTCCGGCGATTGCAGCCGGCGAGCCTTTTTCTGACGATTTGATTGCGGCCGTGGCTCTGTTCCGGGCCTGCCGTTTGTTGCTGGAAGAAGCGATCCTGTCGATAAAAACGTATAACAGCGTGTCATTAAAAACTGAACGTGTTTTCGCCTCCGTCAACGCACCTGCAAACAACCGATCGATGTTTTTCGGCGTGGCACGATTCAACTCCGGAGCAACTCTTTGATACAGACTGCGCCGCGAGTCCACATCCACTCCCATCCCCTTCCGAACAAGACCTTCGCTTGGTCCAATCACCCAAAAAAGCGAGTCTCTGTAAGCCTCGTTACCCAACTCAACGAGACCAAAATCTACTGAACTTTCTTGCGTGTTAAAAAGACTGCCACCAATCGTCATTAGCATGACGACAATGGTTCCTAACTTCAATGTGTTGTTCATAATGCTTTTTTACATTAGGGAATATCTGGTCGGGGGGTAAAAAATACACTCGCGGGTTCATTCCAACACCCGGGTGGACACGACAACCTGTATAGATCCCGGATCAGGTCCGGAATGTCACCTCCGCTGTCATTTCAGCCCCCGAGCTGGAATCCGTGCAACGGTGACTACCAGCACATGTAAGGTTGTCCGTCATATTGACGGATTCTTACCGCTCCCGCTCGAGCGTGTCAATCCTGCTCTGCAGATTCTCTATCAGCCGCTGCTGCTGCTGCATCGCTGATATCAAAGCAGGGATGAGCTGACTGTAGTTGATGCCGAGCCATTCGTTTTCGGTCACGATCTTCTCGCCCGTCTCTTCATCAATCTTGAAGTCGTGGGTCTTCACCACCTCAGGAAAAACTTGCTGCACGTCTTGTGCAATCAGTCCCAACCTGTTTGACCCGTCGATCTCCGCTTTCCACCTGAACGACACCGGCCGCAGGTCCATCAAGCGAGAAAGGCTTAGATCCGCGGCCACCGGGAGCACAGCGGTTTTCAAACGCGCATCCGATGTGACGATCGTGCCGTTAGTAGCGTAGATGTCATCGTATCGGAATGCTGAGGTGCCAATGTCATAGGTATTGTCAGCCGAAGGGCGCACATCTCCCCTTACAGCGATCTCGCTCGTCCCGCCGTCCTCTATATACTCAACCGTTTGTAATCGAACCCTCCCGTTTACGTGAAGTCTGTCCAATGGAACAGTTGTCCCAATTCCGACATTGCCATTTTTTCTCACCGTCACTGCGTTGGCACGGGAGCTTGGACCAGTGCCAATCCCAATCTCGAAAATGGGGTCGCCGCTCAGCCACGATGTGGCACTCCCACCACCTACGTTGTATCTCCCGAAGGCGGCGGACGCAAACGACTGCGCCCTCACCGCATTGCCTATCGCAACTGAGTAGATCGCCTGTGCTTCCGCAAAATAGCCAGCGGCAAAGCTGTAGTTCTCCTCCGCGTCGGTGCTGTAACCCAAGGCTGTTGAGCCGAGCGCGAACGCGTCTGTGTTAAATCCCATCGCTGTAGAGTACTGACCGTCGGCGTTAGTGAAGAACCCCGAGGCGAATGCGTATGAGTTTGTCGCTTCCGTGTCTCTGCCCATCGCAGTAGCCCCGAAGCCCTGCGCGCGTGTATTGAGGCCGGATGCAAAAGAGTAAAGCCCGACGCTGTCTCGATTCCAGTATGTTGATGCGGCCCCCGTCGCAACCGTCCCAACCCTAAACGCGTGGAGGTCCGGCAAGAACATAAGCTTTGTGCCATTACCGAGCGTGTCTGTTCCGAATAAGACCCGACGGTTGTTACCAACGTGCAATTCTGTCTTTGGAGAGATTCCCACCCCCAGGCCCATCTGTCCATCACCGGTAAGGGACAAGATGTCCCCCGTCGCCCCGTTCCAGAAGTTCAGTCGGTCGTTCTGAACGTTGCTGGCATTGTACGCAGCTATTGTCCAGTAATTAGATCCGTTGTTGTTATCGAAGTTGATGCGGGCGTAGTCATTCCCGTTCTCATGCAACATGAGGTGTGGATCCGTAAGGGAGCTGTTTGCATTTATCTCGACCGAACCGGATGGGGAGGATGTACCCACACCAACGTCACCGGTATTGAAGTATGCGTTAGAGCCGGAGGTTTGCCAGATCGATCCACCGCCGGCGTTGTCATTTGCAGGTGCCCATTCGCTGCCATTCCATTTCAGCACCTGACCGCTCGCAGGCCCGGTTTCGGAAACGGGGTTTCCCTGTAGCGCCATCGTCGAAAAACTGTACGGGACTGCGGTAAGTGCGGTTCGTGGAGTTGATTCCGGATCCGAGCCAACCTTTATCCCCAGCCAATACTGCTCGCCAAACGTAAGGTTGATAGGTGTACCTGTGCCGAGATTGGTGGACATCAGGCCATCCGCCACCTGCACGGTTTTCGTTTCCGACCAGAGCGCCGAGCCTCCGCTGGCCACGTCGTAGATGGCAAACTGAATCGAGAACGAACCATCTGCCGGACCCGAGGCTGTCTGGAGCAAGCCCTGATAACTTATCTGGTTTGATCCAGCGGCGTTTGTCGTCGCGGCAGTTTCCAGGGTCACGAGATCACCGACCGGGGTTGGCTGGACGTCCTGTGCTACAACATCTGAATGCGCCGCAAAGATTGCTACGATAGCTATGGCAGCGGCAATACGTTTGTTTTTCATCTGATTCTCTCTCATGTCACAGTTAATTATTTGCGCGGCCATCACTTGACGAGCACGATGGACCGCGTATCGGTGAAGGCTTTACCTGCTACCCGCAAATGGTACACGCCGTTGGCCAGGTGTGCGCCATCAACAGAAAGTCTGTGCAGTTCCCCGCTGGTTAGCAGATCATTGTAAACGACTGCGACGCGTTGACCCACCATGTTGTACAGATCCACGCGTACGTCTTGCGTTTCTCTTATTGCTAGCGTGAACCGGAATGCACTTGACGAAGGATTCGGAAACGGATTCCCAAGGTGATACTCTTCGTCCATCTCGAAGGCGTAACCTTCAACCGGTAGCGCAAAGTTGTTTGCGTCTTCGATGTCGCTTACCGCGGCTTCGATGATGTTGCCCGTTTCCGGATCGTTACTCTGATTCTCGAAGAACCCAACCGAAAGGGATCCGAGACGAACGAACATACTCAGGGCGCTAGCAGCCACCCCGGCATCAGTAATTTTGAATTCCAGCGTGCCCAGATTGGCGAAGCCGGTTGATAAATCGAATCCGCCTTGTTTACCAAAGCCCGAACCGACATTTGCGCCGGCGATGGTTAGCCGAACGTACGACCCGCTTCCATTGCCCGACACCGGCATCCCAAAAAGGCTGTCGGCCGAGTAGGAATATCCCTGGCTGCCCGGGTTGATGTCGCTGTCAATAACACCGTCGTACTGCAACAGCTCTGAATCGTAATCAACGTCCAGGGTAATAGACCCGAGCGTGCTGGGCGACAGGTCGGTGACCTTGGCCTGGACGTTAACCAGGACGGATCCGTTGGATGTCGTGTCGCTGTCGATGACCGCCAACCGGAGCTGGACGGATTGCCCGAGGGTTGTCGGCACCCAGATCAGGCACAGCAGCGAGATTAGCGTGATCGTTTTTCCCATTTCTTGAATTCGGGTATGATTTCCGTGGGGGTGGACTCGACGGATGTGCTTTCGGGCACCCGGCCAATTGCTCCGGCGATGGTATTTGCAAGGAATAGATTGAAATCGGGCGCGGTAACCTGGCCGTCGCGGTTAAAGTCGGCGCGGAGATAGCCGGTTGCACCTGTCTGGGTGGCTCCGAGGTAAGCATTGAAGTCGGGTGCAGTGACCTGGCCGTCTGCATTGTAGTCTGCCCCCGCCATCCCGAACACCCCTGCCGATAGTTGGCGCAGCGGATTGTTGCCAAATGCCGACGACTGGCTGCCGGTGAAGTCGTGCGTAAGGCTATTGCCGGAGCGCGCAACCGCTGTTGAAGACATGATCGCAAGATGGTTTAGATGCCTCACGACGATGTAGTAATCGTCCGGGTCGATACCATCAAACCGGACAGGACTTTGGCCGTCGAGATCGACAATCGAACCATCGTCCAGAATGAGCGCGGCACGCGACGCAACCGCCGATGAGCTGAGAGTGTCTGATCTCAATTCCAGTACCACCCAGTCAGCGACGTCCTCGTTCAGTGAGTCCAGGCTTTCCGTTCCTGGATAGAAAAGAGGCAGGCCTGAAAGTTCAGGTGCGCTGTACGGATTCGACAGCGGGAGGTAATCGCTATTCAGCAGAGTTGACATAGCCCCCGCTCCGTTATAGGCCCCTTGCAGAAATGCGCGGACGTCGGCGAACAAGGGGAAGGACACACTTCCGGTAGTGTGCCAGAAACCGGAGAGGACCGTTGTGTTATTCTGCGACGAGGACCCTGCGACGGGTTGTCCGACGGTGCCCTGCAGGGAGAAGTTGGTGCTCTGCGCTGTTGTCGCACCGCCCCCAATTACGCTGGAGGTTATCGCTGGTTGGCAATAAGCGGCTCGATGCGTACTCGTCATTACCCACAACAGGGCAACGACGGCTGGGAGGCCGCGGTGGGTGATCTTCATCTGTCGTCGAAATGGGTGAGATTTCCGCAAGCGCACCAGGGAAATCAGTCGGCACAGTGACTACGCTATGTAACTGAGGATACGCAATTTGCCTCGCGACCACGACACCGTCGACGAATATATTTTTCTGATGCGCATTGTTATCACTTAGTGCGCATCTGTTCAATGATTTGCTTGACTGTCGCGGGGTCGGTGCGGAGTAATCCAGCGGCTGGGAGACGCGGCACTAGGACAGCCCATCGTTCATCTTGAGCATACGCTCGCTTCAGGTAAGGTAGTGCGCTTTCGACGTCGCCGGCATCGAGCAAGGTGATACCCACCCAGAAGGCTGCTTCTCCATTTGTCGCTTCATCGGGCAGGATGGTGAGGGCGGTCTGATATGCCTCGACGGCCTTCTCGAAGTTATTTTCTGTCATCCATCCGTCACCCTCGTTCAGCTTCTGATATGCCCGCTGCATTTTAACCAACCGACGTAGTTCCTTTACCGGTTCCGGATGATCTTCGACACGCAGATCGAACAGTCGGTCGGCCCAGCTCTTACCGGTTGATTTTCCGGACACAATGAGGATGGCGGCGGACTGCTTTCCGCGGATGTCTCCTCCTTCTGCCTGCGCTGCTTCGAGTGCTTTGAGCAATCGCTCAGCGAGATCACCGTCGGACGATTCGTACGCCTCCGCCATAGCAGCCCAGACGGTTGCTTTCTCCATGAGGTTTGCCTGGACGGAGTACTGGTTGCCAACGTGGTTGGCCCGCTGCCTCAATGGCACGTGCGCCTGTGTGAGCGGCAACCTTACCCTTTGCGTCGATCATGGCCACCTGTCTAACCGCCTCGCCCTCATCTGATGCCAGTAGTCCAGCGAGGGTCGCTGGTGCAGATTTTCCAGTGGACATCATCTGCAAGCCAAGTTGGCCGTAAGCGGGATCAATGAAGGACTGTGTGGCGACGGCACCCACGCCTGCCTCGGCCCAGGTTACAATGGATCCGACGGAGAACCAGTGTGACTGGACTGCAACGCCCAGCTGGCCGGTGGTGGAGTCGCGCGCAACGATGGAATACGTCGCGACTGGTCCGCGTGAGGTGAGGGTCTGGGCGGCGAGGTCGGTGGTTGGGAGGACCGAGACGAGGATAAGTGCGGTTAGGAAAGTAGTGCGTTTCATGGTGGGCAAATGGATAGTTGTCAGCAAAAGATACGCGTTGAGCCCTGCGACAATTCACGCTACCGCATCTTTTTAAACATAGCATCATACCGCGTAAACCAGGTATGACCACCATCTTCAGAACGTTGCAGAAGTCGACGCAAATGGCCATCATCTTGGGGGATCCAAGCCTGTCGTGACAAGATCTTATTTCCATCGATATCAAACTCTTTTATGATGTACCAATCGTGGCCAACTTTAACACCGTCCCAAACTTGAAATAATGCGTTGTCACTTACCCAGACGAATGCCCAACGATTGTTCACCTGATCCCAGGATCGAAGGGCTACTGATTTGTGTGCCACGCCGTCATACACCTGCGTCCACTCTTCTTCGAACGAGGCTGGGCTGACACTTCTTTTGACGACGAATCGGGTGGCAGAGCTGTCGACCTTCCCATCGACAATTTCTATCCACGTTCCCGGCCAAAAATCATAGTAGCGTGTGTCGTCGGATTCGACGAGGTCGGCATCCGTCTGCGCTGTGGCACATGGATTAATAAACAGGACGCAAGCCAGGGCGGAGACAAAATGTTTCATGTTGAATAGGTCGTTTTACTGTGTTGGCTTACCAAATGTAATCATCTGTCACTGGCAAGCCTTGCGCTCGAAAAAAAGTTAGCTGGTCAAAGTATCTTATTGGTGGATGATCTGTCCGTCTTTGTTTTGGAAAAACCCGCAACCGCGCAAACCGTTTGGGTCTTGCCACTGCAGGATAGCAGTGTCGTCGCGCTCGTAGATTCACTCCTCTATACACTTCATTTTTGCGCGCGAGAATTCGACCTCAACCTTTTTGCTCACCTCGTCGCGCCCGTGCAACGGTTTCGAAAACACGACTTGGTCGTTGATCGCATCTTCTGCATAGAGAGTAGCAAGGCCGTCAATGTCCGCTGCATTGAATCGCTCAATCCACGATCTGATTACTTCCCTTGGAGATTTCGAATCCATATTGTTGACGTCACAAACCAGGGGAACTACCCACTCACAATGCTTTCATCAACTTCATAGTTGTGGTAATCAACGCGGAACAGAATGCTATACAGGGACGGAATAAACAAAAGTGTAATTACCGTGCCGAAGAGCAGACCTACCATAATGCTTACAGCCATGCCTTCCCACATCTCGCCACCGCCCAGGTAAAGTGGAACCAGCCCCAGAACGGTTGTAAACGTTGCCAGAATTATGGGACGGAATCTCTGGAGGCATGCCGCGATTATTGCATCTTGTCTGGAGCGTACTGGATTTCTCTCTTCGATTTCGATCCTGTCGATTAAAACGATTGCGTTATTGATAACAATCCCGGCCAACGAGATTACACCAAGGAACGGCATAAATCCGAATGCTTCGCGGAACGTAAGGAGACCAATGACTACACCGATAAGTCCCAGAGGAATCGTCAGGATCACCATGAGCGTTTTTCTGATTGAGTTAAATTGGATTATCAACAGGATCAGGATTATGAAACCTGACAGCGGCAGGTAGTTGATAACTGCGCCCATGTTGTCTGCCGTATTTTGGGCATCACCTCCAAATTCGTATTGGTAACCGACTGGCCAATTCGCGCGACTCTCCTCAAGCCATCCAGAAAGCTCAGCTGTTACGTCCGACGCATTTCCATCGGCGGTTAGCTCGCTCGTCACATTAACTGTCCTCTTGAGGTTGAGCCGTCTAATTTTCGAGTACTGCCACGCTGGAACAATCGTTGCTACTTGCAAAAGAGGCACGCTCTTGCCGGAATTCTGGGCATAAATGTTCAGTGTTTCGAGGCTTTCCAAACTTTGCTGCTGGTTTGCGTCGCTTCGCATTACAATCGGGATTGATTTATCACCTTCGCGATACTCGCCAGTCTGAAAACCATCCAATACTGTCTGCAGTGACGTTGCAATATCCTGGCTTGTGATTCCAGCGTTTTGTGCCCTGGATTGATCGATATCGATGACCAGTTTTTTACTCTTTGGTCCCCAATCGTCCTTTACATTTTTAGTGCCTGGTATCGCCGATAGTCGTTGCTTAATGGAAGTCCCAATTTCCGCAAGAACATCCGGATCATCACCCGATACCTTGACTTCGATGGGTACTCCTCCGCCACCTGCTCCGAGTGGCCCGACCTTTATGTCGGCATTTGGAAATCGGCTGAAGCAGTAGCGATCCAGCTTCTCGATCATCTCGTTGTTGATTTCAAACGTCGAGGTATTCACAACAACGTGGGCATAACTCGACGATGCCTCGTCGGCTGAATATCCCATGTCATAGGCATCCGGGCCTTCGCCGACATAGGATGACCAGTCGACGATTCCCGCGTTGCGAGTCTCGCCTACCATTAAGGAGTCCGCCATATACTTTTCAATGTCGACCACAATGTCCATGGTACGTTCAACTCTCGTTCCGAGTGGAAGATTGACATCGATCGTGATCATATTCCGATCGCTATCCGGGAAGAACACGAATGGAATCCATCGAAAACAGAATAACGACAACAGGAAGAGAACGACGATACCAGCGACGACGACTGCCTTTCTTCCGAGCGCAATCAGAATCAAATCTTTGTAATAAAGTTTGAGACGCTCAATAATTCGATCAATCAGACTTTCCTTGCCACCGGGTTTCTGTCCGGACTTCAAAAAGAAAACGCAGAACATGGTGATCACAGACAATGCGATTAACCAGGAAGACAGGAGGGCCAGCGAGATAACGACAAAAATTGGCCCCACTATATCACCCATTGTCGACTCGGCAAGGTAAAATGCCAGGAATGCAGCTGATGTTGTGAGCGTGGAAATAAGCAACGGAGTAAAGAGCTCTGAGCAGGAATCGATTGCTGCTTGCTTTGCCGACGCTCCACTCTCCATCTTAACCATAACAGATTCGGCAACAACGATGGCATTGTCCACCATCATCCCGAGGGCCATGATCAGGGCCGCCAAGGTAACCTGGTTGAGCCCAATGTTCATCACGCCCATCAGCATCAGTGTCATTAGCGTGACGATGGGTATAAGGCTGGCAATCACGAGGCCTGTTCGGATTCCCAAAAAGAGGAGCATTACTGCCAAGACGATAATGATAGCCTGGACCAGGTTTCCTATGAAATCTCCGATCTTCTTTTCGATGTAGCTATCCATACTCGATACACGATCGAGCTCGAGCCCAATGGGTAATTTCCTTTTCCACCGTTCGACTGCCTCGTCCACTTCCTGCCCGAGTGCGACTATATTAGCTCCGGCTTTGAGGTTTACGTGCAGCGTTATCGCCTCTCTTCCGTTGACTCTCACCAACTGGGTTGGCGGCTCAACATAGGCCTTCCTCACGTTCGTGATGTCCTCCAGGTAAACAAGCTGATTGCCCAGGCCGACGGGAATCAACGTCTTCTTAATGTCCTCAACATCATCGTAGTTGCCTGTAGGCTCAAGAATGATCTGTTCATCTTCAAGATTCACTTTGCCGCCCGAGCTGACGATATTCGTCGAGCCAATGATGCCTTGCAGCTGACTTGCCGTTAAGCCAAATTCGTTGAGCGTGGCGTTGTCGAACTCAATGAAAACGCGTTCCTCCTGCACGCCACCTAGCTCCACCTTTGCCGCGTTTTCCAGCTTGATGAAGTCATCCTTAATGTCATCGGCAAACTCCTTCATCTCCGAGTAAGAGAATCCATCACTCGACATTCCGACCACAATACCGTAGACGTCCCCAATGCCATCGTCATTTAGTTTCGGACTGACGCCCTGAGGCAAACTGTTCAGCGTGTTCAGTTTGCGCCTCAACCGATCCCAAACACTTTGCAGCTGGTCAGGTGGCACCTGGTCTTTCAGGGTCACAGAAACAACCGAGAGTCCTGTGCGCGACGTCGAAGCAACGTCTTTCATTTCCGGCAGCTCCTGCGCTATTTTTTCGATTTTGTCGCTTACCAGCTCCTCAACTCGCTCAGGGCTTGCACCGGGAAAATTGGACACTACAGTTGCCACCCTAATTGTGTAGGGCGGCATGCTGTCTCGAGCCAAAGACTGATAGAGAGCGAATCCCATCAACACAATCGCAGCAAGAACTACAAGGGTGATCCGGTTATTCTCAATCGAAAACTGAGCGATATTCATTCGGATGTGGCGGCCGTTGGGTGTTTGGGTTGATCGTATCGCAGGCGGTTCATTGAATTCGTACTGCTTGACCGTCAAGAAGAGTTTGCAGTCCCGCGGTCACAATCTTCTCACCGTGCTGCAGTCCATCAAGGACCTCAAATCCTTCAGAGCTTAGCGCACCCAATTTGACATGCTGTTTCCTGACGACTGCGCCGGAGTTTGCATCTTCGACAATCACGAACACAAACCTGCCAGCACCATCCTCTCCAACGGCATTTGCGGGCACAACCAGTCCCTGAATCGAGTCCGAGTCATCGAAACTAAAACTTACATTGGCAGCCATCCCGGAGCGAATATCAGAGGAGGGGTCTTGAATCGCTATGCGAACTGGATATGTCGAAGTATTGACATCTACAGAAGGACTCACTTCACTCACTACTCCCCGATGGACCTGAACATCCAACGATGCAAAACTGATATCTACTTCCATTCCGTTGGAGATGCCGTTTATCACAGATTCCGGAATACCGAGCGATATTTCCATTTCGCTTCCGGCGTTCAGGATAGCCACAACTTGTCCTGCCGAGACATTCTCGTTGACCTCGGTGTTTACTGATGCGATGATCCCGGAAGAAGGAGCATATATATAGCCGTACCTAATTTGCTCCCTCTGTATTTCGACACTACGTTGTGCCGATTCTACATTGGCCTGAGCAGTATTAAGCCCATTCTTTGCGGCTTCAAACTCGCTCAGAGATGCGCTTCCGTTCTCGTACAGGGAGCTCGTACGATTAAAAGTCAGCTTGGCGGTGTTTAGTTGGGATGTTGCACTATTCAAGGTTGAAACGGATTGTTCGTAGGCTAAACGTGCAGAGACGTTGTCCAATTCTCCAACCAGTTGCCCCCTTCTTACCCTTTGCCCAATCCTTGCGTCGAATCTTTTAACAATGCCTCCACTTCTGAAACTAAGGTTGATGATCTTGTCGGTCACAGCCGTTCCGCTGAACGTGCGAACAGCCGCGCCGTCTTTGAACCCTACTTCATCAATTCGTACTGGTCGTACGACAGGTTCCGCTTCCTGAACTGAGTCTTGGCAAGCCGTTAAGAACAACATTATCCCGAGCGTCACGAATAAAGTTTTCTTCATATCGAATGGGTGTTATTGTTGTGATTCATTCGCGTACTCGAGATAACGATTTAGGAACTCATCATTCTCATCCTGACTGTGCAGAAGGAAGAAGTGTCCTATTGTTCTTTCCAACATGAGACTGCTCAGCAGGAAATCGTAGCTGGCATTTGCCCGTGCGAGTTGAGCACTAAAATAATTTCTTTGCGCATCAAGTAGCTCACTGATGTTGACGGCGCCAGCCGAATACGCCGCTTGCGTGAGATCCAGACTTTCCTCTGCTGTTTCCTCCGAGACTTCGGACAGCTCGATGTTCGAAATTTGATTGATGAGTTCCAGGATTGCGTCTTGCACTGCCCGCTCCAGTGCCAGCTCAGTTGCATCCCGTGCAAGGTGCAATTGCTTTAGCTGGATCTGACTCTTTTGTTTGCTAAGCTGACGCCTGTTCTGATCAAATATCGGAATGGAGAGATTGAGTCCAGCACTATAGTTGTCGTTGAGAACCATTGCTTCTGGCGGGGGTGCCCCTACGCCCCACTGCTCAAATGTTCTATTGTATTGCGCCTGGAAGGCTACCGTTGGTAAGTAAAACCGGGATTCATTTTGACGAATACTCCGGTCGATAGCCGATATGTTGTAATTCAGACTATGGAGTTCAGGCGCGTTTGCCCTTGCCTCCGCGACAAGAAAGTCGACGAATACCTTTCTGGTCTGCGGGTTGTCTATGAAGGCTAGGACCCTTTCGTAGTTGTACCCTGCAAAAATCCCCTGCCCAATCGAGACCTCCTCGACGTCGATTTCCCTATCGATCGCCTTGTTCACTAGTTGGTTGATTGAGTAGAAACCTTGTTCGAGCTGACTGATAGCTTCGACCAGACTCTGCGTATTTTGCGCCACTTCTGATCGAAGTCTAAGCACATCTGCCTTCCCTTGTTGACCCGCATCAAGGTTCTGTTCTGCGATTTTCAGGTTCTGCCTGGTAACATCCAGATTCTGTTTGCGGATAGCCGCGTTCGTCTTTAGCGACAGGGCAGTGAGGTATGTCCTGGCCGCGGTGAGAATAACATCCAGCTCATTCCTGCGGTGGTTCTCCTGCTGCGCATCTACGAGATCCTTCTGGATCCCGATGTTAGTGTTCAGTCCTGAAGAAAACAGGACCTGACTTACAGAGAGGTTTCCGGCTGTGGAATACTCCGGGTTTTGGCCACCTGATATCTCAGCTACGGCTGGATCCAAATAAGATCCAGTTGCTGAGCCAAAAATACTTGGCAGATAACTGCTCTTTGCAGCCCGGAGTTCTTGTTTGGACAAGGCCAACTCTGTTCTGCTGGTCTCCAGGTCCAGGTTTGTACTCCGAACCTCCTCAATGAAATCGATGAGCGAGTATGTCTTTTCTGATACTACATTTTTGAACTCACCAACAAAATCAGTCGTCGTAATGGAGCTGTACTTAATGGGAACGCCAACCGCTTCGGCAGTATTGTAGTTAATGGTTAACGTTTCTCCTTGTTCTATAAGTAGCGGCCGGTCTGCCAGGTTCTCTCCCCGAATTACCGCATCAACGTTCAACGCTATTCGACGAAACAACAGCTGCAGGTTTTCAGCGGCTTGATTTGTTGCCATCCAACCTTGTTCGACGTCCTCTCTCCGCGTTGCTACAAATGACGGGACTCTGTTATCGATAAGCATTTGCGCCATCTCGCGAATGGTTTCATCGCTTAGCCCAAACCCTTCTGCGAGATAAATGGCGTCGACTCGCCTCAGAGGATCTGCAAGATCAGAAGGCTCGCTAACATGAATAAGCTCATAGCTTGAATTCAGTTCGGTGAGGATTCGATTGAGAGCTATTTCGTGATCAAGTACGCCTGCCTGAGTACCTGCGATAACAACGCCTATGTTTTGGAAGTCATAAATGGACTTAAACGTACTTAGGTCGTGTTTATAAGACTGGGTTGTGACCAGATAGATAAAATTGTCAATACCTGAAACTGTCCTGCTCTCGTCTACTTCGGCAAGATCGCTGTTGATTGCCCCGAAAAGTATGGTTGGCTTGGGATATGCAGTCTGCTTGGTAATAACATCCGCGATTACCGGGCCGAATGCCAGAATTATCTTGGTGGTACCTTGGACAACTTCCTGATACTGCTCAGCAGCCGTGCGACTGTTATAGTCGTTTGCAAAAAAACTTGAATCCGGAAATCGGATATCTGCGTCTTCTCCTACAACAGAAACAATTTCTGTTTTGAGGAGGGCTAATAGTGAGTCTGCCTGCGGGGCAAGCCCGTCGATAAGAATTGCTATTTCGAAGACATCCTTTTCCTGGGAAACAGCATCCCGGGTTAACCCGAGTTGGGCCAACGTCAGAACAACTCCGACAAGCAGAATCTTCGTTCCTCGCCGTACAGAATTAGCCATTTTCCGGTCTATCGGATATGAGGTGGGTGAAGTGAGTCTTTGGAACTTCCGGATTCTTTATCGCATGGACAGCGAACATGAATGACTGTCCTTTGCCTCTCACAACAAAATGCCGAAATCAATCTACTGAGTGAATACGTCTGCGACAAATTTCCGTCCAGCTCCGCTCAAGGTTTCCCATAAAAGGACAGGTTGTCAAGACCACAATGGGCATGAACTTAATCAGCTGAACTGAGGCCGGAAATGGAATTTGTCTTCGTGCTGGTTAGATTGTCTCTTCTTTTCAAAATCACCGCGACAATGAAGTATCAGATTTACAACATCATAAAGCTCCGCACCCACTTCGCCATTCTCCTGGCGGTAGTCTTTCTGGCTGCGTGCGCCGAGCCTGGCGCCGAGAGTTATGATGAATCAGACGACGCCCTTGTTGAACGGGCGCGAGCCATCCACGAACGTGTAATCACACTCGACACGCACGATGATATTCGCACCTCCAACTTCACGGAGGACCGAAATTACACCATGGATCTTGAGACGCAGGTTAACCTGCCAAAGATGGAGGATGGAGGTCTCGATGTCGCATGGTTTGTTGTTTACGTTGGTCAAGGGGATCTAACAGAGGAGGGTTACGCATCCGCCATGCAGCAGGCGATGGACAAGTTTAATGCGATCCATTGGCTCGCGGAGGAAAAGGCACCGGATCGGATTGAACTGGCTTATACATCTGATGATGTTCGCCGGATCGCCGCATCCGGGAAGAAGGTCGCGATGATCGGTATTGAGAACGCGTATCAGGTAGGCACGGACCTCGGGAATATCAAAAAATTCTACGACCTCGGCGGACGGTATATGTCGCTTTCGCACAATGGCCACAGTCAGTTGTCTGATTCCAACACTGGGGAGCGTGATGACGAGTGGTTGCACGGTGGGCTGAGTGAGCTCGGAAGACAAGCGGTTGCCGAAATGAACAAGTTGGGAATGATGATAGACATATCGCATCCATCGAAAGCCGCAATCATGGAGATGTTTGAACTGTCGAGGGCTCCGATAATGGCTTCGCATTCGTCGGCCAGGGCTCTTAGCGATGTGTCGCGGAATCTCGATGACGAGCAGCTGCTTGCATTAAAAGAGAACGGCGGAGTGGTGCAGACTGTCGCGTTTGCCGGGTATGTCGACTCAGAGAAAGCCGCCAAGCACAGAGAGGCGATGACGGCACTGCGGGAAAAGGTTGCAGCGGAGCAGGGGGTCACACTAATTCCTTGGACCGAGTTGAGACAAATGTCTGCCGAAGACATCGAGGCATACCGTGAGAGCATGGTCCCGGTTGAGGAAGCGATGGAGCCACTCATTGCGGACGAGGTGAACGCGGTTGCGCCGCCTGTCGACGTTGCGGATTTTGTAGACCACATCGATTACATGGTCGGGCTTATCGGACTGGAACACGTAGGCATCAGCTCTGACTTTGATGGAGGCGGAGGAATTGAGGGTTGGAGCGATGCGTCAGAAACGTTCAATGTAACCTTGGAGCTGGTGCGACGTGGGTACACAGAGGATCAGATAGAAAAATTGTGGAGTGGAAATCTGTTGCGCGTGCTGGACGAAGTGCAGGAGATCGCCGCTGAGATTCAGGCAGATGGCGCGTAGGTGAATAAACATTAGAGACCGTATCGACCTTGTGCGTTGATGCGCGCAAAGACATCATTCAGAACCCAGTGAAACACACCGAGGTGGATGCTCTCGACCATCCCCATGTCGTCAAGATCTATCCACAGACCATCGCTACAGTTCTTCCGCACTTGACCGCCGTCAAAACCGGTCAGGCCGAAGGTTTTGAGGTCGTGACGGTTCGCCCAATCAACTGCGGCCACAATATTGGCACTGTTGCCCGATCCGCTGATGGCAATAAGGACGTCACCGGGTTTACCGTAATTCATTAGTTGCTGAACGAAGATCTGGTCGAAACCAAGGTCGTTTCCGATAGCAAGCAACCACCCAACATTATCCGTAAGGCTCAGCACGCGTAGCCGTTTTTTCGATTCGTCGTTCAGATCGCTTTCGTGAAGCGTGCTCTTCCCCAGGTCTTCGGCCATGTGACTTGCAGTAGTCGCCGAACCTCCGTTCCCGATAATGAAAACGGTGCTCCCGGTTTCCCATGCGCCGTAGATTAAATCAGCCCAACGCGTTGTCGCGGGTTTGTCTATACGCCCTAACTCGACTGCGGCGAGTTGAAGGTATTCTCCGAGATCAAGTTTTGCTCCAAGCATGTTTTCGGGCAGTTAAAGGCAAGGATGTGTACTAGTTCAGCTGTAGCGGTGGCTGTTCCCAGGCAATAGAGTAATCGCGGCCCTCCGCGGAAGGATTCCCGCCCGGGCCATACCCTGTCAGCGTCGAGATCGTGTCCAGCGAGACAAACTCTTTGGTTAGACCAGAAGAATCAACAGTAAACTTTAGGAATCCCAGTGAGGAATCCCCGTCGTCCCACCGGTCTTCCCACTGAGGGAAGGCAGTTGACGGTGCAAAGTGGTAATTGATTCCATGAAAACGGATCTCCCGCCGACAGTGTATGTGGCCAGAGATTACATCGGTTGCTCCGGTCTTCTCAAAGATGTCGAGCAGATAGTCTCGTTCGGCGCGATCGTGTCCGAAGTACCAGGCGTTACGATCTGTAATACGGTTAAAGTCAGCTTCCGAAGGAAGATCTATGAACGGCGCCGGATGCATGATCCAAACATGAAGCCGCGCCTTCGGTAACCTTGTCTGCTCCTCAAGCCACGCTCGCAGCTTCGGTTCGCGACGAAGGCCGCTGCCAAGTAGAAACGAATTGAAGCCGCTAAAACGAACACCGTTGTAAGCGTACGTCCATTCGCTTGCACCAAAGACGGATTCGTACAAATCGAGAAACGGCGACTGAATCGCTACGTCGGAGTCGCACGAATATTTGTTTCCAACCTCGTGATTGCCAGGAATGACAAACGTTGGAAATGGAAGCGCCAGCAGGTCGTTTCGGATTTGGACGAGCTCCTCACGATGTGTCGACCCGTCCCGGGTCATGTCTCCGCCCACGAGTAAAAAATCAGGTTTGAGGTTGATGATCTGCCGCCGGGCCGTCTGCCAGTTAGCATTCCACGCGGGCTGAAACCGGTATGATCTCGGGGACCCAACGTGCATGTCTGCTACATGGCAAAATGTCCATGACCCATCGCTGTTCGAGTTCATGTGTGGTACCGTGGTTGTAACTGAAGGACAGGGGCCATAACATCAGCAAGCAAGTTACACAAGCGCGACGAGAATTCGGTGCCCTCCCAGCAGGTACTTACTGAAGGACTAGCGATTGCCGACTACGCGGTTGTCGTGCTCTACCTGTTGGCTGTGCTTGCCGCGGGGTTCTGGTTTACGCGCGCAACAAAGAGCGGGAGCGATTTCTTTATTGGAAGCAACCGCATCCCCTGGTGGGCTGCCGGGGTATCGTTGTACATGACAACCTTTTCTGCCTGGATGTTTACCGGCGCGGCAAGTTTCGTCTACAACACTGGCTGGTTCGGGTTTTTGTATTTCGCAGTTAAGCCCGTCGGATTCACGGTTGGTTTTCTTCTGTCTGCATCGAAATGGCGCAGAGCACGCGTCACCTCTCCTGTGGAATATGTGGAAGACCGCTTCAACCATGTGACGCGGATAGTTCTTAGCGTTGTGTTGGTCGTTAGTATGATGTATTGGCCGGGACATCACCTGGCATCGGTGGCGAAGATTGCGGCACCAGCATTATTTCCCGGGTCGTCTTTCGCTGTGGATGGCCTGATTCTATTCTTTGGCGGCTTTGTCCTGGTCTATTCTATCGCAGGTGGTATTTGGGCAGTGAGCATGACCGATGTACTGCAGTTTGTTGTGCTACTGTCAGTTTGCATCGTTTTGGTTATCGCGATTTTCGCGGCTCCCGAAGTAGGTAGCCTGTCGCAAATGATCGCTGCACTCCCCGAGATTGAGTTTACACACAGCTATCGGCCAGGAACGGTGTACACGCACTGGTACATCTCCGGCTTTGTGATTGCCGGGATTTTCGGTAACGTGGTTGGGGACAAGGCGCAGCGTTTCTTTATGGTGCGTGATGAAAAGGCTGCCATGAAAACCGGTTGGCTTGCGCTCGTTCTATTCCTTACGTCTCCTATTCTTTTCGGCATCCCCCCGCTGGTAGGCAAAATGCTGTGGCCGGAGTTAACGCAGCTGGCAGCGTTCGCGGGAACCTCGAAACCTGATGAATCCATTTTCATTGCCGTAGTTGTCAAATTTCTGCCCGCGGGAATGATAGGGTTGTTCATCGCAGCCATGGTCGCAGCATCGATGTCGGCTCTTGACTCCGTCTGGAACACAGTGTCCTCGATCGTCTCGATCGATTTGTATAAGGGGCACATTCGACCGGAGGCGACGGAGACGGAGCTCCTCAAGGTCGGCCGCATTACCGTAGCCGTCCTTGCGATTAGTGCAGTCAGCATGGCGCTCTTGATCGTGCACAGTAGCCTCGGAATATTTACGATTAGCAATATCGTTCTGGGACTCGTCGGTATACCAGTTACTATACCGTTGCTTGTGGGGTTGTTGTCGAAAACGCCGGTCACGTGGTCCGCCATCCCGGCGATACTGGCGGGGATCATTGTTGCTTGCCTCACACGGTTTGGGTTCAACTGGACCCTCGGGCCGCAGTATATCGCGGTTGTAGCAACCGGTTTGCTGGTGCTTTTTTCATCCCGGAAACTGGCAAACATTTATCTAACAAATCGAGTGTATGCTGTCGTGACAGCCATTGCGACATGGGCTGCCTTTGGTTTGGTGCTCTACCTGCTTCGTGTGCCAACGATGGAGACCGGCGTTTTCAGGCAAGTGGTCGTCGATGGACACGGGCTGACCTCTTTGGCGGCGGCCATCAGCGGCCTTGTGCTTCTGACCGTAGCGTTCATTCCTTTGTACACCCGCGATCTGACCTCAACGAATCCGAATGTGGATGCATTCTTTCAGAAACTGGCGACCCCGGTCGATGCGAAAAACGAAATTGGGAATGCGGCTGGAATCGACAGCCCGAACAGACTTATCGGCTGGAGCACAACGACCCTCGCCGGAGTTCCTGCGCTACTACTTATCGTCTACCGGTTTGAGAATTGGGTGCTGTATGGAACCCTCCTCCTGGTACTACTTGCCATTGGTCAGGCGTTCCTCTATTTGTCTGATGATTCCTGATTCTAGCGATACAATTGACTGAAGCATCGTTATACATAGCGCGATGCCGCACCCTGGTCCTTGCCTGCGTGCTTAGTGCGGTGTCGTTTGGCTGCACCACCGGCGAGTCGGGCGAGCCATCAGCCATTTTTGCCGACACCTTCGACTTTCAGAGTTTGGATGTTAACTGGATTAAAGAAGGAACAGGCTCCGCGGTAGTAGGCAATGGGCGACTAAGGATGCGAGAGGATTCTAGCGGGGTGGGTATGGTACTGTGGACCAAAGCTGATATACCGGATTCCGTGGTTACCACTTTTGACATCGAGTTCAGCGAGAACACGTGCATAGGAGTATTCTTTTTCTCGGGCTCGAACGTAGATGGTTCCCAATTCGAGCAGGCGTCACAAAGTCGGGTGGGAGAATACGATGAATACATCCGCGGAGATCTAAATAATTACAGTCTATCCTTGCATCGTTACTGGCCCGATGGTCGCAACAATCCAGGGTCAAATCTGCGTCGGAATCCGGGTTTTCATCTGCTTGCCCGGGCGGACCCAGATCCTGTCCTGGCAGCGGACTCTGTTTATCTGGTAAAGGTTGAGAAGGCGCAGGGAGAGATTCGTGTCTTTGTCAACGATAGCCTTACACATCAAGCAACCGACTCTGCAGAACTTGGACCACCGCTTGGTGCCGGACGGTTTGGAATAAGACTTAGAGGGAGTGAGAATTGCTCGATGTATGTTGACAACGTCGCAGTTACTCGACTACCGCGATTGACTCTCGACTGATGATCACTTTCTGGGGCCCGACGCTAACTTCGAAACCCGTCTCGGTTTGTTTTGTCGACGTCTCTACGTGCTTGCTGTTATTGCCGGCGACCGTGAGGACACTTACCAACAACGTGTCCATTGATTCGGCAACGTTTAGGTCAACAAACGGATGCATGGAAGACACCTCATCAGATACAAATGGATCACCACGGCGCACCGAGAATGGCACATTGCAGAACGAGGTTGCAACCAGTGAGGCATTAGGACGCACAACTGTGAACCCGGTGTCTTGCAAAGTGGATCGGTAGTCCCCGTCACCGTTGTCACCAAAGAACCGGGCGGTGACGGTTGAGGGGTGATCGTACTTGTCGATAAAATCAGAGATGATGATCGTGTTGTTTTCAAAAAGGACTGCGACAGAACGGATGACATTCTTAACATCAGTATCTACCAAACGATATGGTTGCGTGGCGACGCTTCGCCACCAGCAAAAACGATCTGATTCTTGATACTCCTTAATCCGAGCGTACGAGTTTGATGCGTTCGTCCCTTCAATTCCGTTGTGATGCTCGTGCCCAGCTCCATCAATTAACACCGCGCTGTGGCCTTCCGTGAGTCGCATGCGCCACGACGGATCTGCAAAACTGTATGGCGGTCGGAGCGGATCGGTAACGAGTTTTTCGCCAAATGCCGTGATCAGAATTGAATTTCGGTCCGCGTGTTCGTGGTTGGCCGGAGGTCCGCTTCGAAAACCGATGACTGTATCGTCGACTTTCCATCCGGTGCGAACGACGACCCGATCAACATCGGAAAGCGAGAATGCTGGACCATCATCAGGAGCGAGCGGAGTGATCTTGGGATTGTACCAAATCACCGACCACACGGTATCATAACCGGCGCGGTTCTCGGCAAGCCATTGTGCACGCCGATTTCCATTTCGGGAGGCAATCCAATACGGAAGCGCGGTTCTCTTGGCGCTGTTTGCAGAGCTGTTACCGCTATCCCCGAAATTCACTACATCATAAGGATCCCCTGCAATCGGCATGCTCATGTTGAGAACGAAATCTGCATATCCATCCCAATTGATGATGTTGTATATATTCTTAATTCCGACCCGATCGGATACAATGGCGGCTTGTAGCAGGTGTAGTGCTGTGTAGTTGGAGTATTGGACTTCTTCATCGTATGAGCCATCAGGCTTGAAGATATCACGGAAGGCCTCTACCGATTTAAGGCCCAGATCCAACCACTCGTTTGATTTTTTTGAAACTCCGAGCTCGAGTTTATGGACGATCGCCCCAATAGCCAGAGCTGATGCCGGGACGGCCCGCAGGTTTGTGTTTTGAGTAATTTCTGCCCGTCTGTTCTGATCAGTGCGATTGTTTGGTCGATGCTCGAAGTATGTGCTCTCGGGATCGAAGCGCCATTCGGATACCGTAGTCGGGTACGTGATGGCATACGAGGAATTGTAACATGCCTGCACTCCGCGCTCGCCCATCGTGTGTATCCACCGCCTACGCTCTTCTTCCGAGACAGCGCTTCCGAGCCAGTCGCATGCAAGCGAAACGGCCATTGTCGCCGCAGGTGCACGCTGGACTCCGATAGATTTGTCGCCGTCAAGGAAAAAATCCCACCGATCGAACTTCATTATAGCCTCTATCGAAGATCGGACGATAGCCAGCGCGGCATCGCTTCCGGTCATGAGGTAAAGGAAAGCTTGTTCTTCGATGTTGTTGGGAAGACGTCTCAGCGTAAAGAGCTGGTCGTTATATCTGATCTCGTTTTCGAGAAAATGCGTCTCGGCGGCGTAGTCAAAACCTGTCAGGTGCTCACGTAGCAGAGAAAACCTGGGGGACTGGAATTTTATCCGGAGAGCGGGGAGGTCACTCTCGTCGAAGAACAGCCCATAGTTCAACTCAGTCCCAACAGCCCGACGCCGAGGCGTACCCATACCTGCAATTGCAGTGACCGCTGACGGCGCAACGGCGAGTGATTTCAGGATAGATCGACGGGAAAATTTACTCATCAGAAAATACTGATTGCTCAGATACAATAGTTAAGGTGTTACGTTGCCAACTGCCGTCGTTCCTCATCTCGATAGTCGCGGACAAACTGAAGTAGTATTATCCCCGCAATAGCCGCTATGCTCGCCACGATCCAGATCACGGAGTAGTCGACCGTTGCGATAGACTCAAGCGAACTGAAATCAATATCGGGATTCAGCGATTTGACAATTGCAGCGACCAGGATAAGCGCTGCCGTCCGGCCGACCGCGTAAAAAATGTTCACAGCGCCGGTAAGCTGGCCGATTTTGTCCGCCGGATAACGATCCGACATGAAAGCCTTGTGCGTGACTTCAAGTACCATGTCGCCGCAACCAAATAGTAGAGCGGTTAGTGCCAGTGCCACCGTCGATGTCGCGAAAAAGCCGGTTGCGCACGCCCCAATTACGATAAGAAATCCTACCTGAAGGACGCGATGTTTGGCAAAACGCTCAACGTAAAGCCCGATGGGCACACCCAAAAGTAGTGCAACGAATGGCATGATCCCCCACGATGAACCAATCTGATCTTCATTGAAGCCAAGCGTTTTAATCGCGTACAGACTTACAAATCCGACAACGGCCGTTCGGGTGAACGAGCGGATGGAGTACGCTGCTGCCAATCGGAGCAGCATTGGTTGTCTGACAAAATCGTTAACGTACTTCCGTATAGACAACCGCTCCTTGTCAACCCGCTCGATTCGTTTCTCCTTCAGAAAAAACGCGGGGATCATCACCAGCAGTATTTGCGCCACGGCGGCGATGAAGTAGACTGGCAGTCCGTATTGCTCAGCGCCGTTCGTTTCTCGATAGGATGAGACGAGTTTCATACCGAAATACAGGACAAGTACAAAGCCGAGGTTCTCAAAGCCTTTTACCAGACCAAGCATCGTCGTGCGCTGCTCCGGTGGGACCAGGTCTGCCAACAGAGGTTGATCAGATCCGTAGAGAATGTCCTGGAAAAACTGAATCAGAATAACAAGAAAAACAACATGCCATAGCGTGTATGCGTACGGTAGCAATATCAGCGCAATGGCAACGATGGGCGCGCTAATAATCATGAGGAATGCTCGGCGACCCACGGGCGTCCAAATTCGGTCGCTGATTACCCCGGCCAGCGGTTGTGCAATAATCCCGAACAGGGGATTAAGCGCCAGGATTAACGCGATGTAAACCGGGTTCGGAGTAAACTTTTCGACAGTGAGCGGCAGCACGTAGACACTGGCAGCTTCAGTCAGGGCCGTCCCAAGAAACAGGCAGCACAAAATGAAGCCCAGCCTAAATGAGACCTTTTCGGTTGTTGCCGGCGGGACGACAAATTGATTGCTACTCGACATGGGTAACCCAGATGGGACTACTCCACGCCATGTTGCCGTCTTCCTGAATAACCCGACAGTAATAGTAGACCGACTCGCCTGGAATTAGCAACGAGTCGCTCATCTCAAAAGAGGAAGTTGCGATCGACTCTCCATGGTGGAAGTTGACTCCACCAAAGACCTGGCCATCGCGCACGATTTCTATCGCCCTAAGCCCCGCAGTGCCCTGGACGTGAACGGACAGGGTTGGCGCGGAGCGAATGGATATTTCGGATCCCATAAGATGGTCATCAACCCGAAAATCCAGAACAATGCGGACACCGGAGGTTGCGTAACACCTGCGGTGATACAGCGCTTCGAACAGTTGTTCGCGGTTCAGGCTTTCTGCCAGGATTGCAGTCATGCCTGTCCGGTACGCATCTTCTTTCCAGCCCACTCTCGTTCCTTCTTCGATATGATCCGCGCGTCCGTCTAGCTCGATCGCGTGCCACCTTAAGCCGTGGCTATCACTACCGCCAACAAATCCAAGTTTGTATCCGCGGCCGAGGGCGTCCAGCACAAACTTGTTCTCGTGGACATGATCTCTCCGATACCCGATTGGTTTGTTGCCCCCGAACTCAAATCTGCCATGTGTTGAGACCATCTCGACAACGCGGTGCAACTCCGGATCATGGGCGTCCCAATCCGTTCCGCTCCAGGAGGTGTGATGTGGAATAACAAGCGCTCGCCGACCCGCTAGCTTAGCAAGTAATTTTGCTCCTGTGTTGCTGTCCTCATTGCTGTAGGAAACAAGGGGGCCCGAATCATCTAGGTATAACACGTGCCGATGACCTTCACCAACTGAATCACCTTCGCCGGCATGCACGGATATTGCGGGCGACGTCCACTCGTAGGCATACCATGCGAGAAACTCATCCGCTCGTGTGAATCTTTGAGCGTGGTTCCAGATCATTTTTAGCTCGGATCCCGACAGTTCGATTCCGTCCAGGTAGTCATGATCGGTGAGTGCTGCAAAGTCGTAGCCGTACCAGTCTCGATAACGGTGATACAACTCATCGACCTCACCCACGGCATCACTGTAAGCCGAATGTGCGTGGAGATCGCCAAAGTAGATATTGTAGGAGGTGCCGTTAGTGTCTGTTATGGCGGCATCAGATTTCGGGTGGGCAGATTGCGCCTTAGCTGGTGCAGCGGCTGATCTTTGGACTCTTACGAATACAGGTCGAGCATCGGCTAAGTCCGTGAACTCCAATTGTTGAATCTGCACGCCGCATAGCCCCATGGACGCGATATGAATAGTATCGATTCCTGCCATACGGCACCGCGGTTTCCACGATCCCCACCTCGGATTATCCAGGTTCGCAACAGGCGACCACGATGATCCAGATAAACTTTGAAACAGCAGCGAGTGCGCCGACTGCCCGACCAGGAATGCGTGTCCATGAGAGACGGCTACGCATGGGAATTCCCATCCCTGGAACGCGTCCTCCTGGTAAATATCTATCCCAGGCCTATCGTCCGCCGGAAAAGTCAGGTTAGTACCATCGTAGTGGCACAGATAACTCCATTTTGTGAGCCATGC
Source organism: Rhodothermales bacterium (assembly GCA_965224105.1). GTDB lineage: Bacteria > Bacteroidota > Rhodothermia > Rhodothermales > JABDKH01 > CBDCYH01. Next base: position 1,353,324 of record CBDCYH010000002.1, on the reverse strand, counting down.
AGGGTCCCGCCGTGCAGCATTTCGGTTTGAGGCATAGGCGATCCAAAGACTACCATCGGCGTCCGTCGTCAGCGACGAGTGCACGTTTTGATATCCGTCTTCGACGACGATCAATTTTTGGGACTCAGATTCGAGGTCGTCTCCGGTAATTGCTTGCAGTGCGATTCGATAAGCGCCGTCGGAATAATTGTCGTAACTAATCCAAAGGCGTTGTTCCGGTCCGCGACATATTTGTGGTCGATAGGTGTCTCCTTCAAATGGAGTAAAGTCGACCGCAGTCCACGTGTTCAGCGATTGTCGGAAGATCCCTAGCGAGGTATTGTTGCCATTGACCGTTTCGCAGACCACATAACAGTGGCCGTTACTATCAACCTCGGCACGCGGCGCAAACAGACCATCGGCATTTTCCCAGACCGTCGCGACAGAGCTTAGTTCGGTCCCGTTGATAATCCGAGTAAGCAACTGCCAGGAATCACCATTATGGCTTACCCAAAAAACCCGCAGTGAACCATGCCCAAGGGAAATGATACATGGTTGGAGAGCGATCCCCGCTGCTTCACTCACCGGTAGCGCGATTGCACTCTCATCACCGACACACTTGGCGATTATCCACTCACCTTCGTCCGTTGCCTGGACCCAGGTCATCCACGGTTTCCCGATGCTGTCCACAGCTAGATCTGGCGAGGCCGATCTTTTATCAGCTATCGGAACCGGTTCGCTTATTCGGTAAGACGCCGTTTCCACTTTCGTTTCTGAAAAGAGCATAGAACGCGAGTTGCGTGGGACGGCTGATGACTGCTGCAGATTGCTTGAAAGTAAATGATAGGTTCTGCGCAGGCAAGGTGGATCCCATCAGTGGATTACACTGACAGCGGAGTCTCTAAAACAGATCTTTGGGTATACGCATTGTCACCAGCATGTGTGGGATGTCGACCGTCTCCGCGATCTTTAGATCTGCCGAAAGCGACGCAAACACGTACGCCTCGGTGCGGGTCAGGTCTGTTTCGGATACGATGTAGTCGATCATGGCGCGCGTTGCCATTCTGGCCGCATCATCAATGGTAACCCCGTACCCGGTCACCGAATAGTGGTCTGCAGACTCATACTGCGGCGATGGAATGTCGCGGCCACCCTTGATGAGATTGATTTCGTAGACAGTACGCAGCGAACCCTCGATTGCGGTCCCCGACACCTCGCCGTCTCCCTGCACCACGTGCGGATCCCCGAGAGAAAACAGAGCGCCGTCCACAAAGACCGGGAAGTACGCAGTGGTACCCTCGACCAGATCTTTGTCATCCATGTTGCCTCCGTTCGCACGAGGAGGAATTGTTGAGAGGAGCGAATCGGTTGCCGGAGCTACTCCCATCACGCCGGGGAAAGGTCGAAACGGAATGGTAATCCCATTGCCAAAGTCAGCCTCCGTATCTCCTGGCTCAAACTCAAAAATTTTCATGAACGGTTCGTCGAATTCATCAGCCAAAAAACCAAAACCTGGAAAGACAGCCGACCACCCCCAGTCCTGCACTTCGATCGTGTGCAGGGTTACAGCGAGGACATCCCCCGGCTCTGCGTCACGAACGTACACTGGTCCGGTCAGCGCGTGGAACGGACTGGCGGCGGCAATCGATGCGATATCATCCGCCGTCGATTCTGTTGTAACAAGACCACCCGATGCTTCGACAAGAAAGGCATCAATCACCGCACCGGAGTCAACAGTCAAGATGGGTGGGATCGTCTGACTCCATTTGTTATGCGTGTTTTCCGCGGTGATGGTGTGGTCGACCGCAATGGTCTCGACAATCGGAGTTGTGTCGTTGCAAGCGGCCAGCAACATAAATAGACAAGCGAGGACAAGGAGTCTCATGGTCGGTGGGGGATTCTTGGTGACTGGGTCGCGCCTGAAATCTAAGTCAGCGCGGGAGTTGGTTCAACTCTGGCGTGCTCGCCACTGCTGGCACAGATCTTCTGCGGCCTGCTCCCATTCGGGAAACTGAAAACTAAACCCATCGTCCAGCAGGCGGGTTGGAACCACGCGGCGGCTTTTCAGGATAAGCTCTGTCTCGGTACGCATAAAAACGGCACCGATTTCAAGCATGAGGGCTGTCGCGGGTAGTCCAATAGGTGCTCCCCACGTGTTTCGGAGGATACGCATGAACTCGCGGTTCGGCAGAGGGTGTGGAGACGACAGGTTCAGCGCGCCATCAAGATGTTCTCGGCTGATGATCCAATTGATGGCGTTGATGAAATCTCGTTCGTGGATCCAGGATACATATTGCCTGCCGTTGCCGGATGTCCCACCCAGTCCGCGTCGAACCAGGTTGAGTAGCGTTGCGAAGATGCCCCCTTTGTCTGCGCTCATCGTCATCGCAGATCGGAGTTTCACTTTTCGCGTATTGGGCGTGTCGGCTTTGTCCAGCTCGTTCTCCCAGGCTTTAGCGATGCTGATGCTGAAGTTCCATTTCTCGGGTGCTCTGGGTTCGTTGCCTCCTATCTGGCCGGTCCGTTCGTCGTTGGACGCGTCAAACCGGTGCGCGTATATCGTGGCGGTGCTGGCCTGGAGCCAGAGTGGCGGCGGATGTTTTACTGATTGGATCGCTTGTCCCACAACGCGGGTTGAATCAATTCGGGAGTCCATCATTTGCGCGCGGTTGGAAGCGTTGTAACGGCAATTAACACTGCGCCCGGCCATGTTGATCACCACATCCGCGTGATCAAAGCAGCTGACCCACGGCCCGAGGTTCTTTCCATCCCAGGTAAGTGTTTTCCATTGTGGGGATGGCGCCGGTGATCGAGAGAGGATGGTTACGTTATGACCATTGGCTTCGAATGCGCGTGCGAGGCTACATCCCACCTGTCCGGAGCCGCCGGGAATTACGATGTTCATTTAGGGTGACGATCGTAGGGTTAGTCGTTAGTCTGTGAACTAATGTATCGCTCAATGTACGAACGGATGCCTTCGACTATGTCGAGAGTGTTTGCAGATGGGTTGATTGCCACCGAAATGTGACCGGAGTCGAGTTGCGTTACGAACTGAAAGAAATTGCCATAGCGAATGAGAATGTACTCGAGGCCACCGCAGTCGATGTTTCCGCGTTGCGAGACGAGTTTCAGAATTGTGGGATTTACAAGGAGCTCCTCGAAGCGATCGGATTCGGACGAGCTCGTGTTGCTGATTCCAGGTCGCTCGCGCAAGGTTAGGTCGCCTCTTTTATATAGAGCCACGTAACGAACGTCTGCTGAAATGTCAAAGATGTCTTCGAACATTTGCCTTGGTAGTCGACATCGGTATCTGGTTATGCTCTGCCAATCTGGACTCCTTTCGCAAGTAAGTAAAACGAACGTGTTAAGTCAATCGAGGGCTGCGACTGGGTCTGGGATGCGACCGACCGCTAAAACACAAAACGCTCCAGGAACAACCGCGCATAGGGGGACGCCTGAACACCCTGCGCGGTCCAGGAATAATCTGCACTTAAGCGATCACTGTTGGAAAGTAGTAGCAGCGTGATCTCATTGTCCGGGACCTTGAGATAAAGTGCTGAGATTACCGGCGGGTACCATCCGTAGTGCCAGATGAGTTTTGTGCCGAGGTGTTCTTCAACAAACCAACCAAGACCGTAGGGTAGCGTCTCTCCGTCTGGTGTTTGATGTGCCGTAAAGAGTGTGTTCTTGCTCGCTTCTGAGATTAGCGTATTGTTGTCCAGCGCGACGTCCAACTTGGCAAGATCAAGCACAGTCGAGATCACGCCCGAAGCCGTGTTGCCCGAGGACAGTGGAGTGTAGGATTCACCAAGGAAAGCCTGACGCGACGTATAGCCCTTCTCACTGAGCCGAAACGCTGGCTCCAGTTTCCATGGCGTAATGTCTCGTCCGGGTTCGATACCAAACCCAGGATACGTGGCAGGCGCTGAGACACCTCCTTCGACGTTGTACACGACAGGTAATTCGTCGATGAGATCTTGCCGCCACGGAACCAGATGACCAGGAAGTGTGCGCGTCATATTGAGCGGTTGCAGGATACGCGAGCGCAACACATCTGGATATGACATGTTTGTTGCGTCCTCGACCACCCAGGTGAGATCTGCGAAGATGTTACCGTTGTAGCTGTACGACGCACCTGGCGGAGTGCTTTCGCTAGTATGGCTGAGCACATGTCGTACGGTGATCGGCGCCTCGTCGTAGCGCTCCGGAAAATGCGCGCCCGACCACGAATCCGGTTCGAACCATGGATGGAGGGTGAATGCGTTCATCGGTGTGTCGAGGGTAAGTTTGTCCTCGTCGACTAGTTGCATTAGAACGATTGCAGCGAACGTTTTGGACACCGAAGCCAAGCGATAAGGAGTATCCGGTGTGGCGGGGATCTGATTCTCGCGGTCGGCGAAGCCGAAGCCACTGGACCAGATCACTTGTTGGTTGTGAACAATCGCGGCAGACAGACCGGGTACGGAGTTGGAGTCTGCCAACGCTTCGAGCTCGCGCTCAAACTGGCTGAGTTTTTCCGGGGTAATGATTGATTGGGTACCAGCATCGTGGGGGAGGCCTGCTGTTTCAGGCTTGCTGGATCCTCCGCATCCGGGGCACATCAACAGAATCGCAGCAACCAAAAACCCGGACCACTGATATTGGTTTGTTGAATTGCGTTTTGGAGACCGACAGTCCGTCATTGGCACATGCAGTATTTATAGCATAGTGCTGCTAATATAGCATGTAGCTGGATGAGAGTCCATCAGATTTGTGCGGGACGCATGGGGTAAAAAGCGGGTCCAAAATTGGCACGAGTTGATCATGGTGACCCAACCCGTCGGGCAACGTCGATTGTCGCACGTAACTGAGATCAGTCATCATCATTTTCGTAAAACTCTTCATCCGGAGGAGTCTCAGTCTGGCCTGATCGGATTTCCGGATGATTAATTTTTCCACCAAGGTGCCCGACCCTTACCATTAGGGCTCCGGAGATCAGAAGACCAACCAAGACCGCCACTCCCATCCACCTGGGGATTGGTTTGGGACCTCTCAGCAGCATCAGCCCAATTAAGGTAAGCACCGCGAGGGCCTCAAGAAACCAAAAAGCTACTTCGGCTGCTTCTTCGTGTGCCTCGAGGTACACTTCCGATACACCGGTCTGATTCTCAATCATGTGTTCCGCCTTCTCGCCACTCAGGAAAGCAGGCACAGACAAAAAGCCAACAACGACGAGCGCATACATACTTAGGCGCAGAACTTCGTCACTATTTCGCAAAAGACCGTACCCCAGCAAGGCGAGTATGAATGGGATCCCAACAATGGGAATATGATTGGTCAAAAGGTGGAGTTGTGCACCGCTTAACATAGTATCGTCTCGAATTGTTAATTGGCATGGTACACTCACCTGCGCCGCGGTGCATCAGTCAAATGACTTATTTTAGTTCGGCAATTGGCTTTTCCGTCATTTGCGGGATGCAAAATTCGGGTGCGATTTCGAAATGAGGAGATCAATCGACAAACAAGATGTTTTTTTAGCTCTACTTCTTTTGTTTACCGGTACGGCAACAGTGATAGACCTGATGTCCGATAGTCTCGCAGGCGAGTCTCGTATCCACCTGCTAATCGAGGGTGCAATATTTGTCGGGAGCGGAGTAGCCTTCGTCCTCCTGTTCGTCCGGATCCGGAACAACATGGTTACCATTTCCAAAACAAGCGCACAATTGTCCGAATCTGGTGTTGAAGCGGAAAAATGGAGAAAGCGTGCGCAGGTTTTTCTGGATGGGCTTGGAACTGCAATTCAGGCCCAGTTTGACGACTGGAGACTAACGCGTACCGAGAAAGAGATCGCGATGTACCTAATCAAAGGATTCAGTCACAAGGAGATTGCGCGCATTACTAATCGTAGTGAACGGACGGTGAGGCAACATGCTGGAGAAGTTTACCAGAAATCAGGTCTTAATGGTCGCGCAGAACTGGCGGCGTTCTTTCTGGAAGACCTGTTGCCGGGAAATACGGTGAGAACATAAGCATCATCAAGCGTTCCTGCCGGGCGGCCCATCGACTATTGCTACTCTAGCAGCACCAGCATCTTTCTCACCATACTCGATGGACCCATGCTCGCGACGATGTTCATGGTCCTAGTAGGTAACGCTAGCCAGAATATTGGCCTTCCACATCGCAATCACTCACGCAATCGATTCGCCCGTCGCTGCCCATCCTGTGTATCCTCTGCGTCCGGCAGAGTATCCAGCGAGATCGCGGGATTGCCAACATTCCCTTCTTCTTCTGCTGATTCGTTGTGGACGATCCTCGCGATGTCATCTGCTACGTCTTCGATTTCGCTTAGCTTCTTTGCGCGCCAGCGTCGATCGAGCCACTCGATGGTTGGAGCAAACAGGATGATCGCGGAAACGAGTACCATTGCAAGGATCCAAACGGAGTCGGTGGCAGCTCCGGCAATAAACGCCGTAATCATGGAAGCAATCAGCCCGTAACCAATCCCCTCAGCGCGAGGTGAACCCAGTCCAACCCTACGGGAAATGCGAACATGCTGCATGTCATCGCTTGACCGAATAGAAACCAAAGTCGTGATCCCAGATGTAGTTGTGTGTCGCCACTCGCGGGTCGAGCCCAGCTGTTCGATCGTGCCACGAGTATACAGCTCACCAAGACCAAACGAAGCCGCCGAATCATTCGTAAACTGATTCCTCACTCTCAGCACAACGTCGTGCCACTCGTGTTCGGTGAGATGACCGGGGACGGTCCGCTCTACAAACACGTGCGTATTGGTGTGCCCGTGTACATTCCTCAAACCAATTCCCGATTCTGCCTCTCGAACGGCAGCGCGCAAGTACTCAGGCTCGATACCCGCATCAGCCGCTATCTGCTCGAGTTCACCGAGGGTGAGGCCAAGGTCCGGTCGGCTTTCTTTCGATGCCTGAAGTTGGGTTGCTCGCTCCAGCAAGCTTTGGATTTCTTTTTCTGAGAACGTTCGTTCGGACATTACCTATAGAGTCGATTGCATTTGTTCATTTTCTTCGAGACAAATCGACGAATTGTTGCGGTTGGTAAAGAAAATATTCCTTGTTGGATGCCAAAGAGGTGCAACGCATGCGAACAAGTACCGCGAATCTCACAAATCAGATTGTAGCCGAATCGTGCTGCTGTAGGTCGACTGGTGACCCATCTGGACGGGTTGCGGTGTACCAACAAAATCGATTGTTCCCGTACGACTGCCCTGACGCTCCCGACCAGTGAGCACCCCGCGCTCAACAGAGAAAAAGAATTGGCCTGTCTCTTCGCCGTTAATCTCAGCGCGAGTGGTAATGCCAGGTCCCGGTCCTGGTTTTTCCGACTCCGTCCTACTTGTCGATTCATAAGAAATGATAGTCGCAACATCAGCACCGATTGTCGTATCGCCAACCACAACAAACTCCGTCCGCGTCCACGACGTCTCATTGTCATCAGTATGCTTCAGGCTATCCGTCCACGTCGTTGCCGGTGACAATGGTACCTCTGGGAGGGGAAGGAAAAAATCATAAAACTGAAAACTTAGGTCTGTCACCGCAGATATCTCGTCAGAAAAGTCGGGGACTTCGATCGTTTGTACCCGTCCATCTTTTGGAAACACCAACATAAATGGGCTGTCGAGCGCCATATCCGTATCGGGCTCAATAATTCCCTGTGGTGATTCCAGTGACAGTGACAGCTCTTTGTAGACGGCCGTTGCGTTATCGTCCGGCCCAAACGATAACTCTATTGTGGCATCGTGTGTGGACTTCATCTCGATGTCTCCCTGGGGAGCTATCACCGTCGCAAAGGAAATGGTAACCTCATTGTACACCAGACTTCCATCCTGCTTCTGATATTTTGGTACCTGAGCAAAACCAACAGACGGGATGCACAACAGTAGTAGACAAGCTAGGGTCGTTTTAACAGTCATAAGAACCGATAACCATATTTGTAGCGTGCGGACGTATCCCCAATTACGTGAAGCCGGCAGGGAAAGTCAAAATGTACAAGAGCGACCGGGCGTATCGCAGTCAGACTATCGCGACGCGACGCGAGGAGAATCAGAAATAAACAATGCAAACGTTAACACGTCATCGAGCCACAACAAAGCGTTTTGTCACGCGCTGCCCACGCTGCGGATCGATGTTCAGCAAATAGACACCGGCCGACAGCATCTTAACATCAAGGTTGCACGGAAGGGGTCCAAACCAGAAGTGTTTCACTCGGTTGCCGCCGACATGATTTTCTGTATGTCGGTGTCGTCGCCCGTCAGCTGCCAGTGCACCAGCGCGATCGGAATATTCCCGGCGCCGTTCAATGCGTCGAAGAACTTCGAGATCGAAAACGCTTCGCCGGCTTCTTCCATTTTCTTTGTGTACACGGCAAGCAATCTTTCCAGCAGATATTTTCCGGTTACATAACTCGTCCCGTACCCCGGTTGGCGCAGGTAAAGGTGCTGCTCAAAACGCAATAACTCCGGCTCGTTGGTCATCCACCCGCGCGGGGTCCAGGCAACGTGAACCGTTCCGGCTTCCGCCATCGTCATGTCGTTTGCGTGGGCGTACAGTGATCCGAGTCCGCGTGCCGCGCGTTGCGCCAGCATTATCCAAACGATCTCCCGCGACCGAGGGCTGTCGTCGTACAGTCCCGCGTGCATGAACATCTCTTCGACGCCGGTGGCCGTGCCCTCATTTCTGCTATCGTAAATGTTGTACAACACCGGTCCACGGCGGATGGGGCTCGCGTGTGGCTCGTTATCCATCTGCGCCAGATCCCACCAGTGGTAGAAATGTGTAAATAGCGGAGCGGGGTCGAGGTGGGAAGCAATCCGAAAGAAGTTCCTTTCTTCTGCCGGGACGTAACTACCCATGTGCGCGCGCAGCGCAGGTTCGTCGTACGGGCGGATCGTGAAAATGTCTTTGTCGCGAACAAAGTCCATGATGCGGCGGACGGCCCCTTCGGCCATCTCATTGTATTCCTCCGGGGAAGACGCATCGTCAAGTTGCGGCAGGTCACGATTGCGCTGCTCCTCAAGCTTCAGCGACGACCACGACCGGTCCAACTCACGCTTCAACAACCTCACTTCATCGTCCCAGTCTAGCGGGACGTAGTGCACCTGTTGCAGGTACCACGTATACGCATCCCGACCCATTCCGGATGGTCCCATCTTTGATGGCGCCTGTTCTTTGAGCCACTCGACCAGCGACTGCGTCGCCGATTTCGCATCCGCAATTGTTTCGGTCATTGAATCAGATGCATCATCCCCAAGCAGTGTCTCGATTTTTTCCAGTTGGCGATATTGCGTTTCTATGTTTCTGATTCCCGCTGTCCACAGGTCTCGTGCATTCCCGGTAAGGTTTTGTTGTGCCTGCCGCATCAACGGCGCGATAACTTTTAGTTCGCGGTGCAGGCGGTCGGTCTCGTCGGTCGAAAGCGGGAAGTCGTATGTCCACAACTCGAGGATTGCGTGATGGGTGGGCCCTTCGTGTGCGGGGACGTCGCTGCGGTGATCCCAGATGGTCTGGTAGTATGCCGGGTCGCGCTCCCATGGTTTGAGGATTCGGTAGTTGAAATCGTAGCCGTTCATTTCCGCGCGGATCACATGCCAGTCCACCTGTTGCTCGACTGGCCACTCCGAAATGTCAAAACCCTGCAATCGGTCTTGCAGCCGGGAGAACTCCGGTTGCGCTTCGTCGAACCGCGCTTTGGTGTAGTTCGGGGCGCCGTTTAGTAGTGGCGGATTTTCGAACGACCGCCAATCGGTAAATAGTTGGACGAGATCATCGTATGATGCGGAATCCTGGGCAGCGGCGTTCGGTGCAGAGAATCCGCAGAGAAAAGCGATCAAGAGGAGTGGGATGAATTGGCGCATGGTCGGTATTGGTTTGACAGCTAGTGGGTTATGATACGCGACGACGGACATACTCGCTAGGGTATCATCACTAGAAGCTACAATCGGTCACCACTCCGACTTGTCGCAAAAATTACCTCGGCGATCCCCGCTTCCCGGGCTGCCTGAAGGACTGCCATGACAACCTCCATCTTGCACTCTCGATCGACCAGAAACAATGCCTTGGTTTTTGGAATGATGCTCTTATGACGCACCATGATTTCCTTCCAGTGCTTCGGTTCAACTTTACGGCCATCAAACTCCACCACGCCATCCCTGGTGATCGTGATGAACATTACAAGGCGGGGTTGATCTAATCTCGCTACGACCTGCGCCTCAGGTAAAAGGATACCGTCTCCATACCACGCGGCCGTGAATCCCATCCCGTTGAACATCGGAATCACCGCGGTGCCGACGCGTAAGGCAAAGACGAGAATAAACAAGTCCAGGACAAGTTTGTAGAACCGTGAATGATCCAGGCGGCTATTCCGGGTCCGTTGGTACCGGTCGCGCAGGCTCGTCGGGAAAGACCCCAGCAATCGAAACGGCTCGCGCTGCTGCTTAGTTTTGGGGAGAGGAATCCAACTCAAATCGGAATCGATTACAGTTCCTGATTGTCAAGAAAGTAGGTAATTCCTGGAGTACCAGTATCGTTACCTCACATTGGGCACCCACCTGTTGGTTGCTGCGCGGTAGGCCTCGTACTCGTTGCCGAATTCGTCCAAGAGGTGAGGCTCTTCGTAGAGTACTATGAAAAGGTGGAAGCCGATCCCAACAGCAATGCCGTAGAGCAGCAGGTTTGAGGATGCGAATGCCGCCGCCCATCCGATTATAGCTGCGAGTACGCCAACGTACATCGGGTTTCGGGAGTAGACATACGGACCGCTCGCTACCAATTTTTTCGGAGCATCAATCGGCGCGGGTGTGCCACCTCCGCGGGTTGCAAAATCCCAAACACACCAGACATAGATAGCCGCTCCAAAGACTATGAAGAAAATGCCCACACCAAAGAGTGGCCCGGACCAGTCGCTCCCCCCTTGCCAATGCCAGTGGTATAAAGACGCAACGCTCCCGGGTACAACCAAGCGTGAAGAGCAGGTTTTTGAAAAGGCCCCCACCTCACAGTTACCGGTTACGATCGCAACTGGTATCGCGGCTGCCAATAATGAAGACGTCGGCCCCACCTCGCAGCCAAGCAACATGCATGCAGATTGTTGGACAGGGTGAATCCAGCGCACGGTCTACGAAGTACGCGACGCCTGCGTCAGAAGCACCGTCACCGCCGGTGGGCCGGCCGTTTCTCCGAAGGGCAAGATCTGATTTGCCAGCGCTGCAAAGTCAGCCATGGAGCTCCTGTTGGGTGAGGAGCTGACAATTAACTACGAGGCGCGGGGCTTTGCAACCCGATATCATCACCTGCCGCCTTACCTATCAAACCCTGTAGTATGCGTACCAAACTCTGCGGGGAGCTGCATTTGTTCGATTCCTATTTTCAATTCATCGGGGACGTCGCCGAAGAAAAGGAAGGAACCAGGGACGGCGATAGACAAAAGGCTGGGGAAATGACCTGCTGCGGTGGTCTGTAGATGGTAACCGAGGGCCGCAGCGTCTTTGAATTCATCCCGCACATAAAGCGCATTCTCCTTTTCGCTTACGTAACAGTGAACCGCTTCGGCACCGGGTTCATTTTTCTTCATCGCGTCTGCCACTTCGGAGTAGATCGAAGTGAGCTCATCCAACTTCCCGGGGTTTGCCGTCCATTTGTAGACGACGGTGATGTGCTGGCTGTCCATGGCGGGCCTCCTTATTTTAATTCTGAAATCAACATTACTGACCGCTACACGGCGGCTTGACTCAAGGTAATCGATCAGTTACCTTAAGTCAATACCCAAGAAGAAAATATGGGAATGCCGAAAGGGTACGACCGACTCGCGCTACTGGATAAAGCCGTGGAGCTGTTTCGTCGCCAGGGTTTTAACGGCACGAGCACTGCAGAGCTCGTGGAGGCACTCGGCGTAAATCGCAAGAGTATGTACGCCGAGTTCGGATCCAAGCAGGGTTTGTTCGAGGCCGCACTTGAACACTACGACGCTAAACAGCTGACACGCGTGCTTGAAGGCGTAGAGGCTCCCGAAGCGAGCATTGAGGAAATACGATCTGCGTTTTATGGATACGCTAAAGCAAGTGAAGGACGCTATCGAGGACTTGGATGTTTGATGTGCAATACCGCCGCCGAACGTGGCGCACTGGATCCGGTGTGTGGTCGTTACATCGACGCTTATTTTGCACGACTAACCCACACCTTTCGAAACGCTCTTGAGAACGCCAGACGAGCAGGCGAAATCGACGCTGCAGCTGATCTCGATGAGATGGCTTCCTTTCTGACCACGACCTTGATAGGGATAGCAACAAGTATTCGAGCAGAAGCACCCGCGGCTCAGATCTGGGCGGCCTACAACGTGGTGTCGAGAACAATCGACTCGATGTAGCCACTAGTGAATTGACGCAGCGCTAGTTGATACACGCGGAAAGTTTCACCGCAAACTTTCGTTGTCTATTCTCTGCCCGAGTCTGCGACTATTTCTGCAAGCCAACCAGACGACCGCTGATGAGCCACCCTCTATTACCGACGGCAAGCCACATGTCCCCGGTCTTGGGGATCGTAAATTTCCCGGAATAAATCTTGTATTTACTGTCTTCAAATTCGGGCATACGTTTAAAGAACGTGCTCATCCGGCCTTGACTTCCTCTGCCGTTTCCCATTGAAAGGAATGGATTTGCCTTCGCCATCTTATTTACGAATACGATAAAGACTATCTCCGTTCCAGCATACCATGTCTCAACGTCTGATACAAATCCGACAGTGTCGCTCATATCTGACACCGCATTCGTAAAAACGGTGTATCCTTCTGCCTCAGCGCCACGGATGATTATTTCCCACAGTTCGCTAGAATTTGCGAGGGCACTCCCGTCAGTGACTGATGATGCGACATCCAGCAGCTGCGAGATGTTTTCGTCGAAAGAGTCTATAATCGTCTCAGGCTCGAGCGACTTTTCGGCTGCCATGCGCAGTTTGTATACGCGGTAGGCCTCAGACGAATCAAGCATGTACGCCAGGTATTCTGACTGACGCTGTAGATCGTCGCCAACATATGGGACGGACCATTCTTCGATAGTGTCTGCAAACTCTTGACGCTGTTGCCTGGTGAGAGAGTCGTAGTCACCGGCTGATTCAAACGCAGCCTCTACCCTATCCCGAATAAAGACCAGTGAGGGATTTGGTTGGGGATCAGCCCCGAGGCTTGTGTACATCTGCTCGCGCGCGTTGTCGCATTTCAAAACCAGCGACGCAACGGCAAGGCCTGTATATTTTTTTGTGAGCGCCTCCTCGTTGTAGTTTGGGTATGCCTGTCGTAGTCTTTCCATGCCTTCCGCATTTCTACCGACTAATGTGCGGACTGCTTCCGCGATCGGCCGCACCGCCTCCAGGTATCCTTCTTTTATAAACTGCGTCTTTGGCAGGTCAAATTGCGTGTCGCACAACTCGTCTAAGACGAACGCAACATCAGGACGGACACGTTGCGGCAATTCCTGGTTCTGGCCCGAAGCGGTGGGCACGAACAGAACACAGGCGATGATAGCCACTAGAATACATTCGGCCTTTTTCACTTTTGCACCATTTGATGTGGGTATGCCTTTAACGCTGGAATAATAAGATTTATTGGGCGAAAAAGGTGTTGCGGGAGGCCGGCGGAATGTGGCCATGATAGGTTTGTAGCCAGATTCTGGCTTCTTATTCCCAGTTGTCACAAACCAATGACGACGACGAGAGCAGCACGACCCGAAACGGGCACCCAGGATTGCTATCCGTACGTCGAAAGCTGCATGTTGTAGACGCGATCACAGTGCTATCGGCAAGCGACAGCGCACGAAACGGAACTTCGCCGGGCGGTCGAGCAATGATCAGTGTCGCGCTTCCGAACGTGTGGCAGGATGAAATACTATCGCCAGCAGCAACGACCCATTCCGTGGTCGAGAGGTTTGCGTCGGCCTCAATCCGAACGCTTTGATTTGTCTCGTTGATTATTACCGGATGAACGAAGCATCCGAACGGCTCGTCATCGCACGACGGTAATTCGTTTCCCTGGTTACATCCCACGCAAGCGAACACGAGAAGGAGTGTTACTCGTTTTATGATGTTTGGTCGATTCATAGCATCACTTCGGCAGCCAGGCACTAACTCTCGAATTCTCTACATCAGGAAAGAGAATCCACTTCAATTGCCAGTCGACTAAAAACAAACCTTCACCAACGCTCAAGCGGGCCAAGGCCTCGGCCAACGCTTTGTATGACGGTTCATCCGAAGCAGTCGCGCTCAAATAATCGACCACTACCTCATTACCTAATCCGTACAGGTACGCGTTATTCTTGAGGCGGATGGCGAATCCTTCCGACACAAGTTCGGCCGTTTCCTGGTTGCTTGATGTGTAAAGACGTTCGAGCCGCGTGCCATTTACGGTCTCCGCAATTCGATCAATCACATTCACAGAGTCAAGAAAGATCAGCGTCGGCCGCAACTCATTCACGAATTTGCCGGGCGCCTTCTTCTCCTGGCGTCGCTGGTCGTCGTATGCCTTCCGGTAAGTGAGAATCGACTCTACAGTATCTCTTTGTGAGTCATTGTAAAACTCAATATTACCCCACTTGCGCTCCGGGACGACGTATGCAAGCGAATCGTTCAATGGCAGGGTCACAGAAGTTTGAACGGGATCTGCGGGCTCCGTCTTGCATGACGAAAAAAAACGCACAAAACTATGGCTGAGGTACTGACTTTCACAGCAAGCCTGCAAGAGTTGAGTATCGTGTGGACGCCTCAATATACCGAGCATCGACGGGCGATGCAGGCGTTGACGGGTGGCTATGGTTGGGCTGTTCAAGGTCTAAGCGGATTCACATCGCTGCTTGATCACCTGCAGAATGTTTTGCTGAATGTCAGACATGAAGATGTCCGTCCACAACCGCGTGTACCAATTGAATTTTGTTGCAAATCCCGACCATTGCATATGCTTGGCCTGCTGGACCAGCAACCGAGAAAAGCCGAGCGAACTCCTTCGCTGCATCGGGTGCTTCCAACATCGTTCGCATCGCGCAACCCTCCTCGGTTGGGGATCCGTCATAACTGACGCTAGCACTGTAAACACGATCCGTCTGAGCCAAGACCGAGCGTGCCCAGGCCACATCGTCTGCCGTAGGACCGCCTCGGAGCAGCGCACATCCCGAACAGCAAACCACAAGAGTTAGAATGGATATAGTTCGTAGCGTTGCGTCCAGGTTATGTTTTCCTCCAATCATGGATCTAGCAGTAGCACCCTCGCCGAAGAAATCAATTCCGGTTTTTCGAACAACGTCGCCTGCAGCTCCCGCTGACTTGGGTCAAGAGGCACTCCGAAGTAGTCACCGAAAACCTGCACGTCTCCAACAGCAAAGTAAACGTCGTATGCTCCCGGTCTTACGCAGCGATTTATGGGACAACCGGCGATGTAGTTAAATGAAAATGATTCGGCGTCACTAGTTGATCCTGGAGACACTACAACTCCGCTTGTTACGCCTTGCACGCTTGAAACTAAATGTTGGCAATAAACGCAGCTTGCTTCGGGCCAGCTCTGTCGGTAGGGGCGAATGGCAAAGCGATTCTGCTCGCCCGGCATGATTAGGCTTAGCAACGAATCTGACAGGTTTTCAACATACCCCCGAATGCGACCCGCAGATCCGATAACACCGGTGGTGTCTCCGGGCTCGACCCAGAACCGAGCAAGCTGTGTTAACCTAATTTGAAAGGGTGGATCGAACTCGCCTGATACGATTGTCACAGTTGTGTCCTTCGTTTCAAAGTATGGATAGACAACCCTCACTGCGTATGCACCGTCTGGTACCGGTTCATCGGGCTGGAAATGACCCGTATCGAAGAAGCCGCTGTCATCCGAGACCGTAAAGCCGTGCTGATCCAGGAATTTCAGCAGAACACCGGAGTGGTTCGACTGATTCTCGAGCAGGACCCGGCTCGCGACTTTTACGGGTGCATCCCTTTCGACCACCTGATCTGCAGCATCGCATCCGAATAAGAACACGCAAAGGAAAACCAGGCATTTTCGGCAAAGCACCATCGTCGCGCAATACGGATAATGGAGGAAGTTAATGGCTGGCTAGCTATCCGGTGTGTCTTGTACCGTGAAGTGATCGTAGATGGGTCCGAAGTGGTATGTTGCTCCTGCGACAAGTAGAGCAAGCAACTCGCTAAATCACCAGGTCATTGAAGTTTCCATGGCCTACGATGTGCCTAGCGATGGTAGGAATAAGGCCAAGGAGCACCAGGGTTATGATTTTTTTAATTGTGATGGGGGGAGGAGTCAGAGAGTATAGTTGTGTAAATCCGCCTTGTTATCTTGCCCCGAACATTTTCAAGACGAACAAATGCAGCAGGTCTCTCTTTGGCGAACATGGGTGGTGGCATTCATACTCACGGCGATGCCAGCACCAACCACAGCACAGGAAAGTGAGCTCACGCTTGATGATCTGTTTGCAACACCAAAACTAACCGGGACAACTCCGTCCCGGCCTGCATGGGCACCGGACAGCGAACACTTTGCCTTTTCCTGGAGTGAACCGGGAGTACCCGGGCGCGGCCTCTGGGTATCAACAAGCGACGGTAAGGAAGTACGCCTCCATTCCAATGCGGAATCCGCATCAGTACGCAATATTATATGGACCGACGCGAACACAATCGTCAGCCTGCGTGGGAGCAACCTATGGCAGACATCACTTAGAGAAGGAACGGATGTCCAGTTAATGCCCGTCGAGTCGGGCGCACACAACCTGGCGCCATCACCAGGTGGCAACCAGGCGGCGTATATTCAAAGCGGTGACCTGTGGCTGGCTGACTTCCCCTCCAAACAGAATCGGCAGCTCACCGAGATCGGTATCGCAAGCGTCTCGAACTTACGCAAGGGGCGGTACAGCCGACCGGAACGCGAAATCGGTCCGGGCATCTGGAGTGGGCCAACGTACAAGTGGTCACCGGATGGCAAGACAGTCGCGATTCACGTCGTTGACAGACGCGAGATGCACAAGGTGCCGTTCCCGGATTACCTCGCTTCCGAAACCAATCCCAATGAGGTGCGCCGAGGGTACCCAGGCGATCCGAACGAGATTCGCAGGGTTGGTCTGCTCGATATACAAAGCAGCGACATTACCTACCTCGACTTGCCAGACCCGGTCGCCAACCAGGTCATCGACTTCAACTGGTCACCGGGCGGTGCTCTGCTGGTTGATATTGCATCCGACACCGCTGTTGAACGCAAGCTGTTCGTCGTTGCACCGGGAGAAACCAAACCGCGCGAGCTTTGGCGAGGTGTCCGAGAAACCCGCATGTACACGTCGTTTGCATCTACCTGGCATCCGGATGGTGATCATGTCATCTTCTTAAGCGACATGGGTGATCGTTACGGCCTGTATTCGATCGACACCTCACCGTCCAAAGATCGTCCGCGGCTACTTACAGATCCGTCCTACGATGTGTTGTCTGCCCCAACCATTGCTGGTGATGCGCTATTTTATTCCGGTAACGGCGTCAACTCGTACGAACAACATGTGTATCGGCTGGCTGTGTCCGGTGGCGATCCCGAGCAGGTGACCCGCCTTGCTGGTCGGAACACTGGCTACCCATCACCGGATGGCCGGCACCTGGCGTTCATGCACAGTAACGACATCTCACCGACCGAGCTTTACGTGGTAAGCAGCGACGGTGGTGATGCAACGCGAATAACCCACTCGCCATTGCCCGCTTTCACGGAGCGAACCTGGTCGGCTGCGGAATATGTTAGCTTCCCCAGTCTTGTTGACGACTACACACTGCACGCGCGGATTCTGAAGCCCACCAACATGCAGCCCGGCACCAAGTATCCGGTGCTGTTTGGGCCGGTGTATTCGAACACGGCGAGGAACCGCTGGGCCGGCAACTACAGTCTCGTACAGCAGCTGTTGGTCAAGAGAGGATACATCATCGTGCAGGTGGATTCGCGTGGTAGCAACGGCTATGGCCGGGCATTCCGTGAAGAGTTCCTGCTTGGCTTTGCTGGTCAGGACATTGAGGATTATGCGAGCGCGGTTGCCTACATGGAGTCACTGGCTTATGTCGATCCCAATCGCATCGGCATCTGGGGCAGCAGTTATGGTGGAACGCTCTCTGTTTATTCTCTGCTGATGAAGCCGGGATTATTCCAGGTCGGTGTTGCTGCAGCGGCGGCTGTTGATCCCATGTTCTTCGGCACCGACGATGTCGCGATTGTACGACGCCCCCAGACACATCCCGAGATCTTCGAAAGAAAAGCACTGAAGTATGCGGCGAATCTCGAGGACAAACTCCTGTTCATCCACGGCATGCAGGACCATGTGGTACCGTTCAAAACGACGGCTGTGTTAGCTGAAGAACTGATCAAACAGGGCAAGGACTTCGACTTTGCGTTTGCACCCGGTGCGACGCATGGATGGAGCCGAGAGCGGCATTACGATCGCTACCTGTTTGGCAAGATGATCGAATACTTTGACCGACACCTGGCGGGACCGCTCGTTCAAGGTCGCTAGCAACCGAAGGCAGGCTTGGGTTATACCGCGTAGTGAAGGACGATTGCAATTGTGTGAACCTTTGAGTAGGCGCGTTGTCGGCATACACGCGATAATCAGACAATGGCCATGAGGTGCCGGAGCATGTTCCTTTTCAGGGCTACGAAGGCGCTACGAATAACCAAATGGAACTTGCCGCATGCGTCGGGGCACTCAAGTATGCTGCAAAGCACTATGACGCTGACGCGTACGAAAGAATTGTCATCTACACGGATTCGATGTACGTGTCTGGAAATCTGAATAAAGCCAGGTACAAGTGGTCGTCCAACAAATGGCGAAATCGCGCTGGCAAGCCAATGGCTAATGCCGAAATGTGGAAAGTCCTGCTGAAACTTATTCGAAAAGCACCTCGAAGAGTAGACATCAAGTGGGTGAAAGGACACTCGAAGAACCCACATAACAAGGCAGTAGATAAGCTGGCGAAGGAATCGGCCAAGGGCTCGCTCCAAAAACCCATGAGCATTGTCGCTGTGCGACGGAAGACGACTGAATTTGAAAGTCGATCCCGGCTTCATTCCGATGCGTGGTCAGATGCTCGACGTCCGCATAGTCACAAGTGAATACTTGCGACTCCAGCAAGAACACAAGTATCGTTGCGAAGTCCTTTCTGCCGATGAGAGCCTTGTTGGCAAGGTAGACTGGCTCTTTTCAAAACATTTATTGGACGCAGGGCATCACTACCAAGTAGTGCTAAACGACGATCAGGGCTACCCTCAGATTGTAGAAATAGTCCTCGAACTCGATCGCGCGACTAAAAGACTCGGGACGTGCTGAAGGATCAGATTAGGCAATTCAGTAGCGGTATAGCGGACTAACACTTCACCAGCGAACGGCCGCCGATCACCCAAAGTAGTCAGTCGAGGATCTCATTTCAATATGAATACGTACTATCACAATAGTACGCAGAAACATTTAACGTTCTACTACAGTAGTACGATATATCAATATACGTGCTACTACGGTAGTACGTCTCTGTGAAATAGACTTAAATGGTCTCATGAAACGACTAAATGACCTCCGAGCCAGGCAAGTGGATGCGAAACTCCGCGATTTTGTACCGATGAATACCCATTCTGTACCTAGAAAGGGATGGATACGAACCATTCGTCAAGCGCTAGGGATGTCTCTTAGACAATTGAGTGAGAGGACTGGATTGTCGAAAACAACAGTCGCTCGTGCCGAAACTGCAGAAGAAAACGGCGTAATTCAGTTGAACTCACTTCGTCAGATTGCGAACGGACTTGATTGCGACTTGGTTTACGTCCTTAAACCTCGTAAGCCACTTCAAGAATTAGTAGAGAGTCAGGCAGAGCGGCTCGCCACAAATATTGTACAGCGGGTGTCTGACTCAATGAAACTCGAAGATCAAAAAGTTCGCGAAAATGAAGTGCGTCGTCAAATAGAAGAACTAAAGCTAGAACTGCTGAGAGAGCACAGACGAGAGCTCTGGAATGTTTAGTACTCCTGATGGCGCAACTCCCATCGATGATGAAGAGGCGGCACAACTACTTCCTAGTCATTTGAATTCCAAAGCAGAGCTGAACGCTTGGGAGCAATCTAATATCGTCAGCGCAGTGAGTTGGGCTCGCAGGTCGCGCTCATTAATCTTGACGGAGGCCTACATTCGTGAACTGCACAAGCAGATGTTCAACGAAACCTGGGAATGGGCTGGCACCTATCGGACTTCCAACAAAAATATTGGAGTAGACTGTAGTCAAATAGTCTCGAGCGTTGCGGACCTCGTCAAGACCGTTGAATACTGGATTTCGAACGAGACGTATTCCGTTGACGAAACCGCGATACGGGCTCACCACCGACTTGTTCTAATTCACCCATTTCCAAATGGCAATGGAAGGCACGCGCGATTGTGGAGTGACATTATTGCCGAGAAACATAATCGTCCTCCGTTTGACTGGAACAACTCCAAACTGAACGTCGACGGTGACGGTAGGAAGAAATACATCCGAGCACTCCGACGCGCCGATAATAATAACTACGAAGCCTTACTTGATCTTCTGTTGATTGACCGATAGTCAAGCGGCCTAACGGTGTCCGGTTCTGCCGCGGGGCGGCACGAGGTTTGGGTCAAGTACGGGAAGGGAAGACGCAAAGTCAATTGCAGGTTGCTCGCCCAAGGTCGGTAGCAACCGGGGGTTATACGGCTAACCAGACCTAGCTAAACGATAGATGTATGCGTCGTCAATATGTGTTCCGCGTATAACGTTATCTTTAAATCTAATGCCCGAAACGCCTGGTCCAGTTCTTATTACTGATTTCAGGAGGTTGACAAATGGGGCATCTGGTCTCGCTAGAACTACGTCTTCAAGGTGTATGTCAGAAAAAGTATTGCTATCTCTCTTCAGCAACTTCTGTATCAAGCGATAGAATTCCTTTGGTCCCTTGTTCTTCGGTTGCGTCTCGGCGACTACAAGCTTCCAGCTGCTAATATCGTTGAAGTAAAACCAGAACACGGCATTCGGTTTCAGCCCTGATTCGTCAAGTTTCCGCACGAGTTCTGCGCCACTCTCTATCAACTCTCTATTTAAATCTGTGCTCACCATTTCTTCCTAATCCAAGTAAGGACACCGTGCTTCCTGGCAACGCAAGCCGAATACATGTCTTTTGCCTGCGCCTTTGTTATACCAACATCGTACCGACTTGTTACTTTCCAATCCTTCACAACTGCCCAGTTTACTTCGAGCGTTGGGTTGGTCTTAAACTCTGTCTCAAGACTTTGTTCGAGTCCTGCCAGCTTCAACAGACTTTCTAGTTCGTGTACGTGGGCTTTATTTGCCAAAGCCTTGTTTGGAAAGTCATGTCGCCTGGTTTGCTTTGAAAGGCATGCCTTTAATGCACATTCTACTGCATATCCGGTCAAATAGTATGCTCCAGAATATAGCTGCGCCTTCAAAAGACTCCGAGCCTCTCTTAGACGCAGACCACTGATTTGTTGAAAGTTTTTGCGATTCAAACTATTGAGTATGCTTTTAGCCGTATAGCCTGTGATTAACTCCCACACCTCCAGCTGCTGAATATCCGTCTTTGGGTAACTCCATCATACAACAACCCTGCACGTCTTGCCCAAACCTCGCTCCTCCAAGTCGATGGGTAAAAGCACAAGAGGATGAGAACGATAATATATCAGATACAGCCAATATCTGCTTCGGCATCAACATTACCGACGAGCTCTCACCGCGTGTCCGCCGAGTAGCAACTTTGTCTACGCTGTCAATGCAATCCACTTTGCGCCGTTCGTTGCGGTGCAAGCTTGGGTTATTCACTCCGCCTCCACCTGAGGGTGTTCACGAACAGAACCAGATCACCTGCGGTCTCGATTGAGGGCAAAGACGGCCTTCCTTCCTGATGCGGGGAAGCCCGCCCGATACGTTCGCAAATCGCCTCGCTGATGTCGGCCGTCTCTTCCTCATCGATCAGAAGCAACTCGTACAGCGAGTCCGATCGCCGAAGTGGGAAGGCCTCTGATCTCGCTCCCGCAAAGGTCTGAAGTTCATCCCACACGGCGCGTATCACCCAAGGATCGGTGGTGGGCCTCGACAAGCTTCGTGCAAATTCGCAAATTGACTCGCCTACACGTGCCTCGGCAATGTTGCGCAATCGTCGGAGGTGCAGCGCATCAACAAGCCAGAACGCGAACGCGGTGGCACCACCTGCCAATGCGAGAGGCGGATTGTTATAAATTGCCAATGCGACAATCAAACCGACCAATACGAATAGCAGAATCCACGCACGAACACCTGCCTGATTGGGCTTGCGCTTCGGCATTGACCTGGAGAACCCGTGATATGAAGGATGCATGGCTTACTGCCTTACGGTGTCTCGATCTGTCGCCTTGGGCGGCACGAGGTTTAGGTCAAGTACGGGAAGGGAAGACGCAAAGTCAATTGCAGGTTGCTCGCCCAAGGCAGGTAGCAACCGAGGTTATACGTTATCGAAACGGGAATAAAGACTAATTGAGTAACCTACTGAAACAGTGATGCATCGAAAATGAGTCGGATGCTGACAATTAGACCATCCGATGTTTTGAATATCTGCACCATCGTTGTCTCGATAGTTTCTTTTCTGAACGTGTAGACAACACATGCCGTGTCGTCAGATTCAAATTGATTTACAACATCGAATGACATTCCGACCGGCGGTGAGGCGTGCAAATCTTGGATGTAGTCTGCAGAAGTTGAATATGAATTCAACGGGCCGTCGAACACAAGATCTTCGGCTAAGATGTTATCCAACCGATTGAGATCGGAAGGCTGACCGGAATAGAATAGATTCAGGAATTGATGAGCCAGGTCGAGCGGTTTCATTCGACTATAGATTTGTCTGAACCATGAGTGTCGATGTGTAAAACGGTTTCCGGTGCTGCTGCCTTGGGCCGCACAAGGTTCAGGCCAAGTACGGGAAGGGAAAACGCAAAGTCAAAGGCAGATTACTCGCCCGAGTGGAGGTAGCAACCGAGGTTAGACCGCACTCGCAGACGCAAGACGAATAGATTTTAGAATTGCATCCCGAAGTTCTAATACTGTTAAATCCTTTACAATTGGAGCGGGTTCGCGGCGGAGCCATCGAATCAGGCCCATAATATTGAGTAAATCTAGTCCTTCGTCGCCGAAGAGGTATTCATTGGGACCAAGATTGAATACAGTTTTGAAACTAATGTCTTCCGCGGGAAAATCAACCCCGAAGTGCTTTTCTGCAGCACTCAGTAAGTCGGGTCCGTCACCACCTGTGACACCAAGATCATAGTCGATCTTAGTGCTTGGACCACTTCTTTTTGTCCCGGTGAATAGCCGCACGAATTGTAAAACGTCTTCTACAGTTGGCTCTGAACGTTCCATGTGCGGTATAACGTCCTTGCTGATCAGCGGCGGCCGAAGGCCGTCCGCTGCATCGGCTTGTTAGGCGGCGCCACGGTATACCGCCGTCGCCTCAAAGGAAAACCGCTCATCGTACGCGACACCCTCACGTGAGAACTGAACGGTGCCCACGCCGACAACTCTGTACCGTGAACCATCGCGGGCCAGAGTGAGCTTCTCGATCTCATACCAGTTGTGGGCCGCCCCCAGGTAGATCGATGCTTCCACATCGGGAGTCTGGCCCAGGCCTATCTCGGCGCCGTCGAGCGCAGCGGGATCGTCCAGGCCAAGGTTGATCCACTCGACGACGAGTTCCGTCTGTTCTGGCTGTTCCACGTACTCAAGTCGGGAGTCGAACGGTTCGAATGGGATGCGGATGCGATGAAAGAGCGTGCGAGCAAGCCCTACATGCTCGTTCTCGAACCAGTAGTGCTCGATGACGCCCTCCAGGAGTCTCGCCCGCGCTTGAAGTCCGATGGTCTGCATCAGTCCGCCTAACGGTGTCCGGTTCTGCCGCGTTGGGCGGCACGAGGTTCAGGTCAAAGTCGATTAAAGAAAGTGGAAAGTCAATCGCAGGTTGCTCGCCCAACGTCGGTAGTAACCGGGGGTTATACAGAATAGGCGCGGGGTGTTGTAGCCTTCATCAGTTTTCGTATTAGAAAAGCACCGGCCACAAGTACAAAGCCGGCCGTGAGCAGGCCTGGAAAATAGCCGCCCTGATTGATAGCGAGCAGCGGATGTGCGACTCCATTCATGACTCCTGCAATTGCTAGAAACCACGACAACCCAAAGGCAAGTGTGGTACCTTTGCGTAGACCAGGAATCGAATAGATCCACAATGCGATAAGCGTCACGTTGAGTGCGACAAAAACAGAAACCGGCATGGGTGGTTGTCCAAAAGCCGGACCGAACGCGTTATGAAATCCAGTCTTTAGCTCCTCCGCGAAGTGTACGGACTGAATGACAACCATAATGCTAAGGACACGCGATGCGGATTGCCTGGCCTGCTCAAGACTAGAATCAGATGTTCTAATCCGCGTTAGTCGCAGAGCTACCAGAGCTACAAGTCCAAGCGCTATGATACTCGGTAACATTTCGAGCTACTTCAACTTGCCTATTCTGTATAACCTCTGATTAACTCTCGTTACCCCACCTGCTGATTATCCGTCTCTGGGTAACTCCACCATACAACCGCTCACGTCCTGCCCAACCTTGTCGCTCCAAGCCGCTGGATAAGTAGCATAAGTGGATGAGAAAGATAATATACCAGATACAACCAATATCTGGTCTGACGTTACGCCACAATCGGGGGCTTAGTTTACGTTTTACAGATGATTTGCACCCAGCGTAGGAATCGAACGCGGCGTAGTTGTCGGAAGCGCGACGAGGCGGCAGCGTCACGTTGAACTGTCGGTTCGGTTGCCCCTTTCCACTGCCTGTGTTGGGTTGTTTCGGAAGTGGTTCTCCACCACCAGATCCCTCACAAAGTCAGCATAGCTGCCACGAATGGGCAGGTTTAGATCGACTTTGAGACGGCGTCGCTCCGCGACTTTTGCTTCGCCCGTTCGCGGGTCTGACGAACTCTTCCCATAGGTTGCCCAGTACACTCCGACACCTCGCTTCTGCCAGGCAGGGACGTCGTTGAAATTGATGTCGCGGGAGAACAACAACTCGTTCTTTGCCGACGTGGACATGCCCAGCAATGTGCTGGTCGCCTTCTTCGCAGAGTCGCCTTCCCGTCGCAACGCCCAGTAGCAGTGAGCATTAAGTGCGTTGCGGAGGGAATCCTCAGCGCGCCAACGAAAGTAGTCAACGACGTGGTCGACGGACGGGAGCTGTGACACTCTCGCGTCGAAACAGGCAACATCACCAAGAAGCGATGAGAATTTTGCGCTGGCTTCTCCAGCGAGAACGGAGATGATCTTGCGGAGCTTGCGCCCAAATGTAGAGTCGTCTCGATGCAGCGCAATCGAGATTTCATCGCTTTCAGTGTAGCCATAGTATGCGCGGAATCCGACTCTCATCAGATGCTGCGTAGTTTCAACCATCAGCTCGTGAAATCGCTCGTCAAATGGCGCTGCAAAGGAATGTGTCTCTTGAGTCAGCTTTGTGAACGACCGGCCATCCAGCCGAACGACCATGAAGATACCGGGGATGACGCAAGTATCACTCGCAGTCTCAAAGACGCGCATTCCTACATCGAGTTCGTCAAATTTCATCGACCCACTCCGAAACTTCAAACTGACCGATCCCGGGAAGCATCTTCACAAAGTACAGCTCGTCAAAGCCCTCTGTACGACTCGGCATTTGCAACTTGTTACTCGTTGCCTGGACGCCCTGCTCCGGCACCCGTTGTTCTGCATCACGTGCACTATTTCGGTCAAGGCAGTCTGCCAGAATTGACTGAAAAAAGTAGCCTACGATTTCATACTTGGCAGTCCTGGCGGGCGAGATATAGCGCGCTCGGTCATCAATCGTTGGATTCGTGTTGTCAATTACTACCGGCGTCTTCGAACGAAGGCAGGCGTCGAAGAGAATTTGTTCTCTGTGACGAGTCCGCAGCATGTCCATATTGATTCGAAGATGTGAGTCGCGAAACCTCGAGGAATAGAAGCTGCTCTTACCGGATCCCTGGATGCCTATGAAGACGATTAGTTGCATGTTCTTTACCAAACCCTGTTAGAAATTGGAGAATCTGCCGCCGTCATACTCTGCCCAGGCTACTGGGGTCAACCAACCTCTGATTAGCTCCCAAACCCCAACCGATGCCTTTTCACGCCTTACGTAAGAACCTCGCCGCTCCAACCCGATGGATAAGTAGCCAGAGAGGATGAGAAAGATAATATAACCAACGCGGTCAACGCCCGTCTACGATAAGGATACTGCCCTCCTAAACCTCCCCCCTCTCAGCAAACCCCGCAATGTGCTCCGCCGCGCGGAACGCCAACGCCTGGATCGTCATCGTCGGCTGACCGCGGCCGGAGGTTACGAACGAGCTTCCATCACAAATGAACAGGTTCTCAACTTCGTGGGTGCGGTGAAATTTGTCCACTACCGAAGTAGAGGGGTCGTTGCCCATGCGGGCGGTGCCTAACAGGTGCGCGCCAATATTCTGAGGCACAATCGGGGGATGCCACACTTGCCTGGCGCCCGCGGCCTCGAGCAGCTCGGTCGCGCGGTCCATCATGAACTGCATCGTGGCGAGGTCGTCGTCGTGGTCGCGATATGTCACACGCAACGCGGGACGGCCCCACTTGTCTTTAACATCCGGGTCGAGGGTGATGTTGTTCGAGTCCTGCGGCAACGATGTGGTGTGCCCCATCACCGTCATCGTACGCGTGAAGTTGTGCGCGAGCGCGTCCTTCAGACCCTGCCCCCACAACGGGGTATCAGGTGGTAATCCGGTCGCGGCGAAAAACATCGGCGCGAGGCCAAAGAACCGCGCATCCAATCCCCCACCCCCATAAAATCCGCGCCTGGGATCGGTGTTGTAAAAGTCGATCAGCTTGCGCGTAACCTGCGTGCTCTTATACTCGTTAAGCGGCTCGTCAAACACACCGTAACAACTTGGGCTGCCGTTGAACATCAGATTGCGGCCCACGTATCCGCTACCGTTTGCGAGGCCGTCTGGGTGGGATGGCGAAGCTGACATCAGCAGCAGCCGCGCCGTTTCGGCTCCATTCGCTGCAAGGATAATTGCTCTTGCTTTTTGCGCATGCTCAACCCCGTCCCGATCCAGATAAACTGCCTGCGACGCCCGCCCGTTTGCATCCGTATCAATCCGAACAACGGTTGACTCGGCGCGCACCTCACACCGGCCCGTTTCAATCGCGACGGGAATCGCGGCGGCAAGGGATGATGACTTCGCCCCCACCTCGCAGCCAAACATCATACAGAATCCGCAGTGGATGCAACCTGCTCGTCCGTTGTGCGGCTCCGACAGAATAGCCAGCGGTGCGGGCTGCGGGTGCCACCCCATCGCGCGCGCGCCTTTCTCAAACAGCACGCCCGACGACTTCACCGGCATCGGCGGGACGGGGTACGGCCTGGAGCGACGCGGATCGAACGGCCCCTGCATCCCCGACACACCGATCTCCCAATCCACCTTCGTGTAGTACGGTTCCAGCTCGTCGTACGTGATGGGCCAATCAGCAAAGTTAGTCCCCTCGATCGGGCCCAGCACCGAGCGTTCGTTAAAATCGATTTCGTGGAAGCGCCAGTAGTTGGCGGTGAAGTGCACGGAGCTCCCGCCCACGAGTTTGGCGTACAGCAGCGGCGGAATGAAATCCTGCACCTGCGCTTCTTCGGCTGCTGTCTGCCGAAACGTTTGTGGAAACTCCCCGGTGTCGCCGCCGATGTATTTTTGTTTGAACAGGTGGTCGTACTCGTCGTGGTTAAACTCCTGCTGTTTGACGAACGGTCCTTGCTCCATTACCACCACGGAATGTCCGGCTTTGGATAGCTCCATTGCCAGTACCCCGCCGGCTGCGCCAGAGCCGACAATCACAAAGTCTACTTCGTCAGACGGCTGGTACAGGTTCATCACGTTCATCACGTTTGTCATGAGTTTACCTGCCTGTAGTTTGCTTCGTAGTCGTAATCTTTGTCGTAGAAACCGAATGGCGGTTGCCAGCCGTGTTGGTCGACGAATCCGATAAGCTCCCAGCCCAGTTTGTCCTTGTTGCCGCCGTACTTCGGATGCGCAAACATGCCAAAGAGTGTGAGCGCTCGCGCCATCCCAAAGAACGGAGTCTCTTCCAATTCTCTGATGATTATCTGTTGCGCGTCCGAGGGCAAATCAGCAAAAGAAGCCCCATCTTGCCTGGCTCTGTTGTCAAGATTATTGAGTCCTTCCCGTATGGGTTCTAGCATGCCTGCGATTTGACCGGGGTTTGCAAGGGCCAGATCAGCGAAGTAGACCACGCCTGCTTCTTTCGCTCCGGGCGTTTCTCCGGATGGGATGATCTGTGCGGTGAGCGCCTGGAAATCAGCAGCCTCTCTGCCGGTGAACGTGACGAAGGCAGCGTTTTTATCCTTCGCGGTGCAGGCGAGGTTGCCGAGGGCAAGAAGGCTCGGTGTGGCGAGTGTGAGCCAGCCTACGCCGGCGCCGGATGCCGCGAGGAACTGCCGGCGAGTGGGTTTTTCTGACATGGTGATGCGGTTGGGTGATGGGTACAAATAACTGCGCAAGGCGGGGCAATTGCAAGATGTACACGTTTTCAAGCACCGCAGCAGATGATAACGAAAACAATTGGCGGCGCGGCTGAGCTTGGTTTCGCGTGTAGTTTATGCTTTCCACGAGGGCATAGCCCGCTTCATGTATTGGTCAAACATGGGTACGGTGAATGCAGTTTCACCGTGGGCCGGACTCCACACCATGCCCTTTTTTATGAGGCCCGATCGGAGAGGTCCGGCATGGGTCACTTTAATGCCTAACTCTTTAGCAATGTCGCCAGAACGAAACGGCCCAGACCCCAACTCCGCCATTGCTCGTAGGTACGCCTGTTCGCGTGGTGTCAGTCGGTCAAATCGAACCTTGAAAAAGCTCGCGTCGAGGGCCGCAATTGCTTCGGCACTGGCCTTCTTGACGTCCGCAAGTGAAATTGGGCTCATACTAGCTTCGTTCCAGGAATGGGAACCCCATTCTTGCAAGAAATACGGATAGCCCTCTGTCTCAGACACGATCAAGTCGACTGCTGCGCTTACGATTCTTACGTTAGCATTCTCGAGTGGCCTTACGATGGCCTCCTTCGCTGACTGTATATCGAGCGGGCCAACGTTTGCAAACTGAAAGAGACGTTCTGCATAGCTCTTTACTTCGCCTGATAACGCGGCAAGCTGTGGCAGCCCTGCGCCAAATAGTATTAGTGGTAGACCCTTCTGCCCAATTTTATGAACGGCGACGATTAGAGCCGCTATGTCTGCTTCATCCAGATACTGCACCTCATCAATGAGAAGGGCGACCGGTTTCTCTGCGGCCTGCGCTGCTTCGGCGATCATAATCAGCAGTTCGGTGAAGTCAGTTTCCAAGTCGCCAGACGCGAAGCCGGGTTCAGACTCGATACCGACCTCAAAATCACCAATGGACACCTTGAAGGCGCTGGCAAAACTTCGAAGAGCAGCCAGGGCGTTGTTTGCTAAACGGCGGGCCTTTTCGAATTTACTCAATTTGTACAGCGCTCCTCGCAACTTCGGGACGATTAAAGCAGCCAGGCCCCTTTCCTCGGGTGCCTCGATAAGCACTGAAATGTAGTTTTCCTCTTCGGCCATCTCGCCGGTTCGAACAAGCAAGACCGTTTTTCCAACTCCGCGCAGGCCAAGCATCATGAAGCTCTTCGCGTGCCGCCCGGCCTTGATGCGGCCAAGTGCAATGCGAATCGCGTCCAATATTTCGTCACGCCCTGCAAGGGCTGGCGGTCGCGACCCGGCACCTGGTGCGAATGGGTTGTCTATTGGGTCCACAATTTGAAACAGTTAGGGTTAGTTAGCTATGAATTACTTTAAAGTACCATAATATGTGCCTAACTGTTTCAAGCTGACACTTCGGACTCCACCGCTTTGGCAATAACACCTGTTGCCCGCCCACATCACGAACAACAGAATTCGCCAGCAAACAACCCGCATTTATTCCCCAAGCGCTTGCTATTGCCCGAAAATCGCCCTTATTTGGTGCTCCGCCTTAACGAAATGTTCACGTTTCGCATAGCCACCACCCTCCCACTATCCTCCATATACCTATGTATTATAGAGTTACAGCCATCATTTTTGTTTTTGCCCTCTTGTTTTCGGCGAGCCCCGCAATGGCTCAGGTCGAGCTGAGAGGCTCAGTTTCTGATGCAGAATCCGGCGAGATGCTCATCGGCGCGACAGTCGTTGTATCCGGCAGCGCCAGAGGAACAGCCACCAACCAGACCGGTGAGTTTCTGCTAAGGGTTCCGTCCCTGCCGGTTACGCTTCGAATCAGCAGCATCGGTTATCAGGCAACCGAAGTGACCGTCAACAATGACGATCGGCTCGACGTCCGCCTTGTGCCTGGAATTGATCTGGACGAGTTAGTTGTGGTTGGTTCGAAGGGGGAACCGCGTACGGTCCTCACGTCCATGGTTCCGATCGATAACGTCAACGCGGCTGAATTGGAATTAAGTGGGCAACCGACGATTGATCAGATGATCAACTTCCGCGTCCCATCCTACAATTCAAGCAACCAGACAATCTCTGATGCCACCGCGCACTTTGATCCGTCCGAGCTTAGAAACATGGGCCCGTCCAGAACGCTGGTACTGGTAAACGGGAAGAGGAAGAATCAGAGTGCTCTTGTCTACGTCAACGACACACCGGGAAAGGGTGAAGTTGGTGTCGACATGAAGAGCATTCCCGCCAGCGCAATTGAGAGAGTCGAGGTTCTCCGCGATGGCGCCTCGGCGATTTACGGTTCCGACGCCATCGCCGGCGTTGTCAACATTGTACTGAAGGAGCGACTATCCGGCGAAGTGTCGGCCTCCACCGGGGTCACGGTTGAAGGAGACGGACTCTTTTACAGCGCAGACGTGAGTAAAGGATTTGAGGTAGGTGAAGGGGGCAACCTGAACGTCGCGGGAAGCTTCTATCATCAGGATTATACCAACCGGGCGGGTGAACCCGGACGGGACGATCTGTTTGGAGTAGACGGCTCTAATCCATGGATCCAGGACAATCCGGATCTCGGAATGACTGTTGGTCAGCCCGAGTACGATAAAGGATCACTCACGGCCAACTTCTCAATGCCGACCGGCAACGGCGAGGTCTATGCGTTTGGAGGGGGTACGTACAGGCAGGGTAAATCGTTTGCGTTGTACCGGGCTCCTTACTGGATCACGGACGATTTCGGACTGCTTACTTCATCTGGAGACCCCTATGTAGGCTTCCAGCCAACATTCGAAACGGATATTGTTGATGCATTTGGTACCGTTGGGACGAGACAAGATGTTGAGGGATGGAATGCAGACGTGAGCGTGTCCGCCGGAACCAACAGCGTCGACTACACCATCGGGAATTCCATTAACGTGGATCTCGGTTCGGCTAGCCCGACAGAATTTGACGCCGGTGCTTATGCGTTCTCACATATTCTCGGCAACCTGGATATTTCGAAAACGATCGACCAACTTTCTGTAGCGGTTGGGACGGAAGCCCGACGCGAATCCTTTGATGTCACCGCAGGGCAAATGGAATCCTACGTTGGCGGCGGCGCACAGTCGTTCCCCGGCCTGCAGCCTACAAACGCACTTACGGAAAGCCGCACGAACGTCGGGGTGTACGCCTCAGCCGACTATGAGGCTACGGAGACGCTCCTTGTCGGGGGTGCTGCACGATTCGAAAACTACTCGGACTTTGGCAGCAACCTTTCCTGGAAGGTGTCGGGGCGTCAGCTTATCGGAGACCGCAAGGGAGTTATCCGCGCTTCTGTCAACACAGGTTTTCGCGCTCCCTCGCTGCATCAAATCTACCTGAGCAACATCCAGACATTGGTATCGGGTGGAACGGTGTCGAACCAGGGTACCTTCAACAATGTGAGCGATGTCATTCGCGGCCTCGGCGTTCCTCAGCTTGATGCTGAAACGTCTTTTTCTGTTACGGCAGGTCTTACCTACAGGCTCGATGAGCAGCTTTCTGTTTCTGCAGATTACTACAATATCTCACTCAACGACCGTGTGCTGTTTACGGGTGAAATCGGATTCGATGGCGATTCAGGGACGAACAATCCCGTGGAAGATGTATTGATCGATTTTGATGTAACCAGCATTAAGTTCTTCGTGAACGCTATGGACACGCAGACCCAGGGCGTCGACGTTGTTGTGAACTATTCTGATGTTGCGTTGGGAGAAACGGGATCGCTTGATTTGATCTGGGCCTCCAACTACAACGACACAAGTATTGAAGGCCAGATCGCTGCCCCTACGGTATTTGCAACCGCGGGCTACGACATCTTCAATCGAAAGGAGCAGTCGCGGGTCACGACAGCGCGTCCGAATTTCAAGTCGTCACTAAGTGCTCGATTCGATTTCGGCAACATTACCGGAGCCCTCAACAATACCTACTTCGGTGAGGTAACATGGCAACACGCGAGTGATGCATCTTTGGATCAAACCTTTGCCGGCAAGGTGATCACCGATATCATCCTGGGGTATGACGTAACGGATGATGTGCGGGTCAACGCAACGGTGAACAACGTCTTCAACGTCTACCCGGACGCTATCGAAACGGGTGGTGATGTTGTTACCGACCTTGGGGGTCGGTTCAAGTGGCCGTGGGAAGTTAACCAGTTTGGCTTCAACGGAACGACATTCCGCTTCGGAGTCTCTCTGGATATTTAGCCTCACAGAATCCCAACAAGGCCAGCTTGCTATCAGGCTGGCCTTTTTCTTTTGAGTCCCGCCGGTTCGGTTTTTACTGGCACTACCGCATCGCGATGCACTCGATCTCCACACGTGCGTCCAGGGCTAGCTCCGCGCCGCCGAACGCGCTACGGGCGGGTTTGTTGGTTGGGAAAAATTCTTTGTACACCTCGTTCATCGCGGGCCATTCGTCAATCGTCGCGAGCATGACGGTGCACTTAACCACGCGGTCCATGGAGGATCCGTAGGTGTCGAGGGCGTCCGAAATATTCTGCAGCGTTTGTCTCGTTTCAGCCTGGATACCTCCTTCGACCAGTCCGTCTGCCGTGGTGCCGAGTTTGCCGGAAAGGAACAGCAAATCACCCGCGGCTACCGCTTCGGAGAATGGAAACGCGGCGTACGATTCTGGAGAGAGGTACTCAATGGAAGTGAAACCATGTTCGACTCCGTCGTCGTTATGGTGTTGTTCGCAGGCGGATACAACGAGAGCGCCAAGTAGCAGGAGAAGAGTGGGTTTGATCATGCTGATTGTCGGTGTAGATCGGTCCCGACAATGTATTTTCAAAGGTTGTAGATAGCAAACACTTTAGAGCGGCGGTCCGACAAACTCTTGCCCATGCCTGAGTGCGATTTGTGACATTACCTCTTGTGAAAATCGCCCCTCCTGCAGCGCGAGAAAAAATGCGCGAAACATCTCTTCGATTGTCAGTGCTGGCGAAAAGACGTAGCGTAAGCGACCCGGAGTTTCGCCAATGTTTTTAAACGCATGAACTGTCCCCCGCGGAATGTAAGCGACATCGCCGGGACTGACGTCGTGCAAAACTCCCGCGCCCTCAACTTGAAATTTACCTTCCAGAAAGAAAAAGGTCTCGTCTTGCTCGTGGTGTATGTGACGACCGGGTCCTACCCCGGGTTCGACGACGTCCTCGAAGACAGCCTGCTGGCCGTTCGTCTGGGCTCCTGAAAGTAGGACCTTCAATGAAATTGCGCCCGGAAACACCAGCGTCTCGGTGGTGGAATAACTTGAGTGGATTGGAGTCATATTGGCTTCTCGATTGATGCTGTCGACTAAGGTTTGTTTGTGAGATTCGCTGGCGGGGGCCAGGTGTTGAAAGACCAGCTACTGAGTTGGGCTGAACGTGGTTTGGACGTTCGGTGGGTTCTTCAGTGTTTGAAGAACAACGCAGCTTCGTTCGGCAGCAATCTGCAACTTCCTAATTAGCCTCTCGTCCGTTCCATCCTTTGCACGAAAGCGGACGTTGCAGTGCATAGACTGAAAACCCACGGGGACTTGCCGATCGACCGCCATTGTGCCTCGCACGTCGACGTCACCACGCACGTCAACTTCGAGCTCAACCAGTTCAATGCCGAGCAGGTTTGCCACCATGCGCACGGCCGAATCCTGGCATGCGGCTAGTGCGGCACAAAGGATGTCACCGGGAGTGGGCGCATCGTGGGGCCCACCAAGCGCGGCGTGAACACCGACCGGGATTTCAACACCACTGGCTGGCATAGGCGATACTACAGAATGAAAAGGGTCGGTTGGTTTTGATCCGAGAGCGTGTCCACGATCGGTCACCATGGCTGCTGAAGGATCTTCCAGATACCTCGCTCGCAGTGGAGCTTGTCTTTGTTTGACGTCTTCGTTTTTCATTTGGGGTATTTATGATTTCGCTTCGATGCAAACTCACCTTCGGCAACGGATACTTATCATCATTGGTTATCGTCAATCTTGATGGAATAAGCCCAACACCGACAAGCGACTAATTTCTACCGACTGAATGCATTAGCGAACCCTTTCATTTCGCCGGTCAGCAGCATCTTGGGCTGTCCGGTGAACTCTCTCAAACTCAGAACCGACAGTTTATCGATAGAAAAGTCCTCCACGGAAACGCTCATGCGGACGACCACATGTAAGTCATCGCCTTCTCGAACGTGACCAAGTGCTTCAACGGTCGTTGACTGCAGTGCCTCGACCATTCCCGGTTGGAAGGTTGTAGCCCACTCCATAAAAGTGTTCATAAACGCTGCGTCGAAAAAATCTTGCACTTGCTGCCCGTCTGTTGAATCAGCAAAAATTGCAAAGAGCGTTCCCTGGTCCGGATCAGCCAGAGCGGTCTCCACCACCGGTTCTATCATGTGGCGAAACTTTGTTAGTTCGTCCGGATGCATCAGTCGGGCGAAGTTGTCAAAGCCTCCCGACGCCAATTGTGCGAAGTACTCCTCGGCAACGGCTTCCGGCGTTTCCTGTGCCAAGCAAAGGGATGTCTGGCTGGCAATCAAGAGAAAGAGGGAAAGGGGAAGGGAATGATATCTGAATATGAAATGCATTAGTCGAGCGTGATTGTTCTGCTGAGGTGCACGTGTGATGCGCATTGGTTTGAGGTTGTGTATCTGATTAAACAATGGGGCCTGTTTAGCTAATGTGACCAGCTCAGGTCTATCCGTTTGACCGCGCCAGCATCTTGAACCCGCCATAGGCCATCCGCTCGGCGTCAAATACTCCGTCGTCCAACAGGGGATTCACCAGGTCCGTCATCCGCGGGTCGGTCTCTACTTTCCGGTTGGCCCCATCGCGCGTTTCCCGGGAATCAAACACAACAAATCCAAACACGATGGTTTCTTCGGCGGTAGCGTCCGCGAAATCCGTGAAAGACCGCGTTCCCTCGCGGATCATATCATCCCCAACGTACTCGTAGTAGTCGAGCGCGCCGTGCTCTTTCCAAATCGCTGCCACTTCCTGGGCTACGCGCTTGTATTGTTCCACGCTGGCACGCGGGATGGGGAGGACAAATCCGTCGATGTAGTTTGCCATGGTGTATTGATTATCATTTGCAAAGTCTGTCCCAGAGACCCGACAAAAGAGAGTAGTGACTTTACCGATCGCAGTCAATCGTGTGGTTACGCGGACGTCGCGAGCACGTCTCGGTTGCGCCACTCCAATACCGCCAGCCCTCCGACAAAAAGTGCCTCTCCGATTAAGTGCACAAACGCAAACGGCGTCGCCACGCTTGAGAAATAGGCAACCAGGCCAAGGCATACAGGAACCCACGCCAGATTTGCGAACACAAGGAATTTAACTGCACGCAACGATCGATTGGGACGACGAGCGAGCGAGAATGAATACGAAGCGTACAGCAGGTTCACGATTCCGGTAAAGAGCAGCACGCCCTGCGGCAAACCCTCAATGCGGCTTAGCCATCCGCTTAGCACAATTACGCCAACGCCAGCTAAGGCCGCTGCGGTGCAGTCAATCCATAATAAGTTGTTTCGCATCGTGGCTCGAATCGGCGGGTCAAGGAAGGCGATTCGTCACTGCAACTCGTGAGTGAGTATCTTGCTTCAAATCTTTCGGAGCAGTAATGAAATACCTTGGCCTTGCGCTAGCGTTCCTGCTAGTACTACTTCCTGATTCAGCATTTTCCCAAAGCCCCAGCTGTGAGTCTGCGCTTCATGCCGTCGAACGGATGTGGGAGAATCTGAGTATTGGAAATTCTAATTCTGGAGAAAACCCAAGCACACAGCACATTGGCAACGACCGCGTTATAAACGAGGGCCCTCCACACGCGGTGCTTGATGCAATAATATTGCACCCCGCACTCTTTAAGAAAGAGATGTTGAATATCTGGAATAAACTCAACGACGATGGCTGGGGCACTATTGGAGCGAGGGGCCTGGCGTATGACGACTCTGCCAGCGGGACAATCCGGGGACTAACCAATCGCACATTCGTAATGCCCCCTTCCCCCCATGACCGCATCCGCGTCTCCATCAACAAGACAGACGGCAAAGCCAAAACAGGCATCACCATTTGCTCTGTGGGCCCAGGCGGAGAAACGACAGTTCAAGAGGCCGCGTTTACTTTTGAGAACAACAAAGATCCGTCGGAAAGAAACTTTGTGATCTCCGGTGTCCGCGATCGTGTTGTTAGTATCCTGATGAGGAATTATTCCGTCGCGAATAAGTTTACTTACGACATCTCTTCCTCTGCGGCTTCATTGAAACCGTATGGGAAAAACTGCACGCGTCTCATTGGCTGCTGAGATTATTTGGCAACTACAAACCCCTGTGTTACGACAGCCCCTCCGGCTTCTACGCGGGCGAAATAGATTCCGGCTCCTACGTCCGCCAGCGACAGCTTCTCCTCATAGTGGCCCGCTTGTTTGTCCAAATCAAGAGCGGTTACCACTTCCCGTCCTAGCACATCAAACAGGGAAATCTTAACCCGCCCGCTGGTAGGCACCGCGTACGGCAAGTTCACTTCCTCTACAGCGGGGTTCGGCCACGGCGGTAAGAATGCCAGCTCTTCCGGGAGTTCGACCGGCCCCTCGGTGCTAACGCCAGACACAACGACGAGCTCGACGCCCACCTCTCCCACTTCAACCGTCGCGTTGAGAGAATCCGGCAGGATGACCTCCGAGAAGCTTCCCGTAGCGCCACTGTCGGCAGCAACAATTAAGAAACGGGTACCCCCGACTGGTGTGTATCCCTCCAACAATACAACTTCGAGTGTTCCACTTAGCACCGCCTTGTCACGAACATGAAGTTGATCGTACTCAGTCCCAGGATTCAATCCGCCTATCTCAATGAAGAGCTTCCCGTCTGATACAGGTGATTCAAAAGATCCATCTATGCTGAGAATGCCTGGTGACGCGCCCGGTGAAAAAGTCATCCCGTTGTTAATGATTGTTGCATCACCAAATCGAACTGTCCCGTTACCACCAAAGACAACGCTTTCCGAGAAGGTTCGTTGGTGTTGGCTAAAATGGAGCACCGCATTCTCAGCAACGAAGTATGAACCTGTGTCCGCACTGTTGCTGCCAGAATTGTTGATGTTTAGCTGAAGCGTTCCCGACTGCACACGTACCTCGCCATCGTTGTTCACTGGTGCAAACGGAAGCGACCAAACCGAGGCGCTGGAACCCGCTGACTTAACAACCAATCCCCGATTTGTAAACGTGACAAACCCATTGGTGCGCGTGAAATCTGCATCTCCTTGTATGTCGAATACCCCCTCGGACATATTTACGAAAGTCACGGAGGAGATCAGGGTGATATTGCCGTTGCCACTCCAGTTGATCCTTCCAGAGTTGTTGAGATCGTTAATGCCTAGCGACTTTTCGGTATCGCCTGTGATGGAAGCGGTCCCGACAATATTGATCACTCCACCATTGCCGGATGTGCCGAGCCTACCTCCCGTCCATTCCATGTCCTGAACGTTTATCGTACCTGTGCCACCAAGTGATCCGCTGCTAAGCGATACATCCGCAACGTCTGTTGCGGTAGTTGAAGAGTTGAATCGGAGCGACCCTCCGGAAACGACCGTGCTGCCCGTTATAGCGCCCGAACCCAGGTTTACCGTACCAGAAGAAACGATTACCGTGCCCGCGCCAGCGATGGACGAGCCATCTCCGAATACGTAATTGGAGTTCGCAAATTCCAGTGTGGCATCCTGCGCAACCTGAAAATCACCCTCACCCACAATTGTGATTGCACTTATGCCAAATCCGAGTGTGAGCTTTCCTTCATCCACTGTGACAGTTCCATGATTCTCGAAACGACCGAACGGATAAAATAGTCCCGCCGTCGCCGGGCCTGATTTCCGAATTACGCCGTTGTTGATGAGCTCTAGCG
This sequence comes from Rhodothermales bacterium, assembly GCA_965224105.1. Taxonomy (GTDB): domain Bacteria; phylum Bacteroidota; class Rhodothermia; order Rhodothermales; family JABDKH01; genus CBDCYH01. Next base: position 1,314,907 of record CBDCYH010000002.1, on the reverse strand, counting down.
TACCGTTTGTTCGGGTTAATATTCCGCTTGTTGAGATGTCGAACGTGGCGTCCTGATCGATTTCGAATTTTGTGGGCCACGACACGACCATATTGCCACTGCCCGACCACGACACGTCACCATCAGCAATAATGTCGCGACCCTCCAGAATTTTGTCTGACGTCCCGTCAATTGTTAATGACGCTGAACTTAGGATGTGGATTGATGACTCATCGGCAAATACACGTCCGTTCAACTTCCCCCCTGTCCAAACCATCGAGTGGGAGATGGTAAGTAAGCTATCCCCTTCGAGGCCGCCTCCGGAAAGCACAAGCCGAGCCGCCTGAGCAGAATCATCGATATTCGGTGTTCCACTGTTAACGGTTACCGTATCCGTCGCGGTCGGCACCCCATTGGGAGACCAGGCAGATGCAGAAAACCAGCTTGCTGAGGTGCCGGTCCAGGTGAAATGGGTCTGCGCGTTAGACGGCGCCGCGGAAAAGAAAAAAAGTACAAGCGCTATTGGCGCGGTGCGACGATCTGTAATCGTGAACATAATTTGAGATGATCTGATGAGTGATGGAGGAGGACCCTATCACCAACGATGACGTGTCCTTGTACTAGTATCGTATTTTCAGGACAAGAAGTGTCAAATCAACTCTACTATCAGCCACGATGTCGCGCCAAGGAGAAAGTGGGCATGACCGCGAACCCTAGTTCGGTTCGGCGATCGATATGTTGGCGGGATATGCCTGCCTGATGACGTTGTCTTCCGACCCGAGATATTGGGAAGACGCCAGATAGGATTGATAGTCTGCAAAGCCCAGCCGGATTGCCTCGGTGTCCCAAACTTCGAAGTAAGCCAGCCAGACCTCATCGAGGATGCGGATATAATCCCGGTATTCTGCGCGCTGGTCCACTTTTATTGAAACGATAGCCCGCTCGGGACTTTCCGAGCTCGTGGATGCGCACGACAGCGTCGCGCAATTCATTACATGGTTGGTGACGTGTACACGCAGCTGTGTGATATCGGCGGGCCTCTCCTCGATCATTATTTCCCCATTCGCGTTGAGCAGTACCGCAAGCATGTTGCGGTCTTTAATGCGCGGCGGCTCATGATCGGAAGGAGGTGGCAGGACCATGCCGATCCCGATGTCGGGGTTTATCGTTGTGGCTACCAGAAAGAAGATGAGTAGCAGGAAGGATATATCAGCCATAGCTGATGTGCCGATGGGTTGAGCGGTTTTGCCAGACTGTCGGGATCGAATCATTTTGTTTGTCTGATGATCTACAAACGAGACAGGAGCAAATCTGTCAAGTTGCCTGGTCGCGATGAAGTTCGGATCCGCAATCGTCGGGCGGGTGGCACTGCGGCGTGGCGGGCTCCAAAAAAAGAAAAACATGTCACTGCGAGGAGACCCGGAGGGCGACGCGGCAGTCTCCCAAAGGCTAGCTCCGCGCACTGCGGGAACTGCGCTCTGTAGATGGAGATTGCCACCTCGGCCAAAGGCCTCGTCGCAATGACGAGGTGGTATGGATCCCGAATCCAGTCGGGGTGACGCCTCGCTATGACAAGACGCATTCCTCCAAACCCACGTCTTAAAACATCGGCATTCAGATAGTGGAGCGTCTCGAGGCGGAGGAACCCGAGCGATCAGCAAGCTTTTGCGCGTGCGGCCACAAACGCACACCTGGAAGCAGTAGTATTCCGCACGCAATTCAAAAGATTGCCGCGAGGGGGACGACGACTAGCGACAGTATCTGCAGCCGAGAGCTTTTCTTTGTTACTTTCTTTTGTCGGCACAAAAGAAAGTAAGGCAAGTTCCGTGAGGGTAGAACGCCCCTCATGTTGCACAGTCTGAGACCGGATTCTCGGCCGGCCGAGGAGGGCGCTGTGGTTGAAGATTGCAGCCAGGAAGAACGGCGACAATCAGCACAAACTGCATGGACCCCGGATCAAGTCCGGGGTGACACGTGGGTGTGGAAGTTGGAGGACTGTGCTAACCGTTGCACGTCGGGACCAGAGCCCCAAGAAGGAGATCGCCGCGTCGCCCTCCGGGACTCCTCGCGATGACTGCTTGTTTTTATGTGAATCGATTATGGCTCCTGTGGCAACAACCACAAACTGTATGGACCCCGGATCACGTCCGGGGTGACACGGGGGAGGTGGATAGACTATCCGTTGTCAAATGAATGCCTCGGTTGTGCTCGTAGATGGAGATCCTCACGTCGCCCTTCGGGTCTCCTCAGGATGACTGCTTGTTTCTATGTGTATCGATTATGGCTCCTGTGGCAACAACCTCAAACTGTATGGACTCCGGATCAAGTCCGGGGTGACACGGGGGAGGTAGACAGGGACTCTACGACAGGCTCGTCACTGCGAGCGGCTAGTGCCGCGTGGCAGTCTCCCAAAGCCGAGCTCTGGCAACCGCGCAGTTACTCAACGCTTCCGTACAAAATCCGTGTGCAATGCCGTTTGCGACAGATAAACATTTCCAACGCACTACTCATCAAAGCCGGCAATGAGATCATTCTTAGTAAGTTCGACCAGCCCGTTCGTACCGCGTCGCGTCTCGTTCAACGCGACGGTGTAGTGTCCGGCGAAAACGGAAAGATCGGCGTTATCACCCGTCCACTCGAAAAGCGCAAGCGGATCTGCGTTCATGTGGGCCAGCCGAGCCGATACGTCCTGCGATCGTTTGTTCGTGTTTTGAAGATTGGCCGCAACAATTCCAAGGGTTTGCGCGCTGTTCTTTTCTTGCGCGATTTGGTGGTGAAGGCGTGAGAGCCAGAGCATAACTGCGACAATTACGATCGTCGCAACGGTGAACCGGAATGCGAGCCCGTACGATTCGAAACCTAGCTCAGTGTTTCCTAAAAATTACATTCGCGAATGGTTTGATCTGATTTAGGAGCTCAAGTCTCCCAGTTGTGCGAGTTAGAACCGAAGGTTGCCGGGGTTAATATCGTTGAGATAAATATTATACTTCATTGCCATGGTATTCATCACGCCTTCTGCATCCGGCCAGCGATCACCAAACAGTTCCTCGCGTTGAATGAGCCATTCATTCCAGACATCATCAGAAAAGGATTCCCTCTCACCCACGGTTGCTTTCGCAAAGTCCAATAGGTAAGGTGGGCGGACAATTGATATCTCAATAATCAATAGTCGATAGCTATACAGCCATAATTGAGGTACAGCATGACCATTTACCTCGTCGACGCATTCTTGATCAAGAATATGGTATATTTTCAGTTCGTTGCTAAAATTCTGTTCCCGATGGAATACCTTTAGGGCAGATTGGCGATCAGTTTTGAAGACTGTTCCATCTTGTCCGTATCCAAGCTGACCAATAACTTTGGTTTCGTGCTTGGCGGCATACTGTTTCGCTCTGTCCTCAGGAGTCATATGAGTGACCACGACCGATATTCTTCAGATGTTGATTTATGGCTCGCGTACAGCGATGTCAAGATACCTCTTGCGCAAGTTGCACCTGACTGGATTATCACAGCTGAACGTACTGAAATGGATCCGGGGCCGGTAGATATTATTGTCCTTGTAGATGGTAAAGAACACCGTCGACACATGATGCTTCCCAATGGTATTTCTCCCCATCAACGAAAAGCTATCATCACTAACGTTACGACTTAGTTTTCGCTAAGTTTTGGCTCGCGCTTCTTGTTTAGAACCCCTCGCATCACCCAGCGGGTGCTCATCAAAATATTGCACAATACCAGGGAGGTCTTTCTCAAAACCACCGGGTGTGGTGATCGCGAGGAAACCGGCAACATCATCGCTGCGATTTTCAAAACCGTGCTCCGTGCCTCCCGGGATATATACGTACGTACCCCGAACCGCCCGAAACCAACCGCGATCCTCCAGATAAATCGCGAGCTCGCCCTCGATGACATAAAACACATGTGATTCAGGATGCTGGTGGATGTGCGGACCTTCTGTGTTCGGTTCTAGCCACCACTCCGAGACACTGATAGTCGAACCCGTCTCATCCAGATCGGCCTTGAAGATCGCCGACATCCGGCCCATCGGATACGACCGGCCTTCGCTCGGCTTCCTGACAATCGGTTCTACCTTTGAATGTTTACTCATTCCGCGATCCGTTTTCATCGTACCGGGATTCCACGCTACCTCCTGTGAACCACACCATCATCGATCCATCGCACCCTTCCCTGCCAGAATCTTTGCACGGAATTTTGCAATGCGATTAACACGCGTTACACTCTTCTTGGCCGAGCTCAGATTGATCACATAACTTTTTTTGCGACCCGGTGTGAGCCTCGCAAACGCATCCGCCAGCTCGGGGTCTGCCGCAAGCGCCTCAACCAGCTCATCAGGAAGAACAAGTTCTGATTTCACCTTCTGCGGTTTGATACCGGCCTCCGCATACGCCATCGCCTCCCGAAGATAAGATTGGATAACCGGTTCCATCTCGCGCACCTCCGCGTTTGATGTAAAGCGTATCATGTCCGGCCATTGCGTGTTGGCCCCCTGCCGCTCGAGTACGCCGGAGGGATCTTTCATCAGAGCAGCGTTGAAAAAGCTGAGCCGGAAGTCGCTACGGAAAGCACCCATGATCGCGATGTTCCGACCTGCGTGCATGTAGCAGGGATGCGCCCACTTTACCGTCTCGGTGAGGCGAACGTCGAGACATATCCGGCGCAAGTCTTCGAGCCCGGCCAGCCACTGGCGGGTTGAACAATCTGGCGTTGCAAAACGCTCACACCGCCCACATCCTTTCAAAAAGTAGTCGTCGGTTTCGGTGATCATCATTACAGAATGCCTTTATTCGTAAATCGTTCATGAGCCGCGTCGAGCTCGGCCCCCCATCGCCGAACCTTTCTCAACGCGAGTACGTCAACCCCGAAGACCGCGCACACATTAAACCGAGGTATGGACGTATATGAAGCAGATTCAGTTTCTTACCATCATGGCGATTGCAGTTCTCTCTCACGGTCCACTATCAGCCAATGGCCAGGTGGGGGTCTACGATCTTTGGTTCTGTCTCGAACAGTGCGACGAGTCAAATCGAAACATGAAAGCTGTCACGCGAGCGACACTTGTACTTGAAAAGGCGACGCTTGATCTAAGTGGGTTGGAGCCAACGAGGGTCGTCGATCTTGACCTCGCGGATTCCCCTTTTGGCAAGCTGGCCAACGGATGCCTCATCACATACATAAATGAGGGTGACGAATTTGACGCTGGAATAGATTGGTTTAGCCTGGTTGAATGGAGACCTACTTCCGCGACAACCTTAACTATTGAGGCCCCACAAGATCCGCCGCGTTACACGTTGGCCTTATGGTTCGACGGCACCATGGCTGGGGTCGGACGTTCGGGACATAATGCTGTCTTTGTATCAGGATCGGATCGCGCAGCGCCCGGAACTAAAATCTGCCTTGAGGCAGCAAAGGTGTACGAAGCTCCGTAGAATCTATTCGCTTCTTAACCCAGACCTTGACCGCCTTCGTGTCCACCGGATTGTCGCTAGGCCCAATACGGCGGCGAGCACCGCGAGCACATTGAACAAAATATCCTCCCAGTCAAAGACGCGGTTGGGTAGTGCGATCTGGATACACTCGTCCAGCAATCCGACGGCCGATGCAACCAAGAACGCCGCCAGCGCAGGCGGGGTGGACAACCGGCCGTTGGCCGCTCGCTCGGTGAACGCCTCGTATATCAGCATGGCGAGTATCCCATATTCCATCAGGTGGCTGCGCTCAGGTATCGCCATCCGCACACCGAGCAATACATACACTACCACCACACCGAGGGCGATTCCAATCTCTTTCCCGCCGGGCCGAATCCGGAACCCCTGCGTAATGACAACCACCACCACGAGAATCAGACACAAAAGAAAGAGACCCGCGAGGATTTCTTCGCTTACGAGTCCGACCAGTTGCGCGGCAAGTCCGAGCGTCGAGTAAATCGCCACGACCACCACGAAAGCCCACATCCAAAGCCGGCGTTCTCGGGATGATGAAAAATATTTCGACATAGCATTAGTTCCTGGTACGTGCCCTAACATATGCACGTACGAGCGCATCCATTCAGTCTAGCCTTTCAGTTTCTCCAGTCGTCCCTTCCGTCGCACAATGTTCTTGTAGTCCCATTGGATGCCTCTAGATTTCCCCAGCCACCGACGCAATTCTTTTTTGTCGATTTCTGATGGGTGGTTAAAAAACACAGATGCATCCTTAAACTTCTTCCCCAACACATTCAAGCCAGATTCGCCAAAGTCAGCCCCACTCCAAAACATTAAGCGGATGCCGGGCTTTTGCCTGCTGTATCCGACGGTAGGATTTCCATCCAGAAACCAGACAGGGTGCCGGTGCCAGATTTTGTTTTCTGCTTCAGGCAGCGCCTTGCCGATTTCCCGCGCGAGTATATCGCATACTTTCTTGTGATCCGGTTCTTGCTGGTCGTTGTATTTTTTTGTCTCGGGATGCACGTTGCCGGCCGCGGTTAATTGGAGTCGCAATTAAGTTAACGGATCATAAAGTAAGCTACATCGACTGCAGTTGACAGATACGGATCGATAAAACAATCTGCTTACATTCGATCTGGTATCTTGCAGACACGAACCATCAACAAATGCATAAACCTGAAAAACAGAATGCCTGATCTGGATCGCGTGCTAGAAAACATCCGCGTCGTAGAGTTAGCCTCGGTCCTTGCCGGGCCATCAGCCGGGCAGTTTTTGGCGGAGCAAGGCGCATCAGTCATTAAGGTGGAGAACGCCAAAACGGGCGGAGACGTGACGCGCACATGGACCATGGCCGGCGAGCGTGATGCTGACCAAACGGGCGGACGGACGGCGTACTTCTCGTGTTGCAATTGGGGCAAGCGGTCGATCGCAGCGGACCTGCGCCACCCGGACGGTCGCGCCATCGTACATGCGCTTATCCAAAAATCGGATGTCGTAATTGACAGTTACAAACCCGGTGCGGCGGAAAATCTTGGCGTTGATGCCACAACCTTACGTGGGCTGAACGACCACCTCGTACACGTTTCGCTCAATGGTTACGGCGCTGATGATCCGCGACCCGGATACGACGCGGCGATTCAGGCAGAATCCGGATTCATGATGATGAACGGGCAGTCCGACGGGCCGCCAACGAAGATGCCAGTTGCTCTCATCGACCTCCTCGCCGCGCATCACATCAAAGAGGCGGTGTTGCTTGGGTTGCTTAAACGAACCTCCACGGGGAGTGGATGCCACGTCTCCATTTCTCTTATGGATGCAGCGTTATCTTCGATGGCAAACCAGGCATCAGGTTTTTTACAGGCCGGCATTTTGCCTACGCGGATGGGTTCGGGTCACCCGAGCATCGTTCCCTACGGCACGCCGTTCCGTACCCGCGACGGTAAATGGCTAACGCTGGCGGTGGGGTCGGATAATCAGTTTCAAAAACTTGCCAACGTGCTGGGCATGGCGAACACGTTGGGGTCTGATGATCGTTTCCGCACAAATACCTCGCGTGTTGAACATAGGCGGGAGGTAGAGTCGCTGATTGACGGTGCCGTCCGCGAGCGCGAACTCGTCGGTCTGGTTGATGAGTTGCACGCGGCCGGTGTGCCATGCAGTAAGGTGGGTTCGGTGGCGGATTCTTTGACTGATCCGTCGCGCGAGTCTCTCATGCTACGGAGTGGCGACGGGGTAGAAAGAGTTGCCGCGATGCGACAGTCGCTCGGTGTTGGAATGAATGGAGCCGAGTTGTTGCCGCCGCCGCGGTTTGGCGAGCACACCGTTGCAATACTCGAGGAGGAGCTGGGATTTTCGGAAGAGAAAGTTGGCGCTCTGTTGGAGTGTGGTGCTGTAATGGAGTTTTCTAATTGATCCACGGCGGCAAGATCGTTGCATAAATCTTTACATTGACAGGATGATCATCGCGGGTGCGACAATGACAATGAAAGGAATCAGTGCGCTCACGATCGCTTTCCATACTGGGAATCGCTGCACTTCTGATAGCATTCCAAAGAATAGTACAAGCGACCAGATGTACGTGACCAGGGAAACAGCCACGAATGCCAAGATGACAAGGCCGTCTGCTGGAGTAACTAGCCCCATGGCAGCATCACTTCCGACGAAGGCTCTTCCAACAACGATGAGAGTTAGAAACCAGCAAACTAGTGTGACGATCAGTGGAATTTTCGACCACGCAAAGGCATACATGATCTCGTGGCGCGTTGCCTGACCGTCAAACCAGGATCCGGTCCACGCAAGGATACTGGAGATAATATGCAGCGAAATGAGTCCGACGATCGGTCCGGCGACAGCTATGATACCTATGATCGGAAGTATCCCCAACCTGTCGCCAATGCCACGATCTCCTAACTGTCCGGCAACGCTAAGCATTCCACCCAAGGCGGCCAAGATGTACATTCCAATTTCTGCGTCATGCTCATAGACATGCCTGACTGTCTGGCGGGGATGTAGCCACCCCTTGGTCCATGGATTAAATGCTTGTTGTTCGAGCGGTTCCATTGGTAGAGTACCAGCTGTGTAATCTGTATTTCGCAGCCGTGGAGAGTTAACGCCTTCCGGTTGCATTGCAATAGTAGCAACTCTTCGGATTGAGTACAAGGAACGTGGTTGCGGCATGATTGGATGGACTCCGAGTTGGAATCCATGGGGCGGTGAAGACTAACTCGTCACTGCGAGCGGCTACCGCCGCGTGGCAATCTCCAAAAGCCGAGCTCTGTAGATGGAGATCGCCGCGTCGCCCTCCGGGACTCCTCGCGATGACTGCTTGTTTTTATGTGTATCGATTATGGCTCCTGTGGCAACAACCACAAACTGTATGGACCCCAGATCACGTCTGGGGTGACACGTTGGTGGTGGGAAGACAATCCGGCGTCAAACGAATGCCTCGGCGGTGAACGCCACCTCCCCTGTGTCATTCCAGCCCCCGAGCTGGAATCCATAGAACGGTGACGACCACCTCGTCACTGCGAGCGGCTACCGCCGCGTGGCAGTCTCCCCATGCCGGGCTCTGTAGATGGAGATCGCCGCGTCGCCCTCCGGGACTCCTCGCGATGACTGCTTGTTTTTATGTGAATCGATTATGGCTCCTGGGGCAACAACCACAAACTGCATGGACCCCAGATCAAGTCTGGGGTGACACGTTGGTGGTGGGAAGACAATCCAGCGTCAAACGAATGCCTCGGCGATTAACGCCACCTCCCCTGTGTCATTCCAGCCCCCGAGCTGGAATCCATGGGGCGGTGACGACCACCTCGTCACTGCGAGCGGCTACCGCCGCGTGGCAGTCTCCCCATGCCGAGCTCTGTAGATGGAGATCGCCGCGTCGCCCTCCGGGTCTCCTCGCGTTGACTGCTTGTTTTTATGTGAATCGATTATGGCTCCTGTGGCAACAACCACAAACTGTATGGACCCCAGATCACGTCTGGGGTGACACGTTGGTGGTGGGAAGACAATCCGGCGTCAAACGAATGCCTCGGCGGTGAACGCCACCTCCCCCGTGTCATTCCAGGCCCCGAGCTGGAATCCATAGAACGGTGACGACCACCTCGTCACTGCGAGCGGCTACCGCCGCGTGGCAATCTCCCAATGCGGAGCTCTGTAGATGGAGATTACCGCGTCGCCCTCCGGGAAACAGAATCATCTGCAAAGAATACCCTACCAAAATACTCTTACACATGATGAAAGCAATCCTCACATTCGCAATTACACTGTTGCTGGCCATGCCATGTTACGCCCAGGAAAGTCAGCCGTTAGTAGGTGGGCGGTGCGAGGGCTGCGAAGCCATTTTCGAATACGGAGATCGCGTGCTTACCCCAGCTGACACGCTGCCGCTGTTCAATAAAACCGCACCCAAACTGAAGCTCACCGGCACCGTTTTTCAACGGGACGGGAAGACCCCCGCGGCCGACGTGATTCTATATATATACCACACCAACAGAGGGGGTGTGTATCAGAAAGCTGGCGACGAAACTGGCTGGGCCACGCGACATGGTTTCATCCGAGGCTGGGTCAAAACCGATTCGACGGGTAGATATACCTTTTACACCTTCCGGCCTGGATCGTATCCCAACAGGCGAGCACCCGAACACATCCATCTGACGGTAAAAGAACCGGGGACGAACGAATATTACATGGAGGATTTTTTGTTTGATGATGATCCGCTCCTTACCACGGCGGAGCGTGCACGACTCCGAGGTCGTGGCGGCTCGGGCATTGTTACTCCGGTACAGTCGGGCGAGATCTTCGTGGTAAAGAGAGATATTATTTTGGGGTTGAACATCCCCAATTACGATCGGGAATAGTTTACCGTCAAAGAGCAAGCATTTATCCGGGGGCCGCGCCGATCGTGGTCTCGATTTTAACCTTCTAACAAGCCATCGTTGAATGACTGATCAAATCCCAACACTTCATCTAGAGACCGTTGTCCAGCAACACGGCCAAGACATGACCGGCAAAGTTGTCGTCATAACGGGTACCACTAGCGGTACTGGATTTTATTGCGCTCGCGAAGTCGCAAAAAAGGGAGCTACCGTAATTCTGCTCAACCGGGAAAGTACTCGTTCGGAAGAATCTCAAACAAAACTTGCCGCAGCAGTTCCGGCAGCAAAATTTGACGCAATTCCGTGTGATCTGCAAAGCTTTGCAAGCGTGCGTAAGGCGATCGACAAAGTAGCTTCGAGCTACGATGTTATCGACGTGCTCGTGAACAATGCCGGGGTGATGGCGCTGAAAGATCTATCCACCGAAGATGGGTATGATGTGCAAATGCAAACAAATGTCCTATCTCATTTTCTACTTACGAAAGACCTGTTCCCGCTACTTCGGAAAAGCGTTCAGGCTCGTGTCGTTAACCACTCATCCATGGCCAGGCTGGGCGGCCCACTCAAGCCGGAATATTTTGAGAAACGAGGGGGTAACCTGGGCGGCGATGGAAATGACGAACAGAACGCAAGTTTTCAAGGACCGAGGTGGGAGCGCTATCACCAAACCAAGTTGGCCAATGCCGCATTCACGTATGGATTGAAGCAAAAATTGGAAGCGGCTGGCATCACCAACGTGATTCCACTTCTCGCCCATCCCGGGCTGGCCCGTACGCAATTGCAGGTAACCACTGCGGCCGATGGTGGAATGGATGGAGATAGCGATCTTATGAGTCGCGCGCAATCGGCAGAGGATGGAGCGACGGGAATCATACGTGCATGCATGGATCCTTCGGCGAGATCCGGAGATTTTTTCGGTCCGGCTGAAGGATGGAAGGGATTCCCGGAATTGTTGGAGCCAGAAGCTCTGTTGATGGATGAGTCGAACATTCGCATCAATTGGGAGGGATGCGAAAATGCCGTGGGGGCATTTCGGTTTTAAGCGGTGAGTCGAGTCTGTATTCGATTAGCACTCGCAACACTGTGGCAACCACCACAAACTGTATGGACCCCAGATCACGTCTGGGGTGACGCCATATGGGTGGAATAATGCTCTGCGGTTAACGAATGCCGCGGCGGTGAATTCCACCTCCCCCGCGTCATTCCAGCCCCCGAGCTGGAATCCATACGGCGGTGACGACATCCACAAACTGTATGGACCCCAGATCACGTCTGGGGTGACACCTTGGGGGTGGAATAACGCTACGCGGTTAACGAATGCCGCGGCGGTGAACGCCACCTCCCCCGCGTCATTCCAGCCCCCGAGCTGGAATCCATAGAACGGTGACGACCACCACAAACTGTATGGCCGAGCTCTGTAGATGGAGATCCTCACGTCGCCCTCCGGGTTTCCACCCACTGACGAGGCTACCTACCGTCAGTATCCATTGAACCCAGCCACTTATCCAGCGCATCGAGCTTGTCGCGATTATTCTCAATCCACTCTTCGGCATCTCCAAATGCTTCGGTATTAAAAAGGCGATAGACTAACGTCTCCGTGAATCCATCCTCGTGCACGCTGGAAAAAAACGGAACATACATCTTCCACAATACTCGATCCGATTGTTTTCGACTCTTCTCGGATAGCATCCCCAGAACAAAATCGTATTGCTCGGCGAGATGTTCGATGCGTTGCATCTCTGCTTTTTCAGGCAGGACCATGCTCGCTGCCATAAGTGGCATCATCATTTCGATCGCGCTGATGGGGTCGTCATCGTCTTCGCCCAACACCACGCTCAAGGTGAATTCATTTTCTCCGGTTTTCTCAACCGCCCCGGTCAGTATTTCCCATACCATTTCTCGCACTGCGGGCGCTTGATCCGAGTCCGTAGCCGCAACGAGGTAAAAAGTAGCTGCAAGCAACGGCTCGAGTTGCTTTCCCTGGGCCCGACGAGCGTTCGCAATTCCGAGATGGCTGTTGGCGTGCGTTGGCACCAGCGCAATGGTATTCTCAAAACTCTCAACAGCAGCTTCGAAGTTACCGCGATTCATCTCGACAATCGCGAGGCTATAGTGCAGCGAATAGTATGTCCCATCCTCTTTTATACCACGCTTCAGAGCTTTAGCAGCCTTGTCCTGCTCACCAAGCATGTCGTAGTTGATTCCAACCACGTGATGCAGGCGAGGTTGGGTTGGCGACGATATCTCCAGCCCTCGCAAAGCATAGCGCTGACTCTCCGCAAACTGGCCCATCCGATTCAGCGTAATCGCCGTCTCGTAGAATACCTCCGCATTGTCTGGTGCTGACTCCGTGAGCGGTATAAAAATTTCCAGGGCGCCGTCGTAATCGCCTTGGTCATAAAGACCGATCGCATGTTGCAGTTTTTGCTCGTCTGCCATTGTTAGAGGAACGTTGTCCCTTGTTGCATTCTTAACACCCGCGCAGGCTGAGAATTGAACCAGCAGCAGGATCGGTATAATATATTTCATGGTAGGCTGTGGGTTGAATGACTGGCTGCGGCTTACCCGTAATAGAGCGCCGCCATCTAAAATAGTCGCCACCTCGTGGACTAGGCAGTCCGAAGGATTTTCTCCATCTTCCGCCCCCTCGCAAGCTCGTCCACCAATTTGTCCAGGTACCGGGCGTGTCGGGTTAACGGGGTCTGTATCTCCTCTATCCGGTAGCCGCAGATCACACCCTTGATCAAACGTGCGTTCGGGTTCAGCGTCGCGGCGTCAAAGAATTCCTTAAACGTAACGCCCTTGTTGATTAGTTCTTCGATCCTGGAGCTGCCGAACCCGGTGAGCCACGTAATCACCTCATGCAGCTCCTCAACGGTGCGGCCGTTTTTCTGAAGCCGGCTTACGTAGTGCGGATACACCGACGCGAATTTCATGTTGGCGATTCGTTCATCGTGCTCGGGAGTGGTTTTCATGCTCGGAAACGTTATTCTGGTCCTACCCTGCTTAAGGTAACGCTAAGTAACCCGACCTTCTGCATATATCGCATCCATCGACATGTCCTCGACGGGTTCGACCCGGCATCGGTCCACGAAAAAACCCGCAGCCGTCATCCAGCCTGCGACCTGGGCCCGCGTGTAACGAAGTGCGATGACGTCCGATTGTTCGCCATAGTCAATTGGTCCCGTTCCCTCCCATGCTGCGATCACCAGTCGCCCCCCGGGTACGAGGACTCGCGCCCATTCCTTCAGCGTCGGCTCGACAGATTCACCACTGAGGTGGTGCAAGGCGAAAAAGCTCAGGACCGCTGCAGCCGAGTCTGACTCTATCGTGTCCAGATGTTGCATGTCGCCGACGACAGCTGTGTTTGTCGGTGCAAGTTTTGTGCGCGCCAGTTCCACCATCTTTGGTGACAGATCGATGCCAACAAGTGCGCGATCAGGATCGAATTGTTCTCTGTACAACGCTAGCACATGTCCCGGTCCGCATGAGGTGTCGACAACCGCGCCCTTAATATGTCTGATGTTCTTCGCTAGTCGGCCGAGGAGTTCTTTGTAGATCGGATTCTCAATCTCTTTGTCCATGAGCTTTGCGTACCAATCCGCCGACATATCGTACAGCTCCCGGACGTGTTCGTTTGCTGATGTATTGTTCATTGGTTGCGAGCCGGTATACGATTCGGATTTGACCGCTCCATAGAGACGTCGCATCACGACAGGTGGATCCGCTGCGTGCACACCATGCGTGGTGTTCTATTACAATTAGGGGACATCGCGTGCAGCAACCAGGGATGTGTGAAATATACATCACCCGCTTTGCCGGTAAGTTCGTGTACCGCTACTGGTATATCGCGCACCACCGCGCGTTGGTCAGCCAGCCAGGCATTGGGATGACGCATTGATACGGCCTTTGAAACCGATTTGAACCACGGATCACTGCTCATCAGCGCCAAACGGACCCGCTTCATTTTTTGCAGCGTATCACTTTTTTGGCCTTGCACAAAATCGCGCACCACGCGATGCGAGCCGGAAATGACAAGCGTTCCCCCTCCGCCAGGTTCGAGATCCTCCAGCAGGCTAAAAATCTGAACACCAGCTAGTCCACCGGGTGGTGCATCGTACGGATAATCCGTGTGCCAGGAGATGGTCGAGACTTCCACCTGACCCTGGAAGAGGCTGTCCCAATTCCACTCATCAGCTGGAAAGGTAACCAGGATCTGCCCCCAGCTAGAGGGCTCTTCCCAATTGCCCTTGCCGAGCAGGTCATCGATTACGTTCGTGATGGCTGGCGATCCAAACGGGCGAAAGACATCCTCTCTATTGATGTCGCCAATCCCGCGCACTCCGCCTTCGATCCATGTCTTCGGATCGCTGCGGACCATCCCGTGCCTTTCTTCAAGAGCGTCCCAGATCCGATCCACCATGCGCAAGCGGAGATCATTCGGCAAGGCAGCTCTGACCCGGGTGAAACCGCGCTCGAAAAAATCCTCACGTTGTTGTCGAGTGAGCAAGGTTTATTCCACCCGAACCATCGACCGGGAGTATACCTTTCCATTTGCAACAAGCCTAAATATGTAGGTACCTGTAGGTTGTTTCGCAAGGTCGACCCTCAACAGTGTCTCACCGATAGGCGCGAGGCCGTCATAGACGACATCAACCAACTGACCCACAACGTTGAAGACTTCAACACGGATTGGTGTCGGATCTGCCAGCGTTAGCACGATAGTGGTTTCATCAGAAAATGGATTCGGGAAATTGCCCAGCAACAGCGGTGTGCGTGGCAGCAGTGAGTTCGGATCCTCTATCGCGACGTTTGATATCTGCTCCCTGCCGTACTGAAGATGGTCAATTTCGATGCCGCCCGATGAATTGGATATCTTGATTGCTGAAATTCCACCGGCATCGATTACGCCGTAGAATCGATCATCAGCAGTCTCACCCGTGTTGCCGCAGCACGAGTGGTCGCCGGTAACTGTGCCCAATGAACTTCCATCTGCATCGAATGCTTCGAACGTGATGGTGCCAGACCCATCGGTCCACACAATCCCGACATGAGTGGGAAGCGCCACAAGTGCCGTGTCGGAAAAAGTCCACGTAACGCCCGCAAAGCCGCTATCGTAGAACCAGCTCTCGCCGTTCAGACCGCTACCATCCACGGTGCCATCATCCGAATCAACGGAGTCGTGGTTTGAAGGTCCAAACGACACGGAGGCGATGTCGCCATGATCCGCAGTCACTCCGGGTGTCGTTAGCCCGTCTTCAAAGTTTTCCAGGTGGAAATATCCAGCCGAAAAATCGACTTCTGCAAACGGGCTGTCGGATAGTCCCGTGTATTCGCCGTTTGCGCCCACACCCCCGGATGGTCCGATTAGCTGAGCGTGTGCAACAGACGTAAAAACGATGAATGATAGTATGGTGACGAACGTTCTCGGAATCAGTAACATGGAAGTATCTCCTGGTGACAATAGGGTGAGTTCAAGGCCGCGAGCGGGGGCTAATGGCGGTTCAGGTGCCGCGCCCTACTAACAGTGCGTATCTTTTTACGGATTTGCGACATCTGATTTCGAGCCGCTCAGCGTTGCGATGCGTGACAGTGCCTCATCCGTACCGGCGGTAATTCCGACTGATGCGTAAATATCGCCCGCCTCGGTCCATAGCTGGATCGCTTCTTCCATGTTTTCGAGTCGCTCCTCAACGAGCGCGACCATCCGAATGGAGTTGGCCAGATCGAGCCGCGGCGGTGAATCAATCGTTCGATAGAGTTTGAGCGACTCCCGATAGAATTGGATGGCTTTTTCCCACTGCTGCGATGCACGGTATGCATCACCGACATGCCTGGTCATATGCGCCACGGCGAGTTCATCGCTCAAGCTTCTTGCAAGGTCCAGTCCTTCAATAAAAAGCACCAGCGCTTGGTCCGCCGCTCCGCGGTCCAAATAGACGTGACCCAGCCGACGGAGCGCAGTAATGGTAAGCTCGCTCACTGTCCCCTGCCGCCGCAGTTTGTTAACAGCTTCGACAAGGATGCGTTCGGCCTCTTCGTTTTGGTCGGCGGCACGCAAGCTCCACGCACGATCGATGGCAGGTTTAAGATCAGACATCCGGCGGCTTGGATTTTCCGAGCCCGTTCCTGGGCATGAGGAGCCCGAGCACGATCGCGACAATGAACAATCCCGGTATGTCGCCAATGAGGTTTGCACCTTCGGACGAATCCATTAGTGCGTGCACGAGCATCACCCCTCCGTGCGCAACAGACGACCAGATGATGAACCAGATGAACAGCGTGTGCCGGCTCGGATCGCGGGCCGCTAGCCACATGAATATCCCCATGATCGCGTAGACCACCACAATCATGTGTTCATATTCCGGCTGCCGGGGAGTCCACGCAAAACCTGCTGGCCAGAAGTGCATCATCGTAAACACACCCGCGATAAAAATTACACCGAACACCCGCAGGGCGAGCTTGAGATACTTTTCGCGCGATACAGGATCCATGTTTCGCGTAGGTTACGATTCTTCTGGAATGAAGGCTACCGAACCTTTGGCTAATTGGCTGCTGATGAACCCTGGTGCAACTCGCGACATCCAGTGCAGCTGGTTCGCCTGGCCCGGTCGGATTTCTGTTCTCCCCGCTCGCAGTCCTTTGATCGTTGCTTCCGTCAGTTCATCCGTTGTCATCACTTTGAAGTCCCCATCTTCCGGCATGCCTGCGGTGAGGTCAGTCTTGACGGCGGGCGGCATGAGCTCGATCACCTCCACGCTGTGTGGCTCCAGCTGCGCGCGCAGTCCGATGGTGTAGGAGTGGATCGCCGCCTTTGTCGCGCAGTATATGGGCGCCGACGCCAGCGGTACGAACGCCAAACCAGAAGACACGTTGATGATGGTGCCCTTGTTCTTTTTCAGCTGATCAACCAGTACCGAAATCGTGCGGATGGGACCGGACACGTTTATGTCCACCTCGGCGGTGAGCTTTTGCAGGTCTTGGGCGGGGCCCGACAAATTCATGTGTGACATCACACCCGCGTTGTTGATGAGCACGTTCATTGCGGGGTGCTCATCTGCAATTGTCTGGGCCAGTCCCCGCACCGCGCCCAGGTCCGCCGCATCGCATTGTATGGTGCTGAGCGCCGGTGTTTCCTGACGTGCCCTTACGAGTTTATCCGGATTCCGGCCAGTGATGATTACAGCATTGCCGAGTTCCACAAATTTTTTGGCCAGCGACAGCCCAATGCCCGAGCTCCCACCGGTGATTAGAATCGTGTTGCCTGTCAGTTTCATTTTCGCCTATCGGGGTTATATCTGTGAATTCAGTAAGTGTAGAGTACCAGGACGGAGCGGTCAACTATTCCACACGGAACTCGTCCAACATACAACTTTCAGTTTACTCCTTTGAGTTTGAGTGAACTACGAAAACGTTACTAACAGGCCGCTCACCCGTCTCGTCCGACGGCTCATTTACCACACCTCCGTCGATCACCATTGTCGTCGAACCGCCACCATCAAAATTGACGGCATACTCGCATCCCCAACGTCGCAGTAACTTTGCAAGGGTAATCAGATCCATCCCAGCTGCCGTTGCACTGCGCCCGTCTACAACAACCATGAAGAGCGAGTTGGTATCGACATCGTAACCCAGGGCCGTCCGGGGATGCAGGTCCGTCACGAAGCTCGCTCGGATACCCTCTTCCTCGGCAAAACGTATCGGGTCCACGACCACCGAATCCTCTAACATACTGATGAGCCTTGGGATGGCTCCCAGCACGCCCTCTACCGGGTGCACGACATTGATGAGATCTGCACGCAGTACATACTCCGCGCCAATCTGAAATCCCACGTTCGATGCCAACGAGTCGGGCAAGGCGAGCACAGTAGTTCTATCGTGTACTTTGCCGTGAACATCGGTCGGGCCCTCCAGTGTAAGGCGAACGTCGACGTTTGGTAGCCAGCCGGAAGTCAGCTTGCGAAATTTGTACAACTGCCAGCCTGGCTCCGGAGAAAGTGCATGCGGATAATCACTCGTGTACAATCGCGATGCTTTGTCCCTCTCGGTGAGGTTCACATCGTCGATCTGCATCACAAACTCACCGGGGCCATGCAATGCCATGTGGAAGTTTGGCATCCCAAATGTTACCTGGTCATCAGCCGAGAAAGCAACCACCGCGCGCGTCAGACCTTGCCGCTCACCGGTGCCGCGCCACGGTCCGCGCCAGATTCTCCCATCATCTACAAACATCCCGACCGGGGCGCCATCGACATGCCAGAAATCAGCATTGATTGCAACCAACGGTTGTTCTCCCTCAACTCGCAGCCGATTGAAGATTTCGGAGGTTCGCTCAAATCCAAGGAGACTGTCGTTTGATGATTCGGCCGACAGATCAAGGCCTGGACTGTTCAGGTCAGCCACAACAACATGTAGTCGCTGACTTTCGTCCGCGCTGTACATTCGCCAGTAGGTTAACCCATCTGCAATGGCTTGTCGACTTACTTCATAACCCTCGTTTGGTGGGATTATGTTCGGGCTGGTTGCACAGCCGGCGATGAACAGTCCGACGGTCAAGGAGGACGCGACGCGAATTTGCAGGACACCGAGTATTAGCGAGCGCATGTTACTTTGTTTGTTATCACAGCAAGCCCGATTCGATTGTGGTGCAAACATAAGGTGGTTCGCCTTCTGACCAAAGGGCGGGGCTGCTTTCACTTGGCTCCAACACAGTCATTCCACCCTGAGCTGGAATCCATGGAACGGTAGGCCGAGCCCTGTAGATGGAGACTGCCACGTCGCCCTTCGAGACTCCTCGCCACGACGAGTTAATCCCGGATCTCATTACCGCATGGACAACGCGTGCACGGGTGACTCATCATCGACCGAACAGCGCGCATCAGTCCTCCAAATGCTCCTCCTTACCTCGTGTCCTACTCCCACGGCAAGGCACCACAGCTTTCCTTGACTGCCCTGTCATCGGCGTGTGGCTCCAACGTACCCCTGCCGACCGGACCAACCCTTTCCATGCGACCGGTCGGACCGTACAGAGATTGCTGTTCCAAGCCGCTTCAGTCGCGAGCATGACCTCATCGGCGACATCCCCTAACAGATTAGTTTCTCCCAACTGCTAGTTCAGTTTTGTCAATCTCTTTGAACGAACGGCACCCTCGGCCTCGATTACGCACACATACATTCCGTTTGGAAATTCCGTTGTGTCGACCATAAGCGAGTGCATTCCGGCAGGCATACGATTGTCCGCGACTGTGACTACGTGCTGACCCAGAATGTTGTAAATCGACACCCGAACCTGGGTGGGTCTTGCAATGACAAGGTCAAGTATTGTCGAGGATGAAAACGGATTCGGATGGTTCCGTAACACCGCCACCGGCGTTTCCGGGACAGGCGATTCAGTCCCAACCGAACTCCAAAAGTAGAGGGCATTGATCTCATTTTTGCCGAGGGCCCGCGCATATATTCGAATGTCGTCAATGCTTCCCTTGAAATTGATACCCCGCGTTTGTCCATAGCTTCCAACAGAAGCCGGGAAAGCTGAGCCAACGTCTAGTAAACCTTCGTCGGGGACTGCTAATGAATCGGCAACGACTCCGTTCACAAACAATCTGGCATACTCCCCCCGTTCCCACGTCAGAGCTGCCGAGTACCAGGCGTTCGGGTTTATTGTTGTAGAAACGAAATGCCATGCTGATGCTGTATGAACTCCAGCAGCGACTGTCATGCCTTCATAGAGGATCTGAAACTCGCCGCTATCGCCATGGTAAACGATCTTTCCCTCACTTGTGGTGTCCTCGGCGGAAAACCATGCGGCCACTGTCAGCTGGTCGGAGCCGTCAGTCCAAAGGGCGGGCATTCCGATAAAATCGTCCGTTCCATCAAAAAGGTAGGCGGCATCCGGGTTGCCGAATCTGTCCTCCGTCAGCACTGCTCCCGATATCGTTCCGTGGTTTGCATTTCCCGATGAATCGGCGGCATCTCCATTGAACTGATAGTTGACAAGGAGGCTATCTGTCTGCGCGGCGGTGACGGTCGGTGAGAGGGTCGACACAGCTAAGGCTACGGCGAGAATTCTGGACGGGTGAATCATAGGACCTCTGGGGTTCGTTCAGGCGTTTCGCCTGAAGTGGAATGTACTAACCGGATCGTTCTAGTTCCATTTTTTGGGCACTTTCCGCTCTTAGCACCAGATAGCTGAAGCAGTATCACAATAGGTGGATCCGCTGCGTGCACATCATTCGTGGTGTTGCATCACAATTAGGGGACATCGCATGCAGCAACCAGGAATGCGTGAAGTACAGATCGCCCGTTTGATGCCAACGAGTCGGGCAAGGCGAGCACAATAGTTCTTTCGTGTACTTTGCCGTGAACATCGGTCGGCCCTCCAGCATAAGGCGACCCCAAGCTGTCATCCAGCCCCTGAGCTGGAATCCACAGAACGGTGACGATCTGTACAAACTCTATGGACCCCGGATCAAGTCCGGGGTGACAGGGCGGTGGATGGACACTCCAGTGACAATGAATTGCGGGAGACGATGAATGTTACCCCAAGCTGTAATTCCAGCCCCGAGCTGGAATCCACAGAACGGAGACGATCTGTACAAACTCTATGGACCCCGAATCAAGTACGGGGTGACAGGGTGGTGGATGGACACTCAGTGACAATGAATTGCGAGGGACGATGAATGTTACCCCAAGCTGTCATTCCAGCCCCCAGCTGGAATCCATAGAACGGTGATGATCTGTACAAACTCTATGACCCCGGATCACGTCCGGGGTGACAGGGTGGTGGACCGCATACACGGCGACAATCATGTGCTCATACTATGGTTGTCTGGGCTTCCGGGTAAAACCCGCTGGCCAAAATTGCATCATCAGAAAAAAACCAACGATAAAGAAGAGACCAAAAAGCCGAAGTACGAACTACTAAATAGATCTGTACCTGGTCATTTGTAAAGTGTCGGCTTGAATGTTGGCCATGAATTCCGCCGCCGCCGGTGCCGACGTAAAACTTGCCATCGAGGCCTCTGCTTCTTCGACGGTTCGCCAATGCACGATGACCAACCAATCGCCCTTGTCTCCCGCAGCAGAAGTTCGCGAGATAAATCCAGGTTGTTGTCCGACATGCTGCTCCTCGACAGCCTGATCTAGAACCTTGAACGTTTCCGGTGAAACACCGGGTTTTAGTTTGAAAGTAACGATCTCGATTATCATAGTACCCATGGGTTGGGGGTGTTGTCAATGCCGGGGTGGCACCGGAAGAACCGGTGCCCTCAGTAATCCAACCTTCAGAATTTTCCGTTCGTGTTCTTCCATTCGGATGCTGGAGGAATTGTCTCAATGACATCCCAATGCTCGACGATCAGTCCATTTTCAATTCGGAATAAGTCGTAAAACGCAGTGTGGTCTCCTTTCCCGAAGCTGCCTTCGCTCATCGTTAGGACAAAATTCCCCTCGCCGAGAACACGATGCAGCCTATCGTATTTCATTATCAGGCCATTGTCAGCAAAGTATTGCAGTGCTGCTCCCAGACCATCGAGGCCGTCTGCGATCGCCGGGTTGTGCTGGTGGTACTTCTCGGCGTTGATGAACCCTGAAAGGTTGCTTAGATCTCCGGCAACAAGAACTTGCTCGACGAAGGACCGAACGAGGTCTTTGTTGTTTTGTGTCTGATCCCGATCTGTGACTTCAGTAGGCCCATCCAACTGCGTTCTGCCGCTCGGGTTTGGCGGCTGCGAGTCGATCAGGTTGTCCCAGTGTTCGACAATCAAACCGTTTTCGAATCGAAAAACATCAAAGCCGACTTTCGGGCCAAAGAAGTCATAGTCGGTGTGGAGAAAAACAAAATCGCCGTCCTCAAAGGCGCGCACAACGTTTACCTTGAACCCTCCCGGAGGTGCAAGCTGGAGGATAGCGCCAAAACCTTCCAGGCCGTCAGCGACGGCCAGGTTATGCTGAATATATTTGTTGGGGTTGATGTAGGAGACGGGTCCTTGGTCTCCACTTTGAAGAGCGTTCAATAAGGCGACAGCCTGTTCTTTCTTGGTCGTCATGGATTTCCTCAGATTATCGATATTGGAAGTTGTTAATTTGAGCGCTTCCGCTGGCGTTGGCGTTATCTACCCTACTCTTGCGGGCTTGCCTGTCTTCGCGTTACTCGTAATCTCGCCCTCAAAGATTCGCCTTGCCAGGTATGTTAGAGACAAAGTATGGTCATCTTCGGACACCCCCTCCAGTCCGACCACTAACGGGGCAACCCTTAGTGTCGACGCTGATTTCTCCTGAACGCGTCAGGAGTGACGCCCGCAATGCGTTTGAAGAACTTTATAAAGTTTGTTGGGTCTGAGAATCCGAGCGAATAGCAAATAGTTTCGACCGTCTCTGTACCAATCGCAAGGTGGCGTTTTGCCTCTAGCACTATCCGAGAATCGATCATTTGCTTCGGTGACCAGTCTCGTATCTGTCGACAAGCCCGAGCCAGGGTCCGGGGTGTGGTACCGAGCTGTGAGGAATACCAGTCGAGCCTCCGCTTGGTCGCATGTGATTGGTCCAAAAGTTCCTCGAACGCAACAACCATTGCGTCATATCGTTGAGTAGTCACGCTTGCGCTTCCATGCTGATCCGCGGCGATATCAGCAATTCCGGTGAGTATTGCTCCCAGAACATAAGGACCCACGTTGGCGGACTGGAGCGCGGATGACCTTGTATCGATACCTTCCTGCACGAGAAGGAGCTCCACGAGAATATTAAAGTCGCTACTCCGAGGCCGAAGTGTCGTATTCGCCTGCCATCTTGCTAGTTGAGGAATGTGAGCTTGCAGGAGCGTTTCTGGAACGAAGAAAAGGAAGAGGGCCTCGTGATCCGAATTTGCATCAAACGAGTGCACTTGTTCCGGCCGGATATAAAGTATATCGCCTGCCTGGAGCACGATGCGGTTAAAGTCAACCCAGTGTGCACCGCTTCCAGTAGTCACGAATTGCAAAAGGTGAAACGCGAGGCGTGTAGGTTCGAACAGTGAGTGGTCCAGCTCGCGAGACCGGAGCCATGACATACGTACAATATCAACGGGGCTAGCCTTTCCTGAGGAGTGGTGAAATGGCAGCCGTTGAACGGTACTTCTTATTCTATCGTCGTCCAGCTTGTCCTGACCATTCATGTTCGAGTTGGCGCCGACTCGGTCGCTTTTCTCATCCTGCAAAACACGATCGTATCAGACTGACAGAGCCTCTCGAGGCTAAGCCTGCGCCGCAGCATCCGAATAGTTCACCATCCAGTTGACGCCAAACCGATCCGTCACGCTACCGAAGTAGTCGCCCCAGAATTGGTCGGCGAGGGACATGGTGATGGTGCCCCCTTCTGCCAGGGCGTTGAAGATGCGGTCGGCATCCTCTCTCGTTTCCGGCTGAATGGAAATCGAAAAGTTGTTTCCCTCCACCCTTCTGGGACCCATGCCTTCAATCATATCGCTGGCCATTATCATCTGACCATCAGGGAGCGCCAAGCCAACGTGCATGACCAAGTTGTTTTGCTCGGGGGTGAGTTTAAACCCCTCCTGCTGCGGCATGGAATCATACCGATGTATTGGCGTAAGCTCGCCGCCCAATACATTTTGATAGAAGTTGAAGGCTTCCTCGGTTTTGTCTTTGAAGTTGAGATAGGGTACTAGTTTCATTTTTCGTTTGAGTTTCGTGCAGAGTGTATGCAAGCTACAGAGCTGTTGGTGTTCAGGCAAGAGTACACCAACGATGTGCCAAGGCGCTTGTCAACTATATCGCAATAACAGTAATCCGTCAGCCTCCAGAGAGTTGTTCATAAATAGCTTCCCTGATCGTCTCGTCTCTGTTCCAGCCATCTTCTGGCACCCAGGATATCTGCGACATAATCAAGCCAACAAATTCGCGGTTGGGATCGATCCAGAAATGCGTACCCTCGTAACCTCCGCCGATCCATAGACCACCCACGCCCTGACTACCATCTGCGAGCTTCCCGCTGTTGATCCAAAGGTTGTAGCCGTTGTATCCGTAATCGTTATCCAGTTGGGTGTGAGGCGAGATCATTGCTTCGACAGTCGACTCTTCGAGGAATCGATGCCCGTTAAGCGTGCCCCGGTTCAGCAGCATGCGTAGGAAATCCGCATAGCCATCTGTAGTTGCCAGCATGCCTACTCCTCCGAGATACAGTTCGTTGTCGACGTCATAGTCCGGCACATCGCCACCAAAAATATCAAGCTCTCCGGGATGTGCTTCCCGCAGGATGCCGTCCTTACCTGATATGCGAGGGAGCAAGGTGACACCAGGTGGCAAGCCGTATTGCAGACCGTCGATCTGCAGAGGATCCGTTACCCTTTCTTCCACTAGTTGTTTGAGGCTCTCGCCCGTAACACGCTCCGCGACGATGCCCAGCACGCTCGTATTCGTACCGTAAAAGTACGGGTCACCCGGTTGTTGAATTAGAGGCAATCGCGCCAACGCGTCGATGAATGCCTCGCTGTCCTTAGCCTTGGCCACGTTGCTGGCTGCCAGGGGCTGATCAATGCACGGGATTCCGGTGGTGGCATAGTAGAACCCCGCCTGGTGGTTGATGAGGTCCGCAATTGTCATTTCGCTGGCAACTGCAACCAATTCTAACGGACATGCAGAATGTTTATCAGTTACAGCAGCAAGATTACCACCGTCGGCAGACACTGCAACCTGGAGACCACCGAATTCCGGGACGTACTCTGTAACGGGATCATCAAGCGAAAGGACCCCCTCCTCTACCAGGTCAAGAGCCACCGAAATCGTAACGATTTTACTCATGGACCAGATGCGAAACCAGGTCTGTCCATCAACCAACGTTTCTGGATTTAATTCTTTGTTGCTCGCACCGTGCTCATAAATTGTGCGCCCCATTTTGTCTTCCAGGCGCACATACAATACGGGAAAGGCTCCCTCACGTACATAGTCGTCGATGATGGTGTCAACTACGGTCGGATCTGCGATGGCCAGAGGTGTTATCCTCGAATTGCATGATGCGACGGTCAGCACGATTGCCACCGTCGACAATAACGTAGTGGCGATCGAAGGCTTACCGTTTGTGGTTTTGGGTAGGGTCACCGTCCGAATCCTGGGATGGTCTGACTTGCCAGGCTTACTTATTTGTATTTTCGAGAGTAATGAATCGAACTGCTATTTTTGATGCTAAGATTTATTCGCAAGATAAGACGATCCATGCTTGACCAGGGGAAGATCCGCAAGTATTTGTTGTATGCAGTCGGAGAGATCATTCTCATAGTAATCGGGATAGTGTTGGCGCTGCAGCTAAACAATCTGAACGAATCTCGCAAGACTCGGGCGAGAGCGAATGAAGCGCTCGCACTGGTTAAGACCGATCTTTTGAAGGAAATTGCTGCTTTTGAGCGCTATACTGAATCGAAGAGCACATCAGATCTACCATTCCTGCGAAGTGTTTACGACAAGAAGTGGGAGTCCATCGCACTAGATTCGCTACCGCTTATAGGGACTGGCTACTTCAATTTTCAGCCGTTCAACTCTGCCTATCAGGGACTCAAATCTGGTGGCAACCTTGCAATCATCGATAACGACTCTCTTAGAAGCGCGATAATATATTATTTCGAGCACCAACACATTCACTTGGCGGACTGGTCGTCGTGGCATAAGAATTTCGTTACCAATCATCTGGAACCGTACATGTTCAACGAACTCTACATTAATCCGGATGAACTCGTTGCAGACATGGACCACCTCAAGGACAAACTCGGCGAGCGAAGACTTAACTCGCTGATAAGTACGCAAATTGGTTCCCTTACCAGGATAGATCGGGAAATCAAAGAGTCGCGATCGCTGGCGCTTGATATTGTTCACATGATAGACGATGAAAATGATTAGTGTTGGTAGCTGGGTTTGCACTTGGTTGAGTTGCAATGGAAGCCATTGGATAGGCCCCGCGGTACCAGTTCGTCACGCACAAAAGTATTGGTGACTTCGGTCGTACGGCAGAGAGGGCATTTAATCCGCGCGTACTACTTGTGCAGCTTGGGAGCGGATCGGTAAAGCCTGTTGGAATCAACCGGGACCGCCGAGGATGATCGTGCCTTTTTTACAACTCTCGCAGCACGCGCCGCCTGTTCTCTTGTTACAGAGGCCGTTTTGCTTGACCTGGCGATATTTCTGATTTTGTAAGACATGGTATATATGGGACTACGTTGCAAGACAATTATCGTTGCATCATGTAGTTGTAATTGAGAAATTATTGCTTCTCTGTACATAATTAAACCCAGATCTCGCTAATTCATCACTAACAAAATTGTTGGAGGAGCGCTCCCGCATCGGCTTTGCATTCGTCGCTTCGATAGTTCATCTTCAACACGCTATACGCCTACCTTGCATCAGTAAAATGAGGACCCGCATCGATGCGACTGCTGGATAGAATACCGCTGCCCGTCCTGGTTATCATGGCCATACTGCTGGCCCTGGCCCCCGTTCATCCGCAACCCCACTTGTGGGAGAAGCTGGTCATGCTCGCGAATGGCGAACTAACCAGGCTTGTGGATGTATTCGACCTCGTCGTGCATGGCGGTCCGCTGCTGCTCGTGGTGTGGAAGGTTGCGCGTGACTACCGTTCCGCGGATACAGACCTGCCACCGGATAGCGTGAACGAGATCTAGCCGAGCCAAAATGTTTCGTTATTAGTGCAGCTTGCAATGGTCAACGCCGACAGGATATCGTCCATCATGCGGATCGCGTTCCTCGCGGCGATAGTTGCGGCGGCGATCCTCACCACCGGAGCCCGGGCGCAGTCAACCGACTCCACCTACTTCCCCATGGACGTCGGAAATTTCTGGAACATGGCGTGGATCCTCGACAATCCCTTCATGCCTTGGGATACGCTCGATTCGGGAACGTTTAGTATTGCCGGCACTACGACAATCGGCACCACAAAGTACACCCTCCTTTCGCCCGGGAAGCGATTTCTTTCTTCGGACACAATCCGTGCCGCAGAGGACGGCAACATCTACTCGCTGTATCACGGCAAAGAATATCTGTTGTTTGACTTCTCGGCGGAGGGCGATTCGGCTTACACTTATCCCTTTGAGTACAGTGCACACACGGACACTTTCGCCTACTACGTCAATGTTCGAGAACGGACTTCCTGCAATACCTTCGTCGGCACCTTCCAAAACTGCATATCATTTTACTTCGATGTGCCCGGTGCGATTGACGAGGAAAAGGGCTACACGTTTGCACCTGCCATTGGGCTGGTGAGCTTCGGCGGTGCATGGGAGCATGGGTCGCTCTACGGTGCCCAGGTCCGCGACCGAGCCTACGTCGTGGGTGTGGATGATCCAGGCGAGCCGCCGAGTAGAGATCCGCTGGTCACTCTCTATCCGAACCCCACTCGTAATAATCTGATCTTGCAAATTCGATCCAACCAACCCGCCGTCGTCGCCGTCGAATTGTTTGATGTGCTGGGACGAGAGGTCGGCAAGATATATGCTGATGTTACTTCCGGGACCAACCGCGTCGAACTGGATGTGAGTAACCTGGCGACCGGTACGTACGCCGCTCGAATTACAACCACAGGCCCGCACTCATCCGCGCAGGAAAGAACGTTCGTAGTTGCGCGCTAACCGTTCTTGATTCTCATCAGCCATTGATGAATACCTATGAGCAGTCGCGGCTGTAGCAAAACGCTGTCGATGATACCGCCCATGGCTATATTAGGGCGAACAAAATCATCTGCTGATCATGCGTCCACTTCTCCCTCTCCTACTCTCGCTCGCATTTCTCTCTCCCGCGCTCGCCCAGGATGAACCGACCACACTGTCGGATCTTAGTTTTAATGCTTTGTCGTGGCGCGGTATCGGACCTGCATTTACATCAGGCCGTATTGCGGACATCGCGATCCACCCGGGCGATCCCCAAACGTGGTACGTCGCCGTCGGAAGCGGCGGTGTCTGGAAAACGACCAACTCCGGCACCAGCTGGAAGTCCCTGTTTGACGGACAGCCCGTCTATTCGACCGGCTCGATCGCGCTCGACCCGCAGAACCCGAACACGGTCTGGGTCGGCACGGGCGAAAACGTTGGAGGGCGCCACGTTGCCTACGGCGATGGCATCTACCGCTCGACCGATGGCGGTCAGTCGTGGGAGAACCGCGGACTCAAAGAGAGCGAACGCCTCTCTACGATATGGATCCACCCCGACAATTCTGACAAGGTGATCGTTGCAGCGCAGGGCCCGTTGTGGAGCAGCGGCGGTGAGCGCGGGCTCTACCGCACTGAGGATGCCGGCACAACGTGGACGCGGGTGCTCGGCGGCGGGGACTGGACGGGCGCGACCGACATCGTGGTCGACCCGCGTAACCCAGACGTGATGTACGCTGCAACGTGGGACCGCCACCGGACCGTTGCCGCATACATGGGTGGTGGCCCAGGGACGGGTATACACAAAAGCACGGATGGTGGCAAGACGTGGACCGAGCTTACAAGCGGTCTGCCCAAAAGCAACATGGGCAAAATTGGTCTCGCGATCTCACCTCAGAACCCGGACGTTGTCTACGCGGCTATCGAAACAGATCAGCGCACCGGCGGCCTGTGGATGAGCTCCGACCGAGGCGCGAGCTGGAGCAAAATGTCAGACGCCGTTGCGGGCGGGACGGGCCCACACTACTACCAGGAGCTCTACGCGTCGCCGCACCACGAAGGCCGCATCTATCTGATGGATGTTCGCGTGCAGCAGTCAAACGACCACGGCAAAACGTTCTTCATTCAGAACACCTCGCGCAAGCACGTTGATAACCACGCGCTCGCGTTCCATCCGACCGATCCGGATTACCTGCTATCAGGGACTGATGGTGGGCTGTATGAATCTTTCGACGGCGGCGATAGCTGGCGGTACATCGACAACCTGCCCGTGACGCAGTACTACAAGGTAGCGGTTGACGACGCGGTTCCGTTTTACAACATTTTCGGTGGCACGCAAGACAACGGATCCCACGGCGGCCCCTCGGCTACCGATACGCGGGAGGGCGCGAGCAATGGCGATTGGTTCCTCACGCTAGGCGGCGATGGGCATCAGTCGGCCACGGAGCCCGGCAACCCGAACATCACCTACGCGCAGTCGCAACAGGGCAACCTGCACCGCATCGACCGTGTGACCGGCGAGCAGACGTACATCGTGCCCCAGGCCGGTCCGGGCGAAGGGCCTGAGCGGTATAACTGGGATGCGCCGATTCTCGTCAGTCCGCACGACCCGGCGACGATCTACTTTGCCTCGCAGCGCGTCTGGATGTCAACCAACCGCGGCGACAGCTGGACGGCAATCTCAGATGATCTTACCCGCAACCAGGAGCGGTTCGAATTGCCAATCATGGGCCGCACCCAGTCCATCGACAACGCGTGGGATATTTACGCGATGTCGGTATACAACTCGATCACGTCGGTCGACGTGTCAGCGCAAGATGCCAACCTGATTTATGCCGGAACGGATGACGGCCTGCTGCAGATTACCGAAGACGGTGGCGACTCGTGGCGCGCAGTTGAGGTCGGCTCGATCCGCGGCGTGCCGGCGACGGCATTTGTCAACCATGTCTATGCAGACCTGCACGACGAGAATACCGTTTACGCCGCGCTTGACAACCACAAGTATGGCGACTTCGAGCCGTACCTCGTCAAGAGCACTGACCGGGGACGCACGTGGAGCATGGCTGTCGACGGCATCCCCGAACGAACGCTGGTGTGGCGTCTGGTGCAGGATCATGTGCAGCCCAACCTGCTTTTTGCGGCAACGGAGTTTGGCGTTTACTTCTCGCCCGACCGCGGTGGCCAGTGGATCGAACTCGGCGGTGACATGCCGACGATTGGCGTTCGCGACATCGTGATCCAGCGCCGCGAGAATGATCTTGTGGCGGCGACTTTCGGACGTGGTTTCCTTGTGCTCGACGATTACAGTCCGCTGCGCGAGGTGTCGGCTGATGTGCTGACGAGCGAAGGACACCTGTTCGATTTGCGCGACGCCAAACGCTTTCGCTACCGCTCAGGCACTAATGGATCGGTTGGCGATGATGAGTACCGCGCGCCCAACCCCGAGTACGGCGCCGTGTTCACGTACTACCTGCGGGATGGTTATGAAAGTCTGGAGGCCAAGCGTAAAAAGGCTGAGGGTGAAATTGAAGAGGGGGCTGATGTGCCCTTCCCGGGATGGGACGCGTTGGACGACGAGCGCAAAGAAGAAGCCGATCGTGTTGAGCTGCAGATCCGCGATGAGCAGGGCGATGTGGTTGCGCGTGTTAAGGGAAGCAACTCAAAAGGACTGCACCGCGTTGCGTGGAATCTCCAGCGTGACGCGCTCGGGCCTGTTGCTGTGGGTGATGAGAATAACTTTAACAGCAGCTACCTGGTCGAACCCGGCACGTACTCGGCTACGCTGTTGCGCGTCGCCGATGGTGAGGCGAATACATTGTCCGGACCGGTATCGTTTGATGTGGTACCGCTGCGCGACGGTGCCCTCCCGTCCGCGTCGCCTGAGGATCTCGCTGCGTTCCGTCAGCGCATGGAGCGGCTGCGGTCCGACATGACGCTGTTCTCGAACGCGATGGAGCGTGCCCAGGACAAAGTCGAGGCTTTGGAAACCGCGCATAACCGCGCGCGCCAACCGGATGCTGATCTCGCGGCGCGCATCGACGCGGTGCAGGAGCAGCTGTACGAGCTCGATGTTGCGCTTAACGGATCGCCCACCAAGCGTTCGCTCCGCGAGCGCACGCCACGGTCGATGCAGTCGCGGCTGTTCGTGGGCAACCGCGGACTCAGCACGCAGTACGGTCCGACGGCGATGCACCGCGAGTCGGTCGACATTGCTGATCGGGAGCTACGTGAGGCGCGCCAGCAGCTCGGCGTCATCACTGCCGAGATCGCCCGGATCGCTGATGCCCTGCCCGCGACCGGCGCACCTGTTGTTGACATGGGGCAGTAGGACGAGCGGCGGTTTGCTCGGCCGCCGCAGAACCTGGGTCGTTAACTCGACCAGGCAAACAACCCTGCGTCTGCTGCGTGCCTACAAACGGAACGCCACGCCAAAAAGAAATTGCAGCTGGCTGGGTTCGACGTCAAAGCGACTAAGCGAGGCATCTGTTGGGATAGTGCCAAAATCGGCCGCGCTTAGATCGCGACCCTGAAGTGTTCTTACAGAGGCGCGGAGGTGGATCTGAAGATGGACAGCCACTTCCAGACCAACTCCGAGTTGAAGGGCACCAAATTTTTTGGCGCCAGAGCCACCGTCAAATTGTTCTAGCGGCACATCATCGATTCGAACAGACTGGCTGTTATAGGAAAATCCGGCGGTTCCGTATAGTAATATCCTCTCGATTGCGAGATAGCCACCCCGGACATCCACGCCGACACTTGCACCGCGTCGTACGTCCATCTCAGAAAATCCGACTGCGGAGGGATCAAAGGTATAGGGGTCGGGATGTGACACCAGATTGAACACCAACTCGGTCCCAACCAGAAATGGTTCGTATATCTGGTTATACCCAAGAAATGCACCATAGATGATGGATCCTCGCCCGGCAGGGTCATCAACGCCATCAAAAGTTATCTGCGTATTAAAACTAACGGTTCCCCCTTCGATCCCGCCATAAATTCCGGAGAAGTAACCAGGCGATTGAGCTTGCGCGGTGCCAGCGATCGGCAAACTCGAGAAGACGGCAAACACCAATAGACCGCGCCAGTTCAATGCGCATTCTCGCGTCCAATGACGCTCATTTTTTGCCTTTTCTATTTCGGATGTACTCATCATACTCCTCGCCCAAACTCTCCTTAAGCCTGGCTT
Source organism: Rhodothermales bacterium (assembly GCA_965224105.1). GTDB lineage: Bacteria > Bacteroidota > Rhodothermia > Rhodothermales > JABDKH01 > CBDCYH01. The sequence goes on along the minus strand of CBDCYH010000002.1, from coordinate 1,282,780 downwards.
TCTCTTTCTGCCGCTCGCGGATTTGCAAGACCGCCTGTCCCGCTGCCACGGCTGCAAGGCCAGCCAATATGAAGGCGATTACGTCAATTGCTGCCGTTTGCATTCATTCCTACATCAGATGTCGTCGAAAAAATCGGAGTCCACTTGTTTGATAGAATACACTGCCGCTTTCCCCACCCCAACTTCATAGTCATACATTAGGCGGGCAAGCTCCTCACCATCTATCAGCACGATCTTGGGATCTATCCTATTGACGTAGTCGATCGCTTCACGAGAAAACCGGGACGTTGTTAAGAACACACCCTTGCGCGCACGCTCCCCTTGCAGCGCACCTGCAAATTTCTGGATGTCCGGCCTGCCGACGGTGTTCTGCCAACGCTTTGCTTGGACATAGATCGCATCCAGTCCAAGTTTGTCCTCTTTAATGATCCCATCAATTCCTCCATCACCTGATTGGCCGATAGCTTTTCCCGCATCGCGCATGCTTCCACCGTAACCCATCGCAACCAGCAAGTTTACCACCAGTTTTTCGAAAAACTCCGGACTCGACGCTAGCACCGACTCAAGTAGTTCCGATTCAACGCCTGAGCGCAGTTGAAGGTACGCTGACTCAAACGCCTCGGATGGCGTCGCGGAATCTTCCACACCAATATGGGTGGGTTTTGTCGTTTTTTCTCTAGCCCGATTTCGAAATGCAACAAATTCCTCGAACTGCTCCAGATACTTTAGGTCAATCCTCTTGGGGCTTTCCGCCAACACTTTCCGGCCGCTATCGGTCAGCCTGTATACCCCGCGCTTGACAGGCATCACTAATCCAGCCTGCTTCAGATAACTTATGGCCCATCCCACACGTGAACGGACCACCGGCTTGGATTCGCTAGGCAACAACTGCGATCGTTGCTCGTCGGTAAGATTGAAATAATCCGACACCCATATCACAATCTTACTGCGATGCAGCTCTGTTCGCTCCTTCAAGCAGAGAAGAACGGGCATCATTGCCGCCTGATAATCTGGAATCTCGGACTTGCTCAATGCAATAGTATCAGAGTTAGCCTATCGCTGGACCGTGGCTCCGCCAGCATCAGTTCGCTGAACTAATATATCGTTTTCTGGTCCGGTCGATCATCTCGGCAGAAACATCCGATTTATAACAAAGCGGCTCAGCTCCACCGGGTTTCGAATAGGCGCTACGCTTACCGCACCTCCGACCAGCGCGATCCCGAAAATAAGGACACGGACAGTTTCCAGAGTATGACGCCAACGACCTGTCGATTAGATACCCGACAATCTCTTCGTCCGTTGCTTCTGCGATGGATATGCACTTTACACTTCTCTCCAGAAATCCCGTGTTGCATGTCCACCCCTTTCCCCAGGATGTTGCAGCGGCGTTTGCCGGAATCGCTTGTGCACTCGCCTTTGGTGCTAGTGCGAATGCGGACAACAGAAATATCAGTAGGTGTTTCATCTGAACGATAACTCGTCAGAACTATCATCGACTGGAGTGTACGTATGTTGAGGACTGCTGTCAAATGTGCAGCGACCGTTCCTGTGCGTTGCTCAGGCTTCCTTGCGAAGCGAGGCAGCGATTGCGCGTATTTCATCCTTGTAAATACACAGACAATCTTCTATCTGCCCGGGAGTCAGCTTCCGATAAGGAGCTGGCAACAACGACACTTCAACTTTCCCGTCTTTTCCCATCAGACCCAGCGCACGCGCGCCCTCCCTTGTGCCTGCATGGAGATAGACGTAGCCGGGTTTAAGACCACGATACGCACCGATCCTTGTAGCAACGTCGTAGACTGTTAGCGCACCGATCCCGTGAATACCCCCTATCTTTTCTCTGATGAGTTGATGGAGAGAATCGAAACATTGCGGACGTGCTAGATCTTCCGCACGCAATCGTTTCCAGGCCTGGGCGAGTGAACGCTGAGGGATTCTACGCTGATGAGGATGCCGCTTTCCCTTCGGCAATACAGAAAGCGTTGCGACTTCGACCGTTTTCTCCAAATCGCTCTGCGTGGCAAACCACCGCATCTCTTTCTCCACTGGACCGCTATACACCGCGATGTACTTCTGGACGATGGACTCATACGTCCAAAGGCGTGTTTGCTGTGAGTATTTGCTGCTCATCCGACCAATCGGCTAATCACATTAGTCCGAAACCCCAGCCGCGTTTTCCTGGAAGAGTCACCCGGGAGGTTAAGCATTTGCTACGATAAACTACGCAAGCATCGGGCAACCAATCACCGACGAGAAGTTTCAAGCAGCTGATCCAGCTAACTACGGATTTCCAACATCCAAGGCATCTCCATCGCTTGTAACATTACTAATAATGCCCGCCTGAGAAATATCGAAGTACCAGAAATGCTCGTGGATACAACCAAGGGGGCAATCGCCCCATCCGTACTTGTAAGTTGCAGCGATCGTTAATCTGTCGAGTTCAAACCACACATCGGGTCCGTCACCCCCAAAGCCTGCGGGGCCGGAATACTGTACCCCCTCAAATGCCGCAATTTCTTCGGCAATCTGTGCCAGGTAAGTTGGGAAGGGTACAGAAAACCAAAAGATTTTGTCGAAGGCACTATTACGCAACTTTAGTCCACGCGAAGAAAGGAGCGAATCAAGTTCACTGGTGCGCGGATCAAAGCGGTCGGACAGCCACCGGGATGCAACGCTGGAAGAGTCCTCCGTGATGACTGTTAGCAAATTCACTGACATCGTAGGATGAACACTATCACTCGGGAAGTGAACAATCAGTGTGTCTCTTACCGGGTGATTCGAATTGTAAACATGCACCAGGAGATTGTAATAGAAGTCAATGAGCTCTGCTGGCAGCTTATAGGGAACGGGTCCCTCATAGTCGGGCTCGAGTGCGAGTTCGTCAACATGGCGCAATGTGAGATAGATCGCCGACTGACTGTAATGATTCTTCCTACGGTCAGAAAGGTTTGAGTCATCCGCATTGGATATTTCAAAGCCGTTCAGCCAATCATGAAAACTATTGGATCCTCTTGTGACTTGCCGCCCCGGCAGTATCGAGTCAGGAGATTCCGCCAACTGTGAATCGCACCCAACGAGTGAAAGACACACGATCCAAAGTGTTAGCCATTGACGCATGGTGAATAGTAACAAGCCGGTTCATTGGGAACGGGATATGCATAGATGAACGGACAGAATCTTTGCAAGAACTGTAGAAAAAGACCCCCCTTTCGCGTCATGGGAATTCGTTTTCCGTCGTCCATAGTAAGAATCAGTCACCCATGGTTTTGACACATGCGTCCACCATCGTCAACCCTGCTTCATCCCCGGATACGGAGCGTACCGGGGAGCTCCATCGCGCAGTCGTCTCCGGTCGCGGTTCTTGTCTTTCACGGTCTGATTTCTCACGGTAGAGCCGGGCGATGACCCACCAGTTCGAGCGAGTTTTCTGATTCGTCCGATGCTTTGACGATCGCGAATCATCCCATGTGCAAAATCGAGCAGTAGTCCTGAGAGAAAGAGGGTTGCTATGGTTGCAAGGATGATCATGCGGGCTTATACGGTTACTGGCTATCACTGATACAGTGCGCGCGCGGGCAAGGCGGACCGCTTCACCTTAAACCATGAGGTTAACTCGTACACATCATGTTGCCGCTACGCCACAAACCTGCCCGCTCAACCCCCGACAAATCGAAACTCCAGCTCGACGGTTTCGCCCGCGGTAAGATCGAGGTCTGCAAAACTCTGCTCGTCGTTTTCGGATCTCCAAAAAGAAGGGACGCTAAGTAGAACTCGGTACGTCCCAGGAGAAATGTCGGTTAGTGTGGCGAGCCCGTTCTCGTTACTAGCCACATGATCCAGGTTTTCTCCGGATACCGGATCTCGGAGAATCGTCTGGACATCAGCCACGCCGGCGCCTTCAAAAATGATGTTCACCTTTACGGTCGCCGGACCCGTGGCGGTAATGTCCGGGTTGTTGCTGTCGCACGCTGATATAGCGACCACGCAGAGTAATAGAAAAGCGAGTCGCGATGGTGCTTTGAAAGAGCGCGCCATTGGATGGTGCAGTGTTGCGTTGTTGGTAACCTACGGCCTCATCATCATCCCGTTTGGGTTAGTAAACCAAACAGCTCTTTCGTTACAGACGAGGCTTACATCTTGACCGCGCAAAACGCGTGTCGCGACAATCTCTTTTCGCGCGCCAACCGGGAGCAGACATTGAAGAATTCTTGCTGCCCCACGAAGGTCGCATCCCCTTCTATCTTACGTAGCTCTTCCCCTCTCACCGCGCGCGCATCTCGCCAACGAGCAGCCATCTCGGCCATGTTGGATGTGCGGTCCTCGCGATGCTCCAACACAAAACCCGCCTCTTGCAGCAACGCGCTGTTGATGCCATCGGGGACAAACACAAAGAATCCGATAGAAGATCTCACGGCGATCTCTTCATGAGTTAACGGACCCGTCACCACGATGGGATCCGTGAAGACCAGCCGCCCGCCGAGTTTTAACACGCGATGCCAATCGGCGAAGACCGCAGGTCGATCAGGAAGGTGATTTACTGCGTCGATGCACATCAGCCCGTCAAATGATGCGTCGTCGAACGGTAACTCCTGGCTCGCATCCACGTGATGGAACGCGGCTTGTTTGTCCAGGCCTCGTTCTGCGGCAGCGGTCACCGCGCGTGCGATTCCATCAGCGTGCATGTCCACACCGTCGACCCTGCAACCAGTCAGAGCGGCGATCCGCAGGGTTGGACCACCCGACCCGCATGCAATGTCCAGCAGCCGATCATCAGGATTCATACCCAGCCACTTGATGAACAGGTCTTGCTCTGCGGCAGTTAGCCATCCGTTCTGACCGATATCGGAGTCGTAAGTTTTTTTGCGGATGTTGGCGTAGAGGTCGGATGTAAAGTTACCGTAGTGGCTGTCGTACAGATCGACGTTGGTGGTGCGGCGTGTCATGGAGTTTGCCTCATCAAACCGAGTGCATCATTGGGGTTGTGGGTGTCCACAAGCGGTTACCTGGTCCCTATCGGTATACATCTCGTCGGTGTGCAACTTTGATGATGATAATTACAACTTCTTTATCTCGAATCTCGTAGACGATTCGGTATCGGCCCACTCGCAATCGATAGTACGGGCTTCCCGATAATTTCTTGCACCCGACTGGCCGAGGTTTGCGTGCCAGCCCGCGAACACACTTAACAATGCGCTGGCGATCCTTCTTCGTGCCAATCGACTCAATTTCTTTTTGAGCCGATCGATTAATTCGGATGTTATAGCTCTCCACGCGACTTTAGCTTCGACACGAAGTCATCAAAAGAGACCGTCCTTTCTTTCTTCCGCTTGCGAATGTCTGCGATATCTTCAGCGTCCTCAGAAAAACATGCTCGAAGTGCGTCGTTGACAATGTCTGACATCGAGACTTCTATTTCAGCAGCTTTGAGTCGCAACGCCCTGTGGATGTTTTCCTCAAGGTAGATGGTTGATCTTTTGGTTTTAGAAGGCATTTTCAAAACTCCTAATTCATGTTATAGCGTTATGACGTTATAATGGCATCAGTGTTTCAAGTGTCCTACACCATGTGGCTATCGATCTTTTAGTCGACCGCAAGACTTTTTGAAATGAACCTAGGCGTAACGAAAACAACTACCCATCTCCCAGTTATCTCATGGTCGGTTTTCTATGCAATAGATTGTGAGCTGTTGCCCATCTCTCCGTTCGGAATCCACTTCATCAGAATGTGACTCGCGGTTCGATCGTACTCGCGGAATCCACTCCGACGATATAGTTTGACGGCGCGATTGTCATCGAACACTCCAAGCACAACGGGTAAATTTCTCTCTCTCGCATCAGTCTGAATTTTCGAGAGCACTGCGGATCCAAGGCCACGGCCCTGGTGGTCTGGGTGAATCACAAACTCTCGAATGTGGATATTTTCTGATGTGGCTTCGACGCAAATGTATCCGACCGACTGTTCGGAGGCTTGAATAATGTAGTGGGTTCTTTCCGCCCATGCTTTGTCGAAGAGTTGGTCCTGAATCGCAACATTCCAGGCACCAAATCGCCGCACCACGAAGTCATGATACGCCGCATGATGGGCCCGCCGCGCAAAGTCCGAATCACGTTCGTTCGCTAGTCGCAGTTCAATGTCCAATGTTATTTGCTGATGTGACTTATTCTGCATAAAGGCCTGGATGTAACCCACAAAATGCTCCGCCACTTGGTTTGGCTAATGCGTTACTCCCCACCCCCAGGCGATACTCGTTATCAGCCAACCGTCGTTGGTCTTGTGTAACGTCATTAGCTTGTATTCAGCTTCTTCTCTACGTTGATTCTCTAAACGAAGTCGTGCCAGCGCTACATTCTCATAAATTTCTATGCTCAATAGTTCCTCAACATAAAGCGTGTCCCCACGACTCTCAATCAGGCGAAACTGACTTTCCTGGTAATCCCCTTCCCCATCAACGTAGCGATATGCTCCCTGAGGATGCATCGACTTTTGTTTGTACTCAAGGCTGCCTGTATGATCACCGATGTAGAAGTTCTCGATCGTTTCCAGGACAGCTTCTCGATCGGGAGACGTTTCGTCATTGAGGTTTGACTGCAAAAGTTGGCTAACACCCAGCACGACAGAGCATGCAAGAAGCACGAAGGTTTTCATATTCATTATCATTCTAACTCGATTTTTTGGGAGATACTTGGATGATCTGGCATCCTGAAAGTTTTAAAGACGCGCGGCTAATAAGGCTATTACCATCGCTCACGACATTAGTCGTTCGATGCGACCATCGAGGGGGAGTGCAACGGGATCAAACGTCACAATGCTTGCGAAGTCAGGATGCTCTGGGTTTAAAAGATAGTTCCATTCAATGGCAACCACTACCGAAGGCACTTTAAGGACGGCCGATGACTGTTTTATAAGCCACTCGTCACCGAATTTCTGAGAAACGCCGGAATACGGAATGTCGCTCCACCCTGTTGGGAGATCCCCCGGGCCTGCGACCTCCACCAAACTTGAATCAAAATCCGCCCGAATGCAGACTTGTCTTCGAAGGCGGTCTCGACTGTTCGTTCTAACGAGTTGCTCAAGAAGAGCGAGCGACAAAGACCCGGCGCAATACACCAGCTTCCTCCCGACGCTGTTGAACCTGCCGCCAAATTTTTCGGCCCCCATTCCGTCAAATGCAGAGGAAACGTAATCCTGGTCGGTAACGCGCCAGACCGTGATAGTAGACACTTAGATTCTCAACTATCAGCTGGCAATTCCGTAACGAATCTGCTCGAGGAGACGAGTTATTATCGCAGCCCCGGGTTCTGTTCGCGCAACCTCGATCGGGGTCTTCTCTGCCAACGAGAAATTGGGTTCCTTCATCCAATTCCGAGCGTCAAGAAGGTCGCCAAAAACATCGGCGGCGAGTTGAACCAACTTCCAGATCCGATAGACCCTTTCCGATTCGTCTGGCGATAACAACTCTTGATTCTTACGACGCGAAAGCGTTCGCGCCGAAATCTGCACGGTGTGTCCAAGTTCTTGTGTGGAAAGGTCGAGGGCTTCCTGCACTGTCTCTAGCCACCGAGTTGAGAGGCCAACTGATATGCGCTGGGACGCTTCCCATTCATTCCAGAAAGCGATCTTGTCTGAAACAACAGGTACCTCACGATTCTCGCTTGCGCTCTTCTTCGATTGAGCCGCCCCAGAACGTTTTGGTTTCGCCCTTTTTGCCATCTTGAACTCTGCCCCCTTTTAGCTGTGGCCATTTGGCATTATTGATTACGCCATATGCTTCTATACGAAACGTATCGGATTTGTTTCGCTGATACTTAATTCGGACTAACCTAAGTCCGTATCACACAACGCCGACGTGAGAGGTATCGTCCACTGTCGAGACATTCGCGAACCGCAGGTTACCTTCCCAGCCCTAGGGTGTCACCCTAGGCGTGATCTGGGGTCCGTACAGTCACGTCATCACGAGGAGCCCAAACGGGCGACGTGGTAATCTCCGTCTAAGGGCTCTCCCCCACCGTCCTATGGATTCCAACTCGGGGTCCAATAAATCTCGTCATCCAGCGGAGCTCCGAAGGGCGACGTGAGGAATCTCCGCGTTCAGAGCTCGGGTTCGGGAGACTGCCACGCGGCACTAGCCACTCGCAGTGACGAGACTGTCGCAGGGTGCACATCCCGCAATACAAGATCTTACTCGCCAGAAGATTTTTCCGGAAGCTTAAAGACAACGGGGAGCGAAAATCTGACTGGCACCGGAACACCACGTTGCCGCGCAGGAAGAAAACGAGCAAGATTTACCACACGAAGTGCTTCTCGGTCGCACGTTTCGCTGAGGTGCCCTGCAACATACGCATCACTAACCCTACCCTCTTCCGAAACAATCAGGCTAACAATTACGCGACCATCTAGTCCAGACTGCAAGGCATCCAACGGATATACCAACCGGGCTTGCAGGCTGTCCAACCCCCCAATGAGAACAGGCATCTCTTCAACAACGACGCCTATCCAAACATCCTGGCTATCAACGGACAGGGAGTCAGGTACCGGTGGGCCCTGCGACGGTGATTGGGCGTTCGCCCGAGTGGTTGCGATGGAGAGTGGAACGCCGACTGCGACCATGGCCGCGAAACGTAGCCACCCGCTTGCGTTGAATTGTTGCCGATCCGCTTTGACGCAGGTTATCTCGCCGTGGCCTGCAAACTTGGCCCGGACTGTATCGGCAGTGCACCCTCTAATGTCTGCTATCTCCGTTTGGCAAGCACTGCAGTATGACCCATCCAATTCAAGATCTCCGGATTCATCCATAAGCGGGCAGGCTGCAAAGTATAACGGTCTGGGTTTTTTCATTGGCTGTCGGTCGGATTGAGACGGGGTTGAGGAATTGCTGTCGACCAGCGAGTTGGACCGTGGTTTGGCAGGTGGACAGAGGAGGGCGTCAAAAGTTGTCGCCGTTGTTGCAGGTAGCGTCCCCCAACAATCATCGACAAAGATCCTTTAGCGGCCCTTGGCAAACGTAGTCGTCGACAGCTGCTGACCGTTCTGGCCGCGCATCAGCATCCTTATTCCGTAAAAACCAACGGCAAAATCTCGAACCCGAAGATCGATTTGGTGTGCGCCTGCAGGCAATGCACGGTTGGATACCCTCTGCACAACTCGACCAAGCATATCCACAACTTCGAATGTAACATCGGCTGGATGATCGAGATCGACAACCAGGCTGGCATTCCCAACAACCGGATTGGGGAAAACCGTACTGGATGAGCTACTGAAAAGGGAAGGCGTCTCAATGGATTCCACGATGGCAGGATACAATGGAATGACCTCGCCAGTCGGGAATACCGCGTTGAGCAAATTCCAGTTGTCGTCTTCCGAATCTAGAATTACGATCGTGAACACCGTTCCAGCAGCAAGGATATCATCCCAGACAATGTAATAGCACGGATACCACCCATCTGTCTTGTCGAGCATTACGAACAGGGCTGAAGTCTCCACCCCCTTTTGCACCGACTCATATTCTGAATACTCTCCGTATCGCACTCCCGATGTCAGCTCCTGTATACCGTGGTCCAGCACTATGCCGATTGCGGAGTCTGTAGGAGCAGCATGTAGCACATTCACCAGAACGCTGTCAGCGTGCGGGCTCTCCTTGGGGATGTTTTCGTTGATTGCGAGCGCCAGAGAAACATCGCGGCCTTGCGGATTGATGGTCGAGTCGGGATTAACCAAACCAATGAGGGCAGCCATAGTGCTCGTGGAATCCAGTGGCGGAAACTGATGATGCAATAGGGTGTCGAGCGTGCCGGGACTCATGAAGACGAGAGATGTCGTTGCTGAATCTGCAACGGTATGTACCCAGGCCTCGAATCGGTTGAGTTGAGCGGCAAGGACAGAATCCCCGGAGGAAACGGATACGCCGTAGAGTTGTGAGTCTCCACTGGCGTGTACAATTTGGATAGATGCCGTTTGGGATACGGAAGGCCGGACAGGAAGCCCCAATACCATCACCAACAGGACGAGGGATATCGATGTGGTACTGTTCATGATGCGCATCGAGATGGTGGGAGACCAGTATCTCAGTATACTAATCCACGGGGATCAAAAGCACTGTTTGGTAACATTCGTGGCCCGTGCATTATGGATCTCCTGCGTTTCGGACAGATTCGGATTCTGTCAATTGCAGCGCCCTGGCAAGAGACGAGGCCGTTCTTGAAGTACAACTTGAACGGACCGTTCTTGGGGTTGCCGTCTTCATCTATCCCGGGGATGTCTTTCATTGGTCGCGTTGCTAATTGAAATATCTGTTAGGGGCCAAGCTTGCTAAAGAACCGGTCGCGGCATTTTCGATACTCATGAAGTTGTCTAGCGGCTCTACCGACTGGTCTAGTGACCGTAACTGAGAACGCGGGTGATTTGCCAACGGTCACCGTGAAGTTGCCAAACATGCACAAAGTCGAAAACGCCGCAGTCCTGGGCACCGTTCTCCATGTGGCAAAACTTGTGAGAACCAATCTGGATTGCACCGTAATGAGGCACCGGATGTACAACGGTCGAACCGGGGACCAGTGTCCGAGTCAGCGGATTTTCGAGGTCGAAGAGTCGGCGTGTACTCTCGACAAACGACTTGTAGTTTGAGAGCCCGCTTTCATCGTGAAAGAACTCGAGGTCCTCAGAAAAGAACTCTAGATGTACCTCGAAGTTACGATTGTTGAACGCAGAAAACACGAGCGAATCAAGTTGAAGGACCCGGTCAGTTAGGCTGACATCCGCGTCCTGCGCTTCAACTGATGTAGCAGTCATTAGGCTAATGGCCATCAACGCTGAAATAAGAAACACGTGAACAGTGGTCATGCAGCGGCTAATTGGTTCGAGATTGTGCTGATAAACTCTACGGAGCTGCTGAGTAACGAGTTTCAAAACACTTTATCTCCGACCAGGCATTTCCCACAAGTAGAAACCGCACTGACCATATCCGGCAGTGCCTTCCGCGGGCGCTCCATCTATGGTGTGGTTCACGCGATAAGGTGACCAAGCTGTCTGTACTAGGCGCGTCTGGAAACCGATCTCGATTCGTGTTGCGTGCTCTGGAACCATGTCGGATTCACAGCGAGGAACTCTAGTTGTTATAGTGTCACCATTACTTGCAACCCACACGGTGGAATAGTACCCAACAGATGCCTCTGTCGAGTCGAGCGCAACGGCAGTCAGCAATTTGGAGAAATCGTCTGACTGTTTGTGCATCCCGCCTCGATGGCTACATGAAGTACACGTCAGCAAAGACGCGAGTACAAATACTAATCGAATCCAGATTGTTTGCACGGATATGTTTATGCCACTTCCAACACTACAGATCAAAGTTCCGACGAAGGAGATACTGCTCAAGCGATTTCTCCAAGCGACTCATCATCGGCATCAGTTTGTCGTCGACCTCCTCGAGGAGACCTTCCACATGGTCGCCGTCTGCCCATGAGTTGATCATGTCGTTGCGGACGGTATGGTCTGTTGGGACGCCACCCGAAAACAGCTCTGACACGCGCTTCACTTGAGACCGAACCTCAACCGCCCCCAGTTCATCCAGAGCAGCCATCATGTCGGGGTACGTGTTCGCTCCCGTGTTGTAGAAGTAGCTTATCAGACCGCCGTTGTGCACAGCGTCGACGAGCGAGCGCACGTTGAACCAGATCTGCTCATGAGCCGTCAGGCTGACATATCCCGACTTGGCCCACTTGTCGCAGACGCGGTGCCACGCTTCCAGACTCATTCGATCCATGTCAATCTAACCTATGCAAATCTGCCCAGCTCCAACCCGCTGAATATCAGTCGATGAATGCTATTAAGGTAACCGACCGTTTGTTCGATGCAAGTTTTGGTAATGCGTAGCGTGCACGTACGATTCAGGAACAGATGGCAGTATGTCAATGTGGTCTCTAGTTATCGAGACGCTCGACGCGAATCGACTCCGGAGTTACCCACATCTGATATCGATGTTCTTGTTGCGATGTAGCAAGCTCACAGTTCGCATCAATTGCCCACTTCGCATAACGAAATACGCTAAAAGTGAGATGTGCTTCATCAAGCCTCTCAGACGGTTGCCACACGAACTTGCCGACCTCACTCAAGTAGCCCAGATGGAAAACGCCGCTTCTATTCGGCAACTCTTGAAAGCCGATTGCGATAAAGTGGTCCCGTCGACACGAGCCGTGACTCTCAGGAATGCAGCTGTCGCCGGCCTCATCACCCAGCTCGTAGTGCAATAGAGTGATCGACGGACGTCTAAGAAGCGCTCGAAATGAATCAAGATCTGTTAGATCGTGCCGAACGGCAAGGGCAAGTATATCGACCATGAGACTGTGTTCGACCGGTTGCGGTGCCAGCGATTGCAGTGGAGGGTTTTCTTTGTAATCACGTGCAACATCCAGATCCTGACCGCATGCCCTGCCGGTCGTGAATCCCAACACAAGCACGAGACTGCCAATGGACCAGAGTCGACAATGCAAATACGGATTCAAGAAAGTGCGCAACATCACTTGCCTATTTGGGCTGTTCAAGAAGTTTGTCAATTGGACATAGTTGGTAAATGCCGATAATGAACCTGTTGTCATCAAAAGTGCTGCTTTCCAAACGGATACTTTGTTCAATCCCCTACCAAAACTTCCACCACGGTTTGAGCGGACTAACCGGGACCTGACCAGGCGGCAGTCCGCGTGGAAGTCGCCGTCGATGCAGGAACCCCCGTAGGCGGTAGTCGGGTGTGAGAGAGCGATATCTGAATTTTACATACGGACGAGCCCCGTCTGCCGGGTGAAAATTTTCTTCAAGATAGCGGCGCTCTTCTGCGACCAACTCTCGCCACGAACCATCGTCGGATACATAGACGTAGGGATACGGATCCTTAGATGCCTGCCTGCTGACTACTGCGTGCTTGATTGTCATGCGTCACGATGCCATCGACAATAAATATACAAGCTTCCGGTCATCGATTGATCTGGAGCTGACGACTTGTAGTTGCGAGACAGCCCAAGCAACCTACTAGTCCCGTCGCGAAACGATCGCTTGCTTTTTGATGTCGTACGTGTAATTGACAATGTCACCGCTCAACAGCAGTCTAATAGCATGCTCGATCACTTCCAGGGGCACGACAAACCACTCGCGAGGCGAGAAACGTTTTCCTTTTTCGTCGATGACATCGAGGTTAAGGCAGGCTTCAGCGAAGAATCTGTGGATGAGTTTTTCGAGCTTCTGCGGATTGAGATTAAATGTTTCGAAGTGTGTGACCGGTGCAGCGTCGGCCAGGAGAAAGGTTGGATCCGACGAAGCGTTCCGGATTCGATCTAAAACGGGTTGTCGGCAAAACCCAATTTTGAATAGATTTTCTAATTCCTGAATCCTGGGGTCTTCGCTGAGGGAACGGAGAACGTAAATGTTGCCGGTTGGCTCATCTACCCTATTAATCTCGTATCGTTCATCAAACAATTGACGCTGGTTGGCGTCGATTATCTGTCGGCAGGCCGGATCACTCCAGAGTGCTTTGGCGAGGGAATGCCGAAGCAAGTTAGACTCGGTGCCGTTTTCAAAAACACAGTACAATCGAGCGTCGTGCCTACGTCGATTACCAGTATTCCGCTTTTCCCATTTCCCGATGTTTGCGACGTAGACCAACTGGCCATTCAGCACGAAGAAAGAACTCTTAAGTATCTGATCTTCACTTTTGAACGGTACCGTCACTCTCATTCCCGTCTTCATTAAGGCATGCTGCTCAAGGAACAATGGTTCGAACCTGTCGAATTCTGCGCATGCTTTCCTTCTGGCAACAAGATCAGGCTTAGCGGGCGAAGGCTTTGAGATATGTTTCAACACGAAGATGCTTTCCGGATTACCCTCTTCTGAGTCTTCTAGCAGACCCAATGCGTCGTCACCTAAAACATCGTCGATGGTTTCAATGGTGGACGGATCAGCCATTTTGACGTCGCCTAGAAGATCCAATCTGTCGTATTCCTTTAATGCGAATGCGCGTTGAGGGCTGATGCGGAGCCACTTTAGCCGACTGTAAAGCTTCCACTCGTAAATGTCTGTACTTTCCTCTGGCTCGCGGCCATGCTCGCGAACGAAAGCGTTTATTTCTTCAAATGACGCCACCAGACGCTGATCCGTTGACATCGAGTTGGATTGCTTGGGCTTCATCGCCAACAAACCGAGCGGATCATTCCTGAGAATGTCTTCGAGGTCTTTTCCAATCTGGCTCATTCGTTCTTATTAAGGCCCATTTGTCGCTTCTTGTTGCGTAGATATACCAAAGCCTCAGCCATGCGGCGTTCCAACGGATCGTTGGAATTCAGACTTGGTTCCTTATTGTGATTCATCTTCAGAAACGGCCCAATTTTATCTCTGTAAAGCAGCACAGCTTCCTCGTCGGTCATCTGGATGCGGTTGGCATTGATCGTATCCTGAATAACCCGAAGTAACTTCGTCGTAACCGACTTTGACAAGACTTCAAACGCTTTCTGGAACGGATTCACGCGGTCGATCAGATCGATATGCAGTTCATCGATGTTCACAAACTTGTTCGCCATCAACACAAACTTCTTGTCGCCAACATCCTTAATCTCTCCATTCTTGATGACGGAATCCGTGACCACATGCTGGCGTAACTCTTCGACTTGTTCTTCGGTTAGGTCCGGATACTTCTTTTGAATCACCTTGGGAATCAACACCTTATTGATGACTTCCGGGTCAATGAACTCGCCGGGAACGGCTTGCAGCACCGTCGCGTCCTGCAGAATCGTCGCCTTCAAGTCATTCAAGTCCGATTCAACGATGTCTTTCACTCGCTGCGAACTCGGCTCTTTGAACCCGCGAATCTTGATCGTTCCGGCTTCCGCTTCTTCACCGTCAAACTGCTTTGTCTTGAACTTGAAGTTCGGAGCCAGTACCTGCTCCATCAACAACGAAGCTGTAATCGCCTTCAGCATGTTGTTCACCGACAGCTTCACCTGCTGATCCTCGGCATCCGGCTGCGCAATCAGATTCGTGAACTGCGAATGCGTTTTGTTTGAGCTGTCCCGCGTGCAGCGGCCAATGATCTGAATGATCTCTGTAAGCGAACCACGATAGCCGACCGTCAACGCATGCTCGCAAAACGGCCAGTCAAACCCTTCCTTGGCCATCCCCAGAGCAACAATCAAATCCATATCATCGACCGAATCCATCTCCCGCAGATAAGCCACAATCTTATCCCGCTCCCTCGGGTCATCATTCACCAGATCGGCGACCTTGATCGTCTTGCCATCCTTCCGCTCAACAAAGATCACACCCGTATCCGGATCTTGCCGAGTCACCTTCCCGATCGAATCCAGAATCTTATCGACTTCCTTGTACTTATCCTTCGTTGACTCCCCCGCGTTCACATTCGGGATATGCAGAATCGTCTTCTTGTCGGTATCCAACACCTCGTCAATCGCATTCGTGTAGCGACCGGTGTAAAAGTGGTACCCGATCCCAAGCGTCTTCAGATGCGTGTAGCCATTGAGCTGTTCGTAATAGTTGTAAGTCACCTTGCGGAACTTGGCTTCATCTTCCGGAGCCAGCACCGGCACACTATCGCCGCGAAAATACGAACCGGTCATCGCGATGATATGAGCGGAAGTCTTCGCCATGATCGCCCGCAAGACTTCGCCCAGCCGGTTATCGACATCGGCAGAGACATGATGAAACTCGTCGATCGCCAGCAGCACATCGTTAAAGACCCTTTCATCGACGGCATCAAAGGCGAACCGCAGCGTGGCATGCGTGCAAATCAGAATCGTACCGGTCGAGTCATTGAGAAAGTCCTTCAAGGCATCGACTTTGCTCGCCTCACCGCCCGGCGTGCACAAGTTGTATTTGTCGTCGAATTCCCAGTCGGCGAAAAAGTTGTGTTCAGTAAGCTTGATTGGATCAAAGGAAGCCCCAATCGACCGCTCGGGCACGGCCACGATGACTTTCTTGATGCCCTGATTGAACAGTTTGTCCAAGCCAAGAAACATCATCGCCCGCGATTTTCCGGAAGCAGGTGGGGCCTTCAACAGGAGATATTGAGCATCCCGAGCCGCGAACGCACGAGCCTGCATTTCTCGCATCCCGAGGTGATCGACGGCAAGGCTCTTGCCGGTTTGAGCGTAAGTTACATTGACGAGATCAGGCACCGGCAGTCTTCTCTTCTTTGATCATGGTTTCATATAGTTTGAACAAGTATTCGAGCCGCTCTTCATCGCTCGAAAAGGGCTTCTTTCTGTAGCATCGCTCAACGGCCAGGTCCATTTGATGATGTGCGTCGCGAAGCGAGTCCGGCATTTTGTCGGGGTCGTAGAGATCAGCCAACGTTCTTTCGGGATACGCCTCGCGCTGATCGAGAACATCCAAAACGCATGATTCAAGTTTTGACTTTTGATTGTAACCGATACTTGGAAACGGGAATGTGTTGTAGCAAATCGAAAGGGAATATCGGTAGTCCGTCTTTAACCGTCCCGCGTGAGCTCGAACCCAAACCATATGGATCGCAGAAGACAGAAAGGCGAAGATGTAAGTTGGTGGATCATAAACGGCAAAAGCAAGGTTGCTTACGATCGTATTCGAATCGACAAATCCAATTGGAATATATACTCGACGTTCAGACGACACACTTGGAACAACGATGGTAGATTTTTTGCTTGAATGGGTATCTCGAAATTGGTGCGGGCGTTGAGCAAGTTTTTGAGTGCCAAGGTCTTTGCTATTTAGCCGATGTTGTTCCGAACGATTTATGCGATCAGCGATTGACTCCAACTGGTTCGCGTGATTCAAATCCGCGTCTTCGATCCAAAGACAGTAGCGCTCTATGCCGTGAATAAACTCGCGAGACCCGACAAACTTCCGTATAAAACGAGCCGAACCCGGATTCTCTGATTCAAGCTTTTCTCGTTCATCCAAAGATAGTATCAGATTGCCGCCCTCATTGGGCATGTTCCCAAACCGCATTCGCGGAACAGATGACAACGGCGTATTTCTCTTTATTACATATTGAAACTCGCCGTCGGTAAGGTAGGGCGATATTTCAGACACCCTAATGCTCTTGCCATCATCATGAATGTATTTTTCACGTACTCCCGATGAACTGAGACCAATTACTACACACATCACTCCGGCGCTGCCCTTCGCGCTATTGGTCCACTTAAAGGCTCGGTGAGCAAAAAATATATCTACCCCTTGCGAAAACAACAGCGGCCATAGCAATGAAACTTGCTCACCTTGCGTGACCGAATTCGTGGTAACAAAAGCTAATTTCGCATTGTTGTTTTTAATGTACCTGGTACCAAGGAAGAACCAACACGAAATGTAGTCAAGATTCTTGTAGTTGCTCACATTCTCAAACACGGTTGCCATGTCTGCCTTTTGCATTCTGTTTTGTTTTCTTGCGCCGAGATAGGGAGGATTGCCGAGAACAATAACTTCTCCATCGACTGGGCAAACGGCGTCCCAATCTAGTCTCGTCGCATTTCCGCAAACGATATTGCCGCCTTCTTGAAGTGGCAGTGTTGGACGAGTCGCACCAAACACCGACTTGAACTCAAGGTTCATCTGATGCTCGGCCAGCCAGAGCGACAACATGGCTGTTTCATGAGCGAAATCATCCAGCTCGATCCCGTAAAACTGAGTCAACTGAAGGTTGCTGCGGAATAAATCCATCTGCACGGACTTTCCGCTTTTCCCAAGCCGACGGAAGATTTCAATCTCCAACCGGCACAGCTCTTTGTAAGCGATAATCAAAAAGTTGCCGCTGCCACACGCCGGGTCAAAGATCCGTACGTTGTAAAGCCGCTTCAGCAACGCATCGAGTTTCTTTTTGCTCGTGCCCGCTGCGTCAAGCTCTTCCTTCAGCTCGTTCAGAAACAACGGCTCGATGACTTTCATGATGTTCGCGACCGACGTGTAGTGCATGCCCAGGCTTGCGCGTTTGCCAGTGTGAACCACCGCCTGCATCATCGAACCAAAGATATCTGGATTGATCTTTTTCCAGTTTAGCGAGCCACACTCGATGATGATCTGTCGCGACTTGCGATTAAAAACCGGCACCGGGTACTGTTCGCAAAATAGCCCGCCGTTGACGTACGGGAACTCTCGCAGGAACGCAGGAAACGATCTTCGCTGATTGTCTTCAGTGGCCAGCACGTCGAACAGCTTTTGCAAATAGCCTTGCAAGTCGCTGCCATCTTCCGCCGTGTGCGATGCGATGGCGTTGGTGAACTGATCGGATTCAAAAATGTCGGTGTCTTCGGCAAAGAAGCAAAACAGCAACCGCGACAGAAAGATATTCAACGCATGCCGATCCTCATCCGTTTTCACATCGTTGTCGGCCAGAATCATCTCATACAGCCGCCCCATCTTTTCAGCGGCCCTAATGTCGGCCAGTGATTCGCTCTGAATCTTTGACTTTTCCATCCCCGCCCATGGCAGGAAAAAGTCAAAGTGGTCGGCCAGGTTTTTGATCGGCGTATCGATTGTGTCGTCGGTCTTGGTGTCCAGAGCCAGTAATGTCTCAAAGTCTGTAACAATGATGAAACGTGGCTTGTGCTGAGTGACCGCTTCGTCGGACTTCAGCTCGTCTATACAGTGGTGTAGGTCAGCCTCGGGTTCGTGTTTGAAGCAGAGTTTCTTTCTCCAGAGAATCTCACCAGTGTTCTTTGACTTGTTGTAGTGGCCATTCTTGAGCCGCGTGATGGAGGCTTTGGGAAGGTCGTAAACCCGCAAGAGCTGATAGACAAACTCGAGCTCATCCAGGTTAGCGACTATAGCACGGACCGATTGCTGTAGCTTGTCAAGATTCATGAATTCTGCCCCGCGCAATCTATGATGTTAGCCCGCGCGACTAATTCCTGACAAGCATCTTCAAGATTGGTTGAAAGGTCCTGCATGACTTGTTACTCCGAACTCGGTTCTCTCGGTTCACTCGGTTCCTCTAGAGACAATCGGAACCCTTTTTCCTCAAGCTCCTCATCGAATGTCCTGAGCCATTCGATGAACAGACAATATACCGTGACCGCCGCATTCGCAGTATTTTCGATCTCCGAATTGGTGTTGGACAAACCTTTGCGCCAGAGCTGGTGCACGACTCTATTGCGTCGCCTGTTGAACACGCTCAATTGGGTGACAAAGGTTGGCATCGGATAATTGTTCTCTTCAAGGAATTTCTCATAACCTGCAATCAGGTCGACGAATCGAAACCTGTCGCCCTTTTCGTCAAGAAAGATTCTAAGCAGAGCCTCGATTAGAGCATGAACTAGCAGGAATGCATCCAGGTGCCTCCCTTCCAGGAGAGCCGCCGCCACGGCGGCTTCGTTGTCCTCGATAATCTTCGAGAGTCGTTGGGGTGCATTATGCATGAGGCCTGGCACGGATGCTTCTCAACTACGTTCTTGCCATAGACCGAAGCAGGTACCGGTAATATTGTCATCTTAGTCACCGACCAACAGGCGCGGCTGTAGGTGAGGATGAAATGGACGCCAACAACGATCATATTGCCCACGCCTATTGCCGAAAAGTTAATCCTCAGACAATGTGGTTCCCTCAAAATGGTCCATCCTTCCCACATGACTTCACCGTGCAGGAAGTTCCCCTGCCGCATGCGCCGCTGTCCGAGACGTGAACACTGTCAAGTCCCGACATCTTTGGCCACACATCCAATCCGTAACACGCCCAAGAGGTTTGTCCGTTACAATCGTTACGCAAGGTTTTCGATTGCATGCCACAATCCTATGCCGCCACTTCTCGAAACACACCCGGCATCTCGTCGTACGTTCGTCCCTCCAGTTCCCGGCCTGTCTTTTTCTTATTCACCCCGCCCCATTGCTTGAAGAAGAAAGCAACCTCGGCTTCGAGACACTGGTCGCGAATATCTAGGACCCACTCTGGATCCATCGGCCGAGCCTTGCGTCCGGACTCACCGCCTGCGATGACCCAATCGATATCTGTCAAGTTCAAATTAGGAAGCGGTCCAAGCAATGGCTCGAGAGACAAGAACTTAATAGATGCGGACGTGGACCTCAAAATGTCTATTCGATCAACTACCCGATCATTTTCGACGGATACACCCATCCAAATATTTGGCGCCCAGTCGATCATTCTGTTCAATTCTAGGGTACGCTCGGGCCTCTTGGTAAGGACTTGAAAAACGTGCTGCGGGCATTGGACCATTATGTCGAACACTCTCTGTATGAACTCCATTGGAATACCTGGATGGAATAGATCACTCATCGAGTTTACAAATACGCGCCGAGGCTGCCTCCACGACAGTGGCGCCTCAATGGCAGACTCATGCAGTGTCAGATCGAAGCCGTTAGAGTACTTGTCAACGTCCATTGCTTTCAACCGACGCGACATAATTTCAGCGTAGCAGTTTTTGCAACCGGTCGATATTTTGGTACATCCCGTCGTGGGATTCCAGGTCATGTCTGTCCATTCAATTCTTGACTGTGCCATTACGTAACCTCGATAGTTCGGTGATTTTTTAGGCCGGCCTGCGAAACTCTAGGTCGGCCACCGTTAACGGTAATCTTACCCTGTTTCATGAGTGAGTTGACAACTTGTCGTCCATCCACCGGAAGAAACCCTTCCTGGATCGACTCAATATAGACCGCCGCATCTGTCGACAGTGTTCCGTCCAAAATCTTTGACGATAGTCGGCGTTGAAAACCTGTTCTCTTCTTTGGTAGATCCATCTCTGGGAAAAGGTGCGGAGCAGCTGCATCGAGGCCGTCACTGTCTATGTCAAAATTCGCCTCGCCGCGCTCAGGGTCTATCTTCCAGCAAACGCGGAGGAATTTTTCAAGACCTAGCGAATGGCCCGAGCCAAAAATCACACCGTACATATTGCTCCCTTTCTTGATAGAGAAGTTGCCAAGGAATATTTCCTTTGAAGCGCCGACAAGACCGCGATAGTAATCTGCGACGGCTCGATGCGTGTCGTTGAACGTAGTTCCTGTTACGGCACCCGCAGGGATTTTGAGATACTTCTGAATATTCGCGTGAGATTCGAAACGACGGAGCGTTGACGATGCGACAAAGAATAGAAAGTCAGTCCTCGGAAGGAGTACAATCTTGTTGAAAACCGAATCTGACATGGCAGATACTCCCTTCTGGTCCATGATTATCAAATTCGGACCTTTGCTCAATGAAGGATATATCTGATGGAACGCCTCTTGAAAATCGTCAGAGTAGATCTCGTATTTGCAGAGATCTTCGGGAACGTTTTCGCCCTCCATTACGCCTGAAAGTTCTTTGGTCTTGTTCTTGTCGCGATCGTTGAGGACGAGACGAATTGGAGAATTACGCTCGCGAATGCGCGTTGACCAGCGCCGTATTTCCTCAAGCGCAACCAACGGAGTCCCAGCGACACCGTCCACATCTCGACCTGGACCGGCGAAGAAATCGACTAACGTTATCCGCTCTCCTGGCCGAGCCGTCGTAACAAACACTGGTAACCATTCGGCAATGTAATTGCGGAATAGGAACAGTTTAGTCAGTGTTCCGTCGTCGAACGGTGTAGTATGGAAGTTTCTAGTCATTCTGTAGACCCAACCGTGGTGCCTTCATATTACTGCTCATATTTTACACATATGAAGATAATATCTAACTCGTAGGGATACCAACTTCGACCAATCTAGAGCCCGCAGGCGAAACGAAGCTGTCAAGACAGCTTCGTCCGACGCGAGAAATAACACAGCACTCGAGATTTCGTCCGGCCTCGCGCTTCTGCTCAGCGACACTGCTGCAAGCCTTTACTCATCCAGTAACTGCCTCAACGCCTCATCCTCCGAAAACAAATGGTCTGTTATGTGAAAAGCCTCACTGCAAAGCGGGTGTGCAAGTGCTTCCTTACGATTGAGCATCTGGCCCAGCATCTCAACATCAATCCAGGGACTCTCCACTTTGTCGCGGACCGACACTTCGAAGTTTTCCACCCCAGATCTCACTTGAAGTGCAAAAGCGACTCGATCCGAGGGATCAGTGCCGTCCCACCACGGCCCTATTGAAATTGCGGCGTGTACTACTCTTTCTGATTGACAACAAGAAAAGCTCAGATAGCAAACGGCACGCTCCTCTCCGTTGTTCGTCACAAAGCGCGTAAGCGAGACGGGTGTGGCACCGCACGATTCACACTCCGAAATATCAGGATCAGCAAATTCGAACTCGAGCATGGGCCCCCCCTACATCGCCAACCCACCATCTACATGCAGCACGTGACCGGTGATGTACCCCGCGCCCTCTGACGCCAAGAACAACACCGCACTCGAAATCTCTTCAGGCCTCGCACTCCGCCCCAAGGGCACGGCGTTGAGCATCGCTTCTTTGGCGGAATCAGACAGTGACGACGTCATGTCAGTGTCCACATAGCCGGGGGCGACAACATTGGCGGTCACGCCTCTCCCACCGAGCTCTTTCGCGTAGCTCTTCGTAAACCCGATGATCCCGGCCTTCGAGGCGGCATAATTTGTCTGGCCCGGGTTGCCCATCACGCCGACCACCGACGAAATATTTATCACCCGGCCGCCGCGCTGCTTCATGAACGGTCGATAAGCAGCCTTGCAATAATTAAACACGCTCTTCAGGTTCGTGGTGATCACCGCGTCCCAGTCGTCCTCGTTCATCCGCAGGATCAACCCGTCTTTAGTGATGCCGGCGTTGTTCACGAGCACATCAATCGATCCCCACGCATCCACCACGCCCTTAACGGCTTCATCCGCCGACTCCGCGTTGGCGGCGTCGCCTTTAAACACAAGCACCTGCGCTCCGTCAGCCTCCAGGGCTTCCTTGAGCGCTGCGGCTTCGTCATCCGATGACCGATACGTGAACGCCACGTTAGCGCCGGCGCGGGCAAACGCCTCCACGATCGCCCTGCCAATCCCGCGCGTCCCGCCCGTTACCAGCACCGACTTCCCGGCAAACTGCTTACTCATCATTTTCCATGGTCTGAATTTGAGAATCAAAGATCGTATCCGTCACCGCACCCGCCGTCTCGGTAACCACCTCCCTGCCGAGCGTCCGCTTCACCAGTCCGGCGAGCACCCGCCCGGGGCCGACCTCCACAAACCGATCCGCACCATCCGAGCGCATATTGCGCAACGCACGCGACCACAACACCGTCGAGGTGAGCTGACGTAACAGTAACCGGCGAATCTCTTCTGGATCAACCGTCGGCCGCGCCGTAACATTCATGTACACCGGACACGTCGGCTCCGTAATCTCCAACCCGCCCAGCGCCTCTTCCAACCCCTCCCGCGCAAACTGCATCAGCGGCGAGTGGAACGCCCCGCCAACCTTAAGCGGCACCACCTTGCGGGCACCTCGCTCGCGGGCCATCTCGCCCGCCAAAAAAATCGAATCCATGTCACCGGAAATAACCACCTGGCCGGGCGCATTGAAGTTTGCGGCCTGCACCACTGCCTGCATCTCCACCGTCGCGTGATCGCACAGCTCTATCACCTCGCTGTCTTCGAGGCCAATCACCGCCGCCATCGTACCCGGACGGATATCATCCGCCGAGGCCATCAGCTCGCCGCGTTTTCGTACCACGCGCAGTCCATCCGCGAACGACATCGCCCCCGCCGCGACCAGCGCCGAGTACTCTCCGAGCGAATGTCCGGCTGCCATGTCGGGCGTCACACCCGCAGCCCGCAACAACTCAAACGCCGCCAGCGAGTGCACAAACAGGGCGGGCTGGGTGTAGTCAGTGCTAGCCAGCCGTTCATCGGGGGGATCCGCAGCAAACATGATTTCCGATAGCGAAAAACCCAACACGTCGTCCGCTTCTGCGACTAGGTCGCGCACCGCCGGATAGGCTTCGTACAGATCGACACCCATGCCGCCGTGCTGCGAGCCCTGGCCCGGAAAAATAAAAGCTAAAGCCATCACGCTTACCGTTTGTTGACGGTCGTTAACACAATTCCATCCGCGTGCGCGTTACACCGCCGCCGCGGTCGCGCCTTCCCACTCGTCGAGGTGCTTGGGACGCGGATACTGCGATCCGTCGTACGCCCATTTTACATACATCGCGCCCCACGTAAAGCCGCCACCAAAAGCCGCCAGCACCAGGTTGTCGCCCGGGCGGAGTTCGTTCTCCCAGTCGGCCAGGCAAAGCGGAATCGTCGCCGCCGTCGTGTTGCCGTACCGCTGGATGTTGAGCATCACCTTGTCGATCGAGATGCCCATCCGGTTAGCGGTCGCATCGATGATCCGCATGTTCGCCTGGTGCGGTACCAGATACTTGATGTCCTCGCCTTTCAGGTTATTTCTGTCCATCATCACCCCGGCCGCATCAGCCATCCCCTTAACCGCGTGCTTGAACACCGCGCGCCCTTCCTGATACAGATAGTGCATCCGCGCCTCCAGGGTTGCAACCGTCGGAGGGTTAAGACTGCCTCCCCCGGGCATGCACAACAGATCCGGATAGTTACCGTCGACACGGGAGTAATCATCCATAATCCCGTTCCCGTCCTCGGTGGCTTCCAGCAGCACACATCCCGCGCCGTCGCCAAAAAGTATACACGTGGTGCGGTCGGTGTAGTCGAGGATAGAGCTCATCTTG
Organism: Rhodothermales bacterium; assembly: GCA_965224105.1. GTDB lineage: Bacteria > Bacteroidota > Rhodothermia > Rhodothermales > JABDKH01 > CBDCYH01. The sequence continues at coordinate 1,258,200 of CBDCYH010000002.1, read as the reverse complement.
TCAGCCCCGATAACCAACACCTTTTTATGCTTGCCTGACAGGATGAACTGCCGGCCCGTGACCAGCGCAAACAAAAAACCGCTGCACGCTGCGGATAGGTCAAACGCGATCGCGTTCGTCGCGCCGATCTCTGCCTGCACCAGACAAGCCGTCGCCGGGAAGAACATATCCGGCGTTACCGTTGCGATTATGATCGCGTCAATTTCGTCGGGGTCGACATCCTTTTTCGACAGCAGGTTTTTGGCCGCTTCCGCCGCCATGAAAGAAGTTGCCTTCTTCGGGTCCCGCAGGATGCGCCGCTCCTTGATGCCCGTGCGCGTGGTGATCCACTCATCCGTGGTGTCGACCATCAGCTCCAGGTCGTCGTTGGTGAGCCGCCCCTCGGGAAGGTAGTATCCTACTCCGGTGATTGCCGCGTGTACCATAGTCGGTGCGTTAGTTTGCGAGTGAGGATATGGCCGTCGGTAATTCCTGCTGCACGGCCTTCACCGCAGAGAGGACCATGTTCTTGATGGCTTTGGCTGATGATCCGCCATGACCAATGAGTGCCACCCCGTTTACGCCGAGCAGCGGCGTGCCACCGTATTCCTGGTAGTCGAAGGGTTTGCGCACACCGTCCAGGAGATTCTTTACAGTGAGCATCGTGACCTGGTCGACGCCTTGCGTTTTCATTTCTCGGCTGATGAGCGTCGGGATAACGTGCGAGATACTTTCTCCGAGCTTGAGCAGGATGTTGCCCACAAATCCGTCGCACACCACCACGTCTGCGCCGTGGTTGAGCAGGTCCCGGCCTTCGATGTTACCCGCGAAGTTAACATGCGGTGCTTCCTTCAGTGCTTCGAACGTGGCCTTCGCCTGTTCATTTCCTTTGCCGGGTTCTTCGCCGATGTTCATCAGCCCGACGGTTGGATTGTCTCTTCCCAGGATGCGGCTCGCGTAGACGCTGCCCATCTGTGCAAACTGCACGAGGTGGTCGGGTTTGCAGTCAACGTTGGCGCCGACGTCCAGCAGCACGGATCCGCCGCTCACGGTGGGATAGATGCCCATGATGGTTGGCCGGGAAATGCCCGGGCATCGTCCGAGGATAAACAGCGATGCTGCCATGACGGCTCCGGTGTTGCCTGCGCTGGCGAACGCATCCGCTGCGCCCTGCTTCACCGCTCCGAGCCCGACGTGGATGGATGAGCGCTGTTTGGATTTCACCGCCGCGGCAGGCGACTCCGACATGCCGATGATTTCCGGCGCGTCAAGGATTGTTACTCCGTCTCCCGCGGGTCCGTGTTTTTCGAGCGACTCCTCGACGACCTGCTGCGGTCCGACGAGTAGCACGTTTACGTCACCGCCCGATTCTTCGTGCGCGGCGATGGCACCCTGGACAACGACATCAGGAGCGTGGTCTCCCCCGACGGCATCTAGTGCGACTGTAAACATGGTGAATGTGTTTGAGGGCGACTGGTTAGTTCGCCTCTACCTCGGTCATCTGCCGGCCGCGGTAGTGCCCGCACTCGGGGCATGCGTGGTGCATGAGCTTGGCACTCCCGCAGTTGGGACACTCCATGGTGGTGGGCGCTTTGAGGCTGCCGTAATAATTTGCCCGGCGGCTCCGTGTGCGTGCCTTTGAGTGTTTACGTTTTGGATTAGCCATGTTTCTCGTTTGTTATTCTTTCGACTTCCTTTTCAAAAGCGGAGCCCATCGGGGATCGATCTCATCGCTTTGTCCAAAAGTAGTTTCTATTTCCACCTCGTCGGATCCCGGCGCGAGTTTCTTTGCCGGGATGGCCAGGATCACAAGGTCGTGTACCAAATTTGTTAAATCAATCGAACGGTCGGCGACGTTGAGCTCTATGTTTTCTTCGTCGGTCTCGTCGGGATCATCCGTTGCCAAAATCTTAGCCGAGGTTTGAATCTCGAACGCAAACGGTTCGGCCGTTCTGTCGCAGATCAGCGTTGTCTCTCCGGATACCTCCAGCTCCAGAATTACTCCTTCGGTAACGACACGGGCAAACGTGTGCACCGCGAGGTTTTGGAACGAGTCGTCGAGCCCGAGCTGATCCGCATCCGGCTTCAACACAGCGGTGCTTTCAAACCCTTCGGTCAGGGAATCGATAACCAGCTTCAGCATTTTCCGGAACGGACTCGGCCGCAGATCGGCAATTTCAAAAAATCAGAACCTGAAAGATACGGCATCCCGGCCCTCCGATTCAAACTTTCAACCTCCGAATTATCGATTTCCGGATGATTCTCCGGCCTTCGAAACGGTTCATCCATCCACCCCGACCGCTACCCACCTTCACTCCGAACGCCCGACCACATACGCCAACCCTGGAAATCCCAACCCGGGTTACTTTTTACCTGTTGATAAGTTGTGAGTAAAGCGGTTTTTTACCTTTTTAGTTGGGACCCGGAGAGTAAGAACCTGAGGATGCGAATATTCCAATGGCGGATTGGTGCCGTTTTTTTACCATTCGGGCCGAAATAGCACTAATCAGCGCTTCCGGGCCGCAATCGGAGCACCTGGGCAGGACATAGCACGACTAATCCACAGGGTAGCCTTTTTTGTGTATAACATGTGCCTTAAAACGGCCTTCTGGCGCGCGTAATTAATTGGTCAGCATATAGTTAATGGCGGATTCGGTAAACGTAGAGACCCCCCAGGAGGCCTGGACAAAGTGCCTCGAGATCGCCCGCTCGCAGGTGAGCGACACGGAATACAGCACGTGGTTCGATCCGGTGAAGCCATTGTCCATGGAGCGCGACGAGGGCGGAGCGATCAAACTCACTGTCCAGCTGCCGAGCCAGTATTACTGCGACTGGTTCCAAAGCCATTACTCCGAGATGTTGTCGAAGGGCATCGCCAACACACTTGGCAGCAACGCGCGGCTTTTCTACGACGTGGTCATCGAACGCGACGCCGGGACTGCCGGCGGAACTTCGATCCGCATGCCCGCGCGCCCGGCCGACGACTCGGACGACTTCATCACGGTGGATCCTCCGGATGCCTCGCCCAAGCCATCCGAAGAAGCCCAGGAATTTGCGCCGAGCCCGTTTGCGATCCCCGGGATTCGCAAGATGACCGTCAACAGCAATCTGAATTCGAGCTACACGTTCGAGCGCTTCATCGAGGGGGACTGCAACAAGCTCGCGCGGAGCGCGGCATGGGCCATCGCCCAACAACCCGGAACCACGAACTACAACCCGTTCCTGATTTACGGCGGCGTTGGCCTCGGCAAAACACACCTGATCCAGGCCATTGGCAACTACGCGGTGACCAACAAGAAAATTGAGACGGTTGTGTACATCTCGAGCGAGCGGTTCACGAACGATTTTGTGCAGGCGATCCAGCACAACCGCGCGCGGGAGTTCTCTAACTTCTATCAGAGCGTCGAGCTGCTCATCATCGACGACGCGCAGTTCTTCGGTGGCGTAGAAAAGACGCAGGAAGAATTTTTCCACGTCTTCAACGCGCTACATCAGAGCGGAAAACAAATTGTTCTTTCTGCGGATCGACCCCCACGCGACATCCAGGGAATCGAAGAGCGTCTGTTGTCCCGCTTTCAGTGGGGCCTAACCGCAGACATGCAGCCGCCTGATCTGGAAACGCGCATCGCGATCCTCCAACGCAAGGCGGAAGACGATGGGATTGAGATTGATCAGGACATCATTGAGTTCATCGCGCACAACATCAAGAGCAACATCCGCGAGCTGGAGGGTGCGCTCATCCGCCTGCTGGCCTACTCCACGCTCACCAAGCAGGAGATCGACCTCGCTCTCGCAAAAACGATCCTGCGGGATCTGATCAAAGAGACACACACGCTTACGATCGACGAAATCCAGGAGGTGGTGTGCGAATACTTCTCGATCCAGATGAACCTGATCCGGGAAAAAACCCGCAAGCGCGAAATTGTCCAGGCCCGGCAGATCGCGATGTACTTCTGCAAGACCCTCACGCAGCATTCCCTAAAAACCATCGGACTACATTTTGGTGGGCGCGACCACTCCACGGTGATCCACGCCAACCAGAGCGTCCAGAACCAGATCGACACTGATCCGAAATACGCCCAGATTATAGAAGAAATCCGAAATAAGATCGATCTTCGAAGCCGCTAACGGGTACGAGACGTATCTTCAAACGGGTATCCCAACCCTCCACATCTTTCTCGATTGTAAAACTCCCAATCACCATGAAGTTTACCGCCGCAAGCTCCGAACTGTTGTCCGCCATCACTGCCGTTAGCGGTGCTGTGCCAACAAAGAGTACCCTTCCGATTCTGGAATGCGTCCTTTTTGAGCGTGAGCAAAACCAGCTGCGGATCACGGCGACGGATCTGGAGATATCCATCGTCGAACATGTGGGTGTGAGCTTCGACGCCAACGGGAAGGCCAAGAACGAGCGCATTGCGGTGCCAGCAAAAAGACTGCTCGACACCTTGCGCGCACTCCCCTCCCTGCCGATACAGTTCTCGGCTGACTCCGATTTCAATTTGCAGATCACCACCGACCAGGGTAAATACAAAATGGTTGGGCACGATGGCGGCGATTACCCATCCGTTCCGGAGATGAAAGGCAGTGTTGAAATCAAAGCCCCCGGGACCGTGCTCAAGCGCGCCTTCTCCAAGACAGGTTTTGCGGTTAGCAAAGATGCCCTGCGTCCTGCAATGATGGGCATACTTTTTCAGATTGATCGCGACCAATCAAAGGTTGTCGCCACCGACGGTCATCGACTAGTCAAGCTTTCCCTTTCCTCCATTTCCAACGCCGAGCCGCTCGAGTTCATCATCCCCGACAAGGCGATGAACCTGGCGAGCAAGGTTGCTTCGGATGAAGAGGCCACCCTCACTGTTGATTCCGGTTACGTGTCGATAGACTTCGGCCATTCAAGAGTGATTGCCCGCCAGATCGACGAGGCGTATCCCAACTACGAGGCGGTGATCCCCCACGAAAACGACAAACGTCTGAGCGTGAATCGTTTGGCCATGCTTGCGGCCGTCAAGCGGGTCGGCCTGTACAGTTCAAGCATGACAAATCAGATTCGGCTTTCGCTGGACGAAGGTCGGATGGAAGTTTCGGCGGAAGACCTCGAGCGAAGCAGCGAAGCGCAAGAAACCATCTTGTGTGAGTATTCCGGCGAGCCGCTCGTCATCGGATTCAATGCGACTTACCTGACGGAGGTATTGTCGAACATCGATTCCGACGATGCGACGTTCGCGTTCAGCACTGCCAACCGTGCGGGTGTTGTGACCCCGGACGTGCAGGCATCCGGAGAGGAGGTGCTGATGCTCATCATGCCGGTAATGCTGAACACGTACGCTTAGCCTAGTAGAGAGCTGCGAGCTCTCTCAGGTAATACTCCGAGTTGAGATGGACCACGGGATTGGTGCTTCGTCTGGCTCTCATAAATGCCTCGGCGGCGCCTTCAAAGTCACTAAGTGCAAGTAGGGCTTTTCCGTAAAAGAAATCCCCCTCTTGCCGCAGTCCGACGGGAATCTTCTCGTCGCGGGTGACGAGAAGAAACAGTTCACCTGCCTCGCGTACTGCATGCCCTTCGTACCGGGGAAACAGCCCGAGGAAGCTCCGTCGGCCGCTAGCGAACCTGTCAGCACCCAATCGCAAAACGGCGACCGCCCTGCGCGCCTCCAGCGTCTCCGCACCTCGTTCCAGCTGATCAATTTCGATATTCGCCTGCTTGGCGTTAAAGGCTAGCTCGAGTTTTTGCTCGGGGGTTCGCTGCAAGTGATCCACACCCATCAACCCTCCGTACGCCAATACCAGAATCGCCACCATCGCTGCGGCTCGCATCACTAGATCGCCAAACGCAATCGGATACGCCTCGTGCACCCGGCCTATCCGGGCGCCGGTCACACGGGCTTTTAACTCCATGTACTGGGATTCCGCATCGCTGGAGCTGTCCAGCATCTGCTGCCGCACAATTATAACACTAGAGCGGTCCTGCAACGGCGTGTCATAGATCAACCGATGCTCCAGGTCTTCGAATTTTTCCGAAAAGAGAGGATCCTCTTCCAGATTTGTTGCACCGTAGATGGCAATCAGTTCATCTGAATCAACATCGGGATTGGCAGCTTTCAACAACTCGTCCCACTGGAATGCCAGTGTGATTTCCCCGACGAGATCGGGATGGCGTTGCGCTTCGTTCATCAATTCGCGCTTCTCCGTTTCCGATAGCGACGGGAAAAGTGTTAACTGCTCTCTGAGTTCTTTTCTTGTTTTCATGTTTTTGGTTGCGAGCTATAGTTGTGTAACTGTTAAGGAATAACTTCATCCTTCAGAAGGGCAATCAACTGTCGATCGCGGCGAAACCTGTTCAGCACCTTGTTGACATAAGACCGGACGGTGGGTATCGACTTACCCGATCGCGTCGCGATTTCCTCGTACGGAATGCCCGACAGGAATCGCATGCGTGCGGTGTCCTGCAAAAACTCAGGCAGCCGCTCGATTGCGTTTTCGATCGCGTCTCGTACAAGGATGGAGTCGTACCCGTGCTCTTCTTCCTGCACCAGTTCCACTCGGTCTAGCAGAGCCACCACCGGTTTTCTCTTTCTCGCCCGCAGGTAGTTCAGGAACGTGTTTTTGCAAATCACACTTACCCAGTTAGCGTACCTGCTGTAGCTCTTCATCTTCAGCTTCCCTCGCTGGATGCGGAGGAAGGTGGTCTCAACGATCATATCGAAATCAGCAATCGGCGCCGTTGGGTCTTTCGCGAACTTGATGAGGAAGTACCGCCGTACGTAGCAGTACGTCCACAGGTGCACGGACTCGTCGGTGAGGCGTCCGTCCCGATTCATCGAAGCCTCGAACCGCCTGTTCACCTCTTCGGTATCACCCAGGGCGAACGGCAGGCGCGTGGCCAGTTGGTGGATCGAGGTTATGAGATCAGCCGTTTCCATTTTTACGGTTTTTGGCTGCCCCAGAATCCTGACCCCGCTTCCGCGCCCGTTTCCATACTTATGTATGGTTGGGGCCTGCTCCATCCGATATGTCCTCTCGCGTTGCGACATCCCATTGACAATTCTCCTTCTGAAAAGCGCTAGTATCTTTTGATTCATAGCTAATTCTCATAGGTAAACACCGGATTGGACCTGGCATAACCTCCTTTTTTGAGCTTTTTTCAGCCGATTGTCAAAAAACCTGATTTTTCTCAGGTAGAATCTTCCAGTCTGCCGAGCGCGCGACCGAATTGCCGTGCAGTTCGCGTTGTCGTATATTTCTCGGCTCCGAAATTCTTGGCAGAGCGCCTAATCCGATCCATTTTGGGCACCGGCGTGTTAGGTGCGGGGATGCCAGCCTCGGAGTTTTATTGGAGATGCTATTATTTTCGTGTCCTGATTTTATTGATGAACCACAACAGTTACAAAACCTTCAGCGCAAAACATTCCGACATCGATCGGTCCTGGTACATCGTAGATGCTGACCAGCAGGTAGTGGGGAGGTTGGCCACGAAGATTGCGACGATCCTCCGCGGCAAGCACAAGCCAACGTTCACTCCGCATATGGACCTGGGCGATTACGTTATCGTCATCAACGCCGATAAAGCTCGGTTCACTGGATCCAAGGAAGAGAGCAAACAGTATTTCTCTTACTCGGGCTACCCCGGGGGTGCAAAATTGCAATCCCCGAAGGAGCTGCGCGAAAGCAAGCCCATCTTCATCATCGAGCACGCTGTGAAGGGGATGCTTCCCAAGGGAAAGCTCGGCCGACAGATGTTCAACAAGTTAAAAGTTTACGCTGGCAGCGAGCACCCGCACGAGGCGCAACAGCCAGAATCTCTTACTGTATAAATAATGGCAGCACCTCTACAATTCCAGGCCGTTGGCCGACGAAAAACATCGGTAGCCCGCGTCTACCTTCGCCCCGGCACCGGCAAGTTCGTTGTAAACAAAAGGCAGCTGGATGACTACTTCCCGTTGGACTTCCGGCGGATTCAGATTTTAAAACCACTGGTAATTTCAGAGACCACGGGTCAGTTTGACGTGTTGGTCAATGTACGCGGCGGCGGCCCCACGGGGCAGGCCGAAGCGACACAGCTAGGCATCGCGCGTGCCCTTGTAAAGCACAACGAGGAGTTGAAGAAGCCCCTCCGCGACGCCGGCCTGCTAACCCGAGACCCACGAATGGTTGAGCGTAAGAAATACGGTCAGCCGAAAGCGCGCAAGCGTTTCCAGTTCTCGAAGCGCTAGGCTCTATTATTAATCACACATACAGCTGGATGACGTCGCGGTGCCTTCGGGTTGCGTCTGTCAGGTGAAGGCTGTAGAGGAAAAACCAAACACACATGAGTGACAAACAAGCCGCCCCCTACCGGGTGGATATTGAGCAGCTGCTCAAAGCCGGAACCCACTTCGGCCACCTCACAAGCAGATGGAATCCCAAAATGCGCAGCCATGTTTTCATGGAGCGAAACGGGATCCACATAATCGATCTTAACCAGACCCAGCAGTATCTCGAAAAGGCCGCCGAGGCTGCAGCGAGGTTCGCCAAGCAAGGCAAGAGGGTTATGTTCGCCGGCACGAAGAAGCAGGCCCGCGAAATCCTCCGCAAGTACGCCAAGGAGTGCGACTCCCCGTACGTCGTAGAACGTTGGTTGGGTGGCACCCTCACCAACTTCCAGACCATCCGAAAGAGTATTCGGACCATGGAGGACCTTACGCGGATGCAGGAGGACGGCACCATGGACCAGCTCAAGAAGAAGGAACGGCTCATGAAGAGCAGGGACTTGCAAAAACTCGACAAGGTCCTCTCCGGGATTTCCAAGATGGCCCGGCTCCCCGGCGCGCTCTTTATTGTTGACATCAACCGCGAGCACATCGCGGTGAAGGAAGCGAAAAAGTTGGGCATCCCGATCATTGCGATGGTGGACACCAACTGCGATCCCGACCTGGTGAACTTCCCAATCCCTGCCAACGACGATGCGCTTAAGTCCATCGAGCTTGTCGCCTCGGTAATTTCCCAGGCTGTGCGCGACGGATCCGCTGTGCACGAAGCTGAGATGGCAGCCCGAAAAGCCGCCGACGCCAAGAGAGCCGCGGAGAACAAGGCCACAGCCGAGGCCAAAGCCGCCGCGAAGGCAGCGGAAAAAGCTGCAGCCAAGGCCGCCGAGAAATCTGCCAAGGCACCGAAGCAGGCCAAGGCCGGCGCCCCAACTCAGAAAGCCCCAGCTCAGAAGGCCCCAGCTCAGAAGGCCCCAGCACAAAAGGCTGCACCCAAAAAGGCCACCACAAAAAAAGCGACCGCAACCACCAAGAAAGCTGCACCAATAGCCGACAAACCCAAAGCAAAACCCGCAGACACCCCGGCCCCAGCACCGGCCGTCGCTGAAACAAAAACTTCCGACGCGTAACTAACGCTGCCGAACATTTAAGAACGAAACAACAGAAAATGTCGATCTCTGCAAAAGATGTAAAAAAACTCCGCGAAGCAACCGGGGTTGGAATGATGGATTGCAAAAAAGCACTCCAGGAAGCAGATGGGGATTTTGACAAAGCCATCGAGATCCTCCGCAAAAAAGGCCAGAAGGTCGCCGCCAAGCGCGCAGACCGTGAAGCCAAAGAAGGTCTCATCGTCGCCGCATCAGCCGACAAGTCAACCAGCGTGATGGTTGAGGTGAACTGCGAGACAGACTTTGTGGCGCGCAACGAAGACTTCCAGGCTTTTGCCGACAGCATCGCCAATTTCATCCTCGACAAAAAGCCGGCGGACATGGACGCGCTGCTAGACCTCGACTTCGACGGATCAACCGTGCGCGACGCAGTCTCGAACATGACCGGCAAGATTGGCGAGAAAATTGACATCCGCAGGTTCGCGCTCATGAGCAGCGACAACGGATCCACGATCTCGTACATCCACCCGGGTTCGCGCCTGGGCGTGCTCGTGGAGATTCTCGGCAACGGCGAATCGGCCGACGTGGGACGGGACGTGGCCATGCAGGTGGCCGCGCTCAAACCCGTAGCCGTCGATCGGGATGGCGTGTCTGATGAGGTGAAAGAGAAAGAGATGGAGATTGCTCGGGAGATCGCCCGCAAAGAAGGCAAACCCGACAACATCATCGACCGGATTGCAACCGGCAAACTCGACCGCTACTTCAAAGACAACGTCCTTACCGAACAACCATTTGTGAAAGACTCGTCGATCCGCGTGGGAGACCTACTCTCCAACGCCGGACTGAGCGTAAAACAATACGTCCGCTTCGCACTTGGTGAGTGATTGTCGCGGCACGAACATAAGGGCACTTTCCTTTTCGGGGAGTGCCCTTTTTTTTGTTTACATCTTCTGATGTTACCCGCCCAACCTCGGCGCCAACCATTTTGAATCATACGCAATGCACTGTAGCTTACTCGCACTCTTGCAAACACTTTTTCTCTCGTAACATCGTCCACCTTGCAACCACAGATGACCGGCAATAACCACCTTAAGTACCGACGGATTCTTCTCAAGCTCAGTGGCGAAGCACTCCTCGGGAGCAAGCCGTACGGAATCGATCCTGATGTTCTCACGCGATACGCGGCGGACATCAAAGAGTTGAACGAGATGGGTGTGGAGCTGGCAATTGTGATCGGGGGTGGCAACATCTTTCGCGGAGTAAACAACGCCACCGCCGGGATGACGCGCGCCCACGCAGACTACATGGGGATGCTCGCTACAATGATTAACGGTATGGCATTACAGGACGCGCTCGAGCAGGCCCACCTCAAGTCGCGGTTGCAGTCGAGCATCAAGATGGAGCAAATCGCCGAGCCGTTTATCCGCCGCCGCGCCATTCGACATCTAGAGAAGGGGCGCATCGTGATCTTCGGGGCGGGCACCGGCAATCCGTATTTCACGACCGACACCGCGGCCTCGCTGCGGGCCCTCGAAATCGACGCCGACGTCATAATGAAAGGCACGCGAGTGGACGGGATATACACAGCCGACCCCGAACAGGACTCATCAGCCACCATGTACGAAAAGATTCACGGCAACACGGTGCTCGAGAAAGACCTCCGCGCCATGGACCGGACCGCTTTTACACTTTGCGGGGAATCCAAAATGCCTATAATAGTGTTCAACATGAACGTGCAGGGCAACCTGGCACGTGTTGCCAAAGGCGAGAAGGTCGGCACCCTCGTTCACTGGTAGGCACTCACGCGATCGCTATTTAGCAGGTTTTGATATGATTGATGACGCACTTAAAAAGATGTTGGCCGAAACGGACGAGAAGATGACCAAGGCCATGGAGCACCTCCACACCGAGCTCATGGGCATTCGCGCTGGGCGAGCGACCGCCTCCATGGTGGATCATATCAAGGTGGACTACTACGGCTCCAAAACTCCGCTCAACCAGATCGCATCCGTAACCGCCCCGCAGGCGGACATGATTGTGATCCAACCGTGGGACGCCAACGCGCTGGAGGCCATCGAAAAATCGATCCTCTCGGCCGACCTGGGATTCAACCCATCCAACGACGGCGCACTTATTCGCATACCGGTGCCACCGCTTTCCGAAGAACGCAGACGCGGCCTGGTGAAGACCGCGCGGTCCCGTGGCGAAGATGCAAAAGTTGCGATTCGGAATATCCGCCGGCACACCCGCGACCACATCAAGGCGTCGGAGAAAGAGCTCCACGTGTCGGAAGACATGCGCCACGAGGCGGAAGACAAGTTGCAGAAGAAAACCGACGAATTCATCGGCCGGGTCGATAAGCTTCTGGATCACAAAGAAGCTGAGATCATGGAGGTGTAAATCATCCGGGAGAGGTGCCCGAGTGGCTGAAGGGGCACGCCTGGAAAGCGTGTGTACCTCTATCGGGGTACCGTGGGTTCGAATCCCACCCTCTCCGCATCCAATTGAAACACTATGCTCAAAAGTATGACAGGGTTCGGCCGGGCGACAGCCGAGCTCGATCACATCTCTGCAACCGTCGAACTAAAATCGGTTAACAACCGCTACTGCGAAGTGCCGGTGAGACTGCCGCGGGTTATTTCCGAGCACGAACTGGACATCCAAAATCAAATCAAGAAATCTTTCGCCCGAGGCCGCATCACCGCGCAAATTCAGATCGACAACCGTGACGTCGCCATGCAACCACTGGTGGTGGACAAGGCAGCAATAAAGGCATACGTGAAAGCCATGAAGGAGGTGAAAAAAGCCGCGCGCATCAATTCGCGGATCCTCATGAGCGACGTGCTGCAATTTACAAACGTGTTTCAGAATCAGGACAGCGAGCAGTCAGCATCGCTGAGCTGGAAGGTTACGCAGGCAGCACTTGGGGCGGCCATCGAGGAGCTGGAAGAAATGCGGATGCGCGAGGGATCAGCACTGGAGAGCGACCTCCGCAAAAGGCTTCGCAACCTGGAGCGCCTGCTCGACAACGTAAAGTCCTACGCACCCACCCGCGTAACCGCCGCAAAGAAAAAACTTACCGAGAGACTCGCCGAGCTGATCGACTCCGAACGCATCAACCCCGAACGCCTGGAGATGGAGATCGCCATCCTCGCAGATAAGCTCGACGTGAACGAAGAGGTGATCAGACTCGAATCCCACGTCAAGTTGTTTTCGGAATCGCTGTCATCGGCGGAGCCGGTAGGGCGCAAGCTCAACTTCATCGCGCAGGAAATGAACCGCGAGGTTAACACCATCGGATCCAAGGCTAACGATGCCGACCTCGCCGCGATCGTGGTGAGCATGAAAGAGGAGCTCGAAAAAATTCGCGAGCAGATCGAGAACGTGGAATGACACCCCCACCCGATGAGGCCTGCATCATCGTGCTCACGGCCCCCAGTGGCGCCGGCAAATCCACACTGGCCCGGGCGCTGATGGAGCGTCTGCCGCAACTGCGCTTTTCTGTTTCCGCCACCACTCGCGCTCCGCGCGCACACGAACAAGACGGAGCCGACTATCATTTTGTGTCACGCGAACAATTCGACCGGATGATCAACACCGGTGCCTTTATGGAATACGAAGAGGTCTACCCGGGACTGCTTTACGGTACACCGTGGTCGGAGGTGCAAGATTCCCGCGCCGCCGCCCCGGTTGTGCTCGATGTAGACGTAAACGGTGCGCTGCGGGTAAAAAAATCCTACGGCGCAAACTGCCTGGCCCTGTTCATCGCCCCACCATCCATCGAGAAACTGCGGGCGCGGTTGAGCGAACGCGGCAGCGAATCACCCGAATCGCTTGCCAGCCGCACCGAGCGCTGGGATTTCGAAATGAGTTATCGAGACAGCTTCGACGCAGTGGTGGTGAACGACGACCTCGATGCCGCCACCGAATTGGCCCATTCCCTTGTCGTGGAATACCTCGACCGCCGCACCAGACGCGCTAGCGCATCCGGCTAGACTCCGAAACACCCGTCTTAACCCGTCGTTCGACAGGTCGAAACCCAGATCATGGACTCCTCCCCCACACATAGCCTGAAAGGAAAGCACATCATTCTCGGTGTTACCGGTGGGATCGCCGCTTACAAATGCGCGGAGCTCGTCCGCCTGTATAAGAAGTCGGGCGCGGATGTCCAGGTCATCATGACACCGTCCGCCGCAAAGTTTGTGACACCGGTTACACTCGGAACGCTGTCAGAAAGAGAAGTCCTCGTCGACATCTTTCCGGAAAACGAAGATGGCTCCTGGACCAAGCACGTGCACCTGGGTTTGTGGGCTGATGTATTTGTAGTGGCACCTGCGACGGCTAACACCATCGCCAAGTTGGCCTACGGTCTTTGCGACAACATGCTTACCGCTGTGGCGCTGTCCGCCCGCTGTCCGCTGCTGGTGTGCCCCGCGATGGATCACGACATGTATGTGCATGCCACGACCCAACGCAACCTCGACACGCTAATCGCCGACGGGCATACCATCCTTCCGCCGGATGTGGGTGAACTGGCATCTGGTCTCATCGGCCAGGGCAGACTGCCGGACCTGCAGGTGATTCATGATAAAACGGCTGATGTGGCCCATGCATCGAATCAGCCAAAAACATTGAACGGCAAAAAGGTGCTAGTAACCGCCGGCCCAACGCGCGAGGCCATCGACCCCGTCCGGTTTGTGACGAACCATTCCTCCGGCAAAATGGGTTACGCCATTGCCGCCGAAGCGCAAAAGCGGGGTGCGGATGTGACCCTGGTCAGCGGCCCAACCAACCTGGACAAACCGTTCGGAGTAAACGTGGTCTCGGTTACCAGCGCGGCGGATATGTTCGACGCAGTAATGCAACACGGCGACGCGGATGTAATAGTCATGGCCGCCGCAATAGCTGACTACCGGCCGGCGAAGGTATCATCAGCAAAAATAAAAAAGAAGGAAGGCGACCTTCACTTGGAGCTCGAGAGGACTACCGATATTCTTGCGACGCTTGGCGAGCAAAAACCAGCGGATCAGGTGCTGGTGGGGTTTGCGCTTGAGACCAACGACGGTCCGAAAAACGCGCGCAGCAAGTTAGAAAAGAAAAACCTTGATCTGATTGTGCTGAACAATCCGAACGACGCGGGGTCGGCATTTGGTCATGACACGAATATGGCCACGTTGTTTTTCCGATCGGGTGATGAGAAAGCGCTACCACTCATGTCGAAGGAGAATCTTGCGAAGGAGATTTTCGACGCGATCGAAGTGCGCGGCGTTGAAACGCTGGCGTCGCACAAAAACTAACGGGATCCGACCGGTAGTTATCCACACTTTCTTGTTAGCCATGTGTGGTTAAAGTGGAAGCCTTGGCACGATTTCGGGCGCTATATTGCCGTGTACCGTTACCGCCAGGAGAATGCAGGACGAGCTTCAAGAATTGCGCAACCGAATCGAGCAAGAAGCGGACTTCGCCGGCCGGTATTCTTTCTTATCATCACCACCGCAACCACACACCGCCGCCGTGCAAACACCTCCGGATCCGACTGCCGTTGCCACATCACTGGATGCAATGACAACGCTGGAAGAGGTGGAGCAGTACGTTGCCAACACGGTGCTGATTGAGCTGGACAAGACGCGGATGAATCCGGTCTTTGGCGTGGGCGACCCCAACGCAGACCTCATGGTAATCGGCGAAGCGCCGGGCGCGGAGGAGGACAAACGTGGTGAGCCATTTGTTGGTCGAGCGGGTCAGCTACTCACCGACATCCTGGGTGCGATCGGTTTTAACCGCGAAGACGTGTACATAGCCAACATCCTGAAGAGCCGTCCGCCACGCAATCGCGATCCACTCCCGGACGAAGTGAAAGCGCACCTGCCCATCCTGCTCCGGCAGATGGATCTCATCCAACCAAAAGTGATTTTGTGCGTAGGAAAAACTGCGGGCAACTCGTTGATGGGCAAGAACGAGTCGCTGAAAAACATGCGCGGGTTTTTTCACGATTTTCGCGGCATCCCCACGATGGTTACGTACCACCCGGCAGCACTCCTGCGCAATCCGAACTGGAAGCGCCCGACCTGGGAAGATGTGAAGGTACTCCGCAAGAAATATGATGAGCTTGTTTCAGCGTAGGGACCCATGATTACAGAAGACCCCCGTTTTGCACCCGCGAGGACTTCGCAACAGCGTTCCGGCCGCGTGCCGCCGCAGGCTGCGGAGGTAGAGCAATCCGTGTTGGGCGCGATGATGATCGACCGCCACGCCATTCCCAAGGTCATCGAGATTCTTCCGGCTGATTCTTTCTACGACGCGCGGCACGAAAAAATTTACGCCGCTATCATTGGCCTGTTCGAGCGCGGCAACCCGGTTGACCTCGTCACCGTGACCGAAGAGCTGAAGCGTTCAGAAGAGATCGACATGATCGGCGGGGCGTATTATCTCACCGAGCTCACAACACGCGTCGCCACCTCTGCCAACGTGGAGTATCACGCACGCATCATCGCCGAGAAGGCGCTGCTGCGCGGGATGATCACCACCATGTCCGAGCACATCGCGCTCGCGTACGAGCCCAGCGCCGATGCGTTCGAGCTGCTCGACCAGACCGAATCCGCCATCTTCCGGATATCCGACACGCAGCTCCGGCGAGCCGCAACGTCAATGAAGAATGTGGTGGAGGAAACCATCGAAAACCTGCAGGCCATCCACGGACGCGAATCCGGGATCACGGGTGTCGCCACGGGTTTCAGCGCGATGGACGCGATAACCGGCGGATGGCAAAACTCGGATCTCATTATCATCGCGGCGCGCCCTTCGATGGGCAAGACGGCATTTGCCCTTGCGGTCGCGCGCAACGCCGCGCTCATGGCCGCAGATCCTACACCTGTCGCAGTCTTCTCACTCGAGATGAGTGCGCAGCAGCTGGCACAGCGACTCCTCACTTCGGAAGCCCGCGTCGATGCGCAGGCCGCTCGAACAGGCCGCCTTCGCGACGACGACTGGCCAAAACTCGCACGCGCCGCCGGACGACTATCGGCCGCGCCCATCTTTATCGACGACACCCCGGGTCTGTCCATCCTCGAGCTGCGCGCAAAAGCCCGTCGCCTCAAAGCCGAGCACGACATCGGAATGATTGTCGTGGATTATTTGCAACTTATGCACGGGCCCGTCGCCGGTCGCAACTCCAACCGCGAACAGGAGATCGCGCAGATCTCTCGATCGCTGAAAGCGTTGGCGAAAGAGCTCAATATCCCCGTCATTGCGTTGTCGCAGTTGAGCCGTGCGGTGGAGACCCGCGGTGGTGACAAGAAGCCGATGCTGTCCGACCTCCGGGAATCAGGATCCATCGAACAGGACGCTGATGTCGTTGCATTTATCTACCGCGCTGAGCGGTATGGCATCACCGTCGATGAGTACGGCAATTCGACCGAGGGGATTGCGGAGATACTCATCGGCAAGCAACGAAACGGACCGATCGGAAACGTGAAGCTCGCGTTCGTGAATCAGTATGCGCGTTTTGATAACCTCACGACGTACTTCGCAACGCCGGGTGAGCTCAATCCGGCTGATGATATCATCGCCGCGCAGCTGGGTTCGGGTGATGATGCGCCGTTCTAGGTGTTTGAGCCTACAAACCGGGTAGGCTGTGTTGGACGGCGCGTTTGAAGCCGCTTGCCCATTTTCCAAAATTTCCTGAACCCGGATATAACAACATCGGTATAATTATATAGCGTATTTGTTATATTTCTCCTAGAGTAGCCGATCGTTTGAAAGATCTCGTTTTTGCTTCCTCGAGCAAGAAAGCCATGAAAAAATGGTCGGCCAAAGCTCGAAGGGAGGCGGCGACAGAATTGCGCTTAATCCGAAAAGGTCTAGATCCAACAGATTGGAAGCACATTCCTTCGGTTGGTCCAGGTGCAATGGAAATTCGTATTAGGGACAAGAACAAGGCGTACCGAATTATATACGTAGCAAAATTCCTCAACGCTGTCGCTGTTCTCCACGCATTCATTAAAAAGACGCAGAAGACTTCCCGGAAAGACATCGACCTTGCCAAGCAACGATATAAGGATATTCAGGAGCATCACATCGAACACAGCCAATGACAGCTTCACTGGAAGGATTCGAAAGATCTAGCGGAAACGAATTTCTGGATCTTGGATTCAGCCCCGAGAAGGCGGCTGACTATCTAATCCGTGTTGATCTCATGCTAGAAATACGTGCGTGGATCAAGGAGCACGGGTACACGCAAAAAGAAGCCGCCAAACATCTTGGTGTTAAACAACCTGTCGTTAGCGATATCGTGAAAAAGAAGTTCAAGAAGTTCTCGATCGACAGGCTTGTTGTTCTACTGCACAGGATCGGAAAACAGGTGGACACCTTAGTTTCGGACCGCCAGGCTGCCTAGCCTTGAACATCGGTAATCAGTAACCTGTTCGCGCCGAAAACGTCGAGCGCGCTTCCACCTATCCCAGCCCCGCCTCCCGCGCCGCCTTCTTCAGAATCTCCTTCTGTTTGTCCGACAGCTTCTTCGGGATCGAAATGGAAATCCGCACGAACAGATCCCCCTTCTTGTCTCCCGTGTCGATTCCCTGTCCGCGCAGCCGCAGCACCTCGCCGGGCTGAACACCGGCAGGAATCGGAATCTTTATCTGCTTGCCGTACGCATTCTTGATGAGACGCTCCGACCCAAGCAGCGCCTGCATGATGGAGATCTGTTCGGTGAGGTAGAGGTCGTTGCCTTGCCTGTTGAGAGTGGGATGCGGCGCGACGTTGAACGTAACGTACAGGTCTCCTCGACCGCGCGCGCCTTTTTGACCTTTCCCTTTTAACCGCACCCGGAATCCGTTGTCGACACCCTTCGGAATGGTAATCCGAATCCGCTCCCCGGAAGGCAGGATGACCTCCTGTTTGCCGCCTGCCAGTGCTTGCTCGAACGTAAGGTTGATTGACGTCTCGATGTCGAGAGCACGTGCCCGGCCTTTCGCCCCACCGCGGGGCTGCGAGCGCTGGAACGGACTCCCGCCATTTCCAAACATCTGACCAAAAATATCCCCGAGCCCACCGAAGGGATCTCCGCCCGGACCGGCCCCACCACCTCCGCGATCAAATCGTACGTACGTCCCGTCGGGCGTCTGATAATACTCGCCGCCGCTACCGGTCTGAAATCCATCCCCAAAACCAAACGGGTTCTTGCGTCGCATGTCATACTCGCGGCGCTTCGCGGGATCCGATAGCACCTCGTTAGCCTCCTGCACCTGCTTGAACCGATCCTCGGCAGACTTGTCATCAGGATTTTTGTCCGGATGATACTTCCGCGCAAGCTTCCGATACGCCTTTTTTATCTCATCGACACTGGCGCTTTCAGAGACTCCCAGAATCTTGTAATAATCTCTATTTTCGGTCATCGACTCGAATTTTTCGGATGCTGTCTTGCAGGCTTCAGGTCCACCCCGGTCGCGCTGATAAACACTACTCGGGACCCTGGCGGGAAGATGCACAGATCATGCCACCATCAAGATATCGGACTTTATGACAAACCCGAGGATAAAGAAAGTACTGATCGCAAACCGGGGTGAAATCGCGGTCAGAATTATTAGGACCTGCCGGGAGCTCGGGATTTCAACGGTGGCTGTGTACAGTGAGCCCGACCGCGCTGCTCTGCACGTCCGCATGGCTGATGAGGCGTACCCGATCGGTCCGGCATCGTCGAGTGCTTCGTATTTACGGTACGACAAGATCCTGGACGTTGCCACGGCTTCTGGGGCTGATGCGATTCACCCGGGCTACGGTTTTCTTTCCGAGAATCCGGAGTTTGCACGCGCCTGCAAAAAGGCAGGGGTGGTTTTCATTGGACCAACGCCAGAGGCGATCGAGTCGATGGGAGACAAGACCGCTGCGCGAGCGCTGATGGAAAAAGCAGGTGTCCCCATGGCCCCTGGCACGACAGATGCAGTGGATGATCCGAAGGAGGCCGCCGGAGTTGCGGCTGATATCGGATTCCCGGTGCTCATCAAGGCCGCGGCTGGTGGAGGCGGCAAGGGCATGCGCGTGGTGCACTCTGCGGACGAATTTGCCTCGGCGTTTGATGCGGCCCGCCGTGAAGCGCAAGCAGCGTTCGGGGATGAGCGGGTGTTTATCGAGAAGTACATCGAGAAACCCCGGCACATTGAATTCCAACTCCTCGCTGATGCGCACGGCAACATTGTGCATCTCTTCGAGCGCGAGTGTTCTATCCAACGTCGGCACCAAAAGGTTATCGAGGAGGCACCGTCGGCGTGTTTAACCGATGAGATTCGCGCCCGGATGGGCCAGGCTGCAATAGATGCCGCACGGTCGGTGGATTACGTCGGCGCCGGAACCGTGGAGTTTCTTGTCGACAAGGACATGAATTTTTACTTCATGGAGATGAACACACGGTTGCAGGTCGAGCACCCGGTTACCGAGTGCATCACCGGGCTCGATCTTGTTGCCGAGCAGATAAGGATTGCCGATGGCGAGGAGCTTGGGTATGATCAATCAGACTTATCGATTCACGGCCACGCCGTGGAGTGCCGGATTTATGCCGAGGACCCTGCTTCAAATTTCCTACCGGCGCCTGGAATGATCGAAACCTACCACGAGCCCGGCGGACCGGGTGTACGTGTGGACTCCGCGCTCGACCGACCTGCGGAGGTGTCGATGCATTACGATCCGATGATCTCCAAGCTGATTACCTGGGCCGGGACGAGGGAGTCGGCAATCAACCGGATGCGGCGCGCGCTATCAGAGTATGTGATCACGGGTGTGCAGACCACCATTCCATTTTGCCGGTTTGCAATGGATGATGAGATGTTTCGGTCAGGCGACATCTCGACGCATTTTGTCGCCGAGCGTTTCTCACCCGAGGCGCTTGATGGCGCTAGTGCCGACTACGAGAAGTGGGCCGCGGTGGTGGGTGCGTATGTTCGGGCGGAAGAATCTGTCGCCGCCAGGTCAGCCGCTGGAAACACGGTTAGCGTCGGGTGGCGGGAACGCGCGCGGGAGGAGTAGCGCTCTTTACCCGTCATTCCGGCCCCCGAGCCGGAATCCCAAACAAAAACCTCGTCACTGCGAGCGGCTACTGCCGCGTGGCAGTCTCCCAAAGCCGCCCTCTGTAGCTGGAAATCACTCTTTAGCAACTGCGACAACCATCGCAAACTGTATGGACCCCGGATCAAGTCCGGGGTGACGCCTTGGTGGTGGACTAACACGAAGAGCAAAACAAATGCCGCTGCAGTGAATCCTACCTCCCTCGTGTCATTCCAGCCCCCGAGCTGGAATCCCAAACAAAAACCTCGTCACTGCGAGGAGTCCCGAAGGGCGACGCGGCAGTCTCCCAAAGCCGCCCTCTGTAGCTGGAAATCACCCTTTAGCACAACTGCGACAACCATCACAAACTGTATGGACCCCGGATCAAGTCCGGGGTGACGCCTTGGTGGTGGGCTAACACGAAGAGCAAAACAAATGCCGCTGCAGTGAATCCTACCTCCCTCCTGTCATTCCAGCCCCCGAGCTGGAATCCATAGAACGGTGAAAACCAACTCGTCACTGCGAGCGGCTACCACCGCGTGGCAATCTCCCCATGCCGAGCTCTGTAGATTGAGTTTATCGCTTAGCCGCCCGGGACAGTTAGCAACCACTTGCCCTACATCGCGCAGTCCTCCAAACACACGCTTAAACAATCGGCATGCAGCGCATCTCGAGGCGGAGGAACCCTCGCGAAAAAGCGAGATTTCATCGAGGCGCCCCGGCGCTATTCAACACCAGTGCAACAACCTCCCCGGGCGACGCTCGAAATATCGCCGCGAGGGAGACGACGACTAGCGACAGGCGGTGCCAGCCGAGAGCTTTTCTTTGTTACTTTCTTTTGTCGGCACAAAAGAAAGTAAGGCAACCCGTGAGGGCATACCGTGCGAACCAACTCGATGATAGCGCCGGCATCTCGACGGTGCTGTCCTGCACGACCTTCCCAACCTGCATGTGCAGCCACAAAGTGTGAAGTCAGAAACGGTGACAACCAGCACAAACTGTATGGATCCCGGATCAAGTCCGGGATGACCGGTTGGGTGGTGAAATGGCACTTCGAGGCAGATGAATAGCGCCGCGGTGACTTGGGCCGTGCTCGTAGACGGAGATCGCCGCGTCGCCCTTCCTGCAGGGATTGCTATAGCGTGCTCCTTACGTGCATCCTTGGAGAAGTCAGGAGTCGATTGGCTTCTTAACTTTCTTGGTGAGGATGAGTTGCCGCTAATGCACTCTTCGTTATAGGACTATTTGCGATTTATTCAATCATGTCTTCAGTGACGTCGTAATACAGCACGATATTTCCCGGCCAGCCGTCGTCTGTAATAATCGGCAGGTGTTCGTCTCGGCGAATAGCGGAAACCATTGCCGGATCGGTCAAGAAGACTTTAAGTATGGATCTGCCTGATTGTTCATATCCAACATATTGTCGAAAGAACGTAGCAAGAAATTCTGGCCGGACCACTTCGACTACCCGTTGTAAATTGTGAGCCAGGTGGGCATCCTCGAGATAAGCATCCGCAAGCCGCCGTTCGAAAGAACAGATCTCGGATTCACTCGCAACTCGAAACTCTGCCGAATCTGGCAATTCCGACCACATCGCCAGATCAACGCTTTCCGAAATGTGATAGTTCTCGCGGATTACTATGCCGTGGTATCCGGTCCCCTTGACACTAGAAGTCGAATCAGTCTGCGCAACGGACACAACGTCACAACCTGGAGTCCGAGGTTGACAATCAAGTTGGAGCGCGATCAGGAACAATAGGCACAACACGACGAAAAGCGAACGGCAAGATCTACCGAGAATACTTCTTGAGTTGTGCGTTAACATCATAGCCCCTACTGCTGAGTTTCAGGTAATACTTTAGCGTTAGAAAACGGTTTAGGTTTCTAACTGTCGCTCCATCTGTGATGTAAGGTTCGCCCCGGAGCTGGAATCCATAGAACGGTGACAACCTTCACAAACTGCATGGACCCCTGATCAAGTCCGGGGTGACGCGCGGGTGGTGGGATCACAATTCGAGGCAGATGAATAGCGCGACGGTGACTTGGGCCGTGCCCCTAGATGGAGATCCTCACGTCGCCCTTCGGGACTCCTCAGGATGACGAGGTGGGGATGACAGGTTGGGTGGTAGAATAACATGCGGCGCAATAGGAATACCTCGGCGGTGAAGGCCACCTCCCTCGTGTCATTCAGCCCCCGAGCTGGAATCCATAGAACGGTGAAGACCAACTCGTCACTGCGAGCGGCTACTGCCGCGTGGCAGTCTCCCAATGCCGAGCTCTGTAGATGGAGTTTCCCGCTTCGCCGTTCGGGACAGGTAGCAACCACTTGCCCTACAACGCGCATTCCTCCAAACACGCGTCTTAAACAATCGGCATGCAGCGCATGGCGCGTCTCGAGGCGGAGGAACCCTCGCGAAAAGCGAGATTTCATCGAGGCGTCCCGGCGCTGTTCAACATCTGCGCAACATCCTCCCCGGGCGCCGCTCGAAATATCGCCGCGAGGGAGACGACGACTAGCGACAGGCGGTGTCAGCCGAGAGCTTTTCTTTGTTACTTTCTTTTGTCGGCACAAAAGAAAGTAAGGCAACCCGTGAGGGCATTACCGTGCAAACCAACTCGGTGATAGCGCCGGCATCTCGACGGTACTGTCCTGCACAACCTTCCCAGCCTGCATGTGCAGCCACCAAGTGTGAGGCCAGGAACTGTGACAACCAGCACAAACTGAATGGACCCGGATCAAGTCCGGGGTGACGCACTTGTAATGGGAGTCTAAGGGTAGCGCCAGCCTTTGGACTTCCAGACCTGCGACCATAGATGAAGACTGCCACGTCGCCCTCTGTAGCTGGAAATCACTCTTTAGCACAACTGCGACAACCATCACAAACTGTATGGACCCCGGATCAAGTCCGGTGTGACGCACTTGTGGTGGGGTAAGGGTTGCGCCAGCCTTTGGACTTCCAGGCTAGCGACCATAGATAGAGACTGCCACGTCGCCTTGGGACTCCTCGCAGTCACGATCGGGTTACGCCAAAGTAGTGGGGTAAAGGTTGCGCCAGCCTTTGGACTTCCGGACCTGAGCCCTTAGAGGGAGATTGCCACCTCGCCAACGGCCTCGTCGCAATGACGAATTAATTAGATGGCAGCTACTCCACCTCGCCCTTCGGGCGCCACAGGATGGCGCGCCCCTCAATACCACCGGCCCGTAACCTCCATGCCCTCCGCAACAAGCCACTCCAACACGATCCCCAACGCTTGCGACACGCCCTCCGTCGGGAGCGGCTGCCCAAACCGCCGCACGAACAGCTGATGCGTGCCGCCCTTAAACTTCAGCTCGAACAACAACTCTTGCCTCAACCCCTCCTCCTCAACCAGCACGAGGAACACCAACCCGTTTCCATCCAGCGCTCTGAAAATATCAAGCAGCACCACCTTGCCGGAATCTACCGGGTAGACAATTTTCTCAAACGACTCGGGCGACGGTACCGCACCCGTAAGATGTGCATGCTGCATTTCTTCGAGCTTTACAGAGGGCGCGATCTCCGGACCGGCCTTTTCCAATGTGAACACGACATGATAAAACTCTTTGTTCTGCTTCGCCCACTTGCGCGCGTACCTCGTCTGCAACGTATCCAGGGGCGCATCAGACACAACCTCGCCAAACAGTCCACTCTTTTTCGCTTCACCGCGAGCAAAAGCAAAGTAATCCGCGTGATCGGTTGTGAGCGCAACGGCTCCACCAGCCTCCAGCCGATCTGAAACCAGCAAGAAGAACTCCCTGTCCAACAGCCTTCGGGAAACGTGCCGGCGACGCGGCCACGGATCCGGGAAGTTTACCCACAGGTGCGACAGACTCCGCCGCTCCAGCAAGCTGTCCAGCACAAACCGACCGTCACCCGGATACAAGACCACGTTCGCCAGCGGCGACCGCCGCAACACGTGCAACGCCCTGTTCAAACTCGACAGCGACCGCTCCGCGCCAACAAAATTCTTATCCGGATTCTTTCTCGCCTGCTCAATAAGAAACGACCCGTTGCCGAATCCCAGCTCCATCACCAGCGGATTTGAATTCCCAAAGATGTTTGCTACAGAAACCGGAATGGACGCTGGCCGAAGCAGCATATCAGGCGCCGCTGGTGTCCGCCTGTGGAGCCGTGCGCTTGCCCATTTCGCGATCGATCATCAGTAAGCCCGGACCAGAATCTCCGGCCAACCGCAGCGCGTCGATAGCCTGCCGCGCACTGTCCTCTTCCTCCACCTGCTCGTCGATGTACCACTGCAGCAGAGACTGAAGCGGGAAGTCAGTTTCTTTAACCGCCAGGTCGTACAGGGCGTGGATCGATTTGGTAACCGACTGCTCGTGCTTGAGCACCAGCTCAAACGCCTTGAGCGGAGTATCGAAATTTACCGTTGGCTTTTTCAGCCCGCCAAGCTCAACCTCGGCGTCGCGCTGTAGCATAAAGTCCATGAACTTTGTCGCGTGGATGATCTCCTCCTCCCATTGCGACCGGAGCCACTGCGCCATCCCCGGAAAACTCAGCAAGTCCATCCTCGCTGCCATGCCCAAATAGGCGTATGCCGATTGGAGCTCGATCCCGATCTGCTTGTTAATCGCGTCTTGAACTTTCTTTTTCATAGCTTTTCACCAACATTAAACCTGCCACGGAGTACACCTCCTTCCGGCACAACTTACGCCGCCAGAATTCAGAGTGTTCACGCCCTTCCCTGTTAGCAACCGTTTTTATGATAAATCCCACAATACCATGCGAGTAATTCTGATCTGCCTTCTGCTACTTCCCCTCGCATGCAAACCGAGCGTCGAACCCACTCCATCAGATTCTCACGCTGCCACCATCGGAGCGTCCGGAGATTATCTGCTCATCCGCGACGGTGGCCAATGGGGATTCATTACTCCGGCGGGACATCTTGCAATCGCTCCCGAGTACGACCGAGCATGGGCATTCACTGATGGCCGAGCGCTTGTGCGTGTGGGCGATAAGTACGGATTCATCGACATCGACGGCCGCATGGCCATCGAACCGCAATTCGAAGACGCGTGGTACTTCTCGGAAGGACTTGCCCCCGTGCAGCTGGACGGTAAATGGGGATACATCAACATCTCCGGCGAACTAGTTGTCGACCCGCAATTCGAAATCGGACCCCAGCTCATGAGCAGTACCGACCCCAGCGCGGACTTTCCGGCCCGCGTGAAAATCGACGAACTCTACGGCTACCAAAACGCCGACGGACAGATCGTCATAGACGCGAAGTACGACCAGGCGTGGAGATTTTCCGAAGGCCTCGCTCGCATTCGCAAAGACGGCAAATGGGGTTACATCAATTCAGACGGCCAACAGGTAATTACGCCCGAGTTTGATCTCGCGTGGGACTTCAACCAGGGTGTCGCGCGCGTTCAGGTCGACGACCGCTGGGGATACATCGACCGGGAAGGACAATACATCTGGGAGCCGACGCGTTAGCCCGGATTCCTTTCACCAGAAACTTTTCCCATGCCGCAAACACCGCGCATCCTATGGGCCGACGATGAGATAGATCTCCTCCAACCCCATGTCATGTTCCTCGAATCCAAAGGCTACGACGTAGTCAAAGTCACGAACGGCTCCGACGCGATTGAGGAGGTGAAGCAAAACAGGTTTGAGGTTGTCTTACTCGACGAACAGATGCCCGGCATGGACGGGTTGGCTACCCTCGTTGCAATCCACGACATCCGTCCCGACATCCCTGTGGTCATGATCACCAAGAGTGAAGAAGAGCGCATCATGGAAGAAGCGCTCGGCCAGCGCATTAGCGACTACCTGACCAAACCCGTCAATCCCAGCCAGGTCTTGCTCACATGCAAGCGCATCCTCGATCGCGTAAAGATTCGCAACGAACAGCTGTCTCAGGAATATCTCCGCTCGTTCGGATCCATCACATCAGCACTCATGAATCCGTTGTCGGTTGAGGAGTGGATTGAGCTCTACCGGAAGCTTGTGGGATACGACCTTGAGCTGGAAGGAGACGAAAACGTTCGCCAGATTCTTGACGACCAGTACCGCGAAGCCAACAGAGTGTTTGGACGCTTTGTGGAAGACAAGTATGCTTCGTGGATCAAGTCCCAGCGAGAGGGATCGGGCGACGGCCAGCCGATGCTGTCAAACGATGTTGTGGAACGATTCGTAGCGCCGCTCCTGGATGCAAACACGCCCGTTGTTTTCTTTGTGATAGACTGCATGCGGTACGACCAGTGGCTCATGTTCGAGTCCATGTTGCAAACATACTTCGACATCGAGACAGACTTTCACTTTTCGCTACTCCCCACCGCCACACCGTATTCCCGAAACGCAATTTTCAGCGGCCTCCTTCCGAGCGAGCTGGCAGATCAGTACTCACGGTACTGGAACGACGGGGAAGATGATGAGCACTCTCGCAACAGAAACGAGGAGGAGCTGCTGAACGACCAGCTGTCGCGGCTCCGGAAAAATGTTAAGGTGCGCTATGACAAAATCATATCCGCATCCGACAGCAAAGAGTTTGTTGCAACACAAGATCACCTTCTCCAGAACGACCTCAGCGCGGTCGTGGTAAACTTCGTCGACATTCTTGCACACTCCCGGTCGGACTCGGCTGTACTGAAAGAACTGGCGCCCGACGAGCGAGCCTATCGCGCACTCACGAAAACGTGGTTTGAGCACTCGTGGCTGTACCAGGTACTACAGGATTTATCCACGAAGAAATGCACCATCGTTGTCACCACCGACCACGGCGCGGTGCGCAGCCTGCACGCCGCAAAGGTGATTGGCGATCGCAACACATCCACCGCCCTTCGCTACAAATACGGGCGCAACTTGAAGAGCGATAGCAAACATTCCATCTTTGTCCAAAACCCGCTCAAGTTCGGACTTCCCACCGGATTACCCGGAACGAACTACATCATCGCGAAAGAGGATTACTATTTCGTCTACCCAACGAACTACAACCAGTACCTCAACCGGTATCGGGACACGATGCAACACGGCGGGGCATCGATGGAAGAGATGATCCTACCGGTCATCACGATGAAACCCAAGTAAGAGTAGCGGCATGGCCGGTCGCCCGGTTCTATATTTTACCCGAATGCTCACGTCTTACCGTGTGCCGGTCCTTGAAAAGCTGAATAAGAGGCTGGATGGTCGCCTGGTGGTTTGCCACGGTTCGGCACCCGGCGCGTCATCCATGAACACCCTGACTTCCAAAGATGAAACCGGGTTTCGCCAGGTGCTCCTCAAAAATTATTGGGTTGGCGGCGAGAGAATCCATTATCAGAAATTCAAACCGGCCTTTGAAGAATATCCAGATCCAGCAGTAATCCTGGCAGAGGAAGCTCCACGCTCCATTAGCCTGCCCCGATTGATGTCGAAAGCAAAAAAGCGAAAGATACCCATCGTCCTTTGGGGTCACTTTTCTTCAAACTTCCGCCCGTTCGGAAGTAATCACCCGGCAGACAGATATCGCATCGCAATGGCACGCAAAGCAGACGCGTGTGTGTGTTATTCCGACAACATCGCCCAACAACTGCGAGAATTTGTCCCGCCCGAAAAAGTATTTAGGGCGCGTAACACGCTAGACACCGACAGACTCTATCGACTGAACGAATTGCTTGAAAGACAAAGCAGGTCAGCTGTGCGGGACACCATCAACTTGCCAAAAAACCAACCCGTACTCTGTTTCATCGGCAGGCTGATTCCCGACAAAGGCACGGATCTGCTGCTGGATATTTTTTCCCGCTTCCGATCTACCACCCCTGCCACCCTGTTAGTAATCGGTGACGGACCCGAGTTGGAATCAATGAAAAGTCGCGTGCGAAAAGAAAACATCGAGGACGTACTGTTCACCGGCGCGATAACGGATTGGAGCAGCTCCGGCGCGTACCTCTACGCATCCGATGTGATGCTTATGCCAGGATATGTGGGGCTGTCCGTCAACCACGCGTTCTGCTTTGGCCTACCGGTTGTCACACACAAATCCCCAGACCCGGCCTACCGGTACCACAGTCCGGAAATAGACTTCATCGAAGACGGCGAAAACGGCAAGCTGGCAGAGCACGGTAACGAAGACAGCTTTATTGAAGCGATCAAGACGGTACTGGACGACCGCGAACTTTTCAGCGTCAGTGCATACGCTACGGCGTATCGATACCTTGCAGTCGGCACGATGATTGACGGGTTGGAGCATGCAATCTTATGCGCCCAGCGCGACTAGCACATGCAAACTATCACCAGGCAAACCGAACTAGCAAAAATCTTCCCCGCCACAACGTCATCAGCCGAAGCAACGGTAGAGTTGGGCGCGTCTTTTTCCACACTGCTCGAAGCTGGTGATGTAGTCGCTCTGTCCGGCCCCCTCGGTGCAGGGAAAACGCACTTCGTGAAAGGCATTGCTACCGGCCTGGGATACCAACCCGACGATGTAACAAGCCCGACGTTTGGTATCGTGCAAGAACACAGGGGACGGCGCCTTACGCTGTACCACTTTGACGCCTACCGAATAAAAGACCCGGAGGAGCTTGAGGAAATCGGGTTTCACGAATACCTCGAGCAGGATGCGGTCTGTATTCTGGAGTGGCCAGAGAGGATACCGGATTTGCTCCCGGCCCGAACAATGCGCATCAGCATTGAAATCGAAAACGAAGGAGCCGCCCGCCGTTTCCGTTTCCAGCCAGCCGATTGATGATGCTTTCGTTCGAAGAAGCGTACGCGTCACTCCTCAACCTCCCCACGTACAATAAGTACGGAGCATCTGCGCTCAAACCGGGGTTCGACCGAATCGGATGTCTGCTCGAAGGCATGGGCAATCCGCATCATTCGCTGCGTGTAGTGCACGTCGGCGGTACCAATGGCAAAGGATCAACATGTTACATGATCACTGCCATCCTGCGGGCAGCGGGGAGCAACGTAGGCCTGCATACCTCGCCACACATTTTGAAAGTCACCGAGCGCATGCGCGTGAACGGTAATTCGGTGACTGATGAGGTGTTCTCAAAGCTCGTTGCCAACTTTCAACCTCTCTTTGAAGAGTGCAAGCCGAGTTTCTTCGAAGCTACCCTTGCCCTGAGTCTCTACCACTTTGCGCAAAGAAATGTTGATTACGCAGTTGTGGAAGTTGGGCTCGGGGGACGGTTGGACGCGACAAACATACTCGCCACATCTTTGACCGTGATCACCGACATCCAGCTCGACCACACGAATATCCTCGGTGACACCATTGAGGAGATCGCAGCTGAGAAAGCGGGCATCATCAAACCGAACGTCCCGCTTGTCGTTGGCCACAATCATCCAGACGCGTTGACGGTACTCAAAGAAACGGCGCAGCGGATTGGTGCTCCGGTAATAGATGCGCGCAGCTGGAGTATGCATCAGCAAGATGGTTCTGATGAAGTGGTTGTTGAGAGTGGGAATCATTCATATAGATTTACTCCTCATCTGTCCGGTGATCACCAGCTACGCAACGCCGTGCTCGCGATTGCTGCCACGACACAATTGCTCGGTAGTTCTCTGTCGGATGATGCGGTGGTTGCGGGGCTGGAGGACACGCGTAACATGGCGGGAGTGCGCGGGCGACTCGAAATCATAACCCGCAATCCCATGATCGTGGTTGATGTGGGTCACAATCCAGACGGCGTTGGTGCGGCGCTAACCAGTGTTGAAAAAATGCTCGGCACGGATGGTAGACTGTTTGTTGCGGTGGGTCTAAAGAAAACCAAAGACGCCGTGGAAATATTTACACTCCTTCGCGACCACGCCAACCAGGTGTACCCTGTGGCGATCAACAGCCCGCGATCAGCATCTCTGGACTATCTCACCAAGCTGGCGCGCCTGTCGGGTTTGCCTTTCCACGCGTGTGATCATCCGCAGCAAGCACGGAAGCACTTTGAAGAAATCGCGAGACCAAACGACGTGTTGCTCTTTGTGGGGTCACACCAGGTCGCAGAGCAGATTTTAGGCACCGAAAAGGGGCATATTGGCTGATTTTAGGCTCCTTGAAGCTAAAAATGAGTGTTTGGTCTGGTCCGGAGGATCGCTGTCAATTCCGTGGCTTGGCTTGAACCGGCCTGTTTGAAACATAATTATGCACGCCGATACTTATATATAGCCCCTGGCGGTGTTTACCAATACGCAGTATTCGTCAGCACGCCTGTTGATCTTTGTCCAAATTGCGGTATCTTGCAAATAAGGACGTTTTTGCATGGTCGCAATAGGCTACATCCTTGATACGTCCTACTAACCGCGGCGCATCTCCTAACAACCCTGTGGTTCTTATCTGGAGCGCGTCAACACCCCGCCTTAACTCTTAGCATTTATTCTCCATCCTGGAGACCAAGCCTTCGAGTAAACCAACGGGTCTTAATGACCTGGCAAATCGCACAGAGCCCTCGCTCGAAAACGTATGAATATATCTGACCTAAAAGACCAAAAACTGCCTGAGCTAAAAGAGACTGCTCGCGGGATGGGACTCACTGGAGTTTCTTCTATGCGCAAACAG
The DNA here is from genome assembly GCA_965224105.1 of Rhodothermales bacterium. GTDB lineage: Bacteria > Bacteroidota > Rhodothermia > Rhodothermales > JABDKH01 > CBDCYH01. The sequence goes on along the minus strand of CBDCYH010000002.1, from coordinate 1,227,314 downwards.
GATCTCATCTACATGATCCTCGAAGCTCACGCCGAAAAGATTTCTGGCAAATCCAATGGCTCCAAGGCCGCTGGTTCGGATGCCCCAACTGATGAGGCACGTCCAGGCGCCCGACGAGAAAAGAAAGACCAGGACGAAAAGTCGCAGCCGCAAAGAAAAAGCAGAGACGAGCGGTCGAGCTCCAGCGACTCTCGCGGCGGGCGCGACCAGCGCAAAGAAGGACGTGACCGACGCAACGACGATGGTGGCGACCGGGGTGGCTCCCGAAGTCGCGGCCGCGACGATCGCAATCGAGATCGCGATAACAACGACCGGGGCTCACGAGGAGACAGAAACGATCGAGGTGATCGCGACGGTCGGCGGTCCCGCAACAAACGCAACGATCGGAACGACCGCGACAACCGCGGATCAAGAAATTCGCGCAACGATCGTAATGAGCGAAGCAACCGTGGTGACCGCGACGACAAGAGAAACAAAGACCGAAGCAGAGGGGACAGAGACCGGGACCGCAACAGAAACAGAAACGATCGGGATAGGGATCGCGACCGGAATCAAAGAAATGACAAGCGCAGCCGCGGCCGCAGCAGAGGACGGCGCGAAACCAAAGAGGAAAGGGACGAGCGCAGACGCAAGGTGTACGAGGGGCATCCCGCCTACATGGCGCAGTACGATCCAGACAAGACAGAACTGGATGGTATGATTCGTCGAATCGGTGTGCTGGAAATCCTCCCCGACGGATACGGCTTCCTGCGCAGCGCCGAGTACAACTACCTCACCAGCCCGGACGACATCTACGTGTCCCCGAGTCAGATCAAAAGGTTCAGCTTGCGACTGGGTGACACCGTTGATGGCGAAGTTCGACCACCCAAAGAAGGAGAACGCTATTTTGCTCTCATCCAGGTCAACACCATTAATGGTAGGCCTCCAGCTGAGATTGAGGAGCGGATTGCGTTCGACTACCTCACGCCACTGTATCCGGAAGAACACCTGGCCCTCGAAACAGAGCCGACAGAATACAGCATGCGCGTGCTTGACCTCTTTGCTCCGATCGGACTGGGCCAACGAGCACTAATCGTGGCGCAGCCAAAAACTGGTAAGACGGTTCTCCTGCAAAAAATTGCAAACGCGATTTCTGTCAACCACCCCGACGCGTATCTCATGATCCTCCTGGTCGACGAAAGACCAGAAGAGGTGACAGATATGATTCGCAACGCCAAGGGTGCAGAGGTTATTTCGTCCACCTTCGATCAAGAGCCCGAACGACACGTGGAAGTGGCAGACATCGTTCTGCAAAAAGCGAAGCGACTGGTAGAGGCAGGCCAGGATGTTATCATCCTCCTCGACTCGATTACCAGGCTCGCGCGTGCCCACAACGCTGTAATGCCAAACACAGGCAAAACACTGTCCGGTGGTCTCGAAGCCGGTTCGTTGCGAGGACCCAAGAGGTTCTTCGGAGCTGCCAGGAATGTGGAAGAGGGAGGCTCGCTCACCATTATTGGTACCGCTCTCATTGATACAGGAAGCCGGATGGATGAAGTGATCTTTGAAGAGTTCAAGGGAACTGGTAACTCGGAAATTGTACTCGACAGAGAGCTGTCCGATCGCCGCGTATTCCCCGCGATCAACGTGATCAAATCGGGAACGCGACGAGAAGAGTTACTCGTTCCGGAAGCCAAACTGCAGCGTATCTGGATTCTCCGAAAACTGTTGGCAGATTCCGAGCCCCTCAAGGCAGTAAACTTCTGTCTTGAGAAAATGCGTGGGACTCGCAACAACGAGGAGTTCCTGCTGGTGATGAACTCTTGATTTTTTGCTAGCGCGAAACTTGCAGTTCGTCACCCAGCCGCGAAAACACGGTTACCGACGGACGTAGTCGCTCCAAACCTGCAACCACCCGTGCGTCATCAACCGGGACGTGCGTTGCGATGATGTGACGGGGAGCGAGTACCTGCCATATTTCCTGTGCGGAGTCTCGTAGAATCCAATACGGGAGAACCGCGACATCTATCTCCTGTGCAGATGCCTCGCCTTCCAGCGCCTCACGGATAGTCTCCCAGCTGCTGTCGCCCGCATGCAGCACACGGAAATCACCAAGGCGAACAATGTGGCACACGTTCTGGGTGGCGCTGTGCCGGGCCGCACTCTCGTGACGACAATTGTGCGTGGTAAACCCTACGCCTGCATTCTCAAACGCAGCCTGGTTGTTGCCGTCCTCCGTTGGTGCAACCATAATCCGGTCGAGCATAGCATCCCTGCTCTCAATCGCGGCAACCGTCTCTTTTATCTGCTCCGGACCAACAACGATACCGGTCGGATTGACCTCCAGATACCGCAACGTATAGTCTGCGTCAAAATGGTCTCCATGCATATGCGTGACGAGCAAAGCCGTTAACCGGAGCTCATCACTCTCAAGGATCTCATCTACCAACTCTTCCGGCGGAGGGAGATATTCCGCGAGATATGGTTTGTGCAATCCGTCTATAATCACACTCGACGTGTCGACGGTGAGAAGCACGCCCATATTGCCGACATACCTAACCGACAACGTATCTGCTCCCCCGACAGAACTTACATGCACTGCAACGGGTGGTCGGTTTTCTCCAGGACGGCTGTTGCAGCCTACGAAGACAATCAGATAGAGAAAAAAGAATCGCACCATTGTTACACCTCCTGTACGACGGGTTGAGCTTCGGCGTCTAGCTCGGGCTCCGGCAACCCAATCCAGACGAGGATGCCCATCAGTGTTATGGACGCAGCGCCCAAAAATGTATTCATTGAATAGCCATACGTTTCGTACGTCAGTCCGGCCAGTCCCGAGCCAAGCCCCATTCCTATTTGCCCAATCGCTACCGCAAGGCTCATCAACACGCCTCGCCTCTTCGAAGCCACCAGCGCAGTCATTAGCGACTGCAACGGACTGAACCGCAACGCAAAGGTTATCATCGCTGCAATAAATAGGCAGATTGCAGACACAACACCTTTAACCAAAAATGTTGTTGCAATCATCACGATCGCAAGGCCGATGCAGGACAAGATTATTAGCGGCTTGCGACCAACGGTATCAGACAGCCGGCCGGCAAATGGCCCGACGATAACGTTCGTGACCCCGCCGAGCAAAAACATCATTGCGATCTGATTCTCTGATATTCCGGCCACCGTCTCTAACCAGTACGGTAGATACACGATGTAGATGCCGAGGCTGAGAAACATCAGCAGGTAAACGATACAAGCGTTGAGCGTTTGTTTGCTACGCAAGATGTCGCCATAATTCTGCAGCGCAGATTTCAGGTTTAGCGAATCGGATCGTTCCACATCCGGTTGCGGAAGAAAGAACAGGACCAATACGGATGTGACCGCCATGGTACAAGCGAACAAAAGAAACGGCCACTGAAATCCCAGGGTTGCTGCGAGAATCTTGCCCAGCGGAATCCCCAGAATCTGCCCCACCGCGATTCCACTCATCACCCAACCGTTGGCCCAGCCCCGCCTGTTGTACGGGAAGTAGTCACCAACATAGGCCACGGCCGCCCCCGACAGCATGCCCGCGGCCGCGCCAGACAGTGCGCGCATCCGCACCAGCGATGCAAAATCTGTTGCGGTCGCGTGAAAGAACAGGGTTATGGACAGCGCCGTTGTACCGACCAGTATGATGCGCCTCCTGCCGAACCGGTCGGATATCGGCCCGGTAATAAGTGCGACGACTCCGAGACAGATAGTATACCACAGGACCAGAGAACCCAACTGCTCCGTCGGGACGTTAAGCGCCTGACCTATCTCTTTGAGAATCGGAGAAACAATGATCACCTGGGCGCTTGCCGAGAACATCATCAGCCACAAGGCCAACAAGACCAGGAAATCGCTACTTTTTCTCGATGCCAAAGTGATGCAGCTTTGAGGGATTACCAACGGGAGAAAGGGGCTCCCTCGACGGGTCCATGATAGAGATCGCCACCATAGAATGAAAATTGTTTTTGTCATCCAGGGTGAAGGGCGCGGGCACCTGTCGCAGGCACTAGCGCTCGCGGAGATGCTGCCGGCATACGGGCACAGCCTACATGGCGTGTTTGTAGGTGAATGCGAGGATCGCCAAATACCTGAATACGTCCGCAGCACATTCGGCACCAAACTGAAAACGTATCGCAGCCCGAATCTGGTCAAAGACAGTACGGCGACCGGCGTGAGCTATCTCCGATCCGTGCGGTACAATGTGCGAAGGAGGAAAAGCTTTACCGAGTGTGTTAGGTTTCTCCACGAAGAGGTTCGCTCACTTGAGCCGGATGTGGTAGTCAACTTCTACGAGCCTCTGTGGGGGCTGCAGGAACTCTACTTTGGGGGCTCTACCTGGCCATCGGTGTCGATCGGTCACCAGTACCTGCTCGACCATCCTGCGATCGGCATTCCACGCATCCGGAGAGCACCGATCACCGCAATGAATGCCCTCACATCAGCCGGAAGTACCGCCACCATCGCTTTGTCTTACCGGCCATATGCTCGACACGGGTCCACCATCGTCTGCCCCCCGCTCATCCGCCGTGAGATTCTAAACACAAAAACTACGAATGATGGACACCTCACCGTGTACCTGCTGAACCACGGATACGCAGAAGAACTCCTTGCCTGGCATGCACACAATCCGGAGGTTAAACTGGAGTGTTTCTGGGACCGCCCAACTCCACCAGAAGGACTGGCTCCGCGGGCAAACGTATTGATAAAGGGCCTTGATCAGAACGGCTTTATCCGCTCACTTGCCTCCAGCGCTGGCGTCCTAACGACAAGCGGTTTCGAATCGATTTGCGAGGCGATGGTCCTTGGCAAACCGGTTCAGGTAGTGCCGGTGAAAGGCCACCGGGAGCAGGCACTCAACGCAGAAGATGCCGAACTGGCGGGAGCCATTTATCGCGGCCTAACATTTCATCCCGGTCGCGAGCTTCTCCATAGTAAAAACTGGGCGCCGAAAGATGCAGCGTGGTTGTCAGCCGGCCATCGTGTGGTTACCACGCTCGAAGAGATTGTTAGCCGAAGGTCTGCCCGCGAGATCCGCCGTCCGCTGCAAAAAGCTACTCAGTTGTGGCTGGACTAGCTTTCGAATTTCTCGCGATTGCAGGTCGAGTTTTGTTTCTACGCGCCTTCGCCGACTTGATTGCCTCACGAACACCATGGCCCAGCGAGGTCCGCTGGTACGGCCGTGAAATGTAACTGGAGTAGCCATCCGCAAACCAGTCCACCTTCTCGTCTGATGTGGATCTGTTGTCAACTGCGATAATCGGAACGTCCCGCGTGCCCAGTGCTTTGCGGAGTGCAGGTATAAGCTCTTTGCCCATTCCCTTTCCGCCGTAGTTAACCTGCAGCACTACCGCATCGACCGGCTCGCGCTCCAGAAGTTTTATAGCCTGGCGGCGGGATCCGACCGGTAGCACATCGCATGAATCTTCCAACAGGTAGTTGTAGAGTTCGCGCGATTCTTGTCTGTCTTCGATTAGCAGGACCAGGTTGCGCCTTCTCGCGATTATGTTGTCTTCCCGCACGGTTGTGAGCGGAGCGTGGCCCTCCTCGGGGAAGGCAACAATAAACGCACTGCCAACACCTTTCTTGCTTTTCACCGTAATCGTGCCACCCATGAGCTCCACAAGCTTCCGCGTAATCGACAAACCCATACCGGAGCCTTCGTGCGATCGCGCGGCACCACTGGATTCCTGCTGGAACTCATCGAACAACCTTGGCAAAAACTCTTTTGCAATACCGATACCGGTGTCGCGGACGCGAATGAGAATGCGACCACCCTTCTTCGCGATGTCCACGCGAACTCCACCTTCCTCCGTGAACTTGATAGCGTTTCCAACTAGGTTGGTAATAATTCGCCCAAGGCCGGCGGGATCGACCAGAGCGAATGCCTCTTTTACATGGGCCTGGGAAACCAGTTTAAGGTTCTTCTTCATAGCGAGCGGCTCGATGAGCTTGACCGTCTTGGTCACCTCATCCACCAGGTCGGTACGAACTTTTTCGGTTCGCATTTTTTGCGACTCAAGTCTTGCCAGGTCGAGCACGGAGTTGATCGTATCGAGCAACCTGCGCCCACTGTTTTCGATAAGCTGCACGAACTCACTGTGCTGCTCACCAATTTCCTCATTCAGAATCTGCGCGAACCCGATGATGCCCGTAAGCGGAGTACGGATTTCATGACTCATGTTCGTAAGGAAAGCACTTTTCAAGCGCACCAGTTCTTCTGCACGCTCTTTAGCATTGATCAGCTCGGCTTCGTAACTGCGCCGCTCTTTGTCTATCCTGAACTGCTGGATCGACACACCAATGAGGTCTGCGAGCCCTTCTGCGGTTTGAATGTCGTCCTTGTCAAACCCGTCCGGGTTGATGGACGCAATTTGTAATCGCCCGATAACCTCAGCCTTACCCACGAGCGGAATGTCGAAATAGCTTTGCATTCCGTCGTCGAGCATTTCACGCTCTCCCGGTGTGGGATCTTCAAGCTGCGCCAGCTCCGGTACGTATTTTGTTTTTTCTGATGAGTAGAGCGAACCAAATCTGCTAATCGGATAACTTTGGCCTACCCTGTTCTGGGAGGGGCTGGTTGTAAGCTGGGCCAACAGCTTGGCCTCTCCGGTAACGAGGTTGTACTCTACCACGGATCCACTCGAAAGGGGAATCAGCCGAGAGAGTTTTACAAGCGCCTCGCGCGCGATCTCATCACTCGGAAGCGATGCCAGGATCTTGCTCTCAATGTCGTTAACAACCGCCAGCCGGTCTGTGTACTTGCGCAGCGCGCTCTCCGACCGTTTCTGGTCTGTGATGTCCCGGATCACAACCTGCATGGCCTTTGAGCCTTTGTAGGAAATAGGGACCGAGTAGGCCTCGACAATACGTTCGGATCCATCCTTCTGAAGGATCTCAAACTGCACCGGATCGATGCCGCCGTCTGCCTTTGCGTGAAGAATTTTGCCTTCTACTCTCTCACGCATTCCTTCGGGGACAAAATCGAGCAGCGTTCTGGAGGCCAGATCCTTCTTGTTGTATACACCAAGCAGATCCATACCGGCCGCGTTGGTGTACACGAACTTCTTGTCGGATAGAATCGCAATTGGCTCGGGATGCTTCTCCACCAGCTTGCGCCATCGCTCTTCGGAATCGCGAAGCGCTCTTTCGGTTGCTTCGTGCTTATGAACCTCTCGCTCGAGCGTATCCTTCTGCTCCTGCAAACTCCGGTTCATTTTCTCCACATCCTGATACGCCGTCTCCATGGCATCCTCGAACAGGAGTCGGTAGCGCTCTTCGTTCTCTTTGCTTTCTGTCTTTTCTGCCTGGGCGGTGTCCAGGTCGTTGCGGAGCCCACGAAGCATGTGGTCCAGGTCTTCCACCTGCCGGGACTTTGCCGCTGCGAGACTTGCCTTCTGATAGAGGAACCCAATCATCAGAAGGATCGCACCAACAAGCGCGATCGAAACCTTCCAACCAAGCGATAGCGTGACAAATACCGCGGCTACACTAAGGACTGCGGCCAGAATACCTACAAAAGACGTCAGCCTGTCGCCCACGCTTATTGAGGGCAATTCTCTTGGCTCCATTGCAGCAGAAAAGTTATACGGTGAAGTGCTATTGGGTTAAGCACTTAATCGGCATTTTCTGCGGATGCGATAATCCCAATCCTCTGATTTTTGGCAGATAATGAGGTCATTATTCCGCATTTTGACGGGGTTGCAGTGTATTTACAGCAGGGATTTATGAAGTATCGGTGGGTCGAGAAAAAAGTCGAGAACGATTCGCTGGTGCGTTCCCTCAGTGCCGAGCTAAATAACCTTCCCATCGCGCTCACCCAGGCCCTCGTCCTGCGCGGGGTTGACTCTTTCGACGCTGCCAGATCCTACTTCCGACCAAGCATCGAGCACACCCACGATCCCTTCCTGATGGCGGACATGAACATCGCTGCGGGGCGTGTCGCAGCGGCTATCAACAACCGGGAGCGTATCGTCGTCTACGGCGATTACGACGTGGACGGCGTCACATCCACCGCACTGATGCTAACCTTCCTGCAAGACCTGGGCGGTGACGCTGATTATTTCATCCCGCATCGGCTCTTCCATGGCTACGGTCTAAGCGAAATGGGCATAGACGCGGCAATGAAGAAAGAGCCGGCTCTCATCATTGCGTTGGATTGTGGTATTACCGCGGTCGACCCTGCGGACTATGCCGCCAAGCTGGGGGTCGATCTGATTATCGCTGATCATCACACCGTGCCCAAGGAGTTACCATCAGCAGTCGCAGTCCTCAACCCCAAGCGGCCTGATTGCGAATATCCATTTGACGAACTTTCAGGATGCGGCGTGGGGTTCAAGCTGGCGCAGGCGGTGTTACGACATATGCAACTTGACGAGTCGCGCGCGCTGCAGTATCTGGACCTCGTCGCACTGTCCATTGCCAGCGACATCGTTCCGCTCACCGGCGAGAACCGTGTGCTCATGAGGGAAGGGCTTGCTCGCATCCGCTCCTCCCCAAGACTCGGACTCACTGAGCTGGCGCGATGCGGCCTCATCGACCTGACCAAGTGCAACACTTCGCAAATTGTCTTCCAGATTGCGCCGCGCCTGAACGCCGCGGGCAGAATGGAAGATGCTTCGCTCGGCGTCGACTTATTAACATCAGACAATCCAGGTCAGGCAAAAGACCTGGCGCGGAAAATCGAACAGGTTAATGATGCGCGGCGGAAAGAGGATCGCAAAGTGCTCGACGGTGCTATGGCGCAGGCCGAGCAACACTTTGTCTCGCGGCAACGCAACGGGCTTGTGCTGTTTGATCCCACCTGGCACGCAGGCATAATAGGAATCACCGCGAGCAGAATAGTGGAGCGCTTCTTCCGCCCCACCGTAATGTTAACGCGCGTTGGGGATGTGGTGAAGGGATCCGTACGCTCGATTGAAGGAGTGAACGTTTTCGACGCCTTGAAGGCATGCGAAAACCACCTGATCCAGTTCGGTGGCCACAAGTACGCGGCTGGACTGAGCCTACCCGAAGAAAACGTACCCGCGTTCTCGGAAGCGTTCGACACAGTGCTCGCAGACAGGATCACCCCCGAGATGCTCGTACCAAGCATAAAGATCGACGGAACACTTGAGCTTTCGGAAATCAGCCCCCGCTTCTGGCCCGTTCTAAAACAGTTTGAACCGTTCGGCCCGCTTAACTCTCGTCCGGTCTTCCGGTCACGCAAACTGCAGATTGTTGGGACACCGCGGACTGTCGGCCGCAAAGACGAACACCTGAAGTTTACCGTGAGAAGCGATGAGGCCTCGATCGCATTGGACGCAATCGGATTCGGGCTCGGCGGACAGGCAGGCACAGCGCTCGATAGCCAACGATCAGGCAAGCACCTGGATGTCGTCTTCACTCTCGAAGAAAGCACCTGGAACGGCCGCTCGTTTCTGCAATTGAAGGCAAAAGATTTCCGGCCAGCAGAAGAACATGTCGCGACTTGAGGTCTTAAACGACCCAACCCAAACGTCCGCAAGCGCATGGAAAGGAGAACGTTTTTACGCAACACCCTCGGAGTTGGATTAGTCGCTATCGGAGCAGGTTGCGCCGACAAAGATGCTGCGAGCAGTATCGACAACGCTGCCGACCAAGAGTTGGCAGTAACATGCGATGACACCTCCGGACTAAGCGAGGATGATATAAGCAACCGCAGCAAATTGGGCTACGTAGACCTCTCCGCCAAACAGGGCCAGTACTGCAACAATTGTTCGTTCTGGGTGGAGGGTGAGTCTCCCCGATCGTGCGGCACGTGCACCGTTGTCAAGGGCCCGGTGGCTCCGAAAGGATACTGCATAACCTGGGCAGCTCGCCAATCCTAACGCCCCACGGGGACTCGAACGCAAACCGTGCAGAATCCTCGGTCAGCCATCGTCCTCGTACTGAGTAGCCTGCTCCTCTCGTTGATCAGCGCCGAAATAGTCCTTCGGTGGCAAGGTTATACACCCTGGCAACCCGACCGGGATGTGGAACTCAGGATCGAGGCACCCACGACTTTTTTCCGTCCGGATGAGCTTGCTGGATTCGCATTGAACGCTCGAGAGGCAATCATCAGCATCAACGGGCTAACGTTCGAAACGCATCACGACAGTATCATGTTGTCCGATACATCGACGACACTGTACCGGTCGACCGTGCGGCAGGACAATGCTGCGCCCCGAACCGTGTGGTTCCTCGGGGGATCGTACACGTACGGGTGGGGCGTGGACGACAGCTCGCCCTATCCGAGCATTCTCGCCAATTCGCTGCAACTTCGTAGTTACAACTTCGCCGTGCCCGCGTACGGTACGCTGCAATCGTATCTGCAACTGGGCCAGCTGCTGGAATTAACATCCGATCCACCCGACCTCGTGGTTTTCGGGCACGCTCCGTTTCACGGAGTTAGAAACATCCGCTCCCGGACATGGATGAAAACGCTTGCCTCGTTTAATAGCCTCGGAGATATCGTCATACCTGTGGTCGATGTGCAAAGTGTAGATCAGCTACGCTTCGTGCCTGTCCGTTATCGCCCGGTCCCGTTCTCCAGGTATTTGGCAATCTCCAATACACTAGACGAAACGATAAACCGAAAAACCCGGCGGGGTGCACTCGAGGTTGAGGTACTCACAAACATAATCGAAGAGATGGACGCTCTTTGCCGCGCCTATGGAACTCGCTTCGCTGTCCTGAATTTGGTTTCGGATGACCAGACTCCCGACTTTTTCTCATCCCTTTCCGATGCCGAAATATGGTTCGCGGACTTACCAGTAGACCTGCGACTGGAGGGTAATACGTTGATACCTGACGACAGTCATCCAAGTACCCGTGCACACGTAGCCTACGCAGAAATGGCGATGGATTCAGTGTCGGCGTGGCTTGGGCGATTCCGCGAATGACCTTACCTTGAAGCAATGGGTCAGATTAAATGAGTGAAGCGGAACAGCCAAACGGCAACGGAGGCCACGGATTCGGGACGTTGCCGGTTTTCCTCGCGGGAATCAGCACTATCCTCGGCGCGATTATGTTTTTGCGCTTCGGGTACGCCGTTGGGAACGTCGGTCTCATCGGTTCGCTGGCCATCATCCTCATTGGCCACCTGGTTACGATACCCACCGCGCTGGCAATAGCCGAAATTGCGACGAACAGAAAAGTTGAGGGCGGCGGCGAATACTTTATCATCTCACGATCGTTCGGCACTACCATCGGAACGGTCATTGGGATTTCGCTTTACCTCTCGCAAGCCATTTCCGTCGCGTTCTATATGATCGCTTTTGCCGAATCTTTTAGGCCGCTCGGCGACGCGATCCAATCGATGGTGGGCATACCGTATGATCCACGGATAATTTCCATTCCGGCAACGCTTGGCCTGCTTGCGTTGGTACTTTCGAAAGGCGCCGCGCTCGGCGTGAAGGCACTCTACTTTGTTGTAGTGATACTGGTTATCTCGCTCGCGATGTTTTTCGCAGGATCTCCGGTGGACGGGTTTGACCCAAGCACCGTTAGCCTTTCCAGCCAGGTTACAGGCGCCGACTCCTTCTTTATCGTCTTCGCTATCTGCTTCCCGGCATTCACGGGCATGACCGCCGGCGTCGGGCTGTCGGGAGATCTGGCCAATCCGCGGAAGTCCATCCCGCAAGGAACGTTACTGGCGACCGTTGTCGGCATGATCGTTTACATATTCATCGTCATCAAACTCGCCTACTCTGCTCCTACAGACATGCTCGCGGAAAACCCACTTGTGATGGGCGAGATCGCGTGGTGGGGACCCATCATTCCAATCGGGCTGGCATGTGCGACACTAAGCTCTGCCATCGGATCAGTCCTCGTCGCCCCGCGCACCTTGCAGGCCATCGGCGCGGATGATTGCCTGCCCATTAGCAAGGGCAACGCCTGGCTGGCAAAAGGGATTGGTGAGGTGAATGAACCGCGAAACACGACTATCGTCACCGCCATCATTGCGATTGTCATCGTAATCCTGGGCAACGTCAACTTTGTCGCCCGCCTCATCTCCATGTTCTTCATGGTTACGTATGGCGCACTATGCGCGATCAGTTTCCTGGAACACTTTGCGTCGCGCCCAAGCTATCGACCGAGCTTCCGATCGCGCTGGTACATAAGCCTCTTCGGGGCGCTCATGTGCCTCTTTATGATGTTCCAGATGGATCCCGTTTTCGCGTTGCTCGCACTCGTGGTGATGGGTGCGCTGTACATGGTAATCTCTCGTCGGAGGAAAACGGAAAGAAGCGATCTTGCAGAGATGTTTGAAGGAGTGATGACGCAGCTTACACGCTATCTGCAGATTCGTCTGCAGCCGCGTCGACAGCACGCTCCTACCGAATGGCGCCCAAGCATCATCATGGTGAATGACCGAACGTTCGACCGCAGGGCGCCACTGGAATTTCTTCGCTGGCTCTGCCACCGCCACGCGTTTGGCACCTACCTGCATTTCATCAAGGGTATTCTCAATCCCGAAATGGTTCGGGAGAGCGAACGTGCCAAAGGAAAGCTCATCAAGCTTTCCGAAGACCAGAACACTACGGTCTACATGGATGCAATTGTGAGCCCGTCGCTAATTTCGGCGTTGGCGCAAAGCCTGCAAATACCCGGAGTATCCGGACTCTCCAACAACACCGTGCTGTTCGAATTCACATCAGCAGATCCGGAAGAAATTCAGATGGAGGTTGTTGAGAGCGCGCTCTTCGCAGCGGGCACAAGAAAAACGTTGCTCGTCCTCCGGCATTCGGAATTCTATTTCGGCGACCGGAAGCGCATCCACATCTGGCTTACCTGGAACGACCGCAACAACGCTAACAGCATGATCCTGCTGGCGTACATCCTACTTGGCCATCCGGAGTGGTCCAAAGCAGAGATTCGGGTTTTCGCGGCGTTGCCGAAGGCGCAGGTCGACGACCGGAGACAGGAGTTTGAAACTCTCATCCGCGAGGGCCGTCTGCCTATATCAGAGAAGAACGTGAAGTTTTTGTCCGTGGACGACGTGGAATCATTCCGCGAACTGGTAAAAGAAGAATCAAACGATGCCGACCTCACGCTGATTGGCTTTGACCTTACCGGGTTGCGATCGCGCAGAGAGAAGGTGTTTCTCAATCATCCCGATTTGAAGGATGTTCTGTTTGTCCACGCTCCCCAGGAAATTGTAATCGAATAACCTTTACCAAGCTATGAAGCCACTTGCTCTTATCGTATGCCTGACGTTGATCGGCTGCTCCTCCACCAAAGACATGTCGCACGACATGGACTCAGAAGATCATGCCGCGCACCATGCAGAAATGCACGGGGAAGAGGATCACGAAGCGCACATGGAAGCCAAGGCCGAAATCACGGCAATGATTGAGACGCTCTTCGACGGCATGCGGGCAGGCGACAGCACCGCGGTTCGAAGTGTTATTGCTGATGGGGCCTCGTTTCGAACTGTAACATATCGAAGCGGTCAGCCTGCAGTTTTTTCTGGCGACCCCGATGGATTTGTTAACGCGGTGGGTACTCCCCACGACGAGGTTTGGGATGAGAAAATCTGGGGCCTCGAGATTCGTGTTGACGACCCTCTCGCCACGGCGTGGATGGATTACGCGTTTTATCTGGGAGACACGTTCAGTCACTGCGGCGTGAACGCCATGCAGCTCTTCAATTCCGAAGACGGCTGGAAGATTGTTAGTCTTACCGATTCGCGCCGCAGGACCGAGTGCGAAGTTGAGAACTAGCGGGAGTCTGCGCTAGAACTGGCAGGTGGTGTTGTCGAAGTTGCTGTCCCAGCAAGCTTCGATGCCACCGTTGTAGTCATCCGCCTTGATGTAGCCGGCCTTGGTAACTGCATCCCACGACACGAAAGTTGTCTTGGAATCGCTTACGTCTGTGTATGTGAACGTCCGGGCAGATCCTGCGGCAGTGTAAATAACCGAGTCGCCAGCATTCGATCCGGACGGCACGCTGAACTCCAACGAAGCTTCGCTCGCTGACGGTTTCGTAAAGTTCGCATTGAGAACATTTGTTCTAACGCCGCTCTGGGGCAAGTAAAGAGACCACGCTCCAACACTACCATTAGCATTTGACGACGCAGTGTAGAGAACAAAGTCGTCGTACGTGTCCTCGCCGGCTGTTCCGGAAACAGTCATCGTCCAGTCGAATCCGCCGTTGGTTGGCTCGGCGCGAAGAGAAAGGCTGAAGTCGTTCTGGGCAACATCGACGCCCGAAACCGTCCACGTCCAACCGTCTCCGTCTGACTCAGGGTTTGCGTTCAGCGTTGCGGCTGTTAGCAGGTAAGGCAATACCAGGTTTGCCTTGACGACCAAAGAAACAAAACCGACGCGCGTTGCCGCGACAGCGTGGTTCGTCAAAATTTGTGATTTGCCGGCTGGGCCAAATACGTCGGTCTCAATTTCAAAAATTTCTGACGCCAGCGGCTCTGGCGCATCGGCGTCGGGATTAGACGAGTCGCATCCCGCCAATAGAATCCCAAAGGAAAGAGGCAGAATGAGTAGGAAAAAGCGTTTCATCTCTGAATTACGTTTGGTGCGAGTAGGTTTTCGATGGTATCGGCTGTCAGTACCCCGAACGGAAGAACTAGGCCTCTGTTTCACACAAACCTGATTGACGCTATATGCACATTAATGTGATATATGCTGAATAATGTGGCCCATAGTGGATTTGGGGAGCGGTAGTGTTGCATAGTATTTGCATAGTGCTGTATATTTATATGTGCCAATCGTCGTAAATAACGAAATCAGAATGCCATCCAGCGAACAGCAGCAAGCGGCCCGCCACGAGACAATCCGTTCGATTATCGAATCAGAATCGGTAGCCAACCAGGCCGTCCTCCAGGAAAAACTCCGAAACCACGGATACGATGTAACCCAGTCGTGCGTGAGCCGCGACTTGCACAGACTGGGCGTGATAAAAATTGACGGCCGCTACCAAATGCCCTTCGGATCAACCGAAAGAGAATCTCTCTCGTCTATCCGACAGGTGACCTACCTCATCAACTCGATTGTCCCCGCAGGCCCCAACCTCATCGTAATTAAAACCGTCATCGGCGGAGCGCAACGCGTCGCTGTGTGCATCGACTCCCTCAACTGGTCTGAGGTAGTTGGAACCGTAGCCGGAGACGACACCATCCTTGTCGCCGTCACCTCGGCAGCCAAACAGGCCGTCGTCCTCGCCAAGCTTAACCACGCACGAGCCGATGCCTAGCCAACCTCCCATCCTCCTGGCATTCTCAGGGGGTCTCGACACTTCTTACTGTATCCCCTGGCTGATTCAAAACTATGACCGCCCAGTTGTGACCGCGACAGTCAACACCGGCGGTGACATGGATGCATCTGCGCTAGAACGCCTATCCAAACAATTGGGCGCATCCAATCACTTCACGATACCGGCAGAAGACATCTTTTTCGACGAGGTGATCAAGTTTCTGATCATGGGTAACGTGACACGCGGCCACCTCTACCCCATCTGCGTTGGCGCAGAAAGAAACCTGCAAGCACGCGAGTGCGGCAAGCTTGCGCAAAAGATTGGCGCTACTGCAATTGCGCACGGCTGCACCGCGGCAGGCAACGATCAATTTCGGTTTGAAATAACGCTGCGCACCCTGTTTCCCGAATTGGAAATTATCGCACCCGTGCGCGACTTCCCCGTCTCTCGATCAGCACAGGTGGAGTTCCTGCGTGACTCCGACCTTCCTGTCCCGGCGCACGGTGCAGCGTACTCCGTCAATCAGGGTTTGTGGGGAGTAACTGTCGGTGGTGTTGAAACCCTCACCTCCAAAGAATCCATCCCGGAAAGTGCGTGGCCTCTCTCAGCCGGGGCCTTCGACAACAACCTCCCCGCTACAGAGCACGTGCTCTCGTTCTCCGCTGGCATACCCATCGCGCTCGACGGCGTCGCGTCATCGCCAGTCGACCTTATCGCACTCCTCACCCAGCTTGGCGCAAGCTACGGCATCGGACGCGGCATTCACGTGGGCGACACAATGCTCGGGATAAAAGGCCGCGTCGGCTTTGAGGCCCCCGCGGCTACGTTACTACTGCAAACGCACCGAGAGCTGGAGAAGATCACCCTGTCCGAGCAACAACAACTCGCAAAAGACTCGCTCGCTACAACTTACGGCAACCTCGTGCACAAAGGACGGCACCTGGATCCGGCCTGCCGAGACATGGAGGCTTACTTCCTGTCGAGTCAGCAGCGGGTTACGGGGGACGTGTTCTTCACCTTGCAACCCGGCAATGCCTTCGTTACCGGGGTGCAATCGCCGCACTCGTTGATGGATGCATCCCGGTCCAACTACGGGGAATCAGCCACAGAATGGACTGGCCGAGATGCCGCCGGCGTAGCCAAAATATTTGCAGTGCCGACGTCGCTCCACCATCGCGCTGCAAAAACCGAGGCGGAAGCATTATGAAATCACTCCTCGTCGACAAGATAGCATCCGTAACCTTGGGCACCGGGCTGGGCAAAGAAATCCGCGTTGGGAGCACCATTCCCTGCGAGGAGGGTGTTCTTGTTGCCGCTCGCGTTTTGAACGACAAGAACAACTATAACCAGATCGAGCTTACCTCAGGTCGGCTGGCTCGCGTCAAGAAAGGCGACTACGTTGTTGGCGCGCTGGGTCACCGAAAGGCACTCTTCGGATATTCAGGTCACCTGCCCGAACAACTTGCTCCCGGCGACACAATACAAATCCTCAACATGGGCGGGGCGATGGGTATCTGCGATGCCTCCCATCCCGACCTGGGCGAGCCGTTCGACTGCGAGGTAGTTGGCAGCGTCCTGGAGTTTCCCATTCTTGGTGAGCGCGTGGGAGTACCGGCCCGTGCCGGACAGCGACGGCTCAACCATGCGGCGCAGATCACCAACATCGACGTACCCGTGATCGCCATAGCGGGTACCTGCATGAACTGCGGGAAGACTGCGGCTGCCGAAGCGCTCATCAGACACCTTGCGCACAACGGCGTCAACGTGCATGCCTTCAAGGCAACGGGTGTTTCCCTCAGGCGAGACATCCTTGCAATGGAAGACGCAGGCGCAAAGCGTACTGCGATCTTCACCGATCTCGGCGTGATAACCACCACCGACAAAAACGGCGCCGCACTCACTCGGTCGCTCCTCGCGGAGATGTCAGCCGGGGCCCCCGATGTTATCGTATTCGAACTTGGCGACGGCATCCTGGGTGCGTACGGCGTTGAAGCAATCCTCTCGGATCCGCAGGTAAAAACCAACCTAACAGGTGTTGTCCTTGCGGCGAATGACCCCGTTGGCGCGTGGGGAGGTATCGTCCTACTGCGTGAACAATTCGGCATCGAACCGATTGCTGTAACCGGCCCCGCGACGGATAACGAGGTTGGTGTTGGCATCATCGCCGAACGACTAGGGATCGCTGGCCTGAACGCACGCACGCAATCCAAACAGCTCGGCGAACTGGTGCTGCAATGCGTAACCAACGCGCGACGCAGGCCGGAACCATCACCGAGTTAGCATGAAGAAACATTGCATCATACTGGGTGGCACGGGATACGCCGCCGGCGAATTGCTACGCCTCATCGCCATCCACCCAGAGTTCGAGCTCCTCGGGATAGTGTCGAACTCCGTGCCCCGGTCATCGATCAGAGACGCCTTTCCCCATCTCGCCGGTGTTTATCCGACCGAACGGTTCTGCTCGATGGACGACGTACCGTCACTTCTCAACCAGGCGGAAAACCTCTCCATTCTCAGCGCCCTGCCCCACGGATCCGCGGCGGGCCCCATAAAACATGTATGCAACCTGGCCCAAAGTACCGGGCTCGACATGGTAGTTGTCGATCTGTCGGCAGATTTCAGACACCGCACTGAAGAAACATTCCGCACACACTATCCGGGTTCGACGCACGGAGCCCCAGAGCTGCTCGCCTCCTTCTCCTGTATGCTCCCAGAACTAGCAACCACCCCCGCGTCGTTCGCGAGCCACCCCGGCTGCTTTACAACTGCGGTCGTACTTGCATCCGCACCGCTCGCAAAAGCGGATTTGACAAGCGCGATCGTTGCCACGGCCATCACCGGCAGCACCGGTTCTGGTAAAACCCCGACAGCCTCCACACATCACCCGGAAAGAAACTCCAACGTCTACGGTTACAAACCCCTCTCCCACCGTCACCAACCCGAAATGGAAATGCTCCTTGCATCATGTTCGGGACACGACGTCACTGTTGCATTTACGCCGATGTCGGGGCCTTTTGCGCGCGGCATTTACACCGTGAACCACGCCGAGCTTTCCTCCAGCACATCAAACGAAAAGGTGCACGCCCTGTATCACGATTTTTATGCTGATTCTCCGTTCGTCGAAATCTCCGACAATCCGCCCAAACTCAAATATGTCGTGGGCACCAACCGGGTGCTAATCCACCCCGTCGTGCAGGACAACCGCGTGGCCGTTTTTTGCTGTCTCGACAACCTCATCAAAGGCGCCAGCGGAGGAGGCATCCAGTTGCTGAATCAGATGCACGGACTTCCACAAGAGCTCGGCCTCACAACGCCTGGACTGGGATGGCTATGACGACAGACAACAATCAATCATTGGCGCCTGTGTATTCTCAGGTTGATCTCCGGCCCACGCGTGGAGACGGCGCATTCATCTTCACTGCCGATGGCCGGAAATTTCTGGACATGTACGGCGGACATGCAACCGCGCTGCTTGGCTACAACCACCCGGTGCTCGTTGAGACCCTCGCGAAGCAGGCGAGCGACCTGTTTTTTCAGAGCAACGTCGTACCACTGGACGTGCGCGAACGGGCCGCCGACGACTTACTTTCTTTCGCCCCAGATTCTCTGACGTCCGTTTTCTTTGTCAACTCGGGCGCAGAGGCGAACGAAAACGCGCTACGCCTTGCCTGTCGTCACACCGGCCGCAACAAAGTTATTTGTGTTGACAAGGGGTTTCATGGCAGAACGGCTGCCGCGGCGGCACTCACTGATGGATCGGAACGGTGGTACGGATTTCCCACCACGCCATTCAATGTAACGAGGGTTTCCCGCGATGATCCGCAGGAACTCGAATCCGCCATCGACGAAGGCGCTGCCGCTGTGATCTTCGAGCCCGTCCAGGGAATCGGCGGTGCATTTGCGCTCTCGAAAGAATATCTCGAAACCGCCCGACGCTGCTGCGACCAAACCGGCGCCGTTCTGATATTCGACGAGGTCCAGTGCGGCATGGGCCGATGCGGCCATCCGTTCGTCGCGCAAAAACACGGCATCGACCCGGATCTGTTAACCACAGGCAAAGGCTTGGCAGGTGGCTTTCCTGCCGCAGCGCTATTGTTGAACAACAAACTCGCACACGGCTTATCCACCGGAGACATGGGCTCGACTTTCGGCGGTGGTCCCATGGCCTGCGCGCTAATATCCGCGGTCATAGGCACCATCTCGAAAAAGAATCTCCTGCATAATGTGCTTGACGTTTCGGAATACCTGCGCGCCAAAGTTACCTGCGGCCCTGTGGAGGCTGTGCATGGCGAAGGATTTCTGATTGGGCTCCGCACGACACGACCGGCAAAAGAAGTGAGGGCAGAACTATTGGCGAACGATGTTCTCGTCGGTGGATCATCAGACCCAAACATCGTGCGCCTCCTGCCACCGCTCATCCTTTCGATTGAACACGTCGATGCGTTTGTCGAAAAATTGGCCGCACTACCGTCATGAACTCCTTCATCTCTTTAGCCAAAATGCCGGTGACGGAAATCCGCAACCTTCTCCAGCTCGCTGCTTCGCTGGAAAGACAGCCACAAGTCACCGCATGTAAGGGAAAGGTCCTGGGTTTGGTTTTTATGAATCCGTCGCTGCGGACACTGTCCTCGATGCAATCAGCCATGGCACGGCTGGGCGGCTCGTCCTTCGTCATTTCGCCCGGCAATGCAACGTGGTCGCTCGAATGGGAGACGGGAGTGCGCATGGACGGAAAACATGCCGAGCATTACAAAGAGGCGATCCCTGTGTTGGCTTCCTATTCTGATGTCCTCGCTGTGCGGATGTTTGCCAGCGGCGACGACCTGGCTGCAGACCTCAACGACAAACGGTTTGCGCAAGTTCAGGCAGCGTGTACCGTTCCGCTCATAAACCTGGAATCCGCCAGCGACCATCCATGCCAGGCGCTCGCCGATTGGAAAACGATGGACGAGCTCGAGATTCCCGCGGATGCAAATTTTGTTTTGTCCTGGGCTAATCATCCAAAGCCTCTACCCCTGGCCGTACCAACCGCTGTGCTGAAAATGGCAGCGCAAAGAGGCATGAACGTAACGGTCCTGCGACCCGATGAATACGCATTGCCAACATCGGTAACGGCCGAAGCGACAAGCCTTGCCGAAATCTCCGGCGGGTCCGTAAACGAAACATCATCCATCTCTGCCGCGATGGACAATTGCCATGTTCTGTACGCAAAGTCGTGGGGCTCCGCAAAATTCTATGGCGACCACGCTCGCGAGAAGCAGGCAAGGGCGAACCTGGGTGAATGGTGCGTGTCAGAATCGTGGTTTGAGAATGCGGAAGACGCTTGCAAATTTATGCATTGCCTCCCCGTGCGCCGGGACGTCGTAGTCTCGGCTGATGTCCTTGAGTCCGACCGATCTGTCGTCATTCGCCAGGCTGCCAACCGGCAATGGGCCCAGATGGCCGTCTTGCACACCCTCCTAACCAATTGATATGACAAACCCTCCCGATCAGTCGATTGCCGTAAGGGCAATCAAACACGCAATCCCGTACATCCGCTTGTACAAAGGCGGAACGTTCGTCATCAAAGCTGGAGGTGCTGTGTTGGGCTCGAGTGCTACCACCCGCGAATTCGTGGACCAGGTGGCGACGCTGCACCAACTGGGAATTCGAACGGTGGTGGTACACGGCGGCGGCCCGCAGTCTGATGCACTGTCGCACGCCCTCGGAATCACGCCACACTTTGTGGAGGGGCGAAGGATAACGGATGAGAAGAGTCTCGAGCTTTCTGCCATGGTCCTCAATGGATCGCTCAACACGCAGTTGCTTGCGCACTGCCGTGACGTCGGCATCAAAGCCATCGGTATGAGCGGGGTTGACGCGGGCCTGGTACGAGCGGTGCGCAGGCCACCCGTCGAGGTAGGTGTTGGAACCGATGCAACCACCGTCGACTACGGGCACGTTGGCGATATACTTTCGGTCGACACCTCCACTGTTGAGCAGTTGTTGCAAGACGGTATCGTACCCATCATCTCTCCACTGTCTGCAGATGATAGCGGCGGGATTCTAAACATCAATGCCGACACCGTGGCCGCCGAGATCGCCATTAGCCTGCAAGCGGAAAAACTAATCCTTGTCTCAAGTCCGGCGGGGTTGTTGGCAGATCCAAACGACGCATCATCACTTATCTCTTACCTGGATCTGGAAGAACTAAACGAGTGCGAGCGGAGTGGACAAATTGCAGGCGGAATGTTGCCAAAGATCGCTGCAACAAGAAAAGCACTAACAGGAGGAGTGACCCGGGTGCACATGATCTCCTTCAAAATCCCGGACAGCCTGTTGCTGGAAGTGTTCACGAACGAAGGCTCAGGCACACTCATCGTCAAAGATAGAACCGCGCTGCAGCCATGAACACGGAGCAGCTTCTCGAATGGCACACCATGCTTGTCGAAACGCCATCCGTTTCGGGGAGCGAAGAAACTATAGCCTCGCTTGTAGAATCGTTTTTTGTAGAGTCCTCTCTTTCTGATGTTACCCGAATCGGCAACAGCGCGATGGCCAGGGTCCCGGCATCCAATCCCGGTGCACCCGTTGTCGTGTTCAATTCCCACCTGGACACAGTGCCGCCGGTTGAAGGATGGACTGGCAACCCGCACCGGTTGCGTCGCAGCGACGGCATCCTTACTGGCCTTGGAAGCAACGACGCCAAAGCATCCGTTGCTTGTATGACTGCCGCTGCACTCCGCTTTGCCCAAGACGAATATCGCTACGTCAACCTCATCGTAGCGTTTGCGGAGCAGGAAGAGACGACCGGGCTGGGCAGCTCCCAACTCATTTCTCGGCTTGACGGAGAAAGCATCCTCGGATGCGTAATCGGTGAGCCAACCGACCTACAGATCGCAATCGAACAAAAAGGGCTTCTAATTGCGGATGTGGTTCATCGCGGCGAATCCTGCCATGCCGCAAACGCATCGGCTGTGCAGACGGCAAATCCAGTGCACGGGCTGGCCAAAGACCTTTTAGCCATCGCCGAAGCGGGTTCACTTGGCCAAGCAACAGCCAGTCTCGGCGCGGCAACCATCCAGCCCACTATGCTCAGCGCAGGCATTGCGAAGAATGTGATCCCACCCGAAGCTCGAGCGACACTTGACATTAGAACGGTCCCGTCTGCGACGCATGATCAGTATCTAGACAAGCTTCGGCGAATAGTTGAGGGATCTGTCGAGGTTCAGAGCAGCAGATTAGTCCCGGTTAGCACCCGCGAAGATGAGATAATAGTTCTGGCCGCACTTGAGGCCGGAGCCGGACAGAGCCGCACATTTGGATCGAGTACAATGTCTGATATGGTCTTCTTTGGGTCCGCGTATCCGAGTATCAAAGTCGGCCCCGGGTCTTCTTCCCGATCTCATACTGCGGACGAATGGGTGACCGAATCCGAATTAGTGCAAGGAGCAGACTACTACCTTGCACTACTACGCTCAGTAGAAAAACTACATGGAGGTGAGCCATCGTGACCAAGAAGAAGCGCTTGTGGGACAAAGGGGTACCATTGGACCAGCGTGTACTCACCTTTACCGTGGGCGACGACTATCTCCTCGACGCACGCCTGGTGGAGTTTGACGCCCAGGCCTCCAGCGCGCACGCAGATATGTTGGAGCAGCAGGGTCTACTTGCACCAGGTGAAGCAAGAGATATTGGCCATGCACTAGCGGAGATTGCAGCATCACACGGTCGTGGCGAATGGACGATCGCGCTGGAAGAGGAAGACGTACACACGGCGCTGGAAAACAGATTGGTTGAATCACTGGGAGAAGTCGGTAAAAAAGTGCACCTGGGACGATCACGTAACGACCAGGTTTTAGCTGCTTTACGGCTGTATATGCGCTCGGAAATATATCGCATCACCAGCTGCATAAAGACACTAATTGAAAGCTTGAATGGCCTCATTGGCAGGCAGGGCGATTTGGCTTTACCGGGCTACACGCACACACAAATTGCTATGCCAAGCACGGTTGCGATGTGGGCTGGAGGGTACATCGCGGCACTGCAAGACGATGCCCACGGGCTCTCGCGAACGCTTGCGCGCATCAACATAAACCCGCTCGGCTCCGCTGCAGGATACGGGACGCCGGGGATAGACATCGATCGGAGTGCTACCACCAAATCGCTCGGTTTTAACGAAACGCAATCGCCTGTTACCGCCGTCCAGCTGTCGCGCGGCAAGGCCGAAGCATCGCTAATTTTTGAGCTCACGCTTTTGATGGCGGATCTCGGGAAAATGGCATCCGATCTCATTCTGTTCGCATCAAAAGAGTTCTCCCTGGTAAGATTGGGCGACTCGATAACAACGGGGTCTTCCATCATGCCCCAGAAGCGCAATCCCGACATCTTTGAGCTGGTTCGGGGTCGCAGCGCGCAGTTTAACGGCATCCTCGTGGAGGCCCTTTCGATCAGCTCCAAGCTGACCTCTGGCTATCACCGCGATATGCAGCTTCTAAAACAGCCGCTGTTCCGCGCAATTGACTCCGCCATCGAGTCTGTGAACATCATGGTCACCGGCATCGATCAAACACAGTTTGTCGAGAAAACTTTGCCTGATGAAGTGTTTGCAACAGAAAAAGCCAACGCCATGGCTGCATCCGGAATTCCATTTCGGGATGCTTATGCCGCGGTAGCGAAAGAATTGCAGTCGAAACGTAAATAGTGATAACGAGTTTGCTTTTCAAGACACCAAGTTATCAACAGTATCATCAGACCCTGACCCTTCGATGGCAAAGAAGCATAAATACTGCGGCGAAGACATCACCGTTTATTACAATAAGGAAAAGTGTATCCATGCCGCCGTATGCGTGCGCTCGCTGCCGAACGTGTTTGTTCCTTCTGATGCTCCCTGGGTAAAACCTGACAAAGCCACCAGCGCTGAGATAATCGATACTGTTACGCGCTGCCCAACAGGTGCACTGGAGTACGAGGTCGCATCGGAATCCGAGATGGAAAAAGCGGATGAGACAAATACCGTCCTTGTCGAACAAGACGGTCCGCTGATGATCCGCGGAGACGTGATCATAAAGAATCCTGATGGCGAAACAGTCGATGCCGTCAAAAGAGTCGCGTTGTGTAGATGCGGATTGTCACGCAACAAACCGTACTGCGATGGAAGTCACACAGCGGTCTTTTCTGATGACGGCGAGCTTGGCGATCAGGGACTTAAAGCTTCGGTAGACGACGAGCCTACCGGACCGCTTACCATCACATGTGCAGAGAACGGCCCGTTATTGTGCAGTGGTCCGGTAACCGTTATCTCCGCTGATCGTGAAACGATGCGGACCGGTAATAAGAGTGCCCTCTGTCGCTGCGGCGCTTCGTCCAACAAACCGTTCTGCGACGGCTCCCATAAACAGATCGACTTCGTATCATAAATCCTGATGTTCACGACGCTAGTTGAGGCGCAACAGTTTCAGGTTGGCGCTGCGTTTGTAGTTTTGTTTTTCCTGCTAATCTGGGAATCGCTGGCGTCTTTCTTCACTCTGTTTGTCAGCCGTGAGGATCGCGCTGTGCACCTTGTTCGCAACCTGGTGGTTGGGCTGCTAAATTCGGTTGTCGTTGCTCTTTTCTTCGTAAGCACGTGGACGTTAGTAACAAACTGGACTGCCGAAAATCAGTTCGGGTTGTTGAACGTGTTGATCCCGGACTCCATGCCATTACTGCACGTCGTACTGGGAGTCCTTATGCTGGATTTTTGGACCTACCTTTGGCACCGACTGAACCATGTTGTTCCGTTTTTCTGGCGCTTCCACAAGGTCCACCATTCGGATACCAAGATGGATGTATCCACCGCCCACCGGTTTCATACCGGTGAGATTATTCTTTCCTCACTCTTTAGAATACCGGTGTATGCAATTCTGGGGGTTACCTTGTGGGAGGTCGTCGTATACGAAACCATCATGTTTGCCATCGTGCAGTTCCACCATTCCAACATTTCTATTGGTAACAGCCTTGACAGGATACTGAGAGTATTCATTGTCACTCCAAACATGCACAAGGTGCATCACTCGAGAATCCGCAACGAAACCGATTCCAACTACAGTTCGATGTTGTCCATCTGGGACCGATTGGGCCGGTCGTTCCGGATGTCCGACCCGACGGCGATACAGTTTGGCCTCGACGAGGAATCGGCGGGCAATACGCTGGGATCGATCTTCACCCTGCCGTTCAAAAAATCGCGAACACCCTAGGGCCGCGCCACCCTAGTCCGCACTCCGTCCAGCTGTCTTTTTAGAGCTCTGGATGGCAGGATTGCTTCTCGGGCTCCGTTCTTTTTCGACAGCCTCTGGTCCACAAACTTCGTCCAGCCATAGCCGATCTTGGAGGGAAGGGCCTGCCAGAAATACCTAGACGCGGGGTTAGTTGCAAAACTTGGTTCGAAGTAACAGTTGATGGTGCATCCGGCACAGACCCCATGTCGCCCCTGCATCCTTTTGTGCTCCTCAACAATATCGGATTTCCATAGTTGGGCCAGATTGCCGGCAATCGGAATCCTGTCGAGCCCGTAATGATAACACGGCAACACCAGCTCGTTGTGCGGGGAAATCACAACGCACGTGGAAACCGCGCGGCAGTCAGGATTTTTCGGATTGTTGCCACCTTTCCGGCGCAGCGATAGAAACGCGGGGTTTAGATACGTAAGCGGCTTGCGCGCAAAGTCCTGTACCTGGTCTATCACATCCCTCGACAACTCCTCCCCTAACGTGCCGTACTCAAACAGCGGATTGATAATCAGCACAAGGTTATTGGGCAGGGATATCGTCTCGTATATCCTGTCCAGTTCTCCAACTGTTTCGTTGGTTACTGTAAATATCAGGTCCGGGTTCTCGCCGAGTCCAAGGGCCACCTCTATCGATTCCATCAAGTGGTCGAAGCACTTGACCCCCCTCGAGGTATCGTGCGTTTCCGCATCAGCAGAATCGATGGAGAAGTGCAACAGGTCGACGAGTCCTGCTAACTCGTGCGCGCGCTTGGGATACAACAAACCGTTTGTGGTGACGGTCGTGAGAAACCCAAGATCTTTTGCAGTCCGCAGAAAACTCGCAAGGTCGCTGTGGAGCAGCGGCTCGCCTCCCGTGAAATCTACAATCCGTACTCCCATCCCGCGCAGGTCCCGAAGATTTTGTTCGACGTCTTCTTTTGAGACCATCGGCGAGGGTTTCTCCCAGATGTCGCAGAAGCCGCACTTCGCGTTGCAGCGGTAGGTGAGATAGTAATTACACAGGACGGGCTGCATATAGAATCCTTCCGTTTGAACAGCCCAACGCCGACTAGTCGAAACGTGTTTCACCTCGCAGGCCTGCGCAAGACGACGCAAGCCCGCGTCCTACCCTCGGTACACCGTGTTAGTCCACCATTACAACACGCTTGCTATCGGCTGTACCCGCACTCACCACTCGGATGAAGTACGAACCCGCTGCAACGCGTTTTCCGCTAGAGTCGTTACCGTCCCATACGACCACGCTGCGTTCTTGCCCTTCTGCAAAAGACGCGACTGTTCGGACGGACTGGCCAAGGACGTTGTACACTTCCACCGTCGCGCTGGAGCGAGACGTAGGTTCAAGATCGATCATCACCACTGCGTTCGAAGGATTCGGGAATACGGTCATCAGCGATGCGGTTTCCAGGCCGGGTGAATCAATGGACGTTGTTCCGATAGTGGTAACCACGGAGATACCCTGCGCCGTGGAGAAATCCGGGTCGGTAACTCCTTCAGGGCTCCGAACCGACAACAACACAAAGTTGTCTTTCGATAACCACTGGTACTCGATTGACCTTGATGTATCAGACTGTATAAGGATATCGTTGAAGTAGGAATCCGATATGCTTACATCGTTTGAGCGGATGCGCAAAACATCAAACGTCCCGACAGGAATCGAAAGTGATCCCCACGCATCGATAGTATTGGCTACTGAGTCTCTTGTAATAACCACCGATTGTCCAAAACTGGTTGTGTCGACTGATCTGTCAACCCAGGTAGAATTGTACGACACCGGCAGATCGACAGTCCTTTGTACATCAACCTCCTCGAAATAGGATGTGTCGCTCACAACGAGACCGCCGCCGAGTTCAGTGAGCCCGGACGCGTCAACAAAATTGTATTCGTAGAATTCGGTTTCTACCGTATCTACTATTGCAAAAAATGCCAGCACCAGATTCGCCGAGGGAAAGTCTGCAGCAAAAGGGGTATCTGCCGGGTCAAGATACGCTCGGGTTCCGCTACTAGGTCCAGCAGGATTAAGCGCGCTGAAATCCCATGTCTGATTCTCGCCTGCAGAACCCACATCCACAGTGATGCCGGTATCGGTGTTAAAGGTGTCAGCAAGGGCCTGTGATGAACCGATAAGCGCCAGGAAGTCATCGCCCCCTACCGATATCTGAGCACCAGCTGGTTGTATCAGGACGAAGGTGAGCAGGGCGACAAGAACGGTGGGTAAGTTTCTTTTCATGATTATCACGTCTGTTTGTTGGGTGAATCCTAGGTTACAACGTTTCCTTACAGTTATGCGAGTTTATTGCGGCAACTGTGTCATTAGGATAGATCATTCGGCGAGAATAAACCGCAGTGCTTGTTCGGTTAGGGTGTTTCCATCTTTGCTCATTCTCAAAACCATCATAGGGTGTGTCGCGCCGGCTACCTCGTGAAGCTCTGCTGGCACGCTGTGCTCAACCAGCGCATCGATCATGAGCTGGGCCTGTCGGCGGAACGATGGGTGCTCCTTCGACCCGACAAAAAAGATCATCGGTGGCGAGTACCTGTCAACATGCTGAACGACCGATGCGTCAACCACCCACGAACCGGTATCATCGACGGGATCAAATCTCTCTTCCAGGTATGCGAAGTCAGCACCCATTGCATAGGTGAGCGAGTCCTGCAGATCGAAACCTCCTCCGCTTACAGAAACAACGCCGTTTACTGATCCTCGAGAAACTCCCCGGGCATTGAGATAGCTCGGATCAGTAACCAGCCTTGCCATCATTTGTGCGCCGGAGCTGTGTCCAGCGAGAAAGAATCGTGTAGTATCACCACCGTGGACTGGTGCGTTGGTGTAAACCCAGTCGATGGCGGCAGCGACATCATGGAGCTGTGTCGACCAATGGACACCCGGCAACAAGCGATAGGAAATCACCGCTGTCCCAATGCCTTTCTGCGCGAAGTACCGCCCAATGTTTCTATAGACTTCTTTTCCTCCAACTGTAAGTTTTCGGTCTCCCGAACTCCAGCCGCCCCCATGTGCAAACACCATCACGGGCCAGCCCTCTCCATCCGGAGCGTAGAAATCAAGCGTGTGCTTGATGCTGTCAACAAAATGCTCGCCGCCCTGATAGACCTGATCCAGCAAAGACTCGCCCGCGGTGAATTTTGCGCTATCGTAGACAAACGGCATCCCGGCAGAGTACACCACTACACACCCCGCAACCTGCGCGGATAAGATTCCGACTACTGCAAAATTTTTGATACTATTCTTCACCCGGGGTACATCAGAATCAAAACTCACAATGCGCAATGGACACCCAAATTGACAAAATGGTTTCCCGGCTGGTCGGTTGTTGGCATGGGCGAGGTGCAGCAACATACCCAACCATCGCACCGACAACCTATCTGGAAACGACCGAATTCATAGAACACGATTCTGAGATCCTCCTCCGGGTTAACACAAGGACCTGGCGATTGAGCGAATCACTCGCTCCCTCTCCCCTCCACTTTGAATACGGATTTATCCGGTTGGATGGATCAGACCTTACCTACACGAATGCCCAGTCCAACGGGCGCACAGAGGTGCTGCTGGGTGCACTGCAAGTTAGTCCCGAATCGCTAACTCTGGTATGGGAAAGTGTTGCGTTCTCGAATGACCCACGGATGGTCTCGTCTCGCAGGCAGATAGAGGTGCGCGGATCGCTAATGAACTACAAGATGTTCATGACAACTCAGACGGTGCAGACCTTGTCACCCCATCTCAAGGCCTCACTCTTCCGCCAGTGACTACACGTGAACGAGCGGCTCCGCCAGGGCTTCTTCTATGGTGGACTCCCACTCCGAGGCATGGTTGATCAGGTTGACGAAAACAACCTTCGATTTGACCTTCGGCAACGAGACAAACTTCACCTTCTCGATCTGCTCACTTGCCTGAGGTTTGAACTCTGTAGCCTTTGTGCTCATTAAAAACCAGCGCGTCTCTTTTACCACAAAAGCTCCACGGTGTGTGTACGTGTGAAACGTTGCGCCAAGGGGTTCAACGATTCGAACTTTATTGATGCCGACCTCTTCGCACACTTCGCGTTTGGCACACTCCTCGATCGTTTCTCCTTTGTCGCACTTCCCTTTGGGCAGGTCCCACACCCCGCGTCGCTTGATCAAAAGTATTTGCGGCTTTCCTTTTTTAATACGGTAGACGTATCCGCCACCTGCTTTCACAAGCTTTGTTGGGCGAAAGGGTCGGATGTTGAGTACATCCTTCGGGCGAATCTTCTCGATCCTGTCCTGCCACGAGGAGGTCTGAGCCTTCGACCGGTACAGCACCATGACCTTTTGGCCCGCCTTCGGCTTTACTTCGGATAACGAACGATAAACTCTAAAAGAGCCTTCAATGGTTTTGCCCTTTTCAAGCTTGTGAAGCTTG
This sequence comes from Rhodothermales bacterium, assembly GCA_965224105.1. Classification (GTDB taxonomy): domain Bacteria; phylum Bacteroidota; class Rhodothermia; order Rhodothermales; family JABDKH01; genus CBDCYH01. The sequence goes on along the minus strand of CBDCYH010000002.1, from coordinate 1,197,456 downwards.
GAGTTGGACGCGCACCAGAAAACGTACATCGGGGGTTTTACTCAGTTGCGGCCGGAGTTACGCAGCCAGATCGTTTGACCACTGTGCGCCATTGTTTCTTGACGGGTCCCTATCCTGGGCGAATTGCGTTTTTCGCGAGCTTCGATTTCCATCAAGTGCCTTTACACACATGGCAAATAACTCTCTTGCCTCGTCATTGTTCGCCAACATGCGAAACGCTTGTTTGCGTTCCTCAATATTCAACGCATCATCAAGCAACAGGGCGATCGTTCGGGTAACGGGTGAAAATTCCATTGTGAATTCCGATTACTTGGAGGTGTCACAAGAATTATCGGCCCCGGCCACAAATTCTTAAGTCTATCGCCCCTTAACGAAGCCTTTTAATCGTGCACCCGATAGACTTCGTAACCTCTGGCTCAATCTGGCTTCCAGCCGCAAGACTTTGAATGGCATTTGTGAGGTACGCTTCTTCCACATCCGCTGCTGAGCGGGCGTTATCGTCGATCGCGCCTCGATAAACCAATTGCATAGACGAATCGAAGAGAAATACATCCGGTGTCCTGCTTGCGCCGTACGCATCGGCCAATTTGTGGTCCTTGTCAACCACATATCGGAAATCGTAACCCTGCTCTTCTGCACGGACCTTCATGGCCTCCAGTGACTCGGTGTCCTCCCTGTCCTTCTCGTTGCTGTTCAGGGCGATCATTCCTACCCCGGAATCGCGCGCGAGCCTGGATATCGTGAGATAGCGGTCTTCCCATTTTTTTACCCATGGGCAGCTATTACAGGAAAAAACGACCAACAGCCCTGTTTCACCTGCTGTTTCTGCCAATGTGACCTCCGTACCGGACACATCCATTAGTCCTACATCCGTCATGGGCGCTTTTGCACCAATCGGGAGCGGATCTGGCAGTTTTGGCCCGAATGTGAACGCGACTAAAAATAAAGCCGCAAAAACACTGATAAATGCCGATTTTTTAAAATTTGAAGTCATTTTCTGTCACCACTAAGGTTAGAAACACTCTGTCGCCACTATCGTGCCGTCTTTCACTTCCGAAACACCCTCCGGAACGTGAACAATGCAGTTGGCATCACGCAGGGAAGAAAAAATGTGCGACCCCTGCTTGCCAATGATACGGACACTGGACACCCCTGATCCGTCAACCTCCTGCACACCTCGCAAAAAGTAGTGCAGCGATTCATGGGTTTGAACATCGCCCCGCAGAACTGCTGGCACCTCGGGTCTCTTCGCATCATCCCGACCCAACCGAAGCGCAATCGAATAGCGGACGTACTGATCAAAGCAAAGCGCAGACGAGACGGGATTCCCCGGCAGCCCGAACACCACCTGCTTTTTCGACCTCCCAAAGAGTAGCGGTTTCCCCGGTCGCTGCCGAACCCTCCAAAAAAGAATCTCGAAACCGTTTCCTTCCAGGACTTCTTTCACAAAATCGTACTTGCCCACCGATACACCACCCGAGAAAATTAGAATGTCCGCAGATTGCGACTGCCTCAGACACCCCTCCAGGCTGGCGCGCGAATCACGAGCTCGAACCTGCGAGACCACGGATGCCCCCGCCTGCTTGCATAGGCCTGCCAATGTCGGCCCGTTCGAATCGAAAATTTCCCCTGGGGTAAGCTCACCACCGGCGGCTTTCAGCTCATTCCCTGTCGTGATAATGCCTATGCTCGGCTTTTGGTACACCAAGACCGACCCGTGCCCCGCATAGGCTACCAAACCAAGCTCATGCGGCCCCAGCCTCGTACCCGCCGCAATGACCTGTGTACCAGAGCCTAGATCGTCTCCCCGCGGGCGACAATGCTGATTCTCCATCACCTCTCGCTGCACCGTTATTATCCCACCCTGTTCGTCAACCCATTCCTTAGGAATCACAGCATTGGCCCAGTTCGGAAGGGGGCCGCCCGTCATAATCCTAACACACTCGTCATCACCAACATCGACGCCAGTATCCTTTGCGCCGGCCGCAACTTCTCCAACAACATTCAACCTGCCACCCACATGCACAACCTTCGCTCGTACGGCGAACCCATCCATGGCGGAATTGGCGAACGGTGGCTGATCGTACCTTGCCTTTATTTCCTCAGCTGTCGTCAGCCCAAGGGCCGCATCCGTACTTACCCTTTTGGTGTTGTCCTGCAATGGAGAACAAGACTGGATAATGCTCCAGGCCTCGTGAACCGGAATCAGTTCTACCATGGTGTGTTATTCTGATGTTGATAAGTACCGATCTGTGGTAATTCCATAGTTAATAACATCTACAGGCCCCGCGCGGCTGTGTATTTCCTCTCCTCTATCCCCAGGGTCGACACACTTACCCTCTTTCCTGCGTCTGTTGATAACCAGACTCATCCCATCCCCTCACGCAGCGCCAGGCAACATCTGTCAACACAAAAACCTTGAGGATAACCGCGAAAACACCTCTTCCCATATACCAAGTTACTGTTGAAAACTACTGTTGGTAAATTACGTGTGGTGTTAAACAATTCTTATCCACACTATTAACACTCCTACAACTACTACACTATTTATATAAACAGAAGATTATCTTATATAAGAGATGTGAGTAAGTAAGTTTGTGCAAACTCAGAATTAATGATAAAGAGAATTCTTGTAGCCCTGGACCCAGATTCGGATACCCTTGCCGCTACCCAATATGCCATTGATATCGCACAGCTTTACGAAGCGGAAGTTACCGGATTAGCTGTTGTTGATCTTGAGTCGATCGAATCGAGTTCCAGAGGTGGCGGAATTGGGAGTTTCTATTATGCAAAAAAGCTTGCAGAAAAACTCACAGAAGAGACCAGGCAAAAAGCGCGGCTGCTTATCGAAGAGTTTGAGCAGGACATGGCGGGCTCCGGCGTAAACGTATCCGAAGTTGTGGAAGAGGGAGTACCGTTCGAGAGGATTGTAGAGGACATGAAGTACTACGATCTACTCATTATTGGCGATGATCCTCATTTTTTCTACGCGCATCCTAAAAAGGACACGCACACGCTGGCTCGAGTGGTAAAGAATACCATCGGACCAACGCTGGTTGTGGGAAAGGAACACCGAGATGTGAAGTCTGCACTCATCGCGTATGATGGGAGCAACGCATCTGCCCGAGCTGTCAGACGGTTTGTCCACCTGGCACCGTTCGGAAATGTGAAACTAACTGCCGTGACAGTTGCCGGGAAAAAGAAAGATGAAGCAGAGTTGATGTTAAATCTGCTATCCTCATACTTGAAGGCACACGGGTTTGATTGTGAGACCGTATGCATAACAGGATCTAATCCGGCAAAAGAAATCATCAGGTATGCCGAAGATATTTCTGCTGATGTGCTTGTTGCAGGGGCGCATTCTGTTTCGGCAATCAGTCGGATTGCGTTTGGGTCGACCACGAATGCTCTTTTGCACGACTCGCCAATACCGGTTCTAGTCGACAACTAGGTTAGCGGTTCCATTTTTTAACCTCGGCGGTCGTTCCATTGGTTTCTATCAAGATCGCTCCGTCAGATCGTGTTTCGTAGACCCATGCACCTGACTTTTCCCAGCGGTCAATAACTTCCTCGTCGGGAAGACCGTGTTGATTGCGAGAGCCCACACTAACGACCGCAATCTCTGGGCCGGATGATGCGACGAAAGCCTCCGTACTGCTGGTGCTGCTGCCGTGGTGTGCGACCTTCACGACATTGCACTGCAACCAGGGTTCAAAAAGAGACACAAGATGTTCTTCCTGCTCTTTTTCAGCATCGCCGGTAAATAGAAGGCAAACATCTTTGTATTGGACGCGCAGAATTATCGACGAGTTATTCTGATTAAGCGAGAGAACCGCCGGGCCGAGGACAAAAATCTGCATGGCCCCTACTTGAAATGTTTGGCCAGCAGTAACCGCCGAGAGCGCCACGTCGTGCTCTTCAAGGGTCGCGATTGTTTCGGAGTATACCTCTCCATCCTGGTGTGACCCGTTTGAAAGCACGTAACGGACGTTGACTGCAGGGACAAGATCCTGCAGGCCCCCAATATGATCAGCATGGGCGTGTGAGAGGACGACGAGATCAATATTGTTGATGTTCATTCTCTTGAGAAACGGAATGATGCTTCTGTCTGCGTAGGACCGTTCGCCACGCCGATCTCCGGTATCTATTAGGACCCTGGATCCACCGGGATCGCTCAAGAGAATCGCATCGCCGTGTTCAACGTCGAAAAAAATCACGCTGAGGACCGGAGACTTGAAGATTCCAGGCGTGAGAACAAAAAGCATCAGAGAAAAGCTGATTGAAATCAGCTTCCACCTGATGTTTGAAAAAAGCGACGTGCCCGAACATATGAGTGTGACAAGCGCCATAATCACTAGCAGGTTGGATATGTAGCCGGAAGCAACGAGCAAGCTCGCAGGCTTGACAGCAGCTGAAGCGATTCCACGCAGGACAGTCAGTGTTACATCCGTTGTAATCCAGAAAGAATCAGCAATAGCAGGAAACGAGAACGAACATACCAGCGCGACGATTCCCGACAGCAGAGATGCAGCGGTGAGGGGAATGGCTAAAACGTTCAGGACGATTCCACCAAAAGCGACAGATCCGAAATGGTAAAGCAGAGCTGGCGATGTGCCAACAAGCGCAACGATAGATGTTAGAGCTGGCGGCACAAAGGTTTTCGTCCACACATTGGATCCGAATCTGTCTACCAGTTTCAAGGCGACAGATCTCGACATTGGTCCCAGCAGAATCAGTGCTCCTACAGCTCCAAACGAGAGTTGAAAGCCTGGACTGAACAAATCGTGCGGGGCCAGCACGAGCACAAAGAGCATGGCGATTCCAACGGTGTTTAGCGAGTTATTCGATCGTTGGATCATCTGGTAGACGAGAAACACCAGCGCCATTACGACTGCGCGTAGCACAGAGGGTGCGTACTGCACGATCGACAAATAGGAAAGCAACACAACTGCAGTTAGTGCGCACCTGCAAACCTGCGTAGCCATCCATGGGATGCCGGGTATCGCCAGAAGAGGCCCGAGCAATCTGAACAGGAGAAAACCCACCAGCAAGACGTGCAAGCCAGAAACAGCAAGCAAGTGTACAAGTCCCGTTTGCCTGAAATCAGCGATAGTCGCATCCTCCAGCCCTGAACGATCGCCGAGAATCAGAGCTGCAAGAAGCGGTGCGCTTGCCCGCGAAATATTGGCGTCTAACCGGGATCTGATCTCGCTACGGAGTCGATACTGCAGATTGGTTGCACTTGGCCTGCCCATCACAAAGCCAGACTCGATAAACAAATGTCCCGCCAAACCACGCCTCCTCAAAAACGTGCGATAGTCAAAATCCGCGGGGTTTCGTTTTCCACGCATGGCCATGGCTCTGGCCTCGACCACGACGGTATCACCAGGAAGAAATGATAAATCGGATGGGTATGAGGCGCGGAAGGTTCGATTAACTGCGGACGCAGTATCCGCTCGAAGGGAAAAAACAACATTGAGCATAGCGCGGCTGCGGCCGTCGCCGGCTGGCGACACTGATTCCACAATGGCGAGCACAGTCTCGTCGTTACCGCCCGCGAGAACGCCCCGTTGCCCTACAGAAAAGTATGAGTAGCCAGCCGCGACCGTACCGCCGAGCCAAAGAACAAGAATCAGCAAACGGCTGGCTTTGACCAGAACAGTCGCGCCCAGGCAAACGAGTAGAATCGACGCAACGATGGCACTAGTGAGATGGAGGCCCGGCGCCAATTCGTGAATGACAAAACCGAGACTCCAAACGCAAGTCAGCAGGAGCACTCGCGCGGATGTGAGATTCATTTGCGAGGCGGGATTGCCCACCTAACACAACCGCCCGCCTGTCATAACCTTGTTGAATGTCAAAAGTGTGCAAACGATAGGAAGCGTCGGATTGAAGTAGTACTTTCAACGCCCGGCAGGAATGCCTCAGTGCCCATTTCCAATTCGATGACTTTGACGTAGTGAAAGCGATTAGCAGCAGGCGAGATGCAAGAACGCGAGTGATGCAGGCACTGTACGCACTTGAACTCGGCGGCGGTAGTCAGGAGGAGGTCGAACGTATGTTGCTGCTGGAATCGCCGGGAAGCCGAGAGGCGGAGCTGCAATTTGCGCGGGACTTGTACGCCAGGACTATCCAGTCAGCAAAAGATGCCGATGAGATTATTTCGCATCACGCGAAGAACTGGGAATTCTCCAGAATAGCCCTGCTGGACCGGCTTCTACTGAGGATGGCGATCTGCGAGATCCTCGCGTTCGAAGACATTCCCCCGAAGGTGTCGATTAACGAAGCCATCGAAATTGCAAAAAAATACAGCACCGCGAAAAGCGGCCAGTTTATAAACGGCATTCTGGATGCCGGCCTCCTGGCACTGCGACAAGAAGGCCGCGTAAATAAAACAGGGCGAGGGCTGATTGAAGCCAGTGGCGAGGAAACGCAAGACGAACAACCATGAGCCTGGTAGCAATCGGAGATATTCACGGCTGCGTTAGGACGCTTAAGAAGCTCCTCGCGGAACTCAAGTTGACCAACAAAGACCACCTCGTTTTTGTTGGAGACTACATCGACCGCGGACCAGACTCGAAAGGGGTAATAGATTTTCTAATTGAACTATCGGGAAACATCAAATGCACCTTTCTCCGCGGAAACCACGAAGAGCTGTTACTCGGTTACATCGATTACTCGGAATACAATGTGTGGGCCATGAACGGCGGGGTCGAAACGCTGATGAGCTATTCGGACTCGGGCGAAAGAGCCGTTATCCCACAGGAGCACATCGACTGGATACGCGAGACAAAAATCTACTATGAGACCGCACACTATTTCTTTGTGCATGCTGGCCTGCGACCGCGGCTTACCATCAGGGAAAACATCCAGAAATTCGACGAAGAGGTATTCTTGTGGGAGCGCTCGCATCTCGTGGCCAGAGATTTTGCCTGGGAGAAAACAGTTGTCTGCGGCCATACCCCTGTTCCGAAGCCGATTAACAAACCCCGACTCATTAACATCGACACGGGCTGCGTCTACTACCGATCGAAGAGGCAGGGCAGGCTCACCGCGGTAAGGTTACCGCAACGCGAGTTTATATCCGTTGAGTACTGCGACCGAAAAGACACAGCGCTAGACTGATATCCAAATTCCCAACCTCAGGACCGGACGAAGCACCCCCGCCTCAGCGTACAGGAAGTTTCTGGAAGTGATGCGAGTAGAAAAGCGAGCGAATGGCTCAACTGACAGGACGAAGCGCTGGTTTTTTGCCACTCTGGTGTTGTTGAATGCGAAGGTCAGCCCGGGACCCAGGCGCAACCCGACGTCCAGGTGCGTGTTTTGTGGTGGGAGCGACCGCAACGTTTCGACAATCCCCATCACCCGAATAGATCCGCCAAAGGCGGCTGCGGCCTGAACACTTCCTTCCGCACCAAGGAGCTTGGGCACAACGTCGCTGTACACCGATACCTCCTTCGTGTATAGCACCGCGGGTTCGATGTATGCGACCTGAAATCCCACCCCAGGCAAGAAACCAACACCAGCCTGGACCGCATTGTAGCGGAGTTGCGGTTGACCTGAGCAATCCGTCGGCACAGCCCAGAAAAATAGCGCCGCCACAATAGTGACCGTCAACACGCGCTTGCGAGTTGGAACAATTGCCGCCGCCAATGATATTGCCGGACGCTTTACGATTAGAAACCAGGTCAAAGAAATGGCAGTGCGCTGCGGTATTGTTGGTCTTCCCAATGTAGGAAAGTCGACGCTCTTTAATGCATTGACAAGTGCGGGTGCGGAGTCTGCAAATTATCCGTTTTGCACCATCGAACCCAACGTCGGGGTCGTCGGCGTTCCTGACGAGAGGTTGGAGACACTGGCTTCGCTGGCGGGTTCCGCAAAGGCAATCCCCACTACAGTGGAGTTTTACGATATCGCCGGTCTTGTGAAGGGCGCATCAAAAGGAGAAGGCCTTGGGAATCAATTCCTGTCGCACATTCGGGAGGTGGATGCGATCCTGCATGTTGTACGTTGTTTTTCTGATGATCAGATTGTTCATGTTGCGCAAGGCGTAGACCCCGCAAGGGATATCGAAACCATAGAAACAGAACTGCTACTGCGCGACCTCGAAACCATGGAAAAAAGAGTGGACAAGGTTGCGAAACAGACGAAGACCGGCGACAAGAAGGCGCAGGAGGAGTTGCAGTTTTCGAAGCAACTGCTCGAACACCTTGGCGATGGCCAGAGCGCCCGCCTGTTCGAGTGCAAAACCAAAGAACAGGAAAAATGGCTCAAAGAGTTATCGTTGCTCACATCTAAACCCGTCCTCTTTGTCGCCAACGTTGCAGAGGAGGACCTTGCAGGTGGCAACGAGCACGTGGAAACCGTTCGGCAAATTGCGTCAACAGCGCAGGCAGAGGTCGTTGTAATTTGTGCGGACACGGAAGCACAGCTTAACGAGCTTGATGAATCCGATAGAGCTCAGTACCTGGAGGACCTTGGTGTAAATCAGTCCGGGCTAGATCGCCTGATCACGGCAGCCTACAGACTATTGGGACTTGTAACGTATTTCACGGCCGGACCGAAAGAGTCACGCGCCTGGACCATTCGAGAGGGTACTCTTGCTCCTCAGGCAGCAGGCGTAATCCACACGGACTTCGAAAGAGGATTCATTAGAGCCGAAACGATTAAGTATCAGGATTACGTAACCTATGGTTCGGAAGCTGGTGCACGCGACGCGGGTGCGATGCGGAGCGAGGGCAAAGACTACGTAGTCAAAGACGGAGACGTCCTTTTGTTTAGATTCAACGTCTGATGAGCTAGAAGATACTCCCGAGGAAGAGAGTGATCGTGGGCGAAAAGAAGTATCGCTGCGGACCTCTGATATTTGCCTCCAGCAGCTGAACACCTTTGAAGTACCAATCTCCCGAGTACGCGATCCTGAACCCGCGCACACCCCGACGTGAGTACCCGAAATGCGCACCTACCCCGATTGCGCCGCCGACACCGATTTGGAAGTCTCCTTTGGGAAGAGCCACAAACGAGTCGAAGCGACGCTCGCCCTCATCAGGATCGATGCCCCCATCACCGTTGCAATCAAACTCCAGCTCAAAAATCTGATTTCCGTTGCAGTCATCGAAGTACGGGTATTTCCAGCCCAACGTTGGTCCCGCATCAAGTTCAAAAAACGGACGGAAGTTGTCCTCTATTTTGTTGGAAAAAATTCGACGCTGAAACCCAATTCGAATGGGGACCTCCAGGAGGTAGTTGGCTTTCCCTGGGATGGACTTTCTTCCGAAGTTGTCAAAAAAAGCGATCTCACGAGGATCTTTGGCCGCGCCGATCCGGGCCTCGGAAATGAAAGCATACTTGACTGAAACTGAGTCGCGGTAGTACCCGCCCAGACCAAAGCCGTTATTCGTTAGAATCAACTCGAGGCCTACTAACCACGAATCAGTCTCCTCCGGTGGCGTATCTTGCGCACCGGCATGACCGACAGCCAGCGACAATCCCCAAACAGCCGCACACGCCGATATGCACAATATCCGCAAAGCCTTGTAGTTGAATCGAAACACAATCAACAATGAATCAGAAAACAATCGCCTGTATGGTACGACGTAAAAGTTTTTTCCGGAATGCCCTTCTGTCTCCCCTGTTTCTGATTCTGCTCGCGGGATGTATGGAATCAACACCAGAAACCGGCAATGCGGATCAACCAACGCGCGCAGATGAACTTGCCCGATTAGCTATTGATGGGATCGGCGGGGAGGAGAATTGGTCTAGAGCAAAAGCAATTCAGTTTGATTTTGGGTCCACCTCGGATGGAGAAACGACTATCCGGAGACGCCATCTTTGGGATAGGAGCAGCGGTCAATATCGAATTGAGTACGAAGGGAGGGAAGACGTGGATCTTGTCTTGCTAAACACGAACTCGGGTGCCGGAGTGGCCTACCGTAAGGGCATGGAGGTAGACACTGACTCCATACAGAATGAGCTCGTCAAAGCGGCGATCCACCACCACCTCAACGATATCTACTGGCTAATCCTTCCCCTCAAACTTTTTGACCCCGGCGTATCGAGGGGCGTAGGTGTGGACTCGACCGGTCGTGAATATCTAACCCTGTCGTTCGACAGCGTGGGTTACACTCCAGACGACAAATATCGGATTCGGATAGATTCCGAAACAGGATTAATCGAGTCATGGGAATTCGCATTGCAGAACAGTCCTGACCAGTGGAGGAAATTCGAGTGGACGAAGTACAAACGTTTTCCTGACCTTGGCGTGACGTTGTCGGAGGCAAAACTGAACGAAAGCGGCAACGGAGTAGTGACTCCGGTCCGGTTTGTACGCGACGAGGTTGAGCCGGCCTGGTTCTCTGACACCAACAAAATGCTGTTCGCTGGCGAATGAGTTCGCCTACCACGTTCATATCCAGGAGATATTTGTCGGCCGGCTCCGGGCGATCGCTCATCTCTATCATTACCGGCATTTCCATACTGGGAGTGGGACTAGGCGTTGCTTCGCTTGTAGTGGTCCTATCGGTTATGAATGGTTTCTACTCGTTTGTAAGGGACATGCTTGTTTCGGTTCATCCGCACGTTAAGGTAGAAAGTGTAGGAGAGCGCGGCCTAAGCAACGCAACCGAAATAATCGAACAGGCAAAACAACTGGAGGGAGTTGATGGTGTGTTCGCCTTTGTTGAGGGCAAGGCACTTCTCCTGCATGATGGAGACGGCCGCGTGAATGTCATTGTGCGAGTCCGCGGGATAGACAATGAATCTCGCAAAGGAACGGGTGTAGAGGAGCATATATTTTTTGGTGCAGCAAACATCGATAGAGTTGATGGAAAGCCGGGAGTTCTGTTAAGCTCCGAGCTGGGAGGCCGCCTGGGGCTGACGCCTGCCTCAGAGAATTTGGCTGCAAGTAAGGTGTCGTTGTTGTCAGCTAACGGCTTGGAGAAATCTGTTACGAGAATCCTCGGTGCACCGCCAGCGATGAGTTTCGAGGTGCGAGGATTGTACGACTTGCAATCGTCTTTCGACGAAAGCTACATCTTTATCGGATTCGAGGAGGCAAAAGCTCTTTTTGATTTGGGCGACAACGCGACTGCTGTTGAGATTCGTCTTGCAGATTTCCAGCAGGCGCCGGCTGTTAAGGATAAACTTGGGGCGCTCTTGTCTGACTCAGGTGTTAGCATTGAGACCTGGTACGAAGCGCAGCAATCTCTGTATGATGTTATGCGCTTAGAGAAAAGGGGCGCGTCTGTAATTTTGTTTCTGATCATTCTGGTGGCCGCGTTCACAATCGTTGGGTCACTAACGATGGCCGTGGTTGAAAAACGGAGAGACATAGCAATCCTGAAATCCATGGGGATGACGAATAGGGATATCCAGAAAGTATTCCTAAAAGAAGGTACGATGATAGGAGTGATCGGAACCGCGGCGGGACTTGCCGTAGGACTGGGATTGTGCATGGCGCAGCAACAATTCAAGCTGGTGTCGATGGCAGAGAAAGAATCCTTTTTGTTGGATGCCTATCCGGTTGCCATTCATGCGACAGATGTTGCACTCATAACTGTTGCAGCTCTTCTCCTTTGTATTGTTGCGTCATTTTATCCTGCACGCCGTGCATCGCGAATTGTACCTGCGACAGTTTTATCCGAACGCTAGTCGTTGTACGTGCATGTTGCAAGACAGCATTTTCTTTTAACAACAAGATGTTTTGTGAAGAAATTGCAACGATTTGTTGCGTAAGTAAGCAAAATTTCTTGTGTGCGTTAAAAACGTGTGTATATTCGCGCAACCTAACGTTAGGGGGAACTACACACGGGCAACCGAACGCCGCGGATGCTTGGCACATGAAGCGCTAAAGTCAGCAATTGTTTGACCGACAAACAATCTGACTTAATGTCAAAGAGACTTTTCCCGATTTGCCGTTGACGAAAAGTCTGTCAGGCGGATTAATCCCCTGTTATATTGTCTCACATGTAACTAAAGACAATGGCTACAAAACCGAAGAAGAGAGCGACTAAGAAGCGCGCAACAAAAAAGCGTGCTACTAAGAAGCGAGCAACCAGGAAACGCGCGACGAAGAAGCGTGCGACTAAGAAGCGAGCAACCAGGAAACGCGCAACGAAGAAGCGTGCTACTAAGAAGCGAGCAACCAGGAAACGCGCGACCAAGAAGCGTGCAACCAAGAAGCGTGCAACGAAGAAGCGCGCGACCAAGAAGCGTGCAACCAAGAAGCGTGCAACGAAGAAGCGCCGCACAACGAAGAAGCGTGCAACCAAGAAGCGCGCAACGAAGAAGCGCGCAACGAAGAAGCGTGCAACTAAGAAGCGCCGCGCAACCAAGAAGCGCGCAACGAAGAAGCGTGCAACTAAGAAGCGCCGCGCAACCAAGAAGCGCGCAACGAAGAAGCGTGCAACCAAACGCCGCGCAACCAAGAAGCGTGCAACTAAGAAGCGTGCAACTAAGAAGCGTGCAACCAAACGCCGCGCAACCAAGAAGCGTGCAACCAAGAAGCGCCGCACAACCAAGAAGCGTGCAACCAAACGCCGCGCAACCAAGAAGCGTGCAACTAAGCGTCGCTCTACCAAGCGCCGTCGCTAGTTAGAAAGACAGCGCCTCAGCACGAAGGCGCTAAGGGCAAAAGCCCGGCCAATGGCCGGGCTTTCCTTGTTTGGGCCCACACCATTCTCAGGTTGTATCCAAAATCCTGCAGCGCTAGTTTGCGTGCCTTATACATTTCTGCAAGGCAAGAGCGAATTGATACACAAGAGATTTGATATCATCGGAATCCCCGAGCGCCCCGCAAAGCCGAGACAAGTGGGGATAACGATGATGCTAGACAAAGGTCTATCCGCGAGAGAGGCGACGGACAAACTCGCGGTTTGCAGCGAGTACATCGATGTCGTAAAACTTGGTTGGGGAACGGCCGTAATTACTCCGCAGCTCGGACTGAAACTAGAAGCATATAGTACTGCCGGATTGCCAGTCTTTTTTGGCGGGACGCTCTTCGAGGCATTCTATGTCCGCAATCAGCTCGACACTTACAAGAGCATATTGCACGAGTTCGGAATAGGGCATGTCGAAATATCTGATGGATCAATCGATATCCCACGGGAGGTGAAGCTGGGGCTCATCTCAGATTTCGCGCGCGACTTTCATGTTTTCAGCGAGGTCGGCTCGAAAGATGTTGATACGATTATGCCTCCTTATCAGTGGGTCGATCAAATAATGCATGAGCTGGACGCCGGAAGCTCGAAGGTTATTTGTGAAGCCAGGGAAAGTGGCACCGTGGGGTTGTTTCGCCCGAATGGGGAAGTCCGTTCTGGACTCGTGGATGAAATTGTGGACCTGATTGGCAAAGAGAGTGTCATTTTTGAGGCACCACGAAAAGCCCAGCAGGTCTGGTTTCTGAAGAAGTTCGGTCCGAATGTCAACCTGGGCAATATTCTGCCGGAAGAGGTTATCCCGCTGGAAACACTGCGCCTTGGATTACGGGCTGATACGCTGTTCGATTTCCTCGAGCCTGGAGGGGATAGACCAAACTAGGCTGGACGGTAGCGGTTGGCGGAAGGCGTATAAATTTCAAGAACATTCCCGACCTGCACGGGTTTACTGGCGTTCGACTAGAAATATTGCCGGAAGCGGCCGTATATTCGCAGGCTATCGAAAAATTGATCCTCGAACTGGGTCCGACGAAACAACATGGCGAGAAAAGACCAACTAACAGGACAAGGGCCGGCTACTGGCAACCATGTGTCCCACGCCCACAATAAAGTTAAGCGGCGATTTGAAGTAAACCTTCAAAAGAAGCGCTTCTACATTCCAGAAGAAGACCGCTGGGTAACATTACGCGTGTCGGCTCAGACAATCCGGACCATCAACAAAAAAGGTATCAAGGCGGTCCTGGATGAGGCCCGATCCAAAGGCGTAAGGATATAGTAAGGGAAAATGGCAAAAGGAAAAGACGTACGGATACAAGTGATACTGGAGTGTACTGAAGCACCCGGCACGTCACGATATTCGACAAAGAAAAATAGACGTAATTCTCCCGATAGACTGGAGCTCAAGAAATACAATCCGAAACTCCGGAAGTACACTCTGCACAGGGAAATCAAATAAACCGTTCGAAGAAAGGAAATGGCGAAAAAAGTCAGTAAAAACCAGCGGACCGATCGCGGTAATGCGAACGCGAAAAAGATGGCCAAGATTATCCTTGCCACAAAGAAGCCGAACGGTCAATACAGTTTTCAGCAGCGAATGGTTGATGCGGATCAGGTAAAAGAAGAACTGAAGGCGGCGAAAGCCTAGTTCACTCGGGGTGTAGCGCAGCCCGGTTAGCGCATCTGCTTTGGGAGCAGAGGGTCGCAGGTTCGAATCCTGCCACCCCGACCACACCTGGATCGATGACGACGTACTTTGCGCCAGTAGCTCAGCTGGATTAGAGCAACGGACTTCTAATCCGTAGGTCGCAGGTTCGAGTCCTGCCTGGCGTGCATGGGTCCAATTGCTGTTCTGCCGTTCGGGAACAGTAGCGGAGAATGGTGACGTGGCCGAGGGGTTAGGCAAAGGTCTGCAAAACCTTGTACGGCGGTTCGAATCCGCCCGTCACCTCCATCCGGGCTCTTGCCAGCGTTTAAGCACCTCCCCAACCCGGCCGATCCCTCTCCCAGTACTTACCACTTTTCCCAAACTGCTCCCATGAAAAATCTTGTGGAGCTGAAGCGTGCCCTAAGCGACAGAATCGAGTCCCTGCTCGAAGAGTCCTACTCACTTAAGCGTACACGCGACAGCTGGCCTCGACACGTCGAAATTCAGGCCGAAATAATGCAATTGTGCCGACGATTGTCCGATCTCCACGGTGAAGCACCCGCGCCTTACTGGCAACAGGAACAGGCCAGCGAAACCGACAACAGAGACGAAAAAGCGGCCTAACCGCCTCTGCCAACCGGCCCATTACCCTGCGCACACTGTACGAAAATGGTACCCCATTGTTGGGGTTTGCGCCATTCCTATGCGCCCACCAACCAAAGCCCCCTAACAGCGAAAAAGTCGTCAAAAGAAGCTAAGTCGCGCAATATCAACAGCATGGGCCGGAAATTGTGAGATCAATCCGGCGTGGAAGTACGCCCGCTGGCCTCTCGGCATAGTCTTCGTACAGGGTTAACAACCCTACCCAACATCCACACCCCCACGATGACCGACTTCCTGAATCAAACCTTTCAAGATCTGGGCCCTGTTCTGCTAAATATTTTGGCAGCAGTCGCCATCCTGATTATTGGTTTTATACTCGCCAAAATCATTGGATCAATCATTGGAAAAGCCTTGTCAAAAACAACCCTCGACGAAAGGCTTTCGAGGATCCTACCTGGCGAACGACCCACCACGGTAGGGCGCCTCTTTTCGCGAGGCGCATACTACATAATTATACTGCTGGCCGTAATCTCTGCCCTGCAGGTCCTGAACCTCACCATCGTCACGGAGCCCCTCAACGGATTCCTGGACACGATATTCGCCTACATCCCCAAAATAATTGCGGCGCTAATTCTCACGGCCCTCGCATACATTGTCGCAACAGTTGTGCGAATCCTCTCGCATAAAGGACTGGAGTCGGCGAACCTGAACTCGCGATGGATGCAAGATGACATCGAGGCATCGAAAAGCTCACTCGCAACATCCGTGTCCACAGCGCTCTACTATCTCATCTTCCTTCTATTTCTCCCGGGAATCCTCGGCGCCCTGGATATGCGAGGAATCCTCTTGCCAGTCGAAGGGCTGGTCGATGAAATTCTTGGCTTCCTCCCCAACCTTCTCGCTGCGGCGCTCATCATCTTAATCGGATTCTTTGTCGCAAAGCTCATCCGCAATATCGTATCCAACCTGCTGGCAGCTAGCGGAATTAATCGACTGTCCGACCGAGTTGGCATCTCCTCATTCATGGGGACGCAGCAGCTGTCCGACGTAAGCGGAATGGTGGTGTATGCGCTGGTCCTCCTACCGGTAATCGTCGCAGGGCTCAACGCTCTTGAAATTGACGCAGTAACGGGACCCGCTAGCTCCATGCTAGACCTGGTCATGGCGTCGCTCCCGAACATGTTCGCGGCGTGTATCATAATGGTCATCGCGTATGTGGTTGGCCAATTGCTCGCAGGCCTGGTTGCCAACCTGCTCAGCGGTTTTGGTTTGGACAGAGTGCTTACTTCCATCGGCCTCACCAACACGCACAACGTCTCGAACCAGTTTGCTTCGCGCCTCGTCGGGAAGCTCGTTTTGTTCGGCACCATGCTGTTTGCTTCTATGGAAGCGAGCGCGGTTCTCGGGTTCGAGACGCTGTCCGAGCTAATCTCCGGATTTGCTGTCTTTGCGGGACAACTCGCGTTGGGACTGGTGATCGTGGTGCTCGGCATGTTCGTCGCAAATTTCGCTTACCGAACTATCAAGCAGAGCCACATCAGCAACGCCAACGTGGTCGCATCGATAGCGCGCGTCGCTATCATTGGCCTCGTTGCTGCAATGGGCCTCAGACAAATGGGAATCGCCAACTCCATTATCAACCTGGCCTTTGGATTAACCCTGGGATCAGTCGCGATCGCGGCGGCAATTGCCTTCGGAATAGGTGGGCGCGACTTCGCCCGCAACCAGTTGGAACGACTTTCGACGTCCTGGCCAACCGAAGACCCATCTCGGAAACTGAATCGGGAGCAATAACCGATTCGTTGTGAATGCCATCCCGCGGGTGCACTGCCAGCGGGGCTGGCTATTCATCTTCAAGACTACCAAAGCCGACTACATCGCCTCTCCCCTGTTGGTCCACCGATACTCGGATAAAGTGCGTCGGTTTTTCAGGCTCTTCAAATCTCCCGGTTGGCAGAAGACACTGCTCCGATACGTCCCAAACGATCTCGTCGCGGTAAATGAATACCGCATATCCGGAATCCTCCGGCGACTCAGATCTCCCCACGATAACACCAAACTGGCCGTCAATTTCCTGGTAATCAGGATCTGATGTGTCAACACGAACGATCTCGTTAAATCCATACAGGAATCTGTTTTCATCCATGGGTTCAAAATTGGAGGTTATCGCAAGTCTCTTTGTTGATTTTCGGACATTGAACCCCGTAGTTTGTTGCAAGCATCATCATGAGGTTTCCCGTGCGAAAAATAATAGCGATTCTTGCAGCAGCAATTCTTATATCTTTACCCGCGCAGAGTCAAACAGTAACTGTTAGTCCCGCAGACCTGTCCCTAACAGTTAATCAAGGAGAACAGGTCACCGCAAGCGTAGTCGATGACGCAGGAAATCGCGTTGGCGTTGCCATTCGATGGGTGTCGGCAAATACCAACGTCGCCATCGTTGACGACGACGGAACAGTGCGTGGTGTTGGCACCGGGAAAACTCTTATTTATGCTGTGCCCGTTGTTACATCTGGGTTGGAAATTGAATCCGGAGCTATCGCGGTCACCGTCTCCGAACAACCCCCCTCGAGTATCACTGTCCACGCTGCTTCAGACAAAGTCGCGGTTGGTACCTGGGTTCCGATCTACTTGCACGCGACAGACAAGGATGGACTGATGATACCTAATGCAAGTGCGAGATTTGCCTCATCCGATCCCGATGTTGCACGCGTCGTGGCCGGGCGTCTGGTGGGCGTCGGCGTTGGCGCCGCGACTATAACCGCAACATCCGGAGCGATTGCGTCCACCCTCAACGTGGATATCGTAGAGAATCCGTATGCAGATTATATGATTGACACGTACGGTGCTGCCTCAACCGTTCGGACAGGGGATGTCGTACGCATGCAAGTATTGGGGATTGCAGACGAGCGATCAGTTACGCTTCCCGCTTCCTGGTCGGTCGATGGGAATGGTGCCAGCATCGAAGAAGAATCGGACGACGGTGTGTTTGTTGCGGAAGCCCCGGGGGATTATCTGGTGACGGCATTGATTGGTCCTGCCCTAACCTCTTCGATATCGATTACCGTCGAACAGCGAACACACACGCAGCAACTTGTAAAGGTTGGCAGAGGAGCCATTGCGACGCATCACTCGGGTGATACGTGGGTGTTTGAGGGAATCGATGGACGGGACTATGCATACATAGGCACCTTCCTGCATGACTGGATGAAAGTGTGGGACATCACAGACCCCACATTGCCCATCCTCACCGACTCACTGCAATTCGACGCACGCAGAATAAACGATGTAAAGATCCATCCTAATAGCAGGATCGGCATCATAACGAGAGAAGGTGCCTCCAGCAGGAAGAACGGCATCGTAATGCTCGACCTCTCCGATCCAGCGCACCCGGAAGTTATTTCAGAATACAAGGAGACCGTTACCGGGGGTGTGCACAACGTCTGGATTATGGGAGACGAGGATATAGTTTATGCCGTGCACAACGGAACAAGCGACATCCACATTCTCGACATTTCTGATCCTGCCGATGTGAAAGAAGTTGGCCGTTGGGGATTGGATAAGGAAAACAAGTCCCTCCACGATGTAATTGTCCAGGACGGTTACGCCTACCTGTCGTACTGGGATGACGGGTTGGTAATTCTGGATGCCGGGAACGGATCACACGGTGGGACGCCAACCGAGCCCACATTTGTAAGCAGTTACAATTACCCGGCGGGTAACACGCACGTCGCCTGGAGATATGGTAAATATGTTTTCGTTGGTGATGAAATATTCCCACCAGGATGGGATCCAGAACTGCCAATCGAAGCAAAAGGCTATATCCATGTACTTGATGTGCAAGACATAGACAATCCAGTCGAAGTAGCGCGGTACGAGGTGCCTGAAGCCGGTGCCCACAATGTTTGGGCAGAAGATGATAAACTGTACGTCGGATACTATCAGGGCGGACTCCGAGTGCTCGATATCGCCGGTGAGTTGAGAGGGGATCTATACCGACAGGGCAGAGAGATTTCCGTGCTGAAGACTACGGATTCTCAAACGACCGTTCCGAACTGGCCGATGACGTGGGGAGCACAGGTGTTCAAAGGCAACATCTACACGTCAGATCTTAATTCGGGATTGTGGATTGCCAAACTGGTCGACATGCCGCTCGTACCGTAGCCAAATTTCGTAAAACCAACTAAACCTCGAGGGAATTTTGTTCGAGTGGATTACTGATCCGGAAGCGTGGATCGCGCTATCTACGCTTCTTGCGCTGGAAATCGTTCTTGGGATTGACAACATCGTGTTCATCTCGATCTTGTCGGGCAAGCTGCCGGCTTCGCAACAAGCAAGGGCGCGAACCATTGGCCTGGCGATGGCTTTGTTTGGGCGGATTGCGTTACTCTTGTCCCTGAAATGGATCATGGGACTTACGGCGACGCTCTTCACCGCATTCCATTATGACATTTCTGGACGAGATCTCATCCTGGTCCTGGGTGGACTCTTTCTGTTGTTCAAGGCGACGCACGAGATACATGCGAAGCTCGAGGGCGAAGACCACGAGGGCAACGCAACCGGGAAAGTTGTTACGTTTGGGTCAGTAATCTTCCAGATTCTACTGCTGGACCTGGTCTTCTCGCTTGATTCCGTAATCACGGCTGTCGGAATGGTTGACCAGATCGGAGTCATGATAACGGCAGTTACCATTGCAGTGATAGTGATGATGGTGAGCGCGGGTGCGATATCCCGATTCATCGAACATCACCCAACAATCAAAGTGTTGGCACTATCGTTCCTCTTGATGGTCGGCCTGGCATTGGTTGCAGAGGGACTCGAGTTCCACATACCGAGAGGTTACATCTACTTCGCGATGGCGTTCTCGGTATTTGTTGAACTAATTAACCTGCGCGTACGGGCGAAGAACAATCCGGTACAGTTGAAAAAGAATTTGCCGGTAGCATCAGGTGAAGTGCACGGGACGTGATTCTATCCGTCCCTTAATGCAAGCCGGATCATCTCCTCTGCCGTCTCGACAGATGGATTGTTGCGTAGCGCCTTGTTGAGATTTTTCTCGGCCGCGGACTTACTCAGCCCCAGCGCCTCCAGTGCTGCGAGTGCATCCGATCGCGCGGATGATTCCGCCGATACGCTACCGTTACCCGATGCGAACATGGCGTGCTCGAATTTGTCGCGCAGCTCAACCACCATCCGCTCGGCAGTCTTTTTACCAATGCCAGGAATGGAGACTATCATGCCGATCTCTCCATTTACAATGTAGTCGCGGATCTGCTGGGGGCGCATGGTCGAAAGCGCAGCCAGTGCAATCCGAGGCCCGATCCCGGACACCCTGACTAATGTGCGGAAGATCTCGCGCTCTGCCTCCGTACCGAATCCAAATAGTGCCTCATTGTCTTCACGAACGTGGTGCACCGTCAGCAAAAACAACTCGGAGCCTTTTGCGGGCAAACGCTCGTAGGTTGAGGTCGGAATTACGACTTCATAGCCGACATCCCGAACATCGACGATCACAGAGGTCGGCTTTTTCTGGACGAGAATCCCTCGGACAAAAGTAATCACGCTTTTACCCCATCTGGCAACTGTTCATGCGTCCACCTCATAACAACCGGTATGCGCCTACCCGCTCCAAACGCTTTGGAGGTAATCCTTAGACCAGGCGGTGCTTGCTTTCGCTTGTACTCGGTTCGATCAACCATCTGCACAATCCGTTTCGCAAGGTCGATGGTAATCGAAAGTCGGTTTGCAATAGTCTTAACGTCCAGCACCTCCTCGATATAGAGATGGAGCAACTTGTCGAGCAGGTCGTAGTCCGGCAGCGAATCCGAATCTTTTTGATCCGGACGCAACTCCGCGGATGGCGGTTTCTCAATGGTCGACAGCGGGATAACGTTTTTCGGGCCACGGCGGTTTATGTAACGGGCGAGTCGATAAACTTCGGACTTGTAGACATCAGACAAAACAGCGAGCCCGCCATTCATGTCACCGTAGAGTGTGGCATATCCAACCGACATCTCGCTTTTGTTGCCGGTTGATAGCAAGAGATATCCGAACTTGTTTGACATGGCCATAAGGATAACCCCGCGGGTTCTGGCCTGAATGTTTTCCTCGGCGACGCCAGCTTGCGTTCCATCAAAAACACCTGCAAGCGATTGTTCGAACGCGTCCACACTGCCTTCGATCGGGATATTGTGGAATTCTATTCCCAGATTATCCGCCAGATCCTGAGAATCTTTTACCGAACCGGTGGATGAATACTTTGAAGGCATCGTTACCCCTACGACCTTATCACGACCGAGGGCAGCGACCGCCAGCGCACATGTTACCGCTGAGTCTATCCCACCAGACAATCCAACAATCGCTTTTGAAAAGGCTCCAGTTTTATAGAAGTAGTCCCTTATACCCATCAACAGCGCGTCGTACATGTCTTGTTCGTCTGTGTGCTTCAGCGGGCAGTCTGGTAGCGACATTTCGCTGTCCCATACCAGGAGGTCTTCCTTGAAAGAAGGCGCGCATAACACCCTGCGAC
Source organism: Rhodothermales bacterium (assembly GCA_965224105.1). Lineage (GTDB taxonomy): Bacteria > Bacteroidota > Rhodothermia > Rhodothermales > JABDKH01 > CBDCYH01. The sequence continues at coordinate 1,176,026 of CBDCYH010000002.1, read as the reverse complement.
CATCCGCGGCGTGAACGCGGCTGTCGCCATCAAACAGGATTTCCGTGTTCGCCCCTACGGTGTTGACCAGTACAAATGGAATCCCGTGTTCCTGGCAGGATTCGGCGACAATTTCATTCCGCCGCGCATGTTTGCCAACACTAAACGGCGACGCAGATATGTTGACAAAAATATCGGCACCCTGGTCTGCCAGGAGATCAACGGGGTTTCGTTCATACAAACGGTACTCGGCATCCTCTTCGTTATTCCACATGTCCTCGCAAATGTGGATCCCCAGTTTCATACCACGCCATAGTACGAGCTCGCAAGCGTCGGAAGGTTCGAAGTATCTGTATTCGTCAAAGACATCGTACGTGGGGAGGAGCTGCTTATGGACTCGTGCGACTACGCTTCCGCCATCCAGCAAAAGAGCGGCGTTGAACAGTCGTTTGCCAACGCTCGATGGATTCGGTACCGGACCGCCAATGATGGCACCAAGGGAGGGCGGCAAAGAGCTGGCGACTGCAGCAATACTTTGTTGCGTCTGCTCAATGAACGCTGGTGAGTCGAGCAGGTCCAGGGGTGGATAGCCGGTAATACAAAGCTCTGGGAACACGACCAGCTCTGCTCCCATCGCCTCTGCCCGCTCAGCAAAAGACAATATCTTTAATCTGTTGCCCTCGAGGTCTCCTACGGTCGGGTTTATTTGTGCCAGGGCAATCTTCATGTTGGAAGATACAACCGAGTGGAAATGTTTGTTTGGCTACTCGAGGAGTGCGCTACAGTATTTCATCTGGACCGAAGTCCAGGACGGGCCCGCGATATCGAAAAACTGTTTGCAGAAACCGGACTAGCGCTGGTGACTGCTTTTGTACATACCATTGATCCGCAGCTCGTCTTGCACCCAACACGTAGGTCGGGTAGGCATGAATGGTATCCGATATTTTTCGCATACTGATTCCGTGCTTCATCGCGAGCGCGTACTCGCCAATCAGTTCGCCGGCGCTTTCTCCGACTATATCTACGCCGAGGATTTTCCCATTTCGCTTTGCGTGAATCTTGATCAATCCGCTCTCCTCACTGTCTGTTATTGCGCGATCAATTTTTGAGTACGGGAATCGATAGGTAGTAAACGTGACTCCGGCTTGTTGTAAGGAGTCAGCGGAGTGTCCGACGTGCGCCAGTTCAGGTTGTGTGTACGTGACCCACGGAACGACAACTGTTTCGATCTTGCTGGGCAATTTCGCGATCGCGTTAGTGACCGCAACTTTCGCCATGTGCTCGCTCATGTGGGTAAACTGGAATTGCCCGCAGACATCTCCAGCGGCATAAATATGCCGGGCGCTGGTTCGGCATCTGCCGTCTACCTGGATTCCCTTCATAAATGTCTGCACGCCAGCCGCCTCCAGGTTTAGCGAACCGATGTTGGCCCTTCGCCCGGTGGCCATCAGAATCTCGTCCGCAGGAAGGGATAATTCAACCTCTCCCCTCTTGAGAATCACGTACTTCCGCTCGCCGTCAGATTTGAGTTCGCTTACCCCCGCTCCCAACTCGAAACGCACACCCTCGTTTGCCAGTCGCTCCGCAACGATGGAGGCAACCTCCTTGTCATCGTTATTCAAGATGCGATCCAACATATCCACTACCGTAACGCTGGATCCGAGTCTGTTGAAGGCTTGCGCCATCTCAATTCCAATCGGTCCGCCTCCAACGATTACCAGCTGAGCAGGTATTCGCGTAAGCTCGAAGAGTGATTCATTGGTAAGTACGCGAACATTCTCGATGCCAGGAATAGGAGGAACCCACGCCTTCGCTCCGGTGGCAATAAGGAAGTATCTGGAAGTAACCCTGGTAGTTTCTGTCGCCGATGTTATCTCGATCGTGTGCGGATCCACGAAAGAAGCCTTGCCGAATTGCACATCGATGCCAAGGTTCTCGTAAATCCTTGGATCATCAGCCTCGTGGTAGACCTTCTCCCGTACCTGTCGGACATAGTCGAAAACGTTTGCCGACTCGGGCGCAAAGGTGTGGTCCGCAAGACCATATTTGGTTGAATTGGCAATATGATGCGCAACCTTGGCGGCTTTCAGCAGAGTTTTGCTGGGTACACATCCGAACCATGTGCAATCCCCTCCCAGGCGATCTGCCTCGAGCATGAGGGTCTTCGCACCCAGCGTCGAGGCGAGCCCTGAACCAGTCAATCCGGCGGCTCCGCCACCGATGACCACCATATCGTACTGGTACTTACTCATGTTCGTGAATCCGCAACCGCACCTTCCTAATAGTGGACACGATTCCAAAGCCAATCATTGCAGCCATGAAAACATAAACCCAAGCGGGAATCCCCTCGCCGACCACAGCTAGATACAAATAGGCTGAAACGAAAAAGAAACCTGCCGACAATGCGGGCAGAACGATGGACTTTCTCGACTTGTAGCGTCTCACAAGCCAGCCAATGGACAAAGCAAAAAACGGAATGGCTCCGATGTAGATCGCCGCAAAAACTACCGGGTTGACGCCATACTCAGCGCCAAGTCCAAGCGCCCAGTCCCAAACCGATTCCAACATGCACCGCACACCCTAATTTGCCTGACGTTGGGTGCCGCAAGTACTCGAGCTGTTACAGGGAAACCTCAGTTCCCATCTCCGACAACGCGTCGAAACCGAAAGAAGCCAGGAAGAAAAAGATTACTACAAGGTAGAGAACTGCGAAAATCAAACCAATGGTGATGTACAACATGCTCAGGAAGAAAAACGACCGCTGCTTGTCCAGGGCTTGATGCAATGTTTGGAGGTCACCGGATGTACGGTAATTTTGAAATTTGTCGGCTGATTCGCGTAGACGAAGACCCGCGATGAGCATAGGCACTCCGATAATCGCAGTGATAATGCCGAGGCAGGTAAGTCCACCCGCGATGATGAAATACCACCCAACAAATCGCATGTCCCGAACCATGCGACGAATGGACTCGCCAATGTCTTCTGTCAGCACAAAAGCTTCTGTTGTCATAGCTAATGGAAAATAAATGTTTGTTGGATGTTGCTTGCCCGATGCTACCTATAAGATTGAGCCGCCGGAAAGAACAAGGGCGAAGCAGATAACCACCTCGCCCCGGAATCTCGCTTGGTCGAGCCTCTACTTGTGGTAAAACTTCTCGTGCACGATTAATCCGTCTTTCCACTGTTGGACAGCGACCTGCTCCCAGCGGGTGCGGTTGCCGTCCTGGAAGGTCACATCAACCCATGACTCTATCATGGTTACACCGGTTGATTCATTGGAGGCGATGTTTGTGGTTCCACCGCCGTGCATTTCTTTGACCATTGCTCGCCACTCCTCATGCGCCTTACGGTTGGCGGCTTTTCCTACGCGAGGCTCTTCTCCAAGCTCGACCATCACTACATCCTCGGCGTAGTATTTCTCGAAAGCCTCAGACATTTTGCCCGCGCCAATCATTTCGTTTAGCTCGGTCACGAGACCCAGGCTTCGGTTGGTCCGGTCTCGAAGGGCATCAGATGCCTTATCTTTGAGCTCGTCACCCTTCTCAGATACGGCCTCAAACGCGTCGCCAGCCTTGTCCTTGAGCTTTTCTCCCTGCTCGGATAGGATCTCGATTGCGTCCTCAGCTTTGTCCTTAACTGTGTCGGCTAAGTCTTTTGCCGACTCTGCCACCTTTTTTACAAAATCACTAGTTCCTGCCATTTTCGTTGATTTATTTGGGTTGATTCAGGGGAAGTTATGCAATCCTGTTTCTACTAGCGATGGGTCTCGGAGTTGCACAGTGATTCCCGTCGACGGTGGTTACACCATGTCACAGCAGCCGCCTCACAACCCCTCCGCGAGGTTGCCAACAAGTTCGATAACCTCACCAAGCGTCGGAGTGTCCTGAATCACGACCCGCACAGTCTTGCTTTTGGGCGACTCTTTCATAACATACTCTTTGCCAGTAGTGTTCAGGGCCTCAAGCAGTCGATGGAAATGACCCTCGTAGAAATGCGGATCAGCACTCGCATCCGGTAGAGAAAGAAAGATGCGTCCATTTTTGTGGGCCACTTTTTTTACGCGCAGAACCTGACCCAGACGCTTCAGCCTCATCGCTGCGAAAAGATGCTCAACCTCTTGAGGCATGGCCCCGAACCTGTCAATTATTTCTCTACGGATGAGATCTATTTCATCGCTGTCTGCATCGTTGATGCGCGTATACAAATTGAGTCTTTCGACTCGATTTGTCACATACGTCTCCGGTATGAGCGCGTCTTCGTTAATGTCGACGGCGGTTTCTGTAGGGCTTGGGATTCGCTCGTCGGTTAACAACTCAGAAAACTCTTGCATCTTAAGCTCCTGCACTGCCTCGTCAAGGATTTTGTGGTAGACGTCAAATCCGAGGTCGGTTATGTGCCCACTTTGCTCGGCGCCCAGGAGACTTCCGGCTCCTCGAATATCCATGTCCCGCATCGCAAGGTGAAACCCGCTCCCCAGCTCACTGAATTCCTCCACCGCATTAAGTCTTTGTCGGGCCTCTCTGGTTAGCTTGTGGATGGATGGCACTAGTAGATAGCAAAACGCTTTCTGGTCCGCCCTGCCGACCCTGCCTCTTAGCTGATGTAACTCGGCAAGCCCAAACATATGGGCCCTGTTGATGATGATCGTATTTGCATTCGCGATGTCGAGCCCATTTTCGATAATGTTGGTGCTCACGAGTACATCAAACTTCCCGTCTTTGAAATCCATCATTACTTTTTCCAGCTGATTCGACCTCATCTGGCCGTGTGCAACCTTGATGCGAACGCTAGGAACGAGTTCTCGTATCGTTGACGCCATCTCTTCGATGGATGCAACCCTATTGTGGATGAAGAATACCTGGCCTCCACGCGCTATCTCGTACATGATCGCATCGCGGACGAGGTCTGTATCATACGAGTGAATTTCAGTCTCAATGGATTGTCGCGAAGGCGGCGGCGTAGAAATTATCGAAAGATCGCGCGACCCCATCAGTGAAAACTGCAGGGTTCTCGGAATAGGAGTCGCTGTCATGGTAAGCGTATCTACCTCGGCGCGTAGTTTTCTAAGCCGCTCTTTAACTGCAACGCCGAATCGCTGCTCCTCATCGACGATAAGCAGGCCAAGGTCACGAAACGCGATATCTTTGGAAGCCATCCGATGAGTGCCGATTAGGATGTCTACCTTTCCGGTGCGGGTTTCCTCAAGCGTAATTTTTTGCTGGTCCTTTGATCGAAACCGGGATAACATGTCAACCTTAACCGGGAAACGATCCAAGCGCTTTTGGAAGGTCTCCAGGTGTTGTGCGGCAAGTATTGTCGTGGGTACAAGGATTGCAACTTGCTTCCCATCTTGCACGGCTTTGAACGCAGCCCGAAGGGCAACCTCGGTTTTTCCAAATCCCACGTCGCCACAAAGAAGTCGATCCATGGGTACCGGAGTTTCCATGTCTGTCTTGATGGCATCGATCGCCGCTCTCTGATCTGGCGTATCCTCAAATTCGAAAGACGCTTCCAGTTCTTTTTGCCAAACCGAGTCAGCAGAAAATGCAAAACCGTTGGAAGCGCGTCGTTCTGCATAGAGTTTGATCAAGTCGCGGGCGATATCCTTAACGCGTTTCTTTGTTCGCGACTTGGATCTTTCCCACTGACCACTACCAAGTTTCGTGAGGGCTGGCTGATGTCCCTCCTTCCCTTTGTACTTATGGATTTTATGGAGCGCGGAGACACTTACATACAATGTGTCGCTACCTCTGTATCGCAACTCCACTGCTTCCTGTTTTCGGTCGCGCACAGATATTTTTTTCATCCCGACAAACACACCCACTCCATAGTCGATATGCACGACAAAGTCGCCTGGCTGGAGTTCTTTTAGCGCACGAAGAGAAATCCCGGCCCGGGACTTTCGACGCTTCCCTATTCGCGGGCGATGCGAGCGGTCAAATATTTCATGATCAGTATAGAGTGCAATCTTTTCCTGCGGGTAAACGAATCCGCCGGAAAAGGGAGCCGTGACAATTTGAACGCCAAGTTCATCGACCTCCTTTTCCAGCAAGTCACTGAGGCGGTTCGTTTGGGTTTTCGCATCGCACGCAACGACTTGCAGGTAGCCCTCCGCCGCGCGGCGATGGAGGTCCGCGCGTAACAGTTTCACGTGTCCACCGAATACCGGATGCGGTTCAACGTCCAGGGCCAGAGGGCGGCCAACACCGCCTGATCCGACCGCAATAGTTGTTCGATTTGATACTTCCTGGCTCCACTCTGTTGGGGTTACGTAATGGAGGGCTGCATTGTCCGCCCCTCCGTAGTTCTGAGCGTCCTCGAAGGTGTCCATGCAGATTTGCTGGAGCTCTCCCGGTTGGTGAAGGACGAGAGTGGTGTCATCGGAAAAATATTTTGTGAGAGAGGTTAGGTTTTCGTGGAGGTTGGTGTTTATAGTAGGTGCGATGCGGGCGGAGGTCAGGTGAGCAACGGAAAGCTGGGTTGTCGGGTCGAAAGACCGGATCGAGTCGACTTGTTCGCCGAAGAGCTCTATCCTGAGTGGTTGGTCTGCCGAGTAAGGATAGATATCGATGATTCCGCCTCGCATTGCAAATTCTCCCGGGACAGAAACATATTCAACTCTATTAAAATCAAATAGATAGAGCGATTCTGTGAGTGATTCTAGTGCAATCTCCTCGTTTTGGTGGATGATGATATCCTGCGAGACTAGATAATCTCTTGTCGGGACTTTCTCCATCAGGGCGCTGACGGTGGAAACCGTTATAGCATGACGGTTGATCTCACGTATGGATTCGAGAAACGCTGATTCAGTAACAGGGTCCCTCATGTGCTCGGGGTCGAGCGGCTTGCGATTTCCCGGCGGGAGATAGTGTGGATCGCACCCCAGCATCTGGAAGTCCGCTACTGCAGAAAGCGCCTGTGCGGTCGACGGAAAAACGCACAGCAGAGGATTTTCGAATGGATGGTGGGCAAGGAGCAGATGTAAGAAGGGACCTGGGCAACCCCTCAGATACACAGACTCCTGCTTTCCGGCAACAGCTCTGATCGAGGCCAGCGCAGGGCTAGCCGTCAACTTCGTTTGGATGAGCGATAGGGGCACTACCCTTTCCTCACAGCAAATTGACTGGTTTCACGTGAAACCAGGGCCATGCGCTGTCGCAGTCGTTTCACGTGGAACGCCGCTGGATGGCATCTCTGACGAATCCGTTTGCCTCTTTCAGAAGCTGGTGGGCTACCGTCTGGCTGACGTTAGCTAGATGCATCACCAATGCCGTTTTTACGTGCCCATCGGCCTTATGCATTAGCTCCCCGGCTTGTTCGTAATCAACCCCCGTAATGGTCATAACGATCCGTTTTGAGCGTTCTACAAGCTTTTTGCTGGTCATCTGGAGGTCGACCATCATGTTTTCGTACACTTTGCCCATGCGGACCATCGAGGCGGTTGTCAGCATATTCAGAATGAGCTTCTGGGCAGTGCCGCTTTTCATCCGCGTGGAGCCCATGATGACCTCTGGCCCAACCACGGCACAGATCGCCACGTCAACATCGATATCGAACTCCTCGCGTGGATTGCAAGTCACAAACAGGGTCTTACAGCCCATACTCCGTGCATATGCAACCGCCCCCACCACGTAGGGGGTACGGCGACTAGCCGCTATCCCACAGACAATGTCCTTTTCGGTTAGGTCGGCTTTCTTGAGATCTCTTTCGCCGTCTGAGTATACATCCTCGGCGCCCTCCTGCGATCTGAAAACGGCAATGTTACCCCCAGCAATGATTCCCTGGATGGTTTCAGGATCAGTTCCAAAGGTTGGCGGACACTCCGATGCATCCACGACGCCCAGCCGTCCGCTCGTCCCGGCACCAACATAAATGAGGCGTCCACCAGCAGATAAGCTATCGATAATGAGCTCAACAGCCTGTGCGATGTATGGAATCTGCGTTTCGACGACATCCGCAACCAGCTTGTCTTCAGCGTTGATTATGCGAAGGATCTCTTTGGTCGAAGCTCTGTCAATGTTCTGAGAACGAGGGTTCCGCTGTTCCGTTGCAAGCCTATTGAGAGTATGGAATAGTTCTGATCCTGGCATAAGTAAGTCTATCTTGCAAGTAGCTCAGCCAAGATAAGCGCGACAGTAATGACTATCTCTGAACTTAGTATTACAAACTTCCGTTCGCATGAACTCCTGGAGATCGAGCTGTCGGACAAACTCACGCTGATCGGCGGAGACAATGGAGCAGGCAAAACGAACGTCCTGGAAGCAATCCACTACCTGTGCCTGACCAAGAATTTCCTGCAAGCTCAGGACCGCCACGCCATCCGGTTTGACAAAGACCACTTCCAAATCGAGGGCAAACTCATCGACAGCGGAAAAAGAGAAGCTAAAGTCGTCGTCAGGTACTCGCGCACTGAAGGGAAAACGTTTTCCGTTAATGGAGTCCGCAATTTGAAGGCGGCAGAGCTGGTGGGAAGATTCCCAGTTGTTGTGTTTTGCCCCAATGACATCCGGCTTACCACGGAAGGACCCAGTGAGCGCAGGCGCTTTATTAACAATGTGTTATGCCAATATAAACCACGATATCTGTCGGACCTCATGGGTTACAGGCGGGCGCTCCGGCAAAGGAATTCACTCCTGCAACAACTCCGACACGAATCACCCAACCAGGCATGGCGACACCTCGAAGCCTGGAGTCAGGAGCTGGCGTCCATCGGTAGCCGAATTATTGAAGACCGCCAGAAATTCTGCCGTTCGTTTTCCGATGTTCTCGAGAATGCGTACAGATTTTTACAACACTTCAGCGAAAAACCGGGAGCAAGGTATCAGACATTGACAGACGTCAGGGAAGAACACGCACAGGAAGAGATCGAGAATATCTTTCTCGCAAAGCTTCGCGACGGAATCACGGGAGAACTAAAAAGGGGAATGACACTCAGCGGACCGCATCGCGATGAGCTACTTCTCAAGCTGGACGAAATAGATGTTCGCCGTTATGCTTCACAGGGCCAACATCGAACATTTGTAATGGCATTGAAGCTCGCGCAATACTATTTGATGCGCGATCAAATCGATGACAACCCACTGTTGCTCCTGGATGATGTGTTCCAACATCTCGACGATTCGCGGACGCGCGGGTTTCTATCACTGATCCAGTCAGATGAAGTTGGCCAGTCGATTGTCGCATCAGCAAATACACACCGCGTTACAGAATGGCTTGACGCGCGATCTGAGCCATCCGTTATCCAATTAGGAAAGGGTGCCCTAACCGTTGAAATTACATAAACATACCCATCGCGTTCAGTTACCTGTGCCTGTGCGTTAGCGAACCACGGAAACGTAGAGTAGTACCAAGAGATTCAGCCACCAAAGCCACACCAACTTCATAGAAATTAGTACCATGAAAAAGTTAGTACCGCGGTTTACGATGCTCCTCCTATTCACGTTTGTCGTGAGTAGCTGCGTTGTGCAGAGAAGCCCGGTTACAGGAAACAAAAGAGCTTACGGATACTCGTGGGCGCAGGAGTTGCAGATAGGAGCAGAGGCAGACCCACACATTGTGGCACAGTACGGGTTGTACGACGATCCCGAAATTCAGGCGTACGTGAAACGCATCGGCGAAGAGGTCCTTGCAAACAGCCACCTCCGACGTCCAGACGCCGAACAGCAATTCCGTGACGCTCCTTTTACCTTTAGAGTGTTGGACAGCCCCATCGTCAATGCATTCGCTTTACCCGGAGGGTACGTATATGTAACACGTGGCCTCTTGGCACATGTCGAAAGTGAGGCACAGCTTGCAGTCGTATTGGGACACGAGGTGGGACATGTTGCCGGCCGACATGGAAGCAAACGCGCAGCAACGGCACAGTTCGGTCAGCTTGGCCTGATTGCGGGAGCAGTTATCGGACAGGAAGTTCTAGGTTTACCCGCAGGAGATCTACTCAGCACCGGTAGCAGCGTTGCGCAGCTGATGTTCTTGCGTTACGGAAGGGACGATGAAAGAGAATCGGATTTGCTTGGTGTGGAATACGCAGCATTGTCTGGATACCAGGCAGAAGAAGGAGCCGCGTTTTTTACAACGCTCAAGCGGCTATCAGATAAAGCCGGACAGAGTATTCCGAGCATGCTGTCAACCCATCCCGATCCCGGCGAGCGCGAACAAACCATTCGCAAATTGGCTGCAGAGTGGGAGTCGCAGGTATCGATGACGAAGCTCGGAGCAAACGAACACCTGCGCATGATAGACAACATCGTAATAGGTGATGACCCGCGACAGGGATATGTTGAGAATGGGACGTTCTTTCATCCGCAACTGAAATTTCTTTTTCCCGTCGCGCAGGAATTCCAGGTCATCAACCAGCCGACACAGGTCGCGATGGTGGATAAAGACCAGAAGGCGGTGATGATAATGACGATTGCACAAAACGTGAGCTCAGCCAAGGACGCGGCACAAAAGTTTCGCGCCCAGGAAGGCCTGACCATTGTCGATGCCGGTTCAAGCACCTCGGGGATCCTCCCGTCTGAAATTGTGATTGCTGATGCAGCGATGCAGAATGGGGGAGAGGTTAGATTGGCAGTACAGTTCACGGAGTACGGAGGCAACGTGTATCAGATTTTGGGATATTCAGCAAAAGCCGATTTCGCCAACTGGGAAAACAAATTCGGTTACACCATGAGAGGATTTGGACCGCTAAGTGATCCAAGCAAAATCAACGTTTCCCCAAATCGGTTGAAAGTTATCTCCGCCACTTCAACGGGTCCGTTTAATCGGTTTGTCCCGAGCAATCTTCCAACTGCCTTTACTGCGGAGGATATTGCCATTCTCAACCAGGTGGGTATGACACAGACGGTGCCCGCTGGAGAAATGCTGAAAATCGTTCAGTAAAATTTTTAGAACCTGGCCAAGAGGGGGAGTAGCCAATGCTCCCCCTTTTTTATTTTGGCGGTGACCTGCCTGGTGAATCATAAGCAGAAAAATCCAGATATTTCCGAAGCACCCCAACCCACACAACGAAATGAAATCGTACGGACTGGCCCTACTCGTCGTCGTCATTACCGCCACCGGCGTTACGGCGCAACCCCATCACCATCACACAAGAACGCTCACCATTCCAGATACGAATGAATATCTGAGTCTGTTGTGCGATTTACACATGCATACCGTCTTTTCGGATGGCAGTGTGTGGCCTGATATTCGTGTACAAGAAGCGATTGGCGAGGGGTTGGATTGCATCGCTGTGACCGAGCATCTGGAGTACCTCCCACACCGCGATGACATTCCGTTGCCTGATCGGAATCGGCCATTCAACGTGGCTCGGGAAATGGTGGATGATTCTACCTTAATCGTCATACCTGGATCGGAAATCACCCGCAGGATGCCTCCGGGACATTCCAACGCCATCTTTGTGCGGGATGCCAACAAATTGCTTATAGAAGATTCGCTCGAGGTTTTTGTAGAGGCTGGAAGACAAGAGAGCTTTGTATTTTGGAATCATCCCAACTGGACGCCGCATCAACCGGATGGCCGCGCGCAGCTACGACCGATCCACAAAACACTTCTGGATCGCGGACTGTTACACGGTATTGAGGTGGTGAACGATATCACCTACTCCGATGAGGCGTTGCAAATAGCACTAGACAACAACCTCACGATTATTGGCACATCTGATGTACACGGATTAGTGGATTGGCAATTTGGAGTTGGCCAAGGCGGGCATCGGCCGTTGACTGTTGTATTCGCCACGGAGCGCTCCCTCGCAGGAATTCGGGAAGCTCTATTTGCAGGTAGAACCGCGGTGTGGTTCGAGGAAATTCTGATTGGCCGACCCGAGTACGTGCTTCCTCTGGTCCGGGCATCCGTGGAAATAGAAGAGGCAAAATATTGGGACAACAGCACCGTGCTTGAGGTCACCTTTGTTAACAAATCCGATATCCAGCTCAGCTTGATTAACAAATCGGGATATGGTTTGCACAACTCATCGGACCTGGTCGTTCTGCCGCCCCAATCGAAAACGGATGTACTGGTCAAAACGGTGGACGAGCTGGAGTGGGTAAAGCTCGCCTTTGAGCTTGCGAATGTGGTAGTGGCTCCAGACACCCACCCGACGTACGCGTTTGAGGCCGATGTAACTCCGAGGGACAGCCCTAGCAGGGAGTAGGTTGGTCACAAACTGAAAACGCACGCAACATTCGTTGCATGCGTTTCCAATTCCAAACTACGCTGTCAGGCGAGTTTACTTCACGCGCTTGATTTTAATCTTGGCAACTTTGTTACCCCATCCGTAAGCGCTCGCGTCGAGATCGCCAGTGCCCTGGATGTTGTCATGCAATGTAACAACACCTTCAGTCTGAGGATTGTCATTGCTACCGTCTGCCGGGACAGCAACCGGTCCGATAGCGTTACATGGGTCCACGATGCTCGACCGAAGCTCGTCGTTCGCCTCTGTTCCTGAATCGTATGCATTGGCGAAATAGACCTTTGTCTCGTTTCCTTTCGGAAGCGCGACGCTATTAAGTCCAACAAATCCGTCATTTGTGCAAATAAGCATTACTGCTGTGGAAAGGACGTCGCCCTGCTTCGCCTGGACCTGCCAGGTCACTGACGTGGCGCCAGGGCCTCCTTTGCGGTGTATCGGAGCATCGGTGGCCAACGCATCCGAGATACCATCAACGCCTGCTAGCGAAGCCGTTGCAGGCCCCGGATTTCCATTCTCTGCAATCTGCCGGATTCCCTCAGATGCGGCTGAACCTGTCTCAAACAAGGACAGCGATGGGTCATGAGTCACAATCACGCCGGGTGAAAACGGTTGGCTGTCGGTCATGTTTGTTATGGTGACGTTGTACGTCGTGTATGCGTCGGAGGAGGAATTGCCCCGGGCCTTGCTGCTGGCGGTCGTATTCAGCGATGCTAGCACAGAGGGTCCCTCGTCGGAGACATCAGAGGAGACGAGATTTGATTCGGTGCATCCGACCAGCAGTACGCCGCAGAGCACTAGAGATAAGTATTTCATTGATAGTCGTGGAAAGTGAATTGATAATTCCCAAGAATATCTCAGGCGCTCAGGCGAAACGTAACAGAAGTGTCACGACATGATAAACGATTGGTCACGACTCTCTATGATGAGAATCAGTCCCGGCCGACCCTTGAAGATGCGAGATGATAATAGTCAACCGTCCGGAAGACGGCGGTCGGAAGAAACGGGAGGACAAATTCCGGGAAGGAGTGACGGTTCCAGAAATTCACGTGCCCGGGGTCCGGACTGATCCCTAGTTTTCGGGCGAGGTCGTTAAAAAATTTAAAATAGGGCTCGAGTGGGACGGTGAGAACCACACCAACGGCGGCGACCCTAATCACCTCTTCCAGAGCGCGTTCCGGCTGGTCCAGATGCTCGAGGACCTCCGAACAGACAACAACGTCAAATGCGTTGGAAGGAAAGGGCAGCTCATACACGTCCCCAACCGAAAAGGCGGCGCCATCCCCGAAACGGTTCGACGCGTATGCTATCGCATCATGCGACAAATCGGTGCCAGTGACGCGTGAATCTGGGAGGCTGCGTGCAAGGTAGTTTGTGAAGTAACCCTCGCCGCACCCTGCGTCGAGAATAGACTGGGGTTCAAATTGATGGACTTCCCTCGACGTCGCTTTGAAAAAGCGATCTATATGCCAGCGATAGATTCTGTTAGGGGTGGTGTACTTGTTTAAGTTCGAAGACGAGTGATCCCCGGCGGCATCGGTGTTAGTCATCGTCCGAAGGTGGAATGAGTGTAGCTTCTCCTCCAACCGCGGTCTTGCCATTCAGGTACACGAAAACACGCCCTCGGATATGTTTGTGTTTTTCGATCTTCTCGGAAATCTTTACCTCAACGGTTACTTCGCTCCCAACGGGTACCGGACGCAAAAAGCGGGCAGAAATTGAGACAGCGACACTCCCGTGCCCAGGAAAGTCTCGCCCCAGTACTTTCGAAATTATTCCAAGCAGTAGAACACCATGGACGATCGGTTTTCCGAATCGAGTTTCCGCTGCGAACTCCTTGTCGACGTGGATGGGATTGTCATCTCCCGTCAGATCAGCAAAAAGCTGAACGTCTTCCGCGGTAATGACCCGTTTGACACTGTAGGATTCTCCAACCGACAGTGACTCATAGGTATTTAGCTTAATCATCGTCATAGGCCATAGATGTGGACATAAACACAAGGTAATAATTGACCGTCTTATCTAGCCAAGTACGAAGCAACAAAATGAATCGTTACATAATGAATTACAGATCTTGAAAAAGGGCGGAGCGAAACCGACAGGAAAGAGTAACAGACCCGCCTGAAATGTGGCAGCGGTATGGGACCTGCTTGCTGGGCCGGAAACTCATTGAGCCTTCTACTGGGGTAGCCGCATCGGCTGGATTTCTTGTTTTAATCTCCTCCGATGAGGTTTAACTTGACGACGCTCTCAACCTGATTATATGCAACGACTGTTTGAGGTTTTACGTCCGCTAATCCGATGGGTCATCCACCATGCGCCGGCCGTCGCTATCAGTGCGATTCTTCTTTCCGCGGTTGGATTCTTTTTCACGAGACAGCTAAAGATAGATACCGACCTCAGCAATCTTATCCCGAGCGACTACCCCAGCGTCCAGGCGCTGGAAAGGCTTGCGCAAACTGTCGGCGGAGAGAGTGAAGCAGCAATTGCTGTCGTTTCTCCATCCTTTGATGCGAATAAGGCGTTCGCGGAAGCTCTGATCCCGTCCGCGATGCAACTCCGGCACCGCGATTCAGGGGAGCCATATTTTGTGCGCGTTGAGTACAAAAAGGATGCGCAGTTCCTCGAGAATAATGCACTCTACTTTGCTTCTACCAAAGAGCTGGACCAGCTGGAAGATTTCCTGCTTACCCAAATAGAGGATGCCCGTCTTGCCGCCAATCCGTTTTTCTTCGACCTGGAAGATGAAGACGAAATCGCATCGGATGATTCGATTGCCAACGCAATGCAGCAGGTATACAATCGGATTGTCGTTAAGGAGTATCCCGTTTCCGATGATAGCACGACGCTGGTAGTTCGTTTTTATCCAGCCGAAAAGCAAACCCGCATCCGAGCAATTGAGACGCTCTATCGACAACTGGATTCGCTAACAACGACCTTGCAGCCCGCGACATTCCACCCGTCGATGGAGATCGTGCTTGCGGGAAGGCTTCAAAGACAATTGGTGGAAGTGAAGACCATCAGGAATGACATCCAGTCGAAACTGCTAGCTGGTATTCTATTCGTACTCTGCCTCGTCACGTTGTACTTCCTGTACAAGTCGTATCAGGCTGCAAGGGGAGGGGGACACAGCTTTCTGTCACAGGCAGCGCGAGCGCCATTCCTGGCCGCACTAATTGGATTGCCGCTGGTCATGAGTTTGTGTTGGACGTTTGGAGTCGCGTTCCTCACGTTCGGAGCGCTCAATCTGATGACGTCCACCCTGGGTCTTGTGCTTTTCGGCCTTGGCATTGACTATGGCATCCATTTCTTCGCTCGGTACACAGAGGAGCGCGCGCGAGGCCAATCCGTACCCGATGCCATCGAAGAAACGTTCGCCAGCACCGGCCAGGCGATCACCATCGGAGCGCTTACAACAGCCGCAGCAATGTATGTCCTGGTGATAGCCGACTTTAAGGGCTTTAGCGAGTTTGGATTCATTGCCGGCACAGGCATTTTGTTCGCGCTTGTTGCCATGATATTCGTCATGCCGGCGTTCATCGTAATTTTCGAACGGTGGGGTCTGTTAAAGTTCGGATCGCGTGACGCAAGCCGGTTTTCAGTGTCTGGCAGGAGGTTTCCAATGGCCGGCGCGGTTGTAGGAGGAAGCATACTCTTAATCCTCGGCGCACTCGCGGTCTTTCCTCCCGACTTCGAATATCGGTTTGGCGAGCTTGAACCCACCTACGACGATTACAATGAGCGACGAGATGTAATCAGGCGTGTGTACAACAACAACGATCAACGAAATCCAGCCTATGTGGTCGTTGAATCAGATGAAGAAATCGATGCCGTTGCTGCCGTGCTCCGCGAAAAAATCGTTGCAGATACATTGAGTCCAACAATCCGGTCGGTTGATTATCTGCAGGATAGATTTCCGGTCAACCCAAACGCGGTGCAGAATAAGCTGGAGCGTATCCGGGGGATTCGGGAACTGCTTGCGGATCCGTTTCTCGCGCAGGAGGATTCGGAGGAGTTTGAGAAATTGCGCCGAGCGGCGCAAACCACATCAGAGATATCGACCGACGAGTTGCCCGAGTTTCTGCGTAAACGATTCCTCTCCAAGACGGGCGACCTTGGGAGATTCGTAATCATCTATCCAGCGGTTGGGCTATCCGACGGCCGGAACTCCATGGCATTTGCAGATGATGTCGGAACGATTGTGCTGCCCTCAGGAGAAACCTACCACGCAGGATCAACTTCCCTCGTCGCTGCAGATATGTTGCGACTAATGCTTAAAGAAGCACCGTGGATGATACTCGCAACGTTTGTTGTCATTGCAACACTCATGTGGTTCAATTTCCGGTCCATCAAGTGGGCAACCCTTGCACTCGTTCCACTCATTGTTGGAGTTCTCTGGATGATTCTCTTGATGAAGCAGTTTAATCTCTCTCTCAACTTCTATAACCTCATCGTCCTCCCGGCCATTCTTGGGATTGGAAATGATGCCGGCGTCCACATCGTTCACCGATACATAGAAGAAGGGCCAGGATCCATTATGGATGTCCTTAGGTCAACCGGAGAACACATTGCGATGGGTTCCATAACCACGATGATGGGATTCGCTGGTCCACTGCTTAGTTTTCACCCGGGCCTGCAATCAATCGGGAAGTTGGCAATTGTCGGTATCGGTACCACGCTATTATCAGCCCTGGTTTTTCTCCCTGCGCTTCTTCAGCTACTGGAGAACAGAAAGAAGAAAGCTACCGAATTGCGTCCAGGGTAGACAGATACTTCTTCGAAACGCTTGTCCAGCTGAATGTCTCCTTGGTGTACCTCGCCGCTTCTTTAGAAAGATCGTCGAGCGCTACAGGGTCATTGCTGTACTTCAGAATTAACTGCGCGAACGCTTGGGCGTCTCCAGACTCGACGTAGTGCCCACTTTTCTCTTCCGCGATGACGTCTTTTATTCCCTCCAACCGCGCGGCAATTGCGGGAGTGCCAGACAGACCTGCCTCGAGGATGACAATACCGAATCCCTCCATATCGTTTGCAACTGGTCGGTTTGGCATAATGAAAAGGTCAGAGCCAGCATACAGATTAGCGAGCTCAACATCGGTAATTAGTCCGATCATTTTAACTCGATCGGACAGGTTGTTGTCGGCAATCGCCTGCTCGATATTGTTCTGCTCAGGTCCTTCACCTGCGATCCAGTAGTGGACGTTTTCAGGCAGCAAGGGCATGACCTTCGAAACGAACCACTCAAATCCTTTGCGTTCCACAAGACGCCCAACGCTGAGAAGTAGCAACTCTTCAGGGCCAATGCCGCCAGAGGTTAGCGTCCGTTTCGCCTGGCGCCTGTCTGCAGGCGCGTTGAATCGGGTGACATCGATGCCATTTGGAACGACCCAAACTCGCTCGGGAGGCAAGCCTCGCTCGACGCAGACTTCGCCCGTTGCCGAGCTGACTGGAAGAACCGCGTCAACCCGCGCAAAGACTTTTCGAACGATGGATTGATAAGCAGACACCGGCGTAGTCACGTCCAGTCCGTGAACAATCGCTGCCGTTTTTACGCTCGACTGTGCCAGATAGCGAGACAGTGGCAGCACGAGAGTTGCGGTGACCATGGAGGAGAACAAGACCACATCAACCTTGTCATTCAAAATTGCTGAACGGAGCTTGCGGTACGTATTAGCTAGAAACGGAAGGATGCGTACATGGGTTAGCGCCCACGAAGACCGCATAGCAATTCTGGAATAGTCCAGTGTGGCGACCTTGGAAAACTCTTTGTCGAGCTCCATTGCGACTCGCTGCATGCCTCCTACATTGGACGCCGGTCTCGAATCGGGAGGAAGGGAGTGGGTAACGAAATTCAGCCGCACCTAGTTGACGAGAGATTTACTCTGATGAGCCTTGACGAAAGGAGGTGCAACCACCGGGTCTCTCAGTACCTCACCATAGTACGTAATCATGCGACCGAGGATAGTGTCCCAATCAAATTCGAGGGCCCGTTGTCGCGCAGCGATGCGCATCTGCTCCCTGATTGCGTTGTTGACAATCAGCTCTCGGGTAGCCCGCACAAACTCGGGGACGGAAGTGGGTGGGGCGAGGTAGCCAGTAACACCATCCACCACCAATGCATTGCTGCCCGTTGCGTCTGCACAGACGGCCGGCACTCCAGATGCCATCGCTTCCAGCGTAACATTTCCGAACGTTTCGGTTTGGCTGGGAAAAAGAAAAATATCGGATGATGCGTACGCCCTCGAAAGGTCGTCGCCTTGCAGGTGGCCGACAAAATGTCCCTTCGGGAGTGCAGCCTCGAGAGCTGATCGAGCCGGTCCCTCGCCGACAATCAATGTTGCAAACGGTATGCGATCTTCTTCGAGTCGCCGAAGTGTTTGGGCAAAAATATCCAAACCCTTTTCGGTTACCAGTCGACTAATAAAAGAAACAACGATCTCGTCATCCTGCATTCCGTGTTTGCGCCGCCACTCCATTGACCGGTGTGTTGGTGAGAACCGGGACGTGTCAACTCCGCGCGGCCAGTGCACAAGGCCATCTGTTATTCCGTGCGAACGCAACACGTCGGCCATGGATGGGGAGGGTACATAAATTTGATCGCAGTTCTTGTAGAACCAGCGGAGGTAGCGCCAAAGATTTCCCTCCATGAAACCCATTTTGTAGTACTGCAGATAAGAACTAAAATGCGTGTGGTAAGAGGAGACAACGGGGATGTTGTTTTTCTTCCCGTATTTCTGCGCTGCGAATCCAAGCATATCGGGAGTCGCGATATGGATTATGTTCGGTTTGAACCGAGACAGTTTTCGCTTGATTGCCGGTGTCAATCCGAGTGACATCCGGTAGTCTGGTCGACCAGGGAGTGCGATGGATTTCACTGCCTCCAGAGTGCCTGCATGCTCTATGGCAGGCGTACTCGAAGTTGGGGCAAAAACAAGAACCTCAACACCATTCTTTTCCAGGTAGCCTACCAGTCTATTGAGCGTCAGCGATACCCCATCAGCAATATGATTGTATGCACCTGTAAATAGCGCAATTTTGGGGGTCGGTTTCTGATGACGGGGTCGAGCCATGTCGACGCGATGAGGTCCAGCTAGATGGTAGCCATAGTATACGACTAGATCGCCGCTATAGTTCGGGAATCTGCGCATTTCCGCATCACGCAGTCCTAGCTTAGGAGAGCGCTCTGCACAGGATCGCGGCCACGGAGGTAAACTACGCGAGTAGTGGTTTTAAGAAGCGACCGGTATGACTTGTGTCGTGCTCCGCCAAGCTTTCCGGCGTACCCTGGGCGACAACAAAACCACCGCGGATTCCCCCTTCTGGACCCATGTCAATGATCCAATCCGCAGACTTAATCACGTCGAGGTTGTGCTCAATGATTATCACCGAGTGGCCTTCCGCAACCAGCCGATTGAACGCCAGCATCAACTTACGCACGTCCTCGAAATGCAAGCCGGTGGTCGGCTCATCGAAAATGTAGAGCGTATGTTGGTTGTTGCGTTTAGAAAGGTGAGCCGCGAGCTTTATTCGCTGTGCCTCTCCGCCCGAAAGGGTGTTAGCGGGTTGACCGAGAGTCAAGTAGCCCAGACCAATCTCGTCAAGAGTGGATAGTTTTCGAGTGATGCCCTTGTGACCATCGAAAAACTCAAGCGCCTCGGATACGGTCAATCCCAAAATATCATAAACGTTCTTTCCCTTGTAGGTGATTTCGAGCGCCTCCTGCTTGTACCGCCTTCCCTTACATGCCTCGCATTCCAAAAACAGGTCAGCGAGGAACTGCATCTCTATGCGCACAACGCCTTCTCCCTGGCACGCTTCGCACCTTCCTCCGGGGACGTTGAAGGAAAAGTATCCAGGACGGTAACCTCGGATCTGTGCCTGGTGCGTCTGGGACAATAACTCCCTAACGGCTCCAAACAATTTGATGTAGGTGACAGGATTGGAGCGAGGAGATTTGCCAATTGGAGTTTGGTCGACCATTTCAACCTGGTCTACGAGCACATGTCCTTTTATTGACTGATGTGCGCCAATTCGCTGCGCGCCATCATGCAAACCTTTGAGTTTCCGGAGTCCGTTGTAGAGCGTGTGGTGTACCAGGGTTGACTTGCCGGATCCGCTTACTCCGGTTACGCACACGATCATCTTGAGCGGGAATCGCACATCAATTCGCTTCAAATTATGCTCGCGCGCTCCGTTGACAACAATGTTGTTGTTTAGGTCGGGTAGTCGCCGCTCGGATGGAACCGGAATGCTCTTTACACCCGACAAATACTGCCCGGTAAGTGACGATTTCGATTTCTCAAGTTGTGCGGTAGTTCCGTGAAAGACCACGGATCCGCCGAGCGTTCCTGCGCCCGGTCCCATATCGACTATCTCATCCGAGCGCCGCATCATTTCCTCATCGTGCTCTACGACAATGACGGTATTCCCAATATCCCGGAGATGTTCGAGAATTCCGATCAGACGATCGGAGTCGCGCGGATGCAGCCCGATAGATGGTTCATCCAAAACATATAGCGATCCTACGAGAGAAGAGCCCAGAGAGGTTGCAAGATTGATACGTTGGCTTTCACCTCCAGACAGAGTGTGCGCCAACCGATCCAGCGTCAGATAGTCGAGCCCAACTTGCACAAGGTAGGAAAGACGCTTTCTGATTTCATCGAGTACGCGGCCTGCAATCGCGATATCGTGCTGGGACAGCTCAAGGTTTTCAAAAAATGCCAGGGCATCAGCGGTTGTAAGCTCACCAATTTCACCAACGTGCTGTCCTCCTACTTTCACATACAATGCTTCGGGCTTGAGTCTATACCCGTGACAGTCCGGACATTCAGAAAACCCCCTGAAGCGCGCATAGAATATGCGGTGATGCATCTTGTAGTTGCGCTTTTTCAGATAGTCGAAAAAGCCATTGATTCCGATGTATTTGCCAGTGCCATTCCAAATCCACTCACTCTCCTTAGGAGTCAGCATGTCGAACGGTTTGTCTATGTCCAGTTGCAAGTCCGCCGCTTCGGCGACGAGCTTCCTGAAATGTGCCGACCATCTTTCGGTGCGAAACGGCGCAATCGCCCCCTGCCTGATAGACAACTCCGGGTCGGGAATGATGAGATCGGGATCCAGCCCTTGAACGGAGCCGAAACCCTGACACGTCGGGCACGCGCCAAGCGGACTGTTGAAACTAAACAAGTGAGGCGAAGGCTCGTCAAAGGTGAGCCCATCTTTCTCAAAGAACTGACTGAAGCGGTAGGTCTCACCATCCACCAAAAGCACTTTGCACCTGCCCCTTCCTTCCCTGAACGTCGCCTCAATCGAATCGGCAATTCTCGACTCGGTTGCCTCATTGCCACGCTTGATAGCAAGACGATCAACGAGAACCGAGATGCGCTCGCGTTTTATTCTGAGCGACGTTGCATCCTGATCGTTAAGGTCTACTACTTCAAGCCCCTTGCCCTTTTTCTTCTGCGCGTCTGTGGGTGAAACAAGGATGCGATAAAATCCCCTGGACTGCATTACCTGCAATATCTTCGCCACGCTCAGTTTTCGCGAATCGGGTAAATCGAATCCAACGTAGAAGCGCGTCTTATCGTCCAGGTTGTTTTGAAGGAACGCAGCGACCGAGCGCGGAGAATCACGCGTTACCTGCTCACCGCTTATCGGCGAATAGGTTTTTCCGATCCGGGCAAAGAGTAAACGCCAGTGGTCATAGATTTCTGTTTGCGTTGATACGGTTGACCGGGGATTGCGGGTGGTAGTCCTCTGCTCAATTGCAATGGCCGGAGCAAGACCGGAAATGAAGTCGACATCCGGCTTGTCCATGCGTTCGAGAAACTGTCGGGCATAGGCGCTCAGGCTTTCAACGTAACGGCGTTGCCCTTCAGCGTATATCGTGTCAAACGCGAGCGACGACTTTCCAGAGCCAGACGGACCGGTTATGACGATTAGTTTGTTTCGACCTAGCTCGAGGTCGATGTTCTTCAGGTTGTTTTGCCGCGCACCCTTGATGACAATATTACGCGTCTTCCTTTTCGTGGATACACGCTTTCTCGGTTTCACTTCGGGTCGTTTCGCGGTCATCTATTCTGGGGGTGGTAAGCAGACAACGAATAACTACGACGCGTGGCTATTGTTCGTCAAGCTGGATCCCAGATTTTGAAAACAGATCGTGGTTTAAGATCGAGGCTATTTTGTCGCGGCTGACTGCGCTCGCTCGAGTTCGATTCTCAACGCCTCAACAAGGAATCTTACGTTCGGCTCGAGTACCAGGTTGTCGTGCGTGCCTGGCACCTTCTGAATATCAACTTCATCTGCCAATCCCTCCCAACCCATGTGGTCGGGCACGTGGGCGTAGTTGAGGCCCTTATCTCTAGCAGTGAAGAGAGTGATCTTCCCCGGGAAGTACTTGATTACGTATTTGCTCGCGGCGCGATGATAGGCCTCGATCATTAGGATTTCCCTCAGGTTGAGAGGGAGCTTCTTACCCATCCCGAGATACATGTTCATCGCAAGTTTGCGCAGGCGGTTCTTTTCAAATTGCAGTCTCGTCTTTGTGAGCTTGAGACCGTACGATGGACCCTCGGTGAATAGCGACTTGAGGTGTTTGGATGACTTTTCCGAAAATGACTTAGGCGGCTTTTCCGGAAGGTTCGGGCTAAATGTATCGATGTATGCAAGAAACGCAACCTGTTCTCCATTCTCGATTAGCTGCCGAGCCATTTCGAATGCGACAACGCCTCCGGCTGAGTATCCTCCGAGACAGTAGGGTCCGTGAGGCTGTACCGATCGAATAGCATCAATGTAATCCGATGCCATTTCTTCAAAAGTTTCGTGTGGAGGAAGCGATCCGTCGACACCCCGCGCCTGGAGTCCGTAGAACGGTTGGCTCGTCCCCAGGTATTTAGCGAGGTCCCAGAAGTTTAGCACATTGCCGCCTGCTCCATGAACACAGAAAAACGGCGCACGAGAACCGGACTTCTGTATTGGTACAACCGGAGACCACCCAAGATCTGATTGTACATTCTTCGATGGCTGCACTATAGACGGTTTGCCCTTACTGGCGGGAATGCCATCACCCATCGACTCCTCGGAGCGTGCCATTTGTGTTGCGGCATCAGCATCTGGCCCATGAGGAGCAGGCTCGAGACCCAGTGTTGTCCTAATTAAGTCTCCGTAGGATGCAATCGTTGGTGCCTCAAACAGCGAAGAAAGCTGTAGATCCACGCCAAACTCTTTTCGCACTTTGGTGAACATTCGAACGGCAATGAGTGAGTGGCCTCCAAGTTCAAAAAAGTTGTCGTTTATGCCGATTCGTTTGATGCCCAGCAAATCCTGCCAGATATTTGCCAAGCGGGCATCCATTTCATCTCGCGGCCCCTCGTAGTCCTGTCCGTGCACGACGTCGACATCCGCCGAAGAGCCTACGTCCCGTGTCCCGGAGTATTGCTCGTCGAGAGTAGTAATCAGCGCGGAGATATTCTGGGATGAAACCGCCACCTGCGGTCCACACTCAACCGAGAGCACGCGGTCCAAAGCATCCAAACCTTCCTGAGGTGCGATGCCTTTGGACAGGTCTAGTGCAAGTTCTTTTCTTTCGGATGTTGTTGATCTCCGAGTTCGAAGCACATCAGCAGAAATCCTCTTCATCGTGAATGCTTCAGTCTGCAAGATCACACCGCCGTTTTCGTCCGCGAGCGTCACTGCAAAATCGACAACCTCAGAGCCAGAATTTCCCCCAAGTGTGATGTAACTCCAGAGCCGTTTTGGCATCGGTCGGAAAACCTTCAGTGCCTTGTAAGAAACGGGCACATAGAACTCCGATTCAAACGGGTATCCCTGTATGAGTGGCAGCGCAAAACCAGTTGCCATGTCAAGCACGGCAGGATGGATGAGGTACTGCAGGCAATCAGAAGCGAATTCATCAGAGAGTTCGAAATATCCGAGCGCGCGGTTGTCGACAAAGCCCGTGCCCTTAATGCACCTCCATCGTGGTCCAAACTGCAGGAAGCGCTCCTGCGCGGTTTTTTCGTTTGCATCGGATTCTTTGAATGCCGACCCAAACTCCTTCCTGACTGCACTGAGGTCAAATTGACTTGATTCATCATCAATAAATGATGCACTACCGATCACATGGTCTAGCCATTCAGCCGACGCCTCGACACGACTCGAAACGGAGAAATTGTACTCCTGGTCTCGCCTTTCCAGTCGCACGCGGACATCAACCTGCTCTGAATTTCCTACCTCAAGCGGAGCGAGGAAGAATACCTCGTCCACCTGAATCGGATGAGCACCACCGGTTTCGTGCAGAGCCTCGCGAAGCAATTCCAGATAACCAGTGCCGGGCATGATCGATTGGCCCAGAGGGCTTCTGTGCTCGTCGAGGATCCAATCATCCTCCGGTGAGAACGTGCGCGAATACTCAATCGTATTGTCTGTCGGTCTAAACACGTGATCGAGCAGAGGCAGCTCGACAGCAGTTGCCGCCAGTGCAGTAATGTCTTCGGAGCCGTCCAATCGCGCTGCCATACCAACTTGCTGCCAGGCGCCCCAATTGATGGACACCACGCGTCGGTCTGTACGTCCAGATTGGTTTTGTGCGTAAGCGTCCAGAAAAGAGCTCGCAGCCGTGTAGTCGATCTGGCCAGGCAACCCAAGGAATGTCCCCAGGGAAGAAAACAGGACCAAAAGATCCAACGGTTCTTTCGCAAGCAGGTGGTGCAGAACAAGTGTCCCTTTAACTTTTGGGCCCAGAACGGCATTAATGGAATCCGCACTCTTCAGTGCGATAAGGTTGTCATCCACAAGCCCCGCAGCGTGAAACACGCCAGTGATTGCACCATAATTGTTTCGGATTTTCTCTACCGCCTCTGCCATCGCTGTTTTGTCAGCAACGTTCGCGCGGAAGAACGAGACATTGGCTCCTCTATCTTTCAGGTTCTGCAGCTTTGTTCGTTGGATGGGCGTCAGGCCGGTCTCATCTATCGGCGCAGATCTGGAAACCAATGCTATGTTGACGGTCCTGCCTGATGCAGCCAGGTGCGTTGCGACTGAATATCCTATTCCCCCAAAACCGCCGGTGATTAAATACGTACCATTCTCCTTCACCCAACCATGTCCCGCTTGGGTCAGCTCCACGGACTCGAGTGTCTGAACCCACCGGTCTCTCCCGCGGAAGGCGACTATTTTCTCCGTCCCAGAGGATGTTAGATCTCTTCGTAATTGTTCAACCACGAGGGCTGTGTGTCGTCGATCAGCCGGATCGATATCGATGGATCTACAAGAAATATTGGGGTACTCCCGAGGTATTACGGACACAGGTCCCGTGAGTAGCGCAATTGCTGGGTCCGGAACGGACTCGTTTGCAATTCTCTGTAGTCCAGTCGACAGCACTGTTAGAGAAACCGGTTGCGAGATCTCCCGCTCCCCGAACGCTTTCGCCAGAGCGAACAGGCTCTTAAAACTATTCGCAAATTTGTCACTTGGTGAATCAACCAGGAGGTTCGCCGGTTCGGCATCGACATTCAGACAGTGAATGACACGTTCGATTTTAAGCGCGCGCGGCCCGAGCGCATCCAGCAGGCTGCCATATTGATCAACACTGGATGGATCGATGGAGAACTCGTTGTCATTGACCTGGGCGAAAGACGAACCAGCGGTAACTGTAATGATTTCCTCATTACGGGGAATGAGCGACAGTACAACCTTCCCGATGTGACGCGTTTCGGCCATCAACTTGAAAGCATCCCGGGCGTTGCTCCAATGGAAAATCGTAACGGGCAAAGCCGAGAGATCACCTGAGCGGAATAGCTGTATCAACTTGTCAAATCGTTCAGCGAACTCGTCCGGCGAGTCTACCCGAATCTCGTCAATGTCTATCGGGATGTAGTCTACTTTGCGCTGAGTGATTACCTCTGGCATGGTATCGTTGTCGTAGACTTCCTTCTTGCCCAGCTCGAGGAAAATCCCGTTTGCCGCGAGGACGTTAATGCTCGCAGTGAGCATATCGCCGGTTAGCGAGTTGAGCACAACGTCTACGCCATGTCCATTTGTATCGCGAAGTATCTCCTCTTCGAAATCTGCCGATCGGGAATTGTAAATATTGGTGATACCTAGCGACTCCAGGTACGCCCTCTTTTCGGGGCTCCCCGCCGTCGCGAAGATGTCCGCTCCCTTAAGGCGGGCGAGCTGAATCGCTGCCTGTCCAACCCCGCCCGTGGCAGCATGTATTAAGACTTTGTCGCCTGTGCTGATATTTGCCCGCTCCACCAACGAGTGGTAGGCGGTGATAAAAGCTGACGGGATCGTGACCGCGTCTTCAAACGACATATGGGCGGGCTTGCGAACAGCGACACGCTCATCACGGACCACGTACGTCCGGAAACTGTCCAGCTCGGTCGCAACAACTGCATCGCCGACAGCAAAGCGTGTTACAGCTTTTCCGACCCGCGTAACTATCCCGGTACATTCAACGCCCAACGGAACATCTCCCTGCGGATTCAGCCCAAGTGCAACAAGCACATCCTTGAATTGTAAGGCCGCTGCATGGACACGGATTTCTATTTCGCGCTCCCCAGGCTCGGGTCGTTCACACTTCGTAATACTAAAGCGATCAATATCTCCTTCTTCAGGCTGGACTAACCGTAGCGGATCCACTAGCCGGTTCGCTTCTCTCGATTTGTCAATCAGGTGCGTCGTCAGGCTACGGACCAGCGGATCACCCGCACGGGAAATTACCAGGTTGATGGTGCCCAGACCCCCAATTGAGTCACTCTCTTTTGCCAGCGAACGTTTCCACGACGGGATGCTGAACCAATCACTAATTTCAGTGAGCTTGTCTGTGTTGACCTGCTCGGTAAAATTGGTTGGCTCCGGTCGGTCAATCCAATGTGACGAGCGCTGGAAAGGATACGTTGGCAGAGGCACCCGTCGGCGACTTTCATCGGCGTAAAATCGCGACCAATCGGGCACTGCTCCGGCGGCCCAAATTTTACCCAGTGCTGAGATTGCACACTCCGTGTCCGCGAGCGCTTCTTTCGGATGTCGCACAACCCCTACAATGGAATGTTCAGCCATGCTGGCGGTTGTCGCGCGCGCAAACGTTTGCAGCGTAGTTCCCACGCCGACCTCTATAAACACAGTCGGACCTTTCCCGGAAAGGGTTTTGATACCGTCCTCGAACCGAACCGGATTTCGGATATGATCTGCCCAGTAGGAAGCAGACGTTGCCTGATCAGGACGAATGAATTCACCCGTCGTGTTTGAGACAAATGGAATTTTGGGTTCCCCAAGCGAAATCGACTGCAAGGTGGTGAGGAATTGCGAAACAGCCGGTTCCATCGAAGGCGAATGGAAGGCATGGGAGGTGTGCAGGATACGAGAGGGAATATCTTCAGCCTCGAGCGCGGACTGCACTACTTTCAATTGTTCTTCGGGTCCGGATAGAACCAACATGCCGGGCGCGTTAAGCGCCGCGATGGATAGCTCATCCGTAACAAATCGCGCTGCTTCATCTTCCGTGATCGCAGCCGTTAGCATCTTTCCGGGTTGCATTGCCTGCATCAACCGCCCGCGGGCAGCGACAACTCTAACAGCATCCTGAAGCGTGAACACTCCTGCCAGACAGGCCGCAGCGTACTCTCCGATCGAATGACCAATCATTGCTGTCGGCATCACCCCCCACGACATCAGCAGTTTTGCCGTTGCATAGTGAATTGTAAACAGAGCGGGCTGGGTAATCGCAGTCTCTCCGAGTTTCCCGGCTGCTTCCGACTCCAGGTCCGGTTCCGGGTAGAGTAATTGGCGCAGGTCAAGATCTAACTCGGGAAGGAATTGCTCGGCGCATTGGTCCACCGCCTGTCTAAACATGGCCTCGTTTCGGTAAAGGTCGAAAGCCATGTTGACATACTGGGATCCCTGTCCCGAAAACATGTAAACAACGTCCCGGGTCGCACCCGTTACTGTGTCGGGAATAGGCAGTGATTCGAGTTTCTCGACGGCCTCGTCGACAGTAGCGGCGGTAAAAGAAACGCGGTACTCCATTGGTTGGCGGCCAACCTGTAACGTGTAGGCAACATCATCAATAGATACATGCGGATTCTCCAGCAGATGCGTTTTCAGATTATCCCGAACATCTGCAAGGGCAGCAGATGTCTTGGCTGATAGGACAAAAAGTTTTTCCTTTCGGGCTGAATGGACGGATGGGCCGAGGTCGGGTGCCTCTTGCAAAATCAGATGCGCGTTCGTTCCCCCGACACCAAGCGAGCTCACACCCGCTCTCCGGGGAATACCTTCAGTCGTCCAGTCGATCGTCTCCGGCCGGACTACGAATGGAGTATCTGCAAGCCCCAGCTTCGGGTTGGGAGAGGAGAAGTGGACGGTGCCGGGAAGCTTTTTGTTTTCCAGTGCAAGTGAGGCTTTCATCACGCTGGCCACCCCGGCAGCGGTATCAAGATGCCCTATGTTTGTTTTAACCGAGCTGAGCGTACAGAACCCCTTAGCCGAGGTCTTGGCTCGGTACGCTTGCGTGAGCGCAGTCACCTCAATCGGGTCTCCGATTGGCGTACCTGTGCCATGGGCTTCAAGAAGAGTGATGGTTTCTGGATGAGCATCAGCCACATCCAGTGCCTCGGTGATGACCTCGACTTGCCCATCGACAGATGGAGCGAGGTAGGAGACTTTCAGGCTCCCGTCGTTGTTGACGGCCGAGCCAATAATGACTGAGTGGATGTGATCACCATCTTCAATTGCCTGGCCGATCCGTTTGAGAGTAACGACACCGGCGCCGCTGCCAAAAACAGTCCCAGCGGATGCTGCATCGAAGGTGCGGCAATGGCCATCCGGAGACAAAATCTCACCCTCCTTGTACGTGTATCCCTTGTCCTGATCATGCATCACTGTTACACCACCAGCCAGGGCCATGTCGCACTCGCCAGACAGAAGTGCCTGCGACGCCAAATGGATGGCGACGAGAGATGTTGAGCAGGCTGTCTGCACATTAACGCTCGGGCCTTTGAGATTCAGATCATACGAGACCCTTGTAGTCAGGAAGTCCTTGTCGTTACCTGTGTGCCGGAGCAGAAACTCGCCAACGGTTTTCAGCAGCTCGGGATTGCTAACCAGATGGTACATCATATAGGAGGTCATTCCTGAGCCGGCATAAACCCCGATCGCCCCGTCATATTGATTTGGATCGTACCCTGCCGATTCCAACGCCTCCCATGCGCACTCCAGGAATATCCTGTGTTGGGGATCCATGATGGCGGCGTCGCGCGGGCTCATGCCGAAGAACCGCGCATCGAACATATCAACACCTTCCAGCGCCCCGTTGGCGTTCACAAAATCTGGATTGCTCATTGTCGCCTCGCTAACGCCAGCCTCTTTCAGCTCATCAGCAGAAAAAAAACGGATCGACTCGCGAACGGCCTCGAGGTTTGCCCAGTACTGGTTGGGAGAACTCGCGCCGGGTAGGCGGCAGGCCATTCCGACAATCGCAATAGCGTCTTCGTGTATATCTATCTGATGTTTCGACACGATGGGACTACTTGAAAAAGACGCCGGTGACCGGGCATTTGATTATACCGACCTGTCTAGATATCATCCGACGGTTTGAATCCAATAGGAGGGTTGAATGATTAGCAGTTTGATGATGTTGCGATCTCTCACACGAGCTCGGGGTGCCTTGCTGGGGCTGGGTTTCTCTCTCTCAATATCGGCTCTTGCGATAGAGGCTCAATCGCAAGATTTCCAATTGCCTCCACCGACTAATATAACATTGCAGAAGGTGTCTGCATCTGCAAATAGTGCTCGGCTGATGGGCGATATCGAAACCCTTGCCGGTTTTGGGACTCGCAACACCCTTTCTGACACCACATCAGACCACCGGGGGATAGGGGCGGCCCGGAGGTGGATTAAGCAGGAGTTTGACAAAATTTCCGCAGAGTGCGGTGGCTGCCTGGAGGTGTTTTACCAGAGAACGTTGCTGGAGGCGGGTACTAACAGGAGAATTACGAAGGATGTTTGGATTGTAAACGTGATCGCTATCCAGCGGGGTACAGAACACCCGAATCGATACGTTGTCATGTCTGGCGACATCGATAGTCGCGCCTCGGACGCGTCAGATGGGGAAACCGATGCCCCAGGTGCTAACGACAATGCGTCGGGGATGGCGGGTACCCTGGAAGCCGCCCGTATGTTAACCTCATACTCATTTCCGAGCAGCATCGTGTATGCAGGTCTGTCGGGAGAGGAGCAGGGACTTTTTGGAGGAAAGCATCTGGCACAAAAGGCTTTGGATGAGGGCTGGGATATAACCGCGGTGCTGAACAACGATATGATTGGCAATATCGAGGGAATAGACGGCGTTATTGACAACACCTCGTTTCGAATTTTCTCCGAGGCAATCCCGGTGGGTCTGGAGGATGTGGATCACCGAAGGCGGAGAGTGTACGGCGGAGAAGTGGACGGGCCTTCGAGACAACTGGCGCGATACATTGCCAACCTAACGCGAACCTATTTCGTAAACCTTGATCCGATGTTAATCTACAGACTCGACCGATTTGGAAGAGGAGGGCACCACAGGCCATTCAACGACGCGGGGTTTCCAGGTGTCCGGATCATGGAAACGCACGAGAACTATTATCGACAACACCAGGACATACGAACGGAGAATGGGATTGACTACGGGGACGTTGTGTCGGGTGTAAATGCCGAGTACGCCGCTAGCCTCACCGCAGTAAATGCAGTAGCACTGGCTTCCCTCGCCATGGCACCTCCAGCTCCCAGCATTGTGCGAATTGGCGGGGCGGTTAGTCCGTCGACAAGATTGGAGTGGGAACCCGTGGAGCATGAAAGTCTAGCAGGTTACAAAGTTTACTGGCGAAAAACGACGGATGCGGAGTGGAGCATGTCCCGGTTCGTTGGGGACGTTTCATCATTTGTGCTGGCAAACATCGTCATCGATAATTTCCTTTTTGGTGTCTCGGCTGTTGATGATAATGGAACCGAAAGCGTTGTGGTATTTCCTTCTGAAGTATTGAGGTAGCGTTCGACATGTTGAATCGTGGCACTGTATGACATTTCTTAATCCACTCGCACTACTGGGATTATTTGCGGTTGCGATTCCCCTGCTGATCCACCTCTTCAACTTCCGCAAGCCGCGCGAGGTGAACTTCAGTTCGCTCACCTTCTTGCGCGAGCTGAACAAAACAGCCATGAAGAGGGTGCGGATAAAACAATGGCTGTTACTTGCCCTCCGTATTCTTGCACTCGCAAGTCTATCGCTTGTGTTCGCAAGACCGACAGTACAGTCACGGCTGGCTACTCTGATAGGTGGCGATGGTAGCTCGGCCGTGGGATTGATCGTCGACAACTCCCGATCTATGTCTCTGCGTGGCTCCCGCGGAGAGTATTTTGAAAACGCCAAAGCGGTTGCACACGAACTGTTGGAAAGCCTCGAGGCTTCGGACGAGTTCATGATGATGACCACCAACGGGGAGTCGTCGGTTTCGCCCGGCGTGTTCGACAACCCCTCATCAGCACACCTCGCGGTTGACGAGATACAAATTGCCGATGGCCTGCCGAATTTGCATGGAGCTATTAGTCAGACCGTTGAGCGCCTGGAGGAATCTGGCAAGCCCAATATGGAATTGTACATCCTTACTGATGGACAATCCAGCTCGCTGCCCGACACCACATCGGTCGAAACGGATGCTGGTATAAATGTTTTTGTTTCACCGCTCCGGTCGGAAGCGATCAACAATGTCGGTATTTCGGCCGTCCAGGTGGGAAGCGAAATCGTCGAGCCGGGCAGGCCCCTTCGATTGGTAGCGAAGCTCACTAACTACGGGGATGAGGACTACGATTCGTATGGGTCGTCTGTGTTTGTCGATGGGAAACGAGTGGCACAAGCATCTGCCGCTCTGCCTGCCGGTCAAACGGTGGAAGCTGAGTTCGCTTTCACCCCTCAGTCGGCTGGATGGTTATCGGGATATGTGGAGCTGGAATCCGACGTGTACGAACCAGACAACGTTTTCAATTTTTCCGTCTTCATTCCCGACACCTATAGGATATTGATTGTTGGGGGCGACGGTGCCGACGCGAGCTACGTTGAAACATCTCTTAGAGCGCGCGAGGATGCCTCCTTCGACATTGCGCAGGTCCAGGAACAGCGGCTGGCCGCCTCTAATCTGTCTGTCTACGAGGCTGTGATTTTGGTGGGTGTTGCAACACTGTCGAGTGGCGAAGTCGACAACCTTTCCGGGTTCGTCAGACAGGGTGGAGGGCTACTGGTTTTTCCCGGTGGCAATTCTGTGCTTGAAGACTATAACGCGCTTTTCTCCGCGTTGGGGGGTGGATCGCTGAACCCCTTCATCGGTACGGAAGGCGCTAAGGCAATAACGAGAGTCGAATCTGTGGAACTGGACCATGCCCTGTTCTCTGGCATATTCGAAACGGCGGATGGTCCGCTGCGCGTTGAGCGGCCCGAGGTATATCGGACTGCAGATTATGTTCCGCGCGCGGCAACCGAACAAACGCTAGCCAGATTCGGTAACGGTAAACCATTCATTCAAGAAATTCGGGCGGGCAACGGTGCTATGCTTTTTTGTGCAGTCGCTCCGGATCCGACCTGGAGCGAACTCCCGCTTCGGGGACTTTTTGTACCGCTTGTAAATCGATCGATTTACTACCTGGCAACAAGCGTTAGGCAAGTAGACGCTTCTCTGCGAGCTGGAGTCGAAGGACGCTTGGCACTAGCTGGCAATCTTTCTCCTGGGAGCGCACGCGTGCTATCCCCGTCCGGGATCGAATACTTCCCGGAAGTTCGCAGGACGTTTGGTGGAGTGACCCTGGAATTCGGATCCGGCTTCGACGAGACCGGCCACTTTGATGTCTTCTCGGGTGATGAGCTGATTCAACAGTTCAACGTCAATTTCCCAACAGAGGAATCAGACCTGGGGATCTACAATAATGAGGAGTTGCAAAAGGTTATATCGAGTGTAACAAATGGGGAAGTCACGCTGCTCGACATCGGCCGAATTGGCGAGAGCGATTTAGCCGAAACGATCCAAACGGCACGCTCAGGCGTGGAACTTTGGTATGCGTTCTTACTAATATCCTTTATCTTGTTGCTGCTCGAAATGCTTGTTGCAAAGGCGTGGCGCCCAGAGGGCATGCCGTCCACCGCCTGATGTTTGTAACGGTAAGCAGCTATTGCTAAATCGTTTATAATTTGCACATGGAGTACTTTCCACACATGCTTGAATGGGCCGTGTTGGTCGCTTTCATGTGCTGCACAGGAACGCTTTTCGCAATGGCTGTCGTAAAGAGGCTGCGCATAGGAAAACCGGTTAGCCAATTCAAGACAGGTCTGTTTCTTGGCTTCCCACCGCTGCAAACACTTTTTGTCGTATTTGTGACAATCCTGTTCGTACAGTCGATCAGCAGCGGATTGTCGGCATCCAATCTGATCCTCGGACTCTATGCCGTATGTGGCGGGCTTTGGCTTGCGGGTACGGTACTGTCGCAATCCGTGTACATCACCCGCAGCGGAATAATTTCTGACCTGTGGAGCAATTCCGGCTTCCTCCCTTGGTGGCGAGTGTCGGACTACTTCAGTGTTACACGAGGAAATAGTGCAAATTTTGTCTTCTTCGTCGAACACTCCCTTGGCCAGCTACGGCGTGTCGAGTATACAGTGCCTTCGACACGAGGAGCTGAATTCACTAAGGCAGTTGATCAAATGACCGGGTATCGCTTCTCCGGCGAAGACTTTTCCGGTCTGCCAAAGGAATGGCAAGATAGCACCTCGCATCCCAAGTCGACCTCCTGACAGACACGCAAAAGAACAGTCTGCCCGGCCAGGAAAAAGCGATCCTGGTTGGAGTTAATACACGCGGCGACATGTTTAGCGCTGAAGATTCGTTAAGCGAGTTATCCCTGCTTGCAAGTACCGCTGGGGCAAAGGTCATCGAGACCTTTATCCAAACCCTGTCCCGTCCGAATGCCGCCACGTTTATCGGGAAGGGGAAGGTTGCAGAAATTGGCAGCAGCGTTGAAGCAAACAAAGTCGACATTGTGATTTTCGATGACGACCTCTCACCAAATCAAATCCGAAACCTCGAGAAGGTTTTATCCTGCAAGATTGTAGATCGGTCTGCTCTTATTCTCGACATATTTGCCCAACACGCCCGAACCGCAACCGCGAAGGTGCAAGTTGAGCTGGCGCAACTCGAGTACCTAAGAACGCGCCTAACTCGACAATGGACGCACCTTTCGAGGCAAAAAGGCGGGATCGGCACAAAAGGTCCGGGTGAAAAACAAATAGAGACCGACAGAAGGCTAATCGGAAACAGGATTGCGACGCTTAGGAAAAAGCTCGCGCGCATTGATACCCAAAGGCAGACACAGCGGAAGAAGCGCGGCCATCTGCCGCGCGTTTCTTTCATCGGGTACACCAACGCGGGGAAGTCTACGCTCATGAACGCAATTTCTGGCTCGACGGTGCTTGCGCAGGACAAACTTTTTGCAACCCTGGATGCGACAACCAGGATAACTAAACTCGAGTCGTCGAAAGAAATTCTCTTGTCAGATACTGTTGGCTTCATCCGCAAATTGCCGCACGGTCTCGTAGAGAGTTTCAAGAGCACGTTGGATGAGGTTCGGGAAAGCGATGTGCTTCTGCACATCGTCGACATATCCCACCCCAAATGTGACGAACACATTGACGTGGTGAACAAGACGCTTGCAGAGATTGGGGCGAACGGCAAACCAACCATTCTTGTGTTGAACAAGATAGATTTGCTGCCGAATCCGCAGATGTTACCTGATCTCCGATCACGGTACGATGACGCAACCTTTGTCTCGGGGGCTGTCGGTATTGGCCTCGATCGGTTACGCGGTCGGATCGCGGAGACCCTGTCGTCGGCGTATGTGAGCGCGACTGTGCTGTTACCGGTTTCAGCATCTCGGGAAATTGCACAGCTGCATGCGCTGGCAGAAGTCCAGAGCGAGATCGTCGTACAATCCGAAGACGAAGCAAAAGAACCCAAGCTGCGTCTCGAGCTGCGGATTCCACCCGAAAACGTTGACAAGGTGTCCAGCATCAAATCAAGCACGCGACCGGCATAAGCTTAGGAACCAAGCCGAATTAACGATGTTGGCGCTCATCGGCTGATTCTCAACGACACCCGCCTCGTAATTACCGTTGGGAGTCCATCCGTGACACCTGGGATGCCCTTTTCCGCAAGTTCTCAGGAAACGGCACGCCTCTTGTACTTATTCCCGCAAAGGGTTTGATATTGCAGATTGAGATCGTAAATAGACCACAATGAGCAGAATGAAGGATGCTGCGTCCATTAATAAATAACGCCATTCCACCGCTGAAACCCACTGATATTGTGGAGTATGCGCTCGGCTTGTTGCTAGAGCTCAGGGTTAGACATTTGCCGGTGGTGGACAATAATTCTGTTCTGATTGGCCTTGTCTCAGAAGAGCGACTTTTAGATTCGTCTGGCCCCGAGGCTCGAGTTGAAGAGCAAATAATGGGAGATCCCGTTTTTGCCACCGACGACATGCACATTTTTGAGGCAACCAAAATCATGGTTGACCACGGGCTCACAACACTGCCCGTCACGGATGAGGACGGAAAATACCTGGGCGCCATAAAACGCCACGACATTTTTGATCTTTTCGCGCGGATGCTGTCGACACAGGAGTCGGGTGCTATCATCGCCCTAGAGGTCGAGCCCAAAGATTTCTCTTTGTCGAAACTCGTTTATCTGATCGAGCAAAACGACGTAAAGATCTTGTCCTTCGCAACAGAGAACTCCGATTCGAATCTTGCAGTGCGAATAACACTCAAGCTAAACGTTACTGATACTTCACGAGTAAGGCACGTGCTTGAGCATGAGGGGTACCGGATTGTCGCTGCCTTCAGTGATGCAGACGATTCGGAAGAACTACGCGACCGGGTGCAAGAATTCATGCGGTACCTGGAGGTCTAAGGACCCAAAGTTAATTTCACATCCGCGATTGCCGATTACATTTCTTTAGCAGTCGCCATAACATATCTGATCACCATGAAAAACCTCTTTTCCCTGGGCGTTGTCCTCGCAATGGTAGCCACATTTGGCCTTACGGGATGCGACACCGCCTCTGATTCTCCATCCATGTTTAAGGTCTATCTAACCGATATGCCTTTTCCGTTTGATGATGCAGACTCCGC
This sequence comes from Rhodothermales bacterium, assembly GCA_965224105.1. GTDB lineage: Bacteria > Bacteroidota > Rhodothermia > Rhodothermales > JABDKH01 > CBDCYH01. Next base: position 1,139,643 of record CBDCYH010000002.1, on the reverse strand, counting down.
CAATGTAGTAATAGAACGCGTTGAGCTGATCGGGTCATCTGATACTACCGAGTCTCTTGTGCTCGTGGATACTGCCCAGGCATTCAATCTGCTGGATCTCCGCGACGGTGTTGTCGCAGAGCTTGCAACAGGATTCGTTCCAGCTGGCGACTACGCTCAGCTTAGGCTAATCGTCAATGACAGCTCCTCGGTTGTTATGAAAGACGGGCGCGTCTTTGATTTGAAGGTCCCGAGTGGGCCGCAGACGGGCATTAAAATCAACTTGCCAGATGCAGATTATTCTGCTGTGACGGATAGCTCTGTGGTCACAGTCGACTTTGATGTAAGTAAGTCGTTTGTCGTGAAAGGAAATCCGTCCACAGTGGCTGGAATAAGTGGCTTCAACTTTAAACCAGTCCTGAAGATAGCTGCCGTGATGGTTGACGGAGTGGAACTGGATCTGGGCTCATCCGAAGATTAAGCAGCGTTGATCTCGAACCTGCTACCGCAGGCAAAGGGTCGGAGTTTTTCTCCGACCCTTTTTTTGTTGCTCATCTCTTTTTGAGATGTCATGGCGCAGGGATTCTGGAGTCAGAGAATCAGAAAAAAATGAAAATATTTGGACTTCCTGATTTTTCAGCTTCTAGCTCAGAAAGTGGCATAATCGCGTCTCAATGAGAGAAAAAGGGCGATTATGGGATGTTTGAAGCCTACTCGATTTTAAGAATTTGCGGCGAACGGCCGATAGCCAGAGGGTGCAACTCACGTCTTGATGATTTACGAGAAAGCATTTCTCAATCACGTCATCAGGCTTCACAAGCTATTAGATACGGTCGTTAATAATGCCTCAAACAATCTTAGCCTTTCTCGCAATGATGGTTGTAGGTGCTCACGTTTTGAGCAACCAGCGATACGAAATGCTAGTCAACCAACGAGACATCGCAAGAGAGATGGAAGAGATGGCTAGCTCCATTGCGATTGAAACAATGGAAGTTATTCGAACACGGGATTTTGACCAGGCTGTTTCAGACAGCACGACAATTGGCGGCGCCTCGGATATCGGCCTGTTTACATATAATAACAACGAGGATCATTTTCCGACGGGAAAAGCATGCTCGGTATTCGGAACAGGGACCGCGGACTGCGACGACGTAGACGACTTTCACAAGATGATAACCGCTACACGGCCATTTGCCATGGGTGACGACACGCTCACGTTTATGGTTGATGTCGAGGTCAACTATGTTAACGACAGTGCGCAGAAGGCGTTACATCGAACCGCAAACAAGGAAGTGACCATTATGGTCCAAGACTTTTCGGCGGATTCCACTCACTTCATTCCGCAGCCAGTAAAACTTCAGCGCGTTCTAGCCTACGAGTTCTAAAGTAGTCTAACGTTCTTCTCCGGTACACCTCCATGATACTGCTATTAGACCATCTCAGCGCCGTCGTAATCGGTTCCGCGATAATACTCATACTGATCAGCATGCAAATGCGGTCGACAGAGATGGGTGTTGAGCAGAGCTCCGGCTACATGATGAAAAATCAGGCAACCGATTTAGCCACCTGGATGGAGGAAGATCTCCTCCAGATCGGACGGAATATTGATAAAGAGGAACGAGTAGCGTTCGAGAATCCGCTGACGAACAGCTCAGGCAATACGTCAGAGTTCGTTTTCTACAGAGACACGATTCGCTACTACCTGACGACGCCGGACACGTTACACATCGGTACTAGATACACACTTACGCCAGTCGACACAAGAATCCTTAATGAGGACACACTTGTGGTTCACAGGATCGACCGATTTGCGAACGTTAACGGTGGTGCATGGAATAAGACAGGTAGTAGTGTGCCGTACCTCTCAAGTTTTAATGTTGACATGTTGGACTCCGATGCGCAACCGATTGTAGATCCAGTGGCTGCGGCAACAGCCGATCCACTCGCAGTTCGGAACACGCGAATCAGGTTCTCAATGGTAACTCCGTACGAGACCTCCAGGACGACAGTCCGACAGGTTTACTACGGGTCGACACTTTTAATACCGAATTAGCGGCAACGCTATAAGCAAACACAACGCAACACAACACCCTGTAAAGGGAAAGAACAATGGGCAAACTAGTAATGATAGTCGCGGCCGCGGCGATATTCGCAAACAGCATGCTATTGCTGAACGTGAATGAGACGTCGGTTGCAACAGATGAGCAACAGACTGACCGTCAGGCTCAGGTCCTGGCTCGCGAGATCGCGAGAACAGGCAAAAACATGATCCTTGCGAAAGCTCGGCTCATGCAGCAGCAAAATCCAGACATAGCGCTGGAGAATATTGTTGATCAAATCAACGGTCGCCTTGGCGGTATCACACAGGCGTATGGCGGTGGGGAATATACAGCTAAGCTTCGCCTCACAAGTGCCGCGTCGTTCGCGGTCGAATCTCTTGGAGAGTTCATGCTTAATGAACACGAAATCGTGCGCGAAGAGGTGGTTCTACCAGGTGTCCTGGGCGAAGGAACTCTGGAAATCAAAGAGAAGGCAAAACTACACGTTGAATTTCTTGAATCAACCACGCCGTTTTGTTCTGCCGTATATATGCAGCGGCTCGTACCTCAGGAAGGCTCTACGGGTTCGATAGTCTATCAGGCGCTTGAGCCAGAGTTGATCTTCGTCCCGGGAAATAATCGAGATTACTCAACAGTTTCACCAAAAGACATTGTCCTGAACGTCGGCGAAAGAATCAATTTCATCCTGGGTGTTGACGCAGATTTCAGCTGCGAGCAGCGAGGAATGATAGTTCCGATCTCCGATCCAAGCTTCAATTATACGCGGAAGGCTCTTTTGACAGAAATAGGAACCGATGTTGAAAAACTGCAGGAAGGCGAGTATGCGATGATCCAGGAGAATCCTGTCTACGACGGTGTATGGAGAATAGCATTTGAAGATTTCGTTTTCCCGGAAGACAAACTGTCTGACATCAAAGAGAACGGATACGGATCTGGTGCTTTTTCTTGGGATGGCGAAACATACGGCGGACAAGGCTGGAAGAAGAAAGACATGCGCAAGTACTGGAAGTTGGAAGACTACCTGCTTGCTCCTGACTTCAACGATCAAGCTTTCCAGATCGGCATCGTACCTCTCGATGAGGAAGCCAGCTGGGACGGATGGAAAGCCTTTACCAACAACGGCCACGGTAACAACGGCGACGGAGTTGACTCGAGCAACCCTGGACAGGGCGACGGCGGACCGAATGGCGGGACAGACGAGTCCTGCGACGGTTCGGGTGAATGCATCGACGACGAAAACAAAGGCGGCTGATCCTGGATCACCAACCTTATGCTAGACCGAAAGGCCTCGCCGGATTTCCGGCGAGGCCTTCGTGTTTTTCGGCCCTGCGGGCCCATATCTCCAGAGCAAATGTCGCCGAAAATCGCTATTTTTCAGACCCATTTGGATAGCGCCGCTGCGGGATTTCCGGCAACGATCAGCGCCCCAATTGACTCGTAACCCTGCCTGCATCTGTCCCCATTCGCCTCCCAATTTATGCCCGAAAACAACTATGGCGCCTCCAACATTCAGGTCCTGGAAGGACTCGAGGCGGTTAGGAAAAGACCCGCGATGTATATCGGCGATGTGGGCATCCGTGGCCTTCATCACCTCGTATATGAGGTCGTAGACAACTCCATTGACGAAGCGCTTGCTGGCTACTGCGACCAGATAGTGGTCGAGATAAACGCCGACAACTCCATCACCGTTACCGACAATGGCCGGGGAATCCCCGTGGAGATGCACCCAAAGGAAAAGAAATCTGCGCTGGAAGTTGTTATGACGACCCTTCACGCCGGGGGCAAGTTTGACAAAGACACCTACAAGGTTTCCGGCGGTCTGCACGGTGTCGGTGTGTCCTGTGTCAACGCTCTGTCCGAAACACTGAAAGTCCGCGTTAAACGCGATGGGTTTGAGTGGACGCAAGAATACGAACGTGGAAAACCTCTCGGCCCTGTAGAGAAAGGACGTAAGCTTAAGAAGGATGAACATACAGGTACGTTTGTGCAGTTCTGGCCGGACGATGAAATCTTCCAGGTGTTGGAATACCGGTTCGACACGCTAGCTGATCGTCTGCGAGAACTTGCCTACCTCAACAAGAGCGTCACGATAATAATTGCTGATCACCGCGAAGAGGATGAGGAACTCGGCCGGGAAGAATATCACTTCGAAGGAGGCATCAAAGAATTCGTCGACTACCTCGACGAAGCAAGAACACCCATCATTGACGATGTGGTGTATGTCGAAGACGAAGATGGTAGCACACCCATTGAAGTTGCCCTCAGATACAATCAGGTGTACTCAGAAAACGTGTTATCGTTTGTCAATAACATTAACACACATGAGGGTGGCACACACGTTTCCGGTTTCCGCCGCGCGCTAACGCGGGCACTACGGACTTATGCCGACAGGAACAACCTCCTGAAAAATGTTAAGGTTGAGCTAAGCGGGGAAGACTACAGGGAAGGTCTAACAGCGATCATTTCTGTTAAGGTTGCGGAACCGCAATTCGAAGGGCAGACCAAATCCAAACTTGGCAACTCCGAAGTGCAGGGCGCGGTTGATTCTGCTGTCTACGAAAAACTCTCCCAGTGGCTGGAGGATCATCCCCGGCAATCAAAGAAGATTATCGAGAAGGTGGTTCTTTCCGCCGAGGCGCGTAGTGCAGCCAGGCGGGCCCGAGAACTCGTGCAACGCAAGAATGCATTTGCATCCGGTGGATTGCCGGGAAAACTCGCAGACTGCTCGTCGAAGAAAGCCGAAGAATGCGAGCTCTATCTCGTTGAAGGTGATTCGGCCGGAGGATCAGCAAAACAAGCACGCGACCGGCACTTTCAGGCAATACTTCCACTGAGAGGCAAGATCCTGAACGTAGAGAAGGCCAGGCTCGACAAGATCCTCGGGAACGAGGAAATTAAAAATATGATTACCGCACTCGGCGTAACCGGACTGGCTACAACCGAGAGTGGATTTAATCTGGAGAAGATCCGCTATCACAAAATTATCCTCATGACAGATGCGGATATTGATGGCGCACACATCAGGACGCTTTTGCTTACGTTTTTCTATCGGTACATGCGTCCGTTGGTCGAGAAAGGATATCTATACATCGCTCTACCTCCGTTGTACAAGATCAAGCGTGGCAAAAAGGAGCAGTATGTCTGGAATGCTGAGGAGCTGAAGGTCGCATCCGCAGAGCTGTCCGAAGACGGCAAGCACAAGGTGAACATCCAGCGGTACAAGGGACTCGGCGAAATGAATCCTGGTCAGCTGTGGGAGACGACCATGAATCCGGATAACCGACTTCTCCAACAGGTTACCATTGAGGATGCTGCAGCAGCAGATAAAATCTTCAGCACGCTCATGGGAGACGCTGTGGAGCCCAGGAGGAAGTTTATAGAAAGGAATGCAAAGTACGCAACGTTAGATGTCTGACAGCCCCCACGCCCACCTAGCGGACCATGGCTCCAGTTGAGATAAGTGTTGTTGTTCCGGTGTTCAATGAAGCGGATTCTCTTCGAGAGCTCGCATCAGAAATTGTAGCGACCCTCGAAAAGGCCAACCGACATTTCGAAATAATCCTGGTCGACGACGGATCGACGGACTCATCGTGGGAGGTGATCACCAAACTTCATTCGCACGATAGTCGTATCGCAGGAGTGCGTCTCGGGAGCAATGCCGGGAAATCAGCGGCGTTAGCCACGGGATTCAAACGTTGTTCCGGTGATTATGTCGTAACACTGGATGCCGACCTGCAGGACGATCCGGCAGAAATCCCCGAGCTGGTAAACATGATCGAGGGTGGGCTGGACCTCGTTAGCGGATGGAAAATACAACGGCAAGACCCGGCCTCGAAGACAATCCCCAGTAAGTTTTTCAACTGGGTTACCCGCATTCTCTCTGGTATCAACATTCACGACTTCAATTGTGGGCTGAAGGCGTATCGTTCAGATGTTGTGCACAACATTACGCTGTATGGGGAGATGCATCGGTATATCCCGCTGCTCGCGAAATACGCTGGCTTTGATAAGATTGGTGAGAAACCAGTAAACCACCGCCGTCGCAAATACGGCGAGACTAAGTTTGGATTCGAACGATATACCAGGGGTTTCCTGGATCTAGTAACGGTGCTATTTATGACACGATTCTTTTCTCGACCGATGCACTTCTTTGGCGTACTCGGGACACTCGCCTTCCTTGGTGGTTTTGCCATTACTGTCGTTCTTAGCATCGGTAAAATTGCGTACGGCAGACCGCTCTCGGACAGACCTCTGCTCTTGCTTGGTGCCGTGTTGTTGGTGTTCGGGACCCAGATGTTCACAACCGGCTTGCTGGGCGAAATGATAGTGCGTCAGAAGCACGAATCTGGTACAAAGGTCGCCGAGGAGCTTGGTACCTAGAGACCTGGATTCCGGCAGTTGAAGGATTGAACAGAATCGGAGTGTGTCCGTATCTTCAATGGTCGGCTGTGCTGCCTCAGGTAGCCGAGCTTCTTTGCGTCTAATCACACCTCATCGGGGTACCTACGTGCACACCAAGTATATTTTTGTTACCGGAGGGGTAACGTCATCGCTCGGGAAAGGGATCGTATGCGCATCCCTGGGCCGTCTTCTCCAGGCGCGTGGGTTACGAGTGACCATTCAGAAATTCGACCCTTACATCAACGTCGACCCGGGCACGATGAATCCGTACGAGCATGGTGAGGTCTACGTAACAACGGACGGCGCCGAAACGGATCTCGACCTTGGCCACTACGAGCGCTTTTTGGGTGCCGCAACCAGCCAGGCGAATAATGTAACCACGGGGAGGGTCTACCTGGAGGTAATTACCAAGGAGCGGGCGGGAGCCTATCTTGGCAAGACTGTCCAGGTTGTTCCTCATATTATCGATGAGATAAAGTACTGGATGCGCAAGCTCGGCGAGACCGGCGAGTACGACGTGGTGATTACTGAAATCGGCGGTACCGTGGGTGACATCGAGAGCCAACCCTACCTCGAGGCGATAAGGCAGCTGCGATACGAGCTCGGCCCGCGAAACACACTCTCCGCGCACCTTACTCTCGTTCCATTCCTGCACGCGGCCGGCGAGCTCAAAACTAAACCGACGCAGCACTCCGTAAAAACGCTTCTATCACACGGACTGCAGCCGGACATTCTTGTCTGCCGTTCGGAAGAAAGACTCGCCCGCGACCTGCGACTAAAAATTGCAAGCTTCTGTAACGTCGAGCCTAAAGCCGTTATCGGTGCGGTTGATGCGGAGTCTATTTACGAAGTGCCACTTCTTCTGAAAGAGGAAGGGTTGGATGAGCTGGTGATGGAGCGAATGGGAATAACCGACGATGTTTTGCCTGACCATGCATCTGCGGAACCTGACCTTGAGAAGTGGACTGCGTTTGTGAATCGCTTGAAATCACCCGCCGGTCGGGTTAAAATCGCGCTCGTCGGGAAATACGTCACCCATCAGGATGCTTACAAATCTATTTGCGAGAGCTTTATCCTGGCCGGCGCCAAGCATGCGGTTGATGTTGAGCTGAAGATGGTTCTGTCGGATGATATCCGAGAAGCCAACGTGGAAGACCTCCTTGGAGATTGTGCAGGTGTACTGGTTGCGCCCGGGTTCGGTGAGAGAGGAATCGACGGTAAGTTGATCGCGGTGCGTTACGCCAGAGAAAACGACATCCCATTTTTTGGTATCTGTCTCGGTATGCAGTGCGCGGTGATCGAGTACGCGCGGAACGTTTGCAAATGGGAAAATGCGCACTCGACCGAGTTTGAGCAAGACTCAGAGTATCCGGTGATCAGTCTCATGGAAGACCAGAAAAAGATCGCTGACGTAGGCGGCACAATGCGATTGGGTTCGTATGAATGCCGATTAGTCGAAGGGTCACGTGTTCGTGAGATTTATGGCACCGATGTGGTAGAAGAACGACATCGCCACAGGTTTGAAGTAAACAACGTTCTCAGATACAAACTAAAAGAAAACGGGATGGGCATGGTGGGCGTCAACACTGCCCGCGATCTTGTGGAAATCGTGGAGCTGTCAGAGAAGCGCTGGTTTATTGGGGTGCAGTTCCATCCCGAATATCGCAGTACGGTGGGTAAGCCCCATCCGCTGTTTACGTCATTTGTAGGTGCTTGCATCGAGTATGCCGTCGACGAACAGCTGATGCAAATTGACGAACGCCATCGTCGTAATCAGCCGGCCTAACTCATGTCGCGGCGGGGCCTTAGCTGTGGATTTGATTAGAACGCAGACTGTATGTACGCGTATAGTGCCTGGGTTTCATCGTCGGTGAAATGTTTGTAGGCACTCCACGGCATAAGCAAGTCATCTAGCTGCCTGACCCCTGGTGTCTCGCCGGTGCGCAGTGCTCTAGCAAATTGGTCGGCTGTCCATTCGGATGATCCTACCAGAGACGGGATGGTAACCTTCGGATCTCCCGGAAATGGTCCCCCTGTCAAATCTGCACCGTGGCAAGTCACGCAGGTAATCCGATAGAGGTAGCTCCCATATTCAGCACTAGTTGCCGGTGCGGGGTAGTCGTACGTTTTGTTGACGTCAAGTTTCGTTGTCTCGAAGAGGGGAGCTCCCGTTGCGAGTATTATTTTACCGATAAGCCTGAATTGTGTCTCTCCTTGCGAGGTATCTACGGGTTGAACACTTTTCAGATAACCGACGAGGTCACCAAGGTCCGATGGGCTTAATGCGTGCAGGGCTGGCGCGGGCATCAAGGCTATTGCTGTCCGGTTTGGACGCACGCCGTATTTGATGCTACGCACCCAGTCAGCATCTGTGTATGTTGCGACGGGTGATCCTTGACCGCCAGTGAGGTTTGGGCTGGTGATTTTGAAAGGAGGAGCGTCAACGAGAACCGTTCCGCTCAGATCGGCGGAGTGGCATGCTCTGCAGGCAAGGGTATGGGATAGGCGAAAGCCGTGGGCTAGCTGCGTGGAATCCGGAGCTGCGTCCATGGCAGGTTCTGGTTCGGGGACATCGTATGTCTTGGAGATAATTCGGTTACCCCTGTTTTGACCAAACAGTAGCATGACACCGAATAACAAAATCAGAAGCAAGAACAAACGGATCGTCCATCGGACTACCGTTTTCATGTTTCTAGCGTGGGTTAAGAGAAAATATGAGTCTAATGTATGACTCTATCCAAGTGACGTCAAGGATGCGGAGACGGGGAGGACTGCGTCAAACCTGATCTGATTGCCAAACGGATCCTGAATGTAACATGGCGCTTCCCGGTTCTCCGTCCCCCGAAAACGACGAGATGGCTAGCAGCGCACCACCGACCCGAAGGCCAGCGTAGACGGGATTGGGCTTCTCCGGATCTGGCTGGAAATGCCAGAACTCTTCAAAGCCCAACCTCGTGCAACAGACGTCTCAGCCGGCCCTATGTAAGCGACGCTCAGGACAGGGCCGGCCGCGAGTGTATGAGTATTCATTAGCAGTTGTCGGAGAGGGCTCGGTTTGCGGTGTAGTTTACTTGTCCACAAATTGTGATAGTACAACGCCTCCCGCAAAAAACGCTCTCATCTCCGCCGATGGTGCTGCGGGTTCAACCGCAACAAACTCGTCTGAGTTGAAGATATCCTGGAATATTTCTTCGCGCTTTTCCCAACTGATGGAGTCGGCGTATTCCGTCATCAACACCACGTCCCAGCCTCTCGAAGAATCTGGCTCCGCAGAAAATGCATTGTAAGAGAGCACTGCTCCTCGTTCATCTGCTAGTTGCCTGGCACTTGCCCAGTTCGATTTTATCGAGTTGATATAATTCTGTTGCTGTCCCGGCAGAGTGCGAATGAGATCCATCGTCCAGACAGAATTTGTCTTCGAATGCTCCGGTGCGTCGTTGCTCAGCTTGACGCATCCGAAGCATGCCAGCGAGACAAATAAAAGCAGCAGTGTTGATCGAAGATTCATTGCAAGTGTCATTGAATCGCTACCGGGAAGACAAAGTTTACATCGTTTTCGACGACTCCTGGGACCTCCGCAGCGCTGGCGGTGTCATTGCGTTTGTCCTCAGGCAGCGTCGCATCTTCTTCATAGTGCCGAAGCTTAACGCGAAGATTCCCCGCCCCTGCTGGGCCGGCGGACACATCGACTGTAAAGGTTAGCCCGAGTGGGTCGCCATTATTGTCAGTGTCAAAGTTGCGCAGGGAAATTCTGCTGCTTATCCCTCCCTCAGCAACGTAAAAGAAGCGGTGCGCATCGGGTTCTTCATCCCTGATTTCTTCGGTGATGCTTTCAGGCGGAGTCACCGTGGTGTTCTGGAGATCGATACTAAAATTGTACGTCCGACCTTGGGTTAACGTTATCGTTTCAGTCGATTGCAAAACTCCAGCTTCGTCAAAGACTGCGTCTGCCGTGCTGGCTGCTCCCGAAGTCTCATCCGTGTAGGTTAAGCGAACAAGCGTGATCACCTCTTCCTCCCCAGCGCCATCGTCTGGGTCGGGTTCATTCGAATCGCACGCTGCGAGTCCAAATACGGCAATGAAAAACAGAAAAGCGAATCTGGAGAAGGAATACTGTGCAAACATGGTTCTATTGATTTAGTTAAATGGAATATGGATCCGGACAATTACGTTGCGTCCGGGGTCATGAGCGAAATATCTGTAGCGACTCAGGTAGTCTCGATACTCAACATCGAAGATGTTTTCCGCGGAAACGGAGAAATTGACTTCGGTCTCGCCGAGGTTCCACGTGCTGGATAGTCCCAGCCGGAAGAGCGTATATCCGGGAGGAGGCGCGGAGTAATCCACGGGTACGGTCATGCCGCTGGCGTCAACTTGTGTCGGGTACCGATCCTGCCTGCGGACCAACGTGGAACCAAGCGAGAGAGCGGTTTCCGTTAGGTTGCCCAGGCTGCCGATGTCGAGTTCCGCAGAAGCTGTTAGGCGATCGGCAGGGATGGATATTAGAGGCTGATCCGAATCGATGTCCGTTCCTCGTACGAGCGATCCATCAGCAGAAAGGGTAAGATTCGTAACTGGCGAGATGCTGGCGGCGCCATCCAAGCCTGCTAACAGGGCATCCGTTTGGGTGTGGATGAATTCTGGAAACACACCTCGTACGGTGACAACAACCTGTTGGGATGGTTCCAGGAAAAGGTATTCCTGGATCCGGTTTGCAAAAGTGCTCAATTCCAGGGACGCCGATTCGCTGGCATGCCGTAAAGTGAAATCCAGTCCTAAACTTTGTTCAGGGCGCAGGTCTGAATTGCCAATTTCGAATTGCGATGTGCCGTGATGGATGCCATAACTAAACAGTTCATTGATGCTTGGCGGACGCCACGCGAGCGACGCGTTTGATGCCACACTCCAACTCTCGGCAAACGACCAAATAGCACCGACGACTCCAGACACTCCCGTCCAGTTTTCATCATATTCAATGAAGTCCCCCTGGCCACCGCCTTCACGCGGGAACGCCTGCATCCACTTGCTATCGATTCTACCTCCCGCCTCCAGTGTCAACGGTCCGCGCACGAATGCCGATCGCGCAAACACTCCCGCGGAGTAGGAACGGTAGTTGGGAATCAGGTATCCGATTTCTGATCGATTTCCCTGTGTAGCACCGTCGATACCGAGAACATAGTATCCATCACCTCGCAACACCCCACCTGGTTTGCTCTGAAACTTCGTGGTGAGCGTCTGGGTAATCAACTCCAGGTCGAACGCCGCCCTGGCGAGTGGATCCCTTCCTCCAACACGATCGGAGTCATACTCTTTGCGACGGTTGATTTGCAGACCGTAGTTAGATTCTATGTGGGCGCCGCCAATCAGCGTGTAGTGGCCTCTCAATGCAAGGACATCATGTGTTATCGTTTGTTTAGGAGCATCAATCTGATAATCAAAAGAATACTCCACAGGAGGTCGACCAAGCGCAAGAACGGTGTCGAGTGCTGCGAAAGTATTGAAGTGCGAACCAGAATAAATTCCAAGGTCCGTTCCGTAGTGCGAGAAATGGGATTCCAGATCAAGAGGTCCACGAATCAGACCAATCGCAACCTCTCCGCTTCGTTCGAAAAAGCCCGTGTTACCCAATACGTAGTCCGGAGCTCTAGCCGCGCCAGCACGACGTGCACTCCCTTGCACTCTGATGCCAAGGCCGGGTACCCTTCGGTCACTTCCCTCAAGCTTAACCGATCCTGCCAGTTGCGAGTTGTTGGAGAAACCGTTCAAAGAGACCTGGCCAGAAAGTCCCGGGCTGGATGGCAATGCCTCGTCCTCGATTCTAATAACTCCCGCTATCGCTCCGGCACCGTACTCTACACCAGCCGCACCTCTTATCACCTCAATCCTGGTCCCCGCAAACGGATCAATTTCGGGCGCGTGCTCCGCTCCCCATTGCTGGCCTTCCTGCCTCACGCCGTCGTTCAGGATCACGACGCGATCGGAATGCAATCCGCGGATTACCGGCTTCTGAATGCTCGGCCCCGTCGAAAGGGCGGTCACCCCCGGAAGCTGACCTACAGTCTGTCCAAGGGTTTGACCACGGAGGTCTTCTAGCTCGGCAGCCTCCAAAACGGTAACGGACTGCGTGGCTCTCTCTAACTGCTCTCGCAATTTGTCTTCGACAATCGTTACTTCTTCCAGGTCGGCAACCTGCTCTTCAAGCACTACGTCTAGCACTATTACCGGACGATCCAGCCTAACAAGACGTACTTCCTTGCGGTATCCAAGAAAACTGAAGACAACCGTGACTGTGTCTACGGAAAACTCTTCTAACACATATCGTCCACGAAGGTCTGAAGTTGTTCCTCGTAGTAGTGTAGGTACAGATATGTTGACTCCGGGGATCGGATCTCCTGTAGAGTCTGTAATCGTGCCTCGAATACTTTTAGATTGACCGAAAACGAGTCCGGTTTGGATCATCAAAAGGAGTAGAACGAGGCCAGGAATGCGAAACATCGTTGCCACCTGCAATCGCGAATGTAACTGGCTCCGGTCCTGCACGAGACGCTGTTTGGAGCGTCCGAAATTGCAGGACACGCGTTAAGGAAGTTGCCTGGAATTAGTGCCGGGGTAGGAACCCGACAGGCGTTAGAGGGCAGGTGGAGGGCGGATTGTTAGGCGGCCACGCTCCAGGAAACTTGCGGAGCTATAGGCGAAATGCGCTGCACCCGGAGCGATAAATGTGGGATGTATCTTCTCGCCCGCATCCAGCGAACTCCACCGAAAACTGCAGATGCTACAGAAATCGTGGCTGGAATCGATGTGATGCTCTTGCTGTAGATCGGAGCCCTCGCCGTGTACGTGTCCTGTGTGGATCGCGCTGGCGTCAAGGCTTCGTTCGTATGCGTGAACCGCTTCGTGAAACACGGGCGATACAAATCCGCCAACCAGGACGGCGACGAAAAGAAGGTAGCTTATTTTGCTTTGAACAAGGTTCACTGCTTGGCACGAGTGATAATCCCGTTACCACGTGGGACAAAATTGATTGTTCCTCTCCAGCACATAACTATTGCCGCGCGCGTTTTCTGAGTATTCGATCCAGCAAGCCCGGAAAAAAGCGCTTTAGATATACGGCAGCAACCTCGCGACCACCAATGTAGACCTCTTGCCTGTTTTTCCTTACCGATTCGACGATTTTTTGCGCGCATTCCCGTGCCGATACACCACCGGCCTGGGCTGCATCCATGGTGCCCTGCGGTGAACCATCCGCAGTCATCGCGTTGATTGAAATTTCTGTCTTGATGAATCCCGGGCACACGAGAGTCACGCTTACACCCCTGTCGCGGATTTCATTTCTCAGCACATCAAAGAAACCGTGCAGCGCGTGTTTGGATGCGGCGTAGGTTGACCGGAAAGGCGCTCCGACTTTTCCTGCAAGGCTGCTCACAATTACAATATGTCCACTTCCACGTTCGACCATGTGCCTGGCAACAGCCTTCGATAATGTGACCGTTGCAAAATAGTTGACCTCCATGATGTAGAGCTCAACCTCAGCCTTCGTTTCAAGAGCGAGGGATCGCTGACTGATTCCGCCGTTGCATACCAGTAGATCGACTGGCTCTTCGCCAAGGACGGTGTCAGCACTTGTTGTAATCTGTGCTTTTTCGGACAGGTCAAGTGGTACTATCGAGTGTTGTTCGGGATTGTCACAGTTGTTAACCACCTCTGCCAGCTTGTCGGCTCGGCGTGCAGACAAGACTAGTCGCCCGCCTTCTCGGGCAAAAGCGTACGCGAGGGCTTCTCCGATACCGGCCGATGCTCCTGTTATCCAGATACGTTTCCCGTTGAAACTCATGCGGCAAAAAACTTCAGGACCCCACCCGGCTCATCGCGAGTGATTTAATCATCCAGCGAGGAAGCGGCTTAGTTGCGGGTCGCTTTCGCAAGTCCAGGTACCAACCAACTTTCTTCAGGATCGGAACGCGATGCGTTTCGACAAATTCTATCAACGTACCATCGGGATCCTCGATATAACTGAATCGGCCAGCCGCCTCACCCATGTCAAATGATTCCTTGCTGTCAACCGTGAACGCGTAGCCCAGTTGTTCACAAGCGGATTCCAGCGCATCCATTCCATTTACATCAAAGCACAAGTGAATGAATCCCAGGTCACCCCAATATCTTCCATCAAAAAGTTTCCCTGGTGTTCTGTCAACAGCTTGGATGAGTTCAATTTGGCTTGATCCGAACAATGGGGAAAACGGTCCGCTCCGTTCTTTTGTGTGGGACAGAAGCACCCGCCGGAAATTACCGCTGCCTCCAGGGTAAAACTGCAAGTCGTCAAATGTACCGGTCTCGTCAAAGTCCACACGATCGTAGCCAAGGATTTCGCTGTACAGGGGTATCACAAAGTCGATGCTGGAAACACCCATAAGGCACCCACTCGGTCCGCCGGTAAAATGACGCCCGCGGGCGAACCACGAGTCAGACTCTACAACATCGAAGTGGTTACCAGCTAGGTCGCGCATCACAAAGTGGGTGTGGCCGGCGGGGTCTCGGGCAACCGCACCTACATCAATATCGTCGAACCTGTCCAGCGCGCGGCGAGCCTCGTGAACATCAGGCGTCTTTATTCTGGCAGCAAAAATCCCCGTGTCACCAAGTTGCGCATCTCGGAAAGGGCCGTTTGGTGTGCGGCTTGTGAATTGCCAGATCTCCATGCCAGAGCCACCCTGAAGGTTCAGGGCCAATACGGCATCTCGGCTATGAACCTCGCCTCCAGTGTAGCGAGCCATCAGCGCCGCTTCCGCCGCCTCACGGAAAACCGGCACATCCATCCCAAAATATTTTCGATACCATGCCCACGCTGCTTCGATATCAGCAACCCCAACTCCAATTTGCTGGATCCCGCTGATGTTGTAACTCATTGGGTGGTCGCTACAGGGGGCGTCGTGCTTAGGTTGAGTTGTTCACGCAATTTGCCGAACGCTTCAATGGTGCGTTCGACGTCTTCGTCTGTGTGTGCCGCAGTAGATGTGAGACGGAAAAGCACGGTGCCGCGAGGAACCACCGGATAAGTAACAGCGGATACAAACACGCCGTATTCACTGCGCATCAATTTCATTGCGCGCACCGCAGTTTCCTCGTCGCCAGCCGGAATGTATACTGGAGTGATCGGCGATGGCGTTCTGCCAATTTCGTAGCCCAGCGATGTAAGGCCTGCCTGCAGCTTCCGCGATACCTCCCAGACACGGTCCCGTCGTTTGTGTCCAGACTCGATCAAGTCAAAAGCCGCATCAACCGCGTCGACATAAACCATGGGCAGGCTTTTGGCAAAAACGTTTGGCCGTGCATTATAACGGATGTAGTCAACGACTGCTTTATCACCAGCTGTTACTCCGCCAATGGCAGCAAAGGATTTTGCAAAGGTGCCAAAGTACAAGTCGATCCGATCCTGCACTCCCAAATGTTCAGCGGTACCAGCCCCCGACTCACCCATCACACCAAAACCGTGCGCATCATCAATAAAAAGCCGCGCGCCGTACTCGTCTTTCAAGTCACAGATCTCCTTCAGCGGCGCGAGATCGCCCGTCATACCAAAGAGGCCTTCTGTTACAACTAGCACGCCTCCCTTACGCGTGCGCTGGACGGCATCAAGTTGATCTCTCAAGCTGTCCATGTCGTTATGTCGAAAAACCCTAAACGCTTTGCCGCGGGACGCGAGCATCGCACCGTCGACAATACACGCGTGGGAGAGGCTGTCGATAATGATCGAATCCGACTCGCCAACAACCGAGTTGATGGTACCCATCACGCCCATGTAGCCGAAGTTGAATACGATCGATGATTCGTGACCAAGGTACTTGGCAAGCCGGGCTTCAAGCGCCATATGTCTTTCGCTGTTCCCTGTCATCAGTCGCGAACCCATTGGACTCCAGGTACCGTGCTGCTCAAGTGTTGCCCGCGCACGATCGTGGATGTGCGGATGTCTCGCAAGCCCGAGGTAGTTGTTGATGGACCATACGATGACCTCCTTGCCTTCGAAGATCATCCGAGGTCCAATCGGGCCTGTCAGCACCGGCTGAGTAAAATACTTGTCATCCGCCAGTCTGTACTTTCCGAAGTATCCACCGTCCGTCGCACATTTTTCGAACAGGTCCCTTGCCTCACTTTCGACTTGTCCGTTCGAATAGTGATTTCCGTTGGATTGTTGGCTGTTCAACGCAAGAGCCAAATCGGACAGTGTGGCGTCTTGCATTTCCTCCATCGACGGCGCAACTAGTCCGAAGTCATTTTCAATCGTGACCTTCAGCTCAGCGAGGTCGAGAGAATCGAGTCCTAGCGAATCCAGCGGTTCATCTGTTGGGATTTCGCTTGGGGCTACCTTGCGAGATTTCGCAAGCACTCTTCGAAGCAGTGCTTTGTAATCTCCAGCCGAGCCGTTGGAGCTGTTACCGCTTTCCCTGCCTGGTTTGGCCGATTCCGCACCACTCTCACTTGAGCCCACACTGTGGAGCATCCCAGATAGCCAATCCGCTTTGCATTTCTGTCGCTGAATCTTGCCGCTGGTAGTCTTGGGTAGCCGACCTGTTTTCAATAGAACGATCGAGTGGGGGTGGAGCTCGTGTTCTTTTGCGACTGATTTCCTGATCGCAGTCGTTACTGCATCAACATCAAGGTTTCTGATCGCCGTCCGTTCAACCTCCTGCACTATAACCAGGGATTCTTCACCGCCAACATCGACACTAAAACATGCGCCGCAGTCTTCCCGGAGTGCAGGATGCGCACCGCCCACGGTTGATTCGATATCCTGGGGGTAGTGGTTTCTGCCGCGAATAATGATCATGTCCTTGATTCTCCCCGTAACAAACAGTTCCCCGTCTTGCAAAAATCCCAGATCACCAGTCCGCAAGACGGCACCGTTGTTCGATCCTGCAATATGACAACAAAAGGTTTTGTCAGTAGCGTCTGGGCTCTGCCAGTACCCTTGCGCGACGCTTCCCCCCGAAATTACGATCTCCCCGATCCTACCAGGGTCACATAATTCGAAGGTGTCGGTGTCGACAATGTGGATCGTCTGATCTGGCCATGAACGACCACTACTCACCAGCAGTTGAGCATGACTTGAGTTAGTAGACGCTGACTGAACACTGTTTGCCAGCAAGGCATCGACATTTACCTTGCTCGTCGTCGGAGCAAGATCTCCTGGACCGCCCGAGACAAAGAGGGTTGCCTCGGCCAGGCCGTAGCACGGAAACAGCGCTTCCTTCTTGAAACCGTATGGCGCGAACGTGCGAGCAAAAGAATCCAGTGTCGCCGCGCGAATGGGTTCTGACCCGTTGACAGCAAGCCTCCATGAATCCAGTTGCAATCCTTCCCTCTGTTCCTCTGTTGTGTTCCGTACACAGAGGTCGTATGCGAAGTTGGGTCCTCCGCTGATAGCGGCTCCATAGCGGCTAACACCGTTGAGCCACCGGATTGGCTTTTGCAGAAACATTGCGGGTGACATGAACACACAATGCATTCCTGTAAACAGCGAATGTAGAACGTTGCCAATGAGCCCCATATCATGGTAAAGAGGGAGCCATCCCAGCAATGTGTCGTCCTGGTTCAACTTAAACGCGCGCGCCATCAGCCGTTGGTTGTGCATGAGATTATCATGCGTGACCATAACACCTTTTGGTGCGCCGGTGGAACCAGATGTGTATTGGAGGAAAGCGAGGTTTTCTCCTTTAACAGAGGATTCTATTGGGCCCTGCCAGTCTTCCAGGTTTAGCTCGTCTGTGGCGATGCGCTGCATCGATCGCAAATGGGGATGCTCGGTAAATTTGCGCTCGATATCGTCAAGGATATTTCGCGTGGAGAGAATGTGGGTTGCCTGCGCATTAGTTACAATCCCATCTATTCGCTCCAACGAATGGTTTCGCCTCGGGGGGTAGGCGGGAACCGCAACAACGCCTGCATACAGGCATCCTAAAAAAGTGATAATGTAGTCCAACCCGGACGGGTAAAGGAGCAAAGCGCGGGACCCAGATGCGCCTGCATCCATCAGGAAAGTTGCGATCGCGTTAGCCTGACGGTGCAGGGCTCCATATGTTATGGATAGCTCTTCGTCTTCTCCGTCAGCAAGAAACGTGTAGGCGGTGATTGTCGGTTCGAGATCAGCTCGGCGATGCAGTAACTCTACCAGCGACTTCGAGTGGGCCAGAGTGGCGGAAGGGATTCGCTCCATCAGAAGAGAATTTCAATCGTTTGGATCCACGGTTCCGAAGGTGGAATGCCACGGAAAAAAGCAAGGCCCGAGACGAAGGTATCCCGGGCGCCCAAATTTAAGGTTTGTTGATCTCTCGCGCACCGAATTGGTCTGCAAGGTTTACCCGCATTTTGTTCGCTCTTCTGACGGTAACGGTAAAATCGACACGTTAGAGCGAAATTGGCCCGATTTTCCAAATGCCACACCATCTTAATTCTGGTACTGTTCCGTAAACGGAATCTAGTCTACAGCCAAAATTCACGTCAAAGGTGTATTAATGCGCAAGTTTACCCATCATTTCGATGCCTACTTCCGTTTCGCCTGCTTTTTCGACTGGCATATTCCATAACTCTCATCCAGCCATTTCTTCCATCTTCTTGCTGGAATCGGATTCTTTGTACTGAACCTCGCCGTAACCCACCCTGTCGATCCTACCTCGTATTGGTCTGGATCGCTTTGCGACAAACCAATGGCCTCGTCCATCGACTTGTCGAGTTTGAACATGGCTTTGTACCGTCCACCCTGCTCCCCAATGTACAGGAATGCTTTCTTCCCGGATTTGAAAGAGCTCTGCGTACAAGCAGTTCCTTTGTCCACATTAGGATATTGGCTCGCTCGTAGGCGGATCGGTTCAGTTGGATCTTTCATTTCCGGTACACCTTTGCTGGTTCTACTATCGGACTTGCAATTCGTTCGTGTGCGGAACTCGCCGATCCACGCACACGTATCGACGTTCCATAGTCATTCTATGGCACCTTCGAAGTGCGTTACATCTGACAATCTCGGCTTGCCATGAAAAACCGCATTACTGCCCTGCTTACAACGTGTGTTGCAGCACTCATTCTCTTGGTTTCCACAGCGACGGCTCAGGACTCCACAAGTGTCCATCATCCTGTTGCAGATACAGCCGACGTGAGCACGATCGACGCAATCATTAGGGCTTCTTACGACGTAATTTCTGGCCCGGCCGATGAGGCCAGGGACTGGGATCGAGAGCGGTCGCTGTTTCATCCACAATCTCGTCACATCCCGACTCAAGCGAACGAGGTGGGCGGAAGCACGCCAACCGTGATGCATGTTGACGACTTCATCGCTCGATCCGCACCGTTCTTCGAAAAGAATGGGTTTTTTGAGAGAGAGATTGCACGCGAGGTGCACCGATTCGGAGACATCGCACACGTCTTCAGCACATACGAGTGGACCTTGGGAGAGGGTGGACCGATCGGTGGGCGAGGTATCAATTCGTTCCAGTTGGTTTACGATGGAAACCGCTGGTGGATCGTAACAGTTTTGTGGGCCCAGGAATCAGTAGATAATCCTATTCCTTCTGCCTACTTACCGGCAAAAGATTAGCGGACCGAGTTAGACCGACTCTATTCCGATTTGTCGCGAACGAACGTTGGTTTGCCAGGCTCGGTAAGGTCTTTGCTAAAACGATAGCCCTTCATGCTAAACTTCTTCAGTTTCTCTGGATCGTCAACCTGGTTCTTGATAATCCAGGAAGACATGTAGCCCCGCGCCTTCTTTGCGTAAAAGCTGATCACCTTGTAGTTGCCATTCTTAAAGTCCAGGAACGCCGGTGTCACCACGTCCGCCTTTAGAACGTCGGTGTCGACAGATTTAAAGTACTCCTGTGAAGCAAGGTTAACGACCTTATCAGACTTTGTAGCGCGGAGCTGTTTGTTGAGCTCTTTCGCAATACGTGTGTCCCAGAACTCGTACAAGTTTCCGCCGCGCTCGTTGGATAGTCGCGTCCCCATTTCGAGGCGATAGGGCTGAATGAGATCTAGCGGCCGGAGGACACCGTAGAGGCCGGACAGTATTCGCAAGTGTTTTTGCGCAAAGGCAAAATCTTCAGGCGAAAACGATGCAGCATCCAGCCCGCGATAGACGTCTCCGTCGAATGCCAGAATTGCCTGCTTTGCATTGGCTTTGGTGAAGGGAGTTTCCCACGCAGCAAAGCGTTTACGGTTAAGCGCAGCGAGCGAATCACTGATGTTCATAAGGCTCGCAATTTTCGGTGCGCTTAGCTTTCGCAGTTCGTCAATCAGGATCTGCGATTGGTTGAGTAGAACGGGTTTCGTAGCTGATTTCGCTATGGATGGGGTTTCGAAATCAAGGGATTTTGCTGGGGAAAGAAGGGTAAGCATGAAGTTCTACGGTGACTTAAAAATGATCCAGCCCGCAATGTAAGACGAAATGTGATTACCGACACGGGCGTCAAGGCTGCGGTTCAAAAGGCAAAAAACGGCCAAAGTGTCAATATTTGCAATCTATGGCTGGTTGGAGAGGGTCGACATGAGGTACATCAGTTCCTGCCCGATCTGCAGTACTCGGGCATCGTAACCGGCACTTTCGCCTGGGGTGCTGTCTCCCTGCTTGGGATCGTCGTACGGGAGGGAAATGCGGGTAGCGCCAGGAATAAACGGGCAGTTGGCGTCGGCATCGCTGCATGTCATCACGGCGCCGAAATTCTCTTTCGGATTGATGGGGTCGTCGTACACCTTTGAGAAGCACTTGATCGCCGGAGCGTAGGGCGAATAATGCACAGCTACTGTAGGATTGGCTATCCCCGGCCTGGATAGCGACTCAATACGAAATCCCGCTCGGCGTAAAGCATCGATGGCGCGGTAATTAAATGCCGTCTCTTCGGTGCCTCCGGAAAA
The DNA here is from genome assembly GCA_965224105.1 of Rhodothermales bacterium. Lineage (GTDB taxonomy): Bacteria > Bacteroidota > Rhodothermia > Rhodothermales > JABDKH01 > CBDCYH01. The sequence continues at coordinate 1,118,305 of CBDCYH010000002.1, read as the reverse complement.
ACAGTGGATGCCTGGAATCCCAAAATAATCCGCGGCCGCTTTGCACCAGATTTGACTAATGTGGCTTCGCCTTGAATTGTGCGTACATATGAACACGAGCTTCGCCGGTTCGGATGTAGCATGTTTGCTGGCAATATAGGAGCTGAGCTGCGCCAGCTGCTTTTTGCGATCACCGCCGATTTCGAGATCAAGGAGATTATCGCGGATATAATTCTTTAGCTCGGGGTAGAACTCCATTCGAAAGTTGCGTTTGGTTATACCGCCCTCAGCGCGGTAACACGATCAACATCGAAATCCTGTTCCACTCAGCAAGCGCCCACCTTTCGTTACTTGCCTTTCCATTCCTGGTTTGATACTCTGGAATTTCCGCACTCTCCACTCCACTTCCGGAAGAACCGATGCCAATCACCCGCCGCGATTATCTCCGCCTAACCGCATCTGCACTTGCATATGCTGGCTGCTCACCAATTCTCGGACAAGCACATTTGCGCAATGATACGGAACGGCTGTTCATCATACCCTCAGAGATCGAGCGCATCAAGTGGAATTCGAAGACTCGGGAGATAGGACCCATGTATCGTGAGTGGGCTAAAATTCCTGTTGAATCTCTAGGCGAAGCGCTGGACACATTCGAGAAGTCTGGCAACATCGTTAGAGACTTTCAGGCTGCCGTGTACATGATGTCGAAGAGCGCAATGGTGCAACTCGTCGAACCCTCGCAAGAGCGGGAGGCATCATTATTATCTGCCATCGAAAGAATCATCAAAAGACCCTACTGGGATTATTTCCGAGACGGAGGGGAAGAAGTCCTGGGAATACAGCGTGCATCATTTGTGACCGTTAGGCTGCTCCTGGCACGCGAAGTCTTAGGAGATGCCATCGATTTAGGGATGGACACTCGCTTGATGCAAGCCATTGCTGACAAAGGTTGCCTTGCATGCTACAACACTGTCTACGACATGGAGAACCCGGAAACGGTCAAGGGCTGGGATTTTGACAAAGAGCACGCAGGGTACTACGATATCACGATGGAGAGGTGGCCGATGATTCTTGGGGCCAATAATTTGCGTGCTGCACCCACGGGTGCGCTTGGGCTCGGAGCACTCGCATTACGTGGAAGAGACCCTAGAGCACGGGAGTGGTTGGACCTTGCCGTCGCCAGCTCAAAACGGTTCCTGAAATTGATCTCACCCGATGGGAGCTACTTCGAAGGTCTTAGCTATCTCTCGTACTCACTCAGAACGCTGCTTCCATTTATCGACGCTCATCAGCGAATAATCGGGGACATCGACTGGAGCGCACTCGTTAATTACAACGGCATGCTCGACTATATCATGTACATGCAGCTCGGTAAGACTGCTAATGGATCGCCAGATATAGTCAACTTCAGCGATGCGAGAGGGAGTGTTTCAACAGGTTCAATTTCACGCATTGGTGATTACACCGGAAATCCGTTAGCCGGATATGCTTCAAAAGAGGCAGGCAATCCTCGATGGTATTTCGACCTCCTATGGTTCAGGCCGGACGCCCCGGTCGAGCCGCCCAAAGCGGAACTGAAGAATGTTCGGAACGATCTCAACTGGATCATCTGTCGCTCAGGCTGGGACCCTGAAGATGCGGTCCTGGCATTCAAAAGCGGTGGTCCCGCGAATCATGAGCACGCCGACAAAAACCACATCACATACAAAGTGTTCGGCGAACGCCTGCTAAACGACCACTTTGGAGCCTCCTATGATCGACGTCAGCCTGGTTGGAAAATGCGCCAAACAGAGGGACATAATGCCGTGTTGGTTGATGGCCGTGGTCACCCTTATGTAGATGGACTCGAAGGGACCAACGACAGCAAAGCTTACGCAACTATCGTCCAGTATGAAGATCGAGGAGAGCACGTGTGGTGGACGAGTGATGCCACCGCGGCTTACATCCTGGATAATTATCACATGCACCAGGTACTTCGCACAGTCCTGTTTGCAAAACCGGATGTTGTCGTGATTTTCGATCAGGTAAAACTGCGCTACCGTCCACAAACAGTCGACATACGATTTTTTCCGGACAACTCGGATGGGGGAGGAAGGGTGTTCGCCGAAGGAAGCCAGTTCGTAATTGAAAGACCGCGAGGTCGTTTATCCGGGTCTGTTTTTTCGGATACAGGGGCTATGCCTAAACACTCTCGGCTAGACGTGCCCGTCGAGGTGGGAGATTTCCCGTGCATTGAGATTCGATCTCCGGCTGCTCTTGAGCACCACATCATGACAGTCTTCATTGCGCAATTTGGGGATGAAGGAGGCCGCCCGGATGTTGCTGTTTCCCGAGATGGCGGTATCTGGCGAGTGGATGCTACAGGAATGGCTGCATCATTTAGAGTAGGCGCTCACGCACCGCGTGTGGACATTTTGTAGCCTGATGCTTTGCACCTTGCACGCTTGAGAGCCAGGTAACTCTACGGGACAAGAGCCGTATACAAGACTAAATAGATTCCGAGGCAACCCATGCAAGAACAGACCAGACAAACCCTTGAGACAGCCGCGCGAGTGCTGCTATACTGCTGGCTCCTGGGCTTCGCCTTCCAACTCTTCACGTTCGTCACTATCCAACTTTCCGGAGACCTGGTTCCGCGGATGTATGAATCGCTGTTCCAAATAAGTCCAGCGCAAACCAACGCCCTGGTGCTCAACTTTATGGCCGGATTCAAGGCCCTGGTTCTAATTCTATTCTTGATCCCCTGGGTGGCCATCAGAATTGTCCTCCGTCGTTACAATCCGTAGGCTTCCCTTGAAACGAATTAACGTACCGATGTCGGCGATCGGGCAGGATTAGCAGCGGAATAAATGCCAGCCTTTTCGAGGGCTATCTTCCAAATCCGAATGGCGAAAGATATCTTGCATCAAACTAGACAGAGCGACAAATGGATTTGGGAGTATTTTCGTTGAGCCTGGCCGTGAAAGACCTGGGTGAATCAAAACTATTCTACGAGCATCTCGGATTCAAGGTCGTCCACGGAGTTGAAGAACAGAATTGGCTGATACTAAGGAACGACGAGGTAACAATTGGACTCTTCCAAGGGATGTTTGATGAGAACATCCTCACGTTCAATCCGGGCTGGGACAAAGACGCGCAGGAGACAGAGACCTTCACCGACGTGAGAGAAATCCAACGCAATCTGAAAGAGGCGGGTATCGATGTAGGCAATCTGATTGACCCTTCAACAAAAGGGCGCGCCAGTTTTACAATAACCGATCCTGATGGGAATACGATTTTGATCGACCAACATCGGTAGGTGTCCCCGGTCGGTTACATGCTCAGACGGGTCACGACTATTAGCTGGGCGGTGGTCACGACCAGCCACGACATCGTGTAAAGAATTATTCTGTTCGCGCTGGTTGCCGCGACCTTTTGTGGCCGCACTTTCTCTGCTAAAAGAGTTAGTAGAATGGTCGCAAGTATGTTGACGCCGGCCCATAGCGCTATTGATGCAACAAACTCTAAAGGGCTGTTGGTGGTCTTGGCACTGTAGGCCCCAACCTGGATGGAGAGACCCAGCATCGTGCCTATCCAAATAGCGATGAGGGCGCCACGAAGTCGGCTACGCATTCCGGAGTCTACTCCTAGTCAATGGCTTACACGCTGCAGGTACTGCCTGGTGGAAATAACCTCGGCAAGGAATCGCTCCTGATTGTTTTTGTGGGCGCGCGTTGCGAAAACGTAGGTGTAAATAGCACTGAATGTTCCAACATCTTCAAGCAATTCAGCACTTGAGGGAATGAAAGTTGGCTGCCGTGCATCAACTGGGAATAATTCGGATCTAGTAATCGGGTTTGATCGAGCTGAAACCTGAAGCGTCTTCCTGTGGGTGATTTTCCATGGTATGAAAATGTCGGTCGGCGTTCGCACAATATCGATAAGAGCGCTACTCATCTTCAACTGTCACCGCAGTGCCGTAGGCAAGCATTTCAGCTGCACCACCCATTACGACGGATGTTGCGATCCTTACTGAGACGATCGCGTTTGCGCCAAGCTTTTGAGCATCCTCCATCATTCGATAGAGGGCTTCTTCGCGGCTCTGCTCGAGTAACTGCCCGTATGCACGAATCTCGCCACCGACCATGTTCTTAAACAATGCGCCAATATCTTTACCCAGATGTCGCGCCCGAATGGTATTGCCCCGAACCAAGCCGTGCGTTACAACGATTCGCTTTCCTGTTATAGTGGGTGTAGTAACAATTAGCATTAGTTCGTTTTGCCTGATTGATTAACAACTTCGTCGAAAATAGATTTCACCTGCAGATCTCCAAATCCGTAAACGCTTGCTCGCTTACGAAACTCTCTGAATACTGTGCCGAAAGAGTCGGCGCCGAGCTCATCCACAATATCTCTGATAACGCGGTGAGGCAGTCCAGGGTCTGCGCCAGTCGGAATGCTTGCAAGGTGGGCTTCCACTGCGACCTTGACAAAGGGAAAACGATCGATACGTTCTGCTGCCTTAAGCAGAGCAGGGCCGCCACCTTTTTGTAAGTGTCGCCAAAGAAAAGAAAAATGCTCGATGTCATGCGGCTCAAGCTCGATCCGCTTATCAAAGCATTCGCGAAGCTTGTATTTGTCTAATCCTCCGAAACCATATTCCAATGAACTGCCAACCGGCCGAACCAGAAATGTATTTTGTCTCGACCCAAGGAGCGCACTGGTGAACCACAAATTAACCTGACAAAACAAGTCGTCCTCGAACCACAGGCAGACCTTTTCCTCTGGCTGAATGTTCTGGATTTGGTAAAACTGATTAGCGGAATCCTTTTGATACCGCGCGTGACTTGTGCCGCGTGTAGCATGAAATTCCGCGCGTGTTTGAAACAGTTCCTCTAGCGTTCCTCCCTGGACAGGGCCTTCAACAAGGGATTCTCTGGCAACAAGGACAGTGCCCGGGATATCGTCGGGAAACTGATCTCTTAGAGCGTCACCGTTCAATATGTGGATCATGCTCGCTTCATGGTAGTGACGGTAGTACGGCGCAGCGTAGCATTTTGTTAGGGAATCGCCAAATGACTACAAGAAAAGTAGGGATCAGATATGCTGGTGCCACCTACCTTATAATGTTTACATCTCTCCATCCCAAGCGACTACCATGCCGAATACATCACAAACAAAGAACCTTCCAACGATTATACAAGGGGGGATGGGGATTGCGGTCTCAAGCTGGAAGTTAGCCCGCCGAGTGGCTGAGCTTGGGCAATTCGGGGTTGTGTCGGGTACGGCAATCGACAGCGTGGTTATCCGCGAATTGCAGGATGGTGATCCGTACGACAGGCTTGGTTGGCTTACGCAGTATCCCGACCAGGATACTGTGGATGACATTCGTGACACCTTTTTTCTGCCAGAGGGTAGGGCGGCGGATCAGCCATACAAACTTTTACCGATTCACAAATTTCGACCGACGGTCCGGTCGCAGAAGATCCTGTGCGCTGCTGCTTACAGCGAAGTGACGTTGGCGAAGCAAGGGCACGATGGATTGATTGGAATAAATCTGCTAGCAAAGATGAAGCGGTACACGTTACCGTGCGTCTACGGCGCCATGCTGGCCGGAGTCGATGCCATCCTCATGGGAGCTGGGATACCGATTGAAGAGTCCGAGCAATTGAACCCGCTTGCCGAGGGTCTTCCAGGAAGATTGCGTCTTCAGGTTGAGCGTCAATCAACGAGCGTCGGGGAGCAGTTGTATTACGAATTCGATCCGTCAGTTGTTGTCGCGCCTCCGCCCAAATTGTCGCGACCCATGTTTTTCCCAATCGTGGCATCGGATGCGTTGGCTCGAATAATGGACAAAAAAGTGGAACGTGGATTAATTACCGGTTGGATAATTGAGGGTCCTGTTGCTGGCGGTCACAACGCCCCGCCCAGGAGCAAGAATCGCGACGAAGATGGAACACCGATCTATGACGAGAGGGACAATGCCGACCTGAAAAAAATCGCAGCGCTGGGTTTGCCATTCTATCTTGCAGGCGGATACGGAAGTCCAAATAAGCTGCAAACTGCACTTGAACTTGGCGCAACCGGTGTCCAGATAGGTTCTCTGTTTTCATTGGCGGACGAGTCGGGCTATCCTGCCGATACCAAGGAAAAACTCATCCAGCTGATTCACGAGAAGAAGGCCATCGTACGGACTGATGGCCGGGTGTCGTCTACAGGTTTTCCCTTCAAGGTGTTGGAGGTAGAAGGCACCGTCGGAGATCCGTCACAATACTACTCGCGCACGCGCATCTGCGATCTTGGATACCTCCAGGAAGCGTTCATGGATGACGCGGATCGACTGCAAGTAAGGTGTCCCGCCGAGCCCGTGAACACGTGGTTGAGCAAGGGCGGAGACGAGGCCGACACATCTCACAGAGGCTGTCTTTGCAATGGCCTGATGGCGAATATCGGTCTACCGCAAGTTCAGAAAACTGGCGTTGAGCTGCCGTTATTTACTGCCGGCGACGATATACTTGCATTGCCCCTCGGATCTGAGACCAACCCGAGGTACTCGGCGAAGGATGTTCTGGAATATCTGCTTAACCCATGACCAAAAGAAAAACCCGCTCCTTTGAGTTTTAGGAGCGGGTTTGCTTGGCAAGGGTACAAGATGGGAGCTTAGTCAATCACAGTTGCCGACCTTGTGAGCGCTCCTACAGGTGTCTGGAGTCGTATCAGATACAAGCCATTTGGCAGATCTCCAGAGTCGAAGGTTGCTTCATGTGGACCCGCCGAGTACAATCCATCCGCGAGGACTGCGACGCGACGTCCCATCATGTTAAACACCTCGAGCCTTACGTCAGACGGTGAAGGCACTTCGAAGGTAACCAGCGAAGATCCAGAGAAAGGATTGGGGTAGTTCTGTGAGAGAACGTACCCACCGATTTCACTTGGTTGCTCGACCGCTACGCTTCCGGCAAACTCAACGATCAGAATCATCGGTTGACCTGCTTCAGAAGCGAAGAGGTTCGTTAGGACAACCTCATTTCGACCATCCTGATCGAGGTCATCTGCGATTCGAAGCGGATAGTACCGGTCACTCGAACCACCCTGGCTATCCATAATAATTGACCACTCGTAGCTGGTGGAATCAGCCGGATTTCCGACGCCGTCATACTCCATTCGAGCTACGATTTCATCGGTACTGCCAGCGGCAACAATGTCGAATTGCCCGTTGCCATCAATGTCACCAATGTCTCCACCACGAGCAGTTGAGGAATACCTACCGATGCGGACAAAATCAGCCCCGGTGAGGGCGGATACATCAGTCACATTATCGAGATAGTACAGGACTCCGTTTGTTTGGGGCCAGAATGCCTCCAACGGTCCATCTCCTTCCACATCCCACCACAACATTTTGTGTGAGTTGAAAGAACCCGGGTCGCCGTTGTCATCAAACCCGTTCAGGTCGACCTGTTCGACATAAGTGTTTGGACCTGTTGCTTCGTAAATGGTAAGGCTCCAGTTGTCCCACGTGTTAACCCAGATCTCGTTTAGGCCATCTCCATCGAAGTCGACAACGTCAACATCATAGATGCCTCCTCCGCCCAGAACCGATTCGCCTACCTCCAATTCGATATTAAACGTTGTGAAAGCGTCTATACCTGCCGCAGGCGAAACTACAACCATTTCCCGATTGCCACCTGTTCGTGACGTGGTAACCAATTCTTCCTGGCCGTCGCCGTCAACATCGGCAATAGCAAAACCAGATGGTCTGAAGTCTGCCGACGCGTCTCTTTCGTAACCGTATGTGGTGGTGGGGGTGGCAGGGAAAACTCCTGTCGCGTCTTGTTCGAAAATGAACAAGTCGTTTGCGTCGTTGATCGTCGGGATGCCAAGATAAATTTCCCACATTCCATCACCGTCGATATCGCCATATGCCATCGGTGGTAGAGAATTGGAGGCATCGGTATGCGTGTAATGCCAGACGTATTCGTACTGGTTGTCGCCCGTGTTTTCATACAGGAAGACCTCCATAAAACCCGGATCGGGTCCGTTGGGTGCGAGAGTCTCATCTGTGGTGAACATGAACTCCTTGTTGCCATCGCCGTCGAAGTCCATCCCTGTAAGTACGCTTCGCGCACCAAATGCAGGTCCTCTCGGGAATAGCGATGTGTCACTACGTGGGTCGAGAGACCAGGCCAGTTCGAAACCCGTCCCGGGGCTGTACTGAGCCTGGGCGAGCGGGGTGCCCAGGAGCATAAAAAGGCCGGCCATTGTTACGACCAGAAGCGTGTGTAAGCGTCTATTCATAGTGAACCTCCGTTCAAAAGTTTTTGCGCCGATGCGCCCGACAATGTACCGTTGGAGGTCGAGCAGATCAAGGCAGAAGCGACAGGCAAGGACGATCGTTCCGCAAATGGAATGGCAGTGAGTTATTTCAAGACAACAGTGCTCGTTGCGACCTCAGTTTTAGTCCGCAATACAATGAAATAGAGTCCGCCCGCAACGCGGTTGCCGTTAGACTGCAGTCCATGCCACGTAATCTCATGCACTCCAGCGCTTTTATGAGCATGAAACAAGGGAGTGATCTCTCGCCCGTAGACATCAAATGCGCCCGCTCGTACGAGTGCTGGAGCGTCTAGATTGTAGCGTAGCGCCACCGCCCCCGAGGAAGGATTTGGGTAGACGGTTTCAATCGACAGCTGATGTTGCTTCGCATCAGGCTTTTCGTCGCCTACACCAACCGCCCTGGCGTCGTATTTGTAAACAGTCTGGCCCACTGCGTAACCCAGCGAGTCGCCGAGGAATCGAAACCTGTTTACTCTTACTCCAAAGTCTGCTGAGACCCACGAGTCGCCACCGTCGGATGTTACAAAAGTCGGGAACGAACTGTTGCCCCCAATCCATCCGTTGTTTTCATCAATAAATCCGAGGCCCTGCACGAAGTAGTGGCTGCCGGAGAAAAGCTTTTCGTCCCAGGTAACTCCGCCATCGTTCGTCTTAAGAAAGAAGATGGGCGATTCGACATTTCTCTGCAGAGAGACATACCCAACATTCGAGGTCGGGAATGAAATTTTCCAGGCCCATTCACCCTGTCGCGACGATGTGAATGTGGTTGTCCACGTTTCTCCGCCGTCGGTTGTGGTGAGGATGATGGCGCGTGACTGCGCGTGGTCGGCATTCGTCAGGCCAACAGCGATGCCGTGATCCGGATCGAAGAAGTGCACGTCTATTAATCCCGCAGCATACGTGTGCATGTCTTTGGAAATCCAGGTAGTTCCTCTGTCTGTTGTTTTGACAAAGAACGCTGGTCCTCGAACCCTGCCAACTGCAACTACCATTGAATCATTAACCACCTGCATACCGCAGATGCCAGTGGGTGTTCGGCCATTGTATGCGCCGACTGGATCCCATGTTTGCCCGGCGTCAGACGTCGAGTAGAGGGCAGTGCGATCGGTTGTCCCAAACTCTCCTTCCCCAACGTTGCCCGCGAATCCGACAGAGTCGTTGACGAAGCCTACAGACCGAAAGTGCGAATCGTTCTCGAAGTGCTGGCGGTCCCAACTCGCCCCTCCGTCTTTCGTCGTCCAAATTTCCCCGGCGCCATTCACAACCCAGCCCTCATCTGCCGAAACAAAATACGCGTCGTTGTGCCGCGAGGTTATGGGGGCTCCTGTTAACTCCACCCAGGTCGTTTGGGCCTGGGAGTGTGTGCAAAACAAAAACACCACCGCAACTACAGTCAATCTGCACGGGCTCCTGAACATAATTTTACCTCGGCATGTTAGAATGAATATATTGGATCCGGCGGCGTATTGCGCATCCAAATATTTGTACCGCACGTCCTACGCAATTCTTTTAGCAGATGTGACTCGTATGCAACGACAGCGACAGCGAAACCAAAACACTGCTGACGGGGAATTCTCGCGGGACGAGGCACAGGAAATATGGAGTGAGGCTTCAAAGCTCCAGGCCGAGGCTGCCCGACACCTCCAGGAACGGTCTTCAGGCATCGCAGACCTGCAAGCGGAGGAAAAAGAGGCTAGCGGAATACTCCACGTGGGTCTCTCGCCGGATGAAATCAGACAGATTGGTGAGGAGGCGGGGATTGCGGCCGAGTTTGTAGACCTTGCGATCGCAAAACAAAAAGCCACGGCTGCAGCCGAAACTTTCAGTCCCGGGCCGACCGGCGACTGGGCAGGTAAACTACTTGGCTATCCGGCGCGCTCTTTGGATGTCTCAAGAACAATGGGATCTTCGGCGTCCGAGACACTCGAGGCCATGAAGCGGATTTTTCCGAGCAAGCGGTACGGACTCGAATTAGTAGATGTTTATGGTGATGGGACCTCAGAAGACTCGCTGCTTGTGTTCAAAGTGCCGAGAGCATATTCAACATCCATGGCAGGAAGTTCCTACAACTCATTCGCCATGAGTATGGCGTACTCTGACGTCAACAGGTTGTACGTTTCCATCCACGCGCTAAGCGAGAATTCATGCCAGGTGACGACCCGCATGGATCTCGATCGATCAAAACGAAGGAACGCATGGGCCTCAATTCTAATGTCGGGTGTGCTTGCCGTTGCCTTTGCAGCCATGGTCGGAGCATTCGATTCGGCATCTATGATACCGGTCATCCTAGCTTTGCTACCCCTCTTCTTTTTTGGCGGACTACAACTGTACAAACCTCTTTACCGGTGGAGCGTAGGGAAAGGCGTTCGCGCCGTTGAGAATCTTCTGCAGGTTGTTGATACGGATGCCAAAACTGGTGGCGGATTCTCTTCTGTTGGCTCTCAGGAAAAACCCGGAAGTAGTCTCTGGTGAGCCTGGCGGCGCTTGGCTAGGTCAAATCAAATCTCTTTAACGCAGCCAGTGCTCTCCTAAGGGTGTACTTTTTTGCCGGGATGACGTGATCCTGCGGCATGCCCGGGAATAGGCACGATTCAAAGCGCGGCGACCAAACCCTGGGAGCTTCTGTTACATTTACCCGATCTGCAATCAAAGGCAGATTCGGGTGTCTTCCATGTAGCATTCTAACCTTGCCGTCGTACGACTCTTCGTAGACGAATCTTGCGTTCCACAAGTTGGAGAGAAGATGGCAGCGCACGTCTGATTTTGTCAACGCGGCAATAAACGGAGGTTGGTCCGCGCCTCGCCGATCCTGGTCAGCATACCGCGATTCGTGTATTTCCGCCCACAGCTTGAAAAAGCGTTCTACCCTCTCATTTTTCCTGAATGCAAACAGACCGGTATTGTAGGGGGTGCACGCGTTCAACTGGATTCCATCTGCGATTGCTGGATTCTTGTCATGCGTAGCGTGGCTTAATGCCATGTCGTAGTATTCAAGAACATCAAAAACCGGTCTACAGCTGTCTGCAAAGTAGGTGTCGGTGTCGACGAAGAGCGTCTCGGTGTAAGGTGTGCTAACGAACATTTGAGCAACCTTGAATGAGACGTTGCTTCTCCATTTTCCGGGGATTTCTACCGTGTGATCGAACAGAGCAAGAAAAGAATGGGGAGGTGACATCGCGCCTTCGTAGACAAACGTTACGTGCGCCTTAGGATCTACCGCTCGGAGGCTTTTTAGGGATATGCGTGCCTCGTCTGCAATGCGGAGGTCACCAAATGCGATATACAGGTATCCTTGTTTTGGGAATGAACTCATCTTGATTTCCGGGCCATGCGTTTAATTCCGCGGCGGGCTTTTAGGGCTTCCGAAAATCCCATTGCTGGATGCATACAAGTATTTCCCTCCGGCACCCAGATGCGGTCTACCTCACTGGTGTTCATCGCACGCGCAACATCGGCAAGGTTTCTTCCCGTACCAGTAACCAGATTTACCCATCCCCGGTACTTCTCGAGCCTGTCAATCTGTGCGTTCCAGTTAGGATGAAAAGCGTAGGTCCGAGCGTCTGCGTTAGCCAACGCAAGGGCAAAGGCCTCATCTGCAGAAATGGCCTGATTGTCGGTGAGCGCGGTCCAGTCGTTGAAGAGTCGCTCTACTCTTTCTGACTTTCTGTAGGCGAGGACGTCCGTGCTAAGCGGTCGCATAGTCTCTGGCAAATTGCCAAATCGATTGCCAGTTACGTTGGCGTAGCAGATGTCGTAATAGGTAAGAAGCGCAAATAGCTCGGTGCAGTCGCGCGCGAAGAATGAGTCGGGAGTGACGACAAGGGTAATGTCAAATGGTGATTTCGAATAGCGCGACAGGATCGTCGGGGTGGAAACAACAACGGTCATCAAATCTCGTTGCGCGAACGGGGGGATTTTGGCGCTCGTTTCCGGGGACGACAAGATGGCGACTCGCGCGTCCGGGGTGGCTCGGCGGAGTGATTCTATTGAAAGTAACGCCGCGCCGACGTTGGCAGGGCTGTCAATAGGAAACAGGAATCCTGAAGTCATAGGGTGGCCGGGCGAACGGAGCGGGAGGGGTAATCAGTCTCGGATATCGGTTGGCTCCTGATTTGGTTTACCGCTTCGACGGATGGTGGGGTGAGGCCTGCGCTAACACATATCATGCACATATAAAATGATAGGCGGAGCCACACTTTTTCTTAGGCGCAGACTTGCTTTTCGGCCCAAATGCAGTACATTACGCCTCTTGGTGGGGAATAGTGGGGAATAATCCCATGCTCCTCCCAGCATCCAGAGTAAGATGATTAGCGCTTCAAACGCACGATTCGATGGCAGGGTTCAAGGGACAGGCACAGTATTCTGTGGACGCGAAAGGCCGTCTGGCCATTCCGGCCAAGATGCGTGCGGTTCTGAATCCTGAGGCGAAGAACACCTTCACGATTACCCGCGGGTTTGAACAGTGCATTTTCCTCTATCCCCTGGACCGGTGGGAGGTGATTGAGACCGAGCTGAACGCTTTGAATTCCTACACCAGAGCTGCACGGAATTTTGTCCGCAGTGTCCTGATGTGGGCCGATGAGGTGGCCCTGGACGGACAAGGTCGGATCGTTATTCCAAAAGTTCTGGCGGAACTGGCGGGCATCACGGACAAGGCATTGGTGATTGGCTCACTGGACCACATTGAAGTTTGGAATCCGGAGCGATTCGCGGCCTACCTGGAAAGCCAGGAAGACGATTACGAAACGCTCGCCGAGCGCGTGATGGGTTTGAAAAGATGACGGGGACGGGTGACAACCCTGGCGACCATGAGTCGCCTCCCTCCAGCTACGCCGTTACTTATCACACGCCTGTTCTTTGCAATACTGTTGTAGAAACGTTGATCACCAACCCTCGGGGGGTCTACGTCGATGCAACCCTTGGTGGAGGCGGGCACAGCGCAGCGCTGATTGATTCACTTTCACCAGATGCGGTTGTCATCGGTGTCGATCAAGACAATGACGCATTGGAGTTTGCAGTAGACCGGTTGGCCCGATTCGTGACCACCGGGCAGTTCAAACCCATCAAGGGCAACTTCGCGTCGCTCGAAGATCTTCTTGCTGATGAATCCCTTAGTCAGGTTGACGGGGTTCTGTTGGACCTCGGTGTGTCATCACATCAGCTCGATACAGCCAGCCGTGGATTTAGCTACATGCAAGACGGAAGTCTGGACATGCGCATGGATTCGAACGCGGGCAGTAGGGCAGCTGAGCTGGTGAACGATTCCTCGCTCGACGAACTCGTTAGAATCCTTCGCAGCTATGGCGAAGAGCCCGCCGCTAAACGCATCGCTAGAAATATTGTCAGTTCGCGTCCGTTGAACACCACCGCAGAACTTGCGAAGGTAGTTCGCAAAACGGTTTCAAAGGATAAACACATAAAAACACTGTCGCGTGTTTTTCAGGCGTTGCGAATAGCTGTCAATGACGAACTGGATGTCTTGCAAAAGGCACTCGAGGCGTCGACGAAAGTGGTTCGTCCTGGTGGGCGATTGGTTGTAATAACCTATCACTCGTTGGAAGATCGGATGGTGAAGCGATACCTCCGGTACGGCAACTTCGAAGGGAAACCTGATCGCGATTTCTACGGCAACCTCCTTGCACCCTGGACTCCGGTTTTTTCCAAGCCGGTTAGTGCTTCAGACGAGGAGGTAACCCAAAACCCACGCTCTCGAAGTGCACATCTTCGGGCAGGCACAAAAAACGATCACACAAGATCAAATCAATCCCATGTTTAAAGATCTCACCGTTACCCGGGATACCGTTCAATGGCTCGCATCATTGGGCTATCCCGTGAAGGACAAAAGTCAACACGATTTAGAAACCATGTTTCTATGGGAAGCTGCGCAGTTGATGATTTGTCCGCTGGAGCTTCGTGAGGTTATCAGCAACGTATATAACGAGCCTGCTCTTCGATTATCACTTCCCAGAAAGCAGAAAGATAGGCCCCCGGCTTCGGGTGTGACCGACTGATCAGCAGAAAATGCCGCAACAAAAAACTCGCAGGAAATCATCACCAAAACATCGAGCAAATAGGAAGCCCATTCGGTCATCATTTGTTTCGGTGACTCCGTCCAGGAGGGTCAGGTCTGCCGTCTCTGTGCAGTCACGGGCCAAGAAATCAGTTTCGCCGACTCGTAAGCGAACTGTTAGGAAACCAGGCAAGGATCATGGTGCTCTGCCGTCGTGGAGAGACCTCAACGCACCTCGCAATGTGCGCGTCTCCGATCGAAAGAAGTTTGATTCATTCTTTGGATCAATTTCGACCATCCGCGCCGCACTAATCGTCGCGGTCCTTGCCGTTTCCTTTACTCTATATGTGGGGCACGTCCACGCTACGCAGCAACTTTACGCAGAAGTAATGCAATTGAGAAGTGCAAACGCGCAGCTGCGTCTCGAATACAATCGTGTCAAAGGAGAGTTCGACCGCGCTACCGGACCCTCTGAAATAAACAGACTCGCTGCCCAACTAGGGCTTGCCGAGAACGACACGCACAGTCCAACTGTGTATGTGAGGTGAGACCATGAAACCCAGAAGTCAGATTCTGATGCGGATGTACGTGGTTTTCACAGCACTGGCCGTGCTCCCCATTTTTATTGGCCTCAAAATCCTGCATATCCATCTGACTGAGGGAGATGAACTACGGGAGGCAGGACATAAACAGTCCAACGCCGTCGAACCGATTCAAGCAATGAGAGGCAACATCCTGGATGCCGCCGGCCGACGGTTGGTAGTGAATACGATCCGATATGACCTCGAATTAGATCCAACCGTCGATGGCTTTGCTGAGAACAGGGTTCGTTTCTATCACAATTTGGCCGCACTCTTCGACAAGGAGCCGCAGTACTTTGCAGATAAAGTTCGAAACCGGGCTTCTCCCAAATATGTACTGCTTCTAAAGCAAATCTCATCCCAGGCAAAAGAAGCGATCGAGCAGTGGGAAATTCCTGGCGTGATCCTGCACAACAGGAAGTTCGTAAGACGATACAATTATGGTACCGCACTCGCCCACGTCCTCGGGCATGTGGACGCGGATGGAAACGGAATCGCGGGCGTCGAGAAGCAGTACAACAGCATTCTTAAAGGGGTGGATGGCCGCCAGGTAAAGAAACGGGATCGAAGCGGTGGCGTGAGAGGTCGCGTGGGGGGCGCAGTCATCCCGCCCCAGCACGGAAAGAATATTACACTTACGATCGACCTGGCGGTACAGCGTATCGTCGAGGAAGAGCTCGCCCGCGGGCAGACCGAAAACGGTGCCAAGTGGGGAAGCGCCGTGGCGATTGATCCCAAGACAGGTGCCGTCCTTGCGATGGCCAATGTGCCAAACTTCGATCCGAACCGCGCTAATGCGTTTTCCATTGCCGAGAGAAGGAATCGTGCGATTGCAGATCTGTTCGAACCTGGCTCGACATTCAAATTAGTAGCTGCGGCCGCGGCCATCGAGCAGGGACATGTTGTGATGACCGATTCCATCGACACTGGAAACGGATACTGGAATTATGGATACGGTGAAATGTGGGATACGCACGGCTGGGGAACAATCAGCTTCGAAGAAGCAATCGCAGTGTCATCCAACATTGGCGTTGCCAAAGTTGCAAAAGATATGGACCGCGGTCACCTGTATCAGTATGCGAGGAACCTCGGGTTTTCACAACCGACATGGATCGACCTCCCCGGTGAAGCGAGGAGTACTCTAAGGAAACCGGAGGAATGGAGTGGCACGACACCAACCTCCCTTAGCATTGGCTACGAAACAAATGTAACCGCTATCCAGGTGGCGGCAGCGTTCTCCGCGCTGGCCAATGGGGGCTTGCTTGTGCAGCCACATGTCTTGAAGGACGTTCGGGATGAAATTGGTAAAACTGAATTTGTAGCGCGGCCGGACTCTATTCGACGGGCCTTCAAACGAAAAACCGCCCGCAAGCTTATGCCAGCGTTTGAGCGTGTCGTGGAATCAGGAACTGCAACGGAGGCGCAGGTCGAACATCTTCGGGTAGCAGGCAAGACAGGTACCGCGCGCAAGCTTACGCAAAACGGGTACAGCACATCTCTTTCGAGAGCATCGTTTGCGGGGATCATGCCGGTGGAAGATCCGCAAATTGTGCTGTTCGTGATTTATGATGAACCGTCTACGAGCACCTATGGCGGAGTGGTCGCTGCTCCGGTCTTTCAGCGAATCGCACACCGACTACTTCCAAAATTCCCATCAGTAAACAAATTTGCCGTCGTCGATCCCACACGGGAAGGCGACGAATCCGTTCCGGTAGCGACAACGCAGGAATTTCCTGCAGTCCGCGATATGCCGGTACGGTTGGCATCGACTCGGCTGCAGAACGCAGGGTACCGAGTGCGGCCGTCCAGAAAAATTGATCGGGTAGTTACCGGGGTTGCGGTTGATGAAGCGTCAAAATCGGTAAAACTCGAGGTTGAGGAAGGAGAGCCAGATCGGTTGCGACATGTGATGCCCGATGTGGTGGGCCTGTCCGTCCGTCAAGCCGTTTACTGGTTGCGTTCGCGAGGGATCGAGGCAACGGTTCGGGGAAGCGGAACGGTCACAAAACAGTGGCCCGAAGCCGGACATGTCATTCGCAATAGTAAAGCATCGCTGAGATGTGACCGGTGAACCTCTTCCATGCTCACATTGACAAGTTTGGTTGCAGCACTCGATCGGGAAACGCTCCTGAAAGATGTAATCAACCCAAAGGAACTTACGATTTCGCGACCGCCTGTCCGTGACAGCAGGTTGGTCCAGCCTGAAGACGTTTTCGTCGCGATTTGCGGCAACAGTGTCGACGGGCACATGTTCATTGACAAAGCTGTTTTAAACGGAGCAAACGCGATCATATGCGAGGTGGTGCCGGGCAGCGTAAAACCCGGCATCACTCTCGTATGTGTTGATGATTCGAAAAAAGCCTGGGCTGTTGTGCACAAGCTTTTTCACCGGGGCGCAGCTGAGCGGCTGAACCTGATTGGCGTTACGGGCACGAATGGAAAAACGACAACGACCTACTTAATCCATTCGGTCCTGGAGCATCTGGATGTTAGCGCAGGATTGATCGGGACGATCGAGAACCGATCCGGAAAAGAGAGTACTGAATCATCCCTAACCACTCCCGACCCCGCCGACCTGCACCGACTTTTTGGAGCGATGACAAACGCAGGTGACACCACATGTGTGATGGAAGTATCATCGCACGCCTTAGTGCAAGACCGAACCTACGGACTCCATTTCAACGCCGGCGTGTTCACAAACTTGTCCCAGGATCATCTCGACTACCATGGAGACATGGACGAGTACCTCCGCTCAAAAAAAATACTGTTTGATCATCTACTCCCGTCGTCCGTTGCAGTGTACAATGCGTCGGATCCCAATGGCGCAGCGGTCGTGGCGGATACATCAGCAAGAAAAATTTCGTTCGGGCTGGATTACGCCCACGACTACACGCTTCAGATAGTCGAATCAACATCAAGAAGAACAGTCGTTGCAATAAATGACACAACGATTACGCTATCGCTGCTGGGAGAATTCAATGCATGGAATGCCACCGCGGCATATGCGACGCTTATTTCACTCGGCTATCCCAAACCGGCGGTCGAAAGCGGACTTGCGCAATGCTCACCAGTTCCCGGAAGGCTCGAGCAAATATTTGCGGACGACGGTAGGACGATAATTGTTGACTACGCCCACACGCCCGACGCGCTGCAGAAACTGTTGGAGACAACGCGCAAAATGCTCGAAGGGAATGGGAAACTCATTTGTGTTTTTGGTTGCGGTGGGGATCGCGACAAACGCAAGCGGCCAATCATGGGACACATCGCGGAAAAGCTGGCGGATACCTGCGTGGTTACGGCGGACAATCCCAGAGGCGAGCGACAACAAGATATTGCGAGTGATATCAAAACCGGATTCTCTAACCCACTCCAGCATTTTTGGATTGAGAGCAGATACGAAGCCATAGAACAGGCGGTGAGAATTGCCTCGCCAACCGACCTTGTCGTCATCGCTGGCAAAGGTCACGAAGCGTACCAGGTTGTAGGAGACCAAAAAATTGCATTCGATGATCGCGAAGTTGCGCGGGGACTATTGCGATTTTCATCCGACCAAGGGGGAGACAGTTAATGCTTTATTATCTGATTGACTTTCTGGAACGGATGTATCAGCCTGCAGGTTTTCAGGCAATTCAGTTTATAACGGTGCGGGCAGGACTTTCTGCAGTAACCGCGTTGGTTATATCGCTGTTTGTCGGCAAGAGAATCATTTCGTGGCTGCAGGCAATGCAGATCGGTGAGCAGGTACGAGAAGGAACCGCGGCTGGTTTTGTTGATCACGCGCATAAACGCGGGACTCCAACGATGGGCGGTCTGATTATCCTGTTCGCGATCCTCCTGTCCTCTCTTTTGTGGGGTGACATCAATGACGTCTACGTGTGGGTCGTCATGCTTGCCACGGCATGGATGGGAGTTTTCGGGTTTGCGGATGATTACATAAAAACAATCAAGAAAGACAAGTCCGGACTGCCGGCCAGGATAAAGGTCGTTGGCCAGGTTTCCATTGGTATTATTGTAGGAGCCACGCTCTACTTCCATCCACAGTTTGCGGAAACGAATACTCTCACAACCATCCCGTTTGTGAAAGACGTTGCGCTGGATTACAACATCTTCAGGCACATCGGTCTCGACGCTGACCTGGGATGGCTCATCTACATTCCGGTTTGCATTTTTATTATCACAGCGGTCTCAAACGCTGTAAACTTGACCGATGGGCTGGACGGATTGGCAGCGGGAGTGACGGCCATCGTTTCTCTCGGCCTGGTGGTGATGGTATACGTACCGGGTAATGCTTCACTTGCGGGATTCCTGAATGAGATGACCCTTCCAGGTTCGGGCGAGTTAACAATTTTCGCGGCTGCGATGGCTGCTGCCTGTGTTGGGTTTCTCTGGTACAATGGAAATCCGGCGCAGGTCTTCATGGGAGACACAGGATCTTTAGCCCTTGGTGCAGCCGTCGGCACCCTGGTGCTGATGATAAAAAAGGAGCTCCTGCTTCCATTGCTGTGTGCGGTCTTCTTTGTCGAATCACTGTCGGTGATAATCCAGACAACCTATTTCAAATACACCCGCAAGAAAACGGGAGAGGGCAAGAGAGTCTTCAGGATGGCCCCGATCCATCATCATTTTGAAGTGCTGGGGATTCCAGAACAGAAGATCGTCGTGCGATTCTGGATTGTTACGGCAATCACTGTAATACTCACGCTACTAACCCTGCGAATCCGCTGATGAGTCGACTCGGGTTAACACAAAGCAAGGTGGCTGTCATCGGGGCGGCACGTAGCGGTATGGCCGCAGCGCGCTTGTTGCGACGGAAAGACGCGCAGGTGTTTGTTTCAGATAGCGACGAAATTTCTGGAGACAAAAAACGTTCGCTGCGGGAATTTGGGATCGAGTATGAAGAGCGCGGGCACACACCTCGGGTGACTGAGTCTGACTTTCTGGTTGTCAGTCCGGGCGTGCCTTCGTCAGCCGCGATTCTGCAAGAGGCGAGCAGGTTGGGTGTTCCGATTCACTCGGAAATAGAGGTTGCGATGTGGTTTTGTGTTGCACCAGTCGTTGCGATCACCGGATCAAACGGGAAAACTACAACCACCTTTCTCACGCATCATCTCTTGAGGACGGCTGGACTCTCGGCCTACGTAGCGGGCAACATCGGTATTGCTTTTTCGGATGTTGCGGACGAGGTAAGCTCGAAAGATGTTGTCGTGCTTGAGGTCTCAAGTTTTCAATTGGACAATATCGATTCTTTTGCGCCCAAGGTTGGAGTCATCACGAACATTACTCCAGACCATCTTAATCGGTACAACGACTCGTTTGATGAGTACGCGACAAGTAAAATGAAAATGCGAGACTGCGTTGCGAGTGCAAGCACTTTCATATACAACGGCGATGACGCAGTTCTCGTGTCGCGAATTGCGGAACCACGGTCCAATGAGCTTGCCTTTAGCCTGGAACGAGAGGTTGAGAAAGGCGCCTTTGTTCAAGGCAATGAAATCGTGGTCAGGATTGACCAACTCGGAGAAGTTGTCTGCACGACGGGCGACGTGAGTCTGCGAGGTCGGCACAATCTATCTAACGCTCTGGTAGCCGTACTGATTGCAAAACTCCTCCGAGCGCCCAATGACGCGATTACAAACGGACTTCAGACTTTCGCGCCCATCGAGCATCGGATGGAGCCCGTGCTAGATCACGACGGGCTCATTTTTGTTAACGACTCGAAAGCAACCAACGTTGATGCAGTCCGGTTTGCTGCTGAGGCTTTCAATGGTCCGCTCGTCCTGATTCTCGGTGGCCGTGACAAAGGGAACGATTATGCGCAGCTGGCCCATTCGCTCGCGGGACGTGTAGACAGAATAGTGGCGATCGGAGAGAGCAGGGAAAAGATAGTCGCGGCGTTCACGAACATTGTGCCGGAAGTCCTGCAAACGGAATCACTAAAAGAAGGTGTTCGACTGGCAGCTGCAGGCAAAACCAGTGGGACGATCCTCCTGAGTCCGGCATGCGCGTCATTCGATCAATACGAAAGCTACGAGGCAAGAGGGCAACACTTTAAACAGATCGTTAGAGATTTTTCATGGGCAGAATCAGATGAGTAAAAGATCAAGCACGGTTGCGCTGCAATTACCGCCTGCGGACAAAATTATTCAGATCGTTGTCTTCCTTTTGGGTGCCATTGGGATCGTTGCTGTCTATAGTGCTTTCTCTTTCCTCGCTCTACACAAAGCAGGCGGCAACACAGAGCGACTCCTGTTTGCGCACGTATCGCGATTGATCCTTGCGCTGGGCATCATGGGCGTCGTGAGCATGATCCCCTATCGGATTCTCGCCAAGTTTAGCAAGTTCGCGTTGCTAGTCTCTCTTGTCCTACTAGTGTCCGTTCACATTCTGGGTGTGACCGAGGGTGGAGCAACCCGATGGATTCAATTTGGCAAATTTGGATTCCAACCCTCGGATCTGGCAAAGGTCGCGTTGATACTCTATGTCGCTAGCCTGCTCGCGAAGAAGCAAGAATACATCAAGGGTTTTTCGCGGGGATTCCTGCCGATCATCCTGTGGGTTATGGCCACCGTGCTGTTGATTGGGCTCGAAGATTTGTCAACCGCCGCGATGGTGGTTATGACAGTCGGAATAATGTGCTTCGTCGGGCGCGTCAACCTGCTACACATCGGCGGACTGCTGCTGATTTGCCTACTCCTGGCGACGGCGCTTCTGATGGCCTCCCCCAACCGAGCGGCGAGAGTGGAGGCGTATCTCGGCGTAAAAATCTTTCCGCACACAACAGTCGAGGAGGTGTTTAACTCGCAGGACGAAGGGTACCAGGCGATTCAGGGCAAGATCGCTTTCGCGCTCGGTGGGATAACCGGAACGGGTCCGGGCCGAAGCATCCAAAGAGATTTTATACCTGCGCCGTACAACGATTTCATTTTTGCGATCATCGCGGAAGAGTATGGAATTATCGGAGTTGGTTTTCTGCTTTTCCTGTTTGCAGTATTCCTTTTTCAGGGGATTCACGCCGTTGCCAAGCGGGCGCCCGATCCCCTCGGTCTTTTTCTGGCGGTGGGCTTCACATCCATGATTGTGTTATACGGTTTCGTTCACGCAGGAGTGGCGTGTGGGTTGTTACCGGTAACGGGTCTTCCGCTTCCGTTCGTGTCCTACGGCGGTACTTCGATGATAGCAAACGGCATCATGGTGGGCATTCTTCTGAACATATCGCGCTACGCGGATAACTCCATCGCAAAGGTGTAATGGCGACAGAAACAAGGGTTTTGCTTGCTGGTGGTGGTACAGGTGGACACGTGTACCCGGCTATTGCAATTGCGGAAGCAATTATGAGCGCGAACCCGAACGCCGTTTGTTCTTTTATCGGGACACGAACAAAAATCGAGTGGGAGGCCGTCCCTAAGGCAGGCTTTCCGATAGCGCCCATCACCGTCAGCCCGTTTCATCGCACGCGGATGTGGCGGAATACTACGTTCCCGTTCAAGCTGGTCGCTAGTCTCTGGCAAAGCACAAAGATTGTAAAAAATTTTGATCCGGATGTGGCCGTCGGGACGGGTGGCTTCGTTGCCGGACCGGCGATCTGGGCTGCAGCGCGTCGAGGTGTGCCAGTCGTCCTGCAGGAGCAAAATGCTTTTCCGGGCAAAACGACAAAGATGCTTGCCGATAAGGCGAATCAGATTCACATTGCATTCGCCGACGCAAAAAAATACTTGCCGGCTGACAAATGTGTTGTCACTGGTAATCCCACGCGCAAGAGTCTTGCGGGAGCATCGCGTGAGGCTGGACTCGAACACTTCGGTATAGAGCGTGGCCGCCCGACGCTCGTTGTGATGGGAGGATCGCTGGGTAGTGCCAAGCTGAACGCCGTCGTTGAACAACACCAGGCCGCACTGCTTGAGATGGGCTGGTCGATTGTCTGGCAGACTGGAAAGCTGTACTACGATGGGATTGTTGCCCGAACTCCGAACCCTCCTGCGAACATGGTGATTAGGCAATTCATCCACAGGATGGATTACGCTTACGCGATTGCCGACGTCGCATTGTGTCGCGCAGGTGCGATTACGTGCGCGGAGCTAACGCTCACAGGAACTGCGGCTGTGCTAGTCCCGTCGCCCAACGTCGCGGAAGACCACCAGACGTACAATGCAAGGGCGCTCGCCGACAAAGGTGCCGCCATCCTGCTTCCCGAGTCCGAAATTGATGAGGAAATCTTGCCGGTATTGCGACGGCTGCTTACCGAACCAGAGTCGCTGTCCTCCCTTCGAGCAAGTGCAAAAAGTCTGGGACGTCCCGATGCTGCTATGGACATTGCAGCGTCAGTTATCGAAGTGGCAACTAATGCGCGGGGTGAACGATGAGACGGCAACCCATTTTTGGCAAACTCCGCCGCGTACACATGGTTGGAATCGGTGGCGTCGGGATGAGTTCTATTGCGGAGGTCCTCGTGAGTCGTGGCTTTAGTATTACAGGGTCCGACCTGGCAAAGTCCGACATCACGAACCGACTGGAGTCGTTGGGGATAAAGGTGTGGGACGGCCATCATGCCGATCATGTAGTCGGAGCTGACGTCGTCGTGTATTCATCGGCTGTTGATGCTGATGATAATCCAGAAACGCTCGAGGCTGCTCGCCGCCACATCCCATTGATTAAGAGATCGGTGATGTTAGGTGAGCTGATGAGGATGAAATACGGTGTCGCTATTGCTGGAACGCACGGGAAGACAACGACGACATCGCTCACCGGGCTCGTCGTAAGTCACGGTGGGTTTGAGCCGACTGTCGTTGTTGGAGGGAAGGTCGCGGTTTACGGGACCAACGCGGTTGCGGGAAGTGGGGACATCATCGTCATCGAGGCGGATGAATACGATCGTACATTCCTGCGGTTAACACCAACAATTGCGGTCATCACGAATATTGATGAGGACCACCTGGATATATACGGTGACCTGAACGACATCAAGAATGCTTTCACGCAGTTCGCCAACTCGGTGCCATTCTATGGGGCTGCGATTTTGTGTGCAGACGACGCCAACGTAAGGGAAATCATACCGAGAATTGATCGTAAAGTCGTTACTTACGGCTTGTCTCGCCAGGCAGACATTCGCGCAGTTGATATCCAACAAGATGGATTGCAAACGTCTTTCACAGTTGTCGTTGATGATGCGCCGATCGGTGATTTGTCGCTGACCGTTGTTGGCACGCACAATGTCTTGAACGCTTTGGCGGCGGTCGCCGTCGGGCTCGAGTTGGAAGTGGAGTTTGATCTGATTTGCAAGGGGTTGGAAGCGTTTACGGGAGTCTACCGCCGTTTTGAGGTGCTGGTCAACACCGACAAGATTGCGGTGGTTAACGACTATGCTCATCACCCAACCGAGATTGCAGCGACGCTAAAAGCTGCATCATCAACCTGGCCGGACAGGAGAATAGTAGCTGTGTTTCAGCCACATCTGTATTCGCGAACACGTCGGTTGTTAGAAGATTTTGCTCAATCCTTTGTAAACGCTGATGTAGCCGTGGTGACGGAGATATATGGAGCGCGCGAAGAATCTGATGGCAGTATTAGTGGCCGCGACCTTGTTGAGAGGTCGAGCGCTGAGGGGCATCCGGATACTCACTTTGTGGAAGGACTAAGGGATGTCTCAGGATATCTGCGTGGGATAGTTCGTGAGGGCGACTGTATCGTTTTTCTTGGAGCGGGAGATATTTGGCGAGTTTGCCACGATGTTGCAGCAACCGCAAAGTCGTGGTTCAGGAATTGATGCGAGTAATAGACGTATGAAATCAGTTAAAAGAAATTTGCAAGGGAAGCTGGTTTTGCTCACCGTGATTCTCGCGGTACTAATCGCTGCCGGGTTGGCTGGATTAGAGTGGAGATCGCGCATCGATTTGCGCGACGTGAAGGTGTCTGGCAATGTGATAACGACACCGGAGAAAATTGCAGCCCTCGCGAGATTGGATAGCATCAAACACGTATTCGATGTTACACCTTCGCTCATCGAAGATCGAATTGTGCGCGACCCATGGATCGAACGAGCTGTGGTTTCTCGATTCGTTACTGGCCGGGTAGCAATTGAGGTGAGTGAACGGGAGCCGGTTTTGTTAGCACTGAACTCAGACGGTGAGCCGGGCTACTATATCGACAAAGACGGATTCATGATGCCCGCTACCGATGCTGGAGTTTTCGACGTTCCGATCGTGCGGGGGTTGCCGAGCAGATATCACGCGATGAAGCCCATCGACAAAGAGGAGGTTCTGATCCTTGCCGGATTGATTGGATCGCAGAGCACATTGCTGGAGAATCTGTTTTCAGAATTCCTGATCGACGAGTCCGGTGAGGTAACGATGTATACAGCACCGTCGCTCGGCCAGCCATCAATTCCTGTGGTACTTGGGCATGGAAAGTTTGCCGAGAAGCTCAGGAATTTTGAAGCGTTCTGGAATCAGTACGTGCGAAAGACAAGACTAGATGAAATTCAGAGAATCGATCTCCGTTTTGACAGCCAAATCATAACTATTACATAAATACCAGCTGTGATTAACGTTGCAGTGTAAACATATAAACGAGCGCCTATCATGAACGAACGGATAGTAGTCGGACTAGACATTGGAACGACCAAGGTTTGCGCCGTTGTCGCATCAACCGACGACCTTGGACGAATAAATATTCTGGGCGTTGGCCTGGCAGAATCAGATGGTCTCAACCGAGGCGTTGTTGTCAACATCGACCGTACGGTGGCTGCAGTCCAGGAGGCAATCGCCGAGGCCGAGCGTGGTTCGGGAGTGGAAGTCCGAAGTGTGGTCGTGGGCATTGCCGGAGACCACGTACAGAGTTTTCAGAGTCGCGGTGTCATCACCATTTCTCATCGCGACGGCGAAATAACAGCCGAGGATGTGCGCCGTTTGTTGGAGGATACCAAGCACGTGGCAATGCCGGCAGACCGCGAGATTCTGCACGTCATTCCACAGGAGTTTATCGTGGACGGGCAGGATGGCGTTGCAGATCCGGTAGGGATGAGCGGTGTAAGGTTGGAGGCAAATGTTCATATTATTACCGGCCTGGTTTCGGCCGCGAAAAACATTTACCGCTGTGTTGAAAAAGCTGGGTACCAGGTCGCCGACATCGTGCTGGAACCACTGGCCTCGTCCTTCGCCGTCCTTCACGACGATGAAAAAGAAGTGGGCGTCGCACTCATTGACATTGGGGGTGGGACAACTGATATCGCGGTGTTCGAGGACAACACCATCAGGCACACAGCCGTAATCGCGGTGGCGGGCAATAAGGTTACGGATGATATCCGCAAAGGCCTCGGCCTGATGCGCGAGCAGGCAGAAGAGCTGAAGTGCGATTACGGTGTCGCGCTGGCAGACTCCATCGAAAACGACGAGGTGATTGGGATAAACGGAATCGGGGGAAGACCGGAGAAAAGCATTGGCAAAAGTACGCTTGCCCAGATAATCCAGCCGCGGATGGAGGAGATTCTTGAGATCGCAGCTATTGAAATAAAGAGAAGTGGTTACAGTCGCCACCTGTCAGCGGGTGTTGTGCTAACGGGCGGTGGATCGATGATTCCGGGATCGGCAGAACTGGCCGAGGAAGTGCTGGGTGTGTCTTCGCGTGTTGGCCGGCCGATGGGGCTCTCTGGCGGCCTAGTCGAAGAAGTAACCGATCCGAAGTACGCTACAGCGGTAGGACTAATTCTATTTGCATTAAGGAGCGAGGCACTTGGCGCCGGTCCGTTCCTAACCGACGTTAGCGCAGGAGCGTCGGAGTCGATTCCGGGGGAAACGCTAGTTAACCGGATTGCGACCAGAATGAAGGGATGGTTTGACGAATTATAAAGAAATTGGCGGCGAGAGTCGCCCTGTTTGACAACGTAAACTGGAGGACGTTATGTCTAATTTATTCAGCTCATCTTTTGTGTTCGACGACTCACCGGGCACGGAAGCAAAAATTTGTATAGTGGGTGTCGGGGGAGGCGGTGGAAACGCCGTCAACAACATGATCGATCAGGGAATTCAAGGTGTTGAGTTCGTCGCGATCAATACAGATGCGCAGGCGCTACAAGCCAATCGTGCCACGCACAAGATTCAGGCGGGTCGCAGTTTGACGAAAGGTCTCGGCGCTGGTGCCCGTCCGGCAATTGGGGCGGAGGCGATCGAAGAAAACCGCGAGCAGATCGAGCAACTGCTGCAGGGT
The DNA here is from genome assembly GCA_965224105.1 of Rhodothermales bacterium. Taxonomy (GTDB): domain Bacteria; phylum Bacteroidota; class Rhodothermia; order Rhodothermales; family JABDKH01; genus CBDCYH01. The sequence continues at coordinate 1,091,224 of CBDCYH010000002.1, read as the reverse complement.
TACGACATGGTTTTCATTACTGCCGGAATGGGAGGCGGTACGGGGACCGGAGGCGCGCCCATGGTTGCTTCGCTGGTGAAAGAGCTCGGAATACTTTCTGTCGCTATCGTCACGCGACCGTTTGATTGCGAAGGCCAACGCAGACATCGAACAGCGGAACGGGGAATCGGTGTCCTGAAAGACAACGTGGACACGCTCATCGTCGTGCCGAACGAAAGACTCCTCGATATATCAGACGAGAATACGAGCCTGATTGAGGCGTTCAAGGCAGCAGACGAAGTGCTGTACAATGCCACGCGCGGAATTAGCGACTTGATTACGGTACACGGCTTGATCAACCTTGATTTTGCCGATGTGCGAACTACGATGCAATCGGGTGGAACGGCTCTCATGGGATCGGCATCGGCGGGCGGAGACAATCGAGCAGAAAAGGCAGCTGTCGAGGCCATTTCCAGTCCGCTACTGGACGGACTCTCAATCGCAGGTGCCCGCAATGTGCTGGTAAACATCACTGCGGGGAGCTCACTAGGAATCCGCGAAGCCACCGCTGCCACAAGCATCATCCAGAAAGAAGCAGGTGAAGACGTCGAGGTTATTTTTGGTACGGTCATCGATGACTCAATGGGGGATGAAATGCGCGTGACGGTTATCGCCACGGGCTTTGATCGTGAGGACGTAAAGGAAGAGAGAACCAGCGCCCCTAGATCAGCCGCGGAAATCGATAGGAATATCTACCAGTACAAGGGCGAGGAGAGCTTGAAGCAACTGGATATACCAGCGTATGTTCGCCGAAAGTCCCCTCCCGCACCGGTGATATCATTGGAACGAGAGGATGCGCCAGCGGAGCAAGACCGCCCGGCGCAAAAGAGAGTTCAACGCCTCCAGCCTGAGGAGTTGGATGAGCGAAGGGAGAGGATCCGTAAAGACGATACGGACACACCAGCCTTTCTTCGTAAGATGATGGACTGATGTAAGATTCGCCGGTCTTACTTAGTCGACACAAGTGCGAGCGTAGTTCCTCCAGTGCTGCGCTCGCACTTTCATGTTTTGAAGATTGCACTCGTTGTATCTTCCGAAATGGAAGGGGCCCTCAAGCCGGGTCGCCACCTACTACGCACCATCCGACAGCTTCCTCAGATACTCCCGAACAATGCGAAACGGTATTGCACTAATATTGGTCTGTGCATTGCTGGTTCAGGATTCCCAGTCGCAGGACGTAGGCTATGTGTGGGAGCCACCGCCCTCCCTGGCCGAGGCGAAAGAAGAGCTGCGAACGATTGCGTCAATAGGCGCAACAGCAGTCCGAACACCAGTGCTCTACGAGATCGAAATGTTTCGGTTGGCGGATTCTCTCGGGATAAGATTCTACCAGGAACTACCGGTCCGATATCGCACTACGACGGAGCTGGTCGAAGCAAGTCCAACCGCGTCAAGCATCCTGCGAAGTGCAATCGGCGGCGGCGGTAACTACCGTTCATCGGATACTTTCGGACTAGCGTATATGTCTAACACATCCCATGAGAGGGCGTGCGCTTACTTCAATACGCTTGCGGAAATTGGCAGATCGATTCGAAGCGATGTTAGACTCTATTATACGACGCCATTTCTTGAGGAGGACGCATGCAAGGAGTACGTTGATTTCCGACTCGCCAGCACTATTTCGGCGGGGAAGTTCCTGAAAAACGATTCCGTCGCGGGGTGGCCCGCGGACCTCGGCTTTGCTGGTGTGGGGACTCACTATGATCCGGATAGTTTTGCAGGATTGCGGTCAGAAGGTTCTGAGGAATTCCAGGCGCGTTATCTCGAAGAAATCCTGACCGCTATCGACGCAGTAAGCAATAACCCGCCTGCGTTGTTTGTGTACAGGTGGCGTGATCAGAGTAGGACGTCCGAGTTCGAGAACGATTTGTTCGACAGGAAATTTGGGGTTACCGGAACGGACGGGAGTCGAGCAGCGAGAGACGTGACACGCGGATTTTTCCAGGGCAATCAAAAAGTATTTGCTTTTGATGCTGGAGAGCAGAAATCTGAACCCATCGACATCCTGGTTTTGCTGAGCTGGTTAATAATTGCCTCACTTGTTGTGGTCTATGTGCTCACACCGCGCGTTCAGGCAATTTCCAAACGGTACTTCGTTGCCCACGGATTCTACTGCTCGGCGGTTGCAGAAGGCAGGGAAAACACTCCGCTAGCAAATGCGAGCCTGGTTGCGCTTGCAGCATTGTCATTTTCGGTAATAGGCGCTTCAGCAATCGCTCACACGTCGTACTCGGCGGGCTTCGATATCCTGACGCACCGCCTTCCTGATTTCCCACGATGGCTTATGCTCAAGACTTCGTCGCTTAGTGTTTTAACCATCGCGGTTATCGCTGCGGTATTCTTCGCGATTGTTCTGATTCAGGGTTCGTTCTTGTCCTTTATGTCTGGCCGAGGCCGAAAACTCAGTCCGATGCAGGCTGTCCAATTACAGATATGGCCGAAATGGCATCTGGTCGTATTGATGCTGTTGACCGTTTCTCTATTCTCCCCTGCGGCAGGCTATAGGAGTTCAAGCGGGATTATTCTGAGTATCCTGCTTGTGATCTCCATTCTGTGGTCGACGGGACGCGCAGCATACGACTACTATTTAGCCTCTAGACAGACAGCCGGGCGCGCTCTGCTCGTGACCGTATTGTCTCCAACATTTCTACTTATCGCGCTGTGCCTGGTAATACTCGTGAGACAAGGCGATACCATACAGTTCTTGTATGACGTCTATGCACAACGCTAGAGATTCAGAGGATCAGCCGGAAAGAGCGAGGTGGGCGGGCTCGCGGTGCGTCCTGTTTTCGTCAAGTTTTGCTAGCCAGACGCGATCAGCAAATTCGAAGAAAGGCAGTTTTTGATGTAGCCAGCCAAAGTGAAGCATGTAGGGAGTAACGTGCTGGTAGTCGCCCTTGCCTGGTAATCTGGAAACAGCTGTGATAAGGAAATCGCGAAGCCTTCTGTTCTTAATACCCCGCAGCGAATAGACTAAGCGGTCGAGATAATAAAGGCAGCGAACGTTAACGAAGTCGCGGTCATACTCGGTAAAGTCACCAATGAAATCTAGCTGGGGAGAACTGTACCCCTGGAACCAGGCGAAAACAGGAAGCTCCAGTTTGCTCATGGCCATGGCGAGACTCCACTCGCATGACTCTTCGTTTCTACCTTCCTGGAGTCTACTTCTGAAATGTGTTTCTGCCCGCCGCTCAAGGTAATCGGCGGCCTTGGTGCAAACCTCTTCTGCGAGTTTTGTGTTCTGACTGTAGATGAGGCCGGCCTGGACCCGCGACAGATGGGTGAGGCCAAACCGGTCCATGGTTTGGCGCCTGCGGTCCAAAACAAAATCCAGAACCACGCCAGCGCTTTTCGGCCCGCCGAAAAAGAAATCGGCTCGCTCCTGGCCAGATGCTGTGAACTGGTATGCAGTAAGCTTCAGCCACAAGCTATCGGGATTCTTACACCAAACTACATCCGAATCTACAAACATGCATCGATCGAACGGCATGAAGCGATGCAGGTTATGCTTGAATCCAACGATGGATTGGAAAGGTCTCTCCAAGATGCGAACGACTTGGAAGCGCGAGAGAAGCTTGCTTCTCTCGAGGAGCTCATAGTGCTCCCGCGAGCAATAAAGAGCGGCGGGACGGACGGGGTCGTATCGCCGGAGCGTTTCGAGGGAAGCAAGGGCATGCCTTACATACCTTTCGGGACCATACGAGTGCAGAACGTAGCCTTCGACAGCGGTCATGGAACGCGGCTTGGTGAGTTGTCGACAATCACCAAGGTACGTCAGATCACTTGAGTTGTTCTACAAATTCAGTGTGGGACGGGAAATTGACCTAGGCCGAAGATTTCTGCTTAGCCAGTTTCTTGTTCAGGCTGGACATGAGTGTGTCAAAGCCCTTCCGGCGTACCACCGACTGAAATGATCTGGCGTAGCCGTCCGCGGTGCTTACTTCGTCCAGTACGATGTCCGTAATCATCCATTCTCCAGAGGCTTTGGACATTTTGTAGTTCACTTTTGCTGGAACGTCTTTGTATACGGTTGAAGTCTGTACAAGGGCATCGTTGCCCGCTACCTCGATATTGTCATACACGACTTTGGACTTGTAAATATCCAGATTCTCCAGAGACTGGTTGCGCACGATCTGGGCGAATGTTTCGGAAAAATTTGATTTTTGCTCGGCTGTCAGCCCATCCCAGTGCTCGCCGAGGGCGAACGAGGACATCGTGTTGAAATCGATAATTCCATTGACAACGTTTACAAGTTTCGACCGAACCTCGTCGGACAAGTCTACAGAAATCAGTTGCTTGATCTCCGTATCACGTGATTCGAGCAGATTCCTTATTTCACTCTGGTCACTCTGGGCAGCAGTGGATAGCGCCATGATTGGCGCGAAAAGGATCCCGACCAAAAGTAGACGAAGTGTGTGCATAATTGTCGACATAGTTAACGATGTATCAGTCAGAATGTGCTTAGTTGCATGTTTAGGAATCAATTGACAACAAGTATGCCATTGCGTAGCTGTGGTACAAGCTGCCCGCTCGCATGTAAGAGCCGCAGTACCGCCCGGTTATAGGCGAATATCGCTTCCAATGCGCTCGCCCGGAGTTCCAGATTGACCTGAACCGCCTTCACAAGGTTCTCTGTATCGCCCAGATCCAGGTCAAAATTAATGGACTCCGTTTGAAGCCATTCCTTGCTAATCCGGAGGGCCTCGTTCCGAGATTGCAAAGATGCCTCGGCAATGGTGAGGTTGCGATAGGCTTCCTCGACCTCAAACTGAACAAGTTGTCCGGCAGCTTCCAGCTGATGTGCAACTTTGTTGCGCTCGGCTGCGGCCTGTTCGACTTTCGATTTTGTGATATGAAAGTTGAGCCGCTGCCGAATTCCAACTCCCGCCTCGAGTGATTGACCGGTGTAGCTATCAGAGTGAAATGGATTTGGCTGGCGGATTCTCCCTGGTGCAGCTCGCACCCTGTATTTTGCACCAAGGAACAACTGCGGAAAATAGTCTGATTTTGCAACCTGCACTAGTGCTGACCAAGCATCTAATCCGCTTTGAGCCTGTGCCATTTCGGGGCGCATGGCCAGCCCGGAAGCCAGGTATGTTGATAGCGAATCCTTTCTAAATGGCAGCGCCTCCAAAGTATTTTCGGCCGTCGCGATTACAACGTTGTCTGGTAGAAGGAGTTGTCGCTTGAGTGCAACGCGAGCGGTAAGCAATTTTTCTCGCACTTCAACAACGCGCTTGTTGAACTCCTGCTCTGTAATTAGAACCTGAAAAAGGTCCGCATCATCTACATCATCACGACCCTCCTGCAGCAGCCTGTCGATTTCCGTTTTTGCCCGATCTACAATGCGGCCGGTTTCACCCACGAGGCGATTCAATCCATCCGCCAACGCAAGCGAATAGTAAAGCTCTGCGGTCCGAAGCGCTATCTCACTTGTCTTCTGGTCTACTTTCGCCTGGTCGACCTGGACGCCGCGGTTTGCTGCCTTTATATTTTGGCTCAGGGCTCCCCATGTGTACACAGGCTGCAATAGTTCAAACTCAATCTGGTTGAAGATTCTGAGTTTGTCGTATTCATTGCGTACGTCCGGATCGAGGTAGAGCTGATCGTCGGGGGTGTTGTTCGGATTGCTCAGGCCTGGGACTGGGGCGTGTCCGGTTGTTGCAGTAAATTCGGCGAGGAATCGACTTGCCTTGGCTTGTTTTAGTCGAGCGGTCGAAAAATCCACGTCGGCCGCAACGGCTGCGATTTCTGGACTCACATCGAGCGATCGCGTTAAAGTCTCGACGAGCGACAAAGCCAGTGTTTCGGTGGGATGTTCGCCGGTTTGGGCTTCGGCGTTAGGACAGCTAAGGATCAGTAGAAGGCTCGCAACAATAATGGTTCGCATCAAATCCTGATCAAAATCCTTTGTGGGAATGGAACGTACCTCGAAGTTACGCGAAGCAATGCCGTCGGTTCATAACATGTGGATCAAAATGAATCGCTACACCGAATTTTATGTTGGCTCTCATGTAACTTGCGGCTCCATTGAAGATTGGACTTTATGCCACCGCTCAGGCACCCAACAAAGTTATCAGATGTCCTCGCCGATTACCTTCGGCGGGCGGGGTTGAGTGCGCCTATTGGCCGCGCGCGAGCAGTGATAGCTTGGGAAGATTTGGCCGGAGCCCAGATCGCCAGAGTTACAGATTCGGTGTGGGTGAAGGACAAAAAGCTGTATGTGAAATTAAGGTCGTCGGTGTGGAGACACGAGCTGCACATGCAACGATTTGAGTGGCTGGAGAAGTTGCACGAGTCTCTTGGTAGCGAGGAGATAACGGAGATAGTATTCCGCTAGACCAGACTACGCCTCAAATTGCTTGAACACCAGGCAAGTGTTGTGGCCGCCAAAACCAAATGCGTTGCTCAACCCGTAGCGCACCTCTCGATCTTGCGGTGTGTTGAACGAATAGTTCAGATCGCAACTCTCGTCAGGCTCGGAAAAATTTATGGTGGGCGGGATTCGATTATTATCGATTGCCTGGATGGTTGCAATAGCTTCGATGGCTCCTGCAGCACCAAGAAGGTGCCCGGTCATCGATTTGGTTGAAGAAAGAACCATTTTGTATGCGTGGTCTCCGAAGACTGCTTTGATTGCGTTGGTTTCGGCTACGTCCCCGAGCGGTGTGGACGTGCCATGCATATTGAGGTAGTCAACATCTTCGGGTTGGATTCCTGCGTCGTTAAGTGCCGATCGCATCGCGAGAAAAGCTCCTCGCCCTTCCGGGTCTGGAGCGGTGATGTGATGAGCATCTGCGCTCATTCCCACTCCAACAATCTCAGCGTAAATTCTGGCACCGCGCTTCTCCGCATTTTGCAGACTCTCGACATACAGTGCGCCTCCTCCCTCTCCCATCACGAATCCATCGCGTGTCGCATCGAAGGGACGGCTCGCGGTGGCAGGATCATCGTTTCGGGTTGATAGCGCTTTCATAGCGTTGAACCCACCGATCCCCATCTCTGTGACCGGAGCCTCAGCTCCACCGCAGATTGCTGCGTCGATCGTTCCGCGCTGGACCAGCAGGAAGGCGTCTCCAATGTTGTTATTACCTGTCGCACACGCCGAGACTACGCAATAATTTGGACCACGAAAGCCGTAACGCATCGAGATGTGACCGGGTGCAATGTCGGGAATAAGTTTGGGGATAAAGAACGGTGACAGTCTGCTTGGACCGCTCTTCGAAAAAGTTTGCACTTGTTGGTGGAATGTTTGCATTCCGCCAATTCCTGATCCAAAGATTACCCCGACCCGTTCTTTGTCTTCGGAGGACATCGAGTTGGGATCCACTCCGGCATCATTAACCGCTTGCTCCGCCACGGCAACAGCATAGACGCAAAACGGATCGACACGCTGGGTGAACTTTTTGTCCATGTAGTCCAGCGGGTCAAAGCCTTTGAGCTCGCAAGCAAACTGAGTATTGAAAGGCGACGGATCAAAATAGGTAATCTTCGCTGCGCCACTTTTGCCATCCATCATACCCTGCCAGAATGATTCTGGAGTCAGTCCGATGGGGGTGACAGCTCCAAGCCCCGTTATGACAACTCGGTTCGAGTTCGTACTCATTTTGTTTGGTTCGCTCGGGAGAGGCATAGCCTGGCGGGTAGGACTCCCGCCAGACAGATTCTGTATAAACTCTTAGCCTACACGCTTTTCAATATAGCTGATGGCATCACCGACGCTGGCGATGTTCTCTGCTTCTTCATCTGGAATCGTGATGTCGAATTCGTTCTCGAATTCCATGATCAACTCCACTGTATCCAGCGAGTCTGCGCCAAGATCATTGATAAATGAAGCTTCGGGGGTAATGTCAGATTCTTCTACACCCAACTTCTCAATGATGATGGACGTGACTTTTGACGCTAGATCGTTTGCCATAACGGCCTCCTAACAAATGGTACTTTACGGACAACCTCTTCAGTCGATGCTGAAAGGTTTTTGTTACGGGACAGAATACTACCAAGTGGGATGCAAACTGGCCACAACTAGTGAGAACTGCCAAATTTAAGGTGTGGTTCCGGCACAATCAACGAATATGTACATTCACTGGGCCGACTCCGCAGTCGAGAACGTAGGCGCTAACACCCGTTTGTAGTCCGGTGTGGATATTGCACTAAGGAATCCGAGGATCAGCACAGACGTTGTAGTTTGGCTCCATCACCACCATAAACAAATTGAATTAACGCTATCGTCCATGGCATATCTATTCACATCCGAGTCTGTATCGGAGGGACATCCGGACAAAGTCGCAGATCAAGTCTCAGATGCAATACTCGATGCCTTTCTTGAGAATGATCCGCAGTCGCGTGTGGCAGTAGAAACATTAGTCACGACCGGTCTTGTCGTTCTGGCTGGCGAGGTTACGTCCGATTCGTATGTGGACCTGCAGTCAACCGCCCGTGACGTGATTCGAGAGATCGGTTACACGGATCCCCGCCTTCAGTTTGACGCCGATTCTTGTGGCGTGTTATCCGCAATACATGGACAAAGTGCAGATATTGCCCAGGGTGTTGATGAGGATGCTGGCAAGTATGCCGACCAAGGCGCCGGCGACCAGGGAATGATGTTCGGATACGCTTGCCGCGAAACGCCAGAGCTAATGCCAATGTCGTTGATGTTTTCCCACCACCTCGTGAAAGAACTGGCGGCCATCCGCAAAATGGAAAACTCTCCGATGCCGTACCTCCGACCCGATTCCAAAAGTCAGGTCACTATCGAGTACGAGGCGGACGGGAAGACCCCCAAGCGGGTACACACTGTAGTTCTGTCAACGCAGCATGATGAAGATGTGGAGCAGCATGAGATTGAACACCACATCAGACAACATCTCATCCCCCGTGTAATTCCTGAGCAGCTTGTCGACACCGACCTGTTGCTCCATGTTAATCCCACCGGTCGTTTTGTAATTGGAGGGCCTCACGGGGATGCAGGGTTGACTGGTAGAAAAATAATCGTTGATACATATGGGGGAAGAGGGGCACACGGTGGCGGTGCTTTTAGTGGGAAAGACCCATCCAAAGTTGACAGGTCGGCCGCATACGCCGCAAGGCACGTGGCGAAGAACCTGGTTGGAGCCGAACTGGCTGATGAGGTTCTTGTCCAGATAGCTTACGCGATTGGGGTTGCCGATCCGGTATCGATCTATGTAAACTCGTTCGGGACAGGGAAAATTGCAGATAAAGCTCTAACCCATCTCGTGCGCGAAACTTTCGACTTACGCCCCGCAGCAATCATATCCAGACTTGATCTGCTTAAACCGAAATACTCCAAGACCGCCGCTTACGGCCATTTTGGTCGTGACGGATTTTCGTGGGAAGAACTCGATCACGTTGCAGCCCTGCGAGAGAATATTTCGTCTGTGGCGTAATATCCGCGGTCTCGATTCAGAAAGACTCAGGATATCTCCGGGCTTTTTACTCGTCGTGCTCGGCCTGTTCTTTTGTCTGCCGGTCTCTGGTCAGAGTATCAACAAAGAGCTTCTACTTCAGAAAGAATCGGATGTCGATCTGACCTGGTCTACCGAACGGTTCAAATCTACATCACCGACGACCAGGATTGATGCGGCAACGGATGAATTGCGAGCGGCATACAGTCTGAACGGTCTCTCCGTGGAAGGAAGTACGGCGATTGAGCGAGCGCGATCCGTTGTTCGCAAAATGTCGTCAGCGCTTGCGATCTCCGACGAAAAGCAGTTGACCATTTCAAGTGTAGCAGTGTCGCCCACAGGTGAGCACGTTACTTTCCAGCAGGTGTTCGACGGCGTGCCGGTAATAAGGCGACAAGTAAAAGTAAACATCGACAACGATCGAACCCCAACACTTCTCTTTTCCAGCTTCGAGAAAGAAGTATACAATCGGTCCTACAGGTGGCCGGTTGGCCAGGTACGGGCGGAGGAAATACTGCACGACAGCATTGATCTTGAATCAATCCTCCAACCACCGGGACGTGCGGTGTTTATTGCAGAATCTCCCATGGCAGTGTATCGCGCGATTGTCACGCGCCGAGACCGCCCAGGTGAATGGGAAATAGTCCTTGACGCATCATCCGGTGAACTGCTGCAGGTGCTCTCGCTGTCTGCCCACGTTTTTCGGGAAGAAAAGGATTCTGATGTGCCAAGTGGCAGGACAGTCCAGCAAACATTCGGGCAACAGGGTGGAAACGAAATTGATGGTGTCGCCATGGTGTTCGACCCGGACCCATTGTCAGTGTCTGGAAATACGTACGGTGCGCCGTTTGTTGATGACGATGACGCTAACATCCCACAATTGAATGCGCAGCGGCGAACTGCAGCTTTGCGCGACATCACCCAGGGCGCTGACAACTTCTATAGACTGGAGGGCCCGTTCGTTGCTATCACAGGAAACTCCAAGTATGATCCACCCGAACAGTTGCGCGCGCAAGACTTTGTTTATACCCGAGGCGAAATAGATTTTGAAGCGGCAAACGCATATTACCACATTGACAAGTCGCAGCGATATTTGCAGAGTCTCGGTTTCTCGACAGTGCAGGTGAAGGCCAATCCTCGTGCTTCCTCGAGGGATAACTCGTTCTACAATCCGAACCAACACCTCATTGAATTTGGAACCGGCGGAATAGACGACGCAGAAGATGGCGGGGTCATCTGGCATGAGTTTGGTCATGCGATTCTGGAAACAGCGACTAGCGGGCTACTTGCCACGGTCGAAGGACAGGCACTGCACGAAGGGTGGTCTGATTACTGGGCTGCTTCCTATCTGCGCGAACTTGCAGAAACGGATGTGACTGCTCGACAGGACTGGCGGGCTGTTTTCAAATGGGACAGTGGCGACGGAGAGGTATGGAGTGGCCGAACGGTCGATAAGGTGGGGATTTATCCGGATGACACTACGTGTGATGATCCGGGCGATACCAACAGCGACGGTTGCAATATCTATAGCGATGGCCTGTATTGGGCCTCCGCGCTCATGAACCTTCAGGATGATATTGGGAAAGAAGTCGCAGATCGCGTTGTTCTCCAATCGCTGTACTATCTGAACGCACCAGCGACGTTCAGGGATGCCGCCGAGGCTGTCTTGCAAGCCGATCGGGATCTCTACAATGGCGATCATCTGACTGAAATCTTCGACAATCTTCAGGCATATGGTTTTCTCGAGCCGAGCGGACCTACACTTGTGCATACGCCGCTGAAGTCAAGCGAGGTGGGCGATATCGCAGTTGATGTTTGGGTGGAGGCTTTCTCCGAATCCTCTGCTGCGGTGGAGACGGTGGTGCTCTATTTTGGAATTGACGAAGAACCCAATCGGACGCTGCGCTTCGAGCCGGCGAATGGGGATAGCTTCCACGTCGAACTAGAGTTGCCTACTGTTGGCGTTGTTAATTACTACATACAGGCATGGGATTCAGAAGGTGCAAGATCCGTTTTTCCCGCGACAGCCCCTGAAGTGCCTCTGTCAATCGAAATCGGACCGGACAGGCGGGCGCCTACGATCGCGCATGAACCACTCGCAGTCTCACCGTTAGTCCGCTGGCCCGCCACCGTTGTAGCAGAGGTGGAAGACAACATCATCGTAGATTCTGTGTGGGTGGAATATCTGCTGCGATCGGAAACGGGCGCGGATATTCTGTCGGGCAGATTCGACCTGGTGGAAACGGGCCAGGAATATCGAGGAGACTTTCCGCTGACCAGAGATCAGATACTAACTGGGTATTCTGTTAGCTACCGGGTTATTGCCCAGGATGCATCCGTCGGGAAGAATCGCTCGGGCCTTGACGAAATTACACTGGTCGCAAAAACGCAAGGGCAACTGGATCACTTCTCCATGGAGGGTCCTGGTGTGATAACGACGACCGGTATTTGGGAAAGGGGACAACCCAGCGATGGCCTCTCTGTAGCACATGGCGGCGAGTCACTGTGGGGGACGAATCTCACCGATTCCTATCCGGAGGTGTCAACCTTGTCTCGACTGGACATGCCTTCTTATGATTTACGAGGGGTCGGCGGAGCGTACCTGGAATTCTGGTACTGGCACGACATGGAAGCACCGACGGGACTAACACCGGAAAAGCGAAATGACTCTCCAGTACCCGACGGCGCAAACGTAAAGATGTCAACCGACGGCGGGTTCTCCTGGACCGTTATCGAGCCACTGGATGGGTACAACGCGGTCATCGACCCGAGGCTGGTAAATCCGATTGCAGGGGAAAAGGCTTTCGGTGGATATTCGTTTGGTTGGCGGAAGGCTGTATTCAATCTCCCAGGCGCCGCCGACGTTCGTACTCGGGTGGAATTTGCAACAGACGTAGGTAATGATCAGCCAGCGAGAGGTTACTACGGTTTCTACATCGACGACATCAGGCTCGTCTCCACGCTTCCTGTTGATGTGGTTCCACCGATTATCAAGAGTACCCCGGATCGCACGACAATTGCTCGCGTCGTTGATTTCATTGATAACCTGAGCATCCTTGCCACCGACGACACAGGGATTGCTTCAGTGGTCGTGGAGAGTGAATCCACAGACAACCTCGTTCCCGGTCTCGTGCGAGCAGAAATGGATTTTGACAACCTGCAAAAGTATGATGCCTCGCTTCGCCCGGTTAGAAGCCCGTTGATTGGGGACGTCATTCGTTATCGATTCGTTGTGCGTGACTTTGCTGGAAACGAGACGGTTTGGCCTTCCCGAACAGAGCCGCCAGCCGTTATCGAATATCGATCGGTCCAGGCAGACAACCTGTTGGGGGGTGTTCGTGGTTCGGGAATGTGGAAAGAGGTAGGCGTCAACAAGTGGCAGGTTACAGGATCGGCCGTTGTGGCCAACTCGTCTTCATTGAACCTGGAGCCGTACACGGTCGCATCAAACGGGACGGAAATTCAGTTTGAACTCTCTCACGTATTGTCACTTTCAGGTTTGTCATTCGCGAACGTAAAGATAAGCAAAGACGATGGGGCTTCCTGGAGCGTGCTTCATCCGGATGGCGGTTACGGAACGATTGTGGATTTGTCCGGAAGTGTAATGGACGGTGAGCCCGCGTGGTCGAACGTATCCATTGATCCCGGCAAGACAATTTTTAATCTAACACCCCTTGCCGGTGAGAGTGTGCGGATTCGCCTGGATTTTGTGTCGACGGATGTGTCTGGCAGCGACCATTGGCTAGTAAACGAGTTCGCAGCCCAAACAAGTACCAGTGAACCGGTTGTGGAATTCGAGTGGGATCTGGAGTTATATAAGAATTTCCCGGAGCCTGCGTCCAGTTATACCACCATATCTTACACCCTGCCGGAGATCGCGGATGCAACTCTATCTCTTTACGACATCTCGGGTAGACGCGTCAAGATTCTGGTGTCGGAGATGCAAGCGCCCGGTGCGCATACAGTCGAGATAAACACGACCGACCTGGCTGCTGGTTTATACCTGATTTTCCTCGAATCAGGTGGAGAAACGCGAACCGAGAAGATGGTCGTTACGGGATAGCTGGCTGCTTCGAGACTACTCTTCACCTTCCCAGGTAAGAATATCTTCTTCCGTTTTCTCTTTGTTTTTCCACTCCTCGGCATCGGGAAGCGGATCCCTTTTTTCTGTCAGATTATGCCCTGAGTTGCTCCACTTTTCTGCCAGGTAGGAATTCCATTCAGTATAGTGGGACCAGTTTGCCGGGATTTCGTCGTCAGCGTAGATAGCCTCAACCGGACAAACCGGAACACACGCGTTGCAGTCGATACATTCGTCTGGATGGATTACGAGGAAGTTGGGTCCCTCGTAGAAGCAATCAACAGGACAGACCTCCACACAGTCGGTGTGTTTGCAGTTGATACAGGGCTCCGTTACTACGTATGGCATCTTTGACCGGCGATTGAATTGGCGGCAAAATAGTGAACTTGCGAGGGAAGGCCAATAAGTTTAGGCCTTGCTGTACGCGTTCTAGTACCTGTAGTACTCGGGTTTGTACGGTCCGTCGGGCTTGACCCCGATATACGCCGCTTGTTCGTCGGTGAGCGTTTCCAGCTCTACACCAATTTTCTTGAGGTGCAGTCGCGCAACCTTTTCGTCAAGGTGCTTTGGCAAGGTGTACACCTCGTTGCCGTACGAATCTGAGTTTTGCCAGAGCTCGATTTGAGCCAGTGTCTGGTTGCTGAAAGAGTTTGACATCACGAATGAAGGATGGCCTGTGGCGCACCCCAGGTTTACCAGCCGCCCCTCTGCCAGCACCAGGATGTCTTTGCCGTTTATCGTGTACTTGTCAACTTGCGGCTTGATGGTAACTTTGGAGTCGCCGTACGTACCGTTGAGCCAGGCCATATCGATCTCATTGTCGAAGTGGCCGATGTTGCAGACGATTGCCTTGTCTTTCATTTTGCGGAAATGCGGTTCAGCGATTATGTCCTTGTTGCCGGTTGCCGTAACAACTATGTCGGCTTCCTCAACGGCGTCGATCATTCTCTTCACCTCAAATCCATCCATCGCGGCCTGGAGAGCACAGATGGGGTCAATCTCTGTAACGATTACCCGACACGATGCACCTCGAAGCGATGCCGCGGAGCCTTTGCCGACGTCTCCGTAACCTGCAACAACGGCGACCTTCCCGGCCATCATTATGTCGGTTGCTCGACGAATGGCATCCACACACGATTCTTTACATCCGTACTTGTTGTCAAACTTCGATTTCGTTACCGAATCGTTGACGTTGATCGCCGGCATGGTGAGGGTCCCGTTTTCCATGCGTTCGTACAATCGGTGCACTCCTGTCGTTGTCTCTTCACTAAGGCCCTTTATTCCGTCCACTAACTCCGGGTGGCTGTCCAGCACCAGATTGGTGAGGTCACCGCCGTCGTCAAGGATAAGGTTTAGAGGTTTGTTGTCGTCGAACGCAAACAGAGTTTGTTCGATCGCCCACCAGAATTCTTCCTCGCTCATGCCTTTCCACGCATACACGGGAATGCCCGCTGCGGCGATGGCGGCAGCCGCATGATCCTGCGTTGAAAAGATGTTGCAGGACGACCATGACACCTCGGCCCCCAGTTCGATCAGTGTCTCTATGAGCACAGCCGTCTGGATTGTCATATGAAGGCACCCCGCAATGCGAGCCCCTGCCAACGGTTTCGAGGGGCCATACTCTTCTCGGATTGCCATAAGGCCCGGCATCTCGGCCTCGGCCAGTTCGATTTCTCGTCTTCCCCAATCGGCAAGAGTAATGTCTTTTACCTTGTACGGAGCTACTGTTGCTGCTGTCTGCATTTTCGAACGTATCTGTGGATGTGTGTCTATCTAGAATCGGGTTGTACGTGCCAGTCTATAACCGGTGTCGCCGAAGATGAATCAGATTTCCGCGATTCCTTGATTGGTAGTGGCCGAGCGACCGGTGAACGCCAATACAACGTTTTCGTTCTTGCGGCTGATTCGTTTATCCCTGGAAAAGAGATCCGGTAACGGGTGGCGGCTTTTGCTCCAGATGTTCATACGCCTTGCGGGTTGCGATCCGTCCCCTTGGCGACCTCTCAAGGAAACCCTCGAGTATAAGATAGGGCTCATAGACCTCTTCGATTGTTCCGGCATCCTCACCGACTGCCACCGCCAGGGTCGACAAACCAGTGGGCCCCCCGTCGAATTTGTTGACAAGCGCTTTGAGGATTCGAATGTCCATTTCGTCCAGCCCTTCCTGGTCGACATTGAGAGCGTTGAGCGATCGATCGGCAATACCCTGATCGATGACTCCATCTCTTTCGACCTGAGCAAAATCGCGCGTTCGCCGGAGGAGCCGATTGGCAATGCGGGGTGTACCGCGGCTGCGTCGGGCGATTTCCCGCGCCCCTCCTTCGTCGATCTCGAGCCCCATTATTCCCGCAGACCGAATTACGATCTGTTGAAGGAGATCCACGGTGTAATAGTCGTACCGAAAATCTATCCCGAATCGCGCTCGCAACGGAGAAGTAAGAAGCCCCTTGCGTGTGGTGGCTCCGACCAAGGTGAACGGCGGCAGTGCAAGACGAACACTCCTGGCATTTGGGCCTGAGTCTATAATAATGTCAATGGCGTATTCCTCCATCGCAGAGTAAAGGTATTCCTCAACGACTGGATGTAATCGGTGTATCTCGTCGATGAAAAGAATATCTCCTTCAACAAGGTTCGTTAGCAGACCCGCAATGCTTGCCGGCTTGTCGAGTATCGGGCCGCTTGTGGTCCGAATGGTTGCACCAATCTCATTTGCAATGATGTAGGCGAGGGTAGTCTTCCCAAGTCCGGGAGGCCCGGACAACAGGACATGATCAAGCGTCTCGCCTCGCTGCTTTGCGGCCTCGACGAAGACGCTTAGATTTTCTTTGATCCGGGGCTGACCGATGAAGCTGCCCAGCGTGGCTGGCCTGAGAGAAGCCTCAAAGTCTGCCTCCTGCAGTCCGGTAGGCGTTCCTCGGATTCCAGCTAGATTTTTTGGCAATTCCACGATTTATTGACTCAGGCTACAATCTGCCGATTACTATATACGAAAGCTGCAGCTCAAAGTAGTACACACCTATTCCCGGGTTCCGAAATATTACGTACACCACAACAGCTTCAGGTCAGACCAGGGAAGTGTGTTGAACTCACACAGTCGTAAAGCGTTCAATTCAAATGTTTGTAGTAAACGATGTATTAGTTTCCGACGACGTCGCTGGCGCCCACTTTGCATGTGCGCTGTCGAGCTGTCTGGGGACATGCTGCGTGGTAGGAGACTCCGGTGCTCCCCTGGAGGAGGACGAAATAGAAATAGTGGAGGGCCTTGTCCCGCGTGTAAGTGAGTGGCTATCGCCAGCAGCCCACGATGTTATCCGTAAGAACGGAGCGGTGACACGAAATCATCTGGGTGAGCCTTCCATCTCGTGTGTTGAAGATAAAGAGTGTGTTTTTGTTTACTATGAAAACGATATTGCAAAATGTGCTATTCAAAAACTGCATATAGAGGCGGATACTGATTTTCCGAAACCTGTCTCCTGCCATCTTTACCCGCTTCGAATTGACAATTATGGCGGACACGAGGTAATCAATTACGAACAATTGGAAATCTGTTGTTCCGGCAGGTTGGGAGGCGAAGACTCAGGAACTGAACTCGCTGCATTTCTCAAAGAGCCACTGGTCCGGAAGTATGGCGTGCAGTGGTATGACAAATTTTGCTTCGAAATAGACAGGCGCAAGAGACACGTACAATAAATCCCTGATATGTTAAACCTTCAACAACGGCAGTCACTTCAGCAGAAGCTTTCTCCGCAGCAGATACAGTATATCAAGCTGCTGCAGCTTCCCACGCTCGCCCTGGAACAACGCATCAAGGCTGAACTCGAGATGAACCCACTACTCGAGGAAGGAGTGGATGAGGAACTCGAGGAAGTCACGGAAACGGATGAGCAGTCCGAAGAAATCGAAGCTACAGATGAATCGCCTGCAGAAGCCACATTGGATGCTTCAGCAGAAGAGAAAAAAGAGAATGAAGACGATGAATATAACTGGGAAGAGTTTCTGGAGAATGCAGATGATCTTTATGGTTACAAAGCGAGGGTAGACAATTCGGACGAAGAGGAGCAGCGGGAAATGCCCATGCCGGCTGCAGTTTCCATGGCCGAACACTTGCGAGAGCAGGTGTCATTCCTTGACCTGAGCGAGACGGATCAGCTAATAGCAGATCAAATTGTGGGCTCGATAGACGAAGACGGATACCTCCGGAGACCGCTCGAATCCATTGTGGATGATATTGTCTTTAATCATGGCATAATGCTCGAGGATGAGCAGGTAGAAAAAGTCCTGAAACGCGTTCAGAGACTGGAGCCGGTCGGAATTGCTACACGCGATCTGCGCGAATGCCTGATCGTCCAACTGGAAGCCATGCCCGCAGACCTTCCCGGAAGAGATCATGCGGTAAAGATGCTCGAGAGTGCCTACAAAGCCTTCACCATGAAGCACTTTGAGCAGATAATGAAGAAGCTCAATATCGACAGTCACGAGTTGAAAGAAGCATACGATCTCGTTCAGCGGTTAAATCCGAAGCCCGGCGAAGGAGAGTTTTCAGCCGCGCAGAACTACATCACTCCTGATTTTGCCGTTAAACACATCGACGGAGAATTTATCATCACGCTAAATGGTGGCAACACGCCAGAACTGCGGATCTCAAGGCAGTACAGGAATATGCTTGAGAAGATCAATGCTGCCAAGAAAAGTGGCAAGGAGAACAGTGGCATCGATGGTGAAACGCGCAATTTCCTGAAAACAAAACTGGAGTCTGCTCGATGGTTCATCAACTCCATTAACCAGAGGCGGAATACGATGCTGAAGGTGATGGAAGCAATAGTGGAGATCCAGGACGCGTTCTTCCACCACGGCGAGGGTTATCTGAAACCGATGATCCTGAAAGACATCGCGGAGAAAATCCATATGGATATCTCCACCGTGAGCCGAGTGGTAAACGGGAAATATGTACAGTCTGAATTCGGTGTTTATGAGTTGAAGTATTTCTTCTCCGAAGGACTTAGCACGGACAGTGGGGAGGAAGTTTCCAACAAGGAGGTGAAGGCGCTGATAGAAAGGATCATCGCTGCAGAAGACAAGAAGCGACCACTTTCAGACCAACGGATAGCGGTGCTGCTCGAGGAGAAAGGGTTCCAAATTGCCCGGCGGACCGTCACGAAGTATCGTGAACAACTCGGGGTTCCGGTAGCGCGCCTTCGCAAAGAAATTGTCCTTTCCTAACGATCGTCTGATACGCCAATTTTCTGTCGTTATCTTACTGTATCCTGACAGGAATCCTGGAGAACGGTGGAAAACCGCTTTAAGAAATATCGCGACCATATTGTTGGCGCCGACCAGGAGTTTGAGTCCCCCGAAGGTCGACACAAGATTCTCTATGCCGACTGGATAGCATCCGGGCGACTTTACCGACCAATCGAAGAGGCAATGGCGAATCGGTTTGGTCCATTTGTCGGCAACACGCATTCTGAGTCTAGTGTAACGGGCGTCACCATGACGCGGGCCTATCATATGGCCCGGGAGGTAATCAAGAAGCACGTAAATGCCGCCCCGAGTGACTGCCTGGTAATGTGCGGTGCGGGTATGACGGGGGCGATCAACAAGTTGCAAAGGATTTTGGGGCTTCGTATTCCCGAGTCATTCGCGAACAGATTGCAAGCGAGCGACATGGAGAAGCCTGTCGTGTTTGTAACACACATGGAGCACCATTCGAATCAGACCACCTGGCTCGAGACGCTCGCCGATGTCGTCGTAATTCCGTGTGACGACAAAGGGCTCGTCTGCCAGCAGCAGTTTCGCAAAGTCCTCGAGGAGTACAAAGATCGCCAGACTAAAATTGGCGCTTTTACTGCATGCTCAAATGTCACCGGAATTCGCGTCGACTATTATGGATTATCAAAATTGATCCACGGCTACGGAGGGATAAGCATTATCGATTTTGCAGCTTCCGCGCCTTACGATGAAATTGACATGCATCCGGAAGATCCCGCGTGTAGATTGGATGCGATCGTCTTTTCACCTCACAAATTTCTCGGCGGGCCGGGTTCGTCGGGGGTGCTCGTGTTTTCTGATGAACTCTACAAGTTGTCTGTACCCGATCAGCCTGGCGGCGGAACCGTTGCATGGACTAACCCCTGGGGTGGACGATCGTACTTTGATGACATTGAAGCACGCGAGGATGGAGGAACGCCTGCTTTTCTGCAAACCATTCGCGCGGCCCTGGCCATTCAGCTCAAGCAAGAAATGGGCACAGAGAACATACACGCGCGGGAAAAGCAGCTGGTTAACCGGGCAATGGATCAGCTCGAAAAAGTAAAGGGCCTGCATATTCTTGCTGGCGAGCACCGAGACCGAATCGGAGCGATATCATTTTATGTGGATGATCTGCACTATAACCTTATCGTAAAACTGCTTAACGACAGGTTTGGTATCCAGGTGAGAGGCGGGTGCTCGTGTGCCGGCACGTACGGACATTTTCTTCTAAATGTCTCTGAGGAGTATTCGAACTCTATTACCGCAATGATTGATGGCGGAGACCTCTCGCAGAAGCCTGGTTGGGTTCGACTGTCTATCCATCCCGTAATGACGAATGATGAGGTGGACGACATTTGCGATGCTATAAAGGCAGTTGTCGAGAATCACGAACGGTGGTCAGAGGACTACCACTACTCGCCAGAGGCCAACGAATTTTACCACATCAGCAAGGAATCTGGGCCGGATATAGCGGACTGGTTTGCGATTTAAACGGGGACTTGATTTCCTGACTTCGCAGGTCGTGGGGCAAATCCTTCCTGATTCGGGTCCCGACTTGAGTTGAATGGTGCCCAAAACGTCATTTCTCGAAGGTATGATTCAATGGCGCAGATGTTGGTATGGGGTGGATGAAGTTAGTACTTACCACCAAGCACAATCATGATCACAGACGTCCACCCCCATGGCTTCCAAGCCCTTTTTGTCGCATATCTTTCAGATCAAATCTCAGACACACAATTTCGGAAGTACGAGGAGATCCTCGATTCATGCGAGCTTTTCAGTGACGAGCGCCAGGCATTAGCAACATTTATCGCAGATGCAGCGACCAGCGGTCACGAGCTACGAGCGCCATCTCTCGCAGAGATGACCGACCTTCTCGACAGCGTGCGGCTTTATCCGTACAGGTTAGCCGCCAATTAGAAACCCGGCTCATCGAAGGATATCTCCGGACCCATTATCGGCGTCTCGGCAATCAATGGGAGATCTTTCCAAAGTTTGGATTCGTAGTACTCCACTTCGCTACCCAACCATCCGACAGTAGCCGCGCTCCGAAGGAGAAAGAATAGTTGCTGTACAGCGAATTGCATCAGGACCGCTGCGAAAGAACCGGTTGCAGTAAATGAATCGAGTACCGTAGGCGCTAGTAGCAAGATTGCAGACAGGATCAGCCAGAAGGTGAATAGCGTCCAGGCCCCGGGATTCCTCAAGGCGAATTTTACTCCCCGTTTGAACGAAGTAAAGACAGACTCTCGCGATTTAACCAGTGTGATCTGGCTGTAGTCGTGCCAGAGCGAAAGTACGATTAGACCTACGGCTAGAGCAGCCGGCAAGAAGTAGACAATCGATTTATACGCGGCCTCTTCTGTTCCACCAAGCAGCCCGCGAACGAAGACGGTCCCAAAGGTACATAGTCCCACCCAGACCGCGGCCAGTAACACAAAAATCATAGCAAGACCAATGCCCTTGATGGTATACTCTCCTACACCGGCCCAGAATTTCCTCACGCGGCCGTCACGCACAGCATTAATAACACCGACGCTGCTGGCCACTTTCCAGATCATAAACACGGGCACTACCCATAGCAACTGCAGTCCGACCAATTGAAATGCACTTCTCAGGTCGGGAGCTGACCGTGTCAATATCATGAGGTCGAGCCTGTTTAGGAGATCCGGACCAAAGCCTGTTGGACCTACGACCGAGCGCAGTGTTAGAAATAACGGTAGCGCGAGAGCCAATGCGACGAGTAGGTTTATCGCGTACAAAAGAAGAACTAATCCGAATCGCTGTCGGATCGAAGCGAAACCTGCCGAGATACTTTGACTGATCATGCGTACAATGTCTACAGGATTGCGGATACGATCCCGAGGAGCTGTTGGAAAAAGACTGCGGCTTTAAACTTGTACTTGGTCGCGAACCCCAAACCGTTGGGGTTCTGTACACGACGGTTGTTTAGCCGGTTGACATCCAGAATGGTCTCGTTGGAAGGGTCAATGAACACTTCCGCAACGGGTGCGGCGTGCTCAAACGTTAATTCATGTGTCTCATCCAACCCGTTCCATTCAACTGTTTGCTGAGAACCATCAGCAAAGGTTACACGAACAGATTGGGGCATCAGCCCATCGCTTAGTCTTGCAAGTACGACTCCGCTCGTAAACGTCCCGTTGCTTTGCTGATTGCTCGCGATTGATTCAACCGCATAGTCGACTATCGCGGTACCATATACAAATTGGCTGAAGAACCACGTTAGGTCGCGTCCTGCCACATCTTCGGCAACAGCAACCAGGTCGCGTGTGGTTGGATGCCGGAACCGCCATTTGTGGTAATATGATTGAAGGAATTCTTTCATTTTGGCCTCGCCCAGTACGTTGGCAAGTGCGTGCATGACGAGGGCTGATTTGGAATAGGTTACCCGGCCGTACACGGATCCGCCGGGATACTCCCACGACCGAGTGTTAAGCGCGCCCTCGGCTGGGCGGCTCCCGACATAAACGAGGTAATGGCCCGCGAGTCCCCCAATTTTTGCGCCCGGGATGTCTATCACAGATCCCTCGCCGTAGTACGAGTCCATGATTACACTTTCAGCGTACGAGTTCATCCCTTCATCAAGCCATGCCTCCTCTGCCTCATTGCTTGCTAGCATTCCGTAGAAATACTGATGCCCGAATTCGTGTATGGTTACCACCTCAAGTGTTCGAAATCTTTCCGGGAGGTTGTAAAACGTCCCGCACGTAATTAGCGTGGGATACTCCATCCCGTTGGCACCGCCGAGGCCATCAACAAGCGTGAGCGTTGTGTATGGGTACTCACCCATATTTTCGTCGAACCATTCGAGGGCGTTTTTCGCTGCGCCAAAATGGCGTTCCGCTTGGTCTACATGATCGGGCAATAACAACACTTTCATGTTTACATGTCGCCACGAGTCCGTTTCCTCAACAAACGCCGGGCTTGTCGTCCACGCAAAATCGTGAACATCTTTGGCTTCGTAGCGGATAGTCTTGTTTGCTCCTTCCTCGCTTGTGCCGATGTAAACACCCGTTGCGCCCACCACGTAAGTCCGAGGGACAGTCATCGACACGTTGTAGTTGCCGAAGTCCGCATAAAACTCCGAGTTCATGTGAAACTGATGCGTACTCCACGCACCTTTTTCTGCATCCTGCGGGACGTACCGTTGGCCGGGTACCTCGTAAACCCCCAGCTTCGGAAACCACTGCGCCACCATATAGAAAAGGGATCCATCGGGAAGAGTATCCCAGCCGGTGCGCGCAAAAATCTTTGGCAACCGTGAGACGAAGCCAATATCAATTGCAACAACTTCACCGGGTCGGACCGCTGTGTCCAGTGGTACAACGATAACAGTGCTGTCACGAGAATTACCGTCGTCGGGCGGGATAAATGAAATTTTGGACATGAGGTCTTCTTCTCCGCGCTCGAACTGGGCGAGGGGCTCTCCGTCGGGCGATCGATCCGCCGCGCCCACCTTCATCGAAAGGATATCTATGCCACCCCATGGATCTTCCTCATCGCGGATACTGAAGTCCCTGTGCATCCCCCCGCTCTCCACCATGAATGTTGATTCGGGATTTCTGAATGCGTTCAGGTAGAGATGAAATTGCAGCTCGCCTACCGCAACCGTATCGGGATTCCGCCACAAGACAGTTTGAGAGCCGATAATGCTGTTTCTAGCTACATCCAGGGTCGCATCAATCATATATTCCACCCGCCGCTCACTAAGCGGTTCGTCGTACAGGGTGGCATTTTGGGCAGTCGCGTACTGACTCGAAAAAAGGAGCGCGAGTATCCCCAAACGGATCGTATTCATGAATTACGTGTAATGAGAAGTGCCTGTCAGTACTAAAGATAAGTGTCTGGCTGCAAATTCGTTCCAATGCAGAAACGAGGCGGTAATCGTTTGGTATGCCTGATACTAATTGTAAACGAGTTGAAATCTGTGATGTGGGCGCAAGAGATGGATTTCAATTTGAAAAAAAGCCCATTGACACGAAAACGAAAATAAACGTTATCCAGGGGCTTTTGGGTGCTGGTCTTGAACGGATTCAAATCACGTCGTTCGTGCATCCGAAATGGGTTCCCCAGATGGCGGACGCAGAGGAGATCGTCGGTGCATTTGATGTGACCGATGAGGCATTAGTTCTCTCTGCCCTCGCATTGAACAGGAAAGGAGTTGATCGAGCCCTTGCATGCGGAGTCAAGCACATCGATTTGTCAATCGCAACCAACGAATCGCACAGCGCCGCCAACGCGAATATGTCTGTAGAAGAAGGCCTGTCTGAGGCCGCGACCATGATTCGGGTCGCCAACGCTGCGGGGATAGAGCCGCAAATCGGATTGCAAACGGTGTGGGGGTATGAAGAGCCGGGTGACACCCCACTTTCTTTTGTGGCCAACCATGTCCAAAAATTCGCCGACATGGATGTGCGGTCTATATCCCTTGCCGACTCGACAGGCTTTGCGAATCCAAAGACAATCCGAGAATTTCTTGCATTGCTGCTACCTCTTTGCAAGGGGAAACCGCTGGTCCTCCATCTGCACGACACCCGCGGATTAGGTATGGCAAACGTGGCAACCGCGCTGGAGATGGGAGTTCGACATTTCGACACATCGTTTGGAGGACTTGGCGGATGCCCTTTCATCCCCGGTGCAACCGGGAATATCGCAACTGAGGATACCGCATATCTTTGTTCTTGTTTGGGCTTCGAGTCCGGGATCAGTCTCGAAAAGATATCGAGGGTGTCACGCGACTTCGAATCCTTTCGGGGGATTCCCCTCAGCGGGAAGATGTTTCGCTTGATGTAAAGGCCGATTCTTGGCAAGAACTAAATCTTGAATCGCTACCCACAAAGCCAGTTAGCAAATTATGAGATCTCGGTTTGATATGGCCCACTTTTTGAATTAGGATCCGACGACAAGCTGAATTGTACCGCCGTGCAATGAAGTGCATTTGCTACTAACAGAAGTGATAAGAATGAAAACTTTCCGCTACAAAAATCTAACGGCCGCCTTCGGACTCGTGGTCTTCTCGTTTTTTACGCTCACCGATTCATTTGCCCAGGTAATCTACACGGATATTGTTCCTGACACGGTGGTCACAGATGGTTCATACTCGTTTGACTTTGACAATGATGGCATTAACGAGTTTCAAATAAACCAGGCCCTGATCGAGGCGTGCAACAAAATCCGGGTAATTGGTCATACCGATACATCCATCGATCATCTGGTTGCTACGGCTATGGTTGACGCCGACTACACCATGCGTTTTCCACAAAATGCGGTCATCGACCCGAGCGATCCGTTTCAGAACTCGAACTCATACATTCAACTTGAAGACACTAGCGAGTGGGCCGGATATTTTGAGGGATATGTTGGCGTGTTAATTAGCCTGGATGGTCAAACACATTACGGATGGGTGCGCATTGGTGTCGCGGCAGACGGATCAACCGTCACGATAAAGGACTATGCTTACGAGGCGACACCAAATACAGCTATTCAAGCTGGGATGGGTTCGCTTCCGGTAGAACTGGCCGAGTTCAACGCTCAGGTCGATCACGAGGATATTCTACTCCGCTGGTCAACACTCTCCGAGTTGGATAACGCTGGATTTGAGGTTCAGCAAAAAATCAACGACAGCTTCGAGCCAGTTGCGTTCGTACCAGGAATGGGAACGACAAACCAGGGACAGGACTACATGTATCGCATCGCCAAGGCTGGCGTTGGCGACATGCAGTTTCGACTAAGGCAGGTTGACATCAATGGATCGTTCTCGTACAGCTCACTGGTTAACGTATCGGTTGATTTGCCAGCCAGCCACGTTGTCTCAGACGCCTATCCGAATCCGTTCAATCCGCAGTCTACTTTCTCCTTAACGGTAAACGAGACACAGGATGTTACGGTCGGTATATACAATGCAGTTGGCCAGAAAGTGGCTGATGTCTACACTGGTATGCTGGAGGCAAACCAGACGCGGACCTTTACCATCGATGGCTCGCAGCTATCATCGGGTATTTACATGTACCGCGTAACGGGAGAGAACTTTGACCAGACACGGTCTATCACGCTGCTCAAGTAGGTAACTTGACCCTCGCTTAGAAGGCGTTGTCGGTAATACGGCAACGCCTTTCTTTTTTGCATAACTGCCTAACCAGATCCTTAAAAACCGGGTGACAGACTCCGATACATAGAGAGTCTTCTCCTAACGTGAGGGGATGTGTAAGGAATACTTTACTAAAACATTATTTGCATCGTCGGACCTTGGTATCGACGAACGGGCTTTGGCCCAATAAACATCCGCTTAGCAAAGCGACACCTTGCACAAAAGGCCCGGCATCCGCCGGGCCTTTTGAATTCGTCCTGAGCCTAGGTATCTCCCGGAGGAACCTGGTACCGATTCTGAAGGGCCAACAAGCGTTCCACCAGGTCATTCTGAATATCGACATATTCAGAATTCCCATATACGCTGGACAATTCGTTTGCATCTGCTGCGAGGTCAAACAACTCCCACTCATCGATCTCATAGTAGTGAATCAGTTTATACTGGTTAGTTCTGATTCCGTAGTGTTTCGGTACGTTATGTTCACCGCTTTCGTAGTAGTGATAGTAGATCTCCTTGCGCCCACTCTGTTTGTCCGGGTTACGCAAGACAGGTGCGAAACTCACTCCCTGCATATCTGCGGGGGCATCCACGTCGGCGATGTCAAGAATCGTTTGCGCGATGTCCAGATTCTGTACCATCGCCTTAGTCTCCGAACCTGCCGCCGCGATACCCGGCCAGCGCACGATCAACGGTGAACGCAACGACTCCTCGTACATCCAACGCTTGTCAAACCACCCGTGCTCTCCCAGGTAAAAGCCCTGATCGGAATTGTAAATTATGACCGTGTTGTTGGTGAGCCCTGAGTCATCTAGATGTCGGAGAAGTCTACCTAGATTATCATCAACAGAAGCAATTGTGCGGAGGTAGTCCTTTACGTATCTCTGATACTTCCAACGAACGAGATCTTTACTCTCAAGGTTTTGCGAATAGAATGCCTGGTTCTTGGGCTCGTACGCCTCATCCCACGCACGCCGCTGATCAACGGTCATGCGATTGTAATTGCGTTCTGCCAATGGAAAGAGCCAGCTCGTTGAGTCCGCCGCTTGCCTGACCTTAAGATCGTAGTGAAGGTCCATGTGTCGGTCAATTTCCATCTCCTGCGTTTGAGCAGCTGAAGTGCGACCTTCGTACGAATCAAACAAGGTTGCAACTTCCGGAACAACCAGGTCATCGTATTTGGCCAGGTGGCTTGGTCCGGGCGACCATTCCCTGTGTGGAGCTTTGTGCTGGTACATCAACATGAACGGCTTACTCGGATCCCGCTGAGTTGATATCCACGAGATGGCTTTGTCTGTGATAATGTCTGTTACGTACCCATCGGTTTGCGCAAGCCCTGCCGGTGTGCGGAAATCCGGATTGTAATATTTGCCCTGTCCGGGGAGCACCTCCCAGTGGTCAAACCCGGTAGGCTCGCTCTTTAAATGCCACTTGCCGATTATCGCAGTCTCGTAACCTGCCGACTGCAATAACTTCGGGAACGTTGTCTGTGACGAGTCAAACCTGACAGCGTTTGTTCTCACACCATTGAGGTGTGTGTGCTTGCCAGTCAAGATGACCGCTCTACTAGGAGCACAGATAGAGTTGGTTACGAAAGCATTTCGAAACAGCATGCCCTCCGCAGCCAGCGCGTCAATGTTTGGTGTTGGGTTAAGCTCCGAGAGAATTCCGCCGTATGCTCCGACCGCCTGAGCCGCATGATCGTCGGTGAACACAAAGATGATATTGGGCCGAGAGGGTTCGTTCTGAGCAAGCCCACCCGGTTGGCAGCCTGTCACAAAAAAGGTGATTGCGCCGAGGAAGAGTAGGTGGGTTTTATTTATCAATGCCCACTCGCATTTTAGCTTTCTACGTACGCTTCGACTGGAGGGCAGCTGCACACGAGATTTCGATCGCCGTACGCATCGTTTACCCGCCTAACAGGGGGCCAGTATTTGTGGACCTTCGTATGCTCGAGTGGAAATATTGCCGTTTCCCTTGAATAGGGTCGCGCCCAGTCGTCGGTAACTGTCGTCACCGCGGTGTGAGGCGCGTTGACAAGTGGGTTGTTATCACGCGGAAGAATGTCGACTTCGATTTGTCGGATTTCTTCCCGGATGGCAATCATAGAATCACAAAAACGATCCAACTCCTGTTTCGACTCGCTCTCCGTTGGCTCGATCATCATAGTACCTACCACAGGCCAAGACATCGTCGGAGCGTGGAAGCCATAATCCATTAGGCGTTTCGCGACGTCGACTTCGCTTACTCCTGCGGAGCTCTTGAATGGTCTCAAATCAAGAATAAATTCGTGGGCGCAATACCCATTGAGTCCGGTGTACAGGATGTCGAAGTGGCCTTCAAGTCTTTTTGCAATGTAGTTCGCATTCAGAATAGCTTGTTGTGATGCAGCGGTAAGACCATCGGCACCCATCATCGCAATGTATGCCCAGGAAATCAGCAAGATGCTGGCAGAGCCCCACGGCGCCGCGGCGATTGGTCCGATTCCGGTTTCTCCGCCAGTATTGACGAGCGGATGGGAAGGAAGGTAAGGCGAGAGATGTTCTGCGGTGCAAATTGGTCCGACGCCGGGGCCGCCGCCGCCGTGCGGAATACTAAAAGTCTTGTGCAGGTTCAGATGGCACACGTCTGCTCCAAAGTCGCCGGGTCGACATAGACCGACCTGAGCGTTCATATTGGCTCCGTCCATGTAGACCTGTCCGCCATGTTGATGAATGCACTCGCAGATGTCAATGATCGTTGACTCAAAAACGCCATGCGTGGATGGGTAGGTAATCATCAACGCGGCGAGGTTCGCAGAGTGTTGTACTGCTTTTGCACGCAGGTCGTCGAGGTCGATATTTCCCTGGTCGTCACAACGAGTTACAACTACCTTCATCCCTGCCATTACCGCGCTGGCTGGATTGGTGCCATGGGCGGACTCTGGAATGAGGCACACATTGCGATGCTGCTCGCCATTTGCCTCGTGATAGGCGCGGATCACGAGCAGACCCGCGTATTCGCCTGATGCACCCGAATTTGGCTGCAGTGATACACCATGAAAACCTGTTATCTCAGCGAGCCATTGGGAGAGTTCTTCAAATACGACGCGATAACCCTCCGTTTGCTCGATGGGCGCAAACGGATGCATCCTGCTGAACCCCGGCAGACTCACCGGAAGCAGCTCGGATACAGCGTTTAGTTTCATGGTGCACGATCCAAGAGGGATCATGGACGTGGTCAAAGATAGATCCTTTGCTGATAACCGCGTCAGGTATCTCATCATTTCCGTTTCAGTCTGATAAGCTGAAAAAGTTGGGTGGGTTAAGTACTCAGTTGTGCGCGCACATGGCCCGTCATAGCCCGACTGATTCCGGAGTGCCAACTCTGCGCAGCTGAAATTGAAATTCTGGTCGTGGCCAAACAACGAGAACAAGGCGTCCACATCGGACTCGGAAGTCGTCTCATCCAGTGAAATGCCCAAAGAGCCATCTTCGAAAAACCGCAGATTAATTTTGGCATCGGCTGCAGCGGCGCGAATTCTGTTGGCCTCTTGTAGGTCGGTGTCTACGCGGATGGTGTCGAAAAAATTCTGGTGTCTTATCTCGAACCCGAGATGGACAAGACCTTGCGCGAGCAATTTGGTCAGATCATGAACGCGTGTAGCGATCCGTCTGATTCCCTTCGGCCCGTGGTAGACAGCGTATGCTCCGGCCATTACGGCCAGTAGTACCTGCGCCGTGCAAATGTTGGAAGTAGCCTTGTCGCGTCTGATGTGTTGCTCCCGCGTCTGCAGCGCCATTCGAAGAGCCCGGTTTTCATCTGCATCAACGCTAACCCCGATAATTCTACCCGGGATTTGTCTCTTAAACTTTTCGCGCGTGGCGAAGAATGCTGCATGCGGTCCACCATAACCCAGGGGGACACCGAATCTCTGTGAGTTTCCGACAGCTGCATCAGCGCCAAACTCGCCGGGCGGAGTGAGCAGAGCGAGACTGAGAAGGTCGGTTGCGCAAATGACCCTAACATCGGCGTCTTGCGCCCGCGCACAAAAATCAGCTACGTTGTCTACGCGTCCGTCGGTGGCGGGGTATTGCAATAAGGCTGCAAAAACGTTTTCGGTAAAATTAAACAGGGTATGGTTGCCTACTTCTACTTCGATTCCAAGCGGCTCCGCTCTTGTTTTGACTACCTCAATGGTTTGGGGATGGCACGATTCGGAGACGAAGAAAACATTGCGGTCAGACTTTTTGGTTAGCCGGCTGAACATCATCATTGCTTCGGCTGCCGCAGTGCCTTCATCTAACAGGGAGGCGTTCGCTATTTCGAATCCTGTTAAATCAGAGACCGCCGTTTGGAAGTTTAGTAGTGCCTCAAGACGCCCTTGCGAAATCTCTGCCTGGTACGGAGTGTACTGAGTATACCAGTTAGGGTTGTGAAAAATATTTCTCAGAATTACGGGAGGCGTAATCGTATCCGAGTACCCCATCCCGATGAAGGACCTGAAGATAACGTTGCGGTTTGCCAGCTCCTCAGCTCGTTGCTCAAGTTCATGCTCGCTCAGAGCCTTTGGCAATTCGATAGCCTGTTTTACGCGGATGTGTGAAGGGATAGTTTTGTCAACCAGATCGTCTGTATCTGTAGCTCCAACGGCCAAGAGCATTTCTGCGCTTTCGCCGCTTGCCGTGTGTCTGGTATCAAACGAATCAGCTGCGGTTAGATCGATCGCCATCTAGAGGAATGAATTGTTGGTTTGAGCAGGAATTGCCGACGGATTATACCGCATTGGCGACTTCTGTTCTGCGGAATAATGGTGTATTTGGGACCGGGCTTAAAAAAGGCACGCCAGGTGCGTCAGGCAGGTTCGCTCAGGAGATCGAGTGCAACCTTGGCAGCTTGCTGCTCGGCCATCTTCTTGGATCCAGCCGTCCCTTTGCCCATAGGCTTCCCGTCAACATCCACCTCGATCTCGAACTGGCGTGCGTGACTCGGTCCCGATTCTTTGACAACGCGATACTTTGGTTGAGGGAGCCCTCGTCCTTGCACCAGTTCCTGAAGAGCACTCTTGAAGTTTGTGTGGGTAATGGCCAGAAGTTCCAGGTTCAAGTGGGACAGGACGTGTGCGTGGATGAACTTTTTTGCAATCGGGAGCCCCTTGTCCAGGTACATCGCCCCGATGAAAGCCTCAAAGGCATCAGCCAAAATGCTGTCGTTTGTTCTGCCGGCAAGACTGCTGGTGTTTTCGCTCATCAGGACTAGTTCCCCTAAATGAATTGCCCTGGCGCACGTTGCCAGCGACTTTCCGTTAACGATCTTCGCCCTCATCTTGGTTAGATAGCCTTCGTTCTCTGACCTGTATCGTGAATACAGGTGCTCTGCAACAACCATCCCCAAAACTGCGTCTCCTAAGAATTCAAGACGTTCATTTGAAACCAGCCGAGTATCTGTTTTTCTGCGGAGAAGGGAGCGATGGCGCAAAGCCTGATTGTACAAATCAAGTTGACCAGCTGGCTCGCCAAGGAGTTCAGCGATGCGAGCGAAGCGTTCTCCGGATGCAGCCGACGGAGCATTGCGACGGTCAGTCGATTTGCTACCCCAGAGTCTTTTGAGTATCGTGATTATGGATGATTTTTCAGCCATTTCTAGGAAGGGTCAAGTATTTTTATCGGCAACTGTTCCCCGATTCTGAACTAGATTACACACTACGGAGAATACAATATGGGATTTGTTTGGGTACTGATACCGATCGCTGCGATCTGCGCTGGGGCCTTCAGCGAATGGCTCAAATTCAAGAAAGCCCAGATTGAATCAACAGCAAACCTCACCGGCGAAGTGGGCGATCTGTCAGACAGGCTGATCGAGATGGACCGCGAGCGTCAGAATCTTGTGGAGCGAATCCAGAATCTGGAGACCATCGTCACCAGCCAGATGTACGACGAGGTGGTGGAGCCCGAGGGGAGGATCAAATTGGACGAGGACGACCTGCCAGAAAAAGAGCAGATAACCCGGATAGCGAGACGCATCCGAAGCTAGCGAAAATACTCGAAGGTTGTTTTAGCGATCTCGCTGCCAAGGGAAGCAGAGGTCTCGTGATCAGATATACCTTCTATTAGAATCACCAGAACAATCCAATCATCTACGGCTGTTGGTCCCGAAGGAAACAGGATTGCAGCATCGTGATTGTTATTGGTGATCTGCCCAGTTTTGTGAGCCACGCTTATTCCAGGCGGGAGTCCGCTCGGAATCATGTTTCGGAATTCTTGCGACAACAGGATGTCGAGCATCTCCGCATCGCTGCGCGGATCAACAACCCGACGTTCTGCCAGGCGGCGTAGTAAAACGACGAGATCAGAAGCAGTGCACGTGTTACTCCATCCCTTGTCGAAGGCTTTTCCGTCTTCGACTCCACGGAGTACACGCATCTTGGTGGTGCCGAGTGAGTCGATAAGCGATTGCACATTGGCCGCCCCATAATGATCAATCAGAATGTTCGTTGCCAAATTTGACGAGACAGTTATCATCTTGTTGACCAGCTCGTTGACGGTAACCAATTCGCCGATATGGTCAAACAGTGAACCATCAGAATCGTGATCAATCGCAATGCTGAAAGTACTCCCGTCTACTATTGACCGGAAAGAATTGGTTACGAGCAAAGAATCGGATAACTGCTTTCCTCCGCCAGCCGCCTGCCGATAAACCTCATACATAATGGGGATTTTCATCGTACTCGCTGCGTGAAATACCCGGTCGCCGAGAATTTCAAAACCCCGATCTAGTTTACCGTCGTGGGCTGCAACTGCGATGGTGGCCGCAGGGAATTGTCGCGCCAAAGTTTTAATCTTGATCTTCACTGCATCGTTCATTGCTGTTGCTCCCGTGTGGAAAGGTCGAACAGTACCCTGGCTTTGAACGGGAGAGCATCTTGTTGCTCAGATTTTCTGGACCTAGGAATCCAGTTTCGGTTTCCTATTTTCGGCATGATAAACAATATTCCATGACCTGCGAATGAAACTAACCTTCTGTGGTGCTGCGCAAACGGTAACCGGCTCCAAGCATCTCATCGAGCTAAATAACGGCAAAAAGATTTTGCTTGACTGCGGGCTCTATCAGGGGCGACGTGTCGAGGCCGAGAAACTGAACAAAGTTTTTCTTTTTGATCCGTCGACGATTGATGTTGTGCTCCTCTCGCACGCACACATCGATCACTCGGGCTTGCTCCCCAAATTGTTCGCCGATGGATTTCGCGGGACTATTTACACGACGCACGCATCGTATAGTTTATGTTCGCTCATGCTGTTGGACTCCGCTCACATCCAGGAGAAGGATGCGAAGTTCTATAACAAGAAAAGGAGAAAGAAGGGACAGCCGGAAGTGGTGCCACTCTACAGTATGGAAGATGCAGAGCGGGTCCTCAAACACTTCAGCGCAATATCCTACGGACAACCATTTTCGCCGGTCGAAGGGGTGACGGTTGAGTATCGGGACGCCGGCCACATTCTGGGGTCCGCAACGATGGTCCTAACGATTACCGAAAACGGAAAGACCACAAAACTCGGTTTTACGGGCGACATCGGTTCGCCTGATCGGCCAATTCTGCGTGATCCTCAAAAAATGGAGGACTGTGATTACCTAATTATGGAGTCCACGTACGGAGGAAGGGTTCACGAAGGTAGAGAGCGGGCAAAAGAAGGTCTACTGGAAGTGGTACGAGCGACCGCCGAACGTGGCGGAAAGGTAATTATCCCCGCGTTTGCTGTAGGAAGGACGCAGGAGATTGTGCACGCACTGGATCAGTTGTGGAATGAGGGAAGGCTTCCAGAGATTCCGGCATTTGTAGACTCGCCCCTGGCAGTGAATGCCACAGGTGTTTATCTCTCTCACCCCGAATGTTATGACCGCGCGTTGCGCGAGTACATGATTGAAGATGAGAATCCGTTCGGTTTTGAGAGATTGCAATACGTGCGCGATGTTGAGAAATCCAAAGAGCTCAACGAAATGAAAGAGCCGATGATAATTATTTCGGCCTCTGGTATGTGTCAGGCGGGGCGCATTCTGCACCACCTACGCAACAACGTTGAGAATAAAAGGAATACCGTTATGATCGTAGGATATTGTGCGGATGGAACTCTCGGGAAGCAACTTGTCGACCGGGTAGCCGAGATCAAAATATTTGGAGAGCGACACCCTGTACGTTCGGATATTGTTGTTATGAATAGCTATTCCGCTCACGCGGATGAACCCGGGTTGATTGATTTTGCTGAGATGTTAGACGTCGAGCGGTTGAAGAATATTTTCCTTGTGCACGGTGTCCTGGAGAGGCAGCAAATCCTGAAGACAGCCATGCAGGATCGAGGCTTCGGAAAAATCTCTATTCCTGAATACGGCGAATCGGTAATCCTCAATTAGCATTTATTTTCCAAAGGTTGTATTCTCCAAAACGTTCTTTATTGTTTGGCATGAAGGTTCCGCCCGTGGCGGATTAAAAGGGAATCGGCCCCGCAAGGGAGTCGAGCTGTTCCCGCAACTGTAAATAGATGATGCCTGGTTGTTGATACGCATTCCACTTCGCAAGAGGGAAGGTTTTCGTAGAGAGCAGGCTGTGAACATCTTAGAGCCAGGAGACCTGCCGTCGTGCAATCATCTTAACCTCCGGGATAGAGGGAAAGGGTGTTGCCGCGAAATGCTTGTGCCAATTCCCCATCTCCAGGAGATGGGGAATTCTTTTGTTTAGGACATTTCACCAAATTCTTTGTTTGCTACTGATTGCGCCGTCGCTGTTGTCCGCGCAAACCGCGACGAAAGATTCGGTTGTTGCGCTGCCGGAGCTCACCATTACGGCAGCAAGGTCGACGGCAACGATGGAGGCGCCGTCGAGAATAGACTTCATTCAGCTCGACGAGCTTGAGCGAGCAGGTGGGAGTTTGTCAACCGCGCTGAGGTCTCTTTCCCACATACATTTTCGGCAATATGGTCCCGGCGGGATAGCGCTTATATCCTCTAGAGGAGGCAATTCGTCTCAAACTGATGTCCTTTTGGGCGGAATCAGTATTACCAACCCGCAGTTGGGTCAGGTGGATGCGAGTATTGTAGATGTGCTTGGGGTGGAAGCGGTCGAAGTCATCACCGGTGCCCATGCGGGCGGCGTAGGAACCGGAGCCGCGGGAGGCCGGATCGAGTTGTTGCCATACCTTCCAAGCACGAATCAAGCTACCGCTCATCTTAGCTCCGGGTCGTTTGGTACAAGGGGAGGTGGTCTTTCGATTGGTTCCGTACAAGGGCCGGTTAAATTCCTGGTAGCAGGTAGGTTCAGCCGATCGGATGGTGACTTTGAATTCCTGAATGAAGCTGCTTTTCCGTCAGCCTATCAAACGCGGAAAAATGCGGATCACACAGCATCGGGCGTTGTTGCGCGGTTGGCGACAATAGATGGACGGAGCACAGTTTCGTTCCAGACCAGCCAAAGGGAGAGAGGACTGCCAGGGGTTGCCGGTGGTAGTTCGTTTGGTGAACGTCAGGAGGATAGATCGAGGAGGGTCTGGATGTCGCACGACGCGTCCCTCGGCCTTGGCTCGTTCCAAGGTAGAGCGATGTATCAATCAGGTTTCATCCGCTACAAAAATCCCGTATCTGGAGTAGACGACACGGGCAAGAGCAATCTTGCCACAGCGGTGATCCGACTCGCACATCCTTTCGGACCGCACACATTTTCAATGGGCCTCCGAGGGGAATTTGCCGACGTAACTCATCCGGCAATTCCATCCAGTGTGCCTTCGCGCCAGACATATGCGATCAATCTTGAAGGCGAAATTGCATCGAGGAGGGTTGTTCTGTATCCGGGAGTTAATGCCGATGTGCGCTCGACCGGCAAGTCGAGAGGTGTTTCGCTGTCACCCAGGGTTGGGGCAAATGTTCGTGTGGACAACGCGGCCAGGATCCGGTCGAGTGCTGGCAGGGTGCAGCGCATTCCGTCCTTCAACGATCTGTACTGGCGATCGGCTGGAGCGCGTGGTAATCCGGACCTGAAGCCGGAGGACGGTTGGACGACCGACGTTGGGGTTCTGATTGCCCCGACGACGAACCTTCTGTTTGATGTATCCATATTCTTTCGTTCCATGTCCAACCAAATAGTGTGGTCGACGGATATTGGCGGGCTGTGGACGCCTCAAAATGTCGCGAGGACTAGAGCGTTCGGAGCCGATCTGGTGTTCGATGTACCTGTGACCGATGTTGGCGCCACCTCGATCAATGGCAAGGTTACATATTCGTTTGTTAGCGTAGTTGACATGGATCGTACCCAACATCGGCAACTACGGTACACTCCGCGACAGAAGGCGAATGCTTCGGTTGGAGTGCGTAGGGGAGGGCTAAAGGCGAATGCAACAGTCGGGTTTACCGGGACGCAAAATGTGACAGCCGGGGGCAGTGAGCGGCTGCCTGCATTCCTGACGTCCGACATGGGAGTGGGATTCGTATTTCCCTATCGCCGGCATCATCTGAGCCTTATCGTTGACGTGCACAATCTATTTAACGCCCGGTATGCGGTTGTTCAGAACTACCCGATGCCGCTGCGGAATTATTCAGTTAAACTGCTCATGCAATTCAATGGAAAAAATAGAAAGCAATAGCGGTCGGACATTCGCATTCATTCTAGTACTACTGCTATTTCTGGGTGGCTGCGATTCAGGCACAGAGCCCTCGGACCAGGTGGCAAGAATTCTAGTCGCCAACCAGGGAAACTTTAGCGATGGGAACGGAAGCGTAACTTCTTACGATGTTGATTCTGGATCGACCCTGTCCTTGGCATCCGGATTAGCGTCGATCATCCAGAGCATCTATGAGCACAATGGCAAACTGTATGTGATGTCGAATACTGCCGATCGCATTGATGTCTACGACCTGGCTACGAATACACGCACTGGGCAAATAACTGGAGTGGTGAGCCCGCGCTACATGTTGGCCGTCTCAGAAACGAAAGCGTACGTTACGAATCTCTACAAGCAAAATTTTGCGGGTGGAACGGTGAGCGTAATCGATCTGGCAACGAACACTGTGACGTCGACAATTGATGTAGGAAGCAATCCGGAAGGCCTGGCTCTTGTGGGTCCGTCCTTGTTTGTCGCCAATTGGGGATTTGGTGCCGGCAAAACAGTTTCGGTAATCAGCACGACCTCGGATACTCTGGTCAGCACTGTGGATGTGGGTTGTTTCGGCCCTCGATCCATTCACGTTGGAGCATTGGCGGAGGTTGGTGTTGTCTGCTCCGGCCAAACAGTCTACAATGCTGACTTTACACAGGTCATTGAGCGGATACCCGGTGCTGTTACGATCCTTGATGGTGCGGATCTGACGCTACAAGGTACAACGGTTCTGCCCAGCCAACTATCAACTGCCGGGCCGGGGCAGCAAACGTCATATGACCCAACATCGGGTATGATCTACGTCGCATCAGACGACAACCGGCTAATAAAGTACAACCTTGGAACGGCTACAATCGTGGGTTCGATAGGGCCGATAACGGGAGATCCCATTGGAGCGATCGCATGGAGCGTTGCGGACGAACGCCTCTACCTTGGGCGTGTACCCAGTTTCGTCGAAGAAGGCAAGGTGACAGTTCATGGCGAAGATGGCGGCGAGCAATTGGAGTTTACAGTCGGGATCGCACCCACCCACATACTCTTCCTCCAGGACTAAGCCATGGCCATTACAAAGTGCGTGTGTAGCGACGTGTCGTTTGCACGGTTGCTTGTTATTGCGCTGAGAAACGACGCGATGAGCATTGATGAGCTTCAAAAATTCATCTCCTTCGGTCAACAATGCGGCCTTTGTCGAACGTATATAGAGGAGATGCTACGTTCGGGATGCGTCGTTTTTGAGATCGACGGTACCCCTTTCCACGGGCATGCCACGAGGAAATCCTTAACATAGCGGTTACACTACGTAGTCCGGGAGGTGGTATTTTCTATCATCTCGCACACTTCAAAGATTGACAGGGACAAGGTGACAAAGCAAACCGTCCTGATCGTAGATGATGAGCCAGATCTCGTAGAGCTCTTGTCATACAATTTACAGGCCGAAGGCTATCGCGTTCGGACCGCACTCAACGGCGAAGCAGCAATTTCGATCGCCCTGGAAGAACCACCTGAGATGTTTGTCCTGGATGTCATGATGCCTGGGATGAGTGGTCTGGAATGCTGCCAATTGATTCGTGAGAGTCCGGTTCTAAAACAGATCCCCGTGTTGATGTTGACAGCCCTGAGTTCTGACGGGGACCATGTCCAGGGCCTTGATGCCGGAGCTGACATTTACCTGTCAAAACCTGTTTCTATTCCGGTGTTTCTAAGCCAAGTCAAGGCTGTACTACGACGGGAAAAAGGAGACACTGAGGAATCTAACAACAGCACCATAAGGGTGGGTGGCATTACAATCGATCGGTTACGGTATCTCGTTTTGATGGATGATGGCGATTACGAACGACCGTTCAGATTGCCTCGGAAGGAATTCGAGTTGTTGTCGTTTATGGCATCTCATCCCGATCGAGTGTTTAGTCGGCAGGAGCTCCTGGACCACGTATGGGGATCGGAAGTCTTTGTGGTTGATCGAACAATTGATGTGCACATCCGAAAGTTGCGAGAGAAGCTTGGATTTAATTACTTCGAAACGGTAAAAGGAATTGGCTACTCGTTCAGAATTCCGGATCAGTAACAGAGAACTGGACTTTTTTCAATTTGTAATGCGTTCGTTACCCATTGCATTCAAGGTTGGGGTTACGGCAATGGTGCTTTACGTAGTGGGCACATTTGTTCTGAGTATGGTCGGTACGTCAGCGTGGTGGGCGCTTGCCCTGGTGGGACTGAGCGTAAGTATTCTGCTGGCCTTTCTGGTTGAGAGAATGGTGGGGGACAAGGTGACGCTGGTTGCTAGAAAATTGGAGAACATGGCCAATGAAAATTTCAACTCTGATGAAGCATCCGTTTCAGGTGTGCACGATGAGTTGACGGCGTTGGTTGAAACCGCAAACGAAACCTCAGACCGGTTTCAGGAAAAGATTGATTCACTAAACAAGATAGAGTCCTACAGGAAGGATTTTCTTGGGAATGTCTCCCACGAGCTGAAGACTCCGATATTTGCTATTCGCGGATATGCGGAAACTCTCCTGGGGGGCGCCATCGACGATGAGAATGTGAATCGGGAGTTCGTTGAAAGGATATTCCGCAATGCGAATCGGATGGAGAAGCTTGCAGCTGACCTGTCAGTGATCAGCCAGATTGAAACCGGTGAGCTTCCGATGCGCATGACCAGATTTGACGCCCGTGCGCTGGCCTACTCCGTCACAGAATCCCTCCAGTCGCTGGCCGACGCGAAAGAGATAACGCTGCAGTGCAACGCCGGGGATGCGGAGATAGAAGCTTTTGGAGACGAGAATCAGCTGGAACAGCTCCTGACGAACCTGATCGAAAACGCGCTCAAGTACACAGACAGTAAGGGAAGCGTTATGGTGTCAGCGCGGCCGGTTTCTGGTTCGGTGAAATTCTCGGTGGCCGACAATGGTGTCGGGATATCAGCCCAACACATACCTCGTCTAACCGAACGATTCTATCGCGTTGATACCAGCCGGTCTCGCCAGCAGGGCGGAACCGGTCTTGGGCTCGCGATAGCCAAACACATCCTCCAGGCGCACGGGTCTGTCCTGGAAATTGATAGCACCCCAGGACACGGCTCGACGTTTAGCTTCCATATCCGCGTGCCCGAAACAATCGAAACAGGCATCGGCTAACTGTTGTACATTGGGCCATGTTGAGGGCTCAATACCAACTCAGTCAGCATCAGAAACTGTATGTGTTCTGTGCGGCGGTTTTCATTACCGCCCTGGTAATCGCCGAAGCGACGGCAAGTAAATTCTTTACAGCCTTTCACCTCTCTTCACCCGTTACCATCCTCGGGGTGCAGTTCGACTCGGTAATCATGACCGCCGGCGTTATTGCTTTCCCGATCACGTTCATCGTAACCGACCTTATGAACGAGTACTTCGGATATCGGGGGGTTGCCTATGTCACCCTGGTTGGGATGGTGATGATTATTTTTGAGTTCGCCATTTTGCAAGTTGCCATGGC
The DNA here is from genome assembly GCA_965224105.1 of Rhodothermales bacterium. Classification (GTDB taxonomy): domain Bacteria; phylum Bacteroidota; class Rhodothermia; order Rhodothermales; family JABDKH01; genus CBDCYH01. The sequence continues at coordinate 1,051,234 of CBDCYH010000002.1, read as the reverse complement.
AGTCCCGACCGCGAGTATCTCGCCTGTATCTGGTGCTGCGTTCAATGAGGTCTTTGGTGCCTCCGGAAGGATAATCCTGGGTAGCCTGGTTGCATACCTTCTCGGGCAGTTTGCCGACATCTTTCTATTCCAATGGCTCCGAAAGAAAACTGGAGGGCGCGCTCTTTGGCTGCGGGCGACAGGATCTACTTTCGGCTCACAGTTCATCGACACGTTTGTCGTCCTCATGGTGGCGTTCGCCGGTCAATTGGCCTTCGCGGAAATTGTGGCGATTACGTTGTTCAACTACGGGTATAAATTCATCATCGCAATAGCGATAACACCCATTATTTACCTCGCGCATTGGTGTATGGATCTCTATCTTGGCAAGCTACCAGACCCAGTGACGCAGGACCTGCATGAACATTAGCGATGTGTTGTATGAGCTCGATTAGGCAGTTTGCGATCGTAGCAGTAGTCTTGATCCTTAGCCTCGCGCCCGAGTCTCTTGCACAGCCATATACCATTCCTGTTGGAAACTCGGCCCCGGACATCTCTGGGATTGACCCATCCCTGGCCGTTTTCGGAGGCACATCAAAATGGGGCGACTACGACAAAGATGGTTTCCTGGATTTTGTCTTGACCGGGCGGATGGTCGACAACACTATCGGGTTCGAGCCTTTGGTCGGTGCAATTTTCAAGGGTATTCCGCCTGCTGTCGGTGGCGCTACGATAAGCTACATCCAATATTCCGTTGTCGATGCGCTCTGGCTATCTGATGTGGAATGGGGGGACTATGACAATGATGGCGACCTGGATCTCGTCATGATCGGGTCGGCAACTGCTGAGAAACCATACTCGGGTGTGGCGTTTGTCTATCGCAACGAAGAAACAGCTGTCGCCATTCCAAATTTCACCCAGTTCAATTTACCCATCAACGGCGTTTACAGTGGATCAGTTGACTGGGGAGACTACGACAACGATGGTGATCTTGACCTGCTGATTACCGGTGTTACAAGTCCCGGCGAGAACCACACGGAGTTGTTGCGCAACGACGGAAACGACACCTTCACACCAGTCGCCAGTGGCCTCCCAGATGTAGGATTTGGCGATGCAAGATTTGCTGATGTAGATAACGATGCAGACCTGGACATAGTCCTAACAGGTGCGCTCTCATCAGATGTTCTTGTGGCTGATGTATTTCAAAATTCGGAAGGAGCGTTCACCTCGACCTCATCACCAATCGAACCAGCCCTCTTCGGGAAGATCGACTTTGCTGATTACGACGAAGACGGTGACAATGACATGCTCATTTCTGGAGGTAGTCCCAGCCCGTTGGTATTCGAAGCATCCACCAGAATCTATAACAACGACGCAAGTGGAAACTTCCTGCCGTCCGGTCATGACCTGGTTGACTTGTATGGCGGTGACGCCGGGTTTGTCGACTACGATAATGACGGCGATATCGACGTTTACGAGACTGGTTCAGAGCACCCATTTACAACGGGCACCACGATAATGAATGCGAGTATTAACAACGGATCGTCATTCGTCCGCACAAACCTGCTCACCTCTGGTCTGGGGGCCGCACCATTCCCCGGGTCGAAATCTGGTACTATTAGTTTCGGTGACTACGACGGCGATACCGACCTCGACATTATGCTAACGGGTATTGTTGCTGATTCGATATTTCTCGCGACCTACAACAATCTCGGTGGTTTCAACACGCGACCGCAGGAACCAGCGAATCTCACGACGACGGTTTCAGGGGCTGATGTTACGTTTAGTTGGTCTGCGCCGGTGGACGGTCAAACGAACTCCGCGAGCCTCACGTACAACATTCGTATTGGGACTGCACCCGTGCTAGGCGACGTTGTTGCTCCGCCTTCGTATTTCAATCGCGGCAACCTCGCCATTCCCGCAAGCGGTGACATCACTTCGACGGAATGGATCATCAGGGGTCTGCCGCCCGGCACGTATTATTGGTCTGTTCAGTCCGTTGACTGGGGTTTTTACGGTTCAACATTTCCTTCGGAACAGCAGGTTATCGTTCCATGATTAAGCGCCTCGTCATCGTCTTGCTGTTCGTCGTCCTCGCGACACCTGCGGCGGCTCAAAGCCCGTTTACGTTCCAGTTTGTATCGGAGTCGTTGGCCGACCACTCCTTTGGAACCGTCGATCTGGTGGACTTTGACCTTGACGGTGACCTGGATGTATTTCTGTCTGGCAACGAAGGGCTGGCCACCTCCGCAATACCGGCCGCGAGGCTTTTCTCTTTCGATCGCCGGTCCATAGTCTTCGTCACGGATACCGTGTTTTACCCATCAGTCGATTATGCGGAGCTCGCAAATTCGGTGGAAGGGTTGTGGCTATCCGACAGTGAATGGGCAGACTTGAACGGCGACGGGTATCTGGACCTGTTTCTTACAGGGACGACAAACACATCATCGCCGTTTACCGGTCGAGTGGATCACTATCTCAACACCGGCGGATCCGGGCTAAGTCCAGTTGCCCTTCCCGCCGTACCGGTAGTAGGAGGAAGCATCGCTTCGGGAGATATCGACAATGATGGTGACGCTGACATCGTGGTTACGGGTCGCGACGGAGAGGTTTCGCGGACCGTTCTTCTGGAACAGGATGACGTTGGATTTCTCATCAGCTCAACAACGTTTCCCGGATTTGCATTCGGAGAGGTGGTGATTGCCGACCTCGACACCGACGAGGATTTGGATATCGTGCTGTCGGGAATTGACGAAAGCGGGGAGTTGAAGATTTCCATCCATTATAATTCTGGTCTGGGGGTGTTCGATACGCCAGCTGTGGAACTGCGCGGCTTGGCGTTCTCTGATATCGATCTGGCGGATTTGGACAGCGACGGGGACCTCGACATCGCCGTCACAGGCGGACGGCTATCGCCGGGAGTTTACGACGGCGAAACCATCATCTATAGGAATAACGGGGGTTCATTTTCGGAAGCGAATATTGACCTTGCGGGTGTTGTCAACGGTTCCCTCCAGTGGGTCGATTTCAATTCTGATGGCATTCTGGATATAGCAATTTCCGGTGGTGCGTCGGTCGCAGATTCAAAACTCCTGCACCGCTTCTACGTTGGCACCGGATCCTCGTACAGGCATGCCACAAATTTGCCGGCAGTGTTCCCCGGTCACGCTTCGTATGGAGATTACGACGGCGATCACGATATCGACATACTGGTTGGCGGTTTCGACGAGCGATTCAACAACAACACTTACCTGTACGAAAACCAGCAGCGTCTACCAAACGATGCACCGTCGGAGCCATCGAACCTCGCGTCGTCGGTATCCGGTGGTTCGGTGAACCTGTCATGGGCCGCATCAACCGATGATACCACCCCTGCGTCGGCGCTAACCTACGAGCTCAGGGTCGGAACGTCCGCTGGTGGCGCAGACGTTGTCGCAAGTATCGCGAGCGGAGACGGTTCGTTTCGCTCTATCGGCAAAGGAGGAAACGTCAGCCATAACCTGTCGTGGTTCCTGACAGACCTGCCCAATGGGACTTACCACTGGAGCGTGCAAGCGGTCGATAACAGTTTGATCGGATCTGCTTTTGCAACCGAGGCCACTTTCGAAGTTACCGCATCCAATGCCGTTAAGACTGGGCTCGACGAAGTCGCCGATGCAACCGGAGAGTTACTCAGTTCGCCCTATCCGAATCCTTTTTCCGAAAGTATAACCATTGAGTACGAACGCCCGGCGGTTGGACCATTCAAACTGGGATTCTACGATGTCGTCGGTAGTCTCGTGGCGGAAATAGATCTGACAGACGCGCCCGTGGGACAAGGGTCATGCCTTTGGATGGGACGCGATTCAGCAGGCCGGAGTTTGGCGAACGGCGTTTATTTCCTGGTTGCTGACGGAAACGCGAAACGCGTAACCAGGAAACTCACCCTCTTGAGGTAACACTCCCGCTATGGTGAGCGGGTGTCTTATGCGCTTGGAATCGAAACGGAGACCGGTGTCAACCACTCGTGAGGATCTTTGCCCGCATGGATAACTTCGAAGAATGCGCGTTGGATTTTCTCCGTGATAGGACCGCGTTTTCCTATTCCGATCTTTTGGTGATCGACTGATCGGATTGGAGTGACTTCTGCCGCAGTCCCCGTGAAGAACAACTCATCAGCGATGTAAAGGGCTTCGCGGGGTATTGATTTTTCCTCCACGCTGTATCCCATGTCGCGGGCAAGTGTTATGATGGCGTCTCTGGTAATGCCGGGCAGTATGCTCAGTCCAACCGGAGCAGTATAAATTTTCCCACCGCGGATGAGGAAGAGATTTTCACCACTACCCTCGGCGACGAACCCTTCGGTACTCAGCATGATTCCTTCCTGGAAGCCGCTTTTCAGTGCATCCATTTTAACAAGAGATGCATTAAGGTAGTTGCCACCGGCTTTCGCCATAGCGGGTAGTGTGTTAGGAGCCATCCTGCTCCAGGAGGCAACCATTACATCAACCCCATTTTCCAGAGCTTCTTCTCCCAGGTAGGCGCCCCATTTCCAAACGGCGATGAAGACCTCGACTTTATTCCTGAGAGGGTTAACACCCATCGGGCCGCTGCCTCTGAAAATTACCGGACGGATGTAGCAAGCCTCGAGACCGCTGGCCTCAATAGTCTGCAACGTTGCCACTTCGAGCTCTTCTATCGAATACGGCATGTCCATCCGATAGATTTTGGCGGAGTCCTGGAGACGCTCCAGGTGTTCTCTCAATCGAAATACGGCTGAACCCTTCTCCTTCGTGTTGTAACACCGAATACCCTCGAAAACGGAAGATCCATAGTGGATCACATGCGAAAGCACATGAATCTTTGCCTCGTCGTGAGGCACAAGCTTGCCGTTAAACCAGATTCGGTAGTTTTCCATATGAGTCGCCGCCGGGTAGGATGATTATAGTCAGGGATACAAAAAACAGGGGAAATTGTTCTGTATCGTATCGGCGATCCCAGGTTGGCTTCAAGACCGGACTGCGTATTTCGCAATGGTATAAAGGATTTTGGCTGATGCCCGGAGGGTTCCGGAAATTGTGCCTGTTATTTTTGAGACGCCAATTCGCTTACGATAAGAAACGGGTACCTCGAGGTATCGTAACCCTTTCTTCGCGACCTTTATCTGCATTTCAATTGTCCAGCCGAATGTCGTGTCGGTCATTCCAATCTCATCCAGCGCGCGCATTCTAATCGCGCGGAACGGACCAAGGTCGGTAAACTCTGCGCCCCACAACAGATTCATCAGCCAACAGGCCAGTTTGTTTCCTGCAATCGCTTGTGGCAACATCGCACCAGGTTCTCGAGACCCGATCATCCTGCTGCCTAGTACGAAGTCAGCTTCGCCATTGGCAATCGGTGTGACCAACAATCCCATCTCGTCAGGGTGGTCGCTGAAATCGCCATCCAGAAAAACGAGGACTTCCGGCTGATACTTTCGCGCCGCCTCTATTCCCCTCAAGCATGCGTATCCGTAACCCCGTCGATCTTCTCGCACCACCAATGCTCCCGCGTTTCGAGCATTGATTTCAGTTCTATCCGTGGAGGCGTTGTTGACGACGATGATGTGGCTAACCAGTCCGGCAGGGATCGCATCAATTACGGATTCGATAGATTCCGCCTCATTGAATGCCGGAATGATGCAGGCGACTTGCACCGCTACTCGTCGGCAGGAGGAGTATATCCAAGCAGCCGTGCAACATCGTTGTCGATGACCCACTCAGTGGAGAATTGCCCGATGGTACCGACAAATCCGAAACCGTTCTCGGCGTTAGAAAACACGCCGGGCTGGGATAAAACTTCTGGATCAAATCGACCTCCGGGTGGCGAGAACTGATCATCAAGGACGGTGACGTTCATCCCGACACCCAGGAGCGTTAAACGATCCGGGCGAGAGATTTTTTTGGATACTGAATCTCGGTCGGCGTTCATGTTGACGACAATGTCCCACCCATCTCCTGGATTGGAAGCTCGATTTGTGCCGGGATATTCGATCAGGATTTCGCTGAAAGGACCTTCCGGTGATGCGACGAACCGATACCACGTCCGTACCAGATAGGGTTCTTCAGTAAGTCCTTGCCAGCGGACGGTCTGGTTCACAAGTGCAGACGTTGGTGAGGTTTGGTTTACGACCGCAGGCAGGACCTCAGCGACCAACGCCTGTGGAACGGTAGTTTCTGCAGATGTTGTGGCACCATCGGAGCGAACGACCTCCAACCGATATGTGCGACCGGGTCTGAGACGCAGCGGAATGGTGAAAATATGAGCTTGCGAGCCATCGGCGAACGTGAAGAGCGAATCTCTCCAGAACAATGTGTCGCCGGATGTGAGATCGATAGACCGGAAAATGGCGTCGATGGGGTCGCCCGGATCGAGAAACAGGTTTCGCGAGATAGGATCGACTCTGACGTATTGCGTGTCGGCGCTCATGTTCAGTGCCCCATACAGACTAAAGTACCGCTCGCTTTCGATAAACGGATTTACCGACTCTTCGCATCCCAACATAGACAGGATTCCGAAGCACGCAAGAACAAGAAGGGTGACGTTGCGGATTCTCTGCATATTACTCTAGCTCGATCTTTATGCCGAAAGAGGGAATAAGCGGCAGTTGATCTGACCTGTCGAGCGTGAACAAGTCAAGGTAAAACAGGTTACTTCTATCGTACGCGTTAATCGCACCAGCCTGAAGTGTTATTGAACCGCGGTTGATAGAAAACTTCTTGTCCAGTGAGATGTCCAGCCGGTGATACGCTGGGAGTCTGCCGGTATAGGGTCGACCATACAGCACGCGCCGCGTTCCTGGATCAGTCCGTACGTCCGTCTCGCCATCCACCAGGACGTACGTGTCAAAGCCAATTGATTCGTTGAAGGGGAGTCCGGAGCCAAACTGCCAGCGAACACTAAAGTTGAAACCTGCAGCCTGGACGTTGGAGAGTGCAGCAACCTGATGTCGCCTGTCGTGCGCGGGGTTGAAGGGCAGCGTTGAATCTCCATACCAAATGGCGATGCTCTCACCCGTTGCCCGATATTCAACCTCAGAAAAGCCGTAGGACACAAAACCGTTAAACCACCTTCTCTCGAAGCTCGCGCGCGCATCGAAGCCCACGACAGATCCGTCCGCGGGTTGCACGTTTACTGAAAACCGCGGAAAGGCAGACCACTCAGGGATGGTCAGGTTTCTCAGATTCTTATAGTAGCCTTCCAGGGATAGGTCGAGCCCACGTGCAGCCGTGTACGTGTATCCGACAATAGCATGCTGAGCCTGCGGCACATTTTGGAGTGGTGCTGTGGTCCATGCAGTGTAGATGTTGCCAGCATCGCGTCGATCGTTTAGGCCTACGATCTCCTGGTGATAAATCCCCAAGGCGCTACTCAACCTGTGTTTCTGTTTGTCCCACACGATACGGAGGCGTGGTTCGACAAACGTCTCGCTCTTGCTGGGAAACGCGTGCAGTCGGACTCCCGGATGCACGGTGAACGAAGGCGTAATATTGAAGATGGGCTCAAGGTACATTCCCGCTTCGGTAACAAATTCCCTCTCGCTCTGCACGTTCTGGAATTGACCTCCCAACATGTTGTCGAGCGTATTGTTACGTAGGAATAATCCCCAGTCGACCTGGGAGGACTTTGTGAAATACTTTACGTTGACCGTGGCCCCAAATTCTTCCACCGTGGTAGTCCTTACCGGATTGTCAAGCGGGCCAAACTCCTGGTCGAGTTGCGAATACGAGAGTAGCACTTCGGCAAACATTGGTAGCGACGCAGGCAGAAGGATATATCTTACACCCCCGGCCGTGTTAGACCAGCTGATCTGATTCTGATCCGGTGCGTCTAGATCCGCCACCTCTTCCGAAACACCGATGACCCCCCTATCGAAAGTCCGCAAACCTGAAACGGAGCCCTGGCTGTTCTGCCCGAGTGAGAAGTGCAGTTTTCCGAAAACGTCGCCAAACCGGAACGGGAGATTCTGATCGATAATTTTTGATGCGCCCTGCTCAATGACCGACTGCCTGGCAGAAACGAAAAACGAGGCCTTGTTTTTTAGTAGCGGTCCTTCCAGTCTGCCGGATGTAACAAAGGGGGCCAACGTTGCTGCTCCGGCGACATGTCGGTTGTTTCCGTTTCTCGTCGAAATGTCAATCACAGAGGAAAGCCGACCGCCAAATTTCGATCCGTACCCACCAGCATACACATCAGAGACTTTAATGATGTCGGATGGAAAGGCAGAATAAAATCCTACAATGTGGAACGGTTGGTATAGAAGCATACCGTCAATCTGTACGAGGTTTTGGGTGGGCTCCCCTCCGCGGATAAAAAGCTGCCCGCCCCGGTCGCCGGATGCGACCACGCCCGGAAGCGTCGTTAGATAGTTTACCAGATCGGCAGAGACATCAGGTGTCGGGATCAGGTCGATGTCCTGTGGCCGGATTGTTTGCAGGCCGGCATTCACATTTACCGCACCTCCCTCTCGTTCGTCCTCGACAACGAGTTCATCTAGAACCCTTTCATCGAGCTTCAGGGCAAAATTCTTTGTGAGAATCTGATCGGCGGCCAACGTTATTGTTTCAACGTATGGCTCGAAGCCGATGTATGTCCCACGCAGTTCATACGTGCCGGGCGCGAGCTGCCGGATGATGTAGAATCCCTCATTATCCGTTGCGCTTCCAGCGATGCTGCCGTCCGGTGCTGTCAACACTACGTTTACGCCAAACAGAGCCTCGCCGTTTGAGTCATCCTGAACAAAACCTCTCACCGTTGCGGTTTGTGCATTAGCCCACGCGGGCACAAACGACGCAATAAAGATGGCAACTAAAAATCGCACCCAGTATCCTCAAACATGAAGTGCGGATATTACGGAAATTGGCGGGAGCGAAAAAGGCAATTCGGTTCAATTTCCCGAGTAGCCGATTGCAATCTTCTGTGCGGCGCTAAGACTCCATGAATAGGACTCGCGCACTGACGATGCGAGGTAACTGATGGCACGTCCGGCAGGAGGACCGTCACCCCAGTTGTCGCTAACGATGTCCATATTGAGGGAGATGGACGAAAGTCTAATCTGATTGTCCGTCCCTACCCGACCCAGTCGACCGAGGACAGTAGCGTAGTCGCGGGAGAGCAAAACTGTTGTAGTAAATCTGTTTGATACGCTGTTAAGTGGTGCCAGGTAGTCGATAGCTATCGGTGTTATCACTCCAGTCTCCGGTGGTATAACGTTGTAGACTACCTGAACATTCCTCGGTTGTGAGGTGATACCCGACATCGCGATATCCTGATTCAGCGTGGTGCCGACTGTGACAATGTTGCCCTCAACAAATGTTGGGCGCCGCGGCAACGTTGTTGAGACAGAAACAGATTTTCGTTCAGAAGGAATTTCGGCTGTTATTGTTACCGTCGAACCTGTGGAGAAAGATGCATCGGTTGTGAATAGGTGACCGAGAGAATTGTCCGCAAAAGTAACAATAGAGTCTCGCCAGGTGATCGTTCCTGAACCGGGCACCTCTGTCGATGTTACAACGAATTCATTTAGTGTGGGATTGCCAGTCGGCTCCGAGCGGATCATCTGCGCGCGGACGTGTTGCGTGGTGTCCTTGTTGCTTATCGTTCCCGTGATTACAAAAAAGGGCGGGTTCTGCTCCGCAGTAAACGGGTCGAAGCTCGAATCGCATTTTGCAAGCGTTACGCACGCAAGCGTCCACAATATTATCCGCAACGTTGTCATTCTAAATCCAGTCGCATGCCGATGGAGGGGATGAATGGTAGTTGGTCAATGCGGGAGAGTGTTAGATAATCAAAATCAAAGAGGTTGTTCTGATTGTAAACATTGATAGCACCGACTTGTGCAGTTAGCCTCGAGTAGGGGAGCTTGATACTGTAGTCGACGGTGATGTCCAGGCGATGAAATGCGGGTAGCCGATCGCTGAACGACTCGTCAAAATAAACAGCCGTTCTGCCACCCCTGGCGGCGTCGACTCCTTGACTTGATACATCGATTTCAGAATAGAAGCCGTTGATTGGAGTAAAAGGAAGCCCCGAGCCAAAAACCCAATGCGCATTAGCCTTGAAACCTTTGAACACCGTTCCTACCAGAAGCCCACCCTGGTGTCGGCGGTCGTGCGGGGGTGAAAATTCACCGCTCGCCCCTGAGTATTTGACAGTACCCAGGCCGTAGCTTGACGACACGAACCAATTATTGGCTGCGTACTCCAGGCGCAGGTCGAGGCCCCGAGAAGTTCCACGCACATTATCCAGGATGGTATCGGTATCGAAGGGTAGACCGAGGGGAGGGAACCCGATGTTCTTGTTTGCAAGAGAATAGGCTTCTGCGGATGCGGTTAGCCCGGGTCGCAGCGTGCCCGACACGCCGAGAATGAGGTGCGTAGCGGTTGGAACCTTCCGTGCGGGAGGAGATGGGGCCCAGGCAGTGAAAACGTTCGACACTACGCGGTCGTCGGTGAGCGCTACGATCGTCTGGTGGTAAATGCCCGCAGCACCATTGATCGACACGGGGAGATCATCGGGGGAGTACGAAAAGCGAAACCGCGGTTCTCCAAATGTTTGACCCCGGCTTGGAAACGAATGCAGACGGTAACCGATGTTGACCTCGGTGTCTTGTCCCGACCGGAGGGTTGTTTGGATAAACGCCCCGCCTTCGGTGATGAACTCCTCCTTGCGATCGATGAATCTTCGGCTCAACCGGTAATCAAAGCGCGTGCTCTGTCCGAATATTCCGAAGTGTATTTCCGCGCTGCCCAGTAGGTAACCAAAGCCAATCTTGCCGTCGAATCCCTCGGTGAGGGATCGCTGCCGCGGATCGTCCTCAGCGCCGGTGTGTATCGCAAACCGGGTTGTTGAAATGGACACCTGCGTAAGAACGGGAAACGACGGTGACAGGTAAAAAAATTGCCCTCCGTATGCCTCGTTCTCCCAGGCAACCCTGCCCTCGAGTCCTGCGTCTCCCGCCAGGTTGCCCTCATCGAATGACTTGAGCGCGGTGAACGCAACATGACTGGTAGGTGATACAAAGGCGTGGAATTTCGCAAAGGTATCTCCAAACTTGAACGGTAGCTCCTGGCCTGCGATGTCTGGCGCGACGCGGTCAATGAGCGAACGGCGGAATGATGCCATAACCGATGCCCGATCGGTGAGGACGGGTATCTCGAGTCTACCGGATGCGATGAACGGTGCGATCGATGCGGCGCCATCGATTCGCCGTTTGTTACCGTTTCTGGTGTGGACATCAAATACCGAAGCCGTCCTACCGCCAAACTGAGCTCCAAAGCCCCCCGCGTACACATCCGTGTAGGCAATAATATCCGCGGGAAAAGATGAAAAGAGACCTACGATGTGGACGGGTTGCAGAACCCGCATGCCATCGACCAGGAAGAGATTTTGCGACGGCGTCCCTCCTCTTACAAAAAGTTGTCCTCCGCGGTCACCCGTTGTCACAACACCGGGAATGGACGTGAGGTAATTAACCAGGTCGGCGGAAAGGCCGGCAACAGGAATCCTGTTTATTTTCGCAGCGCGAACAGATTCGTAACCGGCGTTGCTCTGTGCTCCCGACGTGCCCCTGTTCGACTCCACCGTTACTCCATCAAGCTCCTCCGTGTCTCCCTGCAAACCCACGTTGATGGTGAGCCGATCGCCAAAATTGATATTTAACGTATCGCGATGGTCTGAGTAGCCGATGAAGGTGACTGCGAGATAGTATGTACCCGGCTGGATCCTCGACAACACGTACTGGCCACCGTCTTGTGTAGCAGTTCCAGACAGTTCTCCGTCTTCTGATTGTAGAGCAACGTTCACGCCTTGCAGCGGCTGTCCGTCTTCCGCATCCGTTACAACACCCAGGATCGTTGCCAATTGACCGGATGCACCCTGGCAAGGGATCAACAGCATTACAAGAGCGGTACCAACACAACGGGCTAGTCGACGATGCAGTTGACCGCCGTGGATATGACGAAATCGAAACGCTACTTGCTGTGAAAAAGAGAACACTATTGGTCGTCGGCGGACTGGTCTTTATTGGTTTCGCGGTCGCGGATTCACTCGGAGTATTTGATAGTAGGGAATACTTTGAGGTACCTCACGGCAGTCACACACATTATGTATCGAAAGATCGCGACCCTAGTGTATCTATCGGCCAGTTTCCCACGCGGCCGCCTGCCGCCAATGAAATGATTACGCCAGATGGCCGAATAGTGCAAAAATAAACGGCCAAATTCAACCCAGATCGGCCTCTCCTCTGCCGCGCGATTAGTTGTACGGAGGATAATACTCGTCGTCTTCTGGATCATCATCAGTCGAAAATGATGAAAGCATCGAGCCCATCATATCCGAATATGTCGATGCGCTCTCCTCAATGTCTTTGCCCAGTTGCGAATTCTGATGTAGCGCCTCCAGTACTAACTCCATCACCGAGATTGCCTCCATACTTGAACCCGGTGTCGAGTTTGCATCCACAAAGGCCCGCAGGCCCGCAACCTTGGTCAACTCGCTTTCATACTGTCTCGCAGTCATGTCGGGTGAAACCTCGATCGAGCCACCTTTAGCAAACCAGTCGATAATATTTTTGTAGGGCGTATTGCCCGCCTTTTTATCGGCGGGGTCCGGGAAGTGCTCATTGAAGACGTTGCGTATGGCGCGCCCAACCAACATTCGGGCTACGTTTTGTGCACCCTCTTGCTCTCCCTCGTAGACGAGCTCGACCTTCCCTGTGATCGCTGGCTCGATGTGCCACAGGTCGCTTATCCGCGTACAGGTTTTGGATTCGTTTGCCCGCAACGCGCGCCGTTCTGCTGCAGATACCAGGTCTTCGAGCGCTGCCCGTGTAAGCCGCACCGAGACGCCGGATTTCTGGTCTACGTACTCAGAAGTTCTGGCCTCCCGCGCTACCTGCTCTATGATTTCCCGGAAAAAAAATGGAATCGTTACCTCCACATCGGCATCGCCGCGATCCGTCCACGCTTCTTGCCGCGTTATGTCAATACCGACTTGAACGCTTCGTGGGTAGTGGGTGATAATTTGACTGTCAATCCGATCCTTGAGCGGGGTTATGATGTTACCCCGATTGGTGTAGTCCTCGGGGTTGGCTGAGAAGACCATCATTATATCCAGCGGGAACCGGATGTTGAATCCGCGGATCTGAATATCCTGCTCTTCCATCACGTTCAAGAGGCCAACCTGAATGCGAGGTTGCAGATCGGGCAGTTCGTTGATGGCAAAAATGCCCCTGTTCGTTCGCGGGATGATCCCAAAGTGAATCGTGTCCTCATCAGCATAGGTAAGCTTCTGATTCGCCGCCTTTATAGGATCTATGTCGCCGACAAGGTCAGCGATGGATGTGTCTGGCGTTGCCAGTTTTTCGCCGTACCGTTCATCGCGGTCCAGCCAGGCGATGGGCGTCTCGTCTCCGCGCGCAGCAACCATTTCTCGTGCGAACCTGGAGATCGGGTTGAACGGGTCGTCGTTTAGTTCGCTCCCCGCAACGATTGGGATTTTCTCATCAAGCAGTCGGGGGAGTTGGCGGAGAATTCTTGATTTAGCTTGTCCGCGAAGACCAAGCAGGATGAAGTTATGCCTGGCGAGAATAGCATTCTGGATTTGAGGAATTACCGTCGATTCAAATCCCAGCACGCCCGGGAAAACCTCCTCCCGGTCTCTGAGTTTTTTAATAAGGTTTGCCCGCATCTCATCCTTTACTGACCTGGGTCTGTAACCGGACGCTTTCAGTTCGCCGAGTGTTGCGATGATCAAATTTCAGTTTAGAAGATGGAGAGGACGGTTGGACAATGAACGTGCCCTCGTGTTTCGCAATTACCGTTGTGTCCATGCGAACAATCTTACCGACGGCTCCGGTTCTTTGTATGAAACCGCGATTAGATAGCGCCCTCGGTCAAACAGGACGTCGACACCCGTAGGGTAGTAGTGTTTACCGAATGACGGATTAGGTTCGACCAGGATAGCTTGCAGAGAGCCACCTCGTGAATAGACGTCAACACGAAGCCAACCCGGCCGTATGTTGAGAACAAAGAAACGGTCGTTAGCTAGTGCAGCATCAGAAGATAGCAAAGGAGGTTTATCTGATTCTCCTTTTCGGAAGTTGTATGCGCGCGCAAGCATTGGTGAATCGAACCCGGAAAGTTGCCGCTGCTGGACCAGTCCGCGAGATGTGAACACATCTATCGAAGGATGATATCCACGGAGACTGTAGACCGTGTCGGAATCCACGAGCAGGGCACCAGCAAATGTCCACTGCGGCGCGTCGAGCGCTATCGTGCTGGCAGAGTCTACACGATTGCGGAAGAGGTCCAGCCGCCCCGGGCTTTCTTTCGGGAGTAGTTTTCTTGCTGCCAGAGTGCTGTCTGCCGAAGCATACGAGAGCCCCAGTTCACCGGCATCGTACGTTCGTATGTGGGTGGTCTCCGACGTAAGGCGGTTCAGGGCATCGATTCGCGCCTGCGATGGGAGATACACGTACAGGTTTCTGGCATCCACGCCAGCGAGATAGGGGTAGCTCCAGTCCGGCTCGGAGATAGTCGCGGTTGCTGCACCGTCCAAATTGAAGCGGATTATGGAAGCAGTCTCGACGTCGCCTACAAAGACATTGGAATCGCGGATCGCTACACTGCGAGGAAATTGCAGTTCGGCAGAACTCGTCCAGAGGTGGACGAGTGTGTCCGGGACCATCGCGGAGGCAATCTTCCGAGACAACGAGTCGGCCGGAGTTAGCTCTTTCGATTCAACGCGGGAGCAGGAGCTTGGTAGGCATCCGGTGAGCAGTAGGCATGCCAGAAGCGTTGGGAGAGAATATGCGGATCTCAGTTTACTGCCTGCCAAGGATCATTCGGAGTTGGCGTTGCTGTCCGTCGCGCCAGATCACAAACTCGAGCTCGTCCCCTGGTCGGAAATCGTAGAGTCGGGCGACGACACTGTTTCGATCGGCAACAGCCTCACCGGAGATTCCGACAATAACATCGTACTGGCTGAAGCCAGCCGCCTCGGCCGGTGAGCTGGGGTCGATACTTTCAACAAGCACGCCGGCGGTTCCGTCCAGGTTCAGCGCACTGGCAATTCTCTCATTCACATTTCGCACTCTGAGGCCCGTGTAGTACGATCGGTCCACCTCTCCCGTCTCCCGCAACTCGTTCACTATGCGAAGAACCTTGGCTGCCGGGACGGCAAATCCGAGCCCAATAGATCCTCCTCCGTTGGGTGACACGATAAATGTGTTGACGCCAATAACTTCTCCAAGCGCGTTTATCAAAGGACCACCTGAGTTGCCACGGTTAATGGCTGCATCCGTCTGAATCATGTTCCGATAGATGCGTCGGTCTTGTACGGTAAAGTTACGCTCCACAGCGCTTACGACGCCAACGGTTACCGTCGGCTCTGTGGCGTCGAAAAGGCCGAAGGGGTTACCCAGTGCGATTGCCCATTCGCCAACGATAGGTGTTTCCTCCGCAGCAAATCGGAGGTAAGGCAGGCTTTCGTTCGTGTCCACTTTGAGAAGGGTAACGTCAGTAACCTCGTCGGTTCCTACAAGGCGCGCTTCTTTTGTGGATCCGTCCCTAAATGAAACGGTTATCCGCGAGGCTCTTCCTGCCACGTGATCGTTTGTCACGATGTACCCATCCTCGGAAATTACAAACCCTGAGCCGAGGCCCTGCACCTCTCGCTCGTACTGCCTTCCCGGGTTCGATCCGAAGAACTGACGGAAAAAATCATCAGAAAAAAAGTCATTGAACGGATCCCGGTATCTAACGGTCTGCACCTCAATCACGTTGACGCTTACTACCGCGTCTCTTGCCACTGAGACCGCCTGCGTAATCGCATTTTGACGACTGGACGTGACCGCGTCCGACACGCTAACCGCGTCCTGCGACCGAGTGCTTTTTTCTCCAAGTTTATCCTGCGACTGGGCGTCGGTGCCGCATCCGAGCAGGAGCAATGCTGCTAGTGTTGCGAGAAATCCCTTGTACATTCCCGATCCGGTGTCATTTATTTAGTCGATGGGATGTACGGAAAGTACAAGCGAACGTTTCGTTGCTAGCAGCAGGAGTTCGAATTGTTCTCTGGCTTGCTTCCATCAGGGGCGCAGTCAAAGATGCCGTAGTGGCGGGCGCGATCACCTACCACTTTGAAGTGAGGGCCGTATCGAGTCTCCTCGATCATTGCTGCGGTATTGCCGCAGACAAGCATGGGTTTCCCTTCCTCAAACGCGTGGTGATCGTCAAGAATGAACAGGTTTGGGGACGTATCGATCGACCCTGCGTAATACGCGACCTGGCCGAAGTCTTCGCATCTGTCTTCAAGCAAATCGGGTAGCTTGAACGCTCTGACCGTGAGAGACGAAAATTTTGCTTCTCCAACCTTTGCTGCTAGCTCTGGGTCAGTAACTTCAACAGGATATGTATCTACGACCCTAAAGTCCGGACATCCAACGTCCAGGAGCATCCGTCTGAAGTCTTCCACGTAGAGTGCGCCGCCCAGGCACTCACCTAGCAGAACCGGATCGGCTGGAACATCGGATGGCAAACGGCGGTCGCAAAAAACATCCGAAAAGAATAATTCGCCGCCGGGTTTCAGGACGCGAAATATTTCGGCAAACAGGGCGGACTTATCCGGCGAAAGATTGATGACGCAGTTGGAAATTACAACATCAATGGAGTCGTTCTCGATTCCGCACGTTCTGAGGTCCTCGATGAAACCGTGTACAAATTTTACGTTGGGTTCGTCGTACCCGAAGCGAGCGCATATTCCATCTGCGTATTTGTTCGCCACGGCAAGCTGCTCTCTGGTCATGTCAACACCGATGACCTTGCCTTCTGGGCCAACCAGTTTTGAAGCGATGAATACGTCGCGTCCTGTTCCGCAACCGAGGTCCAGGACGGTGCACCCTTCCAATGATTCAGGAAGCGGTGAGCCGCAACCATAGAAGCGGTCAAATATTTCGTCGTCGATTAGAGGAAGAATCGCTTTCACATGGGGTGCCAGCGAATCGGGGCTGCAGCAGGCTGTGGATCGGAGGTCGCTTTTTGAATTCAGTACGCGGCCGTAGTAGTCGCGAACCTGTTCTTTCTGGATTTCCACCGCTTCCATAGACACCGATCATTTACTGTTGATGCTTAGAGGGTAGGCGGTAGTGATTGTTACAAAAAAAGGCGACCGATAGGCCGCCTTTTCTCGTCGTAAACGATTTGTCGATCTCCTACAGTTTAGGGATTCGAATTTGCTGTCCCGGGTAAATCAAGTCCGGATCTTTGATCACTTCTTTGTTAGCCTCAAAGAGAGCTTCCCATTTCATGGCATCGCCATAGGTGCTTTTTGCAATCTGGGAAAGTGAATCGCCTTTCTGAACTGTGTAGAAAACCGGAGCTTCGGCCTTGACGGTCAGGTGGTCGATAACGCGCTCAACGCTTTCAACATTACCTGCCAGCAGTACCGCCTTCTCGGCAGCGGCTCGCGAGTCGACAGAACCCGACAGGGTTACGTCGCCACCCGAGTAAACGACCTGAAGGTTTTCGACCTGTGAGCCAAGCGAGTTAATGATATCGTTCTGGATATCTTCAGCCTCGCGGCCAGGAGCAACCTTACGGCCGATTGATTTTAAGAATGAGAACAGTCCCATATTTTCCTCTAGAGGTTATTGTAATAAAAATCTGTTTGCATGTTAGCCATGCACGCTCGGAGCGTCTTCGCATCGCGATGCCAGACAGACCGAACCAATCTGATATACTGTACGCCCTAGCCATAAAAAACGATACAT
The DNA here is from genome assembly GCA_965224105.1 of Rhodothermales bacterium. Taxonomy (GTDB): domain Bacteria; phylum Bacteroidota; class Rhodothermia; order Rhodothermales; family JABDKH01; genus CBDCYH01. Next base: position 1,033,470 of record CBDCYH010000002.1, on the reverse strand, counting down.
TCCTTTTCGGATTTACGGCAAAGAATCTTGTATCAGATGAAGCATTTGGCTTTATTCGTGCCAGTAAAAAGAGGAGTTCGACATTTGATTAGCCGATTCGCATGAGAATTGGGCCATTTTGGGTAGATCCGGTGTGTGACTCCGCATTTGTATGAATCAAGAGGTGAAAATATGTCGGTAGCAAAGGTAATTGAACTTATTTCAGAGGGGAGCACCATCGAGGATGCGTGCGAAAATGCCCTCAAGCAGGCAAAGAAATCAGTTCGCAACATCCGATCGGTGTACGTCGAAAACATTACTGCAAATGTTCGCGACGATGAGATTAAGCACTATCGCGTCAATGCGAAGGTGACCTTCGTCGTTGACTAAGATCGGCACAGAATTTACGTGATGGGCGGTAGCAGTTGTTGCCGCCCATTTTTGTTCGCTCAATACTTTACAGGGCTCGGACGACCAATCTGATGGCGACGACGAGAGCCAGCACGGCGAATCCGCGCTGGAGTGCGATTCGATCAACTCGATGCGCCAGGGTTACTCCGGCGCGGGCGGTGAAGATAGCGGGCAACACGAGCAATGCGGCTCGACCCACATCGACAAATCCAAGCGCCGTACTCGGAACGAGTTCGTTTCCCCATCCCTTCAGCATGTACGTTAGCATTCCACATCCGGAGATCAGGACGATGGCCGCACTGGATGATCCGACGGCGCGGTGAATGGGTAGCCCTAGCAACCTGGAAAAAGATGGAACGAGAACGATGCCACCGCCTACTCCCACGGCGGGTGAAATTACTCCGGCCAAACTGCCAATGCCGAAATAGGAAAGGGGAGAACCCCGCCGTTCCGCAACCGCCGGGCGATCCGCCTGCTTCGCAAAAAACATCCTGACAGCAACCAACGTGAGAATGGCAGCGAACGCCAATTGAAACACATCCGCATTATACCACGGCTTCGTGGTGACGAATACCGTCATCGCAAGAACCGCCAGTGCGCTAAAGAATCCAGTTGTTACCGCCACGCGCCTGTCAACCGCACCCTTCTGCTCATGATGGTACGTTGCGATAAGGGATGTGACGAGTGTACACAATAGACTCGACCCGATCGTTAGCTGCGTAATAACCAGAGGCGATACGCCGATCGATTCGAAATAGAAAAAAATAACGGGGGCAAATATTATCCCTCCGCCAACGCCTACAAGCCCCGCGACGAATCCCGCCAGCGCTCCGAAGAATAGTAAGAGTGCGAGATGTTCGACCGACAACGTCTATTTTTTTGTTAGGATATCATTGTATCGCCGCGTATCTGCGATAATCTCGGCCGCCTTTTTGCTAACCTCATCAACATCGTATTCCCACCTGTGGAATGCGTCCTGGGACATCGTCAAGAAATTTACCTGGCGTTCGACAAGGTCTGAAATAGAGGCAGCCGACCGCTCAATCCGTTTCTGCACGTCCGCCTCGATAATTTCTTCCATCTGTTCGGCAGCATCGAAGTCGACTATCGAATTTACGAATTGTTGGAGCCCGCTTTTTCCGGGATGGGTAAAAGTGAAACCCTGGCCATCAGCCCACTCGTGGAAGTGCGATCCAAACGCGGCAGAAGACGAGAAACTTCCAGGATTTTGCTGATTTCCCCCAACAATTTCCTGCGCATATTTGAAAAAGAGCGACTTGCTGTGCAATTGACGCGTCATCTCTGACTGCCGTACACCTTCAGCCTGGACGTCTGGTGATACGCCGTTTCCGTAAGTCATCACCCGACCGGACACCGACGTAAATGTCGCTCCGCCTGGTGCCTGCTCACCGCTCTGGATACTACGGTTGCTCGGCAGATAAAAACGATCGTTGGTGACCTTGAGCGAGGTGTTATATGGAAGGGGGCGGATTATCTGCGTAAGGCCCTTCCCGTAGGACTGATCTCCGACTATCACCGCTCTGTCGTAGTCTTGCAGAGCGCCCGCCACTATCTCGCTTGCTGATGCGCTTACCGAATCCACAAGGACAATCACGGGCAAATCCAGAAACACTGGTTGCCGGGGCGTTTTGTACGTTACGTTTTTCTCGGGAGACTTCGAACGAGTGCTTACTACGGTAGATGCCGCCGGAAGAAACAGTCCGCAGAGCTCGACCGCCTCGTTGACGATACCACCGGGATTTCCACGGAGATCCAGAAGAAGGCCGCTTACCTTCGTGTTGTTATCAAGCTCTTCTATGGCTGACTTGACTTCGGATGCAGCTCCGCGCCCAAACTGGTTAAGCTTGACAACCGCAATGGATGGGTTATCCGTGAGTGATCCTGCATACGACACGTTTTTTGGTTGCTGCGTTTCTCGGATCAACAGAAACTCAATCGGCTCGGCAGTACCTGCCCTGACAACACTAAACGACACCAGCGATTTTTCGTCACCCTCGAGGAGAGCGTACGCCTGTCGGAGCGAAAGGCTGGAGGCGTCTTGACCATCTATTGAACTGACGATGTCACCTGGCCTAACTCCTTGCCGGTATCCGCTCATCGGGTACGGCGGTTCACCGACAACGAGCTCCACGTCCCGCTTTTCCAGTTGGAGTCCGGCGCGTGCAACATTTCCCCGCGCGCTCAGCCGGATCTGATCGTTCGTTGCTTCATCGAAGAAGGTTGTGTACGGATCCATCTCTGCTAGCATTGCCCTCAGCCCTATCCGCATCACGCGCTGCGCGTCAAGCTCATCGACGTAGTTAGCCACGAGCTCCTGATACGTAGCGCCAAAAATTTCAAAATTCTTGCGGACGGTGAACAAGTCGTCGTCCCTGTCCAAAACGAACGAGGTTGAGACCAACGTGATAACTAGTCCGACAATTATTGCCGTGCTATTGCGAGGGGATGTTTTCTTTTTTGATGGAGCGCTCATGTCGTCGGGCAACTAATCCAGAAATAACAATCGACACCTCATAGAGGAGCACGAGAGGGATTGCTACTACGAACATGGAGAAGGGGTCCGGGGGAGTGAAGAGTGCCCCGAGCGCCAGGATCACGATGAGGGCGTAGCGTCTGTACTTCCTCATGATCTTCGGAGTCAGCAAACCGACTTTTGAAAGGAAGTAGATGACGACCGGAAGCTCAAATAGCACTGCCGATCCGAAGCACCACGTAATGACCATGCTGAAATACTTCGTAATATCGATGTCATTCTGGACGAGATCGGAAATGGTGTACGTCGAGAAGAACTGAACGGCGAATGGCGTGAGAATACAGTAGCCAAACAGGATGCCAAGCATGAAGAAGAACGTTGCAAACACAGCAGCGAACCGCAGGCCCTTTTTTTCTGACTGGTACAGCCCCGGTTCGATAAACCGCCACAAGTAGTAGATAAAGATTGGCGAACCCAGGACCAGCCCCACGGAAAAGATGGTACCCCAGTGCACGAAGAATTGACCAGGGAGGGTACGATTCTGTAACGGCAACAACTCAGCCTCGATGCCGAGCCACTCATACATAAAAAAGCCGGGTTTTGCCGGACCGAGTAGGAGCACGTCAATGATCCAGGTTCCAAAAAATGCCGCGACGATGGTGGTCAAGAGGACACCAATGCCGCCCTTTATAAGGGTCCATCGCAGGTCTTCGAGGTGATCCAGGAATGACATCTCGGCGAGGTCCTCGTCCCGACGGTCGCTTTCCTCGGACGCAGTCAGTCCGTTGATCGAGGCAGACACATTTTTGGCTGCCTTCCCGAGCCGGAGAGCCTTTGAAAGAGGAAATTTCATTAGACGACGATAACGCGCTACAGGTGCGACGTGGTCATGTTTTCGCGAAGGTTGAGATCAAGGAGCGAGTCCACCCACAGACCCCGCGCCTCTAGTCTCGACCGCCCGGCACTCCACGTAAAGTTGAAAAGCGTGGCTACTCCTTCGACCGCAAGGTTTTCGCTCTTGATGAGCTCCAGGGCGGTGAGGGCGCTTCGGCCGCTATTCAGGATGTCGTCAACAAGAACGACGGGTTTGCTCGGGTCTATGGGGCCTTCCACGATCCTCTTGCGGCCGTGCGTTTTCCGCTCTTCTCGTAAAAAGCCGCCGACAAAATGCTCGCCATTGGGCGCGCCGAGAATCGAGCATACGATCGCATACGCTCCGAAGCCATAGCCAACAACCTGCGTTGCACCCTTTGCGGCAAGCCTTGTGGCCATTACCGCTCCCACCCGCTTGAAGGTGGTACTGCTCAGCATCGGAATTCTTGTGTCAAGCAACCAGCCGATGGACCTGCCACGCGGGTCGGTAATCTGCTCATCCCCCCGTCGTACAAGTGCTTGCCCGTACACGAGTTTCCCCAGGCTGACGAGGCTGTCGTCCTCGAGGATTTCGCTGGGTGCTTCAAGAATTGCTCGCCCGGATCTGCTGTCGCCGCTATCTATCTTGGACTTCACTAGGCAATTACAAAATCGTAGAGAGGGAAGGTACTACACATTTCGTGAACATCGCTACGAACCGCTGAAATGACGGTGTCGTTTTCCGGATCTGTTAGCACACGATCCATTAGGTCAACGACGCGAACAAATTCCGTGGTTGCAAAGCCTCGGGTTGTCATCGCCGGGGTGCCAATGCGGATACCGCTTGTGACAAACGGACTTTGTGTATCAAACGGAACCATATTTTTGTTGACGGTGATCTCGGCTTTCCCGAGCGCTGCCTCCGCCTTCTTTCCGGTGAGGCCCTTGTTGCGCAAGTCGATCAACATCAGATGATTGTCGGTACCGCCGGAAACGACGTCGTACCCTCGGTCAACAAACGCCTCAGCCATCGCTTTTGCATTTTCCACAACTTGTTTGCAATAGTTTGCAAATGTTGGTTGTAAAGCTTCGCCAAACGATACGGCTTTTGCCGCGACGGCGTGCATGAGCGGTCCACCCTGCATTCCAGGAAACACAGCCGAATCGAGTAGCTCGCTCATCATCTTTACGCGACCGCTTTTCCTTGCCACCACACCTAGCGTGTTTTCAAAGTCGGAACCGATTAGCAGCATTCCCCCTCTCGGACCCCGAAGAGTCTTGTGCGTTGTCGTTGAGACGACGTGTGCGTGGGGGAGCGGATCATTTAGTACGCCGCCCGCGATAAGTCCGGCCGTATGTGCCATATCCATCCAAAGGAATGCTCCTACCTCGTCTGCTATGGAGCGGAACGCGGCATAGTTAAAATCGCGGCTGTACGCGCTTGCTCCGATGGAAATCATTTTCGGTCGTACCTCGCGCGCGCGGTCCCGCACCCGGTCCATATCTATGCGCCCTGCCAGCGGGCCGTCTTTCTCCACTCCGTAATATTCTGCCTTATACAGGATTCCAGAGAAATTGACTGGACTCCCGTGCGTAAGGTGACCGCCGTGTGCAAGGTCAAGTCCGAGGAATGTTTCGTTCGGTTTCATTAAAGACAGGTAGACCGCCGCATTCGCAGATGCGCCTGAGTGCGGTTGCACGTTAACCCAGTCACAACCGAAGAGACGCTTTGCTCTATCGCGGGCGATTTCCTCAGCTACATCGACATACTTGCATCCGCCGTAGTAGCGCTTGCCAGGCAAGCCCTCGGCATATTTGTTCGTGAGCACCGATCCGAGCGCTTGCAACACCGGACGCGAGACAAAATTCTCGGATGCGATTAGTTCGAGACCATCGTTCTGCCTACGTACCTCCGCCTCAATAGCGGAGTAAACCTCGGCGTCGGCGTTCTGTAACTCGGGCAAGTTCGGAACCTAGTTTGAGTCGGGCTGATGTGTTTTGATGATGTTACCAGCTATCCCCAAGAATCGCCAGTTTTCATCAGGGTTTTCGCTATTTCCTAACTCATAGGTAGAGTAAAGAATATAGTTCTTGTGTGTGGTGATCCGGTCAACGTAATCTCCGGCGAGGCTCGACCCAAATTCGGAAAAAGCCCGGCCGAGCACTGAATCGCCAACTTCTTCTTCCACTGCCTCCTGTGTTATTTCTTTAGCAAATTCGCGAAAGTCGTCCATGCCGGGATTCGTGAAGGCCAGCCCAATGGCAATGAGACCTGCGATAAAAAGAAAAGCTTTCATGCCTGGATAGAATTAGTGCGTCATTGCGTAGATGAGGATGTTGCAGCCCATTTGCAATGCGGCCTGCCGTTTTTCGGGAGGATCATCATGGACCGCTTCCGGCTCCCAGCCATCTCCGAGGTCGCTCTCGTAAGAATAAAATACAGCAAGCCTTCCCGTGTCGTCAAAAATACCAAACCCCTGCGGTGGCTTTCCATCGTGCTCGTGAATCTTTGGCAGTCCACTCTCGAAAATGAAATGGGCCCTGAATATTTCATGGTCAAAACTTAACTCGACAAAGTCTTTCTCAGGGAATACCTTTTTCATCTCCCGTCTGATGTGTTTGTCGAGCCCATAATTGTCATCTATGTGCAGGAAACCGCCCGACATCAAATAGTGCCGTAAGTTTTGTGCCTCGCTGCTGCTCAGAATAATATTACCGTGACCTGTGAGGTAGACGTATGGATAACTGAACAGGCTTTCCGATCCCACCTCAACCACGTCTTCGTTTGGCGAGACGTCCAGCCGGGTTTGGGTCCTCGTGAACTGAAGCAGCTCCTTGAGAGACTGCGGATCGCTGTACCAGTCACCGCCACCCTGATACTTAACGCGTGCAATTCTGAAACTTCCATCAGACTGGGCCAGGGAGTCTAAGGGCAGGAGCAGAAAAGATACGAGGAGGAGAATTGCCTTGGTCATCGGTCAGGAAGTTGAAGGAGCAGAACTCATCTGCCGCCCGAAATGGTTGCCCAAAGTAGGTTTTACCTAATCCAATCCAAAACACGAAAAAGCGAAGGGAACAAAACAGCCCTCATCTTGCTACCCATCTTCCACTTGGACCAAGGGTTGACTAGAATGAAGAGTCTTTTCAAATCTATTGTTTTGTCAGCCGCGGCGACCGCTGCGACGTATGCCGTTCTTGCCTGGATGGACCGTGAGGAACATCGGCCCAGGGAAATCAGCGCCAACAGCAGCGCAGAAGAAATCGACGCCGACGGTTTGACGAGTGACCTTCGCGATGCCATGCTGACCGAGCTGGAAACTCAACTGTGAGACTATTAGCTGTTGTTTTTCTTGCAGCGCTCTTCGGTGCTGGATGTGGTACGGACCAGGATCAGCGATCCGATGTGCAAACGACCTCGGTGCATTCAGGCGACCAAGCAGACGGCGAGGTATTGCTGGCAGCATTTCTGGTAAACAACGCAGTGTTCAACAGCGAGCTGATGGCGCCGTATGATATACTGCACCATACAATATTTCGCGACCCTTCCAATTTCGTCAAGCCTTACATCGTGGCTGAAAATCTTCAACCGGTCACGACTTTTGAGGGGATCGACATCTTGCCTCACTATTCCTTCGAGAATGCCCCATTGCCCGATATTCTGGTAATCCCCAGTACAGACGGAAGTATGTCGACAGACCTTGCGGATGAAGCCTACATGGCTTGGCTGAAACGCGCAATGGATCACTCTCGATTTGTCCTCACCTTGTGCGACGGAGCATTCCCGCTTGCACAAACCGGCGCTCTCGATGGAAGGCGCGCCACGACGTTTCCGGCTGACAGGGACCAACTAAAAGAGATGTTTCCTGATGTGGATGTTCTCTACGATGTGCGGTTCGTGGTCGACGGCAAGTATATCACTTCGGTTGGCGGGGCCCAGAGTTACGAGCCCGCCCTTTATCTCGTCGCAAGGTTGTATGGCAACCAGCCGGCAGTGGAAACCGCCCAAGGGATGGTGATCGACTGGGATGCGGCGTCGGTGCCACACCTCGTAGTGGATTAACTACGCTGATCGATGGAGACGTACTCCCGGTGCTGTGGCCCCGTGTAAATCTGGCGAGGTCGGTGAATCCGCCCGCGCGGATCGTTACGCATTTCCAGCCACTGCGCAATCCATCCAGGCATCCTGCCCATCGAGAACATCACCGTGAACATGTTAGTCGGAATTCCCATGGCTCGGTATAGTATTCCGCTATAGAAGTCAACGTTCGGATACAATTTGCGCTCGACAAAATATTCGTCGTCGAGGGCGGTCCGTTCGAGTTCCTTCGCAATGTCCAGTAGGGGATCCTGAATGCCGAGGTCGCCAAGTACCTCATCCGCTGCCTTCTTGATCACCCGCGCGCGCGGATCAAAATTCTTGTACACTCTGTGACCAAAACCCATCAGGCGGAAAGAATCTTTCTTGTCTTTAGCCTTGTCAACGTACTTCTTGTAGTCGCCGCCATCTTTCAAAATGTGCTCCAACATCACGATCACTTCCTGGTTTGCCTTCCCGTGTAAAGGTCCTGACAACGCGCTAATGCCTGCGGATACTGACGCGAAAAGGTCGGCGCCACTGGAGCCCACCATACGAACAGTTGACGTACTGCAATTTTGCTCGTGGTCTGCGTGGAGAATCAACAGCTTGTCGAGGGTTTTCACCAGACGCTCGGAAACGTTGTACTTTTCTGCTGGCACCGCAAACATCATCCGCATGAAATCTCCTGCATACGGCATGTTGTTCTTGGGATAGATGTATGGATGTCCGATGGATTTCTTGTAGGAGAATGCCGCCAGCGTTTTCAACTTGGCGATCAGCCGTACAATGTTCAGATCCAACTCTTCCGGGCCATCAAACGGATAGTACGCCGCGAGCGAAGATACCATTGCCGACAATACACTCATCGGATGCGCGGTTGCCGGATAGCCCTCGAAGAACTTCTTCATGTCCTCGTGCAGCATCGAATGGTATGTGAGCTTGTGGTGGAAGCGCTCCAGCTGCGACTCGGTGGGCAGTTCTCCGTAGATGAGGAGGTAGCAGACCTCAACGAAGGAAGAGTATTCGGCAAGATCCTCGATGGTATAACCACGGTAGCGCAGGATCCCTTTCTCGCCGTCGATGAAGGTAATCGAACTTTCGCATGACCCCGTGTTGCCATACCCGGGATCCAGCGTGACCGCCTTCGATTCCGACCGGAGCTTGCGAATACTGATTCCGACCTCGCCTTCGGAGCCCTTCGTTACTGGCAGTGAATACGTCTTGCCGTCGAGCGTGAGCTGCGCGTTATCCATGATGGGTTTTTTGTACCTTTTATACTTTGGTTCGAGTAAGATAAGAATCTCAAAACGTAGCGTAGTACTGCTGATCTGGGAAGATGTTTAGATTAATTAGCAAGCTCGTGTAGCGACAGGATTCTATGTTGAATACGGAACCACAAGAAGGCTACGGTAAAATGCCGGGATGGCGAGGGCGCGTCAACACCGTCATCTTTGGGTACGACACTCCAGCAGGAAAACGCTTTGACGTCCTGCTGATTGTCGTGATTGTCGCCAGCGTCGTTTGTGTGATGCTGGAGAGCGTCGCATCTATCAGAGAACAGCACGGCCCGTTGCTAAATGCTCTGGAATGGGGTTTCACCATCCTGTTTACGATTGAGTACGTCCTGCGGTTAGTTAGCGTACAGAGACCATTGCGCTATGCCACCAGCTTCTTTGGAATCATCGACCTCATCGCTACGATCCCGACATACCTCGCGATACTGTTCCCGGGAGCACAATTCCTGCTGATTATCAGACTGCTCCGAATTCTTAGGGTATTTCGTGTACTCAAACTTGTAAAGTTCTTGAGGGAAGCAGATATCCTCGTCGACGCGATGCGGAACAGCCGGCGAAAGATCACGCTATTCATTTTTACTGTTCTGATTCTTGTATCCCTCCTTGGGTCGCTCATGTATCTCATCGAGGGTGAGAAGCATGGCTTCACCTCCATTCCAAAGAGCGTCTACTGGGCAATCGTAACTCTAACCACGGTTGGCTACGGTGATATCTCTCCACAGACCCCACTCGGGCAAGCACTGGCGTCGATCATCATGATTATGGGATACGGCATTATTGCCGTACCAACGGGAATCGTAACGGCAGAGATCGTGCAGACCGCAAAAACAGCTGAGCTGCGCTGCAAATCTTGCGGCGCAAGCACACACGAAGCGGATGCAAACTTTTGTCGTCTGTGCGGCGACCCAGTAAGCCGGGTCCTGAATGTCTGACAACTACCCCATGCGGGAGGTGGCAGAGGCTATTGGAAACGTCCTCTTCGAGTTAGACAGTGCTGACCTGCAGTTCAATCCTTATTGCGATTGTAATCCGGAACTGGAGCGAAAGAACGCACCCGCCATTCGTCGTAAGAATCTGGACAACTATCTTCGATTCTTCAACGCGCTGCCAACGCGGCTGATTGTGGCAGAGGCACCCGGACCCTGGGGATGTCGTTTCAGCGGGGTACCCATAACAAGTGAGGATCATCTGGTATCGGGAGCACTGCCCTTTGTTGGCACGCAGGCGAGTCTGGATGATCATCCGAAAAAAGAATACAGCGCCACAGTGTTCTGGCGCGCACTCACGCCTCACGCGAGCGAGTTTTTTGTCTGGAATACCGTGCCTTTACACCCATACAAAGAGAATCAGCCCCTATCCATTCGAACGCCGCGAAAAACAGAAGTGGATCAGTTTTCGGATTTGCTTCGAACCATCGTTGAGATAATCAATCCGAAACAAATTCTTGCCGTAGGCCGCGTTGCAGAGCGCACCCTTGCAGGCCTCGGATTCGCACCACATTACGTGAGACATCCGTCCCAGGGCGGTGCCAAAATCTTTAGTGATCAGATGAGCCAGATATTTGCGGGATAGTGGATAGGTCTCTGACGGATCGCGGTTTCTGCCGTACCTTCGATTGATGAGCACCAAGGGAGACATATTCGACGCCAACACGGAAAATTTCCGGCGCGTGCGGGCGCCACTGGCGGATCGAATAAGACCCAGGACGCTGGACGAGTTTGTTGGTCAGAAGCATATTCTTGGCCCGGGGAAGTTGCTCCGCAGGGCCATCGAGGCCGACCGCATAACGTCGCTCATCTTCTTTGGTCCGCCAGGAACTGGCAAGACCACACTGGCGCGAATTATCGCAAACACAACCTCGGCTCATTTCGCAACGCTCAACGCCGTGCTTGCTGGGGTGAAGAACATCCGCGAGGAGATAGATGCCGCGGAATCCAGGTTAAAACACTATTCGAAGAGGACAATACTCTTTATAGACGAAGTCCACCGCTTCAACAAAGCGCAGCAAGACGCCCTCCTGCCACATGTCGAAAACGGAACGGTTGTCTTCGTGGGTGCCACCACCGAGAACCCTTACTTCGAGGTGATCAAGGCTCTCGTTTCACGCTCACGCGTTTTCGAGCTGCATAGCCTCGGGGAAAATGGTCTGGACGAGGTTGTCCAACACGCGCTCACAGATCCGGACCGTGGATACGGAAGGCTACTTGTTCTTCTTGCTGATGATGCCCGAAAGCACCTTGTTTCAACCGCAAACGGTGATGCGAGATCACTTCTCAACGCACTGGAGCTGGCGGTAGAGACTACCCCGCCGAACGACGCGGGGGAAATAGTCGTCGACCTTGCGGTTGCAGAGGATTCAATACAACGACGAGCGGTGCTCTACGACAAAGAGGGCGACGCACACTTCGATATCATTTCTGCATTTATTAAAAGTCTCCGCGGATCGGACCCAGACGCAGCGCTATACTGGATGGCGCGAATGGTCTACGCAGGAGAGAACCCGCGATACATCTTTCGACGGATGCTAGTCTTCGCATCGGAAGACATCGGACTTGCCGACCCGAACGCGGTGCGTATTGCCATGACGTGCGCGCAAGCTTTCGAATACGTTGGCATGCCGGAGGGGCAATTCCATCTTGCCGAGTGTTGTCTCTACCTCGCTACCGCACCGAAAAGCAACTCCACCTTGTCCTATTATTCCGCTCTGGATTACGTCCGAAACGAGCAGTCGGGCGACATACCCAATCCGCTTAAAGATGATAACCGTGATGGCAAAGCGCTGGGGCACGGGAAAGGATACCTGTACCCACATGCATATCACAACCATTACGTACCTCAGCAATATCTTCCGAACGAAATGCAAGGGACCTATTTTTACGAGCCTTCCAACATTGGATATGAGCGGAAAATTTCGGAACGTCTGGCTTACTGGCGATCTCGAGACGAAGGTACATTGGAGAAAAGGATCCGGAGATATAAAAACGACGAGCAGAAGTAGATGGAAAAGTTTCTCGGTTTGTCGCGAGCCATAGACGGTGTTAACGAAAAGATTGGGCAAGCAGTCTACTGGTTGACGCTTGCTGCGGTCCTGGTAGGAGCATTCAATGCTATCGTACGATACCTCGATCGTTTCACTGGGCTGGGCCTGTCGTCAAACACATACATTGAGTTACAGTGGTATCTGTTTGGGATTTTTTTTCTGATGAGCGCGGCGTACACGTTGCGGCACAACGAGCACGTACGGGTTGATGTGTTCTACGGAAAACTCTCCGCCAGGGGAAAGGCATGGATTAACCTACTCGGCACGGTACTCTTTCTGATTCCCTTTTGCATCTTGATGATCCTGGTTTGCATCCCGGCGGTAAAGAACTCCTGGAGCGTTATGGAGATGTCGCCCGACCCCGGTGGGTTGCCACGGTATCCAATCAAGACGATAATCCCACTCGCATTTGTTCTGCTACTTTTGCAGGGATTGTCCGAACTGATCAAGTCGGTCGCGACGCTGCGAGGGTGGAGATCGGAGGAGCAGCCCGATGGGTGATATACTCGGCCCCTTAATGTTTGCAGGAGCGCTGCTTCTGATATTCTCCGGATATCCGGTTGCATTCTCGCTTGGCGGTACTGCCCTTGTGTTCGCTTTCATCGGCGTTCAGACGGGCGTGTTGGATTGGCACCTTCTGCTCGCCCTGCCCGATCGGACCTTCGGCGTAGTGGCGAATGGCGTCTTACTGGCCGTCCCCTTTTTCATTTTCATGGGGACCATGTTGGAGAAATCTCGTCTCGCCGAAGACCTGCTTACGACCATAGGTGTTCTGTTTGGGCGGATGCGCGGTGGACTGGCGCTGGCGGTGGTATTCGTAGGCGCGTTGTTGGCCGCGGCAACGGGAGTAGTTGGTGCGTCTGTTGTTGCGATGGGGATGATATCGTTGCCGGTGATGATGCGGTACGGCTACAAGAATGAGCTCACGGCTGGGGTAATCTCGGCGTCCGGAACGCTAGGTCAAATTATTCCGCCCAGTGTCGTTTTGGTCGTTCTCGCAGATCAGATGGGAGTGTCGGTTGGGGATTTGTTTATCGGTGCGCTGGTTCCCGGGATCATGCTCGCATGCTTGTACGCAGCGTACGTGGTGGGCGTCGCGATTCTTCGCCCGGACTCCGCGCCGGCGTTGCCCGCGAGCGAAAGGGTGATGGCGCGTGGGGTTCTGGCAAAGAGAGTGCTGCTGGTGATGCTGCCGCCCTTGCTACTCATCCTGGTTGTTCTGGGATCAATTTTCGCCGGGGTCGCAACGCCGACAGAGGCAGGTGCGCTCGGTGCGGTTGGTGCGATGTTGCTCGCTGCGGTCAACAAGAGGCTCACGCTAAAGTCCCTTCGAGAGACTATGGACGGCACAATGAAGCTCACCTCCATGGTTATGTTGCTGCTCATCGGATCTACCGCTTTTGCCCTGGTCTTTCGTGGCTTGAACGGAGACCTTTGGATTGAACACTTGCTAACAAATCTTCCGGGCGGGGTTATTGGACTACTTATCGTCGCGAACCTGGCAATTTTCGTGCTCGGTTTCTTTATCGACTTTTTCGAGATAGCATTCATCATCATCCCGCTGCTCGCACCCGCGGCTTCGTTGCTGGGTGTTGACCTGGTCTGGTTCGGCGTGATGATCGGCATGAATCTGCAGACTTCCTTCCTCACCCCGCCTTTCGGGTTCGCACTGTTCTACCTGCGCGGTGTCGCACCACCGTCGCTCACGACGGCTCAAATTTATCGCGGCGCCGTCCCGTTCATCATCATCCAGCTAATCGGGCTGGCTTTGATAATTGTTTTCCCGGAGTTAGTCACGTGGGCGCTCTAGGATCTCATCAGCGAGCACTTTCAGAAGTGCGTTGTTGATTTCATGTGCACCGTCAAAGGTGTGAAGCTGGGCGGCAATGCTCGCGCTTTCGAATTTTTTGAATTCTTCCTGCATCGTCTCCAGCCGAACCAGACGATCGTTCGTCCCCACTACCTGAACCACGCCTCGCAACCCGTTTAGGTCGGCAAGTTGGAGATCCGGTGGAAATCCACCAGCCCAGGCAATCAAATAAGTGAGATTTGTGCTACCCATGGCAGCCCATCTGTACGCTGTTGCAGCTCCTTGAGAAAAACCCAGTACTGCGAGCTTGTCTATGCCATATTTGCGTTCGATCCACTGTCCAACCGTGTCGAGGTATGCTACGTAGTCGCGAATCTCGTTGAGGCGATCATGTTTCGTCATCCAGGAGGAGCCTACTCCACCATCGGACTTGCGGGTGTAGAAACGGGAGAGTCCTTCGGGTGCAACAACGAGTCGGCGGTCATTAGCGATGGTATCAAAAGCAGAAATAAACTGGGATGCGGTTTGTCCATATCCATGCAGCACCACCCAAACTTCATCCGGGTGGGCACATTTCGTCATGCAGACGCGCGCCGTCTTTTGTACGGCGAGCTCTACGCTGCGGTATTTTTCAGAGGCTGTCAACCGGTAATTTTTGGTTCTGCTGTTTGTTTCTCCTAACAATGATAAGACCGATGAGGATTATCGCTCCTCCCAGGTACTGAGGCAAGGTCACCGCCTCTCCTCGCAAAAGCCAGCCAACAACAAGTGCAGCAACCGGGACAAGATTTGCATATACGGCAGTGTGACCGACGCCAATTAGCTGAATCGACCGATTCCAGAGGAAATAGGCCAAGGCGATTGACAAGATGCCGGAATGAAAGATCGCATACCATGTATGGGGAGTTACATGCGTCCAATCGATAGCAATGATTTGTCTGGCACCTATCGCTATTAGGAAAGGGAGCGCGGCGAGAAGCGTGAGGGCGGTGAAGAGGTTGGGGGTAAGAACCTTCAATTGTTTCTTGCTCAACGCGGTGAATGATCCCCAACAAATTGCAGCTATGAGGAAGAGCACGTCTCCGCGAAGTGCTGCCGATTGGAAGGTAATGTTCGAACTACCCAGTGCTATAATCATCGCTCCAGCGACTGTCAATGCGATACCCAACCAGACCTTGGAAGAGGCGTGCTCAATTTTGAGCAGAGCGGCAACGAGGACTACCCAGATTGGTGCGGTAGAAATTAGGAGTGCTGCGTTGCCAGAAGAACTGAGCCCCAATCCCACAATAAAAGCTACCTGATACGCGAAGTGTCCGAGCAACCCGAGTAGGAATAACGATCGCCAGTTTATCTCTCGAGAATGCCAGATGGATGCGATTTCTTTTCTTTCCTGAAAGAATAGAATACCAATAAGCACTACAACCGCTAGCGTGATCCGGACAGCATTGAACGCAAGCGCGTCTAACTCTTCAATTGCGCTCTTGACGATCGGGAAATTGGATCCCCAAATAATCGCAACGGCCAAAAGCGAAAGCTCGGCAAACCCACGGGATGATTGTGCTTTCAGTTGGGTGACTCCGAGTTTTCCGACGATACAATGTCGTCGATGATGCTCAAGTGATGCTCCGTGTGCACCCTGGCAAGCCTCAACCACTGATTGCCGTTCAAGGGTCCGAAATATGGATGATCTGCCGTTCCCGTTTGGCTCGAAAAGGAACGTGTCGACGGATTCGCCGACTTGAAATATGCCGACTGTAGCAGTTCCATTTTTCTTAGTCCGTCAATGGACACGGTCTCGCCGGCGTGAAACTTTTCGGGAGCCTTGGCCACGCCGCGTTTGATTCGCCCACGCGTCAAAATAATGGCACCGAGCTTACTGAGTTCGTGATCCTCGCTGTATGCTTGTCGATCGACGTATCTGAATGCCTTGATAATGGTCCTGTTTACCGCGAGGATGTGTTCTAGCTGTTGTGCGGCATTCCAACCGGACACGGGCGTGTGTTCAAATAGCAGAGGCGCAGGTTTGGCAAGTAACGATCGGATTCTCTCATACGATTCGTTGATTGCCTCAAGTTGTTCTCCCGGGTCGAAAATCATTGGCGTCAGCTTTTAGTCATTCCAGTTGAAACCTGCGGGATGATTATTGGCAGCCGGTCGTTCCAGGAACGCCAGGCATTCCGAAGGTGAGTTTGCAACGTAGAAAAGGTCAGTCACAGAGGCGTGCACAAAACTACGCGCCGCGGCATCTCTAATCCATTGCAAGAGGGGGTCGAAGAAGTTGTCTGTGTTTAGAATCACGATCGGCTTTGCATGTACACCCACCTGGCGGAGGGTGATCACCTCCATGAGCTCGTCGAGGGTTCCAAAACCGCCCGCAAGGGTAATGAAGGCATCGGACCGATCAAACATTATTTCTTTCCGTTCGCTCATCGATTTTGTGACAATGAGTTCGTCTGCATCCAGGTATGGTCTGCCATCTACACGTCGCATCGCGTCGGGGATTACGCCTACCACTTTTCCTCCGCGGCTGTGTACGCCCTTGGCAACCGAACCCATGAGCCCAACCATGCCTCCTCCGAACACCATAGTGCTAAACGACTCCCCAATAAGCTCGCCCAGCTCGGTAGCAGCATCAAAGAAAACGCGATCAACCGTGGGACTGGAGGCGCAAAAAACACAGACTGCCTCAATGCGATCCTTTGGAGCCGGGGCCGTGGTCATAGAGGCGAATTGAAATAAATGTTAACGTAGTGTTACCTTATCAAAATATATGATCACCCAAGCTCCAAGGTACGCTCAAATCCATCCGACCGGCTAGAATGACCAAGAAGAATGAGGGAAGGAAAACGGCGGGTGCTCAGCCGATTCTGGAAGGACTCCCAAAGTCAAGGCGCAACAAGATCTACTTCCGCGAACTTAAGCGACTACAATCGGAGCTTGTGAAGCTGCACCGGTGGATTCGCCATAAAGGCTTGCGGGTGATAATTCTGTTTGAGGGTCGGGATGCTGCCGGAAAGGGCGGCACTATTAAGCGAATTACAGAGCCCCTCAATCCTCGTTATTGTCGCATTGCCGCACTCGACAAACCCAACGAACGAGAGCGGACGCAATGGTATTTCCAGCGATACGTAGCCCATTTTCCGGCTGCCGGAGAACTGGTATTGTTCGATCGGAGCTGGTACAACCGAGCAGGCGTGGAACACGTGATGGGTTTCTGTTCTGAAGAAGAGTACGAAGAGTTCCTGCTCACCTGTCCGGTGTTCGAGGAGATGATCCAGCGCTCCGGAATTATACTCCTGAAGTATTGGTTCTCTGTGAGCCTCGAAGAACAGGAGAATCGATTTGTCAAGCGCATGAAAGACCAGCGCCGTAGATGGAAACTCAGCCCTATGGATCTGGAATCCCGGAATAGATGGATCCAATATTCTGAAGCGAAAGACACCATGTTTGAACGGACTGACACCGATACCTCACCGTGGTATGTCGTGGAATCCGACAACAAAATGCAGGCGCGTTTGAATTGTATCCATCACATTCTCCATCAAATCCCATATGAGGAAATAGCTCTGGAGGAGATAGAGCTACCGCCCCGTCCCGATGAACGCGGATACAAGCGCAGGCCGATATCCAAGTCAAAGTTTGTACCTGACATATACTAGCATGTTTTGTGCAGGCAAGTGCTCGCGTCTGCAAGCCTCAAAATTACCCAGGATATTATGCCCTCTCCGGATGCCCTTGAAGTGAGCACCATCTTAATCGGCCTATTCGGTGGGCTGGCGCTGTTCCTATTTGGAATGGAGCAAATGACGGACGCGCTGAAGAGTGTCGCCGGTGGTGGAATGAAGAGGCTACTGGAGCGATTGACACGGAATCGGTTTAGCGCTGCATTCGCGGGTGCGTTCGTCACGGCAGTAATTCAATCCTCATCCGTGACAACCGTATTGGTCGTCGGCTTTATATCTGCCGGGCTCCTCACCTTCGTGCAGTCGATCGGCGTGATCATGGGGGCAAATGTCGGGACGACCGTAACCGCTCAGATCATTGCGTTTAAGATTACCAAGTACGCACTTGTTCTTGTAGCTACCGGCTTTGCGCTCAAGTTTCTATCCAAGAAAGAGAGGGTGCAGCAATATGGCCTGATGGTTATGGGACTGGGTCTGGTATTTTTCGGGATGGAATTGATGAGCGGCGCAACCAGGCCGCTTCGTAGTTACGAACCGTTCATCAACCTCATGCAGCAGATGGAGAATCCAGCATTTGGGATTCTTGTAAGTGCTGCTTTTACCGGACTCATCCAGAGCTCGAGCGCGACCACGGGGGTGATTATCGTTTTAGCCAGCCAGGGATTCATCACACTTGAGGCAGGGATCGCTCTCGTTTTTGGTGCAAACATTGGAACATGTGTAACGGCATTGCTTGCGGCTCTGGGTAAACCACGCGAGGCAGTCCAGGCTGCAGCAGCACATGTCTTTTTCAACATCGCTGGGGTACTTCTTTGGCTCGGGTTCATTGATCAACTGGCTTTTCTTGTTCGCGAGATGTCACCCGCCGGTTCGGGGGCGGGCATGTCAAAGCTTGCCAGCGAAACGCCCAGGCAGATCGCAAACGCCCACACCATTTTTAATATTGCAAATACGTTCATTTTCATTTGGTTTACTAAACCGATTGCCAAGCTTATCCAAAAGCTTGTGCCGGAAAAACGGACCGACGAAGAGACAATTACCGTTCGTTACTTGGACGAATTGCTGCTGGATACGCCGGCTCTGGCGTTAGATCGTGCACGAATGGAACTGAGAAGGCTTAGCGATCGCGCAAACAGCATGGTAAGCCAGGCCCTGTCCGTTGCCGTGCATGGATCCCGGGAAGACCTAAAGGCGCTCGCAAAAGAAGATGAAGAGGTCGACATCCTCCACAAAGAGATAGTGACATACCTTGGGGCTGTATCCCAAACACCAATGCCAGACAGCCAAAAGGAGTATCTGTCTAGCCTGCTAGTCGCTACGAACAATATTGAGAGTATTGGTGATATGGTGGAGACCAACATCGTGGGGGCGGGCCTTGCTCGACTCAAGTCAAACGTTACGGTGAGTAACCAGACGGAGCAAAAGTTGTCAGCGCTCCACAAGAAAGTGGCGTGGGCGGTTGAGTTGGCGCTGCAATCGGTCGATGCGTCGGACCCGGCAATGGCGCGCCAGGTCTTCAAGGCGAAGTCCGAGGTCAACGAGCTGGCGCTTGCGGCTGAGGCTCACCTCGCCGGACGACTCACGGCAGATGCCAGCGACAGGTTTACTCTATTCAAAATTGAGAGCGAAATCATAGAGTATCTGAAGCGTGTCTACTATTTCGCAAAAAGAATTGCCAAGGCCGTCGATGCGGTCGAATCAGAACTAATCTAATCCATGCGCAGCTCAGGCGAGCTCACCCCGGAATTAGATGCTCTCCAAATTGGTGTTAGCGAATTCCGAAAACGCTCTCTCTGCGGTTCCGAACCAGGTATACGCCTCATTTCGATAAGTAACAAATGAATCAAAAATCCCCCGGTAGGTCGCATCTTCTGATGCACGAGTCTCCATGAGATCAAACGCCTCTCGATGTGCGGCCTGCATGATATCGTCACTGAACTTGTGCAGCTGAGTTCCGCCTTGAACCAGCCGTTCAAGTGCTGCAGGATTTTTCGCGTCATAGGAGGCCATCATTCCGACATTTGCCTCTGCAGCAGCCGCAGCCAGAGCCGCCTGGTACGTTGACGGAAGTTTGTCCCACGCCGACTGGTTAACATAGAAGGATAGTCCCGGACCCGGCTCCCACCAACCCGGATAGTAATAGTGCGATGCGACTTTATGCAAACCCAGCTTTTCGTCGTCGTACGGTCCCACCCATTCCGAGGCATCGATAACGCCGCGCTCCAAAGCGGGATAGATTTCATTGCTGGGGATTACCTGAACAGACACTCCCAGCCGATCCATGACGTCGCCGCCCATCCCGGGGATTCGCATCTTCACACCGCGCAGGTCCCGGAGCGAGCCGATCTGGCGGCGGAACCATCCGCCCATCTGGACACCCGTATTGCCACCGGGGAAGTTGATTACTCCGTATTCCGCAAACAAACCCCGCAAAAGCTCGAGCCCATTGCCGTAGTAGAGCCAGCCATTTAGCTGTCGCGCCGATAAACCAAACGGTACGCATGTATCAAACGCAAACGCTGGATTCTTGCCGACATAGTAGTAGGAAGCGGAATGTCCTATCTGTACGGTCCCGGTTTGCACGTTATCCAGAACTTGCAGGGCCGGTACAATTTCCCCACCCGGATGTACGCGAATCGTAAACCGGTTGTCGGTGATCTCCGCAACGCGATCTGCCAACACCTCCGCGGCGCCGTAAATGGTATCCAACGACCGCGAGAAACTCGACGCAAGCCTCCACTGCACACGCGGATTCGTCTGCACGTTCGCTGCACCTCCGCTTGACTCCGCGTCACCGCAGCCTGCTAGCAAAGCACCGCCCGCCACGCCAACGGAAGCGTTTCTGATAAATTTTCTTCTCTTCATAACCGGTTACCCCCGCGGCCGCAGCGGTCTCATGACCACTTCGGAAATCAAATAGTTTTCTGGTGTCTCCAGAAGATGCACAACGGTTTGCGCTACGTCAACAACATCCATCGGATTGCCCGAAATATCTATTCCCGCTGTTTCGAAAAATTCGGTCCGGATAGAACCCGGGTACACACACGAAACCTTTATGCCATCCGTGCGCAGCTCTTTCATGAGTGCCTCGCTCATTCCCCGCAGTCCAAATTTTGTCGCGTTGTACACGCTAATTTGCGGGTTCCCGATGAGACCGGCCACCGATGCGATATTAATAATGTGCCCGCCAAATCCAGATGTGGAATTCTGCTTTTTCATCTGTGGAACAGCGGCCTGCGTGCAATGGAAAACTCCCGTCAGGTTCACTTCCATTTGTCGATACCAATCCTGCTGGCTAACGGATTCGAACGGGCCGAATAGCCCCAGGCCCGCGTTGTTTATCAGGATGTCGAGCTGGCCTTCTTCGTCAAGGATGGTCTCAAAGCTTGTGCGCACCTCCACCTGATCCGTAATGTCACAGATGAGAGGAATGAATCGAGCACCAAGTTCTTCTTTCACCGCATTAAGCTTATCCTCGCGCCGAGCCAGCCCGTAAACTATCACCCGTTGATCAACAAGCAGCTCAGAAATTGCAGCGCCAAGCCCGCTACTTGCTCCGGTGATTACCGCAACCTTATTCTCCAACATTACCGTTACCCGTGTTGTATGATGTCATCGGAAGATAAACCATTACCAGATTCTGATGATTCATCCAGGATATGTACTGTGCTGGCAGAGTACATATCGGAACGACGCCGGGCGCGCATCGAAGAGGTGATTGCGAATCGCACATACTCGGTCGCACCCGTGATAGAAGGGTCGATCAATCGCGGAAATGTTAGCGCCGTGCTTCGTTCGTCTGAGGCGTTTGGGTTCCAGCGCGTACACGTGGTCAACTCCAAAGAGGTGTTCAAAAACTCGTCTCGCACTTCGCAGGGTGCGGAGAAGTGGCTGGACGTCGTTGAATGGGAATCAGCCAGCCCATGCATCGACGAGCTAAAATCGAATGGCTACTCGTTGCTGGTTACTGCGCTCCTTCCCGATGCAATTCGTTTTGACGAAGTGGAGTTCAACGACAAAGTCGCGTTGGTATTCGGCAACGAGGTAGATGGTGTTTCTGATGAGATGATCGAAAGGGCAGATCAGATTCTCAAAATTCCGATGGCTGGATTTGTCGAAAGCTTCAACATCTCAGTCGCGGCGGCCATCGCGATGAGCCGAATCTACTCGTGGAGGAGAGCGCGATACGGAACAAGCGGAGATCTGACTGACCAACAGTTGACGGATCTGCGCGCGCAGTATTATTTCCTGAGCGTCCAACGGGCGGACAAGATTCTGGAGCGCGCGAAGTAGTTTCGCAGTGACAATCTTTCAAAGCCGAGCACTGGCTACAAACTTGACTATCCGTCCCGATTAAGCAGTTCATTCATATGTTTCGCAACCCTGTAGGCATCATCGCCCTTCCATGGTAGCATCACACGCTTCCACGGGTCGAGTCGCGAAAGAACTCCTGTCCCCATCGTACGCGGGATGTCTGGGTGGTCACCGTCGATGATTGTGTTGAGAATGTCTACGAGCAGTGCGAAGTCGTCCACCGAAAGAGTGGCATCCTTTGGTTCGCCTCCGCTATACTCCCCGGAACTGCTGTTCTCAATTGTCATCGGTCGGTATGACAGCCGCCGATCACTTGATAGCGAATATTCATTGTTATTACCATCGATGTAGCGGAACATGCGATCAACAGGTTTGCTCTGGTATTCTTCTATAGTACGAAAAGACGAGTACGATTATCGATATGACGTCTCGCCGCAAAACGACCCCCCCCCCCCCCCGGATGCAAAAACTGAAACTCGGAATCGTAGGTCTTGAGCATGGCCATGTGTACGGAGCGCTCAATGGCCGGGCTGATCCATACTTCGATATCGTTGGAATTGCTGAAAACAATTCCGGCCTAATCGACCGGATGATGTCGCAGTACTCCCTGCCAGTCCCACTGTTCGAAACGGCAGAGACAATGATCAAGGAGTGCACGCCAGATGCCGTCGCCGTTTACTTGCCTACAAATCAACATCGCGCTATTGTCGACCTCTGCACGATAATGGATGTTGATGTAATGGTGGAGAAACCCTTGGCAACGACAGTGAGCGATGCTATTGCGATAGAAGACGGGGCTCCGCTCGCAGGCATAAACGTCATCACGAACTACCAAACCACCTGGTACCCGAGCATACACTACGCACGCCGACTTATTGATGACGGCGGCTTCGGGAAGATCCGAAAGATTGTTTACAGGTTTGGGCACATGGGACCGAAAGAGATTGGCGTTGACCCTTCCTTCCTGGATTGGCTGAACGATCCCATTCGGAACGGCGGCGGAGCGTTATTTGATTTCGGATGTTACGGTTTAAACATTTCAACATGGTTGCTGGGCGAGAGGCCAACGTCGCTTTCGTGCACAACCCAAAACCTGCAACCAGAAGTCTACCCGGAGGTCGACGACGAGGCCACCATGGTTGTTAAGTATCCTTCCGCTCACGTCGTTATTCAGGCATCCTGGAATTGGCCAATCAGAAAAAAAGAGATGACGGTCTACTGCGACAAAGGAGTAATCCATATCGATCGAGAATCGTATGTCCGGTTGCAGACAGATCGCGATGACATGCGCCGGGTGCTTGTTCCTGTCGATTCCCGACAACCCAGGAATGAGTTCGACTACCTTGCAGATGTGGTTCGTGGAGAAATAGATCCTTCGGGTTCCTTGTCGAGCCTGGAGAACAACGTTCAGGTCGTTAAGCTTCTGGATGCCGCCCGGCGCTCAGCTTGTCTTGGTTCCACCGTGTTGACATCTGACTGAGTTCGTCTTGCTGCCGTGATCATTTCGGCCCCACGCTATCTCTGATGAGCTTGAGAATGCGGCGGTATTCATCCGTCCAGCTGGACGGCTCGGTAAAGCCGTGTCCCTCCACCGGGTACGAGGCCAATTCCCAATCGGTCTTCCCAAGTTCGATAAGCCGCTGTGCAAGTCTGATCACATCTTGATATTGCACGTTCGTGTCGATAACTCCGTGCGCAATTAGCAGCGGGTCCTCGAGCCCTCCCGCAAAGTAGATCGGGGACGATCGAATGAATGATTCCGGATCCTCCTCGGGTGTGTTCAGGATGTTGGATGTGTAGCCGTGATTGTAGTGCGCCCAATCGGTAACGGCTCGCAAAGCAGCTCCGCCGCCAAAGTGTTCTGGCTCCGTGAACAGCGCCATGAGCGTGATGAAGCCGCCGTACGATCCGCCGTAAATGAAAACCCGCTCGGGATCGATCCCGTATTCCTGCCCCACCCAGGTAGAGGCATCAACGTAATCCTGGAGGTCACGACCGCCCATGTGGCGGTAAATCGCCGTCCGCCAATCTCGGCCATACCCGGCAGACCCCCGATAGTCAACGTCGAGTACCACGTAGCCTTCATCAGCCAACAAATTGTGGAACATGTACTCGCGGAAATAACTGCTCCACCATTTGTGGACATTCTGCAGGTAACCTGCGCCATGCACGAACAGCACAGCCGCTCCGTTTGGATTCTCGGGAGCGTATAGGCGGGCCGGCACTTCCGCGCCGTCGGAGGCGGTTATAGAGATTATCTCCGGGTCGCGCCAGGGATATTCCCGCCATTTCTTGGTTGTGGACTGTGTTAGCTGATCACCAGTCACGAGCGCGGTCGGCGACTCTAACCGCGCGGCATATAGTTCTGGCGGTTGGTTTGCGTACGAATATCTAATAAGCGCGTCGCGCTCGTTCGGAGAAACGACAAGCTGATTGTTTCCAGGCATCGTTGTGAGCTGCGATCGAGCGCCTCCGTTGACCGAAACAGAGAAGACATGTTTTTCGTGGGGCGAGGCTTCAGAACTGGTAAAAAACCAGGTCTTTCCGTTTTGCGAAAGGATCGGATTGCTAACCTCAAAACCACCCTCTGTTATGGCGGTCTTCTTGCCTGTCTCTACGTTCACGGTGTAGAGGTGACTGTAGCCGGTTGCTTCCGACTGGTAGTAGAAATGTTTGTTGTCAGGTAACCATCCTATTCGTCCCTGTCCGCCAAACCACGAGATGCCGGGACCTGCAATCCATGCCTCATCCGACTGCCGGTCCAATACAACCGCGGTGCCACGTTCCGGATTTACTTCCACTATCCAACGCTCTTTCCCGTCTGTCGAGCGAACTTCTGCAACGGCATGCCTGGCGTCGGCGCTCCAAAGCGGGCCGTACACTCTCAATGTCCTGTAGGGACTATTGTCGAACGGTCGGTCCATCGCACCGGGGAGTTGCTTTAGGTCAATCGCGAACGTCGTGTCGGCTTCGGTGTCCTGGAGATATAGCTCGCGGCCAACCTGCTTGGCGCCAACCTTCGATCTGGCGCTCAACGTTTCCGCCCAACCGTCTTCGGTGACATAATTTTGGACTTCCGTACGCTCGTTGTCCACCGGGGGCGTCAGGACAAAGGAAACCCAGCGACCGTCGGGTGAGATGCCCAGCTGCGAAACCCGCGATTTCCCGAAATAAAACGGTGTTGGCTTGTCCGCAAGACGCTCTTCGATCGCATCTTTGGCCTTTTTCCTTTCTTCTTCCTCTTTATCCGTGGCAATTGCCTCGAACAGAGTCTCTTGTTGCAGAACGAGGAATGAATCGTCGTCCAGCTCGTCTTCGGTTTCCCGCTTTTTTCCCGAACGGATATCTGTTAACTGAATCGTTGATGCAGTGGTGAGGTCGACCATAAAGACATTGTTGTCCGCAGAATAGTAAATCCGTTCGCCATCAGGTGAGATTCTGATCACGCTTTCAGAGGCCGTCGTGGATGTAATTTGGGTCGTGCGTTTATCCCGCAAATCGGAAACGTATATGTCGCCGCCAGATTCGAACGCGAACCTTGTTTTGTTTGTCGAAAAATTGGGACTGTGCCATCCCTGGAAACGCGCTCTCGGCCTGTCCGCTGTTTCGACCGTGAGTTGTTCGAGTTTGCCCCGCTCTGTAATGCGAAACAAAGAATCGGACTGATACTCCCCTTTGGGATTCCAATAGACAAACGCATCACCCATAACATCGTAAAACGGCGTTCCCGGAGCCGGCCCAATCCACGTGTCTGGATCCTGCATTATTTTTTTAATGCTTAACTTTGAATCCTGAGCGGTGGCGTCTAGCCCGAACAGGACGGGAAGGCATAGCAGTGTGTAAAGCGCTCGTCTCATCAGATAAATACGGTGCAGATTGTGTCTACAAAAGATAGAATTAGATTTTTCAAAACAACAGGGTACTTTCTTGTAGGGTTACTATTCCTCCTTGCCTCTTCCGGTTGTGGTCGAGTAGAAACTCCGGTTGCAAAGGCAATTGCTATTGCACCAAGAGATAGTACGCTTAATCTGATCCAACTTCCGGAGGGTTTCAAGATTGACGTGTATGCGGAGGAGATAGGCAACGCCAGGATGATAGTATTGTCCGAGTCGGGGACCATGTTTGTGAGCACTCGGCGCGGAGATGGTCACCTGTATGCCGTTAGGGATCTGGATGGGGATAATTTTGCAGAGACAGTAGATACGCTCGCATCCGGTTTGAACACGCCAAACGGGATTGCTTTGAAAGATGGAGCGCTCTACGTCGCTGAAATTGATAAAATTTGGCGATACGATGATATCGAATCGAGGCTTTCGAATCCACCCGAGCCTGTGCTGGTTTCTGATAGTTTTCCGTCGGATCGGCACCACGGCTGGAAGTTCATTGCGTTCGGCCCGGACGGCAGGCTTTATGTTCCTGTAGGAGCCCCTTGCAATATTTGCGACGAGGGAGATCCTTACGCGAGTATCCACAGGATGAACGCCGACGGTTCGGGACAGGAGATATTTGCTCGGGGAGTCCGAAATTCTGTAGGTTTTACCTGGCACCCGGAAACCAATGAAATGTGGTTTACAGACAACGGGCGGGACATGATGGGCGACGATGTGCCTCCGTGTGAGCTTAACCACGCACCAGAAGCGGGTATGCACTTCGGGTACCCGTACTTTCACGGTGGCGACATTTCCGATCCGGAATTTGGAGCGGGGAAGGTGGCATCGGATTACACGGCGCCGGCACAGAAACTCGGACCGCACGTCGCACCGCTTGGCCTGGAGTTCTATAATTCAACAGCGTTCCCGGCGGAATACAAGGGTCGGCTCTTTATTGCCGAGCACGGATCCTGGAATCGCACTAACAAGATTGGCTACCGTGTAATGATGGTCACCCTGGAGGGTAGCACATCTGTTGGATACGAGCCGTTCGCAACGGGTTGGCTGCAGGGAGAGGAGAACTGGGGACGACCCGTTGACATCGAGATGTCGTCTAGCGGGGAGATGTTTGTGTCTGATGATCAGTCAGGACGCGTGTACCGAATTTGGTATGCCGGATAGTGTGAGGATCAGCCCATCACGCAATTGCACCATTCAATTCAATACAATTTATAAATCCTCAATACCACAGCTGTGTGCCCACGTTTCGACGTTTAATTTCGTGAAATAAACAGAAGTTAATACGCACAACTATTCCAATAGTGGTACTTTGGGCGCATAGCCCGGGCGGCCAGCCGAGCCGGAGTAGGAAGGATTCCCGCTCGTATCCGGGCACCCCAATTAAAGAATTAGGAGAGTGCAAATGCTTCGAAAAATTTCATTCATTTTGACAGCGTTCTGTCTAGCGATGCTTGTGTCCATTCCGGCTTACGGGCAGGGTGTGACCACATCGGCTATGCGTGGAACTGTTGTCGATGCGCAGGGTGGGGCACTGCCCGGTGCGAACGTGCTAGCTGTCCATACTCCCTCCGGGACGACGTATGGCGCGGCTGCAAATGTTGACGGGACCTACAACATCCGCAACATGCGGGTGGGCGGCCCATACCGGATCACCGTTTCGTTTGTAGGATTCTCGGATAACGTAAAGGACAATGTTTACCTGCGTCTCGGTGATGTCTACCGGCACAATGTGACCTTGACCGATCAGGGCATTGAGCTTGGCGAAATCACCGTAGTTGGTGGTGGCGTTTTTGATGCCGAGAGGACAGGTGTTGGTACGAACATCGACGAACAAACACTTGCAAACACACCATCGCTTGGCCGAGATCTGGCAGACTTTACACGGTTGACTCCGCAGGCCGTTGTGGGCAACGACGACGATGATGGTCCGTCAATTTCTATCGCTGGTCAGAATAACCGGTACAATTCGATTTATATCGACGGTGCGGTTAACAACGACGTTTTTGGACTTTCCGCTCAGGGTACCAACGGCGGTCAGACGGGATCTACTCCTATTTCGATTGATGCAATCGAGGAATTCCAGATTGCGCTCTCACCATTCGATGTCACCCAAAGCGGGTTTACCGGTGGAGCGATTAATGCAGTCACGCGAAGCGGGACGAACAGGTTTGAAGGGTCGGCCTACTACTTTAATCGGAATGAGAATTTCGTTGGCAAGACGCCACCGGCTTTGGCAGTTGGAAGCACCCGCGAAAAGGTTGCTGAGTTTACCAACAATCGCTTTGGAGTTCGACTGGGTGGCCCGATCCAAAAAGACAAACTGTTCTTTTTTGCCAATGTTGAAATCCTACGATCGGAGAGCCCACAACCTTTTGCATCGTACACCGGCGATTCTGCAAGCCGCCTGGGATCCATTCAGCAGATACTTCGGGACGAGTTGGGTTACGATCCCGGTGGGTTCGGCGACAAGGTGAGCACACTGGACGATGACAAAGTCCTGGTTAAGCTCGACTACAACATCAATGAGAACCACAAAGTGAGCGCGCGTCACAGCTATTCCAAAGCGGACAATATTGACGCATTCTCAAGTACCAGTCGTACGATCAATTTCGATAACAACTCGGAGGTGTTTCCTAACAAGACGAACTCCACGGCACTCGAGTTGAACAGCGTTATCGGAAATGATTTCGCAAACAAACTTGTTGTCGGATTCACGAGAGTCAAAGATGATCGCGGAATATCAGGATCTCCGTTTCCACTGGTGGAGATTGATGATGGTCCTGGGACAATCATTGTTGGATCGGAGCCATTTTCAACTGCGAACATCCTCGAGCAGGATATTCTAACCGTAACCAACAACTTCAATTGGTTCAAAGGCAAGCATACGCTGACGATTGGAACGCACAACGAGTTCTACGACATCGGCAATCTATTCATCCCGCAAAACTTTGGGGACTATGAGTACGATAGCCTGGATGACTTTCTCCAGTCGGCATGCGCAGCTGGATCAGGTTCCTCCGCCGGTTGTGCGCAATACGGACCCAACCCGGTTCCGGTGGCCCCTGCGTTGTATCAGCGCGGTTATTCGCTTGTTGACAATATCGCTGGTGATGGCACCAGTGCACTGGGCGCGTTTAAGGCGTTTCAACTGGGTCTGTATGTGCAGGACGAGTACCAGGTGAATGAACAGCTCCGCGTAACAGCGGGCGTGCGGCTTGATGTTCCCAAGGTGACCACGGAGCCACGATTCGCTTCGGATGTTTTTGATACAACCATCCCAACTATTTCGGGCGAGTACAACCTGAATGGTGCGCAGCCAGGAAAAACTCCCAAAGCAGCTCCGTACATCTCTCCTCGGATAGGCTTTAACTATGACCTGTCGGAAGATGCGGGTTCGGCCGCTCAACTACGGGGCGGAATTGGAGTGTTCACCGGTCGTGTTCCCTTTGTGTGGCCAGGAAGCATGTTCCTGAATAATGGGACCAACTCGGGTTTTGCCTTCATCAGCAGCGGAGAGTTCCCAGATGGTTCGCCCATCCCTCTCATCGCCGATCCTGCCAATGCTCCAACCGGGGCAGATTTTGGCAACAGCGACATCCCGAGTGGGCGTCTGGAGATCTTCGAGGAAGATTTCAAATATCCGCAGGTGCTTCGAACAAGTCTCGGCCTTGATTACGAGCTGCCGGGTGACGTCGTTGCGACATTGGAGGGCCAGTACACCAAAACGCTGAAGAGCATACTGGTTACCAACGTGAATCTGGATCCAGACGCGATAACGAATATGGATGGACCGGACCAACGTCCGATTTATGATCCCAATGCGTCGCGGCTCGACCCTCGCTACAGCGCAATTCACCGGGTTGGTAACACATCCGATGGGTACACTTATGATGTTAGCGCGCGTCTCACCAAGGCGATGCGCAACGTGTTCGGCCCCGGGGACAACCTCGACCTCAGCCTCGCCTACACCTATGGCGACTCGTATGTTGTAAACGATGGCACGTCTTCACAGATCAACACTTTGTGGCGATCGATGGAGACGGGTAACTACCTCAACAACAGTCTCGAGCAGACAAGGTCTGATTTCTCCATCGGCTCCCGTGTTATTGCCAATGCGACGTTCCGGAAAGCGTTCCTGAACAACCTGGCGACAACGGTGTCGTTGTTCTACGTGGGCGAAAGCGGAATCCCGTATTCGTATACGATCGATAACAGCGGCTCGATGATCAATGCATCTGGTGGGCGAGACTTTAGTCTCTTCTACGTTCCGATGGACGTGAACGATCTTACGTTTATTGCTGACGGAAGCAAAACACCCGCCCAACAGGCTGCTGCTCTGGATGCGTATATCGATAGTTCAGATTATTTGAGTTCGAGACGGGGAGACTACGCTGAAAGAAATGGAAGCCGGAGCCCGTTTGAGCACGTATTTGATCTTCGATTCGCGCAGGAACTCTTCGGGGACCTTGCTGGCCGACGTCAGAAAGTTGAGGTCACGCTCGACATTTTCAACATCGGGAATTTGATCAACTCGGATTGGGGCCAGCGATTCAACGGGTTCACGAGTTCCAGTAACGGTGGCCTGGAGATTATCGAGTTCAACGGATTTGTGGACGAAGACAATGGTAATCTCACTCCGCAGTATCAGCTAAACTTCGACGCGACAACCACACCTACCGAAGAGGCAATGTGGGATTCACGGACCAAAGATTCGGGCACGTTCAGCTCTCGCTGGCAAATGCAACTTGGATTCCGCTATACCTTCTAGGATAGAGGACTGGGTCTGCCAAAACCAAGAAAGCCCTGATTGCTTGTGGCAATCAGGGCTTCTTGTTTGCAAAAGGTTTTTCTTTTAGAAATCCCCTTTGGCTCGGAAGATGGTTGTACTACCAACCACTTCCATCTCTACGTTGTCGGGCAGTTGAACCACCTGACCAGATTCCCCGAAGCTCACAGTCAACTGTCCGTTTGGACCGTTCACACTAATGGTGACACTTGCGAGTGATGGAGGATCATCAGAATCATTTTCGAAGTCCTCTACAATCACAAAGCTGAAGTCGGTGATGCCGGGGCCACGAATGACGTCGTCGTAGTCCCATCCATCAGCATCCGCGTCGATGAACACCGTGTCGCCCAGGCGGGTATCGATGTTGCCGGAAGTCTTGATCTTGTTACCTACTGCAGCGACAGCAATACTCGTTCCTTCGGCGAGGGGGTTTTGATTAAAGTCGTAGACGGTATAATCAAAGGCGCGCAAGAACGGATTGTCAGTTGAGGCTGTTTGCGTAAGCGTAATGATCGGTGCTCCGGTCATCAACAGCGGCGCAATCGAGCTTACCTCATTCTGGTCTTTGTCAGCCGATTTAGCTGTAATCTGGATCACACCGCGTGTCGAGATTGGCAGCGGGTTACCCGAGAAGTAGCTCACACCACCCATGCCGTCTTCATCCGTCAATGTCGATCCTTCGATCACACCGTAGTCGGCGGAGAAGTAGACGGAGGTTCCAGGCCGGGCAGGGTTCGACCATTGGTCACCCACAAGAATACCGACACCATGCGCCATACCAAATCGCAGGAAACCTGGGAAATTGTATGCTTCTGGTCCGAGCGTGAAGTGATCCTGATCTGGATGGCCGCCATGAATGGACACGGCAACGGGTAGCGATCGGATGGTCCTTCCACCTACATTTGCCACCGCGATAACCTGAACTACACCTGCGCGGTTACCGGCTGCGAGGTTTACGCGCGCAATACCTTCGTTGTTAGTTGCCACGGTAGTCGGGTTCAGGAACTCGCCTCCACCGGGATGTTCGCCAAATTCAAATGATACATCAATAGACTGGCCAAGAGTAATCGGTCTACCGGTGGAATCAACTGCCTGGAAATCCAGCTGCATGATCTCTTCTGATCCACTTTCTGTCACCCCAATCGATGGACTGTTCTGTCCTCTAAGGAGAATATTTGAGGCTTGACCTGATTCGCCCGTGGGAGTGTCGGTGCCACCCAGCGCAATGAGTGCCAGGTCGGGAACGGTAACCTCACGGTCTGCGACCGCAAGTACTGTTGCTGAATTTTCCGCGTATCCAGTCTGGGTTGCTGTTACGACGACGTTGGTGGTGCTGTCGATGTCCACTTGGATCGAGTATGCGCCTGCAGCGTCGGTGAGGCTGGATTCATTTCCGGGACGGACTTCGACGAATGCGCCCTCGATTGGGTTTTGCTGTTGGTCGACAACAACACCCACAAGGGTGACGGTTCCGCCATCTGATCCGGAGCTGAACGCATCACATCCGGCAAGAACGACTCCAGCTAGCAATGCTGGGATCGCGAATTTCGCTAATAATCTCATTTTTCTGGGTTATTCGACTTTGGGGTTGCAGCTGAAAGGGCTATCAGGCAGGGTATCGACTAACCAGTTTCCTTCTTTAGACATAGCCCCAGGGTCAACCCGCGACCATATCCCCGAAAAGCAGCAAAATCAGTCGATTTCCCAGGTGTCTCCTAAGTGCAGTAGAGCCTCCAGACTCCCGCTCCCGCGAGCGTCTCTCACTGCGTCCAGCTGGTGGTGGAGTTGGGCATCATACGTAGCCCGCTTTTCCTGATAAAAGATGCCAAACGGCCGAGGCATATCATCAGAAAAAAATTGTCGTGACAGGATTCCCGCCAACGTGCGATCGCTGGTATCATGCACATGACAGTCATCTTTAGACCAGCGGTCGCCGGTCAAGTCAATTTCGCGTAGTGCCAGACCGTCAAGACGAAGGCCTCGCTCGCCATTGCCGAATACCATCGGTTTGCCAGCTTCAACAAATAGCGTTTCGGTGGGTTTGGAATCTTTTTCGGTATACTTGAAGAAGGCCCCGTCGTTGAAGATGTTGCAATTTTGGTATATCTCGACGAAGCTCGCCCCGTGATGATCATGAGCGGCTTTCAGAATCTGCTTCATGTGTTTCGGGTCCCGATCCATCGTCCGCGCCACAAACGTTGCATCTGAGCCTAGCGCAACAGCTGACGGATTAAATGGGTGATCCAATGATCCGTAAGGAGTGCTCTTGGTAATCTTACCGAGCTCGGATGTCGGGCTGTACTGGCCCTTTGTCAATCCGTAAATCTGATTGTTGAATAATAGTAGCTGGACGTTCACGTTTCGTCGCATCAGATGGATCAAGTGATTACCACCGATGGACAACGAGTCGCCATCGCCCGTGATAATCCAGACGTCGAGTTCCGGGCGGCTGGACTTGAGGCCGGTGGCTATCGCAGGTGCGCGACCGTGAATGGAATGCATCCCGTACGTGTTCATGTAGTACGGGAATCTGCTCGAGCAGCCTATCCCACTGATGAAAACGATATTCTCTTTCTTGACCTCGAGCTCAGGCATCAACCGTTGGACCGTAGCGAGGATTGCGTAATCTCCACATCCGGGGCACCACCTCACGTCCTGATCGGTCTCAAAATCTTTGCGACCAAGTCCATTCTTTATGGCAGACTTTCCCCCGCCTGGCGGCATTCCAGGTGGTCGCTTCCCGGGAGGGCGCTTACCTGGCGGTCGCTTGCCAGCTCCAGGTGGAAGTTTCGGTTTGCGTGTGTTGTCTGACATTTATTCTGCCCCTATCCCGCCAGGATTGAATTTACCTTGTCAACAATTTCTCCAGCCTGAATTGGAATTCCCCGGGTTCTTGCAAGGCTAATACACGGCAGGAGGAATTTCTCCCGCAGGATTTTCACCAGCTGTCCGTCGTTGATTTCGGGAACCAGGATGTGCCTGGCCGCCGAAAGATGTTTTCCCAGATCCGGCGCAAGCGGCCTTAGATGTCGGAGGTGGATCGCCCCAACAGCCAGGCCGTTGTTGATGCAGTCGTCCACTGCGGATTCGATAGCCCCTTTCGTTGAACCCCATCCGACAAGAAGAACATCGGGGGTTTCGTTGCCATAAATTTTCAGCGGTGGGATATCCGACGCAACTGCGTTGACCTTCTCCGCCCTAAGCGATGTCATGAATTGGTGGTTGTCGGGATCGTACGAAACATTGCCCGTCTCGTGTTCTTTTTCCAGCCCGCCGACTCTGTGTTCAAGTCCCTTAGTGCCGGGTTTTGCCCATGGTCTGGAGAGCGTCTTTTTCTCTCGGACGTAAGGCAAAAATACGTCGGCGCCGTCGCTATTGGTGCTGTTGGCTTTTGTCGCGAAACTTACTGGGATTTCGTCGAGCGAATTGGTATCGGGGATAAGCCACGGTTCAGATCCGTTAGCGATGTAGCCGTCGGCCAACAACATAACCGGCGTCATGTATTTGATCGCGATCCGGCTTGCCTCGTATGCAGCTCTGAAACAATCACCCGGTCCGTTTGCAGCAACAATAGGAATTGGTGCTTCACCATTGCGACCATAGTATGCCATCATCAGGTCACTTTGCTCCGTTTTTGTTGGCAGGCCTGTCGATGGACCTCCACGCTGCATGTCCACGATCACTAGCGGGAGTTCGATCATGGTTGCTAGTCCAATGGCCTCACCTTTCAAAGCCAGTCCGGGGCCGCTTGTGCCGGTAATCCCCAGACATCCTCCAAAGCTTGCGCCTATGGCTGCTGAGACGGCAGCAATCTCATCCTCTGCCTGAAACGTCATCACCCCAAAATTTTTGTGTTTGCTTAGCTCGTGGAGCAGATCGGATGCCGGCGTGATGGGGTAAGAGCCGTAGTAAATAGGTATACCGCTTTTCTGGCTTGCCGCGATGAGACCAAGTGCCAAGGCCTGGACGCCGAGGATTGCACGGTACCGGCCAGGTGGAAGTTTTGCCGGGCGAACATCATAGCGCACGATGAACTGCTCGGTAGTCTCACCAAAATGATAACCTTTGTTCAAAACGTGGAGGTTGGCGTTTAGAACCGTCTCCTTTTTGGCAAATTTTTTCTTCAGCCAATCGCGAGCTGGTTCAATGGGCCGGGAGTAAAGCCACAACGCCAGTCCCAGCGCAAACATGTTTTTGGATCGATCGATATCCTTCTGTCCGAGTCCAGAATCTTTCAGAGCCTCACGCGTCATCTCGGTGAGCTTAACACGCACGACGCGGAACCCTTCGAGAGATCCATCCTCCAACGGATTCGTTTTCAGCTTGGCCAGGTCAAGATTCCTCTTCTCAAAGGCATCCTCATTAACGATAATCGTCCCGTGTTTCCTTACCCTGGCGAGATTCACTTTGAGGGCGGCTGGATTCATCGCCACCAACAGGTCCACTCGATCTCCCGGTGTCTTTATGTTTACTGATCCAAAGTGGAGTTGGAAACCGCTAACCCCGTAGGTGGTACCTGCCGGAGCCCTTATTTCAGCAGGGAAGTCCGGAAGGGTCGCCAGGTCATTCCTCGCGTACGCCGACGCGAGAGTAAATTGCGTCCCCGTCAATTGCATTCCATCCCCCGAATCACCCGCAAACAGGATCGTGGCCTCAGGCAGGGTCTCAACGGATTTGGGTTTCGTTACTTCCATGCGCTCTGAATCGCGGGATCGGCCTATTTTGGTTGGAAAATTGCTGGCGCCAATGAAGGGAGTAAACTATTGAAAAGCAACCTGTAGAAGGAATTTCGGTTAGACCAATAATTTCTACGTTTGGATCGTTTTATAAATACACCCATTGATATCGATGGAGATCAATCTTAGACTTGAATAAGCCCAATCTGAGTTAGGACCACCATGGTAGCGTATATCGCGACAACAGAAAGCATTAAAGTAACGGTTCGGCCCCTTTATCTGGACGACAAGTCGGATATGGTAGAGGGTAGATTTGTTTTTGCTTACTTCGTTCGAATCGAGAATACGGGGTATGAAGATGTCCAGCTGCTGAGACGCCACTGGTTTATTCGCGACTCCAACGGCAGCCTCCAGGAGGTGGAGGGCGAAGGTGTAATCGGCAAGCAACCAATTATCCGTCCGGGCGAGGATCATCAGTACAATAGTTTTTGCGTGATAGAGACGTTCCATGGAAGCATGGAAGGGACGTACCTGATGGAGCGCGAAGGCGGAGAGCGTTTCCGGGTCGCCATTCCCCAGTTCAATCTGCGCGGAGCAGTGAACTAGGCTACATCATCTCGATCTCAATTACGTGGTCGGGTGTCTCGAGCTCGATAACCGAGTCCTCCTTTACCAACGCAAATTTCTGGATTGATTCGGGCAGCATTTCTTTTGGCGTGTCCATGTTGAACAGTGTGTCCGCCACGACCATCCAATCCTCGTGTGTGAGATACACCGTCGCCAACTTGTCCTCGACGACGAACGGCGCATAATTGAGGACTCTTTGCAGGTGATGGATGCCCTGCTTCTGATGTAAATTTGGATCCACGCGTACGAAATTTCTTCTGCTTTCTTACATTGGACTGGAGAACGAACCACACGTACGACCGTTCCGTGCAGGCATTCTCCCGCCATCGATACGTGCCAACCGAAAGCCGCCAAGTGTACCCATGCAAGCCTATCTCGATTATCTGAAACACATTCTTGACAACGGTGCCTACAAAGAGGATCGAACGGGTACCGGAGCGTACAGTGTTTTTGGATATCAAATGCGCTTCGATCTTGCAGATGGATTTCCTCTTGTGACGACAAAAAAGATCCACACAAAAAGTATCCTCCATGAACTGTTGTGGTTTCTTAAGGGTGATACTAACGTGCGCTATCTGCAGGAGAACGGTGTAAGCATATGGGACGAGTGGGCTCGGGAAGACGGAAGTCTAGGCCCGGTTTACGGCAAACAATGGAGGAGCTGGGCCGGTGCAGACGGCTCCGTCATAGACCAAATTGCCGTTGCGTTGGACAAACTGAGAACCAACCCCGATTCCCGACGGATAATTGTTAGCTCCTGGAAAGTGGATGAGATTCCGGACATGGCCCTGCCTCCCTGTCACATGATGTTTCAGTTCTACGTTGCCAACGGAAAACTTTCCTGTCAACTCTATCAAAGATCGGCCGACAGTTTTCTTGGAGTTCCATTTAACATCGCATCCTAT
Source organism: Rhodothermales bacterium (assembly GCA_965224105.1). Lineage (GTDB taxonomy): Bacteria > Bacteroidota > Rhodothermia > Rhodothermales > JABDKH01 > CBDCYH01. The sequence goes on along the minus strand of CBDCYH010000002.1, from coordinate 996,630 downwards.
TCGTTTCTCGTGCACATGATGGCCCAGCAGGCAGATCTCGGTGTGGGCGAGTTTATTTGGACCGGTGGTGACTGTCATATCTACGCGAATCATCTGGATCAGGTGCAGCTCCAGCTTTCGCGCGAACCGAAACCATTGCCGAAGCTCAACATCTTGAGGAAACCCAATAGTATAGACGACTATCGCTACGAGGACTTTGAAATTGTCGGCTACGAGCATCACCCGCGAATTCGCGCGGTCGTTGCAGTTTAGGATATGGACGACGAACAGATTGTCAGACGACTCTCTGTGAGGCGAGCTCCCGAGCTGGTGATCATCGCGGCTGTAGCCGCAGAGAACAGGGTAATTGGGATCAAACAGGATTTGCCCTGGCACATCCCGGCGGACCTAAAAAGATTCAAGGCGTTTACGCTTGGACACGCGATTATTATGGGACGGCGTACATACGAATCGCTGTTGCATCAGTTTGGCGGACCGCTGAAAGGTCGACGCAACATTGTGGTATCCTCCCAGCCCGCAGCTTCGCAACTACCACCCGATGTTGAATTCTATTCATCCGTTAGCGAAGCTCTTGTCGCCACGGAAAACGAAACAACTGTGTTTATAGGAGGAGGGGCGAGTCTCTATAATCAATTTGTTGACAAGTCCGACAGGATGGAACTTACCCTTGTGGACGGAGCCTATGAGGGAGACACGTATTTCCCGGAGTACGAACACCTTGTTGGTAACACGTATGTTGTACGGGAATCGGATGAGCGCGATGGGTTCCGATTCGTGACTTACGTCGCGGCGAATTAGGCGCTCGAGTTTGTCGCAAACTGGTAACTTGTAGCTCGGATTGTCGTTTACGGGATATGCGCAAACCAATCGAGCTACTAAGAAGAAAACTGGGGCTGACCGATCCCGTCGCCGTTGGGTTTCAACAGGCGGGAAGTGTTGACGGACCGAACTATTCCCGACAGCTTCTCACTTACCCCGGTAATGAAGGTGACGAGATTGGTGCCTTTCTTTTTACGCCACTCAGTGAGGAGATAGTTGGCGGTGTTGTTGTTTTTCATCAACACAACAGCCAATTCCACATTGGCAAGAGTGAGGTGGCGGGTGATGTGGGGGACCCGCTCCAGGCCTTCGGACCTGCCCTCGCTTCCCGGGGCGTTGCCGTCCTGGCGCCTGATGCTATCACCTTCGAAGATCGACGAGCCAATGCACGTGGCGTAAAACCAGAAGAGAACGACTGGCTCCAGCACTACAACGGCATGGCGTACCGCCTGATCAACGGCCAGTTGCTTATGAGTAAAAACATGGATGATGCGCAAAGAGCCTTGTCTGTGTTGCTTGCGCAGAAAAACATCGACCCCCGCCGCGTTGGCGTCTTTGGGCATTCGTACGGGGGCACCACAGCCATGTACCTCGGCGCTCTAGACAAACGGTGTCAATTTGTGGCTACCAGCGGGGCCGTTGTTACCCTCCGGAAACGGCAGGAGCGCGGCACTGGAATTAACCTCATGGAAGCGATTCCGGGGCTCACCGAGATTATCGAGATTGATGATCTTATTAAGGCGATCGTTCCCCGGCCTGTTTTTGTCGTGTCAGGGACAAATGATCGGTACGCAGCCGATGCGGACGCCGTTGTCCGACGCGTGAACTCATCATCTGTGGATGAATTACGAGTGGAAGGCGAGCACGCACTTGACCAAGTTCGGCATGATGCCATAGTCGATTGGCTGGTACGGATGGCATCGCGTCCGGCCTGATGCAGCTACTTGGCTAGTGCCTCTTCCAATTTCTCCTCAAACGCCTTGGAGAACTGTTCGATCAGGACGGGAAATCCGTCGGTGTCGACAAACGCGAGGTTGTCTCCGGCTTTCTGCCTCGCTCGCTTCTCCTCCATCTCGAAAAAGAACGGATGGTTTGAGAGAAACACATCCGGCCCCCACGAGCTTGTCATGGCAAACGTCTCTCTGAAGTCTTGCACGATTCCGTCATATTGCGGCGGATGCAATCGATTGCCTGCAACGGTAGCACCTCCAAAGAAGAGCACAGCGTAGTCAGTGCCATCAACAGTCGTTGTCATCTCCCATGATGTACATCCACGTGTATGTCCAGGCGTTAGGCGCGCTGTGATTGCGACATCGCCGAGTGTGACGACTTCGCCGTCTTCAACAATTTTATCTACAGGGACAGGCGGGGCCGACATGTCGATATCATCTTCGTCGCCGAGCGTAAAGCCACCCTCAAGCGCTGCCCGATCACCGGCACTGGCAAGGAGCTGAGCACCCGATCGACGTTTCAACTCGGCCAGTCCTCCGGAATGATCAAAGTGTGCGTGCGAGTTGAGGAGGATTTTAACATCTTCAAGATGAAATCCGAGATCTGCAATGCTCTCAGCAATTTGCGGAGCGTTTTGCGGTAATCCTCCGTCCAATACAATGTGTCCGTCTGATGTGGTAATCAGATAAGCAGCGATTCCTTTTGTACCGACGTAGTATATATTCCCGAGCACCCGAAAAGGCTCGAACGGCTCAACCCAGGTTGGATTTTTTTCCGCCCACTGGTCCCAAGGCTGCACCTCGTTGTTAGTTATCGGGGTAGGGTTGTCGATCGGTGGCTTGTCGCAAGCGCTCAGCAGTAGAAGCAGGCAGCAACAGGTGAGAATCCGGTTCATGCTTGTACGTATCAGGTGTGCGCGGAATATATCGTTCAACAAGCTATCATACTCTGCCGCTATATTCGGTGGGATAACAAACGAGAATGCCTAGTCTCGAAAACAGGACTATAATTGGGGTGACATCCGATTCGCTCGATCAGTGGCACCATTCGCCTGGGGCGTTGCGCAGGCTCAGTCCTCCGTGGGACCGTGTCGAGGTTGTACAGGAACCCCCGGCAATCGAGAACGGCGCGCTAGTGAAATTGCGCGTCAAGGCTGGTCCTGCCTGGACTCGGTGGACGGTTGAGCACTTCGACTGTAGGCGTGGCCATGGTTTCTCCGACCGGCAACTGGAAGGACCTTTTGCCGATTGGACGCACAATCACATTTTCAACAACCTGGGCGATGGCAGGTGTGAACTAGTAGACCAGATAGATTACAAGTTACCTCTGGGCTTTCTCGGCAGGCTGGTGGGAGGCGGTTTTGTGCGTCGAAAGTTGGAACGTACATTTGTGTATCGACACGTACTTAATAAGATGGATCTTGAGCGGATGCATACCGAACCGGCCACGCCGGTGGAAGGACAGACCGTGCTGGTTACAGGTGCGACGGGTTTGGTCGGCCGGGCATTGGAGGCTTACTTGCAGATGCGGGGTTTCAGGATACTTCGGGTGACGCGAAATCCGACGCGGAAGGATGATATCCTCTGGGATATTGGGGCACAGGTGTTGGAGTTGCCCGCGGACGTTACTGTTCACGCGGTGGTGCACCTGGCTGGTGAAAACGTGGCTGGGGGACGTTGGACGGCAGATCGGAAAAAACGAATCCTGGAAAGCCGCCGGCTTGGAACGCGTTTGGTTTGTCAAACCCTCGCGGCACGGGACCAGAAACCCGCTGTCCTCGTGAGCGCATCAGGTGCCAATTATTACCAGGCGGGAACGGGCGATGAGCTGGACGAATCAGCACCAGCCGGTTCGAGTTTTTTGTCTGATGTGACAAAGGTGTGGGAGGGCGAAACCCGGTGGGCCTCGGATGCGGGGATTCGTGTAGTCGGTTTACGCCTTGGTGTTGTCCTTAGTCCTGCGGGAGGCGCGCTGGCAAAGATGTTGCCCGCGTTCCGGGCAGGACTGGGCGGGCGGATAGGATCGGGCAAACAGATGATGTCCTGGATAGCGCTTGACGATGTCGTCGACATCATCCACCGTGCCATTTGTGATGATCGATATGATGGCGCCATCAACACCGTGTCGCCGAGGCCAGTGAGCAATGCTGACTTCACAAAGGAGCTTGGCCGCGCGCTTAGACGGCCAACAGTCGCAACCGTACCAGCCGCCGCGTTAAAGATCGGATTCGGAGCCGAGTTTGCGGAGGAAACGCTCCTCGCTGACCTGGCAGTGGTACCGGGTAAATTGAATTCGCTAAACTATCCGTTCCGTTATCCTGAACTTGCACAGGCATTGTCCCACATGCTCGGGAAGGGATGAGGGATCAGCGAATTCTTGTTGCGGCTTTGCACCGTTCTATGGATTGCAGGTCGGGGGCCAATAAACCTCGTCATCCTGAGGAGCCCAGCAGGGCGACGCGGCGATCTCCATCTACAGTGCTCGGCATTGGGAGATTGCCACGCGGCGGTAGCCGCTCGCAATGACGAGGTTTCTTTGGGAGATTGCCACGCGGCGGTAGCCGCTCGCACTGACGAGGTTTTGTCACCGCCCTACGGATCACGGCTCGGGGGCCGGGAAGACACGCGGGAGGTGGCGTTCACCGCTGAGGTATTCGTTTAACCAGATACTGTCATCGGAACCACCACGGTGTCATCCTGGACTTGATCCAGGATCCATACAGTTTGTGCTGACTGTCACCGCCCTATGGATTCCAGCTCGGGGGCAAATAAACCTCGTCATCCTGAGGAGTCCCGTACGCGCCGATCTCCATCTTCAGAGCTCATCATTGGGAGTTTGCCACGCGGCGGTAGCCGCTCGCAATGACAGGTTTCTTTCGCCGTTGCATGGATCCGGCTCGGGGGCAGGACTGGCACGCGGGGCATTGACGAGAATCAGTCTTTACTCCCGAAACTCCCACTCAAAAAAGACAAAATCCTGGGGCGGGTTGCCTCCGGGGACGGACCGATAGCATGCCCGAGCCGCGACATTGTCCGTCTCCGTACCGACCCATGCGTAAACACATCCGCGGTCCTTCGCGATCCGGATGAGTGAGTCCATAAGATTTCTGCAGATGCCCTGTCGCCTGTGCGTCGGAGCCACTCCTACTTCGTTGATAAACAGCTCGGGTTCTTTGTCAGGATGAAAGTATTCGACGGCTGATGCCATTCCGACAACAAGTCCATCATCAACAGCCAGAACCATCACATGCCTCTCATCAGCAACAAAAGCGTCCAAGCTGTCCGGACGAACCGGATGATCAAACACGTCTGCCGCGACGTTTGCAAGGAGATTCTTGTTATGAGAACCAAGCGTGTGATACGAAATTGCCATTCTACTTTTTTCCGACGAACACAAACTGGTGTCCGAGATCAGGTGATGCTTTCATTAAACTCCAGTGCTTTGTCGATCCACGATCGAAGCGCCTTTCTCGTCTTCACAGCATCCGCGTCAATATAGACGTAGCCACGATACTCGCGACCTTTCATAACTACCGTTCTGCAGCCCTTGCGCTTTATTGCCTTCTCGTGATACGCAGGGCCCACGCGACACATGATTCTCTCCGCCCGCCCGGTAACGCACATCTTTCCGCGCACCATAAACGCATGGCTACCAAACATTCTCTTTTCTTCGACATCCTCGATGTGGGCAAGCTCGTCTCGAATCCGTGACAACATTTTCTCTTCGGGGGACATGCGATCGGGGATTAGATTTTCAAGCGACAGTAAAGGTACAAACGCGATCAGTTTTGTTCCGGCGTGGATGTGAGACGTCGTATTATCGTGGTACGAACCGCTTCTGTTGGCGCAAGGTCGATTGCGGAAAGGCGATATTTTTCTGCTAACGCCTCATTTCCCGCCCGCCGATGGAGATCTGCCAGTGTTAACGCCCAGAGGTACGACCCCGCCAGCCAGGATGGCGGTTCGTGTCCGTCGAGGAGTTTCAATCCGGCCGCACCACCCCCGATTTCGGCGAGGGCAATGGCGTGGTTCAACCGGTGGATGGGTGACGGCGATTCCGTTTCAAGAATCTCGTAACAGTCCGCGATTTTGTCCCAGCGGGTCTCATCGAATGATGATGCACGACAATGTTCCGCAGCGATTCCGGCCTCCGCGTGAAAGCGAGTGAACCTTTTTCCTGCAGCAGATTTCGCAAGGTATCGCATCCCGATCGCGATACTCTCCTGATCCCAGGCATCCCGATTCTGTTCCTCGAGCAAGAGCAAACCGCCAAACTCGTCTTGCCGGCCGTCAAATCGAGCAACATGAAAATGCATCAGTGCCAGTAGAGCATACGTTTCGGGAATGTCGCCCACCGGATGCTCGGACAACAAGGTACAGAGCCGGATGGCTTCTTCGCAGAGGTCCCGTCTGATCGCCACTTCTTCCACCGAAGACAAATGCCCTTCGGTGAAGAGCACGTACAGAATCTTGTGCACGGACGACACCCGGGGAATCAGTTTCGCAATGGTCTGCTCATCAATACGAATCTGATTTTCACGGAGCGTTGCCCGGGCACGACTAAGGCGTTTGTAAATACTTGCCTCGGTCGCAAACAGGTGGTTTGCGATTTCCGGCACTCCAAAGCCACAGAGCACCTTAAGAGCCAGCACAATCTGTGACTCCATGGGTAGCTCACGATCGCTGCAAACAAACATCATCCGCAGTAAATCATCCGCCACCTCACCGGCCGAATGGGACTCGAATAACGGAACGCTTGTCTCCGAAAGGTTTTGCGCTAACTGGCCGAGGATCGCCTCCCGGCCATGCTGTTTTCGAATCTCATCCAGTGCGTTGTTGCGTGCGACCGTATATAGCCACCCGGCCGGATTTTCAGGAATGCCGCCCGTCCAGTGTTCCAGTGCTGATAACATTGCAGACTGGACGGCATCCTCCACAAGCTCGAGGTGCTGCACGCCAAACTTGCCCGTAAGTACGGCCACTAGCCTACTGTACTGGTGGCGGAACAGGTATTCCCTGTCCCGGCTCAAGGAGAACTGATCGCCCTGATTTCCACACTCGATCCTGGCATCACCACACCCGGACTTTCCCTCACAACCTCCTCAGCATCCTCCATACTATCCGCCTCGATAATCATAAATCCACCCACTATCTCCTTGACTTCTACAAAGGGTCCATCGATCGCGCCCTCTGAAGTAACTACGCGGCCGCCTCCTTCGAGTTTACCGCCCATGTCGATGATGTTGTCGGCGAACTTGTCCCGCCAAGCGTTAAACTTCGCGTACATCTCTTCCATTTGTGCTGGAGAAGGTTTTTCTGATGAGACTCTTGGTTGGCTGCGCTGAATGCACAGATACTTTTGCTTCGGCATTGTTCTCTCGGTTAGTTGATCCCGACAATCGCGTCGGTACCAGGTAGACGTTTGGGGATGGTAATTTTGGACACTATGTTTTGAAGTATAGGTAGCAGCACGAAGAAAATATGCGAGAATGAAGCACGGACTGATTCGTTTGGCAAAAAACCTGGCGAAACGTTTTGATATCGGATTGGCAAGATACAGTCGACTTGAAAGTCTTCGCGAGTACGAGAATGACGTTAACGCCTTTCTGTCATTGCCGGAGGAGCGGCGCGTACGCCTTATGTCCCTCGTTGATCGCTCGACTTCTCAATTGCGGCAAGACTTGTTCGTCCTTAACGAGCTGAACTTCAAGCGCGAAGGTTTTTTCGTGGAGTTTGGTGCAACCGATGGAGTGGAGCTCAGCAATACCTTTCTACTGGAAAAGCATTTTAACTGGTCTGGTATACTCGCTGAGCCAGCAAGAGGTTGGCACGATGATCTCCACCGAAACAGGGAGTGCGTGATCGAGACAAATTGCGTTTGGAAGGACTCCTCATCAGAACTAACCTTTGTCGAACACGAATCGCGAGAGTTTTCCGGTATTGACGGATTCGCTGACTCTGCCAGCGCTGAGCAGGCACATGGCGGCCAGAACTCTTATCAGGTAAAAACCATATCGCTGAATGACCTTCTCTCAAAATATCACGCGCCCGAGGTGATCGATTATCTCTCGATCGACACAGAGGGGAGCGAGTACGAGATCCTGAAGAGTTTCGATTTCAGCAAGCACCGGTTTCGGGTAATCACGTGCGAGCACAATTTTTCACGTCGGCGCGAATTGGTCTTCAACTTACTCATGAGACATGGTTACCAGCGCAGGCACGTCGGCTTCTCCAAATGGGAGGATTGGTACGTAGGGGCGTAGAGCCGTAGAGCTGGAGGTTTGACGAGGCGCTTGTAGCAGCGGTGCACTTACAGATTTAAACTGGACACCGATATATCTGTAAGGAAACTGCCTTCTTACCATGAATCTCCGTCTTGCTGGCTGCCTTACCGTGATTCTCTGGGGAATGGGAGCGGGGTTATGCCGGGCCCAATCTAACGAGGCGCCTCCTTTGCTTATCGGACACTGGACGTTTGACAATTGTGAATGGTCAAGTCCCACTAGCTGTCACGTAACTGATGAATCCGGATTTCATGATCCGTTAATTCTGGAAAATGCCAGGTTCTCGCAAGCGGCGGGCGGGAAATCAGTCTATTTCGATGGTGCGAACACCGTTGGGTCATTCGGATCTACAGAGCGGTACCTTGAACTAACAAAGACGATTAGTTTTTGGTTTGTCAAGGAGAACAACGGGATTGAGAATGCACCCGGCTCTCCAGATAGGGAAGGACTAGTAGTTAGAGCTACGGGTCTGTTTGCAGATCGCGCTTCCGAACTGATTGACTATGCGATTTTCCTTGAGGGCAGGTCGGCTCCGTTCACACTTGGAGTTTTTACTAACACCGCAGCTAATCAGACCGAAAAGATCTGGTTGCAGAAATCGATCCGCCCCGGGGTTTGGTACATGGTGACGGTAGTCCTTGGAGAGAGGGAGTCCCAATTGTTTTTAAACGGCACTTTGGTTGGGTCAACGACGATGCGCACCCCTCCCAATTCCAGTTCCGTCCGGTCGATAATTGGCGACGTCCCGAAAGCCAAACGTGGATCTGGCAGGTTCCAGGGAAGCATTGACGACTTAAGGATTTACGAAGGGACTCTTACGGCGCAAGAAGTTACGGAGCTCTTCCACAAAACATATCGCTAAGCGGCACTCGGATTCAGGCTCTTAGCGCAACTGCGTTCCCTGAAATTAGCCGGAGATCGTTTGCAGGTACGCCATGATGAGCCGAATCTCATCGTCGCTGATTTCGCCCGCTGTCCAACGCGGCATGTAGCCAGCTCGGTTGGCGTAGTTGTTTCCCCCTTCGCCATCCCGGACCCTTTCCTGGAATTTGTCAAACTCGTCGCGGCTTTCCCAAATGTTGGATCCGACAATACCTCCTTGTCCATCGGATCCGTGACAGTTTGCACAATAGACCTTGTACAAACCCTCGCCGTCGGTCGGTTCGGGAAAAAGATTAAGGTATGCAAGCAGTTCTGTTAGCTGGCCCTCGGACAAAACAGAAACAGCGAACTCGGGCATCTGGTTCGGGAAAGTGACACCGGGCCGGCCATTCCGAATCACATATCGGGCATAGCCATCAACGGGTCGTTGCACCTGATAAGCCTTGTTTGTACCTGCCGCATCAAATCCATGGCAACCAGCACACCGGACCTCGTAATACTGCTGGCCGCTTAGTGACGAAAGGTCGAGAAGGCCGCTGAGGTACTGCTGCAAGCTGTCAATATTCGCATCAGACAACTGGCCGGGACCAAACCCGGGCATGTCGCCACGACCGTTTCGGATAATCGGTTCTATGCCGGAAAAGCCCTGGATTGACCCTGGAAACTCGGGTCCGCCGCCACCCTCGGCGCCGTGGCACGATTCACAATAAAGCTCGAACAAGCGCGCTCCGGATTCGGCCGTGCTGGGCGTTGGGCGGAGAGTCGCCAGGTACAGTTCAATTGCCTGCACCCGAGGTGGATCCAGATCCGGAAACGCTGGCATCGCCCGGCGCCCCGTTCGGACGAGATCGAAGAAGTTTACGCTACCCCATATGGGAGCGCGGTAGAGGTTGGTCCCACCCGCGTCTGCTCCGTGGCAGCGAGCACAATTAGAGTCGTACAAAACCTTCCCCTTCTCTGCGGTTGGCGCGCCGAAGTTGTCATCAATCGGGTTAGACTTGCCGCCGCCCGTCCCGTCCACAGCAGTCGGCCCCGGATTGGGATCCAGAAACTCGCACGCCGATAACAACAGAACCGGGAGCGCAACGACTACGGCCAACAACTTTAGAGAAGGCTGCACCATTAGACTGCCTCCACGGTTATTTGTGGTATTGCGTTAATGCCATCTGCAATATCCACATCAGATTCGGGTTGCGTCTGGCCGAGTGCATCCGATGCACGGATTCGGATGGAGTGCGTGCCCCTCGAAAGGTTGAGGCCAAGGTCCCACTTGGTCCACACCGCCCTAAATGGATAAGACAAACCGTTAACAACCTGGCTGGCTGTACCAACGGCTGGCTCGGCGCCCATAATTTCCTGCAACGAAAACTGTCTGGTGGCTTGCCATGCGCCCCCATCAACCTGCACCTCGACGGAAGAAATTGCGGCCGCACCACTCACCGCGAACCCGGTAAGTCGCAACGCCCCCGAGGGTACACGGGTGTTAGTGAGCGGGTCGGTTATTCTGCTCACCGGCCTGATGACTCCATCATCAACAAAGCCAGCATCCTGATACGTTCCAAACGGAGCGTCGCTGGCTGAGCCTTCAATACGTCGGATCCACTTAACGTTCTTGTAGCCGAATGACTCATTCAGTAACAAACGAACAGGTCCGCCATGTTTTGCGGGTAACTCCACTCCGTTCATGTGGGTGATCAACAATGGAGGAAGCAACTGATTTGCTTCGTCGCCGGACAGTCTGCCTATCGTTATGTTATTGGAGAATCCGTCATATCCGAATATGTGCAAGCGCTCTACTGATGATGCAAAATCTGCCGCGTTTACAAACTCGGTTAACGGGATCCCGGTCCAGATCGCGGTTCCGATGAGTCCTCCAACCTCGTTCGAATCAATAACGCAGCGGATAGTTTTAAGCACCGAGACTTCTTTGCCCGCACTTGCAGCAGCGACGAGTTCGTTGTAACGAATAACCACCGGTGCACCTGATAAACCATCCAACGTCAACGCCCAGTCTGCTTTGGAAAGTTGTGGTTGTTGCCAGTTGGGAATCGAGACCTCTGCTCCGACTTTCTCGAAAAAGTTATTGAGCGGAGTAATGAAGGGGAGATCGCGCCCAACGGTGATTGGTTCGACGAGGTTGCTTTCGCATCCAGCAAGAGGAATGATGCTGACTCCCGCAATCGTGACCGCAGCCTGCCTCACAAAATCGCGTCTGTTTGTTTTCGTCGTCATGCTACTTTGAAAACGTGTAGTCTAGGCCCAGGAAAATGTCGATCGACTGGATAGAGTTTTTTCCCGCCGGAGTGTAAAACACTTGTGCTCCGACTGATAACTTGTCCACGGTTCTCACGGTAACACCTCCGCCCACCTTAACGTATCGTTGCCGCGTTGGTAATGGGTTGGTTACACTGAATCCGGTAACGGGCGCGCGTGTTGACCATACACCATTCGCCAGAGCCTGGACCAATACGCGATTGGAGAAGCTCGCTCCAACCTCAGCACTGTACGTGAGCTCATCATTGAAGTCCGGCTTGCGATCTGCGATGCAGTTAATATCCACACCTTCCTGGCAGGCGGTTGCGGTTGACAGCTGGTACCAGTCTGAGCGGTATCTGTAGCCAGCGCTTGCCTGGGCGTACATCGGAAGCGGGTAGAGCGATCGACCAACAGCGATTTCGGCCGACAAATCGATTTGCCCGGCTCCTGTGCTGGGTGTATAGTTGCGCGTGTAACCCAGCGGTAAACTCGCTGAGGTGGTGACAGACATAGCGTTAGGGCTGTTCGTCATGCCCAGGTAGTTTCCTACATCGTGCCTAACGCCGATGATCGCCGAACCCACACCAAAGGTGCGGTATCGAAAGGCAGAATCGCGGATGATTAGCCGTTTGTATGGTACACTGATTACCAGTGTCGTGCCTTTCAGTAATCCGACAGAACTGTAAAGAAAAAAACTCCTATCAAAAAAGGCATTTTCTGATACATTGTCGGCGTACGGTTTTCGGGATCCGTCGAAGCTAAACTGATCCGATGCAGTGGAGGCGCCGTAGCTAACCTTCACGTATGCAGTGCCGGGTGATTGCGTCCAGGCTTGTGCAGGTGCTTCACCGGTGGTCATCACCATGCATAGCCCGAAGACTGCACCCACGGCTAGACGAAGAGCGATAGAGAAGCGAGCATTTTCCATCGACATGCAGGCTGCGTTTAGGATGAGTTGCGAAAGTGCAGCAGATGTTTCTGGTATCAGGATTCGCTGAGGATGTTCCTGCTCAGGATTCCATGATTCGCTTCAGGTGGTAACTCATTTCTGGGCCAAGATTTTCTCTCATCCAATCGATGTAGGACGCATCTTCCTTGAGCAATTCGTCAATGGTTTTGCCCGAGTGTTTACCAAAGCAAATTACCACGTTACCATCCTCTTCTTTCAAGCGCCTGCGGCTATCCAGATACGGATGTCTCATCTCGGTTACGATGTCTTTCACACTCCCCTCGAGTGCATACCGTTTTGCTTGCTCTTCCAAAATGTTTGCCGTTGCAATCACGTCTGCCAGTGCACGGTGCGCATCGGGAAGTCCTGAGCCGAAGTAATAGTTGTGTGTCCATTCGAGCGTCCTGACTTCGTTCTTTCGCAGGATGTCCAGAGCGTCGATTACCACCTGGTCCTCCGGTCCCGGCAACGGACGGCCGACGCGGGCAAACTCTTCGAACAGCATGGGTACGTCAAAGCCGAGCGCGTTGTATCCGGCGAGGTCTGCATCCTCAAGCAGCATCGTGAGCGACATAGCGATTTCTGAAAATCCTGGTTGATCCTCGACGTCTTCATCCGAGATGCCAGTAAGCTCTGTCACTATTTCGGGGATTGGGCGGCTGGGATTAACGAGGCTCTCGAATGTTCGCCTTTGTCCGTCGGGAAGCAGCCGCACGCAGGCTATCTCGATGATACGATCAGCCTGTATATCGAGACCCGTCGCTTCAATATCGAAGAATACCAGTGGGCGGGCGAGCTCCATACGCGACTACAAATCCTCGAAGGGGATGTTGATGATCGGGTACTCCCGCCAGTCGACATAGTCGAAATGCCACCACTCCTTCGAGTAAACGCTGAAGCCGTGCGACTCCATCACGCGTATCAGTAACGATCTGTTGTTTTTTGCGGTGGCTGAGGCGTTTGCATAGCTGACGTAGGCGCGCTCGGTAAATTCGTCGTAGTCACTCGGCATCTCAACGGGAGCGCCTGTTCGAAGGTCATACAATCCGATGTCGACCGCGCACCCGCGGTTGTGACGGGACCCATCCGCGGGGTTCGCTACAAAATCGCGCTGGTGCTTCGGAGTGGCATCCCAAAACATTTTGGTAATTGTCCAGGGGCGGTAGCCATCGTAAACGAGAATTCCGAACCCGTGCGATTCAAGTTCTCGGTGCGCGGCAACGAGTGCTTCTGCGGCGGGGAGCTGAAGGAAAGCACGGGCCTGCTGGTACATTTGCGACCCCATGAAATTGTTTTCCGACGCGTAGCGGATGTCCAGTTTAATCGTCGGCTCCAGGTCGGTGATCTCAACCAGATCGGCGTCCCGGAATTTGCCTTCCTCCGTCGGGGGGCTCGCGTTCTCCGCCCGCGCGCGAATGGTTTCAATCGGTTCAAGCGGCACTATACGAAACGGTTGCTTCACCTCAGGAGGCATTGGTTCAACTACTTTGGTTGCTGATGTGTCTTCTCGCGGAGTTTCTGTCAAGGCTGGATTGTCGTTGGTCGTTGTCTTTTCCGGCATTGCCTTCTCGGCACAACCGGTCAGCAGGATCAGGAGCCCCAGGAGTATCGGGGAGAACAGTGTTTGTTTTATATCGCGCATGGTGTTCCTCTTTTTTGAGGATATGAGTAATTGCGATGGTAGTCAAAGGTCGGTTAGTGCTCTATGCCCAACTCGTCATCGCGACGAGCCCGGAGGGCGACGCGGCGATCTCCATCTACGGGCACTGGATTCCTACAGTTTGTGCTGGTCGTCACCGTTCTATGGATCCTGGCTCGGGGTCCAGTAAACCTCGTCATCCTGAGGAGACCCGAAGGGCGACGTGAGGATCTCCATCTAGGGGCACGGCCCATGTCACCGCCGCGCTATTCGTTTGCCCCGAATTGCCATCCCACCACCCAATCAGTCATCCCGGACGTGATCCGGGATCCGTACAGTTTGTGGTGGCCGTTACCGTTCCATGGATCCCGGATCGGGGGCCAGGATGACAGGTGGGAGGCGGCGCTCACCGCTGAGGCATTCATTACGAGGAATCCCGCAGCGCGGACGCGGCGATCTCCAACGACAAGTGCTCATCATTGGGGAGATTGCCACGCGGCGACAGCCGCTCGCAATGACGAGGTTTCTTTGGGAGACTGCCACGCGCCAGTAACCGCCCGCAAGCGACGTGATGTAGAGCTCGGCTTCGTGCGACTTATCACGCGGTCGTCCCGCAGCCACCCTCACTCCACCAAAGCCAACACCGCATCCGCAATTACCCTCTCCTCGTGCATCCGTGGGATCTTGGTCTGTGCGGTAACACGCTTGCCGGACTGAATGAGCCACCGCTGAAACGTACCGCGCGGCAACGAAACGATTTCGGGTTTCTCGAAAGCAAGCCCCTCCCGTCGATCATCATAGTGGTGCCCGGCCTGGCGAAGGTTGGTGTCAAGCATCTGCCGGAATCGAGCCATGTCTGCAGGTTCCTGATCAAACTCGATCAACCATTGATGCGCAGGAATTTTTGCACCTTCGGTGAGGACGTGCGTGACATGATAATTAAGCACGCGGGCATCTGTCATCTTACAAGTTTGCCCCAGTGCCTTGTGCGCCTCATCACCAAACACCGCTTCGCCATACTTGTCAAGCATCTCCACCGTTCTACCGGTAACGCGAATCCGGAATGGATCCAGGCTGGTGAACATCACAACATCCCCAAGTTCATACGCCCACAATCCGCTCGAAGAAGTAATAATAGGCGCGTACCGCACTCCGATCTCTACCTCATCCAATGCGTACCTGCGAGGCTGTTCATCTCTGAGCTCGTCAAGCTTTACATATTCGTGGTAAACGCCGCAGTCGAGATGCAAGGTGAGGTCGCGATGATCCCTGTCATACTGAAACGCCATAAAGCCTTCGGAGGCTCCATACGTTTCGAGCAGGTCGACATCGGAGTCGCCAATCAGATTACCAAGGATCCCCCGGTAGCTGTCCAGTGCCACTCCTCCCGTTACAACCAGGCGAAGGTTAGGCCAGATTTCTGAAATGTATCGAACCTTCCGTTCGTGTTGCTGATTGTACCTGTCCAGGACCATCCGAAAAAGAACCTGCCCCCAACTTGGTGCAAACGCCGCCATGGAAATATTCTGACCGATGACATGATCGGTTATCACCGCCATTTTCTCATCCCAGTCGGGGATCGTCGCGAGCGAATCAGGAATGGCTCTCTGATATTTCCTGACGTACCACGGTGCATTCTCGGCGAGGATTCCGCTGATTTGCCCTAATCGTGTGCGCGGGCTGAATTCATCGTCTTCGATCCATCCTGGAAGCATCAGTAGTTTTCCAAAGAGGAAATCGCTGTTGCCCGTTTGACTGAGGTAGTTTAATCCAACACCAACACTAAATCGCCGGTTATTGTCTATCGCCTCTGGCGAGATGGGAATGATCCGACCTTGTGAGGTGGTGCCACTGGAAGCTGCAAAGTTTTGCACCTTGCCGGGCCACATCACATCAGCCCCTCCACGTCGCATCTCCCAGCAAGACTCCTTGATGTCGTCGTACGTGTGAATGGGTACCGCATCCCGATACGCTCGGACAACATCATCCGATTGCAGCAAATCGGAAAAGCTATAGCGCTTTCCCCAGGCAGTTGAGGATGCGGCTGTGAGTAGCTGGACTAGCGCGCGTTTTTGCGTCCCAATGGGATCCGCGAGAAACGATCGGATAGTCCTCAGCGGACGGGGGTTCGCAGCCCGAATAATGTTTGAGAGCACTGACAAAGATGAAGCTGCGATTACAAACTAGGAAACATCTTCCGTTCGATTGGCTCGCCGGAACCAAAGGGTACTACATGACAATGCGCGAGCGTCACACGATGCCTGCATACATCCCGTCGATCAGTTCTTCATAGTGATTGCTGATTTGTCTTCTTCGGGGTTTAAGCGTCGGCGTCAGCAGGCCGTTCTCGACACTGAACGGGTCAAGAATGACCCGAAAGTCACGGATTTTTTCGTGAGCGGCAACCGACTTCGAGTAGTCGCGGAATGTTTTTTTGAACATGGCCTGAACCTCATTGGACTTGATGAGGTCGTCGTCGGAAGCGTGGGCAATCCCTTTCTCTTTAGCAAATTGAGCAAGCGCTTCCATGTCGGGCACCACAAGCGCTGTAAGGTATTCTCTTCCCTCACCAACAACCATTATCTGGTCAACGGCAGCGAGCACCTTGAATGAGTCTTCAATGGGGCCGGGATAAATATTCTTGCCCCCTTTGGACACGATCATATGCTTGATACGATCTGTGATCTGGAGGTACCCGTCCACAAATCTCCCGACATCACCCGTGTGGTACCATCCGTCGGGATCAATGGCCTGGCGTGTGGACTCTTCATCGTTCCAGTAGCCTTTCATGATGTTCGGCCCCTTGGCAACGATCTCGCCTTCCTCGGTGGTGAGACTTGACGGATAGTCCTCGCCAGACAGGCTTCCCACGATTGACCCATCGCTTAACCGCTGGATCGCAACGGTAACGCCGGGGATAATGTGCCCTACTCGTCCGAACATCGGTGCGTTGTTTGGGCTCACGGAGAGGACAGGCGACGTTTCTGTCAGGCCGTAGCCTTCGATGATGACAATTCCCGCGGCTTCGAAAAACTCACCGATGTCCTTCGGAAGGGCTGCGCCTCCGGATACTGCAAAGCGGAGGTTGCCGCCAAGTTTTTCGTGCAGCTTCTCGAATACCAACCGGTGCGCAATCGCAGATCGCAGCCGGAGAACCGGATGGCGCTCCAGCCCACCATTGCGACGCGCGAGAGCAGCTTTGCGTCCGCTGGTTACCGACCATTCGAACAGAAACTGCTTAACAGCCGGACCTTCTTTAACGGACTTGGCAATCGTGTTGTAGATCCTTTCGAACAAGCGTGGAACGGAGATCATTACGGTCGGCTTTACCTCCAGCAGGTTTCTATTGACCGTGTCGATACTTTCGGCAAAACTGATTTTTGCACCCGCCGCAAGAACTGCCAGGTAACCGGCCGTGCGTTCAAACGAATGGCAGAGAGGCAGGAAGGATAAATGGTGATCGCCCGGTCCGAACGGTACAACACCCAGCGCGCTCTTAGCGTTCGAACAGAAGTTCTTGTGCGTAAGCATCACGCCTTTTGGATTTCCAGTTGTGCCGCTCGTATAAATAAGAACGCACACATCGTTCTCGTCGACTGCTGCTCGAAGCTCACCAATCTTATCCGCCAACTCGTCAGCCTTGGCCGCTCCTTCCGCCATTGCATCATCCCACGAAACGACATAGTCGGGATACTCTTTCCTCA
Organism: Rhodothermales bacterium; assembly: GCA_965224105.1. GTDB lineage: Bacteria > Bacteroidota > Rhodothermia > Rhodothermales > JABDKH01 > CBDCYH01. The sequence continues at coordinate 979,147 of CBDCYH010000002.1, read as the reverse complement.
TTTCCGACATGGTGACGACCAGGTTCACTTCCGGGCAGTCGTCAAACATCTCAACAGCTTTTTTTAGCTGGATGCCGCTGGAAACGATGAACAGTTTGGCCCCGCTGTCCTGGATAATGTAGGCGGCCTGTGCCGTCGGTAATGACGTGTACAGCGAAACGTTTACACCGCCAATTTCGTGGGTCGCCAGATCTGCGATCATCCATTCCGGACGGTTTTCAGACAGGATAGCAACGCGGTCTCCTTTCCTTATTCCGCGCGCGTAAAGGAAGGACGCAAAAGATCGTACCTGATCCTCTAACTCGTCGAATCCGATATCAATCCATTTTTTGGACTTCTTGTCTTTGTACCGCAGGACGGTTTCGTTCTTCCCCTGGCTTCGCTCAACCAAATTGTGAAACAGCTCGGGAATAGTCTTGAAATCAACAACAGCGCCCATATTTAAGCAATTTGTCTACGATTCCATTAGTGTAATCACCATGCAGAGATTATCCAATAGGCTGGAGCACGAGAGTCTACAATGGTGAGGATGACAGGTCGACAGCGTGTTTTCCAATCGCTTCAGAAAGGTGGGAAAAGCCATCTCGGTTGAGTAAATCTACAAGGCCACGATTGATGGTCGAAGCGATTTTAGGGCCCTGGTACACCAACGCGGTATATAGCTGGACCAATGAAGCTCCAGCCAGGATCTTTTCATACGCTGATTCGGCAGAACTCACTCCACCCACGCCAATAATGGGGATTTGCCCACCCGTCTGGCCGTACAAGTAGGCGATGAGTGCTGTTGATCGTCTGCGAAGTGGTTTCCCCGACATCCCTCCTTGTCCAATCTCGGATATCTGGTCATCTGATGCTGTCAATCCTTTCCTGTCGGAGGCCGTGTTGGTTGCCACAATGCCGTCCACCCTAAACAAGGTGGCAACACTAACGAGTTCTTCAAAACGGCTGTCGTAAACAAACTGGTTATCCTCTGGCGGAGAGAACTTAACCAGGACAGGCGTATCCAGCAGATTTTGCTCTTTGCGTTGACGCCGGATCGCCGAGAGGAGATCGTACAGGGCCTGAGGGTCTTCAAACGTTTTGCCTTCCTCTGTGTTAGGGCACGAGATATTCAGCGTGACGTACGAGCAGTGAGGAGCCAGCTTACTGTAGCACACCCGGAAGTCCTCCACGGCAGAAGTCCCCATGATGCGAGGATCATGCGTCTTTGCCAGGTTAATGCCGACGGGGACGGTGGATTTTCGGAGCTGTCGCTTCAGGCGCGCCGAGATTTTCTTTGCTCCGTGGTTGTTTAGGCCCATTCGGTTGATAATCGCCTCGTCCGCTTCCAGCCTGAATGAGCGGGGTTTCGGATTCCCTTTGGACAACAGGGCGGACACGGATCCGATCTCGACAAAACCAAACCCGATCTTTGGCCAGAAGTGGGTTAGTAGCGCATTTTTGTCCATCCCGGCAGCCAGACCCACTGGATTGTCGAACTCCAGCCCCCAGAGTTTTTGCTGGATGGAGGGATGGGTAAACTGGTGTCCCCCCAAAAGGGCCGATGGAAGGAACGGATTGACGGCTCGCGTTGCGCGAAAGACGAGGTTGTGCGCAGACTCAGCGCTTAGCGAAAAAAGGAGGGGCCGGAGTTGTTGATACACGAACCACGGGGTAGACGTTCGAAAGCTCTTCCCAAAAAATACAAAACGGCCGCCTGACGTAGAAATTCGAGACGGCCGCGGGTAGTTACGTTACCAGCCAGGGATCAGCTGGAGGCCAAAGTGTCCGCCTTTTGATTCACGTTGCCACGGATAAGCGTAATAGATTTCGAATACCATATAGCCTAACAAGTTGAACCGGGTCGCCACTCCCGAACTGACCAAGGGTGTTGCTCGGGACGCTTCGCGATCCCAGGCAAGTCTTGGTTTTTCGCCCTTGGACCATGCAAGTCCTGCGTCTGTAAAGAGCGAGATTTCTGTTGGCAGATATGGGAAGTTGATTAGACCAAAGTTTCGTGAGCCCAGCACTGGTAAGCGCACCTCGGCGCTTGCCAGCGCCAATCTCGATCCAAGCAGGTTATCGTACACGCAAGGTGCGGTGGTTGCACATTCACCCACCTCGAAGGAAGAGAAACTGTATCCGCGGAGGAACGTCAGCGAATTCGAGTAGCCCAGGTATTCCTGACTGAACAACGAGTTTTCCGGATTCGCATCATCAGCAAAATAATTCCCGACGTGCAGGCCGCGGACTGCGAAGGTCACCGGGCGGGCGAATTTGTATCGACGATAGTCTGCCAGGACGCGCAGGAATGATTCTGATCCAACAAAGGGTGACACCGAGAATCTGTACCGACCTCCCTGCACTGGAGATGTAAAGGCGAAGTTAGCGTAGTCGCCCACAAACGAAAGATCCCCCTGGAAGAAGTAAATAGGGTCTGGTGAATCCAGTTTTACTTTTTCTCGCTCTCCGTTCTGGAAATATCTTTCAACTTCGTAGTCAAAACCATAGCGCACGAAGCCGGACGAGATGTCGAATCTTCTAGTTGTTGACAGTGGGTATGAGCCGTTAATGCTGGCTCTGTCGATGAAGATGCGCTGCCGGATGAGGTCGATCTGATCAACAAAACCATCCTGGTTATTGTCGAATTGGAGCGCGCCTCCAATCAAGTATGGGATATGCCCGGCAGATGCACCGTAATTGAATCGGCGCTTCTGGTTGATATAGGACACTTCGCCGCCCACATCTTTGAACGTCCCGTTTGCCTGGGCGACCACTGCGAGGTTGTGATTGCCGAGCATGTCACTGAAAAAGAATGCAACGCCACCTGCCACGCCAGTACCAAATGGTCCACCGGCAGTAACCCCTACAGATGGTGGGGCGACAAAATCGAGCTTCAAGCCAGGCTTGTACGAGCGGGAAGGATACTCTTGCGGATCCGGTAGACCTGTTAGCGGGTCGTCAAGATAGTTGCTCACCAGCCCGCTGTTCAGGCTTCCACGGGGTGGCAGAATCCCTGCCATCGAGCGTTCGGTATTCATGTCGACCCTTGTCCCGACGGTCTCATCCGATTCAAGAGCGAAGACATCGTATTCGTTGTTCTTGAATACGCTAAACGCCATCCTTCCGCTCTGGGCAGCGACGGTCATAGCAGGCGATAATGAAGTGATCCCCGAGACGCCTGTCTTAAGGTTGGTTATCCGGTAGGTTGCCCGCTCGCCCAGGTCATAACGGTAGACGTCTTTGAACCCTTCATAGTCCGAAATGAAGAACAGGCTACGTCCATCCGGAGAGTACTGCGGGTTATGGTGTCGTGCACCCGGGAACGGAACAATAGATTCGATCTCTTCGGATTCAACGTCGATAACGGCGAGTCGAACTTTCGCAAAAGAGAGCTCTTCGAAGTTCGTTCCGTTTTCTCCGCGATCCGAGACAAAGGCAATCTTTTTCCCGTCCGGCGACCACGTTGGTTGCAGATCGCCGAAGCGGTCGTTTGTCAGTTGGCGAACTTCATTTGTCGGAAGGTCAAATATGTAGAGATCGGATATGCCGCCGTCCATCCCGGAGAACGCAATCTGGTTACCATCCGGAGACCACGCTGGGTTTGATAACGCGGTTACACCCGCGATGGAAATACGACGCTCGATAGATCCCTTCCTCCAGTCCATAATCGCCAGCTCGTTGTCGCCCTGAACAAAGGTGACAAATGCAAAGCGGGTACCGTCTGGAGACCAGCTGCCAGCTGAGTTGATGAAACGGATGCTATCGAAATGAGGATCGCGATTCGTGCTCTTTAGCTTCTTTACAATCTTACCTGTTTCCGCGTCCGCGATGAAAAGGTTTATGTTGAAGATGTCCTTCTCGGAAAGGAACGCGATCCATTTTCCATCTGGACTGATGGTTGGGGAAATATGAATGCCGGCGCCGTCGATTTTCTTTCCAACGACAAGACGGCCGAGACTGTCGGGGTCTACCCGGTTTTCTACCAGCGGCAGATACGCGTCCTTGACGGCAGCAATCCACTCATTGGAGAGCGAGTCTGGCTTGAGTCCGACGGTGTACACAAATGCAGAGTCGAGTCCGACTTTGCCTCCAAGCTTGTAGATGTTGGCGACTGCCGCGTCTCCATATTTGCCGCCCACGTAGGCCATGTACGCTTGGCCAAATCGGTAGGGAAAGTATTTGTAGGAATTAGTTAGCTGATCGATGGTAGGCAGATCGTCGCGGATGGCTGAATCGCGCAGCCACATCGCGGTGTGCGGATCGTCGCGTCCGACGGACAAATACTCAGCCGTACCTTCCACTAGCCAGAGCGGCAGGAGCTGCAGCGCAAAGCCGGTTGTGTCGGTATTGTTGAGCGCAATGTCATACTGAAACGAGTGGACCAGTTCGTGACCAAGGACGTGATCCGTCTCCGAATACAATCCGGTGAGGGGCATGATGACCCGCTCTTTGAGACTTTCAGTGACACCACCGGTGCCCTGTCCAATGCTACCTCTAATAGCATTGGTCTGCTGGAAGTCGGCGTCGTTGGCGTAGAAGATGAGGGGTTTCGTTTCGCGGAACTCGCGCAGGTAGGTACGTGAGTGCCTTCGGTACCAGCGCTCTGCCATCCGGGCTGCGTCCTGCACAGCCTCGGCCTCCTCCTCGTAGTAGTAGATGTCGAACCTTTCAGAGTCCAGTATGCTGAAATCGAACTGATCGTACTGGACCTTATTCCTCCCGAAGTACTGGGCGTTTGCAACTGGAACTACTGTTGCAATAATCAAAATGAGCAGGGTTGACCGCCGGATAATCGAACACATGAGGTTTAGCGTTTCTGGATAGAGAATCAGGGTACGTAGGTGTTAGGTATGGGGTGTTAGGTATGGGAAGGCCTCGATGAATTACGGAAACGATTACGGGAATAGATAATCCTGCTATTATTGCAATTATTGGTGTGCAGGATTGGGTTTGATGGAAACATCCTTCAATTAACAGTTTTCCAAGCAATAAGCAATCCGGAAAGAGGGACCGTCGCCCTACTCGTAAATATTAAATCTCCAATGGCTTGAAATGTAGCCCGGATTGTTTCTAATGTTTCGACGTTTCCCACGGAATTTGGATTCCGCGTAGGACGCTGTCTTGTAGCAAGGGCAATTTCTCGGTACTATCACTACTCAATAAACGAGTTGAATCACTTTTCTTGTCGCGACAGAGTGGGTAATGCAGGAAGAAAGTAGCAGGTTGCGGGTCTTTTTGGTCGTCGTTCTCGGGCTCATCTCGATCCTCGGGTTGAGGCTCGTAAAGCTCCAGCTGATCGACGCCAGCGAGTATACCGGCGAAGCCAGAAGCACTGCAGTTCGGGAGAAACGAGTGACACCCGCTCGCGGACTTATCTACGACACCAACGGCGAGCTGCTGGTTGGGAACGAGCCGACATACTCGATCCAGATCACACCCCGGTTTTTCAAGGAGGAGAACGTAGGCTTTTTTGCCGAACTCCTTGGTGAATCAGATTCGCTCGTGACCGCTCTTGTAGACGCCGCCCGCGAGTGGTCGCCGCTGCAACCTAGCACCATCATCACCAATGCGTCCTTCGAGACGGTGCGCGCAATCGAAGAATCGCATTACCGGCTGCCGGGTGTTTCGTTCGAGACAGCGCAAAAACGTACCTATGCTTCTGACGCCCGCCTTTCGCACGTGCTGGGTTATGTACGGGAGATTTCGCGCCCGGATTTGCGGCGCCGAAGCTCCGATGGCTATCGGATGGGCGATATGATAGGTCGCGCCGGCATCGAACGCGGTTTCGAGGTGTTCCTCCGAGGCGAGCTGGGTGTTGAGTTCCGCATGGTTGATGTGCACGGACGGGAGGTGGGAGCCTATCGCGACGGGAGTGAGGACGAGCCTCCCCAGTCAGGGTTCGATCTGCACCTTAGCATCGACGCGGGTGTGCAAGCGCTCGCGGAGTCGCTGTTTGTAAACAAACGTGGTAGCGCTATCGCTATCAACCCGAACAACGGCGAAATCATCGCGCTGGTGTCGCATCCGGACATCCACCCGCAGGAATTTTCTGGAGCACTTACCGATACTCAGCTTCAGGATTTGCTGGCGACTCGGGATGATCCATTTTTTAATCGGGCAACAATGTCTGGAATTCCGCCTGGCTCCACTTGGAAACCATTCATGGCACTGGTCGGATTGCAGCTCGGAGTGATCGGCGAGAACACAGATTATTACTGCCCCGGTGGATACCAGCTGGGCAACCGCTTCTTCCGCGATTTCAATCTGCAAAAACATGGTAGCATCACCGTCCGGGAAGCCATCCAGGAGTCGTGTAACTCGTTCTTCTGGCATACGATGATGAACGTTGGTCTAGACCGATACACGCACTGGGCAAGGGAGTTTGGATTTGGAGAAAGGTTTCTTACTGATTTGCCCGAACAGGACTCCGGGCTCATTCCTGATTCAAGTTATTACGACCGGGTGTATGGACGTTGGACACCTGGCTACACGATCAATCTGGGAATTGGCCAGGGCGACATGTTGGTAACGCCCATGCAGCTGGCTCGCTACGTTGCTGCGATTGCGAATGGCGGTACGTTGCACACGCCGCATCTGGTGACAGCGATACGGCATCCGCAAACAGGGGAGGAGATAGACCCGGAGATTCCGTCGCCCCGAAGAATCCCAATAGACGCAGAACATTTCCAGACGGTACGGGGTGGGATGCGACAGGTAATGCAGTACGGTTCGGCCAAGTGGGTCGCAATTCCCAATGTCGAATATGCCGGGAAGACCGGCACAGCGCAAGCTCCCAGAAATCGGAAAGACCATTCGCTGTTCATCATGTTCGCCCCTTATGACAATCCGGAAATTGCACTTGCCGTGATGGTAGAGAACGGAGGTTTCGGTGCAACGCAGGCCGCGCCCATCGCAAGCCTTATGACCGAGAAATATCTCAACGGAACCCTTTCCCGCACAGGTCTTTGGCGTAAGTCGTACGTGATGGACCTGGAAAGTCAGCCGCTCGAGGACGACTAGCAGCATGCGGGTCTGGTACAGAAATCTGGATTGGATTACCGTGCTGGCGTGGATAAGCCTGGTGTTTATCGGGTTGCTGGGGATTTACAGCTCAACACACGGCCCGGCGTCTGAATTTCTGCCCGCGAGTGTCCGTGCCAACTTTGGCCGGCAGGTGGCCTGGTTTGCGGTTAGCTTCCTCGCGGTTTGCATGACCCTGATGTTGCCAACGAGGTTTTACACCCTGGCTTCGTATCCGCTTTATGTATTGTCGCTGCTGCTGCTGTTGTTCGCGTTGCTTTTCGGCACGGAGGTGAATGGTGCCAAGTCGTGGATCCGGCTGGGCCCGGCGAGCATCCAGGTGGCAGAGTTTGCGAAGGTTGGAACCGTGCTTGCCGTGGCGCAGCTCATCGCCTCAAAGAGGGTGCAGGTAACGACGGTTGGCAGGGCGCTCATAGCATCCGTCCTTATGCTGATTCCTGCTGTCCTGGTTGTGATGCAAAACGATTCCGGTTCCGCACTGGTGTTCGTAGCTCTCATCCCCGTGATGCTGTACTGGAGCGGCCTGCCGATAATCATGCTTATTTTCATGATTACACCACCCATCGCTGCATATCTGCAGATCCTGTCGCCGACCGCATCGATCCTGTTTGTGCTCGGCGTTGGGGGACTTATTTTTTTTCTCACGCGCGAATGGTTACCCTCGCTGGGCGGAATGCTCCTGAACGGCGGGGCTGTAGCAGCCGTGGGTGTGTTCCTGTCGCAGATACTGCAGCCTTACCAGGTCGCCAGATTGCTGTCGTTCACCAACCCGGGTGCGGAGGAATTCAGGTACACTGTTGGTTTCCACCTTGTCCAGTCAAAGGCCGCCATTGGTTCGGGCGGGCTAATTGGCAGTGGTTATCGAGCGGGCACGCAAACCCAGGGAGCCTACATCCCCGAACAATACACGGACTTCGTATTCAGTGCCATCGGCGAAGAGTTTGGTTTTGTGGGTGCCATGCTGGTGCTGGTTCTGTTCTCCGTTCTGATGATCAGGTTGACACTCATGGGCATCCAGACAAAACATCCTTTCGGAATGATGGTGGCTGTCGGCGCGGTTGGAATTTACCTCATCCACGTTTTTGTGAACATCGGCATGACGACGGGAATACTTCCGGTAATTGGAATCCCGTTGCCCTTCATGTCGTACGGCGGATCCTCACTGCTTGCCAACTCCATCTTACTGGGGATCGCGCTTACTCTGCATATGCGCCGCGACGAGTTGTCTATCTACGGTTACTGACCGGCCGGCGCGAGAGCAACTAACGAATCACGCTCATGCTTCGTGTCTCGACGGTGTCACCGGCGCGTAGACGGTACAAGTAGACTCCGCTCGCAAGATCTCCTGCGTCAAAGTGCACCTCGTACCTACCCTCGCTCACTCTTTCGTTAACCAGGGTCGCAACGGTTCGTCCCAACATGTCGTGCACCGTAAGCAGAACATCGGAGTTTTCTGCGACCCCATACGTGATAGTGGTAACATCAGAAAAAGGATTTGGATAGTTGGGTTTTAACTCTGCTCGTTCTGGAACCAGGGCCAGAATGTCACCCTCACCTCCTCCAAAACGGAGGTTCTCGATGGAGACATCGACTTCCTGCTCACGCCCCTGAGGGCCGATGAGATAAAACGAAACGAGCACAATATCCGACGGGTCAATCCTACCGGTGCCATCTCCCAGTCGGAAGTCTTCGAACCAGATGCGGTGCGACTGCGGGTTCTCGCCAAGTTTTAGCACGGCGCCGAAGTGGTCGGAAGTGCTTATCGATTCTTTCTCAAGCAGGATCCGCATCTGTCCTTTGCCCCACGCGTCGAATTCCAGGTAGGAAAACTCCGACAAATCGACTGGCTGGCCGCCCGGACGCAGATACCGGAACGCCGTTGCCCACGTGCGCACCTTTCCGGCAATGCGAACGGATCGCTCTACAGATCTGAATCCATCTTTTCTCAGCGACTCGGCTTTTTGTGCTAGCACCTCGAAATTATCTATGTGGGCATTGTTCTCTTCCTCCGTGTCATACGCAAATCCCCATGATCCGTCAGCAACGTAGACCTGGTCCATGAACGAGTGATCCGTCGGCTGAACAAAAAAGGCAACGTCGAAAAGAGGTCCGACCTCGACGATGACGTCGGATATATGTTGGTCGTTTGGCTCGGGTACTGCTACCGTGTGTTCGAATAGCTCGCGGGGGCTGCGCTCGGTCCGGCCCAGGTTGGCAGAGGTCAGTGACAGAGAACGAGTGCCGCCATGATTGTAGAGCTCAATGTGCAATTTACCTTCAGAGTATGTGCTGTTGCGCACATACACTTCCGGGAGTTCCGGAGCGTTTTCTGAGTCATTCAGGTACGTTACCCGTTTGGCAGCCTCAAGCTGATTCAGCGATTCGGTTATGAGCGAGATGGTGTACTCGCGCGAGACGGACCATGCCTGGAGGTTGATCACCGACGGGGTATTCTCTGGAACGGAGTACTCGTCGAGCCTAAACCTGCTGTCGAGCACAAACGCGTCCGTCGTTTCGTAAGCAATGCCAGAGACCGCGTAGTCGATGGATCCGTCGACGTGAATTAGCTTGGCCATAACAAACGGATGCCCTTTGACGAACACCGTTTCTACCCGGTCCAGAGTTGCTCCTTTGAGGCGATCGCAGATTACTTTTGTGTGCTCGTAAATACTGCCATCAGCCGTGAGTGCTGTATACATTGCGCCAATGCGTCTCCCATCGGGTCGGATGTAGTCGACCGCCACGATATCCTCAGCATTGGTCACGGGTATCAGGTCTTCTGGAGAGACTTCGAGGGGAATACTTTGAGCGGGGCCGGAGAGAGGAATCACATCCACCAGACCGGCGCTGAAGGTAGCACCACCGGCTCCTGTTTGCACGACCTGGCTGCTCACGCCGCCGCGGCCAATAAACTGCGTAGGATCTGTCGCAGTTGATACCCCGGTCTCCTGTGCGTTGAACCGCCGCTGAAACATAACCTGCGCCAAAACCTGGGCAGCGCTGCCGTCTGATTCGATGCCGCCGCCACCGCCTCCGGTGCTTCCGGTTGGCGTAACCGCGGCTTCCGCGTAGTCATCTTCCCCTGAAGCGTTGTTCTCCGGAGTGGAGTCAGGATCGTTCTGATCCGATGTTGCCACCTCGGCCACGTTTGTCATAGGAGTTATGAGCGCATCGACCACCGCGCTGATTTCCAGCGTGGCTGTTTCGCCAAATGCAAGGTCGCCAACATCCCAGATCCCGGAGCCGCTGTCGTACGTGTCTGTCGCATCCCCTGCAGTGTATGAGGAGAACGTAAGGCTGTCTGGCAACACATCACTAACTGAAATCCCGGTCCCGTCGGATGGTCCGTCGTTGGTAACACTCAGCGAGAAGGTAATCGTGTCGCCCTGGTCGGGTGCGGGTTCATCAACAGTCTTGGTGACGCTTAAGTCAACGACAGGGTAGGCGGTGACCGTAACAGATCCCTGGTCATCTTCGCCGGGGTTGTTGTTGCCCGGCGTGGAGTCCGGGTCGATCTTGTTTGATGAGGCTATCTCGGCAGTGTTCGTAATACCGACGCTGTGATCGTCGACAGTAACATCGATGGTAAGCGTTTCACTGGTGTTTCGCTTCACGAGCCCGATAACCCAGACGCCGAGTACGGGATCGTACACCCCAACAGACGGGGATGACCCAACGTAGGTCACACCAGCAGGGAGGAGATCAGAGACAGTGATCTGATTGGCGTTTTGTGGGCCGCTATTACTTACTGTTATCGTGTACGTGATTGTCGACCCAATCGGTGGGTTCGTATCAGACGCAGTTTTGGTAAGGCTCAGGTCTGTTTGAGCCCAGCTCGTTCCAACGCTTGCGAGTAGGCAAACGACCAGAACGATCCAGAATCTAGGTTTGAGCCTTTTCGGATTACTGTCTAGCATGTGACGGTAACGTGTCTTGCGAAATTGCAGGGGTGCACACTACAATGGTAATCGGATATTCGGATCATTCATTTTAGTCACCTTAAGCAGCGAGCGAGGTTATTCTTCGTAACCCAACAAATTCGCGATGGAGAATTGATGCTATGTAAGCGCCTGCTTTGCCGTCTCCGTATGGATTCGGAATACGGCTCATTGCGGAGTGAAAACCTTTTTCCTGGGTGAGTTTGGAAACGGCGGCCTGAATCGTTTGAGGATCCGTTCCGACGAGTACGCTTCCGCCTGCCTGAACCAGCTCGGGTCGCTCGGTCGTCCGACGCAAGACTACCACGGGAATGTTAAGCGCCGCAGCTTCTTCCTGGATGCCTCCCGAATCTGTGAGAATGATCCACGCCTGTTCCATGAGCCAAAGCATGGTTGGGTAATTGACGGCGGGGCACGTCTGAATGCGCGCAGCAACCGATGGACCAGAGAGATCAATCTGTTCGAGTATCATTTTTTGAACGGCCGGGTTCGGATGCATCGGCCAGACGAAATACAAACCCTTATCCCGTTCCGCCATCGACACAATAGAAGCGGCGATGTTGGCAATTCCACCGTCCCAGTTTTCGCGTCGGTGCGCAGTAACGACAACGAGCTTTTTGTTGATTATTTCTGATGAGACGAGCTGGAGGAAATCTGCCTGATCGTCCGGCATGTTGTGCACATGGGATACGAGACGCTCGATGCCCCAGATGGCTGCGTCCACCACGGTGTTGCCAACGCAGTGGATGTTGGTCATCTGAATCCCCTCGGAAACGAGATTTCGTACAGCGACGTCGGTAGGTGCAAAGTGCCACGTAGCAAGCCGGGCAATAATTTCGCGGTTCTTTTCTTCGGGAAACGGATCGTACTGGCTGTGGGACCGCAGCCCCGCCTCGACGTGGCCAACGGGAATCATGTTGTAGAACGCGCACAACGCAGCATTCAGAGCCGAACTGGTGTCGCCGTGTACAAGTACACACCGAGGCTGGAGGTCGTCCATCAGTTCGTCCAACTCTGCCATGAGTGTCGAGCTCAGGTGCGCAAGCGTGTTTTTGCCTCTCTTGAGACTGAGCGAGAATTCGGGGCGCACTCCAAAAAACTCATACAGCGGATGCGCAATTTCGTCATGCTGGCCGGTATGCAGGATTTTTGCATTCAACCCCAACTCCATCAACGCTCTGTAGACCGGAGCCATTTTAATAATCTCCGGGCGCGTGCCCATACACAGCAGTATGTCGGCATTAGCAGGTATGTGATTTCGTTTTCCTTGCAAAATCTATCTCTCGTTTCTTGGTGGTTTATGTTCTGGTGCGGCTGCGGATCGTTGCCTTGCGGTTACGGGCGTGACGCACCGGATCTCGGTGGACTTTGTGAGCGCGAAGGGCATTCTCCTCCGGGTTGTGCAGCGGGGTAGTGCTGTCAACCCTTGACCTCGATCTCCAACTCATACCCCATGCGTAGAGCGCAATGAGTGCGAAGACGTCGAGGGGCACTCCGAAAAAGATGTAGAGGATCGAGAGGTACAGCGTCGAACCCTTCCACAAAATGATGCTCATGGTTGCGTACTTGAAAGGAATGAGCACAGCCATATAGCCCATCATCATCGCGGTGATGAGAATCTTTTTCGGAAAACCAAAATCAAATACGTAATAGGCTCCTCCCATGACCAGTGGGACTGCGGATGTAATGAACACGGAAATGAGTGTCATTCCCAGCAGGAAGTCACCGGATGTGTGCGGGAACGCGTTCGGCCACAGCGTGAAGTATGCGCAAGCGATGAGTTGCACAAAACACATCGCCCGGACCAGATACGAAACAGGCGTATAGCGTTCTTCCAGCGCAAACGTCCCACCGATGATGAGCAGGCAGATGAGCGCCGAAAGGTTGGTTTGTAGCGGCGACGGATGGAGCGCCTGCAGGTCAAGAATCGGGATTCGCAGGTTGAGGATTCCGACTGAGTCGCGCATCATTATCACTTCCGCCGAGAGTTGGAGAACGTCCCGAATGGCAATTAGGACGTAACCCCAGATGATGCCGATGGTTGGCAACGCAGCAAGCCAAAGCGCAAAAACACCGATGGCAAGTAATGTTGCGGTCCCGGCAATGGACAGGCGCCGATCCAGACGCGCGATACCGCGATGCTGATGGATGAACGATGTGGCTGCACCGTAATACGTATTTCGCCTGGTGGCTACGACCCTTTCTTTCATGCTAAAACTCCCTGAACACGCCCAGGCTTACACCCGTCCGGTTGTAAAAATCGCTCTCGTAGTACGAGACAGAGGCCTGCACACCCCAGCCATTCTTTATCCAGGCCCTGCCGGTGAGGGAGGTGTTCCAGCTGTTGAAGTCCGTGTAGATCGTTAGCGGGTCGATTATCTCATATGCTTCGTTTCCAAAACCTACCTGTGCTCCAACCTGGTAACTGCTGGACTTGAACTTGGTGATGGACAGATTGTGGTAGCGTGAGAATGCATCGCCCGGGCTGCTAATGTTTAGTCTTACTCCTCCCTGAAAAACGATTCCGTGAGGAGCGTAGAACACGGCCTCCGCAGTAGTGAATACATCGCGATGTTCGTCTTTGGCGCGATAAATGCCCCCGCCGAGTATGGATATCAGTTTGCCCTTCGCGAACTTCCTTCCTACCTGTGTTGCGATCATGTAGCGTGGATTAAAGAATCCACCAGAGCTGGTAGCTCCGGAGACGACGCCAAACCAATCGTCGGAAATTGTGCGCCGGTACATTAGAGCATACAGGAATCCATTCTCGTCCAGCTTGTTTGCGAAATTCGCCTCGCCGTGCCAGTAGTCATTTGGACTCGTGTGCGTGAAACCCTTGATGTGCACACTCTTCCAGGTGTCAAGACTATTTGACAGGTTGTCGTAGCGAACTCCGGATTCGATTCCGCTTAGTTGTTGCGAACGTGCCGGTGTTGAGCACAGCACAATGAGAAGTGCCGGTATGAATAGGCGTACGAGGCACCTGATCCCGGAATATTTCGACTGGATGCGCGTCATGCCGCTGACCTGTAGTCGATAACACGGGCAGCTTGCGTCGCCCACACGGTTCCGTAGATGCGCACGCCCGCGCGGATAATCATGTGAGCCGCGGTGACAGTGCTTCGGTCACAGAACGTTCCAATCACCGAGCGTGGGGCGATAGTCAGTCTGTTCTCGGCAAAAACTACTCCACGGATGTGGCAGTCCTCGCCAATGGTAACGTCGCCGTCACAGAAAACATCTCCGTTGACAAGCGAATGCCGTTCGAACTCGATGGACTTTCCAGCCTTGATGCTTCCGTGGACGCGGGCACCACGACGGACAAGTAGTCTCCCCGAGCAGACTATGTTACCACGAAACAAGCCGTCGGCTGTTACCTCGTAGTCGCCATGGACGAGTGTTCGCTTTCTGGCAATACGCTGCGGGTCCTTCGACCACGGCAGGAGCTTGTCCCACTTCGATGGTACCGTGCAAATAGGAATCACTCCGTCCTCGTAAATAATTTTACCGTGGACTGGTGCCTTGTCATCGTAAAATTCGATTCTTTCAGCCTCGATGCGTTCAAAGGTTGATCCGGTTCCGACGACGACCGTCTCTTTTGCAGATACATTGCCGAGGAGCGACGAATGCGCGCCAATGATCGCGTGGCGGTCGGTGTGCAGCCACGAGTTGACCACGGAGCTTGATCCTAGCGAGACCGGTTTCCTGGCATAAACACCTGTGAAGACCGAGCCATCTGCCGCGTCAATACCATCATCACACAACAGCGCAGAATGATGAGCGTGCACATCTGGCTGGACGAGCTCGCCTTGAATCCTGTTCACGGCAACCGTTTGATGACCGACCGTGATTGACTGCCTCTGCGGGGCGGAGCTTTGACTTTCGCTACGTTTGTAAGTCTCTAGCCTGTAAGAAATATTTCGGACGTCTTCACCGTAGTCTTCCGCAATGTCTAGCGGCGATGCATCACTCTGTCGCAGATACTCTATTACAGCTGGCGTAATAGCGGCACCTACCAGGGCGAACGTTATGAGAAGAAGGAGCAACATCATGTCTGGCGGTACCTCTGCGTTTTATCCCAGACCAGATCTTTCTTGCGTAGCATGCCTACTGTGTGAGAAACGATAGCACTCGAGACAACGAGGAGACTTACAACAAACGACAACAAGTTCAGCGGCAGCAGTTGGATTCTTTTCTCGTTGCCATCAAGTCTCACGGCTGTAGCGATCTCGAAAAACGAGGCAAAATTGCCGACCGTGTTATAGGATGTAACTGCCAGTAGCGCGAGCACGCCGTGGAAAGGCTGGACATCCGCATAGAACAGTATAATCGCAAACACCCACCCAATGAGAAGGATGGGGGCCATGAGGAAGACACCGAGCAATAGTGTGCCGTCGATACGTGTGCGTAGGGGTAGGGAGCTGTTGCGCAACAGTCGCCATGTGTATTGCAAACATGCCTCGGTGTGGCCGCTCGCCCACCGTTTGATTTGCTTTATCCTCACCGACCAATCTTCTGGCACCTCCTCGTAGCACTCGTATCTGTTGGAGTATGCGATCTTCCAACCCTTCAGAACCATCTGGATGGTCATGTCGGTGTCTTCGGTGAGGGAGTTGTTGTTCCACCCTCCGGTATCATTGACAGCGGCGATGCGGACTCCACCAACGGTGCCGCCATATTGCGGCACAAGTCCCAGATTCATGCGTGCTTGCTGGTCCACCTGATAACCACCCGAACGCTCCATATCCAACATTCGCGTTAACAAGTTTCGACCGGTGTTGACCGGCACAACCCGGCCCATGACGGCGCCAACCTCTGGATCGAAGAACGGTGCGACCAGTTGTTTGAGCAGATCTTTGCCAGGAACATAATCTGCATCGAAAACGAGGGCGATTTCTGACTTAACCAGCTGCAGTGCGTCGGCGAGGGCCGCGGCCTTTCCGGGCTTGCCGGTGTTCCTATGGAATGGTTGAATTATGTCGCCGTGAAGAGCAACAAACTCATCGATGATCTCGGCAGTCTGATCCGTAGATCGATCGTTGATGGGTATGATCGTTAAACGCTCGCGCGGATAGTCGGCTCGAAGGAGTGCAGTGAGGATTGACGAGATCACAAGCTCCTCGTTGTGCGCCGGGATGAGCACGGTGAGCTTTGGCCAGGCAGCCGTGTCGATCGTTAGGTACGGGTGCCGTTGTCTGCCGAACAGGCGGTTAAGGGTAAACGCGTAGTGACGTGCACCATAGATGATGATGAGAACGACGATGACATACAGCGCTATCGCGATGATCCGGAGCGCCAGGGGACGATCCCTTCCGCCGAAGGCAAAGAGCCCGAAATCAACATCCGCCTCGATCCAGGGCGCCGACGATACGTCAACCGTGTGGCTACCCGGAATACTGGCGGGCATAGAAGCCTGGTCATCGGTCACAGTCGGACCGACGGCAATCGAGAATAGCAAAAACCCGATAGCGAGAATGTTCACTTAGTATCGTTTTGGGGACGTCCGAGGCGATCAGATGTCTCATGTGGCACAGGAATACAACTTCCCAGGGCCAGGTAGTGCCATTCGTATGCCGATTGTGCTCGCGATCGAAATAAATCGCTCCCTATGCAAATGAGGTCGGCAAAGGTGCCATACGACTTCAAAACGGGCGTCCGCGCAAGCCAGATGGGTGAGAATCACGATTGAGCGCCAACGCCCGCCGTTGGAAGGTTGCAGCAAGGCGGAAAGAATTGCCTCCGAAACAGGCATGGCGCTTCGATGCCGCTGACAATTATTTCATAGTTTGGGCGGCCTTGGAACCCGGCACGAGTTTGCACCTGAATGAGAGAGTATCTAAAAACTGAAATTTCTGATGTGCTCCGCAGCATCGATGGTGTACCCGACGGTATTGAGGTGGTGCTGGAAGAGCCGAAGAACCCGGACCACGGGGATCTGTCGACGAACATCGCCATGCAGCTGGCGCGGCACCTCCGCAGGTCGCCGCGTGAAATCGCAGACGATCTAGTCAAACGCCTGTCCAACCTTCCCCTCGATCCAACGAGGATAAAGGAGGTGACGATCGCCGGCGCTGGGTTTATCAATTTTGTGTTCGACGATGCATACTTGATCGATGAGTTGCGCAGCTTGTTGCAACGAGGTCGGGACTTCGGCCGAGCAGAAGCAAGTAGCGGTACAGCGCTGGTCGAGTTTGTTAGCGCAAATCCGACAGGCCCGCTCACTGTTGGCCACGGAAGGAATGCTGTACTTGGTGACACGATCGCGAACCTCCTATCGTGGTCGGGCTACGATGTTACACGGGAGTACTATTTCAACGACGCGGGTCGGCAGATGCGCGTGCTCGGCGAATCAGTTCGAGCGCGCTATTTGCAGCTCATAGGTTCATCGGATGATGTGTCGACGATCGCGGCAAAAGATCTTCCGGAGGGGTTCCCGGAAGATGGATATCTGGGTGAGTATATCGTCAGCATCGCAGAGTCTATCCGCCAGGAACATGGTGATGATCTACCAGAAGACAGTGAAGTTTTCCGGGACGCAGCCGTAGCGGCCATCTTCGCAGATATCGAATCGACGCTCGGAAGAATCAACATCCGAATGGACGAATACTTTAACGAGCGTTCGCTCTATGACAGCGGCGCCGTGTGGGATGTTGTCGACAAACTTCGCGAAAAGGGATTTGTTTACGATAACGACGGCGCGGTATGGTTCAGAACCACCGAACTTGGAAAGGACAAAGACACGGTACTTGTCAAAAGCACCGGCGAGCCAACGTATCGCCTACCCGATATTGCATATCATGCCGACAAGCTTGGTCGCGCGTTCGATAAGGTGATAGACATCTTTGGGGCGGATCACATCGCCACTTTTCCAGACGTGATAAACGGGGTCAAGCTTTTGGGATACAACACCAGCGTAATCGATGTTGTTATTTATCAGTTTGTGACACTTGTGCGCGGCGGGCAACCTGTAAAAATGAGTACACGCAAAGCAAACTATGTTACGCTCGACGAACTAATCGATGAGGTGGGGGCGGACGTTGCGAGATTCTTTTTTCTGATGAGGTCGCCGACAACGCACCTGGAATTTGATTTGGACCTAGCCAGGGAAGCATCAGAAAAAAACCCGGTGTTCTATTTGCAATATGCGCACGCCAGGATCTGCTCAGTCGTTCGAAAAGTCGAGGAGACAGAAATGGAGCTGGCGCTTGATCCGGACCTAAGCCTGCTGTCCACTCCTGAAGAGCTTGTTCTCATCAAGACACTTCTGGATTTTCCGACGACCGTTCAATCTGTTGCGGACGCTTTGGCGCCCCACCGGCTCGCAGCCTATCTGCGGGATGTTGCGGTTGCTTTTTCAACTTTCTACCAGAACTGCAGAATTATCGGGCAGGACAAAGGACTCGCCTCAGCGCGCTTGCAGTTGGCACGGGCGACAAGGGTGGTGCTGTCTAACGGTTTGACGGTGCTCGGGATAACGGCGCCCGAGAGGATGTGATGGCAGACTATCGAGTTGGGTATCAGGGCGTTCCCGGCGCCTACAGTGAACGGGCAGCATCGATGCTAGCTCCCGAATACAAGGCAATACCCTTTCCAACATTTGAGGACGTGTTTGATGCGGTAGAATCCGGGGCGGTTGCGGGAGGCGTGATTCCCATCGAGAACTCAGTCCATGGTGCGGTACACGCGAACTACGATTTGCTCAGCCGCAAAGGAGTGACTATCCATCGTGAGCTTCAACTGCGCATTAGTCACTGTCTGATGTGCCTTCCGGATACGCTGGCGAAAGACGTGGACGAGATCATCTCCCATCCACAGGCCCTTGGGCAGTGCAGGAACTACCTGGCGAAAAACTATCCCGGCGTGGAGAGAAGGCCGTTCTACGATACGGCCGGGGCGGCTAAGACTATAGCCGAAAAACGCCTTGCAACCACCGCGGCGGTTGCGAGCAAAGAATCAGCCGATATTTACGGATTGAAAATTCTCGGCACACAGCTGCAGTCGCACGAAAAGAACTATACGAGATTTTTCTATGTCGCTCAATCCAATGGAACGCCGCCCGTGCCTCCGCGGGGTGTTTCGGTGAAGACATCCGTTACGCTGTCCATTCTGAGCAACGTGCCGGGAGCGCTTTTTAAATGCCTTGCCGTTTTTGCATTGCGAGAAATCGACTTGCTTAAGATCGAGAGCCGCCCGAACCCCGGGAGTCCGGGTGAATACCAGTTTTTTCTCGATGTGCGTGCTCACCTGGAGGACGAGGCCATGGCAAAAGCGCTGGATCATCTGGAGGAGATTACTTCGTTCGTACGCGTGCTAGGTTGCTACGAGCAAAGTGGTTTTGTGGGATAGCGAACCGATCCCACATGGCAGCGTAAGGATGTTGCCGTTTTGCTGTGACGTACTCCACTAACACCTCTCGCTCGTGTCCTGGTCATATGTAATCAAGGAAGGTCTTGCGGGCATCCGACGGACAAAGTTTTCGTCGTTTGCATCGACAAGCGCAATCGCCGTTGCCCTTATCCTCATCGGATTGTTCTTTCTGGTGAGCTACCACGGGAGCCAGCTCACCGATTACATGCGTCAGAGGATTGGGGAGATCGAGGTATTTCTGGTTGACGACATAACAGACGAGCTAGGTCGCGTGGTTCGGGATCAGATTTCCGTACTGGACGGCGTACAGGAAGCAACGTATGTTTCGAAGACGGAGGCGATGCTTATTTTCCAGGAGGAGTTTGGGGAGGATGCGACCGATTTTTACGATTCGCCTTTTCTTCCGGCGTCGGTGAAAGTGAAAGTCCTGCCGCGCTACGCAAACTCGGATAGCGTCCTGGCAGTAAAGGCCACGATCGAGGCCCTGCCACGCGTCAACGACGCGCAATACGAGGCCCGACTGCTCCGGAGCATCGAGCGAAGCGAATTCCTCGTGCGATCGTTCGGATTCTGGCTCGGGTCACTCGTTGTTCTGGCAGCGATCTTCCTTGTGGCAAATACCGTCCGCCTCACCATCTATGCCCGCCGCTTGCTCATCCGAACCATGAAACTCGTCGGCGCAACGGATGCGTTCATCCGCCGGCCTTTTGTCGTTGAGGGGGTTACCCAGGGTTTTGTCGCTGGAATCGTTGCGGTGGTAGTGGTGAGCTCTATCTACTCGGTGATCGTGAACAATGTCACCCTGCTGGATCACATGGACAACAACGCGCTACTGATCATCTTCTCGCTTATTCTGATCGGCGTTTTGCTGGGATTTGGTGGATCGTATTTTGCCGTTAGGCGATTCCTGAAGAACGTCGCCTTACACTAGTGGGCAACGACCATCTTGAGTGACTCGCTCTGCACTCGGGAAGCCAAACGGTAGAAGTAGACTCCGTTCGGAATATCCACCGTCGAGATGTTTAAACTGTGCGCCCCCGGTCCAAACTGTTGCCCGCCCACAGAAATAACCTCTCTTCCCAGCATGTCGTACACGGCAACTTCCACAGTGAGCGTTTTGCTAACGACAAACGGGATGGCGGTGTAGTCGTTTGCCGGGTTTGGTGCATTCTGCATGAGCGTAATGTCTCCGGGCTCGAAGGTAAACGAAGGAGTGAACGTAGGACGGGAGACATTAGCATCGGTTGAGCAGCTCAGCGACTCGTAATCTCGGTTGTTACCTTCTCCAAGCGATGCGATTGTTTGTGTGGCCCCCGTGGCAACATCAATTGCGACAATCCGCCGTCCAGAATCACCGATGGATCCGACAAGCCCTATTCCCGGAAAAAAACTAAGCCCCTCGACGTTGGAAGCATCAAGCGTGGCGACGCTTGTTGTCGCGCCGGTTCGGAGGTTGAGGTTATGAAGGACTGTCGATCCGGTGTCGGCGTTCACGACCAGGTAGGCGGTACCCGACTGAGGATCGATTGCTATATCGTCAACAAAGGATCCAGGTGCGCTCAGTGAATCCAGCTCGATCTCAACGTAGTCATTCGAAATATCGAAGCCGTGTTTAACCGGAAGCCCGGTGTCTGGATTCAACTGGATAAGCAGGTTGTATGGGTCGGCTCTAACGGTGCCATAAAGGACTGCGGTTGATGCGTCGAAAGCAAGACCATCGACATCGTCGAAAAATATCTCACCGTGTATTCCGTTGCCTCTTCCGATGGGGCCGTTCGTAGTGAAATATCCGGACTGCAAATCCACGCGTCCAAGCGCTCCGCCGTTGGCAGCAAACAGCACGGGTTCGTACGGACTAAACGCTATGGCCTCTACGAACAGGGTACCGAGGGGACCGATTACGGATTCAACCCCGGAAGTCCTGTTGACGGCTACAAGAACGTCTTCACCTGTTTCTGTGCCATCGTTATCGGCGACCAGGTAGCAAACATCGGAACCGGCCTGACCTTCTACTGTGCGTACGAAGGAAGTCGAGATCAGGCCTACGAGTAGTAACGAAAAGAATTTCACTGAGATGCCTTTTTCCATTTGGCGAGCTTCACGTACAAATGATTAACGACCAAAAAGAGAAAATCCCGGATTCGATCACAACAACCGTATCCGGGACCCTCGAACAATGAGCTGTCGCTCAAGCAAACCATTTTGTAAACCGGCCGGGGAGAATCACCTGGCAACACAACGATAGGTGCCCAACCGGTACGGGGAGTCACTCCAAATGCCGTGCCTAAATCCAAATCGTTCATTATGAGGCGTTTGGGCCTGTCGGGGTGCGCCCACAAGAAAAGGTTTCCTGCGAAGTCTCATTGCGGGACCGGTTCAGGCTGACCCCGACTTTGAGAATAATCGGCTTAAATGGAACCCAAATGCACCTCAGGGCAGTTGATTTGTTGACTTGGCCCGATTACAGGCCTAGATTCGTGTTGCTGGGGAGTATCCTGTTGATTCTCATGACGCCGTGAGGGTCTCACTCTTCGCAACGTGCTACGACTAAATAACTTTGTTTCCCATTGGCAGGCTTCCTCCAGTCACTAATTGCCCGGGCGCGCGAACTCAACGCGTCTGAAGAATTTCCTCTCCAGGCCCCTCCCAGTCCCGACCTTGGTTCGCTGGGCATCCTGGAGATCAGGCCGAAAGAAAAAGCTTCAGCCACTACGGACCGGGACGAAACCCTGCCGATCTCGGAAGAAAGCGGCGGAGAGGATGACGATGATTCTTTCCAGCTTGCTGCAGACGAAGGGGCATCGTCGAAACGGGCGGTAGATGTTGAAACCGATGCGGCAGAGCCCTCGCGGCGTGACGTTATCTCGATACGCGCCAGGGAATCAGCTCGCACGCTCGCGGTTGAAGCAGTCGGAGATCCGTTTGACGAGGCGTTTCTTATTCCATGCCTTTCGTCTATTCGAGCGGTTCTCGAAGCGCATACAGTCTGTCTTCTATTGCAGGATGGATCGCCCACGCGCTATCGTATCATGGGCACGGTGTCTCGTTCAAGCTATGCGCGGACGGCAGGCAGGTTCATGACCAAGTCATCCATTTTTCCTGCGGAAGCGAAGGACAACGTCGCCATTGTCGAAGTCGGCAGAAACCCCAGTGAGTCCGTTAGATATTATCGCGAACGTCTCGCTATAAGAGAGATGCTTGTTGCACGGGTGGACGTGAAGAAGCAGCGCTATCTGCTGGTCGCCGATTCCATGCACAGGGGTGTCTTCGATTCAGATTACAAGCTGAAGATGCTGCGCCAGGCCGTGTACTACGTTTCGACATACCTCGGTCACAAGGCTGAGCAGGACGGTCTCGCTGGAGACAGTATTGTGATAAAGCCGCGGCGGGAAATTATTGGTGACGAAATTACTATTGCCCGCAGGACACAGAGACCTCTCGCACTCGCGCTTGTTTATCTGAACAACGCTGAGGCGATCGCCAAGAAAGGTCCCGAAGAAGTGAAACGCTGCGAGAACGAGGTACGAGACCGACTGTATCGCCACACCAACCACGGGCGCATCGAGCAATTCGGAGAGTTGACGTTTGGTATTTTTATTCCGGGTGATGTGCACGATGCAGAGGAGTGGGTCCTGAACATCCAGTCAGTGCTGACTCCCCAAGATGAAGACGATTTTCTTGACGGGATCAGCGTAGGGGTTGCGATGCTTCGAGATCGTCACAAAACTCCCCAGGAATTCAGGGCCGATGCCACAGCCGCACTGCGCGAGGCATTTGAGACCGGATCTTGCACTATCCTGGAATAGACGCGAGTGGCTCTTTTCGTCACGATTGTGTTGGACGGGGTCGGTGTTGGATTTCTCCCTGATGCGGTCTCCTACGGCGATGAAGGAAGCAACACACTCTCACATGTGTGCGACCGGTGCAGGCCCCATTTGCCGAATCTTTCACGGGCTGGTCTTGGAAACATCCTGCCATTGAATGGCACTCCACCGTCTTCGGCACCCTCCGCCGCCTTCGGACGGATGATAGAACGCTCAAGCGGCAAAGACAGCACAACGGGACATTGGGAACTGGCCGGGATAGTATTGTCTCGACCATTTCCGACATACCCAAACGGATTCCCCGAAGACGTACTATCAAGATTCAGCCAGGCTATTGGAAGTGAGGGCGTGCTTGGAAACGTCGCGGCATCCGGAACGGACATCATACAGAAACTGGGCGACCGGCATATAGAAACTGGCTGGCCCATCGTGTACACCTCGGCGGATAGCGTTTTCCAAATTGCCGCTGATAAAGAGACGGTTCCATTAGAAACACTCTACGAATGGTGCCGCATAGCGCGTGACGAGATATGCGTCGATGATCATGCCGTGGGCAGAGTAATCGCGCGTCCTTTTGTCAAGAAGGACGGGGCCTTCACTCGTGTATCATCAGAAAGAAAAGATTTCTCTTATCTACCGCCCTCCGAAGTGTTGCAATCGCGCCTTCAGGATCACGGCGTGCACACGATTTCCGTGGGGAAGGTATCAGATTTGTTCGGAGCTGTTGGATTTGATGAATCAGTCAAGACATTAGACAATGCCGACGGGATTGACAGGACCTTGGAGGTAATCAATTCGGCACATGGAGATTGCTTCATCTGGGTAAATTTGGTCGACTTCGATCAGGAGTTTGGTCACCGAAACAATCCACAAGGTTTCGCCCAGGCACTGGAGGATTTCGATGCTTCGTTGCCGAAAATTCGGCAGGCGCTTCCGGAAGGTTCGGCACTCTGCATTACTGCGGACCATGGTAACGATCCGACATTTCCCGGAACGGATCACACGCGTGAATACGCACCGGTATTGTATTTCGCGGCAGGCATGGAGGGCCGTGATATTGGGACCCGCCAATCGTTCGCGGATCACGCCGCAACCGTTTGTGATTATTTCGGAATACCTGTCGTAGGCGAGGGCACGTCGTTTCACCACCGTTTGTGATGGTTGCCGTGCGTATATTCTGAGTGATCAATTCACACCGCACGAGTTTAAGGACGCATGATATTGGGTAAGGTAATCGGCACGGTCTGGGCCACCAGGAAGGACGAGCAACTGGTGGGCATGAAGCTCCAGATCGTAAGGGAGATTAATCTCGACGAGTCCCCAAAGTCCAAATTTGTCGTCGCGGTGGACAGCGTTGGCGCAGGGGAAGGGGAAACGGTGCTTGTCGCGCAGGGATCAAGCGCTCGGCAAACGGAGATGACCCGGAATCGACCCATCGATGCGGTGATAATGGCTATCGTCGACAAGCTTGACTACTCCCGCATGGAAGAACTGCTCGCGGAGTACGACGGATGAAGCTAGCCAAGGTTGTGGGTAACATCTGGGCCACGCGGAAATACGGGACGCTGCAGGGCCGGAGACATCTCATCATACAGCCACTAACGTTTTCGGGGAAAAAGTTGGGGACTCCCATTGTCGCTCTCGACACAGTGGATAGTGGCGAAGGTGATGTGGTTATCTATGCCACCTCCGCCGAGGCGGCAATTCCATTCAAACCAAATCTCACGCCAACCGACGCGACGGTCGTTGGGGTGGTGGATGAACTGACCACGGAGCAGTGGAGTTGGTCCACAAGCGACGAGGACTAATTCCCAAAACTAACTGCCAGTTTTGCGGCGAGTAGCAGCGCGGCTACAATTAGCGCACCTGCTCCCAGCAACTGGAGTTTTCGCATACCACCTGCAAAACGACTACGCAGTTTTTCTGCTGCAATTCCGTAGGCAGTGAGGAACAGAGCGTCGATCGTTAAGAATGTAACCATGAGTATGGTTAACTGTGGGGCCAGACGTTCACCTGCAGAGATGAACTGCGGAAAAAGGGCTGCAAAAAAAATGATCACACGTGGGTTGAGAGAAGAGTTCAAAAAGCCCTGGGCGAACAGGGAGCGGCCGGATTGTTTAGCCGTTTCGGCTGATGTGTTTGGTGGGTTGCGTGGCGCAAGCTGTCGAACACCGAGAAAGAGCAAGTAGAAAACTCCTACAATCTGCATTGCGATAAACGTTCGCGGCATCGCTTGCAAGACTGCGGCGACACCCAGGCCAGCGGCGAGCATCTGCAACGTGTTGGCGGTCAGGTCTCCCAGTGCGGTTGCCAGTGATGGTCTGAATCCGTGGGTAAGCGAGTTGGAGAGCATCAACAGATGACTGGGCCCGGGCGAAAGCATCAAGATGAGCAGGGTCGCGACTAAGGCAGCCCAGACGTCGAGGGACATCAGCTTTCAGTAACCAGTGGCACGAAGCGAAATCCGTGCAACTCTTCGCGCTCATACGTGCCGCTTCCGGTGCAGGTTATTCGCCACATGGTCTGGCCTTCCTGTCCTCCAACAGGTATTACCAGCACACCACCTGTCCGGTCTTCGTCAGGTTCGCGAAGTTGTTCGAGCAGTGGTTCGGGTATCGAGATGGCAGCGGCGGTGACGATGATCGCATCGAACGGAGCAAACGCGGGCCACCCCTCTCCTCCGTCTGCGAGTTTCGAAATTACCCGGTATCCGAGCTCCGCCAAAAGCTCCTTGGTTCGACGCAGGAGCGGTTCAAGTCGCTCGATCGAGTATACGGTGGCGCCCATCTCGGCAAGGATTGCGGCCTGATAGCCGCTGCCGGTGCCAATTTCCAACACGGTGTCGCCAGGTTCAATCTGCAACAGGCTGGATTGATAGGCGACGGTAAAAGGTTGAGAGATGGTCTGGCCCAAACCTATGGGAAGCGCTTCATCCTGATATGCGCGTGCGACAAGTCCGTTATCGACGAAGCGATGGCGTGGGACGGACTCAACAGCCGCGAGGACCCGCTCGTTGGAGATACCTTTGCTCCGAAGTTGGCGCACTAACCTGCTTCGTCTTTTTTGAAATTTCCAATCGCTCAATTGTCTCGGACGTCAAGCTTCGGAGATGGCTGCCTGAGATTCCAAGATAGGGAGTTCCATTGAACTATTTTCATCGACGTGCTGCTCTTCGTTAGGACTTAGCGCGTCGGACAGGAGGTCATGCAGTTGTGGTAGAGACAATCCGGTTCGCAAATTTCCGGCGTCGGCCACGGAGATCTGGCCGGTTTCTTCTGATATAGTGATCACGAAGGCATCGGTTACTTCCGAGAGACCTACCGCGCTTCGATGCCGGAGTCCAAGGTGCGGACTGAGCTTCATGTTGGCAGAGACGGGGAGGATACTTCTGGCTGAAGCAATTCTTTTGTTTCGGATAATCACCGCTCCGTCATGTAGAGGGCTTTGCGAATAGAACATTGCAATCAGGAGCTCCTTGGTGACTTTCGCCTGTATGGATACGCCTGTTTCGATGTAGTTGCGAAGACCGATTCCACGTTCGAATGCAATTAGTCCGCCGGTGCGGTTCGCGCTCAGCTCGTCGACTGCTTCAACCACATTGTCGATGAGTTGCGAATGAGCGCTGGGTGGGACAAACCTTCGTATGAGAGGGTTCTGCCCCAACACAAGTAGCAGTCGTCTAATTTCCGGCTGAAAAAGAATGATGATGGCGAGGACGAAGACTTCTCCAATGATGCCGAACAGCGAACCAAGCATCGTCATGTCGAGGGCGGATACGACGAGCTGTGCAACAAGGAGCGCCATGAGACCGAGAAAGATTTGTACGGCGATGGTGCCCCGCATGAACGTGTACAACTTGTAAAGGATGTACGCGAAGATGAGTATCTCGGCGATATCCTGAAGTCGTATCGGTATGACCCATTGAAAGATGGTCATGCAAAACGCGGTGGTCTCTCAGTCCTATTCCTGTTCATGCTGTTCAAGCTGCGTTGCGTATACAATCTGTAATGCCTCGGATGTTTCGGCGACATCGTGCGTGCGGACAATTGATGCGCCGTTGGTAACTGCGAGTACGGCCGCGGCGACGGAGCCAACGACCCGATGCTTCGGATGCTCGCTCTGTTTACCGATGCCTTGGCCGATCATTGTTTTCCTAGATAGTCCAACAAGAATCGGTCTATTAAGTTTTCGGAGGTAATCCAGATTCCTCAAGAGTCGAAAGTTGCCACGCTCGGTTTTGCCAAACCCAAAACCCGGATCGACGATGATGTCGGAGATGCCCGCCGCTTGAGCCTGGCTGATGGATGCGGACAGAGAATCAGCAACAACATGTTCGACGTCTTGCTCGAGATGTTCGTGCGGCATGGCTCCCGGGGACCCCACCGAGTGCATCAGGATGACCGGAACGGATGATTTTGCAACAACATCGATCATGTCTGGATCGAATTGGAGGGCCGTGATGTCGTTGATGGCGTCGGCGCCCGCTGCGATAGCTTCCCGAGCGACCAAAGCATGGTAGGTATCAACGGAAATGGGTACGGTTGGGAATGTAGAGCGAATAGCCACCAGGCTGGGGACTACCCGTTCTGCTTCTTCTTCCGCCGAGAGGACAGCTGCGCCTTTGCCGTACGCTGATCCCCTGGGTCTGGAGGAGGCTCCGCCAATGTCGATGCAGTCGGCGCCCTGCTCGATCATCACGCCGACGCGATCAACGGCCGCGCCAACGGATTCGTACAGGCCGCCATCGGAGAAGGAATCCGGGGTCACATTCAGGATGCCCATGGTATAGGCCGGGCGCTCTCGGACCAGAGGCGGCTCGATGGTGAGTGCGCCTATGTTTAGAATGGTTGTTGTCATTGGATCACCGTCCTGAACCGTTAGCGAGTTTCATGATACGGTTTGTGGTGAAGGAGTAGGGGTGAAGTAACAACTTTCCAGCTTTTGTGCGTACCAGAAACTACAGGGATCGCAAGGCCCCCAATCCATCACCAAGTAGTAGTCTGAAGTACATGCGAGTCGGCGAGGTAGAAAGTTATAGCGGAGGCGAAGTGCCCGCTCATCCGACGAGTACAACAGGTTTCTGGCACTATTTTTTCGGGTCGCGAACTCAAGTAAATCGCTGTCGCAGTCGTGCAAAAAATGTTGCGCCCAACGCGACAAAGTTCGTCCCCGCACGGCCAAAAAAGGTGCCCAGCGGTTTAACTTCGCCAACCTGCGAAATAGGTCCGAAGTTGCGGGAACAACATGCCCTTGGTGCGCGTGATTCCGAGCCGTTTTCGAAACGCGAAGCCCCTGAGAGCGTAGTCCACATTAGGACCGGTAAAATTAAATTCAGTCCATTTAGGCATTAGCTATATGTACGTCCCTCGCCAGCAACGTATGCTTGACCAGTATCTCCAGGAGATTGGTCAGATCCCCCTCCTCACACCTGCTGAGGAAGTTGAGCTTGCGCGCAGAATAAAACAGAACGATCAAGATGCCCTTCACCGGCTCACACGCGCAAACCTGCGATTTGTGGTATCGGTTGCGAAGAAGTATCAGGGTCAGGGTTTAACTCTGGCCGACCTGATCAATGAAGGAAACTACGGTCTTATTAAAGCCGCCCAGCGTTTTGATGAGACGAGAGGTTTCAAGTTCATCTCGTACGCGGTCTGGTGGATTCGTCAGGCGATTCTGCAGGCCCTCGCCGAGCAGAGCCGCGTCGTGCGGTTGCCGCTTAACAGAATCGGGACCATTTCGAAAATCAGGAAGACGAGTGCGAAGTTGTCTCAGGTCCACGAAAGGCAGCCCAACATTGAGGAGCTCGCCAAGGAGCTCGAAGTAGACGTGGGCAAGGTGAGAGAGGCAATGCAGCACACCGGCCGTCACCTTTCGATGGACGCTCCGTTCAACGAAGATGACGACAACAGCCTTCTCGATGTGCTTCCCAACGACGAAGATCTTTCGCCGGATGAGACGCTCATGGATGAATCGCTAAAGATCGACATTGAGCGTGCACTAAGCCTGCTGCATCCCCGGGAAGCGGAGATCACACGGCTGTACTTTGGAATCGGCCGTGAGCATCCTCTTACGCTGGAGGAAATAGGACAGCGGTTCGGCCTCACACGCGAACGCGTACGGCAGATAAAGGAAAAGGCGCTACGCAAACTCCGCCAGAAGCACCGTCGCGAAGAGCTACAGATGCATATCGGCTGAGGCTACGCACCTATAGAAGCATGTTCGAAGAAGGCATGCTGACCAGGAAAGGTCCACCCACATTTGCCCGGGTGGGCCTTTCTTTTTTGTCGGACCCGATCAGGCAGGATAGCCAGGCATTCGCTAGCTTGTAGCGTACCATAACCCGCACAAGCAATCTTATGTCAAAAGTAGCGCCATGTTATGTCGTCGCTTCACTCGCGTACGGAGACGCAAAGAAAGCCATAGAGTGGCTCTGCTCGTCGTTCGGATTCCAGACCAGGTTGATCGTTCCTGGAGCGGGTGATTCCATTGCCCACTCAGAACTCAGTCTAGGCAATGCCGTCGTGTTCGTTAGCTCACCCAAGGACTATAATGGTCGTTCCGTGCAGAGGAGTTCCTGCGTATGCGTGTACGTGAGCGATCCGGATAGCCACTACGATCACGCGGTTGCATCTGGTGCCAAGGTCGTGCAAGAGTTGAAAGATGAGGAGTACGGTGCCCGCGGCTACCTCACTGAAGATCCCGAAGGCCAACTGTGGTACTTCAGTACATACCTGCCAGGTGATCACTGGGATGAGAGCCCACCCACCTAGTGCAGAATATTCCGCCCCCTCAAGAACTGCACGATGTTGTGGATCACCAGTGGGTGAATGCGGTAGCGCTTCGTGGGATCAAAGAAATTTCTGTCGGTGGCTTTGGTCCGATCCAACGCAATATCAGATGCGTGCACCAACCCTCCATTCAGTAGCGTGTCCAGGATAAACGTGGTCTCGTCCGAACCCAACCGGAAAATTTTGTTGTGCTCCTCGACGTTCAACGTGTTGTGAACAAGCATAGCGCGAAGCGTGAAGGCCAACGGCTGCTCCATCTTGTTCAGGAAATCGAAGTATAAGGGTACTATCGGCTTGACGGTAAGTACGCCCGCGTCCGCTTCAAAATCCGCTGACCTCAGCCAGTAGAATAAGCCGAGCATTACATTTTGCCCACACAGTTTGCTTAACCGGTCGAAATAATTCTCGCGCAGGATCTCCTGCTTTTCCTCGTCCGTAGAGGCTTTGCGTAGGCGTTGGCGGGCAAGGGCCGTAGACGTTGCCGGCTCCAGAAAATGAACGGGCATGCCACTTCGTCTGTGCCGGTTCATTATCAGGGATTCGTAGTCAAACTTCCCAAGATCATCGAGATGTCGGGAGACGACAAACCCAGCAGCAGCCGGTGCAGTCTTACGTAGATACTTCCAGGCAGGCGCTGCGATGGACATGATCCAACAGATACGCGTGTCTGATCGGGACAAGAAGAGCAGAAACTCCTCAATGAGCTCCCGACCGCGGGCGCAGTTCAGCATCAGATGCTCGACATTGTCGATGAGATATATCGGCCGCAAGTCACCAGCAAGAGTTTGCAGCGCGTTTTCAAGCTCGGCAAAAGTAGAAATGTCGCCCGATAGCTCTGCCGTTTCGGTCAGGGCGCGAATCAGTGTCGCCTCGTCCTCAATCCGATGGCTCAGTGTAAGTTTGTGAACAACGACATCCTCAAAGGTAGTTGACGCAAGTGCGTTCAGAAAACTTGTCCGTCCCGAACCTGGCATCCCGACAACAACCGCCAATCCAACGTGGTGACCTGTTTGCCAGCGCTCGTAGTGATTGCGGGCCCAGTCAATGTCTTCGCTCCTGCCTTCCAGCAAGGAAGAATCTTCAAGCGCATCAAAAGAAAACAATCGTCTGTAAACGAGCGGTAGCGTGCTTTTAAACTCAACGACGCTGGAAATGGCCTCGACCGTTTGGGCACGCAAAGCCTGGTCGTCCTTAACGGCACCCACCGCGGTTCGACCCTTGCGGATGAGCCGATTGATTCTCCTGGTAACCGCTCGTGCCGTAACGGCCCACCTGAGTTTGGTCTCGGCCCAGCCCGCCCGAAGGTTTGCAAGAGAACGTTCACGGAGTCGATCAATCCTGGTGTTGAGGTCGGCCATCCGGCCAGATGACTGGTCCAGAGTGCGCACGCGGATGTGAATCGCGTTCCACTCCTCGAAGAACTCCTTATCCACCGTGTTCGAAAACTCACGCCACGGGTTTTCCAGTTTTTGTACCAGCTCGTCGAGCGCGGCCACTGCTCGATCGGCCCCGACAACCGCCAGCTCGTAACCCGCGGTAAAGTTGTCAACGGGTTCTTCGGATTCTCCGGCCTCCACCTCCTCATCGATATTCTCGCCCGACAGCTCCGCTGCTGCAGCTTCAAGATTAAACAGCGAGATGTGTCGAACCTGTTCGAATTCAGTCCACGCCCGAACCAGGCCCTGCTGCAACTTCGAAGCGCTCTGCCTTAGCGGCGCGGCAATCGAATCAAAGACAACACCCCGTACGCCATGCTGGAATTCTATCTCCCGCTCCCATAAGAGCGGGTCAACCATTTGATGATCCTCCTTGAGCGGGTGGACGACCAACTTTTCGGGCAAGGTGTCAACAAAACGAGAAAACGCTTTCCACTCTTCTTTTCCAGGTTCGGTTAGTGCATTTTCTCGCGATACCAAACCCGGCAGGCTCGCAATTGCCCGATCAAATAGTCGTGTCAACTTTTTGTGTTGCCCGGTGATGAGTTCCTGGAGGGATTCAATCGTCGCGGTTTCTTTAGCTGATTCGATCTCCGTTTTCGATGCGACAATTCCCTCACGGATCTTGGCAAAAGCGCGGTGCGCAGGTTGGAGCGACGTCCGGTCGATTCTATCCAGGACACGCCTGGCCAGCTGGTACACTGTGGCGCGCAGAGCGAGAAGGCGATCCAGGAGTTTGAATCGATCTTGCGCTGCCGAATGCCAAGCGTGCCAGGTTTCGCGTTTCGAATTAAGAATCTCACCAGCCTGATACTCACCCTTGCGGAGGCGGCGATCCGACAAGGGAAGCAGGAACGTGCCGCCATCTCGCAGATCGGTATCAAACAGGCTTTGCGCCATGTCGAATTTAACAGTGACCTTATCCGATTCAGCTCTTATCTGCTCACACAGATCGACCAGCTGCAGCAATCTGTTTTGAAATGCCTCGCCTGATTCGAAAACATCGGCAGCGGGGTGGTTGGGCTCCTCCTGCTCCTCCGTTCCCTCAGGGTTGTCCGCTGACTCTTGCGACAACATTCGCCTGCGCACCTGTCGGGTGCTTGCGAGTGTGTCGTGGATCCAGTGCGACGCCGTTGATTCGACAAGGCCAACGATATTTGCCAGCGACTCTTGCAAATCATCGTGGAGGGGTGAGGCGATAATGGGTAATCGTCGATGGAGGTGGTATTGCGTAATCGCGAAGATCGGTACGCGGCGGACGCGACGCTTGCTGCCACCAAACATCCGCTTTAACCGTGCCGCTCGTTTTCTAAAGAATGTGGACCAGCTGTCCGAAGGTGCGGGGCGAAAAATATCCGGCGTCTCGTCCACGACAATTTCAGATGGATATCGCCCCTCTAGAGTTTTAACTACCTCCAAGCCGGAGGCAAACGCATCTCCCACCACATCCGCGCAATTCTTTTCAGAGAAGAAGGAGAATATTGGCTGCAACACATCTGCGCGAGTCCCGGTGATATAGTTGTCCAGCGCCGCAATGGTGAAATTGTCTGATGTGGTGTTATACAGTTCAGCGCGGTGATCAGCGTGCGCCAGCAGAGCATTTTGAAAAAGCTCTTTCAGAGGTGTGCGAATTTTTGTGTCGACCTCCTCGCTCCACACACTGCGAAAGCGCGCAACCTCATCCGACATCTCCGTGGAAATTGCGAGGAGCGTTTGTTGGGGAGACGCCGATCCGTTCGTGGCGGATGCTCGAGCGTCCGTATCGGACTGTTCGACTATTTTGTTATCGGATGTTACTTCGGCCATGCCAGAATGCCACGTCTGATGGCAATCGATTTTAGAACGGGAGGGTAGTGCGAATCCGGTAGTAGAGATCGTACGTATCTCTGCCGAGGTCGTTCGCGGGTCCGGCAATACCAACGGCGTGCATAAAGCGGATGTTGCTCCCCAGTCGGAGTTCATTCTTGAGTTCCATTCCCACGCCCAGTCTCTTGATCGCGTCTCCGTAATCTACATCATCAAAAACCAGGCCTCCATCGGCGAAAAGAGCCAGGCTCGTGCTGCCAAGGGATACCGAGCCCAAAAGTGTTGTTCTGAGGCTTGGAACCACTGGAATCCGGTATTCCAACGAACCAAATACAACCGTTTGGCCCAAAGCGAAGGACCGGTAGCCACGAACGCGTTCCGAATTGGAAAATTCTGCCTGAACAAAATTCGGCGAGTGTATTTGCAGGGCATCGTATCGCGACAGGCCCTGGAAATTCTGGGCTAGACCACGACCCCTCTGCGTCTGCATACGCGAATAAACCAAAATCCGGTTTAGGCCCAGCGCCGGGAAGATGCGGTATGCGCTCAGATCCAGCTGGACGAATCTTCGATTCTCATCAGTACGCAAAAATCCTCCCGACAGTCGAACCCGGATGCCGGAGCCGTCAAGAGGATGCACAACATTGAAGCGGTACGGACGCTGAAACTTTCGGGTGAACGAAACGCGCAGGTCATACTGCTCTCCCGACTCCGGGACCGGCAGTCCGGAATCTTGATCAATGAAGTCCTCCGGATTGCGAATGTCAACATTCAGGAATCGGGAGCGTACAGAAAAATAGGTTTGCCGGTAGGGGCTGATTCCCGAACTGATAGGCCAGCGAATTTTTACCTCAGCCTGAGAAGCTCTTTCTTCCAGGATGGTGTTTTCGTAGGGTCGCGCCGCTCCCGGGATGTAGCTAACCTCGGTTTGTATAGAAGGCGCAAGTGTGTTGTTAACGTAAGCGATGTACAGGGTCGAGTTCGCTGGCTTCGGTATGCTAAACAGTCCTCCAGCAAAAATCGAGTGACGTGATAAGGGCTCAGTCCAGGAAGTTACTCCGCCGATCCCCCAATTTTCAGCCGTTCCGTAGTAAGGGAACGGTAGCGAAAAGACATGCGAAATGTTGCTTACAGATCGATACCGTTTGGGAGCAGATATCTTGACATCTGGTCGATGCACGAACGACGGGATCGTTTGCTCCGGAGCCACCCGTGTCCATCTGTCATACTGGGCTGGCAGTTGGATCTCTCTGGTGTATGGCACGCGCGCCGCGTCCACCAGGTAAGCAGTATCGGATGTTTTACTTTCACCAACGATAACGGCGAGCAGTCCGCGAGTGTGCTCCACTCCGCCGGGCAACCAGTCGTGAATAGTCGCACCAGTGACCAGATTGGTAACTCGCTTGACCGAATCCACCGTGTCCACCCGCATGGTGAACACGTTTGGAACGCCGTCCCGATATGACGTGAAAGCGATGCGGTCTCCAGACGGTGACCAGGTCGGCTGCCGGTCATCGTGTTGCCCACCGGTGATCGCTCTTGTTTGCAGCGACCTTACATCGACCGTCTGAATGGTGCGCTCTCCGGCCTGATCAAAAAGAGAGTATGCTATGCTTGAGCCGTTAGGGCTCCATGCGAGATGGCCTATCTGTACGTCCCCGCTGTAGCGTGTCACCTGTTTCTCTTGCAGGTTGGAGAGTTGCGCGGTGTAGATGTTTGTGGTTGGACCATTGGTTGCGGCGTATGCAATCTGCAGGCCATCGGGGCTTGCCGTGGGGAAATTCGCGCGCCTGCCGGTGGTTAGGCGTAGGTCGGTCTTCGTTGGCACATCATAGACAAACACGTCGTTTAACAACGAACCATGCTGACTTCGCACCTGGCTCGCATAAAACACCCGCCTGCTGTCGGGACTCCACGCCACGGGCACGCGGATATTTCCTTCGGCCGCTATGATAGTCTCCTCTGTGTGCGTGTCGAGAATGTATAACCTGCGCACCGGCCGGTTGAGGCTGGTGAGAGCGACAATCGCTACCTTGCTTGAGTCGGGGGAGATCTTGACGTCGTACAAATATTGGCCGGGGAGATTTACCTCATCCGCGCGGAGAGAATCTGCATTCTCCATTTGTGACGCGATGGAATTGTAGTAGATATTGATGTGCCTTCTCCAGTCGTCATAGAATTCGGGGTACTTCATGTCGGTCACAGCTTCGAAGGCCGACTCGAAGTTGTGCACCTTGGCGAGGCCGAGGAGAGCCGGTTCACGGTGCTTTAGCAGGGCGGTGAGGGTGGAGTCGCCGAAGCGGTCGGCAAAATATCGAAGCTGCGAGTTGCCGACGGAATACAGGAGCCGGCCGTTCCAGGATGAGCGGCCATCGTTGTACGAGAGTTTGTCATCCAGGACTGCGGTTCTGAGCCAACGGTCGCCCCGGAATGCATCCCATTTTTCGGTCTGGTACTGGGCGAGTCCCTCTGCCCAAAAGCTGGGGATCGGGTTTGAGATTGCGAAGTCGATTGGGTGAATGTTGGAGCGGATTGCGCGGTAATGAAAGATGTGACCGAGCTCGTGGGCGATGACCTTGCGCATCCATTTTTCCTCGCCGGTCCAGCTGTTGAGCGCGTCGTTGAGGTTCACCCAAATGTTGGTGTGCCCGCTTTGGATGGGAACCGCGAATCCATTGGTTATCTCGTCCTCGTCTGAGAGGTAAATGCGGATTTTCCGATCAAATGTTACGTCGAGGTTTTTGCTGAGAGCCTCGTAGGACTCCTCAGCAATCTGCGCAGCCTGGTTTTCGATCCCGGCAATTCGTTGTGGGAACATGATCCGAAAGTGTTCGGACTCCACAAACTGCCATTTCAGCTCCGGATGGTTCCGGCCATTGAACGAAGAGTAACCCTGTCCCCATGCGCGAACGGGAATGCACAGCAATAATGCGAGAAGGAAAGGCAGGAGGCGGTTACGAAGCACGGAGAAAGATGTTGATTGGCTTGGTTGCTGAACAGGAAATCGGCTGATACGGCCCTCAAAAAAATGATTCCAGGGTATGACACTCAGTTGTCACCCCTGGGGTATAGATTGGGATATACGCAATCAAAGTATGCTAAGACGCCTCACTACTAAACGACTCACTGCCATGAAAAATTTACTCGTAAGCACCACTCAAAGTACGCTCGATCCAAATGGTATTCCTGTATGTGGGCAAGTAAGTCCGGGGATAGACATCCTGGCAGCGGAGTTGTCCGGAATGCTCGCTGAAGGGGTAATAATAGAGTCCAACTTGCCGTTGCCCACAGCGCATGGCCGTGTAAATATTGATTTGTTTCTGATGGGTATTGGTGGAGGTGTTGCAATCTCGATCCAGCGAGGGGCGTTCCGGGCGGTAGATGCGACGGATTTTGCAACGCATCCCACGCGTTTGGTGCATTCGTTTTACGAGATCGGAGCACTGGACGTTGCATACCATTTGGACGCTATTATCGAGGTGCTGCTTATCAGGCATCCTGAGTTGTTCGCGCGAGTCGGCGCGACTACGACGACGGTGCGGCTCCGTCGTTCCGGGGAAATGCTTCATCGATACGAGTTGGTTGCGACGGTCGATGAAGCTCCCCCGCTCTTAATGTCTCTAACGCAAGACAGCAACAGGGGCAGGGCGCGTGCAGCGTAAAACGCAAACTAGATTCAACTAACCCCGAAGGGCCGCCCACATGTCGACTGCTATCCGCCAAACTCCGTCGGATCCGCGAGACCAAACAATTACGTACGTGCCCCGAAAGGGCTCGCGCAGCTCTCCGTCTTTAGTCGTCTGACCTTCGTAGTATCCCCAATCATACGCATGGTCGCCATCGACCTTCAGTTCCGTTGGGATCGCTTTGTGACGGACAACCTTCACACCGTCCTGCAGCGTCCACAGGTCGTGCAGGTCTTTGTGTCCGCGAACGAAGTCCATGCCTGCGGGAGCTGCGATACCATCTGATCTATAGATGTTGACGAGTGCATCGATGTCGCCTTCTATGTACGCTTCCGACAGCGCCCTGGATTGGGCTGCTATTGCTTCTAAGTCGGGAGCGATGGCGTCCATGCTCGCCTGGCTAGAGCCGCCGTTCGAGGACGCGCACCCCACGAGCGCCGACGTGCCGAGGATTACAATGACAATTCCGACTAGAAAA
The DNA here is from genome assembly GCA_965224105.1 of Rhodothermales bacterium. Lineage (GTDB taxonomy): Bacteria > Bacteroidota > Rhodothermia > Rhodothermales > JABDKH01 > CBDCYH01. Next base: position 941,801 of record CBDCYH010000002.1, on the reverse strand, counting down.
CGAATATGATGTCGCATGTTTGAACCTTCAAGTGGATAGTGGTTTCGTGCTAGACCGATCATCGCCGGAGGTTCCGCCGGTATCCTCATAAGGTCACAAATTTGGGCCCATGTTTTAGGCTGATCTTATCATATATTGCCATATCTCCATTCGCACAGCTCATGCGGTTTTTCCTTGCAAATGGCCTATTAGGCGCAGTCCTCGTTTTGATCGTTGTGGTTTCGGGCTGTGATTCATCCGATCCGCAGCGGGAAGCGCTAAGCCTTCAGCGTGCTTCCGTCCTCGGAGACTGGAGCCGACCGTATGTCGACTCTCATCTGGAGATGCTCCTGCGGCACGATGGTCGCTACGAACTGGAAATCGTGGGATTGCGAACGGTGACCGGCACCTGGACCTTTGATGACCGCGAGCTGCTTGCCGTCGAAGACTTCGCGTGCGCGGGAGTTGGATTATATAACTTCGAAATTGAGGAGGGCGCGCTCCTGCTTTCACCCGTACAGGATAACTGCAACAGAGCGGGATTCCTGGAAGGACGATGGATTCGAAATGGCAACGAGCAATAACTACTTGCCAATCTGAAACGTAACGCCAACCGACATTATAGCCGGAACCTGGCTGAAATCTGGGTTGCTCAAGTTGAAACTCTGGGCGACTTGAGTCTGAAGCTTCACATTCTTGATTCCAGCTCGAAGGGTAACAGCAGGTTCGAATAGAATATTCTTGTTGTTTGACATCAAGTACTCAATCTGATTCTCGCCGGCGAAGATCAGGCTCCCGTCAATGGATGAAAAGTTCAGACTGGAGAGCTGGGCAGAACCTGTAATTGAAAGGTAGTCGTTATACAAACTGATGGACGGCTGAATTCCAATCCGGATCGCATTGGCAGTGATCTTCCCCGTCGTGCCGGGATTCGACCGTAGTGTGGATGGAAAGTGGTTTTCTAAGTCACCGAATGCGGCAAGACTGTACACATCAAAGAGCACGTGGTCTGATGGGTTACTATAATATCCAATCCCAAGTTGGAAGTATTTGCCCGAACCTCCATCACCATCAACGTCATTACCGAAACTTGCAAATCCGCCATTGATCTGAACAGCTACATTTTCTGTTATTCCATAGGCGCCGTGAAATTCCGACAGGTTTCCTGTAGACACGTGGAAGCTACCGGAAACATCGCCTTCGGTCCTAATCATCGGCGTGTTTTGGGTGTTCGGCACGTAGTAGTGCGGGAAGCACCCGGCGACTAATAACATCGCGGCGAGACAAAATCCCGTCAGAGATTTGGGAAGGAAACGAGGCGATAGCATGGTACTAACAGAATCAGTGAAACGGCACATCTGACACGCATTTAATCGGCGAGCGACATGTCGGGTTCAGCGCGGATGAGAAATAGCACGCTAAGTCACTGTTATTACTGCTCTGTTAGGAGGTGCTCAAACTCCTCCGGATCACCATTTTGGACGATCACCGAGTCAACAGAGCCATCGTTGTTGCGGGTTTTCACGACATCGTAATTGGACTGCTGCCGTTCGGGGCCGCGAAGCATGGCACCCACGAGAAGAAGCACGATCCCGGCGAGGATCCCAACCGCGAATTGCAACCGACGAATGGTTTGTCGGAGTTGCGCAGTGGCGGCGAGGAGTTGCCCACCAGAGTGTATCTCTGGCACCGGGGGACCTGCATCTGCTTTACGTGATCGCTCCGTATCCGCCGCATCGTTAACAAGGGTAACATCAGCAATAAGACGGTAGCCGATGCGCGGAACGGTCTCCACGTATTTCGGATTGTCTGCGTCGTCGGCCAACGCTCTGCGCAAACCCCAGATTGCGCGCGACAAGTTTTGATCAGCGGCAATGCCGTCTGGCCACGTGGTTGCGATGAGCTCTTCTCGGGTAACGACTTTTCCTGCCTGCGCAATCAGACACGTGAGCAAGCGCATCACAAGCGGATCCACGATATTTTCCACGTTGCCATGCTTGATCACCCGCCGAAGCGGCTCAACTGTATAGTCACCCACTAGAACCGTACTGCTAATCTCCATTTTGCCTCCTGGATCATCTGGTAATAAACTTCGGAGAGTATGGTAATACTCCTGACCTGTTAAACGCGAAGCCGTCTCCGTTATTATTAAGATCTTGTACGCAGCAAACCGAGGGGTTTAACCGAGCCATGAAAACATATCATCAGAAAAAAAGAAAATTGCGCTATCTCTCCGTATTGATCCTCGTTGTTTCTGTTGCCGGGTGCGAGCGAGGATTGGAAGCACAACCATCGGTTTCCGACGGAGCCAATATGATAACCGTAGACTCCTACATGGAACGAATGGTCGAACTGGGATTTTCGGGGGGCGTTTTGATCGCACGAGATGGAGAGGTGATTCATTCGAAAGGCTACGGATTTGCAGACCGCGACGGGCAAATATCATTCGCGCCGACCACCATCTTCCCGGTAGGTTCGCTTACCAAGCAGTTCACGGGTGCGGCTATTGTTAAACTCGCATCAGGTGGATTGCTGAGTTTTGATGACACGCTGCCGGACTATTTCGAATCTGTACCCGCCGACAAACGTGCCATTACGCTGCACCAACTTCTCACGCACTCGTCTGGGCTCGTCGACGCGATAGGTTTTGATTTTGCGCCAATCGAAAAACAGGACTTCATCGCACAGGCACTACAGAGCGAACTGGAGACTGCGCCTGGTTCGACCTACAGCTACTCCAACGTGGGATATTCCCTACTCGCGGCTATCGTAGAGGATGTTAGCGGGATGTCGTACAACGAATATGTAACGGCAAAGCTTTTTGTGCCGTCGGGGATGCAGGACACGGGTTATCATATTTTGGCTGCCGAGCCATCTCGCCTGGCTCACGGCTATCGAGACGAGCAGGATTGGGGGACCATGGCGGACAAGGCCTGGGCTGACGATGGTCCCTACTGGCATCTTCGAGGCAACGGTGGGATACACTCGACGCTCACGGACATGTATCGGTGGCACGTTGCGCTTTTGGGTGAGGAGGTTTTATCTGATGAGGCGAAGCGGGACTACTTTGCGCCACACGTGCAGGAGGGTGATGGCGCGCAGTCCTATTATGGATATGGGTGGGTTACGCAGGACAGCGACTACGGTCGGCTAATTTGGCATGATGGAGGCAACCCGTACTTCAGCTCAGACATGCGGCGGTATGTGGACGAAGACGTGGTGATCATTGTAACGTCAAATACCGGTGACCACAAAGCGATGGCTGTCATGCGCGATCTTGCGAAGATAGTTTTTGGAGATCCGGTGGGGCTGCCGCCATTGAGCATTCCGGAGATGGAACCAGATGTCTGGCAGGAGTCAGTAGTAGGGTCGCGGGGCATGGAATTACTCCGTGTTTTCGCCAGCTCGCCGGAAGATGTTGAGCGATTTGTGGACGTGCATGTCGCGGAAGCGCTGATCGAAAAAGTCGGGGAGGATCGCCTGAAAGTGATCCTCTTGGCTGAGCAGGAACGGCTTGGGGAAGTGATGATCGGGAAGATCGAAGTGCTGGATGAAAATCGGCACCGGGTAACGGTTAAATCTCACATAGCGCAAGAGTGGTTTGCACTAACGGTTATTGCTGCGGAAGAGCCGCCGCACTTGATTACTGGTTTCTTGATGGATGAAGCAACCGAGCCGTCGCGTTCTGCTGGCGAAAACAGAGGAGATTCTGTTGTTGAGGTGAATCCTGATGAGCTTGTTGAGAGGCTAGTCGCGGCCATCGGCAGTGGCGACGAGGATGTTTACCGCGAGTTCATTGGGGCAGATCTGGACCCGCAGTTTCGGGATGATATTCCGATGGAAACCCATCTGGCAGCCTTTGGAAATATGCACGCGGACCTTGGGGGTTCGCCCGAGGTGTTGGATGTGGATATGCCCTCACCGTGGGAGATCGATGCCCGAGTACGTGGAGCTGATGGGATTTTCCGTTTGAGCGTGGGACTCTCCGCGAAACGGAAGATTGAGGGTGTGCAGCTGGAGCGGGAGTAAGTAGGAAGCGGGGTTTTAGCGAGCTATTCCGGACTCGTCCGTTTTCGAACGGTCATTCGTCTAAGATATGGGCGACCATCGCGTTGCCCGATTGGTACCACATCAGGACCGTTAAAATGAAGCTGATTCTTATCCTTACTGTTCTCTCCGTTTTTGCGACGGATGTTTGCTGGTCTCAGACACAAGCCCTTCCCGAGATTCTGCCGAAAGATCTCGAAACCGATCTCGCACTTAGTGCACTTCCAGCTCACCTTCGCGCGGACGCAGGTCTGTATCTGCTGGAACGAGGCGGCTACGCCTTGATAAGAGAATCGTCCAACGGATTCGAATGCCTCGTTCGCCGGAGTGGCGTCATCCCCGGAAATTACAGCGACGCAATCTTACCCATCTGTTACGACAAAGTTGGTAGTAAGTCGGTCTTGCAGGCGGTTATTGATGAGGTTGCAATGTTGGAATTGAACATGGACCGTGAAGAGGTCAAATCAATAATCACGGAGCGCTGGACGAACGGAGATTATGATCTTCCTGGCCATGGAATATCCTACATGTTGTCGCCGGTTTTCCGAGTGAATGGGCGGATGGGTGGATATGTACCGCACCTGATGTTCTATGGTCCATACATGACCGACGATGCTGTCGGTGCAAGCGACGATCGGTTTGACTACGTTCCGTTTGTTCAGGCGCCGGGTCTACCGTCGGCCGTAATGGTAGCACCGGTGGGAGAAAAAGAGCGACTCCTTATCGAAGAGGCCGAAGCTGACCTGATAAAACGGTTGGACGAATACCTTGCGGGTAACGAATCAGAATGAATATTTAGTCTACGTGGTCTTGCATAAGATCTAGTAGATAGGCATGGAGGCTGGACCCCGGTGCATGGTTCGGGTCTACTCCAGCAATAAGCGCCAACCGGAGACTCAGCAGTCTGTTTGTATCCACTCCTTTTTGTGCTTGCTGAACCAAGTGCAATTGCATTTTCCGCTGTTGGGCATCCTGTTTGGGATTGAAAAAGCCGCTCATTTCCGAACACTGGTGGCAAATCCCCTGGGAGTTGATAAGTGAACATCGGCGGTCGAAGATTTCGGTTAGTGTTTGGCGGGCGTTAGCCAGTGCGTGCTTTACTTTTCCTTCTGACAATTCAACGATATCGCAAATATCGCTAATCTTGAAGCCGTAAATAGTTTTAAGAATGAGCGTTACCTGGTTTTCGATGGGGAGCGTCTTACCCAGGCAGGTAAAACAATAATCGATGTGCTCCCGGAACTCGTACTGATCCGCGGGCGAATTCGCGACTAGTGCTCGCATTTTGGCAACCTTTTCTGGCGCTGCTTGCGTGCTTGCTCGGCAGCGGTCTTGAATGTCATCACGCCATCGCTGCCTGGTTCTTGCATTGTCGCGGGCGAGATTGTAGCCAATTCTAAAAATCCACGTTTTCAAACTTGACCTACCTGCAAATTGCTCAATGCTGTTGCGGGCCCTCACATAGGTATCTTGTACCAGATCGTCTGCATCTGCCCTATTGGCAGTAGTTCTGAGCAGGAATGAATGCAGGGAATCCCTGAGAGCGAGGAATGCGTCTTCAAATTCATCCAGCGGAGTATCTGTTTCGTCAGACCCAGGAGCAGGAGAGTGATGAGTTGCCATCTCTAAATCAAATGCGAGCAAATAAGATTACAAGGAGATCACGCTCGACGTTGGTCTCAGGCATGGAATTGTATACAAACCACTTGACGACTGGATAGAGCCAACGCTTGATTGGGCTGTGAAATAGAAATTCCTTCTGCGATTCCGGGATCGGATAACTACTTGTCCCAAAAGCTATACCAAAGGAAAAGTGAGTTGTAAGTCAGGTATCGTCTAAACAAGCGCCGGGGTTCTCTAAAGAGCCTATAAAACCACTCAATACCTGAACGCTGGATCCAGTCTGGTGCTTGTTTTACTTCGCCAGCGTGGAAGGCGAAGGCCGCGCCGATTCCCAGATATACAGCCGGTGGTAATCGATCTTTGTGGTCTGCAATCCATTTTTCTTGTTTGGGACAACCCAATCCCACCCAGACTACATTCGCTCTCGCGTCGCGAATGTGACCACAGATGCGATCGAACTCGTCTGCTGGCCAATCTCCAAATGGGGGTGAATAAGAGCCAACTATGTCGGCATCAGGATATTCGTATGAGAAACGATGAGCCAGTTTTTCTAGAGTGGATTGCGAGCCTCCGAAGAAAAAGTGCTTGACGCTGCTATCGTTCTGACTTTCTTCAATGCATTTGAGCATCAGGGTTGGTCCGTAGACCCGATCTTTAAGTCTGGTTTCCTGGTCAACTTGTCGATTTACAGACCACACCAAGGGCATCCCGTCTGGAGTAATCAAGTCAAACTTGGTCATGACATCCTCAAACGACTTGTCGTGTCTTGCCAGTGCTGCCACATGTGTGTTGGCAGCCTCGACCGCGTATGCACGATCACCCCGAACTGCGGCCGCCTTGATCCACTGGATTGCTTTCTCATAGGTGGTAACGGCGACTGGCAGACCAATAACCGGAACGGTTATATTTTCAGGCAGCGTCACGTTATCCAATTTTTTGGCTGCAGTCACTCTGATATTCCCCTGTAATGCTATCGGGAGCGAATTCGACCATCCGCTAACTCTTCCAGGAAAGTTTTATACGTTTTCGCAAGGCCTTTGGGAAGATCTACTTTTGGAGTCCAGCCCAGACCCCTGAGTACTGAACTGTCCATCAGTTTTCTGGGCGCGCCGTCAGGCTTTGAGGGATCTGTCACTATTTCTCCCTCAAATCCTATTGCAGTGGCGACGGCCTTCGCCAGTTTCAAGATAGATACATCGGAGCCGTAGCCAATGTTTACCCAGTCTGGTGGATCCTCCAAATTAATCAAATGGAAGCACGCGTCTGCGAGATCGTCAACATACAGAAATTCTCGCTGGGGAGTACCCGTTCCCCAAATCGTTACGGATTCCTTGTTTGCCATTTTCGCTTCGTGGAACCGCCGGATTAGGGCGGGAATGACGTGCGAATTTTCAGGATGATAGTTATCGCCGGGGCCGTAGAGGTTAGTCGGCATGGCCGAATGGAAGAGCACACCAAATTGCTTCCGATAATACTGGCATAATTTCAAGCCGGCTATTTTTGCAACGGCGTATGCTTCGTTCGTTGGCTCAAGCTCGGATGTCAGCAAACTATTCTCGGCCATTGGTTGTGGCGCATGCTTTGGGTATATGCACGAGCTTCCGAGAAAGAGGAGTCGCAACACTCCAGAAGAATGAGCAGCTTCTATTGAGTTTGCCGCGATCATCAAATTTTGATAGAGGAACTCAGCTGGATACGTGTCATTCGCATGAATCCCTCCGACTTTAGCGGCCGCCACAATTACGAACTCGGGTTTGTGGTGATCAAAATACTGAGCCGTTTCAGCCTGGTTTGTCAAATCCAGTTCGCGGCTGCGGGGCGCCGAGATGCTTTGATAGCCGCGGTCTTCGGCAGCCCGAACTAATGCCGAGCCTACCATTCCGCTTGCCCCGAGTACAAGGAGTCGTTTCATAAATGGTTCAGCCGATCCGAAAAACGTCGTACGTTGGTCGATGTGAGAATCAATTCCTATGCTTTTGTGACAGCAACCTCGAAGCCGTGCGATCGAAGTAAAGAATGGCGCCGCGCCTGATCAAGGTCGTGGGCAACCATCTCTGCGCACATTTCTTCTACTGTGATCTCGGGAATCCAGCCCAGCTTGCTTCTTGCTTTCGTTGGGTCGCCTAGAAGTGTTTCTACTTCGGCCGGTCGGAAGTATCTGGGGTCAACCTTTACTATTACATCCCCAACGTTAACGTGGGGTGCAAGCGAACCATCTACTGAAACGACTGTTGCAATTTCGTCGCGACCGTCACCGGAAAACTTCAGGCCGATCCCACACTCGTTGGCCGACATCTTCACAAACTCACGAACGGACAGCTGTCTTCCTGTGGCGATAACAAAGTCTTCGGGCTCATCCTGCTGCAGCATCATCCATTGCATTCGGACATAGTCTCTGGCATGTCCCCAGTCTCTGAGGGCGTCCATATTCCCAAGGTATAGGCATGGCTCAAGGCCATGCGCGATGTTGGCTATCGCTCTTGTGATTTTACGGGTGACGAACGTTTCGCCTCGCCTTGGTGATTCGTGGTTAAAAAGTATCCCATTGCAGGCGTAGATACCGTAGGCCTCTCTGTAATTTACTGTGATCCAAAATGCATACAGCTTTGCAACAGCATATGGCGATCTTGGATAGAACGGAGTTTCCTCGTTTTGAGGGCTCTCCCGCACGTCCCCATACAGCTCGGATGTCGATGCCTGGTAGAAACGCGTTTTATCTTCGAGACCCAAAAATCTGATTGCCTCCAGCAACCGCAGTGCTCCGATTGCGTCAACGTCAGCCGTGTATTCAGGAGTGGCGAAAGAAACAGCAACATGGGATTGTGCACCCAGGTTGTATATCTCATCCGGCTCGATTTCTCCGACCAGCCGGATCAGGTTCGATGTGTCTGTCAGATCGCCATAGTGAAGGTAGAAACGGGCGTTCTCAATGTGGGGATCTTCGTAAATGTGATCAATCCGATCAGTATTAAACGAGGACGCCCGTCGTTTGATGCCATGAACTTCGTATCCCTTGGCAAGCAGGAATTCGGCGAGGTATGAGCCGTCTTGTCCCGTAATGCCAGTAATCAAGGCCTTTTTCATACCTATGGTCTTACGTGTTTCGCCTATTCCAACTGATGTCACGAATGTATGGGCGGGATCGCGACTTATCACCTACAATCAGCAGTGTCGACAATATTGTTCCTTTGAGACGGCGGAACCCCTACCTACCGAACCAAACCAGACTATATTTTTGTCGAAAGCCAATCAAAAGGATCGGTTACCTACGTGAGAACGTAAACATTTTCGATCCTTGCGTTGGCCCGGGTGGAATGTACTTGTCCCAATTCGCTAAAGTTCTACTTTCCCTCGCAACTCGATCGACAGTCTGCGGAGCATCTACTTATCCGGCCTCATCCTCGGGGTTTACCTTGCTCAACATCCCCGCAATGTCCACACCTGTGCTCGCCTTCAAGCTTTCCAGTAACGCCGGCGTCGAGCCTGCAATCTGACTAAACACTGCTGGTACTCCACCTCCACTTCCCTGGCCGCTGTCCACGACTGTGATCTTGTCGATCTGCAGATTGTCGACCGTCTTAACTACCTGACTCAGAATGTCCGGCAGCATCTGGATGAGGAATAGTTTCTCGGCTTCCGATCCGGCCTCGTGCCACAGCTCGAGTTTTTTCTTGAGAACCTCCACTTCGGCGTTACCGTCCTCGAAGATTCTCGCAGCGTTGCCTTTGGCAATTTCCTCTTTGGCCTGGCGCTCGGCCTCCGCGGCAACGATGATCTCTGCACGTTGGCGTTTTTCGGCAAGCATAATTTCCTGCTGCGCCAGCTCCTGCTCGGCCTTTGCCTCGGCGACTTTGGCCGCAACTGCTACCTTCGCTTCTTCGGCTACTGCCTGGGCATCTAACCTTGCACGCACGAGACGAACATCGTTCTCGGCCTCGACAATGGACTTGTCTGCCTTGGCTTGTGCGAGCTTCGCAGCTTCAAGTTTTTGCGCTTCAACAATTTCGGCGGCGGCAATCACGTTTGCCGAACTCTGCCGTCCAATCGCGTCAAGATATCCGCGGTCGTCCTCGACACTCTGGATCTTGAGCGTATCAAGTTGCAATCCCAGCGCATTCATGTCCGAGTCGGCTTCATCAAGCAGTTCGCGCGCGAACTTCAGGCGGTCTTCGTTCACCTCCTCTGGAGTAAGCTTTGCGATTACACCGCGCAAGTTTCCTTCAAGCGTTTCCTTGGCAATCATCTGGATTTCTTCCCAGGGTTTGCCCAGCAATCGTTCAACCGCGTTGTTCAGTTCCGCCTCTGTTGACGCAACCTTTACGTTCGCAATAGCGCGGACGGTGAGTGGAATACCGCCACGGCAATATGCGTTGTTGATGGTAAGATCGAGGGGAATGGTGTTCAGGAATAACCGGTCAACCTTTTCGATGATGGGAATCCGAAAACCCCTACCTCCGCGGATGACGCGATAGCCAACGGTGCTGCCGTCTGACAGCTTGTTCTGCCTACCACTGAAGATCAGCACTTCGTTCGGCTGGCAGATCTTCAGGTTGGCGCGGATAACGCCAATCACAGCCATCGCGGCAACGATAATGGCAAACGGTATTACTAAAACTTCCATGATTTCCTCTTAATTGGGTTTTACAACTTCCGCTATCGAGCCGTTCATCCGAACGATTACGATTTCCTCTCCTTTGTCAAACGATTCCTTTGTCGTTTCGTCGAGCGAGCGCGCAACGAGCTGCAACCGCTGACCTTTAGCAACGACTGAAATTTTTCCTTTTGCCGCGCCGTCAAATGGGAGCAAGACCTTGCCGGTTGCGCCCTTCAGCTCACGGGTTGTGGCGTTGCTGGTTACAGATTTGTATCCGATGGTTTTAATGATGTAGTTAGCGCCGAGTCCAATTACAGCGCCCGTGGCCAGGGATAATATTGCCGCAAGGGGTTCTGCGGTACCCATCATGTTGAACAGTGTCCCGGTGAGGCCAAAAAATGCCAGGAAAAAGAACAGCGTTCGAACAGACAGCAGATCTATGAATCCAACTCCCGATGCATCCAGCCCCGCATCCGCGCCCATGTCTGCGTCGGCATCAAAGTCGGTGTCGAAGTCAACTTCGAGATCCACATCTCCACCGACGTCGACGTCGGCATCGCTGTCGCCGCCGATCATAGACAGGATTACGAAGAATCCCCCGACGATAAGGCTAATCAGATAGATTGTACTCATGGCAACCGCCCGGCAAGTATGCTATTGTATACGTAGGTATATAGCGTAGCTGTTGCAAAAAAGCACGCTTCGGAGGTGGAAATTTCCGGATGGAGGTTTTTCTGGTCAAGAACTGTCCTGGGGTAGATAAATCTTCACCGTTTTCTTTTGCCAGAGCTAGGCTGCGATCGGCAGCTTAATGGCAGAGACTGTGGCACTAATGCGGATCGGAGAGACTCAAGAGTCACAGAAGCCCATGTGGCTGATAATCCTCCTTCCTAACCTATGACAAACGGTTGTCACCCACCCCCGTTATGTTGCATCAGACCAACAAAATGAGCCTAACCGGGGTAAAACATGTCGCGACCTGATCTCTCTCGCCTCTCGGAATACTTCACGAGCACAGACATTGAATGGAAGCCGGTAAGATTCACGACCGACCTCAAACGTGCGCTGGCGGTACCCTACGTAACCAACCGCGCCATCATGGATCGACTGGACCAGGTGTGCGGACCGGCCAACTGGCGCAACGAATTTCAGCGCGGCCCGGGCGGCGGCGTGCTGTGTGGGATTTCCATCTGCGTTGATGGGGAGTGGATAACAAAATGGGATGGAGCGCCCAACACAAAACTCGCATCCGTCAAAGGTGGCCTTAGCAGTAGCATGCGACGTGCGGCCGTGCAGTGGGGTATCGGCAGATATTTGTACCGGATACCGCAGCGATGGGAGGAGGTGGACGAACGAAAGCAGTTTGTCCACGAACCGAAAATTCCAGCTGCTTTCTTACCAGGGATGTCTGGCGATGGGATTGCAACGCAGCCGCACCTGGAGCCATTCGTTGTAGTTGGACAGACGCGCAACAGGAAACCGAATCAAGCTCCGGCCCCTCGGCGTCAGCCGAAAAGAAAAGCAAGCTAGATCACGCACCGACAAACAAGTCCGTGTAAATGAGGAACGAAGATTCGGCGGTTCAGTTTGCCACAGTCTATCCTCCAAGCTGCATGGACGAAAAGATTGTAATCCGAGGCGCCCGCGAGCACAACCTCAAAGACATCGACGTCGACATCCCCCGCAACCAGCTTACGGTTGTGACGGGACTGTCCGGATCGGGTAAGTCGAGTCTTGCCTTCGATACAATCTATGCCGAGGGCCAGCGCCGGTACATGGAGAGCCTGAGCGCGTACGCGCGGCAATTCCTCGGGATGATGGAGCGGCCGGACGTGGATTTCATCGACGGCCTCTCACCGGTGATTGCGATTGAGCAGAAAACCGTAAGCCGTAATCCGCGCTCGACAGTTGGGACAGTCACGGAGATTTATGATTTCCTTCGACTCTTGTTTGCCCGCGCTGGAACCGCTCACTCATACATCTCCGGCGAAGAAATGCGCAGGCAGTCTGATGATGAGATTATCGATGGCATCAGCAACCTTCCCGATGGTACGCGACTTCTCTTGCTTGCTCCCGTCGTGAAAGGACGCAAGGGTCATTACCGCGAGCTGTTCGAGCAAATTGCGAAACAGGGATTCAACCGGGTGCGCATCGACGGGGAAGTCGTCGAAATCCAAAAGGGACTGAAAGTCGATCGGTACAAGACGCATGACATCGAAGTGGTTGTCGACCGGATCATCATTAAGCCCGGGGTCCGAACGCGGGTTGCACAGTCAGTCGAGGTAGGACTAGGAATTGGCAATGGGGCCGTAATCGCAGCGGTTCTGGATGAAGCGGGTGGCGCGGATGATTTGTTGTTCAGTAGGCACCTGTTTTCTCCGACAGACGGCATCTCGTATGACGACCCTTCGCCGAACACGTTTTCGTTCAATTCACCGTACGGCGCGTGCCCGCATTGCAACGGCCTCGGCTACACGAAGGAAATAGACCCCGAGCTGGTGATTCCGGATTACTCGAAGACCATCAACGAGGGTGGGATCCAGTCGCTGGGAAAACCGCGCGACATCTGGATGTTCAGCCAGCTTGGAGCTGTTGCGAATGCGTACAAATTTACTTTCGATACTCCCCTGTCGGAGTTCACGACCGACCAACTGGAGGTACTGCTTGATGGTGCCGGGGAGAAGCAGTTTGACATTGAGTACAAGTACAAATCGCGCACAGTAAAATACAAACACCGGTTTGCTGGCGTCTATGGTCATATCCAGCACGTTCTGGATCAGACGAGCTCGCCGCACCTGCGACGTTGGGCCGAGTCTTTCATGCGCTCAGACAAGTGCTCAGAATGTGGCGGCGGGCGGTTAAAGCAGCAGAGCCTGTCTTTTCGAGTGGGGGGGAAGAATATTCATGATTTGGTTCAAATGGATCTCGGTTCTCTGCGCGCATTCTTTTCTGAATTGAAATTGACAAAGCGGCAGGCCGTAATTGCAAAACCGATCGTAAAGGAAATAACGGAGCGACTGGATTTTATTCTCAACGTCGGCATCGACTACCTCACTTTAGACAGACCCGCCCGGACGCTCTCAGGTGGAGAGAGCCAACGCATCCGACTGGCTACACAAATCGGGACGCAGCTGACGGGTGTGCTGTATGTACTGGACGAACCCAGCATCGGACTGCACGCACGAGACAACAGCAAGCTCATTGACTCGCTCATGCAACTGCGTGACCTCGACAACACCATCATCGTTGTTGAGCATGATCGAGAGATGATCGAGGTTGCAGACTACGTGGTGGATCTCGGTCCCGGTGCAGGAGAATATGGTGGCGAGGTAATTTCTGCAGGTACGGCAAAACAATTACTTCGAGGTGGATCAGCGCGTGGTTATACCGCGCAATATCTGGCACGGAAAAGGTCGGTTGTCATTCCAAAGCGGAGGAGGAAAGGCAACGGCCTTTCACTAGTGCTCAAAGGCGCTCGCGGTCACAATCTGAAAGACGTCGACCTCCGACTTCCGCTCGGTAAACTGGTTGCAATAACCGGAGTATCCGGTTCCGGCAAGTCGACGCTCGTGAACCAAACCCTATACCCTATCCTGGCGCGCCACTACCACAAGGCATCAAAAGTACCCCTACCGCATGCAGCGATAGAAGGCCTGGACAACATTGACAAGGTTATCGAAATCGATCAGCGGCCGATAGGACGGACCCCGCGGTCCAACCCTGCAACGTACACCGGGCTGTTCACCCATATCAGGGATTTGTTTGCCGAGATTCCGGAATCAAAAATTCGTGGTTACAAACCAGGCAGATTCTCCTTCAATGTAAAAGGTGGCAGATGCGAAACATGCAAAGGCGCAGGCATTTCGAAGCTTGAAATGAATTTCCTGCCAGATGTCTATGTGGAGTGTGATACGTGCAAGGGAAAGCGGTACAACGCCGAGACGTTGGAGGTGACGTTCAAAGGGAAATCGATTGCGGATGTATTGAATATGACGGTGTCCGAGGCTTTACAGTTTTTTGAGCAGATCCCGCGGATACAACGCAAACTCCATACACTGGATCTTGTTGGTCTCGGTTACATTCGGCTTGGCCAACAGGCAACAACCATTTCCGGTGGCGAAGCGCAACGGGTGAAGCTTAGTAAGGAGCTCTCGAGGCCGGGCACCGGAAGCACACTGTATATACTGGATGAACCCACAACGGGATTGCACTTTGAAGATGTGCGCAGGTTACTTAACGTCCTGCACGCGCTGGTTGACAAGGGGAACACCGTCCTGGTAATCGAGCACAACATGGATGTGATAAAAGTTTGCGACCATGTTATCGACCTCGGCCCGGAGGGGGGTAGTAAAGGTGGAACCATTGTCGGTGAAGGAACGCCCGAGCAAGTGGCGCGCAAAAAAACCCCGACCGGAGTTTACCTGAAAGAAGAGCTCGCGCTGAGCGAGAAGGGAGAAGCCAAAGACTTCGGAAAACTGTTTGATGAGATTAGCAGCAATGGGGATGACGACACCGACGAGGGCGAAGAAGAGTTGTTCGAAATGGATCCAGCAGAAAGCGAGTAAACCATGAATCAGCCGAACGCACCTGAGTACAACAAGCCATCGTCGCCCGGTATTGCGATGAATTTCGATAATACCGTATCGATCTATCACATCGTTGGACCCGACGATAGCTTTGATACCGCCGCGCAGGCTATGTTCGGGCTGATCATAAGCGCCCAAAAGCAATTTCCCGATTGGCCGCGGATGTTCTATCTCGACATCGCCGGTCACGCTGATGAGAAGCACGGTTTCACAGACGATATGATCGAATTGCAGCAGGAGCTATTCTTCTCGACAATGGCGCCTTTCCTCACCGCATTCGAGCTGCCGCTCACCGGTCCGCTATTGAACCCGAACGCGCAAAGGAACGACCTGCCGGACGCGCTCGTCATCGGCAACGACTAGAATGTGAATTCCATTATGGCTAAGTCCTTCATTTTAGGCTAGAACCGGCCGATAACTACAACCGGGTGCTTGTAGTGCTACGCCCAATTTTCATATATTTCGAGTCTATTGTGATGAGGAGCCGCGACTAGAACTATCTGTACGTGCGCTTTCCGGGTGCTTAACCCTGTGCTTTATTTCACCCAATGGCTCGGATATTCGGGTTGCGACGGCAATGTCCACAGAGAACATCTACAAGTTTGATGAGGAACGCTATGAGTTTGTCCAAATGGACAAAACTGTTCACCTCTCGCCTAAACTTGTCACCCTTTCCGTAGTCGGACTGGTATTTCTATTCGCAATAGGCGTCTTCCTTCTGGACGCGATCATCCAATCACCGGAAGAATCGAGCCTCCAGGCAGAAAAAGAGGTATTGCAGGCACAGCTAGAGCAGTTTACCTCAAAAATATCGAGCCTGAACGACGAGCTGGACCGTCTGTCGGACGTGGATCGTGATCTTTATCGGGCCCTACTCCAGGCGGACCCAATCTCCGATGACGTGCGCCAGGTTGGTGTTGGAGGATCCGCACCCTACCCCGAGTTTGCCAAGTATCCAGAACGAACCTCCGAATTGCTGACCGAGTCTGCCGAGACCCTCGACGCAATACAACGACGAATCGACCTGCAAAATGCGAGCTACCGGGAGCTAACCGACATTACGCGACGGCATGCAACGGCGATGCACGAAATGCCAGCAGTACTGCCTACCGACGGACCGGTGATATCCGGATTCGGTTCGCGAATGCATCCCATCCTGAAAATCAGGCGCCCACATAACGGGATAGACATTCTTGTTGGAACGGGCACTCCCATTGTCGCACCAGGCGACGGCGTGGTGAAAGAGGCAGGAGTTGGGGGTGGACTGGGTAACTATGTTCGAGTGCACCATCCAACAGTAGGTTACGTAACAACGTTTGCCCACCTGTCGAAAATTGGCGAGGGCATTAAACCGGGTGTTCAAGTCAAGAGAGGCCAGGTTCTTGGACTAAGTGGCAACACCGGGCTCTCCAAATCTCCGCATCTCCACTACGAAGTGCGCAAAGAGGACGGCAAGCCTCTCAACCCCGTACTTTTCTTCGCTCCCAGCATGACGCCAACCGAGTTCCAAAAACTCCTGGTAGAGTCCCAGAAGGACGGTATTTCGCTCGATTAGGGCGAATCAGCAGCCAAATTTCGCCAAATTCACTTCCCCAGCGCGAAAGTCAGCCATATTGGCTCACATTTCTTGCTTTTTTCAGTGGCACATCCTATAGTCTTGCTTCCATTCAGGAAAGCACTATTCAATTGCAGACGGGTGCGGCGACGTTGCATTGCCGGTTCCCATTCACTGATAGAGAATACTAGACAAGCATACATGTACTGGACCCTTGAATTAGCATCGCATCTCGAAGATGCCCCATGGCCTGCTTCGAAAGAAGAGTTGATCGATTATGCCGATCGAACGGGAAGCCCGCTCGAGGTGATCGACAACCTTCGGGCCATCGAAGACGAGGGCGAGCCATACGAGAGTATCCAGGAGATCTGGCCTGACTATCCGATGCAGGATGAGGATTTCTACTACGAGGACGAGTAGAGGGAACACGATACTGCCATTGTAGTGTCCCCTTAGTTGTTAACGCCTCCCCAGCTCAGTGTTTTCCGCACGCGCACTCTTACGGACGTTCTTCCTGACGATTGCGATTTGCAGTTGCGTGAAGGAATCGGTTATTGCCCAGACCACTCCGGGTTTTCCGGCTGATTCGACAAAACTAATCGGCGAGATTTCGTTCGAGGGTGAGAAAGTGTTCTCGTCACTCGAACTACTACTGCGTATCCGGTCACGCCCCAACAGGGAGCTGCTCGGCCTTCCCGGTTTCAGGTGGTGGTTGTGGCTTTACCGCCTGAATGACAATGGCCGGATCGGGAAGGCGCTCAGCAAGAGTGGTGAACCGCCGGCATACTTGCTGCATTCGGATCTCGAGATTGATCGCGAGCGCCTCATCCAGTTTTACCTGCAGGAAGGATTCAGACAGGTTTCGGTTGAGTATGACATTCGGGAGGTGTCTGATTCTCGCTGGGTGGAAGTTGCGTTCGTAATACAGGCCGGTCGGCCGACGTTCGTGCGGACGCTTACGCACGGGGGGCTCGATAACATCACCGAGGATTTGCGCGCGGAAATCACAGAACCGGAGGAACGGGCGGGTGCGCCAGTAATTGAGGGTGAACGCTATTCCGAGCCGAAACTGGTACGTGAGAGGACGCGGGTGCTCTCGATCCTTCGCAACAACGGTTACGCGTCGGTTAACCGGGATTCTATTCAGGCGGTCATCATCCCGGTAGGCAGTGATTCGTTCGATGTCGATTTCCGCATCCGGCCGGGGAGGCAGTATTACTTTGGCTCGACGGAATACCAGGTTTCGGGACCTGAGTCGGAGACGGAAGAACGCATCGAGACGATGGATAATTCGGATGCCGGCGAGGTTGTTGCGAGTTTTTCCGGCGATAGCAGACTAAAGACATCGCTGCTCGAAAGGACTACGCGATTTTCGCCTGGCGAGCTGTACAATTATTCCCGCGTCATCGACACAAAGAAACGACTGGAAGCGACGGGCGCTTTTCTGTATACGAGCATTGATCCACAACGAGTCGATACGATCAACACATCGCTGTACCTTGCGCACAAGATCCGGCTTGCAACGCGGTCCAGGCACCGCGTTCGGTTCGAGACATTTATGTTACAGCGAGGGGGTGTAATCGGGGGAGCCGATACTGAGCTAGGTACCGGAGTCGGGGTGTCGTATCGCAATGCGAATCTGCTCGGAGCCGGCGAGGCTTTCCAACTGCGATTGGCCGGATCGATAGCGGCGGATTCAGATTTCCGATTGTTCACTTCGTCCCAGGTCGAGGTCTCCACATCGTTGCAGTATCCGTACATGGTCTGGCCTTTCGGCGGATTGGATGACAGGCTGGGTCTGTATAATTCGTCAGCGCGGTGGTCGCTCACCCTCCTGACTGCGCGACGTGACGAGCTTAAGCTGATTGTCCGCGGCAGGGGCAACATGCGTCTCCGACTAAATATGCAACACTCACCAACAGTTTCGTCGTTGGTGGATCTGGTGGACATCAGCGTGAGCAATCCCGACACGCTCGAAGGATTTGGTCAGACATTTCTGGATCCGCTGCTGTCCTCGATCGAGGGAGATCCTGTCCAACGTGCCCAGATAATAGAGGACTATACGAAGCCGCAGGTCAACAATGCGTTCCGATACACGCTGCGGTCAGTAACGGTGAATCCGCTAAGCAGGAAAACCGGTTACTCGAGAGAATCGGTGGCGGAAATTGGAGGGACGGTACCATCGCTACTGGACCGCGCCGTATTCTCGCCGGGGACAATCGAGCAGAGCTTGCCGGGGCTCCCATTCTTTGGCGGCAACACAAGTCGACTTAACTACAGACCGTATGTTCGGTTTGTGGGCGACTATCGATCGTACCGACCATTAAATTCGTGGAATGTCGTGGCATGGAAAGCGTTCGCGGGATACTCTCATCCCACCGGTCGATCACGTCTCGTTCCGTTTGACCGGCGATTCTTTAGTGGTGGCGCGTTCAGTGTACGAGGATGGAGCTTGGGTGAGCTCGGGCCCGGCTCGATTGATCTTCTTTCCGAAACTACGGCTCTGGAGCAGGCGAACATTCTTGGAGGTGACATTAAGATTGAGACGAGCGCCGAGCTGCGGTCAAGTATCTTCAGAAACGTCTTGGCGGCGGAGTGGATTTTCGCTACGTTCGCGGACGCAGGCAACATCTGGTTCGGCCCACGAAACCCTGGTTTCCAGCAAGACGATCCAGATGATCCGTCTGGGCGATTTCGGTTTGGAACTGCCTACAAAGAGATCGGGGTAGGAACTGGAGTCGGTCTTCGCATCGCGTGGGAGTACTTCATTGCTCGTCTGGATTTTGCATACAAGGGGTATGATCCAAGTCGCACCGAGAGTGGCCTCTTCCCCGATGGACTCTCGAAACCGACAATTCACTTTGGCATCGGACACGCATTCTAAATATGACAGAAACGACCGCTGAGACAAGAATAAAGCGAGGGGCAACAATAGAGTTTGTCGTAGACAAGTTTGCCGATAGGGGGAAGACCGTCACGCGGCTGAATGATTTTGTGGTTTTCGTTTCTGGAGTCGCTCCGGGCGATCGCATCCGAGCCAGAATTTTCAAAAAGAAACGCAAATATGCTGAAGCGAGGCTCGAGGAGATTCTCGAACCAAGCAGTTTACACACGACCCCCACTTGCAAGTACTTCGGTACATGCGGTGGTTGTAAGTGGCAACACGTTAAGTACGAACATCAGCTGGAGGCCAAGCAGCAGGCCGTTCAAGAAGCGCTGAGAAATGTGCCCGGCATTGATGCATCCATGGTGCGCCAGGTGATCCCATCAGCGAAAACGCTCTGGTACAGAAACAAGATGGAGTTTTCTTTCAGCGCGCACCGCTGGTTGACTCGGGAGGAAATCGAATCGGATGAGGTTTTTGAGCGGGGCTTTGCGCTCGGGTTGCACGCGCCGGGTTCTTACAAGAGAGTGCTGGACCTGGATGTATGCTACCTGCAGACGGAAACGGCGGTCGAGATCCTGAACGTGATCCGATCGCTTGCCGTATCGGAGGGCTGGACGCCATGGGACGTGAGCAACCACACAGGCTATTTACGCCATCTGGTGATCCGCTCTTCGACGAGTTCCGGAGATCATCTGGTCAACCTTGTTACTAACCGCGCTGACGAGGAGAGGATGTCGAAAGTTGCCGGGGCGCTGCAACAAGTTGATGGAGTATCAAGCCTTGTAAACACCATCAACAGTGGAGTCGCGCAAACATCCTACGGAGAGCGAACGGACATTATTTTTGGCAGCGGCCGGATTGTCGACAAAATTGGGAAGTACTCCTTCGGGCTTGCACCAAATGCCTTCTTCCAAACGAATACTACGCAGGCAGAAGTACTGTATGACGTTGCCAGAGATTTCGCGGAGCTCGAAGGCGGTGAAGTCGTCTACGATCTCTTTTCTGGTGCTGGATCGATCTCGATTTTCCTGTCCGAATTTTGCAAAAGAGTTGTTGGCATTGAGGTGATTGAGGCCTCGGTGCTGGATGCTCGCCGGAACGCGGAGGAGAATGGGGTCGAGAATTGCGAATTTGTGCTTGGGGACGTGTTGGAAATTTTTAATGAGTCGTTTCTGGAAAAACATGGCAAACCGGACGTGCTCATCACCGACCCTCCGCGCGCAGGAATGCATCCAAAGGTTGTGCGCAGGTTATCAGGTTTCGGACCGCGGAGGATCGTATACGTAAGTTGTAATCCACAATCGCAGGCAAAGGACCTGAGCGTGCTGGCAGAAAATTACGACGTCATCGCCATTCAGCCTGTCGACATGTTTCCGCATACCCATCATATCGAAAATGTGGTTCAACTGGAGCGTCGATCCTGATGCCCGGCGCGGAAAGAGTCTTGGTAACGGGCGGCACCGGATTTGTAGGCAGCCATCTTGTCGAGAAATTACTGGAGCTCGGTAAACACGTGGTGTGTCTTGTTCGGAGCGATCCGAAGTGGCTCGACGGATACAATGTTGAAATTGTAAAGGGGGGTCTGGAACGCGACGTCCTCTATGAGGCGGTAACTTCAGCCGACTATGTCTACCATGTAGCTGCGCAAACTCGTGGTAAAACGTGGCAAGAGTTTCATAGTGCCAATGTACAGGGAGCGCGCAATCTGCTCGAGGCGGTAGCAACAAATCCGAACGCCCAACCCAGAAATATTCTCATCACCAGCTCGCTTGCCGTGGTGGGCGATGCGACTTCAGGCATCGCTACAGAGGAGACTCCACTTGCGCCTGTGAGCATGTACGGGCGGAGCAAGGTGGAGATGGAAGAGATGGTTTGGGAGATTGCATCCGAAAATGGGTTACCTGTCGTCGTAGTGCGTCCACCGTCTGTGTACGGCCCGCGTGAAAAGGACATCTTCACATTTTTTCAGACCGCAAGCAAAGGCTTTGGACCCTTCATCGGTCACGGTCGCGATCCCGAAATAAGCCTGGTTTATGTTTCTGATCTGGTCGACGGAATGATAGCGGCCGCGGAAACACCAGGCACGGCTGGTGGCACCTATTTCCTGGGACCAAGTTCGCAATCGAGCTGGCGGGAAATCATCCAGGCAACGGAGTTGGCGCTTGGGAGAAAGGTGCGGTCAATTTCCGTTCCCGAGTTTCTGGTGCAGCCCATCGGATTTCTTAGCGAGGCCGCAGGAAAACTTACTGGAAAGTATCCTCCGCTAAATATTGAAAAAGCTCGCGAAATCGTGCACGCATGCAAAATGTGTTCATCTGCAAAAGCTGCATCCGATTTTGGATACGCTCCGTCAACCGATATTGAACAGGGAGTACGAGATACGATTGACTGGTACCGGCGCATCGGATGGTTATAGCCGATGAAGCGTTGGAGTGGTACCTTAACCAGATCTGCGCGAATCCTCCAGCCTGGCAAAACGTTCTCGTGGATCAAGTCATCATCAGTGAGAAGTTACTGGCAATTGCATGTTAGGATTTAACACCGGCTATATAGAGGAACTGTACCGGCAGTATTTGGATGATCCGAAGAGCGTCAGCGAGAGCTGGCAGGACTTCTTTGCTGATTATACCCCGACCGAATCGTTCACTGCAGCCGAAGAGGCGCGCAAGCAGAACACGCCGTCGGTTGCGCCCGCCGTAAAAACATCCGATGCAGTTGCAGTGGTTGCTGCGGACGACAAGGTGCGGGGAGGAGACGGTGCCGTAACAGAGGCCGCGCCCCCGGGCGAACCCGAAGACGTAAAAGTGCTTCGCGGGCCTTCGGGAAAGATCGCGGAGAACATGGAGGCCAGCCTCGAGGTCCCTACCGCAACATCCGTTAGAGCCTTCCCCGTCAAACTGATGGCGGAAAACCGGAAGCTGATTAACGATTTTCAGCGCAACATCGGTGGCGACAAAGTTTCCTACACGCACCTCATCGGATGGGCAGTGGTGAAAGGGCTGCTCGAAGTCCCAAACATGAATTCGTACTTCCGCCGGTCGGGTGAGAACCTCGAACACGTTACGCCCGGCGGAATCAATATGGGCATCGCAATCGATATCGAGCGCCGCGGTAAACGCACTCTACTTGTACCGAACATCAAAGACTGCGGCAACCTGACTTTTCCGCAATTCATTGGTGTCTACAACGACCTCGTCAAGCGCGCTCGGGATAGCAAGCTCGAACTATCTGATTTTACAGGAACGACTGTCTCCCTCACCAACCCGGGCATGATCGGCACGTCGCTAAGTGTGCCGCGACTAATGCAGGGACAGGGCTTAATTGTGGGTGTTGGGTCGATCGGTTATCCGCCGGAATATCACGCCTTCCCGCCGGAAGTTGTGAGCAAGACCGGCATATCCCAGGTGATGACGCTCACGTCGACATACGATCACCGCGTTATCCAGGGTGCGCAGAGTGGAGCATTCCTGGCATACGTTACCAACCTCCTGCTCGGCAAGGAAACCTTCTACGACACGTTGTTCGCGGAGTTGGGAATTCCACACCAGCCGTATCGTTTGGCAATTGACAATACGCCGGCGATTGGCGGATCCGCGTTGACTTCGGATCAGGAGATGATCCACAAGCAGGCCCGGGTGCTGCAGCTTATCAGGGCCTATCGTGTTCGCGGACACCTTCAGGCAGACGTCAACCCGCTGGGCCACGTGTGGGAATACCATCCGGAGCTGGACCCGGCGTCGTACGGGCTTACCATCTGGGACCTCGACCGCGAGTTTGACACAGGCGGTCTCGGTGGGATGGACTCACTGCTTCCGCTTAGAGACATTCTGGAAGTGATCCGCGATACCTACACCAGGAAAATTGGTGTGGAGTACATGCACATCTCATCACCAGAAGAAAAGCGGTGGTTGCAGGAGCGTATTGAACCCGTCCGGTCGAGCGAGGAGCTTCCGCCAGAAGAAAAGCGCAGAATTCTCTCCAACATGAATGCCGCCGAGGCTTTTGAACGCTTCCTACACACCAAGTACATCGGCCACAAAAGGTTTTCACTCGAAGGTGCCGAGACCGTCATCCCATTGGTTGACACGATCCTGTCGAGTGCCGCAGATGGAAAGGTAGAAGAGGTGGTGATCGGGATGGCCCACCGCGGGCGGCTGAACGTGCTGGCCAATATTTTGCACAAGCCGTACGAAGTGATCTTCTCTGAGTTCGAGGGAAGCCTCGACCCCAATACTACGCAGGGCTCGGGTGATGTGAAGTACCACCTGGGATTCGAGGGAAGCCACGTTTCCGCGGAAGGCAATGAGGTGGCTATTACGCTCGCGTCCAATCCAAGTCATCTCGAGGCAGTCAACCCTGTGGTCGAAGGGATGGTCCGGGCGAAGCAGCGCACGCGCATGGATCGGGGCGAGCAGGAGAACGAAATTGATTCGTGGGATGCGGTGATGCCGTTGCTCATTCACGGTGATGCTGCCTTTGCCGGCCAGGGGGTGGTTGCAGAGACTCTTAATCTGAGCCAGCTGCCAGGTTATCATACGGGCGGTACCATCCACGTAGTGATAAATAACCAGATTGGCTTTACCACAACACCTGAAGAGGCGCGGAGCTCAACGTACGCTACGGATGTTGCGCGCATGATTCAGGCGCCGATATTTCATGTTAACGGCGACGATCCGGAGGCCTGCGTTCGCGTGGCGAGGATGGCGTTCGACTATCGACAGGAGTATGACAAGGATGTTGTTATCGACATGCTGTGTTACCGGGTCCACGGTCATAATGAGGGCGACGAACCGACGTACACACAACCACTGTTGTACGAAAAGATCGAAGCGAAAAGGTCCGTTCGTAAACTCTATACCGAGGCGCTGCTTGCCCGCGGCGAGATGAGTCTCGAGGAGGCGGAGAAGATGCTGGATGATTATCGAGCGCGACTACAGGAGGCATTCGACGAAACAAAGGAGATTGCCGAGAGGGATGCGGAGAAAACCGTCACTCTACCAGAGAGCTCCAAAGAAGTGGAATCCTTTGGCTCGATCGATACCGGCGTTCCGGAGTCAGGACTCGACCGGGTCCTGGATGCATTAGTTTCGTGGCCTGATGATTTCGGGATCCACAAAAAGCTTGTGCGCCAATTTGAGCGACGCAAGAACCTGTACAAGGAAAAGCAGATTGTTGACTGGGGATTGGCCGAGGCGCTTGCGTACGGTTCACTTCTCGTTGACGGGAAAAACGTTAGACTTGCCGGACAGGATTCACAGCGGGGTACGTTCAGCCATCGACACGGTGTACTGGTCGACCAATCAACAGGAGATGACTACATCCCGCTGAATCATATCCAGGAGGAGCAGGGCACATTACTTATCTATGACAGCTTCCTGTCGGAGTACGCCGCGTGTGGGTTTGAGTACGGCTACTCTGTAGCGGCACCTAACACTTTGGTCCTGTGGGAGGCACAGTTTGGTGACTTCGCCAACGGAGCGCAAATAATCTTTGACCAGTTCATGTCGGCGGCTGAAGAAAAGTGGGGGCAGAAGAGCGGTCTCGTATTGTTGTTGCCGCATGGATACGAGGGCCAGGGGCCAGAGCATTCCTCTGCAAGACTCGAACGCTTCCTGCAGCTCTGCGCCCAGGGCAACATGTCGGTTTGCACGTTTACGTCACCGGCCAATTTTTTCCATGCACTACGCCGGCAGATGATGCGCGGAAATCGCAAGCCGCTGGTCGTAATGTCACCAAAGAGTTTGCTTCGTCATCCAATGGCTGTGTCGCCTGTTAGCGAATTGGTAGCTGGATCCGTACAAAGAATGATACCCGCTACGGCTGATCCGGCGCGAGCGCGTAAGCTTGTCTTCTGCAGCGGCAAGGTCTATTTCGATCTGCTTGCGCGAATGGAGGAGAGCGAAGACCTGCGGGCGGAAATTGCCATTACTCGGATAGAGCAGTTCTATCCTTTCCCGTCGGATGAGGTCGGGCCGGAGCTGCAGCGTTACGCCAACGCGTCTGAGGTTCTGTGGCTACAGGAAGAGCCCAAGAATATGGGCGCTTGGACATTCATTGCGCCGAGGATTGAACGGCTGATGGCCGATGCGCCGGGCGCCAAGCAGCTGCGGTATGTGGGGCGAGATGCAAGTGCGAGTCCGTCGACAGGAAGCGCAAAGGTACACCAACTGCAGCAACAGGCGATCCTTGACGAGGTCCTGGCATAAAAAAAGCCGCCCGTGGAATCGAGCGGCTTTGTGGAGTCGGCTGTGACTAGTAGGATCGGTTTCGCTTCCTGGAATTTCTCGCGGCCTTCTCTCGCGCGAGCCGGCGCTCCTCCGATGGTTTCGTGAACGCCATATTGGCCCTGTAAATCCGCAATACACGGCTTCTGTTTACGGATCGCTTGAATCGCCGCAGGGCGCGGTCTATTGATTCGTTATCTCTTACCTTGATACCTACTGACACGCTGAATTTCTTTGGTTTGTTATAAAATCGGTCGGGCTCGGAAAAAGCCAGTCCAGCAAATTACTGCAAGAACGTGGCCAATTCCAACATGGAATGATAATCCGCCACGTTTGTTCTTGTAACCCCTGTATCGCGACAAAAACCGCCATCGTAATTAGCGACCTGACAAAAATAGTCCTTTCGACGCGGAATCCGGGAAAAGTGGAAGAGCTGATGTCTGAGTTTTCGCACACTGGGATCGAAATTATACCACTATCGGCCTTCCCGGACGCCCCGGATGTTGAAGAAACCGCCGACACCCTGGAGGGCAACGCCGCACTGAAGGCGGAGCAAATCTTTGAGCGGTTCGGCATTCCCACTCTTGCCGACGACACTGGCCTCGAGGTCGAAGCACTCGGGGGTGCTCCCGGGGTCATGTCAGCCCGATATGCTGGCCCAGAGTGCAACGCCGTAGCCAACTGCTCGAAACTGCTGAAGGATCTGGAAAACAAGACCGACCGGTCGGCCCGGTTCCGGACGGTGCTGGCGTTCACGTCATCGGAGGGCACCCGGTTGTTCGAAGGTGAATGTGAAGGCGAGATCGCGATGGAGCGGACAGGAGATGGCGGGTTTGGGTATGATCCGATATTCCGGCCCCTAAACAGCCGTTTACTTTTGCTCAGATGGATTTGCAACAGAAGAATGCGGTGAGCCATCGTGGAAGAGCAATTGCAAAGTTTCGATCATTCGTGCTGAAACAAACGGACCAATGAAGGCACTCATCCAAAGAGTCTCGCGAGCAAGCGTGAGAGTCGATGCTCAGGTCGTTGGGCAAATCGGACATGGCTATCTTATTCTGCTGGGTATTAGTGTCGACGACACGGAGAAGGAGGTTGTGTGGTTGGCGAAAAAGTGCGCAAAGATCAGAATCTTCAGAGACGAAAACGGAGTAATGAACAAGGCACTTCCAGAGAGCGGTGGGGAGGCAATGGTAGTGTCTCAGTTCACGCTCTATGCCAATACGGCCAAGGGTAATCGACCCTCTTACATCGAGGCGGCGAGGCCGGAAATAGCCGAGCCCCTGTACGAGTCATTCGTCCGGCACCTGGGTTCTGAGATTGGACAAAAAGTGGAAACCGGAGTCTTTGGCGCAATGATGGATGTGGAGCTTGTCAACGACGGTCCGGTGACGCTCATTCTCGAAAAGAACCCTGATGGATAACGGCAACCAACATCTTGCTCTTACCGATACGTTTGGTCGCAACCACACCTATTTGCGCATCTCGTTAACCGAACGATGCAACTTGCGATGCACGTATTGCATGCCGGCAGATGGGGTGCCACTGTCTCCGAAGGCCGAGATCCTTACGTTTGATGAACTGGAATTGCTCGCCCGTCATTTCGTCGACCTGGGAATAGACAAAATTCGATTTACCGGTGGCGAGCCATTGGTGCGGAAAGATGCGACGGATGTAATCAACAGAATCAGCGCGATCCCGGGACTGAAATCCGTCGCTATCACCACGAACGGACTTTTGTTGCAGCGATGTCTGCCGGCCCTGGAAGAGGCGGGAGTGGACACCATCAACATCAGCCTCGATACCCTGCAGGCTGACCGGTTTGAGAAAATCACCAGGCGCAGGGGTCTGGACAAAACCATCGAGGCGATTGATCTGGCATTACAATCCAGCATTCAAAACGTAAAAATAAATTGCGTCGTTATGAAGGGGGTTAACGACGACGAGGTACTTGATTTTTGCGAGCTAACGAGTTCAAGGGGCCTTGAAATGCGGTTTATCGAGTACATGCCCTTTTCCGGGAATGAGTGGTCCGATGCAAAGTTCATCCCCTACCGAACGCTCCTTGAGGACGTGAGCAAACGGTACCCTGATTTAGAGGCGAGGAGTTCTCCGGCGACAAGCACAGCAAAGAATTTCCGGATTCCGGGTTACAAAGGTTCGATAGGATTCATCACTTCCATGAGCGAGCACTTCTGTGGGGGATGCAATCGCCTGCGCCTGACAGCCGACGGAAATCTGAAGGTGTGTCTCTTTGGAAAAGCTGAGGTTAGTTTGCGCGATGCGATTCGATCCGGGGCGACAAAAGAGCAACTCACGCAAATAATTGTTTCATCAGTAAAACGAAAAAAGTTTTCACATGATGGAATGTATACTATCGCCTCATCAGAAAACCGACCCATGATTCTCATCGGCGGTTAGAAACCTCCGCAAATGTTGTAACGTTCGACGGTTTTACATTCAGCAATCGATACCTCCAGTTGTTATGTCCGATTCATCATTCCTCACACACGTTGATGAATATGGAAATGTCAAAATGGTTGACGTGACCGATAAGCCGTCGAGTGTGCGAACGGCAGTCGCGGCGGGAAGGGTGTTGCTGGGTAAAGAAGCCTTCGACCGCGTATCTGAAAACTCCATCGCGAAGGGAGACGTTCTTGCAACAGCTCAGATCGCGGGCATCATGGGTGCAAAACAAACGAGCAAGCTCGTGCCGCTGTGCCACGATGTTTCATTGAAGGGAGTGGATATCGAGCTTACGCTTGTCGAAGAAATGTCTGCCGTGGAAATTCGCGCGTTCGCGAAAAGCGTTGGCCCGACCGGTGTGGAGATGGAGGCGCTTACTGCCGTATCTATCGCCGCGCTTACGATATACGATATGTGCAAAAGCATTTCGAAGGGGATTCAGATAACCGACATCCACCTCCGTGCCAAAACTGGCGGACAGAGCGGGGATTATTTGAAACCCGAATCCGACTAGGTTGGAAAAACCGCCTGTACCCGGCCCGGATGGCCTGAACAAGGTTTCGACTTTCGCAACGCTCGGTGCGATCGCGACCTCGAATCACCTCATCGCTGTAGCATCCGATGTGACTCCAGGTGCCAACCATACGATAATATCGGAAGAGACGATGGCCCTCCTCGCGGTTGTCA
Source organism: Rhodothermales bacterium (assembly GCA_965224105.1). Taxonomy (GTDB): domain Bacteria; phylum Bacteroidota; class Rhodothermia; order Rhodothermales; family JABDKH01; genus CBDCYH01. The sequence continues at coordinate 913,153 of CBDCYH010000002.1, read as the reverse complement.
CCACCCGATCGTTGGAGTTTGGACTGGCGGGAAATCCATCCGCGCAATCGGTGTTGGCCGCATCCGCGGAGATGCCATTTTTATACCGGGATTACGTGCTTGGTCGCGCCCTACTGGATGGGGACGATAGTGCATCCAACGATGATCTTGTTGGTGCATACAACTCCCTGGCAGATCGGCTGGAGTTCTATTTTTCCCACCTTGCTCCCGGGCAATTTCCCGGCAAACGTGTGTTGTCGGAAAAAATGCTGTTGTGGATTGGGCGCATTAGTGTGCCCGGACTCGATTCCACCCCAGCGGAAAGATTAGACCGGATAGGCGGGGTGGAGGAGGTGCTTGCCCACGCAAAACTCGTGCTCGGGTTCGTCCGCCAGCAGGGCTAGTCGGCGATCCGCAATCGCACAAGGTCGATCCTACTCGCAGTCGACTGAAGAATCGTGAACCGCAGGTTGTCGATGGCTATCTCGGCGCGGGAGGTGGGGATCGTGCCGGATCGCTCAAGGATTAATCCCGCGACGGTTTCGTAATCACCCTCCGGGAGGTCTACGTCAATTTTACTTTTTAGCTCGTCAATCTCAACGCGGCCGCTAAGGATGTACGTGTTGTCACCAACCTTCCTCACGATGTCTTCGTCGTTGTCAAATTCATCTTGAATGTCTCCGAACAATTCCTCGAGCAGGTCCTCAAGCGTAATGAGTCCGGATACTCCACCGTACTCATCCAAAACCACCGCGACGGAAATGTTGTTGTCGAGCAATTCGCGGAGCAGGTCGCGTGAGGGCTTGGACTCGGGGACGAAGTGAACAGGCTTGAGTATTTCCGCGACGGTCTCGGGGAATGAGAACAAGTCCCTGGCGAACACGATGCCCGAGATGGAATCGATGTTCTCACCGAACACTGGCAGTTTGGAATAGCCGGACTCAATAAGGAGCGACCGGATTTCATCTACAGAGGCTGACTCTTCCACTGCGATAATGTCTGTACGAGGGACCATCGATTCTTTCACTTTCATCGAGTCGAACGCCAGCAGGTTGGCGATGATGGTTTGCTCTTCGTCGTCCAGTGCAAGTTCGCCTTTGCTGATGCTGTCCTGGATTACAATTTCAAAATCCTTGCGCAACACACGCGACGCAGTTTCGGGGTTGAAACCAAATACGCGCGCGACCACTCGGCTGGACGCCTCAGCGAGCTTTACCAGTGGGAGCAGGAGATAGTATACTATTCGAAGCGGGAGGGCAAGTGCAAAGACGGCCCTCACCGGAACCTCGCGAAGAATCGACTTCGGGATTATCTCACCGAAAAACAGAACAACCAGTGAAGCGATGACGGTTTGGAATACTAGCACCAACAGCGCCGCGCTTCCTCCATGCAGGCCAATACTTGTTTCGACGAAGTGGTGCAGTGGCGGCTCAAGCACAAAGGCCATCAACGTCGAGTAAATCACAAGCGCCAGATTGTTGCCGACCAGTGTTGTAGTAAGAAGGGAGCCGGGGTTCTCGACGAATGTGTTTACGATTCGGCCAATGAATCCACCTGACTGAGCCTTGGTCGCGACTCGCAGCGTGTTTGAGGAAACAAACGCGATTTCTGATCCAGAGAAGAATGCGCTCAATAATAGCGCGAGCGTGACCGCAATGATAGCCGTCATGGCTTGTGTCAGTGGGCTTTGAACGAGGGTATTCTTTTCTCCAGAAAGGCGGTAACTCCTTCCACCATGTCTTCCGTATCGAAGACTTCACCGAAGAGATCAGCTTCTGCCTGCATCCCATCGGCTTGGCCGCTTACCGATGCGCGAATGGCCTTGAGCGATGCGGCGACGGCGAGGGGTCCGTTACGTCCAATTCGGACCAGTTTCCGCACTACCGCGTCATTCAGCTGGTCGGGTTCTACAACTTCATTCACGAGTCCAATTTCCAGTGCCCTGGCGGCGTCGATCGTGTCGCCTGAGATTATCAACTCAGTCGCTATTCCTGTCCCAACCAGACGGGGCAGCCTCTGGGTGCCGCCGTATCCGGGGATGATACCCAACTTCACTTCCGGTTGTCCGAAGATTGCGTTGGATGATGCAATTCGGAAATGGCATGCCAGAGCGAGTTCACATCCGCCACCCAGTGCAAATCCGTTGACAGCAGCGACGACCGGCTTGGGGGATTCTTCGATCATCGAGAACAGTTGTTGTCCACGAAGCGCGAAGGTCCGTGCTTCTTTAGATCCCAGCGAGGTGAACTGACTAATGTCAGCTCCGGCCACAAACGCTTTGTCGCCTGCGCCTGTGATCATGATGCCGCGCACGTCCGGGTTCTGCAGGGCTTTTTGCATTGCTCCCTCAAGTCCGTCGAGGGTATCCGCATCTAGTGCGTTCAGCTTGGCAGGGCGGTTGATAGTAATGACTGCGACAGACGATTCAACAATCTCGAAGGCGACAGGAGTGTCGGACATGTGGGGTTATTCTCGTTCTCGTGATCGGCGCCGTACAGCCTCATCCTCAGACTCGTACGTGTCGAGATCATCGAGCATGTCTGCACCGCGGCCGAACACCTCTTCGATTTCGCGCACGGAGTGCTGGGTTTCTTCCACCTCGGTCAGGAGTGTGTCCAGCTGAAAAGTAATCTCCTCAGGATTGCTGAGGGTCATCGACTGCTCGTGGATGTATTTTACCACGTCCTCAATCGTTGCCAGCTGTGCGTCAATCACCTCCAGATTTTCGTGGCCCTTTTTCAAACGGTTCAGGCGCTGCTCAAGAATCTTGAGGCGTCGCTGCTTAATCGCTTTTACTTTTGGGGGATCGTCCAGCATGTCTTCGCGCAAAGAAGCGATGGCCCGAACAACCTCGACTTCTGTCGTTGTGTGGGATGACACCTCGTATCGCTCCCGCTGATACAGCAGAGTCAAATACGAATCCAGTAGTCCGTTTATTTTCTTTACGTGGCTATCGAGCATCCCCTGCGAAGCGTAGCTCATCTTGCGGTAGTTACCCTGGATGTCTTTACCCAGCTTCCGGAGTCGCGCGTATCGTCGCTGGCTGTTCTTCGTCAGATGCTGGAAGACCTCTTTTTGTGATGGCGGCTTCGCGTGTTCTTTTGCCTGTTTCGACCTTATCGCGCGTCGAAACCTTTCCTGCCGCGGCATGATGCCGAGGTACAAAAGTTCTATGGCCATCCCGAAAACAAGCAGCGAGTCAATCGGCCAGGACGCGGCCCCTGCGACCGCCGAGGTCATAACGGTCACGAACATTGCGGCGATCAGAAACGCAAGATTCCATGGATGCAAGAACGCTTCCTTGGTGAAGTTGATCTCTTTTTTGCTCATGCAGCTTTCGCCTGTTACTTCTTGCGCTTAACTCGTCCGATCGTCTTTTCAGGCATGGGGGATTCTTCAGCCGACGGCTCTTCGGCTGACTCAGGGTCACTTATCTGCGCTTCATCCGAAGTCAATTCGATTCGACCAATAGTCTTGGTGACCTTTTCAGTCGGAGTGCTGTCTTCTGTTTCGGATGTATCGGTGGAATCGCCGCGAGATTCAGTTGGCGTTCCGATCTGCGTCTTCATGCTTTCGACAAGCAGTTTGGCGCGCGCTTTACGAACCTCTTCTTCGAGTTCTGCGCTGGGAGGATTTTCCGGCGACTTCGCCAGCTCGTCGGCAGCGGCCTCCATCGCCAACTCCATTCGTGCTTCCTGATGTGCCGACTCGTATGTCAGCTTTTCAATGAGCTGATCGTTTTCATCAAAAAGCTTAGTCTTCTCGTCGGTCATGCCGCTAACGGCATCGGCAAGTTTTTTCTTGCGCTCAACCTCGCGGGCCAGCTTCTTGAGACGCCGCAACGAGCGGAGGTGCTCCTTTTCCGCCTCTTTCAGTTTCTCAAATTCTTCAGGTGTCATGGCTGGTTGAACTAGTCGGTCTGGGTTCTCTGCTTGCCAATTGTCTTCTGTCCAGACTCGCGCTCGGTGCCATCAGGCAAATCAATTTTTGCTGATCCTTCGCTCTCTGTGCTCATGCCCATATCCAGCTTGAACTGCTTGACGAGTTCTTTCGCCCGGATAGACTGCGCATCCTCTTCAATCTGGATCGCTTCTGAGTCGATGGAGTCGAGAGCCAATTCCATCCGAGCCTCACTTTTGGCTGTTTGCTCGTTAATCTTGGTTATCATCTCGTCGTGTGTCTGGTCAACGCCAGCCACTTCGAATTGCTCGAGCGTGTCCGCAATTTTCGCCTGCCATTTGGCCCTGTCGTGCGCGCGGAGCGCTTCTTTGGCTTCCGCGATCTTCCGCTCCTTCTCGCGCATGAATGCTTTTTTCACCTGTAGCGACTTATCGTATGCGGCCGTCGCATACTGCAACTGCTCTTTGGTGCGGCTCATCGCTTCCTTCACCTGCTCAAGTCGGAGTGCGTACTGCTCGGCGATATCATCTCGTCCCGCCTGAATGCCTGCGCGGATCTTCGCGGTCAGGTCTGCCATCTCCCGCTCGTACTTTCGATTTTCCTTCTGCAGGAGCATCACGTTGGCCTTCACCGTCGCGATGTTTTCGTTCATCTTCGGGACCTGGTCGTTCAACTCGCGAATATTCTGCTCAAGTATTAGACGCGGATCCTCAAGAGCCGAAATGGCTCCCCCAAAGATAGATTTAAGCCATCGCTTGAATCTTGAAAACACAGACATGGTTAGCTCCTCAATTATTTAACGTGGGCAGACTAAATATAACAACAAAGTCGCCCAATGGATTCAGAAAATGGATGTCGATCCCGAATTAGTGCGCACCTGAGTCCCACACACCTGATTCCAGGCGATCGATAATGCGACCGGACACTGCGGGGGGAGTAGCGGAAAGTGAAAATGCGTTGTGGACGGTCCCCTCGTGGATGCGTAGCTCATCGTGTCGTTTGGTGTATAGACGGGCCACTGGTTCTCCGGGTTGCACAGGATCACCGACTTTCTTCAGTAGGACTATCCCAGCCAGTGGATCGACGAGGTCCTCTTTTTGCCTGCGTCCGGCGCCCAGATCAACGGAGAGGTAGCCAAGCGCCAGCGCATCAATGCCAGCAACGAATCCTTCCCAACTCGGCGGAGCTAACACCTCCATCGCTGGCTCAAAGCCTTTCCGCGGTCGCGGCGACTCAACCAGGCGCACATCCCCTCCCTGCTCCGCCACCAGCTCCGACAGTTTCTCCATGGCTGAACCGCTTGCCACCGACGCCCGCGCGGCTGCAGCTGCTTCGGTGAGGCTGGTGTAGGCCCCGCCCAGAACCAGCATCTCCGCGGCTAGCGCATATACCAACTCCATCGTGTCAGGGACAGTCGCGCCCTGCAGGCAGTCGAGGCACTCCAGGACTTCGGGCCAGTTTCCAATTCCGTATCCGATTGGGGCGTTCATGTCCGTAAGCAATGCTACCACATCTTTGTCGAACCGCTTCCCAACGGCCGCAAGGGTTTCCGCCAACCTCCGGGCGTCCGTTTCCGATTTCATGAACGCGCCATTGCCACACTTCACATCCAACACAAGAGCATCGATGCCCTCAGCAATCTTCTTGCTCATTATTGACGCCGCAATGAACGGAATAAACTCAACCGTCCCGGTAACATCGCGTAACGCATAAAGCTTTTTATCGGCGGGCGCAATTTCGTCTGTCTGGCCGATCATCACCACTCCGAGTTTTTCAAGCTGCTGCTTGTACTGGTCAATGCTCAGCGAGGTGTTGAAGCCCGGGATACTCTCCAGCTTGTCGAGCGTCCCGCCGCTATGTCCAAGGCCCCTCCCGGAAATCATTGGCACGGGCACCCCGCAGCTGGCAACAAGAGGAGCGAGGATCAGCGAAATTTTATCGCCGACCCCGCCAGTGGAGTGTTTGTCAACCTTGCGCCCAGGCGTTGCGGACAGATCCAGGATGTCGCCGGAGCGAATCATGGCGTCTGCCAAAGCACCTGCTTCGGCGTCATTCATCCCGCGTAGAAAAGATGCCATCAAAAATGCACTCATCTGATAGTCGGGAATCTTGCCTGCTGTATAGTCGTCCACCAACCGCCTGATGTCGTGCGGCTCAACGGGATTTCCATCCCGCTTTGTGATTATCAGTTCGACTACGTTCATCTATTTAGTGTGGCTGACCCTTTTGTCGACGCGTCGCGGTCCATCATGAGCGTCTGGCAATGTCGTAAAATAAAAAAGGCGACCCGCAATGGACCGCCTTTGAAATCCGAGACGAACGCTCTAGGATTTTTCTTCGTCTGCTGCCTGCTCGCTGTCGTCCGCTCCCTTCTTGCCATATCGCCGTCGAAATTTTTCAACTCGGCCCGCGGTGTCAACGTACTGCCGCTTGCCGGTGTAGAACGGATGATTCGTTCTGTCGACGTCTGAGTTATACGTCTCAACGCCCATTGTCGAGCGCATCTTTACCTTCGTTCCGTCCGCCAGCACGACGTCCACAACCTTGTAATCTGGATGGATCCCTTTTTTCATACTCTTTACTCGGGATGAGAATTTGGCTAGCCCGCTAATATACTCTGAAGCAGGGTTTGTTTCAATTTTTCTTCCCGCCGAAGGCTTCCAGCTGAAGAATGCTGTCGCGCAACTCCGCTGCACGCTCATATTCGAGATTCTTGCTCGCCTCCATCATCTCTTTTCGCAGATTCTCGATGAGATCGCTTCGCTGCTCGTCAGTGAGGTAGCTCGCCACCGGATCAGCAATTACAGGTCTGCGCTCAGGGTGTTCGTACACCTCGACTCCGGCAAACCCCTCCTCGCGCTCTTCGTCGACGAGGGATGTTCCCATGAGAATCTCATCCTTTGATTTGCTAACCGACCGCGGCACGATCCCATGTTCTTCGTTATACGCAAACTGAATCTCACGTCGGCGTTCGGTTTCTTCGATCATTCGCTGCATGGACCCGGTTATCTTGTCTGCGTACATCACTATCCTGCTGTTTACGTTTCGTGCTGCGCGCCCCGCCGTTTGAATAAGCGAACGATCGCTACGCAGAAAGCCTTCCTTGTCGGCATCAAGAATCGCAACCAGCGACACTTCGGGCAGGTCCAACCCTTCTCGCAGCAGGTTAACGCCTACCAGCACATCGAAGACACCGAGGCGCAAGTCGCGCAAGATCTCCACCCTCTCCAAAGCGTCAATATCCGAATGCAAGTAACGCACGTTTATGCTGTAGGAATCCAGGTAATCGGCAAGATCTTCCGACATCCGCTTGGTTAGCGTCGTAACGAGTACGCGTTCTCCGCGCTCTATTGTCAGCCGGATCTCCTCGAGCAAATCATCTATCTGATTCTCTGAAGGTCGGATGTGTACGGGTGGGTCAGGGATCCCCGTTGGTCGGATCACCTGCTCGACAAAAACACCGCTGCATTTCTCCAACTCATAATCACCGGGAGTAGCACTGACATAGATGACCTGATTAGTCTTCGACTCAAACTCTTCGAACGTCATCGGACGATTGTCGAGCGCGGAAGGCAACCGGAAACCGTGCTCCACCAGGACCAGTTTTCGCGCGCGATCACCGTTGTACATGGCGCGGATCTGGGGAGTGGTCACGTGACTCTCGTCGATGACCAGCAGGAAATCTTCGGGGAAGTAATCAAACAAACAATACGGCCTTTCGCCTGGCTCGCGATTGTCCATGTGTCGCGAATAGTTCTCGATACCAGAACAGTATCCCACTTCCGACATCATCTCGATATCAAAATTAGTCCGCTGCTCCAGACGCTGCGCCTCGAGCATCATTTCGTTCAACCGCATGTGCGCCAGCCGCCAATCCAGCTCCTCCTTGATCGAGCCTATCGCCCGTTTCATCTCATCCTTCGGAGTGACAAAAATCTTGGCGGGGAAAATTGTAACCCGGGCTTCACTACTAATCTTCTTACCGGAGATAGGCTCAAAGACCGAAATTTCTTCAACCTCATCGCCCCAGAACGTAATCCGATAGGCGGTTTCTTCCATGTAAGCCGGAAACACCTCGACCGTGTCGCCCCGAACACGAAATGCCCCGGGAGCGAAATCAATATCGTTCCTCCGGTAGTAAACCGCGATGAGGTCGTGTAGCAGTTTATTCCTTTCAATTTCCTGGCCTTTGTACACCTGCACCAGCCGTGACTTGTAATCATCAGGAGAACCCAGTCCGTAGATGCACGAGACGCTCGCGACCACGATCACATCTTTTCTTCCGGATATCAATGAGCTTGTGGTGCGTAATCGCAGCCGGTCGATCCGATCGTTGATGCTCAAATCCTTTTCGATGTACGTATCCGAATGGACGATGTACGCTTCGGGTTGGTAGTAATCGTAGTAGGAGATAAAGAACTCGACTGCGTTGTCGGGAAAGAACGCTTTGAACTCGCCGTACAGTTGAGCCGCCAACGTCTTGTTGTGACTCATCACCAGTGTAGGCTTTCCGATCTCCTTGATTACGTTGCTTATCGTGAAGGTTTTTCCGGTACCGGTTGCACCAAGGAGTGTTTGATGTTTGTCGCCCCTCTGCAGACCCTCCACCAACTCTGCGATGGCGCTGGGTTGATCACCCGTCGGTGTGAATTCGGCCTCGAGCTTGAAGTCTGTCATATTCTGCTGCGCGATAAGAGCAGACAAACGAGGATTCGGCGCAACGGTTCTCCCGGGCTGGAACTACGAGGGCTGATCTTTCTTGAGCAATCGCGACCACGGAACCCAGAAAAGATATACCGCCATCATCTGCGGGAAGGGAATACCCATGAATGCCCAAATGCCTGATTGCATTGCCAAGAGACCGAGCACGATAACCCACCTGATGCGCTTGAAGAACAAGGCGAGTGGGGCGAATGTCTCGAGTAACAACGTCCCGATGGCCATGAAATACATGAGGGCTGGCTTGTTGGCTACCCAAAGCGACAGTTCGGGGCTCAGCGGCGTTCCCCGATTTCCGATGAAGCTGTAGGTCACAATCAGCGACGATAGATACTCCTCAGATATCCAACCGAGTCCGCTCGTTCGGAGTTTGGATATACCGGCCGCGCACATGGCCAAGGTGAACAACACCCAGATGGTTCGGATAGGCCAACGATACTCGCCCAGATATTGTCTTTTCGAAATTAGATCGCCGCGATTCCGGAAGAGCAGACTGTCGACGGAGTATGCGTCGCCGCAGTGTGAGAATGCCAGGGCTGCGATGGCAAGCAGCATCAGACTCTCAAAATGTTGTGCCGTAACAACGCTGTTGGAAAAGCCCAGGACGTATGCGCCTGAGACCAGCGTGACCAACAAAGCCGGGCGGGTAAACAAACCGATGGCCGAAAAGAGGAGGCCCACAAGGAAGGCATACCATACTATTTTCAACACCGGCCCGTCGAGAACCGGGATGGGCAGGTACTTAAACAGTGCGATGGGCTCCCAAAACTCTGGCGGCACGGCACCGAAGTTTGGGAATGCCTGGCCTGCATACAAGAGGAAAATTATCGACAGGAAAATAAGTCGACCGAGGCCGAGATCAATCGGACTCTGGCTGGCGAAAAAGAAATCGTAAAGGGTTGTCCTGAACGTGGTCATCGTTACCTCCCAATCCTGTAGGATTGCAGGAACTCGTTTGTGGGCTCCACATCGGGGATGGGGGTGCTCGTCCAGTCGAATGATTGCCGGAACAAGCGCAGCTCTGTAATCGCGGGGCCATCGTGCCGCCCAGCCAGGCGATTGCGTTCGTAGACCTGGTCGAGATAAGCAAGGGCATTCGCTATTGACTCGGACCTGCGCGTAGAATCAGGGATCCGCACAAGACCACCAAGTCCAATGCGCAACTTTGCGACGTTGAACGGTTCGAGGTGCTTCCGCGTCGATATCTCAAAAGTTTGTCCGTCTGATGTTACTCCTTGAAGCGGATAGTTAGTTGCAGTGGTCCGCGCATTTGCTTTGCTGAACATGGGATAGTTTGAGAACGGCCAGGCTTCGGGTAGTTTGGCTACGGTGTAGACCAGTTGGATGCCGATTATTCCGAACATCACAAGGGGCACTACAATTTTTCTGAGGGTGGACATCGGTGGTAGATTTTATTCAATCGGGGGTTTTCTGCGCATCAATTTGGTTTCGCTGCGTCGCTTTTTGGAAATCAGCCGTCGCTCTTTGGACGCTAACGTTCGGCGGGTTTTTTTTCGGAGCTTTGGCTTCTTTTGAGCAGTCTCGATAAGGTCCGCCAGTCGGCGTCGAACCTCCCGCCGGTTTTTCTTTTGGCTCCGATGCTGGGTCGATGTTATTACAATCGAGCCATCAGAACCGTACCGCTTTCCCGCAAGAGTAATCAGACGTGAACGCACATCGTCTGCAAAGATTGGGCACGCGTCAATATCAAACTCCAATCGGACACCTGTGGATACTTTGTTCGCATGCTGACCGCCAGGACCCGACGAACGAACGAACTTTTCGGCCACGTATTCTTCAATTTCTTTCGGGATAGGCATGGAGTTAACGATCGGGTGTTTTCCGTGGAAGCTAATTTATTTTGCCATGCGCGGGAATAAATCCAATAAGCAGCAAGAGGGTTTCAACGGCGCCGGATTCGTCTCCTGCGCGCATACACACCATCTGCAACCCTTGATACATGATTCGCGTACGAGCATTCAGAATCGCGACAACTCTATTTATGGCAAATCAGACGGAATCCCAACCCTTTGACTTCATGAACGGCGTCAACTGGGAGCAGACCAGCGAGGTCATGGGCCGGCTTACTGGAAGCGTTATGGGCACCTACGTTTCGCAAAAACTTGCACTTTCCCTGGGTTTGCGCGTAGTCACCGTCATAGGCGGCTACTACAGCGGGGCATTTCTCGGTATCGCGGCATACACACTGGCGAAAGAAGTCCTGAAAGCTGAATAAGCCAACCCGGTACTTCAGCGCAACCATCGTATCTTGGCCTCAAGAAATTTTCCAACTTAATCTCATTCGTATGAGAGTCCGACATATTATTGCGCTTGTGTTTGCCACATTCGCATTGTCACCCGCCGCTGCGTATGCGCAGGACGAAGGTCTTACGGGATCGCAAGAGCCGCGCATGTACTGGGACGACTACGCACCCAAGTCGACGCTAGTTGTACCGGGCGGCGAGGTGAAGAAATCCAAATTTCCATTCATCGACGTCCACTCGCATCACTGGCGGTCTGGGGGATACTCCGAGGGACGGCTGGATTCTCTCGTCATGGACATGGATGCGATGAATATGGCAGTCGCGGTTAACCTGAGCGGCGGCCGCGGTGCTGATCTCAAGGCTGCCGTTGACAACATGAAAGGCAAATATCCGAATCGGTTTGTGGTTTTCGCCAACGTGGACTTTTCCGGGATCGACGACGACGATTGGACGGAGCGAACGGTGAGGCAACTCAGAACGGATATCGAGAATGGTGCGCAAGGGTTGAAGATTTACAAGAATCTCGGCATGAGCGCGGTTGACAGCGAAGGGAACAGAATAAGAGTGGATGACGAACGGATAGATCCAGTGTGGGCGCTGTGTGGTGAAATGGGGGTACCGGTTTTGATTCACACGGCCGACCCCGCGCCGTTCTGGGATCCACACGATCGATTCAACGAGAGGTGGTTTGAGCTAAAAGAACGTCCTCGACGCATCCGCAGGCCGGGTGAGTTTCCTCCGTGGGCGGATATCATGGCCGAGCAGCACAATGTTTTCCGAAAACATTCAGGGACAAACTTCATTAGTGCCCACATGGGATGGATGGCGAACGATCTGCCAGCGCTAGGAAAAATCCTGGATGAATTGCCAAACGTCTACGCCGAGATGGGAGCGGTCGTGGCAGAAATCGGTCGGCAACCGCGGTTTGCAAAGGAGTGGCTAACTAAGTACAAGGATCGGATCCTCTTCGGAAAAGATTCGTGGGCTGTCGATGAGTATCGTGTATACTTCCGCGTGCTCGAGACAGAAGATGATTACTTCGACTACTACCGCAAACGCCATGCACACTGGAAGATCTATGGAGTGGGTCTTCCCGACGATGTTTTGCGCGCCATCTACTACGAGAACGCGCTACGGATCATTCCGGGCATAGATCACTCTGCGTGGGAATAATACGCGTAGCATGTCCGGGTCGTATCTGAAACTTGTTGCGCGTGCGGTCGAGCCGCGACTGCGTTGGTTTGTTCGAAGAGTGCGACGCCTCGGCAGACAGCTGGCAGGGCGGGAGGTTTGGGCGAGCAGGGATCTCAACATTCCCTACCTTCAGCTCGGTTCGGACTACGGTGAGCACTGCGTTGCGCCAAAGGGGCTTTCGACAGATTCAATCGTGTACTCGTTGGGTGTTGGGCGCGATGTTTCGTTTGATCTCGAGCTGATTAATGAATTCGGATGCACCGTTTTTGCGTTCGACCCCACCCCGGAATCGGTTGCGTGGGTTTCGCGCCAGGACCTACCACAAGAGTTTATTTTCAGCGCAGTCGGCGTTGCGCATTTTGATGGCGATGCGACATTTTCCCCGCCGGAAAATGAACAGCACGTGTCGCACTCGATGGTGGCGATACTGGAAGATCGACAAACGCTTACGCTGCCCGTCCGGAGGGTCTCTTCGTTAATGGCCGAGCGGGATCATCTGCACATCGATGTGCTGAAGATGGACGTCGAAGGGTCGGAGTATGGAATCATTGACGATATTCTTGGGGAGGGGCTGGAGGTATACCAGATTTTGCTGGAGTACCACCCGGGTGCTATCGAGGATGGGGTCGCTCGAACCGCCCGAAGCATCGACGCGCTCCGGAAAGCCGGGTACCGGGTTTTCCGCATCTCGCCCGATGGGCGCGAGTACTCTCTCATCAGGCTCTAAGGGGGCAGGGCACTTCGGCGGTACGGCGGAACAGCCTAAGACCGTTCTTGTACGTAGGTTGCGGCTAAAAAATTAGCAACCTGCTGTAACAGTCGGGTTGATTGTCCGTTGTCTACAGAAATCCCAAACTACGCTCCCATGGCCCGCCTTACCTTTTTACTCATCATCCTGTCACCGTGGCTCAACGCGGGGACGGCAACAGCGCAGGCCGAGTTTACCGGGCAGCGCATGCTAACCGCCGCCCCGACCAACGGCATCCAGGTGGACGGCGTCCTGGACGATGCGGATTGGCAGTCGGTGCAACCGGGAAGCGACTTCATCACGTTCCGGCCGAACGAAGGCGAACCCTCGTCGCAGAAAACCGAAGTGCGAGTACTATACGGCAAGAATGCCATCTATGTTGGAGCCATGTTGTACGACACAGAGCCTGATCGCATCCGCAGGATCCTCACGCGACGCGACGAGACAAACGGTGCGGACATGTTTCTTGCCGCGTTCGATAGCTACAACGATAAAAAGACTGCCTACATGTTTGGGGTGACGGCGGCGGGAGTGCAGTTCGACGCCATCCTCACGGGCAACGGCGACGACGATTCCTGGGATGCGGTCTGGGACTCAGCCGTGCGGGTAACTCCCGAAGGGTGGTGTCTCGAGATGGCAATTCCCTATTCGCAGTTGCGGTTCACCGAAGGTGGCACGACGTGGGGCGTGGAATTCCAGAGGCAAATCAGACGCGTGGGTGAGGAGTCTTTCTGGGCACCGCTTACCAGTGACCAGACAGGTTCGGGGATTGTTCAGTTTTTTGGCAGGCTCGAGGGGCTGCAAGATGTGTCGCCTCGAAGAGTGTTACAGGTCGCGCCTTATACCCTTGCGCGCGCAAACAGATTTGAGAGCGCCGTCGATGCAGGGTCTGCCTCGGCAGATTACGACGCCAAGGTCGGCGTGGATTTCAAAGTTGGCCTATCGTCGAACGTGACGCTCGATGCAACGATCAACCCGGACTTCGGGCAGGTCGACGCGGATCCCGCCCAGCTAAACCTCACGACCTTCGAGACCTTCTTCCAGGAACGTCGACCGTTCTTTCTCGAGGGCACGCAGATTTTTGATTTCACATACGGTAGTGGTGACGGCGCGTTGCTGTACACGCGGCGCATTGGTGGCGACGCACCCATCATCGGCGCATCCAAAGTCTCGGGGCGACTGGCAAGCGGACTTTCCGTGGGTGTGCTCGCAGCGGCGACAGGACAAGACCGAAATCCGGACAGGTGGTACGGGGCAACAAGAATCAAACAGGAATTCGGTAGCCAGAACTACGTTGGCGCTGCACTTACCGGGTTTTCTGCTTCTGATGAGTCAAGTGCGGACGTTCAGACAATTACGGGGGGCGGCGATTGGGATCTGCGCGTGGGTGCGGACGACCAGTGGAAGTTTGAAGGCTCACTCGCGGGCTCCATTCGCTCGGTCGATGGTGTTGCGGATGACCTGAAAGGCTATGCGCTGTACGTCGGGTTCGATCAGGTCAAAGGCAACTTTACACCGGGCAGCGGCCTGCGGATTTATTCGCCTGATTTCCAGATCAACGACGTCGGTCGTTTTCGGCAGACGAACCTGCTGCAGGCGCGGGTTGGTGGCAACCAGCGATGGAATAAGGGCGAGCCGTTTGGACCATTCCTCCGAGCAGAAACCGGCGGATTCACAGATCAGAACTGGCGGTACGACGATGGAACGTATCGCGGATCCAGCATCAACATCTTTTCTTTCGCCCAGTTCACAAATTTCTGGAGCGCAAACCTTTTTGCCAGCATCGCGGATGTCGGCGGTGTTGATGTACGCGAGACGCGTGGGCTCGGACCGATCTCGAACATTCGTAACGGAGGAATTAATCTCGGAGTTGACACCGATTCCCGGAAGCGCTTTGAACTAGAGCCAGGCATTGGGTTTTGGCTGGGCGAAGATGGGGGCACGACCATCAACGGTGAGCTGGAGTTCAATTGGAATGCAAGTGACCAAATCGAACTTTCGTCTGAAGTTGGTTATGATGTTTCTGACAACTGGACAGCATGGACCGCGAACGAATCCATAATTGATATCGGAGGGGATCTGTTCATCGGGACAAATCCTGGTCGGCCAGATGGACTTGTTGCGGATGACCTTGTCGCATTACCATCAACTGCGGCTAGTTTGCTGGATGGTCTTACGCCGTACGAAGGAGACTTGCAGATTGCCAATGCCACGGGCTACTACTATCCTGTTTTCGGGTCGCGAGACACGAGAACATTTAACTGGTCTACACGCGCGAACGTAATATTTACCCCCAAGCTTTCGCTGCAACTGTACGGGCAACTATTTGCCGCCCGCGGCAGGTTCTCCGATTTTTCCCTGCTTGCCAACAAAGACGAGTTGCGCTCATTTGCATATCCCAAGCAACCTGATTTTTCATTTCAGTCGTTTCAGGCGAACACCGTGTTGCGTTGGGAATTCCGTCCGGGGTCTGCGCTGTTTGTTGTGTGGACACAGTCCCGGAATTTGCGCGAGGCCGAGCGGCTCCTCACAAGTGGCGGGCTCATGCCCCGCTCGCCGTTTGATCAAGGCACCGGCGACCAGCTGCGCGACACGTTTTCGGTTTTTCCCGACAATGTGTTCCTCGTGAAGTTTAGCTATCTGATTGGGCGGTAGGGGGAGCGCTGGAGGGTACTTGTTCGTCCAGAGCGCATGTACTAGTTATTTCGTTCTATGGGCCGCGTGCCACGTGTTGGATTCGCCGCCGGCGACTCAATCTTTCCGTTTCTCGGGTGTTACGGAGTCTGACATGACACAGACTCATCCCCTGTGGTTGCAAATCAGGTGCGTTTTTACCATGTTTGAATTGTGAGATTTCGGTACCAACGGGTTGTAAAAAGGATTACAATGGTGGACACGAATGTCCAGGTTGCATAGGCCGCACCATATCTTAGCCTATGCAAGAAACCACAGCCAATATTCTTCGCTTGCTCAGCATCCACCCAGATACGACAAAGGAGCAGCTTTCTAAACGATTGGAAGTTTCGGAAAGAACAATCCGCCGCCATCTCGAGAAGCTGTGCGAAAAGGGGGATGTTCTTGTCGCAAGGGTAGGCCACCGCAAGGTCTACCGTTTAAGCCCCGGTTCGCACCCTTTACCGGATGTGCCCAGACTCACTGAAGCTGAGGCCGAAGCGTTAACAATTGCCTCGCTTTCGGG
Source organism: Rhodothermales bacterium (assembly GCA_965224105.1). Classification (GTDB taxonomy): domain Bacteria; phylum Bacteroidota; class Rhodothermia; order Rhodothermales; family JABDKH01; genus CBDCYH01. Next base: position 897,150 of record CBDCYH010000002.1, on the reverse strand, counting down.
TCTTAGTTCACTAACCCCAACACCTTTTGCTGGCAAAGTCCGGTCTGCGCTTGACAAGTTAGAAAGCAACTGGCTAACCGAGGTCTTCTCGTTCGAGCCGGAGCTGGAGAACAAAGTCTGGAGCTTTGATCCAGTAGCCGGACCGGCAGATGATTTTATGCCGGATGTCTTCGTCTCTCTGTTGAATGGCATTCGCCGACAGCATCCGGTCGTGACTGAGTACTACTCTGCCTACCGAAGGGCGACCTCAGTCGATCGCAAATTGCATCCCCTTGGTTTTCTAGTGCGCAGAGGGTCATGGTTGTTGGTGGCATTTTGTTGCGAGAGTCGCATGGTGAAGGATTTTGCGGTTGGTGGATTTCGGAGAGTTGTTCTCGTTGATGGCGAAACGTTTGATCGACCGAGAGACTTCGACATTCACGAGCATGCGAGTGGGCGCTTTGGAGCATTGGCCAGCGAGAAAACCTACGACTTACTACTCCGCGTCTCCAAAGAGGCGGCTCCGTACTTCGAGCGGAAGAAATACCATCCGTCGCAGCAGATTCAGTCCCAAAATGCTGACGGGACGCTTACAGTTAGTTTCCGGGTTGAGGGACTAACAGACATTTCGGTTTGGGTATTGTCATGGGGGGCTAAGGTAAAGGTGTTGGAGCCGGAGGAGCTGGTAGAGCATGTTGTCAAATTGCATTCGGGCGCGGCGGCTCAGTATCATTTAGGCACTGAAAGAAAATAAATATTCCACAGGTATATCATGCGTTTGCTACTTCACCTATCACCGAACACTCGCCCGGTCCCGTTCGACCATCTTCATCGACTCACCGGAGCCCTTCATAAATGGCTGGGTGAAGCTAACAATGAGCACGATGGTTTGAGCATGTATAGTTTTGGTTGGCTTCGAAATGGGCAGAGGGTAAAGGGCGATTCTGATGTAGCAGACGACGGATTCCTCTCTTTCTTAAATGGGTCGCTATGGACCGTGTCGTTTGCCGAGGTTGAACCTGCAAAGCGGTTGTTGTCGGGGATTTTGGATGATCCGGAGGTAACATGCGGTATGAAAGTTCAGCAGGTGCAGTTTGTAGATACCCCTCAGTTCGAATCACGGCAACGTTTTTTTGTTGACGGTGCGGTACTGACTCGGGCTAATCGCGATGACGGCGGTCGGGATCATCTCACCTTTGAAAATCCCGGTTCTGACGCGACGTTAACTCGCACGTTGCGTAGAAAACTGATAGCGGCAGGACTGCAGAGCGATGCCAAACATGTAATGGTTTGTTTTGATCGTTCTTGGCAAAGAGCAAAGTCAAAAGTAGTTACCCTAAAAGGAATTAACTACAAAACTAGCGTCTGTCCAGTCATTGTTGACGGTTCAATGCGGGCGATCCGATTTGCCTGGCTTGCTGGTGTCGGTGAATTGACGGGATCCGGGCTTGGCGCCCTTCGGTAACCATCACTAAAGATCCTCAACCTATGACCTACTATGTAGTTACTTACAAAGGACCTTTCGGTTACATCAAACCTTGGACTGCAGTTCGAGATGGCGAAACGTTTAGTCAACAATTTTTGACGCCAAGCATCGTCGAAGGTATGCAAATAAAATTGGGTGTTCCAGTCATCATCCGCCATCGGATCACACACTGCGGGTTTACAAGCCAGCAGGAACGTACTCAGTCGGCCGGATTCGATTTAAAGGTTGTGAAAAAGCGTAGGCAGGCGACATATGTTCGCCAACAGTCTATTCTTAAGCGTGGCGTGATGCTTCAGCCGACCCTTCACCTTGCCTTCGAGACAATAGAACACGCTGAGACAGCTGCATCAGAACACCTCTGTCTTTGCCGTAACGAGGACGTCGTGTTGCCAATTGGACCTCCGTTGTCTATGACTCAGGCCACTTTCGACTCCCTTGATGGCTACGAACTCCTCTTCGGTGAGGGGCCGAACTCTTTTTTGGTGGGCACAAATCGCTACAAAGCCGGAGCTCCCATGTACGGGACGCTCACAGTTACAGGACAACCGATACATGATGACCCACTAGAATAAAATGACACTGCTGGCTAAAAGCGAAAAGAATGGTGGTTTGACCCTTTTGGAGCACACCTCCCATGTAGTGGCAGCAATACATCGCATGGCAGACTCGCTCGGCGAAGATGTTTCCCGAGCTCGACAAGGTGCCGTCCTCCATGATCTAGGAAAGGCACATCCCTACTTCCAGAGAATGTTGCGGGGCGAGGTGGACGAGGTGGAACGGCAGACAGGGTTTCCGCACCGACACGAAATTTCCTCTCTCCTTTTTCTCCCGCTCTTCAAAGGAAAAGAATGGGGATTCCTCATCGATATGGTTGTCGCTCACCACAAATCAACTCTGGGTGACAGGCGCGGCAAGGGACTTCTTGATCTGATTCAAGAATATGGGAATACCCAGGTGTTCGAACGTCACGCTGAAGACTGGTATAAATGGTCACCCGAAGCAATCGGGGTTGCAACAGGATTTGATATCAATTCGCGGGCGATTTCAGTTGCCGAAGCACGCGAAGCCTTTGATTATGTTGTTAGTTACGTTGTGAGTCGGCCTGACGGTTGGTCCCGTTGGAAGGGCTTGCTGATGAGCGCTGACCATTTTGCCTCAGCATTTGCGCACGATACGGAGGGTCAACTACATCGACTTTATCGCGCACCGGACTTGGAGGGTTATCGCGGTACATCAGATCTCTACAAACCTTCTCCACTCTATCCTCTCTCAACCAGAGCGTCTCGTTCTGTAAAACCTCATACGCTTGTCATTGCGCCAACCTCGGCAGGGAAAACGAACTACCTGCTTGCGCGCTGCCGGAATCGCGTTTTCTACACTCTTCCCTACCAAGCATCTATCAATGCAATGTACTTGCGGGTTTTGAAAGATCTTCACGCTTTCGGATCGAACGCTGACGTCCGGAGAGTCCACGCGACTTCCAGCCTGGCACTCAGTGATGACCCTGATGAGGACATCTCATTGCAGCGACACCCTGGCGCAAGTGTGAAGGTAATGACGCCGTTTCAAATTGCATCCATCGTTTTTGGAACGGCCGGGTTCGAGGCTCAAGCTCTAGACCTCGAAGGGCAAGACGTGATCCTTGATGAAGTGCATACATACGACGGTCGGTCACGGGCCATGATGGTCCAACTTGTGAAAATGCTCCACCGACTTGGCTGCCGGGTGCATATTGGCACTGCCACGATTCCAACAGCGCTCGCGGATCAACTTGTCTCCGAGCTCGGAGGGCCGGAAAACGTCCATATGGTTAGGCTGGATACGAACGAACTCGATGCGTTCGACCGGCACCATGTGCTTAAGATCCACAACGACGATTTGGCCTATGATACCTTAGTGAAGGCTCTGGATGAAGGTCGCCGTATGCTCGTTATTTCCAATCGTGTCGAACGAGCGCAAGAGTGGTTCAGGAAAGTCCACACAACTATTCGCAATGCGCCTGCAATGCTAATACATAGCAGGTTTAAGCGAGAAGATAGAGTCGAGCTGGAAGAACAAATAGACCGATTTCAACACATGAAGGGTCCTTGTGTTGTCTGCGCAACACAGGTAGTTGAAGTTAGCCTGGACGTATCATTCGACGGAATGATAACAGAGGCGGCACCTCTTGATGCGCTCGTTCAGCGATTCGGCCGTGTCAATCGCCGCCGCCCAACCGCCCACGTCGACCCCGTCTGGGTGATTGCACCACCTGAAAATGACAAAGACGTGTTGCCTTATGAAAGTGATATTGTTCAACGAAGTTACGAGATGTTGCCAGATAATGATTTACTTCGTGAACGAGATGTTCAAAATCTGATTGATGAGGTTTACCCGACTGTAGATATTCCTAGCATCGATCTCAATTTCATTCTCGACCAATACGGATTTGCTATTCAGGAACTCCAGCATCATCCTAGGTCGGCATTGGTCCAATCATTGGAGATCGATGGAGAGTCTTGCGTCATAGAATCAGACAAAACAAAGTATCTTCTGGGTGATTCAGAAACGCGACAACGCCTATTGATCCCAGTTCCATCAAGCTTCCGATATCGCTTTGACTGGCAACGATTGGACTTTGGCGTCCGGCCCTTCCTTGTTCCAGACGCTCTATACAATCCTGGCGGACAACCTCTTGGACTTGTCCCGCAAATTGTGCGACACAATTGAGCCGATCCGCCTAGGTATAACTAGTCCATTATGTACACTGCTCACATCGGAAAACGAATCGTCGATCTTTACAACGAACATCTGGCTGATGCTCAGTCACTAACACCGCGTGAGTTCTTCGATGAGATGTTCTACCCCGTATTCTTCGACCATGAGCTGTATCTCATGTGGGTACACAATTCCGCATTCGATCAGCGGTACAAACAGAAAAGGAAAACTCCGCTAACGGCAGAAGTTCGTCTGGAAGCCCTCAAACAGTTTCATCAAGATGCAGCCGAACTATCGGAGCCGCAAGGACATCTATATCTTGGAGGGAGGGCTCGTGAGGTTAGTGCCACTACATCCGGCCAGGTAACAAGTTTACGTACAGTTGTAAATTCCGACGACGTTTATCTGTCATGGATAGGTGCGGCTGCAAGTATCGGCGTGAAAGGGGGCCTATCAATTCTAATAGATGACTCTGACGTTTTACTCGCACTAGTCGAGGGTTGGCCAATGTACCGGCGTTATATCGTCGACAACGATGGGCTCGCAGGGCATCAGATTGAATCATGGAACGGTTGGTGGATTTCGCATCGATTGGGACGGAGCCTCGACGAACGCCGTCCTTTTCGTAATTTTGAAGCAACGGACAAGCTCAAAAAGAAAGGTTCAGGTTTCAGGCTCGACACTCAAGATTGGGTTAAAGTGCTTTTCGCTCTTGCACGACGATTCGGGAGTCGAACCCTTACAGTATATGTCTTTACTTTTGGCAATACGAATCAAACCGTCGGCTTTCGACAGGTTTATCTAGATGAAGTGAACCGGTTTGTGGATCTCTACATTCACTTATTCGGAGAGGCAGATGGCATTGACGATCCATCCAAATTAGCTGCACTTTATCAAACCGAGTTTGGGTTTCGTACCGCATGCATGATGGGCACAATCGGGCTCCGCGCTATTCAGCCCAACAAACTGCGCGACTTCATCCCCAAACGGGCAACACTTGTTAAGAAACCGAAGCCTCCAATAAAAGACCATCAGCGTCTCACGTTCCACCTTTATCTTACTTGGATTATTGCCATGTTGAATAACAAAGACCTGAAATCACTGGCCGAAGAATGTGCTCGAATTTTGAGGAAGCACGCAGAAAGCGGAACCAAGGCGAGGACTAGCCGGCAACGCGAGGCCGAGCAGGTGCTGAAGGCCACGAGTAAACGAACATTCATTAGTGCGCTTATTGAGATACTCCCGGAGAAACCAGAGAAGGATCGAAATTCTCTCAATAACCTTGTCGATGCGGTATTGGCTATTCCGGCAAGCGATGTTCCACTATTGCTCACGCTAATACGATTTAAGTACCACGTACAGTTGTAACGACTTCCCTCCACATAAGCCCAAGTTTTCTATGGACTCCCAATATACCCCCCCATACGTTTTTCTTCGCGGCCTTCGCCAAGCTGACCATACCGTTTTCGTCGTTGAAAATGGACAAAAGACGTATTTTGATCCTCAATTTGGTCGCACACTTGCATATTCCAGCGGCCAGCAGGTCAAGCGCTCAATTCTCGACCACATGGCAGAAATCATGGGTGAGCCGCGTGCACCGATTACGTTTAATCAAACGTTGCAAACGGATAGCAAAGGTGGATTGACGCTGACAGAAGGGGAACCATGGAATCCCTGCGATCCACGACACGCGGATCAGCTTATTGGCGGTTGGATGCGAGCGAGAAAAGATGAGAGTTCAACACTAAAGCGACGTAGTCCACTGTCGATTTCAGCAATGCGTCCGCTACATCCATTGCTTTCGAATACGCACAAGGAAACGGCAACATTTGATCGAAGCGACAAGCCGAATCAACATCCCGTACGCGTCGTTGATAAAGATGGCAACGTGGTTTCTCCAGAGATTCTACAAGAGTTTCTTACCTCAAACAACCGCACTCTCACCCGCCGCAAATGGATTCCAGCCGATCAGGTTGGCCCACGTGCTCATGGGCTTTTTGTCTACGATGTGGCGATTGACCTAAGTCGACTTTTCAGTGTCTCTGTCAATCAGCACGATCCAGAGCTTGACCCAGACATGGTAGAAACTCTCAATGAAGGTGGTTGGACGTTCTCGCGCAACAACGAAGATCTCGTCGCACCCAAGCAGCAGCGAGTCGCAATCATCCATGCTCTGGCGCATGCGCTTGTACACTGGCGAGTAACAAGCAACCAAAGTCGCACGTTTAGTCCACAACCCACGTTAGCCGTTGCAATGTCAAGAAACGCTAGTCTAATCGCCAGTGCGATTCGTGCTGACCTTGATGACGAGCAACCGCACAAAGTCGCTCATCCAGTCGTCGAACAATTAGACAATGTTGAGATTTTTGTAGCCTTATCCGCGAAAGGGTACGTACCGGGGCTGGTCAGCGCTTCAGCAGACGCCCTTGTCCAGGCTGAGCGAGCAATTGTCGACCATTTGACGTCGTTTAACTACGACGGTTGATCAATGCAAAGGACGACTACTCCAGTTGGTTTATGTTTGTGGGGGATGGTTTCCTAAATCCAGTTGCTCATCTTGCGCAACATTGTTAAGAGTGGCAAGCCTCGGAACAGTTTTCAACACGGCCTAGACCAGTTAAAACAAGACCTAAACTTGGCGCAATTAGGTACTTATCGAATCGGTGGCGTGCTCGTTGGCTACTATCTTGTTTGTCTGCGAAAAGCGTGGCTTATGACTAGGGGAATCCGGATGGAGCAGGAATCGGTGGACGTTGCCCTCGGACGGCTGCTCGATCAAAACAGCTACAAGCGACGCAGTTCGAAAGGCATCATTGTCGAAGTGGAAGCACCAGACGGTACCAAACTCGTAGGCAAGATCGACGGCGCAAACCTCCGATATGGAATACTACATGAGGTAAAAAAGGGACGTTCCTGTGAGGAAGCGCACTTCTTGCAGCTGCGCTTCTATCTATGGCTATTGAGTCTTGCCGGTGTTACGCGCAAAGATGGATCACAATTCACCGGCCAGCTTGATTACCCGCTACTTCGGCGAACGGAGCGTGTGACTCTTGCGGATGGGGACAAACGTCAACTGCAGAGAATTGTCCGATCTATCGAGGAGCTAAGGAATCAATCCAGTCCTCCTCCACGACATCCTAAACGATCGTTCTGTCGGAAGTGTGCTTATGAAGAGTTGTGCTATGGATGACGCGAATACAAGATCTGCTAATAATTGATGTGATCCAACCTTGCATATGCCTCGCGATCACTACATATTTTCGAACGGACGATTACGGCGTAAGCAAAACACATTGTGGCTTGAAAAAGCAGATGAGTCTCGGGCGCCGTTTGACGATCCTGGAGATGGAGGAGGACCTTCGGGTTTCAAGACAGGAGAAAAGACAGTGCTTCCCGTAGAGGCTGTTGATGCGCTTTACCTTCTGGGTGAAATTGACATCAACACGAAACTGATCAACTTTCTTGGGAAAAATAGTATTCCTGTTCATGTGTTCGACTACTACGGCAATTACAATGCGTCACTCTATCCGCGGGAGTATATCCTATCCGGTCGCTTAACTGTTAATCAGGTAGCTCACTACTTAGATTCGGACAAACGGCTCCGCCTTGCAAGGGCATTCGTGGAAGCAGCTATTTTTAATGTCCGTCGCACACTTCGTTATTACGAAAAAAGAGTGGACGATTCATCGTCAATCGCTGACGCAATAAGCCGTTTACAAGTGGAAGCAGATAGAATTGAATCGGAGCCCGGGATACAGGAATTGATGGCGGCTGAAGGTCGAGCTCGAGATTGGTATTACCGTTGTTGGCCTGCGATACTGGGGCCGCAAGTATCTACAAAATTTCCGTTTGAAGCACGGCGGCGTCGTCCTCCGTCGAACGCTCTCAATGCAGCCATTTCTTTTGGCAATGCACTGTGTTACTCAGTTTGCCTGAAGTCTCTGTACCGCACAGCGCTCGATCCGACGATCTCCTATTTACATGAGCCTGGAGATCGACGGTATAGTCTTGCGCTGGATTTGGCCGAAGTGTTCAAGCCATTGCTTGTTGATCGAGCCATATTCAGGCTACTGAAAACCGGCCAATTGAGACCTAAACATTTTGAGAAACGGATGAAGGGTGTCTACCTAACCGAGACCGGGCGCAAACAATTTGTCGATGCCTGGGATGAGAGACTTAGGCGCACAGTCAAACATCGAGGACTAGGCAGGCATGTTTCGTACGAGCGTCTTATTCGTCTGGACGCGTACCGGCTCATTCGTCATCTGATGGATTCTTCCGAAAGTTACGTTGGGTTTCATGCCTGGTGGTAAAGTCAAAATGAAATCGAATCCCAATGCCTTACTACATAGCGGTATATGATATTGATGTTTCGCGCGGAGTAAAGGTATTAAAGCTTTTCAGGCGATATCTGAAATGGGTGCAGAATTCGGTGTTTGAAGGTGAGTTGACAATTATGCAGGCTGCTGAGCTTGAACAGCAGGCAGAGTCTCTGATAGACGGCAACGACTCCATTATTATTTATGAATGGCGAACGGAAGCGTATACGCGGCGCAGGGTTCTTGGCGCAGAACGAGGAGAAACCGGTACAATTATTTAGGTTGTTCTCGTGAGAAGTCGTCGATCAAGCTCTCAACCGAGGGGAAATAGCCACAAGGTTCGGCGAAGAGGCAAATCCAGGAAGAGAAAGCAGTTCTTACGGTCGTCGTCTCCCGGCAATTTTGACGTCAACCACGGTAGACGATGTCCTGGTCGGCAGAATTTGGCGGAAGGTCGGTTTCCTAATCGGAATCGATATATTTTAAGGTCATCCTGCGGGATTTCAATCGCACCTTTGAGGCATCGAAAGAAGCGCGTTTTTGAACTTGTTAGACAAACTATTTATATTTCAATCGCACCTTTGAGGCATCGAAAGCTTTGCGTCCATGTCTAGCGGTGGAGGGACAAGTAATTTCAATCGCACCTTTGAGGCATCGAAAGGTCACCGACGATATGGTCGCGGTTTGCACGGTTGCAGATTTCAATCGCACCTTTGAGGCATCGAAAGCGTGAAACACTTTTTCCTATAGCGACAGCCGATCCAGATTTCAATCGCACCTTTGAGGCATCGAAAGCGTAGTGATCCCTTGCGTTGATACTGAAGCCGTATGATATTTCAATCGCACCTTTGAGGCATCGAAAGGAGCTTGCATTGCATGATGACGTTCTCATCGTCTTCATTTCAATCGCACCTTTGAGGCATCGAAAGTCGTCCGCGATGGTCGTGCGTACCGCGACGCAACGAATTTCAATCGCACCTTTGAGGCATCGAAAGCCGGTGTTCTTTATTTGGGGAGGCCCGTCCTGGAGGATTTCAATCGCACCTTTGAGGCATCGAAAGATTCTGGTTCGCGTCCGACAACTCCACCGCCAGCTATTTCAATCGCACCTTTGAGGCATCGAAAGCATAGACAGAGACATTCCTAACGTTGACATCATGCCCATTTCAATCGCACCTTTGAGGCATCGAAAGCAGGATATCCTCGACCGTTTCGAGAAGTTGGGCTTATTTCAATCGCACCTTTGAGGCATCGAAAGCGTAGTGATCCCTTGCGTTGATACTGAAGCCGTATGATTTCAATCGCACCTTTGAGGCATCGAAAGTGAACCAAGAGCTTGAAACTCCGTCTCGACAAGGTATTTCAATCGCACCTTTGAGGCATCGAAAGAGAAATCACTTGTCAGGTTAGGAAATTCAGGTATGAATTTCAATCGCACCTTTGAGGCATCGAAAGTGTTCGGAGGGCGAGAGCTTGCATTCGATCTCTCGAATTTCAATCGCACCTTTGAGGCATCGAAAGCGGCTGGTGGCCATACGAGTTTGTCGTACAGTCAAATTTCAATCGCACCTTTGAGGCATCGAAAGGTTGTGGGAGTTTGCGTGCCGGGATGGGAGTGACAAATTTCAATCGCACCTTTGAGGCATCGAAAGTCGATATTTCGAGGATGATTTTTGGGTCCGGTCGAATTTCAATCGCACCTTTGAGGCATCGAAAGGTATCCAATCCGGCTCAGGATGGCCGAGTAAGCGAATTTCAATCGCACCTTTGAGGCATCGAAAGATACGAGAACGAATACGACGCGGAGATCGACAGGCTAATTTCAATCGCACCTTTGAGGCATCGAAAGGCGGGAGAGGAAGGGAATGAACAAAAACGTTTGCGTATTTCAATCGCACCTTTGAGGCATCGAAAGTCGAGCGGTAGCCAGATCGGCCTCGCTCATCGCGTTATTTCAATCGCACCTTTGAGGCATCGAAAGCCAAAGCCGCAGAACGTGCTAAGTACTCCAAGAAAAATTTCAATCGCACCTTTGAGGCATCGAAAGCGTTGTAGAGCGTGATATTGTGTTGTCCGTCGAACCATTTCAATCGCACCTTTGAGGCATCGAAAGAGGATAACCAACTTATTGACGTAGGCACAGGCTCTAATTTCAATCGCACCTTTGAGGCATCGAAAGTCATAAAGGCCACTAATGAACACTATCATCGATAAATATTTCAATCGCACCTTTGAGGCATCGAAAGAGGACGATTCCTGGATGAGACAGAGAGCGAGTCCGATTTCAATCGCACCTTTGAGGCATCGAAAGAGGGTCCTGCGCCCACTTGTTATTTCCCTTCCCTTATTTCAATCGCACCTTTGAGGCATCGAAAGATCTACCCAGTACAAACTTTGCGGCATCCAGCGCCAGATTTCAATCGCACCTTTGAGGCATCGAAAGATGATCTCGCCTTGCGCCGTAAGCAGCCTATCTTTATTTCAATCGCACCTTTGAGGCATCGAAAGTTGCTTGCTTTTGTTTTGCGTGTCGTTGGACCCGTATTTCAATCGCACCTTTGAGGCATCGAAAGCTGATCGAAGAGCTCAAAAAGAAAATGCCGGGCAAAATTTCAATCGCACCTTTGAGGCATCGAAAGATAGCTATGACGCCAGACTTTATTATAGGCCTTCTTATTTCAATCGCACCTTTGAGGCATCGAAAGTAGTAACCGCCTGATGCACGAGCCATGCTGTTTTGCATTTCAATCGCACCTTTGAGGCATCGAAAGCGCTCACAAGCGGCACTTGCAAGGTATCCGCGCCCGAATTTCAATCGCACCTTTGAGGCATCGAAAGTCAATTTGAGGTCTACGGTACGGACGGATCGGGGCAATTTCAATCGCACCTTTGAGGCATCGAAAGTATAAAGGTGAAGTAATACTGGACGGCTCTATCTAAATTTCAATCGCACCTTTGAGGCATCGAAAGACGCCACCAAGTGATTGGGAAGATGAAATGTTCCGAATTTCAATCGCACCTTTGAGGCATCGAAAGAAGGTTCCCTTAAACAACAACACACAATAAACAAAAATTTCAATCGCACCTTTGAGGCATCGAAAGTAGGCGCAACGTCTATGCCCGTCAGTGCTATTTGGAATTTCAATCGCACCTTTGAGGCATCGAAAGTTACCCCAAATCCTTCTTCTGTATCAGCTAATTCAATTTCAATCGCACCTTTGAGGCATCGAAAGTTACAAGTTTTTTAGGCTTACGCGGTGTTGGAAATGATTTCAATCGCACCTTTGAGGCATCGAAAGCCCATCAAACCATAGCATCACAGATCGTTTCGGGTGATTTCAATCGCACCTTTGAGGCATCGAAAGATCGTACTCATTAGTTGTTCTGAACATTTCATCAGATTTCAATCGCACCTTTGAGGCATCGAAAGGTATCCAGATGATGCACAAACAGCCGGGTGTCAAAAATTTCAATCGCACCTTTGAGGCATCGAAAGCAAAAAGCGTTGGTACTGGTCGCGTGAGACGAGGAATTTCAATCGCACCTTTGAGGCATCGAAAGCTGGTGGAACGATGTGCGCGGGGCTCCAACAGAAAATTTCAATCGCACCTTTGAGGCATCGAAAGTCAGCAGTTTTCCAGCAACCCGCATTCCTGAGAAGTATTTCAATCGCACCTTTGAGGCATCGAAAGTCTCGCGGCAGCGCATGGAGGATGTCCCTTATCTGATTTCAATCGCACCTTTGAGGCATCGAAAGCACCCCTATCTTTATTGGTCAAGGGCAGAGGATCGATTTCAATCGCACCTTTGAGGCATCGAAAGCCCTATTGGGGCTTGCGGGATTACGGGATTGACAAATTTCAATCGCACCTTTGAGGCATCGAAAGATCTTAGCGTATCACCTAAAGAAGCATCGTGTCTTATTTCAATCGCACCTTTGAGGCATCGAAAGCGAACAGCACCAACAAGCAAACACCGAACCAACAGATTTCAATCGCACCTTTGAGGCATCGAAAGCCGATGAGAGGGAAGGAAGAAATGCAACGAGGCCTTATTTCAATCGCACCTTTGAGGCATCGAAAGCGAGCTGGACATGGACGATCCGATTCGGATCGGCATATTTCAATCGCACCTTTGAGGCATCGAAAGCGCACAGGACGTATAATCCAATTACCAAAACTTGGGGGATTTCAATCGCACCTTTGAGGCATCGAAAGTTTATGATCGTCACATTTGGAAGCGTAGGCTTAAAGATTTCAATCGCACCTTTGAGGCATCGAAAGTTTGCTATTCCATTGCTTGTAACTGCTTTAACGTTAGTATTTCAATCGCACCTTTGAAAGCCTAAACAGCCGCAGCCACTTTCCGTAAACATCTACTTGGAGACTCGGCAATTTGCAACTCAACACCACCTCAACGCGAGTGACCTTGTTATCCGCGACCTCAAACGTGGGAAGTTGCTATTATCCGGCGGTCCTATTCCGATTTTGAAAACCGAGCACCATGTTTATCAAGTCAGCTCAATTCTACGACCTCGTGTACCTTCACATGAAGGACTATGCTGCCGAGGCGCGTGCGATACAAGCGCTCATCAACGACGAGATCGGTTCAGCGTCGACCGTTCTGGATGTTGCGTGTGGGACCGGAGAACACGGCCGACTCCTGCGAGAAGGACACGGCATCTCCGTGGATGGTGTCGACCTGGACCCGGGTCTGATTGAGCTGGCAAGGAAAAAGAATCCGAACAACACATTCGTAGTGGCGGATATGGCTGACTTTGAGCTGAGTAAAGAATACGATGCGGTCGTCTGCATGTTCAGCTCCATTGGATACGCAGACTCGGTAGAGAAACTGAATCGAACCGTCGCGAACCTCGCACGACACGCTAAGCCGGACGGACTGGTGCTCGTTGAGCCCTGGCTAGAGCCGGGACGCGTCGAAAACGGATTCACCACCTTGCGTACGTTCGAGTCAGACGATCTCAAGTTGGCCAGAGTGTCTCGGAACGAAGTAACGGGAACACGGTCGATCTTGCACTTCGAATACGTTGTTGCGACGCGAGAAAAAATCGAACATGTTGCCGAACGCCACGTGATGACGCTCTTCACTCATCAAGAGTATCTGCGAGCGTTCTCGTTGGCAGGCCTGGAGGTGCAGTTTGATCCGGAGGGTCCGGGTGGTAGGGGCCTATTCGTTGCGCGCAAGCGTACGCCTTTTGATTCCACCGATTGACCGCGTCAGTGTCGCTATGCAGCCTTGCCAGGCGGTTGCCGAGTGATGAGTTTGGCCAGGCCTTTTGGAGTTATACCCATTGCAAATAGGGCCCTTACCAGGAGGTCAACTGAAACACTGGGATCGTTGGCCTCTGCCTTCGCGATTCGCGACTGGCTGGATCCGATCTGCCGAGCAAGTTCGGCTTGCGTCAGTCCGCTGCTGCGTCTTTGCTCGCGAAGCTGAAGACTCAACCTTAGTTTCAACTCAAAGTAGGCGGCTTCCGCTGGAGTTAACTTCAGGAAGTCTTTGACGGATCCAACAATCCAACCAGCTTCCGCCAACATTTTTTGTTTGGTTCGTCTCATTGATCTTGCCCAGCTTAGCGGTGGTGCTGCGCGTGCTCTCCATGATCACTCACCTGCGCGTCGAACCATTTATGCAACGCACCAACAAGATCTGCATCCGCGCTCGTGTAGCGGATCTCAGCACCGCCTTCGATCTCGCCGTAAACAATCGTGAGTCGCTCGTAGCCCATAACCAACTCATGCAAGCCGGGCATAGCCTCGCCATGGATCGTTGCCGGATCGTGGAAATCACCCTTCGCAAATCGGGCCGATATTTCCTGCAGGTGTTCGCGAATCAACCTGATTTGCTCCGGATCGGCCTCATCAGATATAACCTGCTGGAGCCCACCATCACTTGTCTTCTCGAATATGTGCGTCGTGGCATCGAGGTCAAACGGCATTACCGTTGCCCCAACCTCCGCAACTTCGGCTCGCCTGTCCGGATCGGCGGCCCGAGGCTGGTCAGCGCATCCGAAAATGACGAGTGCTGCCGCGATCAGGATTGGAGTATGTAGCTTCATTGTGACTAACCGGCTTTCGAACAGCAATTTAGCAACTAATCTCCTGGAGTGCCGGGATTGAAACAAAGGCCGCTCGCAAAGGTGGAAGGGAGCCTACGTATGATTTCCACTACCAATTGCCCAAGCCGGTGTGGTTATCTAACAAGACCAAACAATCATCCTCAACCGATCTCCCAAAACCTTTGCGCTCATCGTCGAATAACGGGATCAAGCAGAACAACCGCACGACGGCCGGGCCATCACCATTGGCTCGCGAGGCGCAGCGTGTTCTGGTCACCGGTGGACTGGGATTCATCGGCAGCCATCTTGTTGAGTTTTTACTCGGGAGGGGAGACTCCGTTTTTATCGCTGACGATAATTCCCAACCGGCGGTTTCACGGGAGTGGATTCAGAATCTGATGAGCCGTCACCGAGCACGCGCGCTATCCAATGTGTTCGTCGATATCCGCGACCTTGAGTCCATGCGGCGACTGCTCCCCAAGGACATTGATGTCATCGTTCATCTGGCCGCGTTACCGGGTGTAAGACCATCGGTGAATAATCCCTCCCTGTACCACGATGCTAACGTAGTCGGAACCGAGAACGTTTTGCAATTCGCTACGGATTGTGATGTATCGCATGTAGTATTTGCTTCTTCCAGCACGGTATACGGCGCCAACCCGAATCTTCCGTGGAGCGAGGATTCCACCCCGCTGGCTCCTACAAATCCGTACGCGGAGACCAAGGTGGTCTGCGAAGAACTGGGTAGGGCGTTTTGCGAAAGAGACGGCAATAGCTTCACAGCACTCCGGTTCTTTAGCGTCTACGGCCCCCGCCAGCGACGTGACCTGGTTGCGCGAATTTTCGCCGGCCAGATGATTAGAAACAGGAGTCTCAGGATTTTTGGTGATGGCGAGTACGGCCGCGACTTTACCTACATCGATGACGCCGTTTCAGCAATCGTGTCTTCCATGTCGGACCACTCGGACAACCTTGGGGGATTCCAGGTTTTCAATGTGGGAACCGGCAAGACGCACACGCTAAACCAACTGGTCGCGATACTGGAGAGCCAGCTCGGACGTAAGGCCAAAGTGGAGCATCTCCATATCAATCCGGCAGATTCGCCGCGAACGCGAGCGGACATTACCCGCGCTCGCAAGCTGTTGTCGTACGAACCGGCAACCGATCTTTCAGACGGGCTCCAGCTTCTCTGCGACTGGATTGTCGCTACCGAAAGTCAGCAACAAGAACAACCCGAATTCTCGTCAACCGATTACGCACGCGAGTTTCCCGCAAACCTGTAGGATTTTTACTGCGGATTCATCAGTAGATCGGTCGTGCTAATCGCTGATCTAGTCTTTTGAGTGCACGACGAAGGTCTTATTCACGATCTTCCAACCGTCTTCGGTTTTAAGCATCGACATGTAGTCATGGATTAAGACACCGGGGTAATCGAGTTCGACCTTCACCACCGCTGCGTTTCCGCTGATGTCGATGTTAACGATGCGTCGCTTGCGCTGGTCCTCGTCATCCGCCGGTTCGCCCCTTGCACCAGCGGCAAATTCGGTACTCGTCCGCTGATTCAGTTCCCCGTCGCGGATCCAGAAGAGTTTTGCATCTTCGTGGAATGCCTGCGTAAAGTGGGATCCATCTCCCGTTTCGTGTCCGGCAAAGTAGTGGCCGATAGTTTCCCGGACCTCCCTAATGTCGTCCGAGGATGATGACCCTAAATTAATGGCAACTGCTCCCGGCAGGATGATCACTGCGGCGAGAACAAGTGGTAACAACTTTTTCATTGCTGATTGGGCGTTTGATGCAAATTGTGCGTTGAATCGGCAGCGAGAAACGACCCGCCGCGCGATTATTTGCACAGAGTCGGATGTGCGATGTTCCGAACCAACAGCCCTCGTTTTTGCTGCTACGAATTGATCGGCCTGCGTGCAACCACTCGTACCTGAAACCAGCGTCTGGCTAGTCGACCGTACACTCGACACGCCACCTCGAACACGCGTCTTCCTCCCACACGGGCGATGGTGCGGTAACCGGGCGGCCACTTGCTGATCCAGGCTTTACTCTCCAACAACTCGAAACCCGCTTCCGTGAACAGGTTGCCAATTGCCATCGGACTCCAACTATACAGGTGATGGTTGATATCCCCGGGTTTGTATCTATACGAGATGTGTTCGCACGGTACCATGAATACACACAAACCACCAGGTTTGAGCTTGGGTAACAAGAATTTCAGTTCGTCCAACGGGCGCGTTGCATGCTCCAGCGCGTTGTTGGAAATAATCACATCCGCAACATTATCGGGACAAGCATCGGCGGCGCTGTACATCTCTATTCCCGACTGCAGAGCGTCCTGGCGGGCTGCCGGATTTATCTCGACACCGATTCGTCTCGCCACATCCAACGCTTGCAAAAGTTTTCCTCCACCACAACCAAAATCGAGCACCGTGTGCACGGGTGAGATGAACTCCTGGAACCTGGTTTGATTTGCCCACGCACCAAACTCACCCAGCGGTGATTGCCAGCTGTAGTAGCTATCGTCGTAATGTGCTGATTTGGTAGCGCTGTCTTGCTTGGGCTGCATGATCAGAGTGTTGGTAGTAAGGGGTAGTAAGGGGCAGCCAGGAATTCTGGTAGCGGTTATCTGTCAAAGATAAGTATCATCCTGTGACCAACATAAAGTTAGCCAAGAGGACAAATTGAGCTGGATTAAAACCATCCCTCCTGAACAGGCGAGCGGAAAGCTGAGCAAACTATATACTCGAGTCGCGGATGCAAACGGGCGTGTCGACAACATACTAACTGCGCACAGCCTGCGACTGCACACACTCGAAGGTCATATGATGCTGTACAAGAATGTGCTTCATCACAGTGGGAACGAAATCCCTGTGTGGTTTCTGGAGTGTCTCGGCGTGTACACCAGCCGGATCAACAACTGCCACTATTGTGTCGCGCACCATGAGGTCGGCGTTGAAAAGCAGCTCGACGATCCGGCAAGGGCGGTGGCATTGTTACACGCTTTGTCTTCGGATGATCTGTCACCAACTTTCGATGACAAATCCAAAGCAGCCCTAAACTACGCTCGAAAACTCACTGTCAATCCGGCTGAAGTCAGCGAGGCTGATGTGGTTGCCCTGCGGGACGCCGGTTGGTCTGATGGGCAGATTCTGGAGATCAACCAGGTCGTAAGCTACTTCGCGTACGCAAACCGCACTGTTCTTGGTTTGGGTGTCTCAACGGCTGGAGATATTCTTGGGACGTCACCGAGCGATTCATCAGATCCAACCAACTGGTCGCACCGCTAAGTTCACAGCTCCAACTCCACCCCAAAGATCGGCAATAACCCCCACTGCTCCAGCGACTTCGGAGACGCCGCCGCATTGTCCCACACGTACCCCGAGATGTTGCGACGCCCGTACGTATTCCAGATGCTCAGGTACGTCGTGAGTGAGGCGCGCTTAAAGAAGAAGCGTCTATCGTACCGGATGTTGAGCGAGTGGTAGGTGGGTAGCCGATCCGAGTGAACAGCATCCGTGTCGAGAATGCCGCTTCCTTCGTCGGTTGATTCCACTTCGTCGAACGGAGTGAACGGGGCACCTCCGGCTACAATCCACCGAGCACTCACCTGCCGCCGCTCCGACAACTTCAGCCCGCCTTCACCGCTGAGCAACAACTGGTTGTCGAACACGCGCGGCCGCCACTGTTCGCCTGCGTCACGATAGCGGGAACGGAAGAATGTCCCGCTCGCCAGTCCGTAAAACCTGTTGGAAAGCTTTTTCTGTATCAACAGCTCCACGCCGGTAGTCTGCGCTGCCCCGGTTGAAACCAACCGCTCGTGGCTTGCAATCAATCCATCCCCTGTGCTAACCTCGTCAACGAGAAACAGGCTCGGCATCTGAGGATCGGATGGGAAGTCGGAGTACGCTTTGTGATACACCTCGGCTGAGAACTTTGTGTCAGACGCGAGGAGGTGTTGCACGCCCGCAATAAAATGCACCGCAGTCAAATCTGGCAGGTCTGCATACGATCTGTTCTGTGCAAGCAGCGCCAACGGTAGCGATTGTCTGAAAACTCCCGCGCCGACCGATGCTTTTGTTTTCGGTGTCACCTGCAAGGCGACGCTCACCCGAGGAGAGAGAGAGCTGTTGGCTGTGAGCGTGAAATGATCAACCCTAAGGCTGGGTTTGATTGTCAAAGCCGGAGTTGCGGCCCATTCGTGGACTACAAAGCCGCCGACCTTCTCCGCACGGATGGACCGATCAATCGAGACCGCATCGACCGGGTTGCCAACGATGTCGACCTCGCCGTCGAATCGTTGAACAAAATCTCCTCTCACAAGCTCTGCATCGGCACCGAACGTCGTCCGGTGTGCATCAGAAAATCGGAGATAGTTCACATTGCGCAGCCTCAAAAACTGCTCGACGGAGTTGTTATAGAAAAGCTCGTCGTCGGTAAGCGTGTCGAAGTAATTGACATCGAAGTCCGTCCTCGAATACGATAGCGACGTATTTGAGTAGCCGCGGGGACCATGCAGCCACCTCCAGTTTACACCGGCGGTGCCAGACACAAAATCCGCTGGACCGTAGACATTTTCTGAATCCTCAATCGCACCTTCCCGTTCGAAGCCGCTCTGGTCAACCCCGAGAATTCCGAGCGCGGATATCCGGTGCGCCCGATTTACATCGTAGACCAACTTACCCTGATAGTCGCTGTAGATGGGTACAGTCGAAACGTCCTCGAAGAATGCGCTCACCAGGAGATCGAGATAGCTGCGCCGCACCGAGGCAAGCCACGATCCTTTGTCACCAATCGGGCCCTCGGCAATTACTCCCGCACCGGCCAGGCTGAGATCGGCCTGAAACTCCGTGCCCGTGCGGCTACCCTCCCGTAAAGTGAGGTCCACAACGGCAGACAACCTGTCGCCATATTCTGCGCTGAACCCACCCGCCAGAAAATCCACATCCGCAATGAAGTCAACATTTAGCAACCCGATGGGTCCCCCCGATGACCCCTGGGCAGGGAAGTGGTTGATGTTCGGAATCTGAATGTTGTCGACGAAGAAGGCGTTTTCCATCGGGCTCCCACCACGAACGGCGAGGCTGTTGCTTGTGTCGTTCGTCTTCGCAACGCTCGGGAGTCCAAGCATAATTCTGCTCACGTCGCCAGCGGAACCCGGCGCGCGTCGGATTTCTTCCGCACTAAAACCGATCGCGCTCACCGGCTGGTAGGTCTCATCGGAGAAGTACGCTGCCTCCACGGTAACCCCCTCGCCTTCGACCAGGGCTGGCGACAGACTTGCGGTGATTTCTGTTGCCCTGCTCGATCGCACGATAACGTCGGCAAGAATAAGAGGCGTGTAGCCGATGAAACTTAGCTGGACCGGGTGGGAGCCAACCGGTATGTCCTCCAACAGGAAGCGCCCTTCGTTGTCGGTCGCGGTTCCTATCGATAGAGCGGGCAAAAACACATTCGCCCCGGGGAGCGTCTGCTGGGTCTCCGCATCAACGACAACACCGGTGATGGATCCTGTGCGCTGGGCGTGAGACCCGAGGGGCAACAATAGGAAGACGAGCAGCGGAAGGATGAGCTTGTATTGCATCGGCTGATGAGCTTTGTTCTGCAGGAGTGCCCAATCTCGCTCAGTCTGCACCGCAAAACGTCTTTCCCAACGGGTTCGGCCTACTCCACCAGCTCAGAAACCCGCTTTTTCTGACCGGGCTCCACCTCCTGACGGTATTGACTCGGAGTCTTCCCAACCACCTTCTTGAAAATGGCATTAAATGATGACTTCGAATTGAACCCCGCCTCCAAGGCCACGGCGAGGATAGTTAGACGGGCTGCCTCGCCGGATCGAAGCTTTTGCTTGACCTCGTCCACCCGATAGCCGTTCACGAAATCGTAGAAGCTCCGTCCAATTGCGCGGTTCAAGACTTCAGACAAGTTGTGCTGCGGGATGTTAAGCTTTTCTGCAAGCACGGGAAGGCTAAGGGCGCTGTCTCGGTAAAGATGATCCTCCGACATGCTGCGGATCAATCGATCGGCCAGACGGTGGCAGTCGTCATCGGAAAGGCCTGACTTGGCGTACGGTTTTGGATTTTCCCGCGGCACCGGCATGATCTCGTTGCTCGCGATTTCGACCGGTTGTTGTTTAAGTCCACCAAACCCAACTGCGTAAACGAAAATCGACAACAACAGCAGCAGGTACTCGTCGTAATGCGTGCTCACATCCATCCCAACACTCACCGGCTGGCCTGGCGACAACAGAACAACGCCTATCGACACTAACACCAGCACAACTACACCATACACAAACGCCCTCAGCCAGTTGAGGCTAATCTTTTCGGTACTCGAATACCGGTTACGGATTCTTTTCCTGTGCTGTCGAAGCAGAATCAGAAGAGCGAGTACATAACATGTCGCATGAACGATTTTTATTTGATTCAACCCACCCAGGGTTGCCGCCAGCCAGCCTGCATCCAACCCGTTCATCAGGGCGATCTTGTCACCAGGGCTCATCAACAATACCGGTATGACAATTAGTACTGCGAGGGCCAGTGGGACAAAATGCAAGTAGTCCCTCGAGCGCAGGCGTGATTCAGATTTGCTTAGCGTGCGTGTGTAGAGATAGAGTAGAGGGCCGTAAGAAAACGCAAGCGGGAAATCGATTCCAATCAGCCCGGTGAATTGTTCGGCGAGGCCGGTGTTGTAACAGACGGCCATGAAGAGGTCCACTGAAAACGCTGCCATGAGGATCCCGAGTAGCTTGTTTGGCAGAGAGATTGGCTTTCGAGTCAGGAGCAGGGCTGCAACGAAAAGACCCTGGCCCGCGCCGAGTAGGATAAGACCGTCAATCCATGCTAAATCTGTCGCCATCGAGTTGTTTTATGACAGAGGAGTTGGCTGCGACGCCGAATGGATGGGCTAACGGTGCGACACGCTATGCTGTTTCTACCATCGCGAGCTGCCTAGCGGCCGTCATTGAATGCATGCAGTTCACTCACAAGCCGTGAAGCGATCATAACGTTGTCAGTCGCGATGATGTCCAGCCCGAGATCAAAGACGGAACGATAAACATCCGGACCGCCAGCAAGCGCGCGATCGTCCATCTCACCAAACGATCCGGCCATCGCCATCATGTTCTCGGCGTGTACCGCGTCGATGACGGCGGGATCCGGGCTGCCGACCCCGAGCCACGCGATCACGTTATCAAAGTTCAACCCGTCTGACTTGTATCGCTCAACGTCGTCGACCGAGTTGAACGTGACGCTGTAGACGAGGTCTGGCGCGAGCTCCAGGTATTGTCGCAGGAGCTCGCGGGTGTAAATGATAACCACCACCCGGTTTTGCGCGTCGTGGTCGCGAATGAACTCAACCAGTTTTTCTGGTGTGACCCCTGGCTTTGGATCGAGCACCAGAACGCCTCGTCCGTCTGCCCATGCAAGTGCTTCTTCGAACGTTGGGATGCGGAAAGGTGTAATGACGCCGTTGTTGTCTCTGAGTAGCAACTTCCGCAGATCCGCAAAAGAAGTTTCAGCGACCAGCCCAGTCCCGTTAGTTGTGCGATCCAACGTCTCGTCATGCATCAGAATCCAGGTGCCATCTGCGCTGATGCGGAGATCACATTCAAAGATGGTCGGAGAGAAGCGGAGCGCGTGATCAAATGTCTGGATGGCGTTTTCCGGATATCCCTTCAGGGGGCCACCGCGGTGCGCACTAACCATCGGTCCGTTGCCGCTGTGGTAGCGAAAATAGTTAGCGAGATCTGCACTGCTTTCAAAATGGACGTAGTTGTCGGCAGATCGAGTGTAAGCTGGAGCTGAGTCGCGATGACTACTCTGCAGGTTTGCGCAACTGGATGTGAGTAACGCAATAAGGAGTACTCGCAGGGTCGCACGCATGAAAGATCTGATTGAGGTGTGTTCAATCAGAAAATAGTCCGAACGACCCGAAGCCGCTAGCCGGGGTGGATGGAACCCGCGCTACCTAGTACGAATTAGCGAGAATTCGAAGCACGTTTACGTTTTCCAGATTGTCCATAACGGCGGTTTCGTCGACACCGAAGTCGATGAGGCAGGCAATTTCGTCAACGTCGATGGCTTCGATATTCTCAACCATGTCCAGACATTTGTCGAAGGAGCCGAACAGCCCACTCATGTGGAAATACTTTTCGAACGAGGCTTCCAGCGTTTGGTCGACGAGCTCGGGAGTGAGTTCTTCCAGGTTGATTCGCGAGGGATCCTCCAGGAAAGGAACGGACGCCAGATGTTTGGCAGCAAGATTCAATGAGCCCGCGAGGTACTTTTTCATCGGTTCGCGCACAAGGTCGTGAACTACCTCATCAGAATGACCAACAAAGGTGTGTAACATGAGCGTCACTTCACCCTTGCCCGGGTGTCCTGCCTTCTCCCACGTTTTGCGGTACAACTCAATTTTTTCTTTCAGCGCAGATACACTTTGTCCAAGGAGATGGGTCAGCACGTTGAGGCCGAGCGTGCCTGCCTGCTCGAACGTTTTGGGGTTTGCCGCGGCCGTTATCCAGATCGGAACCTCCGGCTGGATGGGGCGAGGCAAAGTCTCAACCTGAATGACTTCGCCCTGCGGATTTGTCATCGATACAGGTGTGCCTCGCCACAATTTCTGTAGCAGGAAAATTTTCTCTTCGAACACTTCTTTCCTGTTGTCGAAGTGCGCCTGGCTATCTGAGATGACAAAGTCGTTTGGCACCCAGCCACAGGCTACACCAAGCCCGACGCGTCCTTGCGAAAGATTGTCGACGACGGCCCACTCTTCGGCTACACGAATGGGGTCATGGAGAGGCAGCACCACGGAGCCCGAGCAAATCTGAATACGATCAGTTGTTGCTGCCAGCGCAGCGGCGAGAACGGAGGGGTTGGGGGATAGTCCACCAAATGAATGGAAATGCCGCTCGGGAGTCCACAGCCGCTCGAAGTTGTTGCGGTCGGCCCACTTGGCGCTGTCCATTATCAGCTTGTAACTGTCGGCACTGCGATTGTCGCCCTCGTAGTTGGCGAAGTAGAAAAGACTGAATTTCATGCAACGGTCCCGAAAGGCTTTGATCTCGTGGATACGAACTGTATCGTCGGAATACCCTCTATTGTTACCAGAGTACAATCCATTTTACTGTAAGGGATTTCCTGATAATTGCCGGCAAGTGGTTCCTAGTTTCCGGTTTCGGCTCCGCAACCCTATTCCTAATCGCTGCAACTAGACTGGGACAATCGTGTAAGCCTTAATTCCCTAAACACCGATAACCATGGTAAAGGAACCCCCCATTCTCGCATTGTTACTGATTCTACCGATGCTGACGGGCTGCTCGATATTTGACGGCTCAAACTGCCCGGACATCAAGTTGCAAGACGGTATGTGCCTGGTGTTCGAGGATCCACAGACACTCGATCGCCCCTCGATCGAGTCGGTGATCCGTCAAAGTCTGGTTCCGATAATCGACGCGATGCCGATTGAAGAAGTTACTATTCGGATTATCGACCAGCCGTCGTTGGCTATCCCCGGAATAGGCATTGGAGGGAATTCAGCTGGGGCTGATCAGATTTCTCTTTTCTTCGCTCCCGATAACCCGCAGCTTGCGACCTCCATCGCCAATGGCGAGCTATCCAGGCTGCTCGCGCACGAACTGCATCATGAGAAACGAGAACGGTCGGTGGGCTATGGATCGACGTTGTTTGAGGCTATGGTGTCGGAGGGACTCGCCGATCATTTTGCGTTGGAGGTGTTCACGTTGGACCTTGCGCCCTGGTCGAGAGCGCTAAACGAGGATGACATCGAACTCTGGAAAAACGAGGCTGCCAAAACATGGGACGATGCGCAATATGATCATAGCGCCTGGTTTTTTGGGTCGGGGCCTCCCATTCCACGATACGTGGGGTACACGGTCGGTTTCAACATTGTCGGAGACTTCCTCGCCGCGAACCCCGGGGACAAACCATCGTCACTCTTTGGGCGCCGCGCCGCAGAGTTCAGGTAGCAGCGACTAGTTGACGTGGATAATGTAGGCCTTGCCCGGTTCCGACTCCGACGCTTCGCCTATGACAGCGACGCTGGCTTCGATGGCAACGGAGGATCCAAAGAAAACACTGCCAACATCGATTACATGTCGCTGTCGCCACGTGTTGTCGGGTAAACGTTTGAAGACGTAGATTACGCGGTCGATGTTGAATTCGAATTGCAACTGTTCGTCATAGCCAACGACCAGTGCCAAGTCGGCGTCGAGTGCAACTGCAGATCCGAATCCGCCATCCTCGAAGGGTTGCAATGGGAGAAGGGTCTCTTCGCTCACAAAGATCCCGTCCTTGTTAAGGCGGTAGATCATTGCCAATCCTGATTTGTCGCGACGTGCCCGCCGGGCGCCAACGAGTATGCGGTCGTCATGTACATCGGTTGGTAATTCAAAGTCATCCACGCCAGAAAGCGTTTGTGTGAGGGCATACGTACCGTCAGGAGAAAGTCTGTAGATGTGGAGACTGCCGTTGCGTTCGTCGAAATACCGCGAGGCGCTTACAACCAGAGTGCTGTCTGCTGCCGATAGTGAGGATCCAAAAACACCGCGCCCCACGGGGTCGTTTGTTCGCAATCGCTGGGAGAGGAGCCAACCGTTATTCGATTTCGTAAAGACGTAGGCAGCCCCATGGAATCGGTTCTCAGGAATATCGCCGGCAGCCGATATAATGACTCTGCCCTCTTCGATTGCTATTGAGCTTGCAAAAGGTCCGGTTCCATTGTCGGGTGAAGTAAGCTTCGCCGTCTGGTTCCATCCGGATGAATCTCGCTCGAAAAGGTAAACGGAATTCGGCTGCACGTTACTGAATGAGGGTTTGTAGGAAGCGATCGCCGCAAGGTCTCCAACCAGTGCAAGCACTTTTCCGAAGTACAGTCCCGCGGCGCAGTCTTCCGGTTGCAGTGTTGCTTCGTGAAGCCATTTCCCGGTTTCGGATTCATGCTCGAAGACGTAGGCGGCACCCGACGACTCTTCGCACGTGTTTGTACCCGAGGCTCCAATCAACACTCTGTCTCCTGAAATGGACGCAGCGATGCCGAATTGGTCACCCGGATGCGGGTTAGGGTTCGGCAACTTGAATATTTGCGCCTGCAAAGTGCCAACGGCGATGAGATGCAGAAGAATAAAAGCCAGGAGTCTCATGCTTGCATGGTACGCAAATGGAGTGCCGCCGATTGGGTGGGCTGGTCCACGCGATAAAGGGACATGTTGGCCCAAGACCTGTAATCGGTAGAACGGAAAAAATCTGCGCGTCTTCAAAAACTACTTTTCGACTACTTGATTGCCAGTCAAAATGAATGCATTCGACAGGTTTTGCCAAATAACCTATCTACCTGTTGTTCAACCGGATAAAAATAGAATTGAATACTTCTCCAATTTTCAGATAAAGAGTTTAGCTCCAGCACTGTTGCCCTAATCGCTTCCAATGCGCCACCGCCCGGCAGAATCAGACAACTTTGGCGCATCACTCAATTGAATGCGCGAATGGCGCAACATCATCTGCGCATGCGAATGAACGCTCTCAGACATTGAAGTTAGGCCTTTTGATTCCTTTCAGTACCACCAATTCCAGAGTCATTCAATGCTTTCCGCAACCCGAGGCGTACCTATTTGCGATCCATTATACTAACCCTTATACTAAACCAAATGGTTTAGTAACTATTACTCAAACATGCTCACCGCCAACGTATTCGCCGCACTAGGAGACCCAACCCGACAGGAAATCGTCGCATGCCTGGCTCGCGCAGACGCAACCATAAGCGAGCTGGCAGAGCCTTTCGACATGAGCCTGCAGGCGGTCGCCAAGCACATCCGCGTGCTCGAAGGGGCAGGGATCGTGAAAAGGAAAAAAATTGGTCGCAGCCACCACTGCCAACTGAACACCAAGACAGTGTCAGATGCCCGAGACTGGCTGTCGCAAGTAGAAAAAGAATGGCAACATCGACTCGATCGACTTGCCGAGTATTTGGAATCATCAGAGGAATAGAATGGAAACGAAAGTATCAGAAACAAAAAAAATTGTTATCACTCGACGCTTTGCCGCATCCCCGGAAAAAGTCTTCAAAGCATGGACTAACGCCGACGCGGTCGCCCGGTGGTTTGCGCCCAACGACGAAATGACTGCAGAGGTGTTGGAGCTGGATCCCACTCCCGGTGGGCGGTATCGCATCAAAATGAATCACCAGTTCGGTGCAGAGCATATCGTGGGGGGCATCTTCCAGAATGTCGACAAACCATCCCAGATCGCTATGACCTTCAAGTGGGAAGGCGAGGAGATGGGCGGACTGCCGGAAACTCGCCTCATCATTGACATGGCGCCAATCGAAGGTGGCACCGAGATGACCTTAACTCACGAAGGCTTTGATTCTGATGAGTCAGCAAATGGCCACGTGCACGGCTGGAACGGTTGCACCTGGAGACTCGGCCGGATGTTCGACGACGATACCCTCCGAGAGAGCTCAACAATTCTCGCACTCAACCGGAAACTGTTCAGAAATGCGCTTGCTGATGTTTCTTCGGAAGACGCCAACAAGCGAACATCCGCCACGTCGAATCACATTCTCTGGATTGCAGGGCACATTGCTCACACCCGAGCGATGATCGCCCAACTACTCGGTCAGGAAGCGGGTGATGAGCTAAAGATTTTCAACGACGAAATCTCCGATTCGGCATCCTACCCCGACCTCCAAACTGTACAGGACTTTTTCAACAAAATAACGCATCAAGTGCACGGTGGACTTTCAACCACCTCCGCAGAAACACTGGCGGGTCCTCCTCCATTCGCTCTGCCAATCACTGAGCAGAGCTTGGGGGGTGCCATCGCTTTCCTGGTCCAACACGAAGCTTATCACATTGGTCAGCTTGGGCTTCTGCGAAAAGAGCTTGGGTATCCGGCAATGAGCTACGCGTAAATGGGACCCCGGGGGATGCTACTGAGGTGCTGCTCCTCGACCTCCGACCCGACAAACGCTGCTCAGCTCAACTGACAGGCCGCGCTGCACGGTAACAGGATCTGCATCCTCCATCATGTAGATCCTGGTCAGTGGTATCGCCATCGTTTGGATCGTTTCTTCCAGAGCGTCAATCTCCCGGGATGTTTTCCGGATTCGCAATTTCCGACCCACCCAGCGTACCGGCGAAAACAGCAGGTCCGCCAAAGCAGATCGCACCTGCTGCTTCAGCTCGCTCCCAGACCTGAAGAACCGTTCCGGACCAAGTCGCTCGAGCATCGAATCATCGACGATAAGTACAAGCCCAGCCGGCGCGGGTTGATGCATTAATTCGCGTTCCACACGCTTCCCAATCTCGCGGACTGGCAATCCCGGCAGGGCGTAGTTGCGGATCGCAAGGGAAGGGCAGCCAGATTGCAAATCCCATGCAGCAGTTTCATCGTCATTTACGCCCCAACCATACGCAACCGCTCCCCCCACTATCCAGAGCTCTTCCGACGGTTGGGGGTCCAGGAACTGGTCGGTAGGCTGCACAATGCGCGTACGCAACTCATCGTGAGTCGTGCGCACCACACGATCGTCCGCAAACCGATACTCTGCCATGCCAGGTACCTGAACCCACGACAACTCCTCATCTGCGGTAAAAAGATGTGGACTGTCCGGTTCCAGATGGGCTGCAGGTGTCTGACGAGCAGGTGCGTACCCGGCGATGCGCAATCCGATTTCTGCGAGTCCCAACAAAAGGACGATCCAAAGTCCCCGTCTACCCGTTTTGCGCTCAGGCATGGCTATGACCCGAGGATCAAATCAGCAATTCGTTCCCACTTATCGTAGAGCACAGCAAGCTCATTTTTTAACTCCTGATACTCAGACGTCAACGTCCGGGATTTTTCCAACTGATCGTACAACGCGGGATCTGCGAGCTCTTTCTCCAACCGCCGTTGCTTCCGTTCCTTCTGGAAAATTTTCTGCTCAACCTTCGAATAGATTTTTCGAAGCTGATACTCAGTCAGGTTATTAATCTCCTCATGATCAACCGACCCT
Source organism: Rhodothermales bacterium (assembly GCA_965224105.1). GTDB lineage: Bacteria > Bacteroidota > Rhodothermia > Rhodothermales > JABDKH01 > CBDCYH01. The sequence continues at coordinate 868,574 of CBDCYH010000002.1, read as the reverse complement.
TTGGCGATTGCCGCGCGCTGCTCCGCCTCCAGGCGCTTCTGCTCCTTACTTTTCTTACCCGGCTTTCCTCGCCTCTCTTTTTGCACCGAGGGACGTTTGAGAGATTCGACAGCCGGCTCCGCTTTTTCCCGCACTGTTCCGTGTTCAAGCTGCCAAAGGTAGTCGCTGTAATTTCCAGTGTAGCGATCCACCTTCCCATTTTCGACGCGCCAAACCTGATTGCAAATTCGATCCAGAAAATGGCGGTCATGGCTAACTACGATAAACGTTCCCGTGTATTGTCGCAAGGCTTCGATCAACACTGAAACAGACTGTATATCCAGGTGGTTTGTTGGCTCATCAAGAATCAGGAAATTAGACGGGAGCAATAGAGTCTTGGCCAAGGCCACGCGGCTCCTTTCACCGCCACTCAGAACCGCAACCTTTTTGAAGACATCGTCCCCCGTAAACAAAAACGCACCCAGTAGGGAACGAATCTGCGACTCGGCGAGGCCTTCCGATACCTCGATAAGACTTTCCAGGATCGTCCTTTTCGGATTAAGAGATTCTGCCTGGTGCTGGGCGAAAAACGTTTTGGTCACGTTGTGTCCCAGGGTCCTCGTCCCGTCAAAAGGCTCCGTGCCATTAATAATTCTCGCCAGCGTCGATTTTCCCGCTCCGTTTTGACCGATAAGCGCAATCTTTTCGCCGCGGTTGATGTGCAATTCTTCTGCGTCGCGGAACACCCGAATCACCTCGCCATCCGTCACATAGGTTTTAGAGAATCGAGAGAGCGAGAGCACCGTCTTACCTGAAGGGTCGGGTACCGGAAATCGGAATGACACCGTCGCGGAATCGGCTACCGGCGGCGGGATGCGATCCATACGCTCGAGCGCCTTGATTTTACTCTGCGCCTGTTTGGCCTTCGAGGACTTTGCCCGGAAGCGCTGGATGAATCGCTCCGCCTGGGCAATCTCTCTCTGCTGATTCTCATAAGACGCCTTGTGCATCTCCCTTCGAAGTTTCCGATCCTCCAGGTAAAACGCGTAGTTACCAGAATACTCAGTGACCTTACCGAATTGTAGCTCAACCGTTGTGTTAATCATTCGGTCGAGGAAGTACCGGTCGTGCGAAACGATGACAACCGTACCTTTGTAGTCACGCAGATACGACTCCATCCATTGAATGCTATCGATATCCAGATGATTGGTAGGCTCGTCGAGCAGCAGAACGTCCGGTTCGCGCAGTAATATTCGCGCTAGCGCAACTCGCATGCGCCAACCACCCGAAAATGAATCGAGCGGCCGCACAAAATCTTCTTGCCGGAACCCAAGCCCTTTTAAAACCAGCTCAGCCTTAGCCTCGATGAGATGAGCATCGAAAGTCGAAAGACGAGAGTGCACCTGCTCAAATCTGTCCAGCGTGCGCAGGTATTTGTCGCTCTCGAAATCGGTTGCGGACTCCAACCAGGCAGCAATCCGCTGTTCCTCTTCCTGCAGGGAGAGTATTTCGTCAAACGCTTCAAGGGCCACATCCATTACGGAAGAAGACGTTGCCCATTCTTGCGACTCCTGTTCGAGATATCCTAGCCTAACATCTCCCTGAAACGTAACCGTGCCTTGGTCGGGTTGAATCTGGCCCGTAATTACCCGAAGGATGGTGGATTTACCAGCTCCGTTCGGACCAACCAACCCAATATGCTGGCCTGGTTTGATCGCCCACGTAACGCCATCGAGCACAACCTGGCCGCCAAACGCCAACGCAATGTCTTGCAGCTGAATCATCAGACCGACTAGTAGGCGTTCTCGTTAACAAAGCCCTTGGAAATCGTCATCAACATGATTTTGAAATCGAACAATAAAGACCAATTCTGGATGTAGTAGAGGTCGTATTCGATTCGTTTTTCGAGTGATGTGTTTCCTCTCCAACCGTTTACCTGAGCCCAACCGGTGATACCCGCTTTCGTTTTGTGACGTAGCATGTACAGAGGCACGTTCTCTTTGAACTGTTCGATGAAGACCGGCCGTTCAGGACGTGGACCGACAATCGACATCTCGCCTTTTAACACGTTCCAGAATTGAGGTAGTTCGTCAAGCGACGTTCTGCGGATAAACGAACCGAATGCGGTTGCTCGTTTCTCATCGGGGGAAGCCCAGACGGGACCGCTCTGCTTTTCTGAGCCAACTGGCATGCTGCGGAATTTTATCATGTCGAATTCCTGTCCGTTCAATCCCATCCGGCGTTGCCTGTAGAATACCGGGCCCGGAGAGGAAAGCTTCGTACCGATTGCCAGGAGTAGCAACAGCGGTGACAACAGGATCAGCAAAAATGCGGAGCCGATGATATCAACTAGTCGTTTCAATCCGTGACCAAACCCTGGTGGGGCCTGATCGATAAGGTGAATCACATGCATCCCGTCGACATCGGAAACTCGTGCGTTCAGGAGATTGAATTGAAACAGGTCTGGCACGAGGCAAACATGCACCAGTCGTTTCGAAAGTTTGTCAAGCGCGCTCTCGATACGGGACGCTGCAGACAAAGGCAGCGCGAGATACACGTAGTCAACGCGTCGCCCTTCCTGTTCAAACCTGTCGATGAGTGGAAGAAGGTCTTCACCTGTTCCGAGTATTTCATCGGAGTCAGTTCTGCTATCGTCGACAAACCCGACGAGTTCGATTTTTGTCCACGGGTAGTTGCGAAACGAATCAACCAGCCTGTGGCCAAGCTCACCGGCTCCGTATACGAGCACACGCTGAAGTCGCTGCGCGCTATCGCGTCCACGTTGCGTAATCAGGTAGAGCAACCATCTTGACGAAACCATCAGGATGGGGGTGATTACACCAAACAAAAGAAACATCAGCCGGGAAAAAGAAAACGCGCGGTAGAACGACAGCGAGGCGGCGACCAGGATGAATCCGAAAAATGTAGATTTCAACACCGCGAATATGAGGCTGGACACGCGGAGGGCTTTACTTGGTTGGTACAGGCCTGTAGCCCAGAACACAAACAGCGAGAGGAGGAGCACCCAGGGCACAAACCGGAGATAGGACGCGAACGTCACATACTCGGGCGGGACAAGGAGCTCAAACCGAATGAAATACGCGATGGTCCAGCCGACAACGACGAGCGCGATGTCAACGAAAAACAGAATCCGTTGAAACAATCTGCTTTGTTCTTGCAGCATACTACTCGATAAGCCGGACGGCTATGGAATGGATGTAGGAGTTAGTAGCTGTTAGGCATAGACAAGGCTCGGATAGGCAGGGAAGTTACAAAACAACAGTAATCTCCACTGCTAATAAATCCGAGGTCGTACATCCACCAGGAGAGATATGTCCAGGGCCATCACCGAGTGGGTTAACGCGCCGCTGCTGATGTAATCAACATCCGTCGCGGCGATCTCATGAACTGTATCCAGAGTCACGTTCCCCGAGGCCTCCGTTTTGAAGTCGTCTTTCAGCAACTCTACAGCCTGCGCGAGCTTCGACGTATCCAGCGTTCCATCAGGAAGGATTCGGGCAAAATTATCGAGCATCACAATTTGTGCAATTCCGGTGTCGAGGACTTGCTGCACCTCGCCAAGGTTGCGCGTCTCAATTTCAATTTTCAACGTCCTGCTCTGGTTTTGGCAATACTGCCGTGCGGCCATGAGAGCGTTGCTAATCCCTCCTGCCGCAGCAATATGATTCTCCTTGATGAGGATCATGTCGTAGAGACCAAATCGATGGTTCTTTCCACCACCAATTTTTACTGCCCACTTGTCGAGGAGTCGAACATTAGGTGCCGTCTTGCGGGTATCAAGGATTCTTGCTCGATGTGGTTTCACTGCCTCGACCATCTGGTGGGTCAATGTAGCGATGCCGCTCATTCGTTGGAGAATGTTTAGTGCCAGCCGTTCACCTGCCATGATCGTGCGCGCCTTCCCAACAACAACAGCAAGGTCGTCGCCCCGATACACATTGGAGCCGTCCGCTTTCATCCATGTGATCGATACGTCGTCATCCAGCTCGTCAAAGACAAACTTAAATGCGGTGCACCCGGCCAAAATGCCGTCCTCCTTCGCAATTAGTTTGGCCGTCGCTTTTGACTTCTTGTCCAGAGTCGCCAGCGATGTAACGTCACCGGATCCAATATCTTCGCGCAGCGCCGGGCGAATAATTTCGCGAAGCTTTTCTGTTGTGATGTAGCTGGGTAACGTGCTGATCATGCAATAGTGGAGGTGCCGCGCATCAATTACTGGGCTATCCAAAAGGCATCAAGAACGGATGCCGGTGCGCGTGTGGGTCGATTGGAAATTTTGTCAACGAAACAAAGTGTTACACTTCCCGTGGCAAGCTCTTCGTCGTTGCGCATTACGCGATACAGAATTGGTACGCGTGCCACAGGTTGTGATTCTGGAAAGGTCGTAATTATCTCAAGTACATCGTCGTAGTAACTTGGTTTCCTGTAATTTATCGATGCGCTAACCACGGGCATGATAACTCCCCCGTCTTCAAGTTCTTTGTAGGCAACACCAAGGCTCCTTAGTGCTTCCGTGCGCGCCGCTTCGAAGTAGTCAAGGTAATGTGTGTGATAAACAACCCCCATCGGATCACACTCCCGGTATCGCACGCGGTGCTTGTACGAAAAAGTTCTCATCCCGCTCTATTCAACGGAGGCTTTTGGCAGGGTGGATTCTGAAGTGAATGTGCCAATGTTACTATACTTATCGACTCTCTTCGCCACAAGATCTTTAGCGTTCACTCGTCTAAGTCTCGCCAGTTCTTTTGCGACGGCCCTACCCACAGCATCGAATGTTTCTTGTGGTCCGCGATGTGCTCCACCCCGTGGCTCCTTGATTATTCTATCCACGACCCCAAGCTCAGTGAGATCATTGGCGGTGAGCCGGAGTGCCGAGGCCGCGTCCTCTTTGTAGTCCCATGTTCGCCACAGTATTGAAGAGCAACTCTCGGGAGAAATAACCGAGTACCACGAATTTTCCATCATCAGTATGGTATCTCCAACGCCAATACCCAACGCGCCACCAGAAGCGCCCTCTCCGATTACGACTACGACAATCGGGACACGGAGTCGTGCCATCTCAAATAGATTACGTGCTATCGCTTCGGCCTGTCCGCGCTCCTCTGCCTCCAATCCCGGAAACGCACCTGGGGTGTCCAGCAAACAAACGACCGGCTTGTTAAACTTCTCCGCAAGTTTCATTAACCGAAGGGCTTTTCGGTAGCCTTCCGGGTTAGGCATTCCGAACCGCCGGAATTTTCTTGATACTGTGTCGCGCCCTTTTTGATGACCGAGGACCATCACCGTCTGATCGCGTTCGCCGTACCTACTCCCAAGAAATTTTGCAAAGCCGCCCACTATAGCTGGGTCATCTTTAAACGACCGGTCCCCATGAAGCTCAACGAAATCATCCGTGAGTGCCTCGACATAGTCCGACGTGTAGGGTCTTAGCGGATGTCGCGCAATTTGCACTCGTTGCCATCGTGTGAGGTTCGAGTAGATGGTGGTTTTAAGTTCATCTACGCGCTCCTCGAGTGCCGCGATCTGACCCGACAGGTCGACCTCAATAGATTCGGCGTTGATTCGCCGCATTTCTTGCAGCTTTTCCTCGAGCTCAACGAGGGGTTTCTCAAAATCTAGTAGATACTGGCCCTTGGAATTTTTAGCCATCCTGAAAATGCCGCTGTGGGTGAGTGATACCCGAAATAGCAAGATAAGGCCAGCGTTCAATCAATGCGAACACGCCCTCCAACGACCTGCCATAGGATGAACAGATCATACAGGGTGGACTGATGTGTTGAGTAGTGCCAAAGCGCTTTGCGAATCTCGGATCCACCGTCTTCCTCCCTTAGAGCTGGCGGGAGTGTGTCAACCAGCGACAGCACTGCGGGCCGCAGTCCCCAGCTTTCTGGCGGATTAGCCCTCTCCGGGCAGTAACCCAGCAGAGCGAGTTCGTTTTTGATAACGCGCACAAATCCAGCAGTCTGATTCTTTACAACCGAACGTGCAGGCGCTCCGCCAATACTCGCAATGAGCCATCGGACAGGAAAAAGGAGTACAAGAAAGACCGACATCAGTACGTCGAACAGTCGCTTGGATGATCGGCTTCGCACATGCCCGATGGCCGACTCTGCCGATACGTAGGTGGGTTGAACAATGGGATCGATCGAGGCTTTCCCGATTATCCGGTCGGCTCCTCCCGCGAGGATCTTTGACTCCACCTGCAGGTCAGCCATTCCGCGCATTGCCGCGAAGATATCCTCGTTTGATAGGCTGCTCGAAGAAAAGATTGCGGTATCAATGGCGTTGAGTCGGACGACATCGCGTAACTGCCTTACATACCCGAGGAACGCGTCGTTCTTGTTGGCTTCCGTGTCGGCGTTGGGCAGGACGAAGCCTACAAGCGAGGTTGGATTCGCAAACGGACTTCCGAATGTTGCCTCCAGCGATTTTGCTTCCTCCTCGGTTCCGACAAAAACAGCACGGTCAGCCTGCTGGTTTTTATATCGGAGGAGGCGCGGAATCAGGAGTACGATCCAACCAATTGGAACGGCAAGCGCAACTGACAGGCGGGAGAATCCGATATCCTTGTAGAAGAATGAAACAGCCGCAACGAACAGTGCGCCAAACACTACTCCAATAATTGGCGGAGTGAGGCGGTGCAGTCCGAGACGTCGGTATCCACCAGCTACGCGAATTGCGGTTACGGTACCTAACCCGTAAAGCAGTGCGACGACCGTGTAGATGAGTGTGTTTGGCTCTGTGCCTATCCAAAGTGATCGAGAGGTACCCACAAGAGCAGACACGCCGTACATGAGGATGAAATCCGAAACTCCAGCCTTTCCTCGACGGAGCAACGTAGATGCAGCCGAAAGCACCCCGCGTCCAAAAATGGATGCACGCAATGCCATGCGCATGCCCAGGCTGTGCGTCGAGTTAAAATGCTTCTCTGCGAAAAGGAGCATCGCTCCGTAAAATAGTTTTACGTAACGCAGCTCACCCTTCTTGGTGCTCTCGCCTTTGAAGTGAATGATCTGTGTTTTTGGTGTGTACCAGATTTGCCATCCCTTTTGTTGCAGGCGGAAACACGCGTCTAGATCTTCGCCGTACATGAAAAAGTCCTCGTCAAAAAGTTTTCCATCGTTGCCAAGCGAGTCGACAGCGTCCGCGCGGATTAGCATGCAGGAACCGCTGAGGGCGTCGACCTCGGTCTCTACGTCTTCGTCGAGGTACGTCATGTTGTAGCGCCCAAACCGTGGGCTGCGCGGGAACAGTTTGCTGAGCCCCGATATCCGATAGAACGCGACGCGCGGGGTCGGGAAAGAACGTCGACTCTCGGGGGCGAACGTCCCGTCCGGATGGAGAATTTTACAGCCGATAGCTCCGGCACCTGGTTTGTCATGCGCAAATGCAAGTAGTGCTGTAAGTGAGTCTTCCCCCAGGATGGTGTCCGGATTGAGAATCAGGTAATACCTGCCAGTCGCGACGGCCAGGGCCTGGTTGTTGGCAGCACCAAAGCCAACATTTTCTAGATTAGCAATGCATTTGACGGACGAGAATTCGGAAGCGATCATCTCCACGCTTCCATCGGCGGAGTTGTTGTCGACAACGATTGTCTCGACCTCGAGTCCTTCGGATGCTTTCGCAACGGACGTGAGGCAGTGCCGTAGCAACTCCCTCACGTTGTAGTTCACTATTATTACCGAAACGTCGGTACGCCCGGAGCCCGACCGGGCCGGAAAAGGAGAATTCTTGATTGCAGGGTGCGACAAAAGTACAATAGCGAGTTGGGCCAAGATAATAAGAAGACAACCGTGTCAAAGGAAGTCATCGCGATGCTGAAATTGGCCTCGCCGGTGGTACTCACTCAGTTGGCGCAGATGTCGCTGGGGCTTACCGATACCATCATGGTCGGCCGGCTAGGGCCCTTCAGTCTGGCATCCGTTGCTCTGGGGAACGCGGTCTTTTTTGCCACGATGATTTTCGGAATGGGCCTTCTTACGGCGGTCAGTCCGATGGTGGCGCAGGCCTTCGGATCCGGCAACTCCGAGGATGTCGGCCGCTCGCTGCGCCAGGGGCTTTGGCTTACCGCCATCGTTGGTCTACCGATCTTTGCAATTCAACGGCTTGCGTCATTCCCACTGGAGGCGATGGGGCAGACTGCGGATATGGTCGCCGCAGCGCAAAGTTATCTGGATGCAGTGTCGTGGGGCGTCTTTCCGTTTATCGGGTTTGTTGCGCTTCGAAGTTTTGCTGAGGGGCTGGGCAAACCCCGGCCGGCCATGGTGATTGCCTTCGGTGGAGTGCTGCTAAATATTTTGGCAAACTCTGTCCTTATGTTCGGACTGTTCGGGTTTCCGGCACTCGGCATAGTCGGAACGGGAATAGCCTCGACCGTAGTCTGGTCGTTCATGTTCGTCTGCATGCTCGTTGTGGTCGCAAAACATCCACACCTGTCCACCTTCAACGCTCTGCGTTCATTAACCAAACCGGACACTGTCTTTCTACGCAAGCTGGCAAAGCTTGGATGGCCAATTGGTGTGACGTTTTTTGTTGAAGCGGGTCTCTTTATGACAACGGCTCTACTGATGGGCCTGCTGGGTGAACAATCCTTGGCCGCACATCAAATTGCAATCCAGTGCGCAGCTTACACCTTCATGGTACCGTTGGGCATCGGAATGGCGATCGCTGTCCGTGTCGGTCAGGCAATCGGGCGTAACGACAACACTGGTGCGCGGCTGTCCGGACAGGTCGGGATCGGGTTGGCCGTTGCTTTTATGCTTGTCGCGGCTTTGGCGTTCTGGATTTTCCCAAGACAGTTTGCCTCGCTGTTTCTGGACGCATCATCAGCCGAAAACAAACCAGTTATTGATTTGGCAGTCCGCTTGTTGTTCTTTGCTGCCATCTTCCAGGTGTTCGACGGGATACAGGTCTCGGCGGCGGGTGCCCTGCGAGGATTGAAAGACACCCGCGTTCCGATGTTCATCGCGATAGCGACATACTGGTTTCTCGGTCTGGCCGTTGGAGCAACACTCGGCTTTTACTTTGAGCTTGGAGCCGAAGGGCTATGGGTTGGCCTTGTGGTTGGGCTGGCCACCGCTGCGTGTCTACTCAGCTACCGATTCTTTTCCCACGTCGGGCACGCACGGCTGGACGGCGTCCCTATCGCTTGAAGAAATACTTCAGTCTGGCAGATAGATCCGGGCCGTTTAGTCCGGTGTATAGGTCCAGGCCAAACTGCTTGTACTGAACGCCACCGCCAAGATCCAGAGCAAGCTCTGTGTTCGAGCAATCGCCAAGTCCGCAATCGTCTATGGAGATTCGATATAGGCGGGGGCCGACAAGCGGAGTCACGGTTAAGCTTGGATCACTGCCTACTGCAAAGTTCTTTCTTCCCTGAACCCACAGCTGGATAACGGAATAATCAACGTTTCCGCCGTGCCGCCCGAACGAAACTCCTGGCGTGACACAAATCCCGGTGTCTCCCTGACGGCATTCAAGGCTCACACCAAGGTTAAACGAGTCGGGAGATTCGTCCAGGCCGATTGAGACGACTGGGACAGACGGGCAGCTAACGGGATCGGGGCAGGAGTTTTCGCTGGATGAGGATGTTGACGTTGCATCCATCGTTTGCGCTTCGGATTGCCCAACAAAGGCAATTGAGAGAAGGATGCATAGCGGTAGTACCAGGGCAAATTTGGTGCGATTCATCTTATCAAACCTCGAAAAATTATGATCAATCTGTGGTAGTAATTGGTATTACGGAATTTTGACGGCGTCCTTCACGCAGCAACCTCCGTGTTTGTGGAGTATCGGCGAGCGCAAGCCATTCTTGCATTCTACAATTCGGGCCTTTTTATGCTAAATTCAATCGTCCGTACACCCACAAGCTGTACCTTGGCGCGTTGATTTGCTCGCAGTCGTCCCATTCTTGTCGGATCGGATGCATCTTTTTGTATGAAATGGCGGTCTGTCTGACATATGACTCAGATTTTTGATAAAAAGGCGAATGTCCTACCCACGCTCACTCTTTTTGGGCTTACCGGTGGTGGGATAGCGACCATATTTCTTATCTGGTACTACTTTTCGCCTGAGTTCACGGATGTTGGCTACGAGCCGGCCCAGCCTGTTCCGTACAGTCATGCATTTCATGTTGGCGAGCTGAAGCTCGACTGTCAGTATTGCCACACGAATGTTGAGTCGGCGGCACACGCCAATATTCCGGCAACACAAACGTGTATGAATTGCCATTCGCAGGTGCTGCCGGAATCTGCAAAGTTGCAGCCGATTCGGGAAAGCTGGGCGCTGGGTACCTCGGTCGACTGGGTTAACGTGCACATGTTACCCGATTACGCGCGATTCAGCCATGCGGTGCATGTGACCAATGGCGTTGGCTGCGAAACGTGTCACGGACGGGTAGACCAGATGGAGGTCGTAAAACAGGTGGAACCATTGTCTATGGGTTGGTGCCTCGAATGCCATCGTCAGCCGGAGTTATATCTCAGGCCAAATTCCGAAATAGCCACAATGGGATATGTCAATTCACCCAACTTCGTGGAAGAAAATCTGCAAAGGATAAGAACAGAGAATATTCAACCGCCGACGAACTGCTCGGCCTGCCACTATTAATAGAGTACGCGGGAGATTGCCCACCTGATGATCGAGTTACCGGTATTACAGGAAAAGACGGACGAGAACGAGCAAAGTCGGAGACTTTATTGGCGAAGCAAGAGCCAGTTCGAGAGTGATCCGGAATTTCAAACATTCGTCAAAGACGAATTTCTTCCCGAAGTAGCAAAGGCGCCGAGCCAGGCCTCACGCAGGCAGTTCATGCAGCTGATGGGGGCCTCGATTGCGATGGCCGGGTTGTCGGGTTGTCGCAAACCGGCCGAACGGATCTTGCCGTTCTCGAAAATGCCGGAAGATGTCATCCCGGGGATCCCGCTTCAATACGCGACCGCGATGCCATTCCGGGGCATTGTCCAGCCGATTGTGGTTGAAAGCCACGACGGTAGGCCAACTAAAATCGAAGGGAACGCGAACCACCCCTCCGGGTCCGGGGCATCCGGTGTTTTTGAGCAGGCCTCCATTTTGAATTTGTATGACCCCGACCGGTCGCAGTCAGTCCTCAACAATGGCGACGTTGCCACATGGAGATCTTTTGCGAGTGCTTGGCGCGGCCTGCCGGCAAGCGCATCCGTGGCGGTTGTTGCGAAACCGTCATCATCGCCCACTCTGGCAAGTTTGAAACGGCAGCTCGGGACGAACAGGCCCTTGAAGTGGATCGATTATTCTCCCGCCGGCGACGACCCTGAGCAGGAAGGATACTCCCAGGCATACGGACAAGGCATTAGGCCTCGATACCGATTCAGCAACGCTCGCGTTATCGTTTCTCTCGACAGTGATTTCCTGGCTCCGACGCACCGGGATTTTATCCACAATACCGGTGAATACTCGGCTTCGCGGGCGATCGAAAATCCTGATGATGCAATCTCGAGGTTGTACGCTTTCGAAAGCCAGTACTCTATTACCGGCGGGATGGCAGATAATCGCCTGGCAACACGATCGTCGGATATAGCAGCCGTCGCGGCAGCGATCGCAGATGGGCTAGGTGTAAGTCACGGATCATCCCTCGGCAGAGCATTTAGCGGAAATGCCTTTGTGCAGGCGGTTGTAGATGACTTGCGGGACGCTGGCCCGCGCGGTGTTGTTGTTGCTGGCGAAACCCAGCCAGCGCAGGTGCATGCGCTATGTGCCGCAATAAACAATTCTCTCGGCGCTAATAATACATGCGTTGATCTGCTCGTCGTCGGTAACTCAACAGGAATGAAGTCTTCAGATCTCGCGCGGTTTGCAAGCGAGGTGCAGGCAGAAGGTGTCGACGCACTCGTTTTTCTGGATGTTGATCCTCTGTACGAGGCACCGGAAGTCGCGGACTGGAATCGGCTGGCAGACTCTGCCCAACTTAGCATCCATGTAGGGATGCACGTTGATGCTACCGCCAAGGCGTGCGACTGGCACCTACCCATGACGCACTATCTCGAGGCCTGGGGAGACGGGCGCTCGTACGACGGTACGTTGTCGGTTATCCAACCACTCATCGCACCACTCGTAGCTGGTGCAATTTCGGATATCGAGCTCGTGAGTTTCCTTGCCAGCGGTGTCAGAAATGCAGGATATGATCTGGTGAGAGGGCAGTGGTCCGCCGCGTTGGGAGGAAACCTGGAAGGCGGATGGCGAAGAGTTTTGCACGATGGGTTCCTGCCAGGATCGGGCTATTCCGTATTCACCGGCCAGGCTGCTCCTGCTAATTTGTCCGGTATTCGTTCCGTGCCACAGGATCAGACGGAAATAGTTTTCCACGTTTCGAGCACAATGCTCGATGGTTCGTATGCCAACAACGCCTGGTTACTGGAAACGCCGGATACCTCGACAAAAATTACCTGGGACAACGTCGCGCTGATGAGCGAGCAGACGGCGGCAAGCCTGGGAGTGCAACAACGCCTCTCGAAAGGCAAATATCACGTAGATAAAGTTGCTCTCACCGTCAATGGACAAACTGTTGAAATGCCGACATGGGTGCTGCCGGGGATTGCCGACAATTCTATTTCGGTAACGCTTGGGCACGGCCGGTCAATAGACTCCATCAGACCACATACAAGAACGAATTTTTTCGATCTGGATGACTACACCGATGTTTATGGTCGTGGAGCAGTTGGGAATAACGTAGGAGTCAATGTCGCTCCCCTTAGGCCTTCAAACCAGGGCCGGATTGCAGCAGTCTCAGCTTCGAAGGTTGCGGCGAATTATTTGATCGCAACAACCCAGGATCATGGCGCCCTTGTGCACGATAGCGAACAAGTTGAAAAGCGGAATCTCTTCCGCATGGAGACGCTAGCCGGGTACAGGGAAAATCCAACATTCGCCAGCGACGCTGTTCCTCCTCTGGCAGGCCAGGAGCCGTGGGAAGAGTATCCGGAGCTGTGGGAGAAGCGACATCCGAAAGAAACGGCCGCGTACCTCGACAACCCGTATGCTGAATACCAGTGGGGGATGGTCATCGACTTGAACGCGTGTACCGGTTGCAATACGTGCATGGTTGCATGTCAGTCGGAGAATAACGTCCAGATCGTTGGCAAGGAAGAAGTCTCGCTCGGACGCGAAATGCACTGGATACGGCTTGATCGCTACTTTGTTAGCGGACCCGAAGATCCGGACGCGTACCTCAAGATGGTGGTGCAGCCAGTTCCGTGCATGCACTGCGAAGATGCACCATGTGAATCAGTCTGTCCTGTCGCGGCGACGGTACATTCTCCGGATGGAACGAACCAGATGATCTACAACAGGTGCATCGGTACTCGTTACTGCGCGAACAACTGCCCGTTCAAGGTCCGCCGATTCAATTTTTATAACTGGACAAAGACGCTGCCAACATCCGTTCACTTCGCGCAGAATCCGGACGTCACCGTTAGGTCGCGGGGTGTGATGGAGAAGTGCTCTTATTGCATCCAGCGAGTGCGACAGGCGAACATACGATCCAATCTGGAGAAGAGACCTATCGCGGACGGAGAAGTGAAGACTGCGTGCGAGCAGGCATGCCCTGCGAACGCCATCACTTTTGGCAACATCAAAGATTCCGCCAGCGCGGTAAGTCAAAAAAGAAGGAGCAACCGTCGCTACGAAATGCTCGCTGAACTAAGCGTCAAACCGCGAACGTCGTACCTCGGTCGAGTAGAGAACCCCAATCCACGGTTGGGTAAAGCATAAACAACGTGAGTACTTCTACAGAAAATATCTTTCACGATGAAGAGCCACTGGTGGCAGGGGACCTGAGTTTCCATGATATCACCGAGCTGGTATCCTCGCACACCGAGAAGCGAACTCCACTTGCGTGGTTCGGTGCGTTTGCGATCGCCAATATTCTGTTGCTGGTTCTCGTTCTCTGCATATCCTATCTCTTTTGGAACGGCACCGGAGTTTGGGGTCTGAATAATCCGGTTGGGTGGGGATTTGCGATCGTCAACTTCGTTTTTTGGGTCGGTATCGGTCACGCCGGAACGCTGATCTCAGCAATCCTTTTCTTGTTCAGACAACAATGGCGGACAGCGATCAATAGATCCGCAGAGGCGATGACACTCTTCGCCGTTTTATGTGCTCTCATCTTCCCGGGTATCCACGTAGGACGTGTCTGGGCAGCTTACTGGATGTTGCCGATTCCGAACCAAATGGAGATGTGGCCGCAGTTCAAAAGCCCACTCCTGTGGGACGTTTTTGCGGTATCGGTATATTTCATCGTGTCGCTTGTATTCTGGTACGTCGGTCTGGTCCCCGACCTTGCAACTCTTCGAGACAGGGCCACCTCCACCATTCGCCGCAAGGCGCTAGGTGTTCTTTCCATGGGATGGACCGGCGCAAACCGGCATTGGAGAAATTACGAGAAGGCATATTTGCTTCTGGCAGCGCTTGCCACGCCCCTCGTTCTGTCTGTCCACTCTGTAGTTTCCTTCGACTTCGCCGTTTCTGTGGTGCCGGGGTGGCACACTACCATATTCCCACCGTACTTCGTTGCGGGTGCTATTTTCTCTGGATTCGCCATGGTGGTTACACTCCTGGTGATTGCCAGAAAGGTCTACGGTCTGGAGGACATCATAACGATCAAACACCTCGAGAGGATGAACATCATCATCCTTCTCACGGGCACTATGGTCGGATTCGCCTACATCACAGAATTTTTTATCGCCTGGTACTCGGGCGTCATCTACGAACAGTACGCATTTATTAACCGGGTCACCGGCCCGTACGCCTGGGCGTATTGGATCATGATGTCGTGCAACCTGATCTTCCCGCAACTCTTCTGGTTCAAAAAGCTGCGGCGAAGTATTCCGTTCATGTTTGTACTCTCCATCCTGGTAAATATTGGGATGTGGTTTGAGAGATTCGTGATTACGGTAACGTCGCTTCACCGAGACTATCTGCCGAGTTCGTGGGACTACTACTCACCAACGGCGATAGACGTGTTGACGTTTGTGGGTTCTTTCGGATTGTTTTTCACGTTGTTCCTCCTCTTCCTGCGCTTCGCGCCGATGGTTGCTATCGCGGAAGTGAAGGCTGTCCTGCCTGAAGCTGATCCGCATTTTTATGACACCCACGGTGACGGCCAGGCAGGCCATGAGCCAACCTTGGCTTCCCATTAACCTACCGAGTGCTAGATGAGTTTGACCTCAGACGTATCAACCGCAATCAAGTCCTCGATGAGCATCTACGAGGCAGATGCAAGCGATCTTTACGGGTTGCTCGCGGAGTTTGCTAATCCAGGCGCACTCATGCACGCAGCGGAGGAAACTCGAGAAGCAGGGTTTAGGCATTTTGATACTCATAGCCCTTTCCCAATACACGGGATGGACCGGGCGATGGGACTTGGCAATTCCAAAGTCGGATTGTTCGCCCTCGGTGGTGGGCTTACGGGACTGGCCCTGGGAACGTGGTTGCAGTGGTGGACCGGCGCAGTGGATTATCCGCTGAACATCAGCGGCAAGCCCGCCTTCGCCATCGAACCCAGCATCCCTGTAATTTTTGAGCTCACAATCCTGTTCGCCGCACTAGGCGCAGTGATCGGGATGTTCGCGATGAATGGACTGCCCCGGCCATACAACCCGCTGTTCTACTCAAAGCGTTTTGCAGCAGCTACGGATGACGCGTTCTTCCTGCACATAGCCGCATCTGACGAAAATTTTCAGCACGAGAAGACAGCAGATTTTCTCCGCAGTATAGGTGCGCTTTCCGTTGAAGCTATTTATGATCATGGGGTGGCGGATGACTAGTACAATGCGCAAGCTTCTTGGTTTAACGCTGCTTTGCGGTGTCGTCGTTCTTGCTGGATGCCGTGGAACGGTTTCGCACAAACCACCCGTACATATCAATCCCAATATGGACTTCCAGGAGCGCATGGACCCTCAGGAAGCAACGGAGTTTTTTGCTGATGGCCGCGCGATGCGCCAACCGGTCCCGGGAACGGTAGCAAGGGGCTTCCTCAAAGACGACGCGGAATTCTATTTCGGACGATCCAGCGACGGTGGTTACGTGACGGTGAACCCAGTGCCGATCACCCGCCCCATGCTCGATCGCGGTCAACAGAAATACAACACCTTCTGCGCTCCGTGCCATGGCCTCGCGGGCGATGGCCAAGGCCCCATCATGGTAGGCGAGTTCGGATTTGTCCCCGCTCCAACATACCATCGAGAGGATCTTGTCGCGGTAACAGATGGATATCTTTATGAGGTTGTGTCCAACGGCGTCAGAACCATGGCGGGCTATAGCTCACAAATAAGTGTTGCCGACCGATGGGCAATTGTGGCTTACGTTCGAGCCCTGCAAAAAAGCCAGTATGCTCGCGAAGGCGACATCCCCGACAGTGAACGTGCGCGTATTGACGCAAACTGATAAGCTTATACGATTCGTATCAATCTATGTCCGACTCCACAAGAAATAGTGCTCTTCCCACCTGGCTGGTCGATCCCGTTCGTCCATCACTGGAGTTGGCGCAAGCGAGGTTCCGACCTTCGCTGAGTACGATGACATGGCTCATCCCGCTGATGGTGGGAATTGCGATGCTGGTAATTAGTGTTGTCGGCTGGACCCTTGATGCCAATCGATTTTATTTCGCGTACCTCATCGGCTGGGTGTTCTGCCTGTCGATCGCGGTCGGGGCGCAGTTCTTTGTTCTAATTCAGCACCTCACGCGAGCAGGCTGGAGCGTAGTTGTTCGGCGCATTGCCGAGGCGCTTGTCTGGTCGTTTCCGCTATTGGCCATCCTCTCGATTCCTGTCTTGCTCGGGATGCATGACCTTTACCACTGGACGCATCATGACGTCATGGATCCGGCCGACTCCCACTTCGACCCGATCCTGTACGGCAAGCGAGGATATCTTAACACTCCATTTTTCCTCATCCGGCTCGCCATCTATTTCTTTGCGTGGTCGTTCATCGGGTACAAGTTGTACACGTCGTCGGTCCGCCAGGACGCCACCGGTGACCCGAGCACTCCGGCTCGACAGAGGAAAATCAGTGCTATCGGCCTCCCGATAATGGCAGTCACTACAGCGTTTGCAAGCTACGACCTGCTGATGTCGCTAGACCCGCACTGGTTCTCAACCATCTTTGGAGTCTACTTCTTTGGCGCCTCGTTCTGGACAGTGCACGCGTTCATCGCTCTTGTAGCAATACTGCTTCAGCGCAACAACGATCTTTCTGGAATTGTAAAGCCGGATCATTACCACGACCTTGGCAAATTCATGTTCGGGTTCACTGTGTTTTGGGCCTACATTGCATTTAGCCAATACATGCTAATCTGGTATGGGAATCTCCCGGAAGAAACGCTCTGGTACAGACATCGATTGGAGCACGGGTGGCAGTACCATTCTGCAATATTGCTTGTTGCACACTTTATCATCCCCTTCTGGGTTCTGTTGACGAAGGGAGCCAAGCGCTCAAAGGCGATAATGTTTGTAATGGCCATTTGGTTCATGATCATGAACTGGTTTGACATTCACTGGATCGCGATGCCAGTTCAAAGCAAGAATGTGGCAGGCTTCCATTGGATTGATTTTGCTTGTTGGCTAGGACTTTTCGGATTGTTTGTTGGTGTGTTCCTGTGGCGTCTTGCAAGACATCCCCTGGTTCCTCAACGAGATCCAAATCTGAATAAATCACTTGCGCTGGAAAACCTGGTGTGAGCCGTCGACGTCGCGTTAAGTGGCGCGGCTAAAAGGACAAATTGTTATGACAGCAGAAATGATGGCCGAGTCCGAATTTGCGGTAGAGCAAGAAGGACTTAGCACCAAGGCAGTCTTCAAAACTGCGTTCGTAATGTTTCTTGCGCTGGCGTTTATCGTGATGTTCCTGATCCAGTGGGTCAATATCAAGATTAGCGACACGGAGGCAGCCTCGGCATCAATCGTAACATTCCCGGAGATTGTCGACGCCGAGAATCAGGCGATCCAGGCTCTCACGCAGTATGGCGTTGTCGACCAGGACCAGGGGATCTATCGGATTCCCATCGATCGCGCAATGCAGCTAATGGTCAACGAAGCCCAGTCCTCCGGCCAGCAGGCATCCTCCGTCGATAGACTTTATCGCTAACCTACGTGAAGCATCTCTGGGCCATACTGATTTTTGCCGCACTGGCACCTGCAAGTCTGGTGGCACAACAAACTGAAAATCTGCCACCCGTATTTGACGACCTCGCAATAGAGGAGAAATTAGGAGAACCACTGGCTATCAACGTGCCCCTGGTCGATGAGAAAGGCAACGCCGTCACGATCGGACAGTACCTTGACCCCGAAAGACCAACGATTGTAAACTTTGTTTACCATGAGTGTCCCATGCTCTGCAGCATTTTGCTGGAATCGTTCTCGCAGACTTTGTCCGAGATGGATTGGCAGATTGGCGACCAGTTTGATGTGGTGACTGTTTCCTTTTCTGCAAAAGAAAAGCCAGAACTTGCTCGTGAGGTTAAGGACAGATATGTGCGCGTCACCGGCCAGCCGAACGCAGAAACTGGCTGGCACTTCCTGACAGGAACGCAGGAATCGATTGAAGCCGTAGCAGGATCTGCAGGTTTTAAGTACAAATGGATGGAGGAAACAAGCGAGTATGCCCACCCGGCCGCGCTAATTTTCCTTTCTGGAGATGGGACCATCACACGCTACCTACATGGCTTATCGTTCGAACCACGAAATGTTCGGGCGGCACTGCTCGAGGCATCGGCTGGGCGCGTCGGAACCGTCGTGGACCGCATTGCTATGTTCTGCTATCGCTACGATGCAACTGCGAACTCATACGTTCTGCAGGCAACGAAATTAATGAAACTGGGTGGAGTTCTGGTGCTGATCGTGTTGGCCTTTCTGCTTACCTTCTTCTGGAAGAGAGAGCGCAAAAACCAACGCATCTTGCTGGACCTCCCAACCACAAACACATCCGTAATGCAAAATGGGTGAGAACGGAACCTTCTGGATGCCAGAGGCCAACTCCACAATGGCCCCTGAGATCGACGCCGTATTTTATCTAGTGTACTGGATTAGCGTGATAATCTTCGTGGCGGTCGTCGCAGCTATGGCATACTTCGCGATCCGATACAGACGCAAAGACGAAAACGAGGTTGGGCAAGTTGTTCATGAAAGCAAGCTCCTTGAGGCAACCTGGATTGTAATTCCTACCATTCTCTGCCTCGTCGTTTTTACATATGGGTTCAGGGGATACGTTAAGTTGAACGCTGCACCCCCAAACTCAATTGAGATCCAGGCGGTAGGAAAACAGTGGCTATGGGAATTCCAGTATGAGAACGGTGCGGAGTCAATCGGTGAGCTACACGTGCCCGTAGATCAACCGGTGCGCGTCATAATGAGCTCAACCGACGTCTTGCACAGTTTCTTTATTCCTGTCTTCAGGGTGAAACAGGATGTCCTGCCGAATCGGTACACCGCAGTATGGTTTGAGGCTACCAAAACGGGCACCTTCGACATCCTCTGCACTGAGTATTGCGGCCTACAACACTCGGGTATGCTCGGCAAAGTTGTTGTCCATACGAAGGCTGACTACGAAGCGTGGCTGACCGAAGCAAACGCGGCGCTGCCACCAGCAGAACTCGGCGCCCAACTGTACACGCAAAATAACTGCAACACCTGCCATACCGCTGATGGTTCTCCAGGAGTTGGTCCCACGTTCCAGGGGCTATTTGGAAGCCAGCGCTCATTTGTCTCCTCACCCGATGCCGTTGCAGACGAAAATTACCTCAGAGAATCCATTCTGGATCCAGCAGCGAATATCGTTGAAGGGTATGGGAATGTAATGCCGGCCTCGTACAGCTCCATGAGCACAAGAAATCTTGACGCGCTTGTCGCGTACATCAAAACGTTAGAGTAGTGAGCGAGATGAATCAAACCGTCACCGCCGGTCAGGCTGTTATCCACACCGGAGAAAACTACCTGAACCACGACAAATCGATCAAGTCGTGGTTGCTTACGCTGGATCACAAGCGCATCGGGATAATGTATTTGGGATCTGTATCCCTGATGTTCCTGGCAGGGGGTCTGCTGGCACTGTTTGTACGCGCCGAGCTATTGACGGCGGGCGAAACGATAATGTCGGCTCAGACCTACAACCAGGTTTTCTCGTTGCACGGGATAATCATGGTGTTCCTGTTTATTATTCCGGCCGTTCCGGGTGCCCTCGGTAACTTTGTCTTACCCATGCACCTCGGTGCAAAAGATGTCGCATTCCCGCGTCTGAACCTAACCTCCTATTATCTCTATTGGGGAGGCGGAATCCTCGCGATCGTGGCCATGCTCGTCGGGCAACTGGATACCGGGTGGACGTTTTATACGCCGTACTCCTCGAGCCTCGGTCCGCAGATAATATTTATCACCCTGGCAGTCTTTGTCGCCGGGTTCTCCTCCATCCTCACGGGTCTGAACTTTATTGTGACGATCCACAAGATGCGAGCTCCGGGACTTACCTGGAACAGACTGCCCCTCTTCGTTTGGAGTATCTATGCTACGTCGATAGTGCAGGTGCTTGCAACACCAGTTATCGGAATCACCGTCGTTCTTCTATTGCTGGAGAACGTGATGGGTATTGGAATCTTTGATCCTGCCCTCGGCGGAGACCCCGTTCTCTTCCAACACTTCTTCTGGTTCTACTCGCATCCAGCCGTATACATCATGATCCTGCCCGCATTCGGAATAATCTCCGAGCTGATGGGCACGTTCTCAAGACAAGTCGTGTCGGGCTACAAGTTCGTCGCGCTGTCCTCCGTTGCTATCGCGTTCCTCGGATTCCTGGTCTGGGGACATCACATGTTTACCTCCGGACAGTCTACCACATCATCCGCAATCTTCTCCCTAATAACCTACCTGATTGGTATTCCGACAGGCGTCAAAGTTATCAACTGGGTGAGCACTATGTACAAGGGATCAGTCTCGCTTAAGTCGCCAATGCTGTATGCGCTTAGTTTTTTGTTCCTCTTTACAATCGGTGGACTGACAGGAATATTTGTCGGAGTTCTTTCTGTTGATGTCCATCTGCACGACACGTACTTCGTCGTGGCTCACTTCCATTACGTCATGATGGGTGGGACGGTGATTGCTGCTATTGGTGGTCTGCATTATTGGTGGCCGAAGATGACCGGAAAAATGTACAGCGAATGGATGGGGCAGGTCGCGGCCATTCTAATTTTCATAGGCTTCAACATCACCTTCTTCACGCAGTTTATTCTTGGCAGCAAGGGCATGCCGCGGCGATACTACGATTACGATCCGGCATTCGAAGGATTGCATCAAATTTCTACCATCGGCTCCTGGGTCCTTGCGTGCGGTTTGTTTCTTGCCCTCTTTTGCTTCATTCATTCGCTGATGCGAGGCAAGCCGGCAACCGCCAATCCCTGGGGGGCTGCAACGCTAGAGTGGACCCACGCAACATCTCCTCCTGATCACCATAACTTCACCCGCCAACCGATAGTCACTCATGGTCCATACGATTATCACACTTCGCGACAGATGGTTGGCATCGAAGGCCAGGGTGATGGAACAGTAGGTGAACCTGTAATAAGCGCTTAACTGAGAGATATGTCATCAACATCTTTGGACACCGCGGCAGGCGTGCATGAACACGCTCACCACGAGCGGCAGCAGCATCACTTTGTCTCGATGGAGCAGCAGTTTGATGCCTCGAAAATGGGGATGTGGCTTTTCCTCATTACGGAAATCTTGCTGTTCAGCGGGATGTTTGTGGCGTACGCAGTATATCGCGTTATGAATCCGGAAGTGTTTTTCGGAGTCAGCAAGCTGCTGGACTGGAAGCTAGGTGGCTTTAACACTATCGTCCTGCTCGCATCCTCGTTCACCGTGGCGCTCGGTATTCACTACATCCAGAAGAACGACCAGAAAAAGATGATCTGGTGTCTGATCATCACTGTCATATGTGCGTGCATATTCATGGTGGTCAAGTACTTTGAGTACACCGGAAAATTCTCACACGGTATCTTTCCCGGCGAGTTCTACCACCCACACGGAGACTACGCGCAGTACGATTTTCCATATGCGCCGCAGTTCTTTAGTATCTACTACGTGATGACCGGCATCCACGGCCTGCACGTGCTAATAGGAATAGGAATTTTTATCTGGCTGATCGTTCGGGCAAACAAGGGTCACTTCACCAATGAGTACTACACACCAATAGAACTCTCCGGACTCTACTGGCACCTTGTCGATATCATCTGGATTTTCCTCTTCCCACTCCTTTACCTCATTTAGACTGATACGTCGTGAATCACGAAGCACACTCACATCACATTACACCATTTCGCACCCTCGCGATAATTTTCGGTGCACTGGTTGTCTTGACGATACTAACCGTCTTGACGGCCCAGGTCGATCTAGGTGCCTTCAATGTTCCTCTGGCTCTTGCAATTGCGACCTTAAAGGCTACCCTGGTCGTGCTCTTTTTCATGGCACTCAAGTACGATAGCAAAGTCAACGCCCTAATCTTGTCAATCGGCGTGCTCTTTGTCACAGTTTTTATTGTGTTTACATTGTTTGACACGATATTCCGGGGCGACACGTCCAACGTAGAAGCAGTTTCAATATCCGACCAGGAGCGCATTGACGCAGGTCTCTCGCCAACCACGCCGATAGAACACTCCGACGGCGAGCCGGCAGCTGATCATTAGGAATTGATTCTGGCCCGGAACTCTGGGGCGGCAAAAGCCTACCAAGTAGACATAGCCCCAAAGCGGTATGAGTTGGCTTTTCTTCCTGGTATTCTTCCCCCTCGTTGTTTGTCTGCTTTTTTGGGCAGTCCTCGCTGCCATCAAGATATTCACGTCTGAAGATGCTGCTGTCGAGGTCAGACGAGCCTACGCGGATCGGGCCAAAAAGCACGCACGCCAGCCCATGAAAGTTGGCGCGAGAGACATTTCAGAGGACTCGCATTTCAGAACGAATCAGGGAAGTACCAGGTACGTCCTGTCTGAAGGTGTATCTGCCGGCCTGCCGCGCGAGTGGGTGGATGATGTTTGGAACCGACGAAACTAGTCCAGGCCCGCAACGCCTAGTCTGACAGGCTGGAGGCGATAAACGAACCGAGTTTGTCGTATGCCTCGTCGCGGGTCTTGCGGAGCTCGGAATCAGGAGTGTTGATTGTTCCGGTAATGACCTTCAGCACCGAACAGGGCACCCCGTACGTGGCCGCAACGTACGCGACAGCATATCCGCTCATGTCAACTATGTCAGCGATCCGCTGCCAATAGGTTAACTCTTCCTGCTCCCTGATTGCGTGGTCCTGAGTAATAAGCCGGAACGATGGGATATCCTCATAGCGCTGGACAAGCGGCATCCGGGGAT
This sequence comes from Rhodothermales bacterium, assembly GCA_965224105.1. Taxonomy (GTDB): domain Bacteria; phylum Bacteroidota; class Rhodothermia; order Rhodothermales; family JABDKH01; genus CBDCYH01. The sequence continues at coordinate 845,199 of CBDCYH010000002.1, read as the reverse complement.
AACTTGGTTCAGACAATTCAATCCGATCTCCTTCGAGTACGTGCTGGGCCTGGGCGAGACTACCAACCGGGACGTTTTCGCTAAGTGCGGTACCATTTCCAGCCAGCAGAATACTCTTCAGCTTGTGCTCTCGGAGGATTCGTTCCGTCCGAAGCGTTGCCTTAATTTTTCCTATCCCGATTATCGACACCAGAACAGCATCGTCGGCGCTGTAATCACCTTCGTGTAAATCCAGGAACCGGCCGCGTTCGTAATGTCGCAGGAAGGGTAGTGCTTCACTTTTGGTGGCGAACAAAATACCGATCATTTGAACATCAGCGGGCTGGTGGGAGTATTAGCGCGAATCGACCAAAGTAGATACAAAAAATCGGGCGATCATGAAAATTACCGAGCTGCTTGAAAACAGCGATGGATCCCAACCGTCGTTCGAGGTAATCCCACCCGTCAGGGGAGGATCAATCCGGGATATTCATGCGGCTGTAGAAACTCTAATGGAGTATCGGCCGCTCTTTATCGACGTGACTAGCCACTCCGCAGAGGTGCATTACGAAGAAATGCCCGACGGCTCCTGGCGCAGAAAAGTGAAACGCAAGCGGCCTGGAACGCTAGGCCTGTGCGCATCCATTCGATCCAGATTTGGCGTCGAAGCAGTCCCGCATTTGCTGTGCGAAGGATTCACCCGGGAAGAGACAGAAGATGCGCTTATTGAGCTCAACTATCTTGGCATCAACAACGTGATGGCCCTCCGCGGGGATAAAGCAGGTTACACAAAAAAACTCCCGGCCAGCCGATCACGCAATACCTACGCCTGCGACCTGGTCGAACAGATATCCGAAATGAATCGGGGAATTTATCTGGAGGACCTGATCGATGCATCCCCAGTAAATTTTTGTGTTGGCGTCGCCGGCTACCCGGAGAAACACTTCGAAGCCCCGAATCTGTCATGGGATATCCAACATCTCAAAAACAAGGTCGAGGCCGGTGCAGATTACATCGTAACACAGATGTTTTTCGACAATGAGAAGTACTTCGATTTTGTTGAACGGTGCAGGGCTGTTGGAATAGAGGTCCCGATTATTCCAGGACTAAAGGTTGTAACATCCGGTCGCCAACTGAAGTCGTTGCCAAGACGGTTCTACGTCGACATCCCCGAGCAACTTTCGCTGGAAATCCAGCAAGCGGACACCCGGCATGCATCAGACATTGGAGTCGAGTGGGCAACCAGGCAGAGCATTGAGCTCTTGGAAAGGGGTGTACCCTGCTTGCACTATTACGTCATGCAGAACACATCGCACGTCGTGAATATGCTCAAGCGAGTTGCGCAGGTAGCAGGCTAGATCCTCCTACTAGCGGTGTGCTTCTCCGTCCGTCCGCCGGAGTTTCGATTTGTGTTTAAGCAGCTGACGGCGCAGTCGCTCGACGCATTGGTCAATAGCGAGCTTGTGCGTCTCGGCCGTCCCGGAGGCCGAAAGTGTTTGTCTGAATACGTTTACAACAATTTCCGCTTCTTTCTCAGATGTCCTACCCTTGTTAACGCTCAGGATTGCCCGGGAGCTTGTAATCCCGGTAAATACCTTCTCGAGCTTATTGAGTCTGTTCGCGACGTGATCTCGCAATTCATCGGTCAGGTGGAAATGGCGTGCGGTTATTCTCGTATCCATTCGGTCCTCTCTCATTTTCGTTACAAGGGACACTGCTTTTTAGCAAAAAGGTGCGACTAATTCAACTGTCTAATTGCCACAATTCCAAATAGTAATCCTCTTTGGATGACATTTCTGATTTCCCTTTTTCGTCACTGTCATCATAGCCCAGAACGTGCAGGATTCCGTGTATTGCATAGCGGATTAACTCGCGTTCAACCTCAATTCCAAGGTCGGCTTGCCGTTCTAGTGCGGTCTCGACGTCAATGTAGATTTCTGCGTCAAGCGGTCCCTCTGAGGAATCACTCAAATTGAAGGTTAGCACATCCGTATCATAGTCGTGTTGCAGGTATTGGCTGTTGAGCGATGTTACCAGGTCGTGCCCAGCAAAGATGCACCGCAATTCGCCGGTGGAGTTGGGCCGAAGGTCCTGGAGAATGTGTTGCAACAGTTGTTCGAGTCGGGCGATGTCTACCCTGGCAGAGGAGTGTTCGACAAACGAAAGTATGTTGTAGCTGTCGCCCACTACCGGCGACTATCCTTCTAATCCGCCGAAAAGAGAATCGGTCATGGAAAGAGCGACGCTACTCATGACAAGCTCGGGCGGCAACTGCATGAAATCTGCCGTCAACAAGTAATCATCCACGTTAGCGTACAGCGAGCAACCTGCCTCACGCTCTACAACAAGGCCGCTGGTCGCACCTCCACGCTTGGCGAAAAATATCACCTCACCGAGGTCCTTGCTTGCGATGTACCCCGTGCAACCCTGCAGTTGGAGGAAAGAGTTGATCCCATAGACGGAGACGATGTTCGGATACTGCGTGTTCGCGACATTCTCGGGGAGGGCGACGGCCTCGCGGATTTCCAGTGTTAGTCGGCGGCCGGATTCAGTGTGGCTCAGCCCCAGGCGGTAGGTCGCTCCGTCTTTAGAAAATTCCGCGCCGAACACATCGGCTATCTTTCGAATTTCCTCTTCGGAAAACGCAAACTCCATAAAACGCGGTGGCTCCGTTTAAACGCGGCTGATCGCCGACAAGATACCTTCAAACAGAGCAAAAACCAATGAGAGCGATGGCTCGCCCACTACCCCTCCGGGGGTTTTGATCCAGCTTCGGACTGGTCTTCGACAGGTGAAACCTTAACCGCATGGATCCCCTTGGGACCTTCGATCAACTCAAACGTCACGACCTCTCCGGTGCGTAGTGTCTTGAATTTCCGGTCTCCTTCGATCTGGGAGTAGTGAACAAAAATGTCTGCTCCTCCCTGGGGATGTACCAAGAAGCCGAATCCCTTCTTGGCGTCGAACCACTTGACAACACTACTGGTGAGTGCCATTGTTGCCTCCTATAATTTATCCATCTCCGTTGGGTGTCCAGAGAGTGCCCAGTCTGCACGATTCATCTCTACAAGACCTTGCGAGAATTGTCCGTGCAACGTGACACCTCGCCACAAAATAGCATAATATTCTTGTTTCTCGCAGTGATTATCTGGACGAAGGAGCCATCCGTGGCAATTAATTCGGCCTATCGGAGAGCCGATGACCGGAAACCGGCGCCAACAATGGGCTTTTCAGGCGAGATCGTCCTCGAACAGTAGCGTGAGGCTAGGTTGCAAATCGTGGCGTGTCGCCAGGGCGATCAAGTATTCAGCTGCTTCGACCGGTGTTGAAAAAGAGGCTCGGCGTTTCGATCCGGTCGCCAGCCGATAGCCGATAGGCATAGGATCCTCCGACTCATCCTCATCATCAAACTCCACCTCCTCTTCCCATTCTACCGCCTCGTCAATCCCGAAAGCTCTTTCCTCCGGGTGGAAGGCTGCTATAAAACGTTCGATCTCGGCGTCCTCATCCACAAGACTAACGTATCCGGTGGCACCATATTCCTCGTCATAGAACAGGGCTTCAGAGAGCAATACCGTCGCAAATTTTTTCATGCATCGTGCACGCCACTAACCGTGCAAAGTTCATTCAAATACCTGTGTGCATCCGGACCAATCCGAACCTTCGTCTCCAGGTCGAACGCAGCAGCAAACTCCGCAACGACTAGTCCACTAACCTCATCCGCATCGACGCTCTTGCCGCACTCTGCCTCCATCGAGGTTACGTATGCTCCCTCGATTCCGCATGGAATGATCCGATCGAAGAACGACAGCTCCGTACCTACATTTAGCGCAAGCCCGTGTTTGGTTACCCACCGGCTACAATGAATGCCCATAGCGCATATCTTCTTTACGGGCTGCTCTCCGGATGCATCGTCGATCCACACGCCCGTTCGACCAGCGCTGCGAGTGCCGACGATATCGTATTTCGCAATCGTGTCTATGATGATCCCTTCGAGTGTCCGGAGATATTTCCCAAGGTCGGTGTAAATCTGTTCGAGATCCAGGATAGGATAGACGACAAGCTGGCCGGGTCCGTGAAAGGTGATGTCGCCGCCGCGGTCAATATGCACAAACTCAGCCCCGATTGAACGCAGGACCTGTTCTGAGGCCAACAGGTTCGAGGCATCCCCCGATTTACCAATGGTGTAAACGGGAGGGTGTTCGACAACCAGCATAATGTGATTTGGAACGCCCCCTGATCTCTTGGCTGCAATTAGCGACGACTGCAATTCGTTTTGCAACGCCAGCGCACGCGCGTATTCCATACGTCCGAGTCGACACACTTCAATTGAATTACGCATCACTCATCCCGCTAGTTTGCGATGTTTACACGAACGTTGAAGGTGCCATTGACATTGCTACGCGACGGTTGGCGGCTATCGCCAACAAAATTCTCGTAACGAAGTGTAAAGTTTGCCGATACCCGATTCGAGAATTGGTAAGACACAACTGGTGTAAACGTGTATCGGGTGGTCGAGCTAATTACCGAAACCAGATCCCCGCCAAGCGCACCACCATTTTGGGCGAATACTGTGGGATTACTGATCGCCGTCACCAGCGCCTCTCGCAGACGATATCGTTGATCCAATGTCTTGGCCCGTGAAATCGTCAATTGAAGCGACGCCCTGTTGTTTAGTTTACGGCCGCCCATGAAAGGCAATTTCAAACCAGTTTTCTGATAGTTTGCTGTGAGCGTAAACTCGTTAGTCTCATTTTCGCTCACGTCAAAATTACTGGTGCTCAGCGAATACGCAGACCGTTTGTTCCAAGCCAAATTTGTTTGGAATCTACCTTTCCATGTGAGATCAAGTCCGACCAATGGGGTAAAACTTTTGTTCACACGAACGTTGGTGAACTCGGTTTCTTCCGGAGCAAACCGAATGAGGTTGCCCGCGAGCGGAAACTCCTGTGTAGACGAGAGCGAATTGCTCCTAAAATCTGCGGATAGGTCTCCGTTGTAACCGTGCCGTAGACTCGCACTCTGAACAAATCGACGGAGCAATGGCAGCCTTCCGAGACCAGAGTAATTTACTACCCACGTTGGAAGCGGGAATGGCAATATGGATCGACCTCCCACTGTCCCCAGCCGGTTTGTATACGATGACCTAAAGTCGTCAACTACAGATTGGTTTGTCAACACCACGCGACCATCGCCATTGTCATCTCCTATCTCCAGATTGGGAGGCGTTCTATTTCCAAGATCATCGGTGTACGTACGCAGTTGGTTGTTAAATACCTTCAGATAATCTGATCGCGATATCCATGTCGACGTCCGGTTCGATCCAGAGAAAGTCGAGGTGGCTATCGGTTGACCGGTATCCGCATCAATGCGCAGGGTTTCACCGCTTGTGTTGCGGAGCTCTGTCGACCACGTGAGGTTGATGTTAAGCGATCTCGACGGATTGAGCGCAGTGCGCCCCTGGAATCTATCCGTATCCGTGAAGGTGTCAGAAACCTGCAAGGATGGGTCCAGCACACGTTCGCCCCCCAGGCGTCGGCGGAATCCAAATCGATACCCCAACCCTGGTCCACGTCCACGTACTCCGGTGAACAAAGAGAAAGGCGTGTCAACACCAATAACAGCGCCCGTGTCAGGATCTCTCCGGATATTCTCTCCGATATTCGTCGATGCGCTTGCTCTCGTCGCAGTGTAAGAGAAATTGAAATCGCGAATGCCGGTAAACGCGAGTATGGTTCGTCTCAGAAGTGCACGCCCATTAGGCAACGGAATCTTAAATCTGGAACCGCCAGCATCCAAAGAATCTGCATCCGCTGTCCCGGTCGAATCAACAACCTCCGCGGGTGCGTCTTGTTGAACATCTGCAGCTGGATCGTATTGTGGTGGTACCGCTTCATCACTGATCTCGATCTCCTCTACAGCAAGGCTGTCTTGCTGTGCTGCCTCTTCTTTTGCGCGTCTCCGGGTTTCACGCCGAGCGTCACGCTCCGCATCTTTGGCCGCGCGCCTGGCTTGCTTTTCCTGATCGTACTTTTTCTGCTCTTCCTCCAGATCCCTGAAGAATGAGAAGTTTCGCCAGAACTCCTGGATTTTTAGTGTTAGACCGGCGCGGATATCAATTTGGTTGTTCACATTGGCGCCCGTGTTTCGACCAACCGGACCATTGGTCCAGCCGTAGCGTGCGTTGTACACGACGTTGTCCAATGTTATCCAACGCAAACGCCTTTTCTTGGCGAAGTTGGTCTTGAGCGTCGCGGTAAAGTTTTGGTCATGTTTGTCCGTCCGCAATCCGTCGCTCCCCCCTAGAACATCCGATAGCACAGAAAATGCAGGGCGTAGTCGCAACTGTTCTTGCCGGATGAGATCTGGATCAGCGGCCAGCGCATCCTCGGCCTCCCGGCCAAACAGGATTCTGCCCGCGGCATCCGTGTCAATGGCCACAGTAAGAGAATCAGCAGACAAAGCATTGAAGCTCTGCGTTGTGTTCGCCGTCAACGAAAGATTTAGGAACGTGAACGGATTGTATTGTAATCGTGAGTTTCGGTTGTGCGTGAACGTTTGCCGATCACGCAATGGATTTTCGAATAGCAGCTTGGCTGCAGTCAAGGTGTCGGGGTTTAGCGATGTTGTCCGGTCGCGCGATTCCGAAAAAGTTCGAGCGGTGGTTTCCGAAACGTTGAACGCCTGCGGAACATAGTTCAGGCGCAGGCCAGCTAGCGAGCCGACGACCGGAAGTTTGTCGACGAACCAAAATGGACGCACAGTCTTCGGCCGCGTCGTGGCAAACCTGTAGCCGAGGGTGTTGGACCAGCGCCAGGAATTGCTAAACACCTGCGACGGGTTGCGCGCCCGTGTATCAGAGTACGTGTGACTCGCTGTTAATCCGTCGAGGGTATTCTTAACCAGACGAGAATCAGAACCAGATTTCCCGACACGCGCCGTCACAGACCGCGTGAAAGATTGAGTTTCCGCCGACTCACGCACTTGCCGTTTCCTCGCCTGCTTCTCAGCCGGGTCCACATCCAGATTGTCCACCTGAGCCAGAATATCTTCCACCCGAATATCACCCCGGTTGGGCGCAAATCGCGGGGTGGATGAGTTGGATTGAAATTGCACGGAGAATGGAATATTCCATCCGTACCGTTCCGGAATCGGCTGATGAAGCGATAGATCGGTTGCGACTGTCCACGAAAGTGTGTTCCGCAAATCGCGCTCATCCAGTGTACTGGCCAATCCTCCAAAACCATCCGTCTGCGTCCGGAAGTTAGCCCGGATCGTCCCCAGGTCGGCGAGCTTGACGTTAGCGCTTACCAGCCCTGACCAACCCTTGCCTTCGTCGTAACCAGTGGTGCGGAGTTCGTTCACCCAGACAGTAATATCCTCTAGTATCTCAGAGGCGTTCGTTCCGGATGTATCTGTTGAGGCATTCCGAATTCCGATAACCACCGTGTTCACGCGGCTCAGTGACGGCTGGCCTTTTATTCCAAGACGGGTACCCGGCGGTGCAAACTCCTCCGCATTAGGTCCGCGGACAGTACCCACATCATCAACGTTCCAAAAAATAGAATCTCTCGGAGCGTCGCGCGCATCTCGTTCAACCTTGAGTTGATTGAACGCACCCACGTCCATGACAATCGAGTTAAGGTCCACAACTCCGTCCCCGAAAGCCTGATTGGTTTGCCATAGATCATCCGAGCTACCCGACGTTTCACTACTCGGAGTAAGTGGCTGTTCGTACTCGTAATAATCGTTCGTTTCGTTGGCGCCGATGCGAACAAAAATCTTGGCTTTACTTCGGCCCTGGACCTGGTCAAGGGATTCCAGCGGTGTTCCGTCAGCAAGCGTACCGTGCAAGTGCGTAAACATGCGGATTCGCCTGTACTTGAGCAGGTCAAGTGCACTATTGTACGGCTTAAACACTGCGAGCTGGTCGCCAGGATACAGGTTTTCAACTCGCAGTACCATCGACTGCTCGCGCGCATCTTGTCGCGTTCCGGTAGCAAGTCTGTCCTGGCGGATGATCGTGCCGTTGGGAGGTAGATATGATCCGCTATTCTCCTCGTTGTTGACATTCGAAATGGAGATCCGCGTATCTGTCGCTTCAGGGTCCGCGGTTGGATCTTCTTCGTCAAGAGCGATGGTGGTAGCTTTTTGCCACTGGCTGCCGACCAGCTCAAGCGAAGCCATGCGTACGGTAATCGGAGCTTCGTGACCGGTCGTCCACACACGTATCGATTCGATCTGTCTGAAGTCCTGGATCGATCCGACCGTCCTTGTGAAATCACGCACCGGTATTCGAATCTGATACCAGCCGGTACGCTCCCCGGCTTCGCTAGTTATCTCCGTTACAACGTAATCATCCACTTCCGTCGGCGCAGCCTGCTGATCCAGAATAGCGCGCGACAAGGGCACCTCATATTGGAAATAGCTGTTGTCCGAATCAACCGTTGAGTTCGCATTCAAATCTTCGGAATCCGGGAACTGAGAATTCCCTTTCCTCGCTTCAATGCTGGCGCGGGTTTCAAGCTCTCGCTGGGACTCGAAAGCGTTTAGTTCCTGGCCGGGGAAAAACCTCGTGAAACGCTGTTGGAAAGTTGACCCGCCCGGGAAAAACGTTGGATCGTCGAAATAGGCATCATCCCCAAAGTAATGGTAATCATCACCCGACGGATCCCTCTGGGCCTTTGCCACCTCCGCCAAATAATTAGGATCCGTATTTCCAGGATCAAACGAAGCGAGGAACGATGCAAAATGCGAGGTCTCCGTCGCAAATTCCGGGTAGTCGCCGCCATATGACGCCAACCCGTCGATTCCGAGGTCCTCTGTTCGATTGGTCTCTTTGTCAATTTTGACCACCTTATCGCGGAGTGATGACGGGAGGCGACCCCACCTCGAAATACTTGACTCAGTTATCGTGTTTGTCGAGAGTCCGTCTTCCTCATTCAGACGTTCGTCCGGCAAAACATCTTCAGAGATAAAACCGAGGTCCACAAAAAGTTTTGCATCCGGCCCGGCATCATTAGCCACGTTCTCCGCGAACGGGCGGATAATCATCTCCACAAAGTCGACATTCTTCAGAGTGAAGTCGTTAAACCCGTCGGGTAGACGCTGGACCATTCCCCCCCAGGTAAGTTTGGGATTAGATAGAAAACCGCCCAGATCTTGTGTGTAGTTGTAGGGCCCCCGGTTGTTCGGATTGAAATACAGGTCCAGGATGCTTAGTGTTTGATCTGGCAAGCCGGAGACTTGTTTGTCCGGGAATACTTCGTCAATGCGGATGGTCCGGACCGCGTCGGGATAGACGGCACGAATCGGAGATAGCTCTCGTATCAGCGATTCATTTACGCGATACCATGCGAAGTCTCCGCGCCAGTTGGTTCGCAGTGAATCTGCATTGGGATCGGAATCGGCAACCGCGGTAAGCGAATCTGGGGGGGCCGCCAGTCGCCACGTCCCAGGTTGCATGAGCGGGAAGGTGTTTTCGAATCCCTCGAAGTCGTCCAGGTAGGAGATTCCCTCCAGCTCGTCCTCGTAAAAATCCCGGTCGTTTTTCCGAAGCTCCTTTCGACTGCGCTGGAATGCGGCTGTCTGCGAATGGCCCGGTCGCAATTGCGCCACCTCACCGGTAATGGCAATCCGCGACTCAGCTTTCGTCTGTAGGAGCGGGATGCGGTCGATTGCACGTGTCAACCACCGCGGTTCCAACTCGAGCGCTCCATCCATTCCCCAGATGAAGTTAGAAATCGGCTCCTCGCCAATGCGAAACTTGTCCGTCGGCGACTTCTCACTCAGGCGCATCATCGTCGCGCCCAGTGCCAACTTCTTGCCCAGGTCATAATCGGCACGCAGTCCAAGCAGCGTTTTCTTCTGGAGATTGAAGAACGAGTTCTCCTCGTATGCGATTTCCAGGTCCCGCCCTTCAACGAGATAACTAGGATTGGTAACCGTGAGTGTTCCGCCCTGATAGTCCACGATAAAGTCTACACCCTCAGCAAGCGCAACTCCACCAGATGTTACACGCACCGAACCGGGTATTAGACCAGAAAATGTCGCGAGGTCATAATTTGACTGGATGGATCCACTGTACTCCCCATTGATGCGATAAACATCCAGTTGCGTATTACGACGTGCCGTCTCCTTCTTGTCGTCATAGAGCTGATTGAAAACGTACTTGTTCGTCAAACGGGTCAACTCCATCGGATCCGTAGTCGCGCTGTTAACGATGGCCTGCATGCGCGATCCGAACGGTTCGAGGTAAGGGAAGATGAGAAGCCCCTGGTCGGGGATTACCGAAAAGCCCGGACGAAAATCGAAGGTGTTATCCGGTTCCTGCGCCCCGTCTTCGTTCAAACGGTCGAGGCCAAGCAAATCGATTAGTGGACTCGTACTGAGCTCCAAAATTTTCGGCTGCGACGTTGATCCTGATGGATCATAATCGATACTCAGATCAAATCCCGTAGAACTCAGGTTGCGACCTCCGGAGTTGTAGATGTTCTTGAGCTCGATATACCAAGCCGCGCTTCCCGGCTGCGGCTGGCTGGAGCGCAACAGTTTTAACACCAAACGAGAATTTTCATCTGCACCACCTGACCCGGTTGAAAAATCCCCTACCTGTTTTACCTCACCATTTGCCCGGTACCGATAGGCCACCCCGATTGCTTCGCTGTCCTGCAAGCGCTGCGTCAGGGAGATGTAACCCAGGATGTCGTCGACCTTGTAGTCCCTTCCCTCGATCAGTTTTTTGAACGGCCCGGTCTGGAAGTCTGGCGACGCTAGCCCTTTACCCTCGAGGAAAGTTCGGGCCCCGGTGTTGCGGTCACGCAGTGCGGTTAGGTCTGCTGATGTGTATTGATTCAGGCCACTGGCATTGTCTGGAAGGTTCTCTGGTTGTGTTCCAGTAAATGCATCTGCTTCGCTAAGCAGCGCAGGGTCTTCGCCAAGGTCGATCATGGCGACTACCTCCCTCACGTCGTCGTCCTCGGGACTTACCGTTTCAAATCGCCATACCTCGATCTCCGTTATTCCGTCGAAGCCATTCGCAATCCGGAGTTGCGGAGGATCAGAAAGCGCGTCCTCCCAGCGGTTCCGAAAATAGTAGCCAAGGAAAAAGTGGCGATTGTCGTCGTAGTCGGTGGGGCGGAGGTTGAAGGGCGTTGACTGCGATCCGCTGCTAACCGGGATAGTGTTGGCCTTCCCTTCCTCCTGGCTCATGACCGTTGTAAGGTGGACCCCACCAATTTGCAGTTCGCTCTTGATTCCAAACAAGCTCTGCCCGCTCCGGATCAACGTGGATGGGGTGTCCAGAAACACGTTGCCCGCCTCGATACTCTGAATTATTTCGTCTTCGTATCCGGTGTACTTGAGCTTAATCTGGTTCTGAAATTCGAATTGATTCTTGGTGTCATAGTTGACATCAATCCGCATCTTGTCGCCAATCGTTCCAGTGATTCCTAGCCTTAGGTCCTGCAGGAATTGGGGATCAAGCTGGCTGCCCCGCCCGAGCGTCTGCTGCTGCTCATTTTTTACATAGTCGAATCCGGCCTTGATATCTGCGACGCCGTTCACGCGCAGATCAACTTCCGGCTTTCCGAAAATAGTCGTGAAGGCGCTCTGGCGTCCTCCGGGAACGACGATGTTAAAACCCAGGCCTCCGCGACGCTGGCTGCGCTGCTGCCGCCGCCGCTGTTCGATAACAGCGTACCAGTTGTTCTTAATACCAGCCTCACGTCGAAGACGAGTGTACTCTTCCCACTCCATAGAAACGGGGAAGCGAATATCATCACCACCAATTTGCTCCGTCGTGACAACGCGGCCAGTGGTAGTATCCAACCTGGTCTCGTGCTTCCATACCGGACTTGGTCGGAGTGAAAAAGCGCGTTGCTGTCGGGGAAGGTATCTTGCAAACTTATTGTCGCGACGGAAGCGGGGGAGGAACGGCCGAAAGCGCAAACTGTCCAGCGTGTCCACCGCAACAGTGTCGGTGTCAGAAATTCCAATCGCATACGACCAGTCAAGTTTGTCAACGGCCAACGGCGTTGTCGCGATTGCCGGCAAGCTGACACCAACATTCTCTACCTTTTCGGGAGATGGTCCTCCAAGCAGGACACTGGTCAGGGCAAACCAAACGTGAGGCAAGGAACGTACTATGCTGAGAACTTCAGCCAATGAATAGTTACCGCGAATCAGTCGGGTTGCGAGTAGACTCCCGACAGTTTATAAGAACAATTACGTTAGGCAGTAGACAGTGTTCAATACGCGGTAGAAGGAGATTGCACTTGGGATATCGGAGGTCGCAGGGACTTGTCAAGCACCATGCAAACTATCAGTTAGAATGTGTCCTATCAAGAGAAAAAGCTGTATCCTAACACCCGATTATGGCCGTTTTTTTGACGAATACGTAGTACCCACCGGATTATCAATTGTTCTATCTACCGAAACGCAAAAGCAGTTCTGCTCTAGACCGAATTCGAAATTCGTCAGGCCCGGGAATTGCCATCATAATGACCTGTTTCCTTGTCGGATTTGGGGGATGCTCAACAGAAAAGAAAGCAGATGAATCATCGCAATCTGTGATCGATGAGCCCGCTGCCCGTGCCTCCATAATGGCTTTGCTGAATCGACAACAGAACGACTGGAATGAGGGCGACATAGAAGGGTTTATGGAGGGCTACCTGGTGAGTGATTCGCTGCGTTTTGCAAGCGATAATTCAATTCTGTATGGTTGGCAAACAACAATAGATCGGTATCATCGCACGTACTCTTCGAGAGAGCTCATGGGCGTGTTGGAATTCGACATTGTCGATGTTAGAGTGACGGGCCCTCGCCATGCTATTGTCTTTGGGAAATTCCATCTCTCGCGATCAGAGGATGTTGGCGACGCCGAGGGGTTGTTCACGCTGCTGCTAATGAACACAGCAGATGGGTGGAAAATTGTCGCGGACCACACGTCCACGTAAGCTAGTCGATGCGTAGCCGGTCGGTAACATGTAAATGGCCGTCAAACCATTGGCTCTCTATTCGAATTCCGTTCGACTCCATCCTGTCCAGGAAGTGCCGCTTGTCCACGATGCGTTCGGGTGGGGCCGCACCTCCGCCTTTAACATTGCCAGAAATTAAGTCGTGCGTCACCTCGGCGGTAGCTGCGCCAGCAACAAAACGGAGCGCACTGATGCCAAGCGTTTCGTCAAACTCGTGAACAGTCTGAAGGGCAAATGTTCGTTCCTGCCCGTCACTCCAACCCGTAACCATGATGCGAACAAGCACTGCATCGGGTTGTGATGCCGATAGGTGTTGGCGAAGTTTCCTCATCAGCAGGTCGCGATACGTTAGATGGGTTCGAACATCGATAATCTTTTCGTCACCAAACCCTAGACCTAGTAGGAAGCTCATCTGATCGGCATGGCCGGGGCGACTAAGTGTTTTGAGGTCAAAGAAATTCACCTTTCCCTCAAGCTCTCTTGCCAGAAGTGTTGTTCCAGATGCCGAACAGAACGCCTCCAACAAACCGAACGGCTCGTCAAAGAAGATGTGTTCCTCACGCGACAGCGACGGCACTCTGTTGATTTGTCCGTTCTCGATGACATGCGTTGGTCGAGTGTAATCGTCGAGCATCTTACTTGCCGACGATGACAACTGGCAGTTGAAGGGTGGGTTTGCGGTAAGCGGAATACTGCCAAAGCGCGCACTGACTCTTTCCACTTTATCGAATTGCTCGACCGCCCACATGCTTGCGATATCGACCAGCCCCGGAGTAAGACCACAGTTTGGAACAAGCCACACGCCCGCTTCAGATGCCCTATCCGACAACGACAAAATGCTCCCCGTAGCGACTTCGCTCCCTCCCTGGTCTACATAGTGCGCGCCAATGTCCAAGGCAAGAGAAGCGAGGCCAACGTTGTCGGATGGCTCAACACAGCTAATCATGCAATGCGAGCCCTCGACCACCTCTCGCACTTTTACGAGGTCGCGGGCATTGATCTTGAACGACGACAGCTTGGGATCCTTAATCGGTTCGAGCGCGTGGAGCGACGATTTCCGCATATCCATTATCCTGAGCTTGGAAACGAGCTCATCAGCAAGGAGAAATCGAGCAATGGCTGAACCCATTGCCCCGGCCCCGACAATTGAAACTATCATAGTGTTCTAGAAAGCGGAGCCAAGTCGTGGAGAATGTCCAAGTCGTCGGATTACAACAGTGGATATCAGAATAATCATCATCAGCAGGACAGAGTAAGCTGCAGCCGCGCCAAAATCGTATAGCCGGAGCTGTGACCAGATCTCCATGCTGATTGGGCGATTGTCATAAATATACAGCATGATAGACGAGACAAATTCTCCTACACATGCAACAAACGTTAGCAACACACCGGCAAGAATGCCAGGGGTAATAATGGGTAGGATTACCGAGCGGAAGGTTCGGCCGGGACTTGCACCAAGGTCCATGGATGCATCTGTCAGAGAGTCATCCAGCTGGTCCAGCGACGCCGACGTCGATCGTACAATGAGCGGTATGTTTCGCACGAAATACGCAAGTGGTAAAATCCAAACCGTTCCAACCAACGCGGTACCGAACGTCAAGACGGACGATTCACTAAAGGTGACAATCAGGTTGATTGCGATAACCGTTCCCGGGATCGCAAATGGAAGAATGGTAAGCAATAAAATTAACCAGCGCCCAACTACGCGGGTCTTCGTAACAAGCCATGCCGACGCTACGCCGACTACCAGACAAGCCACCGTTGCTACGGCAGACATCCACAGGCTGTTAACTATCGGCTGGGCTACACTAGATGATGTGAAAAGTGAGATGTAGTGCTCGGTAGTGTAGGCAGTGGGTAAAATCTGCGACGTCCAGTTTCCTTCCTGCGCAAACGAAATGAGGATTACCGTAAGTATAGGGAGCACCAGGAATAATGCAAGACAAACAGCCAGCGGTGTTGCAATCAGGCGCAGTTGTGCTCCGGACAAGCGCGTCGGCGCCTCGGAGGCTCCCTTCGAAACGGATGATAGCGTTCTTCGGTTCATCAGTTGAGACAACATCAGAAACAAAATGCAGATCAGCGTAAGCAAGCTCGACACGGTGGCCGACATAGCAAGATCTCCGTTGATCTTGTAATTGAAAATCTGCAACGTGAGGAAGGGTTCGGTACCGGCGAATAGGAGAGGAGCGGTAAATGATGCCATCGATATCATAAAGACAAGCAGGGATGCTGCCAGGATCGGCGATCGCAACACCGGAAGGATTACAGAGAAAAAGGTCTTCCAGTTTTTTGCGCCTAGATCACTTGCCGCGTCGAAAACGGATTTGTCTGTCGATGAAAGAGTTGAGGATACAAACAAATAAAAGTACACGTACATCGAATAGACGTGCACCAGCCACACTGCCCAGAATCCGGAGAATGAGAAGGGGACACTTTCCAAACCGAGCAGGGATTGAAGGAATCGGGGCAGGATTCCGCTCTCGCCATAAAGGAACAGAAAGGCGAGAACGCCCACCAGTGGAGGCAGTGCGAGTGGGATCGGGGCCATCCAGGTAAGCGCCTTCCGCATAGGGAAGTCAAACCGAAACAGTCCGTACGCCAGCGCTGTGCCAAGTGCGCCTGCACCGACAACACTCAGCAACGACAGCCAGACGGAGTTCTTGAGGGCACGAACGTTGGCGGACGAACTTGACTCAAACAGGCGTCTCCAGTTTTCGGCTTCGCTCCCCTCGACGAACATTCGGAGGCTAGGGTAAGCGACGAACGCAACCAGGATAAACAGGACCACACCTGCCAACAGGTACGCCTGTCGCGAAGATAAAACGGTGGGGCCACGCAAGCTGAGCCTCAGTTTCTAAAGTGCGCCGCGGCCTTCGAGGGCTCGCGCGAGAGTAGCCTCGTCGGCATACTCCAGATCGCCGCCGATCGGCACACCGCGAGCAATACGGGTCACAGCCACATCAAACGGTTTCAACAACTGCGCAACGTAATACGCGGTTGTGTCACCTTCAACGTTTGGATTCATCGCGAGAATGACCTCTTCGATCGCTGGCTCATCAGCGTCGGTACTACCAATTCTCTGAATCAGTTCAGTGATTCGCAGATCATCTGGCCCGACACCGTCAAGTGGCGAGATCGCACCACCTAGCACGTGGTAGACTCCGCGAAAGTCATTGGTACGTTCCAAAGCCATCACATCATTCGGCTCCTCCACCACGCAGACGAGCGATTTCTCACGCCTGGTTGATGAACAGATCGAGCAGATTTCCTCGTCCGCAACGTTGTAGCAAACACCGCACGTTTTGACACGATCCTTGGCATTAAGGAGTGCCTCCGCAATTGATGCGACCTCGGTGCGAGGCATCTTGAGGACGTGCGCTGCCAGCCGCTGTGCTGTTTTGCGGCCGATGGAAGGCAGCTTCGTCAAGTTCTCAACGAGCGCCTCGACTGCTTCAGAAGTGTACCTCATCTAGAGCCCGAGTTGACTCAGGTCCATCCCGGGGGGCAGGAGGCCACCAGCGGCTTTCATCATCTCGTTTTTTGCTTCCTCGGCGACGTCATCCAG
Source organism: Rhodothermales bacterium (assembly GCA_965224105.1). Classification (GTDB taxonomy): domain Bacteria; phylum Bacteroidota; class Rhodothermia; order Rhodothermales; family JABDKH01; genus CBDCYH01. The sequence goes on along the minus strand of CBDCYH010000002.1, from coordinate 828,675 downwards.
GGCCTTGTTAACACCTGCGATGATGAGGTCTTCCAAAAGCTCCATATCTGATGTGTCAACAGCGTCCGGATCGATTTTTATCGCCGTAATTCGATTCAAACCGTTCGCCGTTACCTGCACCATTCCTCCGCCCGCCTCGGCTGTTGTGGAAAGCGCGCCAAGAGATGCTTTGGTCTCCTCCATCTTTTGCTGCATTTCCATCATCTTGCCGAACATGTCGGCCATATTTCCATCTTGCATCTGATCTACTGGTCTATTTTTAACCGAGCTAAGTAACGCACCGGCCGTTGAAATGTTGAGTTACCAGACCAATTCGCCGCCGAACTCGTCAAATATGGCTTTGATAACAGGGTTTTCTTTTCTCTTCTGATTCATGTACTCCACAGGATCGAAGTCGGGCTGCACCGGTCCATCACCACTTAGGTCGGGCTCCACCGAGAACCGCAATTTCTTGACGGGCTCGTGCAGGATTTCGTTTAAATGTCTGAGCAAGAACTCTTTCTGATTTGTGAGTAGACGCTTGTGGAATTCGTCCGGGACAGCCACGCGCAGCGTCCCGTTTGCCAAATCCAATGGAGCACCGTGTTGAAGGATCGCACCGACGTGGATGCGCAGTTCTTTCACGGCAGCGACAAACCTCAACCACACCCGTTCCACTTCGGTTGGTGCGCTGCCAGGCGCAACTTCAACGGCAATGGCGGCGGAGCTTTCCGCGGATAGCGCCTCGGGGCCGTTCCCTTCGCTCGGCCGCTTTCGTTGGAGTGCCGGAGCACCGAACAGGGTCGACGCTGTGCTGGTTGCCGGAGAAGGTGGGGGAGTTGTAGCCGGTGGAGGTACGTCGGCCGTTTTAGTTTTCTTTGGAACCGATCCTGCAGGTTTTAAGTCCGTCGGCTCCGAGCGCTCCGGTGGTGCCTCCTCAGGCATGGGGCTGGCATCCGGCGGGACGACTGCGTCTTCTTTGACCCTCCGGGGTTGCACATCCCTCTTCTGCCGACTCTTCTTCTCAAGTTCGGAGATTCGGCCCAACGTCTCGGAGAGGTCAATCATGTTTCGAAGGTTGGCCATCTTGATCATCCCCAACTCCAGTGTCAGTCGAGGCTGGGAGTTGTGGCGCAGAGCATCCATCGTTCTTGAGCAGATCATGAGCATCCGCATGATTTCCGACTGGCTGAAGGACCCGGCCTCTGTGCGGTAACGTTCTTTCAACCTCGCTGACACCTCCAGTAACCGGTCGTCTGTCAAAGTGTTTGCAATCAGCAGGTTGCGGAAATGCATGGACAATCCGACCAAAAATTCTCGCAGATCAAAACCAGATGCTACCAGCTTGTCGACAATCTCAATGGCCGAGCCCACATCCCCATCGCGAGCCACATCAGAAGCAGCAAAGAACAGGTCGGTATCAACGATTCGGAGTGCGTTCGCAAGGGCGGGGTAGGTGATTTCTTTGCCACACATCGCAACGGCCTGATCAAACACGGAAAGGGCGTCACGAAGGGCACCGTCACCCTTCGAGGCAATCAGCAATAATGCATCGTCATCAGCAGTAACGTTCTCTTCCGCGCTTACATACTTAAGATGCTCGACAATATCTGTCGTTACAACTCTCCTGAAGTCGAATCGCTGGCACCGGGAAAGAATTGTCGGCAGCACCTTGTGTGGATCGGTCGTGGCGAAGATAAATAGGGCGTAGGGGGGCGGTTCCTCCAACGTTTTCAGGAACGCATTGAAGGCCTGCGTCGAAAGCATGTGTACCTCATCGATGATGTACACCTTTTTATCCGCTCCCTGTGGTGGGATCCGCACGGTGTCGCGGAGATCGCGGATGTCGGCAACGCTGTTGTTGGATGCTGCATCAATCTCAACCACATTGAGGTTTCGTCCTTCTGTAAAGCTGCTGCAAGACTCGCACTCGTTGCATGGCTCAGCATTTCGCGTCCGCTCAGCCGGAAGCGTTTGACAGTTGATGGCCTTGGCAAGGATGCGTGCGGCAGTGGTCTTACCCACTCCACGTGGACCCGCAAAGAGGTATGCATGCGCTAGTCTTCCCCCCGAAAGAGCGTTCATGAGTGTCTCAGAGACGTGCTCCTGCCCGACAATCTCGCTAAATGTCTGGGGCCTGTACTTACGAGCCGAAACCAGGTAATTCTTCTTCGCCATTGATGCCGATCGGGGATGATGTCTGTCTTACAATTGGACCCTAATGTACAATTTGAATCAACCAACAGCCGGACCGCTGGATGAATTGTGCAAAAGATCAACCCGAAACTGACTACCAGGAATGAGTCGCTAGGATTCGAGATGCGGCAGGTCTGAGATTCCCAGCGCCTCCTCGGGGGGATCTATTTCTTCCTGATCATTTTCTCTTGGAACGAAAGGTTTTGCAGGTTCGCTTGGATCAAAGCAATCTCTACAGCGAGGTTCGTATGACTCCTTCGATCCAACCACGACCCGATCATCCACATTTACTATCCGCTGCGAGTGATTGGCAGGCGCTCCACAAACCACGCAAATGGCATGCAACTTTGTTACGTGCTCCGCGATCCCCATCAGCTGCGGAATGGGTTCAAACGGATTGCCCAGATAATCCTGATCCAGCCCGGCTATGATAACCCGCTTGCCCTGTTCGGCGAGCTCACGCGCCACGCGGACAAGATTCAAACCGAAGAACTGAGCTTCATCAATACCAACCACTTTGGCTCCGCCCACCAGCAGTAAGATCTGGTCGGCACTGTCAACCGGCGTGCTGAAAAGCGCGTTCTCGTCGTGCGAGACTACTTCGTCGTCGGAATATCTTACATCCAACGCAGGTTTGAATATTTCGACCTTCAGCCTCGCAATCCGGGCGCGCTTTAGCCGTCTGATCAACTCTTCCGTTTTACCACTGAACATCGAGCCGCAAATGACTTCGATCCAGCCAGCCGAACGATTACTATCAAAAAAGAATGGTTCCATTCCACCACGAGGAGATGCGCTCAAAGATACTATATCTCCTGGACTGCATCTGCATCAACCCAGCCGCGGGTGCCGTTGGGGAGTTTGACCATCCAGCGGTTATCAGTGCGCTCCAGTAGATCAAGAAGTACACCTTCGTGAATCTGCGATATCTGGTCGGATCCGTCCTCATCCACGAGACTAAACTCTGTCTCCGCGACAACAACAACTCCTTGAATGTTGTTGTGGATGTAATAAGACTCCACCAAGGCAACCACGATAAGCACCGATGCTAAAGTGAGAGTCCACCAAAACGTCCGCCTGGACCAATCGGTACTGGTCCGCCGTGAAATTGTGACGACCTTGAATCCGATTGCAAAAATGTAAAGGAGAGCCCCCACAATGAAAATCATCCAGGGAGAAATGGAACGCACCAGCCTGTCCATACCTGCCACCCAAAAAGGTTCGGGCGTTTCAGAAAACCTGTCTCTTATCTGGGTCCTGGCTATGCCAAGATTGTGTGTGATTTCCTGTGTATCGCCAAGTTTCTTGCGAGCCTTTTCGTAATACAATATTGCCTCACCGATCTCATCCTGGCGATAGTACGCGTTCGCAAGATTAAAGTAGAGCTCGCCCGATTCGCTCCCCTCAGCAAGCGCGAGGTGATAACTTTCAATGGCTTCTCCGAACGCGCCCTGACGAAAATGCTCGTTGCCCTCGTCAAAAAAATGTGCGGCGTTCTGGGCGGAGGCTACCGTCAACAGATTGACGCAAGCGAAAAGCAACAGTATTACGTATCGTCCAGCCACGCTATTCCGGAGTTACCAGTTCTGAATGCAGTTGGACGATTATGGTTGCCGCCCTGTCGCCAGCGGTTTTCATTTCTGATTCGATCGGAGCAACCGGCGCAAACCGTACTCGATCGCACTCCTCTAATAACGTTTGAAACTCAGCCAGTGTATCTGCTGATGCACCGTTTTCGCGCAGCCGGTTTTTAAGACCCTCGTGGGTGTACGCCTTTTCGCCGATGTTCAATCGGTTCCCGACGAAGCTTACTACCGCACGCTCCAGCTCTGCGTAAAATCCACGCGCGTCGTTATTCTTCAGGAGTGCAGATGCCTTCTTCAGGTGTCGCTTGGCGAGGGGATGGGCCATCTTGTTCCGAGCCATCCTCTTATCGGCATTGAGCGCATCAGATCGACGAACAAATAAGGTCGTCCCGGCAAGGAGGAGCAGGGGAATGACCAGTACACCGGCCACCAGGGGGGACGAGTACAGACGTGTACGGCCGAGATCAGTCCACGTCGCCGTCTGGAACACGCGTCCTGAGATATCATCAACCGGTAGGCCGGAGACGGTTGCCTGTGCCGCGTCGGTTGGAGTGGCAACTCCGGAAACTGAAATCGTAGCTGGATCGGAGTTTATCGTCACGTATTCTTCCCTGCCGGGATCAAAAAAGGTGTAGGCGATAGGAGGAATCTCAAAACTTCCATTCGACCTTGGTATCAACACGTACCGGAAAGCCTTGGAGCCCGTTACCACATTGCGTGACCTGTTGACCGAGGATGTTATTTCGGGGTCGTACACTTCAAACACACCCGGCAATCCCAGTGTTGGAGGTTCGAGCGTCGAGATGTTTCCGCGTCCGCTAACCGTCAACTCCAGATCGGTTGAATTACCCAGTTCGAGTTCGGTTGATGCAACACTTGCCGAGAATTGTAGCGATCCCACTGCACCTTCGAAGGAGCTTGGCGCAGGTTGGGGCAGAGATCTTACCGTTACGCTTATCCGGGGCGAGCTAACCGTGACAGCCTGAAAACGGTTACGCCTAATGGAAAAGAAGCCGCCATTGCCCGGGAGCGCTGCTTCAGTTTCGATCTTGAGCGGGTCAATAACTAGATCGCCAGCGCGCGTCGGGAAAACAGCGACTTTCTTTAGTGTGATTCGATTGTATCGGAGGCCGTTCTCGACGACCACAACAGGAATGGGTCGACTTTCTACTTCAAGCTCCTCGCGCCAGAATCCCTCTGCATCCCATGAGTCTGCCAGTCTACTCTGTCGCAGCTGGATGCCAGTCCTGAAAAACAACTGGTACTCAATAGTGAGTTGCTCATTTACGAATGCGGATCGCTTACTTGGAATGGCCCGGATGAAAACATCGTCGCTGGTCACCTCACGCTCATCCGCCGGATCAGGATCGAGCCCGAACGGATCAAATCGATCAACCCTTGGCTGCCGCTGAGGGCGCTGTGACTGTGGCACAACTGTGATCTCAATCTCCTTGGTGTCGACCGTAGCCCCATCAACCGTTACAGACGTGGAAAAAATTTTGGCATTACCTTCCTGAATCGGCTGGTAGGTCCAGCTGAAACTGAGACTCTGCGACATCCGACCATTCAGAATCGATACGTTGCGAGAGGTACTGGGGAACGGTCGACTCAGAACCAGCCCCTGGGCCGCGGGGGCCTCCGGAGTCTGAATGTCAGGCAGATTTTCCCCACTGAACGCAATCGTAAAATTGACAACCTCCTCGGTTCCAATTTCAGATGCGTCGACAGATGCATCAACAGAAATATTCTGCGCGTGCGCTACGCGGAAGATGCAGCACAGGCAAACGACTGCAATGGTTGTTCGCGAGAAAACACTCATCGATCTACCAGTCCTTTTCTACACGCCTGGGTCGTCCCTTAACCTTGCGGACTTCTCGAAGCAACTTTCCCTCTTCGTTCTGCAACGCCTGGAGGATTCGCTCGGCCTGCTCTTTGCTCAACTCCGTTGGGTCCGCGGGTTCTTCCTCGGAAGGCTGGCTTTCCTCTTCTTGAGATTCGGATGATTCCTGCTGATTGCCCTGCTGACCTTCCTGCTGTGAGTCCTCTTGTTCTTGCGATGAACCCTCCTGCTCATTGTCCGGGTCTTGCTCCTGCTGCTGATCAGAATCTTGTTCCTGTTCTTCCTCCTCACCCTCACTCTCACTGTTCTGGCTCTCCTGATTCTGGTTTTGCGCGTTCTGCTCTTCCTGTTTCTCAATTTCCGCTTTCAATGCCAGCAACTTCGGGTCGTTGGGTTGTAGCTGAAGGCCTGCATTGACCGCAGTTTTTGCAGGCTCAATTTCATTGTCGATGAAGTGATGCGCGGCCATGTGAAAATAGCCCTCGGCGCTGTCTGCTGCGTCTTGCGCCAGTACAGCCTTCGCCGTTCCCCCGAAGAACAATGCAGCAAATAAGAGAATCTGAAATAGAGTTTTCATGCTCATTTTACTGACCGTGAATATTTGACACCACGCTGTCTCTGGCCATGAAATCTTGATAGGCCGCGACGGTTGGATCAACCTCGAGGCCGTTTCGCAGCAGGTCGAACGCCTCTCTGTAAAGCTGCTGTTCAACGAGTGCGTCTGCCTGTTCTTTCAATTGCCTGGCATAGTCGGATGGCTCAGGTGGTTTGCCGCCGCCACCATTCTCGCCTTCCTCGTTTTGCAATTGCCTTGCTATGAACTCGTAGTTGATCTTCGCGTCCGCCAGCGACGGGTTCACTAGCAACGCGCGACGGAGATACTCCAGGGCAAGATTCTTGTCGTCCATGCGATAGGCGTTAGTCCCGGCATTGTACAGCGCCCGGCTAATCCTGTCGATGTCCTCTGTGGAACTCCGTACAGACTCCAACCAATCGTCCTGCGCCTCGCTAAACTTGGCCTGCCGGTACCTGGCTGCCGCGCGGTTGTTAAGAACATCTGCTCTCATTAGTGCTTTATCGCCATTTTCGGGATCAGAGTTTAACGCGTCGGAGGCTTCGGTGAAGGCGGTCTCGGCCTCGGCAAACTCACTATTTTGGTAATTGCGGTTTCCCTCACGCGCGGATCGAGTGTCCGTACAGCCCATCATTACCAACAGCATTACCGCGAGTACGATATGTGCCCACAGGCGATTCACGACCTGGAAATTTTCTTTCGATCCGAGATCAATGCGTCTGCCAGCAGAAAAACCAGTCCCAGCGCCAACGGCCATTGATACTTTTCGTCGTACTCCTCAAACTCTTCTGTTCCAAACTCGGTTTTGTCCAAACGATCAAGGGCGGTCTTTATTTTATTCAACGAGCTCGAGGTGCGGGTAACCCTAAAGTAAGCTCCATTCGCTGCCAGTTCTTTTAGGCCAGCCTCCTCGAGGCGTGTCAGCACAATGTTGTTTCGGCGGTCTTTCTTGTACACTGGGTTGTCCCTGTTGGCATTCACCGGGATGGGCACGCCCTGCGTTTCGCCAACCCCGGCGGCGTACATGACAAAGCCGTTATCGTTGGCGTCGCTCAGCAATTCCTGTACGTTTCCAATGTGATTCTCTCCGTCAGAGATTATCAACATTGCTTTTGTTCGCTGTTCGATATCATCACTCTTGGTTGCGAAGGCACGCTTGGCCATGTCTATCGCAGCCTCAAAATTTGTCCCGGGTGTAGGTATTTGCGTTGGATCGGAGGCATCAAGAAAAAGCCGCACGGCGCTGTAGTCGGTCGTAAGTGGGCACTGTATAAAAGCGTCTCCAGAAAAGAGTACCAATGCAACACGGTCGCCAGACAGCTGGCGGAGCAATTTCTTTATCTCCTGCTTCGAGCGCTCAAGCCGATTCGGAGCAACGTCTTCTGCCTTCATCGACAACGAAACATCCAGGGCGATTACCAGATCAACGCCCTCGCGCTTCACTTCTTTTGTTTTTGATCCAAACCGTGGCCCGGCCAGTGCGATCGCCATCATCGCAATCGACAGAACAGCGAACGCTGCCTTCCATCGACGACGACGTTTGCTCACGCCTTCCGTGAGTCTATCGACTAGCTCAGCATTGCCAATCTTTGAGTATGCACTAGATCGCCGGTACGCAGACCACGCAAACAGAAGCAGTGCCACAGGAACACAAACAATAGCAAGAAAATATGTTGGATGCAGCCAGCCCATTATGGAATCCTCCTCAGCCGCGTAGAGGAAAGTAGTAACTCAAACATCAGTAGTAGCAGCGCCGGCCACAGGAAATAATGGTACCTCTCAGCATAATCCGTGTAGGAGCGTTCCTCGATTTTCGTCTTTTCCAGATCACCAATTTCCTGATAGATGGTTTTCAGCGCTTCTTTGTTTGTTGCGCGAAAATACTTTCCACCAGTTTTCTGGGCGACCGATCGCAACATGTCTTCATCAATTTCCACTTTCATCATTACACGTTGTTGACCGGCAAACGGATGATCGACGATCACGGGCGCCTCGCCACGCGTACCGACGCCAATAGTATAAACGCGCACGCCAAGCGTCGCTGCAACATCTGCGGCAGTTACCGGATCTATTTCACCGCGATTGTTTTGACCATCAGTTAACAGGATCACCACCTTGCTCTTTGCATCCGTTTCTTTCAACCTGTTCACTCCCATCGCGAGAGCAGTGCCGATAGCTGTGCCGTCTTCAATAATACCTACCTCAACTTCGTTCAGCATGGTTGTGAGGAAACCGTAATCCAGGGTCAGCGGAGTTTGCGTAAACGCCTTCGCGGCGAAGACGATGAGGCCGACCCGGTCTGAGGTGCGGCCTTGAATGAATTCTGTGCCTACCTCTTTGGCTGCGACGAAGCGATTCGGTCGGAAATCCTGAGCACGCATAGAAGTGGATGTGTCCAGCACCATCATTATGTCGACGCCCTCTGCAAAACGCTCGACAACGGTATTGCTTGTTTGCGGACGAGCGAGTGCTGCCACTGCCAAAATCCACACGGCGGACCGGAGTACTGTCGGTAGCCATCGGAGACGGGTCCAGATAGTCCGCGGTGCCTGCTTCGATGAGTCGATGCTACTATATCGCATACCGGTTCTATTCTTCCTTCGCAACCCGCTGATCAGCCAGTAGACCGGTAATGCCGCTAAGGCGAGAAACCACAGGGGTTGAGCAAACTCCAGATTCATTGCGCAACCCCAACTAATCTGTCCACCAACTGCGGCAGAATTTCCCCGGATGGCCCCGTAAAAACGAAGTCGGCATGACGAGTAAGTGCTGTAGTAGCGGTGTTTACTTCCACCAATACAGCCCCGCTGGTCTTTGCGGCAATCGGTAGATCAGCGGCAGGATAAACTTCCGCGCTTGTCCCAATCGAAAAAAATACGTTTGACCTAACGGCTGCCTCGTGTGCTTTTTCGAGAATCTGCGTCGGCAACTGTTCCCCAAACCAGACTACATCAGGCCGAATAAGTCCACCACATGTGTCGCACTTTTGGAGCTCTACCGAGTCGACGGCGATCGAGGCCGGAGTCAGGCAGTCGATACAGTAGTTTCGTAAGAGATTTCCGTGCAACTCGAGAACGTTCGCACTGCCAGCCCTGGTGTGCAGGTTGTCCACGTTCTGGGTAATCAGCGCAAACGATGCTGTTCTTTCACCAAGCTGTGCAAGGGCGACGTGTCCTGCATTTGGCACAGCCTCAAGCGCTGCTCGTTTACGCGACCGATACCAGGACTGCACGAGGTCTGGATTTGACAGGAACGCTCGTACGTTGGCGAGCTCCTGCGGGCTGAACTTTTGCCATAGCCCATCCGGATCACGGAATGTTTTCAATCCGCTTTCGGCCGACACTCCCGCACCGGTCAACGCAGCAATGCTTTGGGCCTGGGCACAGAGTTTTGCAACGGTATCAAATTGGTCTCTAACTTCCATCATCTCCAGCAGGTTGTCCATCAGCAATCGCAGGTTCGGGAGTCACAGCCTGGCTACTGGGTCTCGCGCGCTCTGTCAAACTGTGCTCGACGCGCATTAGGTAGACGCGTGTCTCACCCAACAAAGCAAGACATTGTTCGCCGCGCGGCTGATGCTTGGCGAATTTTGTTAAATCTGCAACAGCCAGAATTTCTCGCAGGTCGCCTAGCAATTCGGGAGAAAAATTTTGTCGCGAGTCTGTCAACAATCGAAGGAGCTCAGCGCTTGTAGTCTCCAGAGCAGGCACGTCAATGCGTCTGGAGAAATAGGTGCGAACGATGTCGGATAATTCAACAAAGAAATCCTTTTTCTCGTCGTACGATCCTACAGGATGGTCTTCGAGTTTGGCCAGGCGTGCATTTGCTTCTTTGATGGGTGACACGAATACCGGTTCAACGATCGGTTCCGGCGTTGGTGGTTCCTCTACTGGCTGTGGTCGCCTCCGATAAAGGTATCTTCCTAAAAAGAACGCTGCAACTGCTGCGGCAAGAGCTGCAATCCACGGCAAAAGGAACACGGGAAAACTAGCGAGCGGAGTAATGTCTCTAACGTCTTGCTCGTCACCCGTCAATACGCTCTGTATCGTCAGAACAAACGGAGCGCTCTGTGCTGTTTCAGAACGGCCTCCCGTTCGGATGCCGACCGAGATCGGCGCAACGTGCGCCGTGTCAATTGCAAAGGTTGTGGCCAGGTACGTAATGGTATCCGCGACAGGAAATGAGGAGCCCACACCCTGTAAGATTTTTCCAGGTGGCGAGGCACCAAGAATCTGAAGGTCACCGATCATGACACCCTTATCGATTTCCTCGTCCGAAAACGAGGGGAACTCTATGCTGGCGTCAGGAGCATGCGGTGCGACTACAACGAGTCCAAACTGGTCACCAACCGTGATGCTGTCGGCGTCGACGTACGCCCTGATCTCCTGGGCCGCGACGGGCGTTTGCGTCGCCAGCATAAATGCGAAGACTGATAGACAAATCTTTCGATTGCAAGCCATGTTATCTCGCTCGTGTCCGCGCCTTGAAGAATGCAATAAGCGGGTCTATGTAACTATCATCCGTTCGAATTGGGATTCTGTCGATGGATGCTTTCTTCAGGATTTCCCGTGTCGAGTTTATCGATGCCTCTGCACTCTCGACGATCGCATCTCGCACCTTCTGTGACCCCGTGTCTACAACGATCGACTCTCCCGTTTCATTGTCTGTTAGCTCTACCAATCCAATTGCAGGAAGAGACTCCTCCCGCGGGTCAATCATGTGCACGGCGATAGTATCGTGTTTCCGACCCAGCGCCTTGACAGGTTTCTCGAATGTGGTATCGATAAAATCACTAATCAACAGAATGATCGCTCGACGGTGGAGCACTCTCAGAAGGTGATTGATAGCAATGCCGATATTCGTTCCGCGAGACACATTTTCGAAAGCAAAGATATCCCTGATGATCCTCAACACATGACGTTTGCCTTTCTTTGGCGGCACAAACAACTCCACCTCGTCAGAGAATAGTAAAACGCCAACCTTGTCTCCGTTTCTGATTGCGCTAAACGCAATGATGGCGCAAATCTCAGCGGCAATTTCGCGTTTGAATTTGGAATGTGTGCCGAAATCACCAGAGCCCGAGACGTCGACAGCCAGGATAACCGTCTGCTCACGTTCTTCCTCGAACAGCTTGACGTAAGTTTCACCCATACGGGCCGACACGTTCCAGTCGATACTCCGAATATCGTCGCCTATTTGGTACGGACGCACTTCAGAAAACTCGATCCCCTGACCTTTAAACGCAGAGTGATACTCGCCCCCAAAGACCTCATTCACGAGGCCCTTTGTTCGGATCTCGATCTGTCTGATTTTTGCAAATAGTTCTTTGGGGATCATTTTCTCTGCGAGCGTGTCAGCCAATCTCCGAGCAAGTCATTGGTCGACTCAAGATGGCCGTTTGTTCGATAAACTTACCCCCAAATCGTTCCCGAATAAGTGAACATCTGGCAAGTTCTAATGGCATCGCTACTCCTGATCATCCCCGGAGCTACTTTGTCTTCACCGGGTCTCGAAAGTGCGCTCGCAACCTCAACCAGTGCGCCGGGCCGGTATGTGATTCTTGGCGAGCAGTCCGAGATCAGATTCAGCGTTCGGCACCTCGGATTGAACAGGGTCCGCGGTTCTTTCAGTAACGTGACAGGAACGGTCATTGTCGACAACTCTATGACGATAGCTGCCACGGCCGAGGTCGACGTAGCAAGCATTGATACCGGTATCGGCAAAAGGGATAGACATCTATTGTCTGATGATTTTCTTGAAGTAGAACAATGGCAATCGATAACCTTCCAGTCTGATGCTGATGCCGTTTTGACCTCGGCTGCCTTCTTGGTACCTGGGAAACTTTCGATAAAGGGGGTTGAGCTGCCCATCTCTATCGATGCATCGAATTTGTCCACCGATCAGGACCGCCAGGATGGCGTCCTCAGACTAAGCGGCACCACGACGATTAACCGGCGTGATTTTGGGGTTACCGGAGGAGCGTCTGGCAAACTGATTGGGCGTAAGGTGAGGGTGACGTTGGATATCGTAGCACAACGAGATTCGTTGAATTAGACAGCTCCTGTTTGCCATATCGACGGCATCGGGTAAATTGCTCGCAAGCCCAAGTTTACACCAAGCCAAAGACTTGCACTAAATGCCATCGAAGTTGACCACAGCAGTTGTCGTATTTCCCGGCTCCAACGGAGATCATGACATGCTCCACGCGACATCCAAAGTGATGGGATTAAATAGCCGAATGGTGTGGCATAAGGATTCCTCTGTTGGGGACGTGGACTTGGTGATTGTTCCAGGTGGATTTTCCTACGGTGATTACCTCAGGTCGGGAGCCATCGCCAGGTTCTCACCCATTATGTCGAGCGTCAGGGAGTTCGCCGCGAACGGCGGATTGGTCCTGGGTGTGTGCAACGGATTCCAGGTGCTTTGTGAGGCTGGACTGTTGCCCGGTTGCCTTCTCAAGAATAACTCGCTGCGGTTTGTCTGCAAGGACGTTCGCGTTCGGGTGGAGAACGCTGAAACACCATTCACCGAAGCTGCTCGCGAGGGTGATGTGTTGTCTATTCCCGTTGCGCACGGGGAAGGGAACTACTTCCTGGAAGGCAGAGACCTGGAAGAGCTTGAAGGAAAAGGACAAGTGGTGTTCCGATATGTCGACGCAAACGGAAACGCAACGCCTGAAGCCAACCCCAATGGCTCGGTTAATAATATTGCCGGTGTAGTGAATGAGACCCGCAACGTGTTGGGGATGATGCCACACCCCGAACGCCATGTGGAAGAGTTACTGGGGCACGCAGACGGACGCACGATTTTCGAATCGCTACGAACAGCATTGTCGGCGGTAACAGCGTGAATGCATTAGTGCAGACGCCGGTAACACTGGCGCTCTTAATCCTAAATGTCGGCGTTAGTTTGTATGCGCTTCTTGTCGACCAGCGGATAATCGACCAGTACTCGCTCAAACCTTATCGCGTGCTTAGAGAACGCGAGTATGTCCGGCTCATGAGCAACGGGTTTTTGCACGGCAACCTCGCGCATCTCGCGTTCAACATGATCGCGTTGTTTTTTTTCGGGCCATGGATTGAAACTATTCTCGGACCGCTGAAATTTCTCATCGTATATCTTGGATCCTTGTTAGCCGCAGACGCACTCACAATGATCACAAAAAGGAACGATGCATCCTATGCATCCGTCGGGGCTTCGGGAGCGATAAGTGGCGTTTTGTTTGCCTTCTGTCTGTTTGCACCGCTGGAGAAGGTATACCTTTTCTTTGCGTTAGGTATTCCTTCAATTCTCTTTGCGCTTTTGTACGTAGGGTTATCGATTTATGCGATGAAGCAGGGAGGTGGGCGGATCGCGCACGAAGCGCATCTTGGCGGCGCGCTTGGAGGATTGGTGCTCACTATGCTTTTAGAGCCCGCGTCGATCACGATTTTCCTTGAGACGCTACGGCAATTGTAGTTCGGAAATTCAGATCCGTTATTGTACAATCGTCTGGAGCCAATATTCATACATTCTGCTCCATTAGCCGTTATTGACTCCTTTGACCAATCAATTGAACGTTGTAGTTTCGTTTCACCTCATGTCGCCTGGGGATGTCCATTAGGCACGTGACTCAGTCGCTACGTGGTGCCGGGGGAGCTCGTCAATAGAGGCGGGCTCCGGGCGCCGACACCTTCTCTCTGCCGCTACCTTTAGTCCATTCTACCAAAGACTTTACTCATGTGGATAGGACTGTTCATACAATGTGGATCGGCCGCGTTGACAAGGAGAGTCGCGGGCGTCTATACTTGATGCGTGCCCGAAAGGGCTGTTCCTTGATGCGACTGAGTCTCTGGGCTTCATGAGGTAAGCCCACCTTTGGAGCTTTGCTCCTCTCCGATGTTGCGAGCTTCGGAGAATCAACTCGAACAGTAACTTGAACCGTTCGCGCATGCGGCGCTTCATACCACTGTTGGCGACGAGGAGGAAACTCCTATCGCTACGTTAATGTCGTTACGAGTCGGCGATTAACAACGAGAAGAGCATAGAGAGATATCGGAAATCTAACAGGGTGGTCCGATACTGTCTATGTAATGGTGGCGCTTGTCCCGCACTTTGAAAAGGTGCGCCAGTAAAATGGTGAACAGGCACAATGTGCCTAACCCTGTTTTCCGCGAAAGCGGATCACGAAATTCCGCAAGGAGTGGCGTGAGTTGGTGCAACGTGTTGTACGGCAACACACGGTAGGGCAAGCCAAAGTCCGTGGCAATAACTGTATGCCCATGCAGTTACAATCCTTTGGATTGACGTCATAGGGCGGCGCTCGAAAGAACACCGCTCGAGAGACGGGCCTCCTAATGTCAGCTTTAGGCGTTCGTAGCGCGCTAGATGCTGGCGGGAGGCCATCGTATCGGGGAAGCTACCTTGCTAAAGGTGGCTTTTTCTGTTTCGGCCAAATCCGCTTCTGCAAGCCCAGATCCCAAACTGTGCCAAATTCCGTCACCGCGGCCGTCGTCAACTTCCAGACACCAGACCTTCTGGAAAATGCCGTTCGCTCCTTCCGAGAACACTACCCGACCACCGATCTCCTCATTGTCGATAACGGATCTCAAGACGAATCAAAATCGCTCATCCACGAGCTCGTCCGTGAACTGCCGCAGAACACCAGAACTCTCTACCTGGAGAAAAACGTCTTCCACGGTCCAGCGATGCACCGCGCGCTAGAGACGATATCATCCACCTATGTTTACTTTTTCGATAGCGACACTATTACAAAGACGGGTGGATTTCTGGAAGAAATGACGAGCCAACTCGACTCATCAGGTGCGTATGGAATTGGCAGGAAACACCACGTTGACAAACGCGGATTCCCCAAACAAGATGGCTTCCCGATTTTAATCAGCTACTACATGATGTGGAGAGTGGAGACTTACAAATCGCTACCTCCTTTCGAACACCACGGATTGCCGGTTCTAAAGAATTGCATCGATGCCCACCATCGCGGAGAACATCTATTGGATTATCCCATCCAAGATTACGTAGATCACCTCGGTCGTGGAACGGCGAGTAGATTTGGATACAGTCTGGGATGGAGGAGTAGATGGGAACGTCTCCTCTATAAACTGGGCTTCTAATCTAGAATAGCCCTATCCGATCAAGCCCAAAAAATCTTCCCAGGTGTGCACTTCGCGATAGCCAAAGGCGTCCGGGTTTGGCGGAGTCCTCTTATGTGGATTGAACCACACCGCCTGCCAACCGGCATCCAGTGCGCCCACAACATCGGACTTGAATGAATCACCCACATACATGATCTGTCCTGGCTCGAATCCAGAATTGCGCCTGGCTTCCTCAAAAATCCTTGGGTCGGGTTTCAAAACCCCAACATCCTCGCTAATTATCGAGCAGGAAGAGCAGTTCGCTATTAGCGGGAATCGCTTCAACTTATTCCGTTGAACATCCGCAAATCCGTTCGTTATGATTCCCATTGGAAACCGGGCCGATGTGTGTTCCAGCACGAGTTCAGCACCGTCGAAATATCGCCAATGGTTTGCATACGCTTTCATGTACGCATGCGAAACAGTAGTTGGGTCGACATCCAGCCCGATCGATTCCGCCAATGTTCGAAAACGGCCCAACCTGACCTCGTCCTTCCCGATCAGACGCGATCTGTAGCGATGCCAATAATCAATATTTATTCGATGATACGTGTCTCGTATGGTTTCCAGCGACAACCGAGATGGCGAGAGGTGCGAGTTATAAATGTCCGCCAAGGCTTGTCTTTGGGCAGCATGATGGTCCAGGAGTGTGTCGTCGAGATCAAAGAAGACAAACGATGGCATCATTTAGATCGCCACCTCGAACATCCCATACTCTTTATCTTTAACACCGCCAAGGTGATCCAGCGCGTTGCGCAGCGCGTGGTTGTCGTCAAGCACCCAGGACATCTCGGTCGAATAGTATCCGTGCTGTGGGCCTTCGCGAACAATCGCATCATTCATGACAATGTCCAGTCCCTTGCCTTGATGGGTTTTAACGACACCCATTAACAACGTTCGACACTCGTTGATATCACCGAACGTTGTGTGAGCCAGCAGTTTGGGCAATCCCGTTGGCAGGAGCCGACCGTTCTTGACTTTCCTAAGTGCAAGATTCAAGTTAGGCAGCGTAATTGAAAACGCGACCGGCTTCCCGGCCTCCTCGACTAGGTACACCAGCCGAGGATCAACAATCTGTTTCATCTCTTTTGCTAGGTGACGAAACTCCGACTCGAGCATGTCCACGTGCCCCCAGTTTTCGCTCCATGCATCATTGTAGATGTCTAAGATGATTCGCGCTTCCTCGTCAAACTTGCTCATGTCAAGATTGCGAATCTTCAGGTCGGGATTCCTTCGCATCACGATCTTCGCTCCTTTTACAAGTCGGTCGGGCTTAGCATACTTCTGGTGGAGGAAGTATGCCCACATCGTCATCACCCTTTCAAAACCGTGTTCAATTAAGACGGATTCGTAGTAATTGTGATTGTAAGGCATCATGATGGACGGGGGACGATCAAATCCTCCAACAAGTAATCCGGCGATGTCATTCATGGAGGGGTTCGTGGGTCCCCGCATGGCAACCAGGTTTTTTTGCCTTAACCACTCGGCAGCTGCTTCGAAGAGTGCACCGGCCACAGCATTATCGTGGATGGTTTCAAAGAAGCCGAAGAACCCCGTTTGGTCGGAGTACTTTTTCAGATGCATCCCGTTTACAATCGCTGCAATTCTGCCAATGACGGTACCATCCGACCGAGTAGCGATGAAGGTCTGGATGTCACCGTGATCAAAAAAAGGGTTTTTCTTGGGATTCAGTGCATTGGAGACGTCCATGCGGAGGGCGGGGACGAACCATGGGTTTCCGTCGTAGTGAGAATAGCCGAAGTCGAGGAAGCGCCGTTTATCTCGCGAGGTTTGGACCGGTGAGACGAGAAATTTGTTGGGCATCTGGCCTTGTTCGGTCCGCTACTCGGCTCCGTTAGTCCGAATCACGCCATGTTTGCGGCCTACCCTGCGGAACGCGTCGAGAATGAAGTCCAGATCTTCGTTGGTGTGCGTTGCCATATACGACGTACGCATTAGTGACTGGCCGCGTGGTACGGCTGGGGGTACTACCGGGTTGACAAACACACCTTCGTTAAGCAGGTCTGTCCAAAACTTGAAACAAGTAGTGAGATCTCCGATGACGACGGGGATTATCGGCGACTGGCTTGTCCAGACGTTAAACCCTGCATGTCGAAAACCGCTGCGCATGTAGTCCGAAATTTCCCACAGTCGTTCGAGGCGCCACGGCTCCTCTTCCAGGATGTCAAGGCATTTTAGTACCGTTGCGACATTGGCGGGAGGCATCGATGCAGAGAAAATGTGTGCCGAAGCATGGTGACGGATAAACTCAATCGCATCCTTCGAACCAACGCAAAAGCCACCAAGAGACCCAAAGCTCTTGCTGAACGTACCTGTAACAAGATCGACTTCAGAAAGCAAACCGTGGTACGCGGCTGATCCCTTACCCCCGGGCCCTACGACACCAACGGCGTGCGCATCGTCCAGATACAAGGCAGCGTCAAACTCCTTGGCCAGCTTCACCAATTCCGGAATGTGGGCAATCACGCCTGACATCGAGAACACGCCGTCGCTAACGATGATCTTGGATGCCTCCGGAAACTCGCTTGTAGTTTTTGCCAGGAGTCTGCGAAGGTGACCCATGTCGTTGTGTTTGAACCGTATCGTTTTTGCGGCCGTAACTTGTGTACCCGCAACGATGCATGCGTGGTTGTCTTTATCGGAGAAGACAAAGTCGCCTTTCGTAGCGATTGACTGGATTACTCCGAGATTGGTCATGTAGCCTGTCGAAAACAGGACACAAGCTTCTTTGCCCATAAACGTCGCGAGCCTTTCCTCCAGCTGTATGTGGAGGTCAAGAGTGCCGTTCAAAAACCTGCTACCGGTACAGCCGGTACCGTACTCCTCGATGGCAGCAATCGCTGCTTCCTGGACGCGTTGGTCGGAGGTCAGGCCGAGATAATTGTTGGAGCCAGCCATGATGACTTCCTTCCCGTTGATGATCGCTCGGGTCCCATCATTCCGTTCGATGGCGCGAAAATAGGGATAGAGGCCGGCAGACTTAATCTCCGCATATAGGCTCTCGGGTCCGAAAAATGCATGGCATTTATCGAAGATCGAAGCTTCTCCAGTTAGCGTTTCGTTGGCCATACTCGCTGGGTTTTACCGATCTCCCGTCACAAAACGGTGAAGATTGCCCAATTTGGAGATCGTGAAGGGTAATTCAGCAGAATATACAGCTTCCAGACGAGGAAAAACCTAATCGGCGACTCGTTCTGACTGTTCTACTACCGAAATCGATTCAGAGCGCCTCCGCGGACGGGTTCTCTTGGCAGTTGTGTACCGCTCTATGCAACTTACGGCAGCGCGATTTCCACACTTAATAGAATGCCTGGCGGATGCCCTTGAAAAATCAGTCCGGAGGAAATTATCGATGTCACGTACTGTTGCCGGCCTGTCGATGATGCCCACCCCTAGTCCGGATTTTTCGAGGAAAATCGCGTTGAGTGTCTGCTCGAAGATTCCCCGGTTCGGGATGCACAATACAGGCTTTCCGAGGAAGAGCGACTCGGACAAGAGTGTAAATCCGGCGGTGCAGATCACGCGCGAGCACTTTGCCAGATCGTTGAGGAATCCATCACATGAAGCGTCTTTGTACTCTATATTGGGACTGGGCAGCCGTGCTTCTTTAGGGAAGTTGTAGACGACAAAATATCCCTTCGACCGGCTCAACACCTCCGCGAACGAATCAGATCCTTCTGCCTGATTAAAATAGACGAGCGTGAAGTTGTCACTCTGCGTGTGCAGGGACCTAATCTCTGGTCTGAGAATGGGGCCAATTAGAGATACATTGTCGGGATCCCGAACTTCCGGAAAATAAAAGCTGGTCAGAAGCGTATGCACGGGATTATCCGGCACGACCAGTTTAATAACAGTAGAGGCAAGCGCCGCATTGATACGATGTCGTGGAGACAACCTGTACCGCGTTTCCGTTACCACTTGCTGATGGTTGAATGAAAGTGTGGGCAGGCCAATACGTTCGGCCGCACGTGGGGAAAATGCTTCGAAGTCTGTTATCAGAAGGTCTGCATCGATATCGACGAAAGCATCGGCGAGGTTGTCGACGATCGAGCCCAGGTTTCTGATATTGGTGAGATTCGAGGACACGGTCTTGAGCATCCGCACCCTGTTGTCGTGCACGATTTGACGCAGATGCGGGACCGGAATAACTGTATCGCCCTGGCTCTGCAGGACTTCCAACGCAGTACCTCCACCGCAGAAGAAAATCTCATGGCCGCGGTTTCGGAGCTCTGATGAGACTGCCCGGACCCTCGATGAATGTCCGCGACCCTGACCACTTAGCGCATAAATGATACGTGCCATTACGATGCGTTTAGGTTAACCCGGGTTAACATCACCAACCAACAATTATTGATAACGAAGCCTGAGGCTGGAATACGGGATCCAGTCCGGGATTTACCCCAATGGCCAAATTATCACTAATGTCGAAATTAGCCAGATGGGCACTAACATAGGCATCCAGAACCGAAAGAGCATAGACCAATCCCGTTCCGAGGATGCTCAGGTCCCTGTTCCTACGCAGTTTGTCCCTCACAGGTTTTATCGACGAGGATGAGATCTCCGTCAACCCCTTCTCATCCAGCAATTTCAAGTAGTCGGGCTCGAACGATGCTGCCGGGTTGGATTCTCCCTCCGCCAATCGTTCCTCAAAAGCCCTGAACTGAAACGCTCTCCGATAAAGCTTGTGTCTGTCGGTAAGGTACACGGCGTTTGCAGTGAGTCCCCCGATGGCCGCAATCACCACACCCATTTTGACATACTGCCCGTTGTATGCCTGTCCCCAACCTGGTACCGCAAGGCCACGCCAAAGGGCAGCTTTAGGATCGACTTCCGTGTGGGCTTCGACTGCTGTCGAATCGACTTGGGCGGCAACGATTCCTGGTAGGAGTGTAGTTAGGTAGAACGCAAGAACAAGCGTCCGACACCCAGTCCTATTGGTCAAGAAGCAACTCAATTATTCGGCTCAAATCGTTTGAGTCGTAATACTCCAACTCGATCCTTCCTTTACCTTCCCGGGAGTGACGAATTTCGACTTTCGTCGAAAACTTCTTACGCAACTGATCCGTGATGTACTGGAGATCGGAGTCAGTTGACGAGAGAATTTTCTCTCTTGTAGTCCCCGAAGGTCTCTTGACTTGGGGTGGATTAAGAATTGAACGAACTCTACTCTCTACTTGCCGGACGGACAAAGACTGGTCTACGATTTCAGCGAGCAGGTCCAGCTGCTGTTTTTCGGTTGGCAGGTTAATCAAGGCGCGTGCGTGCCCTGTACTTAGTTCGCCAGTGCGCAGGCTCAGTTGTATGGCCGCCGGTAACTTGAGCAGACGGAGGGCATTCGAAACAGTAGATCTGTTCTTGCCGATTTTTTTGGCAACTGCCTCCTGGTTGAGATCGCACTCTTCGATCAGCTGCTGATATCCCAGCGCAACTTCAATGGGGTCAAGCTCCTCTCGTTGGATGTTTTCAACAATTGCCATCTCGAGCATCGATTCGGTCGTCGCATCCCGCACGTAGGCCGGAATTCTTCTGAGGCCAGCCAGTTTGGATGCGCGTAGCCGTCTCTCACCAGAAATGAGTTGGTACCTGCCCCGACCGACGTCTTTCACGGTGACCGGCTGGATAATTCCGAGCTGTCGGATTGAGTCTGCGAGTTCGGCCAGTGACTCTTCGGAGAAAGTCTTGCGCGGCTGGTACGGGTTGGCAGTAATGTGGGTTACTTCGATCTCAAAGATCCTGGCAGATTCGCGGGCACGGCTTTGAATGTCAAACGCGCCCGGTACGGAGGACTCATCAGTTCCATCTGTTGTGTCCAGAAGCGCGCCAAGACCTCTACCAAGTGCCGATTTTTTTGCCATGGATCGATAAGAATGTACCTCGTGCCGATCTAGCTCGACGGCTGCTCTGACCTGAGGATGTGTTGGTTTTGTTGAATCACTTCACTTGCAAGCCCCATGTAATTGCGAGAGCCCGTACTCGTCGCATCATACAATATTACCGGCTTGCCGAAGCTCGGAGCCTCCGAGAGCCGGACGTTTCTCTGCACGATCGTTTCAAAGACCTTGTCTCCAAAATATTTTCTTAGCTCCTCGGCCACCTGCTTCGCCAAACGTAATCTCGCATCATACATTGTAAGCAGGACGCCTTCGATTTCAAGGTCCCGATTCAGATTTTTTCGGACCAGCTTGATGGTATTGAGTAATTGTCCAAGACCCTCAAGGGCAAAGTATTCTGCCTGCACTGGAATCAAAACGGAGTCCGCAGCAGTGAGCGAGTTCAGTGTGAGTAGCCCAAGCGACGGTGGACAGTCGATTACAATGAAAGAGTAGCGGTCCTTAATTCGGGCGATCGACTTTTTCATCACCCTCTCGCGGTCCTCTGCGTCTATCATCTCGATTTCTGCTCCCACGAGATTGATGTGACTCGGCACAATGTCCAGATAGGGCATGGCCGTCGTCATAATCGTGTCCTCTATCCTCGCTGTACCAATCAGGATTTCGTAGCTGGTTGGCGAGACGCTTCGCGGATTGATTCCTATCCCCGATGTGCAATTTGCCTGCGGATCCAGATCAATGAGTAAAGTATGAAATTCCGATGCACCCAAAGACGAAGCAAGGTTCACCGCGGTCGTAGTTTTACCTACGCCTCCTTTCTGATTAGCTACTGCTATTACTTTTCCCATCTCTCGGTGAACGTGTAGAAGAAATCGATGTTCGCCGGTCTTCAGCCCGGCCTAAACTGATCTAAATGTAGCGAAAATCGGTGTCAGTCCCTAAGAGGCAGTCTTTGGATGACGGTCGTCTAATCACACCATTTACCATCTTTGTGCGGCAACAATCTGTTATCTTGCAGCACAAGTTCGCAGTTCCCGGCCTCTCTCCATGGCTCGAAAATTTATCCTTACGAAAGACGAACCCGCTACCCGGTCGTCGCTAACGATTGACTACCAAGGGGAGTTGAACAGCCAGCAGTTTGCCGCGGCGACTGCTGGTGACGGTCGGTTGCTTGTGATAGCCGGCGCCGGGACCGGCAAGACACGCACACTCATATACCGAGTCGCATATCTGGTCGAGTCGGGTGTACGACCAGAACGGATAGCTCTGCTTACATTTACACGCCGCGCCGCCAGCGAAATGATTAACAGAGCATCTGATTTGTTGGACGGAAGATGTGGGTTAGTCAGAGGGGGGACGTTTCATGCCTTTTCGCTCACTCTGCTTAGAACGTATGCAACCGAAATAGGCTATCCACGGAATTTTACTATCCTCGATGCAGGTGATGCAGCGGATGTCGTAGACATGTTGCGCACAACAGCGGGTTTGCAGAGTTCCGGAAAGAGGTTTCCTCGAAAGCGAAACCTCTACAACATTTTTTCTTCGTCCGCCAGCCTGTGCCAACCCGTCCCCGAAATCCTGGAACTCCGATACCCTCAGTTCCTTGATTTCACGGAGCAAATAGTCAGACTCCACAATTTGTACCGCCGCTACAAGCAGCAACACGGATTGATGGACTACGACGATCTTCTGGAAAACGCTACGAGACTATTGCAAGAGAATCCATCTGTGCTTCGCACGGAGGCATCCAAGTGCCAGCACATCCTGGTGGACGAATACCAGGACACAAATGCGCGGCAGGCCGAGCTTGTGAGGTTGTTATCCTCCGTACATGAGAATGTTATGGTGGTGGGGGACGATGCCCAAAGTATCTACCGATTCCGAGGCGCAGATTCGCAGAACATATTTGCATTCCCGGAAACCTTCGAGAATGTTCAGGTGCTGAAACTCGAACACAACTATCGCTCCACGCAGCAGATATTGGATCTAGCAAACCGCGTGCTGGAACAAGCCACGCAAAAGTATGACAAAACGCTTTTTTCGGAGGACAGGGTTGGGGAATTGCCTGCCGTAGTGGTTGCACCGGATGAGCGGGATGAGTGCCGTTTCGTTTGTCAGATGATAATGCATCTTCGGGAGCAGGACGTTCCATTGAATCGGATCGCCGTGTTGTTCAGGAGCGGCTTTAACTCGTACGCGCTCGAAATAGAATGCGCAAACAGGAACATTCCATTCGTCAAGTACGGCGGTGTAAAGCTAAGTGAGGCGGCGCATGTCAAGGATGTGATGGCGTACCTGAAAGTTCTGGAGAACCCCCGAGATGCGGTGGCATGGACGAGAATATTGCAGCTGCTCGAAGGTGTCGGTCCGAAGACAGCGAGCGAAATCATTTCCTGGATTTTGTCTGGTGAAAAGAATCCGTTCGAGCTGGAAGATCGTCCGTACTCGCCTAAGTACCAGGTTGAGCTCAAGCGACTTTTTCTGCTGTTGAAGGAATTGTTTCCGGGCAAGAAACGTCTGTCCAGTCAGGTGGAGCTTCTGCTGGATTACTACGAACCCATTCTTGAGCGCAAATATTTCGAAGACTACCCCAAGCGAAAGCAGGATCTCGAACAACTTCTCGGGTTGACGGAGCAGTTCAAGGATCGTGAAGCCATGTTGTCATCGATGGCCCTCGATCCGATAGAGTTGTCTGCTCTTGATGTTGACTCCGCCGAGAAAGACGAAGCACCGTTGGTTTTGTCGACTATCCATTCGGCTAAGGGGCTGGAGTACCATACGGTCTTTTTAATTCAGGCACTGGACGGCGTATTGCCATCCGCATATTCCCTGAATGATCAGGACTCTTTGGACGAGGAATTGCGGTTACTTTACGTCGCCGTGACCCGGGCAGAAAATAATCTCTTTATTTCTTACCCAAGTGTGCAGTATAAAAGGTTTCAGGGTGAATACTTTACCAAACCCAGCCGATATATCGCAGAGATTCCAGAGGAGCTGCTGGAGCCATGGGTACTGGTTGAGGAGCCTGAAGGAACCCAGCCAAAGAAACTTGAGGGAAAAGAACTGGAGTAGGCCAGGTGAGGTGGAATGGAAACGACAACAACAAATATCGAGCGGATGGGGGATGTTGATCCAGCCATTGTCATCAAATCTGTTACCCTCGATTCCCTTCCAACAATCCGCGACCTCAATACTCGAATCTTCCAGGAGCAGCGGATTATCAATTCTCTCGAACGAGAAGACCTCCTGATGCTTATAGCCTTCATTGGGGATGTCCCTATTGGGTTCAAGGTTGGCTATCGCGAAAACCGTTTCACCTTTTATTCTGCGAAGGGCGGAGTGTTGGATGAGTATCGTGGCCGCGGTGCCGCGCGTGCAATGCTCTACGAGATGGAGAAGATCAGTAGGGAGAGGGGTTACAAGAAGATGGCGTATGACACCTTTCCAAACCTGCACTCGGGTATGACCGTGATGGGTTTATCCGAGGGCTACCGCGTCGTCCGTGCCGACTTCAACAGTGTATACCGGGATTTCAGATTGCGATTCGAGAAAAGGCTCGGCTAGAAAAGTGCGTAAATGAACGGAGCAATAGCCGATCCTTGTGTCGCCACGATCAGCAGGCTTAGCAGAATCAGTACGACGAAAATCGGTGTGAGCCAAAACTTCTTTCGGACCTTTAGGAAGTCGAAAAACTCCCGGAGAATTGTCAACTTGCTCATTCTTTGTACTCCATCGTAGTGCAACCGTGACCTTGTCGGGCCGTACCAGTGTTTTCGCAACCAGGCTGGCGATATCAATATACTAACAAGAATTGCGACTTCGTGACGCGACTATTTTCTGACATTTGGGAAGGCTTTTTGATGGCGCTGCGGGCTATCAAGTCGCGAAAGCTCCGCTCGGTCCTTACCACTCTTGGTATCGTCATTGGTGTCGTCTCCGTGACATTAATGGCCACCGTCGTTAATGGCCTGGAAAAAGGGTTCCA
The DNA here is from genome assembly GCA_965224105.1 of Rhodothermales bacterium. Taxonomy (GTDB): domain Bacteria; phylum Bacteroidota; class Rhodothermia; order Rhodothermales; family JABDKH01; genus CBDCYH01. The sequence goes on along the minus strand of CBDCYH010000002.1, from coordinate 803,529 downwards.
GGATGGAATGAATTCTCTTGGGACTGATATTCTGTATGTGGAAAAGTGGCCCTGGGGATTCACAAGTGATTGGTGGAATTACATCAACCGGCCAAACATGGAGAGGGAGCTGGCCGATGTCATAAGCGCTCGCGCAGACCATGCCGTTGCGACTACGGCTGTAGTGATGACCAATGGCCCAGTTGCATATGAGTCGGAGGTGCTCCCGAGTGTTGAAATTGTTGGCGCAGACGGTGACTACAGCCTGGTACATCAGGTTGACATGGACGATGGAGTCCTTTTTAGTGATTTCGAAGATCGATCCGCTCGATTCGTTTGCGTCATCGGGTCGGAAATCGCATCTCGGTTGTTTCCTGTGCAGAATCCGATAGGAAAGAACATTCGAGTTGATGGCAGACGATTTCGCGTAATTGGGGTGATGGCGGAAGCAGGCACTGCCGCAGGTGGGGGACCAGAGACTCACGACAATCAGGTCAAGATTCCATACACCGTATTCAAGTCGATGTATGGGACGCGGTACAGAAATGTATCTGTGCGGGTTCGGATTGCCGACCCGGATCAACTTGACGCCGCCAAAGATGAGTTGACCGGAATCCTTCGGGTTGCCCGCAGGCTCGACGCGAAAGAGGCGGACGATTTTGAGATCAATGAACAGGCAACACTTAGAGAACAGTTTGCACCCATAAAGGCCATCATCTATTCCGTCGGAATCGGACTGACAGCGCTTGCACTTCTTGTTGGCGGGATCGGTGTCATGAACATTATGTTTGTGTCCGTGAAAGAGCGCACGCGGGAAATTGGCGTGAGGAAGGCCATAGGGGCGACGAGGTCAAACATACTCGTCCAGTTCCTAATCGAAGCCGTTATTATTTGTTTGATCGGCGGTGCTATCGGCCTCTGTATTGCTGTACCTCTGAGTCTGCTGATCAACACGGTAATGCCGACGTCAGTAGACTTTGTTGTCATTGGATGGGCAATCGTTCTGTGCAGTCTCATCGGGATTATTTTCGGTCTGGCCCCAGCGTGGTCTGCCGCGAAAGAAGAACCAATAGTCGCATTGAGGTATGAGTAATGGGCTTTGGTGAAGTCATTCGGATGGCGTGGAATTCCCTTACGGGACACAAGACCAGGTCCGCCCTTACGCTTTTGGGGATGGTGATCGGTGTCTTTGCCATTATCGTTTCTGTCACGGCAGTCTCCGTCATCGATTCGTACTTCAACGACAGAGTCAATTTCCTTGGTTCGTCGACGTTTACGATCTCCAGATTCCCGAGCATTCAAACCGGACCGCTAGATCCCAGTGTTCGAAACAGAGCTCCCATCACCTACGAACAGGTGCGCAATTTCCAGCGTGCCATGAATCTTCCGGTGAGGGTGAGCCCTCTCGAGGATTTTGCGATCGGGAAGGTGGTCTATCGGGACAAGGAGACAGATCCAAAAATTGGATTGCTGGGTTCTGATGAGAATTTTCTCGAGAACTTTTCCTACGAACTCGAACTCGGTCGTTTTCTAACGGAGCAGGATATCCTGTACGCGCGGCCGGTCACGGTAATAGGTCACGATGTTGCTGACAGACTTTTTCCATCTGAGTCACCTCTGGGGAAGGTTGTGCGATTGGACGGTCGCAAGTTCGAGGTGGTAGGGACCTTGAAATCCAAAGGCAGCTTCCTTGGTTTTAGTCAGGACAATCGGATCATCGTTCCGATTACGCGGCTGATGGACTCGTATGGCGAACCGCGACGCAACATTGCAACAATTAGCGTTCGCGTGGCCAATAATCAGATGCTCGGGCCTGCAATGGATGAAGCTACGGGCCGGCTTCGAACAATTCGTAGAGACCTTCCGGGCAAACCGAATTCTTTTGAGATCGACACAAACGATACCATGCGGTCGTTCTTCGATGCGTTCACCGGTACGCTAACCCTTGGCGGCGCCTTCATTGGTCTAATTGCTTTGCTTGCTGCAGGCATCGGCATCATGAATATCATGCTGGTATCTGTGACTGAACGGACACGAGAAATCGGAATCCGAAAGTCGATTGGTGCGAGGCGAAGAGATATTATGAGGCAGTTCCTGATTGAAGCTTTCTTCCTGTGTCAGGTTGGTGGTATGTTGGGTGTGTTTCTCGGAGTTCTAGTTGGAAACCTCGTCGCTATCAGGTTTGGAATCAATGCAGCAATACCCTGGGGTTGGGTGTGGGCGGCGTTCTTCCTTGTCACAATTATCTCCCTGGTCTTTGGCGGATACCCTGCGTTCAAAGCGGCTCGCCTGGATCCAATAGAGTCTCTTCGATATGAGTAACGCCTCAACTGGAAGTATGCTGGATGCAAAGTCAGCGGTTGGCAAATTGATCGCGTCCCGGGTTAAGAATGGGATGGTGCTGGGGCTGGGAACAGGCTCGACGGCTGCGAGGGCAATCCATTACCTGGGAGAGAGGGTTTCGCGAGAGAACCTGCAGTGTGTTGGTGTGGCGACGTCCTTTGCAGCGGAGCAGCTGGCCCAAGAGTCCGGAATCCCGACAACATCGCTTAATCATGTAGCGCGGCTCGACCTTGCCTTCGACGGTGCCGACGAAGTGTCGGATAGATTGGATCTTATCAAAGGGCGCGGTGGTGCGCACACAAGAGAGAAGGTAGTCGCGCACGCTGCAGATGAATTTGTGGTTCTGGTCGACCGGTCCAAAATGGTGAACAAGCTTGGTGAGAAAATGCCGGTGCCCATCGAGGTACTCCCGATGGCGTCGTCATCTGTAACCCGGGCTGTGCGGCAAATGGGTGGCGAAGCTTTCTTGCGCATGGCAACGGCCAAAGACGGTCCCCTCGTAACCGATCAGGGGTTCTGGATCCTGGACTCTTACTTTGGGATTATTGACAACCCGGGTGATCTATCTGCACACCTTTCGATGATTCCAGGTGTCCTGGACCACGGACTTTTCGTTGGACTCGCCTCCGAGGTCCTGGTCGGAAATCCCGACGGGAATGTAGAGTCGCTGACACCGTAACGGTTTCCAAATAAAAAGGCCCCGTCGCTATGTACGCAACGAGGCCCTTCTTCAAACCAGTTGAAGCTTTATTTCAACTTGAATGTAATCGGCAGCGACATTTTAACCTTCACAGGTTTTCCTCGCTGTTTACCGGGTTTAAACTTGGCCTGTGATACAGCTTTCAGAGCTTCTTCATCACAGCCTGCACCCAACTCTCGAACGACAACGGGGTTGACAACATTTCCCTGTTCGTCCACTACGAACTGCACGATTACGCGTCCTTCGACATTAGCTTTTTTTGCAATCGGTGGATAGGAGATCTTTTTCTGCAATTCAGAGAGACCGCCGATCAGTTCTGGCATCTGTTCAACTATAACGAAGATCTCTGGCTCTGGCTCTTCTTCTTCGACCGGTGGTGGAGGTGGAGGAGGTAGATCAGCAATTTCCTCTTCCAGATCCAGGGATGCGTCGAGATCCAGATCATCGTCCTCTAGAATTTCATCATCCGGCACTTCGACCGGTACAGGAGGTTTTGGGGGTGGGGGCGGCTTTTGAATCTGTTGCGTTTGCAGGACTTCCTCCATCTGGACTGTTTCCTGATCTTGCTGGACAATGTTAAACTCATTGCTACTGCTCAGATTCACGCGAAACGCTGCGATGAGTAGCAGCAAAGCGATCATCAGGCCTGCCTGGACCCAGATTGGATAGGACCGTTTCAGGTCGGCTTTGGGTTCTTTTCTTAGCGCCATATCAGATATTGTGTTTAGCTACTGCCTGTCGCAGTACCGTTAAAAACGACCGCAGAGAACGAAAATTGCGCACCTAGCGGTTTTATCAATATAAGGACATCTGGTTCTTAATAAAGTAGCTTCCGGTCTACAATGATTTTATCGGTTTTTGGTCCATATTGGGGGAATCAGAACTGCCAATAATAAGCCGACCACCACACCGAGGCAATTGGCGATCATGTCGCCGGTGTCTGTGAATCTGCCAATTGGGATAATTTCCTGGTAGAATTCCAACGCGACTCCGTAAATGCACGACATAAGGAGGATGCCCGGCCACTTCTTCTGCCCAAGCGCCCTCGACCAGGCGAAGCTGAGGACAGCAAAGACGGCCAGATGTACAAACTTGTCAAACAGTGAGAAAGGCATGTCGGGCAGTTCTTCGCCAGGGATACTGCAGATCACAAGTATGGCGACCGCCCAGCCAATTGGGAACACCAGCTTTCGGTTTAGCATCTAGGTTGCCATTTTTCTGATCACCGTGGGAATGGCCTCAACGATATCCATGGCCATCATCGAATCTCCAGAAAACTGTTCTTCATACCTGCGGGCGATTGCCCCTCCCAGGTAGAGGCTAAGAAGAGAAGCTTTCGTCGGCGACAGTCCCTGTGCGAGGAATCCTGCGATGCAGCCGGCCAGACAATCTCCTGCTCCGGCGGTTGCGAGGGAGGGGCTCCCGTTGAGGTCTAGAAAGACTGCGCCCTGCGGGTCGACGACGATCGATGGACGGCCTTTACTCACAACGGTGCAGGAGTATTCCTTTGCCACATCTGCGGCGGCGTGCATTCGATCAAAAGGGTTTCCCTCACCTACTAGTTGCTTGAGCTCACCTTCGTGTGGTGTCAGGACGAGATGCGATTTTGCCTGAGTAAAATTTGTTGGATCCGGCAGGGCGGCAAGACCATCGGCGTCAACGACAACAGGGATCTCTGAAGTGCGCAGCACGCCTTGCACCATTTTTCGAGCGCCTTCGGTTCGTCCCAATCCGTTGCCAATCAATATCGACTTGCTCCTTCCGATTGTTCGATCAAGAGCAACCATGGCAGCGTCGGCGTCTATCTCACCTCCCGTCTCAGGGATTGGCAGCGTCATTACCTCGATCAATTTTTCGGCAATGACATCCTGGATTCCTGCAGGAGTGGCACAGGTCACGGCTCCCGCGCCCACTCTCGCAGCAGCCAGACTTGCAATAACCGGCGCACCGGACATACCCTTGCTCCCACCGATAATGGTGCACATCCCAACCGAATATTTGTGTGCTACCCTGGGCCTGGTAGGCAGGAAGTCACTGAGTTCCGCAGCGGAATACGCTGTCGCACATCCGACAGCCTTTGCTTGCTGCTGGATCATATGTTTTGCGATTCCTATTTCCGCGACATGTAGGCCTCCAGAATAATCCGGGCTTTCTCCCAGGACGAGACCAATTTTTGGTGCTGCCATAGCAATAGTAAAATCCGCAATGAACGTCGGATTTCCGCAGGCACCGGTGTTCGGATTCAACCCTGTTGGAATATCGAGTGCGACCTTGATCGCGTCGAGCGTATTGAGAATGGTAACTATCGTTGAATAGGGTTCTCTCAATTCGCCGCTGACACCAGTGCCCAGTAACGCATCAACAACAATATCGTGTTCGCGCAACCCTGACATCGACGAGACCCCTGTTACAATCGCTAGATGTTCTGATTGGTTATGAACCTGCTCGAGTACTTCATAGTGCTGCCTTGCCGCACCGGACAGTACAGTGCTATCGGAAGCGAGCAACACCGTTACCTGGCTGCAGACATCCGCAAGGTAACGTGCGAGCACAAACCCATCGCCGCCATTGTTTCCCTTGCCGCATACAATCAACACTGATTTGCCGGGTAGGTCGAGTTCTTCGGAGCAAATCCTGAATGATTCTCGCCCGGCATTCTCCATCAAAGTAAACGCTGGCACTCCGTGCGCAATCATTTGCTTGTCCGTTGCCACCATCGCTTCAGATGTTAGATAGAAGATCATTCCCAGTCAGTCCGTTGATGAAATTGTGTCGGGAAGGACAGTGTCGAATCTGGCCCGGACGGATATTGAATCTAAAACCCAGCCGATTGGCTCATGCGGTGTGAAAGGATCCCATGATCCGGCATCCCACGTGCCGTTAGCATTCGAATCCGCATAATACCTCAGGCCATATGTACCAGGAATTAAGTCTGTCAACCGGGCGTCGCGGGCTGCGGTAGATGAAGTCGAGCGGATCAATATTTTCCGGGGGTCAACTAACTCAAGCACGAGGGGAGAATCGGCGGATGCGATCACAGGTACCACAATTGCGCCGAGTCGTGTTCGCGGAATAAGCTCGTAGGAACGCGTGAGCGTCGAATCGGTCGATACGCCAGCAACAGGACCAAGTACCCGAATCTCAATTGTCGTCGCGGTTGGGAATTCGGGTGTGACAAGCGTATGCGGGCCGGCTTTGGTCACTGCGTAGTCGACGTCCCCTCCGGTCGAGTCCTCGATCGTGACGAGACTCCGTAGTTCTCCTTCGGTTACGACATCTGAAAACGAAAGCGCAAGCGGATTCGCGGCACTTATTGCTACGTCGGGAATTCTGGGCTCTATTGTAATTAGTCGACGAGTGACAGTGTCGGGAGCGCTACTCATTCTGACATCCACCTGCTTGTCGAGAGTTGCATTGCCAGTTGAATCGGTCACGAGTGGCAAGTTCAGGTGGACGCTGTCATCACCTGCTTCTCCCAGCCGAAAAAAAATCTCAGATGAATTGGCGGTCACCTGATACCAGTCGACGCCTAGATCAGATGTTCGATGGTTAACCAACTTTACCTCTTCCGAGAAACGAACGCGACCCCTTGTGTTAGAAAGTGCGGTAGAGGTGCGTACTGTTGGTGGCTCGATATCACGCGCGCCGAATACCCACTGGTTACGAATAGCACTGGAATCTGTAGTCGCCGCCAGGCTCCGGCTGGCGGACACCGCCACCGGTTCGTTCGCATCGATGATGCGGTTGTTGTTGCGGTCAATTGTTCCGACAATGATGTAATTCCGTTCTGCGAGGTAGGAAAAACCAAAATCGCCATTCGATCCTGTCTGCGTTGTGTATAACGGACGCTGCTTCAGCGTAGTAATGGTATCTGCGAACGCGAAGAGATCTATGCCGGCGAGCCCCTGTCCGGAACGCGCATCGACAACAGAACCTGTGAGGGTACCTTGGTCAATTACAGCGCCTGTTGAGAAAGCTACAGTTATCGGTGCCTTGAGTTTTACACCGTTCAAGTCGCTTAGCGAATTCGAAAGCTGAACAAGATATGTCGTCTCAGGCAGCAGGCCATCTTCAAACGTTAGCGTTACCCGTCGCCGGTTCCATCTGATTTTTGGAGGGACTGGTGGCTGCGGGGTAACTGTGAGCGCCGAGACGAAGGACCGTTGATTGAGATATTCCGAAAACTCAAATTCGACACTATTCTCGATTACGGCCACGCTGCCATTCTCCGGAGTCGACTTCCTCAATACCGGTGATGTCGCGTCGGTCGGCCCTCCGGTCGGCGCGACAGGAACTGCACAATTGGAAACCCAAAATGTTACCAGCACTACTACGACAGGGAGAATCCGATACAACATCGCTCTAGTTTCCCGGGCTGCGCAAGGAAAACAGGAGGATGGTGCTCACGCCTGCTGCCGCGACTACAACGATCGGCTCGATGTTTCTACGAATCCATGAGCGTCTTGGCAGAGTCCCCATTGAAAAAGGAATTGCAGGATTCTCCAGCGAAGCGACATCAGCCCTTAATACTACATCTTCAAAATTGCGAGCACAAGTGCCAGAGTTGGTGATCTCTCCTGATCGCCCGAGTGACTGGTACGCCACGTCAACGTTAATGCGGCGCGTGATTTGCCTCCTACCCTGTTTCGCGTAATCAATATGCACTTCGTTCAGAGTGTATACAAAGCCAGGATGATCTGCGAGTTTTTCGACATAGACTTTCTGCACGATCGAGTCAATATGTGAACCAACCATAAGGTCGAGTGCCGGGTATTCGCCAGTGGTTGCGATCCAAAGAGTATCGGTGTGTTCGATATTTTCTGATGCGCATGCACTGGTCAGCCTGCCAATTATTTCCAGGTTAGTTGGTTGCGCACTTGCTCCATACGGCACTGTAATTCCCCTGATAAGGATGACCAAAAACCAGAGGTCTGAGATGTTGAATGCCCTGTGCATAACGGGGGGAATATAATCACGAATTACTCTATTGAGTGGTCGAGGTCTTCCAAGTTGTTGTTGCTTTATCTTCCGCGAATCAGTTATCAAAAATATGTCTCTTACCGCTCGGCAGGTAAAGTTTATTCGATCTCTGCAAAAGAGAAAATTCCGCGTGCGGCACGGATTGACCATTGTTGATGGAGTTCGAGGAGTGGTCGCAGCTTTGAATGGCGGTGCAGAAGTTGAGTGGATTTTGGTTAGTGAACCGGAAGTTGCGGAACAGGTTCGAGGAATTTCAGGATTTAGCGGGACGTTGACACCTGTGGATCAGTCGCAAATGAAGGCGATTACCGGGGTTTCGACACCACCAGGTGTTTTGCTGGTGGCGAAGGTCCAGTGGCACGGTTCGATCGATACGTTGCCGGGTGGCGTGATGGTCGCGCTGGACGGTGTACAGGATCCCGGCAATGTGGGGACGATTATCCGAACGTGCTCCTGGTTTGGGATTCGTTCAATCCTTGTGGGGAAGGGATCGGCTGATCCCTTTTCTCCGAAGGTGGTACGGTCGACTGCCGGGGCGGTATGGCGGTCACGCATTTTCAGGGCGGAGCCGTTGGTGGACTCACTCCAGCAGCTGCAAAGTCAAGGATATAAGATCGTCGCAGCAACACAATCGGGGATTGATTATCGGACATTTCATTGGCCGCAGAAATGCGTGCTTGTGATGGGGAGTGAAGGAGCAGGTGTGTCCGATGCCGTGCGAGCGGTGGCGGACCAGGCAGTAACGATTGGTGGTGATGGCGGAGGGGTGATTGATTCGCTGAACGTTGGAGTCGCGGCCGGGATACTCGTGGCCGATTGCAGCAGTCGCAAACAAAGCGAATCTTGAGGATCTAGGCCGTATATTCCGGTTTACCACTGCCGTATAAGTATGGAAGTCCCCTCACTTCATGGTGTGAATATCGACACTGGTCTTCTGACCATGGAGAAGCGGGTTCGGATCGAGGAGAGTCGTCGTGCCTTGACGATAGGAATTCCGAGAGAGGTGTCCAACGAGGAACGTCGGGTATCGCTTTCGCCGGGTGGTGTCCAATCGCTGGTAAATAATGGCCACCAGGTTTTCTTTGAGCAGGGAGCCGGGGAGCTTGCCCATTTTTCGGATGACGAATATGCCAATTCTGGCGCAAGCGTCCAGGCAAGCGCGGCCGACGTTTATTCGCAGTGTGAGCTGATTGTTAAAGTCGGGCCGCCTAGCGACGAGGAGATGGTGTTCCTCCAGGAAAAGCAGATAGTTATTTCTGCACTGCACCTTGGCGGGATGAGTCCGCAGTTTCTTCAGCGGTTAATCGACCTTGGCATAACCGCGATTGGCTACGAGTTTATTCGCGATTCGGATAAGTCCCTCCCGATTGTTCGCATGATGCACGAGATCATGGGAGTGATGTCGGTTCAGATCGCCTGCCGATATCTCGAAAGCTCTGGCGGCGGTAAGGGTGTAATGCTGGGAGGAATTTCGGGTGTTCCGCCGTCCAACGTTCTTATTCTGGGTGCCGGTGTTGTGGGTGAATGGGCTGCTAGAACTGCACTCGGGTTTGGTGCAAACGTGATCGTCCTGGATACGGATTTGGGTGCGCTCCGAACACTTGAGCACTATCTAAACAGGCAGGTGACCACGGCGATGGCGACCGAGCAGTATATTCGCGGCGCGGTGCAAAGTGCAGACGTAATCATTGGGGCCATGATGTCCGCCGGTCGCAGATCACCGGTACTTGTTACAGAAGATATGATCGCCTCGATGCGTGACGGCGCGGTGGTGGTTGATGCGGTGATTGACCAGGGAGGCTGCATCGAGAGTAGTCACGCCACCACACACTCGGACCCGGTGTACCGGAAGCACGGGGTGATTCATTATTGCGTTCCAAACATGCCATCAAACGCGGCAAGGACTGCAACGTACGCGCTCACAAATGTGCTTGTGCCGTATCTGATTAACATCGGGGATGCTGTTTCCATAAATGAAGCCTTGTGGCGGAACATCGGGCTTCGCAACGGCACGTATGTTTACAGGAGGCATCTCACGAAGAAAAGTCTGGCTGGTATGTTCAACATGCCACACAGAGACATCGAACTTCTAATCGCGTCCGGAATCTGATACGCATGGCCCATCTGGAGAAAGTAATTCGCGCACCTCGGGGGACGTCTATTAGTTGTAAGGGTTGGCAGCAGGAGGCTGTCTTGAGGATGTTAATGAACAACCTCGATCCGGATGTTGCGGAGTTGCCAGAAGAGCTCATCGTTTATGGAGGTGGAGGGAAAGCCGCGCGCTCGTGGGATGCATTTGAGAAAATTGTCGAGACATTGCGGAGGTTGGGATCGGATGAGACCTTGATTGTGCAGAGCGGGAAGCCGGTTGGGGTTTTTCGCACCCACGAAGACGCACCGAGAGTACTGATTGCAAATGCCCACCTCGTACCACGCTGGGGCACATGGGACGAATTCAAGCGGCTCGATGCACTTGGGCTAACCATGTACGGCCAGATGACCGCTGGATCGTGGATTTACATCGGCAGTCAGGGAATATTGCAGGGAACGTACGAGACTTTTGCTGAATGCGCCCGAAAGCATTTTGGTGGTTCACTCGAGGGGCGACTGGTCGTTACCGCTGGACTCGGTGGGATGGGCGGAGCTCAACCCCTTGCGGCAACCATGAACGGTGCCGCGTTCCTTGGGGTTGATGTAGACCCTGCACGCATAAAGCGCCGGGTTGAAACGGGCTACTGCGATGTGCTAAGCACGGATCTTTCGGAGGCGATCGATTTGGTTCTTGCCGCAAAGCGGAAGTCAGAAGCGCTTAGTGTAGGACTTGTTGGAAATATTGCTGAGGTGCTTCCTGAACTGGTGCGGAGGGGCGTTGTCCCGGACATTCTAACCGACCAGACTTCAGCGCATGACCTTGATGTCGGCTACATTCCCGTCGGTTACTCAGTGTCATCAGCGCGAGACTTTCGCGAGTCGAAGCCAGAGAAGTATCGCGACCAGGTCCTCGAGTCGATGGTGGACCATGTACAGGCAATGTTGGACATGAAAGATCTTGGTGCCGTCACATTTGACTACGGCAACAACCTGCGTGGTCAGGTGGCGGACAATAAGGGAATGGCGCGGGCGTTTGATATTCCTGGCTTTGTACCCGAATATATTCGACCACTTTTTTGCAAAGGGTCGGGACCGTTTCGTTGGGCTGCGCTATCGGGCAGTCCCGCCGATATTGATCAAACGGATGAAGCAATCCTTGAAGCTTTCCCGGAGAATGAGTCTCTTGCACGATGGATTCGCAAGGCACGCGAGAAGGTGCAATTCCAGGGGCTTCCTGCGCGGATCTGTTGGCTTGAGTATGGTGAGCGTGCAGAGATGGGAGAGCGGTTCAACTGGTTGGTGAATAAGGGTAAAGTGGAGGCGCCACTCGTGATCGGTCGCGACCATTTGGATAGCGGTTCAGTCGCGTCACCAAACCGCGAAACGGAGGCAATGCGTGATGGGTCAGATGCGATTGCTGATTGGCCTCTCCTGAACGCACTGCTAAACACTGCGTGCGGCGCGACATGGGTTTCCCTGCATCACGGCGGAGGTGTTGGGATTGGGTACTCTATTCATGCGGGGATGGTTGTGGTCGCGGATGGTACTGCGAGCGCGGGTTCTCGTGTACGGCGGGTTTTGACAGCGGACCCGGGGTCTGGGGTTATGCGTCACGCGGATGCTGGCTACCAGGTAGCTATCGATACTGCAAACGAAAGAGGCATTGACTTGCCGATGGTGAACGGATAAATGGCCGGAATTGCCATCACTATCGCAGATCTTGACAAGAGGCTCTCGGAAAGTTGTGCGGAATTGAGATCAAATCCTGAGCGTGTTCGAAGGTCGCGTTCGATAGTGGATGCTGCGGCGATTGACGCGCGCCCCAATTATGGTATCAATACTGGTTTTGGCGCCTTGAAGGGTCACCAAATCAGCGGTGATCAGATCCGGCTGCTTCAAAAAAACCTTTTGCTAAGTCACGCTGTTGGGGTTGGTCCGCTAATTCCTCGGGAGATATCCAAGCTGATGATGCGGTTGAAGATCCACTCACTTGGGATCGGTTACTCCGGGATTTCGCGCGACGTTTTGCAACGATTGCTAGCGTTCGAGGAAAATGATCTCGTGCCTGCCGTTCCGATGAAGGGCAGTGTTGGCGCATCTGGAGACCTTGCCCCTCTAGCCCATATGGCTCTTCCGTTGATAGGACGCGGCTTTTTCCAATCCACAGACGGAAGTTCAATTCCTGCAAAGGATGTCTTGCAGGCACAAGGCTGGGATCCTGTTGAGCTACAGGCCAAGGATGGCTTGTCTTTAACAAACGGAACGCAGTTCATGTGTGCCTTCGGAGCGCATGTACTGGAACGAGCGATCGCGCTCCAACTATTGTGTGATGTAGTCGGGACGATGAGTCTGGAGGCATTGCAGGGTAGCATCGTCCCCTTTGATGAGAGGATTCATGATTTGCGGCCGCATCCGGGTCAGGTAAAGGTTGCTCGCAACGTGCGAAAACTTTTGGCCGAGAGTGAGATTCTCGAGTCTCACCGGGATTGTGGCAAGGTTCAAGATCCATACTCTTTGCGCTGTATACCCCAGGTTCACGGAGCCTCGCGAGACGCGCTTGCCTATGCTACAAGCGTCGTGGAGACAGAGATGAACTCCGTAACAGACAATCCATTAATATTTGATGATGGAAGTGTGTTGAGCGGAGGGAATTTTCATGGACAACCACTCGCAATGGTTCTCGATCTTGCGGCAATTGCGCTCGCAGAATTAGCAAACATCTCCGAAAGGCGAATCTACCTGCTTCTGTCAGGGCATGATGGGTTGCCGGTAATGTTGATGAAGGACACTGGTATTAACTCGGGCTTCATGATTCCGCAGTATACAGCTGCCGCATTAGTTTCCGAGAACAAAGTGCTGTGCCATCCAGCTGTTGTCGATTCCATCCCGACAAGTATCGGGCAGGAAGACCACGTGAGCATGGGCAGCATCAGTGGGTCAAAGCTTCTCACTGTCCTCGACAACCTCGAGCATGTAGTGGCGATCGAGTTGCTCACCGCCGCGCAGGCACTCGATTACCGGCTGCCGCTGAAGGCTGGCAAAGGAGTCGTGTTGGCCCACGAAACCATTAGGTCAATGATTCCCCACCGCGAAACGGATCAGCATTTTCAGGCTGACTTGTTAGCAGCGATCAAGCTCGTGAAAAGCCAGGCTGTAACAGAGAGCCTGGACAGACAATTCATGGAATTGGAATAGTGCCCGTCCTAACAAACATTTCTACCCTTGCACAATGCCTGGCACAAGGCGAGCAGCGTAACATCCATCCCATCGAGGATGCCGCCATTGCCTGGCAGGGCGAGAGGATTGCATGGGTAGGGCGCGAGTCGGAGCTGCCCGAGGAGTACCAGAGTGAAAAGCAATTTGACGCCGGTGGCGGTATAGTCACCCCTGGCTTAATTGATTGTCACACGCATTTGGCATTTGGAGGATGGCGATCGGAGGAATTTGCAATGCGCTGCGAGGGCGTGAGCTATCTCGAAATTGCAAAGGGTGGTGGAGGCATACTCGACACCGTTGCAAAAACACGGCGTGCATCGAAGAGGGAGCTAGTGGCCCGAAGCGAATTATTTCTGTCCTCCATGAGGCAGCTTGGTGTCACAACGGTGGAAGCAAAGTCGGGATACGGCCTCAGCCGGTCCGAAGAGCTGAAACAGCTACAAGTCTATGAGGACCTCCGTTCGACCCAGGAATCTCGCATCGTATCGACATTTCTGGGTGCCCACACTGTACCACCAGAGTTCAAAGGTAAGGCAGAAACGTATGTTGATTACCTGATTGAGATGATGCCTGAAGTGACAGCTCTGGCATCATTCGCTGATATATTTGTTGAGAAAGGTGCGTTTACTGTTCCTCAAGCAGAGCGATATTTAGCGGCCGCGCGAGACGCAGGGCTTGGGTTGAAAATACATGCGGATCAGCTATCAAATGGCGGAGGAGCAGGGCTTGCCGCACGGCTCAACGCCGCATCGGCCGACCATCTTGAATTTACGGACGATGAAGGGATGGATGCCATGGCTACTTCTGGTTGTATCGCTGTGGCCCTACCGCTGGCCACCACTTACTTGCGCAATCAGCACATCGATGCATCGCAGTGGATCCGCAGGGGTGTACGGGTTGCCATCGCCACCGATTTTAATCCTGGCAGCGCTCCTAGTTTTCACCTCCCGCTGGCAATGACTCTTGCTTGTACCCAGAGCAGAATGACTCCGGAAGAAGCACTCAAAGCCGTGACGATAAATGCGGCGATGGCGATTCGCATGGAGCAGGAGATCGGATCTTTGGAGGAAGGAAAAATGGCGGACTTTGTTGTGCTGGATTCCCCCAGCATCAATCATTGGATTTATCACTTTATCCCCAATGCGGTTCGGTCAGTTTTTATCGGCGGGGAATTGGTGGCTAATTGACTGGCTTGCGTCCATATCGAGCTGAATCATTTACAGCAAGGCCGGGTGATCCGAGACTTGGCGATTGGCTCACTGCGCCCCAAACGGAATCTCCTCTGGTGGCCTTGTTGGGATTCCCAACCGACCGCGGTGTGCAGATCAACGGTGGTCGCCCGGGGGCTGCCGCCGGTCCGGATGCAATTCGCGAAGTACTATACCGATTGACTCCCGATTCACGGCACAACCAATCGTTTGGTGATTTGTTGTCCAGGACAACAGACCTCGGGAATGTTGAAGTGACCGCAAATCTCGAGGAGGATTTGGAGCGACTCGGGAGTATTGTCACGGCACTGATCGACGCTGGAACAATCCCCATCATCCTCGGTGGAGGCCATGAAACCGCCTACGGTCATTGTCTGGGTTACATCAGTAAGAAGAAAGTCTCCATTGTCAATTTTGATGCACATCTGGACGTCCGGGAAAAGGTGCAGGGTTTGAATCACTCTGGATCGTCGTTCCGCTCTGCGCTTGAGAACGACCAGTTGGATGTGACTTACACAGCAGCCGGTTTGCAACGGTGTAGCAATGCGACTAGTCATGTTGCGTACGCGAATGAGCAAGGAGTAGAGTTACACTGGATGGGCGAAGGCAAGGTTGGGGCATATAAAGCCCTTGTGACCGGTGCGGCTAGTGCGGGGCCGATCATGGTTTCCTTTGATCTTGATGTGGTAGATTGTGCGTACGCGCCGGGAGTTAGTGCAAAATCGGTTGGTGGGCTAGGGTCCCGGGAATTCCTTGAGCTCGCCTTTGAAGCAGGGCGATCTCCGGCGGTGTCCTCGGTTGACATCTGTGAGCTCAACCCACAATATGATGTAGACGGTCGGACAGCCAAACTTGCGGCAGTGGCCGTTTGGAATATCTTATCTGGAATTTCAGAAAGGGTAGCCTAGCGTGGGACCTCGAATCCATATCCTGACTACAGGCGGGACGATAGACAAAATCTATTTTGACGCCAAGAGTAAATATCAGGTTGGCGAACCTCAAATCGTCGAGATTCTGCGAAACGTGAGAGCAGATGTTGTTGTCTCAAGCGAGACAGTCTTTCGGAAGGACAGCCTGGATCTTACAGATGAAGATCGAGACATTATTTGTGCTCGCGTCCTTGCTTCCGAGGTCGACAAGATTATCATCACCCATGGAACAGATACTATGGTCGAAACGGCGCGAGCACTTGGACACCTCGAGGATAAGACTGTCGTCTTAGTTGGATCGCTTACACCTGCGCAATTCCGGGTGACCGATGCAGAGTTTAATATCGGTTTTGCGTTGGCCGCCGTACAAACACTGGCGCGTGGGGTCTACATCGCCATGAACGGACGCGTCTTCGATCCCTCAACGGTGAGGAAAAATCTGGACGAGAACAAGTTCGAAGTGGACCGGAGCTAGTGGACAAAGAGCTTGTTCTGAAAATTGCGGAGATCGAGGATTCGCATTGGTGGTACGTAGGTCGGCGCGCAATAGTTGAACAACTTCTTTGTGACCTGCAACCGGTGGATAAGGCACAGATCCTCGAGATTGGTTGCGGGTCCGGCGGGAATCTCTCAATGCTTTCGCAGTATGGCGACGTTGTTGCAATTGAACCGGATCCCACGGCCCGGCAGATTGCCGCCGGCAGAAAAGTCTGTCCCGTGTATGAAGGCTATCTCCCCGACCATATCCCTCATCAGCAGAAAAATTTTGACATAGTGGTGGCTCTGGACGTTATCGAACACGTCGCAGATGATAACAGCAGTGTTTCCCGTATGGTAGAATTAACCAAGCCTGGCGGACACATTTTGGTTTCGGTGCCCGCGCATCAATGGCTTTGGAGTGGGCACGATGAAATTAACGGACATCACCGACGGTACAGTCGAAAATCTTTGGCAAAGACCTTCAGCGATGATCGGATAGAAGTTTTGCGGCTAACCTATTTCAACAGTTTTCTTTTTCCAGCTGCTGTTGTGGCAAGGCTGATCGGTCGCGGATCTAAAGGAGCCCTGGATTTGCCGCGAACAGGAACGAACCAACTCCTTTCCAGAATTTTTCGGACGGAACGACGTATCCTTCCCAGGTACAACCTTCCTTTCGGATTGTCACTTCTGCTGCTTGCCAAAGTGAGCGAATGAATGAAAGCTTTTGCACTTCTCAAATTGATTCGACCCCTAAACTGCCTCGTAATGGCTGCCGGGACAGTCGTTGGCGGGATTCTTTCTGTGGCGGATCCACTACTAATTCTGGGTGATCGTACCTGGATGTGGACCGCATGTGGGGCTGCATTTTGCCTGGGAGGAGCAGCAAACGCCATCAACGATCACTTTGATATCAACGTCGACCGAGTAAACAGACCGGACAGACCGCTTGCCTCGGGTCGATTATCGCGGGACACAGGTCTGGTTGCATGGTTACTACTAACCACCCTTGGGGTTTTTCTTTCGTTCATGTTATCGATATACCATGGTGCGGTAGCTCTGTTGGTTAGTTGGCTGATGTTCGCTTACAGCGCATCGGTAAAGAGAAAATCTGTGTATGGCAATCTGTTGGTGGCCCTGGTTGTTTCGCTGGTCATTTTTTACGGAGCTATCGAATTTGGCATCACGACGGCGGTCGTCTGTGGAATTGTGTTCGCGTTCCTTACAACATTGGCCAGGGAAATAATTAAGGACATGGAAGATGAGGGTGGTGATAGGTCGAGCGGCTCCGTCACCATTCCTATTAAGTACGGCTCGGGTTTTGCAGGTAGACTAGTTCTCCTCTTGTGCTTGGTCATCGTCGCCCTGCTCCCGCTACCGTATTGGTCTTTCGATTTTAATGGTGTCTACCTTCTGGGTACTGTCGCATGCGGCATACTGGCACTTGTAGCGGCGTGGACGGCGGTTTCAGCGACGGATCGTCAACGATACCGACTTGGGAGTAGTTTGATCAAGATCACCATGGTGATAGGCCTCGCGAGCCTTGCCGTCGCTCAGGTGCAATGGTATTGAATACGACCAGGGCTGGTGAAATATCGTCGATAGTCAAACAGCGCAAACCAAAAGACCGTGTCTCGATTTTTGTCGATGGAGAGTTTGCTTTTGGGATCTCCGTCGATACGCTGCTTGAATTCGGATTGTATAAGGGCAGGGTTCTTACTGATGAGGAATCAGCCGGAATCGTTGCCAAAGACGAACGCCGGAGAGCAACGGCAAGGTCGATACACTTCGTAGGGCACCGGCCGCGAACGTGTGCGGAGGTGCTCAGAAAACTCCGTAGTCTCGACTATTCTGCTGAGGCGATACAACACGCTCTTGCGTATCTAAAAGAGTATGGCTATCTCGACGATGAAATGTATGCATCCGAATTTGTGGTTTCCCGATTCCGGACAAAGGGCCATGGCCCCAGGCGGTTGAGGTCAGAGTTGATAAAGAAGGGAGTAGGGCATGACATTATTGACGCCGCTTTGAGGACTTTGCCTGACGAGGACGCCCAGTTAGTAAAAGCAATTGGCTGTCTGGAGAAGAAGTATCCGAGTTATTTGCGGGATAAGGATATCCGGAGACGGAAAAACAAGGCTGTTGCATTCCTGAGTAGGCGGGGCTATTCGTTTCAGATTTGTGATGCGGCCTACCGAGTCGTTAGTGAGAATCATGATAAGGGTTGAATTGAGTGAGGCGTATATTTGGGTCAAGCTCCACTCCGTTTTGCCACATCAACGGGTCCTAATCGGAATCGTCATCAGAGAAGATCTTAATAAATGACCGAGCGACTTGCTGACGTGAACGCGGCGGCAGAAATAATTCGCGCCGCAGAAGACAGGCGCCCTGGTATTGGGCTGATTCTTGGATCTGGGCTCGGTGCTTTTGCGGATGAACTTCATAACCGGAGTGCATTCAGTACGACGGACCTACCAGATTACCCACGCTCGACTGTGGAGGGGCATGCAGGGCAGCTCGTGTTCGGAGAGGTGGGAGGGCGAAGCATCCTCGTTGTTAGTGGAAGAGTGCATCTCTACGAAGGTATAACTCCCCGCCAGGTTACCTTTCCGGTAAGATTGTTAAAAGCACTTGGAGTTAACCGGTTGATCGTGACGAATGCTGCTGGCGGTGCGAATCCGGACTTTTCTCCCGGCACTCTCATGCTGATAGAGGATCACATCAACTTTACCAGTGCCAATCCGCTTGTAGGTCCCAATGACGATGGTGGTCCCCGATTTCCCGACATGAGCAATCCGTATGATAAGGAGTGGCGGGAGCAGGTTGAGGATTTGGCGCGCGAGGTGGCGATTGGCCTGGAGCGGGGGACGTACCTGTGGACATCAGGACCCTCTTACGAGACAAAAGCGGAGATTGCAGCCTTTCGTATTATGGGCGCAGATGCGGTTGGAATGAGCACGGTGCCGGAGGTGATTCAGGCGCGCTATCTGGGGATGAAAGTCCTTGGAATCAGTACAATAACGAATTTCGCTGCGGGCCTTTCCCCGTCCCCCCTGGATCACCAGGAGGTTGTTGCGGTTGGAAATATGGTGAAAGGTAAGCTGAAGGAGTTACTGCAGGTAATTGTTACGAACGTCCCGTAAATCTGGTAGCTGGGTAGGTGTCATCGCAATTCTGTTGTGCGCGATGTTGCCATGGCTTGCTCGTGCCTCTGTCGAAGCAGACTGGCTTGTCCAGCAGTTCTACGCAACGAACAAGTCCGCGTATACGGCTGGCGAAACTGTCCGATTTTCGTCCAGCCTGCTAATCACGCCGTCAGACGAGACAACCATTGATGAAGTTATTTCGGTTGTTGAGTCAGAAATGCTTTTGGCCTTGGACTCTTGGGAGCAGGTCGGACCGCCCGGCCTTACGGTTTCGGTTCACCGCATCAACAGTCAAAGGGTCATCGAGGTATTGGTCGAGTGGTCGCTCAAGCACGGACAGCCGGGGATGATCAGGCTGCCCAGGCTTCGGATTCCAGCGAGAGAGTTTGGCAGGATCAGCACCACAGATCCACCCCGGGTGCTTATTTATGAGCATCAACCTGCGTTGCACCGCCTCGCCCCGTCGGTTGCTAAAATTGAAGCGATCGTCAAAATAAGGCATGGCTCAGGATACGCTGAAGTCAAGCGAATGGGCACAGCGACGCTGGTTGCCAACGACGCTTTACTCACCAGCCTCCACGTCGTGGTAGACGCCCGTCATGTTGAGGTCACACTTCCATCCGGTAAGCGGATTAGGACGAAGAGGGTCTGGGCACTAGATCCGAAGTCAGATATTGCTGTCTTGCATATCGACTCCGTCCATGTACAACGAGAGCGCATGACTCCTTTGCCGATGGCAAACCGGGAGTTTGGTGACGAGCCCGTTTTCACCCTCGGTTTTCCCGGGGCAAGTCGATCCCTAACGGTTGGGGTCCTTTCTGGTCCTACCCGTCTTGGTGGGACACCGATTTATACGAGCAGCAATCCCATCCGTCCGGGCGACAGCGGCGGACCGCTCGTGTCGCTTGATGGTGAGGTGCTGGGTATCGTATCAGCTGGAACGGTTCCAGCATCAGCGCGAGATGTTTTCCGTGAGGAGGTATGCATTTCGACGACGCCTGATACCGCGATGGAAATGTACCGCAGGGCTGTCAGGCCTCGAACACTGCGGAAGGCGTTCAGAGAGGATGCTTTCTCGTCCCGACCATCGGTGCAGGCTATGCGG
Organism: Rhodothermales bacterium; assembly: GCA_965224105.1. Lineage (GTDB taxonomy): Bacteria > Bacteroidota > Rhodothermia > Rhodothermales > JABDKH01 > CBDCYH01. The sequence continues at coordinate 783,355 of CBDCYH010000002.1, read as the reverse complement.
TTGTTAAGCACGCTCCAAACGGGTGTGGGATTTCAGAATTTTAGTCGTGACTTTCGACAATTTGCTGAGTCCTCTTCCCGTCGACCGAATTCCGATGTTCTTTTTGTTCGAGGCAATTTGTACAGAGCGATTGGGAGGCGTGCACAAGCCCAGCGTTCGTATGAATCGGCCCTTGAGCTAGACCGGCAGCATTTCCTCGCTGCTTATCTCCTTGCTTCGGAAAATCTCGTCTCGGGCGACTACGATGGAGCGCTTCGGCGATATGTTCAAACCGAGGAGTCAGGCGGATATCCTCAGCTCGCAATTTTTGGTCAAGCTCGGACTCTTCTCGCGCAAAGGCGCTTCGAAGAGGCCGCTGCGTTATACATGGCCGTTCTTGAGTTCGATTCGGAGTATCAGCCTGCTCTCTATGATCTCGCGATTTGCCAGCTCGGTCTTGGACAGCCAGACCGAGCTAACCAGATTCTGGCAGCGTTGCGATCAATTGGTAGAAAGGACGGAGGCCGGTGGGCAGCCAGATTGCAAACGGTACTGACCAACCCAGTGCTTCAGCCAATAAGATTGATACCACAAAAACCAGCGGAAATACGCGAGATCAAGCCTGAATAGACCTCAAGGGGGGCAATATTGGTATTTTCCAATATCCGTTCGCATATTGTGGGTAGAAAACCATATTTGAAAGGAGTTTAGCCCTTTCGAAATGCGGCATGCTCGGTTCCGTTTGTTCCAGCTTTGGACGGCTATGCAATGATATATGATGACAGCGACTCCGTTGAACCGATGGGTTCAGGCGGAGAGAGTTCTTCTTCGCGAGGTGGTCGATATCGAGATGAGGTTTATTCCAAACGAGTTCCCGCGGGAAAGCGGACTTACTTCTTCGACGTTAAGTCGACACGCTCGGGTGAAGACTACTTCATCACCATAACCGAGAGTAAGCGGGTGGACGAGTCGCATTACGAAAAGCACAAGATTTTCCTCTACAAAGAGGATTTCGGAAAATTCGTTTCGGCTATGCACGAAGTTGTGCGACATATCAAGACGGAGTGCCTACCCGATTTCGATTTCCGCGGACTGCCCGACCTGCCGGAACCTGTGAGTAGTACAGATGAGCCCACCTGACAATTTTGTGTGACAATTACCTAGGCCCTGGTGCAATTCGTGCCGGGGCTTTTATTTTGCGTCCAGCTCGCGGGCGTGGCAGAACGCTGACAACTCTCTGACGGCACGATGCTATTACACAAAACGAGGTAACATGTCCAACTTGGTCCGGGATGCTGTCGCAAAATTAGGAATCTATGATGTCGCGACAGGGGAAGATGCCTCATCGAAGCTGAATCAAAACGAAAGCCCGTTCGATGTCCCGCAATTCTTGAAAGAACGAATTGTCGAGCGGGTCTTGTCGGCGCCATGGAATCGATATCCCTCCGCGCACTGCAAACGTTTGCAAACCGCCATTGGTCAAGCTAGAGGGATTCCGTCGGAGTGCGTACTTGTTGGCAATGGCTCGAACGATATTGCGCACACCGTGGTCTCCGCAACGGTTGGCTCGGGGGACCACATGGTTCTGCCTACACCGATGTTTTTCCTTTACGAAAAGTTAGCCAGGATATGTTCGGGAGCAGCAACACTCGTACCGCACGTCGGGTCACATTTCGATTTTGACGCCGACGGAATAATAGATGCCCTGGAAAAATATAAGCCAAAGCTCACCGTCATTACTACGCCGAACAATCCTACGGGACGGGAGATGTCGATGGACGACATAAGGCGTGTAGTCGACGCGGCCAGCGGGGTTGTTCTCATTGACGAGGCCTATTCGGAATTCGGTAAGACAAAGTCCATGCTGGACCTTGCGCTCAGTAATCCTAATGTCGCAGTGTTGCGGACGTTTTCGAAAGCAGCGGCGCTGGCCGGGGTTCGAATAGGCTACCTGATTGGATCCGCTGAATTGGTTACACAATTGAGGAAGGCACGGCTCCCGTTCATGGTCAATATCTTTTCCGAGGCCGCGGCTTTGGTCATGCTGGAGAATGAAGACTGGATTGGTGAAAGGGTGGTGGCAATGAAGACTATGTGTAGTTCCCTTCAGCACGATGTCACGAGAATTGACGGAGTGGAGGTCGTACCCTCGGCAACCAATTTTTTCCTCTTCAAAACCGAGATGCCAGCCGACGCTCTCTTTCGGGACTTAACGCGCCAGGGGATTCTGATTCGAAAAATGAACGCTTATCCCGAGATTCAGGATTATCTTAGAGTTTCTGTTGGATCGGCGGATGAGAACCGAAGATTCTTGCGGGCGTTGACAAGGATCGTGCGCTCGAACCGTTGAGGCATTAGAAAATAGGTCGATAGATTCGAGATACCCCCAAGCCATTCGCATATGGAGTTTATTCAGGTCGACATTATTGGTCTTTCGACGAGTCCGTCCTCCGGTGGGGCATATGCGCTCGTCCTCGGTGAGATAGAGGGAAAGCGAAGACTCCCCATTATCATTGGCGCGTTTGAGGCGCAGGCCATTGCACTGGAGCTGGAGAAGATTCAGCCCCCACGACCAATGACCCACGACCTACTCCGTGACCTTTTCGATGTCATCGGAGCCGAGGTCCTGGATGTGGTGATTGATGAACTGCGAGAGGGGACTTTCTTTGCCAAGATCAGATATATTTTTGAGGGCGAGGAAGGCCACCTCGACGCCCGTCCGAGCGATGCCGTTGCATTGTCTGTTCGTGTCGATGCGCCCATCTATGTTGCCCCGCCGGTTCTCGAAGAGGCAGGTATTCTTTCCGATGATGAAACGATTGCCAGCGCCGAGGTGGTGGAACGGGATGATGTTGTCGAAGAAGAAGCGCCTCGTACGGAACTGGAGCAGCTGGAAGAGCAGCTAGATAAGGCGATAAATGAGGAGGATTACGAAAAGGCTGCTAAACTGCGAGATGACATCCAGAGACTGAAAGGCGAATTCAACTAGGTCCCGCAGGTCATCTTTCTTAGCTTAGGTCTCGACCATTCGAACAAGTGTCCGCGACCGATACCCTGAACAAAACAAGTCTTGAATTCCGAGAAGTCCCTGGTTTCTCGAATTTGATTCGGTCATACTGCAGTCAGCCTGATCCGCTGTCTCGATTTTTCGTTCAGCCGCCTTTTCCCGTGTTGGAGAAACTGCAGGCGTTGGCTTCCAAGGTGCAAGCGATCGATAGGGATAGGCCTGCACTTGCTCAAATTCTAACGGCGCAGAACGAGCGCTGGGGCGGCGACGGACTTGTCCTGCAGAACGTTAACCACCTTGGACGGAGTGGAAGTTTTGCAGTCGTAACAGGCCAGCAAGTGGGATTGTTTGGTGGCCCGGCGTACACGTTGTACAAGGCGCTCAGCGCCGTGAAGATCGCGAGGCGATGGGGGGAAGAGCTCAACACCCCGGTAATCCCTGTCTTTTGGCTAGCCGATGAGGATCACGACTTCGGTGAGGTAAAGTCGATAACCGTGCCGGAGAAGGATCAGCTCTTCTCGATAGAACTCCCGGTCGCGTATCCCGCGAACGCACCGGTGGGGCGGATGAGGTTTGACTACAGCGATCTCAGAAGTGAGTTTGTAACGGCAACGGATGGGCTTGTCGGATCAGAGCTGGTTAACGACATACTTGAAGCAACTTATGTTGACGGCGACACGCTGTCGGATTGTTTCGCAAGGCTGCTCACGCATGTGATGGCGGGCACGGGGATGGTTCTTATTTCGGCTGATGATCCAGGAATCAAGCGTCTTGGTTCGGCCACCCTTGTTAAGGGTTATGAAGAGCATGCATCAATTAACGCATCTGTCGAAACACAAACCGCAGCTTTGATCGCCGCTGGTTTTCATGGTCAGTTGCAACCCCGCGGCACCAATTTGTTCTTCCTGTCCGATGAAGAGCGGTCCCCAATTCGAACTACGGACTCTGGCGAAATTGCGATGGCCGACCGGGTACTCACACAGACTGAATTTGGTATAGAGCTCCGGGAAAATCCGGAGTCGGTGAGCCCGAACGTTGTCCTTCGGCCATTAATGCAGGATAGTATCTTGCCGACGCTCGGTTATGTTGCCGGGCCTGGAGAAATAGCCTACTTCGCACAACTTGCACCTGTCTACCAACAGCTTGGAGTGCCGATGCCCGTAATTGCACCGAGAGAAAGTTATACACTCGCATCGAACCGGCAGATGGAGTTTCTCGATTCGCAAGGGATCGGGCTCTCCGAACTTGCCGAGATCGACAAGACTCTGGCGGATCTTGCCGTGGCGTCTATGCCTGGCGAGTGGAGCCACAAACTTGAGTCGTTGAGGGAGGCTCTCGCGTCCGGCATGGGATCGATCGAGAGCGAGGTTACCCCGATTGAGTTGACGTTGAAACGAAGCACGAGGAGTAGTCTGGCACTGATTGAAAAAATTCTGGGCAGGTATGAAAAACGTCTTGTTCGGGCATTGAAGCGTCGGGACAAACAACGGCAGGATAGACTAAGGCGTTCGGGCAAGTTTCTTCTTCCTGATGGGAAATTGCAAGAGAGAACCTTCCCGTTTGTCTTTCTTCTAGCGAAGTATGGTTTGGGGTTAGTCGATACGATTTTGGATGATGAGAACGATCGTGCCGACAAGCATTTCTTATTGCGTTTATGAGCGAGAGTATTTTTTCCCCTTTGCTTGATGCAGCGATCGAATTCGCAAGCCAGTGGCATGAGGGTACGTATCGCAAATCTTCGTGGCGCGCTGTAGAGGCCGATGGAGTGGCGAAGGTGCCGACGTTTGCACACGTAACGGCTGTTGCACTGATGCTGGCGCGAATGGACTTTTCTGAGGAAACTGTCGCTGCTGCATTTCTGCACGACGCAGTTGAGGATGAAAACAGATATGGAGATCGGCTAACTCTGGATGCAGTTCGAAACGCGTTTGGGGACGAGGTGGCGGATTTGGTTGGAACGGTTTCGGAAATAAAGAAGGATCAGAATGGCCATTGGCTAGCATGGAAGGACCGCAAGAAGAATTACCTTGCATCTCTCGAGAATGGAAGTAACAATGCAAAGGCAATTAGTCTTGCGGACAAGATTCACAACCTTTGGACGATGAATCAGTCGCTGCTCCACTCGGTGCCGGTATTTTCAGGATCTGCAACGACTACCGCTTTGAGTGCTGGCCCCGACGATCAGCTTTGGTACTTTCAGGCTGTCGTGGATGTAACTAGGACAGACGATGCGAAAATCGAACTGCTTCGGGAACGACTGGGCGTTGAAATAGACCGATTCAAAACTCTGATGGAACATGACCAAACACACGATTGAACCTGCCAGCAGCGGCCGATCGAAGTGCAGGGGGTGCGGTCAAAAAATTGAGAAGGATGTGATGCGACTGGGCGAGCGTTTGCCTAACCCTTTCTCTGACAAGCAGGACATGACCCATTGGTTTCATCTGGAATGTGCTGCACTCAAACGACCGGATACCTGGCTAGAGACGATCGAAAACTTTTCAAGGACGATTGATTCTGACGAGCGTGAGAGACTGGATGTGTTGGCGACCGCTGGCGTAACCCACAAGCGTCTATCACGAGTGAACGGTGCGGAACGGGCAAGTTCAGGCAGGGCAAAATGCCGTCATTGCAAAGAATCAATCGAGAAGGGCAGCCTGCGGATATCTCTCGTCTACTATGAGGACGGTCGCTTTAACCCGAGCGGATATATCCACCCGGGTTGCGCCGAACCCTACCTGGGCACGGCCGAAATAGTCGATCGCGTTAGGGTTTTCAGTCCCGAGCTAGGTGATGAGGATGTCGACGAACTTGCGCGTGCCCTGGTTGGGTAGATCTTACCTACTGCTCTTGTTCGGGATGGCTCTGCCAAATGACATTGAAAATCTTCCACGTGTCATCCACTTTCGCTAGATGGAAGTAGTCGATACCCCAGGCCGCAACAAGTTTTGCGCTCGCGGTTTTGTCCAGATGATCCAGGACAACGATTTCTTTGGGTGCATCCGTCAGATCCTGTTGGCCCTCGGCGTTCCATCTCGACGACAGATCCTCAAGCTGATCGTACGTCATTTCGAGGCGCTCAGCAAAATCCTTGTCAGGACCGGGTTTGTAGAACCCGATTTTTCTTAGCGTAGTGTCAACGCTTTGACCAATTCTCTCGGGAGATGCCTTGTATAGAGCTTCGACATAATCCATTACTGCGGCTTCAATCGCTTTCTCATCAGAACTTTTAGCATCAGTATCAGAACCAAATCGGGCTGCAGTGAAAACACCGAGTATGATTAGGACGGCGGCAACCGGGAGGAAAAGCTGTTTCATCAATCTGTTGAGGTTTCTTCGGGTAAATGATGAGACGTTTGTGCGGCTGCGTTGTTGCACCGTCACCGAATGTGTTCCACCATTATGCATCTATTATGGACGTATTGTAGATCGTTTTCCTCTGCTAGTTGCCTGGCTTCCGGGCTACTCACGCCGAGTTGTGTCCAAATCACAGGTTTCCCTCCTCGGGCAATAGCCTCTCGAACAATATCCGCGGTATACTTCGGTCGACGAAAGATATTGACTATATCGACCTCGATTTTTTCTGGGATCTCGGACAAACTTGGATAGGATTTCTTTTGCAGAATAACATCGCTGTTCGGATTCACTGGGATAACATCGTATCCAGCCTCGTCCAGGTACCGTGCGATTCGATGGCTGGTGCGAGCAGGGTTTGGCGAGCAGCCAACAACCGCGACTGTCTTTGCAGCAGCCAGTAGATTCTTGTAGTTCATGTAGGGTAAAATTCAGGCGCTAAAGTCGTATCTTTCGCCATTCCTCTGATGCTCAGTGATGAAAATTCTCGTCGTAATTTCTTTCGTTTGGCTGGTCTCGGTCGGTTCGACTCTGCCCGCGTCGCAATGTTCGTGTGTGGCTCCTCCGGCTCCGCTCGCCGCATTGCCAGCCTACGATGCAGTGTTTGCAGGTGAGGTTGATGCGGTTGGCAATTTTGGGGCCGCTGCCAAGAAAGCCGACTTTACTGTAACTCGTCATTTCCGCGGGGCGAATGTCACCGCTATCTCCATCATGACAAGTTCGGACGGTGCGAGCTGTGGTTTCAATTTCGAGCAGGGACGGTCATACCTCGTTTATGCCTACGAAGTTGATGGTGAGCTTTGGACATCCATCTGCACCCGAACAAATTTATTATCCCAGGCCACGGATGATCTTGTCGCTTTTGATGCACTCGACCTGGTTGAGGAGGATGGATCCGAGAGTCCGTCTTGCGGTGGTTCCACAAGTGCGGCGATGGCCCAGGCTGCGATGCTCGTCTTCCTTGGGTTGATGATCCGAATTAGAAGGCCGCGCGAACTTAGAAGTTGATGAGATAACAGCGATCCACCACGCGATCTCATCCACTCGGAATCAAGAATTCATCGACCGTCTCATGCACACCTACGACTATCAGGCAATTGAACGACGTTGGCAGCGGTATTGGGAGGAAAACAAGACCTTCCGCACCGCGTCGACAGTTGACCGTAGCCGACCAAAGTATTATGTGCTAGACATGTTTCCGTATCCCTCTGGCGTCGGACTTCATGTTGGTCATCCGTTGGGTTACATCGCTACTGATATCGTTGGGCGGTACAAGCGGATGCAGGGTTACAATGTGCTACATCCGATGGGATTTGATGCGTTCGGCCTCCCTGCAGAGCAATACGCTGTCGAGTACGGAATCCACCCGAGAGTCACGACCGAGAAAAATATCTCCAACATGGTCCGGCAACTGAAGCGTCTCGGGCTTGGGTACGATTGGGATCGATCTTTTGCAACTACTGACGAGAAGTACTATCGCTGGACACAGTGGATCTTCCTGCAACTCTACGAAAGTTATTATGACGAGTCTGAAGATCGTGCCCGCCCCATTTCTTCGTTAGTGCGCAGGCTGGAATTGGATCAGGTGTTTATTACACCGGAAGGCCAACTCACGAAAAAACCGCAAGCAGATTCGATTAAATGGAGCGCGGAATCCTCATCAAACAAGGAGGCGGCGCTGTCGACTTTACGTTTGGCCTACCTGGATGAGGTGCCTGTGAACTGGTGCCCGGGATTAGGTACTGTGCTGGCAAACGAGGAAGTAACTGCTGAAGGAAAAAGCGAACGCGGTGGGTTTCCAGTTTTCCGTCGACCCCTCAAACAATGGATGCTTCGAATAACAGCTTTCGCGGATCGTTTGGAGGAAGACCTTGGCAAGGTTGATTGGCCCGAGCCGGTAAAGATGATGCAGCGGAACTGGATCGGAAAAAGTATTGGTGCGACAGTTTTGTTCGAGTCTGTTGCTGGGCCCATTGAAGTGTTTACAACCAGGCCGGATACCCTATTCGGTGCTACGTATATGGTCTTGGCGCCGGAACATCCGTTTGTTGCGGCTCTCACATCTCAGGATCGGTTGGATTCTGTCCAGTCGTACGTCGAAGCATCTGCACAGAGAAGCGATATGGATAGGATTGCAGATGTAAAAACCAAGACGGGCGTTTTTACCGGAGGGTTTGCGATTAATCCCGTGTCGGGCCGAGAGATTCCGGTTTGGGTGTCGGACTACGTTCTCATGGGTTATGGGACTGGGGCAATAATGGCTGTTCCTGCACACGACCAACGTGATTGTGAGTTTGCGCGCCAGTTCGATCTGGAAATTCAACCGGTAGTCAAACCCTCGGACGAGTGGTTGCGGGACGAGGGTAAAAGCCTTGACGACTACCTTGCTGATCCCAATAGTTGCTCGGCGGCTTTTTCCGGATATGGTGTCGCGGTCAATTCCCAAAATGATTCGGTCTCGCTCAATGGGTTATCAACCGAAAAAGCGAAGGCCCGAATTACTGCATGGCTAGCAGAGGGCAATCTGGGAGCTTCCAAGGTGCAGTACAAGTTGAGAGACTGGCTCTTCAGTCGGCAACGTTACTGGGGGGAGCCGTTCCCAATTTTACATGGGCCAAACGGCGAGCTTAGGGTTGTGGACGCAGACAAGTTGCCGGTTGTTCTTCCGAAGATGGACGACTTCAAACCGAATGCATCTGAGGACCCGGATGCCCCACCCGCACCTCCGCTTGGAAGGGCTGATGACAGCTGGAAATTCGTTACCATCGACGGCATCGAGTACACGCGCGAGTTAAATACGATGCCGAATTGGGCCGGATCGTGTTGGTACTATCTCCGGTTCATCGATCCAGATAACGACGATCTTCTTGTTGACCCGGAACTGGAAGCGTACTGGATGTCGGATAATGGCGTCGATCTTTACGTCGGAGGTGTTGAACACGCGGTACTGCACTTGCTGTATGCGCGTTTCTGGCACAAGCTTTTGTTTGATCTCGGATTTGTGAGTGGCCCGGAGCCTTTCGGCAAACTTTTCAACCAGGGCTACATCCAGGCGTACGCATACACAGATGATCGGGGCGTTTATGTACCTGCGGATGAAGTCATCGATCAGGAATCTTCTCCTGCACATGATGTGCAAGATCAACCCGGTCGTGAATACTTCCACAAAGGTCAGCCAGTTGAACAGAGCTATGGAAAAATGGGCAAGTCGCTGAAGAATGCTATTAGCCCTGACGAGATTTGCGAACGCTATGGTTGCGACACTTTGCGGTTGTACGAGATGTATCTGGGTCCGCTCGAAAGCTCGAAGCCGTGGAATACCCGCGATATAGTTGGTGTTCACAGATTTCTGAACCGAGTCTGGCGGAATTACGTGGATGAGGATTCAGGAAACCTCAAGATCAGTGACGCACCCCCGGGAGATGCCCAGTTACGTGCGCTACACAAAACGATAGATCGGGTTTCGTCTGATCTGGACCGGCTTAGTTTCAATACTTCTATCGCGGCCCTCATAGAGTTTAACTCGACCTTGGTGGTTGAACAGTCTGTTCCGAGAGAAATTGCTGAAACCTTTGTTAAACTTCTGGCCCCTACCGCGCCACACATCGCAGAGGAGTTATGGAGTAGGCTGGGTAATAGCTCGTCTGTTGCGGAAGCCACGTGGCCAAAAGCAGACCCAGAGCTGCTTCAGGATGAAACATCGACGATAGCCGTTCAGGTTAATGGTAAGGTGCGGGGAAAAATTGAGATCGGACTTGATGCTTCCAAGGAGAGTGTGTTGCAAACCGCTAAAGCCAACGCAAACGTTGCGAAATTCCTGGAGGGAAAAGAATCCGTGCGGGAAATTTACGTACCTGGGAAGATCGTAAACCTGGTTGTGAAGTAGCTTATGAAACTTGATGTACTGGCCATCGCTGCGCATCCCGACGATGTTGAGCTGTGCGCTGGCGGGACCGTTGTAAGTCTTGTTAAGCAAGGCTATGCTGTCGGGATCGTCGACTGCAGCCGCGGCGAACTGGGTTCGCGTGGGTCGGCGGAATTGCGTGCTGAGGAAAGCGCTGCAGCAGCGAAGGTACTCGGTCTCTCCTGTAGAGAAAACCTTGGTTTGCCTGATGGGGGGATAACGAACGACATTGCGTCGCAGACTGCTCTCGTGCGTGTCATCAGACAGTTTCAGCCCAACGTAGTTCTAGCAAACGCTCCCGTCTGCCGGCACCCCGATCATTGTGCTGCTTCGGCTCTCGCAGTGTCGGCATCTTTCTTCGCAGGCCTTGCCAAGCTTAAGACAGTTGGCCCAGAAGGCGTTAACCAGGATCCCTGGAGGCCGCAGCACATCCTGCATTACATGCAATCAGTAAGCTTTGAACCGGATCTTGTAGTCGATGTAAGCGATGTTTGGGAATTGAGAATGGAAGCTCTTTTGTGCTACCGCTCGCAGTTTTATAATGAGACCTACGAGGACGAAAGTGCGGAGGAGCACACGTACGTGTCGAATCCTGAATTCCTCAAGTGGGTTGAATCTCGAGCCCGAACATACGGATATCCCAGGGGATTCACGTTCGGTGAGCCATTTCTCTATCACGGTGGACCGCTTGGAGTGCGCGATCTGATGGGTCTGCTTGGCGGTGAGCGACCGTTCGTCTAGTTCGCTGGCCGCTAGATCGCGTAGCGCACGAAGAGTCCGATTCCGAGGACCTTCGTTTCGAAACCCTCTGGATCAGCGATTATCTGGCTTTTTCGGATATCCGTTCCCCAAAAACCGTGGAAGCCGATTTCGGATGAAATCCCCAGTTTTCGAGATGCTTGAAGAGAAAAGGAGGGTACCCAGGACAGATTTCCGTCAATTGCATTGCCAATTGATGCACGTGCGGTTACAGAGGATTCGTCTCGGAGCAATGCATACTCCAACCAACCCTCATATGCACGGAAGAATGACGGGGAGTAATAACGCGGGTCTTCTCGCTTGAAGTCCAATTGATAATAGCCACCACCGAAGTAGACGTTGTTCGAGACGGCTGTTCCAAGTTCTAGGCTCACATGAGCAACATCGTTTGCATTCTCCTCTTCCTCCGGTGCGGGCTCTCTTTTAACCTTACCAAGTGAGGCAGAAATATCGTATCTGATGGGGCCGTAGGGTGCGGCGGAGTAAACTCTCAGACCAGCCCGACTGCGCACAAGATCGGCGCCGCCAGCGAGTGGAGCTCGCAGCAATAAGGAAGCTTCATCTCGCTCGACAAAAACGGTTCCTGATACGTCACCGGGCACGTGATGCGTGAAAGTCCCGTACCAGAATGCTGTCTGTCGATCTGTTTCGTAATCGCTTACTCCGAGTATCAGTCGGATGTCGTCTGCCCTGGAGAGCGTGGTAATCCCCAGCATACCATATGCCTGCGACAGTGTGTTGAGCCGTTCAGGTTGTTTCCCGCGGTCGTCGATAGAGTGACGGACAAAGCCACCGCCCGTGTATAGCTGGCCAATCCTGATCCTGGCTGAGCCACCTCTGGACCAGAGCGTAAACTCAGTGTTGTCGTCTTGGGCACTTACCAGGTCGGTGACTGGCTCTATGACGAAGGTGGGCCACGTTTTTGATGCCAAAGTGGCCATCGGCTTTGTCGTGCGCTCCTCGCGTTCTGCGGGTTCGTTGACCGTGTTTGCGACGGGCGGATTTGGAGGTGTGTCTTTTATCTCAGGTTCTGGAGTAACCGTTGGTCGCGGAGCTGGAACTGTTCGGGTAGCCGCTGCGATGCGCTGCCTGAGCGCATCGATTTCATCCCGGCTGTTATCCGAAACCGTGAGCGAGTTAGCAATTTTCAGCGCTGATTCCGGTCGGCCCATCGCCAGTAGGAAATCTGCAATACGCACATCTACTTCCAGAGGGCGCGGCGCTTCAACAAGTTCGAGATAGCTGATCGCGAGCAGATAGTTACCAGTCTCGCCAAGAACATCGCTGGCCTCGATCACAATATCAGCCGGCCACCTATTCATTTCCCGAAGGTATACGTCGTATTGTGTAGCGGCTAACTCGAACTGGCCGTTCGCGGCGTACGTTCTTGCGCGTTCCAAGGTAGCAGACAGCTGCTCGGCTCTCCTGGAATCCAGATTATCGCTTATGGATAGTGCCAATTCGTCAATTTCAAACCCCAGCCCATAATCATCTGGAAGAGCCTGGGCGCGCCGAATGTACCTTCCTGCTTCCTCATACTCACCGGAAGCCGCTTTGAGTCGTGCCATTTGATAGAGCGCCCTTCCGTTATACTCACTTTCTGCCAGGAGGACCGACATGTACAACTCGGCTGTAGAAAGCTGTTCTCCGGAGGTCACCGCTATTTCTGCGTACTCGAGTAGGAGCTCTTCGTCAGCTGGGTTATTACCGATGAGCTTGTCCAATTCTGTTAATGCCAGCTTGGGATCCGATAGCTGTAGGGATCGGATCTCTGAGATAGAAAGATTTTGCCCTGGCTCTTCTGAATTCCCGACCGCGGTGCTAAGGGCTCTTGATCCCGCGATTGCGAGTGCTTCTCCCGGGTTGAGAGCCAGAGATTTGTTGTAACTCTCTAGTGCTGCAGAGTCCTTTCCATTGAGCTGTTGAAAGAATCCGAGAAAGGCCAGGATCCGGGAATCATTAGGGAACGAGACTGCGAGTGCTGCGGCTTCACTCTCACCCTTAGGGTGATTGAAGGTGTCGCGGGTCAGTGCGTCCAAATACCTGTGTGCGATAGTCGTAGTTGGAGCAAAGGTGTCGAGATACATTCCATAGTGGTCCGCGGCCATCGCAAATTGACCTGAAGAGTAAAGTGACTCGGCAAGGAGTAGTCTTGCCTCCGGGTCGTCTGGATTCTCGTTTAGTCGCCTGGTGAGGGTATCAATTTCTGTCTGAATGTCACTTTGCCTCAAGGCTGTGATCCTTTCGCGGGCAGAGAGAATATCGTCTCGTTGGGGCGCCAGGGAAAAAGCAGTATCGATATCTCTTTTTGCCATCGAGAATTGGCCGAGCTGTTCGTAGGCGAGGGCGCGTATAACAAACGCGTCTGGGTCGGATGGTGACTCGACCAGCAGTTGCGTTATTAGATCGACAGCTAGCTGGGGATCACCCTGTTCGAGAGCCGTCCGAGCAGGTCCCGTATCACCAGCATCTTGGGCGATTACAGGGGTGGGTGCAAGAAGAGTTGAAACCGCGAGGGAGGAGAGGAGCCAGAAGAGGACTGGGCGCGTCAGGTGCGACGATGCCCTAGTTGTTGTCAAGCACGTATGACAAGAACTCTTTGGCGTTATCGAATGGGTGTCCACCTTGAACAACAATGGCCGATACTGTCTGGAGTAGAGTCTCGGCAAGGTGTGGAGATTCGTTTCTCAACTCCTTGCGGATCCTACTGAAAAATGATTGTGCCCCGTCGGGTTCCGTATTTGCGAGTACGACGACAAGGCGTTCCCGGTCATCGTGGATAAATAGAGCATCGTCCGCGGAAATGGTGGCTGAAACGACGTCTGCCACAAAATCGAAATCGAGCGCCTGGTTTTCGTTTCGTCGGTCCATTCGCATAGCGACCAGCAAAAACGGTGTATTTGAGTACGTTTTCTTGGCAAAGTAGGACTGCAAGGTCGCCTCAAAAGCCTCCCTTTGGCTGTAAACATTGGTCCTGACCTCTGAAAAGGCTTCTCCTTTTTTCTCGAAGTCAAAGAACAGCTCGTCTAGGATTCCTTCATCTGCCGAACTAAAGTCGGCATTTCCCAGATCCAGGCTATTTTCAAAGATGGGGTCTGGTTGATGTTGCTGCGCGGAAAAAGTGGTGTCTTCTATGTTCTCGACTGCTTTTTCCCAGTCCGTCGGTACTGGTTCAATGCTTGGTGTCGGGACCTCAGCTGCGTCTAATGGCATGCGTTTGATGAAATCGTCCATTGACCAATTTTCAACATCGTCGCCGGTAACCGGTGGCACATGAGATTCTGGACTGTCGGAGCTAACAGGTGTTTGCATGCTAGGCGCATCTATATCGACCGTCTCATCAGCAAAAATATCCAGGCCCTCGTTGTAAAGCGGGGTGGCAGCTTCCAGTGATTCGGCCAATGCCCAGTCGATACGCGCTTGTTTCGTCAGGTGCCCGAACTGGGGATTGAGATGCAGAAAATATTCGGCGGAGCCGTCGGTGCGGTCAAGTTTTTCGGTGCTAATTGCCGCTACGCATCGTTCTCGGAGGAAACTCAGAACCTTCGCGGCAACGGGTGTATCCGGTTCTGGCAAAACGATCATTACGGTCGACTTGGTAGACTCCAGTGCATCGAGCATGGTGATCAGTTCCGTCCTGAAACGATCGAGCGAGCGGAACTGGGCAAAGGGTAAAAATTGATTGATGACAACCCGTGATGCTCGATTCTTCTTGATGGTCCTTGTGAGTTCTGCAAGTGCCTCGGCGAGGATGTCGTCGTCTACGTCCTTGTATCCCAGAAGAGCGGGGATCCGGACGAGTTTCAGCGTACCTGCGTGGTGCGCTGCTCGGACATCAAAGCCAATGGCTGAAGCCTGGATGACAAGGTCCTTTGGCCTGTCTGGAGAAATGAAGAGACACCGGTCGCCGCTATCGCAGCCACGCTGGGTAAACAGAAGAGGAACGACGGTTCGTCCGCTCGCAACAGTACCGTGCACCAAGTACGTACCCCCTTCGTACAGGCCTCCCCACACGCCATCGATGGCTCCAATTCCGCTGCTAAATTTTGGTGCGATAGTATTTGGCATATAATTATGTTGCCCCGCGAGTTGCAATCGGTAGCGAAATACAAACGTTATGCCGCCCGAGAATGGTTATCTCCGCGGAGGAGGAATGCTCCAATTCTCGCTGTGCGCGCTGGTTCCGGTTTTGGTTCTTGACTAAATTTTGAGACCAAGCTTCTATTTCGGGACTCATGTCGAGCCAGCCGAGTGGCACCCGGTTGAAGCCTTCCACGCCCGAAATGCCATCAGAAATACTTCTCTGGCTTCGTTACTGCTTACTAATTTTTCTGTTACACGTTCTCTGTCTGGAGAGCTCAAATTTCCCGCGAGGTAAGCGCCGAGCGCCGTCGCGCTGATCCCGGATATTCCGCGACTGCGTGCCGACAATCCGGGAATTCCGTGTCTGTCTGGAGTACTTTTCCGGTTCATTCTTCGATTGTATTGAATGATAAGTGGTGGACCGGGGACGGGTAGTCCTGCCCAAACTTATTAACGAGATCATCCTCGAAATTCACCATCGTTCCAGCATTTTGAGTGCCTATCCGCCTGTGAATCGGTTATCTTCAGGCTTCCGAACTCAAGTCACGCACATGGACTCCGATCTCCGTTCAATTCAGGAAGCCAGACAGCTTATTGAAGCCGCCAGACAGGCGTTTAAGGAATACAAGTCCTTCGACCAGGCGCAGGTGGACCGTATTGTGAAAGCCATGGCGAGGGCGGGTGAAAGGTCCTCGCAGAAGTTGGCGCGGCATGCGTTCGAGGAGACTGGCTTTGGGAGGGTTGAGTCCAAGAAACAGAAGAATCTGTTCGCGACCGCGACATTGCTCGAAAGGATGGACGGGATGCGTACCGTCGGCGTGATACGAAAACTAGAGGATGGATCTATTTGGGAGATAGCAGTTCCCATGGGCGTTGTTGCAGCACTGGTTCCGTCAACAAATCCTACTTCGACGGCGATGTACAAAGCGATTATCTCCGCTAAGGCCAGATGCGGCATTGTGTTGAGCCCGCATCCGAGAGCGATCTCCTGTACCGGTGCGGCGCTCGACATCGTTGCAAAAGCAGCGTACGGAGCAGGGGCACCGCGAGGACTTTTTGGTTGCATGAGCGAGGTGTCTCTGGCGGGCACAAATGCGCTGCTTGAAAATGATCAGACTGATGTCATTCTCGCGACCGGTGGTACACCGATGGTACGTGCCGCATACTCGAAGGGTAAGCCAGCATATGGGGTGGGATCTGGCAATGTGCCGGTCTATGTAGACAGATCTGCAGACCTGGCAAAAGCCGCGGCTGACATAACGTTTGGAACTTCGTTTGATTGGGGAACCCTGTGCTCAACCGAGAGAAGTGTTGTTGCGGACGCTCCCATTAAGCAAAAACTCATTGACGAGTTGAAGCGGCAACAGGCGCACTTTCTCACGGAGGAAGAGGCAATAAAACTTCGAAGGTTTATCGCGCCGAACGGGAAACTTAATGTTGATCAGGTTGGCAAGAGCCCTCACTGGATTGCTAAAGCGGCTGGCTTTTCGATACCTGAATCGGCACGTGCGCTTGTCGCGGAAGTGACAGATGTTGGGAAGTCGGAGCCTCTTTCTATGGAGACCCTTTCACCAATCTTGTCGTTTTACGCCGAGGATGGCTGGGAAGCTGGTTGTGAACGCTGCATCCAAATTTTGAATTTTGGCGGGATCGGCCATACGCTTGGAATCCATTGCACGAACGACAGGATAATTGAGGACTTCGCGCTAAGAAAACCGGCAATGCGAATCGTCGTCAACACAGTGTGCGCGCTGGGCTCGGTCGGTTATACCAACAAACTTTTCCCGTCAATGACTCTCGGGCCGGGTACAATTGGAGGATCGATCACATCAGATAACATTTCTCCAATGCACCTGCTAAACATTAAACGATTGGCGTTTGAAACCAATCCGGTTAATCCAGGTGCGGGTGCAGTGAGATCTTCCGTTCAAAGCAAGAGCGGAAAGACGAGAAGTTCGACGGAGTGGATATCGGAGATAGAGGATCGACTGCGCTCACGTGCTGGAAATGCGGCCGCAACCGCTAGCGGGAACGGAAGGGGCGAAGTTTTACAGAAAGAGGATCTGCCGAATCCACAACGCATAAAAAGGCCGCTGGCAAGCAATAGCCCTCATCCAGGTACGCGCACGGGCACCTTGTCCGAGGCAGATATTGATCGCCTGATAGCGAAGTTTTCCAAATAATGATGATCGGTAGCAATTAATGGCAAGTACGAGTGATTTCCGAAACGGATTGACGATCGTCTGGAACGGGGATCTGTGGAGTATTGTCGAGTTTCAACATGTGAAGCCGGGCAAGGGCGGGGCGTTTGTCCGGACAAAGCTAAAGAATGTCAAAACTGGCAGGGTGAACGAGAATACCTTTAGGGCTGGTGAAAAAGTTGAAACAGCCAGAGTCGAACGGAGGAGCTATCAGTTTCTCTACAAAGACGATCTCGGTTTGCATTTCATGAACACCAAGACTTACGAACAGACTTCGTTGCCTGCCGACAGGGTTGAGCGCATGGAGTTTATCAAGGAGGGTTCGTCGATTGATATTTTGGTGCATGCAGAAACGGAGGAAGCGCTGAACACGGAGCTGCCCAAGACGGTTGAACTGGAAGTGTCGGAGACAGAGCCAGGGCTGAAAGGCGATACTGCCACCAACGCAACGAAGCCCGCAACACTCGAGACCGGTGCCATAGTAAACGTGCCATTGTTCGTAAATGAAGGAGACACTATCCGGGTCAACACCGACAACGGTAGTTATGTGACTCGTGTTACTTAAGTCAGGATAAAAGCAGGAGGAAAATGGATCTCGACCGAATAAGGGAAATATTGCAAATCGTTTCGGAGAGCGGCGTCGCTGAGGTGGAGGTGGAGGATGAGAGTTTCCGGATGGTTGTCCGTCAGCACGTCCAACAGGAGGTCGTGACGTATCAACAGCCGGCTGCCGTTAGTCCAGCGTTGCCACCGGTTCCAAGTGCGCCTGCCGCAGCACCCCAGCAACCTGAAGAACCTCAGCGAGGAGCGAACGAAATCGAGGTTCGCGCTCCGATTGTTGGGACGTTTTACTCCGCTCCTTCGCCGGATTCACCGCCTTTCGTTTCAGTAGGCGACAGGATCGCGAAAGGTGATGTGCTTTGCATCATTGAAGCAATGAAGCTCATGAATGAAATTGAGTCGGAGGTAGACGGGGTCGTTAAGCAAATCCTCACCGACAATGCGCAGCCGGTACAATATGATGAAACCCTTTTCATCGTTGAAGCTTCCTGACACCCAACTCCTGGATTCAAATTGAAGAAGGTTCTCATTGCTAATCGCGGAGAAATAGCCCTCCGAATAATTAGAACATGCCATGAGATGGGGTTGCGAACTGTTGCAGTCTACTCCACTGCAGACGCAGATTCACTTCATGTTCGTTTTGCCGACGAGGCCGTTTGCATTGGGCCGCCGAGCTCGCGGGATAGCTATCTCAAGCCGGACAGGATTATAGCTGCCGCCGAGGTTACCGGGGCGGATGCAATTCACCCAGGTTACGGTTTCCTGGCTGAGAATAGTGACTTCGCAACCATCTGTCAGGATCACGATGTGACGTTCATTGGTCCAACTCCGCACACTATCCAGTTGATGGGGGATAAGAGCCTTGCCAAAGACACCATGCGGGCATCTGATGTGCCGGTGGTTCCGGGTTCCGACGGTGTGGTAAACAGCGTCAAAGAAGGGAGGCAGATTGCGGACGAGATTGGTTATCCTGTGATTGTTAAAGCCAGCGCAGGCGGAGGCGGTCGCGGGATGCGCATGGTTGAGAGTTCCGATGATTTCGATGCTAGCTTCGGCGCTGCCTCTGCCGAGGCCGATGCTGCCTTCGGGGACGGCTCGGTGTACGTCGAAAAGTTTGTGACCAAGCCCCGGCATGTTGAGATTCAGCTGCTTGGTGACCAGCACGGTAATGTCAAGCACTTTGGTGAGCGGGAGTGTTCGATCCAACGGCGTCACCAGAAACTCGTGGAGGAATCTCCATCTCCGATTGTGGACGAAGATCTGCGATCAAGAATGGGTCAAGCCGCCATTGATGGCGCGCTGGCCGTGGGCTATGAAGGCGCGGGCACCATGGAGTTCCTGGTTGATGCGGACGGAAATTTCTATTTCATGGAGATGAATACGAGGATCCAGGTTGAGCATCCCGTAACAGAGGAAGTGGCAGATTGCGACCTCGTTAGATATCAGATTCTCGTTGCGATGGGCGAAAGCATCAGCGATGTTGATGTGAATCTACAGGGACACGCGATTGAGTGTCGGATAAATGCGGAAAACCCTTTCAAAAATTTCGCGCCGTCGCCAGGACTAATTAAGGATTTTCACGTGCCGGGAGGGCATGGTGTACGTGTCGACACACATGTCTACGCTAACTACATGATCCCCCCACACTATGACTCCATGATCGCCAAGCTGATTGTCAAGTCAAAGTCGAGAGATCTTGCAATCAAAAAGATGCTTCGCGCCCTGGATGAGTTTATAATCACTGGAGTGCGTACTACGATCCCCTTTCACAAACAGCTGTTAAGGAGCGAGGCGTTTGTTAGCGGTGACTTCGATACTCGATTTCTTGACAGTTTTGTACTCGAAGAATCGGCCGCTTAACATTAGTTTGTCTCCTGATGTCAGGGAAATTCCTGGCATGAGGACGGTTGACTTCCAAATCCAAAAAAGTTTGTAATTAGACTTATGAAGCTTCCCGACGACGTTTTTTATACCAAGGACCACGAGTGGCTTCGGCTTGAGGATGACGGCGTAACCGGTACAGTAGGTGTGACAGAATTTGCACAACGTGAATTGGGTGACATCGTTTTTGTTGAGCTGGAACCGGAGGGGACGGATTTGTCTTCTGAGGATGTGTTTGGGACGATCGAAGCGGTGAAGACAGTTTCCGAATTGTTTTCTCCGGTCGATGGCGTGATCGCTGAGGTCAACGGTAATCTCGAGGACTCGCCCGAGAGCGTCAATAACGATCCATATGGAGACGGTTGGATGGTGAAAATCACATTGTCTGATCCGGCGCAGTTAGAGGGCCTACTAAGTGCCGCTGACTACGGCGAGTTGATAAACGCATAAATCGCTACAGACTTGGACGAACGAATTGTCATACTTGATTTTGGCGGCCAGTACACCCAGCTAATCGCACGCAGGATTAGAGAAGTGGGTGTTTACTCGGAGATTTATCCTTGCACCACAAGTCCCGAAAAAATTCGCGCGCTGTCTCCGAGCGGCATTGTCTTGTCAGGAGGTCCTTCGTCCGTTTACGATGCGGATGCGCCAGCACTAGATCCAGATTTTTTGTCCTTGACCAAGGAAGATGGTACCCGCGTGCCTGTTCTTGGGATATGCTACGGACTCCAGGCGATGGCATTCATCGAGGATGCTCCGGTGCTGAAGGCGGACAGGCGAGAGTTCGGGCGAGCGGAGCTGGTTATTGACGAGATGCATGGCCTGCTCAATGGGGTAGAGAATGGTTCTCGAGTCTGGATGAGTCACGGAGACCACCTGTCGCAACTGCCTCGTGGTTACCGAATACTCGCTCACACAGAAAACGCGCCTATTGCGGCTGTGCAGTCGGAGACGTTGCCGCACTTCGGCGTGCAATTCCATCCGGAAGTGGTTCATACAGAGTATGGCACTCGCATACTGGAGAATTTTGCGAAAGACATCTGTGGGTGCCAGGGAACGTGGACAGCGGATTCGTTTGTGACCGACAAGATCAGCGAAATTCGAGACCTCGTGGGTGACGACGAGGTTATTCTTGGACTGAGCGGCGGTGTTGACTCATCCGTGGCTGCTGTGCTAATTCAGAAAGCCATCGGCGACCAGCTGACGTGCGTATTCGTGAATAATGGATTGCTCCGCGAAGGTGAGTGGGAATACGTACAAAAAACGTTTCGGGATGAGTTCCACATTCGCCTGGAGGCCGTCGATGCGTCTGTTATATTTCTGGACCGCCTGCAAGGGGTGAAGGATCCAGAGAAGAAGCGAGTGATTATCGGAAATACTTTTGTGGATGTCTTTGAGGAAGCGACAAAAGGAATCGAAATGACTCGTGGTCGTAGGCCTAAATATCTGGCGCAGGGCACCCTTTATCCTGACGTGATAGAAAGTGTTTCATTCAAGGGTCCCTCTCAGACTATAAAGACACACCACAATGTTGGCGGCCTTCCGGAGAAATTGAACTTCAAGCTTCTAGAACCTTTTCGGGAGCTGTTTAAAGATGAGGTGAGACAGATAGGAAGGTTATTGAATCTTCCGGATCATATCATCAACCGACATCCCTTCCCCGGACCTGGTCTTGCCATTCGGGTTATTGGGGCTGTTGATGAGGAGAATCTGAAACTACTCCGGCAGGCTGACAAGATTTTTGTCGACGAATTGCGATCATCCGGATTATACGATGACGTTTGGCAGGCACTTGCAGTGTTGTTGCCAGTCGAAACCGTAGGGGTAATGGGAGACCAGAGAACATATGAACAGGTTTGCGCCCTTCGAGCTGTCTCAAGCCTGGATGGCATGACGGCAGACTGGTCGAGACTGCCGTTGGATTTCCTCGCTCATGTTTCCAGCCGGATCGTTAACGAGATTCGAGGAATAAACCGAGTTGTTTACGACATCAGCTCGAAACCACCTGCAACAATCGAATGGGAATGACCTGGATCTTGCGAACGACCTTCACGCTCTTATGCTGCTGCGTGATCTTGGGCCAGTCAACCGCACTGGCGCAGACGCCAGGATACAATGATGCCGCGACTGAGGTATTCGAGGACGCGCTGCGCTTGTTCGACGCGGGAAATTATAGCGCCGCGGCCTACCGTTTCAGTGAGTGCTTTCAACGCTTTCCGCTTCATACGTACACGACGGCCGCGATCTTGATGCAGGGAAAGTCCCTGTACCGGGAGGGACAGTATCCAGCTGCTCGGCGCGCTATGGAGTCGTTCGTCCAGAATTATCCGACCAGTTCATACGTGGACGAAGCTGTGCGAATACTTTCGTACATAACCGAGATTTCCCGGTTTGGAGAGATGGTGACGATCGGAGTGCTTCTGCCGGCAGGAAGCGAAGACGCCAGTCTAAGTTCATCTATAACCACCGGATTGTTGCATGCTGTTGATGAGCACAATGTATCCGGGACCGAGTTGAATGTGAAGGTAAGGCTTGTATTTCGGGAGAGCTCCAACAGCAGGCCAGCGGTAATGCAGGCTCTTCAGGAACTGAAAGATAGTGGTGCAGAATTGGTGGTAGGGCCGTTGTATTCAGACGAAGCGGACGCAGCCGCCGAAGCCGCCGAGGCCCTTCGAATTGCTCTGATTGCTCCATTGGCGACCGATGATGGGATTACCAAAGGCCGGCGATATACTTTTCAAGCCAACCCCTCGATCGAAACCCGTGGGAAAGTGATGGCTCAATTTGCGATCAATGCTCTTCGACTGCGATCGTTTGCGATTATCGCTGAGCAATCGAGCGACATAGGTGACAGGATGGCAAGTGGTTTTGAGGATGAGGTGCTTAGGCTCGGGGGTTCCATAGACATTTCTGATCGTCTCCCCGGATCCAACAACTGGTTCAAACTCAACGAGCGATACTCCAGTGATGCTTTCAACGGGGTTGAGGCGGTCTACCTTCCAGTGACTGGCGGCAACGCGCAAACTCTCGCAAAAGGCGCGATGGACAGCCTCGACCGACTGAACGTTAGGATCAGAATTCTTGGCAACAAGGAATGGGCCAACCTGTCGTCTGCCATGCAAGCCAGTCAGTATGACGCCGTTTACTCCACCGATTACGACCTAGAGCAATCCCGCCGCGTCGAGGACTTTCGACGCCAGTACGAGTCAAGATTTGGATCCAAGCCAAACTCACTGGCATTTGTGGGATACGATATTGGTTCCTTCGCACTGTTGCAGTTGTTTGCCCAAAGGAGTGCAATTCGGGATGCCATCGCTAATTCGAACTATTATCAGGGCCTTTCTGCGACGATTGATTTCCAGGGTGGCAACATCAACCAGGCATTAACGTTCTTCCGTTATCGCAACGGTCAGATTGAGCGGTTGCGTTAGGCCTGCCGGTACTAAATTCGGGCCGCAGGACGTTTGAACAATTTATAATGCAAATGCGGTTTACCTATCTAGCCATTTTGGCGACTTTGTTTGTCGGAGCGTGCAGCAGCACCCGGCTTAGCTATGACGATCCATCCGAGGCATATAATAAGGGGATGGATTTGTACAATGCCGGCAAGTATGTCAAGGCAGCCGAGTATTTCCAGGGCGTCTTCGACTTTGGTCGATCGCACGAATATGCTGCAGATAGCCGACTTTTCCTTGCGCGGTCCTACAACGAGAGTAAGCAATATTTGCTCGCGGCGAATGAGTATCAGCGGTTCGTTCAAATCTATCGAAATGATGAGCGAGTTGAGGATGCCGAGTTCGAGTACGCAATGACGTTCTTCAACCGGTCTCCCAAATACCAGCTGGACCAGACAGCAACCGAGGAAGCGGTGCGTCAGCTTCAGCGGTTCGCCAACCGTTACCCAACCAGTTCAAGGTTGGAGGAAGTTGGGCAAAAGATCGCCATCCTTAGACAAAAGCTTGCCAGGAAGCAGTACCAGACAGCGAAGCTGTACGAGCGTCGGGAGTTGTTCGAAGCCGCTGCGGTCTCGTTTGTAGAAGTCTTCGACAAGTATCCCGATTCGGAGTGGGCTGATGATGCACTACTCGCGGCAAGCATAAACTACATCGCTTACGCAGAGAAAAGCGTTGAAGTGAGGAAGCAGGAGAGGTTCGATCTTGCCTTATCGTGCGTGACGCGCCTGGTTCAAAATTTCCCGACAAGTCCCCTTGTTGAGGAAGCGGAAAAGATTCAGAGCGATCTGCAATCCCGGTCGTCGTCAACCAGCTAGTTTTGGGCACGAGGATCGGCATCTTTGGAGGTACGTTCGACCCTCCCCACCTTGGCCACGCGGTCTTGGCGGAGTCTGCCCGTGACCAACTGGTGCTGGACAGGGTGATCTGGGTGCCTGCGAACGTCTCTCCACATAAGGTTAATTCATCGGAGTTGACGGCGTCAGAAGTTCGTATGCAACTTGTGCAATTGGCGACTCATCATAACTCCGCATTCTTCGCGGATGATATCGAACTCCGCCGGGATCCTCCATCATATACCATTGACACACTCAACCTGCTGAAAAAGCGCATGCCCGATGAGGAGTTCTTCTTGCTGATGGGTCAAGACAGTTACTCTGAATTTACATCGTGGAAGGAACATGACGTGATTACTCAGCTAGCCCATCTGTCAGTTTTTGGGCGACGAGGAGGACCCGAGATTAAGCACTCCGTTCCGCACACGATAATTAATGCTCCACAGCTCGACATATCGAGCACAGAAATCCGACACAGGGTGAAGCAGGGCAAGTCGATTAGGTATCTTGTGCCGGACCCCGTGAGGGCCTACATTCTCAAGAATGGGTTATACCGATATTCAGATGCTACCGCTAATTAGAGATTGGCCGACGACCATTGCGTTGGGCGTTGCGTTTGCGCTGGCTTTTGTACTGATACTGGTTTTGGGTGAGTTAGTCTTGACCGGAGAACCGCACGTTGACCACTTTACTGTGTTGTTTGCTATTAGCGCCTTTCTTGGCTCCACCGGAGCGTGTCGGTTTAATGTTTGGCGATCAAATCAGGAGTCTGCACAAATTTGAACTGCTGAGGTAACCGTATTATGAGTCCAGAACAACCGGATACAGCTCTTGTCGAGGCGTTTGAAGAGCGGATTGAGGCCGGCGAAAAGATTGAGCCGAAAGACTGGATGCCGGAAAAATATCGACATCAGCTCATCCGAATGATGTCACAACATGCACATTCTGAGATAGTCGGGATGCTGCCAGAAGGAAATTGGATTACCCGCGCTCCCAACCTCCGACGCAAGATGGCACTGCTTGCCAAGGTGCAGGACGAGGCCGGCCACGGACACTACCTGTATTCAGCGACTGAAACACTGGGTGTGGCGCGAGAAGAATTGGAGGATCAGCTGCTATCTGGACGCGCGAAGTATTCCAATATTTTCAATTATCCGACGCTAACCTGGGCGGACATCGGAGTGATTGGATGGCTTGTGGACGGTGCAGCAATAGTCAATCAGACCATGCTTGCGAAGACGTCCTACGGGCCCTACTCGCGCGCCATGATTAGGATTTGCAAGGAGGAAAATTTTCATAAGAAGCAGGGCTACGAGATTGTAGCAACGCTGGCAAATGGAACATCAGAACAAAAAGAGATGGTGCAGGACGCAGTCAACCGGTGGTGGTGGCCATCCCTGATGATGTTCGGACCGCACGATACCGACTCTCCGAATAGTCAAGTTCTGCTGAAATGGAAGGTGAAGAAAAAAACGAACGACCAGCTTCGACAGCATTTCGTGAACATCACGATTCCTCAGATGAAAGCAGTGCATCTAACGGTCCCCGATCCCGACCTGCGCTACGATGAGGAAACTGGCAATTGGCAGTTTGGCGAAATCGATTGGGACGAGTTTTACAAAGTTATCAAAGGACACGGTCCTTGCAACAGGGAGCGCATGAAAGCAAGGCGTGCTGCTTTCGAATCAGGTCGGTGGGTGCGAGAGGCTGCACGAAAGTTTGTCGAGAATCAGAAGAATGGGAAAAGCGATGACAGCTAAAGAGAGTTCCGAGATTTGGGAAGTGTTTACCCAGTCGCAAACGGGTAAACCTCACGAACATGCTGGGAGTGTCCACGCGGACGATGCGGAGATGGCTCTTCAAAATGCACGGGACGTATACGCGCGGCGCGGAAGTCTATGCAGCATTTGGGTTGTTAGGGCGTCTGAGATTGTCGCGACAAGTCCAGGAGAGTCGGGTCCATTCTTTGAACCGTCGGAGGATAAGGTTTACCGACACCCGTCATTTTATACCGTTCCACGGGGAGTTCGCAACCTGTAAACATGACAAATCAGAACAAAACAGATTTGTTTGACTTTCTGCTGGAGCTGGCGGACGACGCATTGATTCACGGTCATCGTTTGTCCGAATGGTGTGGTCACGCGCCAGTCCTCGAGGAAGACCTTGCGCTCGCCAATATCGCGTTAGATCACATTGGCCGTGCGAACGCCTTGTATGGGCTGGCAGCCAAGGTCGAGGGGGGAGGAAGATCCGCAGATGACCTTGCGTTTTTGCGTGATCCTACGGAATTCCGGAACACTAACATTGTCGAGCTTCCGCGAGGAGATTTCGCGTTTACCGTACTTCGCCTGTTTCTGTCTGGGCAATACAATTATTTGCAGTTCCGCGCCCTTACGGATTGTGATGAAACTGAGCTTGCTGGAATTTCTGGTCGTAGTGTAAATGAGTCTACCTATCATTTGCGGCACAGTTCGGCATGGCTTGAGCGCCTCGGACGCGGGACAGAGGAAAGTAAGAGGAGGCTTGAGGAGGCACTTGCGGACTTGTGGCCGTACACATCGGAGTATCATTCAACTTCTGCTGCAGCCCAGCGGCTGATGGGGGAGAAAATGATTCCGGATCTGTCGGGTATCTTTGATGATTGGCTTGGCGCTGTGCGCTCCTGTTTTGACAGTGCTGCTCTTGAGATGCCAGAGGCGCCGGATTCGGAGATGAGAGGTCAGGGTCGCTCGGGCTTGCACACGGAGCATCTCGGGCACCTGCTTGCAGAAATGCAGATACTTCAGCGGTCGTTTCCCGGAGCGAAATGGTGACCGCGACTCCCGACCAGGTTAAAGGCTGGCTTACAGCGGTGGTCGATCCCGAGGTGCCAGTGCTGAACATCGTCGAGATGGGCATCGTGAGGGAGGTACGAGTCGAGCAGCGTGGAGTCGTAGTGAGGTTAACACCAACGTACAGCGGTTGCCCTGCGCTGTATGCTATAGAGGAGGCGGTCGAGAAGTGTTTGGCGGATCACGGAGTGGATTCCGCGTGTGTTGAAACGACGTACGAGGAGGTTTGGACAACCGACTGGATGAGTGCGAGTGCACACGCAAAACTCGAAGAATACGGAATCGCTCCTCCCGTACGGCGAGGTGCGGATGTGCCGGTCCCATGCCCATTTTGCAAATCTCTGCAGACCCGTTTGACGAGCACTTTTGGATCGACCGCGTGCAAAGCTTATCACTACTGCGATAGTTGCGAACAGCCCTTCGAGCATTTCAAGTGTATCTGATCACTTGATGCGATAGCCTCCGTACTCGTTGTTGAATAGCCACGCAGCGATCGCCCCAATCTCGATTGATTCAGAAAGGTATGTGGTTCGTGAGATGGACGAAGTACCCTCGGTGTGGAGTTTGTGCTGTGCCCCAAGCATTCGCTGGAATCTGTCTTGCCAGATTCTAATGTTTGCGACACGGAGATCGACCCAGCCTTTCTTTGCCCACTTGTCTATGTCACCATCCCCAATGGGAACCTCGTCATAAATGCTTTCAGGGATGTTAATTACGGGTCCGCGAATGATGGTCACGCCATCGGGCATCAAAATGGGCAGCCCTATGGAAGCCATTGTAGAGGTCAAGTCATCCCTGGAAGAAATAAACCTTTCGAGTTCTTCGGATATTTCGTCCGCGTTCGCGTTGATGACGTCCGTTAGGGTCCTATAGGTTTGCCTCAACAGATGCGCTTCGTAAAGAATTTTAGATAATTCCGGTGGTCCGAGGTGACCAACTGCAACACTGTTGGTGTCTGTTGCCTCTTCGATTCTGGCGAGCTTATCGAGGGCGGTGCTTCTCAATACACCGGCGCGATAGCTTGGTGAAATAACGTTTGAATCGACACCCGCGATGATATCGATGCCTGTGTTGCTACCCTTTATCTCAAGAACAACCTGTTGCGCGATTTCCTCTGGCGTGACAAATTCCATTTGATCCAGATACGTTATAGCCTCGAACTCGCCGCGGGCAAAGAAGCCGTTTTCGCCCGTATCCACGCCGGCCATCTTCAGAGACCCAAGGACTTCGAAATCATCATTCCCGGATTTTAGGACCAGCTTGTCTTCGATTTTGTGGCGGGCTGAGGCGTAGAGCAGCTGGGGCTCACCTCTTCGCTTTACTACCTGGTGGCTAACTCGTCGGTATCCGATCATTGCAGCTGGCTTCAGTTCTTTCACAAGTGGCCCGTCTGGCGTCCGCGCCATAAGGAACAGTAGTCCTGTGTGAGCAAAGGCCATGGCGGACTTCGACATCAACTGGACGCTTGGCTTATCCTCGCTATGGGTGTACGGAATATTTAAACCCATGCCACCCGTTCCCGTGGTACCAACTTTCACGTATAGACGTGTTTTTGTGTTCTGCAAGGCCTTGTGGAGCATCTGAACGTGGCGAATTAGTTGGAGCGAGCCTTGCGAAATGAGCAGTGTCCGCACAATTTCAGACAGCTCGGAAGACTCGGCATCCTTCTCCATCTGGTCGTGGGCCCGTCTCCCGATGTTTTGCAAATCTTGATAGCTGATTGCGGTCGCAGTGTTGATGCAGTCGACGAGAACATTTGGCCTATGTTCACGCAACAGTTGAGTAAGTGTGGACCGTTCATATGCCTCATTCAAATCTCCATAGAGATCGTCGTAGAGCTTTCTCAGATTTTCCTCGGAGGTAAGGAGACGTGACCGGGGTTCGTGAGCAAACTCGGATCGGACAAATACATTTCCCCAGGCTCCTTCAAAGCTGATCGCAGGAAATTCCTCACGGGCCTGTGTGAGAAACGGTTGCACCTCCGATTCGAATAGTCCCGTTACAATAATTTTCTTCGGTTCGAGCTGGGATGCCACCTCGCGGACAATTTGTCTCCCGACGAGGCCGGAGCCTCCGAGTACTAAGATGCAGTTGTCGTTCGTCATAAACGGCTGTGGTTGGTACTAGTAGGAGACAGTCTTGGTGATTGCGTCGAGGATCTTTTCCTGAGTTGGCAGTACCGATTCCATTAACTCAACGTTGTGAGGGATGGGCACATCGGGTACGGCGAGTCTCAGAACCGGCGCATCGAGCTGATCGAATAGCCGTTCTGTAATTGATGCGACGATTTCTGCGCCGAAGCCAGCAGTAAAGGTGTCTTCATGGACCACGATACAGCGCGAGGTCTTTGCAATCGAGTTCTCAACACAATCAAAATCCCACGGAGATATCGTCCTTAGGTCGATCACCTCTACGCTGTTCTTCGAAGCGCTCGCGGCGATCTCGCACCGATGCACCATCGCGCCCCACGACACTACCGTGATGTCTGTTCCGGTTTGCACAACTCGGGCAACGCCAAATGGCAAGACGTAGTTGTCTCCCGGATACGGTCGTCGTGCATGCGGTGAATCAAGTAAAGCGCGGTGTTCGAAAAATATTGTTGGGTCGTTCCCACGAATGGCACCACGTAAGAGACCAACAGCATCCTCCGCATTGGAAGGTACTGCAACTCGCCAGCCAACGGCATGGGCGAACAGTGTTTCGTTTGACACGCTATGCCACGGGTCCCCGACCTTCGCAAATCCACCCGGCATACGTGCAACGATAGGGGCGCAAAACCGGTTGTTTGTCCGCCAGCGGATAGTGCCGCAGTTATTGAGCTGCTCCATCGCGGGATCCGCATATTTGCGGAATTGAATTTCGGCAACTGGCATAAGGCCGGCGAGTGCCATCCCCACCGCTCGGCCGATTATTCCTTCCTCCGACAGGCTCGTGTCAAATACTCGTAGTGGTCCATGCTTTCGTTGCAAGTCGAGTGTTGCAGCATGCACGCCGCCTTTTTCTCCGACATCTTCTCCAAAAACAAGTACGCGATCATCTGCAATCAACTCGCTATCCAGCGTCGCTCTTATCGCAGCGACCATGTTGAGTCTCGCCTTAGATTCGGTTGAGGGTTGGGACGGGCCATTGTCCTGCCTTCTTGTTCCACCGGACAGCGCGTGTTCGCCTTCAAAGAAGGTGTTACCGGTAATGTTGGAAGCGGATGGAGCGTCTCGTTCCTCGGCAATTGCCAATGCCTCTTGAACTTGTTGGGCTGCGGTCGCGACGTGCTTGTCCCACTCCTCTGGCGAGTTTAACTCTGAAAAATGGCGCTCCAATTTTGGAAGTGGGTCGGCTTCCCGCTCCTTTTCTAAGGTCGTGCTGGATTTATAGGATTGGGTGTCCTGGCCGCTGTGACCGCAAAGACGCGGGACTTGCAAGCGGATTAATGCTGGGCCAGCCCAGGAACGAACATAATTCACGGCCCCTGCTATCAGCGGCGGCGTTGACTGAGGATCCGTTCCATCACCATCATAAACTTTGAGATTACCGAAAGAAGCTAGGTTTTCGGCGATGTTGCCTCCAGGCGTTTGCATTTCTCCCGGTACCGAAATGCCGAAGCCGTTGTCCTCAATGAAGAACAAGATCGGAAGCTCTAATGTTGTCGCGATATTAATGGCTGACCAAAATCCGTTTGTGGCAACAGACCCGTCACCACCGAGGACAACGGAAATGGCACCCTCGCATTCTTTCCGATCACGAACAAGCACATTGTACTTGAGGGACTGGGCCCAGCCGACCGCGGGTGTGTACTGAGAGCCGACGTCACCCGCCATTGGTATGACGGTCGGTCCCCCGGGATTTGGCATGTTGCACACTACCCCGATATCCCGTCCGTCCGAGAACCCACCAGATTTGGCCATTGGTGCGGCAAGGGCATCATCAGCCGACAAACCCAGGCTCAACAGTAGCGGCCTGGAACGGTAATAGGCGCTAACACAATCTTCTGGATGGACCAGGAATTGTCCGAGTACAACCTGTGCGAATTCGTGACCTCGGGCCGAGAACTGGTACCGGACTTTTCCTTCCGGCACAAGCACATTTTCTTCAAGGTCGTCCAACGCCCGCGAGAGCAGCACCGAGTCGGCAATCTTATCCCACAAAACAATGGTATCCGCATGTGCGCCTGTTTCGCTCACTTCTTTTTCTTGTTTAGGAAGTCATCCATACGGCGGTTCTTCTCCGGATGCTCGAAGAGAAACGTCTGCATTATCGTTTCCAGAGCGTATCCAGCTTCAATCGTCGAATCGCGTTGAGTGTTGAGAGCAAGTTTCGCGAGGCGGATCGCGGTGCTTCCGTTTGCCGCAATTTCTGTTGCCACCTCAACTGCTCGGGACCGGAGATTCTCCAGCTCGACAACTTCGTTAACCAGGCCAATCTGGAGAGCCGCATCAGCATCGATTATTTTCCCGGTGAAGATGAGTTCTTTCGCTTTCCCCAGGCCAACAATCGTTGGGAGACGGTAGGTCGCTCCAGCTCCCGGGACGATTCCCAGCTTCACTTCTGGTTGGCCAAACTTCGCATGCGAAGCAGCAATTCTAAGATCACACGCGAGCGCCAACTCGCATCCCCCGCCGAGTGCATAACCATTAACTGCGGCTATGGTGGGAGCTCTAAAAGATTCGACTGCTCGGAATAATCCGTTGTTGATTTGTCGCAGGGCATCTGAACTATCCCGATTCCTAAGTTCGGCGATATCTGCTCCACTCATGAAGGACTTCCCTCCAGATCCCGTAATTACAAGCACCGTGGTTTCCCACGAACGGTTGAGAGCTGTGAGCATCGCGTGGAACTCGTTAACCATCTCTTCATTCAGCGCATTGCGTGCTGCGGGCCTGTTGATCGAGCACACAACAATGCCGTGGTCAAGTTCATCAACAATCAGTGTATTGTATGTGTTGGCCATAACAGCGAGCGGAAATCAAAAGTAATCACCCTAGAGCCTATATTGGATCGGGCCTGTTGACAATATAAGATTGTAAAAATGAATGAATCCGAGGTTCGGTATGCGGTCGACCAAGGGGTAGCAACCTTGACGCTAAATAGGCCGGACGTTCTCAATAGTTTTAATCGGTCGATGGCATTCGAATTTCAGGACCGACTCCAGCAAATTGCAGAAGATTCCGGTGTGCGAGCGGTGCTGCTGACGGGGTCCGGCAAGGGTTTTTGTGCAGGACAAGACCTTGCTTCTATTTTGCCAGACAAGGATGGAAATGTTGGCGACCTCTCGGCGATTGTGCGGGAGTGTTACAATCCGATCATTCGCCAGATGCAGGACCTTCCCAAACCAATTGTATGCGCTGTCAATGGCGTTGCGGCAGGCGCAGGTGCTAACCTTGTTTTTGCGTGCGACGTTGTGGTCGCTGCCGACTCAGCATCTTTTATTCAATCGTTTTGCAAGGTAGGGCTCGTACCGGATTCGGGAGGGACATTCTTCTTGCCTCGACTGGTTGGTTTGATGAAGGCGAAGTCATTGGCGTTAATGGGCGACAAACTATCCGCTGGCGATGCGCAGGCCTTAGGACTCGTGTACATGGTAACACCGGCTGATCAGTTGAGAGAGGCCGCGTTTGGAATTGCCTCAAAGCTTGCTACGCAGCCGACGGTTGGGCTAGGCTTGACGAAACTCGCGTTGCATGCGTCTGCCGATAATTCATTGGATGAACAGCTGGAACTTGAGGCAGATTATCAGGGCCGCGCTGGCGAGACGGATGACTACCTTGAGGGACTAATGTCCTTTGTCGAAAAGCGCAAGCCCAACTTTAAGGGAAGGTAAGCGCGAATGGAACGCATGTTGGTTGGTGTGATCGGTGCAGGCACTATGGGGCGCGGAATTGCCCAGGTTGCGGCGGAAGCGGGTCACGAAGTACTCCTCAACGATTCGAATCCGAATCAGGTTGGAGCGGCCCTTTCGAAACTTGAATCAATATTTGAACGGCTGCAGCAAAAGGGTCGAGTCCAGGAATCAGAAGCGCGAAATATTTTGTCGAGAATTTCGGGAACGCACGAAATAGCAGCGATGGCGGAGTGCGGTCTGGTAATCGAAGCGATCGTCGAAGACCTTTCGATTAAGAAATCGCTTTTCGGACAGCTTGAGGAAATTGTTTCGACTGAATGCGTTCTTGCGACGAACACGTCCTCTCTTTCGGTGTCTGGGATTGCATCGGGATGTGCAGTTCCTGATCGCGTTGTCGGCATGCATTTTTTTAACCCGGCACCGTTGTTACCGTTAGTGGAGGTTGTTGGAGCTCTACAAACTAGCCCTGCCGTGGTATCGAGGATGCTTTCCCTTGTTGAGGACTGGGGCAAAGTCGGGGTGAAGGCCAAAGACACGCCAGGTTTTATTGTTAACCGTGTGGCACGACCATTTTACGGGGAGGCCATCCGGATCTACGAAGAAGGGATAGGGGGCATTGCTGACATTGACACGGCAATGCGTACCGTAGGTGGCTTCAAGATGGGACCTTTTGAGTTGATGGATCTAATCGGTAACGACATCAACTTTGCGGTTACCAGATCAGTTTTTGAAGCATTTTACTTTGATCCGAGGTACAAGCCGTCCCTCACGCAACAGCGAATGGTTGATGCTGGTCGGCTCGGTAGAAAATCCGGACGTGGATACTACACGTACGCAGATGGTACCAGAGTTGAAGAGGAAAGTATAATGTCGCTGGAACGACAAAAAGATATTGTTGATCGGATCGTAGGCATGCTCATCAACGAGGCCGCCGATGCCGTTTTCTGGAATGTTGCAACACCGGCTGACATTGATCTGGCAATGACAAAAGGTGTAAACTATCCGAGAGGTCTGCTTGAGTGGGCTGATGATCTTGGGATCGAGGTAGTGCTCGGGAGATTGCAGGAATTGTTCGAGACCTACGGCGAGGACAGATACCGACCCAGTCCTCTATTAAGGCAGATGGCAAAAACCGGAGCGACGTTCTATGGATGACAAACAGCAAGCTTATCTCGTGGTTAATGCCATGATGGCTGAGGATGCATTCAGCAGGTGGCTGGGGATTGAGATTGTCGAGATGGATCTTGGATACTGTAAGCTATCTATGACAGTTCGGCCGGAAATGGTAAACGGTTTTGGGATTGCGCACGGAGGGATAGCGTACAGTCTTGCCGACAGTGCACTTGCGTTCGCTTCGAACAGCTATGGCCGCGTTGCGGTGGCGATAAGTAATTCGATTTCGTATCAGAACAAAGTTTCTGTGGGGGACGAACTAATAGCGACGGCCAGGGAAATTAAGAACGGGAAGTCGCTTGGTTTTTACAGCGTCGATATTATTTGTGATGGGGTGAGCGTTGCAGACTTTCGTGGCACCGTATATCGTACGTCCGACCGACATGAAGTTTAACCGAATCAAGTTGAGGAGCCTTGGCAAATATCTATCAGTTTGACGGATTTCGCCCGGTGGTGCATGAGTCCTCCTTTGTGCATCCGAATGCGACGGTTGTCGGAAACGTGATTATTGGAAAATCCGTGTATATAGGTCCGAGCGCGGTAATTCGTGGCGACTGGGGTAAGATATTGATCGGTGACGGATGCAATGTGCAGGAAAATTGCACCGTTCATATGTTTCCCGGAGTGTCAGTCGTGCTAGAGCCGGCGGCGCATATAGGTCATGGGGCAGTAATTCACGGCGCAAGGATTGGGAGAAATGCACTTGTTGGGATGAATGCGGTTGTTATGGACAACGCTGTGGTGGGGGAAGACTCTCTGGTTGGTGCGCTATGCTTCGTTCCAGCAGACATGCAAATACCCCCGCGCAAAATCGTCGTTGGAAATCCCGCAAAGATCGTTGGAGACATGTCAATGGAGCGGGTACAATGGAAGTCAGAGGGAACGAAGCTCTACCAACAACTTCCTCAAGAGCTTCGAGACAAAATGGTTGAGGTAGAGCCTCTTAGGGCGGTAGAGGAGAATCGACCTCGGCAAGAAATTTCTTACAGGACCTGGAAAGAAACAACATCAGCAAAGAAAGAAAATGATTAAGGTCGAGAGTTTCGCTGAAGGTAGATGGCATTCGAGTTCCGCGGATGGGAAAATCGTTCGGCATGCGGTTACCGGTGAAGACTATGCATCCGTTTCAAGCGATGGTTTGGATTTTGTCGCAATGCTTGACTACGCACGAAGTGTCGGTGGCCCGGCGTTACGAAAAATGACGTTTCACGAGCGTGCCCTAATGTTGAAAGCGGTCGCAAAGTATTTGATGGAGCGCAAGCGGGAGTTTTACACGACCTCCTTCGTTACTGGCGCGACCAAGAGAGACGCGTGGATCGATATTGACGGTGGTATCTCGACCTTTTTCGTTTATAGCAGCAAGGGTCGTCGTGAACTACCGAACGAGACGTATTTTCTCGACGGAGATCTAGAGAGGCTTTCGCGGGGCGGAACGTTTGCCGGGCATCATCTCTGCGTGCCGCTGGAGGGGGTAGCAATCCACATCAACGCGTATAATTTTCCGTGTTGGGGGATGATGGAAAAGCTTGCTCCAACGTTTCTTGCCGGTATGCCCGCGATCGTTAAGCCTGCGAGTGTCACGTCGTACGTCACTGAGGGAGTAGTGCGCGCGATGATCGAATCCGGGTTGCTCCCCGATGGAGCGCTGCAGCTTATTTGTGGACGCACTGGCGACCTGCTGGAGAATGTCGACTTGCAGGACGTCGTAACCTTCACGGGATCTGCAGACACGGGGCAGATGCTGAAACAGACTCCAGCTATACAGAAAAATAACGTCCGGTTTAATATGGAGGCGGACAGCCTGAACTTTTGTCTTCTCGGCCCGGATGCGGAACCAGGATCTGCCGAGTTTGACTTGTTCGTCAATGAGGTTGTGAACGAGATGACTATTAAATCAGGCCAAAGGTGTACTGCAATCCGGCGGACGTTTGCTCCGGCGGGGGTGATGGATGCTGTGTCGGAGGCATTGAAGGCGAAACTTGAGGAAATACGGATCGGAGACCCGGCGCATGACGGTGTAGTGATGGGGCCCCTTGTCAGCAAAGGTCAGGTGGATGAGGTGGAGGAGAGGGTAGGAGAGATTTCGGCTGCAGGAACGATTATTTATGGGGGTCGCAACGGAATTGAGATCGTGGGTGAAAATGTTGGAAACGGTGCTTTCCATGGGCCAACGATAATGTATTGCGACGACCCGCATGGGCAGAACGAACCACACGATATTGAGGCTTTCGGTCCTGTGACTACGCTAATGCCATACGCCTCCACAGAAGATGCAATTGAACTCGTCCGGAAGGGAAAAGGAAGTCTGGTCGGATCGATAGTAACCGACGATGATGGGTTTGCGAGAGATTTGGTCCTGGGGACTGCTGCGTACCACGGAAGGCTGATGGTGCTGAACCAGGAGTGTGCGGGTGAGTCCACAGGACACGGCTCTCCACTACCTCATCTGGTGCACGGTGGACCGGGAAGGGCTGGCGGAGGTGAAGAAATGGGAGGAATCCGGGGTGTCATGCATTATATGCAACGCACGGCTATCCAGGGCTCGCCGACTACACTGTCGTATATCACGAACGAGTGGCAGGTTGGGGCGAATCGACCGGAGTCGGAGGTGCATCCGTTCCGAAAGTCATTCGACGAGTTGCAGATTGGTGAAACGTTGACAACGCATCGACGGACGGTGACGGAGGCAGACGTTGTAAATTTTGCCGGTATTTCCGGCGACTATTTTTACGCACACACGGATGAGATAGCCGCGACGGCATCACTTTTTGAGGGGCGTGTGGCGCACGGATACTTTGTACTGTCGGCCGCGGCGGGCCTGTTTGTTTATCCCGGGGAGGGACCGGTCCTGGCTAATTATGGTCTAGAGAGTTTGCGGTTTATTGAACCAGTTAGACTCGGAGATACGATTCAAGCCAAACTGACCTGTAAGAGAAAAATCGAAAAGGAGAAGCGCGAAGGAGAAGAGCATCAAGGTGTGGTTGAATGGCACGTGGACGTGATCAACCAGGACGACGTTCTCGTCGCTACGTACACGATTTTGACTTTGGTCCGAAGGGACGACCCTAGCTAGCTAGCTTTCCTGGCGGGGATGCGCTGACTATAGTACTGGTCAATGTAATCCATGATCATTCGCCGCGCACTGAATTGATACGGCAGGATTTTCATCGCGCTTCGCATCAGGTCTACCCATGCTTGCGGTACGTTATCCTCGTCCCGTTGATAAAAACTTGGGATCACCTGGGTTTCCAACGCCTCGTACAACAGATTGGCATCTTCGGGATCTTGGACTTTGGGGTCGCGATATTCAGAGGAAGCGTCCGTTCCGATCGACCATCCGTTCGTTCCGTCGAAGCCCTCGGGCCACCATCCATCGAGAATAGATAGGTTGAGTCCGCCGTGGACAGCGACTTTTTGGCCGCTTGTTCCACTCGCTTCGTATGGTCTCCGGGGATTGTTGAGCCAAACGTCGCAACCGGAAACGAGCATGCGCCCGATTTCCATATCGTATCCTTCTACGAAAACGAGTTTACCGGAGAAATCAGGATCCTGGGTGAATTGGAAGATTTCTCTTATAAATTCCTGGCCTAGTTTGTCGGCGGGATGAGCTTTCCCCGCGTAGATCACCTGGATCGGTGCATCGGTGTTCGCGAAAATGCTTTTAATTCGTCCTAGGTCGTGAAAGAGAAGTGGTGCGCGTTTGTAGGTCGCAAACCTTCTTGCAAATCCGACGGTCAGCGTATTCGGATCCAGCCGGCTTTGTTGCTGGAGGGTTTGGTGTTGCACACGGTCGTTGACGAAATCGACTAGTCTTTTACGGAGCTGGCTCCGGTATTGCCAGAGATCGGAAGCCTGGATGTTTTCAACTTTATTCCAGGCGAGTCGAGACGTTGACCAATTCGGTAAGTGTTTGTCGAGGAAGCTTCGAGCCGACGGTGAGGTCCATGTGGGTAAGTGGATTCCGTTGGTGACGTGACCGATCGGCACCTCGTCGACGCTTCTATCTGGATACTTGTCTTTCCATTGATCGCGTGCGACTTCGCCATTCAGTTTCGAGACGCCGTTGGCATTCGCGGCGAGGTTTAAGCCGAGAACTGTCATGGTGAACTGTTCATCGTGATCGTCAGGATTTACGCGACCGTATGCGAGAAGGTCGTGCATTGAGATGTTGAGCTCCGAGGCGTACCCGGTCATCTGCTCATCGAAGAGTCCTGGGTCAAATCTATCATGGCCTGCCATTACCGGAGTGTGCGTTGTGAACAGACACATATTCCGGACTTCATTTTCTGCATCCTGCAGGTTGAGTCCTTCGGATGTTTGCTCGCGCACCAGTTCCAGAGCGAGGAAGGCACAGTGGCCCTCATTCATGTGGAATAGATCTGGTGAGATATCGAGGGCTCTCAACATGCGGATCCCCCCAATGCCGAGAATCATCTCCTGCTGCAGTCGGGTTTTTCTGTCGCCGCCATACAGTCGGCGCGTTAGAAACTTGTTGTCGAATCCGTTAGCATCGATGTCGGCATCGAGCAATACAATGGACACGCGGCCGATGTCCATGAGTTTTGCCTGGAGGTATACCGTTTCTCCGCCAATATTTATTGACACCTCTATCGGGTTTCCTTCAGCGTCGACGGCAGTACGGAACGGTTGTGTGGTTGAATCAATTCCCGGGTACTCGGCCAGTTGTGAGCCGGTCTTGTCAAAAAACTGTTTGAAGTAGCCGTCGCGCAGGTACAGGCCTACTGCCGTAAACGGAAGGCCAACATCCGACGCGGCCTTTGTGTGATCGCCTGCGAGGATGCCAAGGCCTCCAGAGTAGATTGGGATGCTTTCGTGCAAACCGTACTCCATGCAGAAGTAGCCCACGTGAGGGAGTGATCGATCGATATTCGAGTCACTCATGTAAGAAGCGAACGAGTCGTAGATCCTATCAACTGCTTTAGCAAATCCAGAACTCGCTACCAGTCCTTGGTCGGCATGTTGCAGCGCAATTCTTGGGTTGTTGTTCGTCGCCGCAAAGACCTCTGGATTCAAAGATCTAAATAGATTGATCGCGTCTGGATTCCAGCTCCACCAGAGATTATCCACGAGAGCGTTGAGCTTTTCCAGAGTTGTCATAGGGTTATAGTGTCTGAGCGGGCTAGAATTCATTTCGAAGCAGCAAATATATGGAACGTATCGATGCGGTGTGGATCGCGCGGTGTCGATGTGGGTTAGAATTGACGTATCGTCCAAAAAGTAGAGATGGTTTATCCGTCTGGGAGATAAATGACGCTTCAAACCGTGCTTTCGGATGCGAACGCCAGGCTCCATGCGTTTGATCAAGCGGAAGCTAGATTGGTTGCCTGGTGGTGCATTGAGTCGGTTCTCGATATTCCTCGTTCCACCTTGGTTTTGGCTGGAGACGTTCAGGTTGGACGATCTGATGCGCAAGCGATCGAGTCGTTGGTGGCAAGGTGCGCAGCTGGCGAACCTGTCCAATATGTCTGTGGATTCACAGAGTTTTTTGGACACAAGATCGAGGTCACGCCCGATGTTTTGATTCCTCGACCAGAGACGGAGGGATTGGTAGAAGGGATTATTCGATATGCCAGGGCCAATGACCGTGAATTGAAAGTTCTGGATGTAGGGACGGGTAGCGGGTGTATTTCTGTTGCACTTGCTCGAGAGCTGGAAGGGGTTTCTGTCTGGGCTGTCGACAATAGTCGCTCAGCGATTAATATTGCGCGGAAGAATTGTGCGGGTCTCGCGGTCGTTCTCGAGGAGGTGAATATTCTTGATGAGGAGCAGTGGGAGAAGTTGTGGGACACCTCTTTTGATGTGATAGTATCAAATCCACCGTACGTACCCATCGAAGAGTTTGATGCTGTGCCTTCTATTGTAAAGAATCACGAACCGGGTGCGGCATTGTTTGTCGAGGATTCTATGGTATTCTACCGCGCGCTAGAGAGGTTGGGGCGCTGCAAATTGGTTTCTGGTGGACTAATGATTCTCGAGATCCACGAGTTGAAGGGAGGGTCTGTGCAGAATGTTTTTAATACGAGATTTTATACGGGTTCGACTGTTGGCCAGGATCTTGGCGGAAGAGACAGGTTTTTTACCGCGGTTAGGACGCAGGTGAAGTTTGCCTAATCGAGTTGATCGGCAAATTCGAGAAACGACTGATTGAGGTAGGCTTCCGACGCGATGTATTTGAGGACGGTTAGGAACTCATCTGGTTGAATGAAGCCAGGTAGCCGAGTAATGTATTCGGATTTTGAGTTCAGGAAGACTGTGGTCGGAGTGCCTGTAGCTCCGAGGCCGAAGGCGAGGTCTGCCGGGGCGAAATCTCGATCCTGAAAAGTGAGGACGGATTCCTCATCGTCGATATTGACTCGTGCAATTTCGAAGTGTTTTTGCAGGTAGTGCAAGACGTCTTGATCGGTGTATACCTCGTTTTGTAGTCTAGTACACCAACCACACCAGGGTGCCCAGATATCCAGCAATATTTTCTTGCCGTTTGCGGCTGCCGAATCGATTGTCGGTTGGAATGGTTGCCAGTCGACGACCAGTCCATCGCTTATGGAGTCTTGAGCAGTGGCCGGCGAACTGACAAGGGCAATGGCGCAGATTAGGACTGGCAGGAGGCAGATTATTTTCCGGCGATGTCCAGGAAGATATGTAGGAATGTCTCTGATGAAGTGGTCCAGTTTAGAGTTTCGGCTGCTTTCTTGGCATTTTTGGCCCATTCGATTCGCTTATGCTTATCGCTTAGCATCACGTGCAATGTTTGCGCCAACTCTTGTGGGTCGGCCTGATTTGCTGTCAGTCCTACGTTATGCTCCGTAATAACGCGTCTGATTTCTGGTAGGTTGCTGCCGAGCACGGGAATGTTTGCCATGATATATTCAAAGAGCTTATTTGGCAGGGCATACCGGTGATTCAAACAGGAATCTTGGAGCAGCGTAACGCCAATGTTGGCGGAGGCTGTTATTTGGATGAGGTCTTCAGGTGGGACCGCAGGATGAAAGTGCACGCGTCTGCCGAGATTTTTTTCGGATGCCAGAGCTTGTAGGGTTGGCTGGAGGGGGCCGTTGCCAAGAAACACCACTTGTCCGTCGGGTAAGTGGCTTATTGCTCTGATTAGCTGCTCGCAACCGCGCCCGGCGCGCATCTGTCCCTGGTGGAGGATGATCGGTTCTTTTGGGTTAGCCCCAGACCAGTCGTGCAGGTAGCTGGATTTAGTATAGGTGGTTGGGACAGGAGTATTTGGAATTACTGTCGGCCGTCTGATTTTGTATCGTTTTTTCAGGATTTCCGCAATGCTGGGTGACACGGTAAAGACATGGGCGGCACCCCTGATAAACCGGCGCTCGATCGATGTCCAGACGGCTTTCTTGAGCGGGTTACGGTCTACAGCCTCAACGTTGGCGTACAGTTCGCGCGCGTCGTAGGTATACGGTCTATTTAGGCTTCTTGCTGCGGACGCGACGGCTGGCAGGTTGTAGAGGTCGCTTGCGTGGAGGACGGCAGGAGGCTGGATGCCCTCCAACGCCCAGGTGAAATTATTGTGAAGTGCGTAAAAAAAACCTGGTCCCGAGGTGTTTGGTTTTGGGACGTGCAGGGCGGACAGGTTTGGCGGGGCGTTTGGGGGAGTTTGCGGGTCGAATGACGGGGCGGTAATGTCGAAATGTTTGGAGAGGGAGAGGGTTTGACGGAGAGCTCTTGAGTTGGTGGCGAGAGTGCCTGTGAGGCAAAAAAATAGCCTTTTCATATCAACGGGAGGATACGAAAAGGCAGATTTTGGTTCAAAAACGACTAACGATTCCGTCTACTTCAGAATCAGGAGCCAGTATTGTGCTCATTGTCAGCCGAACCCTCGTTATGCTCATTGTCCGCCGAGCCTTCGTTATGCTCATTGTCCGCCGAGCCTTCGTTATGCTCGTTATCCGCAGATTGATACCCTAAAATTGAATCAGAAGAGCATCCTGCAATGGCTATGGCACCAATAAAGGCCACCACGATGCCAAATTTTCTCAACATTGTTTTCATGTGTTTGGCTTAGACCATTCTCGATGCGGGTAGGAAAGCTAGTCTCATTCTGAGATAAATGCAATTATTTACTTAGATACCCGACGACGCGGACGAAAAGAGGAGTGTATCCAAGTTATTAGATCAGTTGAGAAACCTATTCGTACTATTGGTGGCCATTCTGCAGGTAGTCCCGTTCTGGCAGAGCGAGGCCCAAGTTATTGACTCGGCGTCTCCATTATTCGAATCGCCGATCGCTCCAGACACACTCCTACATCCGCAAACATGGTCATTTGAGCAAGATTCAGAAGGTCTTATTTACGTAGGGCATTCACAAGGGATAGCAGTTTACGACGGTACCCTCTGGTCCGACGTAAAATTGCCAAGGAAGAATGTTGCCAGATCGCTACTAGTCAGGAATGACACTCTCTTTGTAGGGCTAAAGGGTGAATTCGGATATATCTTGCTAGACCGAGTCGATGAACGTTATCACTCGCTTTCGAACAGCTTGAAAGAATTTGAGAAGGATGAGAATGTGTGGGCTGTCCACGCTGTTGACAATAGTATAGTTTTTCAAACTCGAAATAACCTTCACCTTCTCGTAGACGACCAGATTACTAGCATCTCAACCGAGACTGGTTTTCACACATCCTTTGTTGTCGCAGGTCGGCTGTTTGTTAGAGAACAGAGAAAGGGCTTGATGGAATTAGTTGATGGACGGCTTGAAGAGGCGCCCAATGGAGCATTCTTTGCAAACACAAGAATCTATTTCATGGTGGCGGGGGACCAGGGTGAAATAATAATTGGTACTAGAGACCGCGGTTTATTTCGCTATGTAGGGAAAAAACTGACGCAGATTGATGGAACTGCTGATTCGATTTTGAGATCGAGCCAGGTTTACTATGGCGTTCGACTTTCGAACGGAAGAATCGCGGTGGCGACCCTAGATAATGGTGTCTTTACGACAAGTATGGAAGGCGACCTCAAAGATCGAATTCAGACTGAGGATCAGGTGATCAATACCCTATTCGAGGATGGTGCTGAAGGTCTCTGGATCGGAACGCATAACGACGGGCCCAAGAGGGTAGACCATACCAGTCCCTACCTGATCTATTCTTCAGTAGATTTGAACAAAGGGACTGTGTACGATATCGCTCGATACGATGAGAATCTACTGGTCGCCACAGGGGGCGGATTATGGATTGTCGCAGACGCTGAGCTGTCAACGCCACAATCGATTGAAGCGAGCCGGTTCTCAAGAGCCCTTGGAGTTTGGGCTGGAGGATTTGTCATTGGACTTGAGTCCGGACTGTATTTCTCGGGACTTCACGCGACTGACAGTACCTTTGGAATTGTCAACGACCTGGCGTACGGAGAAAACAACGACCTGATTGTCGCTACTAGAGACGGACTGTATTCTGCGCAGCGAGAAACTGGTTCTCAAAGAAATCTAATCCTACCAGGAGATTTTAGGGCGGCCGAGACCGACCCCAATGGGCGGATATTTGCAATCAACGCCGAGCACCGCCTCTATTCCGTTCTTGGCGACGTACGTGACGACATCTCACTTGCCAGGATAGACACTGTCTCAACTCGGTTTCGACTCAAGCTCATCGATGGTCAAGCCGTAGTCTTCTCCGAAAGCAAAGTCATCTCCGCTACCCATTTGGACAGCAACGGAATTACCCTACAAGACCATCCAGCGTTTAAGCCAAACGCCTTCTCCAGCACCCAACTACTGGACCTGGCGCAACATCCAGATGGTTCGGTCTGGGCCGTTACAACCGATCAGGTGCTGGTATCATCCAAGGACAGCAGCGGAACCTACTCAACCAAACGACATCCCTACCTCTCGTTCAAACGCGGCCGAGTTTCACGAATCTTTTTCGACAAGGATGATGTCGTCTGGATAAGCGACGGCTCCGAACTGGTGAGGTTCGATGCCAAAATCGACAAAACCTACGAAGCCCGGTTTCCGGCGCTCGTCCGAAAAGTGACCATCAGCCAAACAGACTCTGTAATCTTCGCCGGCTCCGCTTATGCCAGCTCGGAAGGCCTGCCTAAGCTGAGATTCGAGGACAATGACCTTTCATTCGAGTTCGCATCTCCCGAGTTTAATAAACCCGAGGAAACCGTTTTCCAATACAAACTCGAAGGCCGGTCAGATAGCTGGTCCGACTGGGCCCGGTCAACATCCGTCGATTTTAACAACCTCCGCGAAGGCGACTATCGATTCGTCGTCAGATCAAAAAATTTCCTGGGCTACGTATCGCCGGAGGGTGAGTTCTCCTTCACCATTTTGCCGCCCTGGTACCGAACCTGGTGGGCGTACTGCCTGGTCTCGCTTACCCTTCTAATATGCTCGTTCCTGGCACTGAAATACTATCATATGCTCGCCGCCAACAAGCGTGCTCAAGAACAAGCACGAGAACTCGCGAGAGAAAGAATCGTCAACGAGCGACTGCAGGAGGCAAATGCGCAACTGCAAGTGGCGAACAGCAGACTGCAAGAGGTAAATGCACTGAAGGACGAGTTTCTCGCCAATACCTCACACGAACTCCGAACCCCGATCACCGCAATCATCGGCTACTCGGCTGTGCTCAAGGAAGAGCTCTCCGGCAGCCAAAGGCAATTCGTTGAGGTAATCGAAAGCTCAAGCCAGCGCCTGATGCACACCCTCAACATGGTTCTGGACCTAGCTCAACTACGATCAGGTACTGTCGAACTGGTGCCCGTCGAACTCAATCTGTTCGAGGAAGTCGAGAACATCATCCAGGAAAAGAAGCTAAACTGGCACAAGTCGGAAGCCGAACTCGTAACCTCGACATCAAGCCCCAATGCAACGGTCTCCATCGACAGATATGCCCTCAACACCATCGTCGAAAACCTCGTCGACAATGCGTTTAAGTTCACACCCGAAGGCAAAATTACTGTAACCGTCAACACAGTGGCAGATCGGGCAGTTCTAAGAATCGCTGACGAGGGCATTGGGATGGAGGAATCATTCATTCCCCATATCTTCGAAGAGTTTCGACAAGAGTCTGACGGTGTCGCCCGCACCTTTGAGGGCAACGGCTTAGGCCTTGCAGTCACTGCAAGGA
The DNA here is from genome assembly GCA_965224105.1 of Rhodothermales bacterium. Classification (GTDB taxonomy): domain Bacteria; phylum Bacteroidota; class Rhodothermia; order Rhodothermales; family JABDKH01; genus CBDCYH01. The sequence goes on along the minus strand of CBDCYH010000002.1, from coordinate 738,384 downwards.
TGGTGGAAATTTCGGGCGGAACGATTGAGGTAGAATCAACAAAAGATGTGGGCAGCACGTTCACAGTTATCCTGCCTCTCGTAAAAAAACGCGACATCGAAACGACCGACAGGCCAGCAATAGCTCATGGCTCAGACGACAGCACAGAATCTGTCACAACGACTAGCAACACCCAACGCACAACAGATGAGTGATACCGGGCCTGTCCTTCCAGCTATCGTTAGAATCTGGAAATTGGTCCGACTCGCGTCATCAGTCCTCGCGCGCACTACCTGGTTAGCCGCTACCGTCCGCTCGAAACCCGTACAAGAAAGGGATCGATACCGTACGCACCTACAGCACGTCGCTTGCAACAAGTTCCTCAAAATTCTCGGCGTCGAAGTCGAAAACCGACTTCCAAAAACAGACGGCGAAAACTTTATTTCGGTTTCCAACCATCTTGGGATTCTGGATCCACTTGTTATCTCTGCGGTAATGCCCGTCACCTTCTCGGCAAAATCAGAAATGGCCGACTGGCCCATTGCCGGATGGATTTCGCGCACCGTCGGGATAATATTTGTCCACAGAGACAGGCGAATGGCCACGAGCCAATTCGTTCAGGATGTCAGAAAAAAACTCACCCGCGGAATTGTCGTTCACACCTTTCCAGAGGGTACAACCTCCGACGGAACCAGCGTCCGCACGTTCAGAACCGGTGCGTTTGCAGTCGCCGAAAAGGACCCAGCCACCCCCATTCTGCCTTTCGCCCTCGTGCCCGTTGAGATTAACAATTACCCCATCAGCAATCCCCTGCAGGCTTGCGCATTGATCTGGGCGGACGATACTATACCAATGCTGAAACACTTTTGGGGAGTCCTAGGACTAAAATCGGCGAAATACGTTCTTGCAAGTCAAGGCTATATTCGGGCGCACAAGATGTCTCGAAAGGCCCTGGCAGCGCAGGCCCAGGCGATGGTACTCGAAGCGAAACGAGATTGCCTTAAACCTCCCGTTCACTCCAGCATGTAACCATATACCTCGATCAGCGCCGAATGGTTATATTTCGAACTCGAACTTCAGCTCTAATTAATGGCGATGCCGGAAAGAAGTAGATATACCGACAATGCTCTGATGATTGCATCTGCGATCGGGCTGGTGATTGTCGGGTTGCTCGCAGGGATCGCCATCATGTTATCTCTAGATCGCGCCGAACCTGCGAGTGCCACCAACCCCGTGGTTGTAGAACGAGTCCAGCTGGGCAAACAACCGGCAGATACGCCAACTGCCGTCGAGGAGGATCCGCTCCCCGGGACCGACTACTCAACACTGTTCAAGAATGCTGCCAATGAGGTTCGGCCTGCTGTAGTTTTCATCCGGGTAGGACTTGATCCCGATGGCACATTTGATAGACGATTCTTTGATGACAGTTTTCAGCAGAGCGTAGGTAGCGGAGTAATAGTTAGCGATGCCGGATACATTGTAACGAACGACCATGTTGTTGAAGGCTCGGACAACATTTCCGTCATTCTTCAGGACAAAAGGGAGTTTCCGGCAACGGTTGTTGGCAGAGATCCCAGCACAGACCTCGCCGTGATTCGTGTCGAAGACTCAGAACCTCTACCAGTTGTCAAGCTCGGAAATTCGGACGACCTGGAAGTCGGCGAATGGGTTCTGGCAATTGGAAATCCATTCCGACTTTCCTCAACTGTCACCGCCGGTATTGTGAGCGCCCTTGGGAGGCAGGTCGACATTATTGAAGGCAGCTTCAGCATCGAAGATTTTATTCAGACCGATGCCGCCATCAACCCCGGAAACTCGGGTGGCGCTCTTGTGAACCTAAAGGGTGAGCTCGTTGGGATCAACACCGCCATTGCGACGGAATCTGGAGTAAGCGAAGGATACGGTTTTGCCGTCCCTGTGAATCTCGTTGAGCGGATTGCCGTCGATCTTATTGCGTACGGCGAAGTGAAGCGAGGATTCCTCGGCGTGTCCATAGAAACACTCGACAGGGAGCTCGTCGGACGCTACAACTTCCGCGGGGTGCTCATCACGGCAGTAGGGAAAGGCGTCTCTGCTGATGTGGCCGGATTGCGCAAAGGCGACATCATTTTGGGGATCGCAGGCGAGGATGTGCCAGATACCAGAACACTGCAAAAGATTGTAGCGTCGCAGCGACCCGGTGATATACTCGAGGTCCGCTTCTGGCGTAAAGGAGAAATCTCCACAACGAACGTTGCCCTGCGAGGATCGGAAGATCCCAATGTTCTTGCCTGGCTTAACGAGCAGCAGGAAGAGCCTCGGGACACCACAATCGAGATCCCGGTGCCGCCCTACGAACCCGAGGCACCCATCTATAACCTGGATGAGCTCGGCGTTGGTCTTGCCGACATCACCGGCGCGCAGCAACATCAATTTGGCGTAGAGCGTGGGGCATATGTGACGTATGTTCTTAAGGAAGGAGTGGCTGGTCGATCGGGACTACCACGCGACGTCGTAGTAACAAAACTCGACGATGCGCCAGTCGCCGACGTTCTATCAATGGTATCTACCATCCGTTCGGCACGCGGCTCCTCAGTGTTAGTCGAGGCAACCCGCCGCGGCAACGTGAAGCTCTTTTTCGAGCTCGATATTCCATCAGAAGGGCAGTAGCGTAATCCGTATCTTTCGGGCTAATTCATTTTTTGCCCGAAGTCTTGATCCGTTACCTCACATCCGGAGAATCGCACGGCGAAGCCCTCGTGGGCATCGTTGAGGGTCTTCCCGCAATGTTGCCGATCTCGGTAGAAGAGATAAATCGCCAGCTGGCGCGCAGGTGGCTGGGCTACGGTCGCGGCGGGCGCTCCAAATTCGAACGCGACCAGGTCCATGTTTACGGAGGAATCCGATTCGGCAAAACAATCGGAAGCCCTGTCTGCCTGATGATCCGCAATGAAGCGTTTCTCAAAGACAAATCCCAGTGGCCGGAGGTCATGTCTGTCGCTGGGGATGGAACGAATGTCGACAAGGTTACGCTTCCACGCCCGGGGCACGCCGATCTGGTAGGTGTGCAGAAGTACGGATTCGATGACATCAGACCGGTCATCGAACGGTCCAGCGCACGCGAAACCGCTATCCGCGTCGCATGTTGTTCCTGCGCTCGGGCTCTGCTTGACTTCGTCGGAATAAGTATCGGCAGCAGAGTAGTGAACATTGGCAAGATCGCCGACACCACAGGTTTACCCGCCGTACACGCTGCCGCAGAGTTAAGTGAATTGGCAGATTCATCCGAGGTAAGAATGATTTCGTCTGATGCATCGAAGAGATGCGTCTCTGCTATCCGAAAAGCCAAGGAAGATGGAGATTCCCTTGGGGGTTCTTACGAAGTAGTAGTCACTGGAGTCCCGCCGGGCCTTGGATCGTACGTCCATTGGGATCGCAAGCTGGATGGCAGGATCGCAGGAGCAGTCTTATCCGTCCAAGGGCAAAAAGCGGTCGAGATTGGAAATGGAATAGCCGCAGCAACGATACCTGGATCCAAGTTTCATGATCCGATTCTCAAGAACCACACCGGCTATTCACGTGCCTCGAATAATGCGGGCGGGATTGAAGGAGGTGTCGCGAACGGGATGCCCATAGTTGTACGCGGATACATGAAACCAATCCCGACACTCATCAAGCCACTCAGCACGGTCGACATTTCGACTGGAGAAGCCCAGCCAACCCGGTACGAGCGAAGCGACGTGACAAGCGTCCCAGCTGCGAGTGTTGTCGTAGAGTCGGTAGTGGCGTTCGAAATCGCCCGCGCCTTGGTGGAACGATACGGCGGTGACTCCGCTCCAGAAGTTGCCAAGCGAATGGAAGCGGAGAACGCCAACTCGTAAAATCGAAAATTGTGAACCCCTAACACGGACGGATGCAGAAGGAAATCAGTCGAACATCTTACAAGCCCGCAGACATTGAAGACAAGTGGTATGCCTTCTGGGAGGAGGGGGACCATTTCGATGCAGTTCGCGACGAAGAGAAGAGTCCACATGCCATCATGATGCCGCCCCCGAACGTTACCGGGCGGCTACACATGGGCCACGCGCTTCAGAGTACAATCCAGGACATACTCACGCGTATGCGGCGGATGCAAGGATTCGTCTCGCTATGGATGCCTGGAATCGATCACGCCGGAATAGCCACACAGAACGTGGTCGAAAAGTCCCTTAAGGCCGAAGAAAAAATTAATCGCCATGACCTCGGGAGAGAAACATTTGTCGAACGGGTATGGGACTGGAAGGAGAAATATGGAGAAATAATCTTCCAGCAGATGCGCAAACTCGGTGTCTCCTGCGACTGGCGCCGGACGCGTTTCACGATGGATGAGGGATTCACCAAAGCCGTCCAAGATGTATTCGTCCGCCTTTACGAAGAGGGTCTCATTTATCGCGGTAACTATCTGGTGAATTGGTGCCCCGTTGATCAGACGGCGCTTTCGGATGAGGAGGTCAACAACGTCGAGCGCAAAGGTTCACTCTGGCATATCAAGTACATCCTCGACGACGGAGCTGGCGCCGTAACGGTTGCCACAACCAGGCCCGAAACGATTTTTGGTGATGTTGCCGTAGCAGTAAATCCAGAAGACGAACGCTACAAAAACTTGGTTGGTAAAAAAGTACGCCTGCCGCTTACCGACAAAACCATTCCGATAATTGCCGACGAGTACGTGAAGTCAGATTTCGGCGCCGGAGCCCTGAAGGTGACTCCCGGTCACGACAAGAATGACTTCGAGATTGGCCAACGGCACCACCTTCCGGCAGTGACAGTCATTAACACCGATGCGACGCTCAATGAGGAAGCCGGCGCATATGCGGGTATGGACAGGTTTGTCGCGCGGGAAAAGATTGTGGCAGACCTCGACAATGCAGGCTTGCTTGAAAAGACCGAAGACTATGTTGGGACTGTGCCGATTTCGTCGCGATCGAAGGCGATAATTGAACCACTAATTTCGCGACAGTGGTTTGTGCGTATGGAGCCACTTGCCAAACAGGCGCTTGAGGTTGTCCGGAATGGTGATGTCAAATTTTATCCGAAGCGATGGGAGAACGAGTACTATCGCTGGTTGGAAAATATTCGCGACTGGACGATTTCACGTCAACTATGGTGGGGACATCGAATTCCCGTCTGGTACCATGTGGACGCAGAGGGAGTGATCGACGAAACGAAGCCGTTTGTTGTATCTGTTGATCAACCTGAAGATGGAATGGTACAGGACGAGGACGTGCTGGACACCTGGTTCTCATCATGGCTGTGGCCGTTTGTTACGCTTGGATGGCCGGAGGATTCTCCGGATCTCCAGTTTTTTTATCCGACAACGGTCCTCGTATCGGGTTACGACATCCTCTTTTTTTGGATTGCCCGAATGATAATGTCCGGTTTGCATTTCACGGGACAACCTCCGTTCAAAGATATTTTCATCACGGGGATGGTCAAGGACAAGCAGGGACGGTGGATGTCGAAAAGTTTGGGCAACGGAATTGATCCCCTTGACATGATTGACGAGTATGGTTCGGATGCTGTTCGGTATTCCCTTACTGTATTGTGTGCCCAGGGTCAGGATATCAAACTTGATCCTCTCAAATTTGAAATGGGCCGAAACTTTGCAAACAAGATTTGGAATGCCTACAACGTTTTCGGTCGTTTCATGTCGGACGGCGAAGTACCAACCGTGCGGGCAAAATCTGAAGATCTTGAGCTCGTTGAAAAATGGCTACTGCATCAGCTGGACACGACCATTTCGTTGGTTGATGAAGCCGTCGGACGGTATCGATTGAACGAAGCCCTGATGGCCATCTATGATCTGTTCTGGCGAGACTACTGCGACTGGTACCTCGAGCTAATCAAACCAGAGGCTGAGGCAAAAATGACAGAAGAGAAGATTAGTTTGGCTGCATCCGCTTATGGGGAAATGCTTCACCTCCTGCATCCGTTCATGCCGTTTATCACCGAGGAATTATGGACCCGGCTTGGTAACAAAGACGGTCGGAAGCCTCTTATCTCTGCACAGTGGCCGCAATCAGATCCGAACCGACGTAATACGTCTGCTGCTTCGACGTTCGAGATGATTAAGGATTTGGTAACCGCGATAAGAAATATTCGAGCGCAGTATAACCTTCCCCCCTCGACGGGCATCGACGTCACGGTGTCGCTGGATCAGGAAAACCAGTCTTTGGTCTCGGTCCTGCAAAATCATTCGCACTACTTCGACAAGCTCGTTAAGAGTAAACGGATTGACTTTGGCGTTCGTCTGGCAAAACCTGCTCAAAGCGCGTCGGCCATTGTTGGAACCACCGAGGTTTTTGTCAACTTGGAGGGGCTTGTTGACCTTGATGTGGAACGGCAGCGATTGCAAAAAGAAATCGATCAGAAAGAAAAATTCGTTGCCGGGTTGATTCGCAAATTGCAAAACGAAAACTTTGTAAGTCGTGCCCCGGCAGAAGTCGTAGAAAAGGAAAGACAAAAAGAGCGCGAAGCCACTGCGGAGCTGACTCTTCTAAGGGCGAATCTGGAAGCCCTTTAAGATAGCGGAATGAAAGTCCTTGGGATTTCCTGCTGGTATCACGATTCTGCTGCAGCATTAGTTGTAGACGGCAACATTGTGGCCGCGGCGCAGGAGGAGCGGTTCACCCGAACAAAGCATGATGCATCCTTCCCAACGAATGCAATTGAATTTTGTCTGGATCATCAAGAGTTGCAACCGAGTGATTTAGACATTGTGGCGTTCTATGACAAACCGTTTCTGAAATTTGAAAGGCTGCTGGAAACTTACGTCGCCTACGCACCTCTCGGTATCAAGTCTTTTATCAAATCGATGCCGCTCTGGCTGAAGCGCAAACTCTGGATACCCGACCTACTCCGAAAGCAACTCGACTTCGATGGAAGGATAGTCTTTCCCGAGCACCATATCAGTCACGCTGCGAGTGCGTTCTATCCTTCGCCGTTCGAGCAAGCCGCATTTTTGACGACTGATGGGGTAGGAGAATGGACAACGACATCCTTCGGAGTTGGTGATGGAAATGATCTGCACATCGACCAGGAAATCCACTTTCCTCATTCACTCGGCCTACTCTATTCAGCTTTCACATACTTCTGCGGATTCAAGGTCAATTCAGGCGAGTACAAGCTGATGGGATTGGCCCCATACGGGGAGCCCCGGTTCGAAAAAATCATTCGAGACAATCTTGTTGACATTCGGACCGATGGCTCGTTCCGATTGAACATGGATTACTTTTCGTACCCCGTTGGCTTGCGGATGACGGGAATGAAATTCGCGAAGCTGTTTGGAGGACCACGCCGCGAACCTGAGAGTGAGCTAACACAAAGGGAAATGGATCTTGCGCGTTCGGTTCAGGAGGTAGTCGAGGACTGCCTTCTTCGCATGGCACGACACGTCCGGGATGCTACAGGTCAAAAAAATCTTTGTCTTGCCGGTGGAGTTGCTCTCAACTGTGTCGCCAATGGCAAAATCGTTCGGGAGCAGATTTTTGATGAGGTCTGGATCCAGCCTGCGGCAGGCGATGCGGGCGGAGCGCTCGGAGCCGCCTTTGTTGCAGCGTATCAGATCGGAGATACCCAACGAATTGTCACCAAGCCCGATGCAATGTCTTCGGGCCTACTGGGACCAGAAAGCTCGCAAGAAACGGTGTGCACATTCCTGGATAGCAAAAATGTCTCTTACGATCTACTTCCAGACGACGAAGTGATACTGCGCACTGCTAAGGCCCTGGCAGAGGGAAAGATAGTGGGTTGGTTCCAAGGGAGAATGGAGTTCGGACCGAGGGCACTTGGAAACAGATCCATTCTCGCTGATCCTCGCGGCGCCGAAACACAAAAGCGCGTGAATCTGAAAATCAAATTCCGCGAGAGCTTTAGACCCTTTGCCCCGAGTGTCCTTGCAAGTGAAGCCGAAAAGTATTTTGATCTGGACACACCCAGCCCGTACATGTTACTGGTGAGCCCGGTTAAGCATGCAGTCACAACCGGTGCCGGGTTGGAGAAACTTAAACTGATAGACTCGCCAATTCCAGCAGTGACACATGTAGATGGGTCGGCGCGCGTTCAAACTGTTTCAGGTGAATCGAATCCGCGCTATGCGGCCTTGCTGAAAGAATTCCAAAACCAGACTGGCTGTCCGGTGCTGGTGAATACTAGTTTCAACGTTCGAGGAGAACCAATTGTGTGCACAGCCGAAGATGCCCTAACCTGCTTTGCAAGAACTCACATGGACGTTCTGGTTCTTGGCAATGCGTACATTTCCCGGCACGGCTTAGGTGATCTCGGCGAAGAATTGCTCGATCCGGAGAGTGTTGCGATCCTTTACGGTCTTGATTAGTACACCCACGATCTACATCAAAAGAACGTTTATTTAGTGCGAATCAGCATCACATCCCTCATCTGTGCGACTCTGCTCCTCCTCGCCGCCTGCCAACCAAAAGAACTGGCAAATCTTCAGGTTGAGGATTTGCGATACGCACTCGAACCAAGCGGGGCGAAAATTATTTCAGGAAAGCTTACGAACGTCTCTACCGTTGATGTCTCCTCTGCACAGGTGATGGTGTCCTTGTTTGACGAGCATAATCAGAGAGTGGGTCAGATGGGAATCCTGGTTAAGGATATTTCCGCTGGAGAAAGTGTCCACTTCCGGGAGCCAATCGATTCGGATGATGATATCCGAGCGGCTCGCGTAAGAAAAATTTTGGTTCTCTAGCTCCGTCGTATTTTGTTCAGGGCTCGCAACCCACCCTCCAGACTCAGGGCCTTAGTCGAGCCGAGTCCTAACACGGTATTCACCGCCGCCAGGGACCTTACCCCCGTCGCGCAGTAAAAGGCTACGGTCTTGTCTTTTGGGATGCTGATTCCCGGCCATCGGTCCTCCAGCTCATTCAGAGGAATATGGATGCCCCCAATTGAATCGGCGTTTCTCTCAGCACTGGTTCGAACATCTACTAGGAAAACCGCGTCGTTATCTAGTGCCGACTGCAGTTCTGTCGCCATAATGAGATAGTCCGTTGCCCTGTTCGAGATGCGTACCGGACCGCAGCTGGCACACGCTGGGTTTTTTTCGATCAAGAACTTTTCAACCGACCAAGACATCGGATCGATGTGTAGCAGCGTACCAACAAGTGGCTCTCCAATCCCGCAAACGATTTTGAGGCTTTCGGTAGCTTGAATACAGCCCACAATTCCAGGAAGGACTCCAAGCACGCCGCCTTCCTCGCAGGATGGCACAACGTCAGGTGGTGGTTCTTCCGGATACAGGCATCGATAACAAGGACCCTTTGTCGAGTCGAACACGGAGACCTGACCTTCCAATTGATACACCGATCCGTAAACGAACGGTTTTCCTAACTCGCAGCAGGTGTCGTTGATTGCGTACCTGGTAGCAAGGTTGTCGGTAGTATCCACCACGAGATCGAAGTTTCTGATGAGGCGCTCCGCGTTTCGGTTTGTTAGTCGTTCCGGGAAAACGGTAATCTCGCATTCACTATTAATCGCTCCCAGGTTTCTTTTGGCTGCGACCACTTTTTCGGAGCCGACGTCGGCCTCGCCATACAAAAGTTGTCGCTGGAGATTCGACAAGGCGACGACATCATCATCGATTATTCCCATCAGACCAACACCAGCGGCAACCAGGTACATGCAGACTGGAGACGCAAGACCTCCCGCACCGACGACAAGGACCGAGCATTCCGCAATGCGTTTTTGGCCTTCCGGTCCGAAATCGGGCAGGCTTATTTGGCGGGCGTACCGATCCAGGTCGTTTGGAGTTAGCACAGCTTTCTTAGTCGGCTAGGCCCAAGCCGCCGAGGCTGGCCTCTTTCTCAACGATCTCATCATGCGGAAGGCTGCCTCGATGCCCTCGAAGGTAAACAAACGGAGTGTGGTGGAGAAAATCCGACACGCGTGCCATGTATATATCTGCATATCGCTCCACCTGTCTGGCAAGATGGCTCTTGTCCTTACCAGTTCTCATCAGCGGGCCCCAAATGGGATTCACCAGCTGACTCGACTGCCGTGCAATCGGCGCGATCTTCTCATCGATTAGAACGAGCCGGTCCCGGAGAATCGACATTTGCTTTTGCAGCGACTTTTGCGAAGGAGCACCGTCTGGCGCGCGATTGGATGCGATTCTCTGTGCCAGCAGGCGCAGCTCGGAGAACTCAGCCTCAAGAGATTCTTTCTCTACCATCAGGTTGGTGAGGTGCCTTTCCATCTCCGCGAATTCGGCGTTGGATCGTATCTCATCCTCGAGCTCCCTAATGATAAGAGCGGTTCGCCATCTGTTTACGTTTTTCGAAACGCTGACATCTGCAAAAATGTGGTCGCCAACGTAGAGGATCTCTTCGCCAAGCAAGTTCAGGCTTCTTTCGACGAGCGAGGCGTTGCCGCCCATGTAAATTTTACCCGTTTCCAATCGGCCTACGTGTTCGCGTAGGAGACCATCGTCACTCACGACTTCAAACGACGGATTGTTGGAATCAAAAAAGGATGGTTTCCGAGCTCCGACAATCGAGATATCGAAAAGATCTTGCCACGTCATCTTCCCGGGAAGAAACTTGTCGAAGGCATACTCCAACATCGGAGCGGCGTAGGTCCACTCCGAATTCGTGATGAGGAGCAGTTTCTTTCCTGCTTCCTTTTGGTCGAGCAGAGCCAGGGGCATCTCCGGGTCTAGGTCCACGAACCGATCGGGGGAATTAATTATTTCCTCCTTAAGACGACCCTCCATGTGGGCTTCGTCCAGCGTCTGGCGCACTCTCTGGTAGAGGTCTGCGTATCCAATAGTGCCAGATATTTTACCGGCGTCCAGCAGATCCACTAGCTGCATGTACAAGCATGCTTCTGAGATGGCAAACAGCGTGTTTAGAAAACTCCATCTCGGTTCGCTGAGTGACACTACCGTCTGCAGATAAGTTCGCTTTTTTTCTGCAAAGTCAACCAGCTGGGTTCCGTGGTACGCGTACTTGACGTATCCGAACCTGTCGGCCTTAACGACATTACCCTCAACCTGATCGATGATGAGTCCGCGGACGGCAAGATCAGGATCGAAGTACAGGTCAGCCACCGGCCACCCCTCTGCCTCGAGTCGATCCTTAATGTACGAGTACGCGCGCTCCTCCCATTCACGCATGTTGTAGTGGATGAGGGTATAGTCCATGTCGTACCCAATTGCCCTAATGGACCTGAGGTTCAGGGTTCGATTGCAGTAGAGCCCACGATATGAAGTTTCGTGCTGAGCTGTTTTCATTTATTGCTGCCCAAATCCGACTGGGACAAATGAGTAATGAGTATCACTCCTGTTCCGCTGATAAGCATACCCGACGGTCCAGGTGGAAGCGCATCTGTGTGACCGTGTACCAACAAGGCATCGTTGGCATAGCCACGAAAGTGAGTTCCATCGCCGACAACCTGGTATTTTGTTAATCCCGAGACGCTGTTGGCCTTCTGCTCCATGATACGTTCCGATCCGTTACTTAGTCGACCGAGCTGCAAGGTATTTCTGTCAATACTGAGGAAGTCATAATTGCTGGTATTCTGGAAGTGGTGAACCAACTTAACTTCGCCCTCGAAACCGTCGGTATTTACCGTCGCCTCGGCGATGACTTTTTCAACCGGAGGACCGAGTGTGAAGACAACCGATGCGTTGTTCATCCAGATCGCGTGTACGGAATCGAAGATTCCTACCGAGCGAAGATCTGAGGCGCTACCCTCATGAAAGGTGATGTGTTCTGATGTGAAAGCCTCAGGGTTGCGCGGTTCAAAAATCCAGTTGGACCCCTCGCTCGAAAAAAACTCGCCAACACCGGTAGCAACTTGCGTCGGCGTTGACGGGGGAGAAGTGTTGGCGGCAATTCCGATTCCATGTCGGTAAACTAACTCCGCGCCTCGCTCGGCTGTTCGCCAAAGTTGAAAAGCACTAAACAACGCAAAAGCCAGGACAGCGAAGTTACCCCAGCGACGAGCGTTATCATTGCTGACCTTGGATTGGACGAGTCGGGCAACTGCGAGTATCGCAATGAGGATTGCGGTCAGCTTGCCCGCATCTGCGTGAGATGAAACGTATGATGATAACTCAGGTGCAACCGACAATTCTTCTGCTCCAAACTTTCCCGAGAAAAATGCCGCGATTGCAGAGATGCCTGCGAGTACATAAAGGAAAGTTGCCGCACTGCTAGCCCAACGAATTTTATCGCCACTGAAAGAAACCAGGTGGACGACAATACCCACAAGGAGCAACGAAATAGGGAAATGGACAATGAGCGGGTGGGCACTCGGTGCCCAGTCTGGAAGAATGAAATCCATAAATTCGGTGCATAGGAAGACTGCCCGAAACTACAATGTCTGGAAATCCGATGCACAAAAAAGGGGGCCCGGTCTGAGCCCCCTTTCTGGATCCAAGTGGACGGTGTTCTTATCCGTCTGTGATGTCACATCCCTGGTTATTCAGCTCGTCGAGGTGAGCTGCAACGCTTACCACAACGCTCGGGTCGCCAGAAGCGATTGCGTTGTTCACCGCGGCTATGACTTGAGCGGGACTCAAATCATAAGACACATCTGGGTGAGAAGCGTTAAGGAGGGCTGCTGTCCCTGCTCTAAGCAGAATCTCAACTTTTTCGTCGAAAGAATTTCCGCCTCTAAGCTTGAGAGCCCCGAGGAGGGTGGTGCCATCAAATGCTGACGGTGCGTTGAAGACGTCGTTGACATAATCACCAGGACTGTACGCGGTTTTTCCCCAAGCGCCAATCCTTAGAAGCCGATTTTTCCATGCACCGGGTGTGCATCCTTCTCCACCGCCGATCTTGGAATTCTTGTATACCGCAAGGCAACCCAATTTTCGATTTTCGACTGAGCCTACAATCGTTGGGCCTACTTCGTCGTGCGTAGTTATTTCTGTCCCACCGGTTGTGATATCTAGACTATAGATTTTAATTCCGTCCAATACCCAGCCGTCAGGGACCACTTCTGTTATTGTAACAATGTCTGCATTGAACACGTCGGGGCCCTGCGTATGAACATCTACACATTCAAGATGGCCGATGTAGTAAGGATCGTAAATTGTTTCCGCCGGTCCGACAACTCTTTTCGCAGTTACGTCAAACTGAAAATCCATGCCTGGATCGTCTGCCGCTTCCTTACAAACGGTGAACACGCCAGCCTTCAGATAGGCTGTGTAGTCCATTGCTGTTGACATGTCCGTAACCGCTGCACTTGGCTCCTGGGTATCGGTTAGGACCGGGCCGGGGGCTGTGGAGTCACATCCCGCGAGGGCGAGAATCGTGACTGCCAGCACCAGCAACGAGGGTCTAAATAATTTCATTTGTTTCCTGAATTGTTAAGTGGATTTGCTACTCCGGTTGCGACAGAATTTTCGCAACACACCTCTATCTGCTAAAGAATGCGGAAAAATAACAGATTCGTGCCATGAATAGTCAAAAAGCTGCAAAAAGCCCCATTCTTGGTGGCAATTATAACTTTGTAGCTATCTACAACTGGATGAAATGAGTGACCGCCCGGGAGACCAGCGCACTCCTTTGGCTCCCGCTCACAATCACCGTGTAAAAACCGGGTGGCAATTTGCGTTTCCTATGACCAGCGCCCAGATCGACTACCGTGCGCTTCCGCTCGGACCGACTCGTTGTCCTAAAGACAGAGCGCCCGAGCACGTCGATGACTTCAATGACTAGAGACCCAGCAACTGCGCCGTCGACGATCAGGGTTGGTGCAGCCGCGGCGGGATTTGGGAAAACGTTCAGGTTTAGCTCGGCCGGTGCTAAAGTCTTCTCCACAGAAACAGATGTGGGGCCTCCGATGCGGTAGAAGTTGGGGGTAGATCCGTCCGGAATTGTTCCTTCTTCGTGTGTCTGGCTAGCGATGGGTGATCCAGAGCCGCCTGGCGAACTCCCACCATACAAAGCCCCGCGTGGGCCAAGTGCGGGATGATTCCATTCAATATGCCCGTCCACTTCGTAATTCCACAACCGGGTAAACGCGCCGGCGCCTTCGTCAAACGTTACGCCAAAGTAGTGGCCGTTTACTGCATTGTTTCCGTACCTGCCGCGAACGCCGAAGTAAACAACCCCATCGGCACCGATCGCCGGGGAAGTTACACCGCCAACCGCTGCGGGCACATCATCAGAAGGATCATAATTGCCAAGAACGGCGCCAGTTTGCAGGTCCAGGGCGTACAGTTCACCTTCCTCTTTGCCGTTCCATAACGGACCGCCGATGTTCGCGGTAGTGATGTATCCGCGGACAGATTCTCCGCCGACCTCACGCAACGCAATCCCCAACACAAGGTGAGATCCATCCACCAGGTCGACATAATCCGAATCCCACACGAAAGACCCCTGGCTTCCATCATCGCGAACTGCCGCGACCGTGGGTACGATGCCGCCATTGGCGTTACGCAATCCACCAACGTAAACGGTGCCGTCGCTACCAACCGCCAGCGTAGTAGTCTGCACAAGCGCGGACGGAGTTCCCAGTTGAAGTTTCCACTTCAGTCGCTCCGCATCCGAACCTCCAGACCGCGGCTCCGCATTGAACGCGTACAAGTATCCCGGCAAGCTGTCCTGATCCGCGGTGAAGGTGGAGATGTAAATGGTTGATTCGTCCGGACTCGCCGCCGCTGAAGCAAAAAGCCTGTGCGCCAGAGATGAGTCCGACGGGAAACGCCACATCAGATTTCCGGACAGGTCGACTGAGTACATCGCGTTCGTCTCATACGACCCCTCGCCCCAAGTCCCAAAGTAGAGCTGGTTGCCAACGAGCAAGGGGGATGAAACGATCTCGCCGCCGCCGTCAGGGTCGTCCACAAACTGCGGGTTGAAAGTTTGATACCGCCAATCGATTGTACCATCGTCTGTGTTAATGGAAAACAATCTTCCGTCACCGCGCCCGAAGAACGCCCGCTCCAATGTGGTGTCAATCGCCGCCTGGCCCTCTACCGTGCCGTTGTAAAATGTTACATGGTATTCGTTGCCGAATCCACACCAGATAATGTCGTTCCCGTCTCGTTCCCGAGATGGCAGGTCGTAGCACCGGTTTACGATGTCGAGCTCGGCCGGTCCACCCCATTTTCTGATTCCCGTAAGCAATCGCCGCGCAAAAACTTGCCCATCCGATTTATCCCAATTCAAAACACTCTCGTTGGATCGCTTCCGCAAGAGCCCCCACGATCCGTAGTAGACGGCATCTCGCGTCACAGATGCTCCTATGTTGATCACAAATGCCCCCGGCTCCTGTCCCACCCAGGTGGCCTGATTGTCGACAGAAAGAGGACCATAGGAACCACTCTGGCCCGTCCGCCGGGCATCGTGGCCCTTCATGAGCCAAACGTCCTGCCCGGACGAAGGCTGTGAGATCGCGAGCAGCAACACAAGCACGCAGCCCGTGTGAAATCGATTAGTCCGCATAGGTGAATTGGTATGCTGATGCAATGTAACAAGGAATGGTGACATTCCTGACTGTCTTCGTTGTGCGTCCATCTTATATTGTGGCCATCCACCACATCCGATTCGATATGAAACCCGCATCATTCCTCCTACTCCTTTTTGTGACTCGGTTCGCCGTTGCCGTACCCGACGACTACCCAAAGAATAAAAATATCGACGCGCTAAACTACACGTTTGCCATCCAGCTAAGCGATGAGACAGATGTGATCGACGCGGCTGCAGATCTTGACCTGCGATTCCGAACGGCCGGAATAACCAGCGTGCGGCTCGACCTGATACAGGCCACCGATTCGCTCGACGGGAGGGGCATGAATGTGAAGTTGGTTACCTTCGATGGAGTACCCACCGAGTATACGCACGAGGGGGAAGTCCTCATGGTGGCTTTACCAAAGGTCTCCGAGGCTGGTGCGCGGCACATCATCCGTGTTGAGTATTCAGGCATCCCCGCGACAGGTTTTATCATTGGTGATAACAAGCACGGTGATCGCACATTCTTCAGCGACAACTGGCCGAACCGCGCGCGTCACTGGCTTCCGCTCATCGACCACCCTTACGACAAGGCCACATGCGAGTTTATAGTAACTGCGCCTGACCACTACCAGGTAGTATCCAACGGTTTGCTGGTGGAGAAGACCGACCTTGGCGATGGCACGCGGCTCACACATTGGCGTCAGTCAGTCCCGATTGCGACATGGCTGTATGCGCTGGGAGTAGCGCGATTTGCGGTGCAATATGTGGATGACTTCCAGGGAAAAGATATTCAAACCTGGGTGTACTACCAGGACCGCGATGCGGGGTTTTATGATTTTGCAGTGCCTACAAAGGCAGCGATGGAGTTTTACTCCGATATGGTTGGCCCCTTTTCATACGAAAAGCTTGCAAACATACAGTCGAATAGTGTGGGTGGGGGAATGGAGGCAGCGACAGCAATCTTCTACGGCGATCGATCCGTAACGGGAGAAAGGAGTGAGCGTTGGCGCAACGTTATCATACACGAAGTTGCACACCAGTGGTTTGGAAATTCAGTTACCGAGTACGACTGGAATGATGTGTGGCTAAGTGAAGGGTTTGCCACGTATTTCACGCTCCTGTTTATCGAGCACGCGTACGGCCGCGACGCGTTTGTGCGTGGACTAAAAAGCAGCAAAGAGCGGATTAAAAACTTCAACAAGGATAATCCGGACTACAAGATTGTCCACGACAACCTAACAGACATGACCAAGGTCACGACCGGGCAGACCTATCAGAAAGGAGCGTGGACCCTGCATATGTTGCGAGGTCTTGTGGGGGATGATGCCTGGTGGAAGGGTATCCAAACCTACTATGCCGAATACCAGGACCGAAATGCATCCACCGCCGATTTTATGCGGCATATGGAAGAAGCTTCTGGTCGTGAACTCGACGGTTTTTTTAACCAGTGGCTGCGACGTGGGGGTATGATGGAGCTTGAAGGTGATTGGACGTATGATTCGCGAGCGAAGGAGGTAACGGTGACGTTGTCCCAGCAGACAGCTGCAACCTTTGCAATGCCGATTCAGGTCGGGATTTATGCGAACGAATCGGATGCACCGGTAGTGAGCACCATAGACCTCAATCGAAAAACCCAAACGTTTTCTATTCCATCTGATGATGCTCCGGTGCGGGTGGTTATCGATCCTGACACGTGGGCGCTTGCCAATGTGTCATTCACCAGGCGTTAGTTGCTTTTAGCTAGCTCTGGGCTGCGACCGTGGATTTTCATTTGCACAAGCTTCTTTATCGATGGCTTGTGTCCAGAGTCGACCGCCCGTTTCACAAAGCTGGCGCTCACTCCGTGAATCCGCATCTGAATCAGATCTTTGACGGGAATGTCGGAGTATCCAAGTTCATTCAGGTCTGCAATGAAACTCGTTGAGACTCCGTGGATTTTCATGGACGTTAAGTCCTGCACTCGCACGTTTTTGTAACCCAGTTTGTCGAGCTCGCGGATGAAACCGGTGGACACTCCATGTATCCGCATGGAGGTGAGTTTTTGTGGTGTTACATCAGAATAGCCAAGGTCCGCAAGGTCGCCGATAAACTCGGGAGATACTCCGTGGATCGACATGGAAACGAGTTGCTTTGCACGGATATTTTGGTAACCAAGGTCTTTCAAACCGTCGATGAGATCAGGGTCGACACCATGGATGCGCATGCTGATGAGGTCTTTGGGTTCAAGACCTGTAAACCCGCGGTCGTTTAGTTTGGTGATGTAGTCGCTGGAAACACCGTGAATCCGCATGGACTTTAGTCTGTTTGCCGGAACGCCAGAATAGCCAACCGCTGCCAGCGAGCGAATGTAATCAGGACCTATTCCATGGATGGCAAAAGATACCAGCGTGTTCAATCCGATCTTATCATATCCAAGGTCATGTACATTGCGAACCCACTCGGTTGTTACGTCCTGCGTGGCGAGGATAAAAACCTTCTCGTCGCTTATGTCAGAATATCCGAGGCGTGCCATTGCCTGGATGTAATTTGGATTGCGATCAAACGAGAAGTGCCCGGCTCCGTCTGAGTCAATGAACATCCCTTCGAACGAAAACGTGCCGGCCTCCCGCGCGAGCTCAAACTCCACCTGAGTTTTGCCAGAGTGGGATCTCGACAGCGGAAATCCCGAAAGCTCGTTGAGTTTCAGCTTGAACCCGTTCGAATGTATTCCGTGCAGCGTTTCCCTACGGAGATCAAGGTGCATATAGTCTTTGTCGAACTTGCCGTCGTGCCACTCGACCGCGTCCAGGTCGGCAGTCCATGTACCGGTGAGTTGGGCGGCGGAGGTGCCGGTGAGAAGTGCGGCTGTTAGGAGGAAGGCAGAAGCAATTTTCATGGGATCGGGATACAAAGTGCTATGAATGCAGCATGGTACGAGAGATAGTTGCAGCAGGTTGCACTTTTTATAGCATCAGGCAAAAAAAGCCAGAAAGGAGGGTAAAGGATGCCTGATTTAGCCTTTTCTAGCACCTTTTCTTGTAACAAGGACGGCTCTGTAGTACACTTAAAGCCGTCGTACTTGGAGCAAGGTGCGAAATGCAGCCAAGCTCCCATCCATAACAATCAGGAGAAAAGAATGGACGCTTTGAAAAACTTCGCCCCACATGCCCATTGGCTATTGCGCCTCGGGCTCGCCAGCGTGTTTCTGTATCACGGCAGCACCAAATTTGGCAACCTCGACGGATTATCCGAAATGATGGGTATGCCCGTCGCGATGATCGGAATACTGGCCGCAGTCGAGGTGGGCGCTGCAATCCTCATTTTGCTGGGAGCGGTGTCGAAAGACTGGATGACTCGCCTTGCAGGAATTGCGTTGGCCGTAATCATGATCGGTGCCATTTTCATGGTACATCTGGAGCACGGCTGGAATTCGGTTGGCAACATGGGTTTTGAATTCCAGTTCACGCTCATGCTCACCGGTTTGTATTTCTTCCTCGTGGGTAACGGCAAGTAACTCGCCCGACCTCGATTGGATTTGCCGCGGCCGAATTGTCGGTCGCGGCTTTTTTATTTCGCGAAAGCTTCTGCAGGGATGAGATGGAACGACCCGTCGATCCAAACCAGCTACGATGAGCTCAAGCGTTGTTCGATTTTTTTAACGTTCGGATGATCGGTGCCCAGATCAGAACGCATCAAGTCCAGCTGTTTATTCAGAATTTCTTTGGCGGCCCGCATCCCACTCCGCTTTTCCACCGCCTCCGAAAGGAGCAACACGGTGTCAGGGTATCTCCCGTGCGTAAAAGGAATAAGCGTTAACACCGTTTGGAATTTCTCCTCTGCCTCGCGCCACTCTCCAATGTTGAGCTTCGCAATGCCATGCCAGAAATAGGTCGAGGCGTGGATGCGCATCTCCGGTGGATAGTTTTCGTCTCGCCGTTGCTGGACTTCCGTGAGCGCACGGTCGGCCTCTACGTACATTCTCTGTTCAGCATACATCGCGCCCAAATTGGAAAGTACAGCTAGGGCATGCTGATGATTTTCACCCGACAAGCGTGCAATTATCCGATGCGAATCTTCGGTCAATCGTAGAGCGCGAGGTGGATCGTCAGCTTCTATTGCTAGCGCAAGGTTTGCCATTGTCGTCGCTGCGCCATGCTGATTTAAACCCGCTGGCGTTTCTTCGAAGATGCTCAGCGCGCGTTCAAACATGGCCACCGCCGATTTTCTTGAGCCCTGCCCAATGTCTGACAACAAATCAGCCAGTTCGACACTGTTGGCACCATAGAAGGCCTCGTACTCATCAACTACAAAGGAATAGGGAAACGGATTTTCCTCCTTATCGCCTATAGACCATGAGGCGATTTTAAGAGCGTCCAGAGAGCGCTCGTGCCGTTGGCCATAGTGATCAGAATACAAGTTATAGGCGCGATTGCCGTGCACAGCGGAAGAGTCATACTGCCCCGATTCAAAAAAAGCCCAAGCCAGACCGTACTCGGAATCGGCCTCGTCGACGAGGGGTAGGGCCTCTTTTTCTACTATCGCACGGGCTTCTCGGAGCAAAGCGATAGCTTTCTCCTGCACGTTGTTGCGGGCAAATACAAGACCGACGGTGTTCAGAATGGGCACCTTTGACGCCGGATCATCATCTATCTCCTCCAGCTTTTCCAGCGCCGGTTCGAGCAGCTGTATCGCCGCCAGGGTCCGGTCTGCATCGTACACTGATTCGCTGCCCTGTTCAAGAACGCCAACCATAAACCGTTCAACATTTTCCGCTCGTGTCTGAGCAGCACGGGCCTCGTTGCGTTGGTG
Source organism: Rhodothermales bacterium (assembly GCA_965224105.1). GTDB lineage: Bacteria > Bacteroidota > Rhodothermia > Rhodothermales > JABDKH01 > CBDCYH01. Next base: position 718,171 of record CBDCYH010000002.1, on the reverse strand, counting down.
AGATAACGTGACTAATGCGGCGGAAATTACAAGCAGAAAGGCAGCGACAGTGCAAGCGGTGGTAATCACGCCGGTCTTGTGGCGCGCAAAATATTTTTGCCATCGATAGCGCATCGTTGCCCGGCGCGCCTTCACCGGCTGGCCCTGCACAAAACGCTGGATGTCTTCGCGCAATTGTTCTGCAGACGCATACCTCTCGTCCGGTTCTTTTCGTAATGCTTTCAGGACAATGTTGTCGAGGTCACCCTCCAACCGGCGTGTAAGTTGTTCTACTGAGGATGAGCGAGCCGCACTGATAGTTTCCGCCCGAGTGACCTGGATCGAGCCATCAGAGTTTTTGTATTCGTTGGTATTGCGGACGGCTGCACTGGGACGGCTTGGCTCCGTCTCTACGACCCTTCGTATGATTTCCGCAACCTCCGCGGATTTGCTTCGGAACGGACGGTGACCAGACAACAGCTCATACAACAGCACGCCCAGACCATACACATCCGTCGAAGTAGAAATAGGTTCACCGCGGATTTGCTCAGGTGAGGCATACTCTGGTGTTAACATCGGCGACAACGCCTGCGTAAGCGGAACGGTAAAACCCGCCATCTCCGGATTCAGCAGCTTCGCAATTCCGAAGTCCAGAAGTTTGACTCGCCCATCCGCAGTCACCAGAATGTTGGACGGTTTGAGATCCCTGTGCACGATGAGGTTCTTATGAGCAAAATGAACCGCACTACAGACTCGATCGAACAACGTGAGCCTGTCGGCGATCTTCAGCTTCTTGTTGTCGCAGTACGTGGTGATGGGAATCCCATCCACAAACTCCATCACGAAGAAAGCCAGCCCGTCTTTTGTAGTGCCAGCGTCGAGAAAGCGCCCGATGTTTGGATGATTCAGGCTTCCCAGGATGAATCGTTCAAGCTTAAAGCGCCTGATCATAGTTTCACTATCCATCCCGCGCCTAACAAGCTTCACCGCAACCCTTTTCGAAAAGCCTTCGCCGTGATGCTGCGCCAGGTACACGTCTCCCATTCCACCCCGACCGATCCGGCGGACAATTTTATACTTACCAACGTGCGAAGGAATTTCTTGTTGGACCGACTGGTCGGGTTGCATGGAGTCGAGGACTTGCGCTGACTCCATCGCCGGTTCGCGCATGAAATCATCCGAATTCGATTCCAGCAATCTCATCGCCTGATCAAAAAGCTGCTGGTCTCCTCCAGCCCTTGCTCGAACAAAACCCTCCTGTTCCTCGCTCGGCAGCTCCATTGCCTCCGCCACCAGGTCCAGCACCTTCAGCCGAAGTTCGCGTGATTTGTCGTTGTCGTGCGGTGAGTCTGGCATGTATAGAGTTGCCTGGTCAAGGGGCCTGCTAAAATGTACTGCACGAAAAACGTCGCAAACGGATCAGACTACATCGCCTGAAATGAAATTAAATAGCCACGCCTTGGCCACGCGCCAATCCCGGTTGACCGTAGCCTCCGACACATCGAGGATACTGGCGCACTCGAGGATAGAGAATCCGCCGAAATATCGGAGCTCAACCACCTGCGCTAAACGCTCATTCGTGTCGCCCAGAATTTTCAATCCCTCGTCGATTGCCAGAAGCTCGTCCGCACGTTCAGCAGTCATGTGAATGCCTTCGTCGAGGCTGAGGTGTTCGGCCCCTGCACCACGCTTGGCCGTTTTACGGGCAATCGTCCTGGTGATCAAAACCTGTCTCATTGCCCGCGAGACCACCGCGTAGAAATGATTCCGGTCGCGCCAATCGATGCGGTCCGGGTGGCGAACAAGTTTGAGGTAAGCTTCGTGGACAAGATCTGTGGTCGCAAGCGTAGCCGACGCAGATTCCCTGTTGAGCCTGCCGCGCGCAATCGCTTTCAACTTGTCGTAAACGATTGGGAAAAGTTCGTTGAAGGCCTCTTTCCTGCCGCTCGAGATATCTTTAAGTAGGGAGGTTACCTCCGCCGCCGCCGTACTCATATCTGGATGTCAATCTCGGGTTGATGTGCTTAATATACGCGTGAAAATACTTCGATTGCGCCATTTGTGCGTAGTTTGCTGCCCCTGGTACTCAAAGACGTCCATCTTTATGAGGAAAACAAAATTGCGGGTGATCGATTGAGCTGGCTGTTTGCCGCGAACACGGAGCACGCTGGTTTTACTCCTGGTGAAGCCGAGGGGGCGGCGACTGAATTTTCCTTGGCCTTTGGGACGCGGCTGTGCGTTGGAGGCAATCCTGATACCGCGTTCCTCGTTCGTTCCACGCATGCCGTCGTTGCCGTAGTTGGGAATGCATTCCTCGAATCACCGTCATCCTACCGGCGGCTGCAACAGTCGGACTGGGAGGATCTCCTGGCCGGGAAGGATCTGTCGGAATTTGTAGATTCGCTGGGCGGCCATTTTGTCATTGCCGAAGCGTCGGACGATCGGCTCACGGTTCGCACAGACCGGACCGGATTGCGCAGTTGTTATCTCCGGGATCGGGGTAGCGAGGTGTGCGTGTCAACAAACGCGTCGTGGCTTGCATCGCATGATGCACCCATTCGTCTCGACGAGAAAGAATTGTACTCGCACTGGTTCGGGCTAAACCAATTATCTGCTGATTCTCTGTATTCGAACGTCGAGAGAATCTGCAGAGGGGCGTCTGTAACGATTGGGGCGGGCGGTGATGTTGTCAGAAACGCTGGCGCGGGCTGGGGTGATGTCGGTGCGGATGAGTCGGGCGGGAACGTGCTGGACGCGTTGACACGCGTGTTGCGATCGCACGATGGACGGTATGCGCTGGCGCTGTCGGGCGGGTTGGACAGCCGGTTTTTGTTGGCGGTGTTGTTGGGGATTGGAGCTGATGTGGAGACCTTTTCCTTTGGAGCCGAGGACGATCTGGATGTCAGCATTGCTCGACAGGTTGCGGAGGCAGTTAGCGTTAAACATGACCGCATTCCGATTCGCGTCCCGGGCAGGGCCGAAGCGCTGGCGTTGTTGCGGCGGTATGCTGTCGACACATGCGCATCGACGCCCGTTTCGGCCGGACTCAAGCTGACTAGCTACGACAAGGTTGCGCTGGATGCCGTTGTAATTGACGGAGGGTTTGGAGAAATCATCCGTGCAGAGTTCTTCAAGCGGCTGCAGGTTGCGGCGACGGTTCCGCTTGTTGGAAAGCCGGAGAAGGTCGCTGCTGCCCTCGAGTTTGTTAGGGCTGATGTTCTTCGTGACGACGTCCGTGCCCGGCTAAGAAAGGAGTTCGAGGATGAAGCAGTCGAGCTTGCCCAACGCATCCGTAAATCTGATTCGCCCCGCCGGTCGTTAAACGAACTTGCGGTTGAAACTCGCCTTCCCAATTTTTACGGGTACTCTCAGGGCTGGCTTGATACCCAGAAAGTTTCGTTCATGCCCTTCGCCCAGCTTCCGGTGCTGCGGAGTGTCATCGCGTCGGATGGGAAAGTTGATGTAAGAGAACACATTCGCGCGCACGCGCCAGAACTCGCCGCGATACCCGTGGTTAAGGGAGATGCGATTCATCCGTTTGGCCGCGGGGCGGTTGGAAAACTGATCGCGCGCATGCTCAGGAAAACAAGTCCCGCTAAACTCACTTCTGAGAAAGTTGCTGCGTTGGAAATCTGCGAGGAATACGCGAGGGACCGCGCTGCCAGTCGCGACCATCTACCAATAGTCGATCCGCAGAAAGTTCAGTCCAAAGTGGAGCCGTACTATGCGGGCGACCGGACTGCCGCAACGTTTGTCGACTGGTGGCTCGCGTTTGATTTTTGGACGCAGTCGTTTTCGGGAGGTTGACGCAACTATTTTGGCGGATGTCTGCATTGGCACAATTTTGCAATTCGTTCGTACCACCGCGCTACATCTACCGGAGAATTTGGGGTCTCTTGCATGACGAATCTTCTGCCTCGATTGCTGTTACTCATTCTCATGTGTACCCTCTCCAGGCCAGCAACCTCGCAGACTGTTAGTGTCGGCGCGGGAAGTTACAGCACGTCTCTGCCGTCGGGAGCCGTAGGACCTCAGAACTCCAGCGGGCAAGGCCTGTCTCCCAAGGTCACATCAGATTTTTCTTTGCCCATCCAAACGAATGATTTCTGGAGTAGCCTGATTTATCCGTTCTTCAGCGTACCGCATTCGAACGTCATGTATGCTCATCCAGTGAATGCAAAGGCCGTTGCGAACGGTTTGGAAATTGGATACACATCTGAACACGTTTTTGCTGCTAATGACTACCTGTATCCCTATTCGCATCAGCTAACGGTCGGCGTTAGCGGATTGTCGGCGAGCAATACGGAAACGCAGAGTTACGGTGACTGGACGGTGACCGCGCAATGGGAAGATGGCGCAAATGCAATGGAGGCTACGTTAGGGCATGGACTACCGTATGTCTTTTTCAAGATCTCTGGCGGAGATGCGGTCGTGACTCCGGCTGCAGCGGCCCAAGTCTGGTTCAACCAGGACGAGGTGTTGGGGCTAACTGTGGATGGTAAGCCATATGGTATTTTTGCACCTACCGGATCTGCATGGTCGGACACTGGGGTTTTCCAGTCGTCTCTTAATGGCAAAGACTATTTGTCTGTCGCGCTTTTGCCGGATGCAAATCCGGCCACGCTGGAATTATTTCGCAAACACGCGTACGCCTTTGTAAGAAACAGCGTGGTTGAGTGGCACTATGATGAGGCGAATGCCAGGTTGCATACCACTTATTCGTACGACACCGAATTGGTGGACAGCAGCTCGGCAAATGTGGATGAAACAATAACCGCTCTTTACAGACATCAATGGCTAAACACGACCGCGTCTCTTTCTAACCATACCTACCAATCTCCTAATGGTGTGATGAAACTCCATGAGGGAAGTTCGTTTTCGACCGAGGTGTCTTTCTCTGGTGTCCTGCCTGCTCTACCCGATCGAGGTGATTACAATAAATCCGATCTTCTGGCTTTTGTTCAAAGTGCTGCAAATGAAACTCTACCTGTTGGTCCAACCTATGACAACGGGAAATTGATGGCGCGCTTCAGTCATCTTGTTCACATTGCCGACCAGCTTGGCGCGGATGCGGAGCGCGACCACTTTCTGTCTGAAATAAAACGCAGACTCGAAGATTGGTTGACTGTTGGTGGTGAACAAGAATATTCCTACGTGGACGAATGGGATGTGCTGACTGGTTATCCGTCAGGTTTAGGTGCAGATAATCAGATAAACGATCATCATTTCCATGCCGCCTATGCTATAATGAGTGCAGCAACTATTGCGCAATACGACAGTTCTTGGGCGGCGCAAGAGAACTGGGGAGGGATGGTCAACCTGCTTATCAAAGATGCTAACAATTGGGACAGGTCTGATGATCGGTTCCCTTTTTTGCGATCACACGATGCATATGCAGGCCACTCCTGGGCTTCGGGCCACGGCGACTTTGGCGATGGTAACAACCAGGAGTCAAGTTCTGAGTCTATGAACTTTGCGACTGCGGTGATCCTGTGGGGGGAAGCGACAAATCAAACGGAGATCAGGGACCTTGGCGTTTTTCTTCACGCCACTGAGACGACTGCAGTGGAGCAATACTGGTTTGACGTAGACGACGCAGTGTTTCCGCCTGATTATCCCCACGTCGCGATCGGGATGGTGTGGGGTGGCAAGGGAGTGCACTCCACGTGGTTTGGTGCAGACCCAGAGTTTATTCATGGGATTAATATCCTTCCCGTGACTAGTGGCTCTCTGTATCTTGGTCGACATCCCGAACACGTACTTGCCAACTACGACGAGATTGTTGCAGAGCGAAACGGTCAGCCCACGATTTGGCAGGACATCTTGTGGGAGTACCTCGCACTGGCTGATCCGAATCTTGCGTTATCTCACTACTTTGCCGACAGCAACTACACACCGTTTGATGGGGAGTCGCGAGCCCACACGTTGCATTGGTTGTACAACTTGAAGAAGATGGGCCGACCCGACACAACCATTTTTGCTGACATTTCGACCTATGCCGTTTTCAGGTCCCCGGCCGGGGAGCTAACCTATGTTGCGTACAACGCTGGCGCCCAGGACAGACTCGTTTCGTTTACAGACGGATTCTCAATGATCGTTGGGCCGAGGCAACTGGCATCTTCCAGCACGCTGCAGGAAAATCCGGATGCGCCGGTTGCAGAGATCAGGACAAACAAAACATCGGGCAAGGTGCCATTGACCGTGGAGTTTCAGGGGAGCAAAAGCTTTGACCGAAACGGCGGTACGCTGTCGTTTGAATGGACGTTTGGGTCTGAAGTTATGGGAAGTACTGCAGATACGGTTTACACGTTTACAGAGGAAGGAGAATATTGGGTCAAGCTGACAGTAAGGAATCCGCTTGACCTTACTGCAACCGACAGTGTTTTAGTGACTGTTTTGGGAAATGGGACGCCATTTACAGGTACGCCGTTGTCAATTCCGGGTAGAATTGAGGCTGAGCATTACGACAACGGTGGTGAGGGCAGAGCGTACCACGACGTAGACGCAAACAACATCGGACTGGCGTTTCGACCCAATGAAGGGGTGGACCTGGAGGCCGCCAACGATGGCGGTTTCGATGTCTATTGGATTGTTGCCGGGGAGTGGTTGGAGTACACTGTAGAGGTCGGCGAAGGTGGCACTTACGATATTGCACCTTATGTAGCTACGGTGCCGGGCTTTGGCAATCTGACGGTGCTGATTGATGGGATTGACGTTAGCGGTAAGCGCCCAGTGTTGAGCACTGGAGGATTTCAGTTCTGGGAACCGATCTTGATTGAAGATGTGTCGCTTGAGGAAGGAGAGCATATCATGCGCCTCGAATTTGATTCTGCAACGGACAAAACCGAGTGGCTGTTCAGCCTCAACTACATTCTTGTTACGGAGTCGACGGATGTGGGTGTCGAGGACCCCGGCCTGCCCAACAAGTTTGAGCTGCAACAGAATTATCCAAACCCGTTTAATCCGGTGACATCGATTAGTTATGCTATTCCGCAGCCGAGTCAAGTGGGGATAGGGGTATTTAATTCGCTTGGCCAGGAGGTGCGCCGACTTGTCGATACGCGGAAGGAAGCCGGTTACCACACGGTCGAATTCGACGGGGCAAGCTTGCCGAGCGGCCTTTATTTTTACAGGATGAGCGCGGGTGATTTTTTGGAGACACGCAGGATGCTGTTGATCAAGTAGGGTCCATGGGGAATTGAGAGCGACCGAAATGTTTTGCTTGGTTTGCGCCTGACTCTGACACGAGCGCCCCGAGTTCATTATCTTTCAGCACTATTGCCCTATAGCTCAATTGGCAGAGCGCCTGACTCTGAATCAGGAGGTTCCAGGTTCGAATCCTGGTAGGGCAACTGCGAAATCGCGCCCCTACCGTCGAAAATGGACAATGAGGGGCGTTTTTGTTTTGTTGCAGCAAGAATTATAGCTGCACGCAAACGCAGATTTCCGCAACGATGTGCAACTCTGTGTGCAACATTTGTACAAAAATGCGGCCTTGCTTACCGCCCTTCTGATTCTACATTCGGAAAAGCAATGGCAACTCTGCGGAAGACCAAAGGCAGATACTACGCGTATTTTTATGACCCTGACAAGAAACCGAAACGGAAGTGCGTGTCGCTTCGCACCAAGCTCAAGAGCGCTGCACAGCAGCAGTTAAATCGACTTGAGGTTGAGTACGCTCGTGGAGAGTACGACCCCTGGAATCCCACTCCAGCAACTCCTAAGCTTACAATTACCGAGCTTGTCGAAGCGTACATTAAATGGCGGGGCGACCTTCGCTCTAAAACCCAGGAATCATATCGGGGCGCAGCAAAAGGACTGGTCAAGTCGATTGGATCTGACGTCCTGATACGCGACCTGACCGTTGAAGATTTCCATTCATACATCTATGACAAATCTGTCAGCCGAGCTACGCTCAGGCATCGCACTCGACATTTAAAAGTCCTCTTCGCCTGGGCCGCCGAAGAACAGTTGGTTGTTGAAGATCCAACGGCGAAGGTACGAGTGCCGCGGCTGGAGAAAAAAGAGGCGACATACCTGACGCCCGAGGATGTCGAAAAGCTTCTACGGGCAATTGATGCGGACGCCGAAATGAAAGAGGCAGATGGAGGTGCTCCAGCGGAGCAGATAGTCTGGCTAACTGCAGTCATTGTCCTTGCAGTGAATACCGGATTACGTCGTGGTGAATTGGTAAACCTTGACTGGATTGATATTGACTTGGACAACGGCTGGCTAGTAGTTCGCAATAGACGTGGTTTTCGAACGAAGTCTGGCAACGAGCGGACCGTTCCCCTATCAACCGACGCAATTCAAGTTTTGCGGAGCATAGAAGAAGAAACAGGACCTGTTATTAGAATGCCGAGTGGCAATCGAGCCAATGGGGACTATGTCTCCAAACGATTCAAACATTACGTGCGCCTCGCTCGATTATCCGAAGAGGTGAAGTTTCACTCACTTCGCCACACGTGCGCTTCCTGGCTTGTACAGAAGGGGACGAGTCTTCCGATCGTTCAAGCTATCCTGGGTCATTCGGATATTGGTGTCACCCAGCGTTACGCTCACATGGCTCCAGACGTGCTTCAGAAGGCTATGAAGGACGCCTTGGGATAATCTACTAATGGGTTGAGCAGATGGGATCACTTTCTGAAAAGCAGAGACGATTTGTCAACGAGTATCTCGTTGATCTCAACGCTACGAAGGCAGCAAAGAGAGCCGGATATAGCAGGGCATCGGCACGGTCGATTGGTGCAGAGAACCTGACAAAACCTGACATCCAAGAATATCTTCAAAGTGAATTTCGCAAACGGTCCAGCCGCCTGCAGATAACGCAAGACCTTGTTATACAAGGCCTTATCGATAACATTGAGAGAGCGTCGCAGGCGGTTCCAGTTAGGAATCACAAAGGTGAGGTTTTTGGAGAGTACAGGTATCAAGCAAACGCAATAAACAAAGCTTATGAGCTACTGGGAAAGCATCTTGGTATGTTTACTGGGAGACAATCGATACCGCCGGAGGATGTCAGCATCAATGTTCATTTTGTTAAACCTAACGGGACTGAAATCGATTGAATGGCAGAAGGATACCAAACACCGCCCGAGTTGGTTACTTTCTCATCGCTCTTCAACTTTGACAAATAGTTACTAGCGGTTGAGCTTTTGATTTTCAAAAGGTCCGCGAGGTCTTTGGCGGAAATACCACTGTCCGGAAACTCGGTGACAACTGCCAGGACTTCGGCCATTCTATCTTGTTTCGGCCGCTCGATAATTCTCGGATCGCTTCCTTCAATACATTCAAATGATATGCAGTCCACCCCAAATTTCAATTCAAACCGAATCACGTCCGTCTTCGCTGAAAAATTGCTCTTTATTTGAGTGAGCGTACTCACATCATTATCCTGTGTCAAGCTGAATAGCGATCGTGCTATGTTGGTTTTGAAGATCGAACCGAAGGGGAGGCTTCTATTTCCTTCATGAGCCGATTTTGCAACATGATCTATTGCTAGTACAGTTCCCAGCAGCTCCAACTGCTTCATCTGCTTGATCACTTCAGACCCATCTTTCAGGTCGCGAACGGACGATGCAATGCTGAGCGAGTCTAGAACTATAAACTTAATTCCAAGCTCGTCAACTTCTTTTTGAAGACTTGATATTAGATCGCTCGATAGCGGTTCCCGCAAAGATTTATAATGTAGATTGCTTGGGCACGAATCAAGCCCGTCAATTCCTCTAACGATCAAATCTGCTCGCGACTTCATTTCGTCGCCGTCCAGTTCGGCGTCTAGGTAAAGAACAGGAGACTTTATCACATCTCGTCCAAAGACTGTTTCACCTGCCGCTACAGCGAGCGCGATCCTTAGTGCCAGCAGCGATTTGCCCTTACCCCCCTCACCGAACAGTATCGAGATACATCGCTCAGGGAATAACCCGTCTACGATCCACTGACGTGGCTCAGGAACACCGAAGTCAGCTAATTGCACTATTTTGCCGCTTGTAGAACACCGACGAGTTAGTCGACTGTGGGCGTCTGAGAACAGCCGTTGTAATCCGTTTGTGCGCACTAAGTCGTTGACGTCCTGGCCATCTGGCATAGAAAGCAACTCCCATTCGATGCCTGCTGCATCAAGTTCGCGGCAAACCTTTCTTGCTCCTTCGGTCCCAGCAGCGTCACCATCGTATGCAACAATTACACCTTTTCGAGACGCAGGGATAGAGCCAATTATCTTGGCTTCAGAGGCGCGAAATGTGCTGGCTCCCGCAGTGCAGGTAATTGCATTGTAACCAATCGCACGAGCCGACAGGGCGCATATTTCTCCCTCGCAAAGTAAAAGCGTACCCGAGTCCGACATAGCGTCTTTCAAAGGATAGATACACGTGCGGCCTTGACTGAGGACGATTTTCTTAGACGTCGGCGATAATTGCCAAGATTTTCGCGCGGGATCGAAAGCGATTTCTTTGTAGCCGATTCCAGATGGTAGCGTTCGGAGTGGAAACACTATCCATGATCTGCCACCGTGTTGGCGAAGTCCAATCCGGTAGTGACGTTGCGAATCTTCTGATACCACGCGACTTGTTAGGTAAGATCGAGCAGACTCCGCAACAGGAGAGTCGGAGGCAAGCATGTCGCATGCGGAAAGCATTTCAACTATTGGCATGCCTTTTTCATTCACATTCACAGGATGGGGTTTTGTGAAATGTGACGTGGTTTTAGATGCAGAAACACTTTGTGAATCATTGTCCGTAACAGCCTGTCTAGGATCAGAAACGGTTCCCTCCTTCACTTTTCCATTAGGCACGTGTGAGTTGTGAAGTCGTCCCGTTATCTCGGCTATCCACTTCACGGCGTCGAAAAACGATCCGCCGCGAACCGCCTGCGCGAGGGTGAAGACGTCTCCGCTGAACTCACTGCCGTGATCCTTAACTCCGCCATTACGAACGTTGACACTGAGCGACGGATTTTTGTCTTTTCCAAAGGGGAGTCTTAAGTGCGAAATCCAATCGCTTCCCTTGGGATTCGAATCCAGGTTTAATCCCAAATTTTGGAAGATGACGCGGTAGTCGGCTTCCACCAGGCTGGCTTTAAGTTTCGTGACGTCCATGTCGTGCCAAGAGGGCTTTCAGGCAATCAAACAGGGCCACGATACTGATCGGACTTTGCGCAATGCGAGAGGCAGTAGCCAAGAAATCTAGATCGTTCTTGTAGGGGCTCAGAAGGAGTCGAAATATCGCGTAACATTCAAAGTAGCGATCCCATTCCTCAGTGGTTCTTAAAGCGGGATCACCAAAGATTTGTCTGTAGGTTTCCATTTAGAGACTCCGCCTGTCGTTGACAGTCCCAATCGATTTAGCCCGGTTGATTTCCAGATACTGCCGTATAGATTCCTGTGTAAACCGACGAACACCTCTTCGTATCGACCCGCCGCCAATCCGAATAGGAATAATTTCACCTTTTTCTATAATGGTTTCTAGCGTTCGAACACTAACGCGAAGCAGGTCTGCGACCTCCTGAATTGTCATTAGGGTTGACAAAACTTCTTCGCTATTTGCTGTTGTAGGCATAACTGATTGAATGCAAATGTAAATAGATGCTCGATCTTAGTGATGCCTTCTCAGGAGGAAAAGAATTCCCTTTGGAAAAAGAAATCACCCCCCAGTTTTCCTTTTAGCTCTTCCCGTAGCTACTGCGTCAAGAGTTTCTCGATGGTTTCCGCTGCATTTGGCGCTCCGCTCTTCCCGAACTTGAAGTTTATTTTCGTCAGGTGATTTTTAATGGTTTTTGGAACCAGGCCAATCTCTTTACTCAGCCAATCCCACAAGTTTGAAGACAGACCCTGAAAAGTTTCACCCAAGCCCTCGAAATCATCTGGCTCAAGATGATATTCTTTTTGTCGTTTTGATAGCAGCTCCCTGATCCGCAAAAGCGTTTGGTATGATTCAACTTGTTTTTTATGCACCCGATTATGCAGTTCCGGATACCTATGCTTTGGTACTTCTCCTAGGGCAAGGTGCAGCCTCCGGACTTGCAACAAGGCATCTTTCCTGGAACTGAACAGCTGCAACAAACGGCTGCACGCTCTTTCATGGACACTGCCCAACGGCACCTGTTGTGAGTACTCCTCGCATCTTTGAATCTCTAGATCAAGTACGTTTTCGAGCCCAAGTAGGAAATGATGTCCCATGATCGATTCGTCGTTCAATAATTCAGCACACTCGCTCCAGGTCGTCTGGAAAATTTTATCAATGGTTACGTTCTTATCAAGCTTCTCGAGGGTCCAATTCCAAAGGAAGGGCTCGCCTAATATTGTAGATGACATACTGGTGGTCGGTTAGATGTTCGTTTTGATTATTAATTAGAGAAACAACAATGTTGTAGCGGTAAACTGTCACCTCTTCATCCCACATTGTATTTTACTCGGTCATTGCAAGATGACTAGTGAGCAATTCGATGCTCAGCGACTGAACGACTAATATATCCCAAGGTGATAGCTTCTGATTGGCCCAATTTTCGTCCGCTCGTACCGGCGGTTAGCAGGCTCACGATGCTGTTGTAACTAATGGATGCGGTGACGCTCCGAATTGAAACCCCAGGAATATCCTTCTAAGCTCGCTGCTACCTTGGCTGTGAGCTGAGTCGCTTGCACGAAGACACTGACGAATCGGCTTCCTGTGTAACCAGTGCGAAACACTCTCAGTCTGTCTCAACAATGCGCGTTTCCGTCTCTATTTCGCGGCAGCGAGGTGGGTAACCGCCTGATTCCAACTCAGAAGATCCGTCGGGATCTGCCTGATCTCGACTCAGGGTGGTGATCGGAATTTGTGACAGACCAAGTGGTGTCTACGAAGATGATCACTGCAGATCCTAAATTGCTAAGAAAAGGTCTATCTTCTTTCCGCGATGATTTCAACGTTATTAGTGGCCTATGCAAGGTCTTATCAACAGAGGAGACACCGAAATTTAAGCGGATGAATGGCGAACCTTATTATCTATATGCGGATGCCAAGCCATCCGAGTCTATCCAACTGCATGAATTGCCCGGCTTGGCCGTAGCTTGCCTTTGTCCAGTCAAGGAAGGAGTTAATGTGCTCGCTGTTCCGGTTAAGCAGTTCAAAGCATATCGGCCTCGCCAGAGAGAAAGACGCGCTTCCGAGTTGTCTAGTTGGCTTGCCACTGAGCGTTCAGAAGGATTGAAAATTTCAGGATGTGTGGTTGCGCGAACGCAAACTGCAGCTGCGCGCTTCGGCCTCGATTTGATCGAGGAGCTTCCCGATACTCGCGTCGAAAAACATCATGGGTCCTTTAGACTTTACTTCGGTGGTGAACCAATTGACTTTCCGCATGCTGTGGCGCTCATCTACTACAGTTTCGCTGTCAATTTCGCAATCCTACCCACAGCTAAGGATGCGCCAGACGGTCGCAAGAGGCTTGTGGTGTACATGGACAGATTCCAAGGGCCAAGTGCCGGAGTTGTCCAGCCGGGTCAACATGCTCCGACTACGCCTGGCATGAAATTTATTCGGTTCGCTCGAGAGCGGTCGCAGACTTGGATAGAGATTGACGAGGCTAATAAAGAAAGGGGCATTGAATATGACACCAAGACGCTCGACTGGTGGAGATCTTCGTCTCAAGGTAATTGGGAGCCAGGGAAGGAGCATCCGCATTTCGCTCTCACTGACTGGTTTGTAGCATCGGCACTAGCTCATGGATTTGAGCAGGAATTTATTAACTATCTCCCGAACAAGAAGACCGCACGTGCGACAACTAGAGAATTGCTTGCACTTTATGCCGAATTTAGGAAGTTCAACATTTGGTCATTTGAAGAAGACGAAGTGCTCAACCATCTTGTATCTGAAGAAAAACAATGGGAGGTCTCCGCAGAGGCTCGGCAATTCATAATGAACCGTGCTGAAAGCATCTGATTACCCGGATAGTCAAACCGATTAGTCACATCGGTTACCATCCCGGCGGCAATGGGTAACCAGTGCGCAACGTTCCAAATTGTATCACGGAATGTCGCCTCCCGAAACATTTCCGCATATTACGCAGGCAGTACCTCCGGACTGTAAATCTGGAGGTGTCAAGAGTTGCCCAAATGGGTCACAGCTATTCGATCGCCGAGATGGGCTACTGGCCAGGGGATAACAAATTTTTGAACGATACAGAATTGTTGTGTTTCAGAATCCGTCCCAAAGTAATTGTGCCTTTCGATTCTCAAGAAGCTAAGTATTGGGCATGTGTAGAAAACGAGCAATCGCAGCGGAAAAATGAGTAGATCGAATGCGGCTTGGGATAAAGTTCGTCGACTGTACGAGGACATCGAGCTAGCGAGTCGTTCGTTGATTCCGTTCGAGCTTTCTGTAAAGCAGACAGATTTTGTTGCCGTTAGGTTCTATTGGAGAGCTTGCAGTCTTAGCACCGCAATCAGGGTGCTCCTTGATGCCGACCTAACGGAGGAAGCGCTAATCCTCGCTCGGTCACTATTCGTTGAATCGCTCCGGCTAGAGGAAGTGGCCAAGGCCGGTGAGGATCGGCACGGTCTACTCCTTGGCTATATCGTTCGCTCATGGGAGCGCCACGCCCACCTGATAAGACGTGGTATTCCGCTCGGTTTCGAATCAAATCTGAGTCCCGAGGAAAAGAAATGGCGAAAACAGCAGGCTCAATTGGAGAATTACCGAAGGCGACATGGAATCGGCAAAACACCCAAATTCAAGAGCCCCAAGGATGCCGCGAGGGAGTTTCACCGACCTGCTGAAGATATCTTTCTATTCCACCTTGCAGATGAGGTTGTTCACGGCGAGGAATCCTCCTTCATCAATCGCCAAAGGAATTTGGAAGACGGCACCATGGCGGTGTTCGCAAATACTATAGACCCGAAGGTCAAACTCCAGTACGCTCGCTTCTCAGCTCGTGCACTGGTGATAGCAACCAAATCGATTGCGGCCATCGTAGAGTATGAGGTTCCGGAAACCGTTGAGCAGCAATTACGGACTTTGGAAGAACAGGTTGAGGATACGTAGCCAAGCAACTTCCCAAACGGTGTTTCGTGCGTAACAGATGCGCAACCTCGGATTGGATCGAGTAATGTTCGGCGTTTTTGCCCACTGAGGCGGTTAATGGGATTCAAAACTCCTGACTTGAACTCAGGAGGCGTTCAGCTTCCTCCATATATGCGCTGGCTTGCCATTGCCCATCCCGCGTCGCATATGGGTGTTCCGAGAAGAACGCTGACGTTTGAGACGCTCCCTTCTCCTTTCAATTTGCTCAATCGTGGATCGGAGGTTCTGTCGACTTACATATTGCTTTCGTCTTTTTCCGTCTTCTGTCCAGAATCGATAGTATACCACATGCCGGTCTTCTCTTCTTCCAGACGAGCACTTGCAGTTCTCTTTCCCGCATCGAACGTATTGCGGCTGGATTGAACCTGGAAGCTCACCCTCTTCCAACCAACTTAATTTATACCACTCTGGGTATTTCCTAATATACATTTCGATTCGAGTTTTAGTCCCTCGTGTCTTGGGTAACGAATCGTCGTGTTTTTTGGTTCGAACTTTTGCTCGACCCTTGAAATCACTTCGTTGCACTCGATTAACGGCTGGCTAAATTCCCGATAACGCTTATTTTCCTTTCGAAAACAAGCAATCCCCATACTCCGGAAGAGATAGACATATTGAAGAGTAATATGGAGCAGATCTTTGTTTTTACGGCTTCGAATGCCGTCGCACAAAAGCACCTGAGTGATTCAATATCGGGACCCGTCGACCCTACGATTTGCAGGGCCCACATTGCGCCGGAGCTGCTTCAAGAAATTCGAAATGAGGATACAGATGGTGCTGTCTATGCTTGAGGAGCAGTAGCGGGAAAAAACAACATTCGGAATTGGGAAAAGTTAGCGCCTGGTGACTGGGTCTTGACGTATGTCAAAAAGCGATACGTCTTTGTATCACGCATAGTTAAGACAACCCAAAACGAATCATTTGCGCGTGCACTCTGGGGTAGCGATTCCGAGGAACGGGCTTGGGAGTATATTTACTTTTTAACAAAACCGATTCCTGTGGATGTTGACGCGCGCTCTCTTGAAAAATATTTAAACCCGGCCCCTCAAGGATTTTCACGAACCAGTGACGAAAAAGTCGATCGAATCCGAAACGAGTTCGGATCTATAGAAGAATTTGCTAGTCGCGAACTCACTGAGAAAACGAATCCTTCCTACTTAGTCCTTAAAGTAAGATCGGACTCGGAATGGGATGACGAAAGCGAGCGATCATACCACTACGCTTACCAAATGGGATCCCAACTACTGGAACCCGGGCTCAGGTTGGGAGAAGTTTCGACTTTTGGGAGGTTACAAAAGGTGACACAAAAGAGCTCTTTTTGACTCCGGAATAAACATCTACAACGCTGCCGATCTTGTGTCGAATCGAATAATAGGGCATCTTATTGAACATTAGAAGGCAACCTAAAGGGGAACGGGAAGTGTGACTGCCCTGCATACGTAGAATCGTGACCGGCGACGGGACTCAGGCGACCATGCCGCTGCCTGTCGAATTTTAGCCATACCAAGAGATATTGCGCTCACTCACTGCAGGCCGTGAGCAAACGTCCTGTCACTAGGAGCTAGATCCAATTGCTTGAGCTCGTCTGCAGTTGCCCACTGTAAGTCAAGATGCTCGATACATCGAGGTTCACCCTCGATAGAAACAGTGATGAACATAATGACATGATCTGAACCGCAATCTTGAACAAGACCCTGCGCAGGGCCAATTCTACCTACAGAAACCCCCAACTCTTCCATGACCTCTCGCCGAAGAGCCTTCTCTTTAGATTCGCCATTTCTACATTTCCCGCCCGGAAACTCCCACAAGCCACCGTATCGCTTATTCAGAGGCCGTTGTCCAACTAGGTACTTGTCTTTTCGACAGATCACTGCGGCGACTACACTGACAGATTCCATCGTTAGTTGCTCTTTCGGGGTGTTACTAGTCACGCCAGGTCCTTACGTCGATTAGAAATCGTCCTCCACGATTTTCTAAATATTGACGACCTCATCTCGAAGATTTACCTTCAGGAATGGAGCCGTGAGTTTGACCATGCCTAATTTGGCGTCGAGAGGATGTCGAGCTTTAGAAGTATGTCCCGCATGGGAGCACTCAAGTTTCCAACGTTTTGGCACCGAACAGGTTCACGAACGAGAGCGCTTGATATGGAAGCTTCAGAGTTCATATGGAGGTTTTGTCTTGGTCCTCAGCTTCGATTCGCGTGAAATTAGAGATGTTTGTGAACAAAGAGATGTGGCAATAGATCAACTTGGAGAGGGGGATGCGAAGATTCTATTCCAGCGACTTGCAGACTTGGACGCAGCGTTAAATATGGGAGATATACTGGTGGGCCTTGAATCGCAACCTGCTGACTCATACACAAAAGAAATATTCATGACCGTCGGCGAAAGAAAGCTGTTGGTGCTCACGGTAAATCATCACAATGTTGCCACTCCCATAGATTGGGAAACAGTTTCACGAATCAAAATTCTACGAATAGAGGATCGCCGTGAGAAACGCCAGCTCGTTTCAGCCTAATTGGGCGTCTCCGCCGGGAGAAACCATCTCTGAAATACTTGCCTCACTGAATATTTCCGAAAAGGAATTTGCTAGTAGAATTCAACTGACTTCGGAAGCAGTGTCGGAGTTATTAAGTGGGAGAATTAGCATCACCTTGGAATTAGCACGAAAGCTGAATCGTACACTTGGTGCATCGGTTGAATTCTGGATGTCTCGAGATTTTCAGTACCAAAGGGCAACGGGGCAAATTCAGACAAATCATCTTCCTGTTAGCGAAGACTGGCTGACTGAGCTTCCAATAGGCGACATGCTTGATTTCGGATGGATCACAACCCAGAAAAGGGATTTCAAGCCCACAGCGGAAGTGCTAAGTTTTTTCAACGTTAAAGATCATGCGGAATGGCGACAACATTATTTTGCTCTTGCGAAGAATTTGGCGTTTCGAACATCAGGAAGCTTCAAGTCGTCTACTTCAAGCGTTGCGGCATGGCTGAGGCAAGGTGAAATTCTGGCTTCGAGAATTGATTGCCACAATTGGAACCCTGAGCAATTTTACGATGCGCTTAAGAATGTTCGTTCTTTGACACGACTTCGACATCCGACCAAATTTATCCCGAGATTAGTTGAGATTTGTGCCCTGAGCGGTGTGGCTGTTTCAGTTTTGCGAGCACCGTCGGGTTGTCGGGCGAGCGGCGTTGCCCGATTTCTTTCTAAAGACAAGGCTCAGATTCTTCTTAGTATGAGACATTTGACAGATGATCATTTCTGGTTCACATTTTTTCACGAAGCTGGACATCTCTTGCTGCCGAGCGAAAGGAACTTATTTTTTGATGAGCCTGAAATGTCTGCGTCTCAGGAAGAAAAAGAGGCAAACGAGTTTGCATTAGGAATCCTGATTCCTCCAGATTATCAGGAGGAGATGATGAGTCTTCCGCTCAATCATCGTGCTGTCATACGCTATGCTGTCAAGATTGGGATAGCTCCCGGAATTGTTGTCGGGCAACTTCAACACTTCGGAATCATTAAGCCTAACCAATTGAATAAACTCAAGCGCAAATATGTCTGGTCATGAATCTTTGCCGCTAAGAGGAAAACCGCACATACTCAAGGGGGTTTTTGTTCCAGTTGCAGATTGCATCTTCGAGAACTTGCATGCCAACGCCAAGATATCTATCAAGCTCCTCGTAAAGTGTCTCAACGTCTTCTGCTGATAGGTATTGTCTTTTGCCATCACGCAGCAATCTTTTACCTCCGAGCAATGGTCCGGTCGAGCCCGCAACAAAAGCCTTGCCTGGCGCTATTTCGGCGATTCCTAAGTTCCCGATTGTAGCTAGATATTCAAATTTTGCTAATCGCCCAAACCGACGCACCGAGCTCATCGATGCATAGAGAATTTGAAAAGCAGTTTCTGAATTGTATTCGGAAGCTTGAAGGGCTTCACGAAAAAGACCAGAGTGCGTTCTTGGCGGCGAAATCCACTCTACATAACTCTGCACAACTGCTCCCGTGCCGTCGCGCGAGTCCAATTTTTTAGTCTCGTATTTCCTGTGATTCCCGAATCCAACATTCGGATCATCTTCATAACGAAGAGCCGTACGATTCTCGCGGAGCCAATCAGAAAATGCAGACGGATTCGCACTAATTCGTTGCCAATTCCAAATTTCTTGGCCTCCGAGCGAGCCGTAGACTTCCCGAAGGTATCGCCACCCGGTGGTTGGGTGTTTTCCAAAATGAATGAACCAGAAAACCATCCAGCACGCTTCGTCAATTTCGCCTTCGGAGCGAAAATATGAAGCGGCTTTCAGCGGATCGAACATTTGCGAATTATGCGGATTAGTCCTCTCCACATTCTGTTTTCCTAGAAGCGTACTGCCAAGAGCAACGAAATATTGAACCTTCTTGATACTATCAATCACCTGCAACAGGAATGCATCTCGGGCAGCGGGATTTCTGATTCCAGGTAGCGGTCCATTGTCCAACTCAAATCGCTGCAAATCGGACTCCAAAACCCGCTTACGATCCCGCCACTCAGTGCCTAGGTTTGCGTTCGCTCTAGTTCTTGTCCGATCCATTGCCCAATATTCCTGACAACATCAGCAGTTACACCGAAACTGCTCTGGATGTTATGGTTGTAGCCAAGCACCAATATGCTCGTCCCAAGCTCAATCCCATTAATCGCGCCGACCCTTCCCGCAAACGAAAACCCAGGGACATCTCTTTTGTTGCTCCTCTTCAATGACCACGACGGCATCGCCCGCTCGATCAGAGAGACACCTGATATCTTTTGAAAATGATTCACAACGGTTCTTCCGTTAAGGATCAAAAGTTTTATATGCGAGTCCCGGAGCAATTTCCCCAAGAATGATCCAGAGGCTAAGACCAATTGGTCCTGTTCTTTAGAGGTCAGATCAGCCCATCTCCTATTCGTTGCAAATGGAACGAGATCAAGATGACAGGCACTCCCTTCCTCTGCATAAAATGAGGCCTCGGTATCAGCTATCACTTTATCCATTTGCTTAAACCATCGATCATATGGATTGCCTAAGAAGTAATTTTTACAAGAATCCAATATTAGATCCAGGTGCATTGCATCCACCTCGGCCCAAGAAGTTAGACCTAAAGACCGAAGGGTATGGAATCTTCTCTCGGTTCCGGATAGTTCTTTACCACCTCTGTCCAAGAACTCTCTATCACTTGGATTAAGCCCGAGCGTAGCCACTTCTGCCGTAGAAGTATCTCCGAACGACACGACCGGACAACACCACTTGATGACCGGGCTCGAATTGGAAATATTCTCGTCCAGCAGATTGAGTAGAGAAGTGAGAGTCGACAACATACAATCAATTCAGTTGCACGAATATTCTTGACGACGATGTCGCGAGTCGAGTCATGTGCTCAAGCGCTTTTGAATGAAAGGATCAAATACTCCTGTCGTCATATCATCGCCAAGAGCACGCGCGGTATCTAAGTCCCCATCCACTGAAAACCGAAAAATAGATAGCAATTTTATGAGGTCTTGCCAGTAATCTTCAAGTGTTTCATCGGTATCAGGGGGCAACCCGCTCCTTATTCTAGATTCGGCGTCTAACAATGATTGTATTGCCGACGAAGGATCACCGATCGGCATATCAGGCATGGGTTTAGTCGTAGATTGGAAGCCTTCACCGAGAAATGTTTCCGCAATAGACTTGTCTTTGTCGTAAAGGTGCATGCTTCCAGCAAAATGATTATACCAACCCAGCCCAATTCCCAAACGTCGAGCTACAATTTCTTGAAGCATTGTAAAGCAAAAGACATCGTGTGGGAACCCCATAATTATGTCATTGGATCTCATCATCGTTATTAGGTTCAATCGATCCTCTCGAATAAGGAACTGTAGCGAGCACGTACATGGTATGTCTTTGTGGACCGGTTTGAAGGTCTGATTATTTAGCTCGATGTCGTTTGAGTCGAACAACTGGATTACGGCCTGCCTCGAACTTCGTTTGGTTGATAGCAGTCTGCAAATATTGTCAACTTGACCCGCCTCGTCTCCGACGAATAACCTTGGGCCGTAACCTCCATGAATTTTACCGCCCTCATTATATTCTCCATATTTCGATATGTAGTACGTGATGAAGTCGGTATCGTTCGATCCCGCCAGGTACCAACATAGTTCTCCGAGACAACTGAATGGGCGTCCTCTCGACTCGGTTCTACTAATTCGTGCGCGAGGATTTGACAGCGCTAGGAGCACACTGGAAATTTCGAGGTTATCGCCTTTTGTTGAAGAGACGGATGTGCCCGCGACTAGAATACTTTTGACAACTCCACGCATCAGATCGTCAATTGTTTGCTCACTAAAATAGTGTGCGTCTGGTATGCCATCATCAGCAAGCATTTATTGCACCAATCATCTCACGAGCAAGCAACAAGTATCTCAACAATTTTCCGCAGGCATGGATTCTGTTTTTGCGACGAACACTCGTCTGGTCAAACTCTGATTCGTTTTTGCGGCGTCGTATGACACCATCAATCTGAGTTCTACGCCAAGTTTTGAACCTATTAGGAGCTAACTATTGACCCGACGAGTCTTGCGACGAAGCATTGGCGCTTACAACGACTGTACGTCTACTTCTAGGCCATTGGTTCCTGATCGAACAAATGGCAATTTGTCAATCGGAAAATCAAATGCGCTGACAAAGTCCTCTACCAAACGGTGTGCAACAACATTAGGCCAATCTACGACATCGTCGGTCGGGAATACTCTTTCTCCTTCGGCAGGGTCAAGTTCTAGCTCATGCCTGACTAACATCTGGTATGGGTCTGTGATGTGGTCCCGAATATAGGTGCGCGCACTATCTCGCAGTACTCCGTTTCTAAGACTATATCTAAACTGAACGGATGTAGGTCTTGTGTCTAATCTGCCGATTACATTCGCCATGCTATTAACAAAACTAGCGTGCAATTCAACGACGGCCTTAATATTAAGGCAAGGATCGGTTTCCTCCCAAGTGCTCCAACCCAGAAAGTCGCGATCTGCCGCAACACGAATAAGCAGTCCACCATCTTGGTAGATGCGCAGATGTTTCGTTCGACCCCAAAACAGATCAAAACTTCCATCGGGGCCAGCAACTGGCTTGACATTAAAACTCAAATCAAATCCGCGCGCACGAAAACGCGACACAATCGTATCGATATTCAACTGCTGGTTAAACCTTTTGATACGACTGTCGCCGAGTACCGAGGCACTCAAGACGTAAATAGGAGCGCCAGTTTCGGCTTCAGCGGATATTTGCTCCAAGCGGCTGGCGAGCAAATCAACGTCTTTGTCCACGCCGCGACCTCATCCTCATGCCGGGTCTCCATCTTTCAGGCGGCCAGAAAGCATTGTTCTCATTTGTTGTCTATCTGCTGTTCAACTTTGTGGCTGTTTGGATGGTAATCTCCAATCTGTTTTTTAAAACCGGCGAACATTAACAGGAGGTAGCCCCAACTTTCCTAGTGCCATGTGACATTTTCGCGACGGCAACGACAACATCGCGACACCTGAAACAAGCACCTCCTGATTGCAAGTCAGGAGGTGCTCAATTCTTTCACCTCGGGTAGTTTTCTATACACACCACCTTAGGAAGGTCATCGATTAATCGTCCGTACCCTTCTCGGCCTGTTTCGAGTTGTCAGATCGTGGTCTTCAATTTCAATTGTCCACCGTACCGTAAATCTGCCAAGCGTTGACTCATCCGTAAATGTGCCAGTAGTCGTACCTTCATGCAGACCCTCAAATTCCGGGTACCATCCGTCCCTAAGATCTACCAACTTGGCTCGTTCGCGACAATCGTGTGGAATATGGACAGGATCAGGATCTAAATCTGGATATGGCCGGGGGGTAGGACTTGAATCTAAACATGGAAGGTTAGCCCAACGCAGGGGAAGTTTGACAGTGGCCTTTAAGGAATAGTCTGTCAATAGTCTCGACAATTCGACATCATCGTACACCTTCGCCACAATCTCTGTGTTCGTTTTTAACCACTGATCTTGTGGAGCAATCACAACGGCTACGTTTCCAGCTGCATCCTTCACTCGAACCGGAATACCAGGCAATGGATTAACGCGTGTTTCGCTAGTAAGTATCTCTCCCGAACTGACCGTCAGGTCAGTTTCTGGTTCAATCTGGTCTAGTTTTTCGACAAGGACTGAATCGATTGAAAAACTGACTTTCTTGAACGGAAGCGGTACCGTACCGACATAAACAATTTTCCCGAGTTGGTCAGAATATTCCTTATAACCTGCATGGTTCGGATGCAATACAAAATCGTCTGGGTCAGAATACTCGCGTAGCCATGTATCATCTGAACAGTAGCCGTGGCCACCAAAATCGACAGGAACGAAGTTCCATCCGTGTTCTGCCGCGGCCTCTGTTCCACTTCGACGCAATTCTCCAGCTCCGGACCTTAGTAGGTCGGCGTCGTCTTCAGTAATCCCCCAGAGAGCGCCGCAACCTTCAGATCCGGAAATACTACCCGTAGTGGTAATCGTATTGTACAGGCGGTATTCGAACAGGTCGATAGGGTAACCGACCAAGTATGTTTCCTTGATACTGGCTGATACCTTGCCGACTATTTCATTTTGCACCCGCTGATAGCGATCTGCTAAATCTATCGAGGCAAACGCACTTACTACAGCTCGATGGCAATCCGACGGCTCTTCGCCAACCAATACGGATGCTAAAGACTTGAAAAACGCATCTACTTTTTCTGCAAGCCCTTGCGGAGTCAAGAAGTGGAGTGGGTCTTCAAGAATTAGCTCTGAGAGAAAATCGCCAAGTCCTCTCCAATCAGCACACACCTTCACGACGGAAGAAAATCCTGCGTCGTTGCCGCCTGCAGATACTAGCAAAGCATCGACGTAGGATCTACCGTAAATCTGTTGCGCAAACGCTTCAATCTGCGGATCGACGATGACATCAGACTTAGACTGCGGGAATAGTAGGCCCGTTGAGATTTTTGCACCTGAACATGCAAATGAGAGAAACGTTACTGATGTCCGATCATCGCTAGCCTCGAGCTCTTCCGCAAACAGCGCCTGACCTGATCTTGCACTTCGGTGACAAACGTCATCTTGCCACCCATCAGGCCATACGTCAGGCGATCCCTCGCCTGAGGCGAACGAGTCACCTAAAGATACGATCAAATAGTCTTTGAGGGTGATGGTTTTCGTTTCCGGTTCAGTCCAACCAATCTCGGTGCGAGCAGCAAACGTCACTTGGTACGTGCCCGTGCTCGGCAGACTCGAAAATTCCACGGTACATTCCTTCGCATTCCGAGTTCTGCTCCAATCACTATTAGAAGAGAGTCTCTCAATGTGGATGTAGTAGTATTTCGGATTGCGTGAGTTGGAGAACGAACACAAATCTAGTGCTACACTCCATGACGATGGATTTACGAACGACTCTGCGTACTGTCGGGACACAGGGTCCCAAGCTTCCCAACTATCATCATACCGGTCGGGAACTGAATAGTCGAAATTATTTATTCGATCAGGAATCCAAGGACTACTAGGTACTCGAATTTCAGAGTGGCCTGACGGCAGAACACCTTGGGCAAACGTGAAGCTACCGGACAGCGTCATCAAGCATAGTAGCATGAGAATTACGCATCGCAGGCGTGGAGCATTCAAAAACGCTTTTCTTCTGGTCTTAGTGTGAACGCTTTCGGCGCAAGCACGCCTGGTAGGTTGATATATTCGTGTTTTCATTTTCTTTCCTTCAGGTTTGTTTGTTGACAAGCAACAATCGTTGCCTTGAAGGAAGGTCCGGGGAACGGCGGCCGGGATGGTGACAATTTGGGCAGAAATCGCGTCTTGACGCGATTCCAAAAGACATTGTCGCTAACCCAAAACTGAAGACGGAGGATTGCCGAAGGTCTTGGCAAACTCAGTAGAAAAGTGTGACGCTGAACTAAAACCGACGGCGTGAGCAACCTCAGAAACTGTCGACGCTTTTGCGAGAAGCAGTTGTTTGGCCCGCTTCATTCTGTATTCTTTTACAAGCACGCTTGGAGAGTAGCCGCAAATTCTCTTCATGTGGCGCTGAAGTGTTCTCTTATCCATCCCCATTTCGTCCGCGAACCTCTCCACCGTAAATCCTGAATCAGCGTAATTTAATCTAACAACGTTCGTGATTCGGTCTACGAATACGTCATCCATCGAACGCAATTCACCTACAACCGGCTCAAGTTTTACCCGATTGATTTCACTGTTGCGACTTCTGGCAGTAAAGACGCTTGAGACTATTTGCAGCAGGCTGGAATGGTTGAAAGGTTTAACCAGGTGAGTAATTGCCCCAGTATCATAGACCTGTTTAGCGGTTTCCGGAGATGAGTCCGCCGTCAACATAATTACTGGGATATTTGACAGTCTGGCAGATTCCTTCAGTCTTGTCAGCAGCTCGAGTCCGTCCATTTGAGGCATCATGACGTCAGAAATGATGAGGTCCGGAACAGTGGATTCGAAGAGGCTAAGCGCTTCATCGCCGTTGCCAGCTTCGACTATCCTGTAAGTGCCGCCTAGTCTGCGCCGAATTAGGTCACGAATCTCAGGATTGTCATCTACGACCGCAACCAGCTGAGCATCAGTCGGTGCAGACTTCTCAACGGTGTAGTCTACTGGAATTGAAGACTCAATTTCGGCTATTTCCAAATACCGCCATTTCCCGGAATTGGAGATCCGATCGAGCGACTCTGTGTGGAGACGTTCGGTTCTAACAAGTGGTAAGCTGACGGCAAAAACGCTGCCATACCCAAGAGTGCTGGAAACGAATACAGTTCCATTCATCGCCTCAACGAACTCTTTGACTACCGATAGGCCAATTCCCGTTCCGTCTTGTTCAGAGAAAGTTTGTTCTGCCCGATACAGCCGATCAAAAACCCTCTCTTGGTCCTCCGCGGAGATTCCTGGTCCATCATCGCGGACAATCAACCTGAGCTGCTCAGGCTCAAGAGCGTCAACATCTGCTGAAACATGGACTCTTCCTTCCTGAGTGTACTTGAGGGCGTTGGATAGGAGATTGCTCAGCACCGTCTCGACTAGATCGGGGTCTATCATTGCCCAAAGTGGTTCATCTAGACCGTCATACTTTAGCTTCAATCCTTTTCTATCTGCGAGAGTGGTGAAGGAGTACACCAAATCAGCGATGAAGCTATTTACTTCAACAGCCTGAGGTTGGATTTTTAGATGCCCACTTTCGACTCGAGACAACGCCAACATTTGTTCTACCAAACGAAGCAATCGTTGCGCATGTCCGAGACTTCGGAGATTTTCTTCGCGGACTTTTTTCGTTGTGACTCCAAAAGCTCCCGAAATCGTATCCTCCATCGAGGCCACAATTAGAGCGATAGGTGTCCGAAATTCGTGGCTAATATTCGCGAAGAATCGAGACTTGACGTGTTCTAGTTCTCTCAAGCGCTTGGACCGCTTTTCTCTTAGGGTCTTTTGAGAACGAATCGTTGATTCCAATCTGAACTGCTCCCATGTTCGGCGATACGTTACGATACTAATCCCCGTTATCATCGCCGCCAGGATAATCAAGTAGACAACATGAGACTGAACTAATCCAAGATTGTCGAAGCCTAAAACTTTCGGGACAAATATCTCAGAAAGTATAACTACAAAGGCGAGTATAATCGAGAGCGAAAACGCCTGCAGAGGACGGAAGGGGATCGTTCCGACTACTGCAATCATAAAAAGCGCTGGGTAAGCGTGCGCAGATGTTAGGTTGCCATTGACCGTACTGTCAATAATACTTACAAAGGTTGCAGCGAGGCCCGCGAATGACATGTAGAGTCTGTTGACTCGAACGTCGGTGCCAGATCTTGAAAGGAGAATTGCAACACAGCTAATCGTGATGATGAAGAGCTTGTCCCAAAGTATAACATCAGTTTCAGAAATCGGCCCAAGGGAGAAGAAGATCGGGTGCCTGCGAATGACAATCAGATTTGCCACGAGATAGACTAGCCCGCCAACTAATCCAAGTAGTCCTGCCGCGAACATCCCCTTGTGACAGGCCTTTTCAAGTTTTGAAACGAACTCAGGATGATTCTCGGGTTCAGCCAACCCGACGTAGTCGCGCCAGAGAGTTTGTACGGTTCTTATTCGACTCATAACACCGATCACGGGTAATGAGGTATAGCGATTCTGGGGCCGAATTGCAAGACGACAGTCTTTCGGTGTGGTCGCAGTGACTAGCGCTCTCCATTCGTAAACGATTCAGCCGGCGCGAGCCAGCTGTAATGTCTTAGCAAAATCGAATGCGCAACATGTGCGTAACGCCGATTCTCCGATCTCCTAAAACGTTGAATTTCATATCTCTTAGGCCGATATTGGAGATGCTACTTATAACTCTGAATCAGGAGGTTCCAGGTTCGAGTCCTGGTAGGGCAACCTGGGGTTTCTGAGAGACCTGAATGCTGGGGCAAAACTGATGGCTTGGGACACATGAACCCATCGCGCCTTGGGCGCGATCCAGGTTCAACACGAGCGAGGCAAAAGCTAAACTAGGTGCACTGTTCACACCGAGCGACTGATGAGCAGCCGTCGGCTGCGAAGAATCCTGGTAGGGCAACTGCTCCTTGACACCAGCTGAGTGGTATACATCTGATCGCTATAGATGGAATGAACGTCCTCATCTGACTATTACAAATTTGTTAATACGTGGGGCTGGGGAGTCCGGGAACCGCACGAAGTAGACCCCGCTCTCCAAATCTCCAACAAAAATCGATCGTTGCGATGACAACGGAACCTCCTTGCGGAGTCTCCCCGTTATGTCAATAATCTCGACAATAGTGTTGCCCAGATCTATAGGCAAGCCCCGAAGGGTTAACCACGAATGCGCGGGATTGGGATGCAAGGTAGTGTTGGAGCCGGCGTAGCTTTCGGGCTCAAGCGAAGTAGAAACAACGGCAACTCCATATTCTACACCTGCGACGGAAGCGAACTCTAGCTCATAGAATGCGCCAAGGTCTGCAGAGAAACTAAGAATCCCGACGTCGCTTCCAAGAGTCCAAGCGAACCCTGCGTCAGACAGCACTTTAATTCCTTTGAATAGCAAAGTTTGACCGCCGATTGAATGGGACGAGTCAGGCCGACCACTAACAACGAACCTTTCTCCAGATCCAACACCTCTGCAAAACTGCGGCGTTGGTATGGAGTTGAACGGTCCGTCTAGTGGGCATGGAGCCAGTCCCAATCTAGACTCAACAACGGACAGTGAATCCCATGAGTAGGCTTGTACCAAATGGGCCCCGTCGGGAGCATATCGAACATAGTACCGTAAAAATAACCCCTGATCCGGTTGTGACAATCGGTAGCTCTCTACATCAAAGAAGTAGTAATGCGCACCCAGAATAGATGTGTCCCCAGATACGTAATACCTTTGGATGAGGGAGTCAGGCGCCATAGCCAAATACTGCCATTGGTTTCCTAACTCAAGCGGCAGATACCGTTTCCAATCAAGAGTATCTGGTTGTTGTTGCCCGATGCTTTGGTGCGTCTGGATAAACAAGAACCAACTCAAGACGGTAACAAACACAGCAAACGTTCGTCGTTTGTCGCAAATTCGAACCGGTCTTTTTTCAGCCATTACCAGTTTTCTCTATTTCGACTGACTGGTTCAGCAACCGAATCACACCTAAGTACGGAATGACTTTGAAACGGCGCTGGTAAAATTGCTGCTCACGAGCGAAAATTTTTCCAAGCCTACTTTGTAGTACAAACTCGTAATCAATTTGTCAAGCCATTTCGTATCCCAGCAATTTTTCTAGACATGTCCGTGTCTAGCCTAAGCCCCCCGTATTGACTTCAGCGAGGGTGTACATTTGGGCAACCTGGAGTTTCAGAGAGGCCTGAAGGCTACGGCAAAGCCGCTGGCTCGGGACACTGGAACCATTGCGCCTTCGTCGCGATCCAGGTCAACACGAGCGAGGCGATTCGTAAATTACTTTTACTATGCTTTCCGAGGTATTGATGAGTAGGCACCTGCTGCGAATTCCTGGTAGGACATCTTCAATCGATTACAGCATCATCAATACACGACCCCCGTCATCCCATCCCGACCATCACATGATGGTTAGCCAACCAGGAATCATTGATTCAAATCAGTGTTTTGACAGCCAGTGGAGCAACTGCTCAGGTCCACAATTTATTCTGCCAGATTATCCCAATGGAATGAAAACAGTCAACTATCAACCGGTGTCTTTTTCAGAATGAACAGGCCCTCGCGACCGGAGGTGACGATGATGATTCCACTTTTGAAGTAAGGATAGTTACTCCAGGCACCCAGCACTGGGGAGTTATCATTCTTTCCGTATGGTACAGTGTCGAAGTGGCCGACCTCGACCGGGTTCTCGGGATCAGAGATATTGATGATCCGCAATCCTGCAGAGTAGTTGGCCTGATACATCAGGTCTTCTCGGATGTACAGGTTGTGATCGATCGAACTGTCTTCCGCAAGGTACTCGCCTGCCAAAACAGGGTCTTCCAGTTCGGCAAGATCAAATATCAGGGTTCGCGTCGCATCAACAACCTCTGAAATCTCGTCTCCTTCATCGTTGAGGTAGAAGTAGCGGTGATCCTCGGTCAACCATCCCTGGTGTGCATAGGAAACATTTGGGTACTCGGCAATTGAGATTGCGATTGGGTTATCCTTGTCCGTCACATCAGCAATTGAAAGAGCGGTCCCGTTCGAACTCAGGCAGATCTCGCGTCCCTGGAAATTAATATCGGGACCGTTGTAGGTTACGCACTGGGCGTCGTGTGTGGCTCCCGTTCCGGTCCGTCCAGTGCGCGGATCAGCAAAACAACCAGCAAATTCGGGATTGGCTGGATCCTGGATGTTGATCATGTGCAGGCCACCGCCGCATGTTTCGCCACCTGAGTCGCTGCCGACTGCGTAGGCATACCCGGTCTCCTCGTTGATGATGATGTTGTGCGAGCTATACACACCCTTGTAGATTGCCGTTTCTTCGAAGGTGACTGGTACGTTTTCGACATTGCGCAATTGTGTCAAGTCGAAGACCTGCATGTGGTGAGCTCCGGCTCCATCGGCAACGATGTATGCATGATCCTTGTATACTTTGATGTCCCGCCACAGACTCTGGTTTGCGGTCTCCGTTTTTGGAAGATCGCCAATGTACACAGGGTTATGCGCATCTGTGACCTTGATAAATGAGGTGCCATCTGTTCGTCCAACCAGCGCGTACTCATCACCAGTAAGCGGATCCTCCCATCCCCAAACATCATTCACCTGGATACCTCTGGCTGCGCCAATGTCCTCCCGCGACAGGAACGACAGCATGTCTACATCACTGCAGTCGAACTCGCCTGCTTTTCCTTCTGCACATTGCGTCATTTCGCCGGTGACTGATGCAAACTCGCCGGTCTCGTTGTACAACTTCCGACCTGCAACCCAGGCGTCATTTATCCTGGCGTAAGGAAATACAACACCCTCAAAGTTGTCGTGTCCTACAGCTCCTACAACAGCAATGTTGTCGTTTGCCGCAAGTGCTGATCCGTAGGAGCTCCGGTACTGCAAGCCGTCATCTGAGAGCCGTTCGGTCGACGTCATGCGGCCGGACTCGGAGTTGATACGGAATTTGTAAACCATTCCTTGTTGTGCATCATACCCGGGTGAACCGACCCAGAGTTGTCCGTTAGTCAGCGCAAGCGCAGTACCGAAGCGCTCGCCACCGGTAGCATCAAATGGAGACAAGCGTCGATCATAAACCCAGATTTGTCCTTCTTCTCCTCGCTTGAAAATGGCCACAGCCCCGGTGCTCTTTTCGTAACCCGGCACTCCGACTGCGAGACGACTGCCAGCCAGCAGTAAGGACGAACCAAACTCTTGGCCATTGTCCGCCTTCGGGAAGTCAATTGCTCCCGTTGATTCCCATGTCCCCGTTTCATTGAGGTTGAACGAATACACTGTGCCCGACCTCTCGAGTCTGCCTGGAGCTCCAATGACTGCCTGCCGGTTTTTGAGTGCCAATACCCGACCGTACCCGGCGCGCGGTCCGACGCTGTCGGGTGCAGCTAATTCATCTGTTTGAAGCCATTTTCCGTCCTCACCTCGATGGAATGAAAACACTCGTCCAGCCGTTTGTCGATTGCCCGTTGCTGCAACAAGCGCATGGTCCATATCTACCGCGACCGTGCCACCGAATCCTTCGGCGTCAGCAGATAATTTTCCGGACTCGGTCCATCTGCCATTCTCATTGCGTTCATATAGATATACCGACCTCTTTGTAGGCGCCCCCACAAACAGCGTCCCGTTTGAGTAAGACAACGCCCGACCGAATCCTGTAGCCTCTCCTCCCGCATCCGAAGGAGCTAACGATTGCGATTGAGTCCACCCTCCATCGGCGTCGAGAGTGTAGACAATGACAGTGCCTGGTAACAGCAGATTCCTGCCTTCGCCGACAATGACTTCGTTGTCAGAGACGGTAACGGCGGCGCCAAATTGAAGGGCGTATTGCGCTTTTACCGGCATTGCCCCTGCCACAGCCACAAGTGCGCAGATGCTGGCGACTCGAAGGAGTGATTTCATGTTACTGTCCGTTTTGTTCTGAGAGTGTGGGCCGCTCACCAGGTCGAAGATCTCACGAGTGGGATCCATGAGTCACGGGAGACGAGGGCTAGATCCTTAATGTATCGAAATTATCACTCCGTGTGGACCTGTTTTGCCACGTTGTTGGGCTAATTTCCGCTTCCGTGTTTCGCTCAAACAAGATCCACATTTAATAACGCGGCGACACTGGATGAACTATTTAATCACCCAGGCTCGTTCATTTGTCACCACCACCAAGAGTTGTTCTTGTGATACCCATTCGAATGCGCGCACGACCTCGTTGTTGGGTGGTTCGAGTAGATGCCAATTCTCACCCATATCACTAGTCTGAAATAGATACATTGAGTTATCAATAGATCTGCAAAGCACCCACATTCTGACTGGTTTGACGACTGCTTCGCCTGCCAAGTCTTCATAATAGCATGTTCCGTTGGGCTGCCCAAGTTCTGTCCATGAGACTGCAGCATCGTCGCTAAAAAACAGGCCCGCAGAGGTCGCTACAACCACGCTGTCTTGTGCAGCAAACGGAACAATGCCTGTTACAGTCTGGCCCTGGGCGACGCCACGAATATTATCTGAGCGCAGCATCCAAGTCCATCCTCCGTCAATAGTAAATCCTAGCGCTGGCTCCGTAGTGGCGGACAGGCCTCCCTGCCAAATAATTGAGTCGTTTGTGGGGTTAGTCGCACTTACCCGATTACCCGTCCCTGTAATCTGGACCATTCTTGTCCAACTTTCGCCCATGTTTATGGTGGAAGCATATCCGTCTGCGACAACACGATTGTTACTCGAGATTAGCGTTCGAACCTGGAAGAAGGTTGTATCACCATCGAAAATGGACCACAAAGAACTATCGGCATGCATCCAGCTTAACCCTCCGTTGATCGATCGATATAACACGCGCTGCGAAGGGCTATTCGTTCTGACGGTAACAAGAAGTGAATCGGAGCCGGAAGACACAATGTCATGGACGTTGAAATCCGCGTTGACCCGTCTTGATAAACCTTCTGCAACAGATTCCCAATGGCTGTCGGTTTTCTGCAACACTGTACGCCAGATCTCCTGTTTCGAGAATGCGTAGACGAAGAGGTCCTTGTAAACTACACCTTGGAGATCCGAATCGATAAGTCCTATGTCATTCCATCCGGGCTCAAATGAATTGGCATTGGGTGTAGAAGAGTCACAAGCTGCCAGAGACAGTATTGACAATAGAGCAACAGTCGAAAGGTTCGGAATAATCGCTCGCATTTTCAGGCGTTGCTTCGGTTTCCACAATCTGCAGGATAAGTCCTCGCTATCGATGCACCACCAGACTCCGACTACTCATCTCCGACCCGACCCTTGCGACCACGGAATAAACCCCCGTCGCAAGGCCAGCCGTGTTCACGCGAACGACGATCACGTCACCTGACTTGGTCCGCGTAATAGCAGCGTTGACTTTACGACCACTTACGTCATAAAGCGTTAACATCAATTCGTCGTTTGATTCAGCCTCAAGCACAAACTGAAAATCTGAACTTGTCGGATTAGGATACGGCGCGGTCATAGACAACGTAGTCGAAATCTGTGGAGTAGGTACCGGGTCGTTACTCACGATATACTCTGCCGGGTACCTGGCGATGAATACATCCGTTTGACCATTGCCCTGGCGGAAGTCTACGCCATCGGTGGGATCAACATCGACCGATCCGCTAAACCTTCCGGTAATAACGTGGCCTTCGTCTGCATTCAAATCAACACCCTCGGCCGCGCTGATGCCGGAGCCGTCTAGTGCGTACCCGAGGATGTAATCGCCCAAAAGGGAATACCTGGAGGCAAAGGCATTGGTCCCGCTGGTGGACGTAAACAGCGCCTGTCCCGGACCCGGATCCAGGTCAACTTGCCCTACAAAACTGCCAGCAACAATGCTCTTTCCTGTTGCTGAAGTTGACACATCATTTCCTGATGAGCTGCCGCCGGTCAAGACGAGACCATATCGAAAAACTCCAACGTTCCAATAGCCCGCAAGAAAAGCGCTCCCGTTGGGCGCTCCCGATCGAATCTGTTGGTCCAGTCCCGGGTCGAAGTCGACATCCCCCGATGCCTTGCCCGTCAGATAGACAATTCCATACTGGTCAATGTCAACACCGTTACCCACATCATCGTTTTCGCTGCCGAGCGCAAAGGCAAATCGGAAGGCTGCAGTCGAGTCGTAGCTGGCGAGGAAAATGTCGCTGCTCCCTGCGCTCTGACGCCTTTCGGTGTCAGCGTTGGCATCCGTGTCTTGTCGATCAAAGAACAGCTCGTCCGTCATCATGCCCGTGACAAAGATGTACCACTCGAGTCGGCGGCAATTCCGTGACCGTTGTCCTGGCCTGATCCGTCTATTGCAAATACATACCTGAGGTCCCCATCGGTCGTGTAGCTTGCAACGAAGACATCGTTTCCATCGGTGCTTGTAATTGTGCCGGGCCCGGTGAATGTAGAGCCATCGAAATCGAGGGTTCCGACAAACGATCCCGTGACGAAGGCATTGCCGTGTTGGTCGTAGGCGATGCTCTCGCCGCGACCGGTGCTTGCCGCATCAAAGCCTACGGCCACCCGTGCAAACCTGAACGCTCCCGAGCTGTCGTACGAGGCAACAAAGACCCGTCCCGATAACTCCACGGTCGATGTTGTATCCGGGTTGTAGTCGATAGTCCCAAACGGCTGAGCTCCCGTGACGGCAAATGTTCCATTTGGTCGGACCGCTATGTCCCCTGCATATTCCGAGATCGCGAAAGAATTGCCAATATCGAAAGCGAATCGCAGTCGGCCGTCACTGGTGTAAGAGACTACGTACACGTCTTGTCTTGCAGCTGATAATATATGGTCGGCGGTGGAGTCAGGATCAAAGTCGACGTCGGATTGAAATGTACCTATATAATAGCCGTTGCCGATTGCATCAATGCCTGCGGCAACACCCTCCTCAGTCGATGCGGCACCAAAGGTGACCACGTATTGCGCCTCAGTTTGTGCATTAAGCTCGAGCGGATCAGCCGCGAAGGTGGCCAGTGCCAGGAATAGATACAGTGAATGTTGTCTGATTCGAATCACGGTAGGACCTCGGTTACCTGAATAATATCAGATACCTAAAACAAACGATTGTGGCGGATACTAGCAAGACGGGCATGTGGGACAGTCATGTTTGGAACTATTGATAGTATCAATAGTTGATGCTGTCATAAGAAAAGAAGCCAGCTTGTGGCTCCGATTCAAACCAAGCAAAAAAAGAGGAAAACAATGAGCAAAACCAAGCGGTTTACCCCGGAAAACAGCGCCATGCTGTTGATCGACCATCAGGTCGGAACGATTGGCTGGGTCGGGTCAATCGATCAGGAGGAATTGAAAAGAAACGCTGCAGCCTTGGCAAAAGTGGCCGCAGCGCTTGAAATGCCGGTTGTATTAACCAGTAGCATGGAGAACATGGCTCAAGGTCCACTAATGTCAGAGCTGCAAGACGCATTACCACAAGCGTTCGAAACCCGTATCCAGCGCGAAGGAGTGGTTAATTGTTGGGATGACGGCACTTTTGCCGAGGCAGCCCGAGCAACCGGTCGAAAGAATCTCATTCTCGCCGGTGTTACAACGGACGTTTGCCTGGCGCCTCCGGCAATCAGCGCCGTCGAGGAGGGGTTTGCAGTGCAGGCCGTGGTCGACGCATCGGGATCTCCAACAACAATGGCAGACGAGATGGCGTTCCGAAGAATGGAGCGGGCAGGAGTTGTGTTGACCACAAGCAACGCGTTGATCGCTGAGTTGGCAGAGAACTGGACGAGTGAGAATGGAAAAAAGCTGATCCAGATCCTGTTTACCGACATCCTCTCACCCATGATGCAGCAAGCGGATAATTAGTCACATGACTAACCTGTGAAAGTGGCCAACTCCGTGTTGATCACAGCTTTGATTCGTAAGGCGCTACCGATGGGCGGCATACCGCGGAGTAACTGTTTTTGACACCATGCTAAAACAAACATCATCACATCATCGCAAATCCTTCGGCGGAGATGAGTTTCACATCGACATTGTCTACCCTGGCAGTGTCGTGGGCAATCCAGCCGATCGCGGATTGGGACCCTTAGGAAGATTCGACCACGCCAGAGTTCGCCCCGGCGTGGTCGTCTCCATGCACCCTCATCAAAACGATGAGATTCTGACCTATCTGCGCACAGGCGCGGTCATTCACGAAGACTCAACCGGCCACAAAGTCCTCATCAATCACCACTATATGATGCTGATGAATGCTGGCAGCGGCCTAATGCACGAAGAAACAAATGCCTCCGATGTTGACGTAACCGGACTGCAGATCTTCGTAAGGCCCGAAGCCGTGGATTTACCACCAGGTGTTCAGTTTCACGACTTCGAGAAAAGTCATTCCGACAATACATGGCGCCTTATTGCAGGTCCAGCAGGATCAGGTGCACCTCTGATTTTTCGAAGTGGCGTCAAGTTCTATGATCAACGCCTGACATCGGCATCAACGTCTCTTCCCAAATTTGGTGACATGACTGGCTTTCTTTACGTCTTCTCGGGAGCAGTCATGATATCGGGAGGTCTCACATTGGAAGTGGGAGATGGTTTGATTATTGAAGGCGAGGAAATTGAGATTCGGTCCGAAGGTATGTCCGAGCTAGTCTTTTTCGCCCTCGACATGGATGGCCAGTTCACAAGGGCAGGAGCGTTCAGTGGATAGAGAAATTTGAGTTATACTGTGCGCACACCTACTCGAGCGACCATGTAGAAAATGAAGTCTTCCCACAAATATCGACTGACGGACGGGACTGGTCACTGGGTGGCGCGGCTCTATCGCGCGATGCGTTCGGATTTTGATGTCGAGTTGAAAAAGAAGGGTGTTGCTGTTACTGAGTATGCTCTTCTCGCAGCCGTCTTTCGAGGTGATGCAAGCACGCCGTCCGAGGTTGCAACTGTTACTGGCCTTGATCGAGCGGTCGCTACTCGCGCGCTTGAACGTGCCGTCCAAAACGGACTCGCCACTCGGGGAGAAGGGAAAGACCGGCGTTCCCTATCCATTCAACTAACTGCCAAGGGTAGCAAAATTGCCAAAGACCTTCTCAGAGCCAGCAAGCGAATCAACGACGTCTTTTTCGCTGACTTTACAGCCAAGGAGGAGCAGAAGATACGAGAGTTCATCGACCGTGCGATTGCTTCGCGAGCGGAATCCAAACACCATGTGGGTAGGCAAAGACGCGCACAGAAAACCCAGACTTAGCTAGCACGTGTCCCACTAATATTATCCGGACAGGAAGTCCGTGGCAGATTTCGGAATCAAGCGTTAGCGACACGCCACCTCTCATCACCCATAATCGACCCACCTTTTTCCTCACCCTACCCGACAGTATATTGCGAGTCTGCCATCCACAAGCTCGTCCCGAATGGAAAAAACCGGAAAACTAAAAAAAGAGCTACGTCT
Source organism: Rhodothermales bacterium (assembly GCA_965224105.1). GTDB lineage: Bacteria > Bacteroidota > Rhodothermia > Rhodothermales > JABDKH01 > CBDCYH01. The sequence goes on along the minus strand of CBDCYH010000002.1, from coordinate 681,093 downwards.
GTTTGACGTGTACGCGTTATCCACAGGTGCGATGTTCAGTTCCGGATTCTTTCTGTTGCCGGGGTTGGCGGCAGCGAAGGCAGGTCCGGCGGTAATCCTTGCATACCTCATCGCGGGTATCCTCATCCTGCCGGCTATGTTCAGCAAGGCGGAGCTAAGCACCGCGCTTCCGCGAGCGGGTGGTGCATACTACTTTCTCGATCGTAGCCTCGGTCCGGCATTCGGCACCATCGGCGGGTTGGGGATTTTCTTCGCGCTATCTCTCAAAACGGCCTTCGCTCTCATCGGCATCGGTGCGTATGCGACAATTTTTGTCGAGCTTCCCATCAAGCCCGTCGCAATAGCGCTCACCGTAGCTTTTGTAGCCCTCAACATCGTCGGCGCAAAGGAGACCAGCGGACTGCAGCGGATCCTGGTGGTAGTCCTGCTCACGGTGCTGGCTTTCTTCGTCGCCAACGGGATGTACAGTTCCCTCGGCTCTGAGAACCGGGGCCTTACAACGCAGCGGTTAACACCATTTATGCCGAATGGCTTTGAGAGCCTGCTAAGCACGATAGGATTTGTATTCGTTTCATATGCCGGACTCACCAAGATAGCGAGTGTCGCCGAAGAAATTGAAAACCCTGATCGGAATATCCCGCTTGGGATGATGCTATCGCTGGTCTCCACCACCTTCATTTACGTTGTCGGAGTCTATATCATCGTCGCTGTGGTAGAGCCGTCGACTTTGTACTCCTCGCTCACACCGGTTGCAGATGCCGTACGAGCAATCGATCTCTGGGTCCCCCTCGAGATCGCACTCGGACTGATCGTTCTATCGGCAGTCGCAGCATTCGTGTCAACAGGCAACGCAGGTGTGCTGGCAGCGTCAAGGTACCCGTTCGCAATGGCACGAGATGGGCTTGTCTCTCCAAAACTGCGCGAGCTCGGGCGGTTTGGGACTCCCAGTGTAGCAATCATAACTACCGGTGCTCTAATAATTCTCTTCATCGTGAGTCTAGATGAGGAGGGAATAGCAAAACTCGCAAGCGCATTCCAGCTATTCATCTTCATGCTGCTGAACTTCGCAGTTATAGTGATGCGGGAAAGCCACATTCCGTCGTACGACCCGGGGTATAAGTCTCCGTTGTATCCGTGGATGCAGTTCGCCGGAATAATCTTCGCAATCGTTCTAATATTTTATCTCGGCTGGTTATCGATCGTATTCACGCTCGGAATCGTCGTAGTTTGCCTGGCATGGTATTACAAGTACGCTCACGGTCGAGTCGAGCGAGATGGGGCTATCTATCACTGGTTCCACCGACTCGGTCAACGGCAATACCTGGGACTCGATCGCGAATTCAGAACGATCCTCAGAGAAAAAGGACTGCGGGACGAAGATCCGTTTCATGAGATTGTTGCGCGCTCAAATGTCATCGAGGTCGAACCGGGCGAGTCCTATCGGGACGTCATAAACGAAGCGAGCGTTTTTCTCGCCACCCGCGTTCCATTGCCGGTAGATAAAATTCGGTCCGGTTTTCTTGCCGGCGCGACTCTGGGCGCTACACCTGTGGCCGGAGGAGTTGCTCTTCCGCACATCTATGCGCCTAACATGGATGCCCCTGAAATGGTACTCGCGCGATCCATCGATGGCCTAGTCGTCGAGGGTGTCGAGCACCACGGTGACGCCGAAGCCTCACCCCTCATCCACGCGGTGTTCCTTTTGGTAAGTCCTGATGAGAATCCGGGTCAGCATCTGCGACTGCTCGCGGAAATTGCAAACCGGGTTGACGACCATCAATTCCTGGAGCAGTGGCTCAGCCAAAAGAGTACAGACGATCTGAAGGAACTCTTACTTGCGGATGATCATCACCTCACTATCCACCTTAGATCTGAGGACGCGTCGGGCCATTTGATTGGAAAGGCCGTCCGCGATCTTGATCTGCCCAAGAACTGTCTGGTAGCGTACATCCACCGCCGGGACGACGGGATTATTCCAGAGGGTAATACCGTGCTACTGGAAGGAGACCGGGTAACGTTTATTGCCGATCACGCAGCGCTCATTTCGCTACGCGGAAAGTATTGTTGAGCGGTCCGTGCTGAAGAATCAGATTCAAAAAGAACCTGCCTTCACGTCGATCCTCGTACTATGGTCACTTGTCTCCGGATGCCTCCTTCTTTGGGTCGACTTTTAGCATGTCGTCCGTGGCATTGACCGGCGTCTGAGCTGCCCCTGGTGCGGTGGATGCTTGCGGGGGCATGACTTTGCTGCGGAAAACAACGGCTTGGGCCTTGTGACCTCCCAGGCTGAACCCGACTATCTCCTTCGGTTCTTTCTCGCTTTCCTTGGGAACGCTGCCTGCAAAAGAAATTGTTGCCGTATAGTCACCACTTGGAGGTTTTGGAATAATCACACTGCCACTATAAGGCACCGCAAGGATCAGTTTTTCATTGAAGGCCGGGCCTCCATCGTTTACCACGCGCACTACGATCTCGGGTGTCAAGTGTTGATGTGCAAGTGACCCTTGATCGCTCCCGGTAATCGAGAACCGCACCGCAGTGTGGTCCAGGAAAGTTTCCCACGTAAGCTGGTCCAATGTTAGGGTTACGTTCCGCGATGGGAATAGTCCTCGTCCTTGTCCCGATGCGATTGGGATGGTGAGAATCAATAGAAATACTAGAGTGAGTAGACGTTTCATGGATGGAGGTGCGGGTCTTGGTTAGGAATTGAATAGTTCTAATCTACGGAATGTGCGACTAGCAGGGGCGATCTACAGGTTGTCAGCGAGAATTTCCGTTTTCCCGCTTGGCGAGACGCGCACAATCCTGGTTGAGTTGGACGTTGACCATTCCTGCACGACGATGGATCCATCTAATCCCATCGCTCCTGCAACCGGAGACCATCCTGTTTCTGATTCGTATGCTACGCCGGTCCCGCCATCCGGTTGAACCTTTTTCACCGCCATTCCCGCAAAGTCTGCCACGAAAACATTCGACCTGGAATCGGTCCACATCCCCATGAGCGCGTGACGATCGTGCACAAAATTGAATTCCTCTTTTCGCTCGACAAGGTCAGCCGCTGCGATAGTCGGAGAATTTGAATCTGATGCGACATGATATAGAGAAGAGCCAACCGACACATGTATTGACCCATCGTGGTTAACGACCATCCAGTGTAAATGTCCGGGCAGTTCGCTTAGGTCGACAGATCTAGACACGCCAGCCACGCCGGTCATTTCAATTTGCCGGTCCGTCCGGTTAAGACGGTACTGGTTCCCCTTCGCGTCACGTTGCAGGAAGAAGCCATCGTGATCGGAAGGGTGGCCAGTAATCCAATCCTGATGGTTAATGAGTTGACCATCCGTCAATAGCCTAAAAATCCTGAAGCGATAATTGTCACCCTCGTTTTGCACATCGTCGCCGTACAAACTCTGGTCCGGGCCGAGCCACAGCTCGTGGGTGTGTACGCCCGCTATGGCTATCTGTGTTCTCCCCTCCGGAGTTACCATCCAGACGTTAGACAAGTCAGAAAAGTAGATCACGCCGTTTGCATCAACGACGATATTGGCGGGCGGGTGCGCGTGCGCGGAACGGGGAATTGTTATTGATGCGCAGGCAATTGCTGCACCGATCAGCAGCGCAATACCTTTTGTCTGTGCAAACATTTTTCGTTGCTTGACTGATTCTTTGTGTCTTGACTACGCAGGTGGAACGAGAGGGTTGCAGGGCTGGTGTATCTATACATAGACATTCGATGGGAGATTCATATATTTGCTGAAGGCTTCTATTCGGAGAATCCGTTATGACAGAACTTGAAGGAATACTTTCCGGCCTTGGTTATACATCCTTGAAACTCACCCGAAGTGTTGTCGGACATTTTGAGATCGATGGATCGATCAACGGAAACGAGGCGCGGCTCCTGCTCGATACCGGAGCGTCGAATACTGTGGTGGACACAACCGCTGCGGAGTCGTTGGGTCTGAATCCGACTCGCTCCTCGGAGTCGGGCGGTGGTTTGGGAGCCACAAGTGTGGCTGTATCAGAATGTGCTGTTCAAAGTATGGTGCTGGGTGGCTCGGAGGTGGGTTTGGAGAAGCTTTATGTAATGGATTTATCGCATGTGAATCATGCGCTGTCGAGTCGGGGTGCAGGTCCGGTCGATGGGGTTATTGGTGCTGACGTTCTGTCCACCTTCGCAGCGGTAATTGACTACGGAAGTATGTCGCTTTTCCTGAAACTCGACCAGTGAAAACCGATCCGTTAGTACGGTTGTGCTTCGTAAGACCTGCCTTCCTCCAGTCCCCGCGGATGCGCTACGGTGTTAAGAAATATGACGGGAATTGATTTGCACGCAATGGATTGCGGAGAGCAATTACCATCAATGACGTCGAAGTGAAGATGGGGTCCAGAGCTGAAACCTGAATTCCCGCTCGTTCCTATCCGCTGTCCCTGTGTTACCGATTCACCGACGAGCACGTCTGCGCCGTTCTCGGTTAGATGAACGTACCGAGCAACGGTGCTATCGGAGTGCATTATCGAGACGAAGTTTTCCTGTCCGGCTTTGCCAGTGTTGTCGGAGAAAGACTCGACGGCTGCGACGACTAGCCCAGCACGGACAGCGAGAATGCTGGTTCCGGACGGCATCCCGAAGTCATAAGCGAATTGTTGAGACAGTTCGCTCCTGTGTGAGCCCGTCGTGCAGTTCCCTTGTGTCACGTTGAATGAAGCACCAACTGCGTACGGCAACGTGTACAGGGAGTTGGTTTGCTGCGGGTAAAGATTTTTGGAGTTCTCGACGCACGCCTCATCGGCCACGCGCGCTGGTTCGTTTTCGGAGCTATCGCAGGAGATGGAGATCAGGCAGAGCGATAGGACAACGGTGCCGATGTGTGATCGTTTTTGCATGGCGGGCGGGTGTGTAGAGCCGGTTACGATCCAGGTCGGAAATCGTTGCAGGTGTACCGGTGTTGCGGGTTGCAAATTCGGCGTTGTGTTCTACTGAGCTCGCGCCTCCCGCAATGGGCCCAGGGCCGCGGTATTGGGGTTAGATTCGTCGTCGCGCTATACGTTTTCCTCAGGAGCGTCCTCGAACCTCCCCTGGCGTCACCCCGGACTTGATCCGGGGTCCATACAGTAACGTCATCGCGAGGAGCCGTTGGGCGACGTGGCGATCTCCATCTACAGCGCTCGACCCTACCGTTCTATGGATCCCGGCTCTGGGGCCGGGATGACACCAGAGGGGTAACGTTAATCGCCGAGTACGATCCCACCACCCCGCGCGTCACCCCGGACTTGGTCCGGGGTCCCTACAGTTTGTGCTGGCTGTCACCCTAATGCCATAGCGGACCTCTATCTACGGAGCCAGCCATTGGGAGACTGCCGCGTCGCCCTTCGGGACTCCTCGCAGTGACGAGTGGGCACGGGGGCTGGAATGACACGTAGGAGGTGGCATTCTTCGCTGAGGCATTCGGGAACACGGAGTGCCATCTCAGCCCAAGGTGTCACTCAGACTTCCTTCCGCCACCACATTCGCTTATCTTTCGATTCATCATCCACCAAAAAATTGGACCAATGAAAAACCCCCTCGGAATTGTTCTGGCCGTGGCAGGCCTCGCCCTGGCGATCTATGGAATCATGTTGTTCGGTGATAGCGGCGAGTCGGCCAGCGTTCTGGGCATCGACGTGAGCGTGCAGGACAACGACATGCGCATGCGCGCGTTCATGTTTCTCGGCCTCGGCATTTTGACCTTGATTGGTGGTCTGTTTGTGATGAAGAAGAAATAGGCTCATCCTGCACATCGCCCAATGATCATCGACCCGACTTGTCGACGCTGTACGACGGTCAACAAATATATATCTACCTGGTCGCACAACTCATCGAACGATTGATTCCCATGAAAAAGATTGTCCACACAATATTATTAGGCGCATTGTTAGTCGCGCCACAACTCTCGCTGGCGCAAATGTCCGAACTGCAGCGCGGCAGCGACAACCTCAAGGTGCATGGACATATACCGCTCGGAGCCCGCATGACAGTAACCGACATCGAGCTGGAACAGGAAATGGATCGGCCGTACGCCTACGTTGGACGTGCATCTATCCTCGAAGATGGCCCCAAGGGAATGGACATTATCGATCTAAGCGATCCCAGGAACCCGAAGAGAATTCTGAAGTGGCGACTTGCAGATCAGGACCTGCACCTGAACCGCGGTGGGATGGACGTGAAGTATTTCAAGTGGAAAGGCAAGTACTACGTTGTACAGTCGTTCGAATTTCCTCAGGGACCGGACAACGATCTAGGTGCGGTTGTTTTTGATGTAACCGGACTTCCAGATCCCAACGCAGTAAAAGAAGTTGGGCGGATTCTAATTCCTGAATATCCGGGTGGCTTCCACAACATCTTTATCTACAAACACTCGAACGGCAGGCCGTTACTGATTACCACCGTTAGGACCGGCAAAGCGCATATCTACGATCTTGCAAAACTCGTAGAGGACGGTGTTGATGGATCGCTAGTGGGCGAGGTGCCCGTCCCTTCACAAACCGATGGAGAAGACCGCAGGACATCCTATCACGATTTGTACGCTGCTTATCACCCTGCTACCGGCCAGGATCGTTTTTACGGCGGCGGTACGGGTGGATACTACGTGTTCGACATATCCGATCTGGAAAATCCGACCCTGGAGATTTCGCTAACCAACATTCGGGGAGTCGACTGGGGGCACACATTCACACCTAGTCCGGACGGAAGGTACGCTGTCGCGGAAGTGGAGTATCAATATGCGCCGCTGCGCATTTTCGATATGAAGCCCGCGCTTGACGGCGAAGTGAGCAACATCCGCAATCCAATTTCTGCCTGGACCGCCAACTGGAAAAACCTGGCGCACAACCACGAAGTCCGATGGCCGTTTGTGTTTGTCTCGGGCTACCTGGATGGTCTGCAGATTTTCAGTCTGATGGATCCGAAGAATCCAGAAACGATTGCGTACTACGACACCTACATCGGCCCGCCGACCTATGAATGGATTGAGGTCATCAATGGTGCCTTCGGTGTTGATGTCCGCAACGAAGATGGACTCATCGTTGTGTCTGACATGACTACTGGTTTCTGGACGTTCCGTCTCGATGGGTTTGGCGGATGGAACGGTGAGGACTGGGGCGTGCCCAATATTTCCAGCGTGCAGGAGTGGGACTAAGGCGCTGAGTTGATCGCGACCGGCGGATCGGCTGTGGTGCTGTCGGCGTCGACATCTTGCTCACTCACCCCTCGCCACTGCGCAACCTGTTCGACAATCAGCGAACGTACGTGTTCGCGCAACGCGGCTACGTCGCGCCGCCCATGGGCCGACGTGTCCACTATGTCGACAACCGTTAGCCGGATTTGTCCGGGGTTGCGATACTTCCAGGAATTTTTTCGCAGGGCATTACTTGTGCCGTCGAGGGCAAGAACGAGGACAGGAACCTTCGCCTTCAGCGCGAGCACAAACGCGCCATCAGCGAAATCGTGCACGCGCCCGTCTGGCGATCGTGTACCTTCGGGGAAAATGAACACCGAACAGGTTTCTTCGAGGTACTCTTTCGCCTTCAGGATTGCAGCGACACCGCTACGAGCGTTGGATCTGTCCACGAGGATATCGCCCGCCAGACGAAGCATCCAGTAGACAAGGGGAATCTTTCGTATCTCCGCTTTGCCCATCCATTTCATCTCCCAGGGCGCGCAGCTCACGAGTGGTATATCCGCCAGAGACTGGTGGTTGCATACCACGACGTACGGATGCCGCGGGTTAACTACCGAGTCCATTTTTGTGAGTTCAATCTTCCAAAGAGGATTGATCTTGGTGAGAGCCACGCCCAATCGTCGGAACCATCGACCGGTCCGATACAGGGCAGGATCGCGGTCAGATAGGCGTACCACGGCCAGGAGCGGGAGCCACACAACAACGAGGATTGCGGTTGCCACCCATATCCATATGGATTGTAGAGTCTGCATGCGCGGTTTTACTCTCGCGCTGGCTGATGGCTCCCTGAGAAGGCTACTCGCGAGGAAAATTTCGGAACCTTGATCATTTGGCTGCTGTCAAAACTGGCTATACCTTTAGCGCGCGACGAAAATCAGTTTCCATGGAGCTGCACTCACTCGAAATACTAGCTGATCCGGATAAAGCACGCCACGCGGGTCGTGAGGCGTCGGGAGATGTGATGGTTTACCTGGAGACATACGGTTGCCAGATGAATGTCTCCGATTCGGAAATCGTCGCATCAGTATTACAAAACGAGGGATTCGGTCTTACGCACAACAGTGATTCGGCTGATGTTGTGTTACTCAACACCTGCGCCATTCGGGAAAACGCGGAGCAGAAGGTGCGCCGTCGACTTGAGGTATTTCGCTCCCGGAAGCGGAAGTACAAGCCAAACCTGAAGCTGGGAATTCTCGGTTGCATGGCAGAAAGGCTCCGCACGCGGCTGCTCGAAGAAGAAAAACTTGTGGACCTTGTGGTGGGCCCCGATGCCTATCGCGACATCGGTAATTTGCTCCGAGAGGTCGACGATACCGGACAGGCCGCAGTCAATGTCCAGCTATCGCGCGAAGAAACGTACGCAGATATCTCTCCTGTACGGTACGACTCCAACGGTGTTAGCGCTTTTGTATCCATAATGAGGGGCTGCGACAATATGTGTTCGTTTTGCGTGGTCCCTTTTACGCGCGGACGCGAACGTAGCCGGCCATCATCAAGTATACTCACGGAAGTCACCCAGCTCGCCGAACAAGGGTACAAGGAGATAACCGTGCTGGGACAGAATGTTAACTCGTATCGATCGCAGGAAGGAGGATACATGGTCAACTTTGCTGAGCTCATGCATCGAATCAGCATGGTCGATCCTGAAATGCGCATCCGATATTCAACCAGCCACCCGAAAGATTGCTCGGATGAACTGTTGCACGTCCACCGGGAGCGGCACAACGTGTGTAATTTCATTCACCTTCCGGTGCAGCACGGAAATACCGACATGTTGCAGCGCATGCGTCGAACGTATACCCGAGACGAGTACCTCGCCCTCATAGAGCGGGCAAAATCCATCGTGCCCGAACTCTCCCTGTCTACCGATATTATCGCCGGCTTTTGTGGTGAGACTGAGGCTGAGCACAGGGATACCCTTTCTCTCATGAGGCAGGTAGAGTATGACCATGCCTTCATGTTTATCTACTCCGAGCGGCCTGGGACGTACGCGCAGAGAAAGTACACCGACAACGTACCCGAAGAAGTGAAGAAGCGGCGCCTGTCGGAAATCATTGAATTGCAATCCTCGATCTCTGCCAGCCGAAACGCAGCGGAGATCGGCAGCGTTCAAACTGTGCTTGTTGAAAAGGAAAGCAAAAAGAGTGAGCTGCAGATGTGCGGCAGGGCAGATTCAAACAAGATGGTGGTTTTTGATCGGCGCGATCACGTTCCTGGTGAATACGTGGATGTTCGGATAACCGAGAGCACATCAGCCACGCTAATCGGCGAACCGATTGGGCGTACATCTTTGCAGGCAGATTCGTCAATTGAGAGCGCACACATTTCCGGATAATGGACCGAGAGACGATACAAGACAGATTTGGAATTATCGGTAATTCCTCGGCGATCAAGCACGTCATCGATCAGATACGCCTGGTTGCGAGGACGGATGTCACGGTTCTTATACAAGGGGAATCCGGGGTTGGGAAGGAGCTGGTAGCAAGGGCCATCCACGAGCTTAGCGGTCGAAAGCACAATGCGCTGGTGACCGTTAATTGCGGTGCTATCCCGGAGACGCTGCTTGAGTCAGAGCTCTTCGGAACGGAAAAAGGAGCGTACACGGGAGCGGTCGAGCGGCGCGCTGGTTATTTCGAGACGGCCGACACGGGCACGATCTTCCTTGACGAGATTGGCGAGATGCCGCTGGCGGCGCAGGTCCGGCTTCTGCGCGTTTTGGAGACCGGGCATTTCTCGCGTGTGGGATCATCAGTCGAAAAAAGAACCGACGTTCGGATTATTGCTGCAACCAACAAAGACCTCCCGCGTGAAGTTCAGAACGGCGGCTTCCGCGAAGACTTGTACTACCGACTTAGTACGGTAATCATCCACATCCCGCCTTTGCGACACCGCCGGGACGATGTAATTCCGATCTTTGACACCTTTCTGCACCAGCTGTCGCAACAGTACAACACCCCGATGAAGAAGCTGGATGATGATGCGCGGGAATTGCTCCTGCAATATCGGTGGCCGGGCAACGTGCGCGAGCTCCGGAATGTGGCAGAGCGGCTAACGGTCATGCAAATTGAGCCATCTGTGAACAGCGAAGGTTTGCGCCAGCACCTTCGTGGCATTTCCGCCAGCGGTGAGGCTGCGGCGGGACTCGTTCCTGCGGACAGAGAATCAGCCGGTTCCCCCATGGGGTCGCGCGAACGCGAACTGATTTACCGCGCGCTGATGGAGTTGCGAATGGATATTGCAGAGCTCAAGCAGGGGATGCAAATCCTTCTCGGGAATAGCGCCGGTGCAACCAGGAGGCCGATGCTGTCGGCACACGAGGAGGAGATTGGTGAGCGGGCATACGAACCGCCGGATGATTTCATCGAAGATGTCCCGTTCGAGATAGAAAACGAGTCGCCCGTAACGGAGCCGCAGCGAACTCCACAGAATATTTTCACGGATGAGTTGCCGACGCTCGATTCTGCCGAGCGTGAGTTAATAAGCGCCGCGCTTGAAAAATTCAACGGCAACCGCAGGCAGACCGCCCGGGCACTTGGAATCAGCGAAAGAACGCTTTACCGCAAAATTAAAGAGATGGAGGATGCAGCAGCGTCCTAACATGCTTGTTGCCGTCGTGGTGCTGGCGCAACTCGCCGGATGCGGATACTACAGTTTCACGGGAGCGACCATTCCGTCACATCTGAATACGGTCGCGGTGCCGCTTGTCGAAGACTCCAGCGTGAACACACTCGTCAACCTGGACGAGAACTTTACGGAATTGCTGCTCGCGCGTTTTGTCCGGCAAACCAGACTCAGCCTCGAGCCCGACGAAGGTACAGCCGACGCGGTGTTGCGCGTACGCATCGATCGGTACACCAACCTACCCGCATCAGTGAGTAGCCAGGAGACAGCCGTGCTGAACAGGGTGACGCTGTATGTTACCGCCGTCTATACGGATCGAGTGAACGGGGAGGAGATAATGAACCGGTCGTTCTCCTCGTTTGAAGAATACGATCCGGTGGAGCAAGGCATAGAAGGCGAGGAAGCCGCTGCGCTGGCCGCCCTGCAAAATATTGCTGATGATATTTTTTCTGGCGCAACAGCAAACTGGTAGGCTGGGATGACAGCAATTCTATACGCCGTCGCGATGTTGATCCTGCTCCTCTTCGGGCTGAACATGTTGTGGCTGGCAATTGGGCACGCGAGGCTGGAGGTTTTTGAACCCGCCGTAGAGGGTTATGACTTCGAGCCGTACGTCACCATCCAGCTGCCGCTCTATAATGAATCGCTGGTTGCGCAGCGACTCATTGATGCGTGTTGCTCGCTCGACTATCCGTCGCGGAAACTGGAGATTCAGGTGCTGGATGATTCAACAGATGAAACGGTTGCTCTCGTCACAGCGAGTGTGGAACGATGGCGCGAACGTGGGATAGATATCCACCATATCCGAAGGCTCGACCGGACGGGTTACAAGGCTGGTGCGCTGCAGGCCGGATTGCGATTTGCAACCGGGGATTTTGTGGCGGTCTTCGATGCTGATTTCGTTCCGCCCCCAAACTACCTACGCCTGCTCATTCCAAGGTTCAGGAACGAGAAGGTCGGCATGGTGCAGGCCAGGTGGGGGCATCTCAATCAGAACGAATCTTTGCTTACACGCCTGCAGGCATTTGGTCTCGACATGCACTTTGCGGTGGAGCAGAGGGTGCGCAATCTAACCGGCTGTTTCATAACGTTTAACGGTACTGCCGGAATATGGCGGCGGCAGTGCATTGAAGATGCCGGCGGTTGGGAGGCCGATACCCTCACAGAAGACCTCGACCTGAGCTATCGGGCGCAGCTCAGAGGGTGGGAATTTCTGTTTGTGCCCGGTGTCGTGGTTCCTGCGGAAGTCCCGGCAGACATGAACGGCTTTCGGGTGCAGCAATTCAGGTGGACCAAGGGAGCCGTCCAGACCGCCATAAAGCTCCTTCCACATCTGTGGCGTTCGTCGCAGCCGACGAAGGTAAAAGTCCAGGGAACGATGCAGCTCACAGCGCATCTCGTCTTCCCGTTCGTGGTCATTGTTGCACTGTTGCATGCACCGCTACTGTATCTAAAAAATACGATCGGCGCACCCTCAGAAATGTACTTCGGGCTCATGGGCCTCGGACTAATCGGCTTCATGGGTTTTTTCCTCGCAAACGTTTTTTCACAACGCTTGTTATATCCTGATTGGGCTTCGCGGCTTGCCGTCTTCCCCGCATTTCTCGCGGGGACCATGGGTTTGTCGCTGAGCAACCTTCGCGCAATCGCGCAGGCTGTGCGAGGAAAGAAAACCGCGTTCATCAGGACACCAAAGTATAACAGTACGGGCAAGTCAGAATGGTCGGGCAGTCGATATGCTTCAAGGAGGTTGCCCGGAATTGCCTGGATTGAGTTGATTCTGATGATGTACTGCGCGGCCGGCGTGCTAGTCATCATGGTTTTCGAAGAGTGGGCCGCGCTGCCATTTCAACTATTATTTTGTGCCGGTTTTGCGCTGATAACCGTTTTCAACTTCAGGCAGCTTAGAGGCGTGTAGGCCGCCTCAACTTGGAGCGACTTTCACCGAAAGGGTGCGCTTCTACTTTTGCCAAGACGAGCGCCGGTTGTATCTTGCGTCACCCGTAACCAAGCCAGTCGTCATGTCCGCGTCCGATATTCAACACGCTTTGCAACTCCTCCAGCAGGGGGACATTTCCAATGCGCGTGGCGTGCTTGAACGGCTAGTTGGCAAAATTCCCGTCTATGTAGCGGCTCAGGTTGCGCTTGCCAAAGTGTACGAGTTGGAGGGGAGGTGGGATGATGCCTATGAGGCGTGGGTGCGCTCCAGCGAGCTCCTGCCGACAAATACGATAATCGTGGAAGGTTTGCAGCGCGCATCTCTGCGTAGGAGCAGCGAATATGCGACGCGGGCCTACACAGAGACTAGTGTTGCGGCTGATACGGTTGAGGTCGACGCTCCACCTGCAGAAATCGGGACCGAAACTGCTGTCGAGAAGGCCGAGTTTGAGGCGCCGACAGTGGAGGTTGTTCTGCCGGAAGAAACTCCGGTCGTTGAGGTGGCCACTGATGAGATTACCATCGATCCTCCGTCGCCCGAATCGAGATCCGCGGCCGTTCCCGAAGAATCATCAGTCGATACCAGCGATCTGGACACGCTCATTGATCAGCTGGACGATGCACGGATTGTACCGCGCGAAGATTTTGATAGCATCCCGGAGCCAAATCTCGAGCCGAACACGGGCACGCTCGCATCCGAGACCCTTGCGAAAATCTTTGAGAGCCAGTCGCAGTATGGCGAAGCCGCGCGGGTGTACGATCAACTCGCGATCCAGCAACCCGACAAAGCCACTGATTTCCAGGCAAAAGCCGAGAAGCTTCGCAAACAGACAAAAGGGTAATGCCCGAGCGACTCTTTGGGACGCGAACGCGCACCGTTGTCGGACTCATGAGTGGCACATCGGTAGATGGGGTTGATGCCTGTCTGGTCGAGCTCCGTGGGTCAGGCCAGGATTTGGAGCTCGCGGTGTTAGCGAAAAACGCAACCGCTTATCCGCGAGAGCTGCGCGAAGTAATTTTGCGCAATTCCGATCCCGACCAGTCGTGCGTCCCTGAGTTGTCGCAGCTTAACTTTCGCCTTGCATACGAGTACCGCGATGCAATAAACGGCCTGTTGGCCGAAGCGGGCAAGAGTTACGTTGATGTAGATCTCGTCGGCTGTCATGGTCAGACCTTTTATCACATCCCGGTTGCCGAAAATTTCGCCGGGAAGGAGACAGTTTCGACGTTGCAGCTGGGGGATCCTTCGGTGCTGGCCAATCTCATCGGTGTGCCCGTGGTTGGTGATTTTCGTGTAGCGGATATGGCTGTAGGCGGGCAGGGGGCGCCGCTCGTGTCGTACTTCGATCAGGTTTTTTTTGCTGATGTTACGGAGACGCGCGTGTTGCTCAATCTGGGTGGTATCGCGAACGTTACTGTGTTGCCATCTGCCGAGACTTTGGGAGCCGTTATTGCATTTGACACCGGTCCGGCAAACATGGTTAGCGACTGGCTGTGTCAGGAGCTGCTGGGCGAACGGTACGATGCCGGGGGTGCGAGGGCGGCGGCAGGAAAAGCGAATCAGACTGTCGTAGAGAATTTTTTGTCTGATGCATACTTCTCCCAACCTCCACCAAAATCCACGGGGCGCGAATACTTCGGCGCTGACTACGCGTGCAGATTTCTGACAGCACTTCGCAGCGATGGAACAGATGACACATCAGACATTCTTGCGAGCGCCTGCAGTCTTACGGCAAGGTCGGTAATGAAAGGCGTGCGCGTCTTGGAAGAAGGAGGTTACAAAATTGATCGCGTCGTGGCGGCGGGCGGGGGAGTGCACAACGCGGCTATCATGAACGAGATTGAAGAATTGCTGGGCCGGGTGCCGCTGCAGACTACCAGTGCGTTCGGGCTGGATCCCGATATCAAAGAAGCGGCGTGCTTTGCGGTGCTCGCGCATGAAGCAATGAACGGAGTGCCAAACAATGTACCATCAGTTACTGGCGCGACAAGGCCGGTGGTGATGGGAAAAATTTGTCTGCCGGGATAAGCAGGCGGTGTTTGAATAATGGAGTCAAACCATACAAGCATAAGCGACGTGGGGGAGTTCGGTCTGATCGACCGGATGCAGCTGATCCTCGGTGAACCGCGATCCGAGCAGCTGCTATTGGGGATCAGCGACGACGCAGCGGTTTACAGGGTCAACGATCTGCACGCCCATGTAGTGAGCACCGACATGCTCCTGGAGGGAGTGCACTTCGATCTTTCGTTCATGCCTCTCCCGATGCTCGGGAGGAAAGCGATTTCTGTGAATGTGAGCGACGTGGTGGCAATGAATGCGGTTCCCAAGTATGCCCTGGTTTCGATCGCGCTGCCGCCGAAAATTTCGGTTGAGATGGTGGAGGACATTTATCGCGGGATTCGTGCCGCGTGCGATGACTACGGTGTGATTGTCGTTGGAGGCGACACCTCAATGGCGCGCCAGCTCACAATTTCGGTTACGATGATTGGCGAAGCGGCTATCGACGCGTTGTGCTTTCGTCGGGGCGCACGTGCGGGCGACATGCTGTTTGTCAGCGGCACGGTCGGTGGTGCTTATGCCGGGCTGAAGGTGTTGCTGGATGAGCACAGGAAACTTCGGGAAGATGGAGAGGAGTACACCCCGGATGTTGATGCGTACCGGTATCCGATTGGCAGACAGCTGAACCCGCAACCTCGGTTGGATTTGGTCCATTCGTTGGCGGATGCGGGCGTCAAGCCCAAAGCGATGATCGACATTTCGGATGGGTTTGCGTCCGAGGTGTCGCACATCTGCGCGCAGAGTATGTGCGGCGCGGTGTTGAACGGTGCGTCGCTGCCTGTACATGCTGATGCCGCCGCAGTCGCGGATCGGTTCGGCGACAACGTGGAGCAATACGCGCTGTTCGGAGGTGAAGACTACGAGTTGTTGTTTGCTGTCGACCCCGAGGATGCCCCTAAGCTAGACGGGCTGGATGTTACGTCAGTCGGAATCCTTGTTGATGGATCGGAAGGAATTCGGATTCGCCGGCCGTCAGGGGAGGTTGTTGATCTGCAGATTCAGGGGTGGGATCACTTTGGGTGAGTCGCTGACATTCCGTGATCTGGGATCCAAACCACGCCTCGTCATCCTGAGGAGCCCCGCAGGGCGACGCGAGGATCTCCAACTAAGGGCACGGTCCATGTTACCGCTGCGCTATCCGTTTGCCTCGAATTGCCATCTCGCCACCAACCTGTCAACCCAGACGTGATCTGGGATCCAAACCCCACCTCGTCATCCCGAGGAGCCCCGCAGGGCGACGCGAGGATCTCCATCTATGGGCTCGGCCCATGTCACCGCCGCGCTATTCATTTGCCCCGAATTGTCATCATCACCACCCAACCTGTTAACCAGGGACTTGATCTGGGATCCATACCCCGCCTCGTCATCCTGAGGAGCCCCGAAGGGCGACGCGAGGATCTCCATCTATGGGCTCGGCCCATGTCACCGCCGCGCTATTCATTTGCCCCTAATTGTCATCATCACCACCCAACCTGTTAACCAGGGACTTGATCTGGGATCCATACCCCGCCTCGTCATCCTGAGGAGCCCCGAAGGGCGACGCGAGGATCTCCATCTAAGGGCACGGCCCAAGTCACCGCCGCGCTATTCGTTTGCCTCGAGTGTCATCCCACCTCCCTGGCGTCACCCCGGACTTGATCCGGGGTCCATACCCCGCCTCGTCATCCTGAGGAGCCCCGAAGGGCGACGTGAGGATCTCCATCTAAGGGCACGGCCCTACCGCGCTATGGTTTTCGGCTCGGGTCTGGAATTAAGCCGTGGGGGTAACATTCGTCGCTGCGGTATTCGTTTACCGCTGGAGCGTCCTTCCACCTCCCTGGCGTCACCCCGGACTTGATCCGGGGTCCATACAGTTTGCGATGGTCATCACCACGCTGCGGGTTGGCTCTGTCCGTCCACAGAGCTCGGCCCCAGGAGACTGCCGCGTCGCCCTTCGGGCTTCCTCGCAGTGACGAGTTTCTTTTTTGGGAGACTGCCACGTCGCCCTTTGGGACTCCTCGCAGTGACGTGTTTCTAGTGGGCAACCGCGCCGCACCAACGGCCAGCAGTGTCGACCACCTACAACGTAATCACACCACCAACTACAACCCCATGACTCCGAGCATCCCGATCGGAGTGCGTAACGTTCTGAACACCCGGGATGTGTCCGCCGCTGATGAAGTTCAGCGGTGCGTAACCACTCGTCCGAAATCCCTCGACGAACAATCGCGAGCACCCCTTCACAACCGTGCTGAATCCGAATACCAATTGGTTCTGCCGCTCCCATGGGGATCCAACAGGGCCAGCAACGAAGTCAGAGAACTCCCCGGAAAGGACATACTGAAACTTGTCGGAGTGATTAAGTCTGTACAATAGACCAATAGACTTCGACGACACCTTGCTCGCCTCGAAAGTATTCAGAGGCGCGTTCGGGTTGAAAGTACCTGGCCACTCGTCCCGTGTGATAGCGTAGCTCGCCATGACTTTGAGTTTGTCATCATAGTCGAATTGTCCATAAGCCGACATTGCACCGTTGGGATTATCACATGCCTGGAAATGCACCACCGGAAAATTTTGGCAGTACGCCGAGCCGCGGACAAACGAGCCGCCCACAGTGAAGTCACCATCACCGGTAGCGAAGGAATAGTTCGCGTCAAGTACGAAGTTATTTAGACGCGACGGCACCGCGGTTGAATCGACTGGTGTGTGCAGCGCCCTGAACTGTGCACCACCCTGCACGGCCATCAGCGAGGCATTGAATCCTTCTGATCGGAGTCCGAGTGTTACACCATATCCCAATCCACCGAACGCATGCCAGAACGTAGAGTTTGTAAACGGATTTACACTCCCGGTGAGACCAAAGTTGGTATCCATTTTTCCGAGAGCCAGATAAAGGGGGCGTTCTTTCGGGTTGCCGACAAGGACGTAACCTTTCCGAAGCTGGATCTGATTTCTCCCGAGCGCCGTCGTGGTGCCTGGACCGAAACTTTGTTGCGGGTCATACAGAAACTCTCCGTAGATGCTCAACCAATCAACAACCTGACCCGCGAACAACACCTGAGCAGAGTGCAGTGCGGCCTCGGTAACTACCGTCCCCAATTCGTTGTTGGCGGTCGGATGTCGCATGAGGTATGCGAACTTGGAATCAGTATTCGATATCTGGAGGTCAGCGATTGCTGTTAGTGATGCGCCGACATACAGCTTGCCCGGTTCCAGCACATCTGATTCTACCGCGTTGAGGAATAAGTCCAGCTTACGCAAGTCTTGGTTGTGCTCCAGCATCTCGTGGTTGAAGGCTGGGCGCGAAACGAGAATCCCATCGGATTGTGATTGCTCCTGCGCAAAGGCCGGTGCGCATGCCGCCAGCTGGATAAAAAGAGTGGCAAGAACGAGGACGGGATATAGAAGAAGTTTTGGGGTAATACTGCTGCCCATGGCGATCGGTTAATTTGATTCACCACACAGTATCGTCCAGTTGGAGTAATCTTTACCCTAACAAATGTTGAATCTAATACAAAGCCAGGTTTATAGGTCAACTCTCTTTGCCCAAACGCTTCTATATCGGGCAACTAAAGACAACTTCACAACCTTCACCTAGGCTACTTGTAATTGTAACGGCCCCATGAACCTCCTTTGAGCGTCGTTGCATGCCATTCAGACCAAATCCTCGATTAGTCGGTTTATCGGGTGAGAATCCCTTCCCATTGTCGCCTACCGAGAAGACAAACTTGGCGGGGGAAATCTGAATTTCAATTCTAGTGTAGCTTGCTCCCGAGTGCTTAACGACATTATGCAGGGTCTCCTTGAAAACTAAATAGATGTGTTGTCTTTTTTCGATGGGGATGCGGATGTCCGGTAGTTCTGCCGGTCGTAGAAATTCGAAAATAATGTTTGCACCAAGTATATCTGACGCGAGACCTTCCATTTTTGAGACAAGCTTTCCTAGCGTGTCGTATCCAGAATTCATTAGCCAGACTACTTCACGAAGAGCGTGTGCAGTATTTCTTGCTGTCGATCCGATTTCACTAAGATATTTCTTCGAGTCTGGAGACACATCGATTCGATTTTTCAAAATGTCTGATTTGAGAGCAATTGTTGACAGGTTAGCACCAATGTCATCGTGCAACTGACCAGCAATTTGAATTCTAAGGCGTTCGAACCGGAGAAGTTCATTGATCCGATAGCGGTAAATCAGGAAAGAAAGTATTCCCAGGCCGGCAAGTACACAAACCCAAAACGAAACCCTTCTCGTGAGTCTCGGCCGGATATACACGTCTAATTCTCCCGTTGAATTAGTCCAGAGTCCATTGCCAACTGTCGCACTTGCTTCAATTGAATATCGTCCAGCGGCGAGTGCTGGAAATCTAATCCAATTGTCTTCCAGATGGTGCCATTTGTCGGTACTTGTTAGTCGGAGTCGGTAGCTGACTTTATCGTTTCTGGATGGTGCGTCGTTACCAAGGAAGAATTTGATATCATTCATTTTTTCTGGCAGCTTGACAAGCGTTGGCATTCCTGGGAAGTGGATAGAACGGTGGTCGTCAATTTCGTACGCCTCGATTAAAGGGGCGACCCGAGTTGTATCAATCTCCACATTGTCAGGACTAACAATGACTAACCCGGTAGGGCCGCCGACCACGAAGTCGCCTGTGGTTGTCTTGCCATGGGCCTGGAAAAATATGCGTTCAAACGGAAGACTATTGCTGGAGTTAAATTCCCGGTGTGCTCCGGACTCCGCGTCGAAAACAACCAAACTTTGACCTGTTGAAAACCACAATCTCCCTCGAGTATCACTATCCACCCAGGATGCATCGCTTGACGAGAGTAGATCTGTTGGCCCTGCGGGTATACACGATTGCGTTTTGGTTGAATAGTGCAACAACCCTTTGTCATAAGTGCCAACAAGAAAATCTGATCCAGCGTGTTTGGCAGTAATTACTTCTGTGCTGCACGAAGTTGGCGCTAACGAATGGACCTGAACTGAATCTGTCGTTAAGTCAAGGGTGGCTATTCCTGCGCCGCGCACAGCCATTACGAGACTGTGTGACGAATTGTCGGTGGACATGGACCAGATAAAATTTTTCAGGCCAGTGTATTTCTCATCCAGTCTCGAGATGATCTTTTTCGTGACAAAGTCGAAAGTGAGCAGACCAAAATCTCGGGTCGCGACAAATATTTTCGAATCAGATCTATCGTCGATTATTAGCTGGTGTACGAGCGTACGACCGGGAATATCTAGCTCGAACTGCTCCAGAATACCACTGCGTATATAAAATTTGTAGATCGATTTTCCCATTCCGCCAACCCATAGGTCTCCCTCTTGCGTCTCGGCAAACGCAACTGCCGGGTTGGCATCGATTAGGTTTGACGGACTGAGTTCTTCGACAGGTCTGATAATGTTGTCCTCGAAAACGTGGACCCCCTCTTGCATCAATGAAAAGTAGATTTTGTTTGGAAAGATTCTAGACGGCAAGAGGCCGACCACGGCGGCGGTTGAATCGGGGCCAGTCGTGGGGATAAACTGCAGCGGCGGTTCCTGCTCGCGGACAAGGCCAATTAATCCGTTTCTTGTCCCAACCCAAGCGCTTCCACTTCGCTCCTTCACGATAGACGTGATGCCGTTGACTGATTGATCAAGGACTTGTACTAGAGAGCCGGTGCTAACATTCATACACCATAGGCCGCCGATTTGCGTACCGACCAGGATATGATTGTTGTCCAATTGAAGTATTTCGCTCACTTCAAGACCGCCTGGTAGTCGACCAACTAATGAGACGGTTGATGCAACCTCGTTTGCGATGAAAACACTGCCATCTTTAGAACCCAAAGCAAATCCAGTACCATCTAATTGGCTGACGACCGTAAAGTCTTGGCTCTGCGCAGCAGTGAACTCAAGAGGGATGTTGTCTATTTCCGGACTTATTTGGCCGCTTATATCCTTTTTCAACCGAATTTTCTGGAGCCCATTTTGCCCGGCTATCCACAACGCTTTTCCCTCGTTCCCGATCGTTTTACCTATTATCTCGTCGGTTTGGATTTGAAGGCTTGTAACTGGGTTGCCCTTGAGGTCATACTGCCACAAGACGCTATCTGCGTCAACAACCCAGGCATTGCCTCCGGAAAAGCGAATGGACTGGATCGTTGTCCCAGTTGGGATGATTTGTGAAACGCTGGATTCATGGATGAATAGGATTTCGCCCGATTCAGTCCAGACCCATAGTCCGCCTACGGATGCGTCGAATGTAATGCGTCGCAAGTCCGTGTCGACGGCATCATGCGCAGCGTAAAATACCGAACCACTGAATCGAGACAGCCCCTTCTGTGTCGCAACCCAGATAGCCCCCTGCTCATCGACGGCTATAGAAGAGACGGATAAATTGGGCAAGCCCTCTTTGGTACCGTAATGAGACGTTCGAAAGTTGCAGTCTTGAATTGCACTTGCCTGAGATGCCAGCAAGCTGACAACGATTAATCGGGATAGTCTCCACACAGGCCATCACCAAGGGCCGCCAAAAAGTGCTCGAATATTACTACTGTGCCTGGTAAAAGGCGTCCCTTCGACAAAACCGCCGTAACACCAGTCATCAAGTAATATATGAATCCGACCGCGCGTTTTCTTTATTCTGTATTTTGTCTCCTTAACGATCGCATGACCGTCGAGTTTATCCTGACGGTTCTTACAAAGTACAATTGTGATCTTCTGCCCGTCTGAGCGTACGCGGGACCGATTTGAAGCCTCGTTTCGGCACAAAATATCTACCTCGAAATTTAAATTTCTAGAAAAGTCCGGTGAACGGCTCCAGTACTTGTATTTGTCCGGTATCATGTCAGCGACCTCATTTAGGATCTCTAGCTTTCGAGGCTTTCGGGCATTGGAAAACTCTTTTAACCGGCGAACATATTCTTGATCAGGCTGCCTTTGCCTTGTCTCATACAGCCATCTATCCCAGGTTAGAAAAATCGCACATATGGGAAGGTTCTTTTTTTGCCGGCTGGTGAGAGAACAATTCCTTTTGACCCTTGTCGCGTTTGTTCTTGTTGGTGATATAAAGGGGAAGTTTCCGTTACAGCGGGGTAGAGTAATTCCGCTTGGATTTATCCATATGTCGAACTTGTTACCCTTTTCATGACGGCCATACCTTACCTTGAGATTCTTAAAGTCCGTCTTTGCCCAAAACATGTTTTCGCGATTTCTTCCGTGTTGGTTTACTTCGTCCATAACGCGGCTACAAAAATTCTTGAAACCCGTTGTGTGCTTGATATCAGTCAGGCGCCCAGTCGTGTAGATCTGCATATCAGCGAAATGCCACCAGTACAACTTCCAATTTGCCATAGTTATCTCCCTGCTACACCAACCGCTCCCTAAGTGCCTTCACAACAGCATCGCTACGTGAATGCACTTCAAGTTTCGCGTAAACACTTCTAACGTGGGAGTCAATTGTGTGAACGCTTAGGCACAGTGTTTCAGCAATTTGTGGTTTTGATTTTCCATTAACAAGGTGTTCGAGTGTTTCTCTTTCGCGAATTGTTAGCCCATAATCCCAAGCCGGCGTGGAAAACTGCGTAAACAACGTTAGCACTCTCCTCGCGATCTGCGAATTCATTGCGGCACCTCCGCGATGTACGGTCGCAACTGCCTGACAAATTTCTTCAGCTGAACTTGTCTTAGGCAGATAACCAGCAGCACCAGCGCACAGAGCACGAAAGATGGTATCGTTGTCTTCGTGTATTGTCAACATTACTATTTCGCTTCGAGGTGTGATTCGCCGGAGTCTTTCAACACATGAGACCCCATCCAGGCCGGGTAATCCGATATCAACAAGAAAAACGTCCGGAGCAATTTTCGAGTTAAGCGACTCGAGCAATTTTTCTGTAGAATCAAAGTCGCCGGTGCAGCACAGTCCAGGATACGCGTTGACGATATCGACAACCGTCCGACGATAGTCTGAGCTATCTTCAACAATCCAAACCGAGATTGGAATCTCTTTCAGGCTGGATGTCGGCATACTGGTCATGGCTGCTTGCATCTCAACTAGTTGGCGATAGAAATCGACGTTGTGTAAATCGATCTCCTGCATGAGATAAGTAATTGTTTTCTCCTGTCTGATGCAATCTTTGTCGTGTCTCAGATTGGATTTCCCCGGAACATAAGGGAAATCTAGTGCAAAGGAGTCGCGTGAGTGCGCCATATTGCATCCCGCGAATCCAGTCCTCGGCAGCCTGGCACGACATTACGTGAGCGAAATTGGCTTAGACACGTGAAGACTCCTCCCGCGGACATCTCAAACTTGTCGGCTCAAACAGATCTGTTTCCACCATGCGCCATCTCATGCTAGCGCTCGTTTCACTTGCTGTATCGATATCTGCAAGAGGACAAGCAGTCGTCAATCTTGACTACCACACTATGATAGCCGACCCAATCCCATTCGACTTAGACGTCACTTTTCTCGTAGGCGAGGGAAGTAATGCAGAAACCCTTTGCTATCATTTGACGTCGTTTCCTAGCGAATGGAAACATTTCTACGACGGCGCTCGAATTAAGGATGGTCGAGTGGAAGAAGTTTGTATTGGCCAGAAGTATGAATCTGATTCAACAACAATGCGACGTTTCGACGCAGGCAAATTTCATCCAGGAGCAGAATATACCATTACCCTACGAGGGGGAGGCACTTCTCGAAAATCCAGTTACGTCGTAGGCGGTTCAATCAACGACCACTTCGAAACAGACGTTGGTATTTATTCCACATTGGGTGTCAATAACTGGGGACTCGGGACAGCCGTACATTATTTCATTGTTCCGATTCAGCCGAAACAGAAACCGACCAGCTACCGGAAGTTCGATCACATCTTCAAACGCGTCAGCATTTTCGGCGCCCTTGTAGTTACGCAGCTTGATTCCCGATCAGATATTAAAACGAAGTTTGCACTCGGCAATCCAATAGTCGGAGTCGGATTTAGTCACTTCGGCAACACACCGTGGGTAAAATCTTCGCGCTTCAATGTTGGTGTAATGTTCTTCAAACAAGATGATCCGGATCCACTGGTCACAAAGTCCCAGCCCAAGACAGCTATTACGTTTGGGTATTCGCTTGAGTTCGATATAAAAAATATCCTTGGGCCATTGTCAAAGATTTTTTAACAACAAACCGAATTTATGCTGTGAAGCCAATAATTATTATCTGCGCTTTGGTTATGCTGGCGGCCTGCAACGTTGATGATTATGTCGATCCCAACGAATTTTCGGCAGCCAAAGTTATTAGGCTTGAAATCGACAATTCGCATAAGCTTTGTGAACCCGCCTCACACATATTCGATATTTACGCGGCAATTGCCGCGACCGCCGGTAGAAAACCGGTTACTTTCCGCACCACTCTGGGTGTCTTCGAGCTGACGGCTAAAGATGAATTAACCGCTTACACGGATTCTTTGTCGCCAGGTGGGCTGGAGCGGATCGCGCACGCAAGGATTCGCGTAGACTCTACCGGGTCGGGTTTTGTCAGTGCGACCATCGATACTTATACGGTGTACGGATCGATTTCAGATTAGGCTAGCGTGCCACCTGGCACTCCGTCTCTCTCTCGGGGTCAGAAATGCCAAACGCCGCCAACTTCGGCCCGATCCAGGCAAAATCCTTTGACCGCTGCCGTCCAGATTATTATGTTGAGCCAAGTTGTTTGTAATTGATAATTTGGCTCAATTCGGATGCGTGTCTCCATTCGTGAGTTGTGTTCCGCTTTGGCACGATGGCAATCCATTGGGCGGATAGGAGACCGACTTAGGTTATCCCGGCGGTTGGTCACGCTGCTCGTGGTACTTTCGCCATTGAACACAAACGCGATCGCACAAGGCTCATCTCCTCACTTTTTCGAGGCTGCGGATGAGCCGAGCTCCGACGAAGTGTGGTCGATTCTTCAATTGGCGGATGGCCGGATGGTACTCGGAACTTCGGCCGGGTTGATCGTCATTGGAGGAATTGAAGATGAGCATATCCTCACTAGTCCTCTCGACGTGAACAATGCCAACCTCTATGTTCGGGTTAAACAGTTGGTGCAGCACCCCGAAACAGGAAACTTGTTTGTTGGCACCGACAACATGGGTGTTTTGGAGTTGGATGCAAAAGAGTTTTCCATTCTGAAACATTACATGGCCGGCGATGAGGGCCTCCGCCATCCAGCAATCTATCACATAGAGTTTGATGGAGAGGGGATGTTATGGGTCATTACAGAGCCCGGGGGTGTCGAGCGCATTAATCCACAAACCGGAATCATCGACCGTTTGGGAAAGTCTGCGAAAGAACCCAGACCCCTAACTCATATCTCGACTGGCGGCTTGCATGCCGGTCCGAATGGGAGTATGTGGATTTTCACGAAGGGCGGAGGTGTCTCGGTCTTCGACATTGAGTTACAAACATTCAGGCCCATTCGAATCGCGGATTCCACCTCGGTGTTATCGCACATTACATCTGCAGCAAATGGGAGTGATGGTTTCGTATACCTTGGCGCAGGTGCAAAAGGTAACAAGATTGGTGAGGTCGAAGGCGGGGCGATAATTAAAGTTGATCCTCGCACACTCTTAGTCCGAGAAACGAGTCGTACCGAGTTTCCCGTAAGGGCGCTCCACACTAGTTCTGATGGGCAGCTGTTCGCATGGCAGAATTGCCTGGTCGAAGTCTCATCAGTTCCAAGATTAGTCCAGGGAGATTGCGAAACGCACTACGACAAACATTGGCGGGTTCATATGGTTGAGGACCATCGTGGCGACTTGTGGATTCTTAGTCCCGACTACCGCGCGACTTTATCGTCACTATTCCGATATTCGAGGACGAGTAAGCGCGTGGAACGAATTGAATCCAGTTCTTTGCCGGGCCGCCTGGTAAGCATCGCCTCAACATCGACTGGGGGAGTTTGGTTTGGTTCTTTTGACAAAGGGGCATACCAAGCCAGTCAATGGAATTTTGGTAGGCTTCAATGGCGCCATTCGTTTGTCGAAGGCCGCGATCTCGTTGCCACGATCGATTCGACGGTCATGGTGTTTAGCGCACTGGAAGAAACCATCAGGGTTTTTCGAATGAGCGATGGAAAAGAGCTCTCTTCGATTGCCGTCGACGGATTACTCCCAACTGAGCATCCGACAGTGCTTGGTCTCTATATCGGACAACTGATACTCGCGACGAGTGCGGGATTGTATGTGGGTGATGCAGTGGATTCCTGGCCAAAAGCACTTGCGCAAACAACTGCTGGGTATCATATAACAGCGGTTATATCGCGAGGTAATGATATCGTAGTTGGCACTGCGGATAACGGAGTTCGATGGCTGAATGATGGCTCTATGAGTAGCTACTTTCCACAAGGCGAAGGACCTCGCAGAGTTTCGGCCCTGGTGGAAGATCGACGCGGCCAACTTTGGGTGGGAAGCTATAACAACGGACTCTACAAGTCACGAATGGACGAACCGCATGAGTTACTCGAAGTGGATACAACTTTGATTATTCGTGCAATGTTTGCTTTTGAGGAATCAGATGAGATTTTGATCGCAACGGGTAACAATGGACTTTTTCGTTTAACATCGGAATCTGATAAGGTCCAATCGGTAGAGGAGGCTAGAGATCTCCTCGTGACCTCATTCACCGGTGCAGGTCCGCACCAGGTTTGGATGCAAGCAGGCGAACACTTCTACATTTATGACAGTGGTAAGGGTTCCTTTGCAAGGATTCAGCTACCGGTGGACGAAGTGTCAGATACTGGTATGTCTCATGTTACTGTAGCTGGGGACAGTGTCTTTGTGGTGAGTGGGATGTCCGGAATTTACCTTGCGAGAGTCGGTACGTTCGCGAGACGTGGCTCAAACAAATTGGTATTGTTTGCTTCGCTGTTTGTAATTGCCGTTGGACTGCTGGCCATGTGGAGATGGGCAAGAGGTAGCGAAGAAACTCTTTCTCATGCTCGATCGGGAACACCAGTTGATACGTTAACAGCGGAGTTACCGATCGTTAGCGAGCGCTCAAAGGCCTTATGCGCTGAGATCGACAAGATTATTGAGAAGGGAATAAAGAATGACACGTTTCGCGAAGACTGGGCGAAAGAATCTATTGTTGTCGAAAGCTTGAAGGACGGAAAGCAATCGTATAACCCGAAATATCTGTCTGATCTCTATAGCCAGGTACGGGGGATTACGGTAAAGGCCAAAGTGCGCCGGCAGCGAATGGAGCAAGCCCGGACGTGGATTGAGTCCGGAGAAAAAACCCCCAAGGCTGTGAGTCAATTCTTTGGGGTTGAGCCAATTACTATTCGACGGTGGCTTCAGGACCTGGAGCAAGAATAATAGCTCGACATTTCTTGCTACAAAATGGCAGATCTGCAGAAATGTTCGTCATGCAGGTTGATATTAGGCAACGAGTTGGTCTGAATGGTCTACGAAACATTGCTCAAACCCGTGGTTGTCGAAAAGAAACCGGCCAATAATTCGCGTTGCAATATTGCAACGCCATGCGACATCTCCGCTTTCAAACGGTTTTTGCATCCTTATTGCATATCTGTTGAGTCAATTTGACCAAGGGAACCATGCGATACATTATGTTAGTCTTGATCCTCCTAAGTGGCTGCAAATTCGATGTCGAAGACCCTCGCTCCTATCCGTACAAGTTGACCGAGGAGCTTCGAAAGGTTAATGTCGCTCGAGGGCAAGTACTCGCTCTAGATCTCACCAATGATGAGATCGATGAATTCATTTACGTAAACAGTGTTCATCGGCCTGATGGAGGAGGCTCTGTTTTGGTTGAACGCCCCGATGGTCGAGCATATGACCAAGGAAACGTAAGCGGCGAATTGGTGCGTCGCATACGTGCTGTCGATTTGGACGGGGATGGTGTCGCTGAGATAGCTGTTCCGCATGTTCGCAATGATTCCCTTTTCGTTACCGCATTCAATCTCGAAAATCGGAAAGTTGTGAAGCGGTTTTCGTTCTTTGTTACAGTGGGAAAACCTCGAATTGATGGCGATGATATTTATCCATGGGACCCGGTTCTCGTGTTCATATCTCGTCGCGAGGTTGCCGAGGGCGAAGAAAGAATAGTGGTGATATTATCTGCAGAATACTCTGCCCGTCCACGAGGAGTGTACCTTTTTGACGTTTCAAGCTTCAACCTGGTGGACAAGCTCGTATATGGAGCAAAGCCTGGATACGAGGTTTTTCGTGACTTTAACGGCGACGGCATCCTTGAGCTGCTCCTGGCCCACGGACGCTCCCAGAACGGCAATTCGGATGGTGGTATCAGCGATGATTTTGATTGGCTACTCCACATTGATCTATTTCCCAAGTTGCGCATCGTAAGCAAGCAGCGTAGAGCGGTAAATGATGGAGGCTTTCGTGTTGGTGATACACCAGTTGATGGCGATATGTCTAAAATTCTTGTTCTCGAAACTATTAGAGGCGCCCCTCCGGGTCGCATGGGTTCAGCGAACATCCAAACCAGGCAACTTCCGTTGGACGAGCCAGTCGCTGCGACGACTTCGACTGGTCCCGGCGTTATTGGGGTTGCGCCGGTCGACTTCGAACAGGATGGCGTCGAAGAAATTGTGGTTTCGTATCAAGATTCGAAAATCAGGATCTTCGATGCCAATTTGACATCGAAGGAGGCCAGCACAGTAGCGCCCATAAGTGTTACCTCGATATTGCCATCCGTCGGCGAGAAGGGCGAAGACTACCTGGTGGGCGCCTTGACATCAGGATCTCACATCCTGCTAGAACGGGGAGGGCGTTCAGTCGCAATTACACCGCACGTTCTCCTACCGCTCATACTAAAACCTGGATTGATTGCAGAACCAAGAATCCTTGCACATGATTTCGCAGATCCGACAATCCTCTATGGCCTTAAGCTTGAGAGGCAGCCGCTCTATTTATGGTATCGATATCGAAATTCGGTGTTGATAGCTGCTCTTTGTTTGCTGGTCCTGATTGCTACTCGATGGCAAAGCATTGCACGTGCTACTCGGAAGGCATTAAGTCATGCGTTGGATTCGATGGGTAACGCCGTATTCCAATACTCTCCTTCGCGTGATGAATTACTGGCGATAAATAATACTGCGACCAATCTGCTTGGCCGCAGACGAAGGAGAGCCAACGATTTACTGAAGTACTGGCCAGAACTTGCAGGGGTTGTGAATAGGGCGAACGGAACAGTTGGGTGGCCTACAAGCCTGAGAATTAGGGGGCCAGAAGGAAACGACTCAATTCTCAATGTTACAGTGCATCCAGAGAATTCCAGGAGGGGGTTACGATCGGTCACTAACATTACGATCTCGCACAGCAAAGTAGGGATGCAGGTTGTTGGGAAATCGTGGACGAAGCGAATGCGACGGGTGATCCATGAAATGCGCACACCGCTATCCACGATTAGATTATCCGCTCATAATATGGAATCGGCGCTGGAAACCATTCCCGGGGCCACAGGCACAGCTGACCGATACCTCCGCAAGATTGTGCGCGAGGCAAATCGTCTGGATATGCAAGCGAAAGAATTCCTCGATTCTGTAGAAAACGCGGCTCCAGTTTTGGCCGAGATCGACCTGGGCGCACTTCTTCAAGAGTATAAAGCTGACTTGCAGGCGCGCGCAGCCTCCGATATATCGATTGTTGTCGAAGTCCATCCGCCAGTACCGACAATAATGGCCGACAGGGCGAACATTCGATCTGCACTTGAGATCGTGGCCGACAACGCCATCGAAGCGATGGGTTACGGCGGCAAGCTTTTATTTAGACTTTCGCCTTCGCGAAGTCATTCGACTCACGGCGGTTCTGATTTTGTCCTGCTGGAGATTATCGACAATGGAAAGGGCATGAGCAACGAAACGCTTAGCCGGATTTTTGAAGAGGGCTACACGACTAAGGCAGATGGAAGTGGTTTGGGGATGTCGATCGCTAGAAGGATTGTCGAAGATCACGGAGGACATATATCCGTCGTCGGTGGCGAGGGAGTCGGCACGGCTGTTTCCATTTACCTGCCCGCTATTTAGTTACCACGCATACCTAGTTGTACCATGCACACAAATTCGATTCTTGTAGTTGACGATAGTCCTCATCACCGCGAGGAGCTAGCCGAAATGCTGGAGAGGGAAGGCTACCCAGTGCACCAGGCCCAGGACGGCGTCATGGCGCTACGTGTATTGGAGGAAAAACCAATCGACCTTGCCCTAATAGATCTGCAGATGCCGCGCATAAATGGAATAGAATTGTTGCGGCATATGGAGGTCGCCTACCCGGATACAAAGAAGATCGTGATCTCTGGTACGGGGACAGTTCCAAAGGCCGTTGAGGCCACGAAGTTAGGCGCAGTTGAGTTCATTGAAAAGCAGTTTGATCCTGCACACGTGCTACATCTAATCCGGAAAACACTCACATCCAGATCGATAGCGGTCGAGAGTAACGGGTACGCCAAGAGTTCGTTGGAACGTTACGGAATGATCGGCACGACGGCGAGTATGCGTCGCGTTTTCCGGCTGATTGATCAGGCGTCGAGAGTCAGTGCCAAGGTATTGATTGCAGGAGAAAATGGCACCGGCAAAGAATTGGTTGCCTTGGCAATACACAAGAACTCCAGTCGTAGCGGCAAACCATTCGTCCCGGTAAATTGCGCTTCGATTCCCGAAGAGTTGGTTGAAAGCACACTGTTTGGTCATGAGAAAGGATCCTTTACCGGAGCGCATACAAGGAGGATCGGACGATTTGAGGAGGCCGAGGGCGGGACGCTATTTCTGGATGAAATAGGTGAAATGACGCTTGCAACGCAGGCGAAATTGCTGCGCGTGTTGGAGACAGGAGTTATTCGGAGTGTGGGTTCCGAGAAACCGACTCGGGTGGACGTCCGGATAATTGCAGCCACCAACAAGAAGCTTCTTGAAGAAGTCGAAGCAGGAAATTTTCGGAGAGACCTTTACTACCGTCTTGCTGTGGTTGAGATCGAGATCCCTCCTTTGAGAGATCGGTGGGAGGACATACCGGCACTTGTTGAACATTGCCTGGAAAGAAGTTGCAGAGCAGAAGGACTTGAACCCAAGACGCTTGGGACAGGAGCTCTCGTACCCTTCACCGAATATCGCTGGAAAGGAAATGTTCGGGAACTCAAGAACGTAGTCGAGAGGTTAGTCGCTTACGTAAGTGGCACCAAGATCTCGGTCAAGGACGTGGAAAATGCTCTGCTCAATGGTTCTTACGACGGATATGGTGACGGTGACGGTGGACCGTTGGATCGGTCGCTACGAGCCGCGAGGTTTAGGTGGGAGGCAAGGTACATTAGACAAATGCTTGAAGAGCATAGCGGGAAAGTTGCAGAAACAGCTGCCGCGTTGGGAATAGATCGCAGCCACTTGTGGAGGAAGTTGAAGGTGAAGGGGTGAGGAATGGCGATGTTAGTGCAACATCCATTGCGTGCGTGTTGCGAGTGGGCAACACGTGGAGTTTCCATTTCGAAGCTACCCTCAAAAAAGACTCGAATTATCCCGAATAATTATCTGATTTAAAATACTGGCAGGAATGGCACAGAGCTTGGACAGAACACTCCTTTTGCGAACAAATACTGTGTGTTATGAAAGTCAACATGCTTTCCCCCCATATCTTGAGGCCAGCTTTGGTAAGCATTGCGATACTCATTTCTCTCGCAAGTGATTCCATCGCGCAAAGTGTTCCAATCCCTGGCGCGGGCCTAACTCCGCCTAGCCAGAGAGAAATTACGCTCGGAGAAAGCTTTTCTTTTTCTGTTCGGGGTTCAAATTCAGGAGAAAGTTCAAACTATGGTAGTATCTCTGTTTCTTTTCCCTCTTTGACTAAACCGAGTGATATTACAGCTATCGGTTACAGTGGAAGTGCTGGTTCGACGGTCGTTCACAAAGTGGCCGGTCAGGATATTTATGGTGAAGTAGTATGCGGCTCCACGGATCCTTTTCCTGCATCATATCTATTGGTCGAGCTCTATGATACGGCATGGCAGAACGGCGAAAGGCACGAACTGAGTCTAACGGTTCAGCCCAGACAAACCGGTTCATTTCGGTATTATTATCGAGTGACTATGCAAGATGAGGACGATGGTTGTTGGCACTCATATCCTGCCTCAAGTTCTTTAGAAGATCAGCAAGGGTGGCCAGTACAGACAGGGACGGTAACTGTGACAGAGCGGCTATTTGCAGACCTGGTCGTCAGCGAGATAACCGTCAGTGATGAAGTAGCCGCATTCGATCTCGTTGCCGATCAGCCATATCAGATCGAAGTGGAGTTGCAAAACTTTGGGAGTGGCGAAGCAGGATCATCTCACGTAGAATACTATCTAGGAAAATCACAGTCATCAAAAGACATTTACCTTGATGACGACTTTGTAATCGCATTGCAGTCAAATTCGTCAACGCGTGAACGCGAAACATTTTATCCGACTGCGGACCAGACTGGGAGTGGGTGGTATTTGGTCGCGTATGCAGACTCCGACAACGAAGTTGACGAAGCAGAGAATGAGAACAATAACGCAAGGGCATGGGGGCCGTTTAGTATTACGGAGGCGCCGTCGACAATCAGTCAGTTATATGGTGAAGCGCACTCTCCCATAAACTTGAGTCTTGGAGGTGACGAGTATACTCTCTACGAATTCGGAAACGATTTTGTCTTGCCGTTCACTGGACATAACCCAGTGCCAACCAAAAACAACTTGGTACCTAATCTCGAAACAGCCGATATACTCTACCGACAGGGATGGTGGGAGAGACGATTTTCGGGTGGTATTGCAAGTCGAACATCTGAGTTGATGGAGTTTATTGACTTCTTTGACCCCAACCAATGGTGGCACGACGTCGCCATGTTTACGTCACCGTTATTACACGGCCTTGTATCCAAAAGGAAAGTTGATCGGGTCCAGCTTGGAAACTTCGCTTTCTGGGCAGCCAAAGAGACCGCCAAAGCAAGAGTTAGCCATGGCACGACAGCCACCAGTCTTCTCTGGAGTGCAGCCAAAGAACTTTATGACAATGCTAAGCTTAGTCATCTAAATGACAATATGATCGAGCAACTTGCCCTCGCTCAGGAGTACTTAGGTGGCGACCTCGAAACGTTTCGGACGATGGAGTCTTTGGTCAACATGCCGGCCGTTGACAAAGCAATAGGCCTTGTCGATAGGATTCACGAATCAAGCGAGTTGGTAGAGTTGGCTATTCTTTATGGCGAGTTTATCGACGCAGCTGAGACAGGAGACCTAACAAAAGCAGCTGTTGCAGGAGATAAGTTTCTTGCTGCTTGGCGAGGTGTTGTTGGCGGATTGATAGTTGATGAGACGGCGGAAAGGATATCCGAATTTTCCGGTTTTGGCGAGATAGACGAGGAAATATCAACGTATGCATGGCTTTATGATGCGCACCATGAAGCAATTTTCGAAACTGCCACAAAACTTGAAAAACAGATTTCCGAACTTTCGACCTTTCATTCAGCAGCCTCCCACAGTGTTGAGGATTTAACGAGAGCAAGTCATCTATATGACGAAATAACCGCCAAATACTTTCAGTTGTTATATGGTCTTCTGCTAGAATCTAAGGCTGTTGACCACTGGTATGTAAGCAGAATAGGCAATGCAGACATTCCAACAGTCACAAAATGGTGGCTGGGGTTCCGGCCGGATGATCTTGATTACTTGGCAAACGTCATTGATAATAACCTGATCCCGGAGTTGAATTCTCGTGCTGCGGACTGGGCGAATTATGGCAGTTTTGTAAATACAGGAATCGCGGCATTTGAAGGTGCGTCAACTGCACTTCACTCTTTGAAACGGGGTGACCGTATCTCTGTGAAAACTAACGCTGGTTTTACATCCTTAAAGTTGGGTGTTGACAATAATGTACCATTGGTTATTTCAAACCACTATGACATTGATTTCATCGATCCGTCATTACATTGCAGCCTTGCGAATACTGGATTCCAGGGAGGGCCGATTAGCGGATTACCCGCTGTGTTGCGTTCAAAGTCAAGACAAGTCGTCGAACTCGATATCTCAGTACCAATCGATTGGTTTCATCACTATGCTAGCGGTGAAGATGAAGCTTCCAGGCGTGCTACAATTCAATGCTCTTTGACCGGAGATCTAGGCTCAATAGCGACTAAAAGGGAATACTCATTAGAATATTCAGTCACGCCGTTTGGCGTTCTGGATGAAATAGCAAGCTCGGTCGACATCGCTAGACCAGGGCAACGTGTTGAGGTATCTTTTCGAGCGAGTGGTCTGCAAAGTGTAAACAACATCGTACCTGTCCTTGCGATGAGACCTGACGGTCGAAATGCACAGGTTGTCACGCTCACCGATGTGAACAATGGTGACCACAGTTTAACGTTGTCCATACCAGAAGGACCTTTTGGGGCTTGGGGTATTAAGTCGTTCGTTTCCAATCAAGACGGCACACTTGTTGTCCCACCTAGATTCCAGCAAAAAGTATTTTTTGTGGTTCCACAGGCAATACTGTCGTCTTCCCAAGCACCTGTTACTGATTGGTCAATGGTTGACTGGAACACGGTTGTCTTAGTATCACCAAGAGCCGATTCGCTTGTTGCAGCCGACATAGCTAACATTATTGAGATTCCAGAATCACGACAAGAAATCGTTGAGAATTGGGATACTTCCGCCTTAATCGATCGCGTGAGAGATCGTGATGTAATCTTGGTTGGAGGAGTCGATGCAAACCCGCTTGTCGCGCGCCTCGGGTCACAAAGTTTGACTAAAGAAGGAGATGCGACTATTGACGTGCACCTCAGTGCGTTTGGATCAGGCCATGCCATTGTCGTTGCCGGATGGAGCCTACGCGACACTGAAGTTGCAAGTCTTGGATTTCTAAACGAGTGGGAATCTAGAGAAATTAGTTTACCAGTCGCGCTGGCGGAATTTAATGTTGTTTATGATCAAGACGCCGTTGTAGTCTCTTGGACGACATTTGCCGAGTCGGACACTGAAGGCTTTAGAATTGAACATGATCTATTTGGAGACAAGACTGAAATCGTACATGTATCAACGGCTGTTCCAACTCGGGCTGGAATTCGAACCTACAACCACAGATTTAAGAATCCGGTACATGGTGTGCACACAATCACACTCTTTAATGTCGACTCACAAGGCATAATGGAAAAACTGGAGACTGGAGAGGTGGTGATTGCCCCCACCGAACGTCTAGTTTTTGATCCAGTTTACCCCAATCCGGCAAAGACTAACGCCAATATCAGGATCACTACTAACCGAGACGGGATAATTAGAATTGTCATGTTCGATCTGGCCGGAAGGAAAATCACGACAATTGCTGACGAGATTCAAACAGCAGCTGGTTCGAAAAGCTTTTCCATTGCGACTTCCGCTTTACCCAATGGTGTGTATTTTATCAAAGCATACTTGGATGGTTCATTTATCGATAGTAGGCAACTAGTTGTCACTAAATAAAGACGTTGCGAAATGATTTGAGCTTATCGGTTCTTATCGAAATTTGGCGACTGCATGTTGTCATCCACCCACCGCACACACCTCATCCACCCTTCGGAGCGCCCGAATAAATTCGCCCCGCGCGCTCACCCCAACACCTGAGCCAATCGGGGACCCCGGAGGGGTCTCCACCGCCGAGCGGGAAGGGGCATCGCCATACTGACGAAACAGAAAACGCTCGATCAGTCGCGACAGACTGGTCTTGTGCGCGACTGCCTCACCGTCACTCGTAGCCTCGTCGTCAAGCAGTACGCTTATCTGCTCGAGCTGCGACATCGCGCGGGCGCGCACGGAGGGCGCAGCACCTGCGGCGTTCGCCACATCAATCAGCGACTCGACGTAAACCTGCTGTACAATCCGCCCGAGCTCGGCTTCGTATGCGGAGGCTGACTGCCCACTGCCAAACACTGATCGCGTTGTCCTGTTGAGCATCTCGCGCAGACTCAGCTGATCAGCATCAAAATCGTGCTGCTGCACAAGACGGGCGCCGCGCTGCGGATGCAACAATACGCTGAACACCATCTCTGCAACCACCTCGGCAGGAGAGTACATGTCGAACGCCATGCCGGTGTATCGGTCGAACAACTCGCGCGTGCGCGGATAGCTCGGGGGCCTGGGCAGGATGAGTGACAGCATGTCATCCGGAATTGCAAGCGCATCGGGTTTCAGCACATCCAACAGTGCATCGACGGCACGGCGTTGTTCGCTCACATCAATCACAGTGGCACGCGTGTCTTCATCCCGCATCGCGTACGCATAATCAATTCCGCCAACCAGCTTGCTCACCGCTTCAATCTGGAATCGGTGCCGGAGGTACAACGGCACGAGCGCTTCCTCAATCATCGCGAGTGGTTTGTCTGATTCGATGACGTTCTTACCAAAGCGATCCAGCGCGACACGGCGGACGTCCATCTCGTTCTCCAGGGCGTCGACGACATGCGTGCCATTATCCCACAGGTGCGCACGCGGATGTGCGCCACCAAGCGGACGCGCATCGGTATCGCTGATGTAGTACAATCCGGCGTCGTCCGCGGCGTCAAGGATTGCCTGCAGGCCGGCTTGCTCCTCATCAGCAGAATTATATTGCGAATACCCATAAGCGACCGCCACCTTGTCCCATTCGCCAATGCCGGAATCGTAGGCCGATGAGATGTCCATCGTTCCTTCCGTTGTCACGGTAGCCAGGGGAGCGGGATAGTCCATAACAGACGCACGATCATTAACCGACGCCGCGAAGTTGTGTGCGAGGCCAATCGTGTGACCAATCTCGTGTGCGCTTAGCTGACGGATTCGTGCCAGGGCTAGCTCGAGCATCGGATCGGTATCATCAGCAGAAAAATCTTTGTCGGCGTATGGCGACAGCAGGCCTTCCGCGATGAGGTAGTCTTGTCGAACGCGAAGTGAGCCGAGACTTACGTGGCCTTTTAGTATCTGTCCGGTTCGCGGATCTGTGACCGCGTTGCCGTAACTCCATCCACGTGTCGCCCGGTGCACCCACTGGATTACGTTGTATCGAACATCCAGGGGATCTGCTCCGTCAGGCATCATCTCCACACGATACGCATCGACGAAACCTGCTGCTTCGAACGCGTCGGCCCACCAACGTGCGCCGTCGAGCAGAGCGGAACGGACGGGCTCCGGAGTACCCGCATCGAGATAGTAAACGATTGGCTCTTTGACACGGCTTCGCTCTTGATCCGGGTTTACCTTCTCAAGCTTGTGGCGTACCAGTAACGATTTCTCCTTGCGCACACCAATGGGTGTGGCATAGTCAACGTAGGAGACCCCGAAGTATCCGCTGCGGGGATGCATCGCGCGCGGTGTGTAGGTGCCTAGTTCGGGCAATCTGACGAACGAGTAACGAAAGCTGAGTGTTATGGCTGATGCATTCGCCGCAACGTCCCGCACATACCGACCGGGATTCTTGGAGGTGAACGTTACAATCGATTCGAGCTCGGTGTTATCGGGGAAAGCTTTGGATCGTGATCCGTCGAATGCGCTGCGCGATTTATCGAGGCTAAACGACCCCTGATTTTGGCGGGACAGCCGAGTCGCGACGCCCATTCCATCGCCCATCAAGTAATCTGTTGCGTCGATGAGGATTGACGCGCCTTCCTCAGCGACAATGTTGAACCCCCAGACTACGCTTTCGGCGAACGCATCTTTAACAGCTTTACGCTCCGCAGGGTTATCGGAATCGGCTCGGAAGTAGAGGTTGGGTTGGGTGAGTAACACTTTTTTTCCGTGCCGTTCGAAGCGGACAACGCGTTCCTGTCCGAGTAGACCGCGGTCGAGCCCGATGTCGTTCGAACCAAGGCCGCGTGGGAGGGAGACGTAGTGCAGAAGGTCGACGTTGGTTTCGTCGAGCCGGAGGTAGACCTTGTCCTCGCTGGTGTCCACGTAATACGAGATGAACCCCGGGTGGGAAACGAAATCTGCTGTGAAATCGGATAGCTTTTCCTGCGCGATCGCGGTTGTAGGTAACAGCAGGAGAAGAGCGAGCCACAGAGTGGCTAAAATGGTGATGCCTTTCATAGGGGAACTCAGTTGGTCGACCCCAAAGTAACGGTGGGCTGTCTAAGCGGCAACATTGAGTAAGCGCGTAGCCTTCACCTTTCGACCGCTCGAAGCATGAACGAACACAGTCGGGGGAGAGCTAATGTATCTGCCGGCACGCTTATAGTTGACAGCGTCGCGTTGTAGTTGTCGAGCAGGGAACACTCCGTAAACTGGAATGACGATAAGATTGTAGTAAGGTTTGCGTAGTTATTAAGCAGTCCCTCATGGCCCACTTCGAACAGGGTTCTGTACACGATCTCGCCGGTCTGTTGGGATTGCTCATTGTATCGCTCCCCCTCTTCGTAAATCGCAGACAGTGCCAGCACATCGGAGTACTTCATGTTGGAAACCGCATCAGTTGATCGTGCCGCTTGCCACGAGGTGGCCAGCAACGTGGCGGGAGCAAAATATCCCTTACGAAAAACCTGGATGGACGGTCGTGCCGGGTTGGGATCGCGTTGGATCTGGTTGAGCGTATCGATGAGAGTCGTGTGATAGTCGAGAGCGGTGACCACGCTGGCTCGGTTCCGGAGGAGCTCATCCTGTATAGATTCGAGGGCGTGGCGGGCGGCTTTCTTGTCGTTGTATGACTGCCGCCACTCGTTCACCGCGAGCGCCAAAAAAACACTAAGCACAACCAAAACGGTCTGCAGCGCGAACTCGTTTTTCTTCTGATTCACTTCGGTTTCGGGTTATCTCTGGTTCCCAGGATACGATTCAAGTCAGGTGAATGGTGCGCGGTCCGTCCCGTCTAATTTGAAGTGCGTGTGCAGAGCGTTAGGCGATGGCAATCTTCCTCGTTTCTTTGCGATCCCGGAGGCATCCTGTGAGTTCCACAGCCGATAAATGGAAGAGAGGGACCGTATCTTTGTCTCTCTTGTGGCGCCCAGGCGCACATTTTTTCAGGTGTTTTACCATTCAACCCTAATCCATTCCACATGGAAGCAAAGACTCTCGCCGCTGGATCCGTAGTGCAGATTGTTGGACCTGTTATTGACGTACAATTCCCGTCGGACAGCGTCCCGGATATTCTCGATGCCCTGGTTGTCAAAGACGCCAATGGCGAGGACCTTGTTCTGGAGGTGCAGCAACACCTTGGTGAAAATAGGGTGCGGGCTATCGCCATGGATGCGACGGAAGGCATCCAGCGTGGCACGGAAGTGAAGAACACAGGTCAGGCAATTGCGATGCCAACAGGCGAGGCAATCCGTGGCCGACTGTTCAACGTTGTTGGAAAAGCGATCGACGGTCTGCCGCAACCCAAATCCGACGGACGACGACCGATCCACGCTGATCCACCTCCGTTTGATGAGTTGTCGACCTCCGTCGAGATGCTGGAGACGGGTATCAAGGTGGTCGACTTGCTGGAGCCGTACGCCCGAGGTGGCAAGATCGGATTATTCGGTGGCGCGGGCGTAGGCAAGACTGTTCTAATCATGGAGCTCATCAACAACATCGCGAAAGAGCACTCAGGTTTGTCGGTGTTCGCAGGTGTTGGCGAGCGAACGCGTGAAGGAAATGACCTTCTGCGAGAGATGCTTGAGAGTGGCGTTGTGAATTATGGCGAGGACTTTCTGAAGTCCATGGAAGAGGGTGACTGGGATCTTTCGAAGGTTGACCAGAGCGCGCTTAAGGAATCAAATATTGCGCTTGTGTTCGGTCAGATGAATGAGCCGCCGGGAGCGCGCGCACGTGTCGCATTGTCGGGTCTCACCGTTGCAGAATACTTTAGGGATCTCGGCGGTAAGGACGTACTGTTTTTCGTTGACAACATCTTCCGTTTCACGCAGGCGGGCTCCGAGGTTTCTGCCCTCCTCGGACGGATGCCGAGCGCGGTGGGTTACCAGCCTACGCTAGCGACGGAAATGGGTGCGATGCAGGAGAGAATCACATCAACCAAGAATGGATCTATCACATCGGTCCAGGCCATCTACGTGCCTGCTGATGACTTGACGGACCCCGCACCTGCAACAACGTTTGCCCACCTCGACGCAACGTCGGTGTTGTCCCGGCAGATTTCCTCACTTGGGATTTACCCGGCGATCGATCCTCTCGATTCAACCAGCCGAATTCTCGACCCCCGGATTCTCGGAGATGACCACTACAACACTGCACAGGAGACGAAAGAATTGTTGCAGCGATACAAGGAGCTGCAGGACATCATCGCCATCCTCGGGATGGACGAATTGAGCGACGAAGACAAACTCGTTGTTGGCCGAGCGCGAAGAGCACAACGCTTCATGAGTCAGCCGTTCTTTGTTGCTGAGCAGTTTACCGGAACGCCAGGTAAGTACGTCAAGATTGACGACACCATCCGCGGATTCAAAATGATTCTGAGTGGTGAGCTCGATCATCTGCCGGAAGGAGCGTTCATGTACAAAGGCGCGATCGAGGAAGTGATTGAAGCCGGTGAGAAAATGTTGGCGGAGGCTAGCTAAATGGCCGCGGGAACGCTCAAGGTTGAAATTGTCTCGCCCAACGGCAGTGTCTTCAAAGGCCAGGCTCGTGGTGTGAAGGCTCCGGGTGTGCAGGGTTCGTTTGAGGTGCTATACGACCACGCCCCGATGCTTGCGGCGTTCGACATCGGCGTGCTGCAGGTAACCAGTGACACCGGCGGCAAGATCGAATTCGCAACGTCCGGCGGATTTCTGGAAGTCGTGAATAACCACGTTACCGTTCTAGCTGAGACGGCCGAGCCCGCGAACGACATCGATGTTGATCGCGCAAAAGAAGCCGAGCAGCGAGCGCTCGAGGCATTGCAACATTCGGATCCAGAAGAAAGGGCTGCCTTGGAGCGCAAACTGGAGCGTGCCAGGAATCGGGCCAGGCTTGCGATGGGTCAGGTCGGCAGTCGATAGCCCAACAAGCTTAGCAAGTTTCAGAAGCCCAACTCTGGTTGGGCTTTTTTATTTTGCATCATCAACACTATACGCGATGCACATCAACGATCTCCAAACCCCATGCATTCTCCTCGATGCCGATCGGCTAGAGAAAAATGTTCGTTCCATGCAGGCGAAGGCAAACCGCGAAGGGGTGGATTTGCGACCGCACGTCAAGACGCACAAATCCGCAAAGCTTGCGCGCATGCAGGTGGATGCGGGGGCTGTGGGAGTTACCGTGGCAAAGGTCGGTGAGGCTGAGGTGTTTGCGGCAAATGGGTTCGACAATATCCGTATTGCGTACACGACTATCGGGCGTGAAAAGTGGGATCGGATCGCCGCGCTGTATGAGACTGCTAAGGTCACATTTTGTGTGGATTCCCGGGAAGCCGCCCAGGGTGCATCGGATTTCTTTGGATCGGTAGGTGAGGTTGCGCCGGTCTTAATAGAGGTAGACGCCGGGTACGGCCGCTGCGGCGTGGTTTGGGATGATCCCGAAAGCCTGGAATTTGCAAAATGGGTTTCGGAATTGCCGGGACTGGCGGTCGAGGGAATATTGACTCATGCCGGCCACGCCTACGCTGGCCCATCAGACGGGAAATCAGCAAAAGAAACGCTGCGAATGCACGCTGTTGATGAACGTGACCGGATGATCGCGTTCGCGAAAAACCTGGAATCTGTAGGCGTAACTGCACACACGATTAGCATTGGTTCAACACCAACGATTAGCCAGTTTGAGAATGCAGGCGGAGGCAGGAAGGTTACCGAGATAAGACCAGGAAACTACATTTTTAACGACGCGATCCAGGTTGGTCTCGGAGCCGCCAAGTGGACTGACTGTTCGCTGACAGTTTTGGCGACGGTCGTGAGTATCAAGACGCAATCAAACGGTTCGCAGAAAATATTCCTGGACGCTGGCAAAAAAATTCTCACCACAGACACCGGGGCAATGGCCGACGGGTACGGCACGTTGCTGTACAACCCCCGCACGATGACTCCGCTTCCGCACGCAAGGATCACAGGCCTGTCAGAAGAACACGGATGGGTTTACGTGCGTGGCGGCTCGACGCTGGAAATTGGCGATCGCGTTCAGATCGTACCCAACCACGCATGCGTTGTTGCCGGCAACCAGAGTGAAATGTTTCTTGTCAATGACAGCGAGGTTACGGGCACAGTAGCGGTTGATGCAGTAAACCGGTCTGACTGATGAGTGGTTATTCGAAAACTGCTCTGTTCGCAAAGCTGGGGCTGCGCGAAGGGTTTCGCGCACACGTGGTTAATCCGCCGGCGAATTATTGGGACCTAATCGAAGGCGCACCTGATGTGACGTGGTTAAAACGTCTCGGAAAAGACTTGGATTTTGTCCACCTGTTTGCGGGTGACCATGGGCTACTCACTGCCAGGTTTCCAAAATGCGTCGGTGCGATTTCTTACACGGGGATGGTGTGGGTTTCATGGCCTAAAAAATCTTCGGGCGTAGAAACTGATGAAGCAGCGGTGCGCGATCTTGGTCTTGCGCTCGGGTTGGTCGACGTGAAAATTTGTGCGGTTGATGAGACCTGGTCCGGCCTCAAGTTTGTGTACCGTACGTCGGATCGGAAAGTCTGATTCTGTGAGTGACAGCTGCGTGCTGGAAACTAAACGGTTGTCGTCCGGCGTATACTTATTCTTATCCATAAGTGGGAAAATGAATGGCAGGCCACAATAAATGGTCGAAAATTAAGCGCAAGAAGGGTGTTACGGATGCCCGGCGCTCGAAGGTGTGGGCGCGGATTTCTCGCGACATCACTGTTGCGTCCCGTGAGGGTGGCGGAGATGCGGGGATGAATCCGCGGTTGGCGTTGGCGATCGAAAAGGCCAAGGCGGAGAACATGCCCAAGGACAACATCGAGCGGGCGGTGAAGCGTGGCACGGGCGAGATCGAAGGGCAAGACTACGTGGAAGCGACCTACGAGGGCTACGGTCCGCATGGAGTGGCGATTTTTGTTGAGGCGCTTACCGAGAACACAAACCGAACGGTTGCAGACCTAAGGCACCTGTTCACAAAAGCCGGCGGAAGCCTGGGGCAGTCTGGATCCGTTGGCTA
This sequence comes from Rhodothermales bacterium, assembly GCA_965224105.1. Lineage (GTDB taxonomy): Bacteria > Bacteroidota > Rhodothermia > Rhodothermales > JABDKH01 > CBDCYH01. The sequence goes on along the minus strand of CBDCYH010000002.1, from coordinate 638,273 downwards.
CCTGTTCGATCGTAAGGGAGTGTTTGACATCCCGGCTAATCAGACCGATGAACTAACACTTTTCGAATTAGCGGTAGACGCCGGCGCCGAAGACGTCGTCCAGGATGAGGATTCGTTCGTGGTTACCTGCCCGGTTGAAATGTTTTCGTCCGTGCAAACTGCATTGGAAGGTGCAGGGATTATTCCTGATGATGCGTCTCTTCAGAGGATCGCCAATACGACGGTGCAACTAGAACCCGACAAGGCTGTGAAGATCGCCAGGCTGCTGGAGAAGATCGAAGATCATCAGGATGTGCAGGCCATCTTCTCAACCATGGAGATGGACGATGCGACTTTAGCAGCAATTGCCTAAGTTGCCAGCACTAGCCGGTAATTTTCATGATCGTCCTCGGTATCGACCCTGGCTCGCGCGTAACAGGGTACAGCGTCATCAAGACTTCCACCAGGAAAGAAGAGCTGGTTGACTTCGGGGTTGTCCGTCAAAAAAAGGCCGATCATCACTTGCGGCTGCGGAAGATTTACGAATCGGTAACGCTTCTGATCGACGAGCACAAACCTGACCAGTGCGCGGTCGAGATGCCGGTTTACGGCAAAAATCCGCAGTCCATGCTAAAACTGGGTCGCGCGCAGGCGGCGGCAATGCTTGCTGCGCTAAACCGACAGATACCCGTCGTAGAGTATACCCCCAAAGAGGTGAAGAAATCCGTTACCGGAAACGGCAATGCTTCCAAGCAGCAGGTCTGGTACATGGTCTGCTCGCTATTGAACGTACCAGAGTTGATGCAGGACATGCCTATGGATGCATCAGATGCAATTGCTGTTGGTCTTTGCCACATCCAGCGCGGCGAAGGCGTAAATGAACGCGCGTACTCATCGTGGAGCGCGTTTGTCAAACAGCATGCAGATCGCGTGCTCTAATCCTGCTCGGCTTTGTCGTTTTGTTGCTGCGGTTCTCGCGTATAGCCTCGCTCTTCATCACGCAGCCTAACCACCTCGGCGATTTCGTCTGCGTTGATGGTGTACTTGCTTAAGCTTGCAATGAGGCCCGCAACCTGTCGCGACTTTTCAGGTGCCTGGACAAATTCAGGATGTGCTTGCTCGATAATGGAGATGAGTATCCGCAGATAGGGATAGCGCTCATCCGGCGTTGGCATCTTGCCAATCGACTGAGCGAACATCTCGGCGTTTCGACCGACCTGTCGGTCGACGATCTTCGAATCAATTTTCATGTGGTGGCGAGGGGAACGGCGTTAACAGGGTATCCAAAAGCTACCGAAGCAAATTGTTTATACCAAATGCCGCGTGCGAAAAATTGTCGCACGACCCGGACCTAACGACAGCCCACCAATTCGGTGTGGTTATGGGTCTCACCGGTCTGTATATTCGGACGATGGGTGACCTGTTTGAACATATCGCGAGCCGGTACCGACTGGAATTGTTGCCAAGCGTTCCTGCGTTTTTCCGAAAAGCGCGGATAGGGAAAAGCCTTTCCAAAGGGCAGCTCGTTTATTATGGTCCCATGCCTGGTTACTACGGCATCGGTGAGATCAAGCACATTGAGGGAAGGTTTGTTGCGGTGGACTTTCGTGGAACCGGCTCATTTGGTGTCCACGAGGATGTGCTGGAACAGCAATACGTTATCCCGATACCAAGTACAACACTCTCTCGCCTGTAGCTGCAGCGTCCACTTCTCTGCGGTGTTTGGGCGAGTTTTTCGGACGCCCGCATGGGAAAAATTGGCAAAACATTTCTGTCGTCGTTTCTGGCTGGCATTGCCATGGTCTTGTTTGTTGTTGGGTCGGCCTTAGAGGCGGATGCGCAATTTCTTCGGTTTGGGCAAAACCGCGTCCAGTACGAATCACACGAATGGAAGTACATCCAATCGGATCACTTCGATATTTACTACTATGCGGAAGCGAGGGATCTGGCGCAATTCACGAGTGTCGTCGCGGAGCAATCCTATTCTCGCATCGCCTCGCTAATAAATTATCAGCTCGAGCACCGCGTACCGATTATTGTTTATCTGAACAAGTCGGACTTTGGTGTCACAAACGCAGTTGACCTCCCCATTAATTCTGAGCCGATAGGTGGGGTTACCGAGCTGTACAAAAATCGTGTGGCACTTCCGTTCAACGGTGACTACGCGGAATACAAGCGCATCCTGCACCACGAGCTGGTGCACGCAGTGCTGAATGATTACCTCTACGGTGGATCGTTGCAAGCACTGGTGCAAAGCAACCTCAGCCGGTCCTTGCCCGCGTGGTTCGATGAAGGTCTCGCCGAATACTCTTCCGACGGCTGGGGGACATCTGCCGACATGTACATGCGGGATGCTGTCCTTACATCAAGCTTGCCAACGGTCCCAAACCTGCGCGGATACTATGCCTACAGTGGAGGGCAGTCGTTCTGGGATTACATCGCGGCTCAGTATGGACAGGAGAAAGTTGCCGAAATAGTAGGCAAGGTAAAAACCGATCGATCGCTTGAAAGAGTGTTCAAATCGACAACGGGCCTCTCGCTCGATGAGTTGTCAGCGCAATGGCAAACAGCACTCGAGCAAATTCACTTTCCAGAGGTTGTCGCCAGGGACAGGGTTGACATACTGGGCCGAGCACTTGTTACAAAGAAGCAGGGACTGTACAACGCAAGTCCGTCCCTTTCACCGCAGGGAAATGAGCTGGCGTTTGTTACAACACACACCGGCCTGTTTGACGTATATACCGTCAACACGGTGGGGTCTCCGAAATTCCGTCGCATAGCCAACGGTCAGTCGAGCACCTTTTTTGAAAAAATCCGGGTGCAGTCGCCCGGTATTGCATGGTCTCCCGATGGCCTGCGGCTGGCAATCATCGCATCCCCCGGGGCGACCGAATCTGTCGTTATTATGAATCGGCGAACCCGAAAGAAAACGAGGATTCGCGTTCCCGAGGTCGATCGCATCTCATCGATTGCATGGAGCCCGGACGGATCAAGCATTGCATTCTCGGCCAGCGCCGACGACCGGAGCGACATCTACGTTTTGAATTTGCTCACGGAAGAAATCCGCCAACTAACCAACGATCTGTTTTCCGATCACGAGCCCAGCTGGAGCCCCGACGGAGAGCGGCTTGTGTTTCACAGTGATCGGGCAACGGAGTCAACCGTCGCAAAACTTTCTCCTGCGGAAGGAAACGATTTGTACATGATTGCCGCGACGGGCTCCGACCTGGAAATTACGCGCCTTACCGTTTCGAATGGGTTCGAGTCACGGAGCGCGCAGTTCGTATCGGATGGGAAGGAGATCGTCTTCTTATCCGACAAGAATGGGGTGGACAACCTCTACAGACTGGATCTGGCGACCAATTCCATTCAACCCGTAACGAATCTGTTGCGGGGCATCATGCAATACTCCATTTCGAATGATGAATCTCGCGTGGCCATCATGGCCCTGAACAAAGGTGTTCCCGAGATTTTTGTTGTATCGAATTTGCTTACGTCCCGACGATACGCTGGCGATCTGCAACCCAATCTCTGGCATCACCGTCGCGCCAACCGGACGGACTCGTCCATGGCGCCCGCTGCGCTCCTGGCCGTGTCAAACATGCGTACGAACAATCCCTTTCTACGTGATGCACTCAGCGGCATTTCATTTTATGATACCTACCAGGCCGATCGCTCGCGGATAGCTTTTGCCGAACCTTCCGGCACCCAGACCGACTCCACCGTGAGCTTCTCGCTGGTCGATCCTTCGCGCGACAGCGTTGGGGTTCGTGTAGGTTTTCAACAAAACACCCCCGACCTAACGGACGTCAACATACCACCCAATAGCTCCGTCCGCGGGAGCAGCAGTCCCAATTTCGCAAACCCAGATTCGATGCAGGTTTCCGACTACAAGTTGAGGTTCTCACCTGATATTGTATACGGGACAGCTGGTTATGATGTACTCTACGGTGCGCAGGGTGTAACCCAGATGCGCTTTTCCGATATGCTGGGTAATCACCGACTGGCACTGTCGACCAACCTTCTTGTTGACCTCCGGAATGCCGATTATATCGTCTCGTACGATTACCTCAGCAAGCGAACAGATTGGCGCGCTGAAATATTTCAATCATCCCGCTTATTGCCAGATGAGATCGACGTCGCCACCCGGTTCCAGAGATTCCGTCAATACGGCTTCAGTATCACGGCTCTCTACCCGCTTTCAACATTTAGGCGGGTCGAAGGAAAACTGTCCTTCGCCGTTGCCAGTCAGGCCGACATAACCAACGTTAGAATCCCCTCGGCGAACCGCTCATTCATTTACCCCTCTGTGACGTACACCTATGACGGGGCTTCTCCGGCTTTTGGAAATCCGACGGTCGGGAAAAGATTTGCGGCTACGCTAGCGGGAAGTCCCGTCGCGATTGATGGCGAGTCGGCGCAATTTGTTACGCTTGTTGCCGAGAGCCGATTCTATACAAGGCTCACACCTAAGCTTGTTCTTGCAACGCGCTTCTCAGGCGGGGTCTCGGCAGGAAAAAACTCGCAGCTCTTCTACTCGTCTGGCGTGCAGAACTGGATCAACAGGAAGTTTGATGAGGAAAACGGATTCCCCGTCCAGGGGCTGTCGGACTTTATCTTTGCTACTCCCATTTTCCCGACGCGGGGCTACGAGGTAAACGAACGCAACGGTGCCCGCTTTTTCTTGTCAAACATCGAACTCAGAAGTCCCATTGCCAAAGAGTCACAGCGGAGCTCGGTCTTTTTCCCTTATCTGGACCTGGCAGCATTTGCTGATGTTGGGGTCTTGTGGGCTTCCGACTCGACCAACTCGGCTTTGAGACTCTACGAAAGCAATGACGAGGGGGTGGAGGTATTCCGGGATGTAATGTTGGGTCTGGGCGTCGGCGTGCGGACGGCGTTCCTGGGCTACCCGCTGCGTTTTGATTATGGATGGCCGTACGACGGTAACAGGTTCGGCGATCCGCGACTGTACGTTGCCGTAGGTTTTGACTTCTGATGAGATGTGAAAAAGGTATGCAGTGGACACCTTTTCACGTGTTCTGAGTGACACAGCGACTATCCTGGATCCAGCGACACACACCACATCTTGATGGACACAACCGTAAAACAAGTATCACCAGTCGAGTACGAGCTCTCCATTTCTGCAACTGCCGCTGAGCTCATGCCGAGGATCGACAATGAGCTCCGCCAACACAAATCGAAAATTACTCTCAAGGGCTTCCGAAAAGGGAAAGTGCCGATTAAGATTGTAAAGAAGATGTACGGCAAAGAGCTCGCCTACGGTATTGCCGAGAAGTCAATCCAGGAGCAGTACGAATCCGAAATCCTTGACAAGGGAGATCACGAAGTGCTTGGACAACCGAAGGTCACCGAGCTCGAGTATGAGATGGATGGCGATCTGCATGCGGTGATCCGCTTTGGTGTCCGGCCCGAGTTTACACTTGCTGATGTAGGCGGGTCAATTAACAAGCTCGTCCATGATGTGTCTGATGATGATATCGACAAAGAATTGGAAGCAGTTCGATATCAGTTTGCAGAATTTGTCGAGACGGACAGTCCGGTGACCGAGGATGATGCGGTGACTGCCGATATGCAAGAGATAGATGCCGTTGCAGATGTCGCGATAGAAGATGAATTCAGGGAAGACGTCAAGCTCTCTTTGTTCGACGAGAATCTTCAGCCAGATCTTAAAGAATCTTTACTGGGCGCGAAGGTCGGAGATACTGTTCGAGTAGCAATCACGCGACACAAGGGCGAGCCGACAGAGAATACGGTTCACTTCGATGTTACCATCAAGGAAATTGAACGTCGCGAAGTGCCAGAGCTCGACGACCAGCTTGCAAGCAAAGCTTCTGGGGGGAGATTCGAATCGGTCGATGATTTGAAAGCCGAGGTCAGTAAGAATCTAACGGCGCAGTGGGAGCAACGATCAAGGCAGTTGCTTGAATCCACGATTGTAAAAAAACTTACAGACGCCCACGTCTTTGAAATCCCGTCGTCAGTCATCGAACTATACCAGGACTCCTTCATCGAGGAGCTGAAGCAGCGGTCGGGTGGGACCTTGCCGCCTACTTTTGATGAGCAGGGTTACCGGGAGTACAGGAAGGATGAGGCCGAGCAGCAATCGCGCTGGATGCTCATAAGAGACAAAATTGTGGATGAAGAAAAGCTCGAGGTGACAGACGAAGACAGGGAGAAGTTTTTTTCTGAGTCGGCGGAAACGGAAGGCATGGATGCGGAACTACTGAAGAATTACTACACGTCCATCCCCAACCTCGGTACACAGCTAAACCAACAGCTTCTGAGCAAGAAGGTTTTTTCGCTCCTGGAATCGAAATTTGAGATAGTCGAGCTTGACCGGGAGGCTTATGAAAAAGCCCTCGAAGTCGATGAACCTAGCTAGACGAGCGTCGTTTTATTATACCCCAAACAATAGATAGGTTACATGTCAGACTCTAATTTGGTCAGTGATTTTGTTGCGTTTTCGAAGAGCCTAACGTCGATTCCGAGAAGCATCCATTCGTCGCCTTTCAACGAAACTCCAGCGGGTGCGCTTGTGCCGATGGTTGTTGAACAGACGACGAGAGGCGAACGGGCGTATGACATCTTCTCACGCCTGCTCAAAGATCGGATCGTTATCATCGGCACGCCTATCAATGACCAGGTTGCAAACCTGGCGGTTGCGCAGCTCCTGTTTCTGGCAAGTGAAGATCCCGAAAGAGACATCAACATGTATGTCAACTCACCCGGCGGGTCCGTTTATGCTGGCCTGGCCATTTATGATACGATGCAATATGTGGGAGCGCCCGTCGCGACAATTTGTGTTGGGCTGGCTGCATCCATGGGAGCGGTTCTGTTGGCAACCGGTGCTAACGGGAAACGGGCTGCCTTGCCGAACTCCCGGATCATGATCCACCAACCGCTTGGCGGAACACAGGGCCAGGCATCGGACATCGAGATCCAGGCGCGCGAGATCCAGAAGACGAAGAAACAACTCTATGGAATCCTTGCTGATCACTCCGGCCAATCGCTTGATCAGATCGAAAAGGACTCTGATCGCGACTACTGGATGAGCGCCGAAGAGGCCAAAGACTATGGCTTGATCGACAACGTCCTGAAGCGCCAGCCGCAGCCGGAATCGGACTAGGATTCTTCAAGCGTTCTTATTTAGACTGAGTCTAAATAAGGCTGTACATTTTGGGGCTCCTCAGGAATACCCATGATAACAGCTTCCAGAATAGCGCAGATCCTAACTGTTGTCGCACTGCTGGCAGGCCCCATAGAGCCGACACTCGGACAAGAGGTTGTGGTTCGCGGTTCGGTGATTGAGAAGGGCACGAACCTTCCTTTGCCGGGTGCCTCGGTTGAGATCGTTGGCCAGCAGATTGGGGACGTTACCGACACCAAAGGCCGGTTTGCGATCGCCCTCAACCCGGGAGAGTACTTCCTGCGGGTAACCCATCTGGGTTTTTCCAGCGAAACCATTCCCATTTCCACAGATCGTCCGGAGGTGGGATCCATTTCCCTGACCGAGACCCATGTCGATTTTCCCGAGGTCATCGTTGAGCACCGAAGTTTAACCGGCGCGGGTGAATTCCTGGATCGCTTACCGGGATCGGCGCACTACATCGGCCCTGAAGAGTTAGGGACCAATAAGCATACGGACATCGCCAAGGCGCTGAAGTTCATCCCCGGTGTCAACGTGAGGGGCGAGGACGGATACGGTCTGAGACCAAACATTGGCTTCCGCGGAACGGGCTCTGAACGGAGTTCGAAAGTCACGTTAATGGAAGACGGAATACTGATGGCGCCAGCTCCATACGCGGCGCCTGCTGCTTACTACTTTCCATCCGTTGGTCGTATGGGCGGGATCGAAATCAGAAAAGGATCCAGCCAGGTCAAGTACGGTCCGTTTACGACGGGTGGGGCGATCAACTTCCTTGCCACTCCCATCCCGGCAACTCCTACCCTGCATGCAAGAGCAAACCTGAGCTCACAAGCCGACCAGCTGCTTCACGTTTACGGGGGCTCCACCGTCGGTCGTTTTGGAATGCTTGTGGAGGGGCTAACCGATCGGGCAACCGGGTTTAAAAAACTGGATGGTAACGGCCCAACAGGATACGCCAAGACGGATGTGCGCGTGTCCGGTCGGTACCAAATCTCGTCAGCGACAGCCGCAACCTATCAGGATGTGACGGTCAAGGCGGGCTATTACGATGAGACCTCGCACGAGACCTATCTCGGTTTGACGGAGGAAGATTTCAGGCGTGATCCGTTGCGTCGTTATGTATCATCAGCCAACGACCGCATGGATGCAACGCACACGCAACTGGAGCTTACACATCTTATATCGCCATCGAATTCCTTCGACGTCGTAACATCGCTTTATCATAACACATTTTCGCGTAACTGGTACAAACTCGACAAAGTTGTTGCCGGCGGTGCATCGAAAAGCATCGGATCCGTACTGGAAGACCCTGCCGAGAACTTCGAGCATTATAGTTTGATCGTTGGGCAGGGTGCATCCGAGGGTGAGCTATTGCTAAAAGCAAACAACCGCGATTACTACTCGCGCGGTTTACAAGCAACGGCAAAGTTTAATCAGGATGGCTGGTTGGTTGAGGGCGGGCTGCGACTGCACAGCGATGGCGTTGATCGTTTTCAGTGGGTCGACTCCTATTCGCTCGCCGGTTCAGAGCTGCAACTCAACTCGGCCGGAACGCCGGGAACGGATAGCAACCGGATAACCACTGCATCTGCGATTGCCGGTCACGTCCAGGTGGAAAAATCCATCGGACGGCTTTCTATAATCGCCGGATCACGATTGGAGGACGTTGCCATTCGGCGCGAGGATTATGGAAAGACTGATCCAGAAAGGTTGGGATCAAATCTTACGGTCCGGAGGAACCACGTGCGCGCCCTTATTCCTGGAGCGGGAGTTGTTTATCAGTGGAGTCCGGCCGTACACACTTTCGCCGGGCTGCATAAGGGGTTTGCTCCTCCGAGCTCGCGCGATGGCGCCCTCCCGGAAAAAAGCATCGATATCGAGGTGGGTGTTCGCGTCTTCGTACCGCGCGGCAGGTTCGAGCTGGTCGGATTTAGAAACGATTATAGCAACCTCCTGGGTGTGGATCTTGCCGCGGGCGGCGGGTCGGGTAGTGGAGATACGTTTAATGGCGGCTCGGCGTTGGCGGCCGGGCTTGAGGCCACGGCAGAGTACTCGTTTAAAGTGAGCGAGTTTACAGAACTCCCACTGCGAGCGATGCTCACCTTAACCGATGCCCACTTCCAGTCGAGTTTCGACTCTAACATTGAGGCGTGGGGACGGGTTGATCGCGGCGACCACCTACCGTACGTTTCCGAGCGGCAATTTTCTCTGTCGGCTGGCCTGGACCATCAAGCGCAATCATTTCAAGTTGATGCCCAGTACGTTGGACAAATGCGAACACTATCCGGGCAGGGCCCAGTCGATCCAGCGCATTCAACGGATGCGTATCTGCTTGTGGATGTGACGGCTCGTTACCAACTTGCACCGAGCGTGGGTGTCTTCGGATCCGTTCGCAATATCCTGGACAGCCGTTATGTTGCTTCCCGGCATCCCGCTGGCCTTCGTCCGGGTTTGCCTCGGCGCGCGCTGCTGGGAATCGAAGTCGACCTCTAACGGAACGGCATAGGACTGCCAACCGTTCGAGATATGCAACAACGGTGATGATGTCGAATCAGCAGCAAATCTACCTGGATTACAACGCCACAACGCCTGTACACGAAAGTGTGCTTGAGGCAATGCTGCCATACTTCGCAACTCATTTTGGTAACGCGTCTTCGAAGGGTCACGCGATGGGATGGAGAGCTGAGGCAGCAGTTACCATCGCCCGCGAGCAGGTAGCTGAGCTTTTTTCGACCGATCCCGATACCGTTATCTTTACGAGCGGATCAACCGAGGCAATCAACCTTGCTATCAAGGGTACCGCCACCCGCTTCGGTCATGAACGAACCCATATCGTAACGTCGCAGACCGAACACAAAGCCGTGCTCGATACCTGTACGGCAATCGAAAAACTTGGCGCATCCGTAACCCGCGTTGCAGTAGACAAAGACGGCGCGGTGAATGTCGCGGACCTGCGCAACGTCATTAAGCCCGAGACTCGACTGGTCAGCATCATGTGGGCGAACAACGAGACGGGTGTGCTAAATGACGTAGATGCAATTGCTGATGTGTGCAAAGATGCCGGGGTGCCATTCTTCAGCGACGCTACCCAGGCGCCTGCCAAACTGGATACTCGCGACTGCCCAGCGGACCTGATCGCAATCTCCGCACACAAATTCTACGGTCCGAAGGGAGTTGGAGCGCTAATAAACAAGGGGAATGTCGCGTTGCATCCACTGATTAACGGTGGCGGACAGGAAAGTGGTGTCCGCGGCGGCACGCTAAACGTCACAGGTATTGTTGGGATGGGTAGCGCGTCTGAATGGGCTGTAAAAAACTGGAAAGAAAACTCTGCCAGACTCAAGGAACTGAGAGATCGTTTTGAGGAGAAAATTGGGTCGTCGGGATTGGATGTGCACCTTGTTGGCAAGAATGCACCGCGCCTCCCAAACACCTGCGGGCTTCTGTTCCCGGGATTGAAGGCCGCGAATTTGCTTTCGGGTCTCCGAGGACTAGCCCTGTCGACCGGGAGCGCCTGCCAGAGTGGAAGCGGCAAAGGTAGCCATGTGATGAAGGCGCTGGGTTACAGTAGTTCCGACGCGCAGTCATTTATCCGAGTATCGATAGGGTCGCATACAAAGCTGGAAGAAATCGATCGCGCTTCTCAGGAAATAATTGATGCCGTTCACGCACTAACGTCAAAAGCGTAGACAAATGGAACCCATCGTTAATAAAGTCGCAACTAGCGCACTGGAAACGTTTGACCTTGCTAGCCTGTGGGACGGCGGCAGCGTGAAACTGGTGGATATCTCGGAGTACCTGGATGGCGGATTCATCCTCCGCGAAAAAACGTTCAGGCAGCAACTGAGCGAGACCGACTTCAGCCACCTGGAAGATTGCCACGTCGGCATCGTCTGCTCGACTGATGCGCTCATTCCTGTTTGGGCATACATGTACATCGCGAGTCTTTTATCAGATCTCGTAAGATCGGTTACCGTCGGAGGCGAAGACCACGTGCGGGGAGATTATTTCACGCGAGAGTTACAGACGTTTGACTGGGAGAAATTCCGTGACAAGCCCGTTGTCGTGAAAGGATGCGCGAATGAAATTGTACCGGACCGCGCATATGCCCTCGCAACCGAAAAACTGACAGGCGTTGCGAAGAAGATCATGTTCGGGGAGCCATGCTCGACCATCCCTCTCTGGAGGCAACGAGCAAACCGGAAGGGATGAGGCAAACCATTTTTCCAGAATGACGAAGCCCCTTCTCGAGAGGCCGCTTGAGTTGGTGCTGCAAACCCGGGTTGGCATGTTTCTTTCCGAGCAGGCGAAGAAACGCCCGCGACTGGCAATGTCCGGCGTTTTTGTTGGGGGGTTCCTGCTCGATACGATCACGCTTAATCGTATTGATGCGTGGTTCGACAACATCCTGCTCCTCAGCTACGTGACCTTGCTCACGATCGTGGTTGGCCTGCTAGTCCACGGTATGTATGCTGATTCTCCGATATTGCTGGTGCGGCGCCATTTCTCGAAGCTCGCACTGGTCGTGCAATTCCTTCTCGGTGCGCTGTTTAGCGCTTCGGTGATTTTCTACTCCCAGAGCGCTTCGATCTCGCAAGCGTCATGGTTTATCGTCATCCTTGTGGCACTCATGGTCATGAACGAAATCGTCCATACCGATCCACCCCGCGTCGTCGTCCTGCTGACTCTGTACTTCTTTACCGTCACCTGTTTCCTCACCTTCTTCCTGCCAGTGGTTACAAAAAGGATGAACGCCTTCTCTTTTCTTGCCGCTGGTGTTTTGACAATAATGATCACCTCCTTCTTGATCTATCGCGGAGTGTCGGATCATCATGTTCGTCGGGCACTTTTTACCAAAGTGGGCCTGGCGATAGCGGGAGTTTGGGTGGTAATGATGATCTTCTATTTTAACCGGTGGATCCCCCCGGTTCCGCTTGCGATGCGCGACGGAGGGGTTTACACCCGGATTGTTAAGCGTGGTAACGAATACCTTGTGTACAATCCCGCGATACGATGGTATCAAAACCTACCCGGACTGGAAAAACGAATAGAATATGTCCCCGGTGACACCGTCTTTGCCTTCTCGTCCATCTTCGCCCCGACCCGATTTTCAAGAGAGATTGAACATCAGTGGAAAATGTATGATGAGCCGACTGATACGTGGCGCGTCACAGACCGGCTCCCGTATACATTAACCGGTGGACGCAAGGATGGTTACCGAGGGTATACTTTCAAGCGGCATCTCGCGCCCGGAAAATGGCGTGTGGATGTAGTGACCGATCAGGATTGGATCATCGGCAGGCTTCGACTTGAAATAGTTCCAGCTTCGCCATCCTCGCCTAAAGTTTACAAGACCGAAATTAAGTGAGCTCAAATGAAGATTGATTTATCGAACATCAAAATCCTTGTAACCGGTGCCAGTCGCGGAATTGGCAAGGCCGTCTCCAAAACGTTGATTGATTCTGGTGCCGAAGTTGTCCTGCACTACAACAACAACAAGAGGAACGTGGAGGAGCTGCAAGAGCTTGCACCGCTACGTGTCGATATTGCGCAGGCTGATCTTGGCGAGCTTGAGTCTAGCGACCAGTTGTTCGATCACGCCCTCGAACTCAAGGGCTCGTTGGATGTGATCGTAAACAATGCTGGCATCGCTCCCATGATTCCCTTTGACGCAGACATTGACGAATGGGGGAGTACCTGGGACCACCTGTTTGCGGTTAACCTCAAGTCGGCAGCGTGGCTTTCGCGGCGGGCGATACGCCACTTTCAATCGAGGGGCGGAGGCCGGATCATCAACATTGCATCCCGGGCTGCGTTTCGCGGTGATACGGCGGATCTCATGGCCTACGCAGCAACAAAAGGAGGGATGGTTGCCTACACCAGATCAATCGCACGGTCGTTTGGCAAGGACGGTGTCAAGGCTTTTGTCGTCGCGCCGGGGTTCACGCGAACTGATATGGCCACGGAGTCGATTGAAGAATACGGGGAAGACCATGTAATCGCGGACCTCGCCCTGAACCGGCTGACCGAACCCAACGATATCGCTCCGATGGTTGCTCTGCTTGCAAGTGGTCTGGCAGATCATGCGACTGGTACCACGATCGACATCAACGCCGGGAGCTACGTCCACTAGCCGATGTCTGCAAACTTCAACCTCTTCGCGACAATGTACTTTTCGAAGTAGGTCCTCATGGTTTTATGCTCGGCGCGCTCCAGAAGCTGGTCGCGGGAAACGCATTCCAACGCAGCTTCCCGGACATCCTCAATGATTTCCAGATCTTCGACGATGTTGGCGATCTTCAAGTCTGGCAACCCGCTCTGGCGGGTCCCGAAATAGTCACCACCCCCGCGGATGGACAGGTCGAGCTCGCTGATTTTGAATCCGTCGTTCGTTTCTTCCATTGCCGCGAGTCGCTCATCCGCCACGCTGGTTTTCTTGTAGTCGGCCATCAGCAGGCAGTAGCTGGCGTGCTTGCCTCGGCCTACGCGGCCTCGCAGCTGGTGCAGTTGGCTTAACCCGAAGCGCTCTGCATGTTCGATTATCATGACGGTTGCATTGGGTATATCCACGCCGACTTCAATCACGGTGGTTGCAACCAATACATCGATCTCTCCCATTACAAAACGGCTCATTTTCTCTTCGCGCACGTCCTGCTTCATCCTACCGTGAATGAGTCCAACATTCTTGTCATGCAGGATCATCGATAACTGTTCACAGCCCGACACGGCGTCGCGCAGGTCCATTTTTTCGCTTTCCTCAACCAGCGGATAGACGACAAAAGCCTGTCTGCCTTGATTTAGTTGCGAACGCAGCAGTTCGTACATCTTTGTCCGACGCTTTTCGTTGAACAGCCTTGTGATGATGGGCTGCCGTCCCTTCGGTTTTTGACGTATGGTCGTCACATCAAGATCGCCATACAACGTCATGGTCAGCGAACGGGGGATTGGTGTGGCCGTCATGAGGAGGATATGCGGCCGGTCGCCTTTGTCGGATAGGCTTGCGCGCTGCATTACTCCAAACCGATGCTGTTCGTCGATGACCACCATCCCCATCTTGCCGAACGCAACCGTATCCTGTATCACCGCGTGCGTGCCGACGACGATTTGTGCAGTCCCGGTCTTGATCGCATCCAACGTATCCCGGTGCCGCGTGCGAGACAAGCTACCGCTAAGGTGGACTACGCGAACCCCGAGTGGCTCCAGATATCCCTTTACCTTTGCAAGATGCTGCTCAGCCAGAATTTCAGTCGGTGCCATGAGCACCCCCTGGTATCCTGAGTCGACCGCTTGCAACAGTGCGCCGATGGCAACGACGGTTTTGCCACATCCAACATCACCCTGTAAAAGCCTGTTCATTTGCTTGCCACTTTGCGCATCCGAATAGATCTGATGGAGCGCACGCTTTTGGTCGTCGGTTAATTCGAAGGGGAGATGGTCAGTGAAGAATTGCCGACTTAGGGAGCCCGGTTTTTCAAGGATGATGTCTGTCGTGCGTTCGCGCAACTTCAGGGTTTGCCGCAAGAGCAACTGTATCCAGAAGAGTTCTTCAAACTTGAGGCGGTGAATGGCGGCGTCGAGCTCAGCCTGGTCCCTGGGCCGGTGGATGGCTCGCAGTGCGACGCGGCCGTCAATCAAACCGTACTTTTCCTTTACCCACCCGGGAAAAATCTCGGGGATCCGAATACCCTCGTCCTTAAACAGATTGTAAACGACTCTGCGCACGAGCGCGCTTGACACGCCCGCCTTTGCGAGACTCTCGCTTCCGGGATAGAGGGCTATGATCCTGCCGGTCGATAACTTCGGTGTGTCGGCGTCCAGCAGGTCAAAATCGGGATGCGGGAAAGACCACTTCTTATTGTACAGCTGCGGTTTGCCGTGCACAGCGATCCGCATTCCGGAGTGAATGGTTTTTTGCACCCATGCCACTCCGCGGAACCACACACAGCGCGTCGTCCTACCGCTTTCGTCTTCCAGAACAATCTCATATCTGCGACCGCGCCTGCTTGGGATTACCGCAGCTGATCTGACAATGCCATCGATGGTGACTTGCCCATCTGCCTGACCGATTTCATCGAACGGCGTCACAGTTGTCCTGTCGAGATATCGTCGGGGATAGAAGTGCAGGAGATCCCGGACGTTCTCCACTCCCATTTCGCCAAGCGCTACCGCCCGCTTCGGTCCGATTCCCTTTACGAATTGGACCTCTCTATCCAGTAGGCCAAATCCATCCGCCATTAAACTTTGTCAACCGCGAGTCCAATACGATTGACCTCAAAGGCGCGTTCTCGAGCGCGCCGGTAGATCGAAAACAGGAAGCCAATCGTTATAAGAATTATTCCGATCCAGACTAAGTTGATAAACGGCTTTTCGATTGCCTGCACAATTATCCAATCCGCAGGTTCGATGGCAACGCCGTCGACAATGAGGTTGATGGCACCATCATCAACGCTCATCCCAACAAATGTTAGGCTGATGTCGAACTCGTCAACGCGCGCAGGATCGCTTCTGGTAAGCCCGTTTCCTGCTACTTCGAAAATCGGGGTGACGAGTCGTTTCGTCTGATCCGCCAGGCGCGTCACCTCGAGCTGTGCCCCGACGGCGATTTCAGTATCTGCGTTTTGTCTCTCAAGCGGATCGAACACCTCGAAGTCAATAAACCGCACCACATATTCCCTGCTCCCGAGAATACGTTGGTCGCCCCTGGTTAATGAGAATCCGTTCTCGGGTGTACCATCGTCCTGCTCGAACATGTCGTTCGGCGTAACCGCCACGAAGATGTCTTTGGTTGCCCCAAGGCGCACGTCAGGATGCTGGATCCACTGATCCTTGTTGCTTTTGTAAACGACCGTGTGCGATGAAAACGTTTTCCCTTTCGGATCCACAAAGTCCACGACAAAAACAGGTCTACCCCGGGCGTTCTCTTCGCGACCCCGGTAGGTAATGTTGTACCCGAGTACGTCGGCAGAATTACCCCGTTCGAGGTAGACGTTTTCCCTGCTCCCATCGGCCATCTCGACACCAGCATTCCTGGAAATGGGTTTACTAAAACCGCTGCTGGCAATTACCCCCAAGACGAGAATGGCAAATCCGATGTGCGATAGCGCTCCGCCGGCAAGCTTTGGGTTTCCGCGACCGATTCGCATCAAAGCACTCAGGTTGCCATAGAGAGAGAAAAATGCGGCGAAGACTAGCATCAAGAGCAGGAAAGACGGCCCATTGGCCGAAATGGATTCAAGTAATCCGCCGGAGTCCACCGGTCTTCGAAGTTCGGCGAAGGGCGACAAGAACAAAACCGCCAGCGTCGAGACAATCGCGAGTAGGGTAGGCACGAACGCGACCTTGTTGATATTCTGCACCGACATTTTGGTCCACCACAGTAGCTGCCCGATTCCCGCAAGCAGTACGAACACGATCGATAGCGGAATCGCCCACTTGTTGTAGAAAGAGATAGGCACAGTCGAGGGGTTTTCTCTGAAGAGCCTGCCGACAATGGGTGCACTGGTACCGAGAATGATAACAGCGGCAACGGCGCAGAGAAACATCGCGCCCAGGAACGTCAAATATTCGCGCGACAACAGTAGCGGCTCTTTCTCCGGCGTGGGCAACTCCCGATAGCGATATGCCAGCAGGCCAAAACCTATCGCGCCCATCGACACTATCCACAGGAGCAGCTGATTGTACAATCCAAGATCTACAAACGAGTGCACGGAGATGTCGCCAAGGATTCCGCTCCGTGTAAGGAACGTCGAGTAGACAACAAGCATGTATGCGAGCACGCTCAGGAAAAGTGCCGCCTTGTGTCCACTGCTACTTTTCTTTTGGATGATCATCATGTGCACGGCGGCAATGCCAATCAGCCAGGGGACCAGCGACGAGTTCTCTACGGGATCCCACGCCCAGTATCCACCGAACGAAAGGGTAACGTATGCCCAATAGCCTCCCATTGCGATTCCAACTCCGAGGATCATTACCGAGAACAATGTCCACGGCAGGGCGTGGCGTACCCACTGCGTATATTGTTTTTTCCAAAGCGCCGCCACCGCATATGCGAACGGAACGATCATGGTCGCGAACCCGACAAACAGCGTGGGCGGATGGATCACCATCCAGTAGTTTTGCAGTAGGTCATTGAGGCCTGAGCCGTCAGCAGGGACCACACCGCTGGCCAGTGCCGGCGCGTCGGGGAATTTATCGGCAAGCGTAATGAACGGCGAGGAGCCGAGTTTGAGTGAGCCCAGCTTGATTCCCACGACCATCGAAAGGAGAAAAAACTGGCAGAGGGCGACCACAGCCATCGTTGGCGCCTCGTAATTTCGGGCCCAGCGAATCAGCCCAAGGCCCACCAGACCATTGAGCACGATCCAGAGTAGGAAAGATCCTTCTTGCCCGGCCCATGTCGCGGAGACCAGGAAATGTCGGGGCAGGTCCCGCGACGAGTTTTCGTAGACATAGGCAAACTCGAATCGGTGGGTGATCACCAGATACATCAACGCCCCAAAAGTGGCGATCGCAACAAAGGTTGATAGCCACCACGAGACACGGCCAAGCCAGATGCCCTGCGGTGCGAGATCAGGTTTCGACGCAGCGACCAGATACCCAATCCCGCTAATCGAACAGAAGACGAAGCTGAGCAGAAGTGCGACAGACCCTGCGGTACCCATAAAGTAGTGGCTGTGTTTGCGACAATTTTGGTGGCGGTGCAACGCACCCCTGTGGGAAAAGATCAGTTTTCCAGCCGGAAAGTAGGAAAATTGTTGATAGGAGAGTTAAGTTGGAGCAATCCGGGTTACCAAGATAGGTTGGGTCGCATCTTTATGTGGTAGGCCGTCACCCAAACGAAACCAACCATGAAAAATTTCAAACTTGGGGGCACCTTGGCGATCGCCGTGCTGGGTCTATTGGTGCAGCCCTTCATTGCAAGCGCACAAAACGACGGCCCCAAAAGTGGTGTCACGCTCAGTTTAACAGCCTATCGTGCGTCCGGCTTTTACGACAGAGACGGAGAAAGTCAGGACTACTCCAACGACCAGGTTTTGAAGGGCAGGCAGGCGCGATTGAAAGGATACTACAATTTTGGCAACTACTCTATCTCCGGTAAGCCTGCTCTTGCAAGGGCGTTCGCAGGCCTTGCCTATAAAACACGCAAATGGACTATTGACGGTGACGACGCAAGGAGCGTGACTGCACTGACGAACGTCTTCCTTGGAGCGGGTTTGAAGATTCCGCAGGCTTCGGACAAGCTAGGAGTGGGTGCTTCGCTAACGTTTTACCTCGATACGGAAAACGCAGAAATTGAGGAACTAAGGGCCGGCGAGGGTCAGAACGGGGTTAGACTTGGCCTGATGGCGCGGTACAGAGCATCGGATAATCTGACTGGCCGATTTGAAACTGATTTCCTATATCGTTTCGATGCTTCTGATCAAAACATAGATTACAACGAGGGCAACCTTTGCCTAGGTGCTGTTGGTGCGGCTTATCATTCTAATATCGCTGGCAATCCTGCCCAGTTCGGATTGGATTTCGTCTACTACCGACGCGGCAATCAATCCTTCAACGGAGACAAACGGGACGATTCTAATGCGAACAGGATCGGTATCAATCCTTTCGTAAAAGTCCAAACCAATGTCGCCTCTTTCAAGCTGGAAGGAGCACTCGATTCCTTTGGAAGGAGGGAGGGTGCAATACCGATTTCAGGCAAGAGTATTTTCCGCAGCAACGGTTTAACTCTTTCAGCTAATTACAGATTCTAGTCAACAGCAG
This sequence comes from Rhodothermales bacterium, assembly GCA_965224105.1. Taxonomy (GTDB): domain Bacteria; phylum Bacteroidota; class Rhodothermia; order Rhodothermales; family JABDKH01; genus CBDCYH01. The sequence goes on along the minus strand of CBDCYH010000002.1, from coordinate 619,363 downwards.
CACCAACATCACATTTGAAGCCCGGCAAGTGCCGGGCTTTTTTTGTTACTTCTGATTATCCATTAGTAACCGAGTGCCATGCCTGCGACGTACAACATCTCTCTGAATCGACTTCCTGGAAAAGATTTTCTTTTCGAGGGCACGAACGAAAAAGGAGCAACCATATTGATCGACAATTCGACCGACGGCGGCGGTGATGATCTAGGTCCGCAACCGATGCAGGTGGTACTCATGGCCCTCGCGGGATGTAGCGGCATCGACGTATTGTCCATTCTAAAAAAGTCGAAGCAGACGGTCGATACTCTGCAGATAAACGTCGAAGCAGAGCGTGTCCAAAATGATGGCTACGCAAGCTTCGGGGAGATCTGTGTGCACTACGTGCTCACGGGAGACGTAGGAGAAAAGAAGCTGCGACGGGCGATCGAACTGAGTCAGACTAAATACTGCTCTGTTGCAATGCTGTTAAAGGCTGGTGCTACGATACGCGCAACTGCAACTCTAAATGAGACGGAGCTGGGTGAAATCGTAGCTATGTAGCTCATTTTAGTGGGTTTGGGCCAACCGGGACACCCCCACACGAGTTTTTGGCCCAAAAAGCATTCAAATCTTCCCATTTTGGTGGAAACCCCTTCGGCTTTGTTCGTTGGAGGCCCTACCGGGAGAAAGGTATGATTGTTGGAGCCCACGACAGCTTTGAATCGCCGCAAAGCTCAGCAATTGATATTGGAGCGATTGGGCATCTCGCCGAGATCGATTTACAAACCATCACACACAGAAACGTGACTCGTTTTACTCACAGACTTTCCACCGTTTTGGCCGCGATTGCTCTTATCGGAGTGCTGCCAGCATTCAGCCAGCCGGTGATTTCGAATCTTGTGGTGTCGGATACCACGATGCACACTGTAACCGTCAGTTGGGACACCGATGTCGCAGCAAAAACCAGAATAGAGTTAGCTCGCGCAGGTGAAGACTGGGAATTCGTCCTCGAAGACGGTGCCTTCAACACGTCGCACTCGTTTACACTTGATATCCTGGAGGTGATCGCCAAACCCAACGATGACTACCGAATGATGTCCGGCTCGTCCTACGACTTCAGGGTTCGGTCTATTGATGCTACGGATGACACCGCTTCGAGCGCCACGCAAAACGTGTTGACTACCTCGTTTGGGGGAGGGGCCTTACCAGCGGGTTGGAGCAGTCAGGATGTCGGGGGCACCGTGTCCGTAGGCTCAAGCTCGTACAACGCCTCTAACGGAATGTGGCAGGTACGTGGTGGTGGCAACCAGATTTATCAAGACCTGGACAGCTTTCATTATCTTTATTCGGATGTCGAAGGTGATTTCGATTTTGTCGCCCAAGTCCGTTCGTACGCGGGGTACCTGCAGCGTTTTACAAAAGCTGGCAACTTGTTTAGAGGACAGCTTACCAAAGCCGGACAGATGTTTACCCAGAGCATCAACTATAATGGCGGCGACTTCCTTTTCTACAGAGAATTCGAAGACAGCGTTCACGTAGACATCATCACGTCGGATCTTCAGCCAGCTGCCGGTGACTCCATCTGGATAAAACTCGAAAGGCGTGGTAACGACTTTAGTCAGTACTACGGCGACGACGGTGTTAACTGGACTGTGCACGGTCCCGCCTCGACTAACGTCCCGCTTCCATCAGTCGGGTACGTTGGCGTTCCTACTGTTTCTAAATTCAAGCCGATCCTTTCCGAGATTTTTTATTCGGATATATCGCTTACGGAACTAACAGATACGACGGACCCCATCATCTCAAACGTCGTGACCACGGCGGACATGGACACCTTGATCGTAGAGTGGGAGACGAACGAAAACACGGATTCCAAAGTGGAATGGGGGCTGACCGTTGCATATGGTAACGAAGAGGTCAAGACCGATTACGTCGCAGATCATAAAATCATTTTATCGAATCTGCAGGAGGGCGTCTACTACCACTACCGAATCGTTGTAAAGGACTTCGGAGGCAATATTGTCGAGGATATCGACAGGTTCTACACATACGGACTGCTTCCGGTCGAGATGACGTTTTTCACAGCTGTCACGGATGGGCAAGATGTTCAGCTTAAGTGGGCGACCGCCTCCGAGCAGGGTAACTCTGGTTTTGATGTAGAGCACAGGGTGGGCGAAACGTACACCAAACTTGGGTTTGTGGACGGTGCCGGTACAACATCCGAAGAAACGAACTACAGCTTCCGGGTCGAAGACCTGGAACCGGGAACGCATTACTTCCGGCTTCGGCAAATCAACAACGACGGGTCCAGTACGTATTCAGCGGAAGTGGAAGCAACGATCGAGCTCGATAGGAGCTACAGGCTGACAGCGTCTTACCCGAATCCGTTCCACCCGCGTTCATCATTTACGCTTACCGTGGGTAAAACGCAGGACGTTGAGATAGGGGTCTACAACCTCGTCGGACAGAAGGTGGCTACGTTATTTGATGAGAAGCTCCAGGCAAACGAGATCTCACAACATACGATCGATGGCACCTCGCTACCGAGCGGTGTATACATTGTTCGGGTTGCTGGAGAGTTTTTTACCGACTCACAGAAGGTGATGCTGGTTAGGTAGACTTCGACTACGCTACTTACCCCAAAAAGGGCCGCAAGTGCGGCCCTTTTTTATTCCCGCCGAACGTGTAAGAATGTTGGTGCATAAAAAAAGGGGCTCCCTGAGGGAGCCCCTTTTGTGTCGGCGAGTTGCCTATCTACACTGCGCACAAACAACGTACGATCCGGCTGTTACAACTGGAAGTGATTCGTGCTTTGCCAACGTTGGCGATACAAATTTCCTTTTCATCGTTAAGTCCCGTTTGATTTGACTGGTGGATTCTGAGTTGCAATTGAGACTCAGTCTCCTAATGTGTGGCCGATTGCAAAAAGAGAAGCAGGATCCGCAATTAGGCCAACTCCTGCGTCGCAATCATCTCATTTAGAGATCTGATTGCGATAATGCTATCTTCGTGCCAACAGGGTCCCTGAAATGGTTGTGCTGTGAGCAAAGCAGGCCCCAAGACCCTGATACCATCGATCACGGGCCCTAAGGTGAAATTGGTATCCACGGAAAAGGCGGGTAATCGCAGCGCTTGACTCGAGACGCCACGACTTAACCGACTGCGCGACGTGTTCGTCTCGCTCGGCAAGCGGGAATGCCTGCCTGGCCGCAGCCGGAATGTTCGTCTCCGTCATCAACTCCGCCAGCCGAAGGGCGGACGAAACGCAGCGAACTAACTCGGCTTCAGTTGCCGACTCTTTTATCTGAATCCAATCAAGATCTTCGTTTGCCGAGAGGAACGCAGAAAGATCGGTAAACAGCTTGAGTTCGTTCCACGCATGTTTCAGCCCGTGCAGACAAATAAGCAGGAATGTGTCTTCTTTGCTGAAAGTCGTCACGCTTCCCGACGGAAGCTCGACAGCGCGAGACCTCCTCCACAATGGCTCCATGGGCATGTGTATCCCCATGAACCGAGGCGTCATGCCCCAGTGGAGGTCGACGTGGAAATACTCGGCTGTTCCCGCTCCGCGTACAAATCCATTTGCATTTCCATGTGGCCGATGAATCAGCGGGATATAGGACGACCAGGATGACCGGATTTGCTCCGGAAAGGGGTCAACCTCCTCATAGTTCTGCTTGAGCAGGTGCACCTGCGTTGCCTTGGCTTGAGCCGCAGGAACGACCACGTCAACATCGCCGAAGACCCGTCGCCGCAAACTACCGTATCCGGTTATCGCCATCGTCGGCCCCTTGAAGGTTAGCGCGGGGATTCCAATCGCCTCTAACTCCGACAGCAATTTCTTCAACTCGTACGTTAGTATCAGACCATTGCGGTGGGCGGCCCGGTACATCTGGTCCAACTTTTCCCGTGCATCAGCAGGACAAAAACTATTTCCCGACGCAGCCAGATTCTCATGCACCATGGGATAGACTGCAGCCTTTCGGGCAAGTTCGATCGCAGCATTCCAGTCAAACGATGAATCTTTTCCGGCTGTGCCAATGGATTCCAACGCCTCGTCGGAGATGAAGGGACGGGCGGCAAGAAAAACGAACTGCTGTTCGGGAGTGATCCGCGAAGAAAAATTACTCAACGTCAACCAGGCCGTTGTCGGCGAGGCCACTCAAAAAGCTTTCGACATGTGAAATGGCTTCGCTCAATTCGATTTCGTACTCATCGGTCAGCGACTCCGCAATTTCGGGAACAGACTTACCGCTGTGCAGACGATTCCAGATAACGGATCCCGTCTCGTTAATCGAATAGTATACGCGGGTCTTCAGATTCAACAGAACAGTTTCGCTGTCTTCTAGCTCCGTGCTAACGACGTCGGCATTAGGGACGTATTTCGTCTGATCTAGCATGAATCCGGGGTGTCCTCGTTCATAATGTCGAGCATCAAATTATTTACAAGCTGGGGATTCTTCTTGATGTCCCGACCGGATTTCAACCTGTAATTTCCGCATTGCGACACTAACTTTGCAAATAGATTCATCTGCCGCGTTGCGATCTGCCTGCCGGCCTCGATGAATGTGCCTTGCGTCATCAAATGTGTGATGGCGTCGATCTGCGGGATCCGCACAAATTCCGATGTGTCAGCATCGACAACTGTAGGGAAAATAATTACTTGAGGATCTGCCGATTCCACAAGTTTTCCCTCAAACAACAAACCGGTGTCGAGTTGCCATTTGTCCGGGTCGGTGAGCATCTGCGACGCAGCGGCCTTGATTTGCGGAAACAGACCCGCAGCGTCCGGATCAACACCGAAGTGTCGCCGAAATGGTCGGACTTCAATCCTCGAGCCGTTGTCCCAGAGGAGAATTGAATCATCCGAGAGATAATCCCATCCGGCCATTGCAATGTTGAGCGACAGTGTAGATTTGCCGGAGTCGCTGGGTCCGACTATCACCACCGCACGCCCATCTTTCGTCGCCAACGCCGCGCCGTGTATGGCAAACAATCCTCGTCGTTGCAAGAGCGTTAGTAGGCTAAGGGTGACTATCACAAACAACCCATGCACAAGTCCGCTCTCGCTCGTGATCATGTTCTCATCCAACAGAAAAAGCACGTGGTCGGTATCGCGTGACACAACAGCCCTTACCTGTTGATGCTCCAATACGGTTTCAGATTCCAATTCGTAAACATCAATCCCGTAAGCATTGGACGCAGATTTTTTCCTGGGATCCAGAGGTTCAAGCAGATGACCAAAACTGAAATCGAAATTCCAATCGGCATTGTCATGACCGTCGGAAGCCTCAACACCGTGATACGACAATATTGTGTCGACAGCTTGCCGGATCGAATCGTCGGGCAGTGCGACCTCCAGAGCCATGCCCTGGAGCTGGTAGTTTGCCTTTGTCTGTGTGCTCATGCGATTGTCGGACCGGGTTCTGCTTCTAATGTCGGATGCCGATAGATAACGTTAAACGGTGCACTGCTTTCCATCGCTTCACCATACGGGATCCCGTCAAGATCCGTCCATGCGTGACCCTTAATAGAACTACCGTCCCTGGTCACGCCAAAGTTAATCGACAATGGGTATCCGTACTTGCGGCCAAAATGGTAGAGGATGAGAGACTTTTTTACACAGAAGGCTTCATCAAAAAGGAACCAAAGGATTCCGTCGGTTAGCCAAAGTACCCGATCCATTTTTTTCTCATTTCGCCCATCGGACATCCTGGACGGCTCAAAGAACTCGACCATCCTGGGGATGGAGGTGGTTCGCTGCAAGATCGAAGCGGCGGCCGACAAGTATAGAATTCGGCTTGACGTAAACACGTCCCCCAACCTCAGTTTCCTGAGCCTACTTTTTGACAGCTTTCCAGGCAAGATCTAATTACCGCAGTCCTTCGAAGATGTTAGTTGTATCGACCGGATAGTTTGTTTCCGATATACCAGTCAACTCCGTCCGCTTGTTTTGGTCTTTCTCTCATCAGTCCAAAACGATATATTAACCCAATCCGGACCAAGGTCTGTCTGGGAATCGCCCACGCTCCCATGGTATACCCCGCGCGCCCCAATTTGGCGCAATTCCGTGCACCTCATTTCTGGAGCGCAGCTTAGTTCGGGTTGAATCACACTAAAATAGTATTCAGTCATGACTCAAAAGTTACTTTGCCTCGCTATTTGCATGGTGGTTTCTCTCAGTGCTTGCACCACGGTCAACGTGAAGCCTGATGGTGTCGAGAAATCGTCATCCGCAACAGCGCAGCAATCAGCAAAAAAATCCTCCTCGCCAGCAAAGAAGTCTCCATTTAAGCCGTGGGCGGACGTGATGAAGGACACCAAGGCGAAGGATGGATATATCCGTACGCACGTCAAGAGAGATCATACGATCTTTTTCGAATTGACGCCCGATCAACTTGACACGGACCTGGGGATGGTGATGCACTTTTCCCAGGGGACCGGAGTCTTTAACTTGCACGACGGCTTGCCACTAAGCGACATGCGGTTGATGCAGTTCAACCGAGTTGGGGATACGGTATACCTTGTCCATCGTAACACAAAGTTTGTCGCGAACGATGGTTCGGCAATGCAGACTTCGTTGCAGGGAAACACAGGACACTCCATCGTTGGTGCTTACAAGATTGCAACGGAAGACACGTCCAAAAAATCTGTCGTCATCGATGTTACCTCACTTTTTGTTTCTGATTATCCGCGATTGTCGGATCGGATAAAACCTTATTACGGAAACAAGCCTGTTTCCTTCGACAAGTCGCGGAGTTTTGTAAAAGAGGTGATGGCATTTCCGGAGAACGTGGAGGTAGATGCCATGCTCACGTTCCGCGCAACCGGCAGCCCTGTTGCGACTAGTGCGGGTGTCTCCGATTCACGATCGATCCCGGTAGGAGTTAGGTACTCGTTTGTGAAATTGCCGGACGAACCAATGATGCCAAGGTATGCAGATGACAGGGTCGGACATTTCCTCGATGCAGTGAGGGACTTTTCCAGAGACCAGGAGGCTACCTCCTACGTTCGCTTTGTAAATCGTTGGCGGCTTGAGAAGAAGGATCCGACCGCAGAGCGTTCGGAGCCTGTTGAGCCTATTACGTATTACCTCGACCACAGCATACCCGAACAATACAAACCGTATGTAAGGCAAGGTATCGAGGCCTGGAACAAGGCATATGATGCAGCAGGTTTCATTAACGCTATTAGGGCGGTGGATGCGCCAGACGACCCAATGTGGAGTGCGGAGGACGCACGCTATTCGACTGTGCGCTGGACGGCTGCACATTCCATGGGCTACGCAATCGGCCCATCCCAAACGGATCCGCGAACGGGTGAAATCCTTAACGCCGACATCCTCATCTCTTCCACGTTTGTTTCGGGTTGGAATAATGAGTATCTGAACCTGATTGGTCCAAACGGGTTGCTTCAGCAATACGAGCAAGCCAATTTCATGAACGCCATGCTGCCAAATGAAATTTCCGAGCGCATGTGTTTGGCAGAGATTGGCAAGTCGCATGAGCTGGGTTTGCAGTATACGGCCCTGGCGGCACTCGGTACGATCAGCGGGACAGAGCCTATGCCGGAGGAGTACCTCGGGGATGCCATTCGGGATCTCATCATGCATGAAGTTGGGCACACGCTCGGCATGCGGCACAACTTCAAAGGCTCGTCAGCGATTCCGGTTGACAAGCTCAACGACAAGGCTTTCACGAAGGAGCATGGGCTCACACTTTCCGTGATGGACTACGCGCCAACAAACATCTCATCAGACCGATCCAAACAAGGTGACTACGTGAACATGGAGGTTGGCAGTTACGATGTTTGGGCGATCCGATATGCGTACGAACCTATTTACGTCACGAGCGGCACCAACGGAAGCAATGGTGACTCAGGTTCGATGTCGCGCCTGGCGCAGACACCCGAAGAAGAGATGGCAGGGTTGCGGGCTATTGCGGAACAGGCAGCCCATCCGATGCATGCCTATGCAACGGATGAGGACACACATCGTGGGCCAATGTCTGTTGATCCGCGTTCCAATACATGGGACCTGAGTAGCGACGTGATGGAGTATGCGCTCGATCGCAACCGGTTGGTTGACTTGATTCAACCTGTCATTGAGGACCGGATTATTGAGGATGGCGAAGGGTACCAGCAGATGCGCGGCGCGGTGAACCGTCTGCTATTCGAGCGGTACCGCGGGCTTGTGCCGTTGACAAAGGAGATCGGCGGGATGTACCACGTGCGCGATCATAAGGGTGATCCCAACGGTCGCGTGCCGTTTACGCTCGTGCCTGAATCCCGTCAGCGCGAAGTGATGCAGCTGATTATCGATCAGGCGTTCGACGGTGATTCGTTCCCGGTTGAGGCGGAGGTGCTGAACAAGATGGCGCCGAACCGCTATTCGGATTGGTCGAGATCGAGTTACTCGGGTACGGTTGATTTCCCGATTCACGAGTCGGTGTTGTCGTTGCAGAGCTCGCTGCTGAGTCAGCTCATGGATAACGGCAGGATGGCGCGGATGGTAAATAACGAAGCGCGGGCGACGGGAGGCACCTACACAGTTGCCGAGATGATGCAGGAGTTGACAGGAGCGATCTGGTCGGAGGTTATGGACGGTTCGCAAAACGCCAACTCGTTCAGGAGGAATCTGCAGCGGAATTACGTTGGGCGTTTGGCTGGGATGATGAACAATCTCCGGCCATTCCCGTGGATTCCCCCGGCTCCTGAGGATGCCCGTTCGATCGCGCGCCTGGAGCTGACGGAGATCGCGGAAGCGATTGACAGCGCGCTTGGCCGGTCCGGACTCGACCGGTCGATGAAGGCGCACCTTCTGGAGACCAGAGCCAGGATTGACGCAGCGTTCGAGACCTCGATGACGAAGGTTGTGAAGTAGGCGTTGTGGATGAGGGCTGGCGGGAGCTGGCCCTCTTCGCTTCTGGTGCCTGCCGCGGATTCCAGCTTGGGGTCCAATAAACCTCGTCATCCTGACGAGTCCCGAAGGGCGACGTGAGGATCTCCATCTATGGGCACGGCCCAATTCACCGCCGCGCTATTCGTTTGCCTCGAATTGTGATCCCACCAAGCGCGCGTCACCCGGACTTGATCCGGGGTCCATACAGTTTGTGCTGGTCGTCACCGCTCTATGGATTCCAGCTCGGGGGCTGGAATGACACGGGGGAGGAGTCATGAATCGCAACGTCATTCGTTAACCACTGGGTACCATCCCACCACAAGTGCGTCACCCCGGACGTGATCCGGGGTCCATACAGTTTGTGCTGGTCGTCACCGCACTATGGATTCCAGCTCGGGGGCCGGAATGACGCGTGGGAGGTGGCGTTCACCGCCGACGCATTCGTTTTACTCTGCGTGTCACCTCAACACCCGCGCGTCACCCCGGACTTGATCCGGGGTCCATACAGTTTGTGGTGGTTGTCACCGCACTATGGATTCCAGCTCGGGGGCTGGAATGACACGTGGGGGGTGTCGTTCATCGCCGAGGTATTCGTTTTACTCTGCGTGTCACCTCACCACCCGCGCGTCACCCTGGACTTGATCCGGGGTCCATACAGTTTGTGGTGGTTGTTACCGCACTATGGATTCCAGCTCGGGGGCTGGAATGACACCGGGGGGGTCGTTTCACCGCCGAGGTATTCGTTTTACTCTGCGTGTCACCTCACCACCCGCGCGTCACCCCGGACTTGATCCGGGAATGATCGTCACTGCGAGGAGCCCCAAGGGCGACGTGGCAGTCTCCATCTATGGTTACAGGTCTGGAAGTCCAAAGGCTGGCGCAACCCTTAGACTCCCACCACAAGTGCGTCATCCCAGACGTGATCTGGGATCCATACAGTTTGTGGTGGTCGTCACCGCACTATGGATTCCAGCTCGGGGGCTGGAATGACACGTGGGGGGTGTCGTTCACCGCCGAGGTATTCGTTTTACTCTGCGTGTTACCTCACCACCCGCGCGTCACCCCGGACTTGATCCGGGGTCCATACAGTTTGTGCTGGTCGTCACCGCACTATGGATTCCAGCTCGGGGGCTGGAATGACACGTGGGGGGTGTCGTTCACCGCCGAGGTATTCGTTTTACTCTGCGTGTCACCTCACCACCCGCGCGTCACCCCGGACGTGATCCGGGGTCCATACAGTTTGTGGTGGTTGTCACCGCACTATGGATTCCAGCTCGGGGGCATGAATGACACGTGGGGGGTGTCGTTCACCGCCGAGGTATTCGTTTTACTCTGCGTGTCACCTCACCACCCGCGCGTCACCCCGGACTTGATCCGGGGTCCATACAGTTTGTGGTGGTTGTCACCGCACTATGGATTCCAGCTCGGGGGCTGGAATGACACGTGGGGGGTGTCGTTCACCGCCGAGGTATTCGTTTTACTCTGCGTGTCATCTCAACACCAACCAGTCATCCCAGACGTGATCTGGGATCCATACAGTTTGTGATCGTCGTCACCGCTCCATGGATCTCGGCTCGGGGGCCGGAATGACACGGGGGGGCGTTCACCGCCGAGGTATTCGTTTTACTCTGCGTGTCACCTCAACACCCGCGCGTCACCCCGGACTTGATCCGGGGTCCATACAGTTTGTGCTGGTCGTCACCGCACTATGGATTCCAGCTCGGGGGCTGGAATGACACGTGGGGGGTGTCGTTCACCGCCGACGGCTCTTATTCGCTCCATCAGTCGCTTCGCTGCGCTCGCTCGTGTGAACCTACTGTTGGTCGTGTTGCGGCTCTTTGACGGCTGCGGCATATTACAGGTTGTGGGCCCGGTAGGATTTACTCCGCGGATTCTCCGCTCCGTCAGTCGCTTCGCTTCGCTCGCTCGTGTGAACCTACTGTTGGTCGTGTTGCGGCTCTTTGATGGCTGCAGCAAATCACAGGTTGTGGGCCCGGTAGGATTTACTCCGCGGATTCTCCGCTCCGTCAGTCGCTTCGCTACGCTCGCTCGTGTGAACCTACTGTTGGTCGTGTTGCGGCTCTTTGATGGCTGCGGCATATTACAGGTTGTGGGCCCGGTAGGATTTACTCCGCGGATTCTCCGCTCCGTCAGTCGCTCGCTTCGCTCGCTCGTGTGAACCTACTGTTGGTCGTGTTGCGGCTCTTTGCTGGCTGCAGCAAATCACAGGTTGTGGGCCCGGTAGGATTTGAACCTACGACCAACGGATTATGAGTCCGCTGCTCTAACCACTGAGCTACGGGCCCGAGAGGCGAGGCGCAAGATAGCAATTTTCAGAGTTGTTGATTGTGTCGGTCCCCACACAACACACCGGGTTTTTCCCGCCAACTGATTGTTTATAAAATTGCTTCCATGAGAGCTATCCAGCACACACTGCCCCGATGCGTTTCCGATTCCCATTCTTCGTTGCTTGCCTCGCAATCATAACATATGCGAGCTGCGATCAGTTGAATCCGGGCTCGACGGATACGCCGCAGCCTGGTCCATCGCAGGGAAGAGTGCTGGGTGTTTGTTTTATGGGCGGAGATGCATGCCAATCCATATATGTGGATCTCGGTGAGTACGAAGCAACCGGGCGGACAAAGCTCGGCCAGGAGATTCCAGTCTACATATTTCCATCATCGCGAAGTAACCCGCTGGATTCGACAGGCCAGTACAACCCGAATCGACTGCAGAACAACCTCTTTGCGTCACATGGGAGAGTGTGGGCGATGCACGAAGTGCACAGCAAAAACCTGATACTCAAGGCGGAGCCCGCACCGGGTGAGGTTTTGCTCGGACTAGGTGTTACCGACGCCGATACTGTAAGTCAGGAGGGAGCTCGACCGCGGACGAGAGACCTGTACCGCAATCCCATTACAGGCCTCAACGAACTCCTTGCCCTGGAGGCTATGGGGGAGGTGGAGATCGTAAATCTGTTTTTCAACACCGATTGCCCCCTCGCAACTCCCAACGACAATGATACCGTTGTCAACCTGAATCCGAATTATCCCATCTGCGGGGAATAACGGCCGCTTAAGGTCGAAAATCAGCCGCCAGGCAGAAAAAAACCGGCGACTCAACGAATACTTTACATAAAAACGTTAAGTATGAGTCACATCAGCCGAAATTATTTAGTATAATTGGCCGATTAACCTCAAAAAATTAGGTGGAGCACTCTTTGGTTGAAGGAATGCAAATTCCGATGCTTGCCGCCAGCTGAATGAAATTCGACAAAATTGACGATATCGATATTCAAATCCTCTCACTTCTCCAGCAAAACGGGAGAATGAAGCGGAGCAGAATTGCGGAAGAGGTCGGACTGTCGATCCCATCCGTAAGCGACAGGATGCGCAAGCTGGAAGAGAGGGGAGTGATAACCGGTGTCCATGCGAGACTCGACGGTAAAAGAATGCACGTTGACATCACCGCGTTCATCCGTGTGCGCGTCGATGGTTCGCAAAACTATCCCGCGTTTGTAGAGCTCGCGACGGCCAACCCCGAGATACAAGAGGTACACTCCATTACAGGCGAGGGATCACACATACTGAAGGTGAGAACAAAAAACACAACAACCTTGGAGCGTCTACTGTCGCAAATCCAGGCTTGGTCTGGAGTGACCGGAACATCAACAAGTATTGTTCTGAGCACCATGAAAGAGAGTTCGGCGATCGATCTCACGCTTCTATCCAAACCCGATTTTGAGCTAGCTCACAATTAACTAATCAAACTCTTAGACCCGCACGACCAAACGATGATCAAAGCTAAATCAGATTACAACCTTCTTGCCGCGACGAAGTACGTTGTGAACGGTACCAAAAGAACACCCATGGATGTAGAAAAGATCTTTGGGGAAAACACCTTTGGTCTTGAGGAGATGCAGAGTCGGCTCCCCAAGGATACGTATAAGAGCATTCTTGCTACGATTGAGAAGGGTAAGCCGGTTGATTCGAAAATTGCTGATGCGGTGGCGCTGGCGATGAAGGAGTGGGCGGTTGAGCGCGGCGCAACGCATTTCACGCACTGGTTCCAACCGCTAACAGGGCAAACCGCCGAGAAGCACGACAGCTTTATTACTCCCAACAAGGGCGGGGGGGCAATCGCCCAGTTTTCCGGCAAAGACTTGATCCAGGGAGAGCCGGATGCATCGAGCTTTCCAAGTGGCGGAATACGCGCTACTTTCGAAGCGCGCGGATACACAGCGTGGGACCCAACCTCACCAGCCTTCATAATCGAGAACAAGAAGGGATCCTATCTGGCGATCCCCACCGCGTTCGCATCATGGACCGGGGAGGCCCTCGACTACAAGACACCTCTGCTCCGATCCATCGAGGCGATTGACAAATCGGCGCGGCGAGTGCTCAAGTTGTTTAGCGTTCGCGGTGTTTCGAAGGTCAACTCCACAGTTGGCTGCGAACAGGAGTATTTCCTGATTGATGAGGAGTATTACTACCGCCGCCCTGATCTGATGAACAGCGGCCGAACATTGTTCGGTGCCAAACCTCCACGGGGTCAGCAGCTCGACGACCATTATTTCGGATCGATCACCGAACGTGTGCTAACGTGCATGCTGGATGTGGAAAAAGAGTTGTATCGACTTGGCGTGCCCGTTAAAACCCGGCACAACGAAGTTGCACCGAGCCAGTACGAAATTGCTCCTTTGTTTGAGACGGCCAATGTCGCAGCGGATCACCAGCAGCTACTCATGCTCACGTTAACGCGGGTTGCGCGCCATCACGGCATGGTTTGCTTGATGCACGAAAAGCCTTTCGCAGGAATTAATGGATCGGGCAAGCACAACAACTGGTCGATCGGGACGGACAACGGGATGAATCTGCTCGAGCCCGGCGACACCCCGCACGACAACATTCAATTTCTGTTTTTCTGTGCGGCTGTAATCCGAGCTGTACACCGGCATCAGGACCTGCTGCGAATGTCCGTTGCTTCGGCTGCGAACGACCACCGGCTTGGTGCGAACGAAGCGCCGCCGGCAATAATGAGTGTGTTCCTTGGTGAGCAACTGGAAGATGTATTTGCTCAGCTGGCAAAAGGCGGAGCAAGGTCCAGTAAAAAGGCTGGTTTGTTGGGGCTTGGAGTTCCTTCTTTGCCCGCGCTGCCGCTGCACGCAGGAGACCGCAACCGAACGTCACCCTTCGCCTTCACCGGTAACAAGTTCGAGTTCAGGGCTGTTGGAAGTTCGCAAAGCGTCTCGATGGTCAATACGGTACTCAATACCATTGTGGCCGAGTCCCTGGATCAGATGGCGGACATGCTGGAGAAAAAGCTGGGTGGGAAGCGGGCTTCTGGTAAAGATTTTGAAATGGCGGTGGGGAGTGTTCTGAGAACCGTCGTTCGCAGCGCCAAGCCGATCATCTTTGGAGGAGACAACTACGCGCAGGCCTGGCACGACGAAGCCGAGAAACGAGGGCTGTTGAATTTGCGCACAACACCCGACGCGCTCGCGACCTTGCCGTCCCGAAAGAATGGCAACCTGTTTTCAAAATATGATGTATTAAGCCGCAAGGAATTGCACAGCCGTCATGAGATTTGGCTGGAGCAGTACGTGATGAAAGTGAACATCGAATCCGAAACGACGGTGTCGATCGCAAAGACGATGATCATGCCTGCAGCGGTCAAGTACCTCGGGGACCTGAGCAAGACCGCAGTTTCGGGAGTGGAGTTGGGGCTGAACTACGGCGGCATCACCGCGGAAGCAAAAAAACTCGGTAAGCTCATTGACAGTCTGCAACGGTTAATAACAACCCTTGAAAAGACCAATGAGAAATTGCCTGGCGATCTTGTCAAGCAGGCTGAGTACACACAGAGCAAGGTGATTCCTGCGATGGAGGCAGTTAGAGACGTCGCCGACAAGCTTGAAAGTTGTGTCGCGCATGACTACTGGCCACTACCAAGCTATCGCGAGATCCTGTTCGTAAAGTAACACCGAATTTTCGAGAAGCAACTGAACGAAAAAGGGCAGCCGCAGGGCTGTCCTTTTGCATCAAATTTATTTGCAGGTCATCTGAAAGCTACCAACGCCAGCCCGTGCAATCGGCAGGGGCACTCAGCTCGCCGGATATCTCATCGATCCACTTATTGCCCAATCGGTAAGACTTCTGGTAGACAAAACACTTGTCTGACGTACCGAACAGCGTGAGCTGAATCCGCATATCGGGATTACCCTTGGGGCTCACTTCAACGAACGGCTGGCTGGAGTTCAGATTATGCACCGACCGGAAAAACAGATCCGTATCTGAACGCACGCCCGTCGAGTCCGAAGCTTTAAGACCCAACTTCGTCATGGTCATTCCGTTGAGATAGGTAGTCTCTGCGCCACCGCCAAAGATGTCGGGCTTTTTCTTCCACTCAAGGATGGTGTGGGCGATGTTGGTCGCCTGCATGTGGGTTTCGTCTGACAGGAAATTGTCTTGTGCTCGACCAACGCCGGTCACTCCTACCAGCGTCGCTGTTCCGACGATGGTTATACCGAGCGCGATAATCAGGAATTGGTGTTGAGCCATAACATCAGGGTGTTAAGCTTATGATTCGCCTAATTTTATCGGCGCATCGAGTTTTAACTTCAGTTCGCCCGCCGGGATTAACACAAAACGAACGAATCAACGCTGTTTATAAGATAAATAAATACAATGGCATCGGAATGCCTTTTTTGCCGGTCGCACTCATCCTGAAACTATGGGCCCGCCCACCCCGCTAACGGCTTGGAGACGATCTTGAGGTGCATTGAGGCATGCGGTACAAAAGGCGTTATCCACGCTCCCGCTGGGCCTGACAACCTGCAGAAAATTCCTATCTTGGAGCATCAGCCATCAGAGAAAAGCTTAGCAGGTATACAGTCAGCGCATGCCCGATCCCCAACCTGTTGGTTCGCCATCAGCCTCCAGTGAGCAGGATCGAGAACTGGTGGCACGTGCGCTTGGCGGTGACGAATCAGCGTACCAGGAACTCGTCCAGAAATACCGCGGTGCACTGTCAAGGCATATCCAACGGATGGTTCGTTCGTCAGGGGATGTGGATGATCTCGTCCAGGATTGCTTCGTGAAGGCGTTCACAGCGCTGGATTCCTATTCCGCAGACTATGCCTTTTCCACGTGGCTCTACAAAATCGCCACAAATCATTCGATCGATTACCTGCGCAAGAAGCGCCTGCCCGTCACTTCGATAGACAAAACCATCAATGCCAAGGATGGCGAAATCGCCTTCGAGCTGCCTGATACTTCCTACCGGCCGGATCAGCACATCGTAGATGACCAGCGGCGCAAACTGCTGAGCGATGCTATAGAAAAGCTCCCGGAGAAGTACCGCAGGGTCATCATCATGCGACATACCCAGGAGAAGTCGTACGAGGAAATCGCACTTGAGCTCGACCTACCACTTGGGACTGTAAAGGCCCACATCTTCCGGGCTCGATCGCTGCTCTACAAGGCGCTACGAGATAAGAGAGGTTCATTGTAATGTTAGAACGATACACAAAGCCGGAAATGGCTGAGCTATGGAGTGAACAAGCTCAGTTTCAATCCTGGCTTGACGTAGAGCTGGCGGCGTGTCGGGCTTGGTCCGACATTGGAGTCATCCCATCAGAAGATGTGGACACTCTGTACGAGCAGGCGACGTTTGATATTGATCGCATTCATGAGATCGAGGTAAAGACGCGGCATGATGTTGTTGCATTTACGCGAGCCGTTAGTGAGTCGCTGGGTGAAGAGAAGAAATGGGTGCACTATGGGCTAACCTCTTCTGATGTGGTCGATACCGCGTGGTCGGTGCGAATTAAACAAGCCAACGAGCTTATTTCGGCAAAGCTGGATGCCTTTGCGGATGTGCTCCAACGGCAGGCCGTAAAATACAAGCACACCATCATGATGGGTAGGACTCACGGTGTGCATGCAGAGCCAACGACGTTGGGGTTAAAGATGGCGCTCTATTTCGCAGAGGTTCAACGCCAGCGCACGCGATTGCGAGCTGCTGCGGATGGAATTTCGTTCGGGAAAATTTCTGGTGCTGTGGGCACGTTCGCCCACATCCCACCCGAGGTGGAGGCTCGAACGTGTGAGCTGCTCGGTCTCAAACCGGAGCCGATCTCAACGCAGGTACTGCAGCGGGACCGGCACGCCCATTACATCGCGACGCTCGCTCTCATCGGCGCAACGCTCGAAAAAATTGCCGTGGAAATTCGCGGCCTGCAAAAGAGCGAGGTACGGGAAGTGGAAGAGGCTTTTCGAAAAGGGCAAAAAGGATCCTCCGCTATGCCGCACAAACGTAACCCGGTGGGATCAGAAAACATCACCGGAATGGCTCGGTTGCTCCGCGGATATATGGTGTCGGCTTACGAGAACGTTGCTTTGTGGCACGAGCGAGATATTTCCCACTCGTCTGTAGAGCGAATAATCATTCCTGACGCCACCACCATCCTCCACTATGCGTTAGACCGAATGACAAAGATTGTCGCAAACCTCACGGTCTTCCCTGGCAACATGAAGCGGAATATTCAGCGTACGTTCGGCTTGTACAACAGCCAGAGGTTGATGATCGCCCTCATAGATGCAGGACTCAGTCGGGAAGATGCGTACGACACCGTGCAGCCGCTGGCAATGCGTGCTTGGGAGGACGAAATCCCGTTTCGGAAAATCGTCGACGACGATGAAACGATCTCAAAGCGCTTGTCTACGGGTGAACTGGATGGCGTTTTTGATGATTCTGTGCACCTTGCGCACGTAGACGCACTGCTCGAGCGAGCCGGTATCAACCCTTCAGGTTAGCTTGCACGTTCTGTAACAGGTCACATCAGGCAAAAAAGCCCTGTTTTGGGGTAGTAAAAATTCTCTCCAATGGTGCATCATTGGTCAGAATGTGTATTTTGGGGTCGTTATGCGATCCCGCCAACCCTTCCGTGTTCGAGGTAATGTTCAGCCAGATCGACCGCTCGGTCGTGCTGGGCTCAAGACAGGTCGCAGTTTCGCAAGTTTAATTTTGCAGGAGAATCATGAATTCAATTGTTCGGAATCTAATAGCGGTTACCGTGTTTTCGTTGCTACTGATCATGCCAGCATCGGCACAGGTTGCTGGTGTAAGTGGCACGATCACAGACGGTGATGATGGACAACCACTTGCTGGCGCAACAGCGGTGCTACGTGCACTTGGCTCCACCTCCATTGCTGGCGGTAGCGCAAGCGATGCCAACGGTCGCTACTCCATTTCAAATATCCAACCGGGTACGTACACACTCACGGTAACATTTATCGGATTCGGTGAATCGACGCAGCAGCTCGTATTGAATGCAGGGGACAACCGAGTAGTCAACGTTGCGCTTACGCAAAGCGGGCTTGAGCTCAACACCGTGATTGTTTCCGCATCGCGACAACAGGAGAAAGTGTTGGACGCTCCGGCGGCTATCTCAGTTTTGACTGCAGAGGAAATTGAAAACGATGTCACCAATTCCGCCGCAGGTGTTCTGCGAAACACTACAGGAGTTGACATGGCGCAAACCGGTGTAGACCGGTACGAAGTTGTGCTTCGCGGATTCAACAATGCCTTCTCCGGCGCTGCGTACGTGTTGACCGATTATCGCGTGACGTCCGCGCCGTCACTTGGCGTAAACATTTTTGCCATCATGCCCTCCATGCCGATCGACCTGGATCGAGTAGAAGTGGTTCGCGGACCGGGGTCCGCACTCTACGGTGCAGGTGTTGATGCGGGCGTGGTGCACTTCATAACAAAGGATCCGTTTACACACCAGGGCGCGACGCTGAGTGTTGCTGGCGGCGAAAGGTCGATGCTAAGTATCCAAGGCCGTGCAGCTGGCGTGGTTGGTGACAATCTGGGAATCAAAATCACCGGCAAGTACGGTCGGGCTGATGATTGGCCGCTGGAAGATTCGTTGCGGATTGATGATGTGAGAGAACGCGTTCCGGAATTCAACAAGCTGAATCTGAACGGTTCCGCGGAGTATCGCCTGGATGAATCGACGTCGATCACGGCAAGCGCGGGGTACTCTGAGCTAAAACAGACGGTTCTTTCTGGTATCGGTACTCTGCAGGCTGACGGGTTTGGTTACCGGTACGGGCAGCTACGTCTGCAATCGGGTAGTTTTTTCGCCCAAGCCTACGTGAACCAGAATGACGCCGGTGATTCGTTTGTCTACGATACCGGTCAGGGAGTTGTTGACAATAGTCTCGAGTACAATCTCCAGGCTCAGTACGATTTGAGTGTAGCTGACGGCCGGGAAAACTTGATCTTCGGCGCGGATTTCCAGGTAACAAAACCGGACACCGACAGATCGATTACCGGTCGAAACGAAGACGATGACAACACGACCGAGTACGGGGCTTACGTGCAGTCGAATACTGCGGCGAGCGAACAGCTGGACATCATCGCGGCACTGCGGGCGGACTACAACACTGTAAACGAAAAACTCCGCTGGTCTCCGCGTGCGGCCATCGTGTTCAAGCCCGATAACGATAATACCTTCAGGGCAACGTTCAACCGGTCGTTCTCATCGCCGGGTACAAACTCGAATTTCCTCGACATTGTAGCTGGACAAATTCCGGGCACCGATATCACGATTCGCGGTAGGGGAGCTTCACAGGGATTCACCTGGGAACGCAACGCAGCATTTGGCCAGATTGCGCCAACGGATCTGGTCGCTTCAAGCTTGATACCTGGATTTGAAGGCCAGCCCACTCCGCAAGGAGCAGACCTAAGCTCGTTCTACGGTCTTGTGTACGGTGGCTTGGCGGCAACGCCGATCCCGGTGCTTGTCGGGGCGCTTCGGCTTGAAGGCATTCCACTTGATCCAAATGACGCAATTGCTGGAGGACAGGTGCAGGCCCTTGTTGACTTGCTGGCCCCGAACATGACGACTGTTCAGGGATTTTCAAACGGTAGCCTGGCAATACTTAATCCAACAGATGGGTCCTTCGCTCCCGTCAGTAACCTTACAGACATAGATCCGCTGAGGCAAACCACAACAACCACCTACGAAGTTGGTTACAAAGGTATCGTTTCAAACAGGGTTGTGTTTGCTGTTGATGCGTACTACGAAAACAAGAAAAACTTTGTTGGTCCGCTTCTGGTTGAAACGCCGTTTGTGTTCGTGCCGAATCTTTCAGCCGATCTCGCAGCCGCGTTGGCAGCAGGCATAGCAGGCAATCCAACTCTCGCTGCCACACTTTCTGCTCTGGGAGTTCCCGCATCGGCGGCGGCGGCGACCATCGTAGACCTTGCTGGTGGCAGTTTGCCTGATGTAACTCAAACCCCCATCGCTGTAGTACAGCCCGCCGAAAACAACCTAGGCGCCGGACAGACTCCTGAAGTTCTCCTCACGTACAGAAACTTTGGCGACGTTTCGTACTGGGGTATCGACGCAGGATTCCAGGCCATCGCAACCGACGAGCTAACGCTGTTCGGCAACGCATCCATCGTGTCTGATGATTTCTTCGATAACGAGGAGCTGGACGAGGAGAATGTGGATTTGGCGGTAGCCCTCAACGCACCGACCCTGAAGCTTAAGGCAGGTGGCCAGTACACAATGGCCCAGGGATTCTTTGCCAACCTCTCCGGTCGGTACATCAAAGGATTCCCCGTGCGCTCCGGGCCGTTCGTCGGTGATGTCGATGACTACTTCATACTGGATGTCGGCGCAGGGTACGAGTTCCACAAACAGGCACCGGGACTACGGTTCGATATCGGCGTATCCAATGCGCTTAATAACGAGCATAGACAGTTTGTAGGTGCGCCACTGCTTGGTAGGATGGCGACAGCCCGTCTTACCTACACCTTCAATCCGTTTAACAACTAGACTCCGGTCGACGTTTTTCATAAACAGGCGCTCCCGGTTTAGCCGGGGGCGCCTGTTTTTTGTAGGCCCAAGATTCAACAATATTCAATTTGATCTGATTGTTTAACAGGCCGGATCTGGCTACTTTTCCGAACTGATTTCAGCTCACCAAGCGTTCACCAAATGCTGTCCGAATTCCTGCCCATTTTCCTGATGATGGCGATTGCCGGCGGGTTGGCGTTGACGCTTCTGTTAGCAGCTCGATTCCTGGGTCCCCACCGACCTAATCGCATAAAGGAACGCGTGTACGAAAGTGGGATGGACCCGGTAGGTACGGCGCACGAACGCTACTCGGTAAAATTCTACCTCGTTGCGATGATTTTCATCGTCTTCGACGTCGAGGTTGTTTTTCTTTATCCCTGGGCTGCCAACTTCCGCGAGTTCATAGACGCCGGCGCGGGTTGGGGAGTCCTTGGAATCGTAACGGTTTTCATAATCATTCTTGGCATCGGCCTTCTTTACGACATTAAGAAAGGCGGGCTCGAGTTTGACTAATCTGTCTTCGCAATAAGCAGGAACGAGCAATGGGACTGGATAAGGTACTGGGCGAAGGTTTCATGACAACGCGTGTGGACACCGTTGTCAACTGGGCTCGGTCGAATTCGCTGATGCCGATGCCAATGGGCCTGGCATGCTGCGCGATCGAGATGATGGCGTTTGCGGGTCCGAAGTACGATGTCGCGCGGTTTGGAAGCGAGGCCATGCGCTTCTCACCCCGGCAGGCGGACCTCATGATCGTCGCTGGGTGGTGCTCGTTCAAGATGGCGCACGCCGTCAGACGTATCTGGGACCAGATGCCCGACCCGAAGTGGTGCATTGCCATGGGTGCTTGCGCTTCCACGGGAGGGATGCATCGCTGCTACGGTGTCGTGCAGGGCATAGATAATTTTCTTCCTGTTGATGTGTACATCCCCGGATGCCCTCCGCGACCGGAGGCGGTTGTCCACGCCTTGATGGACATCCAGGAAAAGATTCGGAACGACTATTCAGTCGCTCAAGATTACCAATCCGGGATAACCGATCCCGCCAAACCATAAGGCTGTGGCAGCAGACAAGGGGAAAACGCTCGACTTCTTGTTCACTCCGGTTGACGAAGCCCGGGGTGACGTTGAAAATTTCCACGCGCAACCTACCACGTACGTTGCAAGCGATGTCGATGCACTGAAAGAAGAGTTTGGCGAGGACGTGCTCGACGTAAAGCTCTATGCCAACGAGCACACGGTGTTGGTTAGCAAAAACAGAATCGTGGAGGTCTGTACTTTTCTCAAGACCAGGCGAGACTACAACTACCTGGTCGACCTGGCAGCGAATGACCGTTTCCAGGAAGAGGATAGATTTGAGGTCTACTATAATCTTGTCTCGGTTGCCGGCAGTAAGCGCATCAGAATAAAAATTCTTGTTGACGAAGAAGACGCGACAGCGCCTTCCATCACATCAGTCTACAGAGCTGCCAATTGGAATGAGCGCGAAGCCTACGATTTGATGGGCATCCGGTTTGATGGACACGAGGATTTGCGAAGGATGTTTTTGCCGGAGGACTTTGAGTACCATCCGCTACGTAAAGAATTCCCACTCCTGGGGATACCTGGTTCTCTACCGCTACCACCTCAGACGCCGGAAGGAGAGCTGACGATGGATCCGTATGCGGCGGCTCGGGGCAATAAGCCCATTAAGAGTTTCGAGGAATCGAGCAACGGCCAAGGCTAGCATGGATACACCGTTTACAAAGCTTGACGGAAAAGTTGATCTCCGATTTTGGGAGAAGCACAATCGTGCGCTGTACCAGCGTTTGGAAACCAAGCACTCATGGCTGGAGCGGCCGCAGGGAGACGGACCGGAGGATGCGCTTGATAATCAAATGGTCCTCAACATCGGGCCCCAGCATCCGGCGACACACGGCGTGCTTCGGTGCGCTGTGAAACTTGACGGGGAGATTATCGAGAAGTGCGTGCTGGACATTGGCTATCTGCACCGCGGCATTGAGAAGCTGGCGGAGTCCAAGACTTATCAGGAGTTCATGCTGTACACAGATCGGATGGACTACCTGGCGCCCTACTCGACGAATGTCGCATGGTGTCTGGCCGTCGAGAAACTGGCGAACATCGAGGTGCCAGACCGCGCGCAGTGGGTGCGGATGATGATGTGCGAACTGGCGCGGATTTCCGCTCACCTTCTGTGGATGGGCGTGGGCCTTATGGATGCCGGCGCGGTGTCAGTGTTTCTGTGGGCGTTCCAATTCCGCGAAGACATCTACAAAATTTTCGATCACGTCGCGGGTGCCCGGTTTACTGTTTCGCATAGTCGGATAGGGGGGCTTGCATCTGATGTGACCCCGGAAGCACTTGTGCTGATCAAAGACTTCGCGGACAAATTCCCGGACGCCGTTACAGGTTGGCAGAAGCTGCTTAACCGAAACAGGATCTGGATAGACCGGAACGAGGGTGTCGGCCATCTGACTGCAGAGGAGGTTGTGGAGCTTGGTATGACCGGCCCGAACCTTCGGGGCTCCGGTGTGGCGTATGACATCCGTCGTTTTGAGCCTTACCTCAAATACAACGACGTCGATTTTGTGATACCTGTCCGCTCCGAAGGTGACGCGCTGGCGAGATATTTCATCCGAATGGAAGAAATGAAAGAGAGCGTAACGATTATCCGGCAGTGTCTGGACAACTTGAAGGAAGGGCCGATCCGTTCGGATAATGCCAAGCATTCGTACACATCCAAGGACGAGGTTTATTATTCGATGGAAGGCATGATCCATGATTTCATGTACACATCGGTTGGGCTCACTCCACCGCGAGGAGCGGAGTCATACCACGCAATCGAAGCCCCCAAAGGTGAGCTCGGTTTTTTCTTGCAGAGTGATGGCACCGGGAATCCCTGGCGCTGCCGCATGAATTCTCCCAGCTTCACCAACCTCCAGGGTCTGGAGCATATGATGGAAGGCGCTGCCATGGGTGACATGGTGGTACTAATTGGAACGATTGATCCTGTAATGGGCGAGGCAGATAAGTAGTATGTCCGGTAATCGACATGTTGTTGAGCTGATGGACCGATACCCGGACAGGGTGTTCTCCGACGAAGAGCTTGTGTTTACTCCCGACGAGAAGGAGCGCATCGATGGATACGTAAAACAGTATCCGAAAGCGCAGGGCGCCATCATGCGAACACTCTGGGTGGCACAAGAGAAATTCGGCTACCTCGCACCTGAGGTCCTTCAACTGTGCGCCAACACAATTGGGATTCCGTACTCCATCGCTTACGGCGTTGCGACATTCTATACGCAATATTACAAGGAGAAGCAGGGCAAATACGTGATCGACGTGTGTACCTGTTTTTCATGCGGCCTGTGTGGTGGGTTTGACATGCTGCATCACCTCGAAGACAAGCTTGGCATTCACGACGGGGAAACAAGCGCGGATGGGATGTTCACGGTTAAAGGTGTCGAGTGTTTGGGTGCTTGCGGCTCCGCGCCGATGGCACAGATCACAAACGGCCCGTACGTGCATCACCTCACAAAAGATAAGCTGGACGGCATCCTGGACGAGCTGAGAGCAGGTCGCATGCCGAAATTCACCTCGGTCACGTTACCGCAGGATGAGGATGAGATGGGTGGCAACCGGCGAACAGACGTCGAATCAACCGAAGAATATTCAACGCCGTACCAGGCGGAATACTACGACTAGGCGTATGCAGGCAGTGCCAAACGGACAAAGCAAAGCAGGGGACTGGAGATCATACAAAAGAGTATTGCTTCCACCGGTTAAGGACCTCCACAGGTTAGACGTGTACGAAGATCACGATGGGTACAAGGCGCTACGCGATGTCCTGACCTCTGGAGATTGGGATCCGGCAAAAGTTACTGCCGAAGTCAAGACAAGCAGTTTGAGGGGTCGTGGCGGAGCTTGTTTTCCGACCGGTTTGAAATGGAGTTTCATGCCGCCCGTAGATGATCGACCGAGATATCTTTGCTGCAACGGTGACGAGAGTGAGCCGGGCACGTTCAAAGATCGTCAACTCCTGGAGTACAATCCGCATCTTGTTTTCGAGGGCATCCTGATTGCATGCTACGCGATGTCTGCCGGTACTTGCTTTTTGTATGTGCGCGGTGAGTACGCCGACTGGATTGCCCACATGGAGGCCGAGCTCGCAAAGGCGTATCGCAAAGGCTACGTGGGGAAAAACATCATGGGGACCGACGTCTCCATTGACATTGTGATCCACAAGGGTGCCGGTGCCTACATCTGCGGCGAAGAAACTTCGCTGATGGAGTCGTTGGAAGGGAAGCGCGCATATCCGCGTATCAAACCCCCGTTTCCTGCTCAGCAAGGATGTTGGAATCAGCCGACAACGATCAACAACGTTGAAACCCTCGCGTGTGTGCCGCTGATCATCAACAAAGGTGGCGAGTGGTACTCGAGCTTTGGTGCCCCTACCCAGCCAGGTCCAATTTTGTACGGCATATCGGGCCACGTCAACCGCCCGGGCGTATACGAATACCCGACGGGGATGCTGATCACAGATCTGATCGAGAACGTTGCCAAGGGTGTACGCGGAGGCAAAAAGCTGAAAGCCGTGGTACCCGGTGGGAGTTCAACTCCCCCACTCCGCGCCGACATGATCGACGGCGTGACAATGGATGTCGATTCTCTTCGCGAAGCGGGCTCGATGCTTGGTACAGGTGGGATGCTCATCATGGATGAGACCACCGACATGGTCAAATGGCTCCGACGAGTAACACACTTTTACCACCACGAGAGCTGCGGACAATGCACGCCATGCAGAGAGGGGACAGGCTGGCTGGAGGATATCGTGACCCGCATCGACGAGGGCGATGGTAATCTGAAAGATCTGGACTTGTTGATAGACCTCTGCGCACAGATGGAAGGTCGTACAGTGTGCGCGCTCGCGGACGCTGCCGCCTGGCCGGTGCGCTATACCATCGACAGATTCAGGGATGAGTTTGAGGCAAAATGTAAACCGTCGCTAGTTCCCGTTACTTGACAGTTAGTTAGACAGATGAGAATCAGAACCATATTCTTGACACTTATTGTTGCGTTGTTGGCGTTCGGTTGTGCGGAAGAGGAGCAGCAAACAGTTACTGCAAAAGAGGTGTACGGGACATCAGACAATAGTCTTATCCCGATACCGGCAAAGAAGGTCGCAAAGACCGGAGAGTCTTATGTCGGCGAACACATCGCGATCAAAGGTCGGGTTGTTTCAGTTTGTGAGAAACGAGGCTGTTGGCTCGCTCTGGACACCGGGTCACCGGTTAGTATCCGCATAAAAGTACCTCGCGATGACCACGGAGAATATGTTTACACTGTGCCAACAACGATTAACGGCGAAACGGTCGTCGCCGACGGTGTCCTGTTTTCAACACTGGTCGACAGCGAGATGAGTCAGCACCTGGCTGAGGATGCTGGCGAAACCGTTGTGGATCCGGGTTCCAAGTCAGAATTACAAATGGTCGCGTCTGGGATCCAGGTGCTCTAACCCGAATGACATTCGCATGCCTACGGTAACAATTGATAACATCGCGTTGGAGTTTGAGGGGCGTCCGAAGCTTCTGCAGTTCTGCCTGGACAGAGGTATTGACGTACCCCACTTTTGTTACCACCCCGAGATGTCGATTCCGGCCAACTGTCGCCAGTGCCTGGTAAAGGTCGGTACGCCGGCGGTAGACAGGGAGACGCGCAAGGTGCAGCTGGATGAGAACGGGAATCCCGTAATACGCTACTTCCCTAAGTTGCAAACGGGTTGTTCGATGGATATCACGGACGGGATGGTTGTGCACACACACCGGACGGACGAAACCGTCGCGCGCGCCCAGAAGGATACGCTCGAGTTTTTGTTGATCAACCACCCGCTCGATTGTCCGATATGCGACCAGGCTGGCAACTGCCCGCTCCAAAACCAGGCCTACAAGTATGGGCCGGAGGGGTCGCGCTTCGAGTTCAAGAAAGTGACCAAGCCCAAGCATATTCAACTTGGTCCCAGGGTCACGCTGGATGCCGAACGATGCATCAACTGCACACGCTGCGTTCGCTTTACCGAAGAGGTGTCTGGATCCAACCAGCTTACCATCGTAGAACGCGGGGTGCGGAACTATCCGATTACTCCGCCGGGCATTGACTTTGATGAGCCCTATTCCATGAATGTGATCGACATTTGTCCAGTTGGTGCACTTACTTCTACTGATTTCAGGTTTAGCGCGCGCGCCTGGGAGATGAGCAACACTCCGTCGATCACTACATCCAACGGTAAAGGATCCAACTGCTACTATTGGGTCAAAGAGAATCAGATTAAAAAAATCTCTGCCCGAACGAATCTTGAAGTGAACAAATACTGGTTGGCAGACGAAGACCGGCTCGACTACCGCAAGTTTAATGAGAACCGGCCAAACGCAGCATCTGTCGGCGGCGTGGATGTCGATTGGGACAGTGCCTTTTCTGCTGCGGTCCAACTCCTGCAGAAGTACGACGGCCCCGAGATTCTATTTATCGGATCGCCAAACGCATCTGTGGAAGACAACTATCTGCTGTCGAAATTGGCAGCCGCGACGGGCGCCCCAACACCGGTTTTTATCAGTCATGTTGTTGCCGGTGCGGGTGATGGATGGTTGATGACAGATGACAAGGCTCCCAACACGGAGGGATGTCGCCGCCTCGGTTTTGATTCGATAGACGCAACAGACGCTCAAGCCAAAGTGCGGTCGGGCGGGTACAAGCTGGTTTACGTCCTTGAAGACGACCCGGTCGATTTGGGTGTGCTCAGTGAGTCTGATCTTGCGGAAGTAGATGTGATCTTGCACTACTACAACACGACTAACAGATCCTTGGGTGCGGCTAATGTTGCGTTTCCTGCGGCTATGATTGTCGAGACCATCGGGACGTTTGTCAACGTTGATGGTCATGCCCAGCGATCCCGTCCAGCAAAAGCTATCAGAGGAGTCAACCGGTCGCTGGCAATGGAGATGGGCAAAAGTAGGCTCGATGAGCACGCCACTCCATTTGACAACTGGAGCTCTGACAGCAACATTGTGAACTGCAAGCCGAGCTGGGAGATCATCCCCGCAATCGCGAAGCGAATGGGTCTGGACTTTGTGTTTCCGAAAGGGCCAAGGCAGATTCTGGATGAGGTAGCGGGAGCGTACGAGACCTTTGCAGGTCTTTCGTACAAAGAGATGGGTCTGCAGGGCAAACGACTCGAGGAAATCGGACAAACGGTTTAACTGAATTTATCCCCACCCGCATGGTAGCAACTGTTCTATCGACCGCCTTAATCGGATTTCTGATAATCAACTTCTTTTTGATTTCGGCGTCCATCCTGGTGTACGCAGAGCGGAAGGTGTCGGCGTACATCCACAATCGGCCAGGGCCAAACAGGGTTGGACCATTCGGGTTACTGCAACCCTTTGCGGATGTGGTCAAACTGGTTTTCAAGGAAGACATAAGGCCCAGCGTCTCTAACGGGTTTATCCACTCACTCGCACCGTGGGCGATGGTGGTTCTCGCGATGACCGCGGCTGGGCTAATACCAATCGCGCGCGGGTTTGTAATTGCCGATCCAAACGTTGGCGTGTTGGTCCTGTTGGCGATTACCAGTATTTCGGTTTACGGAGTTACACTGGCCGGCTGGAGCTCGAACAGCAAATACTCGCTCCTGGGTGGCCTACGCTCGTCAGCGCAGATGATTTCCTACGAGTTGTCGATGGGCTTGGCGGTTGTATCCGTCGTGTTGATGACTGGATCATTAAGCCTGGTGGATATCGTTGAGGGGCAGAACCATGTGTGGAATGTCTTTCGGAATCCCATCGGGGCGATCATCTTTATCATCACCGCGTTCGCCGAGACGAATCGCGCTCCGTTTGATCTGCCCGAGGCCGAACAGGAATTAGTTGGTGGATATCACACCGAGTACTCTGGGATGAAATTCGGGATGTTCTTCCTTGCCGAGTACGTAAACCTGTTTATTGCCTCTTTCGTAATCGCTACACTCTTCTTTGGGGGATACCTCCTGCCGTTCGAAGTTTATTATGCTGATTCTTTTGTGTCGAACGGATTGGGCTGGCTGTTGGGCATCTTCCAGGGTCTTTCGCTATTGCTGAAAGCATCATTCTTTGCATTTCTGTTCATTTGGGTACGATGGACGCTGCCCCGGTTCAAATACAGCCAGCTGATGAAGATTGGCTGGAAGTATCTCCTGCCGATTTCGCTAGTATGGGTTCTGCTGGTTGCATTCGCCATGGTGGCGATAGGATAAGACCATGAGCATACAAATCGCACCATCGATTCTTTCTGCGGATTTCTCCCGCTTGGAAGAGCACGCCCGGGAGGCGATCGATGCTGGTTGTGCCTGGCTACACGTGGATGTGATGGATGGACATTTTGTACCGAACATTACAATCGGCCCAGTGGTGACGGCCGCTCTTAAACCACTCTGCCTGGAGACGGGGTCGATCCTGGATGTCCACCTGATGATCGAAAGGCCGGAGCGATACGTTGACGATTTTGCCAAAGCTGGCGCGGACATCATCACAGTGCACGTTGAGGCCTGCCCTCACCTGCATCGTGTGGTGCAGCAGGTAAAGGCTGCTGGTTGCAGGGCGGGGGTAACGCTTAACCCGGCGACCAGCCTCGATACGGTGCAGGAGATTCTTCCGGAGGTAGATCTTTTGTTGATCATGTCTGTCAACCCGGGATTTGGTGGCCAGAGATTCATCGAGAGCTCGAAGAAAAAGATCGCCCGCGCCCGCGCTATGCTTGATGAAATTAACTCCACAGCTTATCTGGAGGTGGATGGTGGGGTGAAGCCATCCAATATTAAATCTGTCGTCGATCACGGCGCGGACGTTATCGTTGCAGGCAGTGCAGTGTTTGGAGGAGCTGGCACCGTAGCCGAAAACGTCGATGCGTTGAAACGCTCCCTGGAGGTGCGTGTCTAACGACCTGGCATTAATCTGGGGATTTTTCTGTGCGATATGTTCGAGTGGCACTTCCGCTGCCGATCCAGTCCGAGTTTACCTATCGGGAATCTGAGGAATCGGGTGCGGTAGCGGTAGGGTGTCGCGTCGAAGTGCCGTTTGGCTCCCGGAGACTGATGGGTGTGGCGGTGGGTATTCAGGAAGCAGCAGATCATCCTGGTGCGGTCAAGCCCATCTTGCGTGTCCTTGATGAATCAGCATCTCTCTCATCTGAACTGCTTGAGCTCACGCGGTGGATAGCAGACTACTACATGTGTTCGTGGGGTGAAGCCATACGCGCGGCGCTTCCGCCCGGAATGACGAAACTTGGTCGTCGACCACCGCGGTCCCGGCAAGAAACGTGGATACGCTTTGAAGATGGCCTTCTGGGTTCGGACACACTCGCCGCTCTTAAGGAAGTCATCCGGGGGCGGAAACAGTTGGCTGCGATCGAGTCGGCAGAGCGTCTGCTTGGGAACTCGGGATCCGGTCGGATGCGGCAGTCGGAGGTGATGGATGATTCCGGCGCCGGGCGCGGCACAATCAAGTCACTAATCGACAAAGGAATTTTTGTCGCCGAGCTGCGTGAACCGGCCCTCGAAGGAGCCCTCGTCGACGAGAAACAAAACCAGCCTCCGATCACGTTGACAGACGAACAGAATGCTGCGCTAGGCAAAATCGCGCAGCTGTCCGAATCAGGACAGTATGGGACCGTATTGCTTCATGGCGTGACAGGGAGCGGGAAGACAGAGGTGTACATTCGCTCTTTGAAGCTGGTCGTAGAACGCGGAAAGCAGGGGATCGTCCTCGTGCCGGAAATCGCGCTTACTCCACAGACGGTAGGTAGATTCCGAGCCCACTTTGGTGACAAGATTTCGGTTATGCACTCCCGGATGAGCGCTGGCGAGAGAGTGTCGGCATGGACGGCGCTGAGGGAAGGGCGAGCGCATGTCGCGATAGGTCCGCGGTCTGCCGTATTTGCGCCTGTTCCTAATCTGGGGTTGATTATTGTTGATGAGGAGCACGAAACATCATACAAGCAACATGAACCGGCTCCCAGATACAATGCCCGGGATGTTGCGGTTGTGCGTGCCAGCAGGAACAATGCGGTCTGCATACTCGGATCCGCAACGCCGAGTCTTGAGTCATTCGCGAACGCAATCGGCGGCAAGTACAGCCACGTGCAGTTGAGAAAACGCGTGCCGAAGATGTCCGGCACACGCGCAGGTTTGCCGGACATCAGCCTGGTTGACCTGGCCGTAGAGAACAAGAAGAAGATGATGCTCGGCAATTTTAGTCCGCAGCTATTAGAGGCTATGCAGGCTGCCATTGCCAGAGGTGAGCAGGTCGTACTCCTGCAAAATCGTAGAGGCTTTTCGCCGGTCGTCATTTGTTCGGGCTGCGGATGGTCGCCGTACTGCCCGGCGTGTTCCGTAACCCTAACATATCATAGCCCTCGCAAGACTCTACGTTGCCATTATTGTGGATACTTTTCAGGCATGCCGAGGACGTGCCCAACGTGTGAGTCGAGGGAGCTGTCTCGTCTTGGTTCTGGAACCCAACGAATCGAGGACGATCTTCATCGCCACATTCCGGAAGCACGGGTTTTGAGAATGGATACGGATACGACGTCCGGCCGCTACGGGCATTTCGAAATCCTGGACAAGTTCGGAAATGGCGAGGCCGACATCTTGTTGGGTACTCAAATGGTTGCCAAAGGACTCGATTTTGGTCGGGTGTCACTCGTTGGTGTTGTGAATGCGGATGTTGGTTTACTGCTACCAGACTTTCGAGCTGAGGAGAGGACGTTCCACTTGCTGATGCAGGTGGCTGGGAGGAGCGGGAGGAGTGAAATACCGGGCCGGGTCATTATCCAAACCAGGAATCCGGATCACCCGATCTTTACGTACTTGGTTCGCCACGACTACGATTCCTTTTCCAAGCAGGTACTCTCCGTGCGAAAGCAGTTAAGTTATCCGCCGTTCACAAAAATGATTGCGATCGCGTTTCGCGGTCCGGAGGAAGCAGCAGTGAGAAGTTTTGCCATGGAGTGGGCTGAAACCTTTCGCCAGACGGGATGCAAAACGGAACTGCTTGGACCGCAGCCATCCTTCATTGGCAAGATGAAGAGACAGTTTAGGTATCACATCTACATCAAAACGAAACCCGAGATTTTTCGAGAACATCAGGAGGTGATTGGGAAGGTGCACCAGCTTGTCAAGCCGCCCGGTCGTTCCTATTATTCGTTCGTCGATGTCGACACGATAGGAGTGTACTAGGGCGGAACCAGGGGCGACCCTCTCCGTTTGTCCGCTCTGGGCAAGTCCCGTGCGGTCAGCTCCCTTTGAATCCCGTCAGGGCCGGAAGGCAGCAGCGGTAGAAGGTCGTAGCGACGCGACACGGTAAGCTTGCCCTTTTTTATTTTATTGCATTTCGCCCGATCCAGCGGGAGCCGTAGACCCGCGTGAGAGCACACACAAGCTTGATCAATTCCCAAAGGACATACGACGTTATCGTTGTCGGTGCGGGGCCTGGAGGCTCAACCGCGGCGACAGTGGCGGCCAGACACGGGTTGTCGACGTTACTGTTGGATAAGTCAAAATTTCCGCGTGACAAAATTTGTGGTGACGCAATTTCCGGCAAGAGTGTCGAGGTACTGCGGGAGCTGGACATGCTTGACACAATTGTGGCGAACGAAAGCCTCGGCTCGTGGGGTGCGACGTTTAGTGGACCCTCGGGGGACGAGGTTGCAATTCCCTTCACGAAGATGCTTGATAACCCGGTGGCACCGGGGTTTGTCGTGCGGCGGGTGATCTTTGATCAACTCATCCTCAATTTTGCCGAAGAGGCTGGGGCGGAGGTCATGGATGAGACTTGTGTTGTTCGGCTAGTGCAATCAGAAGGCCGGGTCACAGGGGTCGTAGCTAAAGATTCAGCAGGTCTGGAATACGAATGCGTCGCACCAGTTGTGATCGGGGCTGACGGGGCCTACTCGGTGGTTGCGAAGCAGCTGGGAATGACGCAGCTGAATGAAAAACACTACGTCGCCGGACTGCGGGCATATTATAAAGATGTATCGGGGTTTCATCCGCTCAATAACATTGAAATCCACTATGTCGATGAATCGATACCCGGTTACTTCTGGATCTTTCCACTTCCTAACGGTATGGCCAACGTTGGAATAGGGATGCTCAGCTCTATCGTCAAGAAGCGTGGCATTAAATTGAAGGAACTCTTGCATCGGATGATCGAACATCCTCGGTTCAGCAAACGATTCGAGAACGCGACGCAAATTGGTGGGATCAAGGGCTGGGGATTACCGCTCGGGTCCAAGCCCAGAACGATGTCGGGAAACGGTTGGATGTTGGTTGGTGATGCCGCATCGCTAATAGATCCTTTCACAGGTGAGGGCATCGGGAATGCGATGACAAGTGGCTGGAAAGCCGGAAATTGGGCATTTGGCGCTCATCAAAAGAAAGATTTTTCCAAGCAGTATCTTGTCGGCTACGAAACGGAAGTCATGCAGCTTCTGCGCCCGGAACTCAGATTGAGCTACCTGCTCCAAAAAGTTGGCCAACGCAAGGTGTTGCTCGATTTTGTATTGAGGAAGGCCGCGCGCTCCGATGAAATCGCAGACGTGATCGGTTGCATGTTTGACGATCTCGACGAGAGAAAAAAACTGCTTTCGCCGAAATTCTACTGGGACGTACTAACAGCATAATAGATTACTAACAATGCCAAGTTACTTTGTTGTCGCGCAAGCGGCGCCGGGAGCAAACCCCCTTACCATGTTCCTCCCGCTCATATTAATCTTCCTCGTATTCTACTTTTTCATTATTAGACCCCAGAAGAAAAAGGAAGACACACGGAAGAAAATGATCGAGGCCGTTAAGAAGGGTGACCGAATTGTTACCATTGGCGGCATCCACGGAACGGTGAATCGTGTAGATGACCAGAGCGTCCTGGCCCAGGTCGATGGAGAAGTAAAAATGCGATTCGACAAAAATGCAATTGCGTCGGTTGTCGTTAAGGACAGCGGGTCGTGACAGTGAAAGGGAAGGTATTGCTGGGCAGTCTCGCGGCAATTGGTGTTCCCCTTGCCGTTTTTCTCGCCGGACCGCGGCCATCCAAGAAGGTCGCGCTACGCCAGATCGATTTGCCTGTTGATCTGGACACCTATGTGGCTTCTTCCGAAGCGCAATACACCGATATCATCGTCGGTGCGGAAAAGAAAATCAGGTGGGCCGATCCCGGTAAAGAGCAGACCGCGGTATCTATTGTTTATCTCCACGGCTTTTCGGCAACTCGTCAGGAGGTTGCACCCCTCTGTGATATACTCGCAGATTCTCTGGGTGCAAACCTGTACTACACCCGACTAAAAGGGCACGGGAGAGCAGACGAAGCGATGGCTGAGCCAACAGTCGAAGACTGGATTCATGATTCACGCGAAGCACTTCAGATTGGTCGCAGGTTGGGCAGAAAAGTAATTCTGGTTGGAACATCCACAGGTGGGACTTTATCCACCTGGCTCACCCTGCAGCCAGACACATCAGATATTCTAGCCAACATCCTTATCTCGCCCAACTACGCTCCGAAAGACCGGAACGCGGTGGTGGCGCTGTGGCCGTGGGGTGAGAACATCATGCGCATGGCCGTTGGCGATACACGATCTTGGGAACCGGCCAACGACCTTCAGGAGAAATATTGGAATACAACTTATCCTGTATCCGCTGTTGTTCCGATGATGACGCTGGTTGACATTGTTGACGAATCAGATTTTTCAACCATCGTCACTCCAACTCAAATTGTTTACTCCGCGCTGGATGAAGTGATCAGCGTTGACAAAATTGAGGAGAAGTTTCCGGAAATAGGAAGTGCATACAAGATGCTCACGCCGATCGACACTTCAGGAGACGGTTCGAATCACGTGCTCGCAGGCGATATAGTTTCTCCGGGCACGACGATACCGGTCTCCAAGATGATTCTTGAGTTTCTCGAGCCGCTCCTCTAACCGTCCCCTCCGATTGGCAGGATAAAAAACATCGTCACGGCGAACAGGATGGCTCCGAGTACGAAGTAGATTGCCTGTCCGGTGAGCAACCAGATTATTCCTCCAAGCAGGGCGGGCGCCTCCGCCAGTGCCCATCCCGCGAGCAAGAAATGCGACCCGGACGCTTCCGTGTTCTTGACTTTCCTCGATATCACGGCACTTGCAATTAAACTTACCGCGGTCAATGCCACAAAAACCAGCTTCAACATTTCACCGAGCTGCTCATCTGGTGATGCCAGGTCGCCGCTCAAAAAGTAAGCGACAACTCCAAACACGATGATTCCTGAAAGCAATCCGATTCGAATGATTGGCAGTGGGAGTTGGTTGATCATCTTATTATTGGACTCCTTTCGTTGATGTATTCATTGATGGTAGCTGCTTCTATTTCGGCATTGCGTACTGCGACCGCGATACGATCAAACTCATGTTCCCGCAGAGTGATGTCGAGCAGCACTTTCGAACCCGGAGAGTATACGAAGACGTTTTGTTTATTTGCGCGGTAGTGGCCAGCAGCAATTAAGCCGGGGACGTACGTGCCGAGAACGCGAATCCCACCAAACGCCCTGATGGCTGGGGGTTCTGTGATGCTTACAGTCAAAACGCTT
Organism: Rhodothermales bacterium; assembly: GCA_965224105.1. Lineage (GTDB taxonomy): Bacteria > Bacteroidota > Rhodothermia > Rhodothermales > JABDKH01 > CBDCYH01. The sequence continues at coordinate 583,975 of CBDCYH010000002.1, read as the reverse complement.
GCGTATGGAACAGTGATGGATTTCTTCAATGCCCACACTCGCTCGAGCCCGTTTAGACGGATTTCGAAATCCTTTTTGTTGTAGACCAGCCGCATCAGGTTTATAAACGTTCACCCGGTATCGGAAAAGTAGTAACAATTTCCCGAACGCTGGTGCGAAGATCTGCGAGTGTGCCACTATTCTCAACGACAAACGTGGCGATTGACCGATAGGTCTCGTCCGATGGTTGATGTTTGATGCGCTCGGATACTGTTGTGGCGTCTGACGAATCCCGAATGGCAACGCGCTCGGTTCTTATTACCTCATCAGCCGAAACAACAATGATGGCGTCCAGGATTTCCAGGTAGGGTGAATCGACAAGCAGGGCCGACTCGATTACCAGGATGGGGGCGGTTGTGGCCTCCACTCGTTTGCGGAAGGCCTCCCGGACAGCCGGGTGCACGATGGAGTTGATGTTGGCGACCGAATCGTCGGATTGGAATACCAACGATGCAAGGTACCGAGCATTTAACTCGCCCGTCTCGGTAAAAGATTCATCACCGAAGGCATCAATAAGCTTGCTGCGGATCCTCATGTCTGTTGACATCAGGTGCTTGGCCACATCATCAGCAATAAATATCTCTGCTCCGAAGTCCGCAAGTATTGTGCACACCGCGCTCTTGCCGCTTCCGATGCCACCCGTCACGCCAACAAGAAATGGTGTTGGCATGTTCATCATGAACCCACTACTTGATCACCTAGAAAAACCATGTCATGGATATTGTTACGTTAGGAATAGTCTTCCTGGTTCCTCTGCTTGCCTCTCTTTCAATTATCCGAACATCAGGCTCAGTGGCCAGACCGTACAACTTTCTGGATACATGCTGGAAGGCTAGCCATCCGTCGAGTGTTAGCAAAGATCTACCTGTGTTGCTCCAGCTGAATCCAGCGGTTGGTCCGATTTGCATTATCGTTTCGCGGCCAGGTCTGGTAATGGTCAGCTCCCCGCTGGAGCCGGAAGGGTCCGGGTATCTCTGTGTGAGCGCCGGCGAGTAGTCGCTCCGGTTCAAGCCGCGCATACCCACTTTCGATTGGAGTTTCTTACCGACCGTAAGTGTAAACCTTCCGGTTACAGTGTTAAGGGTATCGAGGGGAATTTCGGCAAACCGATCACCGAGGAATCTGCCAAGGTGGAGGGCGGAGTAGCTGGTGTGTCCAACTGCCTCCATCGAGTTATTGAGACGGTGCGCAATGCGAAGGTCGTGCCGCAGCTCTCGCGCCGACTGGTCTCGCGGGCGCCTGCCGGGTAGGACGAAAAAGTCTTCTGTATATGTTGCACGAACCTCCGATCCGAACCGGATGTCCGTGCGCGCGGATGGAGTCCATTCAACCACCGGGCGCAATCGGAGAGACCGCTGCGTATTGTTTTCAGCCGAGCGAAGACTTTTGAGGTAGACGGTCTTGTATCGTGATCCAAAGAGATTAATGTCGGCAACAACGTTTTCCACAACGGGGATGCGCGTTCCGATCCGTGCGATGATTAACGATTCGTCCCGATCGTCGGGGTTTTCGTCTGGCGTGTTGTGTCGCAGAATGCTTGCGCTCAGGGAGGTGGTGACTAGTGCGCGGCTCAGCCTGAGTGTTGTTCCACCGGCAAGCCCGAAGTTTCCCCGGTCGTAGTCTGCTTGTCGGAGTTGATTGATTCGCTGATTAGCCTGAATGGCTGGCAGATCTGAACGGTTCGCGAGCGTGCGGTCTTCCTGCTCGGCTGCGAATGAAACAGTGATGTAGGTTTTCGCCCACCGACGGTCGTCGGTAAGCGTGACCTGCGATTCAAACGAGCGCCTCTTGAAGTCTGTCGCAAAGAACAACACGTCGGCGGGTCCATCTCCTGTATTTCGGATGGATCGATTATTTGCGATGAAGGACGCGTTGCCAACAAGCGTAAGGGTGTTGGTAAGGTTTCCTGTCGCAGCAAGGCTCAGGCCGAGGGTGTCGCTGGTGGTTGATTCGATCGTTTCGGCCAGAGCGCCAGCGTCTCGGTTAAGGAATGATACGGGCTCGTACGCGTCCCGCCGGTAGTTGGAGTAGAAAAGGTCGGAGATATAGGTTGCCGGGCCAAAAGTTCGCACCCCTCGCACAGTTGCGAACAGCTCCTGTCCTCGTCTTGGTGAAATGTTGCGGACGGCAGCGCCCGACCTAACCGATAGAGATGATCCGTCGTCTGCTTGAGGCTGGAGGTAGGACACGAGCAGGGAAGCAGATGGACCACTGTCGAAGCGGAGTGGTGCGTTGGTTCCTCCACTGGATGCCCCCGGACGTTGGTCGACAGCGAATCCGACCATCGGTTCAAACATCCAGCCATCGTTACCAACAACCGACAAGCCAACAAGCGACTCCTGTATGAGCACGCGTCCCAGCGAAAACCACTCAGCGCTGATGGCTGATTTCCCCCATAATCGCGTTCCCAATTTTCTCCTGACCGTGGCGCGGGTGTTGTTTTCATCCCTGAACGAGAGAACGTTGTCGAACAGGACGAAGCCATCCGTTCGGAACTTGTTTGAAAATCGTAGATCCCATTGGCCAAATCGATCCTGAAAATCTACGTCCGCATCCCAGCGGTAACGATTCACTTCGTGCGCAAGCCCGTGCCGGAAGAATCCCGAGTGCTGTGCAAACACTTGAGCCGGAACACAAAGAAGACCGAGTGCAGCGAGCGCGAGGCCGATTATGCACGGCTTTACACTCATCAACCCGGAGGCCATCTCATTTTCCGCCCACCAATAACGTGGAGGTGCAGGTGAGGCACCGTCTGTTGGCCGTCACTGCCACAGTTGAACACCGTACGGTAACCATCGGTCAGGCCTTCTTGTTGTGCAACGAGTTTTGCAGTCAGGAAGAGGTGACCCACCAGAAGGTTATCGCCTGCTTCGAGGTGGTCGAGCGAGGGGATTGGTTTTCGGGGGATCACCAGGAGATGGGTCGGTGCTACCGGATTGATGTCGCGTATCGCAAAACACACATCATCCTCATATACAAACTCGGCAGGGATATCCCGGTCGGCTATTTTCTGAAATAAAGTCTTATCACTCATAACGGCAACAAATTCCGCGCTCGATGTAATTTCTCGACAACTAAAGGTACCAACAAATTCGGCCTTTTGCGGTAGATTGGCCTTGTCGCTCAAATGGTAAATTGATGGTGTACGTAACCAGGGTTCTAAAATTCAACGCGGCCCACAGGCTACACAATGCAGAAATGTCTGACGAGTGGAATCGAGAGACGTTCGGCAAGTGCAACAGTCCGAATTGGCATGGGCACAACTACACCCTGGCGGTGACGGTCGCGGGCCGTCCGGACCCAGAGACTGGATACGTAATAGATCTGGGTTTACTCGACCGCATCGTCAAGACCCAGGTGATAGACAAGGTGGATCACAAGAATTTGAACCTGGACGTCCCATTCCTGGAGGGCATTTTACCCTCTACCGAGAATTTTGTCGTTGCGATTTGGGATCAGCTGGTCGGAGCCATTCCAACCGGAAAATTATACTCATTAGAGCTTCGAGAGACCGATAAAAACTCTGTCGAGTATCGAGGCGAAAAGTAGAGATCTACATGTACAAACGAGTCGACCAATATGATGAGGAGACAACGCGCGCACTATCGGACAACGTCCGAACAATTCTGCAGCTTGTGGGAGAAGATCCGACTCGAGAGGGGCTTGAAAAAACTCCCTCCCGAGTTGCCAAGGCTCATCAGTTCCTGACCAAGGGTTATCACGAGGATCCAATCGAGGTACTCCGGAGTGCGATTTTCAAAGAGGAGTGCAACGAGATGATTCTTGTAAAAGACATTGAGCTGTACTCGCTTTGTGAGCACCACATGCTTCCATTTTTTGGGAAGGCACATGTAGCCTACATCCCGAATGGGAATATTGTCGGGTTGAGTAAAATCCCACGGGTCGTTGAGGTATTTTCGAGACGACTGCAGGTACAGGAGCGACTCACCCTGCAAATCAAGGAAGCAATCGAGGATGTGCTACAACCCATCGGCGTGGGTGTTGTAATCGAGGCGCAACATTTGTGCATGATGATGCGGGGAGCAGAGAAACAAAACTCGTTAACGACAACCAGTGCGATGAGCGGCCAATTCTTGCATGAAGCCACGCGGTCGGAGTTTATTCGGTTGATTGGACGGGGCTGATGAGAAACGATGGAAGTCCGGTGGTCGTGGTTACGGGTGCAAGCCGAGGGATTGGTGCAGCCATTGCTCGCAAATTTGCAAGTGAGGGTGCATCGCACATTGCACTGGTTGCGCGATCGCAGCCGGATCTCGATTATGTGGCGGAAGCCTGCGCCAAGGCGGGCTCTCGGACAAGCACGCACGCTTGCGATGTAACGGATCATGCTCGCGTGGCTGAGGTTGCGGCAGAGATCCGGGCCGCTGTTGGCTCCCCGGACGTACTTGTCAACAACGCAGGTGCATTTAAACCGGGCACCGTTGTTGAAACGAGCGTTCAGGACTTTACCAATCAGGTAGAAATCAATCTAACAAGTGCATTTTCGGTAACGCGCGAATTCCTACCGGGAATGGTGGAGCGCAGGTCGGGACACATTTTCTATATCGCATCGGTGGCCTCCATTCGGCCGTACGCTGGCGGAGCTGCTTATTGCGCGGCCAAGCACGGGTTGCTGGGACTTGCGCGAGTTGTCCGCGAAGAAACTAAAGCTGCAGGCGTAAGAGTGTCGTGTCTACTTCCGGGAGCCACCCTCACCGATTCGTGGGCTGGCACGGAATTGCCAGAAGAGCGATTCATGCCGCCAGAAGACATTGCAAAATCTCTGTGGGACGTGTATCAACTTTCGGACCGGACGGTTGTTGAGGAAATCATCCTCCGCCCTCAGCAGGGCGACATCTAGTTCAATCTCGGATCCGCCGGGAAGTGCGCCAACATTTCGTGTTCGCCACCAAGCTGACTCATGATGGTAGTCCAGAGTTTCCGTGGATCGGTTTGGAAGACGAAGGACTCATCTGCGGCGACGACGACCCAGTCATTTTGGGAAGTTTCGAATTCCAGCTGGCCCGCGCTCCATCCGGCGTATCCAAGGAAAAACCTGAGCTTGGCATCGGTTACATCGCCATCCATAGCGATGGCCTTTAATCGTTCGAAGTCACCACCCCAGTATATTCCTTTTGTTACCGGCTCCGCATCTGGCAGGTCGTCGAATAGTTGGTGGATGAAATGCAGAGTGTTAGGCTGAAGAGGTCCGCCGAATGAAAGTCCATTGGTGTATCCCTCCAGTTCATCGTCAAGCGGGTTGCCATCGACCTCAATTGGTCGATTCAGGATAAGCCCGAAACTACCCTCATTGCCGTGTTCGCAAACCAGTACCACACTTCGCTTGAAGTTTGGGTCCTTTATCGCTGGGGATGCAACAAGTATTGAGCCGGTGCAAACCGTTTCAAGCTGATTCATGTGCATCTTTTTTCTTGTTTATGAGCGAGCTATATGCCCCGCACCACCAATCGGAATCTCTACTCGTGGCGGCAATCTTGATGTGACCAAATTTAGGGATTAGCGTGATTAATATCTCTGGAATCAGATCCCACTGTCGGTTAAGGAGAAGTTTTTCCAGTTTGTCCGCATACACTCGTGTCCACCTCCATTTTTCGCGCAGACCCTCGGCTTTTTTCCAGTAGTTCTTGTCGTCCCATGCCTGGGCGCTTTCTTCGATGGTGGTGTTGACGACGCGGAGGTTGTGAACTATGAATGCCGCCATATCCTTTGACTCGTCCGTCCAGTCGCTTTGCGTGGCCATCAATCGAATCACTTCTGCACAGGATCGCATCGCTGCGTTGCGTCGCTTCGCAGCGGTATCACCAGTATTAATAATTCGAGACATGGCGGCGGAAATTCGGACCGGATAATAACACGTGCGAGACAGCATGACAATGAATTTCCAAAAAAAGAAAAGGCCGCATTGAGCGGCCTATTATTGCGTAGGAAGTAGAAAGGATGCTACTTAAGCAAGAGCATTGTTCGGGTCAAAGAAGTTGTAGCAGTCTCTAACCTGTAAAGGTATGTTCCGCTTGAGAATGACTGCGCATCAAAAACAACTTCGTGCGTACCTGCCGCTCTTGGTCCAGACACGAGCGTCTCGACCTCGCGTCCGAGAACATCGTAAACGACTAAGTTCACATGCCCTGCAGTGGGAATAGAGAAGCTGATAGTTGTCGCCGGGTTGAACGGATTCGGATAGTTTTGATCGAGCGCAGCAATAGTAGGTAGCTCACTTCCCTCTCCGTCGTCGACTCCGGTCCATCGCGGGAGCAGGAAGGTTGGCCGCACAGGTACCGCGTGCCCGTCGAGCGATTCACCGCCGTTAAGTGTGGTGTCGTACAGGTCAACCCATGCTGACGTCGAGTTCTGCGAGAACATCGAGACGTTACCGTCAGTGTAATCAACGGCGGCAACGACAAAGTAATTGTTGTCCGTGCCGATTTCTGCATACCCGATGGCGATGCTGTCTGGCAGGCCGGTGAGGGTCAACGCATCATCCGACAAATCGACCTCGAAGAATTCCAGTGTTTGGAAGAGTGCCGTCGAGCCGCGCGGATCAACAAGGTCCTTCGAGTATAGCTCGACTGCGGGTTCGCTGTTGACAACCGACCAGACTTTGAGAGCAAGATCTCTCGGGGCTGTTTCCGGAACTCCCGAATTTGAGAAATAGCTAAAAAATGCCGGAGATATTTCAACCTTGTCCAGGGTCGCGACCGAACCAAACGGAACCTCAAAAATAGTCGCGATGCGGCCTTCCCCAGAACTGCCGAATGAGAACGGAGTCGCTCCAAGTTGCCCATTGTCAAACTGAACCTTCTCGGAAATCAACTCTCCACCGCTGACAGCCCATGATGCATCATAGGTGAGTGTCACATCATCAAAACCGCTGGGGTTGGTGTCAACAAAAATAAATGTGTAGTCTCCCTCCTCACTGAACACGTGCGAACCGGCGCTTACTTCGCTCACCGTTGTGGTTCCGTTAATCGTTGACACAACGCGAATCACCAGCCGCGTGCTTGTTGACGCTACGTTGACGGTGAGGTCGGCCACGTTGTCCCACGTAGCGTAGTAGGCACCGCCCTTGGCGAGGGTTACATTGGTCGTGGATGTTTCATCAGTCGTGCGCCCATCAACCTGGTAATCCGATGGCGTGCTCAGGGAGGTGTGTGTCCCGTGCGTATGGCCATATGCAGCATCTATGGATGTGTCGTTGACAAAATTTGCGGTATGGAAATCGGCGAGAGCGGTTTTAAACGGTTCGCTTCCAAGCACCGATCGATAACCGGCACTGGCTTTCTGAGGCGCGCGTGTTATTGATCCTGCAGTGAGAACGCCATTCTGTTCGGCAAGGTAGGTTGTCAGGAGCTTGCCCCTTTGATAGTCAAAGAATGGATTGGAAGATCGCCAGGTGTACAAGTCTGTCGCATGCTCGCTCACATCGTTAAGATATCCGATGTTTCGACCGTCGTACCCGTTCATCACCTCAGCCCACTCGGATTGACCTTCATTCACAAACGTCTCCTCGGAGATATCGTATTCGGCATGGATAAGATGCTGATACTCGTGCGCCAACGTCTGCGCTACCTTGTCCGTCCCTCGGCTGAAGCCTGGGTTGGTGTCTATATAAATAATGTCGCGATTATTCTGTCCGGTCAGATCTTGGGGCGAAAAATACCCGGCGACAAATCCGTTGCTGCCGTTGTAGTCATCTCGAACGTCCAGCAAGAACACATCAAGTAGACCGTCGCCGTCGACATTTGGCGGAGCGCCAAAAACATCGTTGTTGTTTTCGATAATCCCTTTTGACGAATTGTAGCTTTTTGGTGGTGTGGAGACACCGAGAGGATTGAGCAACGCGTCAATTGAAGCCTCCGTAACATTGGAGTTGTTCAACTCGGCGACTTCAACCCAGACCTGGAAGAGGGGGAGTTTCCGTTTGAGAACGAAGGGGTGGTTCTCATTGGTCGAGCTGCTAAAATTGAAAATTGTAAACGTGACGGTATCGCCAACCTCGTCAACTCTCTTGCGTGCTTGCTGCAGCAGCTGGCCAGACCTTTTCATCCGGTGATAATCTTCGAGAGCCTGCTTGCCTGAAGCGGATTCAAGCAGCTCCAACGTCCCATGGCGAATTACCATTGGAGCATCGTTCATCTCCATTGCCTTTTGCCCGAACGCCAACGGGACAAATAACAGAATCGCAGGGACCAGTAAAATGAGCTTCTTCATGATGGAGGCAATGGGTAGTGGATGAATTGCGTTATATAAGAACAATCGTCATCTTAGCAAACACAGTTAAGAGCCTGGAATGAGGCAGATTTGTCACCAAGATACATCAGCAGCCCCATTTGCAGTTCCTAGTGCCCTTCGTTTTGCCCAATAAATGAAATCCGACTAACGATGAGAGCGATTTGTACACGATATATTACAGTATTACTTCTGGCAGGCTCGTCACAGCTCGCTAGCGTATGTACACCCGCTCCTGATTCGTCAAACAGATATAGTGCCAACGCGATCGTTGGGCACGCAATTGAGGTGGTCGGTCAGGTGTCAACGCGCGGAAACGTTCCGTTTGAGGCCTTGGTGCTGGTTACGAGCGATCGGAACGAGTACGTACTGAAGTTCGAGGGCGAGGCTCCGGCGTTTGCCTACGCAGATAATTACCGCGTTTCCGGCGAGTTGTACAGCGAGGAGTGGAATGGTGCACGTTATGCTCACATCCTCGTTGATGAGGTCAAATCCGCGGGCGCGGAATAAGCTTCAGCCCCATCCCAACCCCGAACCCCAGGAAAGCCAGCAGCAGGAGAGACTCGACCCACCAGACCTGGGGCACCGTGTTGGTGGCCCAAAGTGCGAACAACCCGATAGCGAGAATCGCCAACGCGGAGACGTGACCCCAATCATAGGCGATGGGATAAAACCTTTTGCTCAAGAAAAAGAGAACACCGGCCATCGTTCCGTACGCTGCTGTCGTAGCCCAGGCCGCGGCGATCATCCCATACTGGGGTACGAACAGCGCGTTGATGGCCACGGCGACGATCGCTCCGGCAATCGCACAATGCGCAAAGTAGCGAGTTTTTTTCTCGATATAGGGTCCGACAGAGAAATTGTAGTACAGACCTTGAAAGAGATAACCCATCAGGATCACAGGGACGATGCCAAGTCCAACCCAATATCTTGGAGCTATGAGGTAGCGATCTCCGGGAAGCGGGAGCGAGGCGATCTCCCTGGTAAAAAAGCTAACCGCCAGGAATACGAATAACCCGCCAGCCACAAACAAGGTGAAGACCCTTGAGAATAGTGCCCGGGCATCATCATCTTTCGCATGCTGAAGGAAGAAGGGCTGCCAGGCATATCGAAACATTTGGACAACAAGCGCCATGAAAACTCCGAACTTGGCTGCGCCACCAAAAACTCCGAGCACAAACGTGCCCAGACTCTCATCAGACAAAGAGGACAAGTCGGTGGCATGGCCGTAAAGCGAAGTAATTTTGTCGGGATCCATCTTGCCCAAGAACACGACGTTTATTCTATCCGCCACTGCATACCCAAGACCCCCCGGGATGAATGGGAGGCCGAAGGCCAGCATTTTGTGCCAGAGCCCTGTATCGAAACGCGGTCTGAGCCAGGAAAAAATAGTGGGTGAGAGCAGCAAAGTCGATGACAACGAGGCGCAGAGGTTCGCAATGAAAATCGCTTCGATTCCCAGACCAACAACGAGAATGAGATACAGATTAAGTGCAACGTTGATAACCACGTTGACGATCTTGATGCCAGCGAACGTCCATGGTCTGTTGCTGAGCCTCAGTTCAGCAAACGGGACGACGTTCAGAGTGTCCACAAACAAAATTGCCGCAACATAGAAGAAGAGGTAAGTTGCAGACGTCGGAACAGAGAGCAGATTACCAATCGGTTGGCGCGTAAGCAGGAGCAGTGCTACAAGTACGGCGGATGTACTAGCGAGCGAAATCAGTCCAGTTGAAAAAACAGAATGCTTCTCTTCCGCTTCGCCTTCACTGGCAAACTTGAGATAAGCGGCTTCCATTCCGTACTGGAAGACGATGTTGAAGAAGATGAAGGATGCGTAGATCACGCTTGCGATCCCCCACGTCTCCGGTGCAAAGATGTTGGAGTAGAACGGGAAGAGCAGGAAGTTGATGAGCCTGCCAGCGACGGAGGAAATCCCGTAGACGGCGGTTTCGGATGCAAGTGTTCTGATGCGCGACGCGAACGACATGTGGCGTTAGCGGTTGGCGATGAGGTTCAGTGCCTGGACCGCCAGCGAGTAACTCCACTTTCCAAAACCGGCGATAGAGCCTACGCAGACGGGAGCGATAAGTGAGGTCTGTCGGAAGTCTTCCCGGGCGGCAGTATTGGAAAGGTGCACTTCCACAACGGGGGTTGCGATTGCATCTATCGCATCCCGGATCGCCACAGACGTATGTGTATATCCGCCTGCGTTAAGTATGATGCCATCCAGATTTTTCTCATCAGCACCTTGGAGCGCCTCGACAATTTCGCCCTCAATGTTGCTCTGGAAGAATGATAATGTTGAATGCGCGAACTCGGTTACCAGTGCCTCTTCGATTTCAGCAAGTGTCGTGCTGCCATAATGGTTGGGATCTCGCTTTCCCAGCAGGTTGAGATTGGGACCATTGATGATGAGGATGTTCACTTTAGCACTCAAATTCGATTTGGAGTCCATCGTATGCGAGCGAGATACCGAAGGGCAATGCGGCGTTCACCTCGGCGTGACTAACATGATGACTCATGTGGACAAGATACGTTTGTCGTGCGCCGATTTCTCGTGCTGCGTCAATCGCTTCAGGTATCGAAAAATGGGCAAGGTGGGGGAATGGGCGAAGACCGTCCAACACGAGCGTATCGAGATCTCCAAGGAGTTTGAGACTGGCGTCGGGAATACCGTTTGTGTCGGTGAGGTATGCAAAATTGCCTACACGAAAACCCAGGATTGGGAGTTTTCCATGATAGAGCGGGACCGGGGTAACAGCCAGTGTCGCGCTGTTGCCGTATCGACTTTTAATATCCAGCACAGCTTCCTCGATCATGTGCAGCTTCAGTTTCGGTACACCCGGGTAGGTGCCGTCTTCAAAGATGTACGAAAACATCGTCCTGAGGACGTTGGCGGTTGGAGGGTCCGCGAAGCACGGAATCGGATTAGAGTTGTCGAAAAAGAACGGTCGCAGATCATCAATTCCGGCGACGTGGTCGAAATGATGATGGCTAAAAAGAACGGCGTCCATCTTTTTCATGTTGTTGTCGAGCGCTTGTTGCCGGAGGTCGGGACCCGCGTCGACCAGTACGGTAATGTCTCCAGCCTCAATTAGGCAAGAGCATCGGGTTCGTTTGTCATGTGGGTCTGATGAGGTGCAGACCGGACATTCGCAACCGATTATTGGGATTCCAGTCGATGTCCCTGTGCCGAGCAGTGTCGCTCGACCTTTCATTCCACGTCGAATGATTCCGGGTCCGGATGGGTCGACCAAGAATTTTCGAGAGCTGTCCGAACAGCCGGTTTTAAGAATACCGACTCCAGCTCTTGCTCCTTGAGGACTTCTGCGAGGATCGCAATGTTCGTTTCCAGAGGCTGCCGTTTGTTGAGAACAACCACGGGCCGGTCGCCAACGGTACACAGCCCTCCACGGAAACTGCCCCTCTCGGAGCGTACATCAAGACCAAGCTGCTCGGCTGCTTCGATCAGCTCCTTGATCAGGTCATCTGTTTTCATACGAGTCGAATGCTAAACGCTTTCTGAAACCTTTTGACTTACGGTAGATTTTCTTGAGCCCGATCCGTTGCGACCTGAATCGGAGTTTGTGTATTTCTTTTTGGGTGCTTGTTTTTGATCGCCCGTCTTTTTGGCGTTCTTTTTCTTGAACGCGTGTCTCGACCTTCCACGCGAGAGGTTTTTTCCGGACTTGGCGTCAAAGAATCTGTACTGTCCGGGGTGAAGCCCATCATCCTCTTCCAGTTTGATTCGGACGCGGTGCTTGAAAAACCACTTAGTGGTCTGACTCGGGTGACCCTTTCTCAGGAACGCGGCAGTGAACGGGTGCACGCGGAGAATAAGGGGCTGCTTGTTGCCGTCCTTCTTGTATCTAAGGAGCCAGCGTTCAAGTTTTTCAACCATCTCAGGGGCCGACACTTTTTTGTGTTTCTCCTGTTTCCTTTTTTTCGTCGATGCTTCGACGGGGGTTGCTTCGGTTGGAGTTGGCTCGGAGTCGTCGTGTGAGATCTGTGTTGTGATACTTGGTCGAAGTCTCTGGCGGGTAATCTGCAGTAGGCCAAAGTCGCTCATGGGCAGTACCTTGGTGACGGCCCGATCTTTACGGAAGTTCTTTTTCAACTCCTCATATACTTTCCGTCTGTTGCGATCGTCCCGGAGATCGATAAAGTCGACAACAATGATTCCTCCGAGGTCTCTCAGTCGAAGTTGCTGGGCAACTACTCTGGCCGCCTCGAGGTTTACACGCAGCGAGTTTTGCTCTTGCGACAATCCCCGACCCGCTCGGCCGGAGTTGACGTCGACCACGTGCATCGCTTCCGTATGCTCGATATAGATATACCCACCGGAGGGTAGGTTAACGCGGCTCTGAAACGCTTGCGCAACAGATTTGTCAATTCGGGATGCCTTAAAGACCGACTCTTTCCCGCGGTGTAATCGGATAGAGTTCGACAGCTGCGGCGCCACGGCCTGAACGTAACCTTTGATATTCCTGTAAACGCGTGGATCATCAATCACAACACGATCAAAATCATCGGAGAACAGGTCTCGGATTACTGATGAGACCATGTTGACGTCCTCGTGCAGAAGGGAGGGAGGTTTTACGTTCTCACCGAGTTTCTTTTCAATCTTCCTCCACTTGTCGACCAGTAATCGAAGATCGGTATCGAGAATTTTTGCGTTCTTGTTTTCCGCGACTGTTCTAACGATAAGTCCGAATCCTTCGGGGAGGAGGCTCTTCGCTAGAGTGCGGAGCCGGCGTCTTTCTTTGAACGAAACGATTTTCTTGGAAACGGCTACGTAGTTTGCGAGTGGGACCAGGACCAGGAAACGTCCTGCCAGCGAGATATCTGTAGATATCCTGCTGCCTTTCGCCGAGATAGGCTCCTTCACGATTTTCACGAGAAGCGGCTTGTCGGCTTTCAGATATTTCTCTGGTCGATAGGGTTCGTAATCTCTTCGTGGTGGTCCCGATTCGTCGTCGTCGATCGCCTCGTCTTCCTCTACGATTGCATCCTTGCTGGTTGTTTTCAGCGGTCGCTTTCGTCTTCCCGGCTTGGATGTATCATCCGGGAGCTTCACGTCCCCCACGTTTGGCTTATCCAGCGCGAGGAGGTCGGAAATTTCCTGAATGTTGTTTGCGATGTCCGAGAAGTGCAGGAAGGCGTCGGATTTCTGTCCGATATCGACGAAGACCGCCTGAATAGACGGCATGATTCGGCGGACTTTTCCGAGGTAGATATCTCCTAGCGTTCTTTCGTTTCCCGGGTTTTCAATGTAGAGTTCGACCAGTTCTTTGTTCTCGACGATGGCGATGCGCGTCTGGTCTGGTTGCGCGTTGACAATTATTTCTTTGCCCATATGGTAGTTTAATGCACGCAGGGGCTCCGGGAGATTGACGAGATCTGGAAGTGCCGCCCGAGGTTGTCGGGTGGGCAATTGTTCGGGTGATATATGATGATTGCGAGCCCATAGGCTACACCCGTTGCTCTTTCCAATTCAATTCAGAGCAGGTGGACGTCTAATCCGGAGATTGCGTAAAATATTTTTTAACGGTGAAGAGGTTTGGAGGGAAAATATTGCCCGGCCACCGCGCGTTCGCGCAGTCTCATCGGCTGGCCCCTCGAAGCACCCCTTTGCGGCAACTCGCCGCTCTTTCATTCTTTTTCGATACAATCAAGCCGTTCTGGCAATTCTGCAACTAGTGCAGCCTGTTTGGCTTTAGCAATCGTTTGATGGCTGAACGCCTCAATCGAATACCACTGGCCGCTATCGCAAGTATTCTGCCAGAACAGAATCGGCGGATCTGTCGCAATCCTGGCCGATTCATGCTGGAAGCAACTTAATGGTTTAGACGGATAATTTGATCCCTCGATGCAGGATAATTGCCGAAGATTGGCTGGATCACCGTGAAGACTCTTTCAATAAAGAACATCGCCTCTTATTCTAGGCCCGGTAGAATAGCGACGAATGAGCACAGACAAACCGGAAACCATCAAAGCGCGCGGGCTCGAGGGGGTGGTCGCCCTCGATACTCAGCTGTCGTTTATTGACGGAAAGGTTGGGGAGCTAATCTACACTGGGTACGATATCCACGATCTGGCCCAAAACACTTCTTTCGAAGAAGTCGCTTATCTGCTATGGAACGGCTCCCTGCCAACTGCGGCCGAGTTGCAGACCCTTAACCAGCAACTCCAGGCAGAGCGCCTGCTCCCGCCAATGGTGGTGGACATTATCAACAGCTGTCCGGAAGACGCTTCTCCGATGGCCGCCCTGCGAACATGCGTATCGGCTCTTGCTCATTACGATTCTGAGGCGGATGACCCGTCACCTGAGGCGAACTATCGCAAGGCGATTCGCCTAACCTCAAGAATCCCTGCGATCATCGCTTCATTCGATAGAGTGCGCAAGGGACTAGAGATGATTCCTCCCCAGCGTCGCGGTAGCACCGCCTTCGACTTTTTGTACATGCTCAACGGCGAGGAGCCCGGGGCAGCGGCGGAAAAGACGTTCGACGTTTGCCTGGTCCTGCATGCCGAGCACGGATTGAATGCGTCCACCTTCGCTGCCCGTGTCATTGGGGCAACGCTGTCGGATATGTACTCGGCCGTTGCCGGAGCTATTGGTGCCCTTAAGGGGCCGCTCCACGGAGGGGCCAACATCGAGGTGATGAAGCTCCTACTCGAAATAGACCGTTCAGGCCGATCCGCGACGGAGGTTATCAAAGACAAACTCCAGAAAAAAGAGCGGATAATGGGTTTCGGCCACCGGGTGTACAAAACTATTGACCCACGTGCAGTTATCCTCAGAGAAATGGTCGAGAGTGTCGGCCGAGAAAAGGGCTCGACCAAATGGTACGAACTCGGAGTGGAGATAATGGACACGATGGAAAAGGAAAAGGGTCTTTACCCGAACGTCGACTTTTTTAGCGCGTCCGTTTACTACATGCTCGGGATCGATTCCGATCTCTACACGCCCATCTTCGCAGCCAGCAGGATTTCCGGCTGGACCGCTCATCTGATTGAACAGTGGAAAGCGAACCGGTTAATCCGGCCACGCGCAGAGTATGTTGGCCCACGCGGGCTTAAGGTTAATACCCACAGGAAATAAGACTTTTTTGAATGTATATTTTGCCACATGCGTTTCGAAACTGCTGCGTAAGAAGTCATGGACAACTCTAAGCGGAGGTCGTTTTTCACCTCTCCGGTACTGCGGAAAACCCTAACAGGAATCACCGGCCTTGGGCTGGTTTTTTTTGTGTTGATGCACATGCTCGGCAATCTGCAGTATCTGAGCCCCAACGAAGACGCCTACAATTTGTACACGCACAAATTGGAGAGCCTTGGCATTCTGCTCTACATCGTTGAGATCGGGCTGCTCGCGTTTTTCATTCTTCACGCGATAATTGGAATTAACATCTACCTAAAGAAGCGGGCCGCCCGGCCAGTCGACTATCTGGAGTATGCCTCGGCCGGAGGCGAGAGCAAGCAATCGCTAAGCTCACGCACGATGATCATCACAGGGATAGTACTCCTAATTTTTCTTGTGGTGCACCTCTGGTCGTTCAAATTCGGTCCCGGCATGGCGGAGGGGTACACGGTTACGATTGAAGGGACAGAAATGCGGGACCTGAAACGACTGATGACCGAGAAGTTTTCGCACGCACCATGGGCTTTCGGTTACGTGGCGGTCATGCTGTTGTTGGCGTTCCACCTGCGGCACGGTGTGTGGAGCGCTCTTCAATCCCTTGGCGCGATCAAACCCAAGTGGTCACCACTTATATATACAGTTGCGGCGATCATAGCAATCCTGATAACTGTCGGATTTATAGTATTACCGCTGTGGATCTACTTTAACGGAGGAGCAGGATAATGACACTCGACTCGAAAATTCCTGCTGGCCCGCTGAAAGAGAAGTGGGACAACTACAAGAATACGATCAAGCTTGTTAACCCGGCGAACAAAAGAAAGTACACTGTCCTAGTCGTTGGCACGGGGCTGGCTGGTGGCTCGGCCGCAGCTACACTGGCCGAGTTGGGTTATCATGTTAAGAGCTTCTGCATACAAGACTCACCCAGGCGCGCCCATAGCATAGCCGCGCAGGGAGGAATTAACGCAGCCAAGAATTATCCCAACGACGGGGACACGATTTGGCGATTGTTCTACGACACCATCAAGGGCGGCGACTACCGGTCGCGCGAAGCCAACGTCTACAGGCTGGCGCAGGTAAGCAACAATATTATTGATCAGGCGACTGCGCAAGGGGTACCCTTCGCTCGCGAGTACGGCGGACTCCTGGCGAACCGATCCTTCGGTGGTGCCCAGGTTTCGAGAACGTTCTACGCACGCGGTCAGACGGGCCAACAACTGCTCCTTGGCGCTTACTCAGCCATGAGTAAGCAAATAGGGCTTGGTAATATCGATCAGTTCTCGCGGCAGGAAATGCTCGATCTCGTGGTTGTAGATGGAAAGGCGAAAGGAATTATAACCCGGAATCTTGTTACCGGCGAGCTCGAAAAGCATACGGGCGACGCCGTTCTTCTGTGCACCGGCGGCTATGGTAACGTTTACTATCTGTCGACGAATGCAAAGAACTCCAACGTCACTGCAGCCTGGCGGTGTCACAAGCGTGGGGCTTACTTCGCCAATCCTTGCTTTACACAGATACACCCTACATGTATTCCAGTCTCCGGAGACTATCAATCCAAGCTAACGCTGATGAGCGAGAGCCTGCGTAATGATGGGCGTGTGTGGGTTCCAAAGGATTCATCAGACGAAAGACCTCCGAGCCAGATCCCTGACGAGGATCGCGACTACTATCTCGAGAGGCGGTATCCGAGTTTTGGCAATCTCGTCCCACGGGACGTGGCCTCGCGGGCTGCGAAGACCGTGTGTGATCAGGGTCGGGGAGTGGGCGCAACACAGCTTGCAGTTTATCTGGACTTCCGGGATGCCATCAACAGGCTCGGGAAAGAAGCCATTAGCGAGCGCTACGGAAACCTGTTCGAAATGTATCAGCGCATCACCGATGAGAATCCGTACGAAGTGCCCATGCGAATATATCCAGCGGTGCACTACACCATGGGCGGACTGTGGGTTGACTACGAGCTGCAAAGCACGATCCCTGGATTGTTCGTTCTCGGGGAAGCGAATTTCTCCGATCACGGTGCCAACCGTTTGGGTGCCAGTGCCCTGATGCAGGGGTTATCCGATGGATACTTCGTTATCCCCTACACGCTCGGCAACTATCTGGCAAACGAGCCGGGTGGTTTTTCTGATGAGAATCATTCCGCGTTCAGCCAGGCCTCAAGTGAAGCATCAGATCGTATCAAACGGCTGCTTTCACTGAACGGCAATAAAACCATTACCGAATATCACCGGGACCTCGGTCATCTGATGTGGGATTTCGTTGGGATGTCTCGAACTGCCGAAGGATTGAGTACCGCGGTGGAACGCATAAGCTCACTGCGGAAGGACTTTTGGGAGAACGCCATTGTGCCGGGAGAGAAAAATACACTCAACAAGAGCCTGGAGTTTGCCGGGCGTATCGCAGACTTTCTGGAGTTGGGAGAGCTGATGGCGATCGACGCGAAGGAAAGAAACGAATCTTGTGGGGGGCACTTCCGCGAGGAATACGTTAGCGCCGAAGGCGAAGCTGCAAGGGATGATGAGAATTATACGTACGTCTCGGCGTGGGAGTCCAAGGGCGACCCCTCAGATGCTGTCTTGCATAAAGAAGTGCTGGAGTTTGAAAACGTGAAACTAACTACACGTAGTTACAAATAGGAAAGGGATGTCATCAAAGAACATGACCATACACCTCAAGATCTGGAGACAGTCCGGTCCGGACGACGGGGGGCGGTACGTAGATTACAGTGTACGGAATGTAAATCCGGACATGTCTTTTCTCGAGCTTCTGGATGTGCTGAACGAACAGCTTACGCAGCGAGGTGAGATCCCGGTGGAGTTTGATCACGACTGTCGGGAAGGTATTTGTGGGTCCTGTGGGGTGGTCGTTAACGGGATTGCGCATGGGCCGCACAAGCGCACCGCGACCTGCCAGTTGCACATGCGATTGTACAATGATGGTGACACGATTACCGTGGAGCCGTGGCGTGCAAAGGCGTTCCCTGTGATTAGAGATCTGGTGGTTGACCGAACACCGTTCGACCGAATAATGGCCGCGGGTGGGTTCATCTCAGCAAAAACAGGCAGCGCCCAGGATGCAAACGCCATCCCGGTCGCCAAAGACTTGTCAGATGAGGTTTTTGACTTTGCGACGTGTATCGGATGCGGGGCCTGCGTTGCTGCGTGTCCGAACGCCTCAGCATCGCTTTTCACTGGGGCGAAGATTGCACACCTGAATTTGCTTCCACAGGGTTCTCCCGAGCGCAAAGCCCGTGTATTGAATATGGTGGATCAAATGGAGGAGGAAGGATTCGGAGACTGCTCAAATCACGGTGAGTGTGAGGCGGTATGCCCGAAAGGAATTTCCATTAACGCCATCGCCGTGATGCGACGGGAATACCTCAAAGCGCGCCTGTCCAAGTAGCAGGCGTACAGAGTTGGTCCTGGCCTAAAGCGGGATATTGCCGTGCTTTTTCCGAGGGTTCTTGACAGCCTTGTTTTTTAACATCGCGAAACCCTTTATGAGTCGTTCGCGAGTCTGGCTTGGCAAGATGACGTCATCAATGTATCCACGTTCCGCAGCTACGTAAGGGTTCGCAAATTTCTCCCGGTACTGCTCGGTAAACGTATCCTTCAGACCCTGCGGATCATCTGCCTCCGAGAGCTGTCGTCGGTAAACAATTTCCACAGCACCCTGCGGCCCCATCACGGCAATCTCCGCAGTGGGCCAGGCAAAATTCAGATCACCACCAATGTGTTTTGAATTCATAACGTCATAGGCACCACCGTACGCCTTTCTGGTAATGACAGTAATCCGCGGTACAGTAGCTTCGCAGAACGCGTACAATAGTTTTGCACCGTTTCGGATAACGCCGTGCCATTCCTGCTCCGTCCCAGGCAAAAAACCGGGCACGTCCTCGAAAACGATTAACGGTACATTAAATGCGTCACATGTCCGAACGAAGCGCGCTCCTTTGACGCTCGATTCAATATCCAGTACGCCGGCCAACACCTGCGGTTGGTTGGCGACAACTCCCACGCTTTCACCGTTCAATCGCGCAAATCCGACAATAATATTTTCTGCAAATCCAGCGTGGATTTCGAAGAACGAATCCTGGTCAACAATTCCCGCGATAACATCGTGCATGTCATACGGTTTGTTGGGATTCTCTGGGACGAGAGAATTTATATCTGATGAAATAGTTGAATCGGGGGCGGCCGGCTCGATGGTTGGAGGGAGCTCCTCGCAATTCTGCGGGAGATATGAGAGAATCTTTCTGATGTTGAGGAGACATTCAACATCATTTGCGCAACTGATGTGCGAGACGCCTGACTTGGTGGCGTGAGTGTCGGCACCACCAAGTTCCTCGTGCGTGACCTCTTCCTGTGTTACTGTTTTCACGACATCCGGTCCGGTGACAAACATGTAGGCCGTGCCCTGAACCATCAGAATAAAGTCCGTGATGGCTGGACTGTAGACGGCACCACCGGCGCATGGCCCCATGATGGCTGAGATCTGCGGTATGACCCCCGAGGCTCGCGTGTTTTGGTAAAAAATATCTGCGTAACCGCCAAGGGATACTACGCCTTCCTGGATGCGAGCGCCTCCGGAATCGTTTAGACCAATTAGCGGAGCCCCATTCTCCAGCGCAAGCTTCATCACTTTCAGGATTTTCTCTGCATGTGCAAGGCCAAGTGATCCTCCGAATATGGAAAAATCCTGGCTGAAGACGTATACCGGACGTCCAGCAATGGTTCCGAATCCAGTCACGACACCATCGGTGTACGGGCGGTTTTCTTCCAGACCAAAGTCGTGGGACTGGTGGCGGACGAAGATTCCGAGCTCTTGAAACGTGCCCTCATCCAGAAGGATTTCAATTCTCTCTCTAGCCGTGAGCTTGCCTTTTTCGTGCTGCCTTTTTATTCGAGCCTCGCCGCCACCCTGCAGGGCTTCCTGGCGCCGGCTTTCGAGATCCTCGTGGAGGTCTTCAAGTGTGTTCATACGTGGGGCTGGACTTACTTCCTGAGTCGTTTCTCAATGATGTTTGTGAAATCAACTGCTGCTTCGCTGTAAATATTGACTCGGTTTTTCCGGAAGATCTCATCAGCAATAATTTGGGAAGCCTCGTTCCACGTGGATACCTCGTTGAGTTTCTGAACGACGGTCGTGAATTCCTTCTCCTCGCCGTTGAAGAGTTCGTCTACAAAACGTGATCTTGTTGTTTGCTCAAGCGACCCCATCAGATAGTTGTCCTGTGCGGCCTCCAATAAAACCTCCGCCTTGACTTTTTCAGAATCATCCCGGAATGTTTCCCACAGTGGGTTGTTGAGCTTTTCGTCGTTTGACAGTTCGGGTTCCTTCTGCGCGAATTCGCTGGCTGTTTGCTGTGGCTTTTTTTCTGCGGTCGTTCTGGCAAGCGGAGCGTTTAGTTTTTCCTGGAATTTTTTCCAGATTGGCTCGGGTTCAGCAGGATCTCTATCTGCGGCCGGGGCGGGTACAGGTTGCTCTTCAGCCCGCGCCTCGAGTGCGGGTTCTTCTTCTAACTGGACTTCCAATTCGGGCTCGGAGGTGTCGTCGAGTTCAACCTGCGCGAATAGATCAGGTGCTTCGGTTGCAACACGGGTAGCGTCTGCTTTGGCTTCGTCGACCTGCCCGATGTCTGCCGATTCATTGTTGATGTTCGGGAATGCAAATTCCTCCTCAGCCTCGGGGATGGATTCAGCGAGTGCATCAACGTAGCCGTCAATGTCTATCTTCGTAAGATTGTTCATCGCGGCATGTCGCTTGATTCGCTCGAAATAGGAAGTCAGCCCGAGGTCGTCGAACAGGTATTCAATCAAGTGAATATCTATTTCCGCGTCGCCCATTTCGTCCGCCAGGTCGTAGAGCGGTCGGACAAGTACAGTCCAGTCGTTCGGCGAATTGTGCGACGCCCACGACGCGATTTCTTCTCTTATGAGTTTAGGATAATCGACGGTCCAACTTCGAATGTGTCCGCCGCGGATCCACGACTCCGTCTCATTTAGAAAGAGCGGGTACGCCGAATAGTTTTTGACCTCGTTGATGAGTGCATCCTGGCCAGCATCCTCGAAAGATGCGTGTGAAAGCCTTGAGGATAATGTGGCGATCGGAGAGAGGGCAAATCTGGTGATAGCGTCGGCCGACAGGCGGAGTTCTTCTTCCCATGTGTCCTTCGGGAAACGGGCGTGCTGCACTAGAGCAAGGCGTAGCACCTCGCGCGCGCGTTGGACCTCCGGTTCTTCGAAATTGTACCAGCGCGAATTGCTAAGCGTCGATGTGTCGAATTCGTGAAGAGCCTGGCGCTCCAACTTGCGACTGAGGTTATGGCCAACAGCATAAGGGAGTTGCGTAAGCTCCGTGCGACCGTAGTCGCGAGAACCCGGAAAGCTTTCAATCAGATGGAAGAACAGACGCTGAGAGAACGTATCTATAATTGACATGATGGGACGGGTAGAAGTTCGTAGCGCCATACGTACGCGCACGCTTTTCTTTTGCTCCAACCCGCAGAGTGTACCCCGACCGACTTGGTCATCACGCCCTTCCAGGCGTAAGTTCCAGGCTGCCCAGCACTACTATCCCGTAGCAATGTCGGACGAAGACAACCCGGAATACCAAGCAGCCCTGTCGGGATTTACGGAATCACTGGCATGGACGAGTGACCACCCGATTGCGCTGACAGTCGACTATGCCAGCGGGTCCCACATTGTGCTGAAGGATGGTCGAAGAGTGGTAGACCTCATAAGTGGTATCGCCGTGTCCAGTCTCGGGCATGGGCACCCGGCAGTAATCGAGGCCATCAAACGACAGGTAGACAAACATTTACATGTGATGGTCTACGGCGAATTTGTCCTGGAGCCCCAGGCCATACTTGCAAAAGAACTGACCGCATGTCTTCCAGATGGTCTCGATCGGGTGTTCTTTACGTCGTCCGGGACGGAGGCGGTCGAAGGGGCTTTGAAGCTTGCGAAAAAGTATACAGGTCGGTCGGGTCTTGTGTCGTTTCACAACTCGTACCATGGAGACACACATGGATCGTTGTCGGTTACCGGCCGCCAGGTGTATCGTGATCCGTTTGAGCCACTCTTGAGTGACGTTACGTTTGTACCGTTTGGAGATTTGTCGGCGTTGTCGGAGGTCTCGGCGGATGCTGCATGTGTTATTGTTGAACCCATACAGGGTGAAGGTGGTGTGATCGTTCCTGATGCGGCGTGGCATCGCGCTCTCAGGGCGAGGTGCAGTGAAGTTGGTGCGCTGCTTATTTATGATGAGATCCAAACGGGTTTTGGCCGCACCGGCAAAATGTTTGCTTTCGACTATTTTGGAACGCAGCCAGACATTCTTTGTCTGGCTAAGGCGATGGGAGGTGGGATGCCGCTTGGTGGTTTTGTGGCGAGCGAAAAAACAATGCGTAGTCTCCGGCACGATCCTCCACTGAATCATGTTACAACGTTTGGGGGGCACCCCGTCTCGTGCGCGGCTGGACTTGCAGCGCTGCGCGTGTTGCAAAAAACGGACCTGCCAGGCAGAGCTCCAGAAATCGAAACACGCGTGCGTCGTGGGCTAACCGGCGAGGGGATTATAGAGGTTAGAGGGGTCGGAGCGATGCTTGGATTGGAGCTGGCGTCATCGGATCTCGCGCAAGAGGTGGTTGAGCGATGTCTTGCAAACGATGTGCTTCTGGGGTGGACGCTTCACTCCAATTCTCTAATCCGGATTGCGCCGCCGCTGAATATCCCGTTCGATATCCTCGATAAATCGATCAATATTATTTCAGACTCTGTCGCAGCAGCATTAAATTCCTGAAAGTTTACCAATCGCCGCAAAATCCCATGTTCCGACTTTCCTATTTGGTAATCGTCGCCATTCTTCTTACCACCGCTGGATGTGCAAGCACCGCAAAACGGTTTGAGAAGGCCAACAAACTTGAGGAAGAGCGGCGGTACGCAGAGGCCTGCGATTTGTACATCAAGATTCTTCAGAAGGATCGGGATTACGTGGAGGCAAGCGACAGGCTCCGGATAGCCGGTCCGTTTGTGATTGATGACTATCAGGACGAGTCAGTCCAATACGAACGAAGCAGTGATTATCTCCGTGCTGTCGAGTCGTTGAATTCGATGGAGGCGTTTGCTCGACGGAGCCAGGACGTTGGTGTCGTCCTCGAATTACCTGAAGGATATACGGAGAGACGCAGGGACCTGAGTGAAAGTGCAGTGCGGGAGCTGGTACTAGAGGCTGAGCGATTCCTCGCCGACGGCAACTACGATGCGGCATTGCAGGCGTATGAGGAAGCACAGACGTTACCGAGCGTTTCCGACAACGAGTATGAGGAATTCGAAGAAGCAAAGGCGCGCATATTTGTACGCTGGAGTAGAGACGAAATCGATGCCGGCCATTATAGGGCTGCTTTCGAGAGGGCGGCAAATGCAATAGAGCTTGCTGGCATAGAGAGTCCGTTGGGAATAGAGGCAGTAGAAATTCAGGACCTCGCCCTCTATGAGGGAACACGCAATGTCGTTTTTCTCCCATTCCGACAAACGGAGGAAGTAAGCAGGAATGCGCCACGGTTTCTCCTGGAAGATTTGAACGACAGGCTCACACTGGACTATTGGTCTGATCCGCCACCATTCATCGCCTATGCGGACCCTACCGAAGTTCGCCGGGTGGTACGGCGGATGGTCTCGAGCAGCTCGCGAGTGATAGACCGGTCAGAGGCGATTGCGATCGGACGGGACATGGATGCCGATTTTGTAATCAGCGGTGAGATTGTCGAGTACCGCGGCGAGGAGAAAAGAGTGCGCGAACGCACCCGCAAAGCCCGGACAAAAGGCCGGAATCCGCAGGACACTACCTACATTTTCAAAACATACACCCTGGAGTTGAACGCAGAGATGGACTACCGCGTGTTTGATGTCCGGTCGCGTAAGTCGCTGTACAACGGGAGCGCGAAGGAGAAGGTATCTCGCAAACTTGAGAGAGGCGCGTACAATGGCGACTACCGAGATCTCGATCTGTCGAGCAGGGACCGTGATCTCTTCGACGAGCTTGAGCTTGACGAGCAGATCCAGGAAATGGAGGAGGAGCTGTCGGACAAACTTGCAGAGAAAATTGCTGACAAGGCGTTCGATAGGCTCATCAGCGAAATCAACTAACTCGGAGAAGCCCTAAGTGAGCTGGATCAAATCGATCATACTGGACCTGATTATCCTCGGGGTCATCATTACGATGGTAATCACTGGTGCAGAGTGGGCCCGGTGGGTTATTCTCATTTATACGCCGCTAATGGTTGCGTTGAAGCTCATCGCTGTTGCTGGTGCGCGGAGTGTGCCCAAAATGAGGAAAGCGGTATCCGGAGTGCCAGCGGTTGTTTACCACCTGCTTTATGGGGCGAACGTCGCGCTGCTGCTGTTTGGTAAAGAGTACCTCCTGGCTGCCGGATGGGCGCTCATCTGGGTCCTGTCCATCGTCGTTGAGTCGCGCATTGCTCCAGCGAAAACTTCCGCGTGACCGACACCACCTTTCTGCTCGAACGATTAGCCACAGAGTGGGATGCCCTTCTGCGGAATGCAGAAATTTCAGACATCTATTCCCAGCAAGCGGATGAGCTAACTATAGTTTGCTCCGGTGACTCGTTGTCAGCGCTGCGGGTTGGCACGAAGGGCCCGCTTCGATATTTGTTCAGATCCAACCGCGTTGGTAAACCTCGCAAAAATGTGACGGACCTCCTCCCTGCATGCCACGGGAAGAAAATCACCAGTGTCACGTGCGTGAATGGAGATCGCGCATTGGCATGTCGGTTAGACAACGGGAGCGAGCTAATCATCGTCTGTTTTGGAAACACCGGGAGTGTTCTCCTCGCGACCGGCGGCCTTATCGAAGACGCCTTTGGTTACCACCGGCGGTTCATCGGAGAGTCACTACCAGAGTTCCGCCAGGCCCGGTGGCCTTCGGGCACTGCGGAGCTCAACCTCCAGGAGTGGCAGGGCTCTCAGCTCACGGGTACTCTGAGGAAAAAGTTTGTTGCGTTCTCACAGACTATGCTTTCAGAGCTCGAGCATCGGTTTGCCGAAGAGATAAAAACCAACGGGGAGGCGCCACCCTTGTCTGAGCTTTTGCTGCGTGAGGCCAACTCCATAGTCGAGGAGAGTAAAAACGGTTCCGCGCGCATGTACATGACATCGCCCGTGACTACCGTATCGACTATCGAGATGCGACACCTCGGGGCTGAAGAGCGCCGGACGTTTGACACTGTCGACGAGTTGTGTCGCGAACACTATGTGCGGGGGTTTGACCGCGCCCGGTTTGAGGTTAGGCGGGATGCCCTGTCGAAGCCGCTTAAGAAGCGGGCAGACAGGTTGGGCAAGTCTTTGGAGGGAATCCGCGCACAGCTTGCAAAGAAAGATCGAGCGGAGATTTTCGAGAAGTGGGGTCACCTCTTGATGGCGCAATCAAGCTTAAGTGAGCGGGGCAAGACGCGATTGATTGTGCAGGATCTCTTTGGGTCTGGCGAGGAAGACATTCCACTTGATCCCAAGCTGTCGATCCTGGAAAATGCACAGAGGTATTATCAAAAGTCCAACAAAGTTAAAGGGGCGCTGGAAGAGGGTACCTCCCGGTCAGTTGACCTGGAACGCCACTTGGAAGAAACGCAAACGCTCATTGAGGAATTGGAACAGGTTGATACTATCGAAATGCTGAAGCAGTTTGAAGCCACGAACGAATCGACGCTGGACCGGTTATTCCCGAAGTCGACCGAAGAAAACACCTTGCCCTATCGAAGGTTTGAGGTGGAAGGGTATACTATACTGGTCGGGAAGAATTCTCGCCAAAACGATGAACTTACTTTCAAGCATGCCTCACCGCATGACTATTGGTTCCACGCACGGGGTTTTCCAGGTTCGCATGTAGTCCTGGTAGTGAAGGACAAAAATAAGAAACCGCAACCAGCCGCGATCGAGGGCGCTGCCCGTATCGCAGCGTATTACAGCAAAGCAAAAGGGAGTAAGTTGGCACCAGTGATTGTGACCCAGAAGAAATACGTTCGCAAAGCCCGTCGCGGGAATCCCGGCCAGGCAATTGTAACTAACGAAGACGTGTTGCTCGTGGAGCCCGGACTTCCAACAGAGAAAGAATGAGTATTTGGCATGCTGCGCTGCTTGGGTTGATTCAAGGACTAACAGAGTTCCTGCCTGTCTCTTCCTCGGGTCACCTTGTTCTGGCCAAGTACCTGCTCGGCGTTGAGACAGCCGCGTCCGACAACGTCGCCTTCGAGATTTTCGTTCACTTTGGTACTGTGCTAAGCATTATCACCATCTACTGGCGTGACATCCTCGCACTGATCCGCGAGTTTTTTAAAGCGATTGCGTCACCGACAACGATCAGCCAAAGCTACTCGAGTTCAGAGCCCTTTCGTCATGCCTTGTTCATCTTAATTACGCTTATCCCCACCGGGATTGTGTACATACTGTTTTCTGATTTTCTGGAGTCGAAGTTTTCTGATCCCAAGTTTGTTTGCGGGATGCTGTTGGTAACAGGACTGTTGTTGTTGCTAACCGTATTGCGGAAGAATCCGTCCGGAAAGTTAACCCCGGTGAAGGCGCTATTCATGGGGATCGCCCAATCTGCAGCGATGATTCCGGGAATCTCCAGATCCGGTTCTACCATTTGTTCGGCGCTTTACATGAATGTGGAGCCGGAGCGTGCGGCCAACTTCTCTTTTCTGATGTTGCTCCCGGTGGTGCTCGGTGCCACTCTTTTGAAAAGTCTGGATGCCTTCTCAGGTGGACTTAGCATTGGAGCGGTACCCATCGTTGTTGGCACATTGGTCGCCTACATTTCAGGGGTTATTGCCATCAAGTTGCTGCTCGATGTCGTCCGGAGAGGCAAACTCCAATATTTTGCGTTTTACTGCTTTGCCGCGGGTCTACTAGGCCTCTTTATTCTTTCCTAATCGCCTGATCCGAGTGGGGCATGGTCTTAAGACTGAGCCACTTCGGCCGAAACCAGCTGGGAGATTCTCAAAGTGATACGTACTCCGTGTTGCTGCCATCCAGTTGGAGTAAAATGAAATTCAAGGTTTTCGTTGTCGATGACGACCAGCACTATTCCCGGCTACTAAGCTATCGCCTGGGCAAGAATCCTGATCTTGACGTAGCCGTCTTTGGAAGTGGAGAGGAAGCTCTTGAGCAAATGAACGAACAGCCCAGCCTGGTGCTGCTCGATATCATGATGCCGGGAATCGGTGGCATGAAGACGCTGGAAATCATCAAGGAAAAGTACGAGTCCGTACCCGTTGTAATGGTTTCGGCACAAGGTGTCATTGACACTGCAGTAACAGCAATGCAGAAAGGTGCGATCGATTACATCACCAAGGGTCAGGACGACATGGTGAAGCTCGACTCCGTTGTGCGGAACATCGTAGAGAAAGAGCGAATGTCACGTGAGCTCGACAACCTTCGCGGTGTTGTGAAAAAGAAATACAGCATCGGCGGAATAGTTGGCGAGAGCAACGCAATGCGCTCTGTCTACAAGACAATGGAAAAGGCGCTGCGGGGCGATCTAACCGTAGCTATTGTTGGTGAGAGCGGGACCGGAAAAGAGCTGGTTGCAAAAGCTATTCACTATGGATCCGACCGTAAGAAAGGTCCGTTCGTCGTGGTCAACTGCGCCGCTATTCCGCGTGAGCTCATGGAGAGCGAATTTTTTGGTCACGAGAAAGGGTCGTTTACCGGTGCCCACGCTCGCAAGATCGGGAAGTTCGAGCAGGCCGACGGCGGAACCATATTTCTCGACGAAATCGGTGAACTCGATCTAGACCTGCAGGCAAAATTGCTTCGCGCGTTGCAGTCGTTTGAGATCACCAGGGTCGGTGGAAACGAGACAATCAAGTTTGACGCCCGAGTAATTTCTGCGACGAACAAGGACGTCGTGAAGTTAATCGAGCAGGGTAAATTCAGAGAGGACCTGTACTATCGTTTGTATCAGTTCCCAATAGTTTTACCACCTCTTCGCGAACGTGCGGATGACATCGTTCGATTGGCAAACCATTTCCTGAAAGACTACATGAGTGACCACCCGGAGTTTGCAGCCAAGCGACTTTCCGGAGAAGCCAGGCGCGCGATTATGGAGTACTCGTGGCCGGGGAATGTCCGTGAGCTCAAGAGCGCAGTTGAGCGATCCATTCTTATTTCCGATAGCGATGATATCTCTGCAAGCGACCTGATGATCAACAAACCGAGCGGTATTTCTCCGTGGAATGAAAGAGTGACGTTGGCGGATGCATCCGAAGGCCGCTTCCATGCGGTGCAACCCGAAATGGCCAGCGACAGTACACAGGACTACGACCCTTCAGAAATTCGTCTCGGGGGAGTTACACTTGGTCGAGACGGAGACGAGATCATGTCGCTCGAAGACCTGAAAAGGCAGGCGATCGAACGAGCATACCGCCTCTGCGAGGGAAATGTTGACAGAGCGGCGGTTGAGCTTGGCATCGGCCGGGCGACGATGTATCGGCTGTTGAAGAAATACCAACTCATGAAGTAGGGTTTTCACGCGCAGATTCTAATGTCGCCTCGGTCCTCGGGGCGACATTTTTTTTGGTACCCGCCTGCCGTAACTTCACGCTCCACAGGAGAATGAAATGAAACTAACTTCGTACGAAAGGGGAGTCCAGCGAGAAATCGAGAAGTGGCAGAAGGATGACGGCTCGCTGGTGTCCGTAGTCATCAACTGGGCAATGCAGCCAGTCGATTGGGTCGTGGACAAAATTGTTAGCCCCGACGGAGAGGAGCAGGCGGATTATCTGGTCACGCAATTTCTATCTCTGCTCAACAATGCCTCCGAATGGACGCATGATCCAAACGACCTTGTCGACAAGGCCGTTTCTCTCGGGATCGAGGTTGAGGATCTGGAAGATTTGAGAGATCACTCGCTCGAAGAACTCGACGAGTTGGCAAAGAGCTTGTTCAGTCAGAATGCGATTCTTGCTGCGGTAGAGGGCGGGGGTACAGGACTTGGAGGTATCGCACTTATCGCTGCCGACATCCCCCTTCTATTTACTATCAACCTACGCTTGATCCAACAAATAGGCGCAGCGTATGGGTTCGATGTTACCGGACAGGAGTTTCAGCCGTTGGTTCTTTCGATTTTCAACGTCGCAACCTCCCGTGGGCGCACGGCCAAGGCTGATGCGCTGCGTGAAATTAGTGTCGCGGGTGCGGCATTTGCGAATGACCTCGAGTATAAGGGAAAACTGCGAAGCGCCTTCAGTGAACAAACCCGACATGCGCCGCGCGAAATAATCAAAAGTGTACTTGGGAAAAAGCTCGCCCAGGTGGTACCCATCGCGGGAGCCGCAGTTGGCGCAGGAGTGAACTACTGGTTTACCATGGAAACTGCTGAAGCGGCCTATATGCTTTTTCGCGCACTGTACCTGGAACGCAAAGACAGATTGTAGATGCCTCTGGTAGCAATTGTGGGGAGGCCAAATGTCGGCAAGTCTACATTCTTCAACCGACTGACCGAAAGTCGGAAATCCATTGTCCATGATGAACCCGGCGTTACGCGCGATCGCGTGTACGGGGAGGGTGAATGGAATGGAAGAACTTTTTCCGTCGTCGACACGGGTGGATACGTCGAGAACTCATCCGAACCGGTGCAAGCCTCCATTACCGAGCAGGTCCGGATCGCCGTAGTCGAGGCGGATGTAATTCTGTTCATGGTCGATGTACTGACGGGCATTACGGATCTCGACCTCCAGGTTGCCGAGCTGCTACGCAAGACGGCAAAACCAACTTTCATCGTTGCCAACAAATCCGACAATCCGAAAATAGGATGGGGGGCAAGTGAGTTTTACGAATTTGGGCTTGGGGATGTCTATCCCATTTCATCCGTCAACGGAACCGGAACCGGAGACCTCCTTGATGCGGTTGTCGCGATCCTGCCATCGGGCGAAGAGGAAGTCGCCGCGCCAGATGCGCTGCGTTTGGCAATCGTAGGCAGGCCGAATGTTGGAAAATCATCACTGACAAATGCTTTCCTGGGCGAGGAGCGTTCAATCGTAAATGACGAAAGTGGAACGACAAGAGACAGTATTGACGCCCACATAACGTATCACGGCAAAGCAATCACGCTTGTAGATACGGCTGGCCTGAGAAGAAAGAGTCGCGTTAGAGAGAACGTCGAATTCTATTCTCTCCTTCGAACGCAACGCGCGATCGAATCATGTCGGGTTGCGGTTTTGTTGCTGGATGCCGAGACGGGCCTGGAGTCTCAAGACATCAAAGTCCTGAAGCGTGCCGAGGAGCTTAACAAAGGGATGATCATTGCCGTCAACAAGTGGGATGCTCTGGAGAAGGAATCCAATACTGCGAGGGATATGGCCCGGGCGATTAGGGAGCGACTGCGGACAATGAACTACATTCCGATCCTGTTTATCTCGGCGCTTACGAAAAAGAGAATCAACACCGTGCTCGACACTGCGCTGGACGTGCAACACTGGCGCGAGTACCGGGTCCCGACTTCCGAGCTCAACGAACTAATGCAGGCTGCTTTCGAAGCTCATCATCCGCCGAGTTATCGCGACCGGCACGTCAAGATCAAATACGTCTCCCAAGTGAAAACGGCGCCGCCTGTGTTTGCATTCTTCTGCAACTATCCGCAGGGAATCCAGGAATCCTACAGGCGATACCTGGAAAATAAAATTCGAGAGAAGTATCCGTTCACGGGTGTTCCGGTTACCATTTCGTTCCGCAAGAAGTAGCAGTCGCCCGTTCGCTTTAGTATCTTCGTGCCTCCAATCCGTCACATTTTCTGAAGTGTAATGCCAGGGATACCCAAGAACACAAGCCCGAAGAACGAGAGAAAGCTCAACTTCTGGGAGCGACTTTTCTTGCCCGAAGTTTTCAAAGGCCTTGGCTATTCTTTCCGCAAAATGGTGAAGGAGCCATCGTATACGTTTGAGTATCCCGACGAGCAATGGATTCCCCCAGATGGATACCGGGGTCGCCCGGTTCTCGTTGAAGAGGAGGGTAAGCCGCGATGCGTGTCCTGCAATCTTTGCGCGAAGGCATGCCCGCCCATGGCAATTTCCATGCAGTCCCACGAGATCGAAGGAGCAAAAGAGAGAGAACCCAAGTGGTTTGAGATCAATATGCTCCGATGCATCTATTGCGGTTTTTGCGAAGAGGTCTGCCCGGAAGAGGCGATCATCATGTCCAAGGAATACGACCTCACTTTTCAAGATCGTTCGGAGGCAATTTTTGGAATGGATCGGCTGCTCGTACCAGCGGAACGGTTACGAGATCGATTAGACTACCTGGCGAACGTGAAAAATCCACAACCCGAATCGACCGAGTGGCGCTATCGCAAGGATAACAACCACCATAGCTTACGCAACCGGGGATTTGTAGCGTGGATGAAAGAGAAGAAGGATCAGCTGGACGATGTCCACTAGTTGCTTGAGCGACGACCGGACGGACATCTCGATGATCATCGATCAGCTGGCCTACCACGCCGAAGAGCTGATCGCATTCAGGGAGAGTCTGTCGCTGTTACCTCCCAAGCTTATTGAATCGGAGGTCGAAGGGGTCTCGATATCCATCAAGCGCATGGTCCTCGACGGGCTGCAAGTGGAGAGGGCTCGAATAAAATCTCACGCCATCGATTTGCCGGAAATCAGCGAGACGATCACTGAAGTGTCGTGCGAAGGATTGCTCCATCAGTGGGCGGCGGCTCGCAATGCACTTGTCGAGTGGGCGCGGGGTCTCGATATGTCTGCCTGG
The DNA here is from genome assembly GCA_965224105.1 of Rhodothermales bacterium. Taxonomy (GTDB): domain Bacteria; phylum Bacteroidota; class Rhodothermia; order Rhodothermales; family JABDKH01; genus CBDCYH01. The sequence goes on along the minus strand of CBDCYH010000002.1, from coordinate 551,764 downwards.
TACAAGAATGAAGGTGAGGCTACTTTATCCGAAAAACTGCGCCAGTATGTGGTGGATGATACGGATCGGCTCCGCGCAATTGGCGAGCGAATTCTTGGCAGTGGGTGGGGGATCCGGAGCTAGTCACCCAAGTTAACCAGGGACGATGACTAGCGACGAACAGAATCCAGGAAAACTGCGTAGAGCGATTATGTTGACTCTTGCGGTCGCATTGTTGCTGGTGACCGGATGTTCGAAACGCGTTGGTGATCAAGGTGTCGATATTGATACTCCATCAGATATCCAGGAGCCATCCGAGCCGGTCTGGTTATCCCATCTAAGCGAGGATTGTCGACTTGCGTTTGACGCACCCGGTCAGCCCATCTTCACAAATTCCCGGGGGATGATTGGATCCGAACAAGCCCTCATCAACAAGTACGAATTTAACCTGTTCGAAAATAGTTACGCGCTGTGGTGTGGCCGCGTTCAATTACCAACGGAGATACCGTGGGATGAGGAGCAGCTGTTGTCTCTGCTAAAAACCTGGGGTCCCGATGAGGAGACGACAACGGCGATAACATTCGACGGGACGCGGGGTTTTGAATCCCTGGTTGACGGACCCTTCGGTCTAGCAGGTGACAACGTCGTGAGAGGTTTCCAGCGAGGTAACACGTTTGTCATTCTCGCGGCGTATGAAGGCGCCGGAGAATCGTACATGCTGCAGTTTTTCGAATCACTCGATTTCGATCCTCAACCAATCGCCCGCGAGTAGCTAGCGCATCGAGTGTTCGGCCGCAGCCTAGTCGGTCCTCTCTGGCCGGTTTTTCCGCACCCAGTACCACGCTACCGGTATCCCTGAAGCTACGTATGCAAGATCCGCCATCGACTGTGATGGGTAGTAGGTGACTCGTGCGATTAGGAGCAAGACTATTCCTGCAAGGTAGATCGCGGGTAATATGGGATACCCGGGCATTTTGAACGCATTGCTCTCACCGGCATTTTCCCAACGATATTTGAAGAGGGCGATGGTGGTGAGGCCGTAGAAGATTAAAATTGCGAACACCATACCGGCGGCGATATTCTCAAATGTCCCTCGAACGAGTAGGATCACCATGGCCCATACCGCGTGTGCAATTATCGCCCGCGATGGAGTGCGGAATGTTGGATGCACATAGTCGAAGGTGCGAAAAAAACGTTTCTCGTTTGCCATGGCGTAGTACACCCGGCTGGCGGACATGGTAGTTCCGTTTATTGAACTGATGGCCGACACGATCGCAAGCGCTGCGATGAGCGACGCACCAATAGGTCCAACCATTATCTGGGCGACATCGGCGGCCGGTGTCGCTGTAAGTCGCATAGCTTCAACGCCCAGCGCGTAATGATAGACTGTGACGGTAACCCAGTAGATAATCAGAACAATAGACAAACCCACGAGCATACTTTTTGGAATTACCTCGCGCGGATTTTTCATTTCGCCCGCAACATAGCCCACCCTATCCCAGCCAGTGTGGGTGAAGACGATCAGCATCAATGCGGCGACGATTGCTGACAACCCGGTGGCAGGACCTTCAAGTGGCGCTACTTCCATCAGCTGGCTTTCCGATCCCCGCATCAATATCAGGCCCCCGATGGCGAAGACTACGAGCCCGCCGACCTTGAGGAGTGTCGTGATTTTTTGGAAGGTGCTTGCCCGCTCTACTCCGACGTAGTTGAACGCTGCCACCAGTGCGATGAACCCGATCGCTACCAACATTTTGTTTGTCTGATCCATCTCGAAGAAGAATCCGAGATAATCAGAAGCAATTAACGCGAGGCCGGCTGTGGGGCTTGTGCGAATAATGAAAAGCTGTGCCCATCCGAAGATGAAACCTACTGTTGGTCCGAATGCCCGCGACAGGTAGATGTATTCGCCGCCGGTGACGGGGAAGCGGGTGCCAAGCTCTGCGTAGATCAGCCCGCCGATCAGTACAAAACCTCCGACGATAATCCACGTGAGCATAATCGCCTGGAACGTTGGGAAGTAGCCGGCGATGATGGACGGGGTCGAGAAGATGCCGGACCCGATGGTGATGCCAATGAGCAGCGCGATGCCGTCGGAGACTCTCAGCGCCTTCTTTAATTCGGCTGGCTTCTGATGTGTTGGGGGTGAATGCATAGTGCTTGCCTGCGAAAGAAGTATACGCTAAATGCCTGTTGCTCGGGGGGGTGGTGAGAAGTCGATCATTTTGGGCCAGGATTTAAGATTGTCCCTGGAGTTGGTCGATAGGATTTAAAGAGGGGCCCAGATAGTGCGACAGTGCTCGCGATGCACATCATTATTGCTGTTGCGCTTTTTGAATGTTTGCCGGATTCGGCAAAAAGCAGGCACTCGGGATTCGAAATAAGTAGGATCGGCAACAATAACGGGGGAAATTCTTCGTTATTCGCTAGATAAGCCCGACTGGGCTGGTGCGAAGGTCCCTACTCTTCGGATGGCAAAAAAGAATCTATCATACGACCAGGCAATGGCCGGCATAAACGCCGGAAATTTCCAACCGGTCTATTTCGTTTATGGCGACGCACAACTGCTGGCCGACAGGTTGCAGAAGCAGCTGATTACGTCTGTCGTGAGCGAGGCGGAGCGGTCGTTCAATCTGGATATTTTGTACGGGGCTGAGGTTTCAGCGCAGCAAGTGCTCGCGGTTTGTAGTGCGTTTCCGGTAATGGCTGAGCGGCGGCTGGTTATCGTGCGGGACTTCGAAAAATTGGAAGACAACGAGTTGTTAGCGAGCTATGTGCAGAAGCCCAATCCGCATGCGGTAGTGGCGCTCATCTGCAGGAAGAAGCCCAACCTCACGCACAATCCATATCGGGCAATAAAAAATTCTGTCGCAAGCGTTTCTGTTTCTGCTCCACGGTCGAACAAGATGGGTCCATGGCTTCGCGACGGTTTACAGGAGCGGGGAGTCTCCATTGACGGTCGCGCGCTGCAGACATTGAAGGAATTTGTTGGGTCGGACTTGGCAGTTGCATCAACCGAGCTGGATAAATTGGCGGCCTTTCTTGGAGCGAGGAAAAAAGTGACGCAAGAGGACGTCTTACTTGTGGCAGGCCAGACAAGAGACATTAATGTCTTTGAGCTGCAAAGGGCGGTTGCAAGCCAGCAGTTCGATCGAGCGATGTACATCACAGAAAAAATGCTTCAGCGCGGATCCAATGATATCGGAGCCTCGCTGATCATCATTTCGGTATTGTCGCGTTTCTACGTCCGGCTCTGGCAGTTGGTGAAGTTTTCCAATCCGAAGGCCGAGATGTCTCGCGCTGAAATTATCCGGAGGCTGGGGGTGAAAGACTATCAGATGTCCGAGCTGCAGCAAGCGTGCGTGGCCATGGGGCCCGTTCAGGTACGCAAAGGTCTCCGTGCGCTGATGGCAGCCGAGTTTGAGATCAAGGGAGGATCACAGATGAACGCCCACGTTGTAATGACTTTGCTTTTAGTACAACTAATGAGGAATGGCCCAAAACGGGCGTAAAAGCAAATATCGTTCGAGATTAGTATCTTACAAGATTGATGTGCTTTCGCAACGGCACATCAGAAACCCTAAAGAGTTAGAAAAATATGCCCAAGACGGTTGAGAGAACAACCATTGTTGCCAAAAAGGCGGCAGGTTCCAAACCGAAAAAGAGCGTGAATCGCCACTACGACGCACTTTTGCAGATGAGTGACGAAGACCTGATGTCTCAGTTCCAGATGGGAACGGTAGAGGCATTCGATATTCTGGTGAGCCGGTATAAGGACCCGCTAACCAATTATATTTACAGGTTTTTGGGTGACATGAAGGAGTGCGAGGATCTTCTTCAGGAAACGTTCCTGCGCGTATACCGAAACCGGCATTCGTATCGCCGAATTGCCAAGTATTCGACCTGGCTCTACACTATCGCGGGCAACCTGGCTCGTTCGGAGTACCGCAAGCGAAAGAGGAGGAGACTCTACTCGTTGCAGTCCGTGAACAGAGACGATGAGGAGTATGAAGTAGAGATTCCGGATGACACGTTTTCGCCGGTCAAGCACACGGAGAGCATGATCCAGGATCATTTTATCCAGGAGGCTCTGAAGCAGATTCCGGAGGAATTTCGCGAAGTTGTCGTATTGAGAGACGTCCAGCAGCTTGCCTACGAGGAAATTGCTGAAATTACAGGACTTCCAATGGGTACTGTAAAAAGTCGGATCAATCGTGGGCGAACGAAGTTGCAGTCCCTGCTAAAGGATATTTACACGCCCCACGACGAGCTTTAGTAGTTTCGTCCAGAGGTCGATCACCCATCTATCTGCGTATCGACCCTACGAGGCGTGGACTCCTGTTCTGGGAGAAAAACACCGCCTATGGACAATATCTACAACTCCGATTCTGAAAAACCGTCTGATTCTGCATTCCACGAGCTTATCTGCGAGTACGTAGATGGCACCATGGATGAGGATGTGGAGGAGGTCTTCAAAGAGTGGCTCCGCCAGGATGCCGAAGTCGAGGCCTATGTACGGAAGCTGAAAGAAGCCCACCAACTACTTGTCAGCTGTAGCGGAAGGCAATGTACTTCCGATGAGTTCCAATCGAAGCTCCGGGAAAGGCTCGAGCTTGAGAAAGCGCTTGCATCTCGCATCTCGCTCAAGCTGCACAACAAGATTATCTTGTCGCTGTTCAAGCCAAGCCCGATGTTGCTGGCAGCCCTGCTTATGGCGTTCTCATTTGGATTTATTCTGTCAGACCACATTACCAACAGCAGTGACGAGCCGTTATACGCCGTGCAGTCAGTAGATCACGTTGATCCGGAAGCGGGTCCGACAGTGACTCCAGCCGAACTGTTACCGGTTGTAATTTTTTCGCGAGGTCACATCACGCCACTCAGGCAGGAAGATCCTAAACCGGCGCGATCATATCAGATGGTCGAAACGTTTGCAATGCCATAGGGGTCCAACGATCCGCTGTAGACAGCTAGTCCAGTTTTCTGGCATTGACTCCGAAAAGCGCGAGTCTATCCTGGTGCATCTCCATCCGGTAACGAAAGTCAGCCCAGTTCCGTCGGTCTTTGGGTGTCCAAACAACCTCGGCAAGTGCACATGCTCTGGGGAAGGCCATGTACTCCACGTGGTCTGAGGTTTTCATGTACTCGGTCCACACATTTCCCTGCGCTCCCAGCACCAATTTTTCCGCATCCCCCGCGAGCTCTTCCGGGATTGGTTCGAACGAATAGACCTTCTCCAGTGGAAGATCGCCACCTATCGCCAACGGCTCCGACTCCGGCTCGCCCTGGTAGTAATCGAAATAAAGGTGGGTGGTTGGTGTCATAATTACTTCGTGGCCCTGATGTGCCGCCTCAATGCCTCCCTTTACACCGCGCCACGACATTACCGTTGCCTCTGGTGCGAGCCCGCCCTCAAGTATTTCATCCCAACCTATAAGCCGTCGACCTTTGCTAATCAGAAAATCCTCTATCCTTTTGATGAAGTAGCTCTGCAATTCGTGCTCATCGGCAAGACCCTCTCGAGCAATTACGTCCTGCGCAATCGGGCTATTCTCCCAGACTGTTTTCGGCGCCTCATCCCCTCCGATGTGGATGTATTCGCCGGGGAATAAGTCGATGACTTCGGCGAGCACATCCTCTAGGAAGGAAAACGTTTCTTCGGTTGGACAATACACACCCTGTTCGTGCACACCCCAGACCGACTCGACCTCCAGTTGTTCACCTGTGCAACCGAGCTCCGGATATGAAGCAATCGCGGCAGTCGAATGGCCGGGCATTTCTATCTCAGGAATGATCGTAACGAATCGGCTCTGCGCATGCGCAACAACTTCTCTGATTTCGTCCCGCGTATAATAGCCTCCATAAGGAGTACCATCCCCGATGTACGGATCGAAGTTTCGTTCCAGGATCGTTTCTTTTCTTTTTGATCCCACTTCGGTGAGCTTGGGATACTTCTTTATTTCGATGCGCCACCCCTGGTCTTCTGTCAGGTGCCAGTGAAAGGTGTTCAGCTTCAGTCGAGCCAGGTTGTCGATATACTTTTTGATAAACTCGACCGGAAACATGTGCCGACCAACATCAAGGTGCAGGCCGCGGTATGGAAAACGGGGAGAATCAGTAATCGTGACCGCTGGTATTTTTCCATCGGACTGGTGCGCCTGGTGAGCGAGCTGCGCGAAAGTATTGGCAGCGTAGAACAGTCCCTGTCCAGATTTGCCAACCAGTGAGGCGGCTTTGTCGGTAACACGGATTTCGTAGCCTTCTTTTGACGGTACATCCAGATCCGGGTTAATGTGCAAAAGGACGTTTAAGGTCTCAGCCGAGATAACCGCACCTGGCACAAGTACATCCAGTTCCGAGCGCAGATAGCTAACTAGTCCGGGAGTTCCAGCATTCGGGAGCACTCCAAGCGCTATACTGCTTACATCGAAACCGTAACCAGATCCAAAGGAGACATTTTGCGGGTACGGCACCAGATACAGCTGTCTGGTTTCCTGTCCAGCGTTGTTCTCACATCCGGTTAGCAGAAAGATGCAGCTGAAGTAAAAGGCGAGCAATAGGGACTTCATGGGTTCCTGGCGGTCAGTGGTGCTGTTTGACAGAAGGTAGGTTCAGGCCGCGAATCATCGCAAATAGCCGAAGTCCGGTTGTGACAACGATCGTGATACCCGTTGAGACCAGAACGGGGTAGCCCAGGTGATGCATCAGGGCGAAGAACGCGCCGCCAATGATGGTTGCAGTGGCGTAAAAATCCCTTTGCAGCACGGCGGGAATCTTCACAACGAGCATGTCTCGAATTACTCCCCCACCGGTTGCAGTTATCGCCGCCATCATCGAGATTCCGATTGGTCCCAACCCGAAGGCCGCGGCTTTGGCCGCTCCTGTTGCGGCAAATACCCCCAGTCCTATCGCATCAGCAAGCCGAACCAACCTCCACTCGGGATCCAGCCGGGGTGCCGCAAAGAAAACTCCCAGGCCCGCCAGTAAGCAGACAAACAGGTACCATTCGTCCTGGAACGAGGCCGGTGGCGTTGACCCTAACACGACGTCGCGCACGAGCCCGCCGCCCACACCGGTTGCGACTGCGAGCACGAGAATCCCCAGTACGTCTAACCGACTACGGACGGCTACCAACCCACCCGAGATGGCAAACACAAAAGTGCCGATTAAATCAACGATGTACATGCTGGAGCGAAGTTATGGAACGGTGCCACGGCCTAAAATACATCAGCCAATCAGTTGTCTCCATGGGACCCCTTCCGTTGCAGCTGCTTCCATTATGCCTTGCACAACCAGGCTGAATCCGAAAGCAGTTCCGATGAGGATCTGGTAGATGAAAAATATGATCAAGCCTTTGATGATAGTCTTCACCCACCCCTGTTGGTAAATTCTACGCAGGCCAGCAATGAAGTAAATCAGACCAATTAACACGGCGAATCCCGGGTGAAGCGGTGTGGTAACCGCGGCTGCGGTGATGAGAAACAGGAACGCATGAAAGTGGAGGGCGAAGATCAGGTGCTCTACGTAGAACCTTTTTCTTCTGATGTAAAACACTTTGAGGAGAAGTGCAAAAACTGGAAGGAAGAAGAACATCACTTTCGGGATGTTGGATACAAAGCGTGTAAAAACAGCCGCGCGGAACTCCTCATCATTCATTTGTGCGCCGAAGGAGTTGAGGTAGTAACTAAACGGCCTCGGACCGGTTGCGAGCGAATCTATGCTTAGGGTGGAGTCGCGTCGTGCTTGCCGGACACGTGCACGCGCTCCCTCGACCCGACGCGCAATGGTCGGACGAAACGCCTGCCATCCCATGGAGTCTGCCAGGGATGTATAGATGTCATTGCTCATCAGAGCGGATGTGTCTGCAGTAGCGATTACATGGTCGGCTTGTCTCTGATAAGTTGCGCTGGTGCTGAGTACACCGGCTAGTTTCATCGATATCAAGACGAGCGACACAATCGTTGCGACCAGGTACAGCCGGATTGGTCTGATGTATCGTTGCCGACGTCCGTCCATATACTCACGCGTAAGGAATCCCGGTTTGATGAGCAACGGGATTACAGTTCTGAACAAGCGCGATTCGAGGTGGAGGTAGTCGCTGAAAAAATCTTTTATTAGTCTGCCCAGCGAAGCCCGGTAATCTGTTGCCGGCTGCCCGCAAGCCGGGCAGAAGTTTTCCTTGATCGGTTGATCGCAGTTCGGGCAATCGTTCAAATGTCTTTCGTGTGGGTTCATCAGCAAATTGGCGGGGAAGCCGCCAATATAAGGGGGTACAAGGCTCTATTGCTTTGACCGAATTTGCGGGGTAACCTTGGCATTCCGGTTACCGGGTGTGGCCGTAGTGGTTTGTTTTCATTGTGATTATCCGTAGGGATCAGTTCTCAGCTGAAAAATTTTGGGCAAAATATCCGATTCACTCCACGTCGAGTGCTTGCACCCTCCAGCGAAAAGGAATTGCTGGCTGTCTTGGTGGAAAACGCGGATCTGCCGATTCGCGTTGTTGGCTCAAATCATTCGTGGAGTCCGCTGGTGAAAACGCAGGGCACCGTACTAGACATGTCGAATTTCGCAGGTGTCGCGGTTCATGGCGAAGGGGGATCGGAGGTTGTGACGGTTGGCGCGGGCTGCACCATCAAAAAGCTGCTTCGAGAATTAAACAAGCGCGGTTTGACGCTGCCGTCGATCGGACTCATTACGGAGCAGACTATAGCGGGGGCGACCGCTACCGGTACACATGGCTCGGGTGGGCACAGCCTGTCGCACTATATTCTGAGTGTCCGGATCGCGCGATATCGCGGTGATGGATCGGAAGCTGAGATTGTGAACGTCGACACGGGTGATGAGCTCAGAGCCGCCCGGTGTGCGCTCGGATGTATGGGGGTAATCGTTTCGATTACGTTGCCATGCGTTCCGCAGTACTACGTTGAGGAGTCGATGGAGCGACTGTACTCCATTGACGATGTAGTTGACCGCGAGAAGTCATGGCCACTGCAGCAATTCTATCTGATACCGCACTCCTGGAATTTTGTACTGCAGAAAAGGCGGGTGACCAGCGAAAGAAGACCTGGAGCGGTGAGCAAACTGTATCGCGCGTATTGGTTGCTTGTAATAGATATTGGTTTGCACATCGGGATTAAACTCACGGCCTCGTTGTTGCAGTCCGCGGGCGCCGTTTCGTTTTTCTTCCGGAGGGTTGCATCGTTGCTCGTATTTGAGAATTGGAATGTCACGGATCGAAGCGACAAACAGCTAACGATGAATCACCATTGGTTCCGGCATCTTGAGCTTGAGTTGTTTGTTCCGGCCGACGCGTTAAAGCCGGCACTGCGACTTGTCGAGGAGGTTTTAAAAGTTGCTCACGACAGGGATCATGCACTTGATGGCCCGGTCTCCGAACGCTTGCAATCTGCAACCCTTAGTGGCGGACTGCAGGAGCTCCCCGGCAGGTATACTCATCATTACCCAATTTGCGTAAGGAAAATTCTTGCGGACGATACGCTGGTCTCCATGTGCTCCGGTGGCGATTGGTATGCGATTAGTTTGATCACCTATCGTGAACCGCGCGATGAATTTTTCGCTGTAGTTACCTATCTCGCTGAAGCAATCGACCGTCTCTATGGCGGACGGATTCACTGGGGCAAATGGTTTCCGATGGACGCGGATCATGTCGCCCGCGCATATCCCGAATTAGAAACGTTCAGACAAATCTGCCACCGGTTCGACCCGGCCGGGGTTTTTCGCAACGAGTTTGTCAGGGACCGACTGCGGCTTTAAGTCGAGCGCTCAAGGGACCTTTACCGACGCCCCAGTTTCACAACCGTCTGTTCCAGCGCCACCAACCCGTCGCGTTCGATTCGTACCAGATAGACTCCTGAAGGCAAATGCGCAAAGTCTATTTTTTGGGTCTCCGAGAGCAAAGGCTCCACCAGCTGAACTCTCCCAAGTAAGTCGCGAACGATAACGTTCGAATCCGGGGGGAGTCTGTGTGCGTCATCGATTGCCGCGACGGTCAGCTGGGAGGAAACGGGATTTGGATAAACGCTAAATCCGCCTGCGACGGGTGCATCGGTTGAATTTGACGTGCCGGTTGGTGCGATGGAAAAGCGGTCGACATTAAACGGATTCGCAATTTGAATCGTAAATCGCATCACTTGCTGGCCAGCTGCCAGATCAAATTCGCTTGTCACCTCCTCGAAAGACGTCCAACTCCCGGTAGTCGGCGCACGCACAGAGCGGATATGACCGTCTCCAAACTGCAGACTCATTCGGCCACCGCCATCGAGTGACGCAACCGACGTGGTAACGGTGTACGGTCCCGACTGTTGAACATCGACCGTGTATTCCAGCCACTCGCCAGCCTCGACGTATGCGATATGGAATCCACCGTCTGGTCGAGATTCAATATCGACACCTTCGGCCATCCGATATGCTCCTCCCACATTCTGCGGATCCGAGTCGTGATACGTTAGGCCTTCACCCCCAATGTCAAAATCCTCTGCTTCGATAGTGCCGGGAATGCTGAAGGGGCTTCCAGGGAAGTTGGACCTCACCGTTGGTCTTATAGTGACTCTTTGCGGGTAGGAAATCCACGCCGCGCCATCACTAAACTGTGCAGCAACGCGATAGTAATAGTCATTGCCACCAGCCACCGTCTCGTCAAAAAAATGGGTGGAGGACTTTGGGGTTGCGGCGAGTCTCGACCAGCCGGAATTTGTCGACCGTCTTTCGATAATCAGCGAATCGTTTCGGGCGGTTCGGTTCACCCAGGTTAGAGATGCCAGCGTGTCTGCAATACTTTCCACAATAAGATCGGTGGGTCCATCTTCGAACGTGCTTATCAGAATATCTTTTTCGTCGGCCCATGATCGGTTATCTCGATCGTACAAACCAAAATCACCACCATCGTCCCAGACCTGGAACGGAACGCGATTGCGAAGGGCTTGCTCTACATAGTGCGCGTAGAAGCGCATGCGTGAGTTGTAGTCCGTTGGCCTTATCGCACCGAACTCACTAATCATCACCGGTACATCGTTGGTTGCCGACCAGGCAGCAACCGATTCAAACGTCGCCCGGACAGCGTCCCTTTCGGCTTCCGTTCCCCAGGTACCATTGCCAAGTCCAGCGAAATCCCACGGATCGTAGCTGTGATAATAACCCATGATGTAATCGTCATTCGGAACGGCGCTGTTCATTAACCATGTTGCGCCTGAGTAGTCTGCACCAGAGTAGACAACAATTCTATCCGGATTCGACTGCCTGATGATAGAGAGAATCCGCGCATTCAGATCGTCCACTTCGGAGGTCGTCATCCCGAAGGGTTCATTAATAATTTCGAAGAGCAGGCTATCTGATTTATTCCGGAATCTCTCTGCGACCTGTACCCAGATGCTGTCAAATCGGGCGCGGACGGATTCGTTGGCGTAGTTATTCTTGAGCCAGACTTCGTGGTGGGCGTTAATGAGGATGAAGAAATCTCTTTCCAGGCCCCAGTCAACGACTTGCTCCACACGATCCAGCCACACCTCATCCACTGTATACGGTGCGTTGGGCAGTGTGTGCTTATCCCATCGGACAGGGATCCGGACTGTGTTGAATCCGGCAGTTTTGAAATCATCGAACGCTTGTTCCTGGGCGGGGCCATTATTCCAGTCACCCTCCAGCGGTGGCTCAAGCGTATTGCCCAGGTTGATCCCCCGGGTCATCTGGTAGACTGCCTCGTTTGGGGTGAGCTGTGCCTGTGCATCTAACGCAATCGCGGATGCCAATAATAGGACGATGCAGAGTTCTTTCACTGGATGTGGCTTTCAGATTCGAACCAGAGAAAGTACGGAAGGAGGACTATGCTTCCTACCATAATAAATGGCCAGCCAGTTTACACCAGCCAGCCACCTATTCTTTCTCAACAATGATTACGGTTCGAGCCCGCAATCAATTGCGTTTGGACACTCTGCGCTGCTTAGTCGAACAGGAACACTTGATCGACGACGTGCACCACACCGTTGGAGGCGTCCACGGTGCCCAGAATTTTTGCGCCGTTAACGTACGTGTCGCCGTCCCGGACCTCAACGTCGACATATTGCCCCGTGGCGAGGTAGATCTGACTTCCGTCTTTGAGAAGATCACCAACAAACGTTCCCGGTGATGCATGCGACGTAATGATGTTCGCCAACTTTTGTTTGTTTTCGGGTTTCAGCAGTTCATCCAGAGTGCCGTCGGGCAGTTTTGCAAAGGCGTCGTTGTTCGGTGCGAAGACGGTTAGAGGACCAGCGTTAACAAGCACGTTCTCCAGCTCGGCTGCTTGCACGGCCGCCACTAGCGTCGAGTGATCGGCAGATCCGATTGCGATTTGCAGGATGTTCTTTTGTGATTCATCATCTTCCACACCAGCCTGGCCGTGATTACTGGACGACGACGAGGATGCGGTATTTGATGGAGTGTTGGATGGACTAGTATTGCATCCCATAAACAATAGGAGTGCAATGGGCAGGATCATCCAGTGGGAGTAAGTTTTCATACTATTGGACGGAAGATTGTTGAGCCTAACAAGACAATGTATATCGAACGCCATTTAAACTCTGACGGGATATCGGATCGCGATTTGTAAGGGAATCCTTGTATCCTTGTCAGGCGTGGTCCTATTCAGCCTTCTCTGTTCGATCCCAGGGTTGCGAGCAGGCTCAGAGCTCCGGGGTGGTTAGGTGAAATGGCGAGGAGCTGCTCAATGAGCTCGACGCATCTTGCCTTTTGCCCCATCTTGGCATAACCGCCGGCTGCATTATACAGGGCCTGTTCGTTCCGAGGTTCGAGAGCGAGCGATCGCTCGAGATTGGCCGTTCCCTCTTCGTTGATCTCCTGCTGCAGCTGAACACTACCCAGCAAGCGAAATCCCTCCGCCGATTCCTGCCGCTCAAGGCTGGCTTCCGCATACACGATTGCCTCATCGAAACGGCCCATGGCTGCCAGCAAAGAACCAGCCTCGAAGTACGGACGATGCAGGAATGGATACCGCTGAATAATCGCGTACGTGACGCGCAACGCATTTAGATTTTGTCCGCGAGCGACATACGAAGTTCGCAGTTTGTCGAGTGCTTCTCTTCGTGTTGTTTCGTCACGGAATAAACTGAGTGCAAGGTTCTCTAACTCGTTTCGACCAGTCAGCGTGTCCAGGGAATTATCTATCGTACCGCGAGGTTTGAAAGGCCAGCTGCTCGTGAGTCTTGTTACGCGCAGGTGTCCCACCATCCGGTCCAGAGGGGTGATCAAGAGTTCGCCACGTGCATCAGCAATATCGTTGGCAGCATCCCAATCTTCAGCAATCAGGCGGTGCTCCTGCATGGACCGGTAGAACGCATCCGCTATCAGGAAGTACCCGTTAATGTTTGGGTGCAGGTGCTCGGTCATTACTTCTTGCGATACGACTCGGGCGCCTTCATTCTGGACCAGCGCACTGTACGCATCAACGACCACCGCGCCGTGCTCCTCAGCAACACGACTAATTATTTTGTTGATATCTGATGAGGCCCGAAATCGCAATTGATCCATGTCGCGCGCAATGCGGTACTCTCTCTCAGCCGCATTTATGCTGCCCACTTGCTCCAACAGGCGTGCCCGGACGAACCTGGCGCCAGCGTGGGTGGTGTCTCTTCGGATGACCCGGTCCAGGAGCGCAATGCCGGAAGAAACGGAATCATCCAACACAAGTGCAGCGATTCTCTGCCGGGTCTCATCCCAACTGTCCAGACTGTGAACTGCCTCATTACTTATGAACGGAGGATGATCTCTTTCGTTGCTCGCGATCGTACTGATATAGACCGGAATCCCCGCCCGTCTGTATCTCCTCAGAATGGCATCGAGGTTCGACTCAAATTGATTAAGCCCTTTCAGGAATTTCCGACTGCCGTAAGGTATCGACTGGTCTTTAACGACCCGTTCCATGAGTGTCCCACCCGGAATCTCCCCGGCTTCCCGATTTGAAAACGCACCGGCTATTTTCGCGATGCTGTTGCGAAGAAGCTGCACTACACGGAGGTCATCCAGTCGCAGATACATTCGTATGAGGCCTGGCGATGACCCGAGACTTTCAGTAGATCCGACTCCCAGCGCCCCATAGAATTCGTTGTGGCCTGCGTAGATGAGAATTGCGTCCGGTTCTTGTTCGATGATCTCGCCAACAAAGTCATACAGCGTGTATGAATTGACCGCTGCCATCGCCGTGTTCACGACTTCAATGTTGCGGTCGGGAAATGTTTGCTGCAGCCGTTGTTCGAGCATGTCGGGAAAGCTGCCACCGTAGTAGTAAGGAAAACCCGCTGCCGTTGAACCGCCCTGCACAAAAATGCGGAATGTTGCCTCGTCCTTTTCCGATCTAAAAGAATCAAAAGGGATCCCGGGGTGGATACCAGTGGTGTGGAAGTAGCGAGCTGCTACATCCTCGCGCGGGTACTGGTAGTGTTCAAACCCTTCGATCTCGGAAAAGAGAGGATAGTCGAATCCGTATCCGCCAACCCGCAGCAGAATCTCAAGCAGTAAAAAGAATAGGATCGGGATGGCTAGAGCGATAATGTAGAACCAGGTTCGCTTTTTACCCGAAATACGTTCAGTGGACACTACTTGTGGAGGTTTGTATTCTTACCGGGCTGAAGATAATCAATCGACCGCAGCATGCGCCGGCCACTCGTCTTACTCCTCATTCTCATGTCGTTTTTGCCAGCCTGCGACGATACCCCTCCGGTGCAGCATCCCACGCCGGACTGGGCAAAAGAGGCGATCTGGTATCAGATTTTTGTTGAGCGGTTTTGGAATGGGGATCCGCAGAATGATCCCACTCTTACGGACATCGAAGGATCGTGGCCCCACCTCCGGCCCGAGGGTTGGGGCGTAACCGAATGGACGGCCCCGTGGTACCGGCAGGAGGCTTGGGCGAAGGAAACGGGCAAACCCTTCTATACCACGGTTCAGTCACGCAGATTCGGCGGGGATTTGGCGGGAGTCCTGGCAAAACTCGACTATCTCGAAGATCTCGGCATCACTGCGATCTATTTTAATCCGCTGAATGATGCGCCCTCGCTCCACAAGTATGATGCGCGGAACTACCGCCACATTGATCGCAACTTTGGACCTGACCCGGAGGGTGACGGTGCAATCATGGACAGCGAGGATCCCAACGATCCGGAGACATGGGTATGGACTGCGGCTGATAGTCTTTTTCTGAAACTGGTGGATGAGATTCACATGCGAGGAATGCGCGTTATCGTCGACTACTCGTGGAATCATACCGGTATTACGTTTTGGGCCTGGCGAGACCTGGTGGAAAAACAGGCTGAATCAGAATTTCGGGATTGGTATCAGGTGGCCGAATTTGATGATCCGGCCACCCCGGAGAACGAGTTTGAGTACGAGGGGTGGGCGGGTGTCGCAGAGTTGCCAAATCTGCAAAAGGTTGGCGGCCACTTGTACGAGCCTGGACGTCCCGCAACGGGTGATCTGAACGCTGGAGCCAAAGAGCTTGTGTTTAATGTGACGAGGCGATGGCTTGACCCAAACCAGGACGGAGATCCTTCCGATGGTGTTGACGGTTTCCGGCTGGATGTGGCTGAACACCTGCCTCTCGAGTTTTGGCGGGAATACCGTGACCTCGTGAAGTCGGTAAATCCGGATGCCTACCTGGTTGGCGAAATATGGTGGGAGCGGTGGCCCGAAAAGATGATGGAACCGCACCCGTATCTGGGGGACGTGTTCGATGCAGTCATGAACTATCGTCTGTACATGCCGACGCGCGCACTGCTTGGCGAGGACTCGGTAATGATCTTGCCGAGCGAGTTTGTACGACACGTTGATTCGGTTGAATCAGGTATCCATAAAGAAAATTTGTTGGCGATGATGAATGTCACCGCGACACATGATTCACCGCGCGTAGTAACTTCGTTGGCCAACAATAATCGGTATAAGTTTCGAGCAAAGCCCCAGGACGACCCGCGGTACATGGTTGCCAGGCCACATGATCGTACCAGGGCTCGCCAGAAGCTGCTGGTGATGTTCCAGTTCACGTATCCCGGGGGGCCGCACATATGGAATGGGGATGAGTTGGGGATGTGGGGTGCCGACGATCCTGACAACCGTCAGCCGTTGTGGTGGCCGGGGTTAGCTTTCGAAGACGAGACGTACGATGTGCTCGGATTTGATGTAGCAGATACCCGTGAACCCGATATGGACGTTCATGCATTCTATCGAGAGCTGGCCCGCTTTCGGAATGAGTACTCGGATGTTCTTTCGCACGGAACGGTGGAATTTATCCTGGCCGAGGATGAGCGCAAGTTGATAGGTCTGGCGCGGGCGCTACCAGGTTCCGAGATTGTCACGCTCCTTAATGTTGGTGATGAGGATCAGGTGCTAAGCGCTGGTGAGTTTTCTGCCAATAAACAGATCCTTGCGATTGGCAATTGCACGGTTCAATCCGATTCCCAAACGGTAACCATAAGTGCCTTGAGCGGCTGCATTTTCGTTCAGTAGTTTAGCTATATTCTTGGCAAGCAAGTGCGTCTTTCGACACTCAACCTGTTCGCAGAATTGGATTACCGAGTTGCCCTTATAGTAGTAGTTGCAGCGGCGGTAGTCACCAGCGCCTTCCTGTTTGGACAGAGTCAAAGCGGGCAAGACGACGTGATCGTCTTTGGGGATCAGACGGTTGATGTGCAGACGTTCCGGAACCAATATCTGGATTACATTTTGCAAGCAGGGCTGAGCGATTCGCCCGCAATTCGGAGGGGTTTTGCCAATCAGCTGGTTGCAAAGCATGTGATCGCGCATGATGTCCGCGAAAGGGACGCCCATGTGTCCGGCAGTTTCGCCGCCGCGTATGCTTTCGAGCGACAGAAGGCCGAACGCAAATTACTTGTTGACGGATACGTTGCGACGGCGATTTACGACACCGTAACGATTCTGGACTCCGACCTGAGAGACATGTTTGTGAGGATCAACACGGAGACCGACGCGCGGCACCTCCGATCTGATTCTTTTGAGGGCGCGGCGCGCCTTCGCCAAAGGCTGTTGGCGGGAGAATCGTTCGAATCGTTGGCCCAGGAAGTTTTCCGTGACCCGCGACTGGCAGACACCGGCGGCAGGATCGGGGTTTTTCGTTTTGATGAGATGGATCCAGCGTTTGAAGACGCTGCACACCAACTCGAGATTGGAGAGATTTCGCAACCAGTGAAAACCAGCACGGGATTTTCGATCATCGAAGTTCTCGATCGCTTTACCAAGCCGCTGCTTACCGAAAATGAATTCGCGTCTCGCAAAAAGCAGCTGGCACGTTATGTTCTTTACCGTAAGAAAGCCAAGGCCCGGAGGGGGGTATCCGCCGAAATTCTCGAGCAGGCAAATCCTCGTTTCCTGGAAGAGGGTTTGAATCTGATTCTCGGTCAGCTTTCGGGCGCGGTGAATATCGCGCAAGGGGATTTTCGCGCAAGTGCTCCCCTGGTTTCTTTCAATGCGGATGGCACCGTTGCCGAGTGGACAGTAGAAGACTTTCGTCGTGAGGCACAGTTTACCAGCGCGGAGGAAAAAAGTCGTGTAACGGACTTGCCGACCCTGCAGGCGTTCGTGAGCGGGATCGTCATTCAGTCCATACTTGCGCAGCGCGCAGCGAATGCCCGGCTAGATGAGACCCGTCCGTTTTCATTAGCACTCCGCCAGCACATGACCGACTGGCTCTACGAAAAAGAATTCGGTCGGATCGTTTCGGAGACAGATGTACATCCGGATTCGATTGAGTCGTACTTCGAAAAAAATGGGTCAGACGTATTGTACCCCGAGAGAATCCGGCTGTCAGAAATACTGGTAGCGACTATTGACGAAGCCAATGCAGTCGCATCAGCGCTGGACCACACGCCTTTCGAACAGCTCTCAGGTGAATACTCTATTCGACATCGGTCACGCGAAAATAATGGAGATCTGGGTTGGGTAACCCGCGAACAGTTAGGGCTTGTTGCTGATACCCTGTTCGGAACTCCCGTTGGGTCTGTTGTTGGTCCGCTCGATATTGCAGGCAACTACGCTATATTCCGGATCGAAGAGTACGAAGCCGCGCGGACAGCAACACTTGCCGAGGCGAGGGACGTTATCGAGGAGAGGATAAGGGCAAGGGATGCGCGCGAAAACATCAAATTGCTGGTTGAGTCACTCCGGGAAAAGTATAAAGTGAAGATCAATGAGTCAGTTCTCTTTGGATTTGAATTATCACAACAGGAAAGTTAGGACCGCCATGGGCTTCAGACTCTTGTATACGGTATTGTTCAGTGCTCTTTTGGTTGGACAGGCCTCTGGACAGTCTGGAAAAATTGCAGGGACCGTTGTAGACGCGGCCACCGGAGAGACTTTGCCCGGTGTGAACGTCCTGATCGAAGGCACAACGCAGGGGACCGCGACCAACTTGGACGGACAGTTTGTGATTATCGGTGTTAGGCCTGGCTCGTACACCGTGCTTGCTTCGTTCATTGGTTACTCGACGCAGCGGCGCGAAGGTGTACGCGTAAGCACCGACCTAACGACAACCATCGACTTCAGTCTGGCAGAGGAGGTCTTCGAGGGCGAAGAGATTGTGGTAACTGCCGAGGCCGAGAAAGTCCAGAAAGATCTCACTTCATCCGAGGCTCGTGTGTCGGCTGAGACGATAGACAAATTGCCGGTTACGGAATTGTCGCAGGTGCTTGATGTGCAGGCTGGTATAACAACGCGGGATGGCGGAGTCCATATCCGGGGCGGACGAAGTAGCGAGGTCCTGATTATGGTGGACGGGGTTCCGGTAACGGATACTTACGACGGTTCCGCTTCCATCGAACTGGAGAACGCCGGGATCGAAGAGTTGCAGGTTATCTCCGGCACGTTCAATGCGGAATACGGCAACGCCATGTCGGGCGTCATCAATGTCGTATCGAAAGAAGGTCGAGGCGACAAAATTGCAGGCACGTTCAAGGCGTACACCGGCTCCTATTTGGTTTTTGGAGACGGGGGCGAGGACTATCTGCGCGGCGAAAACGTGGAGGCGCTATCGTCGTCGGGCATCGAGTATCGGGATGTGGATGTGTATTCATACTTGCCATTGGATCCGTCGCACTTTTACAACCTCAATGCGACACTGGAGGGACCGCTCCTTTCCAACAAGTTAACCTTCTTTGGGTTGGGCAGGTATTTTCGGAACACCGGCTGGCAGTACGGTGCCCGTCTGAGAAACCCGGACGGCTCCATTGGCGACGGCGAAATAGTCTCGATGAGCGAATTTGAGAAATTCAGCTGGCAGGGCAACCTGAAATACCAACTTAGCGGGAAGGTTTTCATCAACCTTATCGGGTTGGGCTCGAGCGAAATCAGCGACGACCTGGGCGGGGGACGGCTAACACCTTTCAGATGGAACCCGGAAGGGATTCCTACCTTCCGTGATCGCGGGTACGACACGAAGATCAAGCTCACCCACCTGTTGAGCAATTCGACGTTCTATACATTGAACATTGCCTCGTTCTATCGTGAAGCGAGCAGTTACCTGTACGACGATGCATTCGACAGCCGCTACAACGACATCCTTATCAACCCTCCGGATAGCATTGAAGTGTCGCCGGGAGTTTTTGAACAGTTCCCGACCGGTGGCGCGCGATTCAGGAGAGGCGGCACTGATCTCAATCGGTTTAACAGGAACACCAGGTCCTACCTCGCCAAGGGTGACATCTCATCGCAAATAGGTCTGCACCACCTGGTAAAAGGTGGTGTGCAGGTGCGGATAGACAACCTGGATTTCGAGGCCTTTAATCTGATTCCCAAGACGGGCGAATCAGGTGAGATAATCGAACCGTTCGAACCTACATTGCCGCTGGAATCGACCTCCGCATTCAACTCGTTTACCGATGCGAGTCCGTTTACAGTGAGCACCTACTTGCAGGACAAGATGGAGTACGACAACTTCATCGTTAACGCCGGACTGCGACTGGATTACTTTGACTCCAGAGCAACAATCCCGGCCGACTCGGAAGATCCAAATATTTTCAATCCCCTCAAGAAGATCAATCGGTTCAGGGATTCGAATGGCGATGGCGTAATTACTGCGGATGAGGAGACTGACGACAATATGCTAACCATCCAGGATAGGGAAGCGTATTGGTACAAAGACGCAAAGCCGAAAGTGCAGTTGTCACCTCGGCTGGGTGTCGCGTATCCGATTACCGAGCAGGGCGTGGTACACTTTTCTTTCGGACTATTTTTTCAGATCCCAACGCTCAACAATCTGTTCGACAATTTTGGCTACAAGATTCCGAATCTTTCCGGGACCTACGGACCGTTTGGTAACCCGGACTTGTCTGCGCAGCGGACGACAATGTACGAGATTGGGTTCAAGCAGGGAATCGGTGACCTTGTGTTCGATGTCACGGGGTACTATCGCGACGTACGTGACTGGATTTCCACGTCGACGACAATTCCGTCTGCGCAACCGGGCATCAACTATGTTATCTATGCGAACAGGGATTATGCGAACACGCGAGGACTCACGCTATCTCTAAGCCGACCATTTTCCGGCATGTATGGGTTCGATGCGAACTACACGTTCCAGGTTGTAGAGGGATCGAACTCGAATCCGGCTGACGAATTTTTTGCGTCGCAGAATAACTCCCAACCGACTATTGCGCTGCTTCCTCTCAACTGGGATCAGCGGCATAAATTGGCCGGTGCGTTTTACGTGGGCGGTAACCAGTGGGGAGCTTCGACACGATTCCGGTTTGAATCTGGATTCCCGTATACGCCTTCGTTTACTTCAGCGTCGGTGGTGGGCAATGACGTTCGCCCAGAGTTTCCATCCAATTCGCGCCGGATGCCAGCAACGACCGAGATCGATCTGTCGGTTTACAAGGAGTTTGCCTTCGGTGGGGTGACGCCGAGAATCTTCCTGGATGTGTTCAACGTGATGGATCGGCGGAACGTGAGAAATGTATTTGGGGATACTGGTAGGGCTGATGTAACCCTGTTTGAGATTGGCGATCGAGATCCGGGAATCCTGGTCCAGCCGGACAACTACCGCGAACCGCGGCGCGTCCAGCTTGGTATCGAATTTAAGTTTTAGTCTGAATGATGGAGTTAAAGAAACGTAACTGCTCGATTGGAATGGCGAGATTATCAGCTATCAAGACAATAGCGATCGCGACTCTCGTTTGCGTGATAGGAACATATGCTGAGGCGAGTTTTGCACAGGGAGTAGTGGACCGCAACCACGTCCCGAGCACGGAAAGGATAGATTCGTTCGAGCGGCGCAGCGATAACATCGACGGGAATAACATCCGGGCGACGATAACCAATTGGGCGCAGACCGCTCAATCAAACTCGCCTGGTGATTTCTTTTACGAGTGGCCGAAAAACACAGGGCGGATTTACATTGCGCTTACGCAGCTATGGGTGGGTGCACAGATTCCGCAGGATGGTGATGACGATCTGTACGTCGTGGATATTGCGGATTTCCGGTCGAATCCCGTCGACGAAAACGTTTCCTGGACGTTCGAGCCCATAAAGGGTTACGTCAACCCCGCAGGAGAAGATGCGGGGCCCGGTGGCGACGGGATAGCGCAGTCGGATGAGCGTGCGTCATGGCCGCCGTTTTGGCCCGACAAGCTGTCCGATAGCAACGACCCCGGTTGGGCTGGGTCCTGGAACGGTTTCTTCGGCCGCGACATCTTCAACGCCGACCAGGAATTCTTTTTCAAAATTGGCGACGACCAGTACGACCGGTACACGAACTTCTTCCCGGACAGTACCGACCTGACTCGCAAGGGGATGGGAATCGTGGCCGACGTTCGGATTATGTCATGGAGCCAAATTCTAATTGATGATGTCGTCTTCATCATCCACGGTGTTACCAACGACGGCTCTTATGACTTACCGCGCGTCTCGTTTTCGATGTGGCTTGCGGATCTGGTTGGTGGCGACGCAAGCGACGACATTCCATTCTTCGATCTGCTTGAAGATGTTGCCTTCATGACAGATGAAGATGGCATCGGCACGGAGCCGTTCGGTTCTGATCCAGTTGGCGAGGCCGCCTTCGCGTTTTTGGAGACACCCGGCAATGCCGTCGACAGAATAGATAACGATGCGGATGGCAGTACAGCAGACGAATGTACACCCTTCATCGGGGAGTGCAATAGCCCGATCGTTCCGGAAGAGTTTCTAGTCGGGGAAAATCCAACGAATGGCATTGACGACAATGGGAATGGACTCATTGATGAAAATACCACCCACGTTCCATTTGTTGGCGGGCAGGCAGAGAACGTTGGCGTTGGATACGCCGACTATATCGACAACGACAGTGATGGCGAAGCAGGTAGTCCGCTAGTTACGTCGGACATGATCGCCGCAGCCTCAGCGGATGCCTTTCTCGTATGGCCGCCCAATCCACTTTCAGATGCATTCCAGGCTGGAAGCGTACACCTGGTTGGGCTGGACAATGACGATCTCGGGCTTGGCTTCCGAGACAACATCGATAACAATAATTCTGCGGATACCCCGTCGAGTGAATATCCTTACCTCACTGAGCCAGGATCGCCAACCGTAACGCAGGAGATGGTCGATGCGGCTGCAAGTGATCCATACCGACGGTACAAGGTCCCGGGCACCTCTATCATCCTCTATGCGGTCGGGCCTGAAGACCTGGGGCTGCCGTATGCCGACGGTTTGGACAATGACGAAGATGGCGCGGTGGATGAAGGGATTGACGAGGGGATTGATGAAATGATTGACGAAAGCCGATCCGACGCGATCGACAACGACCGCGACTGGAATCCGCTTCAAGACGACACAGGTCTCGATGGTGTTGGGTTTAACGGTGATACAGGCGATCAGGATGGAATGCCCACGACCGGCAGCGGTACGTCGTTTCCTGGCGAACGCAACATTGATGTAACGGATGTTTCCGAATCCGACCAGATCGGTATCACGAATGTCCAGATCATTCCTGCCTTCTCGCTCAACTTCAATTCCCAGTCCGATCGGTTTCTGTTTCTCACGTACATGGTGCCAGGTGACTTTGACGAGGACATTCCAGAGCCCGGCGAGAACGACCTGGTAATTTCATCCGGTCTCTTCCCGTTGCAAGCCGGACAAACGGAACGAATCTCGCTTTCGATCCAGCTCGGCTTGACGCGAGAGGAGGTGCTGGCTTCGCGCGACAACGCCTTGGATGCCTATCTGCAGGACTATCAGTTTGCGCAGGCACCGATCACGCCGGAAGTAACGGCTGTCCCGGGCGATGGGCGGGTTACGCTTTACTGGGATGACCTCGCCGAAGAATCGTTCGACGATTTTCTGTTTGGGATTGGTCGTGAGCCGAGAGATTTTGAGGGCTACAAGGTGTACCGCTCCACCGACCCGGCCTTTCTGGATCCCAGGGTGATTACAGACGGTCGTGGCAACCTGCTGTTCAGAAAACCGATTGCGGAATTTGATCGGATTGATGAGCACGAAGGATTCCATCCGACAGACATCAACGGCGTAAAGTTTTATCTCGGCAACAACCGGCGGGACAAGGGCGAAGATGCCAGCGGCCTTGCCCATATGTTTGTTGATTCGACAGCGATTAACGGGATCAAGTATTTCTATGCCGTCACCGCATACGACTACGGTTCCGCGATAGACAACATCCCGCCAACGGAGACGCCTATCAGGATTCAGCGTTTGCCCGACGGCACGATTGTGACAGGGCCCAACGTCGTGGAGATAGAGGCAGCTGCGCCGGTTGCGGGCTATATGGATGCAACCTTGTCAAATACGAATGGACTCATTCCAAGAACAAAGGGTTCGACGACAAGCCGAATCAGATATCAAATTGTGGATCCGCGCGCGGTGAAAGATGGACACACCTACCGCGTCACGTTCAAGGATTCACTGAAGCTCGGTTCGACAACCGCGCCGGACACGCTGACAACACAATCGTTTTCGCTGATTGACGTAACCGATAGTCAAACAGTGATTAACGAATCAACGGCGTTTCGTGAGGGCTCAACTTTCCCATTGTTCGATGACTTCGGCGTTCCCCTGGGATTTGCGCTCATTTTCCAATCCGAGCCGTTGGTGGCGGTAAATTCCACGCTCACGTGTTGGAACAGGGATGAGATTTGTTCTGGGCCGACGGAGATTTTCCCCACCACCCTCGATCCGTATATCGCCGCCGGTTTTGTAAAAGGACTCCGCAACCCGGCAGACTATCGGATCAAGATTGTCGGTCCCGGCGAGGGGCAGTCTGTAGGATTGCAGGTGCGCCGCACGATCACATTACCGGCAAGACCAACTAACGTGCAGGTTTTCCGTGTCACCCCGGATGGTACAGAGATTCCCGTTGACTATGCCTTCTGGGATTTGACAGGTGACGACTTTGTGAGTCCAACCTCCACCGATCCTGCTTCATTCTCTGTTGATCCGCAGTTGGGTGAAAGCGATCTCATCATCATTAACGAAACCAAAGTTGGTGATGATGGCGGCGACAAAATTATCACCTGGCGGATAGGATTGAATTTTACGGTAACAAACGTGAGACAGCCGCAGGCGGGTGACGTGGCGGACATCGTTTTGCGCAAGCCGTTCCTGTCGACGGATGAGTTCGAGTTCACAGTGTCGGCCCCATCTGCTGGGAAGGCAAACCCGGATTCGTTGCTGGCGCAGGTGACGGTTGTTCCGAATCCCTACGTGGCCACAAATAGATTTGAGGAGCTGAATCCGTTCAGCTCTGGCCGAGGTCCGCGGGTGATCAAGTTTATACATCTGCCTCCGGAGGCTGTGGTGCGCATTTTCACGGTCGGCGGGAGGCAGGTAAGAGAGCTCAGACTAAACGAAGGAGTGAACGATGGACTGTCGCCTGAGGCGCTCCTGAACGGGACTCTTGACTGGGATTTGCAAAGCGAGGACGGTCTCTCGGTTTCATACGGCGTGTATTTGTATCACGTGGACGCCCCCGGGCTTGGCGAGACCACCGGTACGTTTGCCATTATTAAATAGAAAAGCATGGGTGTATTCAAGTTCGAGACAAGACTGACGCTTCTCCTGGCGGCACTGCTGGTCGTTTCGACGGTAGATGTGTTCGGGCAGGGCGGTACAAATCGGGAAGTGACCAAGCGCGGCACCACATCAGCCGATTTTCTTACCATCCCGATTGGGGCTCGCGCCACCGCCATGGGCAACGCGATCACCGCGTCGGTTAATGATGTGTCTTCTATTTACTGGAATCCGGGTGGACTCGGTTTGATGTCCGATGGTGCGTTCGGCTTCGAATACGCGCAGTGGCTTGCTGACATCGACTTCAACTTCTTCGCCATTGCATTCCCGTTCAATTTCGGTACGGTTGGTTTTGGTGTTACTAACATGCGTACGCCGCTGATGGAGGTGACAACGGAACTCGAACAGGACGGAACGGGCGAAACGTTTCGGGCTTCATCTATGGCGCTCAGCCTTTCATACGGCAAGCAGCTAACCGACCGGTTTAGCATCGGGGGGACGGGAAAATATGTTAGCGAGAAAATCTGGAACTCATCTTCGGGTGGGGTTGCGTTTGATGTAGGTACATACTTTGTCACACCGCTTAGAGGTGTTCGGTTGGGCGCGGCAATAACCAACTTTGGTACGAAACTGCAGATAGGGGGAGACGATCTTCTGGTGGTTGTCGATGTTGATCCGAACAACGGCGGTAATAACGAAAGCAACCGCGCGTTCTTAAAGACCGATCCGTTTGACATGCCGCTCACGATGCGGATTGGACTTGCAGCGGACCTCGTAAAAAACTCCCAATCCAGGGTCACTGTCGCGGTGGATGCGCTGAATCCGAATAACAGTGAGCAGTTTGTAAATGTTGGTGCCGAGATTAGCCTGCTCGGCGATCTCTTCCAGGTGCGGGGTGGCTATTCCGAGCTTTTCCTTGAAGACAATGTCCGTTCGTTGTCGGTGGGTGCCGGCCTGCGGTATCGATTTGCACCGGTTCAACTTTCCATCGATTACGCCTACGAGGTTCAAGAATACTTTTCGGACGTAAACCGCTTTTCGTTATCCGTAAGCTTTTAATTTGCAAAGGTTAAGGCTTGCGTGAAACTTGGGTCTAATCGACGTACCCGGGGAGAGATTTTCCTTGCTTTAGTCTATATTCCTAGACTAACCGTGCGGGGGAGGTAGTCCCCAGAACGGCTGATTGAGAGCTTCGCTCATCACATTAGTAAACACTACAGATATGAGACTTTTTACAAGTAGAGCATTTGCCCTCGCTATGATTTGCACGCTTTTTGGCGTTGTGAGTACGGCGAATGCACAGAGAAACGTCACTTTGCGGCTGAATACTGCAACGCTTGCTGACACCATCAGTGCGTCCACAGAGATTCAGGTTCGCGGGGCGGTGCAGGGCACTGCTCCATTTACCTTACCGGACGCCAATGTTATTGACTGGGGCGATGCAACTACATTGAAGCCGGTAAATGTTGGGGGTGACTACTGGGAGTTGACGTTCCAGCTACCTGACGATTCAGCTGCGGCCTTCAAGTTTTATGCACAACAGTCGGAAGATGCAGGTATTGGTGGTTGGGAAGATGGTGACAATCACCCAATCGATGCTGGGACAGGCGATCTTGACACGGGCCTGCACTACTTTGTGAAGGGCGACGGACAGGCATACGACTGGTCACCTTTCGAGAGCAAGACAGATACCGTTGGTGTGCACTTCCGTGTGTACATGAATACAGAGGCGGCGCTTGCTGGAGGAGTAGATTATGACAGGGCCGCTGGGGACACAGTTGGCGTAAGAGGCGGTGATTTTAACGGCGTCGGACCATTAGATTGGGGATCGACCTATCAACTTTCACCAGAATCTGATTCAGAAACAGTTCCAGGGTACCATATTTTCTCTGGGATTGCATACTACCCGACCTCATTAATCGACAGTACGCAGGCCTACAAGTTTTTTGTCGAGCCCGGTGGCTGGGAAAGTGGGGATGATCGCACGTTCGTCATACCGGCGCAAGACACCACGTTGCACTGGGTGTTCTTTAGCAATTCAAAAGCAGTGTCCGGAGCGGACCCTGTGATGTCCAATGTAACTTTCCAGGTCGATCTTGCTCCTTTAGAGGAAATAGGAATTTTCCGACGTTCCCGTGGTGATACGATTGAGGTTCGAGGTTCATTTAATCTTTGGGACTGTCCCTCAGATGCGCCCGACGATTGTCTTATGCAGCGTGTGCCAGGCACAGATTCATTTGAGTTGTTGACACCGATCACCGCGTTCCCGCAGCAGGATATCGAGTACAAGTATTTTCTGAATTTCAACGAACCTGAGTTCATTACTGAGTTTGGCGAGTCTCCACCTAGTGGTTGGGAAGAAGGGCATCGAACAGGTATCAACAGATTAACTGAGTTTGAGGGTGTGCCTGATCAGACTTTCCCAGTCGCCTACTTCAACGATGTGCATCCCAAGAACGTGATCCCCGCTGGGACCTCCGTTGACGTGAACTTCAGCGTTGACATGTCCAACACTGATACAGCCAGGCCATTTGTACCAGGTACCGATACGGTGTTCGTTGAGTTTTCGGATCCGATCTGGGCGTTTACGCAGGGCTTCACGGAGAACAAGGGCGGAGACACCGACCGGCCTGATGTATTTGGACTGCTTACAGATGACGATTCTGATGGCATCTACACCGGAACGTTGACGGTAAACGGCCCGACGTATGGTATCATTACGTACAAGTACGGCTATGGAGCGGCTGGCGACTACCTCACAGAACCGGGTGGTAGTACAACAACTGTGGGTCGGTTTAGGGCAGAGCCAATCTTCCCTAACCCCGATGGCACCTGGCCAGCAACTTGGGATCTGACCGCCGCGACATTCCAGCCGGATGCTGGTGCACTGCCATTTATTGTGAACTCCGTTGCCATTGAACGAACGGGAGAAGAAGTTCCTTCATCGGTAACGCTGTCGCAGAACTATCCGAACCCTTTCAACCCGACTACCTCGTTTGAGTTTGGTCTGGACACGCGCCAATATGCAAAAGTGCAGGTGTTTGATGTACTCGGTCGGGTAGTGGCAACACTGGTTGACGGCGTACAGCCTGCGGGTGTCTACACCGTGACGTTTGATGCCAGCGACGTGTCTAGTGGAACATACTTCTACCGACTCGAGGCCGGATCAAAAGTGGTTACCAAAACGATGACGCTGCTGAAGTAGCGACAATCGACGCTTGATAAAAGGGTGGTTGCTATCGCGGCCACCCTTTTTTCGTTTCGGGCCTTGGCCTACTATTCCTATTTTGGCAGAAACCAGATTGGCTGTGTTCATGATGCGGTTACGATCCACCTCATTCTTTGTTGTATTGTTTACCATTGGTCTGCTCAATGCCCATTGGGCCAGTGGACAACAGAGTATCACAACAGAAGTTGGCTTCCTGGAAGTTCAGACGGAGGTCGGCGAGTCCTCTTTTTCTGCACAGGTTGAGACAAACTCGGTTGCGAAAGACCTGGTAATCCTCCGCCTAACGTTGCGGACGGACGGCGGCGAGGCACCTCCACCGAGTATACGACTCAAGTGGTCAATGCCATCGCGAAATGTTGCCGGATACTGGACTACGTCAAGCTATTTCCGCAAAGAGCTCCATGCCGACTGGTGGCCGTCCAGAGTCACTGCGAGGCTCGCAAGCAACGCGCCCGTTCTGACGCTGCTCGGAAGGGATGACACCAATCGTCTGACAGTTGCTACATCAGATGCATTAAACACATCCACCGTGTACTCGGGTGTGCGTGAAGAAGATGGGCGCATTTATGGCGGTGTGAATCTCTTTGACGAGCCGCACAAAGCGGTGGATCGATATACAATCGACATCCGTTTCGACCTGCGCGACGTGCCCTTTTATACCTCACTCGGGGATGTCGCGACGTGGTGGGAGGTGTTTCCGGAGATGACCCCGGCAAAGGTACCAGAGATTGCTCGCATGCCGATGTACTCAACGTGGTACAGCTACCACCAGAGTGTCTCCTTTGATGCGCTTGTGAAAGAAGTTGAAGCCGCACGAGAGCTGGGATTCAAGGCAATCATCGTGGATGATGGTTGGCAAACGCTAGACAGCAACCGGGGCTATGCGTACACCGGCGACTGGAAACCCGAACGGCTCCCTCGTATGTCGGAGCTTGTGCAGGCTATCCATGACCGCGGGATGAAGTTCTTGCTGTGGTATGCTGTTCCGCTCGTCGGTGAGAAATCGGAGGTGTTCGAAAAGTTCGGAGGGAAGTTTTTGCGCTACTGGGATGGACAGGGCGCGTACGAGCTGGACCCGAGGTATCCGGAGGTGCGTGAACACTTGATTCAAACATACATCGACGCGGTGGAGGACTGGGGCGTAGATGGCTTCAAGTTTGACTTCATGGGCCGGTTTATCGCCAACGAGAAAACCGTGCTGACGGCGGAGGACGGCCGCGACTTTGCATCAGTGAATGCCGCGACAGACAAACTGATGACGGACATCATGTCGTCGCTGGAAGAAACACTTCCGGACATCATGGTCGAATTCAGGCAACCGTACATCGGTCCGCTGATGCGCAAATACGGCAATATGTTTCGTGCGGGGGATGCGCCCAATGCGGTCGTCGCCAATCGGGTGAGGACGACCGACTTGCGGTTACTGTCCGGGTCGACGGCAGTGCATTCGGACATGATTATGTGGCACTACGATGAGCCGGTCGAGCAAGCCGCGCTGCAGTACAACAACATTTTGTTTTCCGTCCCGCAGATATCCGTGCGACTGGCCGATATCCCGGCAGATCATAAGAAGATGGTGACTTTCTACACGGACTACTGGATCAACAACAGGGATGTGTTACTGGACGGCGAGTTCGTTGCACATTCGCCGATGCTCAACTATCCGGTGCTGGAGGGACGCACGGACGACAAGTGGATTATCGGGTTGTACGATGACCGAGTTGTTACGCTTGGGCCGGAGGCGGCTGGGAAAGAGATTGATATTGTAAATGGGAAACCGGGGACTGCGGTTGTGTTGCGTTGCGCAGAAGGTATGGGAGATTATTCAGCTGATGTTGTGGATGCGACAGGTGAGCGGAATTCCTCGGGCGTTGTTTCTCTGGAACCCGGTCTGCACGAGTTCACCGTTCCTGTGTCGGGGATCCTGGAGCTTGTGCCGGTGCGTTAGTCTAACTCCCTGGTGTCATTCCGGCCCCCGAGCCGGAATCCATGGAACGGTGACGGTCGGCACAAACTGCATGCATCCCAGATCAAGTCTGGGATGACAACTCTGGTGCTAACACCAACGTCATAAGAGCATGATCAGACAATCCCTCCTCCCGCACGGCGTGGTCGAAGTTGCACGACACGACGTTGGAAACCACATCATCGCTAACCCACGAGTGATCGTAACGATAGCCGTTGCCGTTGTTGCTGAACCACGAATATTCCCGAGCGTCACCGTGACAATGTCGGAATGCATCGGTGTAGCCCTTCTGTGCCAGCTGCTCCAGATACTCTGAGTACCAGAAAGACGAACCCTTCTGATCTATTCCGTTGATCCCGGTGTTAAAATCTCCAACGAGTATGGATGGACGGCTGCGCGTTTCCAACTGATGAATCAGAAATGGAAACAGGGAATGCTTCTTCTTATGTGGCAAGTACATGCCGTACAGATCCCACCGCGCCGTTTCGAAACGGATAATTGCCTGCGGGAAGTCAGCGATTTGGTTGGCAAATGACGTGAACGACCCGAGAGCCTTCGAAGCAATCAGCACGCCGTTTTGTGTGCCGGAATCGCCGCTTACGAATTGATGCCGAAACCCCGAGACGAGCAGCTTTATTCGGATTAGCGCGCCCGCGTCGTTGTTACGGAACTCGCTAAGAACGACGACATCTGCCTGCTCGCGGACAACCGCATTCGCAATCGCCTCAGCCCGAGTCCCACCACCCTGGCGGATGTTCCACGAAACGATTTTGCAGGGCTTGTTACTGAAGCCGCACTCCTGCCTGGCCGAACGTGTCGCAGGCATCGATCCGTCCCGTCTCGAGTCCTCGGCGGAACCATTCGACGCGCTGCTGCGAGGAGCCGTGTGTGAATGCTTCGGGCTGCACTCTTCGACCAGCCTGTCGCTGCAGACGGTCGTCACCGATTGCTGCTGCTGCGTTAAGCCCTTCCTCCACGTCGCCCCTTTCGAGAATACCCCGGCGCTCGTGTGCATTCCGCGCCCAAAGTCCGGCGTAACAATCCGCCTGGAGTTCCATCAGGACTTGCAGTTGATTCCGCTCTGCTTGAGTACGAACGCGTGCCTGGTATGCACGCACCGCGCGATCAATCCCCTGCAGGGTCTGCACATGGTGTCCTACCTCGTGCGATACAACGTATGCGAAGGCAAAGTCGCCTCGGGCACCCAACCGCTGCAGCTCTCGGAGAAAACTCAGATCCAGGTAGACTTTCTGATCACCCGGGCAATAGAAAGGGCCGGTCTGTGCAGAGTTAACCCCGCACGCCGATTGGACCATGTCCTCGTACAGAACCAGTGTCGGTTTGGAATAACGGTAGCCTGCGTTGGCAAAGAGCTGTTCCCAGGTGTCTTCGGTTTCCGCGAGGATCACTGACACAAAATCAGCCGCTTCATCGTCGCCGCGGTCAACAGGTTGTTGCCTGGGCGTATTTCGCGGTGACTGCTGCTGAGGAATCTGCTGGACAAGATCTCCTGCTCCTCGTCCTAGAAACAGGTAGGCCAGAATTGCCAGGACAACGAACCCGCCGCCAATGCCGGTGGCGCCTCCAGGTAGCCTCTGGCCACGTCTATCTTCGATATTGTCGCTACGACGACCGGATTTCCACCGCATAACTATCTAATAAATGATTGCGTGATTGGATCAAGCGCCTCCAGGGCACCCTTTGAAACGTACTCATATAAGATTAACCAGTCAAGATTTCGGGGTCCCGTTGACTGGCCGAGAACGACTCGTTAAACTCCGCAACGAGTCGAAGTTCTTGACAACCGAAATATTGGTAAAAATGGGAAAATTTGTTCTAAAAGGTACAGCAGACGATCAATTCATGTTCAATCTGGAGGCGGATAATGGCCAGATTGTGTTGACCAGTGAGCGCTATAAGCAGAAAGCCAGCGCCGAAAATGGGATTGCCTCGGTGAAGACGAATGCTGCGGATGATTCGAAATTTGAGCGAAAGACATCCGACAGCGGGAAGGAGTACTTCGTCTTGAAGGCAGCTAACGGCCAAGTAATTGGGTCAAGCCAGATGTACGCTGATGCGACCACCCGTGATGCGGGGATTGCTTCTGTGCAGAGCAACGCTCCCGGGGCCGCTATCGACGACCAGTGTTAGGATTTTGATGAGCGAGCGGGTCGGCCTCGAGCCGGCTCGTCAGTGCGAACGGCTACAGCCGCGTGGCAGTCTCCTAAAGAAACCTCGTTACTACGAGCGGTTACATCTGCGTGGCAGTCTCCCAAAGAAACCTCGTCATTGCGAACCGCGAAGCGGTGTGGCAATCTCCCAAAGCCTGGCTCTGTAGAGGGAGATTAGACCCTCCGGAACCTCATGTGACGACATGGATGCTGGTTCAAATTCAGGCTGACCCGGCAACCACCTAGTCCGTCCCCACGTGGATCAGGCTCGCCCAGAAAAACGGATGTGCAGCGCCGTGCTCGGCGCGGCGGTCCTGGATGAGTTTAAGCTGCGCCTCGTGTAGCGCCTGGCCAACATCGTTTCCAGACGAAAGGCCTGCGTAAAAATGTTGCATGGCCTCCCGGGTTTCTTGATCCGGAACGAGGTACAGGCTGGAGACGAGGTTTTGCGCGCCAGCAACCTGGAACGCTTGCCTGAGCCCGCGGACGCTCTGACCGGACTTGATATCGCCCAACCCTGATTCGCATGCGCTGAGCACAACCAGGCGCGTGCCAGCCAGATCCATCTGCGTGATCTCTTCTGCGGTCACCCAGCCATCCTCGACAGACTTACGCTCCTGGTTGCCGATGTTGTTGGCTCCGGCCAGGATGATACCCGAGCGGAGGAGAGGGTTGCTTGCTTGTCGTAGTAAACCCAGTCCGACTGCAGCGCCGCTGGATACATCGGCTGATGTGGCGTCGCCGCCAAGTTCGTCTACATCTCCCGTCGTTCCGCCGGGGAGGAAGTAACCGTGGGTCGCGAGGTGAAGAATCTCCGGGTTGGATACGTTCTTGAAGGTTGTCTCCAGCGCAAGCGTGTCGGTGAAAGTGGTTACCGGCCCCAAGGATGATCCCTGGAGAGCGGAGGTAATATCTGCTGCCTCTAGTAGCGCGCCGCCGAGCGGGTCCCATTTCATTCCGCGAACGCTTGTCTGCGTCGGGCCTCGCAACACTAAGCCAGTCTCATTCGTGGAATTGTCGGTTGGTTCGCGATCTACAACGTCGAGGTCGTAATCTGGTCCGGCAAATACTACCGTACCTGTGCCAGAGGCATTCGTGTTTTCGATCAGGTCTCTTCCCGAGGTCAGGTAGGAAATCTGGTGTGACTCTATAAGGTACCTGCCATCATCGTCCACGAGTGCTCCCATGGGAATTCTATTGAGCTCGCCATCGGCAGCGATGAACAATTTGACTCCAGGCTCCAGGAACTCCGCGATTCCTGCAAACAGCTCTTCGTACAACTCAGCTCCGATGTCGACAATCACCTCTTCGAGATCCTGCTCATCATCGCCGCGGGCAAAGTCTTGCCGGGCGTAGTCGAGGGTTTCGGTGTATTCGGCGATCAGGTCATCGATGCGGGCCGCCCTGCCCAGATCGACCAAACGGGTCGGCTGATTCTTGCTAACAACAAATGCGACGTAGTGAGTACGCCGTTCTGATTTATTTGGCCGGTCCACTTGGGCAAATTCTACAACGACGGATGAATCATCCAGTGAAGCATGCAAATCCGCGGTCTTAATGTTTGAGATAGTAAACTCCGTAGACGCTGCAAGCTCGCTCTGGAGATCTGCAATTTTTTGCTTCAGCGATTGAACGGTTGCAGCCTTTTGCGGTGAAACGGGACGAAGTTGCAGGTTGGCAAGAGCCTGCTTACTGTCTCGCAATTCATTTATTGCAAGTTCCAGATTGCGATCTTCGGCAACAGCGCGCAGGCCACGGTGACGGCTCGCAATCGTTCGAGTTGCAATTCCTTTGTACGTCATTACATATTCATAGGCATAATCCGTTCTGGAACTATCGATTAACGCCAACTCTACCGGTAGTCTGGTCTCGTTACTACTTTTTGCAAGCGCGTACAATGCCTCTTCCGTCGCCGTGAGAAACGATGCTTGCAATGATCGAGATGCTATCATCGCAAGTCGGGATATGGCACGCTCCGCGTGATCCGATTCACCTTTGGCAAGATACAATTCAGCCAGGTGCGCCAGGACGCCCTTGCGTTGGATGCTTTCCTCTCCGTGCGCTATGGCGGTACTGGAGTCAGCTTTGACCAGCATCGACTCTGCCGCTCCAAGATTGCCCGTTTGCAGGAATACGGCTCCCGCTCTGTCGAAAACCTCTGCCGTGGTTGCGTGCCCTTTTCCAAGAACGTCCATCGCCATAGATGCCACGTCGGCCGCTGTTGAGTCCGCCAATTCGTATTTACCCTGGTCCGCGTAGGCCCGGGCGAGGTTTGCTTCTGCGACGAGGGTCCCAAGCGGATCATTATTTTCTTCCATGAGAATTTGTTTAATTTCCTCAAGGGATCGAACATATGCTTCCATGTCTTTGGCAACTCTGGCAGAAACCGACAAGAAGGTTAGAGCCATCTGGACGTTGCTTTGACTGACAGGCGTGACTTGCTTATAGCCATCCGCGATGGATCTGTACTCAGCCTTGAAACGAGAGAAGGCTTGCTCGGATCTGGCGCCATTATACTCTTCAATCATTTTGATCGTCGCTCGCCACAAACGAATATCGAGGTAGTCTGATTCGACCGTTTCCGGGTTTCCGTGCCTCGAGGCTTCGGCTAAATCTAAATACTCCTCTGCTTTCACCAATTCCGAAATAGAAACGTAGGTGGCGGCAACTAGCAATAACACTGATGACACTGCAGGGTGGGTTTCCGGAAACCTGCGCCGGGTCTCTTCGAGAGCTTCGATAGCATATTGGACCTTGCGGTCTCGCCCCATATCAGTTTGCATTACGGTCAAATAATCTCTGCTAAACTGATATCTCTCACGCGAATTGTCGTCGTTGGACTGCGATCGAACCTCCATTGCTTTTTGGAAATAATTGAGAGCTTTCCAGTATCTCCCGCTGTGATAAAGTGTAGTGCCGAAGACTTCCAACGCAACAAGCTGAACTTCGGAAAGCGAATCCTCAGGCAACAAGTCGATAACCGGTATCGCAATGTCTAGCAGGTCCTGCGCATCTTTGTAGCGCCCGGATTCTTGCAAAATCGTCGCATGGACAGCATAGGTTGATATGGCATTCAATGAGCTTGCACCAAACTCGTCGGTGAGAATCTGTCGCGCTGTCAGGACCGCCTCCTCAGCTTTGTCGAATGCGTTGCTATTCCGAAGCGCTGCCGAC
Source organism: Rhodothermales bacterium (assembly GCA_965224105.1). GTDB lineage: Bacteria > Bacteroidota > Rhodothermia > Rhodothermales > JABDKH01 > CBDCYH01. Next base: position 516,234 of record CBDCYH010000002.1, on the reverse strand, counting down.
AAGTCCACTAATGCCCATGCCACATCCTGACTGTCTCCGAACTCTTTCAAGTAGGATATTTTCGATTCGGTCAGTCTGATAATCTCTTCCTTTCGCCCCAGTATCGTGTAAGCCTCTTTCAGCCTATAACATGCGTGCAGGTAAGCCGATTTGAACGTTGCCGTCTCGGAGGCCAAGGCTATAGTTTCCTGATAGTATGGTAGTGATCGTTCGTGTTGCTCCAGGTAAAAAATGATGTCGCCGCCCTCGTTGAGGAGACGAATCAACTGATCGGGTTGATCCCTTCGATACTTTTTCTCAATCCGGATTGCTTCGTCGAATTTGGTGACGGCAGGTCCCTCCAGGCCGGTTCGTAACATCAATTTTGCCTCGGCAGCGACGTAGATGGGGTGTCTAATATCCTCCTCGCCGTTGACCTCCTTTGATTTTTCTACAAGCTCTTTAGCTACCTCGAGAGCATTCTCAAAACGTCTCTCCTTGAATCGGAGTAAAAGTAATTTGTCGAGGGTTGAGACATATTCCTGCTGATGCTCAGGAGACTTCCTGTAGATTTCCGCGGCCTTGAGTATGTGTCGTTCGGCGACCTTTAAATTATTAGACTCAGTCGCTACTTCGCCGATCCTTGCCGCAACCAGGGCAACTTCTGGATGTAGACTGCCCCTCATCTCGGTTTCAAGTTGAAGAGATATTTCTAACTGCTCTAACCCAGCAGTGGTATCTGCAATTGCAAAAAACACGTTTCCCAGGTGGTACGTGAAATCGGAATAGTAGTCGCTTTTCGGCCCGTACATCAGATGCTGCATCTGCAATGCATTTTGAAAGAGCATCACCATCTTTTCGTATTCCCCGACACTGGTAAGCTCATCGGCAAGGCCCGTCGCGGCCAGCACCATTTTACTGTGGATGATTTTGTAGTCGGCCGCAGCTGTGTCAAACACTGCCACAGTAAGGGGTACCAACTGTTTGTACAGTTCAAACGCCGCCTCGTGGTCGGGCAAGTTAGATTTTGACATTGCTAAACTGGCGAGGGTGATGGTATAGTCGGTCGATTCTTTGCCCGGATCCTTCTCGAACTGTTCTAACGCGCTCGCATACGCCTCTCCTGCTCTATCAGGAATTTGCGCACCTTCGTAAATTTTGGCTACCGCGGAGAGCGCATTGCCTGCTTCAATCCCATCGCCAAAAACATTTCGGATCGTGGCTACGTATCTCTTTAGATATGCGTGCGCCGAAGAATCCCCAGCCAGTACGCCCACGCGTCCGGCTTGGCGCAGCACGTTTGCGAATTCGACTGTGCTTGTGTCGGAATGCTCCACTGCAATCGAGACAATCTTCACGGACTGCCGTACCGAATCATCATATCTCTCAAGCTGTTCCAACGTCGTCGCTACGTTGCCAGCAATTAACAGATGATACGGTGAGCCGACAGCCTCTGTCTCGATTGCACTTTCAGATTCCAAGAAATTTCGAAGTGCATGCTCGTACAACTCTTTGTTAAAGAACTCGAGTCCCTGTCGGTTCTTATAGTCAGCAAAACTTGCTGACTGTTTACCAAAGTAGTTTGCGTAAGACCGATCCGAGTGTTTATATGCCTCCAGCGATTCCTCTAACTTGTCCCAACGGAGATACAGTCGGGCGAGGCTTTCCTGTGTATCGCCCACGTCCAGTGAATCGGGATGAGCTCGTTGCTCTCGAATTGCGAGGGCTTCCAGGAGGCTGACCTCAGCTGCAGGATAATTTCCGTCGTCAGTGAGAATGTATCCGAGGTCGTTAAGGATATTTGCAAACGCCAGCTCACTGGAATCTGTGGAATCTGATCTATCGAATACGCTTGCAGCTCGCTCGAGGTACTCAATCGCTGCCGGGATGTCGCCATCCGAGTAAGAAGCAATACCGGCCGCGTATAAAGAATCTGAATCGCTATTTGCAACCGGTTGGCCGAACGCACCAATTGGGACGACTACGCACGTCAGGATCAGCACGCACAACAATCTTACCTGACGATCCATCGCTACCATCCACCTAGTCTGTTCCTACATGGATTAGGCTCGCCCAGAAAAACGGATGCGCGGCGCCGTGCTCGGCGCGGCGATCCTGGATGAGTTTAAGCTGCGCCTCGTGTAGCGCCTGGCCAACATCGTTTCCAGACGAAAGGCCTGCGTAAAAATGTTGCATGGCCTCCCGGGTTTCTTGATCCGGAACGAGGTACAAACTTGAGACAAGGTTTTGCGCGCCAGCAACCTGGAATGCTTGCCGCAGCCCGCGGACGCTCTGACCGGACTTGATATCGCCTAATCCTGATTCGCATGCGCTAAGCACAACCAGCCGCGTGCCAGCCAGATCCATCTGCGTGATCTCTTCTGCAGTCACCCAGCCATCCTCGACAGACTTTCGTTCCTGGTTGCCGATGTTGTTGGCTCCCGCCAGGATGATACCCGAGCGGAGGAGAGGGTTGCTTGCCTGTCGTAGTAAACCCAGCCCGACTGCAGCGCCGCTGGATACATCGGCTGATGTGGCGTCGCCGCCAAGTTCGTCTACATCTCCCGTCGTTCCGCCGGGGAGGAAGTAACCGTGGGTCGCGAGGTGAAGAATCTCCGGGTTGGATACGTTCTTGAAGGTTGTCTCCAGCGCAAGCGTGTCGGTAAAAGTGGTTACCGGCCCCAACGATGATTCCTGGAGAGCGGAGGTAATATCTGCTGCCTCCAGTAGCGCGCCGGCGAGCGGATCCCATTTCATTCCGCGAACGCTTGTCTGCGTCGGGCCTCGCAACACTAAGCCAGTCTCATTCGTGGAATTGTCGGTTGGTTCGTGATCTACAACGTCGAGGTCGTAATCTGGTCCGGCAAATACTACCGTACCTGTGCCAGAGGCATTCGTGTTTTCGATTAGGTCTCTTCCCGAGGTCAGGTAGGAAATCTGGTGTGATTCGATCAGGTACCTGCCATCATCGTCTACGAGTGCTCCCATCGGAATTCTGTTGAGCTCGCCATCGGCAGCGATGAACAATTTGACTCCAGGCTCCAGGAACTCCGCGATTCCTGCAAACAGCTCTTTGTACAACTCAGCTCCGATGTCGACAATCACGTCTTCGAGATCCTGCTCATCGTCCCCGCGGGCAAAGTCTTGTCGGGCGTAGTCGAGGGTTTCGGTGTACTCGGCGATCAGGTCATCGATGCGAGCCGCTCTGCCCAGATTGACCAAACGGGTCGGCTGATTCTTGCTAACAACAAATGCGACGTAGTGCATCCTTCGCTCTCGCTCCTCATACTTGCCAGAAATATTCGGCCGAATGATCTTGGCAAACTCTACGATGATGGATAAACCGTCCATTGAACGGTGCAATTCTTCGACGGAGACGTCCGAGACGTTAAACTCCATGGAAGCCGCGAGCTGACTTTGTAGTGTGGCGATTTTCTGTTTGAGAGATTGGACAGACGTAGCTTTCTGCGGTGAAACCGGGCGAAGCTGCAAGTTGGCAAGTTCCTGTTTACTGTCGCGTAAATCGTCGATCGCGAGTTCCAGGTTTCTGTCCTGGGACGCTGCACGCAGTCCCCGGTTGCGGCTTGCAATGGTGCGGGTAACAATTCCTTTGTAGGCCATCAGATATTCATAGGCGTAGTCGGTCTTGTCGTTGTCGATAAGTGCGAGCTCCACGGGGAGCCGAGTCTCAGCACTGCTCGACGCAAGCGCATACAAGGCTTCTTCCGTTGCCGTGAGAAAAGATGCCTGCAACGATTTCGATGCAATTGCTGCAAGTCGGGAAATCGAGTTTTCGGCCCGATCCGATTCACCCCTCGCAAGGTACACCTGGGCAAGGTTGACGAGAACGTCTTTCCGCTGGATGCTTTCAGCACCATGAGTGATAGCAGTTATGGAATCCGCTTTGAATAATATCGCTTCGGCTGCATCCAGACTGCCCGTTTGCAGGAACACGGCTCCCGCCTTGTCAAACACCTCCGCGGTATTCGCGTGTCCCTCGCCCAAAACGTTCCTTGCCATTTCAGCAGCCGCTGTGGCTGTAGAATCCGCTCGATCATTTTGCCCGGTGGTGACATAGGCGGGAGCGAGGTTAGCCATTGCCGTGATAATGGCCAGCGGATCATCAGGATCGTTGTCTTTCTCCAGCGTTTCAACCACTTCTTCGAGCGTTCTGACGTATGCAACCTCGTCTCCGGAGTATCGCGCAGTAGCTGATAAAAAGTTCAGTGCAATTCGGAGTCTGTCTGTCTTGTCAGTTTCTTTGTAGGCATCGACAATCGAACGGTACTCATTGTAGAATCGGGAGAACGCGGCTGGGGATCGTTCTCCGTTAACCTCTTTGATCATCCCTATTGTTGTGCGCCACAGACGGATGTCGAGATAGTCGGCGTCGGTTGTTTCAGGATTACCTTTCCTGGAAGCTTCGGCCAAATCCAGATACTCTTCTGCCTTCACGAGTTCCGAAATTGCCGCGTAGTTCACGGCCACCAACTCCAATATCGCAGAGATCGCCGGATGTGATTCCGGGAAGTCTCTCTTTTTCTCTTCGAGTGCTTCAAGGGCTAACTGCACCTTCCGATCTCTGCCCATGTCGGTTTGCATTACGGTGAGAAAATCTCTGCTGAACTGATATCTCTCGATGGAATTCGCGTCTCTGTACCGAGACCGGATAGCCATGGCCTTTTCGAAATATCTGAGCGCCCGGTTGTATCTCCCATTGTAGTACAGTGTGGAGCCGAAAACCTCCAGCGCCACTAGCTGCATCTCGGATAGGGAATCTTGCGGGATCGCGTCGATGACAGGTATGGCTTCGTCTAGCAACTCTTGCGCGTCCGAGTAACGACCAGATTCTTGCATTATGGTGGCGTGCGCAGCATACGTGGATATCGAATACAGTGAGCGTTCACCAAACTCGTTTTCAAGAAGTCGGCGCGCTTTCAAGACCGCATCCTCGGCTTTGTCGAACACCCTACTATTACGAAGCGCAACTGCAAGGTCTACCATCGACCATGCAACGCTCTGATTGTCTCCATACTTCTGCAGATACAAAATCTTGGATTCGGTTAAACTGATGATGTCGTCATTGCGTCCGAGTATTGTGAACGCTTCTTTGAGCCTGGAGGTAGCGTGTAGATAGTCCGATTGGAATCGAGCGGAGTCTGAGGCTAGCGCTACCGACTCCTGATAGTAGGGAAGTGATCTCTCGTGCTCCTCGAGATAGAAAAGGAGGTCGCCTCCCTCGTTGAGATATTCGATCAGGCGCTCAGGAGCGTTTTGTCGATGTCGTCTTTCAAGCTCGATTGCCTCGTCGAATTTGGTGACTGCTGGTTCTTGCAGGCCAGTCCGGAACATCAGTTTTGCCTCGACGGAGACGTATGCCGCGTGGTTGATGTGGCTTTCACCGGATACTTCTTTGGACTTTGCCACAAGCTCACGAGATATCTCGAGCGCTTCGTCGTACCGCTTCTCCGCAAAACGAAGCAACACCATTTTGTAAAGAGTGGAGACATATTCCTCCTGGTTATCCGGACTATCGCGGTAGATGTCCAGCGCCTGTTGGATGTAGTTGTCAGCTTCAGGGAAGTCTTTCGCCTCGGTTAAAACCTCTCCGACCCGGGCAGCAACAAATGCAACCTCGGGGTGGGTTTCCCCCCTGTTATGAACCTCGATTTCAAGGGAAGTGCGGAGCTCCTTGAGGCCTGCGGTTGTGTCGGCGGCTGCCAGATAGGCGGTGCCCAGGTTGTAGGACAGGTTGGAGTACTGGTCGCTCATGTTACCGTACAACATCTCTTCCATCTCTCGAGCGGCCTGGTACATCTCAACCAGCTGGTCCCAGTTTTCTTCCGCCGTCAGCATGTCGCCAAACGCGGATGCGCTGCCGACCATGTTATCACGGATCACTTTATAATCTGCCTGGGACGAGTCGAAGACCGCGACAACGATAGGGATTAGTTGGCGATAGGACGTGAACGCTGCTCTATTGTCTGGGATGTTGTGTTGGGCCAGCGCAACTCCAGCAAGCGAAAGCGCATAGTCTGGCGAGATCTTACCCGGGTCATGTTCGAAAACTGGCAGGGCTTCGGAGAAGTAGCCAGCCGCCTCGCTGTGCATTTCCGCTCCCTCGTAAAGTTTGGCGACGGAATAAAAGATGTTGCCCAAGTCGACACTTTGACCATATTTGTGCTTATAGACATTTATGCATCGCCTGAGGTATCTATCGGCGTCAGGATCTCCCACCAGGATGCCGACGCGACCGGCATGATAAAGCACATCTGCAAACACCATAGTTGTGGTGTCCGAATACGTTTCGCCAATCTCGACAACTTTAATATGTTGTTTCATTGATTGGTCATATCTCTCCAGATTTTCCAGCGCGGTGGCCACGTTTCCAGCAATAGTCAGGTGATCGGGCGAGCCTACACTCGCAGCGGCGATCGCCTGCTCCGCTTCCTTGAAGTTTCGCAGAGCGTCTTCATACAGCTCTTTTCGGAAGTACTCGAGCGCCTGCCGGTTCTTGTAACCGGCATAATCGGTGGACGGGTTGCCAAGATAATTTGCATACGCTTGATCAGACAGTTGATACCACTCTTGCGCTTTCTCCAACTTATCCCAATGGAGATACAGTCGGGCAAGGTTCTCCTGCGTATCACCGATATCAATGGAATCAGGATGTGAGTGGCGCTGCCGTATGTCGAGGGCCTCCTCCAGTCTGGCCTGAGCTGCGGGATAGTCTCCTTGATCGGTAAGAATGTATCCCAGATCGTCTACAATCTCGGCGTAGCCAAGCTCGGTAGAATCGGTTGGGTTGCTGCGATCAAATTGGCGTATTGCCTGTTCGAGGGTGGCAACGGACGCAGCTACATCACCGTCGGTGTAAAGAGCGATGCCCGCAGCGTGAAGCGAATCGGCTTCGGTGGTTTGTGCGTGCAGGCTACTGGTACTGGATACAAACAGTAGTGCAAGAACTATACGCGCAATGATTGGGAGAAATCTTGTCATAGGATGTGGGTGCCGGAAAAAAGAAAGCCCGCTTCTCAGGGTCCAGGCAGATCCGAAAAGCGGGCTCATCAGAATATAAAATCCTGATTTAGTAGTTGCGGAGAACACCTAGCTTGGCGGCAAGGTCGTTTCCTTCCACGATCAGGCTTGACATGTCCGTCGACTCCAGCGTCAACCCCAGGCTGCCAATCAATTGGTCGACGCCGATGGGTTTGACATCGACGACTGGGATGGTGAATCCGCCTCGGTCGTTATCGAAAAGTTTCGACATGCCCGCGGTTTCACCAACCAGATCCATGGGAGGAGAAGCATCCGGAATCGAAATGCCCTTCGGAGCTCCAGCGAGGTTGGACAACATCGCGCCTTCGTTCAAGTCAGCCGCAATCGATAGCGTCGATATCTCGACAGCCTCTGGCCAATCGGTCGCTTTGAGTTCGGCGACGGCATCGCCAGCCAGCCCCTCGGTGATCAGCGATCTCATTTCCGAGTTTTGCAGGTCGGACAGATCAAAATCGCTTTCCATCGTTGCAACATTTTCCGCCAACTCCTCACTCTTGTTGGCCGAGTCGGCGCAACCGGCGAGGAGAACGATCGCGAATATATATGCAGTTAGTTTCATTGTGCGTTCAGTTTTGGTTTACCCAATAACGAAGTTAGAACCGGGATAGTGTTCTATTCTTCGAGATACGGTGCGTACGCGCTCTTGAATTCCTGCGTGAACATGTGCGCGAGTAGCATTTGCACAGTTAACGTTTCTGCTGTCGCGGTGCTTTTAAAAATATCCGACGTATAGTATACACTGTTGTCGATCGTCGACAGCCGACCGTGATTCAGGTTAGAGTTGTGGTTTGCCATCGCTCGCAACATCGCCTGGGGTGGTCGGAAGCCATCCGGAGCTTCAAGTACGAGCGTAGCGACGCTGTAGACCTGCACGAGGTCTTTCGTATTACCCGGAACGGCCGTCCTTTGGCTTACGAGCATAGGAGTCGACGTTCCGTTATCAGTCACAACGGCCAGATACGCGCCGTCTCCCGCATCTTTGTAAGGCACGCCGGATGCGTCCAACATGGAAGTAAGGGTCTGCGCTGATGCGCTTCCAACAAAAAGGAGGCAAAGCACCAGAGGAAAGAATGTTATTCGTTGCATGGGTTAATGATCGGGTTGATGAGAGTGTTTTAATGGGGAAACCGAATGTTGTTAGCGAACAGGAAGTTGTACCACGATTATCTCCCTCACGACGCCGGACTTCACCTTCACCGCCAACCCTAGTCCCCGATAGAATCGGTAGTTGGTTTCCGGGTCCGTGAGTTGTTTGAAGTCATATTCTTCGTCGATCGTCGCTTCCTCGAGGTTGTCTCTGGACATTCCAAGATGTAGACCAAGCACTTCTTTGGATCCTATTCCGATAGGTGTAAGGGAAAGGGCAGGGGCATTGTCGCCCTTAAGTGCTATTGCCAGTACTTCTGTGTTTGCAAGCAACTCAACTCCGAGGTCGCGATAGAAAATGCGGGATAGTCGTTGTCGACCAGCAAGCGGGACTGATGAACCTTCCCCGATACGCTTTCTTACGTCTCTGGTCTTTTCTCCCAGCGCGATGCCAACCCCATCGCCTAGTTCAACAGAAGTAAATGGTCGATAACGTGGCGCCGACGAGGCGATTATTGAATCTCGGGACTTTGCTGCAGTACCGGCGGTCTCGCACAGCGCTGCATACCGTTCGTAAGCGAGGTCCCACCATGCAGAGGAAGAACTAGCGCTCTTGAGATAATCTTCCAGTAAGGCGATGGCCTCGGCAGTTTTTCCTGGGCGGTCTGCCATGATGAACGCGCGATTGTATAACAGCGCTGTTTCAACCGTCGCCGGTACTCCGCGACGAGCTACGGATCGCCCGTAGGCTTCCGCCTCATCAAAACGTTGTTCACTTTCGCTTGCAGTGCCTTCGGCTATCCCCGCCACGCCTGCATTTATCAGGATGGACGCGCGTGCAATCGGGTCGAGGGTGTCGTCGTTCTGCGCGAGCGTCGCTGCTTCGTCAAGGAGCTTGGCGGCTTGAGCAACGTCTTTTCCTTCGGGTCGCAAGAGATACGCAATGCCCAGATTTGCTTTCGCCAATGTAAGCGTCGGGTCGAGACGGAGCGCCTCGCGAAGTGCACCCACCGCTTCCCACCAGATGTTTTCGTCAACCCCTCGGACCTGGCCTTCTAACGACGCGGGCCTACGGTAGAATCCACCAACGAGTAGGTGGCCCACCCCAAATCGTTTTACGTCGACAGGGTCAAGGGCATCACAGTATTGCATCAAATAGGCGTATCCGATATTCGCCCACGCCTCTGGGGAGTCGGGGAAATTTTTAGTTACCTCTCCGAACGCTCGTTGCGCGGATTGGTATTGCTCGGCCATCAAAAATATCACGCCATTCTCAAACGACGACATCGCACGCCAGAGGTCGGCTCTGCGCTCGTCGACATATGCGAGGCGGTCCCGCCACGACGGATGGTCGGAGTTGAGCGCGTGAAAAGATCCGTGCTCCATGCCAGCATCGATGAATGCACTGAATCCGCGGAAAATTTTGTCGTACGAGTAACCTGCGGCAAGAGCCAGCTTGGTTCCTATCAAGTCAGCGTCGAGTTCGTCCTGCCGGCCGAACGCATAGTCGATGAGATCCGTTGGGTTCGTTTTACGAAGCTCCGCGCCTTTGCGCGAGTGCTCCTCCATCAGGTGTCCCAACTCATGACCCATAACAAGGGCCAGCCGATCCTCTTCTCCTTCGACGATGACGTCCATCAAAGGCTTGGTGAAAATCATTAGCGTATGATGAGCGTCTCCCCGTGAGGGAGCATCAGACAATCCGTAGTGGTCAGCAACGAGTTTGTACGTTTCGTAGTCGCTGCCCAGTGCCATTGCATTCAGCTCATCCGATCCGGTCACCAGGATAGTTGGCGGCCACACATATCCGTCGGGAGCCTCGGCCACTGCGAGGACTCGGTCCGCTGCTTTCTTCGTTAGGTCGCAATCCGCTTCGGAGACGTTAACACAGTGCACTTGGCTGGCGGCGTCAGCGCCTGAATTTCGTACAACCTCTTGCATCGCGGTTGCAGCCCCGATGGCAAATGTGCACGTGAGTACCAGTGAGAGAGTGAGATGCTTCATTTTACGCTAGCTATAAGTGATGGGGATGTGGGTCGCGTGGTTGAACGCCTGGCAGAGTAATAATCGTATTAACGACTTTGTGGATCTGCAACTATTCTAAAGATTAATACGCATTAATATCCAATCCTGGACCAGAAACCGGAGGCAAATTCATTGAGAAGATATGGTTAATTGGAGCTGATTCATTTCTTGTAGCGGCCTGCAACAGCCCATAAGACCATTCCCGCGAGCAATAGCAGACCCAGGGTCATGAGCAGCACCTTAACTAGAATCCTGTTCAGCATGCTCTCGACAGTTGCGATCTGGCTGTCCATGAGTTTTTCCAGATCGTCAAATGTTGCCAACCGTTCTTCCTGCATGGCGCGAACAACGGACTGACGTTCGGATGCCAATAGGTCCTCCACAAATGATTGTTGAGCTAGCATCAGGTCAAGAGTTTCAATTCGCTGGGAGTTTATCTCGTTTAGTGCAGCTTGGCGTTCGTTGGTCAGCCACTCCAGCACGAGCGACCGTTCCGAGGCGGCGAACCCTGGCAGTCTAAGAGCAAGACTGTGGAGCGAGTCCAAACGATTCTCCCACTTGACCTTGACGAGATTTTCCTCAAACGCTTTTGCTAGTCGTTGCGCCGCAAGCTCAGTTTTCCACTCAACCTGTTTCAATAGGTACTCGTTCGTGAACGACAGTCTGGCATTCAGACCCTCAAGTGTTTGCTCCATCGTTGCGACACTCGCGAGTGCACCCCTACCATTGCTCCCAAGCATGTCCGCTCTTGATCCAACCACACTTTCGCGAACAAAAGTAAGATCCGTTATCGGATGCTCACCTGCCCACAAGTGTAGCGCGGTTTCGTTGAACGAAAAATCATTGGATTGCACCACGCGATCTTTTAACGTTTCCGCAATCCGCACAATTGTTGTTGATGATCGTTCAAGAATGGGCCTTGCATCACCGAAGGTGTCGCCGTGTTGCCGCACGAAGTCCTCGTTTTGAATACCGAGCGCCCACAGGTCCAGGACCGCCATTAGCGGATCGGAGAGTAACGCCGCTTCCTGGATTGATGGGATGATGTTGCTACGCCACCTGGCGACTGCGGTGGCTGCCAACGGGGTTGCCACAATTATTGCACTGTCTGCACTTATCTGTACCGCACCGGCCATTTGCTTACCGGCAAAGAGCGCACGTGTCCGAATTTCGGAAGCCGATGTTTCGACACCATCGACCGATTGCATAAATGAGGTCTGGGTAGGAATGGTCTGACATGCAGTGAGCATCAATGCTGGTAGAACCAGGAGAATCCTGCTGGAAAGGCGGAGTGATGTGGGGCGATTCACACGCAAAAAAAAGGTTGGTCACCAAATTCGATGACCAACCTAATTGCGCGGAGCGATTATTGCAACCGGTCTAAATCGCCGGATCCCCGGGAGTGTTGGGATTGTTGTCCCGCTCGGTTTGTGGGTAGGGATAGAAGTTTCTGTTTCTGTCAAATGATTCAAAACTCGCGGGGGAGGGTGGCTGTGGCCGACCAAATCGACGGCTATCTTCAAGACTCATCCCTGTAAGGAATAGTTCGATCCTCCTATTGTAGTATATCGCTTGCAATAGTGCTTCTTGGGTAGCAGGCCCTGAGTATTCAGGGAGGTTGGCGTTTACGCCGGACTGGTCATTCGTTTTGGTCAGTACGTCGTTCAACGCATCGACGGCTGCCGGGACATTCTGTTGGCGCGCCTCGGCCTCAGCGATAATCAGGTACATCTCGCCGAGGAGATATAGCGGGATTGGCTCTGCTATTTCATCATAGAAACCGTGCATAATGTCTACAGGAATTCTCGACGATTCGCCGATCTGATCACCTAATTCCAAATAAAAAGCCAGGCGTCCATCTGCGGGGTCTACGACAAACTCAGTTGGGTCAATCCCGAAATTGTCTACTGGTTTGTAGGTGGCTGGCTCGAGCGTTGTCTCATTGTACAGCGGATTTTCGTTACCATTTCCTGTTTCATAATATAGGTAGGTGCCGTCGGTCTGATTTGATGACAGAGCGCGTCTCGCCGAAGTGACAGCGTCCGCGTTGCTACCTATGAAGAGATTGTATCTTGCGCGATACGCATTTATTGTGGCCCGAAGATCGAAGCTCGAACTTCCCATCACATCCGCAAGGAATGCTGCCGGTACGGTTGCGCCCCCGAGCGAAGAATGAGCATCTTCCAATAGGTCAATTGCTTCGGCAAGTGCGGCATCTCGCGAAACAAAGGCGCCAGCACCTGAATCGTCAATCGACGTGGGGAAGGATTCAAAGAACATTGCCAGGTTGCCGATCGTCATTGCTTTGTATAGTCGACCTGTGGCCGCATAAGACAGCGCTGTTGGTTCGTCTGGCACAATCGACGCACTGTTTATAATGGTCTCTGCCATCTCCATCACTCGATAGTTGTTGGACCAAATTGCGCCGATGATCCCGTTCTCAGCCGGCAATGCCGTCCCGCCAAGTTCGAGCTCCTGCGGGTTTGTGAATCCGACAACAACGCCAAACTCTCTCGCGGAAAGTCCGGATGCCCGAATGACGGGACTAATCACCGACACCGAGTACGTTCTCCGCATTCCGATGGCAAGACCCTTTAGGCCTTCGACGGTGCTAACCACTTGTCCGCGGCCGGCGGAGTTTGGATTGTCGTAGGAGAGGTCGCAAGATGACGTCGCCAAGGCAAGCGAGAAGCAAATTGCGAATAGGGCAAAGGTTGACTTATTCATTTCTCTATCCCTGGTTAGAAGTTTATCGTTGCGCCAATCGAGTAGGATCTCGGAATCGGGACAGATCCAAAATCAAACCCGGCGATACCAGTATTCCTTCCCTCGATCGTAACCTCCGGATCGTAGCCGGAGTAATCGTCGATTGAGATCAGGTTGCGTCCTGCAAACCGGATGCTGATGTCGCGGATGTGTTTGAGATTCGGATTCAATGTGTATCCGACTGAGATTTCCCGCAGTTTGAAGAACGAACCATCCTCAACATATTCCTCCAGAATAAGGCCCGATCCTTTAGCGTTTGCAGTTCCTTTCGGTATGGTTGATCCGTCTTTCAGCTCGAGCCCGTAATCATATCCGCCACGGTAGTTGTGGCGGTCGAAATTCCTCCGGTTCCAGTTCATTACGTCGAAGTTCTGGACCGCATCCCACTGCATTCGGAAGTTGACCTTCCTGTAAGAGACATCGTTGACGAGTGAGCCGCTCCAGCCGGGATTGGGATCTCCAACGAGCACGCGCAGGAGGCTACCTTCTGGTTGTCCGTTTGCATCGCGCATGGCTCCGTCTCCCGTAGCATCTTGCAAGGCCTGATCACCACGCTCGGCCTGTGGAAGTCCGCCGGGCGTAAGCAAGAGATCACCGTTGTCGTCTCTGGCATAAGCACGCCAGTAGAAAACACCCAAGGGCTCACCTTCGATGGCCCACTGCGATGTGAATCCGCCGATGGCAAAGTTCGAACCGTTGAGGTTAACAACCTTGTTCCGGTTGCGCGCGAAGGTTGCAGTCACCGTCCAGTTGAGGTCCTCTTTTTGGACCGCGGTTCCGCGCAAGAGTAGTTCCACACCGCGGTTCCTGAGCTCACCGACATTATCCAGTCTCGTCGATGCGCCGGTGGATGGAGAGAGGACCTGCGGTAGCACAAGATCCTTAACGTTCATGTTGTAGAACGTGAACTCCAGGCCCAGCTTGCTATCGAGAAGCGTAGCGTCAAAACCGAGCTCGATCTCTGATTGCGTTTCTGGTTTGATTTCCTCATTGCCGCGTAGAGATGATGGCACCAAACCGGTGAGCCCACCGAATGAAACTGGATTGTAGTTGGTGAAGCGATCGTACTCGCCAATCCCGGTTACGTTACCGGACTTACCCCATGAAGCGCGCACCTTGAGAAAATCGAACGGGGAATCGCGAAAGAAGTCTTCCTGTGTCAACTCGTACGACGCACTTACTTTGGGGTAGAAATTGTTTCGGTTGTCTTCACTGTAGCGAGAGGCGCCATCAACCCGACCAGCAACTGTGAGGAAGGCTTTGTTCTGGTAGCCCACTGTTTGCTGCGCGAAAAACCCGCGGATGGCTCCCTCAATGATATCGTCTCGTGAGCTCGCGACCGTTCCACCGTCGATCGTTTCGACAATCGGTCCAAGGTTACCAGCCGTGTTGGCGATAATTTCTGTGCGTTCATACTGATATGTATAACCGAGGCTAGAGTTGGAGTTGAAGTCCTCGTTTATCTCTGTAGTGTATGTGGCCCGCAGATCCGTGCTCAGTAGCTGCTTGGAGTAGTCTCCCCGACTTGAGAATCCTGTCGGAGTTGCAACTGTGCCGACTGGTTTAAAACCTCTGGCGAGTTGCGAGTAGCTATCGTAACCGCCAATGGCATCAATAGACAATCCCTCGTAGGGTGTAATGCTCAATCCAACAGAGCTGATGCTGCGATTTACATCTTGCGTATACTTGTAACGATCAACAACTTCAAATGGATTACCGAAAAACGCATTCCCAGGTGCAGGATATTCGCCTAATTCATTTGGATCGGCAGGAGCAGAGTGGGGAAGGAATTGCAGTGTTGTGATAGATCCGTCAAAGAATCCTCCACCACCGGTTGGGATGTCGTGCGAAAAACTCTTCGTGATCGCGGTCGACACATTGACCCGGACCCAGTCACTAAGGATGTGATTAACACGTGCCCGAATTCCACCGCGGTTAAAGTCCGAGTTCCTTACGAAGCCTTCGTTGTACAGGAACGAGCCCGAAACACGATAGGTAGTCCCACCCTGGCCACCGGAAATTGAAAGATCGTGGCTTGTGCCCAGTCCAGTTCTGAAAATGTAATCCTGATAGTCAAATCGTTCGACCGGCACCTTGTCGAGGTTGGAATTGTCGGATGGGTCCGCCCACTCAAACGGCGCATCGTTAACCTTCACCGTTTTGCGTATCGAGTTGCTGGTGAGGTTTGTTGAGTAGGTTACACGAGGCGCCCCCGCCGAACCTTGCTTGGTAAAGATCTGTACCACACCGTTGCTGGCTTGTGATCCGTATATCGCCGCGGCTGCAGCACCCTTGATAACCTCTATGCGTTCAATATCGTTCGGGTTGATGTCCACTAGCCTGTTCTGGATGCCACCCGAACCTACAGTGACGAGTTCGTTCGAGCTATTATCCACAATAACGCCGTCGATAACATATAGCGGCTCCGCATTTCCAAAAATGGTGCTGTTGCCTCGAAGCTTGACGGATATTTCGCCTGCCGGCGATCCCGATGTTTGCGAAACCACCGCGCCGGGAATTTTTCCTGCCAGCGCCGCAGTTGGATCAACCGAGCCAGCTCCGTTGAGCTCTCGCGCAGAGACCACGGAAATGGAATTGCCGAGCTGACGTTTCTCGGTTAACCCCGATGTACCCGTGATAACAACCTCGGACAATCCGAGAATGTCCGCCACTAGTTGCACGTTGTACGTACCAGATTGCGCGACCGAAACATTTTGCGTTACGAATCCGACTGAGCTGAAGATGAGGACAACCGGAGTAGTTGTGGTCACGATATCCAATTGATAGCGCCCGTCGAGATCTGTCGCGGTACCCTGGAAGGGATTATCAACTCTTACGGAAACGTTAGGCAGCGGAAGGCCCGACCCGTCGGTCACCGTACCAGAGACTGCAATGGTTTGCAGGTTTTGGGCGGATGATGGGATAGCCAGGATCAGGCAAAGCGAGAACAGAAGGAAACTCTTCTTCATCGATCTTGAGGTTTATTGTCGGCTTCAGGCGTGTGAACGCTCGAGCTAGGTTGGATACACGGGTTACCAGCACCTAAATGTACCTTTTCGACGACGGCAGAGCAAGTGCCCGCAGCGACACGTAACCGTTTCCAGACGCTTTTTACATCGTTCCGATTACCCGAACCGTTGACCCGTTACTCGGGGTCGAGCCACGAACGATAGTACTTCCCATCGTCGATTTGCAACGCCTGTTCGGTGACCATGAGCGGCTTAAACGTGTCGATCATTACCGCCAGTTCTTCCGTGTTCGTCTGTCCAATACTGCGCTCATAAGCCCCGGGCGCAGGGCCGTGGGGAATCCCACCGGGATGCAATGTGATGTGGCCTCTTTCGATATTGTTGCGACTCATGAAATCGCCATCCACGTAGTAAAGCATCTCATCCGAATCGATGTTAGAATGATTGTACGGAGCCGGGATTGCCCTGGGATGGTAGTCGTACAGTCGCGGGCAAAACGAGCAGACCACAAACGCAGATGTCTCAAAGGTCTGGTGGACCGGGGGTGGTTGGTGCACCCTTCCCGTGATCGGCTCGAAGTTGTGGATGGAGAATCCGTATGGGAAATTGTATCCGTCCCAGCCAACAACATCAAATGGGTGGGTCGCATAGACCAAAGTGTGCAACGTTTGCTGCTTCTTGATTTTCATCACGAACTCGCCCGATTCGTCGTGCGTCTCAAGCTCTCTCGGAAGGATGTAGTCGCGTTCGCAGAAGGGGGAGTGCTCCAGGAGCTGCCCAAACCAATTGCGATATCGTTTGGGTGTGTAGATAGGGTGGAATGATTCTGAATAAAGGATCCTGTTATCGGGAGTGTCAAATTCGATCTGGTAGATCATACCCCTGGGGATGACCACATAGTCGCCCGGCACAAACGGAATGTTGCCGACAAATGTCCGAAGTGTTCCGCTACCTTCGTGGATAAAGAGTAGCTCATCTGCGTCGGCGTTTTTATAGAACACATCTCTCATTGACGTACGCGGGGCCGCCAGGCCGATGTGGATGTCGCTGTTAACCAGCAATGGCACGCGACTTTCGAGATAATCATCCGCTGGCTCAATCGAGAAGCCGTGGAGCAGTCGGGCCGCGATATTCTTTTCAACGGCAACTTTAGGTGAAACGTCGACAGACTCGCCAACCTCTCTCACCATGGTTGGCCTGTGGATGTGGTACAGCAAGGACGCCATGCCGTCAAAGCCGATCGTTCCATAAAGCTGCTCATGGTAAAGGCCGCCGCCGGGTTTTTCGAACTGCGTGTGTCTCTTCTGAGGGATCTCTCCAAGTCTGTGGTAGATGGGCATACCGACTGGTCTATCTGTTAGTTGTTGTTACTTCTGATGTGCATTCTACAAGGTCCCTCGCAATTCCTGTTCGCGTTCGATAGCCTCGAAAAGAGCTTTGAAGTTGCCTTTCCCAAACGAGGTCGCTCCCTTTCGCTGGATGATTTCAAAAAACACCGTGGGCCTCGGCTGGACGGGTCTGGTGAATATCTGCAATAGATAACCCTCGTCGTCCCGGTCGACGAGAATGCCAAGTTTCTTGAGAGACTCGATGTCCTCATCGATGTGCCCCACACGGTCCAACACTTCATCGTAGTAGGTCGAGGGTACGTGCAGGAATTCAACACCCCGCGCAATCATTTCAGACACAGTTGTCACGATATCATTTGTAGCAACCGCGATGTGTTGCACTCCTGCGCCTTCATAAAAATCCAGATACTCTTCGATTTGCGATTTCTTGCGACCTTGAGCAGGCTCATTGATCGGAAATTTTATCCGTCCGTTTCCGTTGCTCATTACCTTACTCATGAGCGCGGTGTACTCGGTCGAGATATCTTTGTCGTCAAAGGAGATAATCTGGGTGAAGCCCATCACATCCCGATAGAAGTCAACCCAGGTGTTCATCTCGCCGAGCTCGACGTTGCCTACCATGTGGTCCACGTACATCAGTCCAATTTCTGACGGCTGGTAGCTTGTCTCCCATTTTTCATATCCGGGAAGGAAGAGACCAGAGTAGTTTCGCCTTTCCACAAACTCGTGGATGGTGTCTCCGTACGTTTTGATCGATGCACGAACAACTTCGCCATGGGGATCCGATTGCACGAAAGGTTGCTCAACAGAAGTTGCGCCTCGTTGAACAGCCTGATTGTACGCATCCCTTGCATCGTCTACCCAGAGCGCGATTACCCTAACGCCATCGCCGTGCTTATCGATGTGTTTGCCAATCGTTGTGTTACTCGCGAGCGGAGATGTAAATACAAGTCGAATTTTATCCTGGACGACGACGTACGAAACACGATCGTTGATGCCCGTTTCGAGTCCCGCCCGGCAAAGTGCCTGGAAGCCGAATGCCGTTTTGTAATAGTGCGCCGTTTGCCACGCATTGCTGACATAAAATTCAACGTAATCCGTGCCGTTAATCGGCATGAAATCGGCTGCTTCCTCGAAGATTTTTGCTGGATGGTCGACTGTGCTACTCATAGGGAAATGCTATTTGCGCAAAAGGAGAAGGTCAAATTGGTTTTACATAGATCAGGTTGGCAGGTTGCCACCTTTGTGATGCGGCGCTACTTTTTGAACATGGCGTATCCCACCCAAACCGCCAGGAGGCATCCCGCGACGGTGATCAGAATGTTGGAGGCGGCTCGTATCGGTTGATCAGAACGAAATAACTCCAGCGTCTCGTAGCTGAATGTGGAAAACGTGGTGAAAGCCCCGAGTAGCCCCACAAAAACGAACATCTTGGTCTCTGTACCGAACCAGCCGTGATTCTCATCAAGTGCTGCAAGCGCGCCCATTGCAAGGCACCCGATGATATTCGCAGCCATGGTGCCGACGGGTAGAATCGCAGCTGGTAGTATCCGGTGCAAAGAAACCCCAAGCGAAAATCGAAATATTGAACCCAGGAATCCGCCAGCGCCTGCGGCAAGCAGACCAGAAAATGAAATCAGTGGTGTCGACATTGCACTTGTTTGATGCTAAAGTCTATCAAGTAGATCGGATTTCTTCTTTTCAAACTCTTTGTCTGTTAGAACACCCTTTTTGTGGAGCTTCGAGAGTGACTCCAGTGATTCGTAAATTTCGCTAGCCTCGTCTTCGTTGTCCTTAAGGTCGTCGACGTACTCCTTCCCTTTTACGAACGCTTCTTTGTACGACTCCTTTGCTTTTTCTGCGTCGAACTCGAACAGCGGTTTTCCGAGATCAAACTGGTTCGTTACCACCTGTGCAACAGCGTAAGTAGAGGCTCCTGACATAGCGGCCATGGAGACTCCGCCGATAACCGTGCCGACAACTGGAATTGCTTTCACCACACTTGCGCCGAGCCGCGCCATCGTGCCACCGGTCAGTGCGGTGATGAACGCTTTGCCAGATCCCTGGTCGAGCTCGATTTTGTATTCCTTTGCCAGCTGGTTAATCATGTCCAGCTGGATTCCGGTCACAGCGGCGATGTCGACTATGGGAACGGGGATGAGTCCGGCACCCATCGACCACAATACGTGACTGCGAATAATCTGATCTACTTTGTCCATCGGTCTATTAATTTCTCTCCCTGATTGCAACCCGAACTTACGAAGACTCCCGCTTGGGGATGGAACCAGGTGCGCGCAGCCCCGTGAAGTTTACGCTGTTTTGCCACGCAAGTTAGTGGTTCCAACCGTAGTTTATGTTTATGACTGATCATTCGCGACAGATGCGGGTTTCTATTGTGGGGGCGGGGGCCGTGGGGCGTTCCCTCACTGCTGCTGCGTGCGATGGGGGCCACGCCGTAACTGCCATCGTGAGCCGAACAGTCGCGGCGGCACGTGAGATCGCGGGAGAGTTTGATGTCCCGAATTATTCGACCAACCTAAAGGACGCTCTGACTGGGGACGTGATCCTGTTGGCCGTCCCCGACAGTGCAATAGACCTCGTGTCGGATATACTGGATGCCTTTGGAAAAGAACTTGACGGTAAGTTGGTTATGCATACTTCCGGACTTGTTCCAGCGGCAGTATTGGGAACTCTTGTTGAGCACGGTGCAATTGTCGCATCCTTCCATCCTTTGCAGACCTTCTCGCGGGAGCGCGTAAGAACCCTGCGCGACTTGCCCGTTGCAGTTGAGGGATCCGCTGAGGCGACAACTGCCGCTGAGGCATTTGCAAAATCTCTCGGCGCGGCTCCTTTCCGGATTCCGACGTCGGTTAAGGCAACATACCATTTGGTAGCGTCGGTCCTTTCAAACTACTCGGTGGCATTGGCAGGAATGGCGTCACAGCTATTGATGCTTCCCGGCATGCCGCCGCTCACGGTTTACGAGCGACTTGTCGAATCGACGTGGGCCAACGTGTTTTCGCGCAGTGCCGGCGCGGCACTCACGGGGCCAATCGCTCGCGGTGATTTCGAAACCGTCCAGGCGCATCTCCATGCACTTCCGCCGAACTCCTCGCTCGAAAGCGCGTACCGTGCGCTTGGCGTTGTTGCTGCGGGGCTCGCCCGGCAAAACATGTTGCTCGACGAGAAGTCTGAACTTGAACTCGTTTCGTTGTTGGAATCCCCGGAGAATCAGAAATAGATATTCCAACATACATTCAAAAAAACTTAGGCCGAGATCCAGGAGTGCTGCGGACCCCGACGGCCAACTAAAACATCAACGACATTCACATGACTCGATACTCAACTCTGTTCGTTATCCTGGCAATGCTGGTTGCGAGTTGTGCTGACTCATCCGATAGTTCAACCTCAAACACCGAACAAACTGTGCCCGAAATCACAACCGCTTCCTACTTCGAGATCTCTACCAGGCTTGGAAAAATGGTAATCCGCCTGTACGACGAAACCCCCGCACACCGCGACAATTTCCGGCGCCTCGTTTCTGCAAAGTATTACGATGGAACCGCGTTCCACCGCGTGATGGCTGGCTTCATGATCCAGGGCGGTGACCCCTATTCCAAAGATGAGGATCGCAGGAACGACGGAACCGGAGGTCCGGGCTACACCATCCCAGCCGAGATCATTCCTGGGCTGGACCACAAACGTGGAGCCCTGGCGGCGGCTCGGCAGCCCGACCAGTTTAACCCGGAGCGGGCGTCAAGCGGAAGCCAGTTTTACATTGTCCACGGCGCTGACGGCGCACATTTTCTGGACGGTGAGTATTCTGTTTATGGCGAGCTCGTCGAAGGATTCGATGTGTTGGACGCGATTGCGACTACGCCAACCCCAAACTCCCAGGGCCAGGATGTAAGGTATCAGGCGCTGTTGAACAATCCGCTCGAAAGAATTGAGATGACTGTGAGCCCGCTCGAGAATTACAACCCGCCGAGTGAGTAGCGCTTGATAATGAAACCAGGAATTTCAGAGCAGGAACAGCGCCGTCGCGAAGAGCTCCAATCCATGCTGGAGCTTGGGATTAACCCATACCCCTACGAATGGGAGGTGGACAGCTACGCATCCGACGTTGTTGCGACCTTTGAGCCAGAGGAACATCAGCCGAGAGAAGGTGAAGACAGCGATAACCTGCTACGCGTTCGGATGGCCGGAAGGATTGTGGCAAAGCGTGTTATGGGTAAGGCTGCATTCTTCCATTTCCAGGATTCAACCGGAAAAATACAGGCCTACGTGCGACGGGACGATCTGCCGGAAGGGTTCTACAATACCGTTTTCAAAAAGCTTATCGACCTCGGAGACATTGTTGGTATAAGCGGCTTTGCCTTCCGAACAAAGATGGGTGAGCTCACCATACATGTGGAAGAGTTGGTTGTTCTGGCCAAAGCCCTTCGTCCGCTCCCAGTCATCAAAGAGCAGGAAGGAAAGGTTTTTAACGAGGTCACGGACAAAGAATTTCGCTATAGGCAGCGATACGTGGATCTGATTCTTCACGAGGATGTGCGGAAGGTATTCGTCCAAAGAGCGAAGGTGATTTCGACAATGCGCTCTTTCCTCGATGGCAAAGGCGCTCTGGAAGTGGAGACGCCGGTGTTGCAACCGGTCTACGGGGGGGCTAGCGCGAGACCGTTCGTCACACATCACAACGCCTTGGATATGCCGATGTACCTGCGGATTGCCGATGAGCTGTATCTCAAACGGCTCATCGTCGGTGGTTTTGACGCGGTGTATGAAATATCGAAAGACTTCCGGAACGAAGGACTGAGTCGTTTCCACAATCCTGAGTTCACCATGATGGAATTGTACGTTGCGTACAAGGACTACCAGTGGATGATGGACCTGGTTGAGGAGATGGTCGAACACATTGCAATTACACTGCACGGATCGACAACATTGGAGGTAGGCGAACACACCATTTCGTTCGCTCGTCCATGGAAGCGCATCCCCCTGTTCGAAGCCATCAATGCGGAAACGGGCAAAGACCTATTTGGCAAATCACGGGATGAACTTGCTACCATCGCCAAGGAACTGGGATTGGAAGTCGAGGACTCGATGGGAGCGGGCAAGTTGATCGACGAAATTTTCGGCGAGTTTGTTGAACCGAAATTGATCCAGCCAACTTTCATCACCGATTATCCTATCGAGCTGAGTCCGCTCGCGAAAAAACACAGAAACAAAGCCGGCTTGGTTGAACGCTTCGAGGCGATTTGCAATGGCAAAGAAATTTGCAATGCATTCTCGGAGTTGAACGACCCTGTGGATCAGAGGGAGCGGTTCGAAAGTCAGGCCAGACTGCGCTCGGCGGGGGATGATGAGGCTATGCAAGTCGATGAGGACTACATAAGAGCGCTGGAGTACGGAATGCCTCCAGCAGCGGGGTTGGGTGTGGGCATCGACCGCTTGACTATGCTTCTTACTGGACAAACTTCCATTCGCGACGTCATCCTGTTTCCCGTTCTGAGACCGGAAGAATCGGCAGCTGCCGACCAGGAAACGGACGAGCGAGGCGACGCGAGCCCAAGTTGAGCCCGGCCGCGTGTGCGCCGGGAAATAATTCGCGCTTGTACGGCCAACCGACCGAAACGTGGTCCCTTTTTTGATTTGCTTCGTGGTTTGCTGCAAACCGTAGAAAATCACACGTTTCTGCCCATGTCCTCATCTGTGTGGACCATTCTTTCCAACCTAGGCTCGCAATTTCTTCCACGACCTGTCGCCGTGGCCGACATGGCTGTAGCCCGCGTGAACCGTTCGGGCATCGTTTACGAGATTAACGAACGCGGTGTTGAGGTCCTGGGGTGGAATCTGAATGATCGGTTGAGCGCTAGACTAACGAGTACCATCCGCCAGATTGGTGCCGACGCTCCTTCTCGACTGGCCGTCGGCGGGGACTCCTTCATGTGCATTGGAATTCGGGCTGAGTCCGGCCACGAATGGCTGATTATCGGGTTTCCAGCACCGGTGAGCGACTCGAGGGTCCTGAGCGACGTGACCTCCGATCTAGACGTGCCCGTTGCGCGGGTCACAGGAGCGGTCGAGCCATTGTTTGTTAACGACGCTATGTTGGCAGCGATGTCCTCCATTCCAGAATTACAGGAGGTATTTGAGTCGACGACCGAAGCCTCGAGTTCCTTCGGCGAGTCGATCAACGCCGCGAGGAAAAACGGTTGGAGCAGGTTTCAGATTGAGGGTGAGGGCGACCAGCTCTTCACTGCCAAGTTATTCTGTCATCGCGCGGGGGATGACGAAGTTTTTGATCTCGTCGGCGAAAGCCCGTCACGGCAGGATGCCGCGATTCCGATTGCGGAGACGGCATTATGGCACAACGCTTTCCTCGAGCAGTCGCCGGTGGGGATTGTGCACGTGGATAAGAACGGGATGGTGGCATTCGAGAACCACGCCGTCCGGCAAATAATCGGCGAGGCTGTGGACGAGGTATGGCTCGGTAGGCACGTGCTGGATCTGGGTGTTCTCTCGGAAGAGGTGTCGCTCGACATTGTGGACATGCTGGTTGACGGTGAAAACACGCAGTGGCCCAACTTGCGATTCGGCGAAAGAATCGTCGACGTGCACGGGGCATGTGTGCGAAACTTTGACGGGCACATCTCAGGGGTGGTGCTGATGCTTGCGGATGTAACATCCGAAAGAACGCAATCGGCAGAGCTGTCCCTGCGGAACCGGTTCCGACAAGCCCAATCAGACCTGAGAGAACTTGCTCTCGCTGTTGGCTCGGAGCAGGAATTTGTTGACAGGGCGTTGGCTATCCTGGGCTATGCACTGAATGCGGCGGAAGTCCAGGTTGTTACACATTCTGCCCTGACCGGTCTCTGTCGGCCTACGTCCGGCTGGGCGCTCGACCGGGTGATAAAATTGACGGATCCATTCAAGCTTACTAGCTCGGGCTGGTTAACTGATCTGGCCCAATCAGGGACCGCTGGCTTTTTAAAACCGCCCATCCCCAAAGAAATCCCGGTTGAGTTGCAGTCATCGAACGCGGTCTGGATTCCATTCTACGATTCAGGCTCGCTCGGTGGATTCGTAATTGCCGGACGTCAGCCGATTGCATTCATAACCTCTGCACTTCAAACCCTGGAGCGCGAACTTATCCAGAGTCTCGTACGCGTGTTTGAGTCTTTGTGGACCTGGGTTCGCGTTGGAAGCCGGTACAGGCTGACGGTTAGTACGATCTCCGACGCACTTTTTCAGTATCATCTCGACGCGGAGGATAGTACCAGGGTATACTCGCTCGTCACCGAACAATTCGGGAGTCTCGCCGGACTAGACGAGGAAGGGGTTGTAAATCGACCTGGGTTTTGGACCACCCAGTTGCATCCGGCCATTGTACTGGAGGATCGCGAAGCGGTTGATTTGCACCACGCACGTCTTTTCCTGGGTGAGCCGAGCGTAGTTGAGTATCGCGTCGAGCGTCAGTCGGGCGAGATCGCATGGCTGCGAGAAAAAGCATCTGCGATCGAACGGAATGCTGATGGCGTGGAAGTCGCCGGGATTCTAACGGACGTTACCGCGCAAAAAGAAGCACAGCTTGTACTGGAAGAAGCAAAGGACGACGCAGAGAAATCAGCCCGAAGGAAAGGTACGCTCATCAACACGATGAGCCACGAACTGCGCACGCCCATTGGAGCTATCCAGGGTTTTTCTGATTTGTTGATGGCTGAGGTTGATGCATTCGCAAAGCGCTCCGGTGTGGAACTGCCCGCCGAAATTGTTGAGTTCGCGGCGACGATCAAGGACCGGTCAATTTCGCTCATGGCGGTCCTGGACAATCTGTTCGACTTGTCTCAGCTGGACTCCGGTATGCTGCAGGTCCATCGAACGAAAGTCGCTGCAGGTCTGCTCATCCAGGCTCTAGACGACTTCGGCAAATCACTTGCTGATTCGAGGGTTGCGTTTAAACTGGTTTCAGACTTTGACCCGGAGAGAGAGATCGACGTAGATGTTTACCGTCTGGAACAGGTAGTGCGATTGCTGTTGGACAACGCTTTCAAATTCACCGAGAGGGGAAATGTTATACTCGGATTTCAGGAAAGGGGTGGAAGTTTAGAAGTTGCCGTGTGTGACACGGGAATCGGTTTTGATGCATCGAAGATTGAGCTGTTGAGTCAGCCGTTCGAGCAGGGTGATAATCGGCTTAATCGCTCGTTCGAGGGCGTCGGTCTTGGACTGTCGATTGTTCGACAGCTTTGCGACGCCATGTCCGTTGAGTTTGCGGTAACTTCGGAGGAGGGTTCTGGATCGCGGTTTACGCTTCTGGTTCCCCTGGAGGATTCCGGCTCTGCTGATTCGCGGCCACCGCTCGCACGTTCCGCATAAAGCCAGAGAACCTGGCACGTTTCACCGGACTGTTCCTAAAGACGCGGCTGAATTCTTGCTCGTCGATTTCTTCCCACTCGTTGACAGTGCGCTTAATGCCGTTCCGTGGTTGCAGTCTGGTTTCTTCTGTTGGTTCAGAGAACTTGTTCCACGGGCACACTTGTTGGCAAATATCACATCCGAAAATCCAGTTACCCATATTGGCGGATATCTCTTCAGGGATGTGGTGGCTGCGATGTTCTATGGTCCAGTAGGAGATGCACCTTGATGCATCAACGATTGTGGCGTCAACGAAAGCGTCTGTGGGGCATGCGTCTATGCAGCGCGTGCACGAGCCGCAGTGATCGGCAATAGGTGAATCTTCCGGAAGACTGATGTCGACGATGAGCTCGGCGACAAAAAAGTAGGATCCGAGTTTCGGGTGGATGAGGTTAGTGTTTTTGCCGATCCAACCCAATCCGGATCGTTCAGCCCAGACCTTGTCCATGACCGGAGCAGAATCTACAAAGACTCGAGCCGTGATATCTCCCGCTTCCGTTCGGAGCCAGTCCAATAGCTCAAACAGCTTTTGCTTGAGGACATCGTGGTAATCGTCGCCCTGCGCATAGCTGCTAATGGCTGCTTTGTCTTTCGGTTGGGGTTCACCCAGTTGCCCGGTCCCAGGCGTATAATAGGAATGGATCAACGAGATGACGGATTGAGCGCCCGGGACGAGTTCTCTAGGGTCGACACGTTTGTCGAAGTGGTTTTCCATCCAGGCCATGGATGCGTGACGTCCGTTACTGAGCCATTGCTCGAGGCGGCGAGCTTCTTTGTCGAGGAAAGTCGCTCGGGAAATACCGCAGGCATTGAAGCCGAGGCGGCGCGCTTCGTTCTTTAGTTTCTGCGCAATACTCGATTTGGACGGCACAAACACTCGGGATCTGTTGATCGCCGTAAGTTACTGCTTGTCTGGTTGATAGCCGCGGTCAGAAGATAATTGCTACTCGCAGCGCGGTTTGCCAACACACATCGGTACAGAGTCTACCACCTGGTTTGCCGCGCAGCCTGACCCGCCTGACTTTTTGCCGCAGGTTGCGGAGGATAGTCGGGTGAGACCGATGATAAGTCGCGCTTCATCGATACCGTTAAGCACGTAGAAGTCGCGAACGCTTTCCGCTCGCCGGATCCCGATGTCTACGTCTTCCTCCGGACCGTAGTAGCCGATGATTTCTATATGGCAATCACTGTTGGAGGCAGACGTTACCGCAACGACGTTGTCGATCAGTCGCTGTCGCGCCTCGTAGTTGATTATTGCGGAGTTGTTATCGAACGTCACCGATTGCAAATCCGTGATGGTGCACAGACAGCAGTCTTCCGGATCGGGGACTATTTCGATTACAGGGGGTGGTGTTGCGCAATCCTGGCAGACCTCACATTCGGGGCAGGTTGTGGTCGGGCAGATTGGACAGATCGGCTCATCAACAGGAATGATTGTCTTGAGTGACCGCTGGCCGAAGTTTAGCCGCACTCCCACCAATGCGAGGAGCGTATTAAATGGATCGGGCTCTTTCTTGTTGGGGAAGAGGGAGTTTGTCGCAACGTTCCAGCCAGTCTCGGCAAAGACTGAGAATCGTGGTGTTACGGCAAAGTCCAGTCCAGCGCCTAGAGGTACGTACCAGTTGTTGAGGGTGAAATCTTCGATGGGGCCGCGTTCGTCGCGGATGTCTTTGTTCTTTCCAAACGGATCCGCTCGCAGTAGCCCGAGGCCCGTGAAAACATACGGGAGCAGTCTTCCGTCGGAGCCAAAGGGAACAACGATGTTTCCTTCGATGAATCCGAGGTTATTAATGAGGAAGTCGTTCTTGCCTTCGATCAATACCTCTTCGCCGTCCGACGTTTTGAAGTTGGTAAGGCCAAACTTGATGCGCCCGTCGATGCGCTCGCCGATCAGTGGAAACGAGACGAGACCTGCGACTGCGGGATCGCCGAGGCGGGTGTAGTTCGTCCTGCTTCGGGGTGCCCACAGGTTTGTGGGTCCGTAATAGGAGTGGTGCCCGATCGCGACACCCACGTACGTGCGTGACTGTCTGTAATCGTTGCTTTGCGCCGACGCCAGTGCGGGCGCCAGACATAGTGCGATGAGAGCGAGTGCTCCGCGGAGCGAAGTTGTAGTCATTCTTACCCTGATTGCTCCGTCCGCCGTCGTGGTGGGGCGGGGACAGACCTTGCGAGCCGTAGGTATTTCCGTTGAAGTTAGAAACGATTGAAAATACCGGATTTCGCGGTATGGCAATAAAAAAAGGGCCTTCCCGAGGGAAGGCCCTTTTTGGTCAAGAAAGACCGTTTTGCTGTCTACTGCACGGGCATGGAGTCTGCTCGGCGGAACTGGCTGGTTCCTTCCTTGCGACTTACACCCTGGACGACGCCTGCGCCACCGGCCATGATTCGGCTGGCAGTGATGCCGTTGTCCATGTAGAACTGCTCGACTGCTTTGGCGCGAGCCTCTGCGAGTCTGTTGCCATTTCGCTCACCAGGAGCAGCAAGACCTTCTACGCGGACGGACATGTTTGCACACTCGTTCAGAATTGCAACGTTGTCCATGAGAGACATTTTCGCTTCGTCACTCAATCGGCTTGAGTTGCGATCGAAGAACGCTGTGTTCAGGTCGACAACCGTTGAGCAGAAGTCAACTTCGACAGGTACTACGGTTACCGTCATCGTTTTGGTGTCTACTCCACCTTCGTTGCGGCACGTTGCGGTAACAGTGTATGTACCAGGTGCGCTGTAGGTGTGCGATGGGCTAGTACCGCTGCCGGTTGAGCCATCACCAAAGTCCCAGGTGCATCGTGAAGGATCACCGGAAACGTTTGAGTTGAACGAGATGCCGGTTCCAGCTTCAACTGTAGTCGCGCTGGCTCCGATGGAGGCAATAGACGGCGGAACGATTGGGCGGATAACATCCACGGTCATCGTTCGCATGTCGGTGCTTCCTTTGTTCGTTGCAGTGAAGGTAACTGTATACTTGCCAGGCTTGTCGTAGCTGTGCGTTGCGACAAGACCGCTAGCAGTTGTTCCGTCACCAAAGTCCCAGATATAGGAAGTTGGCTGGGTTGCATCTGCGTTGGTCGATGCCTCAAATGTACCACCCTGGTCCGGATCAAGTGATCGGGGTCCAGTTGCAGACAGGATCGTTACCGGGACAAATTTGGCTTTGAGGTTTACCCGGAAACCAAGTGAAGTCAAGCCGACAACGTCGTAGTTTGAGTCATCCGCATCCTGAGGGTCAACACCATCCCATTTATCGTCTGGGTGTATGGTCATTCCGTTCGCTTCCAGGAATGCCCCGAACCGCTCGTTGATGGCGTAGTCAAGACCAAATCCAAGCATGGGGCTAATGCCATACTGGGATCCGATGTTGTCGTCTATTTTACCTCCAGCGAGACCGATACCAGCTTTGACGTACGGGTTTAGCCGTCCATCCGGAGCGAGGTTCAGGGTAGGTCCGATGTGGACAGTCAATCGGTTTTCTCCTGCTGTTGACAAGTCCAGTGAAGGAAGGGAAGGATGTGTCTCGGTGTCCAGCGGGGGATAGTGCCCGAAAGTACCGAGGATACCAATATCAAGTCGTCGCGAAATTGCGAAGCCGATTTCGAGGCCGCCGTTTAGTCCACGGAGCTCGATGAGTCGGTCGATTTTCGTTCCTGGGTTACCGTCGCGATCACCGGCATAGTAGTCAAAACCTATACGAGGTTTGAGGTAGACGTTACCATCCGGGCGGTAATCCTGCGCTATCGATGTGCCAGCTACGAATAGCAGCATAACGAAAGCGAGTGCGGATGTCGTAGCAAAGCGCTTATTCATGGGTTGTTGTTCGTATTGTGATACGGCTGATCAAAGGAAAAACAATGGGAAGCGTCAACTTGGCGCCCCTCATGCGGCTTCAGCTGGTAAATCGGCGTTGCAGATACCTGCTGAAAGCAAATGTAGTCTTCGGGTGGAAGGTCCACCACCTATCTGGGCGGCTGGATGCAACCGGCGTGCCATGTAGCAAAAGCGCGCTTTATGCATCGAAACAGGGTACCCCAGAACGGCTGGCCGAGGCTACAAAGTCAATAAATTCAATTTATACACAAACTTGGCCGATTCTCGGTTTTCTTTCCCTCAAACGGCTCGAGAGGAAAACCTTGCCGTTAGCTGCTAAAGTAGGCAACCAGTGGGTTAAATGCGGCTGTTCATGCCAATTAACGGCTTGGCAGAAGTTCTGCCGGTCGCTCTAACCCAACGAGTTGACTCTACGTTCCAACTTACTCTTATAGTTCGCAGCTTTATTTTTATGCAGAATCCCGGTGGTCGATAATCTGTCGAGGTAGGCTTTTGTCTCGTTGAGCGCAACGATGGCCTCATCCCGGTTCTCCGTGCTCCGCAACCGCTTCATCATGGTGCGAAGTTTACTACGGTGAGCCCGGTTGCGGAGACGCCTCCGCTCACTCTGGCGGACTCGTTTCTTTGCCGATTTATGCTGTGGCATGTATGACTGCTATTCCATTAATTGTAATCCGAAAACAGCCCAAAAACTTACGGCCCGGACGTGGTTTTCGCAACTCCGAGGCGCGAGCTGAAAGATGAAGAAGGAGGGTAAATTTAGGCAAAGCGCCGTGTTGGAGCGGTTGCGACGCACGCGACGCTGGTTAAATGACAGCCAAAACGTCATTTTCCTCACGGAGGACGGCCACAGCCCCTCCAGGCGGTACACGTTCCGACCAAAGCAAATTGTACTCGCGGTGGCAGGTGGAGTATGCATTCTCGTCGTAGGAACGTTGCTTACAGTTGCCCTAACTCCTCTCAAAGAGTGGATTCCGGGTTACAGCACGGATGAAATCCGGAGCACTGCAAGGCTGAATAGTATCAAGATGGCTTCCGTCCAGGATTCGCTTAACGCACAACAGGTGTATCTGGACAATCTCAGGGCCCTGTTGCAGGGCGGTGACCTGGCATCGGCGGCTGAGTCTTCAGAACAAGAAGATCGAGTGCCGGCCGCAGGTTTAGGGAGTGCTGAATCAGAACCGATAATTACAGAAACGGGGCCGCCCGCCGTCGATGTGTTCGCCGGTGTCGCTCCAGCTTTCCGGCAGTCTGGGCCAGGAGTCGTTTTTCCTGCGTTATCTCCAGTGGAGGGTTTCCTTACCCGACAGTTCGATGAATCGAAACAGCACTACGGAGTTGACTTTGCGATTGCCCAGGGAACACCGGTCAAGGCTATTGCCCCCGGCCGGGTTGTCTTTGCCGATTGGACCCATACAGGTGGGTACGCGATCGCAGTTCAGCACTTGGGCGGGTACGTATCCGTCTACATGCACAACAAGTTGCTTTCGAAAGAGGTGGGAGACACCGTTGGCGACAGGGAAACCATTGCCCTTAGTGGGAATACAGGCGAAGTATCATCCGGTCCGCACCTGCACTTCGAACTTTGGCGCGACGGAAGGCCCCTCGATCCGCGAACCTTTTTCGCGAACAGGCAAGAAAACGAAAAATAACAAGGTCATATGGCAATAATAGGAGGAAAACCCGCACCCGAACCACCGGTAAAAACCGGAATGGGAAATCCGCAGGACATCAACATGATCGGCCAGGGTGCCACCTTTGAGGGTACGATCACAACAACAAGCGATATAAGAATCAGCGGACGGGTGAAAGGCACCGTCAATGTGCAAGGCAAAGTGTTTATTTCTGCCGACGGCGTCATAGACGGAGAACTCTCTGCGACCAATGCCGACATCGCCGGCAAGGTGAATGGTATGCTCGCCGTAAGTGAGCGGCTGGTCCTTCGATCGTCCGCCCAAATCGATGCGCAAATGTCAGCCTCCCGACTCATCATGGAAGAGGGTGCTGTGTTTACCGGCAAGGTCGAGATGGGGCAGGTTAGCAAGCTTCGATCAAGATCAGAAAACGGCTCCGTGCCGGTGAATGAAAAAGCCTGAGACGGTCGACCCGTCCGAACGGGAAGATCACGACGATGATTGGCAGGAGAATACCCGCACCGCGCACCGCGCGGCGGGGACCGCTATGCAGATGGCACTGAACATGGCGATCACCATGGTCGTGTTTGTGTTTGGCGGGATGTGGCTGGATAAAAAGTTCGGTCTGTCTCCCTGGCTAACTGTGGTGGGAGCAGCCTTCGGATTCGTCGCGATGATTTACTACGTCATCAAACTTGCGAACAGCTTCGGCGGCAAACAGTGATCGCCCAAATCGGCGTTCATTCATAATTCACCGCACATTTATCATAATTCTTTAAGATTTGCCGATCCAAAAAATGGGCCTGGCGTAGTTTTGCGGCACCTCAGATAATGTTTGTCGAGGAG
Organism: Rhodothermales bacterium; assembly: GCA_965224105.1. Classification (GTDB taxonomy): domain Bacteria; phylum Bacteroidota; class Rhodothermia; order Rhodothermales; family JABDKH01; genus CBDCYH01. The sequence goes on along the minus strand of CBDCYH010000002.1, from coordinate 484,278 downwards.
GTGTGGCATGACTGCTCTACCGAGTGCGATCTGCGGAATAGTGATTGGCATCTTGTACGGGCTGGCAGGCTTGGCCACCGGGCTCCTCGCCGAGAGGTTCGCCAACTTTAGTGCAATCATTTTTGGAGGAATGCTGGTTAGGTTGACCACCGCACTCGCCGCGGTAGCTTTTTTGATCAGCGTAATGAGTGTGCGGATAGCACCTTTTTTTTTGTCACTACTTGTAACCTTCTCTCTCGCACTCACAATAGAAATTGCTCTGCTGCACAACAGAGCGACCAAAGCCGAGAAGGCAGCGCTCGAAGACGGGCCCCGACCATAAGAGTAAGATTGCTGTAGTACAAAACTGGCTATAATTAATTCGGACTTGGACCAACAGTTACAAAAATTGAAAAGAACTGCGGCGTGCATCCTGCTTGCGCTCTTCGCGTTCCAACTCTCCTCCGTTGGGAATGCCTCTGCAGAAGTTGCCGCATCCGGAGACGATGAAAAGCTGGACCCGATTCATCACGTTGCAGACGGTCACTATCTCGATTTTTCCCCTGGTCCCAAGGTTCAACTGCCGAGGATCTTTCTCATCCGTGACGGCGAGGGCTCGCTTGGCCTGAAATTTTTCCGGTCCGGCAAGGCGGCCGTTGCGTCAGGTCTTTTTCATGCTCCAGCGGATCACGCTGAAGATGATCACGCCGAAGACGACCATGCTGAGGATGATCATTCGGAAAGTGAATCGGATGATGGCCACGCTGCAGAAGCAACCGACGACGACCATGCTGACGAAGAGGCCGGAGGACATGGAGAGATTACATCCCTGGTGCCAACAAGCGGTGAACTGGTCGCCGACCTGTCGATAACACGACATATCGTTTTCGCCTGGATTGTTGCTCTCTTTCTGCTAATAGCGCTCACTCGAATTGCTGGGCGGTACGCAAAAGGAATCGGGAGGGACACGGCGCCAAAAGGGAAGTGGCATAACGCCGTCGAGTCCATGGTCTTGTTTGTTAGGGACGAGATTGCTCGGCCGAACATCGGTCCGACTGGCGACAAGTACGTTCCGTTCTTGCTAACCGTTTTCTTCTTCATTCTCGGATGTAACCTGATCGGCCTGGTACCATTCAGTGCAACCGCTACAGCCAACATCACCGTCACGGCGGTGCTCGCAATTTTTACCTTCATCATTACGCATTGGAATGCCAAGAAGGATTATTGGATGCACATTCTGTGGCCTCCAGGAATTCCGCTAATCGTGAAGCCGATTCTCATCCCCATCGAAATCATTGGGATATTTATCAAACCGTTCGTTCTTGCCGTTCGATTGTTTGCCAACATGACGGCAGGGCACCTGGTCATCCTTAGTCTCATCGGATTGATCTTCGCCTTCAAGTCATTCGGGATGGCACCAGTGAGTATTGCGTTCGCGCTGTTTATCTACACATTGGAAATACTGGTTGCATTCCTTCAGGCTTACATCTTCGCGATGTTGTCGGCGCTGTACATCGGTGCGGCGGTTGAAGAACACGACCACCACGAAGATCATCATCATGCAGATGAGATCGAACCAAGTTTGAGTCCGGCATAACAGGGGGTCGGGCTTGTTACACTACCCTGAGATAGTTCATCACAACTGAAATAGAAAAAAGGAATCGAAATGGATCCATCATTGGCATTTTTGGGAGCAGGAATCGGTGCGGGAATCGCAGTTCTTGGTGCGGGACTTGGTATTGGCAAGCTTGCGGGACCGGCAATGGAAGGAACGGCTCGCCAGCCGGAAGCGGGCGGTGCTATCCGTACGTCCATGATCATTGCAGCTGCCCTGATTGAAGGCGCGGCGTTCTTTGGTCTGGTTATCTGCTTTATCCTCGCCAACAAAGCGTAGTTGAGCGTCGCCTTCGGGCGATTTTCATCAGCAAACGACCCTCCACAGGAGGACTAATGTCATGTACCCAATAGTTACGAATATCGTGGTCGCGGAAGGAGGCTTGCTTAGCCCCAACGTGGGACTGGCATTCTGGATGACTCTAACCTTCCTGATCCTGCTGTTCTTGCTGCGGCGATTTGCCTGGGGGCCAATCACCAAAGCATTGATCGAGCGGGAGGAGAAAATCGAGTCGTCAATTCAGAGTGCAGAACGCGCTCTCGCGGAGGCGAAACAGATCCAGTCCGACAACGCGGTTGCAAGACGGCAAGCGGAGCAGGATGCGCAGAAGATCATGAGGGAGGCGCGCGAAGCTGCAGACAAGTTGCGGGCAGAGGAGATCGACAAGACGCGAGCGAAAGTGGCGGACATGCAGGCACAGGCCACTGCCGAGATCGCACGGGAGAAAGACTCCGCCCTCAACGAGCTGCGGGAAGAGGTGGCTGATCTCGCCGTGAAGGCTGCTGAGAAAATTCTGAATAAGAATATCGATGCGGATTCCCAACGCGGATTGATCGATGGATTCATCGACAGTCTGCCTAACAACTAGCCGGTAAGCTATGAGCGAAATCCTTGTTGCAAAGCGGTACGCGCAGGCCTTGTTTGACGGGGCGGTGCAAGGAGGAGAAACTGCAGCAGTCGATGCGGACATCTTGCTTATTGACGAGTCGCTTGCAGGGTCCGCCGAGCTCGTCCGGTTTTTCCGAAGTCCGGTGGTATCCCGAGAGCGGAAAGCAAAGACGCTAAAGGCACTGTTCGGGGAGAGGGTGAGCGCACGCACCATGGACTTCATTCAACTTCTAGTGGGTAAGCGCCGGGAGGGAATCTTCCCCGAGATTATTCAGGCGTACCGGAAGTTGCGTGACGATCAGCAAGGTGTTGCAGCTGCGCATGCGCGGTCGGCGAAGCCGCTGGGTGAAGTGGAGAAGGAGGGACTGAAAACGGCGCTCGAAAGACTTACGGGCAAGAAGGTTAGACTCGACGTGTCGGTCGATCCTTCGCTCATTGGGGGAGTCGTGGTTAAGGTAGGAGACACAGTTTTCGACGGTAGCGTCCAAAACCAGCTTGCAACCCTTCGATCTCGTTTTTTGCACGGAACGATTTCGAACAATTAACAATTTTGAAAGAGCACAAGAATCTTAGGTAGAGAATATGGCAACGGCAATTCGACCGGATGAAGTCACAGCCGTCCTCAAGAAGGAACTCGGCGGGTTTGACGCAGGAACGGATGTCTACGAGGTGGGCACGGTCTTGCAGGTCGGCGATGGGATTGCCCGGATTTACGGGTTGGCCAACGTCCAATCGGGCGAGCTGATCACGTTCCCCCGAACCGGTGTAACGGGGATGGTGCTGAACCTTGAGGAGGACAACGTTGGTGCGGTACTCTTTGGAGATGCCGCAGACGTTAAGGAAGGCGACGAGGTTCGACGATCTAATAGCATCGCCTCGATCGAGGTCGGCGACGGTATGATTGGCCGTGTTGTCGACGCTCTTGGCAAACCGGTTGACGGCCGGGGTGCGATTACGGGTGACCTGTACGCCATGCCGATCGAGCGAAAAGCCCCCGGCGTTATTTACCGAGAACCCGTTACGGAACCCCTGCAGACGGGCATCAAGGCGATCGATTCCATGATTCCAATCGGTCGAGGCCAACGGGAGCTCGTTATTGGCGACCGCCAGACAGGTAAAACAGCCGTCCTCGTCGACACCATCATCAACCAGAAAAAAACGCACGAGACAGATTCTCCGGTCTACTGCATTTACGTTGCAGTTGGCCAGAAGAACTCAACTATTGCGCAGGTGATGGCCGCGCTCGAAGAAAACGGTGCGATGGACTACACGGTTATCGTGAACGCACCTGCGTCGGCACCGGCGACGATGCAATACCTCGCACCTTTCGGGGGCGCTTGCATCGGAGAGTTTTTCCGGGATACGGGCCGGCACGCATTGGTAATCTACGATGACCTTTCCAAGCAGGCGGTTTCCTACCGGGAAGTCTCACTACTGCTCCGTCGACCGCCGGGCCGTGAAGCGTATCCGGGTGATGTGTTCTACTTGCACTCCCGCCTGCTCGAGCGCGCGGCAAAGATCAACGCCAACGACAGCGTAGCGCAACAAATGAACAACGTCCCCGAGTCGATCAAGGGTATGGTGAAAGGTGGTGGTTCCCTCACGGCTCTACCGGTTATCGAAACGCAGGCGGGCGACGTATCTGCTTATATCCCAACGAACGTTATCTCGATTACGGACGGACAGATTTATCTGGAATCGGATCTCTTTAACGCTGGTGTGAGGCCAGCGATCAACGTGGGGATTTCGGTTTCGCGAGTGGGCGGTAACGCGCAGATCAAGGCCATGAAAAAAGTTGCAGGTACGCTCCGGCTTGACCTTGCACAGTTTAGAGAGCTGGAGGCGTTTGCAAAGTTTGGATCGGACCTGGATGCGGCAACGCAGCAGCAGCTCCGTCGGGGCGAGCGTCTGGTGGAAATTCTAAAGCAGGGTCTCTACGAGCCGTTCTCCGTTGAAGATCAGGTTGCGACGATTTATGTTGCGACAAACGGGTATCTGGATTCTGTACCGGCAACCAGAGTTTCGGAATTTACTGCTGAGTTGCTCGACCGGATGAGGATGAAGCACGGTGAAGCACTGACCAGCATCCGAGACAAAGGCGTAATGACGGACGCTGCCGCAGACGCGCTGAAGAAAGAAGCTAGTGATCTGGCTGAGTTGTACAACTAGGTAATCATCAGACGTACACATGGCTAGTCTCCGCGACATCCGAAATCGAATTGGCTCGGTAAAGAACACGCAGCAGGTAACGCGGGCGATGAAGATGGTTGCGGCCGCCAAGCTGCGACGCGCACAGGAAAGAATTTTCCACACGCGGCCGTACTCGTACAAAATTGGTGAGACGATTTCGCACCTCAAGAGTCAGATCGATCCAACCACACACCCGCTTTTTGAAAAGCGCGAGCAACATGACGCCGTGGCAATGATCATCGTGACGGCGGATCGAGGATTGGCGGGGGCGTTCAACAGCAACATCATCAAACTTGCCGAGACGACGATTGCGGAGCGCTATCAGGCGCACAAAGATGGAGGTACGCTGTTTCTGATTTGTGTCGGAAAGAAGGCGCACGAGCATTTTGGTAAACGCGGATACAACCTTATTGGCGATTATCGCGGCGTTTTTGACAAACTCTCTTTTTCCAAGGCCGACGAAATTGCGGATCTGGTCGTTGAAGGCTACCTCGAGGGTAAGTGGGATGATGCGGTTCTTGTCTACAACGAATTCAAGAACACGATTTCGCAGAATCGGATTGCCGAACCGTTTTTGCCAATACCAGCGGAGCAGTTTGTTACTCCGGTAATGGAGTCGGATGATGCGGATCGGACGGACCTGTCGGAGTCGACGGTTGACTACCTGTTCGAGCCGGACCCGGCTAGCATCCTCAACAAACTCGTACCTCAATACCTGAGTTATCAGGTGTGGCGCGCGCTACTGGAATCGAATGCGTCCGAACAAGGTGCCAGAATGGTCGCGATGGATAACGCCACATCGAACGCCGAGGATTTGTTGCGCTCGTTGAAACTCAAATACAACCGAGCCCGTCAGGACGCAATCACAAAGGAACTGATAGAGATAACCAGTGGCGCCGACGCCCTGGGCGGCTAAGCGCATCCTTCCGGGGCAGTTGCCGTTTCATCCTGGGGAGCCTATTTTTCGTGCCGCGAGCATTCGCTTGCTCCTTACTTCGCCAATGAACACCGGAGAGGTGGCCGAGTGGCTGAAGGCGCGCCCCTGCTAAGGGTGTATGCGGTAACCCCGTATCGAGGGTTCGAATCCCTCCCTCTCCGCCAGGTCGAGCATCGCTCGGCCTTTGTTGTTTATCCAGTCCCTACCCATAGGCGTGAATCCACTTCGAGTGAATCCCCGATAGAAGAGAAGGATATACCACAAACCTCCGGAAGGGATTGATCAAACGCATGTAAAGTCCGGTTATTCTGCCGACGGGTTTTGTGTAAATGCACCAGTAGAGATCGTAACCTGAATGCGTCGGCTGTAACGCGTAGACCAGAGCCGCGTGCACGGTTTTGTTGCGAATTTCGCTGGCTGCTTCATTGTCGAACTGATACAACACCTTGAACGGCCCGGCGGCAGATCCAGGCAGTGTTTGTGTTTGTTGTAGATCAACTGCGCTGAGTCTCGCTGCGAACATACCTTCATTACTGGATGGCTGATGATCCCAGGAAATAACTTTACCGAGAAGCTGACGGAACTTGAATAGAAATCGCACAGCCGCATTGGGTCTGTCTGTCTCCATCAAGGCGTAGATGTCGGCAACGGTTCGACCTGTGCCGCCTCCAGGTAGAGTGACGCGCCAGACGTCATGGATGGGCACGTCAGCCAGGAGAGTGTGCGCACGCAAATCGAGTTGCAAATATTCTGCTGGATCGATTTGGGAGTATGGTTTCATCTTGCCACCAGGATGGAAGACGCCAAAATCATCTGTGCCAGGTAGTACAGGATGAGGCCAGCTGTTGTGGTGGTAAAAGTTTTTCTGATGAACCGTGATCGGGCAACTGCGACATCCGAGATGGCAAAGGTAATTGCTCCGATTGCCAGCGCGGCTCCCGCCCCCGACAGTGTCGCAGAAATGGCAGCTGCACACATGGCGGTGATTATCACAAAGTATGCTGCGACGATCAGCCTGAGTTTCTGGTCGTCGATGCGGTTGCGGACGGTCGACCAGATGACGCTGGCCAATAATCCTGTCACGAAGCTGGCAAGGAGAAACGTCGGCGACAGTCCGCCTCTGTTCCAAAACGCCAGCAGGTAGGCAATGTGCGCCAGGCCGAAAGTTATGGTGCCGGCCCGAAACAGCCTGCCAGTCCCTTCTTGAAGCAGAATGAGGTCACCGATCCAGCACAGGACAAATCCGGCCAACATGATTGTGCCGAACGATGTGTTGATGGCTCCATTTGCAAGCGCGGCCCAGACAAACGAAGACGAAGCTACCATTTTTGCGACGGCAGCAAGCGTTCGCTTCTCGCGGCGGGTAAACAGTAGTAACAGTGTCACCGCAACAGCGCATGCGAGTTGAGGAGCGAGGCTCAATTGCGCACGAGTCTTTTGTACTTCACTCGGTGGGGCTGGTCGGCTTCGTGGCCCAGCCTGTCCCGACGATTTTCTTCGTAGTCGGAGTAGTTTCCGTCGAACCAGTACACCTGGCTGTTCCCTTCAAATGCCAGGATGTGCGTTGCAATTCGATCCAGGAACCAACGATCGTGTGATATTACAACAGCACAGCCTGCAAAGTTCAGCAGCGACTCTTCCAGCGCGCGCAACGTGCTCACATCAAGGTCATTAGTCGGCTCATCAAGCAGAAGCACATTCGCTCCCTCTTTTAGCACTTTGGCCAGGTGCACCCTGTTTCTTTCGCCACCTGAAAGCTCGGACACCAATTTCTGCTGATCTTGTCCGGCGAAGTTGAAGCGACCCACGTATGCTCGGGAGTTAATGGCTCGTTTCCCAACCATCAGCTCGTCCAGCTCATCCGAAATCTCCTGCCACACGGTTTTTGACGGATCGAGCGGTCTATTCTGATGTACATAGCCCAGTTGCACGGTCGAACCGATTGTCAAGTTACCAGCATCCGGTTGTTCATCACCTGTAATCATTTTGAACAACGTCGTTTTACCTGCGCCGTTGGGGCCAATCACTCCGATGATACCACCGGGAGGGAGCGAGAAAGACATATCCTCAACGAGCAACTTGTCATCGAATGATTTACTAATACTTTCTGCGTTGATCACAACATCGCCGAGCCGCGGTCCGGGAGGAATGGGAATCTCGAGCGTTTCGTTGCGCGATTCCTGCTGCTCCTCAAGCATCTTCTCGTATGCCGCGATTCGCGCCTTGCTTTTTGCCCGTCGACCTTTCGGGTTGGCGCGGACCCACTCAAGCTCGTCAGCCAGGGCCTTTTGCCGCTTCTCATTTTTCCGCTTTTCGAGGGAAAGTCGTGCGTGTTTTTGTTCGAGCCACGAGGAGTAATTTCCTTCGAACGGAATACCATGTCCACGGTCGAGCTCCAGGATCCAACCCGCAACGTTGTCGAGAAAATATCGGTCGTGCGTTACAGCGATGATGGTTCCTTTATAACGTGCGAGGTGCTGCTCGAGCCACGCGACACTCTCGGCATCGAGGTGGTTTGTCGGTTCGTCCAACAGCAATACGTCTGGCTCCTGGAGAAGCAGGCGGCAGAGTGCAACCCGGCGGCGCTCACCACCGGACAGATGTGCAACGCCCGAATCCGCGGGTGGGCACCGCAGCGCATCCATCGCCATCTCCAGTTTGGAGTCGAGGTCCCACGCATCGAGGTGATCAATCTTGTCTTGCAGTTTCGCCTGCTTCGTCATAAGCGCGTCGAAGTCCGCGTCCGGCTCTGCAAATTGGGCACTTACTGACTCAAATTCTTTTAGCAGAGCAACCGTCTCATGCACTGCCTCCTCGACTATCTCCCGGACGGTCTTGTTTGGATCCAGCTCGGGCTCCTGCGGGAGATATCCAAACGTGATACCTTTGTTTGACTCGATCTCCCCGGTGTAATCGGTATCAAGTCCGGCAATGATTTTGAGTAGAGTACTCTTGCCAGATCCGTTCAGTCCGAGGACGCCGATTTTAGCTCCGTAGAAAAACGATAGGTTGATGTCGCGCAGGACTTGCTTTTTTGTTGACTTGAAGATCTTGCCCACACGGAGCATGGAGAAAATGATTTTGTGGTCGGACACGATTTCGGGTAATTCTTGAGTACTGATGAGGAAGTGCGAAGGCGCCAAGATAGGAAAGGATCGTACTACTCCTCCATAGCGTTTATGGGTAGCGGACAGAAGAAAACCAGCATTCAGGGCCATTCTTTTGCTTTGATTGGAATATCCGTTAGTATTCACCTGTCCACTAACATTTCTCATCCCATGAAATCACGAAATTATTTATTAGCGATAGCCGTTGTGTGCACGATTAGTTTGACGGCATGCAACCGAAACACAGACACGCCAGCCGCTCCCGCACCGGCAGTCTCAACCAGTCCCTATGCTGCTTATGCCGGTGATTGGTTGACCGAAGTGTATACGGGAGATAGCGCTGAGCCTGCACTTGTTGTCATGATAAAAGGCTCAGATTCGGCTGACGGCTGGTCCACCAAGTTTACTCACCTGGACGATCCTGTTCCCTCGAGCGCACGCATCGTTGGCGACACACTTGTAACAGAGTCGGGTTCCTTTGCAAGTGGATTGCGCGAAGGGCGAACGGTCGAAACAGTGACGAGCTATCTTCATCGAAACGGTGACGAGTTGACCGGGCGATTTGTGGCGACGTACGATGACGGCGAGGTGGTTCACGGCAGAATGCAGGGCGAAAGAGTGGAGTAAAAGCACTAAGCTTTCATTTAACTTTCAGGAAGCTTCCACTTGCAACTGCAGTATTTGAGCTAACGCGCCAGAAGTAAAGGCCGACGGGAATAGCTATGCCGCTATCGTTGGTACCGTCCCAGTCAAAGCGCGCCCTGTGCGCTGGATTTGCTCCACTCGCGATTACGTCGACGCGGCGTCCAAGAATGTCAAATACCTCAATGTCCACTACGGATTGCGTGGAAGAGCGCAGTTCGAATGTAACGTTTTGACGAAACGGATTCGGATATGTTGTGACGGATGGCTCGACTTTGATGTCAGAAGTATTTTCGTTTCCGGTCCTCCCGCCGGATTCGATCCAGTCGATAGCTGTCTTGATGACAGTATCAATCCCGTTGGCTACATCGTCCTTGTCAAACCAGATGCGGACGTCCGGTTGCATTCCGACGTGGGACAAGTAAACATGACCGTCTACTAGATACTGGGTGCTGTTTGCCCGAGAAATGATCCAATCTGGTTGACCTAGTTGCAGGAAATCGGATCCCGTGTTTCCGCCCGGGGCGGGCAAACCGAATACACGTGATCGCGGATGGAACGACATCCGACGCGCTTCTAACTCACCTGCAGAAATAGACCCTGGTCCGATGAGTATGGCAATTGGCTTGTCATAATAGGTGCTCGGGTCACCCTGGATAACAAGGTTTGCTTCTCTACGAGAGGGATCGGGTTCCATCTCAAGCTTGTCGGCCGAGCCGCTCACCCTTCTGTCGAATCCAACTGTCGGTACAGTTTCGTTGAAAAGTAACTGCAGTCCTTCCCGCGCCAGCGCACCCCCGCCTGTGTTGAATCGGAAGTCGAAGATTATTCCGTCCGCCTGGAAGATGTTCATCATCGCGTCGACGGCTTGCTCGAACTTGGCACGGATGTCAAACTGCGCGTCGAACGACCACGAAGTGACCGTGACAATCCCGATGTTCGTGTTGTCGATTATACCCCAACCCACTCTATTGCCCGTGCTCCTGTTGGGCCATGGGACTCCGGGAGGGGCAATTTGCTCTTTACCCCAGAGCGTTGTCGAAACGCCAGAAAGCAGATTCGTATCGAAGTGCAGCGTGTCTCCGGTTGCGTATTGCACCACATCCAGCTCATCAAACAGATGATAATTAAGTCCAGCAGCTTGCATGGCATAGTAGTAGTTCCCTTCGGGCGTGCTGGCATTAACTGAGTTGTAGAAGATGGGAAGCTCTGCTTCAAGCAGACTCGGATAGATATCTTTCCAAAGTACCCCATCATAACCGAGGACGACATCCCCGCGCACTAATCCCAGCGGATGATTCGGAATGGTCTCGTACACCAATAGGGTGCTGTCTGGAAGCGGCGTGAGCAAAGCACCAAAGCGCGGGTTGTTTCCCCATTGGCCGATCACCATCATGGGTACCCCTTTGGTCATGGGTGTATTTCTTACCGGAATGTCGAACAGATAGGTATGCAGTTCTTCCAGTTGATAGGTCATGTGCCCCATGATTCCGGCAAACCTACCTCTGCTTACACCTCCGGCGTTTACCTCTGGCCGATACCGGTCGCGCAGAGCCTCCAGGTCGATATCGATATTGTGGTGCGCACCGAACCGTTGGTCCAGCTCGTTCCACCACCTGTCGAAGAAATTGCGCTTATCTTGATCGGGCAGACCCTCCCCCCAGTGCGCATCAATTATGGGTGCCCAATCACCCGGTGTGAATTCGGTTGGCGACTTTCCGTACGTGTCGGACCAACTAAAATTTTGTCCGGACGCCGGGAGCGAAATAAGCAGGGTAGCCAGGCACAGAAACGCAGGTCGGATGGAAAAGGAACGCATAGTCAAAACATGGTGAACAAACCGCGATATACGTAATCCATGCATCACCGTAAAGTCAGAAACCGGTGTCTCGTCATCCGGTGCGATCTTTCTGTTGACGCAGTTTACCGTCGTGCAGGTTAAAGAGCTTGCCATGCCAGGGTATGTTCAATACGTCGCATGGAATCGGCGAAACGTTGGACGGCTCATGCAGAAGCTCTTCGAACCCATACTCCAGACCACAAACGTCCAGCAAGGCGTATTCAAAAAAGCCTCCCACGCAAACGGTTGCCCAGTCGTTGATGTACGGCCATTCGGTCGGACCTTTGCGCGCGCCCCCGTCAATGCCTGGCGCATAATCTGAAGTGAAGTGGGCCTGCGCGAACGGCCCCTGGTTTGCTGAACGGGCGAGTCCGGGAATCCAGCCGTCAACAATGTGATGGCGTCCAATTTTCGCGAGCGCTCGGAGCGCAAATGCCACCCACCCGGGCCACGAACCATTCCATTGGTGATCCAGGCGAAGAGAGAATGAAACATCCTCATCGAGGGGGGACAAAGCAGCCGCCCAGTTCTCGCGCAACAGTTCTGATTCGAAAAAGGCAACCATCTCATCGATCTGATCATCCCCCATGTCGTCACTCAAGAAATTGATCACGTGGATGAAATCCCAAATATGTCTGACGGGAATGCGCGTCCCGTCTGGTTGCCGACAGACGAAGAATCCCTGTCCCGCGCAATACAAATCCAGGACTTCAACTGCGAATTCGCTTGCCTCTGCTCGGAGGCTTGTTGCCGATTCCCCGTCACCAAGGTGATCGTAGAGTGATGCCAGTTCGCGGAGGTTCCAAACATTCGACGCGTTAATTGATGCCACTTCATGCGTGTAACTCCCTACCGCCTCAAGCAGACTGTTCCGATCTCCATAATCAGCAAGCCCGTTCTCTGTTGTAAGATCCTTGTAGTGCATCGCCATTGAACGGATATGCTCGAGTACTGGTTTGCCGCAAACGGGCGCGTCTAGAAACGCGACGTCGCCAGTGATTCGAAGGTAGGTTATTATCAAGCGAATCATTGCGTAGTCGTTGCATGAGTACCAGTTGCCCGAGTTAGTGCCGCTTACGTATTCCGTCCCGAAGTGCGAATAGATGTCTCGCGACAGCCACTGTAGAACCTGCTGGCGAACACAATCGGGATCCAGCATGGCGAGGAGGTAAGCGCTGAAAGACCAGTCGTTGATGAAGCTGGTTGTCACCCAGTAGCGCGGCATCAGTGTTACGTACGTCCGGCCGTATGCGGAGAGCGCGTGCATCCGCTTGTGGTAGACAATCCCGATGATAGAGTTAAGATAGAGGCGCACCAGGTTGTTATCTGATGTGACAAGTGTTGGGAGACAGCCGCTGTATCTGTCGTTGTTGGGCGTGAAGACGGCGTCTATTTCCTCTTGCCAATCTGCTGCTGCATCTACGAGCGATTTCCCGGGATCTGCTTTCCACGATGAGATTGTGGTCGAGGAGTCCGAAGCTGAATCAGATACAAAAATTCCGAAATAAATTTCACGCTGCTCGGATGCGTCGAGCTGCAAGTCAAACTCCAACCAACTGCGGTCGATGGTGTCGGGTGGAGGAGAAGTGATTTGATGCGAAACCGCCGTGCTAGTCCGCGAAGTGTAGGTAAGCCCGTCCCTGGTTTCTCTGCGGATGTTGTTGACCAACGTTTCTGGCGGCGGGGCGCCTTCCCACGGCGTGACCGAAATTGCCGGCCCTTCTTTGGGGGAGTACGGTGTTTTCCATCCGGTCGTTGAACGGATTACCCCCGCGCCGGTCCTAATGCGGAGCCTCAATTCCTGCGATTTGCTGCTATTGTTCGTGATGGCAAGCCTAATGGTGACGGACTGCCGTCGCACACCCATGACTGTTGTCGTTGCCAGGTGGATGTCACCGACGGCAGCGCTTCTTTCTATCCTGTCCGGATACCACTGGTATGTGACCGGTGTGTTTGAGGCGTGGATATTCAGGTCATTGATTGTGACGAGGCCGATCAGTGTGTCGCCATGGGAGAATGGCGGGAATGTGAGGTGCTGGATTCCCATTACGCAGGGTGCGGCCTGGAGGCAACCCAGGAAATTTGTAAGGCCCGGGGGATTGAATTTGTCGCCGGTCGAGGCTGTCATCCGGGAGCTCTTGAAGGCGTCTACTGTTGGCATGTGCGGGGGATGCGTTGAGTTGGATTGTTCGCGCCTGCACGGGTCATCGCTTTAACAACAGGAGAATCAATCACAGTTTTGTAAACGTTCCCAATGTAATGGCATCGGTTTGACGAACGAACGAAACGATGTATAGACCTGCGGCCAGATGTGAGATGGGGATGTTGACACTCGATGAGCCTCCTCCGAAAACCTGTTGGGTAACTTTCTGACCCACTGTATTCGAGACAATCAATGTCCCGTGGTTCGGGCCAGGCAGGCTGACGCGAACAACATCCGCTGCCGGGTTCGGGAAGATATGCGTCTCGATTATTAGCTGTCGTTTCTGCTCTCCGCGTCCCGTGCTCGAAGAATTGACAAGCAGGGCAAGTGCCCGTGGTCCTTCTAGTCCGTCAATTATTGTAGTAGCAATTGTGTCTGCCAGTGCTGCTTTTCTGATCCGACCCTTGTCGGACTCGATCCAGTATAAGTCCCCTGCGAATCGGTCATACGCAAGACCTCCATACGCAGTTGCCGGACTAAACTCGCTCACTACCTGTCCAGTTTGGTTTCCGATACGAATTTTGCCGGACGCTATCCAGCCCAAACTGAATTCACCTCCTAAATAGACAACTGCTCCCGATTTCTCATTGTCAATTAGTGTTCCGATTTCTGTCGTGTCTTTGTTTATCCACTTGATGGATCCGGGAGACACACCGTCAGCCCAGTAGTATCTGTCGGTACCGATGGTAATGTCGTACGGCAATGCAAGAGTATTCGGATAGAGATCTAACTCTACATCCGTCCCATCCAGGTTCGATCGTTCTATGGACAAACCTCCGCAATCGGAATTCTGTCCCCAGATTATCTTGCGATCGTATTCGTCGACAGCAATTGAACCGTATGACCCGATGCCGCACGGCCTCTTTCCGTACAAAGTGTCAACTGCGGATCCGTCGAAATTGCAGCTAATTACTCCGGTCTGAGCCTCCGTCCACACTAGCCGTCTGTTCAGCGTGTCTATTGCCAGGTCGCTAATCCAGCGTCGTTCCTCGAGGATCTCATCGACGCTCGTGAACGGAAAATCCGACCGCATAATGCGATCATCTGGGAGCGCTACTGAAGTGTCGCGCTCCACCCAAAAGATGCTCTGGAGCTGTGCTTGTGCTGGAAGCGAATGCGCCGCGAGCAGTAGGCAAAGGCTGACCCAAGTCAAATTCCGCATCTGTCTAGTAGTATTAGGGATGTCCCAAGATAGGTGAACAACCGTAACAATCTATGTTCTCGAAATCAAGGATTTGATCGACGGGTAGTTTCCATCGTGGCATGGAGTCAGCCGTGCGGGGGAACTCCCTACGCACCTGTGCGCCAATTCTGCCTACAACCACGCGGATCAATTTCGTACTCTGTAATATGAGGGAGTGCATCCACGAAAACTCCGGTTTTTGCTCGCAAACGAATTCTGAATGACGATGGCGCTGGTTTTCAAGCCGAAACCCACTACAGGATGGCGGACGACGTTCTGGCGGTTTGCGCAGGCGATGGGCGTCGCGCTCACAGTCGTTTTACTTGCCGGCCTTCTGTTCCGGCCTCAGAGCATCCTCAATATTCTGTGGAATGTCGTCATCCCACTCCTGCCAGCAACGTTTCTGATTTCAACCGCGATCTGGCGGAGTGTTTGTCCGCTCGCGACGCTCAACATGTTCACCAACGGATGGTGGAAACGAAAAAGGCTGACGGCAAAAAATGTCCCCCGGGTCCAGGCAATGGGGATTATGCTGCTGCTTTTGCTTGTTCCGGCGCGGAGGTTTCTGTTTAACGAGCACGGCGACTTCCTGGCCATCGTCATCATCGCTGTTGCCGTGGCGGCCCTGGTCCTGGGGTCTGTCTTCGATTCCAAGTCGGGTTTCTGCAATGCGATCTGTCCGGTGTTGCCGGTTGAAAAACTGTACGGTCAGCATCCACTTTGGGGACTGCAAAACCCGCGGTGCGCGACGTGCCAACTATGTACCGCCAAAGGGTGCATCGATCTTTCCCCTAACAAATCCATCCACCGGGCAGTAAAAGGAGGCAGCGGGAATCCACCATGGCTGACCTCCGCTTATGGCGTGTTCGCCGCGTCATTCCCGGGGTTTGTATTTGGATATTTCTCCGTGGAGAACACGTCCATCGCAGGAGCACTGTCTATTTACCTCCAGATAGGTGCGTGGGCGCTTGCGAGCTATGTGTTCTTTTATCTGATGTTCAGATTGCTAAGGGTCCCGTCATCCATCGCATTGCCACTTGTGGCTGCTGTCGCAATCGGGGTGTACTATTGGTTTGCCAGCCCTGGTATTTCCTCAGCGTTTAACGGATCGGTGATACTTGCGAACGCAATCAGATCTGTAGCACTGGGCCTAGCGGCCTATTGGCTGTATCGAGCGCTGGGCGACGTGCGTAGTCGACCGCACCTCCGGCAAAATGGACAAGAACACCTGAGACGCGAAATGATCGGGCGAGCGCAGAACGCACCAGCCTGAGAGTCGATCACGCCGACTCGCGCACCATCCTGATTGTCGCATCTTCCACTTCCCCCGCTACTTCGGCTAGAATGTTATCCGTTGACAACAGGGGCAGAAGGTCCTGCGGCTTGATCATCCCCAATTTGGTTTCGCCACCTTCCGTATAAACGGATATTCTGCAAGGGAGAGCCATGTTAATACGCATGTCGGCTGACATGACTTTCTTTGCCTGCATAGGATTGCAGACTTCAAACACGCGACACTCCTCGGAAAATTCGATTCCTTTGCCGCGCAGTGTGGCGCCTAAGTCGTGGACGTGCAGAACGCCGAAGCCGTTGCGGGTCACCGCCTCCTGCAGATCCGAACACGCCTGCTCAAATGTTTTATCACTATCTACTATATAATACATGTCTCCTCTACTCGTGTTGATTCTTTCGAAGATCGCAACTCGCGTGCTTCGACTCAAGTAGTTAGGGATTGAATCCTATGGCAGCAACGGCTTCCCGTGTTGTAGATAGTACTCGACCATGTTTTCCCATTCATCCATGAACCTGCGGAAATACTCCTCGGTAAACTCATCTACAAACGCGTCTCCCTGCGGACCGATGCTGGTATGCGTATAGGTTATGGTTGCATCTGTTCCATTTTCGGATTCATTCATCGCTATCGTGAGTCTGCACGCTGTAACTCCAGGTGTAATTTTTATCATTTCGACAAAATGGTACTCAGGTTCAAAACGCGTCACATACCATATCGCATCCACACCATCCCCCGGCGTAATAAACGCACAGTCGTTTTCTACTAAGCCCGACTCCGAGACAACCAGTTTGGGGTGCCAGTCGTGAATCCAATCTGATTCTCGAACAGGACACATCAGCGGAAAAACTTCCGACGGAGGAGCACTGTAATGGTGATATCCGGTCCGGGAAACTCTATTTGGTTTGATGATCTTCACGGGGTTGTTAATCCAGGCGTTTTGAAAAGCGCACTACTGCGGCTGTCATCGTGAGTATAAAAAATAGTGCCAATGGCCAAATGCTTGAAGTTAACTCGGTGAGCGTGGCACCCCGCAGGATTATTCCGCGCACAAGCTCCACGAAATGTGTCAGGGGTAGGAGCTGGGCGATCCATTGTGCGAACGGCGGCATACCGTCGTAAGGAAACATGAATCCGGATAACAGGATTTGCGGCAGGAACGTAAAGAATGTGAGCTGCATCGCCTGGAATTGGGTTTTCGCGACGGTTGAAATGAACAGACCGAGACCGAGGGTCGCCGTAATGAAAATCAGTGCCGCCAGGTAGAGGTCAGTGATGCTGCCGCGAATGGGAACGTCAAACAGCAGGATCCCAACGAGCACGATTATGGTGACCTGGATGATTCCGATTACGATGTAAGGGCTGATTTTTCCTGCCATCAACTCGAAGTTTCTGATAGGTGTCGTAATGAGGAGCTCCAGATTTCCTCGCTCACGTTCTCGGACGATGGCTACTGCTGTAAACAGGACCATCGTTAGACTGAGAATTACCCCGATAAGTGCGGGTACAATCTGCACAGCGGACCGGCCTTCCGGATTGTAATAATTCCTCACCGCCAACAATGGTATTGCGTCGTTTGATGCCATCCCTGTAGAACTGAACGGCATGTCTGCGAGTGCTTGCGCGATGTTTGCGATACTCGGATCGCTTCCGTCAATTAGTAGCTGTGCAGAAGGACGAGATGGATCCGCCAGGCGACGCTCAAAGTCGGGTGGTATGTACAACCCTACTTTTATCTTGCCAGTCCGAAGCATGGAGACGAGTTCTTCGGCTGATGTTGCCTGGTGTCGAAAAGAAACAACCTGGGTAGCTACTGCATCCTGCACCAGAGAGCGTGACGTCTGTGTGTGAGCGAGATCCGCAACGCCACCGGACAGGTTTCGCACATCCATGTTGATGGCGTATCCGAATAGAAGGATTTGAAGGAGTGGGATGCCCACTATCATTCCAAAGGTTAGCCGGTCGCGTGCTAGTTGCCGGACCTCTTTGGTTGCAATGGCAAGAAATCTGGACAGCGCTACCATGTTAACCCCCGAATCCGGTTGCGGCGACGAACACATCTTCCAGGCTGGCAGGCGTCTCGGAAATTTCTGCGGTCGGGTCAACGCTCATCAGCTGGTCGCGTGTAAATTGGGCCGGTTGGCTGAGGTCTTTCTCGAGTAGCGCGTGCAGACGGGTGCCCAGTTGGGTGACGCTCTTTACGTTGGGTACAGTTTCGAGATGACTCCTTGCACGTCGTGGAAACCTGGTCTCGATCTCAACTATTGTCGCATCTATTTCTTGCGTTAGCGCTTTTGGTTCACCTTCCGCGACGATGGCCCCTTCGTCGAGGATTGCTAATCGATGGCAGCGTTCCGCCTCGTCCATGTAGTGCGACGATACGAGAATGGTCGTTCCAAGATCAGCAAGCTCAAACAGATTGTCCCAGAAGTCGCGTCGGCTCTGCGGGTCGACTGCGGATGTGGGCTCATCGAGCAACAAGAGCTCGGGTTTGTGCAACGTTACAGCTGCAAGGGCAAGTCGTTGTTTTTGTCCGCCCGAAAGTGTGCCAGCGCGTTGGGACTGCCGGTCGTCGAGATGATAAGATTGCAGATTTTCCATGATCCTGTCCGCGCGGATGCTTTTCGGAACAGAGTAGATCCTGGCGACAAATTCGAGGTTCTCCCGAACGGACAAGTCGGTGTACAGGGAAAATTTCTGAGTCATGTAGCCGATGCGTCGCTTAACTTGCTCGGCGTCTCTGGGTACGGTGAAGCCCAGGACATTAACCTCACCGGAGGTTGGTGTAAGCAAACCGCAAAGCATACGGATGGTAGTTGATTTGCCGGATCCGTTGGGGCCGAGGAAACCGTAAATCTGTCCGCGGGGGATCGACAAGCTGATGTTGTCAACCGCCGTTAGTTTGCCGAACCTCTTCGTGAGCCCAACGGCAGTTATGGCATAGTCTGTATTCATTCGGAGAGCGATGGGAAGTCCACTTCGACGGGAAGTCCGCTTGGCAAAGACGAGGACCCGGGGTTGTCGAGAACAATTTCTGCCAGGTAAACCAGGCGGCTTCGGTCGCGCTGGGTTAACGCATAGTAGGGTGTGAATGCCGCTTCTGAGGAGACGAATCGAACGGTTGCTTCAAAGGGGTCGAAGCCATCGACGTTCACGATTGCAGATTCCCCGGGAGTGACTCGGCCACGCAATGGTTGCGGCACGTACACCCTGGCGTATGGCGGGGTGTCTGCCTGCATGATTGCAAGCGTGGCGCCGACCGGCGGGGTTTCACCAACCTCAAATGGAAGAGACTCGATTCTGCCAGCAGATGCTGCTGTTACAGTAAGTTTTTCGATCTCCGTTTCCAGTCGTGACACGGAAGCCGCGGCGGCGGCGAGTGACGCCCGAGCCTGTCCCAACTCCTCTGACGTCGAACCCAGCTGGAGATCAGCCAGGCGTGCGGCCGACTCTTCGCGCCGTGACTGTGCAGCGCTAAGCAAGTCCGACGCAGCATCAAGGTCCGACTCGCTGAGCAATTTCTTGGAGACCATCTCGCTGATTCGATCGAACTCGCGTTGCTGGATGGCCAGGTGCCGATCTGCGCCGTTCAGGTTTGCCTCGGCCTCTCGAATTTTTTCGGAACGCGGGCCCCGACGGACTTCTGCCAGCCTCTGTCGCTCACGATCGCGTATCGCCCGGGCCTCTTGTAGTGTTGTTTCAAGTAATCTTGTGTCTAGAATTACAAGAGTGTCTCCCCGTTCGACAAGGTCGCCTTCGGTCACGCGGATGGCGATAATTCTTTCGCGGGCTTCGGCGCTTACACTAATCTGATCCCGCTCCAGTGTCCCTACGAGGGGGAGGGGAGAGTCCGAAGTGTTGCAGCCCGTCGTAAAAAACAGGGCCAGAGCAAGAGTAATGGAGATACGTGATGATTTCATCATGGTGCTGTGCCAAGAATGAACAGGTTAATAGTATGCTTGATGTGTTGATCAATGAGGTCATCGTCCAACTCGACACCCAACACATCTCGGATTACACCTCCGGCGAGAAACGGAAATACCATTAGTGACGCGAGCGAAAGAGAAGTCAAAATGGGATCCAGGTCTTTGCGCATTGAGGAGGAAGCAATCTGTTGGGAGACTACGGCAGGCAAGACCGCACCAACCCGGTCCGCCATTTCGCTGACGAATATTTTCCTGAGTCGTCCATTGTCCGGGAGGACTTCCCGGATCATCAATGGCGGCAGCCATGGATTGCTGTGCAGGGTTTGCATGTACGTGCGGATGAAGCTTCCCAGGGTTGGTATTTGGCTTTCTGACGAGTCGGTAAACGATTGGAGTTGCGTCAGGACTGGCAGTATTGCTTCACGCAGCATGGTCATGTGCAGACCATCTTTGCTACCGAAGTAGTAGTTGATCATAGCCGCGTTCACGCCTGCGCATTCTGCTATCTGTTTTGTAGAGACCGCGTGGTATCCGGAAGCCGTAAACAGCTCCGCCGCAGCTTTCAGGAGATCTGACCTAACGTCCCGCGAATCTGCTGGAGGTCGTCCGGGAGACGACAAAGCAGCCTTTTGAGTCCGTTTACTCATATTACTAATTTAATTAAACGTTTAATTAAATACAATAGGAAACGCAGCCCGGCAGTGGCTAAGGGGTGCAGATTCTGGCTAGACTTCGGGACCACGGGATCGATCTGACAGCGCAAGTACGAATTAGCTTTTTGGTGGAACAATCATGTTGCGCTGTTGTCAACGTGCGAACGCAGGCCACCACCCAGCTGCAAACGTACTCAACTCACCAGAACAGATAGCGACGAGACACTACGCTACCAGTCCCTAGTATTTTTTGACTGAAGTGAGACTGGAATGAAGAGCACTTTGTGTTTCGTATTAACTGCCATTCTTTGGCTAGGCACATCAGCCCAAACCCTTTCCGCCCAGGACACTAGCGATTCCAAAGCTACCATAAGCGGATACTTGTACGACCTTGAATCAGGCGAAAAACTAATAGGCGCAAACATCTACGTCAGTGCTTTGGAGGCTGGCACGACGTCCAATGTTTACGGGTTCTATAGTCTGACGATTCCAACAGGTGTGTACACGCTGCGCATCAGTTACATTGGATACGAAACGCAGTTCGTCGAGGTTGCCCTCAACGCCGATGTCGAAATGAACATTGGTCTGGATGCAGCGGGCGAAGAACTGGCGGAAATTGAAGTCGTGGCGGACAGGACAGAAGAATCGGTCGAATCCTCCCGGATGGGAACTGTGGCGATGCCGGTAGCACAGATTAAGGCACTGCCGGCTTTGCTGGGCGAGGTGGATGTCCTAAAGGCCATGCAACTCTTGCCGGGTGTGCAATCAGGAAGCGAAGGGTCCTCGGGTCTTTACGTCCGGGGTGGGGGCCCTGACCAGAACCTCATCCTGCTCGACGGGGCTCCCGTCTACAATGCGTCGCATTTGTTCGGATTCTTTTCGGTGTTCAATGCAGATGCAATCCGAAACGTGCAATTGGTAAAGGGTGGCTTTCCCGCACGGTATGGGGGTCGACTTTCCTCTGTTCTGGACATCAACATGAAAGAAGGAAACCTCAACGAATTCCACGGCGAGGGGTCGATTAGTGTCGTCGCGTCCAAACTGAGCCTGGAGGGGCCAATCAAGAAGGGCAAAACTTCCTTCATTGTTAGTGGAAGACGGACGTACCTGGATCTGCTAATCAGGCCCATCATTGCGCGTCAGTCGGATTCCGACGATACTGGCGGCTACTATTTCTATGATCTGAACACCAAGGTCAATCACATATTTTCCAACAAGCACAGGTTATTCTTCAGCCTGTACGGCGGGAACGACAGGTTCTATTTCCGTTTTTCGGATGAGTTCGAGACGTCATCGTTGAGAGAGGAGAATAAGAGCTCGGGCGGATTGAAGTGGGGCAACGTCACATCAACGCTACGCTGGAACTGGCTCATCAACAACACACTATTCGCCAACACTACTCTCCTTGCAAGCAACTATCGATTCCTGATCCAGGCGGAGGAGGAAACCCGGACTACGACTGGAACGGAAACAGAAATTGATCGCTTTCTGCTGAAGTACAATTCAGGAATTCGCGACTACAGCGCCAAGGTTGATTTGGATTGGATTCCCAGTCCGGATCACTATGTGAAAATGGGCATTGCGACAACGCGTCACAGGTTCAGCCCCGGGGCATTCCAGGCAAAAATCGAAGAGGAGAACGTAGTCGATCTTGATACCCTCATCACGCCCTCAGGCACCATCTATGCCCAGGAAAGTTCGGTCTATCTCGAGGACGATGTAAAGATCGGTCGACGGGTCAAGGTGAATGTGGGAGTGCATACCTCGATGTTCAATGTCGAAGGGAAATCGTACGCGTCTCTGGAGCCCAGGATATCCGGCAGGTTTCTGCTCAACAGCCGGTCTTCCATCAAACTGTCTGGCGTCCGGATGACCCAGTACTTGCACCTCCTCTCGAACAGTGGCGTGGGCCTTCCCACAGATTTGTGGCTCCCATCGACCAAACGCGTGAAGCCTCAAGAGTCTTACCAGTTTGCGGCAGGCTATTCGCGGATGTTCGGCGAGAAAGATTACAACGTGACCATCGAGGGTTACTACAAGTCGATGCGCAACCTCATCGAATATGAGGAAGGCGCAAACTTCCTGTCGCTGAACGAGGACTGGCAGGACAATATTGAGATTGGAAAAGGCAACTCTTACGGCATTGAGTTTCTTGTGCGCAAGAACACTGGCTCGTCAACGGGTTGGATTGGGTACACGCTGTCTCGATCGGAGCGCGAATTCGAGAATCTAAATTTTGGCAACCCATTTCCGTACCGTTACGATCGCAGACATGACATAAGCGTTGTGTACAATCAAAAGTGGACGGAGAATCGTGACTTTTCGATTACCTGGGTCTTCGGGACGGGGAGCGCGCTCACTCTTCCGGTTGGGGCATTCATCGCACCGGCCGACGGGATACCCAACCTTCTCGACGGAGGGGGAATTCGTAGCGTGGACCTACTCGAAGAGCGTAATAGCTTCAGAATGGCTAACTACCACCGGCTGGACGCTGCTCTTAATTTTCGGAAAGAGAAAAGGCGGGGAGAGAGAGTTTTTACCATAGGTGTGTACAACACGTACAATCGACGGAACCCATTCTTTGTCAACTTTGGCGATGTGAGCGAAGTTGATGCGAGCGGCAACATAACGGAGCGAGCGGTGCTCCGGCAAGTGAGTCTCTTTCCAATCATCCCGTCTCTCACGTTCAGGAGGAGTTTCTAACATGAAAACAGTTTGGCTAACGTTCTTACTGGTTCTGATTGCAGGATGTGACAGTCTGGAACAGGTGATCGAAATTGATCTGCCCGAGCACAAACCTCAGCTTGTTGCGAACGGCATCGTTGAATCAGAATCCGGATGGCGGATCCACATCGCGGAATCACAAACGATACAGGATCGAAACAGCTTCTTCCAGGAATCGGATATTCTGAAAGCCGTTGCGGTGACCAACGGTGAAATCGATGTCGCGGTTGATGGTCAGCCGTACACGACACTTGCGCATGTCGAGAGCGGATTTTATGATTCGGACAAGGTTCCACCGCCACCCGGGTCGGAGATCGAGTTCACGATTTCTGCTGAGAATTTCGATACCGCGACGATCAGGGAGACCGTTCCACCGCGTCCGCAAATCACCAACTCCGGTGAGCATGTTGGACCGGGCCCCGACGGCTTTACACAGCGCTACAAGTTTTCCTTTTCGGATCAGGCCACACAAGAGCGCGAGTATTACTCACTGGAAGTGAATGCCATTGGGCAAGATGGGTTACGAAGTGGAATGGTGTTCTCCGTGGAGAATGCATCACGGTTGCTCCCGGACCTGGATGAATTCGAAGACGAAGACCTGGAATATTTTGGACAGCTGGTTTTTGGGGATGATTTTATTGATGGTGACGTCGTCGAAGTAGAAATGTACATTCGGTTTTTTGACGACAACATTCCGTTTGAGATCGGGCTCGCGCGGGTTAGCGAATCGATATTCAGATACCAAACATCCATCGATGCGCAAGCCGAAGCTCGAGATAACCCCTTCGCAGAGCCGGTCCCGATTTACACAAATTCTGACGGGGGTCAGGGCGTTATAGGGACGTCCGCACTCCAGGTTGTGTATACAGGCGTCGGTTCTTTCTGAGTGGATCCCGCGGGGACGATGCCTGGAGCGAAATTCTGCCTGGTATCGTAACTTACGCGGATATGACGCTTGAACAATTAGGCTGGCGAGACTCCTTCGAAGAGAGCCGTCAGAGACACGCCGAGGCGCACCTGAAACCTGCCCGTGTTTTCAGGGAGGACAAGCAGCGTTACACAGTCCACGACGGATTCGAATTCAGAACCGCAACCATCCTCGGTAAACTCCTGTTCGAGTCCGGCCCCGACCAGTCCCTGCTACCAGCCGTCGGGGATTGGGTGATGATCCAATGTTTTGATGAGGAGGCTGTCATCCACGCCGTCCTTCCGCGGTTTAGCGCTTTCAATCGGAAAGGAGCCGGACGAACCACGCAGCAGCAGGTCATCGCAGCCAACATCGACGTGGTGTTTCTGGTTAGCGGCCTCGACAACGATTTTAACATCCGCAGAATAGAACGGTACGTTGTGCAGACCGCGAGCAGCGGTGCAAAGCCTGTTATCGTGTTGAACAAGATGGATCTGCACAACGATGTTGCGCCGTTTGTTACAGAGGTTGAACGTGTCGCACGGGGCGTGGACGTCGTGTGTCTTAGCGCCGTCGAGAATACCAACACCGCGGCGTTGAGAGAGTATATCGGTGAAGGAATCACGGTAGCTTTTTTGGGCTCATCCGGTGCCGGGAAGTCGTCGCTGGTCAACAGACTAATCGGGGATGATTACTTCGACACGCAGGCAGTCCGTGAGGATGATAGTCGTGGTCGGCATACAACAACGCACCGCGAGCTGGTGATGCTTCCCGATGGCGGACTGGTAATTGATACGCCCGGCCTTCGGGAGCTGCAGCTGTGGAGCACGGAGGAAGACCTGCACGCTGTGTTTGCAGACATCGAAGAAATTGCGGCACAGTGTCGGTTCCGAAACTGCCAGCACGAGGGAGATGCTGGGTGTGCCGTTCTGGCGGCCGTCGATGCCGGTGAGTTGGATGAAGATCGCGTGGCAAGTTATCTGAAGCTGCGGCGGGAGCTGGCGTTCCTTGAGACGCGGCAAAACGAGTCGGCCGCGTTGGCCGCAAAGAAGCGAGACAAGAAATTTGGGAAGATGCTGAAGGATGTTCAGCGCAACAACCCCAAGCGCTAGCCGTGTCTCACGAAGATGCGGATCCGAGCTCGCGCATGACGGTGTACCAGAATTCCAGCGCGTCATAGAATCCGCGTACGGGTACGCGTTCGTTCAGACCATGGGCGAAACTGTCGCTGTCCTTCATAAATAGACCCATCACCCCGTAAGTTGGGATCCCTGCTCGCCGGAAGTGCTTCCCGTCGGTTGCGTAGGGTGCCATGTAGGGAATAATGGGCGTGCCTGGCCGGATACGATCGACGCCTTTTCGTATCACATCCATAACGTCGGATCGAATAGGAGAAGCCGGTCCGGAGCTGGGTTTGCCGAGCACCGTGAATTCGATCGATTCGTTCGCCACGACGTCTCGCAGAATCTTTTCGACCTCTGCGACCTCGACCCCGGGGAATATCCGACAGTTGACGGTTACTGTGACTGATTGCGGAAGCGCATTTTCGGCGTGGCCACCGCGCAGCATTGTAGGAATGCAAGTGGTGCGCGTGACGCCGACCTCGCCTGGTTCGTTCCAAAGGATTTCCGCCGCTGCGGAGTCGGTAGGATCTTCGGCAAAACGTCGCATCGCATCGCCAACCGCACCTCCCCGAAGGGTTGCGGCCGCGCGAAAGTAGGCAAGTGTCGCATCGTTTGTCTGGATCGGAAAACGGTGAGCGCGGAGTTTGTCGATTGCGTCGGCCAGCTCGTAAATAGCGTTGTCCGTGCGGGGAGTGGAGGAGTGTCCACCAGGATTGGTGATCGTCAGCTCAAACGTTGCATATGTTTTTTCGGCGGTTTGAACGAGGAAGCTTTCCGGTTCGCCATCGTCTTCGGAGAGTACACCGCCGCCGGCGTCGGCGTTGAGCGCAAAGTCGGCATCGGTAAGTTCGCGGTGTTCGCCAACCATCGCCTGGGTTGTTTCCATTCCAGTTTCTTCATCACCGGTGATGCCTATGATGAAGTCACGTCCTGGAACGAATCCCTCGCCTTTCAGGCGCAGGAATGTCGCAGCGAGTTGTGCCACGCCAAATTTGTCGTCTGATGATCCCCGGCCGAAGAACATGCCGTTCTCTTCAATCAGCGTGAAAGGGTCGCGCACCCAGTCTTCTGGAAGCGCATCCACCACGTCCACATGCGCGGTAAACAAGACCGGCTTTTTGCCGGAGCTGTCGTCACCGCGGTATCGCACAATCAGGCTGGCGGTACTGTCGCCGGATGTAGTGGTGTATGGGATGAGGTGTACATCGGACTCGGGGAAACTGTTGAATTGCTGTGCGAGGTACTCCAGTGCCTCGGCCACCTGGTTGTGTCCGGCAGCCGTCCGGAATCCGACCAACGTCTTGTAGATTTCGAGCGCGCGTTGTTGGTAAACCTCTGTATAGTCGGCGCTATTGTTCTGCGCTGCGGTGGGTGTAGCACAAAACGCAGTGAGTGCGATGGTGGATAAGATGAGGAGGTGTTTCATTGAGCAGGTGCTGTGTATGGGTGTTTGCTATGCGGTGCGCGGGTTAATGTTTTGATACCAGTTGTCCGATGCGCGGAAGAAACGTTGGCTAGACTTCTGCAGTTGGTCGCGCGGCGGCTTCTTTCTCCTCCCGGTCACGTGCTTCCGAAAGAGCCGAGGCGACAAGACCGGCTGGAACTGCTACCACTCCGAGTCCAAGCATCAGCACGACAAAGGTAAATAATTGGCCACCGGTGGTAATAGGGTAGACGTCTCCATATCCAACTGTAGTGAGTGTTTCCACCGCCCACCACGTGCTGTGGAAGACAGAAGCAAACGCTTCCGGCTGCGCAGGATTTTCGAAATAGTAGATTCCCGTCCCAGCGAGGTAGAGGAGTATTGCTGTCAGGCACACATATAGAATAAGTTCTTCGCGTGCAATGAGTAATGCGTGGTAAAATCGACGAATCGCTTTGTTGTAGCGCGCGAGTTTGAGGATTCGGAAAAGCCGGAGCATGCGTAGCGCACGAAGGGATCGAAGGTCTATTCCAGACGAGATGTAGAATGGCAGAATGGCTAGCAAATCAACCATCCCGAAGATGCTGAAAATGTACTTTCCCTTTTTCCGCGCGACGGCGATGCGGGCGA
Organism: Rhodothermales bacterium; assembly: GCA_965224105.1. Taxonomy (GTDB): domain Bacteria; phylum Bacteroidota; class Rhodothermia; order Rhodothermales; family JABDKH01; genus CBDCYH01. Next base: position 457,016 of record CBDCYH010000002.1, on the reverse strand, counting down.
TGTACTCCAACGTAAAAATCGCCACCGTTACAATTTCGACCATGTTAAGCCAACGCCTCGCTCTGTCGGAGAGGTTTGGAATCGTCTCGATGGAAAAACTCAATAGGGAAAGTACGATGAGGCTCTGGACGACGATGTCAAAGGTGCGACCCGCCCTGGTGTCAGACTCTTCGATTATTTCTCGAAGGGATGGCATGGTGCTATGCGTGCCTGGCAATGAATGTGGTTATTGTCGCTACTGCTTCGTGCAGATTTCCTTCCAACGTTGCGCCCGACGTTTTCCGCGGACGGAACGAGTGGTTGCCATCATCAATCCATCTAACCTGGATTGAATTCGAAAGAGTGTAACCGGGGACTTCTTCCCGATTGCCGAACGCATCGCGCTCACCCTGCAAAATCAGAGTGGGGACCGACAGATCCGCCAGGTGCGCCGTTCTCAGTTTATCCGGGTTGCCCGGAGGGTGAAAGGGATAGCCGAGACATATGATGCCCGCGATTCCCGGCTCATCGGCAATCATAGTTGCGATGCGACCGCCCATTGACTTGCCGCCGATGAACAATGGTAAATCGTTTCCTGCCTGCTTTATAGCAGCACGCCACTCCTCCAACAATTTCTTCGGACTGCCCGGGCCTCGTTTTTTGCCGTCGACCCGTCTCGACGCCATATAGCTGAACTCGAATCGTGCTACGACGACGTTAGTAGCAGCTACACCTTCGGCAATCGTTGTCATGTAGGGTGTGTCCATCGGTGCTCCAGCGCCGTGCGCGAGGATGAGACGGGCAAGGGGTTTGGCTGGCGGTTTGTTGATCAGGAAATCTGGCAAAACCCGCCCCTACTTTTTTGTGTCATCGGTAAAAACTAGCTGGCGCGCCTCACTCCCATCTCGATTCATAATGTGGACCTCTCGTTTTCCACTTTCACACGAAGTGAATAGGATCATTTGCCCGTCGGGCGAAATCTCAGGTCCCTGGTCGAGATGAGCATTCCAGGTTAGTTGCTTTCTGTCCGAACCATCTCGGCCAATTTCATAGACTTCCGATCCTCGCCAAGATGCAGCCCCACTTCCCGCGACTGCGGAAGGCTCCCGACTATAATAGACTATGCGCTCACCGTCTGGCGACCAGCGGGGTACTCGGTCGGAGCGTGGATCAGAAGTAATCCGTGTTTGATTGGATCCATCCATGTCCATTCGGTAGAGCTCGGCATTTCCATCTCGCATTGAAACGAATACGATCTCACCGTTCGTAGAAATGGAAGGAGTTTGGTCACGTTCGCTGTTTTTAGTAATACGTTTCAGAGCAGATCCGTCTGCCTGCATGGAATAGATTTCATCGTTCCCATCGCGGTCAGAGTAAAAGACTATTAGAGAACCGTCAGGAGACCAACTCGGGTCTGCGTTGTTACTGGAGTGATCCGTTAGATAACGCAGATTCGTACCATCGATATTCATTATTGCGATGACAGTAACGGAATCCTGGTATGACATGAAAACAATCTCCGATCCGTCGGGAGAGAAGAACGGATAATAATTTGGGTACACGGATTCTGTCAGCTGCACGATATCCGAACCGTCTGCATTCATCAGATAGATTTCCTGATTGCCAGATAGATTTGAACCGAATACGATCCTCGATCCGTCCGGAGACCAAGACGCGTCGCGCGATCCAGGTGCACCTAGGTTGCACTGCGCATGTGAGATCGAAACGAACAGCAGCAGTGAAAGCAGGCATGCTATGATCTTCATTTGGGTGAAAATTTGCGTTGCCGGAGATTCATTTTATTCCGACAATAATTCAAAAAATACCTCGGTGCCGTTCGAGCGAGTTATTCTCGCTTGCAGAAGATAGGGAGAGTAGCGAGAGACCCAGTATGTTACACCGCTTGTCATTTGGACGATCCAGGCGTCCATTTCTCCATATCCGGCGACATCAATCACTTCCGACCCCGTCACTTCCAGTCCAAAAGATGTTGAGCAGGGTTGATTGCAAGCTCCGCCCCAACTCATGATGGGAAACGTCGCAGAGTAATCGTCTGCAAGCGGGAAGGCAGCTACAAGCAGTCCTGCAAGACCACGGCCGAAAGGTACCTCGCTCATTACGGTATCGATCACGCTATGGTCTGCCTCTGGTGCGTATGCGGCAAATCCAGTAGCATGGACACCGTCGAAGTCCACATGCCCCATGCCGCCGATCGGCGACTTGCTGTCAAACTTGAGAAGACCCAGCGTCTCATGATCAGCGACGGATGTATTCACGTACTGGAACGTACCATCTGCCGCGTACCATTCCTGGGCAAACTTGATTGCACGTCTACCATTGATCGAGAGCGTGTCAATGCGCTCTATGACCTTTCGACCCAGGCTACGTACACCCGTGCTGTCGATCGAGTAGCTGTTCCAGTTAGCTTGGTACGGTCGGATGAAAGATCCATCAACCGTGCCATCATCTACTCGCACCTCGTTAGTGCTTTGCGCGTAGGTAGAATGTGTATAAAGTAGCGCGAGGAGGGATATGAGGATGGACTGTCGCATGCACTTGAGCGTGAAGGATGAGAGCCTACAGTACGTTACCCAATCCAATTCAGAAGTGCAATCCAGCGCTTCAGGATGGTTGCTACAGCCCGGCCCTCTCAACAGCAACAAGGATTACCGATTCTGATTTGCCTCGTAGAGACACTTCACCAACCTCGGTTGTTGTGAGTCCTTCGGGCAAGGCGCATTGCCACAACAGCGATCTGGAGACAAGCAGCCGGTGGCCTAGTGGGCGGCACTGTCCTTCAATCCGCGCCGTGGTGTTTAACGTATCGCCACTGTGAACAATGGTGCGTTTTAGAGATCCGATCTCGGCGGTAACAACTGGTCCGCCGTGGAGGCCGGCTTTAAACTTTGGGACGATGCCGTACCTGGTCAGGTATATGCTTTTGCGGCTACGGATAACATCATCAATCAGAAAAAACAAGCGCAGGCAGTTACCGTTTGATTTTCCGATTGCAAACGGCCACGTTACCACCACCTCATCACCAACGTACTGGTATATTTCTCCGCGCGTTGCGAGAATCGGACCGGCAACGTCGTGGAAAAAATTGTTCTTGAAATCACTGAACTTCAGCGGGCCGAGCTCTTCGGCAATCGAGGTCGAATCAGTTATATCCAGAAAAAGAAAAATTCGTTCTTCGTGCTGCGGTCTAACGTACTTCCCGAGGAAGAGTGCAACGAGTGTACCAGGGCCGAGCACTCGATTGACTTGCAGAACAAGTGACAGCAAGAAACTCACGCCGACGAGTATCAAAGAAACCGCGATCGATTCAGGGCTTGTAAGGATGGTGAGGATTTCAGTTGGTTCGATTTCAACTGCGCCGGGGTCCTGCTGTGTTTCTTCCAACAACATCACCCGAACGATTCCGGCGAGGACGCAGAGGATCACAAGAATAGAATACAGTACCGTGCGAACGAGGAGCGCCACGGTGAAGGGAATCCGTTGAGTCAGGCGTGGCAGGATCCACGTTTCGAGTGCTGCCCCCAACAGACCGATGGATGTGCCAAGGAGGATGGATCGGATCCATTCCTCGGCGAGCGTAGCAGGCGTATCTGTTCCGAATACCACGCGCGCGAAGATGAAGATCGCCAGGATCCAACAGGGTACCAGCCACAGGGCGTGCTGGAGGAAGTTCCGGAGGTGTCGGCGAATCGCGTACCGCGGCATGGATCAGGTTCGGTGGGATCAATGGCGATAAGGTAAACGAATTATCGATTACTGTGGGTCTGATTCGCCTATGGACGGGCCACTTGCGGCTATGACACGAAATCGATAATAATCACGCATATCCATAGGTAGCCCCAACTCAACCCTACCCACAATGAACACTCACCCTACGACGTGGAAAAGCGTCCTACTCCTGTTTTGCGGACTATTCCTGATGGCCGCGTGCAACACGGACGACAAACCGACGACCGGCGAGGATAACGGCCCCGGGAAGGGAAAAGGGAAGGGGATCGGTCTAAGTGACGACAAGCCCACTGGCAGAGGTTTAGATGCACTGCAGGGCACCTGGGTGCGGGTGGAATCCAACAACCCGTCCAGCGATCTCATGAAAGTAACTGTCGATGGGGAAAACGGCGTCATTGTAGACAAGGCCGGCAGCGGATTTTCGGATGGCGAGGTAAAGTGGAAAGAGATACAGCCTGGTGAGGGCCAGGTATTTAGCTATTCGGAGCTTGGCAGTGACCGGAACTACTACGAATCCGCAATAACAATAATCAATGCAAATGAGCTGAGTATTTCCGTGGTGCACAGTGGCGCCGGGAACAGCCAGAAGTGGGTTCGGGACGATGGCACGGTGCGCGAGAGCGAACTCCAGGGAACATGGGTGCGTGTGGAGAGCAACAATCCGTCGAGTGATTTTATGAAGGTGCATGTTGAAGGTGCAAACGGCACGCTCACCGACAAGGCAGGAAGCGGGTTTAACGTTGGCGAGGTTAAGTGGAGTGGGATTCAACCAGGGGTGGATGGGAAATATGACTACAGCGAGCTCGGCAGCGATCGGAATTATTATCCGTCGGTGATTACCATCATCGATGAGAACGAGCTAAGCATTTCGGTCGCAAACAGTGGTGCGGGAAATTCGCAAAAATGGGTGAGGGATGATGGGACCATGGCATACAACCCGGTTGCGAAAGAGTTGGAGTGCAGCATCAGTGCGGAGACTGTCCTGGAGAATGGGCCGGATGAAGTGGACTATACTGCCGACTGTGTAGTGGATGTCACAGCCAGGCTTACCGTGCATCCGGGAGTGGTAATCGAATTCGAAAAAGGCGCCGGCCTGGGGGTGTATGACGAAGGAGATCTGATTGCTGTTGGCACCGCCTCCGCGCCAATCATTTTCCGGGGTGCCGAGAGCGGTCGAGGGAAATGGCGGGGCATTCACACGGAAGCAAAAGCTGATATCAGACACGCGCAGATAGACGGGGCGGGGGAGAACTATGTCTATTGTTGCAACGAGGCTGCAGCAGTTTTGGTAAAGGGTGGCGAACTTACGCTGCGAGAGACTTCCGTCACCAACAGCGAAAAACTCGGGCTGTTAGTGAAAGCCACCACGGAAGCGTTAGAAACAAGCAGCAACGTCTTTACGGACAACGGCGATGCACCCGTGCACACAACATTCGGATTGCTTAGCGCGCTTGATGGGGCAGACTCAGACTATTCCGGCAACGATCAAGATTATATTCTGGTTGAAACCTCGCAAGTTAACCAGGCGACGGTTGTTGCGCCGGCCAACGTGCCCTATAAGGTGATTGGTGGTGTGGTAGACATCACTTCTCCGTTGCAGTTGCTGGCGGGCGTGCGAATAGTGATGGAGGAGAATACCGGATTAGGCGTTTATGATTCCGGATCGCTCAGCGTAATGGGCACATCATCCGATCCCGTTACCATAAGAGGAGAAAATGATACTCGGGGTGTCTGGCGGGGAATCCATATTGAGACGCGATCCTCAGACAATGAACTGAACTGGTTACAGATTTCAGGGGCGGGGTCGAATTATGTCTACTGCTGCCGGGACAAGGCGACTCTCTATTTGAAGGGAGCCACACTCACCGTACGCAATTCAACTCTCAGCCAGGGGCTGGGGTATGGTATTTATGCGGACAACGATACCGAGCTAACATTCCAGGCCAATACCATCAGCTCGCACAAAGAAATGCCGCTTTATATGGGTGCCGCAGTTGCCGGCGGCCTAGACGGAACGGCTTCTAGCTACACCGACAACGATGAGAATTTTATCGGGTTGAAGGATTCCGATATTTCCAGGGCAACCGTCTTGCGGAAAGCCGGCATCCCGTTCGCCCTTGACGGCAAGGTGCTTGACGTCAAGGCTCCGCTGGAGCTGCAGCCGGGCGCCGAACTTGCGATTAGGAGTGGTGGAGGCATCGGTGTATATGACGATGGGTCATTCAAGGCGATTGGGACTGCAGCCGAGCCGGTCGTTATCCGAGGGTTCGAGTCTGCGGCAGGATATTGGCGCGGTATCCATATCGAAACCCCATCGCCGGAAAACAGACTGGAGCACGTGCAGGTGTCTGATGCTGGCTCGAACTATGTCTACTGCTGCAACGAGATTGCTTCGGTATACCTCAAAGGTTCGCGGACGACGATCAGCAACAGCGTTGTAAGCGACGGTGGATCGTATGGCATCATTGTGCAGAAGGGAACAACGCTTGACTACTCCGCCAATACGATACGATCGCATGCTAAAGAACCGCTTCGTATAGCGGCTCAGAATATTGGCGATCTTGATGGAACAGGTTCAACGTATGCTGGCAATGCATCCAACTATATCAACGTGTTCAATTCTAACATCGCGTCCACGATGACATGGAAGGGCGCAAGCGTCCCGTACCTGATTGACTCATTTGTGATAGATGTTACGGCGGGTTTGACAATTGACGGTGGGGCTGAGCTTGTGTTCAGGGAGCACGGCGGACTTGGCGTATACGATGCGGGTTTTTTGAATGCGTCGGGTTCATCAGGCAACCCCGTAATATTTCGCGGATTGGATGATGTGACCGGTTACTGGCGCGGTATACACACGGAGACCAACAGTTTGAACAACCAGATCTCGAACGCACGCATCTTGAACGCGGGAAGCAACTATGTGTACTGTTGTAACGAAAAGGCCGCTCTGTTCGTAAAGACCGGCCTCATGAAAGTCCAGAATACGCGAGTCGAAAAGAGCGGCGGGTGCGGTATTACAGCTAAGGCTGCGGCGACACTTACGGAGAGCGGCAATACGTTTGCAGCAAACACCGAGGGACATTTGTGCGAGTAGGGGATGTCAGGTGCGGATGGAGACAGATCGACCCGATTGGACGCCTGGGCCTGGCCTGGCGGAGAATGTCGCTAGTGCCCCAACTCAAGAAATCACGCACTGTAATTGATCTAGAACCTGGATTTCAGCTTGTGTATTCTCCAGTTGTGATGCTTCTCATCCATGGTCGCACACATTATGGTCTCTCCGTCGGTGCGGACGTTTACCAAACCGTAAATTAGTCCTGCCACAATCAATGAGTTATCCATACGTCGAGATTTCGTTTTAGGATGGCGATCGCCTGACTTGGTCTCCTTGTAGTGGATCCGGGACCGGTCGAACTCGGCACCGTCGATTTCTCCCTCTGCGTTGCCCTGCGTATCAAGCAACTCGAGTTTGAAGCCGTTTCCGAAACTCACGCTCCTGGCCAATTCGGTTGAAAAGATAAGCGGACTTACTAGTTCATCATTTTTCTGTTCAAAATAGCCCGTCGTAGCGCTTGCCGCTACAACTCCCGGTCGCGGGTGGTCATGACCTTCGTTGTCACCCGAGGATATAATGGTCACCGCTGGTCGCAACCGTTGCAAGAAGTTGTATGAGATATCCGCACTGCCGTGATGGCAGGCCTTGGCAACATCACATTCGAATTCCAAAGTGTCCCCTGCGTAATCGTCAACCAATGCGCGCTGACTTTTCTTGTTTAAATCGCCCGTTAAGATTGTGCGGGTTCTTCCGTAGTCGACACGCAGCATGATACTGTTGCCGTTTGTGTTTTGGCTATCACCTCCAGTAAACCTACGGACGGCTGATTTTCCGTTGACGTCAAACTCGACGGGTCCGAGAACCCGAATCGCCGGTCTATTCGCAGATTTGGTTTCAAACCCCGGAAGGAAGCCGTGAGAATGGAGGAGAGCAGAAACTCCCGTGTTGCTCCCGTCTTTCCATTTCGATTTTGACACCTTCTCCAGGAATTGGCGCCATTCGCCTACGAGCTTCGGCCCCGGGCCGTTTAGACCTCGCATTAACGATGCGCGCGAACTCATTAGTTGAGTAAAAAATGTTTCCCCGTCTACTGTATCGTATGGCCCTAACCACTTGCTTGATGAACCTGGCTTTTCCCACCAACCCAAACCAGCGTGGTAGAAGTCCTGAACGAATACATCAGACACGTCTAACTCTTCTTCAAGATCTGCGTTGAGTAAGTCCCACAGACCCCCATAGTGGTCCTGATCGTTGTGGGAGCAAATCATTGCTTCCAATTCGATACGCGTTTTCTTGTAGTCCTGGTAGAATTTCCAGTCGACGAAATCAGCCGCGTTCTTTCCAGTGTCCTGATTTCGACGCGGCCAACCGCCATCAATCATTATGTGTTCGAAGGCAGGTGTTTTCATCAACACACCGTCGCCCTGGCCAACGTCAATGTAGTAGAACTCCATGAGTGATTGACCTCCGAGCGCATCGTTGTCGACCCAGCCCGTCCTGTTTCGTCCTCTCGCTCTCACTTTGGTTCGCTGCGAATTCTGGTCAAGAATTTCAACTCCGTCTCCCCAAAGGAGATACGGGCCCTTTGGTTCTCGAGGAATGGGAACGGGGTTTTCGAAAAGTACTGCGGTGTCGGCCGAGATGTGGTCGTCGAAGGGTGAGTTCATGGCAGTCTGCTCCGTAATTAGTTAACGGGTGGCTGCCAGCATCTTAACATTCGCCAGGTAAATATAAAAGGAGGCCTCGACTTCTACCTGTCATGGAGAAGAGCCACGAGTGTAACGCGGTGATTCCATCCCCGGGTAGCTCGGCCTGTGAGCATTGCCACATTACCCCGCTGTTTCCCACTGACGAGGTTAGTCCAATGGATGGGGTCAACGATCCAAGTCAGTTGCCCCACGCCCGAGATCGATCGCGTTGAGGACCCTGAGTGTCGAGAGATCGACATAAGACTTCAAAGCAAACAGCCCGAACGCAAGCGTGCCGTAAACCAGGCATGAACAGAAAAACACCAACAGATGCAGTTCGTTGCTTAAATCCATCAAGACGAATATTGCGACCATAAGCACTAACTCGAAAACACCGGCGGCCATTAGGAACCGAGTTGCTGATTTACGGCTTGCCTCGATCTTGTCGAGGGCGCCAGTTCTTACTTTATTCAGATCGGTTGCGTTCATCTATTTTACCTTTGTTCAATTTTGTTCTTTGAGTTTAAAGTGTTGCGGAGTGACTGAAGACCATACGCGAGTCGGGACTTGACCGTGCCGATAGGGATGGAGAGAATATCAGCCACCTCCGTTAGCGAGAGATCCTCGAGATAGTGCAGGACGAGAACCGATCTGCTCGCGAGTGGAACCGTAGATACCAGCTGGTGAAGTTCAGCCAACTCAACGGATTCGAGCGGGTTCAGCGGCGCTGGATCGGCAAGATCATCTGCATCCACCCCATCCCTGCTCCACAAGGTTTTGGAGCTCGTTCGGGTATGTCGCACCGCCTCTCTTATTGCAATACGGTAGGCCCACGGTGCAAACAACGCGGGGTCGCGCAAGTGTACAAGCGACTTTTGAAGAATGACAAATACATCTTGAAGTACATCTTCTGCAGATCCGGTGTTGCCCATCACCCCCCGGATTGACCTGAACAACATTTCCTGGATGGATCTGAACAGAGCGTCGAGAGCTTCTCGATCCCCGCTCTGGGCTTTTAGGACTGCAAATGCCTGGCGTCTTTTGTCCACTGAATCTCCCTCCTACCGTATAGAGGAAAATAAACGGCGAAGTGTTCGGTTCGGGGTAAAATTCTTGCCACGTTCCTGACCAGTGCGATAGTCATCAGCACCGGTTACACGTTGATCCCGCTGCCACCTCGACGCTGTTCCAGATCCCACAACGGAGTTCCACAGGTGGAGACCGCAAGGTGATCTTCGCTCAGCTCAATATCCTTTGGCGGTAGCCTCCTGATTCACTCCTTAATTCTAACATTGCGCCACTGGATATCCCGACCAACCAAGTGTGCTTCCCCGACGGAGTGGACCTGAAATGCAATGAATCCGGAATCGGTCATGTCGTCGATGAGATCGGCTGCGAGAACCCCGTTGATCCATGTTCTGATGTGTTCACCGTTGACCTCAACACGGTAGTGATTCCAGTCGTTCTGCCGGAATGCTTCGCGCGCAGCCCTGTTGCCGCGCAGGTCAAATAGCCAGCCACGGCGACCTTCGTCGTAAATCCCGGCGCTCCACGCTCGCGCCGACGGATCGATCTCGACCTGGTATCCGTGCACTCGTCCGTTTTGATAATCCCGACGCGAGTTGCTGCGAATTTGCACTCCGGAATTGATAAGAGAATCAACCTTTACCTCGAACTCGAGAATGAAATCGGTGTAGTGGCGTGTCGTTGCAAGGAAAGTGTTCGGCGAATCCGCTGCCGTCGTCCCCGTGAGGATGCCATCGTTGAATACGAATCTGGCTGCGCCCCCAAGTGTTTCGAAAGATTCTAAATCTTGCCCCACAAAGAGTGGCTCGAAGCCTGGTTCTTGCATCATGAGTAATCGTTCTGCAGTGTAAGTGCCGGGTGGCGTTGGTTCGTCGCGCACAGATGCAACCAGCGCGGGGGTGACAACACCAGAGCGGTTGCTCCAGCCGTTCCGAATAAAAGAAACGAGCGCGGCAATATCATCGTCAGTCATCGCAGTCAGGTTTCGAAAACCCGGCATCACGTCACTCGCGGTCACGACCGGACTACCGTTTACAAGTAGCGGTCCACTTAGCCCATCGAGTATGATGCGAATGGGTGTCCTCGGATCTTGCAGCACCCAGCTTGACCGGAGAAGTGTGGGAGCCGTTGATGTGATACCGTCGCCGCCGGCGCCGTGGCAAAGTGCGCATTCTCTTTCGTAAACGACCCGTCCGCGTTGCATAAGTTCTGTATGCTCGGTGTCCACCGAAAGTGCAGCCAGCGTTGGCCCAACCTGTTCCGCAAAGCGTGATTCTTCGAGTGCTAAATAGAGCTCGGAGTTTGAAGCTGTCCCTATGTCATTCAGTAAATCCATGAACGGGACTTCCGCTCCCTGCAGTCCGCCCAACACTGCGTCCACAAAATCTGGATCATCCGCATAAGAGTGCGACAACTCCGACAGTGTTTCCAGGACTCCGTCATGATTCGAAGGGTGGAACGATTGCAGGCTCAAGATGCGATTCAGGTCGATCTCGCGATTCCCACCGACAACTGACCTAACCAGATGCAGGGCCCGGTCCGCATCTCCAGAATAGGCAAAACCCTTAGCCAGACGGAGGATATGGGAAAGAACCTTCGGTGACCGGGATCTGCGCGCAGCCCGCTCGAGGTCTTCGATGACAAGCATCTGCAATCCCTCCAAAGTCCATAGCGCGTGTACCTGCGCCACAGGATCGGCGGCGTCCAGCGAAAGCTCCCTCAGCGCCTTTCCCGCCGTAAAGTCTCCTCTCTCCACCAACAATTGCTGTGCGGTATCTCTCCACCATCCATTTGGGTGCTGGAGCGCACGGACTAGTTCGATGGTCGAAGCGTGGATCAGGTTTGATTGCGATGCAAGTTCGCGCTTGCTACTGCGCACGCGGTATATCCGTCCGCGATCTAGAGGCTGGGCGAGCCCGCGGGCTTCGATCTGTCGTTGCAGATACTCCGTGAGGTAAGTCTTGTGCTGTATCACGCCTCGGTACATATCAACGATGTACAGCGAACCATCTGGGCCGGTGTATCCGCTTACCGGTCTAAAGCGCTCATCCGTTGATGCGAGAAACTCTTTCCCCTCGTACGGAAAGGTACCGCTCACTACGCCAGCACTGTCCCGGAGGATGACGCGCTTTACCAGATTACCGGCCGGCTCCATCACAAAAGCGTTGCCGTAATGGCTGCCCGGAAAGTTGTCACCGCGGTAAATCGTCGGTCCGCATGCTGATGTTACGTTACTGAGCTTTCCATCATCATCAAGCGTTGCTTCGAGATATGCCCGGTTTACACCTGGGTTCATTCGGATCGGAAACAGCTTGTTGCTGGCTTTTGGGGGGCCGTAACTCTTACCAATAGGTTTGTGGTTCGGATTGTAGGACATCATGCCGGGAGTAAGATTGTCCCCCAGAAGCGTCGCGCTGTTATGATTGTAGAACAGTCTTCCGAAGTCGTCCTGAGCCAGGCCCCATTGTCCCCGGAACTCCGTTTTTTCTTTTTCCCAGATACCATCGCGGAAGCGGTACCGAACGTCCGCCTTTGCGCTGTAGATCCAGTTGTCGATCGCACGGACTAGTCCGTTTGGCTGATGTTCGGGGTTGCCGCCAACCGCGTAGGTCGAATCAACAAGAGTCCGCTTGCCAGCAGTGTAGTCGTCGTTTTCGTAGAACCACAGGTTGGGCGGTTCGGCCACGAGAATTCCACCGTTAGCGATTGCGACTGCTCGCGGGAGGACGAGCCCGTCCACGAAAGTAGTTGCAGTTTCGTAGTGGTTGTCGCCATCGAGATCGCGAAGAACGCGGATAGTGCCTACTGGTTTATCCTCCGTTGATCCCTCAATGTCTTCCATGTATGCGCGCATCTCGACAATCCACATTGCCCCGTCGCCGTCGAAGGTCATGGCAACTGGTGCAACGACATCCGGCTCTGCCGCAACGAGATCTATTTCGAATCCGTCCTCAAGCACGAAACTCGCGAGGGCCTCGGATGGTGAAAGGGCCGGGGACCCTGGGATGAGGTCGCCGTCGATGGGGTCAACCATCTGGTCTGATGTGTCGACCGATGGGTCGTCGGTTGGCCTCGAGCAACTTGCTACAGATAGTACCAAACAGAATGCGAGCAAGGCTGTGGTACGTAGAGTCATGTTGGCTGGTGATTTGACTGGCCTCCCGTGGGACCAGCCTACAAAAGGTACGAATCGCAATTCGTAGTCTTCATTTCTGACCCATCCTGTGGCAGCATCAGATAATCACTGGCCAGTCCGCTGGTTCGGGATCGGCTATTGCTGCGCAGGAATTGGAACCGTGGCACATGTCTTCCAGTTTCTGGATTACACCACCGAGGTCTTTGAAAAGGGAGAAGTCTTTAAACTGCCGGAGGACCTCGACCGACTCGCGCAATACGTCTAGATCCAGATCAGATATCGGGACGTCGCTGAGTTTATAATTGGGATCCGCGTAGCGGTAGAATTTCCGATCGTAGACTTCGATAGGCGCATGATACCCGAGCTTATCACCGCGCATATTTTGGATGTCGAGCTGGATGGTTCGGAGTCCCAGGTCCGTTTGCCTGCCCTCGAGTTCGCTGAGGGCCTCCGTACACGCGTCTTTGAGCATGGTGAGCGTCCAACTGCGCTGCCTGTTTTGCAGACAACGATCAATAGTCCGATACCGCAAAAGTGCATTCTTGTTGGTCGCCATGATTTTACTACGCAAGATGGATGCGTAGTTACTTTATATCATGGAGGAAAGCAACCCCAATAGTCATGGCAATTACAGGAAAAACGTTGATTGATCTCGGATACAAGCCGGGAAAATGGTTTGCTGATGCAATAAAGGGCGCCAACGAGCAAGGCCTCGAAAACGGTGCACTCATTGCATACCTGGATGCGTGCGCACCGACAATCGTACAGCCATTCAACGAGCCGGTACCGTACGTCAGAAACATCAGTGCAGAGTCTCCGAAGGAAATCAGCAATGTGGAGTCGGTCATCGGGACGATGGACGTCTTGATGAAAACACCCACGCTGGTTGGCGGTGCGGTTATGCCGGACGCGTGCCCTGTTGGCTCGCCTGGCGTAATTCCTGTCGGCGGTGTCGCGGTCGCCAAAAACGCGATTCATCCTGCGATGCACAGTGCAGATGTTTGTTGCTCGGTGATGATGACAAACTTTGGTAAGGTGGATCCGAAAAAAGTTCTGGATGCCGCGCACTCCGTTACTCATTTTGGCGGAGGCGGTAGGCACGCGGACAAGCTCTTCGACCTTCCGAAAAACCTGGCTGATCAGATTGCCGAGAATAAACTGCTGAACAATGAGGCAAGCACACTTGTTGCAAGGACTCATCTTGGAACGCAAGGAGATGGAAACCATTTTCTGTATGTCGGGAAACTGAGATCCACTGACGAAACAGTCATGGTGACGCATCACGGGAGCAGAGGGTTTGGTGCAAAACTGTTTACCCAAGGAAAAAAGTTGGCGGAAATGTTTCGGAAAGAAATATCCCCCAACACAAAACCACATAACGCGTGGATTCCTTTTGACGATGATTGGGGGAAGATCTACTGGGAGGCACTACAAATTGTGAGAACCTGGACGAAGACAAACCACGAAGTTCTACATCAGGCAACGGTTGAAGCAACTGGCGCGGAGACACAGTTCAGATTTTGGAACGAGCACAACTTCGTCTTCAGGGAAGGCGACCTGTTCTATCATGCCAAAGGTGCTACACCACTTGCCGACAAGTTCGTGCCCGACTCCACGGATGGTTTGAGGCTGGTGCCGCTCAACATGAGCGAGCCAGTGCTCATCGTTAAGGGTGAAACCACGGAAAGAAATCTCGGATTTGCTCCGCATGGTGCGGGAAGAAATGTGAGCAGATCGCAGCATATCAGAAGCAAAGGTGGGAGGAGTAAAGAGTCGATCTTTGCTGAGGAGACGGAAGGTCTGGATGTCAGATTCTTCTCGGGCGAGATCGATATTTCTGAGTTGCCCTCGGCGTACAAGAATGCCGATGCATTGCAGCAGCAGATGAAAGAGTTCGGACTGGGTGAGGTAATTGATTTTATCGATCCGTACGGATGCATAATGGCGGGAGATTGGAAGGCTAACGCACCGTGGAGGAGGAAGAAAAGGAGGAGAAGGAAGAGGTGAGGGGTTGGGATCAATCTTGTCATCGCGAGGAGTCCTGGGGGCGACCCGGCGGGTACTCCATCTACAGAGCTCGGTTTCGAAGTACAAAGGACGTGCTTTCCTAGAAAATCAGGGATTTCGATATCCAATTGTGCCGAGTACAACAAGTTGGGGGGATCTTTTTGCCCTTGATTGTACAAAAGTTTTTGTCACATATAGGACAGCCTGATTGTTAGTAACCAGTCCGTCGGCAGCAATGAAAAGTTGGCTCTTTCTCGGATTCGTGTTAGGGGTCCTTACTCTTCCGTCTTGTGATTCTGCAGAGGAACCTAGAACGGATATTCACCTAGACGGCGTCGAAGAATACCTGTTCGGTACCACGTATGCAGACGTTTTGGCCCGCGCTGGCCAGCCGAGCACAATCGGCATTATTGATGGCTCGCGCTCGTGGTATTCGCTGGGTTATGATTCGCTAGGGATTGAGTTTGGATTTCATGAGGGGGTTACGGCAAATAAAGTCGACAGTCCGCTAGATGTATACCTAACAAGTTATCCTTACAAAGGCGAGGCCAAACATGGAATCCGAATCGGCTCGACAGCCGAGTCACTTGTCGAGGCGTACGGTCTTGAGACCAAGCGAATCGGGGGTTGGCGATTCTATTGTCAAGGTTCGAAATCTTGGCATTTCATAGTGCAGGGTGATACCGTGACGGCAATCGGTGCAGGCTTTTTCAGCGACTATCCAAACTTTAGCGGGTGCAGCGAACAATGAGAGCATCTATTGCAATTATAGTTTAGAGCTTTGCTATCCAAGGTACAGTTCTCGCACAATACAGTTTGTTTCGGTCGTCACCGCTCCAGGGATCCCGGCTCGGGGGCCGGGATGACTGGTTGGGGATGGCATTCATCGCCGCGGTAATCGTTTGTCGTTGAAGCGTCCTCCCACCACCAACTTGTCACCCCGGACTTGATCCGGGGTCCATACAGTTTCGTCACTGCGAGGAGCCGAAAGGCGACGCGGCAGTCTCCATCTACAGAGCTCGACGTATCGCCCTATGGATCCCGGCTCGGGGGCCGGGATGACTGGTTGGGGGTGACATTCATCGCCGCGGTAATCGTTTGTCGTTGAAGCGTCCTCCCACCACCAACTTGTCACCCCGGACTTGATCCGGGGTCCATGCCGTTTGTGCTGGTTGTCATCGCCCTATGGATCCCGGCTCGGGGGCCGGGATGACTGGTTGGGGATGGCATTCATCGCCGCGGTAATCGTTTGTCGTTGAAGCGACCTCCACCACCCCGGTGTCACCCCGGACTTGATCCGGGGTCCATGCAGTTTGTGCTGGTTGTCACCGCTCCATGGATTCCAGGTCGGGGGCTGGGATGACTGGTTGGGGATGGCATTCATCGCCGCGGTAATCGTTTGTCGTTGAAGCGTCCTCCCACCACCACTGCGTCACCCTGGACTTGATCCGGGGTCCATACAGTTTGTGATTGTCTTCGACGGACCATGAAGGGCGACGCTTCACCTCCGGGTACGGTGCTCGGCTTTGGGAGACTGCCACGCGGCGGTAGCCGCTCGCAGTGACGAGGTGATGTCACACCTCAGCCCCCCTCATCGCCGCGTAATAAATAACAAAGCTCACCGCAAACCCGGTGAACCACGCCATCGTGTACAGAAACGACAGCGACGGGACGAACAACCCCACCAGCGCGCTGGCGACCCCTGCCCCTAGCGCAATCATCGCCCGCATGTTCACGCCCGACCCGCCGAAAGCATACAGACCTTCGGTGCGGTAGAGCTCAGCCAGACGAAGCCGCTTCTTGCGGATCACAAAGTAGTCGCAGAGCATGATGCCGAGGATCGGACCGAGCAAACCGCTCACCAAGATCAGGAAGCCGCTAATCTCGTCTAGCAGCCACCACGGACAGATGATAATCCCAATGACGCCCGCGATAATCCCGCCCCATCGAAAACTTATTCGCTGCGGCATCAGGTTGGCGAAGGCGTTTGCCGGGGCGATTACATTCGCCGCAATGTTTGTACTCAAAGTCGCGATAATCATGAACACCTGCGCCACAACAACGGCGAGCGGATTCTCAAACTTGCCAAGCAATGACACCGGATCCCATGGCGCGTCTTCGCTAACCAGCACATCAGGAAAAATGACAACCGCCGCAGCGGTGACGAAGATGCCTACGAACGAATACAGCATCATGGCACCGGGCAGTCCGAGAAACTGTCCTGCGATTTGCTCCTTCTGCGACCGAGCGTAGCGAGTAATATCAGATATACTTAACGACATGGTCGCCCAAAATCCGACCATCCCCGTGAGCCAGAAGAGGTACAGCCACCACTTGTTGCCGCCCGGCGCGCCCGTCGAAGCGGTCACATCAGACGATTCAACGAACCCACCACCGTCCACCGGAGCGCGCACGCGAACGCTCGCCGTCCGTTCGCCGTCGAGCAACGCGTTCATGGTCGAGATGTCGCGGGTGATCGGGATCCACTCGTCCGTCACCGGCAGCCAGGGACCGGGTTCCTGATCGGAAAGCGACAGCCGATACTCAGACGCCTTGGGTGCACCGTCCCGACCCTCCAACAACTGCAGGTGCAGCATCAAATCAGATTCTGATTTTACAAGAGACGCGGTGGGGTCCTGCAGCTGCGCGCTTTTTTCCAGCACGTTAGCCACGCCGCCGCCCTGCATGGCGCCCCATCCAATCAGGATCAATCCGATGCCCACCAGTATCGGTGCCGCAAAAGTCTCAAGCCACTTGATGCTTTCCGCGCCTTTCCAGATGAAGTAGATATTCAGCAGCCAAAACAAAGCGAAGCCCACAAACTTACCGGGTACAAGTCCTGTTGGCGTGGGCACACCGGCGAAGAAGAGTGCTCGATATATTTCGTAAAACGCCAGGCCTCCGATCCATGTCTGAATGCCAAACCATCCGCACGCGACGAGCGCGCGTACGATCGAGGCGACGTGTATTCCGCGCGTCCCAAACGACGAGCGGCCGACGACCGGAAACGGGATTCCGTACTCGACCCCGGCGTGTCCGTTGAGCACCATCGGTACGGTGATGATCAGGTTCGCGAGCGTGATGATTACCAGTGCGGCGACCCAGCTCAACCCTGCGGTGATCATGTACGATGCGAGCAGGTACGTGGGGATGCACACCGCCATGCCAATCCAGATTGCCGCCAGGTTCCACGTTGACCATGTGCGTTCTTCCGGTGGAATCGGCGCGAGGTCCTCGCCATAGAGTGGCGATGATCGGATTTCTGCCGGGAGGTCGAATGATTGGTTCATGTTTACAGGTCTCGGATCACTTGCAGTATTCGTCGGCGATAGCAATGGCCTGCGAAATAATTTCGAGTCCTTCGTCGATTTGTTCTTCGGTCACGCACAGCGGCGGAGCGGTGAAGATCCAGTTCCAGCGGACAAAAGTGAACATGCCCAGCTCGCGGATTTTCGCAGCCATCCGGCGGGTAACATCCGCATCTTTACCCGTTGCGTTCCAGGGCACGGTGGGTTCTTTGGTGTCTCGATTCTTGACGAGCTCGATGCAACCCAACAAACCTGTGTTGCGGTAGTCGCCAATCGACGGATGCTTGTCCTTGAGCTTTTCAACCTGTGCCTCGATGTACGTACCCATGCGCGCGGCGTTGACAACAAGGTCTTCTTCTTCGTAAATGTCGAGCACGGCCACGGCGGATGCGCACGACACCGGGTGCGCAGAGTAGGTGAGCCCGAGCGGCAGCGGCGTCTCATCGAACGCGCTCGCAATCTCTTTACTGGTGATGATACCGCCGAGCGGGAGGTAACCTGCGGTAAGTCCTTTGGCCATGCACATGATGTCCGGCTCAACACCGTGATGCTCGATGGCGAACATCTTACCGGTGCGCCCAAACCCGCTCATCACCTCGTCGCAGATGGTAAGAATGCCGTACCGCTTCGCAATCTCGGCGACCCGCGCCCAGTAGCCGGGAGGGTACTTGATACAACCGGAAGATCCGGATTCACCCTCCAGCAATATCGCAGCAATGCTGTCGGGGTTTTCGAATTTGATCACCCGCTCGAGGTGGTCGGTTGCCCGCTCGGTGCACTCCTCGGGCGTGCTGCTGTTCCACGGACACCGGTAGAAGTACGGGTTCTCAACGTGGATGAAGTTTGGAGCAGCCTGCGCGTCGATGGGATGTTTACGTGGGTCACCGCCTGCTGACATCGCCGCGTACGTCCCGCCGTGATACGATCGGTAAAGGCTGATGATCTTCGACCGACCGGTGTAGACCCGCGCGAGTTTGATCGAGTTCTCAACCGCTTCTGCGCCGCCGAGTGTAAAAAAAGTTTTGGTGAGACCGCCCGGGGTTATTTCTGCGAGTTTTTTTCCAAGGGTTCCACGGGGTTCGGTGGCCATCCCCGGATAGGCGTAGCTGATCTCGCTCATCTGTTTCGCCACGGCCGCGGCAACTTTCGGATGGCCGTGACCGATGTTCACGTTGATCAGCTGGGACGAGAAGTCAAGGTACTTCTTTCCGTCGCGGTCCCACATGTACACGCCCCTGGCGCGTTCGATGTTGATGGGGTTGAGGTTACCCTGCGGTCCCCAGGAAAAAAAGGTATGGTCGAGGTTGTTGGAAAGGATCTGGCTGTTAGCCGACATAGATTTGGTTGCTGATTGAATCTGTTGGGGATCAACTCATCCAGTTGGTCCAGTCTTCGGGATTCCATTTGGTGGTGGCTTTCTTGAGCTTGGTCCAGAACTCGATCGAGCTTTCGCCGGTCACGTCGCACACACCGAACTTGGATTCATTCCATCCGCCGAACGAGTACGGCTCGCGCGGGACGGGCACGCCGATGTTAACGCCTATCATCCCTGCGCTCGCGCGGTTGATAACCTCGCGTGCAAGTCCGCCGCTCTGGGTGAAGACCGCGGCTGCGTTACCGTAGTTGGAGCTGTTCTCGAGAGCAATGGCGTCGTCGAGATTTTCTGTCCGGATGATGCTGATTACCGGACCGAAAACTTCTTCTTTTGCGATGGCCATGTCGGGAGTAACATGGTCGATGACGGTTGGTCCGACGAAGAATCCGCCTTCGTGGCCTTCGACGCGGGCGTTACGTCCGTCGACGAGCACCTTGGCGCCAGCGGCCTCGGCCTCGGTGATGTAGCGCTCGATGCGTTCTTTCGCTTCTTTCGAGATAACGGATCCCAGGTTTTTACCGGGTTGGATATCCTTGGCGGCGGTAACGATGCGCTCGATGATGTGGTCGACTTTGCCAACACCCACCATCGCAGCCGCCGCCATACACCTTTGACCGGCGCAACCCGACATGGACGCAACGACGTTGGTCGCTGTCATTTCTGTGTGTGCGTCGGGGAGTACGATAAGGTGATTCTTTGCGCCTCCAAGCGCAACACATCGTTTAAGGTTTGAGGTAGCACGTTTGTAAACGATCTTGGCAACCCTGGTCGATCCGACAAAAGCCACCGCTTCTATGCCGTCGTGGTCGCAGATGGCTTCGACAATTTCGCGGTCTCCGTTGACGATGTTGAACACCCCGTCGGGGAGGCCGGCCTCTTTCAACAACTCTGCCATTCGCTTTGCGCTCAGGGGTACAATCTCGGACGGCTTGAGGATCATGCAGTTGCCGAGGACGATGGCATTGGGTGCGGTCCAGTGCGGAACCATCAGCGGGAAGTTGAACGGGGAGATGAATGCGACAACGCCAACCGGTGCTCGCTCCACCCTGCACTCAACACCTTTGCTGACTTCCATAAACTCGCCTGTCACTATTTGCGGCATGGAGCACGCAAACTCGGTAAGCTCGATGCTTTTGTCGACCTCGGCGTACGACTCGTCCATCGTCTTACCGTTCTCTTCGTGCACTATCTTTGCCAGTTCGTCGCGATGTTTGACGAGCAGTTCGCGGTAGCGGAAGAAAACCTGCGTCCGCTCTTTCAACGTTTTTCCCGACCACGCCGGGAAAGCCTTTTCCGCCGCCTCGACTGCTTTGTCCAGTTCGCTTTTGCCCGACAGCGGGAGCGTGGAGATCACGTCGCCGGTAAGCGGACTCAGAACATCCATCTGTTTTCCGTTGCCATCGTGGAACGTGCCGTTGATGAAGTTTTGGACGGGGTCGTAGGGGTCGGGACAGGACATGAGAGGCGCGAGTATGTTTACGTGCTGACGAGAAAATTTAAGGATAAAATTGGTTGCGAGTCGGTTGCGCGCAACTCTGATGTGAGCTCGGCCCAAACCAAGCGCGTCATCCAGAGGAGCCCGAAGGGCGACGTGGGGATCTCCATCTAGAGGCGCAGGTCCGGAAGTGCAAGGGTTTGCGCAGACCTTCAACACCAACCCCCTGGCGTCACCCCGGATTTGATCCGGGGGTAAGTCGTCACTGCGAGGAGCCCTAAGGGCGACGTGGCAGTCTCCATCTTCGGTCGCAGGTCTGCAAGTCCAAAGGCTGGCGCAACCTTTACCCCACCTCCCCGCTGTCACCCCGGACTTGATCCGGGGTCCATACCCATCGCGTCATTACTAGGAGTCCCGAAGGGCGACGCGGTAATCTCCATCTAGGGGCACCGGGTCCATACAGTTTGAGCTGATTGTCACCGCCCTATGGATCGCGGCTCGGGGGCTGGGATGACTAGCCTGGAGTGATATTCATCGCCGCGGTATTCGCTTACCCGCTGGAGCTCATCCCACCACCCTGGTGTCACCCCGGACTCGATCCGGGGTCCATGCAGTTTGTGGTTGTTGCCACAGGAGCCATAATCAATTCACATAAAAACAAGCAGTCATCGCGAGGAGTCCCGAAGGGCGACGCGGCGATCTCCATCTACGAGCTCGGCCCAAGTCACCGCAGTCGTAATTGTTTTACTCGTCGTGTTGTCCCATCACCCACGCGTCATCCCGGCCCCCGAGCCGGGATCCATACAGTTTGTGCAGACAACTCAGTATTCAAATGTGTTTGTAGTTTCTCGTGAACTTTCTTCCACGAATCACAACGCGTTTTCTTCTTTGACAATCAAATTCGCCAACCCGTACCCTCGCTTGTAACTCGGTTTATCTAACGCAGTGAGGCGTACGAAATGAGAACATACCTAATTATCTTTATTGTCCTCTCTGCACTTGTCGCACCGGATGCTTTTGCGCAGCCCGCGCCGACCCTCGACAGCCTCGTCGTCAATCCCATCATTCCTTCTCATAACTACATCACTGAGGGGGAGTATCACAACTTCAAAGCCTACGCGACCAGTAATTCTGGTGGAAGTCTTACCTGCTACTGGACCGTTAACAGAACGACCAAGTCCACCTCCTGGGAAGAAATCTACACCGCCGGCTCCCCGCCTGGAGGCGGTGGCGGCGGATTACGAGAAGGAAGCCAGCAATCCGTTTTGCTGAGCATCTGAACTCCCGCACAGCAAAATCGTTGCTGCGTTATCGCGTAGTAGAAGGATCCAAAGGTCTATCTAAAAGTGTAGCAAGAGCGAGGGAGCAGACGCTAATCAATGGTTTTGGTTTGCAAAAGAACGGAGGCCAGCTGTTAAATAAGATTAATTCGATAGCGCCTAAATACTGGCACCAATTCGGTATTAAGTAATATTCTTTGGCTGAAAATGTCACGAAAGAACACAAAGGTTGGGGATGTATTTTCTGTTCAGATCGAGGACGGGACAAAAAAGTATTTTCAATACATAATTAGTGATCTCACTCAACTGAATAGCGATGTAATTCGCGCTTTTGAAAAAGCGTATCCGGCGACATGCGACGTGAATCTTGAGGAAGTGGTAAAAGGAGAAGTAGCTTTCTATGCTCACTGTGTAACAAAGTTGGGATTGAAAATGGGTTACTGGGAATTCGAGGGGAATTGCGGTGATGTGGGCGACACCAAAAAAATCCTCTTTCGGGATACGAACGACTATGGCTGGAAGCCTGGCGAAGAGGTTAAGGTTTCAAATAACTGGTATGTTTGGAGAATCAATGACGAGGACTTTACAACTGTCGGGAGACTACGTGGGGAGAATCGCAATGCTGAAATAGGACTGGTGATGAGTCCACCCAATATTGTCCATCGCATACTGACCGGGCAATACCCAATTCCGTATCCAGCTTTCGAATAAACACCGAGGTGCATGGACTCTGCTAATCCTTCGCGCGAATGACACTACTCATTGAGATTCCGTTCATGAGAGACATCAAGAATGACCTCTTGGTGCGTTACACACTTGTGGATACGATCGAAGAGAGAAAACTTGGACTCGTGTTGGAAGAAGGAGTGGGTGTCGACGGCTTGCATATGACCGTTCAACTTTCTGGGTTTTGCCAGAAACGAAAACGTAGAAAGATTGCGGCATTAGTTAGCGGCCTCGGACTAGGAGGTGCGAAGGTCGAGGAAATACAATGGGAGATTCGATTGGGAACATCCTGGGAACTACACTACTCCTTTCCCACCTGGAACTCTTCTCCCTATACCATCCACGTAGATATCTGTGACGGTTCTTCCTGCGTGTCCTGGGAAGAGATCTACACAGCTGGATCGCCTCCAGGTGGAGGCGGCGGTGGAGGCATCGGGCCTGTACTGGACTCGCTGGTTGTCAATCCTGTGATTCCCTCGCACAACTACGTCACGCAGGGAGAATACCACAACTTCAAGGCGTACGCGCACAGTACTTCCGGAGGCAGTTTGACGTACCAGTGGTATGTAAACGGAACGCCGAAGACGACGGCGTGGGAGCTGCATTATTCATTCCCTACGTGGGATTCCTCTCCTTACAATATCCGGCTGGAGATCTTTGACGGACCCGACAGCACGTCATGGGAAGAAACATACACGCCGGGCACGCCTCCCGGTGGAGGTAATGTAGCGGACAAGCTGTACTACATCCGCGACCACCTGGGCTCTATCCGTGTGGTGATCGATGACAACGGCGATGTGGTTCACTATGCCGACTACTATCCATTTGGAATGGAGATGGCGGGGCGGACAGGCACGACGGAGAGGCCCAAAGAAGGCTTCACCGGGCACGAGAAGGATGAGGAAACCGGAGAGTATTATGCGGGCGCGAGGTACTATGACGCCGAAATTGGCAGGTGGAACGGAATTGACCCGTTGGCGAAAAAATACGCTTCGTGGAGTCCCTACCATTACTCGGCGAACAATCCGCCCAACATATCTGATCTGGATGGACGTGAGTGGTACAGAAATGATTCGACAGGCACAATCTCTTGGATCAATGGGTCAGACCCTATTAGTGGATTTACGCATCTTGGGGAGGATTTGACCTTTACCTTTGTCAGCTATATTGACGGCCGTTCATGGGATGGACCTGCGCCTGCATGGTTTGTTCGCGGTGACAAAATGACATCCATCATTAGGATTGATGCGCAGGTCGGGGAAGAAGGGGCAATTTCAGCAGTTTCTATTACCTTTGAGAGATCCGTCGGCAGAACTGCGGGTATCTTTCCCGGGCAAGTCAGTGTTCCTGGCTTGCCAAATATCGAGAATCAGGATAATGATCCATCCAGTTTCTGGGCACAATATGAAGCTCATACAATGGTCCATCCACTGGAAGCGGTTGGCTTGCAAGCTCTTGGGTACGACTATGTAAACGTTGCCCAATATTTATACATACAAAACAATGGGGGTACATTAGACATTAACGCATCAACGGATGTTTTCCCCTCAGCAAAATTGTCCTTACGAGGAAGTAGTGGTATGGCATATGATCTGTTTACCTAATCAGCCATCCTTTGTTGAGACACACCAAATGGGATATTATTACCGTTCTGCTCCCAATACCAACGACGGCTTCCGGCGCGTGAATTACAGTAGGCGCCCTGCGTTTGGTCTATTTCGGAGATATTGATTTGAGAACTGACCAAATGAAACTGCAGTTTTTATGAATACACTCTGGTTTTGCATACTAATAATCCTGGGCTCAGGTCTCTCTGGTTGTTGGCAAACCGAATGGAATTCGGGATCGGGTGGCTACGATCTCCCGGGTGGCAGGATAGTTAGCATTCATTATGAAAGTCCTCGCGATAGCGGAATGGTGCAGGTAGCATTTCTTTCGCGAGATTCCATTCAATGTTTCAAGGGGTTCAAAGTGGAGAACTATTTTCCCACTGTCGCCAAATTTGATATAACAACTCGGTGGATGAAATGTGATCCCGAGCCTGGGTCGATCGCAGATAGCACGACAGTATTGTTCGACGGCAATGAGAGTGAGATTGTCGTAGGCAATCAACGATTGGTTGCTTCCTACAAAAGTCTTTTTTTAATCAGTGTTCCAGCCGCTGGCGATCCTGTTGTTCGGGAGATTTTGGGAGAAAAAGACGTTACGGGAATCCCACGAGCTGCTGCAGACACTTTACTGGCCGTTCTCCACCGTAGTTCTAAATCATATCGTTAACCGGGTAAGGCTTGGTTGGAGAAAAATCTCCTGTACTACTGTGTGCTAGTCCGATTTGATTGAATTCAATGTGATTGTGCGGGGGCACCTGCCGCCTGGGCATTCGTTTTGTCCTCCAGTTTCATTTCATCTCCAACCTGTCATGGAATGTTAGGAACGCTGCGTGCTTTAAGAATGTCCAAATCCGTGAGACGTTTGTTGAACCTGATAAGTGTTGTCCAGTTGTGCAATTTAGTAACCTGGCTATTTCTGGATCGGCCCCGGCCCTCTTACTAGGTGCTGACTATTTTGAACCGCACGGCGTACCAACCACGGACACGTTAGCATTTTCTTGGGTGGAACCGAATTGGATGGACCTGAAAAAGCTCTATGTCGGAGACGGGGAGGCCGCCCTTACCCTTCACTCAAATTTGCTTCATGGCCGAACCAGGAGGTAACGCGAGAACGACGAATTCACCTTTTGACCTGTTCATCGACGCCATGAATGATTCCACAGGACCGGGGCTGCTTGCACACCTTCCTGCATCCTACCTATGCCAGGACCTTCCGGTGTCGACTGTATAGGAACCATTCGAGGAGGCCGTACAGGCGACCCAGTTTTTTGCAAATCAGCCAGTCCATTCGTGGCTCTGTTGCCGCTGCCGATAGCGCCCTTATTGTCGCTCGTTAACCGAATCGGAAGTCGAGATACCAGGAAAGCGGCTTCGACGAACTATTATCCCAGCCTCGGAAGCAAGGTGTGCGCCGAATTCCACAGGTCGCTCACTTGCGGCGTACAAGTCAGAAATCGGCGCGTGTCAAACGGGAGTCAGACCAGGCACGAACTAGTAGCAACCCTGCCCGAGATATCTGCAAGCAAGATATCTCGGGCGCTGTCGCCGCTGACGTACAGAATGACATTACTCTTCCTTGTCAGTAATCTCCCCGTCGGTTTCTTTATCAGCCTTCAATTTTGCGGCCAACTTTTCAATTGTACCTCGGGTTGTGTTATACCGCAGGGCAAGATCTAGTCCGTTCGTTCCATCGTATTCACGCTCGACGGCTTTACTCAGTGCGACGCGCAGCATTTTTCTTTTTGATGGGACGTAAAAGTTCTCTCCTCCAAAAACCCGTATAAGAAATATCACGGTTTCAATCCCAACCTCATCAGCAACTTTTTCGATAACGCCGTTAAGGTCGTCAATAGTAATAAGGGAGAGCAAATCAACTTCGTGGGGTTTCATTTAACATTACCGTTTTTGTGTTTTCATGATTCTCAAATTTGCCCATGATTTTGCGAGTTAGCCTTTTAAACAACATTATGACAAAAACATAACCTTTGTGTAATGCCTTTCTGCATGCACTATCTCATGCGTTTTTGCAAACAATAATTCGCAAATCATTAAATCACGCGAAAACGATCCGTCTGGACAGGATTTGCCCTACTTGCTACACCGAAATGCTCGCATCGGCCGCAAATCAAGGTTAAAAATTTTTACCCCGATCAAATCTTGTCAGTCGCCCTTGCAGGCAATTTCTTTGTGTGGTTTCGCAAACAGAAACTTGCGCAAACTTGCATACAGAAACACGTTTGACTGAATCAATTCTGGCAGAGTACTCTACGGAAAATAATTCCACGAACGAGTTCTACTGCCTACCATGAGACAGTCATTAGTTGTTTTAGTTTTTGCGATGCTCCTTGCGCCTGGGTCCGTCCAGTCCCAGACGATTCTCAACGAATACGCTGCGCAACCGGATACATGGCGGCCTGCCCAGATTTCTGCGCCTGGCGTTGACGCAAAAGGAGACCTGAACCTGTCCATTCCCGTAATGACAATCCCGGGACGCAATGGATTGGATTTTGATGTGGTGTTCGGGTACACATCCGGAATCAAGGTCCGACAGCAAGCTTCGTGGATTGGACTCGGCTGGTCGTTTGATCCGGGATCAATTGCTCGGGATGTACAAACTATGGTTGCTGGCGGTCCGTTTACGACTGACGATGGGATGCTCGCATCGCAGCAACCAGATCTGTACTACGTCACGAAACCAGGAGAGTCCTTTACCATGGTTCGGCACGACCCTCTTGCAATACCAGGCAATCAGTTGCCTTCGAGGCTAAGTCCAACAGAGTTTTACCCTCTTAACAACAAGCCTGTTCGGGTGGAATATGACTGGGTCGATTCTGTTAAAATTGGAATTTATTGGACTAAAGAACTTGTCCTCAAGCCACCGACTGCGTTGAGCACGTCTAAAGGTGATTATGAGAGTTTTGTTGTAACTGATCCAGACGGAAAAAGATATGTTTTCGCAAACCCTTTGATCCAGTCAAACGAAGGACGAAAAAGGATTGGTAGCGCCACTTACAAAAAGCAGCGGTACTACATTAGTTCTTGGAGGCTGATCGCGATTCTCGGTCGGGATTACACAGGGCCGATACCGTCCCATCCGAGTCAAATAAGCAAGACAGCGGATGGATCTTGGATAAAGTTTTACTATCAAACTAGAACCGCGACTAGGGATGCAGAATTGTCCGTCCCATACGTAAAACAAATCGCGTACGTTTCGGCTATCGAGACACCAACGCACAAGGCTACGTTTTCCGCTAGCAATCGCGTTTCAACGGATAATTCGGATGGCGCATGGACACCTGGTGCAAACTTGTTCTATCAACAACTGGATTCCATTTCGTTGGTGGCAAAGTATGACGGTGTTGACCGTGGGCTTGTAAAACGCGTGATCTTGGAGCACGGAGCACTTGGGGGATTTCCAGTTAGTTCGACACGGCTGACACTCAAGGAACTCTATCAGAAAGATGATGACAATCGCATGCTTGCGGGACACAGGTTTGAATATTATCCCATAGAGGGTGGGACGACAATATATTCGCCGAGTCGCGACTACATGGATGACTTTGGGTATTTCAATAGGAAGAACCAGCAGTTTAGCACGGACAAAGACGATGCCAAGTCCTGGAGCCTGAAGGAGATCACATATCCAACCGGTTTGAAGCAAGAGTTTATTTATGAGAACGACCAGATTTGCCTAACCTGCGAGGCGGGCGGACAGCAACAACGGAAGTATGACTTAATATCATTCGAAAGTGATGGGGGTGTAACCTCGTCGACCGGGACGTATCAAGTGTCCTCGGATCGTTCTTGGCAGGGTGGTGTGCGAGTGAAGGAGATAATTACAAAAAAGGCGAACGTCCCCAATCAGTCAACAATCTATGAATACGGAGGCGGGATCCTAACAGGGGTTCCCTCTCTTTTCCTGGAGCGAGCATACGTTCAGGTCGCCAATTCCCACTATTTTATTCCCAATGATAGAGGCACAGTTGCAGTCTACTATCCTGAGCTCACAACCTGGAACCCTACGGGGACTTCTACGAAGACTCATTACACACATTTTTACAGGACGAACAATGCCCCAACGGCGGACTGCAGGGATGATATTTGTTTGAGTAAAACGGCGGTAACAACGGTGCTGGGCCAACAAAATTACTACTCAGTAGCTACCTCCAATCGAAGTGGAAACTGGGGCATCCCCCTCTGGACATACTCGGATGCGAGTGGATTCAGACAAACGGTAATCGAGCGGAACGTATCGCAAATTCCAGTCGCAAATGCATACGTTTATGGGAACGTCGCAATTAGAAAATATGCTACCAACAATCTTGTAATGGAGAAAGTCACCTCGAGGAGCAACGCTGCAGTTTTTGATTCCACTAACACGGGGCTAGTCAGCGAGTCATTGGAATATGCCTATCTGGATGATAGCCAATTGCCTTATTGGATTCGTAGAAAAACCGGTGATACGACATCGGTTACTTTGATTGAATATGGCTACGAAACAGTTTACGATTCCTTAGACAATGAAAACGCATTATCACTTCCAGTTAAAACTGACATTGTGAAAGAATTTGTGACGCCGGGAGGCAGTTACGATTCGCTGTTTACGAACTCCACCGTAACAACCTACAAAGAGTTCGATAACGGATACTTTGGCCCATTCAAATCCATGTACTGGTCCCATCACACAGATAGTCAATCAAGCCCTACCTTTTCATGCTGGCATGACACATCCATCTCGATGAGCTGTTCTAATAGCTGGGTTGCTACAGGTAGAATTGATCAATATGGTGATGACGGAGGGGCTGAAGTGTTGGCCGATGGAAACAACATTAAAACAGAGATTTCAAGAATCCATAACTCGTCACTGCCATCCAAAATAAAGCGTTATGGAGGTTCACCAAAGGGAGCGCTAGAGGCGTTTCACTCTGAGGCCTTGGACTTTCGCTGGACGCAAGTTGATCGAAATTCAGACGGCGACACAGAATGGGAAATTGTTAATGGTTCACTCCGCCAAACGAACCATGCATCCGCTACCAATAATGAAAGAGACTATATAGTCTACGATCTGGGGCAGACCATTAATGACGAAGCCATCATCGAATTCGACTTAACAATTGCAGATAGTGACAATTGGGACTTCACAATCGGTGTTGGGGGTTCAAGTTGGAATGGTGACCTTCTGAGCACTCAGAATGTTACTTTTTCGTCTATCAATAACGAGGACTGGAAGTTCAAACCGAAAAGTTGGCAATGGAGCTCAGTCGCAGACGACCTCGTGATTGGCCGAACATACCGCATTAAGATTGTCGCTAACGTCATCGATGCGACCGTCAGCTATTACCTTGACGGTGTGCTACGCGTAGATGGTGCTCCTTTCTTGCAGCCGTCTTCGGGTGTTAGGAAGATTTCTTTTGGCAACTACGGCTATTCCCATAACACAGTACATTGGGTGATTGATAATGTTAGAATTGTCAATCCAGATCTGCAAATTGGCCAAATAGTATATAACGACGACACTCTGTACCCTGAAGTTTTCTTCGGTGAACTGGGTACTGTGTCGCATCATGAGTACGATTCGTTTGGACGACTTATTTCAACCAGCAACCAGATGGGGGATATTCTTGCGTCCAATGGCTACTCGCTTTCAAGGACAACTCAGACGGATGACTACGATCCATTAAGCCCGAATGCTATAATCGCCACCGCATATACGAATGCGGAATTTCAGTCAAACTTCTCTACCGGGGCTGGCTTCGTCAACACCCTGGGCCCAGACTTTTCATTCGGTGAAACTGGCCCGGATGATGTTCTTTCATTGAAGGCAGAAGCGAATAGTTCAGACAGAAGGATTGTCAGATATGGACTTCCGAGCAAAAGTCTCGTAGCCAGGTACGATTTCCATCCGGGAACGAGCCAAACCCAACCTGAAATAGGATTCTCGTCAGGTGCAACCGAAAGGTGCCGAATTCTATATCACGCTGGCTCTGATAATGACTTTGTTGCGCACTCGAGGAGTGATGGGGTATCAGTAGTCAATACGACATTTTGGTCTGATGTCGACCCAAACAAGTGGTACACGCTGGAAATAGAAAAGCTTGAATCCGGAACCTGTCGATTCTGGGCTTACGAAAAAGGCGCGGGGCGTAATCCTGATCAGATGACCGAACGTACGGGTCTTGCAGTGTTCAACCCCGAGTTTTGGATCATGGGCGATGGAGGTTATTTCTGGGTTTCCAATCTGTACCTCGGCGATGTGGCAGAGTCAACTACTTTCCTTGACGACGAAGGCCTTGAGATTCAGACTCATGTTGAACTTGGTCACACGCGCCTTGCATCATCAACCATCTATGATGATTTCGGCCGAGCAATCAAAAATTTGTCCCCTGTTCCCGTCGCCGGAAATAATTATGAAAGTCAGTTGGAGACAATGGCAGACACTTACTACCAGTCGTTCAGTGAGCCGGGTAAGACTGTGTTTCCGTATGTCGAGACAGAATATGATTTCTCCGGCCGTCCCGTTGTGACATACCCTGCGCAGCTGTCCGCAAATAGTAACTCGCGGAGTAAGATTGCGACCACCTATTTGATGGATGCCAGGATTCCACCCGCACATTTAGGAGGGGCGATTCCAGCTGATGTTGTTGCTGTAACAGATGAAGACGGCAGGACATCATTCTCATACACCGATATAGATGGCAGAACCTTCCTGGAGTTTTCTGAAGCCACAATTGATGCTGTTCCTGAAATCCCCGCAACGGTTGCAGACATCTCCGCTAGCAGTAATAGTGAAGGCTCGGGGCTGTGTTCTCCAATCTGCATTACATCAGAGGTAGAAAAGTGGGATCCAGCCGCAATTGACACTGCTCTTTTCGTTCCGACTAAGTCCTTCATTGGACGGGCAGAGGCTTCAATGACAGAAGATGCACACAGCTATTCTGTGGCAAACATTGTAAAAGGCAATTCTCATCTGGCGGCCTTTGGGCACGATGGCTACTTTACAGTGTCAACATCTCAAGGCGACGTGCCCTTCTTCGCTGGCTCTACCTATAGATTCAGGGCAGAAGCATTCACGTCGGAATTCAACGGCGGATTTGCTGATTCAGACTTGATCGTCTACGGTCAAGAAAACGGCAAGTATAGGGCAATCGTAGACAAATACTACCAGAACTACGACTTCGCTGGTAACCTGATTGAATCGATAGAGCCAAACTGTATGAACTCGAGCCAAGGGGGGGACTGTTCAGGTGACTGGACGAGGTACTTCGAATATGACAACCTCAATCGAATGGTTGCCAGCTATTCTCCGGATGCAGATGGTGACGGAAACGGAGATCCAACCAATGAAGTCCCCGGAGGAGCGGCTCGTCCCGATTACGAATACAAGTACGATTACAACGGGAATCTACGATTTGCTGCTGGCCCGAATGGAGTTAACACGTCCAATCCAGCTGACCAATACTTTGTGTACTACGACTACGACAGCCTGGATCGGCTGGTTGAGGTGGGTACGTTCCTTGGACTGATTGAAGACGCCAACCCGAACGGACCGCTGCAGCCGGGAGACAAGATTAGAGAGGTAAGTTATTCCTATTTCGGGAACACGCTGGAGTACGTAGTCTCGCAATCTGACACAACGGTCTATACGTATGATGCGCTTGGCAATGTATCAACGCTTCGTCAACGCATTGACGGCGTTGGTAGCAAAGTCACAAACTATACATACGATAAGGCCGGAAATATACGGTCGATTGCTTATCAGCCCGGAGTAAATAATGAGGAGTTCTATCTATGGTACGAATACGATCTTGCCGGGCAGTTACTAGCCGTCAAGTCCAACTCTGTTAACGACGAAAGTACTGCAGATGTCGAAACGTCGATGGCCTACTCGCCACTGAATCAGCTTTCACAGTCAAAGCTCGGTGCTAATCTGCAGACTGTGGATTACAGCTATGATCTCAGGAGTCGTCTAGTCCAAATTAACGACATCAATAGTATGGGTAGTGGCTCGGGATCGGATGAGTTTGCTCTAAGTCTCGGCTATGACAAGGTAGAGCAAATCGCTGGTCTCAACGGAATCCAGCATGAGCCGCTTTTCGGAGGCAACATCTCCTGTATGGCTTGGAGAACCAAAGCAACGGAGCACCAAGGGAAAGTTGCAGGATATGCGTTCACGTATGACCACCTCAATAGACTCTACACAGCGGACTTTGCTAGTAGAGGTGAATCATCTGAATCCTCATGGTCGCAGAAGTCGCAATTCGATGTCGGACTGGGGCAGACTGCTGGTATCGCATATGACGACAATGGGAATATCCTTTCACTGAACCGCCGCAAAGAATCGACTGGTGATTGGAACCTTGCGTATTCGTACGAATCAGGATCCAATCAACTGAACAGCGTTACGATATCAGGTGGGCAGAATCGGACAATGGTTTATGACTACAATGGGAATGTTACCGCCAATAGTCTTTTTTCGAGTGCGGTCTATGACTATGCGAACATGCCGATCTCGATGAACGTCGCTGGCGTTGGTACATTCACGTATCGCTACAATTCCGAGGGCCTAAGGACAGTTAAAGATGGTCCTGGCTCGACGGACACTGAGTATTACGTTCGCGGGCTGGACGGCCAGGTGCTAGCCGTCTATGACGATTCCGGAGATGTAATCTACTGGAATATTCTCGCTGGTCGGCCAATCGGTCGGGTAAACAACAACAATTAGATTCCCCCAAAACCCTTTTTAAAAATGCGATCTATTAAGACAATAGTCGCGTTCGTGGCGATAGCTGCGTCTGTGACTCACGGTTCATCAGCCGCTGTAATGGGAAATGATAGTGTACTCAGCGTTAGTGTTAGTTTGCGGGGAGAGTTTACCCTCGAGACCCGTCCATTGCGCATGCTTGTACTTGTTGACGGATCGGCATTAGCTGCCGGTGCGGAATCGACATACGAACTATTGCCGACTGGTAAGAAGAATGTTTACTCCGGCGATATTAGCATTGCAGCCAATCATGTGCAGTTTACACTGGCCTTTGATCTCGACGGAGAAGTTGTTAGCGAAATGCGATCAGACTCTCGAACGCATGTTGTCTTCGTGGCTGGTGGACGGGCAGATGTTGCGTTCAATTGCACACCTTCTCGAAAGTGCGTTTCCAACACAAACAAGAAGGGGGTCATCGTCGATAAATATCAGCAGATTGTGACCGCGCTGGGAGTGTCTGCACCGCCTGAATACAGCAAGTACGTAGCCTTGCAGGAGCTCGATGAGGCTTCCGAGGCGGACCTGCCATCAAAGGAAAGTGAGATACCTGCTGTGGATGGATTGGAATATACGGTCAGCCTGGCTGATCGGTATGATCAATCTGGCGATAAAGAGCGGGCGCTCGAGCTTCTGCAGCAAAAGAGGAATTCCTTTACCGACCCTATAGAAAAATCACACATCGATCTCAAAAGAGCCTTGATACAGCTACGAAACGGCCAGACCGAAGAAGGCCTGTCGGTACTTGATAATATTGTTGCGAACAACGATCTAGACATTCCGATAGTCCAGCGAGCGGTTGTTGCGAGCTCTGTAATAAAACTACAATCGAGATCAAATGACGCCTTCGCTGAGGCGTCGAAGTGGGTGGCTTTTGCGCATGATCCTGACGACTTCTCTCAGAAACAAACACTCGACCCGGCCCACTCCTACAGCGTCTTACTCTCCCTTGGGATGGCGTACTGGAAATCTCGGCAATTAGCACTTGCTGAAAACGCGTTCAGGCAGGCGCGCCAAATTTCTTCCGGGGCTAGACAGCGTGAGGCGACTCGGCTCTACTATGAAATGATGCTTGAGAGAGGCGCCGCCGTCGAGGTCATTAACGATATAGGTGATCTCGAAAGCGTCAAGGGCAGGAGACCGGACCAGGCACTGGGCAGATACTTCAGGATGCTTGCGTTCGAACAGCTGGGTGCGGAAGAATCCAGTGTCGCGGAAAAAGAGATTCTACTGGCCGATTTTCCTAATAGTGTATACGCCATCCAAATAGTCGCCAAGGAAGCAGCACTTTCTGGAGTTCAGCAATGAGAATTTTCCTAATCATCTTTGTGGTCCTTTCTGCACTTATTGCACCGGATACTTTTGCGCAGCCCGCGCCGACGCTCGACAGCCTTGTTGTTAATCCCGTCATCCCTTCGCATAACTACGTTACCCATGGTGAGTACCACAACTTCAAAGCCTACGCCCACAGCAACTCGGGAGGGTCGCTTACCTACCAGTGGTATGTAAACGGAACACCCAAGACAACATCCTGGGAACTACACTACTCCTTTCCCACCTGGAACTCTTCTCCCTATACCATCCACGTAGATATCTGTGACGGTTCTTCCTGCGTGTCCTGGGAAGAGATCTACACAGCTGGATCGCCTCCAGGTGGAGGCGGCGGTGGAGGCATCGGGCCTGTACTGGACTCGCTGGTTGTCAATTCTGTGATTCCCTCGCACAACTACGTCACGCAGGGAGAATACCACAACTTCAAGGCGTACGCGCACAGTACTTCCGGAGGCAGTTTGACGTACCAGTGGTATGTAAACGGAACGCCGAAGACGACGGCGTGGGAGCTGCATTATTCATTCCCTACGTGGGATTCCTCTCCTTACAATATCCGGCTGGAGATCTTTGACGGACCCGACAGCACGTCATGGGAAGAAACATACACGCCGGGCACGCCTCCCGGTGGAGGTAATGTAGCGGACAAGCTGTACTACATCCGCGACCACCTGGGCTCTATCCGTGTGGTGATCGATGACAACGGCGATGTGGTTCACTATGCCGACTACTATCCATTTGGAATGGAGATGGCGGGGCGGACAGGCACGACGGAGAGGCCCAAAGAAGGCTTCACCGGGCACGAGAAGGATGAGGAAACCGGAGAGTATTATGCGGGCGCGAGGTACTATGACGCCGAAATTGGCAGGTGGAACGGAATTGACCGCCTGGCGGAAAAATATCCCGCGCTTTCGCCATTCAGCTATGTTGGTGATGATCCCTTAAACTATTTGGATGCAAATGGCGACAGTATATGGGTAGATACAACTGGAACTGGGGCTAGAAGTCTTCTGTATGTAGGGGGGAGACTAGTTCACAGAGATGGAACCAGGTACATGGGAAAGAACGCTTTTGCCTTGGCTGTTCTTGAGGGACTCAAGAGTCTCGTTGATGGCGGAATAAATGGTACAAATTTGGTCAATGGTTTGATGAATTCCATTGAGAATGTCATTGTCGCCGAAGGAACGAATATATATTCGGGTAAGACTGTCTATTGGAATCCACTGGACAAGACAGGGGGGTTATCCGTGACAGGTTCTTTTGGCCGGCCGGCATTTATTGGATTAGGGCACGAACTAGCTCACGCACGAGATGACTTCCGAAACGGGCTTGACACTGGAATCTGGCATATACTCCGTTCAGGTGCTCGTATACTAAACGCAGAGAAATATGCTAGTTACGTGGAAAACTTGATTCGAGCTGAAAACGGCATAGATCTTCGTGTCAGCTACTCATACTATGCCGGATCCACGAAACCGCACGAACCAACTCGTCTGCTGGACCGAAGCGGTAGGCCCTTGTATTTCGTCGGTGCGCTACACAAGCTAAAACGGATTCCATAAATGCCAACTCGCATAACATTTATGTTGCTGCTAATCAGTCTGACTTCGTGTTCGAACGTAGGTCGTACAAGTAGCCGTGATATTGACATTGCTGTTGATGCAAAGTTTGACGAGTCGTGGAGCCCACGCACCACTTCGGACAGGAGGCAATTGTTAGAGATGTGCTCGCGAGGCGAAATAGATTGTGGCAAAGAATTTTATCTCGTCCAGTTGTGTTCAATTGAAAATGGTTTATCCTCTTTAACCATCATCACAGCTGGCGATAGTCACCACTTTCAGAGTCTCATAGATGGATTGCTTGTTCCAACTACCGCTCCTACCTTTCCACCCGATATTATTGAGGACATTCGAGCTGGAGAAATTGATCGGATCAAGAAGTACTACTCTTCTATATCGGACCCGTTGTGGTACGACCAGTCTCTGACGTTATTGCTCCGATTGGGCAATGGGTACGAATTAGTAGACTACTCGTGGGCATTCTAGGATCTATGACACTCCTGTTTGATCGGCTGTTTTGCTAGCGCAAGTGTGTCTCTTTGGCACAGCCTGGTGTATCCACCGAAAAGCGTCACCTTAGAACCTCCTCGTTTCGTTTTCGCTTACGATTTGGAAAGTCTGTATTCGCTATTGCTTCGGTCAGTAAGAATTGGATCGTTTGCGATTCTCCTGGAGAAACTATATCAGTCACAACGTCTCAAACATCATCCGCGGCACCAGTCGGGATGTGTCCTCCTTTGCACCTGCACTTTCGATCAACCTCGGCCTTTCCAGATCTTCCCGTTTTCCAGTGAGTAGAACCGTAAACCAAGCCAGCAACAGATAACCCGCATCCCCATGCCCATCCTCATCAAAAACGGTCGCGTGATAACCGCTGCGTCCGATAGCATTGCCGACATCCTCGTCGACGGCGAAAAGATCATTGCGATAGGCCAAAACCTGCCCGCCGATGGCAGCACCGTCATCGACGCATCAGGCAAAGTGGTCATCCCAGGCGGGATCGACCCACACGTGCACCTGGACATGCCGTTCATGGGGACTTTCTCCTCCGACAACTACGAGACGGGCACCGGAGCCGCGCTGCACGGTGGCACAACGATGGTGATCGACTTCATCCTGCAGACGCAGGGCGACACCCTGCACAACGCTCTGGGCGAATGGCAACGCAGGTCCGATGGCAATGCCGTTGGGGATTATTCCTATCACATGGCGGTTACGGATTTCAACGACAACACCGCGAAAGAAGTTAGCCAGCTTATCGCCAACGAAGGGATCACCTCGTTCAAAACCTTCATGGCCTACAAGGGAGCGCTCATGATCGATGACGGTCAGATGGTTGGGCTGATGAAAGAGGTGAAGCGCAACGGTGGTCTCGTAACCGTGCACGCGACCAATGGCGACATGATCGATGCACTGATTGCGAAGCACAGATCCGAGGGCAAGCTTTCACCGCTGTACCACTACCTGTCGCAACCGGAAATCACCGAGGCCGAGGCTTCGGGCAGGTTCTCCGACATGGCCTTCTACGCCGACTGCCCCGGATACATCGTGCACATGACGTGCGAGGGCGCGCTCAACGCGGTGCGCAACGCAACACGTCGCAATCAGAAAGTATTCGTCGAAACATGCATCCAGTACCTCCTCCTGGATGCCTCGCTGTACGAGAAAGATTTTGACGGCGCCAAGTGGGTGATGAGTCCGCCGCTTCGGCAGAAGAAAGATCAGGAAGCGCTCTGGGCGGGAATCAACCAGGGACTCGTGCAGGTCGTCGGGACCGATCACTGCCCGTTCAAATGGGAGCAAAAGCTGATGGGCAAAGATGACTTCTCCAAAATTCCGAACGGACATCCCGCAATAGAACACCGCATGGAGCTACTGTTTTCCGAAGGTGTTAGCAAAGGACGCATCAGCCCCAATAAATTTGTGGAGGTCACGTCGACGAATGCCGCGAAGATCTTCGGG
Source organism: Rhodothermales bacterium (assembly GCA_965224105.1). Lineage (GTDB taxonomy): Bacteria > Bacteroidota > Rhodothermia > Rhodothermales > JABDKH01 > CBDCYH01. The sequence continues at coordinate 419,033 of CBDCYH010000002.1, read as the reverse complement.
ATGTATCCGCAAAAGGGCACGCTCGCACCAGGATCGGACGCAGACATTGTCATCCTGGATCCCAACAAGCAGCACACGCTCTCGGCGAAAACCCATCACATGAATGTCGACTACTCGGGCTACGAAGGGTGGGAGGTTACCGGAAAGGTGGACCAGGTCCTTCTGCGGGGTAAGGTCGCGATCGACAACGGCGACCTGAAAGTGTCCAAAGGGTACGGGCAGTTCATTAAGCGCGGGCGCGTTACTGGCATCATCTAGTCGTGTACTTGTCCGAACTTTTCCAGAACTTGAGGAATCTAAAACTGACAATTAACCACGACGAGATGCCGCGAAAAATAAAATCGGGTCTGATCCAGATGAGCCTCCCGCTGTCGGAAGGAGAGGGCACCATCGAGGAGATCAAGGAGGCGATGGTCGAAAAGCACATCAGCTACATAGAGGACGCGGGCAAGCAGGGCGTGCAGATTCTTTGTCTCCAGGAAATTTTCAACACGCCATACTTTTGTCCCGGGCAGGACGCGGCATGGTATGAATCAGCCGAATCGATTCCTGGTCCCACCGTGGAGCGCATGGCGGAGTACGCGCGCAAGTACAGTATGGTGATCATCGTTCCGATTTACGAAAAAGAACAAGCGGGAGTGCTGTACAATACCGCGGCGGTGATCGACGCCGACGGGAAGTACCTCGGCAAGTATCGCAAAAACCACATCCCCCACACGTCAGGTTTTTGGGAGAAGTTTTTCTTCAAGCCGGGCAACCTGGGGTACCCGGTTTTTGAAACTCGCTACGCCAAGGTGGGCGTCTACATTTGTTACGACAGGCATTTTCCGGATGGGGCCAGGGTCCTGGGCTTGAACGGAGCTGAGATCGTTTACAATCCATCCGCGACGGTGGCTGGTTTGTCGCAGTATCTGTGGAAACTTGAGCAGCCGGCGCACGCGGCGGCTAACGGATATTTTATGGGATGCATCAACCGCGTCGGTGAGGAGAAGCCATGGGACCTCGGCAAGTTTTACGGCACGTCCTACTTTGTCGACCCGCGCGGGCAGATTTTTGCGGAAGCGTCGGAAACAGATGATGAGTTGCTGGTTGCGGAGTTTGACCTTGACATGATTGATGAGGTGCGGTCCACGTGGCAGTTCTACCGTGACCGCAGGCCAGAAACCTACGGCAAGCTCGTCGAACTCTAAGCGCACATGGCCGAGTTCAGCAAACCGAAGAGCAGGGAGGAGTTTGATAAGAACTTTGCGCAGATCAATCCGGTCATGCGCGAGACGGAGGCGTACCTGGAAAGCTCGCGGTGTTTGTTTTGCTATGATGCGCCGTGTATCAGTGCCTGCCCAACCGGAATCGATATCCCTCTCTTTATTCGGCAGATCAACACGGGCAATGTTGATGGTGCGGCGAAGACGATTTACGACGCCAACTACTTTGGTTTTTCGTGCGGCAAGGTTTGCCCGACGGAAGTGCTCTGTGAGGGCGCGTGTGTCTATAATCATCAGGACGTCAAGCCGATCGAGATAGGCAGGTTGCAGAGTTTTGCGGCGAACAAAGTAATTGCGGATGCGCAGAGCTTGTACCGCCCCGGCGATCCGACAGGGAAGAAAGTCGCGGTGATCGGCGCCGGCCCGGCAGGCATTACATGCGCGTGCGAGCTACGACGGCTCGGACACGAGGTCTGCGTTTATGAGGGGAAAGAAAAACCGTCTGGTTTGAATGTGTACGGAATCGCCCCGTACAAAATCACGAACGACGAGGCACTCGCTGAGGTGGCGTACCTGCAATCTCAGTTTGGTTTTGAAATTCGCTTCAACGAATGGATTGATGCGGATCGCGGAACCACTTTGGCTGATGAGTTCGACGCGCTGTTCATTGCAATTGGCCTGGGTGAAACGACGAATGTAAACATCCCGGGGATCGATCTGGAACACTGCATCGGAGCGGTGGAATTTATTGCTGATCTCCGTTCCAACGCGCACGAGACACACGTTGGCCAGGATGTGATTGTCATAGGCGGCGGCAACACGTCGATGGATGCTGCATCCGAGGCGGCTCGCATGGGTGCGCAGAGCGTCGTCGTGGCATACCGTCGGGGGAAAAGATCCATGCGCGCCTACGAGTTTGAGTTTGATCTGGCCAAGTCGGTCGGCGCGTACGGATTGTTCAACGCGCAGCCTGTCGCTATCCTTGGGGACGGGCGCGTCGAGGGCGTCCGTTTTGTAAAAACGGAATCGACCGATAGCGGTATCGCGACCGTTCCCGATTCAGAGTTTGTTCTCGGATGTGACCAAGTTATCCTCGCGACGGGTCAGTCGAAGCAGGTTGACTTTGTGGGCGGCTTGCCTGGTGTAGAAATTGATAAGGGCGGCCGGATCGTCGTGGACGATTCGTATCAGACAACAAACCCGAAGTTTTTTGCTGCGGGTGATGCCGTCAATGGTGGGAAGGAGGTGGTGAACGCGGTGGCGGACGCCAAACTCGCCGCCCAGGGGATTAATACTTTTCTTGCAGATGCGACCTGATCCGCACATGTCAACAGGGCAAAAATATCATGGCTGATCTTTCCGTAAACTTCGCCGGAATCCGCGCGCCGAATCCGTTCTGGCTCGCGAGCGCCCCGCCCACAAACTCGGGCTACCAGATCATGAAAGCGTTTGACGCTGGCTGGGGCGGTGCCGTTTGGAAGACGCTGGGAATCCCCGTGGTGAACGTATCAAGTCGTTACGGCGCAATGCATTACCGTGACACGCGGATGATGGGGTTCAACAACATCGAGCTCATCACCGATCGTCCGCTCGCCGACAATCTGCGCGAGGTTGAGGAGGTGAAGAAATTTTTCCCGGACCATGCGGTGATTACTTCGTTGATGGTGGAGTCGCGCGAGGAGTGGCATCAGATTGTCAGGGACTGCGAGAACGCCGGGGCGGATGGCCACGAGCTGAACTTCGGTTGCCCGCACGGGATGTGTGAGCGCGGGATGGGCTCGGCGGTTGGTCAGGAGCCTGCCGTCCTGCAACGCATAACCGAGTGGGTGATGGAGGTTGCGACCAAGCCGGTGATCGTGAAGCTTACGCCGAACATTACGGACATCACGGATCCCGCGGTGGGTGCGGTGGCGGGTGGTGCGGATGCAATATCACTCATCAACACGGTGCAGAGTCTGATGGGTGTTGACCTGGATGCGTTTGTACCGACGCCGATTGTTGATGGCAAAAGTACCAACGGCGGTTACTGCGGTCCGGCAGTGAAGCCGATTGCTCTCAACATGGTCAAGAACTGCGCGCAGGATCCGCGGGTGAACATTCCGATTTCAGGCATCGGCGGGATTGAGAACTGGCGCGACGCAGTCGAACACATTCTACTCGGGGCGGGGACGGTTCAGGTTTGCACGGCCGTGATGCACTACGGCTTCGGTATCATCCGTGAAATACTTCCGGGCTTTGAGCAGTACATGGAAGAAAAGGGATTTGATACGGTTGATGCGATGGTTGGTCGAGCGCTGCCTAACGTGACAACGTGGGAGAAACTCAACCTCGACTACAAGGTCGTCGCAGAGATTGATCGCGACAAGTGCATACAGTGTCAGCTTTGTTACATTGCTTGCGAAGATGGCGCGCATCAGGCTATAGGCCTGCGGGAGAACGGCGATCGCGTTCCGTACATCATCGAAGAGAACTGCGTCGGCTGCAACCTGTGCTCGGTCGTTTGCCCTGTAGAGGGGTGCATTGAAATGGTTCGGCGTGACGACGGGTCTTCGGTCGAGACGTGGAGCGACCGCGTGGCGACTGGTGATGTGCCGGATTCGTTTAACGATCAGCGCGGAGGTGGCGTTGGGCACTTCATCCCCAAACCCAGCGATGCGTTGAAGGGAAGAAATTAGAGAAACAGCAACAGATCGAATGATATCAATATGAAATACGACGCAAGTTCAGTTGAGGATTATCTGAGTCAGCTTCCCGAAGACCGGCAAGAACCTGTTCGGAAGTTGTGGGAGGTTATTTCCGAGAACATTCCGGATGGATTTCAGGAAGGGATCAATTACAGCATGCCGGGATACGTTGTGCCTCTATCCGTTTATCCGGATGGCTACCACACCACGCCTGGAACGCCTCTGCCTTTTATCAACATAGCGAGTCAGAAGAATTTTATAGCGCTCTACCATATGGGAGTGTACGCCAATCCGGAGCTGCACGAGTGGTGGGTGCGCGAGTACCCGAAGCACGCCAAGCGCAAGCTCGACATGGGTAAGAGTTGCATCCGCTTCAAGAAGATGGACGACATCCCATATGAGTTGATTGGCGAGCTCGTGTCGAAGATGTCGGTAGAGGAGTGGGTAGGGATTTACACGGCGGCGTATGCGAAGTAGGGGTGGTAGGAAATAGAGAGTTCAGCCTCACCGCCGAGGCATTCGTTAACCTCCGAGTTACATCCCAGCACAATTGCGTCATCCCAGACTTGATCTGGGATCCATACAGCTTGCGATGGTCGTCACCGCTCTGTGGATTCCAGCTCGGGGGCTGGAATGACACGTGGGGGGTGTCGGTCGCAGCCGAGGCATTCGTTAACCTCCGAGTGACATCACACCACAATTGCGTCATCCCAGACGTAATCTGGGATCCATACAGTTTGTGATGGTCGGCACCGCTCTATGGATTCCAGCTCGGGGGCTGGAATGACACGTGGGGGGTATGGATCGCAGCCGATGCATTCGCTAACCACAGAGTTACATCCCAGCACAATTGCGTCATCCCAGACTTGATCTGGGATCCATACAGTTTGCGATGGTCGTCACCGTTCCAGGGATTCTACCTCCGAGGCTGGGACGACAAGGGGGTCGGTCGTCGCCACCCTAACTCGTTTGCGCCCGGATGTCCTTACGCCCTCGCTCGTAGGGTTTTGCCTACACGCCGACCCTCATTCCCACCACAAAATTGCGCGACATTATTTGGACGTCGATGACCAAGTATCTACTTATGCTATACGTGTAGCGAAACATTACTGGAGGTCGGGAGAACCCGAACGGTACCATGAATCGGCTGGTAATTTTGGGAGCAGGATTAGCGGGAACGATGATGGCCAATAAGCTTTACCGCGAGCTGGAGTCTGACGAGTGGTCCATCACCGTGGTTGAGAAGGAAAAGAATCACTACTACCAACCGGGCTTCCTTTTCGTCCCTTTCGGCATTTACAAACCAAGCGATGTGGTCCGGCCGAAGACTGATTTCTTACCACTCGGAATCGACATCATTTGGGAAGATGTCTTAAGGGTAGAGCCGGAAGAAAACCAGGTGCACCTCACGTCCGGCAGATCTATTCAGTACGATCTCCTCGTCATTGCCACGGGCTGCGAGCCTGTACCCGAGGAGACACCCGGATTGAAAGGCACTCTTTGGTACAGAGACATTTTCGACTTCTACACTTTCGAGGGCGCATGCCAGTTGGCGGAAAAACTGAAAACCTGGAAGGGTGGAAGGATCGTCATCAACATGGCAGAGTCGATCATCAAATGTCCAGTTGCGCCGCTTGAGTTTGCGTTCCTGGCTGATGCCTTCTTCACAGAGAAAGGTATGCGCGAAGAAGTGGAGATAATCTATGCGACTCCTCTATCAGGAGCTTTCACAAAGCCAACAGCGACTGCATTCCTTAGTAATCTCCTGGACGAAAAAGGGATTGAGGTAATACCAGATTTCTACCTCGAGAGAGTGGACGAAGAACGGAAGACGATTATCTCATACGATGATCGCGAGATACCGTTTGACCTTCTTGTCTCCGTTCCCGTTAACAAGGGTGCCGATTTTGTTGAGCGCAGTGGGATGGGCGACGCAGATGATCTCAACTTTATCCCCACGAATAAGAAAACCCTGCGATCCATCGATCACAATAATGTGTTTGTGATAGGTGACGCAACAAACGTCCCGACGTCAAAAGCCGGCTCAGTTGCACACTTTATGTCTGATGTCTTGACCGAGAACATTCTGGATTACATCGAGGGAGATGAGCTCGACGAAGAATATGACGGTCATGCAAACTGTTTTATCGAAACGGGCTTTGGCAAGGCATCCCTAATCGATTTTAATTACGACATCGAACCTTTACCGGGGAAGTATCCCATTCCGATTGTCGGTCCGATGAGTTTGCTAAAACAAACTAGACTAAACCACCTTGGGAAGCTCGCATTCAAATGGATCTACTGGAATAGACTCCTCACGGGGAAGGAGTTGCCTGTTTCAAATTCGATGAGTCTGGCAGGTAAGTACCCTGCTAATAACGCGCAAGAGAAAGAATCAGACAACTATCGAGAAACGGTGACAGCACATGACTAGGCTGCAGGAATTCGCGACAACAATCCAAACATGACGAAAGGAGACAACTGCATGGAAACTAAAGCGCTGAGTGCAGACATCAAGTTGAATGACGAAGGTTACCTTGTTGATTCGAATCAGTGGACGGAGGCAATCGGTGAAGTTATTGCCAGTCAAGAGGCAATTGTTCTGACACCAAGACACTGGGAGGTGATAAATTTTCTCCGGGCTCAATTCGAAGAAGGAGTCAAGTTATCGGTTCGTCGAGTTGGAAAAAGCGGGATCGTTACCATCAAAGAGTTTTACGACCTTTTTCCCGGAGGACCGCTGAAAAAGTCGAGTCGTATTGCAGGTATTCCAAAGCCCGCCAGCTGTGTCTAGGACCAGCATGAAATTGGTAAATGTTTGATCTAATCGTCGAGGTGGCGAATCATGGAAGAAACATCAACCTTAACAGCCGCAAAGCAGGCCAAAGATCACAAAGTCAAAAAGGTCCTCATCATTTGTTCAAAGGGGTCCTTGCAAGACGTGTATGCGGCTTTAATAATGGCGAACGGTGCCGTGATGGACGGAATCGAAACGCATGTCTTCTTTACATTTTTTGGGCTGGACGCCATCAACAAGAAGAAGCTGGACGATCTGCACGTGCCGACAGTGGGCAACCCTGCAATGATGCGGTCGGTACCAACAGTTGTGGCTGGTCTTCCCGGCTTTGAAGCCCTTGCCTCAACAATGATGAAGAAGGAAATGGAGAAGCTGGATATTCCTCCGGTGTCTGAGCTGCTTGAGATGATCGTCGCCGGTGGGGGTAAACTATACGGATGCCAGCTCGCGGTGGAAATGTTCAAGCTCAAGAAAGAAGATTTTGTCGACGACCTGGAAGGAATAATCACGGTTGGCGATATGTTCGCACTGGCGGAGGGAGAGGACAGTCACATCATATTCGTCTGACGGGCGTTAACGGCAGAGTGACATCAAACCTCGTCATCGCGAGGAGACCCGGAGGGTGACGCGGTGATCTCCATCCACGGAGCGCGGCCCAAGTTAGCGCCGCGCTATTCATTTGCCTCTAATTGCCATTTCACCGCCAACCGGTCATCCCAGACGTAATCTGGGATCCATACAGTTTGTGATGGTCGTCACCGTTCTATGGATTCCACCTCGAGGGCGCTAATGAGAAACACGTGGGTTCTAGTCGTACGTCAGTCCGTCGTACAAATCAATCCACTCAGGATTGGAGGCACGAATCAAAGCAAGTTTCCAATTTCTATTCCATGTCTTCAGTTGCTTCTCCCGATCAATTGCGCATCGCATAGACTGATGCTCTTCGTAATAAACCAGGCGCTTCACATCGTGCTTCTTTGTAAACCCGTCGTACCAACCTACTCGGTGTTTGTAAATACGCTGCATCAATTTGCTTGTCACACCGATGTACAACGTCCCGTTCGGTTTGTTGGTCAGGATATAGACGTAACCGGTCTTCACATTCTGGTAAACATCTGATGGTTGGCCTCGTAACTGACGAAGCAGCAGGAGTAACCACGGCGTCTTTGTCTTCACCGTTCCATGGATTCCAGTTCGAGGGCTGGAATGACACGTGGGGGGTATGGCTCGCAGCAGAGGCATTCGCAAACCTCAGAGTGACATCTCACCACAATTGCGTCATCCCAGACGTGATCTGGGATCCATACAGTTTGCGATGGTCGTCACCGCTCTATGGATTCCAGCTCGGGGGCTGGAATGACACGTGGGGCGTGGCGGTCCCAGCCGAGGTATTCGTTAACCTCCGAGTGACGTCTCACCACAATTGCGTCATCCCAGACGTGATCTGGGATCCATACAGTTTGCGATGGTCGTCACCGCTCTATGGATTCCAGCTCGGGGGGCTGGAATGACACGTGGGGGGTGTTGTGCGAGTCCGATGCATTCGCTAACCACAGAGTTACATCCCAGCACAATTGCGTCATCCCAGACGTAATCTGGGATCCATACAGTTTGCGATGGTCGTCACCGCCCTATGGATTCCAGCTCGGGGGCTGGAATGACACGTGGGGGGGTGTCGGTCGCAGCCGAGGCATTCGTAAACCTCCGAGTGACATCCCACCACAATTGCGTCACCCCAGACGTGATCTGGGATCCATACAGTTTGTTGTCGACTGCACCGCCCGCCGATTCCAGCTCGGGGTCCACAAAACTCCGTCTTCGCGAGGAGCCCCGCAGGGCGACGCGGCGATCTCCGTCTACAGAGCTCGGCCTTAGGAGACTGCCACGCGGCAGTAGCCGTTCGCAGTGACGAGATGGTCGTCACCGCTCTATGGATTCCAGCTCGAAGGCTGGAATGACACGTGGGGGGTGTTGCGCGAGGCCGATGCATTCGCTAACCACAAAGTTACATCCCAGCACAATTGCGTCATCCCAGACGTGATCTGGGATCCAGACAGTTTGCGATGGTCGTCACTGTTCCATGGATGCCAGCTCGGCAGTAGCCGCTCGCAGTGACGAGGATTCAATCCCTCCCCACCAAAACCACACACCTCGCGGGATCGAGCGTGACCTCAACCGTCGTCACCCCCTCCGACAGCGCGACCTCCGCGCGCCGAGTTTCGCCCGAGTAGGGATCCCACCATTCAAGACCGCGCTCACCCCGTAGCCGCACTCGGCTTTCCACCCGCTGGTGACCAATGTTGGCGAACAAGTAGACATGCACCCCGTCACACACCTTATGTATGTAGCGCAACTCGCGCCCGTGATCAAACGCGACATCAGCGAGACGAACCCTTTCGTCAAGCGCCGACCGCAAGTAGGCCGCATCAGCAACCGGGGCAAACGAAACCCAGCCCCCGGAACCCGTCTGCCCGTACACCGCACCTCCGCCTTCGGACACGCCGTCGGGAAACAGCTCGGCCATCACGCGCACCACATCAGAATCACAACCAAACTCGGCTGATTTCGTCGGCAGTGCCCCCGTAAACACCACGCTACCCCCGCTTTCGAGAAATTCAACAATTCGCCGCAGGTTGCTCCAGCGGATCGTGTCGCTCCGCGGAACGATAAGCAACCTGAATTCCTCCGCGTTTACCTCGTTGTTCAGCCGGAGCATCTGACCTTCAATCGAGCAACGCTCGTCCAAAATTTCCGGATGCAGATAGGTGAAATCCGTGCACAAAACATCCGACAAGATTTCTGCAATGTCGATGTAGTCAGCCTCGGGAATCGCGGTGCCTCCTTCGTACGGAGTGAGACCGCCGTCAAACTTGTGCGCACCCTGCAGCATGGAAATCGGATACAACATCGCCACATCAGCAACGTGCCTCCCGGGTTGTTGCATCATCACGCTAAGCCGCGAAAGAAACTCGTTGAAGGATCGCAAACCATCACGGTACTTGCCGTGCGCCCAGGAAAGGTTCGGCGGATAGTCCACCGCCGTGTCATCGTACCACACCGCATGCGGAATGAACAGGTTGATACCCTTCGTAAACTGGTCGAGCGCCACGCGACTCAAGTCATCCCAATCGAGGTCGCCCATGAGGCCGTACGTTTCTGACATCACGAGCGTCTTGTCCCAGTTGTTGGCGGCCGAACTTACGACCTTGCAGAATTTTTCTGCGGGACGGTCACCGCCAATTTTGTCGATCCCCGGAATGTCCTGATGCTTGAAGCACAACATCAGATCCGCCGATGCTGCAACGGGGTTCACGAGCTCCTCCTGATCCTGGTGCCCCGTCGCGGGGAGTCCGCCGTGCGCATCTGCCCACTTATGAATCTCACCAGCAAACGTTTGCGCGTACAACTCCGCTCGAAAACCAAACAACGCGTTGCGTGCCGCTTCGGTGTCCTCGCCGATGTCGTACCACAGACTCGGATAGAGCGGCTCCGGATCAAAACCTTTTGCCGTGACGAACTGTTCGTTGAGCGCGGGCGTCCACATCCGCCCGTCTGCGCGATAAAGCGTTGGCTCGTCGTAGAAGATGCCGACGATGGTGTCGCCAAAGTATTCGGAAAACCGATCGTAGTATTGTTGATGTGCTAGTTGTAAGAAACAGCGCACCGCATAGGCGTCGAGGTAGTCAACGTTGGGGTCGCCGTCGGTCACGCAGGTAAAGAACATCACCTTCCAGGATCCGCCGGGAGCCTTCCAGTTCAGAGAATCTGCAGAAATATACCCGCGCAGATTCGTGATTTCTTTTTGCTGATTCATCGCCACGACGCTCATGAGAATTCCCTCGGGCAGCTGGAGGGTAACATCGCAAGGGCCCTCGATTTCAGCCTCGATTTTGTCGAGCCTCTTGATCGTCTGATCCGGAAATTGCTTCGCAAACCGCGGGGTGTTGTCGCCGTGGATCGCCCCGCCGCTGCCGCTTGGAAAACCGTACTCGTCGTACAGCCACATGGACAAACCCAGCTCGCGCGAACGCTCCAGTGCTTCGCCGTACATCAGGAAATAATCATCAGACAGATATTCTGGTGAAAACCTTTCGCCGAACGGCACTATGCTCAGACCAGCATATCCCGCGATGTCTTTTGCTTTTTCCAGCTGGTCACGGATTCCCTCTCGTGTGACCTCGGTGTTGTTCCAGAACCACAGTGGTCGGATGCCGAACCTCGGCGGGGGAGATCGGAAGAGGTTTTTGAGTTCGGTCACGGGGGAGGGTGGGTTTCTATTGCTCGGAGTGTTTGTGAACGCGCGGCGGTCCATATTGTCGCCAGCCTGTGATATGGACGAGAATTGGCTCCATATTGCTGCCAGCCCGTGATATGGACGGAGTTTGCTTCCATATTGTCGCCAGCCTGTGATATGGAAAAATTCTGGCTTCATATTGCTGTCAGCCTGTTATATGGAACGATATATGCTTAATAACGTTGATAAGTCGTTATATGGAATAAGTCATGTCAAATCGCGCCGGAGTTTACATAAAGCAGCCCACAGGTTACCGCGCCTTTGTGCCTAACCCGTTGCCCCCATCGCCCCCGTTGGCGTCAGGTGGTGATTTGCAGGTTCTCCTGTCTAAGGCCGACCGCGCCCTGGGACGACTGGATGGATCCATCGCCACGCTACCGGATCCAGACTTGTTTGTATTTATGTACGTCCGAAAGGAGGCGGTGCTATCGAGTCAGATCGAGGGAACGCAGAGCTCCCTTACCGATATTCTGGCCATCGAGGCAGACATCTTCGATCCCAATCGCCCGCACGACGTTGCGGAGGTGTTGAACTATGTGCATGCACTGAATTACGGATTGGACCGACTAGACCAGTTGCCTGTCTCTGTAAGACTCATCAGAGAGATTCATCGCAAGTTGTTAACCGGCGTTCGTGGAGGCAAACACAGACCTGGTGAATTAAGACAATCCCAAAACTGGATCGGGCCTGCTGGCACGACCCTGGAAGCTGCGCGATTTGTGCCGCCGCCTCCAACCGACGTACCGCAGTTGCTTTCGGAACTGGAAACATTTATCCATCGCAAAGACAAAATCCCTGCGCTGATAAAAACCGGACTTGTACACGCGCAGTTTGAAACAATCCATCCGTTCCTGGATGGCAACGGACGGGTAGGAAGGCTACTGATCACCTTCATGCTTTGCGAACACGGAATACTGCAGAAACCCGTTTTGTATCTCTCGCACTATTTGAAAAAGAATCGGCTGGAGTACTACGATAGGCTCCAGGCAATTCGGGATCGAGGTGAATGGGAGGAATGGATTCGGTTCTATCTTGTGGGGATGCTCGAGGTGTCGATCGAAGCGGCGTCCACGGCGCGCAAGATAATCAGGCTGCGTGAGCACGATCGCGAACTAGTTAGAGAACGGCTTGGGCGCGCCGCATCAACCGGTCTCCAGGTTCTGGAATCTCTGTACTCGGCCCCGTTGACAACAATCAACAGGGTCTCGAAGAAGTTCGGGATCAGCTACTCCGCGGCTAACTCGCTAGTCAGAAATTTTGAGGATGCGGGTATACTACTCGAGTACACCGGTAACGCGCGAAATCGAAAGTACAGGTATGAGAACTACATCGATCTTTTTGGGTGAGCGAAAGTGGTGAATGTTGAATCTTACGCACGTTTTTTAGGTTTACTCGCCAATGGTTAACAATGTACTACTGGGCCTATGGGAACGAGAGCGGTTTTATCCTCCTACGACACCAAATCGTACAGCAACCGGTAAAACCTGATCTTCCGTTCGTCCCGCTCGACTCCATACTCGGTGAGGAACTGGTCCTCAAAGCCCGGCCCGAGGTTCCAGTCCAGGCTCCAGGCCGCTACCGCGAGATCCCACCAGCGGTCAGCGATTCCAAGCTCGCCCAGATCAACAAACCCGACAACGTCGTCGTCCTTGAGCAGTATGTTCGGGACGCAGTAATCCCCGTGGCAAACGACCAGGTCCTCGGCCGGCGGACGTAGCTGCTCGAGCAACCGTACCGCCTCGGGCACCGTCATGTCGCTGTGCTCGTCGTGGAAATCTGACAGCGGGTCGATCAGCCTACGCTTCATTCGGTTTTTCACTTTGGCGATCGCGGCGGAGATGCGGAAATCGAAAGGGCACGTATCAACATCCAGCGAGTGAATTTGCCGGAGCCCGCGAGCGAGCAGTTTTACCAACACATCAGGCTTGTTGGCGTACGAAAGTTCAGTCCCATCCAAACCATCAATCGCATTGGTGATCATCCAGGCGACCTTACCGTCCCAGCCGTGATCAACAACCGCGGGCGCGGGGAGGTATTGTCCCAACCAGAGCGTGCGATCGACCTCGCCTTGGTAATAATCGCCATTATCGGAAAAAGCCAATTTGATGAACAGGCTGCTCTCCAAGTCGTGGTCCACCCGATACACCAGCTGGAACGGGACGATCTGCCAGACAAGGGTCCACCGCCAGCCCGCAAAAAGACGTGCCAACGACGCGGGCACCGGCGGACTGTCAGGCAGCTCCCGCGTCTTACTCCGCACGCAGCACCCAGCCAACCGGATCAATTGAGTATCCGGAGTTCCCTCGCAGGTCAATCGTTGCCCTTCCATCGGGCATCGGGACACGAGTTGTTTCTCCAGCAATCTGCACGTCGACCGGCATATGGAACGGCAGCCTGTCGGGTACTTTCCACTCGAGCATCAGCTTCCCGCCAGACTCGTCAGCCCGCAGCTCGGGCAAGTGTGGTTGCCGCACGTACACATCGAAAAACCAGTCAAGCTCCTGCCCGGAGTATTGCTCGGCGATGGCAACAAAATCATCCGTATCCACAAACCGACATTGCGACCCGTCGGTAATCGATTCCATCTCCGCTGTCGGGTAGGCCATCCGTCGAAGCACCGTCATCATTGCCTCATCTCCGATAACGTAGCGGAGTGTATGAAGAACGTTCGATCCTTTGGTGTAAATATCAGCTTTGTAAATTTCGTCGGCGGTCCGGGATTCGCGTGGACCTATCGGGAGTTTGTTTCTAACCCCCTTGCGCTGCGCTGCGATTTGTTTGTGGTACGCTTCCATTCCGAACAACTTTTCAGAGTACAGCGGCTGCATGTACGAACCGAATCCCTCGTGAAGCCACATGTCTTTCCAGTCGGCGTTCGTAACGAGGTTGCCCCACCATTCGTGGGCAAGTTCGTGGTGATGCAGTGCGTCGTAGCCCCAGTCCGTTCCGCCCGTCATTGCGCCATTGTCGAACGCGGCTCCATACGCGATAATGGATTGATGTTCCATGCCCAAATGCGGCGTCTGCGCAACCCCGTACTTGTCGGCCCGGAACGGATAAGGCCCGAGTAGCTCCTCGTAGAAGGTGAGGTGGTCGTGGATCTCGCTCATGAACGCTCGCCCCTGTTCGAGGTATTCGGGAAGGACGTAAAACTCAACCGGGTAACGTTCACCTGTTGGGCTGATGTGTTCGTCACGAAGCACTTCGTAGGGTGCGATGTTGAGTGCAACGTTGTAGGTGTTGATGGGGGTTGACACAAACCAATTATATGTCGACCACCCGGGTTCATCACTGGTGATGTTTTCCAGCCGACCGTTCATGGCAACAACCAGCGGATTGCGCACGGTGATGTGCATCCTCATGGAATCGGGTTCATCAGAAACGTGGTCCTTGACCGGCCACCAGAGATCGGCGCCCTCACCCTGGCACGTTGTTGCGATCCATGGCATCCCATCCGATGTTTCAGCCCACGTGAATCCGCCGTCCCACGGTGCTTGCTTTGCTACGTGTGGTTTGCCACCATAACGAACGGTAGCGGATACGCGAGAACCCGCAGCATGTAACTCTCCCAGGTCGATCCAAAGTTTGCCCCCATCCCGGAACCAGCTCATCTTCGCTTTGCCCGGCCCGGTCACACCGTAGACGAACAGACCGGGTTCCAGGTCGAGCACGAACACACTGGTGGGGTTGACAATTGTTGCTTCCGCGAGAAGGCTTCCGTCAATTGATTTTTCTGATTCGTTTATCGCCAGCGTCAGCTCGTAGTAGGAAACGTCGAACGCCGCCTGCTCGGGCATTAGGACCCCTCCTGAATCAAACGGATCGGGAGACTTTTGCGCGCAGCTGGTTGTGACGGTTGTCAGGCAGATGATTGACGCGAGGTGGGTGAATCTGGTCATTATTGGTTGGTTCACAAATTGTGGTTGAAGTACGCGGGCGGTTCCTACTTCTTCGCCGACGCATTCAGTATATATTTCTTCAAGTCCCTAATCGTGCGCCTGGGTCGTTTCGACAGAATCCATTTGCCATCCAACTTCACCCATACGCACCAGCGATTTGTTTTGGCTGATTCCCCCTCCGTCCAGCTGTCGATTATAATAGCCGACGGGAATTTTTTGTCGCCGCTGGATTCGCTTTCTACCTGGCTGGAGCCTTCAGTCACGCTATCCTCGGTTGATTCCTCTCCTGGTCCGGAGGAGTCGTCGGGCGCTGCGGATTCTCCTTCGGTACTCTCGTCGATTTCTCTGGTGCACTGGTCCGCGCTTGAACTGCAGTCCACGTGTGTCGTCGTGATGTCAGTCATCCTGGCCGCCGGTTTGCCCTCAACCATTACCTTCATGGTCGCGGTGTGAAAGGTGACCCGGGATCGTGTAAAGTCGTTGGTCACTCCCTGCGCGTAAGAGCTGATTGCCAGGAGGAAGGTGAGGAGGAATAGCGTGTATTTCATTTTCGACTGGAAGGCTGGGTGTGATGTGGGTGGGCAGGACAGATGATCTGGGATACGTAACCGAAAACGGGTATTCAGTTTCTTCTAATATCCCCAATGCGAAATGCGTTATGGTCGACGTAGTCCGACCGTCGGCACTCTAACGCACGGCCAGCTCGATCTTGGCAATCGCCGTCCGACCGATGTCTAGCAGGGGCAGCTGCCTGAAAGTGGACGACACGTCGTCATATTCTAACCGCCACTCAAGCACATTGCGCCGTCCAAGTGCGTTAAGTACCTGGGCGCTGGCGCGGAGCTCCAGGTGCCTTGTCGACGCGACCAATGCTCCCAACTGCAGGTCCAATTGCACGGTCGCGGGAAGCTTATGTCGATCTGGTCGGGAGAAGTCGTATCCAAACCGACTCTGATCCTCCTGACTCAGTGCTCCCAGCTGCGTGTAGTAAATACGTCGGAAACCCCATGATCTACCGCTCCCAGTTGTCAGGCGAATGGTACCGGAAAACCGTGATATGTTAGCGTCGAAACCCGTCGTTGTTCTGAATGGGATATTCCATGGTACACCGGATGTGCTCGGTTGCGATTCAATTTTCCGTGTAACTCTTGACCATTCAGCCCGCCCAAAAAAACCAAACCGCTTATGTTGACTGGCAAACAAGACCGAGGCACCCGTTGCTGCCCCTTCGGTTGGGCGGAGAAAATTTTCCAGGTTGGTGGATGTTTCCGTAATCGATCTTTGCCACGAGTCCAATTCGTAGCTGCGCTCTATCCATTTGTGCCATGCTTCAACGCTCAGCTCGGAGCGAGGAGATAGCACCCACCCAATGTTTGTTGAAACGTGGTATGCCTCCATAGGCGAAACCGAATCGTCAAGGGGCAACCAGATCCGAACCAACGGGAGTAAGGCGTGGGAGTTTGCCGTTGGTAGCTCATCCTGGAAAATATACTGTCGATAAACTCCCGTCCGTATTGCCGCGGAGAGCCGGCCATCGGACGAACCTGTCTCCAGCGCAAGCCGAGGCTCCCAAAATGTTTCCTTGCGAAAATGCTGATACGTGATTCTCGAACCTAGCGTAATTCTCGAGAGGCGACCAATCGTTACTCCGTACTGTAGATGGAGTGATGGTAGAATGTGGTCCGTGGCTGTAAAAATTTGCTTTCGTGTTGCCGTCAGAGTGTCTGGCTGTCCGGTAATGGATTGATTGATTATTGAGGACAGTGAATTGGACGCGACGGCATTGGTCGTTGCTCTCTGGTGTTCCAGCGATGCGCCTGCTGTTACCAATCCTCGTTTACCTACGGCGAAGTTCGTATGGATATCTGCTGCGGTTAATTTCACGGCAACGGTGTCCGTGATGGGAGCGAATTCTAATTCTGACCCGACACCCTGGAAATCGGCAAAGAGAGTGTCTACGAGTTGATAATGGTGTGTGAAATGGTACCCCGTATGTCTGATGGTCAAGCTGCCATGACCCGTTGGGCCTAATAGGCGAGCAATCTTAACTGAAAAACTGTTAGTCGAGGTATGGTAATCATCTCTGGACAGGTTTTTGAACGAAGCGGGTGACTGCGAAGCAAAGAGTCCTTGTGAACCCATGTACGAAGATGCGGTGATGCTACCAGAAGAGTTGTCAGTAAGTCTGATCCCAAGATGAATGTCCCGTATGTCAAGGTCTGGAGGTCCGGATGCGGTTGAGTGTTGTGTAGACCCGATGGTGCCACTCTCCGAAAGTAATTTGGCTGCATCCACTAAAAAGCCGTCATTCGCGCTCCATTCATTAAGGCGATCGGATACTGTTGACGGTTGTCGATTGGAGATTCTAATCGCCGCCATTGCAGTTGCGTCATAAGACCCAAACCTCGATTTGCCGCTAACGTAGGATTCGAGGCCGGTGCTTGACGCAGACGCTC
Organism: Rhodothermales bacterium; assembly: GCA_965224105.1. GTDB lineage: Bacteria > Bacteroidota > Rhodothermia > Rhodothermales > JABDKH01 > CBDCYH01. The sequence goes on along the minus strand of CBDCYH010000002.1, from coordinate 401,698 downwards.
TGATTCGGTCACCATTATCCGGTAACAGATTGTGCTCCGCAATTAAAAGCCCTCCCAGGTGACTCCCATGTTCTGGTCCGAAACCAGTTTTGTGGACGCTGATGCGCTTGAAAGCGTACGTCGAGAACGGCCCCATTGCACCAAGGATAGATGGTGGCGTGAGAACAGGGCTGCCATCAATAATAATTCGGTGGTCACCTGCAGATCCTCCGTGCAGGTGGATGTCGGAGCTGTGGGTGGATGGCGAAATACCGGCAATCAGCTGCGTCGCTCGCAAAGTATTCCCAACTGATGTAAGAGGTTCGTTGCCGCGGATCTGCGAATCGGAAACCTCAGCGTAACTAACGGCGTGCGCAAACGAATTCTTACTGCCGTTGATTATAAGGGGTTCGACCGCCAGGTAGGTTCTGTCGAGAGTGACCTCCACATTGCTGGAGCCTTCTTGGAGAACCGTTACGGTGTCTTCGTGGGTGGCGTATCCGATGTAACTAACCTTGAAGCTGTAGTCGCCTGGGAGGAGATCGCCGATTGCATACCATCCATTCTGATTTGTGACAGCAAACACCTGTGATCCTATACTTACATGCGCCGACGGTAGGGGCTGGCCCGAGTGGTTGACCACCCGCCCGTACACTCGTCCGCGCTGCTGCTGTTCGGCTTTTTCGACAATAAGGTATGTACCTGAAGGCCGCATCAGGAACGAAAGACCGCTCACGCGAAGGATACATTTCAGCAATGCCTGTTCGTTGAGATCTACCGCTACGCAGAATGCCCGCAAGCCTACTACGTCGTCGGATGCAAAAGCCACGTTCTTTCCTACTTTGACTGAAAAGGTATCGAGCGCGCTCGATAGACGCACACCCTGAAGCGAGACGGAGTAGGTATCCTGTCCACAGACGGCCCTGGGCCATAGTAAGATTAGAATTACAAGAACCGGGAAACGCATAGAAGCTCGGACGCCACGTCTACTTTTTCAGGATTTCAAATCCGCCGGCGATGGGTCTGTATATGCTGCCGGATAGACTGCAGATGTCCTCAAGATACTCACGCAACGTAAGTGGACTGGACGCAACATACGAGTATCTGGTATCATCGGTCGCGGATACCTTGATCACGATACCGAAATATTCTTCCAGCTCTTGTGCAACCGCTGAGATGGTTTTGTCGCGAAAGGAAAACGAAGCGCTGCGCCAATTGGGCCACTGTTCACCGTCGGAGTCTACGCGTTTGGGTGCGGTGGCTATGGCTACCAATGCGGTTTCGCCTCGTCGCAGAATCTGCACGCGTTCGGCTATATCAAGCGACTTCACTTCAACAGATCCTTCGTGGACAAACACTTCAGTTGCAGACGGTCCGTCCGATTGGATGCTGAATTTTGTGCCCAGAACTCTGACCTCCGCTGTTGCAGTCCGCACTGTAAACGGTTCTGATCGGGAAACAACGTCGAAGAATCCGGACCCGCTAAGCGTGTTCGACCTCGGATTCTTTGCCGAGAAGGTTAGCTTTGAGTTTGGAGCCAGCTCGAGACGCGAGCCATCCGGGAGGACCACCTGTTTTTGATCAAGCCCGGCTTCAATTGTGACACTGTCGTTCCGGCTGATATTGACGAAGATCAAGAGGCAGGCTGCGGCAGCAATTCCCGTCCAGGTGACAAGGCGTAGGACGGGTTTACGAACGGGTGACCTTTTCGCGTTGTTGAGTAATGTAGCTCGATGTGCAGACAACTTCGTTTCATCTATCCGCATTTTGCCCAGGTTTGCGTTCGCGAAGTTCCACGCCTTGTGGAGAGATTCCCGCTCCTCCGGGGGACTCTTGGCAAGCGTCTCCGTGATGGCAGCATCGGCTTCGTAATCAGGTGTCATAGCTTTGCACTGGCTTGATCCAGTAGTTAGACCTTGTTGATGTAATTCATTTTTTGTCGCAGGGTTCGTAATGCGGCGACCAGATGGTTGTTGACAGTTTTCTTTGATATACCAAGTATCGCTGCAATCTCGGCGTGTGACAGTTCGCTGTTTCGACTTAGTGTAAATACTTCGAATTGTCGATGTGGAAGATCTTCAATCCATTTTGAAAACAGTGCACCAAGCAGGGCAGCATCCTGCTCTGATTCGACGCTGCTACTGCCGCTCAGGTCTGGCACTTCGGCCGCATCGACCGTCTGTTTTCTCCTGGACACCTGTTTTATTGCATCGTTCTTGACCATCGTAAATAGAAGTCCCACGACAGAACGGTTTTCGTCGATTGTCTTTCTCATTTTCCACAGTCGTTCGAAGGCATCGTGCATGAGGTCGTACGCAGTCTGTTCATCACTGACGATCGAAAATCCGAACTGAACCAGGTGTTTAGCAGTTGCATCGTAGAGCCTGGCGTAGCTATCGGTATCCGATTGACGAATCCCAATGGCCAATTGCCGATATTCTTTGGCCGAGTATCGCTGCCGCATTCCTGTCATTTAATACTAGTAGCCACGAGTTGGGCCAAACACCTAGTATACTTGTTAGTTCTTGGTCGTGGCTAGGTACTTCGGGACTCGATCGGATAATATGGGTAAATGGCGGTGACGTGGTGACGATCCCAGCCGGCATTATCCTACTCAAAACTAGAATCCAACACCATGAAGTATTTTTCGAGTGCGACAATAAAACTTTGCCTGGTCGCAGCCCTGATTGTAGGGGGGTGTGACAGTGCTACCACGCCGGCCGATAAGACCGATTCGCAGGAAGACCCTCCAACCTCGCTGGTTGTCACCACCAAATCTGGGGAGTCGCGCACCCTGGTCGCGAAAGCTTCATCCGTGCTAGGACAGAATCCGCGGACCCTCAGGTTCAGCGATGCTAGTGGATTTTACCTCGTGTTTGAGGGCGCAGATCCGTCAATAACCGAGGGAGCAGCTTTATTCTACGCTCCGGGGACGCTGCCAGCGGCCGGAGATCACCAAATTGGGTCGGCAAACGAATTTAACGCACACTACTGGTCTGAGGATAGCGGTGTATACCGCTGGTACAACGACGGTGCCGGATCAGCGTCGATTGATCACTCCAGCAATGACAGACTCGCTGGGTCTTTCGAATTCGATGTTAAAGACTATAGCGAAGTTACAATCGCTGATACCTCGACGGTTACCTCAGGTACGGAGCTGATAACCCTGAAGGGTGTTTTCGATTTCGAACCGATGCTTTCGGATGCTATGTTTGACGATTCTACGGACACCGGAGATGGAAGTCCAACCGATTCTACAGATACAGACGGTGGCGACGGCGACGATGGTGATGGCGACAATGGAGGAGAAGGAGAGGGGCAGAATTTCGTCTCGGAAAGATATGGCTATCAGTATTGGGTCTTCTATGACAGTACGTCAACCGGACTAACAGGCCCGAGACTAGAGGATGGCATTCTACGCGCTGCGGTAGAATACGGTGGTTGCCAGGAGAGTTCGTTCGAATTGCGCACGGAGCTTTCGGAGGACAGTGCCGTAATCCGATTTTATCACCACTACGCCGTTGCCGCGTCCGATTGTTTTGCGATTCAATACAGGGACCTCGAATTTCAAGTTTCGGAAGAAATACTGGCTCGGACGAATATATTTTTCGATGACCCGTGGTCGGATTCAATGTTTAGACTGAAATAGTCCATTCTGAGTGTCTGAACCTGAAAGTGCCCGAGCAGCGAATCGTTGTTCGGGCTTCTTTTTTGTACCGGGCTGGAATCTTTGACCGCCACCCTTGCAACTTTGGCACTTTGTTTCGTAAAGTACTTTTAGGAATTGTCGATAATTGCGGCATGGCCAGGAACGGATCATCAGAAATATGACAAACCAGCCCGTACAAGCCCATTCGGAGGCTGAGGAGCACCTCCGATACATCCGGGATGTGATGGAACGCTCATCAGAGTTCTCTGCTATCTCCGGGGTAGGGGTAATTTTCATCGGAGTGATGGCGATCGTGCTTGCGGTTGTGAGCATGAACGCTGGCTGGTCGGACCAGACGTGGCTTACCGTCTGGATCGCGGCGGCGGCCATATCCATTCTGGTCGGAACGATGACCACTTTAAGGAAAGCGCGAGATTCCGGCACACCGATCACAGTCGGCCCAACACGCAAGTTCGCACTGTGCCTTTTGCCGGCTATCGTTGTAGGCGCTGCCCTCACCGCAAGTCTTGTAAGCTACGATCTGTATGAACTGATGCCAGCCATGTGGCTGCTGGTCTACGGCGCGGGGATCACTGCTGGCGCCACGTACTCTTCCGGTCACCTGTACCGCTTCGGAATGGGATTTATCCTGGTTGGACTAGCCGCGCTCACGTCGCCGCAGGAATGGGCGGATGTTGCGATGCTCGTTGGCTTCGGCGTTGTTCACCTCGCCATGGGAATCTGGATTGCCCGGAAGTATGGCGGCTAAGACCAGAACCAAAACGAAAAAACGTGCGCGGAAAAGAACCCCGAAAGCAACCCTGCAGACCGAGCTCGACCCGGTTGTTCACACGCGGATTCGTCTTGGCATCCTTAGCGCACTGTCAGCGGGGGGTGCGATGACGTTTGTAGAATTGAAAGAGGTGCTGCAAACCTCTGATGGGAACCTGAGTGTGCACTCCCGCAAGCTGGAAGAAGCGGGATATGTTTCTGTCGAGAAGACATTTTCCAATCGCACGCCGCTTACCACGTATAAACTCACGCGCCGAGGGAAGAAAGCGCTGGCCGATTATCTGGACCAGATGGAGGCGATCATCAGACTGGCGCGGCCGGACTAAGGGCAAATCAGATAACCAGATGCACATTAAAACATAACGCGTATCCGTCAACTTTACAGTATAAAGTACTTTAACAAACACGAAATCCAGATAAAACCATGGATGCACCAAGCGCAATAGAGGTGTCTGCACCTCGCATAACGACGGATCTGCAACGCGAGCTAGCCACCCACAGCAATCTCGTCGGATCGTTTACACAAAGCAAAGACGGGCTCATCATGCTCTCCCTGGCATGCTGGCTGGGTTTCATGGGGAAATGGCTGCTGGTCGGTACACCATGGGGCCTCGGCGCAACCGTCTGGTCGCTGGCCTTCGTAGTTTCACTCCTGGGCTTCACCACCGGCTGGTCATTCAACATCCCGCGCGACAACTGGTGGATCTCAATCCCGATGATGCTCATTCCGTTCGGTTACCTGTGGCATGCTGCAACGCTTCTCACCGTCTGCAACACAGCGGCGCTTCTAACTCTGTGCGCGGTTTGGGTGACACGTGTTGTAAATGGCGACGAGGAAAGCTCCCGTCGCATCCCGTTCATCAGAATGATGTCCCGCCTTGCAATACTCTTCCCATTCTACTGCGCCAGACAAGTCGAGTGGAGGCAGATTGCAACTACAGAACGATCTTCGGCGATCATGTCAGCTGCCCGCGGATTTGTCATCGCGCTTCCATTTTTATTCTTCTTTACGCTCCTGCTTTCGGCAGCCGACGGCCGTTTTGCTGATCTGATGGCTGTTCCGTTCGAAATCAAATACCCCCAACTCAGCGAAAACATTTTCTTTGTCGTGTTCTTTTCCACCGGTGCGGGACTGTTCCTTTTCGGCGCAAGTCCCGCCATGAGGTCAAGATTATTAGTGTCTCCATCACGATTCCGCCTACGTCCGAATATCATCGAGGCGAGCGCTGTGCTTGGCATGGTGAGTCTCCTGTTTCTCGTCTTTGTTGTCGTCCAGGCGTCGCATCTGTTCGACGGATTCACGGCTGCGGCGGGTGTTCCGGGACGATCCCTGTCGTACTCCGCACGAGCCGGTTTTTTCGAGATGTCCATCGTTGCCGCAGTCTCGCTGGTGCTGGTAACCTCGCTTCGCAATCGGTTAGATGCAAAGTCAGATAAAGATTCGGCTCTGTTTGGCAAACTTGCCGCTCTCAACGGTTTCCTTGTCCTGCTGATTCTCTTTTCCGCGGCCTTGCGCATGTACGCCTACGTTGCGGAATACGGATGGACAGAACTCCGGCTAAACACAGCGTTTGCTATGGTGTGGACCAGCCTTGTTTTTTCTTACCTGATTCTTAGTCTGCTACGACCCGCGCTAACCATTCCACTTCCCAAGGTTGGCATTGTCGCCGCGTACACATTGCTCGGTGTTCTGAACGTAATGAATCCGCATGCATTCATTGCTAAAGACAACCTGCAGGGCGCAAACGTTGACCCTTACTATCTGGGCAGATTATCGGAGGATGCAGTTCCGGTTGTGGTTGGACATTGGGACGACCTCGACCTCGAACAAAAGCAGATGATCAGACAGGGCTGGATACGACAAGACCTGCACCCTTCGTCGGGGCAGGATTGGCGCGCTTGGTCGCTCGGCCGGCACGTGGGTGCGTCTGCGCTAAAGGAGGTTGGCGATGCAACTGAGGCCACCACTCTGTCCCCCCAGACTTTGATGCGGGAATAATTCGTCATTGCGACGAGGCCGTAGGCCGAGGTGGCAATCTCCGTCTAAGGGCTCAGGTCCAAACACGAAAGGTTGGCGCTTCATTCAATCCCACCAACCTGGTGTCCCCCCAGACTCGATCCGGGGTCCATACAATCGCGTCATCACGAGGAGCCCAAGGGCGACGTGGTGATCTCCATCTACAGAGCTCGGCCTTACCGCCGTATGGATCCCAGCTCGGGGGCTGGGATGACGCGTTTGGGGTGCTATTTGTCGCCGCGGTAATCGTTTGTCGTTGGAGCATCCTCCACCACCACTCTGTCACTCCCGACTTGATCCGGGAATAAATCGTCATTGCGACGAGGCCGTAGGCCGAGGTGGCAATCTCCATCTAAGGGCTCAGGTCCTAACCCGAAAGGTTGGCGCTTCTTTCAATCCCACCACCCTGGTGTCACCCCGGACTTGGTCCGGGGTCCATACAGTTTGTGCTGGTTGTCACCCCCGTATGGATCCCAGCTCGGGGGCTGGGATGACGCGTTGGTGGTGCTATTTGTCGCCGCGGTAATCGTTTGTCGTCCGCGCTATAACAACCGATGTACTTGCCGTTCGACCAGACTCATCAACCGCTCGAATAAAATAAACCCCTGATTGTACCGGAACTCCGCTGGCCATGCCATCCCAAGTCAACCGTCTCGTCTTCAGCGATGGGTCGGTATTGCTGATTTTTCCTACCCGACGGCCAAGTAAATCGACGACTTCCACTATCACGACTCCGGATCCACCTTCCACCGCCAGGTTCACTGGTCCGCTTGAGGGAACGGGGAAGGCGGCGACGGTCAGTCGCGAGAGTGCGTCGATGGTTTCCGTTGCAACATCATACATGTTTGGCGTTCCAGGTGTAGCCAGGCTTTGGTGCTCAAAGCGCCCGGCGCCGTCCAACGTTCGGCCAAAAGAAACATCGGTAGTCTGCTCTCCGAATGACAGAGCGTCAACGGCGGACGCATCAGCAGAAAAAATACCCAGCTGCTCACCACCCGCAGATAACTTGAACGTCGCGTGCATCGGTCCCTGCGCATCATCATCGAGCCACACAATCACAAACTCGCCTGGTCCGATGGTTGTGTCCGGAAACGCCCACTTATGCGGATCGGTGAGGTTGTCCGTAAGGTAGAGTCCGCCGAGGGATATCGGATCGTTCCCGCCGTTGTACAGTTCAGCCCAGTCATCGTATTCCCCAAACTCGTCAGCGATTGTCGCGTCGTTGCTGGCCATTAGCTCGTTGATAAAAAGAGGCGGACCGTCAAAGCCCACCCTGATCGTACGGGGAGAGGTTGCCGATCGCCCGCCATCTGGTTGTCGGGCCGAGAACGTAAGGGTCATGTCGACCGTCTCCTCCGTCGGGGGGATGTAACCACCGAAACGGCCATCGCCAGCCATGCCATCGCCGTGCGCACCATCATCATGCAGTTCAACCAATTTCATGTCACCGTCCACGGTGTATTCGGCGGTCACCACCACACCCGGGCCGTCGTCGATCATGGTAACTACCACGTGGATGGGTTCGGCCGAGCTGGGTAGGACGGGCTCGTAAAAAGCGTCAAGCAGGATGGGGTCAATCTCGACTGGCAGAATTTGGCTCAGCGCGGACGCGTGTCGCGTATCTATAAATGGCTTGATCCCATACGTCACATGGTCACCCTGCGCGGTGCTAAACGAGTCGTGGAAATCGTCAATAGAGTAACCGTAGTCCCGCGTGCGGAACGTGTCCGCTTCGGCGGCCTCGGTAACCAGCGCGTGCAACACGTCAACACGGTTTTTCTGTTGCGCGGCGATGTAGACTTTGTCAACCACCTCTTGCAGGAAAAAGGAAAAGCGGTCGCGGTATTCAGCGTGGTCGAAAATCCTGTCAGCAAGTGGGCGGGACTCTGACAAATTGCCCCAGTCATACACGTTACGGGTTCCCCAGTCGATCCCTGCTTCAATACCATCCCACCAAATTCCGAACGTGTTATCAAAATCGTAGGGGATGTAGTGAAAGAGTCCGGTGTTCGGATTGTTGTACAGATAGAAATTGTTTTTCAGATACCAGTAGTTGTCCCAACTACCCGTCACGACATCGATGGCAAGTGATCGCAGAAATCCGTTCACGTCAAAAACTTTTTCGATCTCGCGCTTGAAATCTATAAGTGCCGTATTGTTGAGCACGTCTATGAGGTGAGCCAGATCGTGATAGCCTTCCTGGTCGCTGTCCCGAAGTTTGAGATCGTACGGCCGGCGATCAGGTGAGTCCGGCCTGTAAGAATCCGCAGTGGGCCCGAGGTAAGAGAGATCTGCAGGCCACAGGCACTTGTACAGGAATCCGGAGTCGCCGCCAAAACGGGATTGCAAAAACTGTTCGTCGATGTGTTCAACGTTTGCGTATAACCCGTAGTAGACGTCATTAATAAACAGCCGCACGTGCGCCGATCGTGGGGCAGCCACACCCTGTGCCTGGAACAAGTCCCACGACAATTTGGATCGGATGATCGAGGGATCGTTGTGCTCGCCATTAAGATTCAACTTCTCCACGCCCATAAACTTGCCACCCGATGTGAATGCGTTGAACGCGACCTTGAAGGAACGTTTTTCGGCGTACCGAGACGTATTTCCGCGAAGGCGGAAGCCGACGTTTTCTACCGTCTCAACGGTCGTCCCGTCATTGTACGTGAATGTCGCCGGATACTCAACGTCGCTCTCTTCGTTGCCCACTGAGAGAATCGTGTCCAGATGTGCAGGCAGAAGTTCAACGCGGATGGTCGCTACGCGCGTGTCGTCGTACAAGGGATTATACTCTGGGGTGAAGGATTGCCCACTTGCTCCCTGAATCGCAAACGCAGCACAAACAAATCCAATCAAGAGGGTTGTTCGGGTCACGTTCATCATACTAAGAAGCTATTTCGCAGGATGATTATTCAGCAAGAACCGGATTCCAAACCACAACGTCAATCCGCTTGCTGAAATGGAGAAGGCTTGGGGGTCCCTCCAGCGCAAGACCGTGCGAATCAGCAATGGTATTCACGTCGAACTCCGCCCGCGCGGCTTGGAGGGGCCAGGGTTCGTGGTGTACATCGGTCCGGTATAGCACGCCGCGCTCGTCGGTGGCATACAAACAGTACCTCTCAGTTAGCCAGTGCTCCAGCGATCCCGGCTCAGCCCGATAAACTTCTCCGGAGGGTTCGAAAGCCGCCTCAAATGAAACTGGCGCAGGTTGCTCGGAACGCCTCACCCCATACCCGAAGCGTCCCTGTTCACGGGTAATAGAAATATCCGCCTTGTAGTACGGCAGCGAAAAGAATTTTTGCGCGGCCCAAACAGCAAGCGGATTGGTGGCGTGCAAACTCAAAAACCATACGCCGGGTTTTCCATCGTGCTCAACGTAGATCCGCAGATTGATTTCCGGGAAGGCCGAGATCCACGGCAGGTAGCCAAACGGTCTTCGCATTACTCCTTCCATACGGAAGGGCACAACCCCAATCCACGAGGTCCCATCAAATTCCTGCACGCTAAGTGATGTGGGGACCAGGGGTCGGAGGAGCCGGGCATCAACCGGCCAGTGGGCGAACAGCAGGTCGCACCACGATTGTCGCCAGGTCCACCGCGCTTCCGGCAATGGCCACGGCCTATGGTCGGTATGTCTAAGCGAAGGATGGATGTATCTTTCGCACCTCCGCGAATACTATTTGCCGCCCAGCCACGCCTCACGGATCGCAACCTGGGCATCGGTGGCCTTGGACGACCCCATGAGGTACGCCTTCACGGGCAACCTGCCAAGCGTTATTTCCAGATCAACCTCTTCCTCGCCACGCTCGACCGTGAGCTGCACCGTGTCGTCGGGAGAGAGTTTCTCGAATGCCGCTTTCAACACATCGTCATCACCCGCGTCCTCCTCGTTCACAGCAAGAATCTTATCGCCTGATTTCAATCCGGCCTTGGCACCAGAGCCGGCAGGGTTTGCACCCATCACCGTATTGTCCGCCAGAAAAACCTGCAGCCATGCGGCCGGATCCTGGTTCGGCTCCTGCATTAAGTGGAGTCCCGCGTTGGCCAGGTGCGCATCCCAATCCACATCCATTCTTCCATAGATGTGATTGTTAAAAAAGTCAGCAAACGAAGTCCCGGTGAGTGTCTCCAATGCCTTCTGAAATCCATCCTCCGGCACACCGCTGTCTTTGGCCGGATACTCAGCGTAGAGATAGCGCATCACATCGTCGAGTGACTTCTCACCGTTAGTGCGGCCTCGCACCTCCATGTCCAAGACCAGACCCATCGCCTTGCCGGCGGTATAAAACGAGTACCATGTTTTCGGCGGGGCCTTTCCTTCTTTCGTCCATGAGTCGAAGCTGGACATCGCGATTGACGTAACCTTGCGGCCCGGGTTTTGATCAAATGAGTTGACCGTCGATCCAATCCGGTCGTAAAAAGCCTCGGTCGTCATCAAGCCGGCCCGCATGTTGGAAAGATCCGCGTAGTAATCTGTGATTCCCTCGTAGATCCACATCTGCGTTGTGTACGCCTCGGTCGAATAGTCCGTCGGGTACATCACGGCTGGTCTTATCCGCTCGACAAGCCACACATGAAACAGTTCGTGCGATGCTACCCGAAGCAACGCGCCGTAAAGTCCGCTCGGCTGCTCGCCGTCATCTGGTTGCGTAATAGCCGAGGCCGGACCGAGCACTATCGACGTGGAATTCTTGTGCTCGACACCATGACCGGCGCGTTTGTCCGGGAAGTGATACATAAAGAGGTATCGCTCGAATGGAACGGTGCGCATAATGTCGAACTGCGCTTTTGCAATCGCGCGGTGATCGGCAACGAGTTTGTCCTCGTCGAACTCCCAGTTTCCCTGAATGGCGATATCAAACGTCGCGCCACCCTCTTCAAACGAAACAACTTTAAAGCTCGGGCTCACCAGGAATGGCGTGTCGACCAGTTCGTGGTAATCAGCAGCAACAAATTCGTTGGGTGCACCCACGGGATCGAGTGCTGTCGCTATGCGCCAACCCTCTGGCTGCTTCACTTTGAACCCAACAGGTTCGCGCAACCGCCCGGGCACGTTCATCAGGATAGAAATAGGGTTGATGTACGCTTCTGTGGAGTCGAGATAACTCTCACCGCCATCCAGGAAGTTTGCATACGTCGTATACGAAACGGTCACACTCGGATTATTCCTGGTGACAACCCGCCACGTGTCTTTGTCGACTTTTTTATACGGTAGATGTTCTCCGTCGGCACCGACTGCGTCGAAGCTCGTGATGTAGCGGGAGTAGTTCTGGATGATGTACCGGCCCGGGCGCCAAGCTGGAATCTGGACATCAACTGTCGGCTCACCAAGTCCACCGACTTCCATATCAACGCGATAATAGTGATCGTCCACATCATCCCAGCCCACATGGTAGTTGATGGACGGCTGTGCAGAAGCGCTTAGAGAAATCATGAGCGTGGCTAATAGCAAGATTCTTATGTACATGACGTTGCGTTGCTAGGTACGGAGTCAACACGCGTTAACGGGAAGGTCGGGTGGAGGTTGCTTGAAAACAGCGTGCGCTAGTTGGGGAGGGATGTGATCGCTTGCAGCCAGTGGTCCATTGCGTGCAGGTGGTCGACGTGGTCTGGCGCGGTGTTGCCCGCGAACCCTTTGATAATAAACCTGCCTGCCCCGCTTTCGCTAAGCTGCTGCATCCCGATGGGTCCCCACTCAGACACGGGTCTGCGCTCGAGGTCCCATTGCGCAAGCAGATAGTCAGCCGCCTCGGTTGTGCTCACGTATGTGCCGGGGAAAATTTCCGAGTGGGTGATGAGCAGTGCCTTCTGCCCGGCGACGGCCTTCCTGGCAAACTCGACAAACGGCCTCATGTGCTCAGTGTTTATCGCACTGCCTTCAGCAAGCGGGACGCCCTCCGGCTCGTATGATGCGTGCAATCCGTCCATCAAAATCAGCCCGTCGATTTTTTCTACTGATGATCGTTGTCGTAACAGCGCGCGCACTCCACCATAACCCGCGCTGAACGCGGTTACAATTATCTGCGAGGGTGACGCGTTCGCCCCATAGGTTCTTTGGGCTGCTTCAATTGCCTGCTGGGTAACATCAGCAAAAACATTTTCTGGAGTGAAGGGACGTTCGTAGGCTGATGAGCCCGCCCCAAGGTTTACGGCGATTGCGATGGTCGGTCTATCCCGATTCGCGACGGCCTGCCCAACGAGATACCCTGCACCGTGAAGGTGGATCACAATATCGAAAGAGTCGACGGGCTGTACTGCTTCCGGGACATACACCTCGAAAGGTTTTTCCAGTATCCCATCAACGGATGCGACCGTTCCCGGGAACGTCGTCCTTTCGACGCGCTCGTGTGCGCGGGTGTGCTCGACCATCGGCGAAGGAAACTGGCCGATCGGGTTTGGTTTTTTCCCGGTGGTGGAGCATCCGGCAAATATGATGAGCAAGGAAAGAACGGCCAGGGTTTTGCGGATCTGTTTGGGTGGGATGCGCCGCATCAATCTGCCGTTCTCATCTGTTATCGCACCCCGCATTGGAATGGCCCGGTGTTTTATTGCGTCTAAGTTAGCGCACGCCCGCATCAATTGATCGCGGGCTCTTTCTTTACACGCGCTTGGTTTGGCAGACAGGCCCGAATGCGTAATTTAACGGCGGAGGGGTGGCAGAGCGGTTGAATGCACTGGTCTTGAAAACCAGCATACCTTCACGGGTATCGTGGGTTCGAATCCCACCCCCTCCGCCAGCCGCCAAACACACCCGCAACTACGGGTATAATGCCGTTGGTGCTGCATATGACCAGGCTGCGAGCGAACCATGTGTAAAATCCAACTGTAACTAATGAGGCCCCCTCCCGTCTACTTGGCCCACGGGTTGCGACCTCGATATATTAACCTACTCCAGAATTATGGTGGTACCACGTTCCTCCCTAACCGGTTTTTCAACCCGGATCCTGACAGCTTTTCTCGCACTTTCGTTTTTCTCCGCACCGGCCTTTGCCCAGACAACTGAGACCATCACCTTTGACGAGGCGGTCCGGATTGCGCTGGATAAAAATATCGACCTGAAAAAGGCGGAGAATCAGCTCGTCCTTCAAGAGTCCAACGTCCAGGCAGAGAAGGGCGACTTTTTACCCAACCTGAACATAAGCTCCCGACCATCGAGGAGTTGGGGTCTAACGTTCGACCAAACATCGGGGCGTCTGGTATCTGAGTCGAGCGACGGTTTTAATCTTTCGGCCAACAGTTCAGTAAACTTGTTTAATGGTTTTTCTGATGTGGCCTCTTTGAAGTCCGCACAGCACACACTCGAGGCAGACCAGTTCAGTCTGGAACGACAGCGGCAGACCACCTTCTTTAGCGTGGTGCAGGCCTACCTGTCAGTAATTGTCGACATGGAGCAGGTGGAGATCCGCAAGGAAGACGTGGAGGCGCAGCGACAACAGCTGCAACGGATTGAGGAATTCACCCGGCTGGGGGCGCGACCGATTTCCGACTTGTATCAACAACAAGCGACGGTCGCAAACAGTGAGCTCCTCCTGCTGGACGCAGAGAGAGCGCAGCAACTAAGCGAGGTCCGGCTGATTCAGGTATTGGAGCTGGATCCGTTTCGCTCATACACGTTTGCCGCACCGGATGCCGAGCAGATTTCTCTCGACGTGGCCTCTTATGATCTCGATGCATTACTTTCTGGTGCGGTTGAGCGCCGGTTGGATTTGAAAGCACGCGAGATGGATCTGATGAGCCTCACGGAAAACATCCGCGTCGCAAAAGCGGGCAGGCTGCCGACGGTTAATTTGTCGGGAGGAGTTGGAACGTCGTACTCCAGTCTTCGGCAAGAACTCATCCGAGACATCGAAGGCAATATTATTGGGTCGGAGAAGATTCCTTTCAGCGACCAGTTTAGCGACAACCGATCCGGTTCTGTTTCTCTGGGGATTTCCATTCCGGTGTTTAATCGATTTTCGGTCCGCAACAACGTTCAGCGTTCGCAAATTCAGCGGGATAACTTCGCGCTGGATCTGGAGAATCTCGAGCAGACGATTTCGTTGGAGGTCAGGCAAGCCTACCTGGACTATTTGTCAGCGGCGAAGCGACTTGACGTGACCGAGAAACAGCTGATCTCCGCCCGGCAAGCATCCGAGGTGGAGCAGGAGCGTTACAACGTTGGTGCGTCTACTTTGGTGGAACTGCAACAGGCGCGGGCTTCTTTCGTAGACGCTGCTAGTAAGAGAGCACAGGCAATTTACCAGTTTGTGTTCCAAAGCAAGTTGATCGACTACTACGTTGGTGTTGTCGACCCAACACAATCTTTATTTTCTAATTAGCGCCACCCGCTGGCACCCACAATGGCAAAGAAAAAAGGCAGATCCCGAAAAGTTCTTTTTATAATTGCCGGCATCCTGATTCTACTGATGATCCTCGCGGCAGTGTTTGCGAGGTTTGCGGGACTGACTTCCGTTGATCGATCCGAGCAGGTTGAACTTTCCGAGGTTACAAGAAAAACCCTCACGCAAGTGGTAACGGCATCGGGCAAGGTGCAGCCGGAAATTGAGGTCAAGATCAGCCCGGACGTCTCGGGAGAAATAATTGATCTTCGCGTGAGAGAAGGGGAAACGGTCGAGCGCGGGATGCTGCTAGCACGAATTAAGCAGGACGATTACCGCGCCCAAGTCGAGCAGATGGAGGCCGGCGTGCTGCAGGCCAAGGCAACCGAAGCGCAGCGGAAAGCCGATCTCCTGAACGCCGAACTCGAACGCGACAGGCAAGAGGAGTTGTACAAGAAGAACGCTATCTCGGAAAGCGCGTTGCAAACGTCTCGCACAGCATACGAAGTTTCAGAGGCAGCGTATCAAGCAGCCGTCTACTCGGTACAGAGTGCCGAAGCGCGACTGCGCGAGAGTAAAGACAAACTCCGCAAGACTACGATCTATGCACCGATGAGCGGAACGGTCTCGAAGCTGGACGTCGAGCTTGGAGAACGCGTCGTGGGCACAAGTCAGATGCAGGGTACCGAGATGATGCGGATTGCGCAACTCGGACAGATGGAGATGGAGGTCGACGTCAACGAGAACGATGTGGTGAACATCCTGGTTGGCGATACAGCCGCGATAGAGATTGACGCTTACCCTGACCGCACGTTCAAGGGTGAGGTCACAGAGATTGCAAACTCCGCACGTGTTTCGGGGGCGGGTACGCAGCAACAGATTACCAACTTTCCGGTGAAGGTGAGAATTGTCGACGCGCACAACAACGCGGAG
The DNA here is from genome assembly GCA_965224105.1 of Rhodothermales bacterium. Taxonomy (GTDB): domain Bacteria; phylum Bacteroidota; class Rhodothermia; order Rhodothermales; family JABDKH01; genus CBDCYH01. The sequence goes on along the minus strand of CBDCYH010000002.1, from coordinate 386,010 downwards.
GCGCTGGCCAGTAGGACAGTAACCGATGGGGAAGTAAGCGGGCGCATCGATGCCACTCCGAATTTCAGACCGGGCATGTCGGGGACTGTCGACATTTTCACCCGCACCGTGGAGGACGTCCTCGCAGTGCCGATCCAGGCGGTTACTGTCCGCGATATCAACGCGGTGAAGCGCGAGCAGGCGCGAAGTTCAAGAGACAGCTCATCAGTAGAGGAAATTCCTGACGGGGAAGACCTACGGCGGGTTGTATTCCTTGCCAAAGACGGCGAGGCCGAGATGGCCGAAGTGGAAACCGGGATCGCAAACGACACGCATGTGGAGATCATGACGGGCATTGCCGAGGGGGACATGGTGATCACCGGGCCTTACCGGGCCATTAGCAGGACGCTTGAGCCTGGTCTGAAGGTGGAGAAAAAGTCAGAGCGTGGGCCCCGTCGCGGCGGCGACTCCGGGTAGTCCGATGAGCCAACAGGAACCGCTCATCGAGTTATCGGGCGTCACCAAAATCTACCCGATGGGGGATCAGGTTGTGCGGGCGCTTGCGGGGGTCGATCTCCGGATCATGCCGAACGAATACGTTGCCATCATGGGCCCGTCGGGATCCGGCAAGTCCACGATGATGAACATCATCGGCTGTCTCGACACACCTACTGATGGCGAGTACGTGCTCAACGGTCAGCAGGTCGGATCGATGAGCGACAACGAGCTCGCGGTGATTCGCAACAAGGAGGTGGGGTTCGTATTCCAGACTTTCAACCTGATCCCGCGCGTTTCGTGTTTGCAGAACGTGGAGCTGCCGCTCATTTACTCTGGCATGCGGCGATCGGTTAGGCGGGAGAAAGCCGAGGAGACGCTGGTTAGCGTGGGGCTCGGCGACCGGATCGATCACAAGCCGAACGAACTGTCGGGTGGTCAGCGTCAGCGGGTTGCAGTTGCACGCGCGCTCGTGAACGACCCGTCACTTATACTGGCTGATGAGCCGACCGGAAACCTCGATAGTAAGACGGGCGAGGAGATCATGTTACTGTTCGAGGGACTGTACCGCCGCGGCAACACCTTGCTTGTTGTCACGCACGAAGAAGAGATCGCCCGTCACGCCCGGCGGATAGTTAGGCTTCGCGACGGACTGATTGAGGTTGACGAGTTGGTGCCGGACCCAACGTTGGCTTTGGTTGATATCGATTAGGGTTGCGTCCGGCCCGGATTGTCAATCGCGGGTTGACGAGGAGACAACGCGATGTCATTCATTTGTCTCGAATTGGCATTCCACCACCCGCGCGTCATCCCGGACGTGATCCGGGATCCTTACAGTTTGTATGGGATGTCACTGTATTGCGATAACTAATCGAATGCACCCAACAACAAGCAGTACTTCCAAGCAGTCCCGAAGGGCGACGTGAGGATCTCCATCTAAGGGCACGGCCCAAGTCACCGCCGCGCTATTCGTTTGTCTCGAATTGTGATCCCACCACCCGCGCGTCACCCCGGACTTGATCCGGGGTCCATACCGTTTGTGCTGGTCGTCACCGCTCTATGGATTCCAGCTCGGGGGCTGGAATGACACGGGGGAGGAGTCATGAATCGCAACGTCATTCGTTAACCACTGGGTACCATCCCACCACAAGTGCGTCACCCCGGACGTGATCCGGGGTCCATCCCGTTTGTGCTGGTCGTCACCGCTCTATGGATTCCAGCTCGGGGGCTGGAATGACACGGGGGAGGAGTCATGAATCGCAACGTCATTCGTTAACCACTGGGTACCATCCCACCACAAGTGCGTCACCCCGGACGTGATCCGGGGTCCATACCGTTTGTGCTGGTCGTCACCGCACTATGGATTCCAGCTCGGGGGCTGGAATGACACGGGGGAGGAGTCATGAATCGCAACGTCATTCGTTAACCACTGGGTACCATCCCACCACAAGTGCGTCACCCCGGACGTGATCCAGGATCCATACAGTTTGTGCTGGTCGTCACCGCACTATGGATTCCAGCTCGGGGGCTGGAATGACGCGTGGGAGGTGGCGTTCACCGCCGAGGTATTCGTATGCCTCGAATTGCCATCCCACCACCAACCAGTCATCCTGGACTTGATCCAGGATCCATGCAATTTGTCATGGTCGCCGCTGCACCGCAGGTTCCTTGTCTGACTTCGGAACTCGAAGGGACAATCACCTCAAACCGAACAGTTGTACCGCACAGTCCTACCGCTGAAACCAACCCGGCCATCTGCCTTTCGCACCGCGACCGCTTGGAACGGATACGTCAGCGCCGCCACGGCGAGGCAGTCGGAGCCCGGCTCGTTTACAATAAACGAGACCATGATTTCGTCACCGATCTTGTCCACCGACTCGACCTCGATCGAGTAGCCCCCCGTCGACCGCGGAAGACCGACAACCACAATCATCGACTGATCAAAATCAACCGGCTTGTAGTCCTCGATGCTCGGGAAGCGGCCAGCCTCTGCAGCCCACGACAGGCTGTCTCGAAAAATCACCACCGTCGTATCGGTGACCGCTGCATTCTGACCGATCGCGACGGGCTCAAAAACAAGTGTCTCGACATCGTCTGGAACGGTCACACTTGAGCCATCCGGATCGCAGCCGAAAAGAAACCCCAGTAGGGCAAAGCACAGAAGCAGCGAGAGTTTATTCATGATACCTCTAAGATACGTTCGGTACCTTTCAGTCGCCCGAAGTTGGAACATGAATCGAGCGATCCGGTACCAACGGACTGAATTTTTTCGAGCAAAAGAGCAAAAATGGCCATCAAGACACAAGATATAGACGTCCTGGCAAACCACACGGGGAATATTTATAACTCTGTCGCGGTGCTTTCAAAAAGAGCCCGGCAGATCTCCCTGAAAGTAAAAGGCGACCTGGACAACAAGCTCGCATATTTTGAAGGCTTCGAGCCGGAACTGGAAGACCCCAAATTCCAGGAGGAGCAAACCAGAATCTCACTCGAATTTGAGACCCGGCCAAAGCCAACAGAACAGTCTATCCAGGAAATGCTTGAGGGCGAAATCTATCACAGAGATCCCTCGTCAGGAACAGAATTGTAGACCTTTGTCAGAGTACAAAAGGCAAGTTCTGACCGGGACTTGCCTTTTTTTATGTCATGCGCATTTTCCTCTCAACATTTATTCTTCTCGCAACCACGTGCGAAGTTCAGGCGCAAGTAAACGCAACAACCATCCCTGGAAAAGCACCGGCGATCGCACTGCAGCGCATGGAAGCAACCGTAACGCTGGACGGTGTTGTGACGGATGAAGAGTGGGCGGCCATCGAGCCATACCCCCTCGTGATGTATCAGCCGCAATTCATGGGCGAGCCCACGGAACGGTCGGAGATACGGGTAGCCTACGACGACTCGTACGTTTACGTGTCCGGAAGGATGTACGACAGCGAAAGCGACGGCATTAGAGGTAACACGCTATATCGCGATCAGTATTCGGGTGATGATACCTTTGCCATCGTCCTGGATCCATTCAACGACAACGAAAACGCCCTTTGGTTTTTCACCACCCCGCTCGGCGTCCGTTTCGACATGGCCGTAGCCAACGATGCAAACTCAGGCGGAGCCGGCCGCCCAATGAACTCATCATGGAACACCTACTGGGATGTTGAAACCACGCTCACGGACGAGGGCTGGTTTGCCGAAATGCGCATACCCTTTTCCAGTATCGGATTCCAGGTGAATGGCGACAAAGTCGAGATGGGTTTCATCACCTACCGATACATCGCACGCAAAAGCGAGCGTCACATCTATCCCGCGATCCCTCCCAACTGGGGAATGGGATTTGCCAAACCCTCGGTTGCCCAGGATATAACACTCGAAAATGTGTCGTCCAGCAAACCGATGTTTATCACTCCGTATGTTCTCGCAGGTGGCAGCCGGTCGAATCTCCTCAACGACGCAGAGACAGCGTATCTGCAAGACGACGCTTTCAAGCGGGAGGTAGGTCTCGATTTTAAATACAACCTCACCAGTAACCTCACGCTCGACCTCACTGTCAACACCGACTTTGCTCAGGCAGAAGCAGACGACCAACAAGTGAACCTGTCGCGATTCTCCTTATTCTTCCCGGAGAAGCGGCAGTTTTTCCAGGAGAGAGCAAGCATATTTGAATTTGGCGTAGGTGGGCCAAACAGACTCTTCCACTCACGGCAGATCGGCCTGGTAGATGGCGAAGCCGTGAGAATACTCGGCGGCGCCCGGCTCGTGGGCCGAGTGGGTGACTGGGACGTTGGCGTTCTGAACATGCAGACCTCCACGTTCGACGACCTGCCAGCAGAAAACTTTGGTGTTGCCCGCGTTCGCAATACCGTTTTCAACGAAAACTCCTATGTTGGCGGTCTGCTCACCACGAGGCTGGGCGATGACGGAGGCAGCAACATCACGTACGGCCTCGACGGAAACTTCAAGGTATCCGGCGACAACTACCTGTTGCTCCAGGCTGCGCAAGTGTTTGATTCAGATACATCCCTCACCGGTGTCGGACTCGAATCCGCTCTGCTACGTGCCTCTTTCCAAAAGCGCTCTCAGATTGGGGTTACCTACTCCGCATCTCTCTCTCGCGTGGGTGGTCTACATGATCCCGGCATCGGTTTTAGGACGCGGGACGATTACGTAAACCCCAGATTGTCGGTGGGCTATGGGTGGGCAGGCACAGAAACATCGTTCTATCGCCAATTAAACGTCGACACCCGCGGGGCAATTTACTACCGCAACGAAGACGGATCCGTTGAATCTGCAGACGCCAATTTTGAGATCGAATCAGACTTTAAGTCAGGCGCGAGTGCCGGGTTTGAGCTCGAGTATCAGGTCGAAGACCTCACGGATCTCCTGGACTTCAGCGACGACGCCTTCGTGCCAGCAGGTCGGTACAATTTTGTCACGGGCAGCGCAAACTACCGCACGCCGATGGGTAACCTCGTTAGTACTCGTCTGGAAGTCGAGGCCGGGTCGTTCTATGACGGCACCCAGTTTGGGATATCCGCGTCGCCAACGTGGTATGCGTCAAAACATTTGCAGCTTGGCGTCAACTACGAATACGGCCGGCTACAGTTTGATAACAGAGACCAGGAGTTTGAATTCCACGTCGCCAGGCTTCGCGCACAGATAGCCTTCAACCGCAAGGTCTCGCTAAGCGGATTCGGGCAGGTGAGCACATCACGCAGGTTTGTGTCAGCGAACATTCGATTTAGGTACGCCTTCGCCGAAGGAAACGATCTATGGTTGGTGGTTAATCAGGGATCCAACTATGATCGCGAGCGCGAGAATCCATTCCTCCCGGCGATCGACAACCAGTCGGTGCTGCTCAAGTACACGTATACGTTTAAGTACTAGGCGCCGGACCTACTCCGCCTCATTAAACCATCTCTTCATCACTTCGACGGCCGGTTTGCCCTGCGGAGTGAAGTCAAGCTCTTTTGATCTCCGCCGTCTCCGCGTGTTGCTCGGCGGGCCGTGCCACTCCCAAAGCCAAAATACCGAACCCGCCATCCACGGCATTTCCCACGACGAAGAAAAGTATGCGTCGTACAGGTCCGCCTGCAGTTTGTAGTCGGGTTCCTGAACACCCTGCTCCTCGCGCGACGCCCATACCCACGGTTTTTCTGCAGCGTATCCCACGGAGCGGTAGCCTAGTTCCGTAAACAGAATTGGCTTGTCATACTTTGTCGCAATTTTTTCTAGCGGCGGATGATGTTTCGACCAACCTTCCGTCAGTCTCTCAAGGTTCGGATTGGGTGCATCAGATATAGGGAAGTATGCCTGCACGCCGATGAAGTCCAGCGCATCCCAGAACTTTACCCTCTCATATTCCTGGTACCAGTTGGCAGCGTACGTAAGCTTGCCCGGGTAGATAAGCCTGACGTCGGCGATTAGTTTGCGCCAGAAATCCTCGCGGAGGGTCGCCACAGACATGAGCTCGGTGCCAACCACAAGCACATCAGCCTCAATGGCATTTGCCAGATGTGCGTGATGCAGGATGTAGCGCTCGTACGAACGCTCCCACTTTGCCCATTGCTCCTCGTTGTCGTATCCAATTTTGTCACGGGTTTGTCCTTCGGCCGATGAGTATCGGCCAACCCAGATATGCGGTTTGAGAATTACGCCCATCCCGCGCGAGCGGGCCTCATCAGCCAACTCGCTTATGCCTGCGTCACTTTCTGTATACCAGTTGGTAAGCGGATTGAAGCTCACCGAATCGGACTTAAAACCGCGCTGATACGCAAAGGGAATCACCGCGATGTGGGAGGTGCCAAGGCTTGCCAACGTGTCGAGAGACTTGAAGTCAGGCTTCCGCCGCGCGGAGAACGTCACACCCTTAATCTTTTCCAGGTCCCACGCAGCCACGCCGACAGTGGATGCGTTGGCACTCATCTTTGGTCGGTTGGCGACGGCCATCACCGCGAGGACGGCCAGCAGCAAAACCATCAGCCTGGCTGAGGTTTTCATACGATTGGTTGGATGGAGGAGTGTACGTGGTGCGTTAGAGACCCATCGGATGAAATCGTTCCATTCGGGGTCCCCTGACGCAGATTATTTCAAGCAAAAGTGCGAGTGATTGGGCATATTTAGTCTCAGCGAAACCATTCCACAGGCTTCCCCATGCCCACGCGCCGCGATTTCCTCCGCTCGGTTGGCCAGCCCGCCGCGGCTGCCGCTCTTGGCGGATTTTCACTCACCGAGCCGCTACTTCGACTGTTTGACCGCACAACAACACCCGCGCGTCAACTTGCATCTGATGAAGATTTTTGGCGTCAGGTCCAACAGGCGTTTACCGTCGACCGATCGTTGGTGAATCTGAACAACGGTGGTGTGAGCCCTGCGCCTGCCATCGCGATCGAAGCCATGAAACGCCACCTCGATTATTCGAACGAAGCGCCAGTGTACACCATGTGGCAAATCCTGGAGCCACAAAAAGAAGCTGTGCGTCAGCGACTGGCACGCTCGTTTGGGGTTTCTGCTGAAGAGATCGCGTTAACGCGCAACGCCTCCGAGGGACTGCAGATTTGCCAGCTGGGCATCGACCTGCAAAAAGGAGACGAGATCCTCACCACCACCCACGACTACGGGCGGATGATCAACACGTTCAAACAGCGCGAACGGCGAGAAGGTCTAGTGTTGAAACAATTCAAACTACCTATCCCTGCCGAGGATGAGGACGAGGTGGTGCGCTTGTTCGAGAGCAACATCAGCCCAAGGACGAAAGTAATTCTGATGTGCCACATCGTTAACATCACCGGTCAGATTTTGCCGGTGAAAAAAGTTGTGCACATGGCGAGGAAGCGCGGCATCCCTGTGATTGTCGACGGTGCGCACTCGTACGCGCACTTTGAGTTTACACATGCGGACCTTGACTGCGACTACTATGCAACAAGCCTGCACAAATGGCTGTTCGCCCCGATCGGTACGGGGATGCTGTACGTGAGGAAAGACAAAATTAAAGATCTCTGGCCACTCCAGGCGGCTACCGAAAAGCAGGACGAAGACATCCGTAAGTTTGAGGAGATCGGAACGCACCCTGCCGCTAACGGGCTGGCAATCGCGGAGGCTCTAACGTTTTACGAGGGCATGGGGGCGGAGCGCAAACAGGAACGGCTCCGGTACCTTACCCGCTACTGGGCGGATCGGCTGCTGCAACACGATCGCATCCGGTTAAACACAAGTTTGAAGCCCGGCCAGTCTTGCGCCATCGCGAACGTCGAGATTAAAGGAGTGAACAGTGTTGCGCTCAAAGATCACCTTTGGAAAAAGCACCGCATAATAGTCGTGCCCATCATGCACGCCGAGTTTGAGGGACTACGTGTAACCCCAAGCGTGTACACGACGCTGCCGGAGCTCGACCGCTTCTGCGACGCGATGGAGGAGGTTGCTGTTAACGGATTGCCGGAGGCGTAAAATGAAAAATCTTTTTGTTGCGATTTGTCTGCTTGTGGGTTTTGTCGGACTTGCGGGATGTGCGAATGATGATCGCGGTCACGACATGCGTGGCGAGCATGATATGGATGGGGCGATGGAGCACATGCACGATCGTCAGGTTATTGCTACCGAGGGTGCCCCCGCGGCGATCGGACCCTACTCGCAGGCTGTGCGGGTTGGACCAACGCTCTACCTCGCCGGGCAGATTGGGCTCGACCCCGCAACCGGGCAGCTCGTCGAGGGTGGGATCGAGGCGGAGACCAGACGGACGATGGATAATCTTGGCGCAGTCCTTGAGGCTGCGGGTTACTCGTTTGGCGATGTCGTGCAGGCCCAGGTCTTTCTCGCCGACCTGGCGGACTACGGTGCGATGAATGAGGTGTACGCTTCGTACTTCGGTGAATCAGCCCCCGCGCGCGCAGCTGTGCAGGTCGCCCGCCTTCCGCGCGATGCGCGAGTAGAGATCATGATGACGGCTGCGAAGTAGTCGGAAAAGTTGGGCGGCCGGCTAGCGTACAAGCGTTATCGGTCGAGAAGCCTGGTGTCTGTCCGCAACTACCCTGACAAAATATTGGCCACTCGCAAGAGAGGCGGACGGGTTCCAGCGTGTTGAATATGATCCCGGCGGTATAAAGCCGAGATCAACCTGGCTTATCATCCTTCCTTGCACATCATAAACCTGAATTTCGACAAGTTGACTTCCAATACTTGTCGGAAGCGTGAAGGTCACGGTGGTGACATCCGAAAACGGATTTGGATAGTTCGCGACAATAAACCTTTGCGGATTTGGTTCTTTGATTTCCTCAACGTTAGTAGCGAACGAAAAACCGGTTCCACGGGATTGTCCGCTGGAGTCGGCTAAGTACAGATTTACAAAGTCAGGTCTGACTGATGGCGCAATTGCATAAAGTGATTCCCATTCTTGGTCTGTGAGACGTTTGAAATTTGTGGAGACATGCTCATAGTAGCTCATCACGGGTCCAGTGAAGGCGACGGGTCCCACTCCCGGTACATCGAAGTTGATGACTGCTAGGTCAATCGGCCCGGTGCCGATATGCATTACCCATCCTACGGGATTGCCCGCGGCATCTGACGGAGCCGTATGTACGTCGGCAACAACTACTTCCACTTCAGTTACCGCAGACTCGCCTATGAAGAGTGATGGATACCAGCCGTCAAATTGCGGACCCGATCCGCCACCTTCGTTGATCATTTCTTGCGCAAAGAAGATCTGCTCGGCCGTGTGGTTAACGCTGTCGAGGTGGTTCTGAGCCATTGCCTCGAGAGTCTCAGAGACCTGGAGTAAATTGGTTAGAAAGTTTTTTCCTCGTCTTGTATTGAATGGTTCAAGTTTTTTCGACATCGTTGCCGCGAATCTACCGAGAGTCGCGAAAAACTCTGGTACTGGTTCAACCAGTACAAAGGGAAACTCACAGGTCACGCTAGCTGAGTACGATTGCTTTGCGTACAAGAGGTTGTCGTGTCGGATTTGAGCCCAAGATGCAAGTTGCGTGGTCATGGATTTTTGCCACCATGCTGCGGTTCGCATGAATGCAGGTTTGGTTGGCAGCTCGTCCGGGGGGTTCAGTTGCCGGATGGAGTTCAACCAGCCAGTATAAAACGTCTGATCCCAATAATCGTCCTCGAAGCCGTCCACGAGGTAGCGTAGCGCTGCAAGGTTTGGTCCGTATTCGTATATATCGAGCTGTTCGGAGAGTATTTGGGCTGCGGCGTTATTGCCGAGAGCAAACATTGCGTCGGCTGACATTGGCAGCATTCTTCTAGCTTCAACTTCGGAGAAAACCACATGCCCAAGGATGTATGAGTCAATAATAAATCGCTGGCCGAGTAATAGGAAGGCGGCGGCGGGTTCCAGAGGGCCACTCAGCCGAACGTCGCTAGACACTAATATCTGAGCGTTAATCTGCTGCCGAGTCATGGGATTTTCGGCAACGGCCAATTTGAATCTTTCGTAGGATGCAGCATCGAGGATGTCCGTAGCGGTACGGATTTGGGCGGCATCCATTACCTCCAATAGAATACTGGTTGTAGCGTTGTCGGAGTCGCCGACGAGCGAAGCAATAATTTTGTCCATTTGTTCAAGTGCCGCCTCAAGTTCTTCCTGGCCTGAAATTATCTCGGTCAGAATCAATGCCATCAACGTCTGCCGTCGAACATCGGCTTCACTCGGCCGGCAGAAGTCGGTTTCCGGTGCGCTCAGGTAGAGCTCGGTCCGGCCAAGCCACATCATGGATTGGAAGTATCGAGAGAGCGTCGCGGACGATGTGTAGTATCCTCGAGGTTTCAACTGCGAGAAGTCATAGTCGCGACATTCCTCGGAAAACAAAGGCACGCTTTGTTTCTTTTCCTCCTCAATGAGATCCAGGATTCTTCGAATTTCATCGTCATTTTTAGTCCATTGCGGACCGACTGCCTCCTCAACTAACAGTGTACGAGCAACAGTAAGGTAGACATCCAGGTCGTTTCCGGCAGTCGTAATTTCGGGACTGCCACCAAGTCCGTCTATGTATTGGACCAACTCCGAATGAATTGAAGCAAGTGAAGATGTCAGGAGAGGAATTAGTGTATTTCGCTCCAGTTCTTCGAGGAGTTTCGCGTATGACCTGTGCACAGCATGAAGGATCATATCCGACGAAATGTACACGGGCAAATCCCGAGCATAGATATCGTACAAAGCATGGCCGAATGAGGTGTCTTCAAAGCGCTCCGTGACCATAAATCCCTGTTCCCGAAGTAATTCTTTCTCGTACCCAGTCAGGTTGTAGTGAACATCGATACTGTCCAAATAAAGCGGTGCAAGACCTCCAGTGTCGCCAACAGTCGACTTGAATGTTGGCGATGGGTATCGTGTCATGAGTTCGCTACCAGATAGACTTTCTGTCGAAGAGAGAAACTCTTCGTACGCAGTCATATCGAAACGGGAACTCTGTGCGTTCGCTTGTTCAAAAGGCGTTAGGAGGGAGAAGACGAGAAATAAGAGTAGTCGTCGGTGCATGGTCGCCTCGTTTGAGTATTGGCTGGATTTACCCTCGCATGACAAATTCCTGGCAATTGCCCTCGGATACACAGAAAATGAGTTGAACAGGCGAAGAAAGGTGTCGGCAAGTCTCCTACTTCTATTGTAGGGAAATATATGCTTCCAGTAACAATTGGCCAGTGACATCCGTTTCTATTGAAAAGCCCCATCTGTCCATGAATCCGAAAAATCAGACTGGGTGGATGCTATTACCGCTCCTCTTCCTCTTCATAGTGGCTCATCAGGCGCACGCGCAGCCCGTTGATGCGTCTGAACTTGATACGGCTGTTGAACTTATCGACAACGGTGACTACCAAGGAGCAATTGGTATCCTTGAAGGCATTTTGGAAAAAGACCCAGACAACGCCGACGTGCACTATTGGCTGGGAGGTGCGTTTGGTCTCCGCGCGGCGAACGGGCCGCTACTCAAGAAGGGATCATCGGCCAAGAAGTGCAAACGACATTTGGAACGTGCAATCGAACTAGACCCCGATCATTTGGATGCGCGGAAGACATTGATGGAATATTACCTGCAGGCTCCCGGGATCATGGGTGGCTCAAAAGAAAAGGCGCTTGGTCAAGCCGAGGAAATCCTTGCGCGTGATCCGATGGGTGGTACCCAGGCGATTGCTCGTGTCTGGGAAGCCCGAAAACAATATGGCAGAGCTGAGCAGGCTTTTCGCGATGGGCTGGGTCGCAACCTCAGCCCGACCGAGGCCTTCGATCTTAACCTGGCACTTGGAATCTTCCTGCACCGATCAGAACAGTTCGACAAGGCAACGGACGAATTCAGCCAACTCGCGGAAAGGAACGAAGAACGATCTATGTTGGCGTTGTACTATGTTGGATGGTCGAACTCCATTTCGGGAAGGGACCCTTCAAAAGGAATAGCCGCATTGGAGAATTATATCGCCAAATATGAGCCGGCTGAAGATGACCCGTCACACGCATGGGCTCATTACCGAATAGGCCTCATCAGAAAAATAATGAACGAGCCCGAAGAGGCTCGGGCCTCGTTTGAGCTTGCCCTGCAGCTCGACCCCGATCACACTGCCGCACAAAAGGCGCTGGGCGAGCTCTAGCACATGGCAGCTTGATCGCCAAGTTGGAATTTTGCGCGTACAATGGCCAGTCGACCGTCAGCTTTTTATTACCGATGGTATATTCGCTGATCATCTTCGCGCACTAGTTTCTGCATGACTTACGACGTCACGATTGTTGGCGCAGGCCTTGTTGGTCTGGCGACGGGTAGGGAACTTGCCACACGGTACCCAAACAAGAGCATTCTCATTCTTGAGAAGGAAACCGCCATCGCCAAGCACCAATCGGGTAACAACTCCGGCGTCATCCACTCCGGAATCTATTACAAGCCGGGATCGCTGAAAGCAATCAATTGCAGATCGGGGCGACAACTCCTGGTCGAGTATTGCAAAAACCGCGGGATCTCCTACGAGGTTTGCGGTAAAATTATTGTTGCCGCCGATGAGTCAGAACGTGAACGGTTACAAAATATCTACTCGCGCGGATTGGAGAACGACATTCGATGTACGATTCTGGGAAAGGAGCAGATCACCAATTATGAACCGCATGCCACAGGAGTTGAGGCCATTCATGTACCCGATGCAGGTATTGTAGACTACAAAGGTGTCGCGGCCGAAATTGCCAAAGACTTCTACGATGCCGGCAATCAGATTCATTTCGGAGCGGAAGTAACCGGAATACGCGAGTTTGATGGTGAGCTAACTGTTGAGACAAGTGTTGGTGAGTTTACCACTCGATATTTCGTGAATTGCGCTGGCTTGTACTCGGACCAAATCTGCAAGATGACCGGCATCGACCCGGGCGTGCAGATCGTTCCGTTCCGTGGTGAGTATTACGAGCTGCTACCTCACGCTCGCCACCTCTGCAAGAATTTGATCTACCCCGTCCCCGATCCTGCCTATCCGTTCCTGGGAGTCCATTTCACGCGGATGTACGATGGTCGCATCGAGTGTGGGCCAAGTGCGATCCTGGGTTTTGCGCGTGAAGGGTACAAGCTCAACAACATCGACGGTCGTGAACTGTTGGAGATACTGCGGTATAAGGGTTTCCATCAACTTGCGAGGCAACACTGGAGGAAAGGCGTCCTGGAGCTGCGCCAATCTACCAGCAAGAGCTACTATCTCAAAACTATGCGCAAGCTCATCCCATCGGTCAAGAAATCCGATATCAAAAGGGCCGGCGCAGGAGTCCGCGCACAGGCTCTGCTACCGGATGGGTCGATGCTGCATGACTTCCTCTTCAAGGAGAACGATCGGGTTGTTAACGTTTGCAACGCCGCCTCGCCCGCGGCGACGGCGTGCTTTAGTGTGGGGCGGAACGTCGTCGACCGGCTGGCTGTACGCTTCCGATAGCCGAATCAGCAATTCCCGCCCATACTTTTGGAGCGAGCGATTCGTTATTACCAGGTAACCCACTAAACGACTGCTAGGATGCACATCAAAGGGCTTGTCGCAACCATACTTATCTTGCTCGTCTCACTACTCGTCAACGACAGAGCAAGCGCGCAGGAAATGGATGAATCTTACCGCGAGCATTGGAAGCGGATAGAAAAATTTGAGTCGGATGGTTTACCGCGGTCTGCCTACGCGGAAGCCGAGAAAATCTTCGACCTCGCTTCGACCGATGGCAACGATGTCCAACAACTAAAGGCGCTGATTTTCCTTGCTCGCTACACACCGCAGCTCGAGGAGGACGGCTGGAACGCGAGCATCAACCGCTTTCGGGATGGAATGTCGAACCTGTCTCCGCAGACAAAAGCGCTTGCTCACCTGCTGCTTGCAGAAGCATTCCAGCACTATCTGAGCCAGAACGCATGGCGGATGCAGGGGCGGACCTCAACCGGAGCCGCTGGGCCCGATATTCGCACCTGGGATACGGCGCAGTTTGCAACGGCCGTGTTGGAGAATCTTGAGGAGGCACTTCAGGATCGAGCGATGCTCCAGTCAACAGAGCTTGGAGATTATTCGCCTTTGCTGCGAGAGGAGCTGGCCGCCCGACACCTTCGGCCAACGCTTTACGATCTCATCACGCACCATGCGCTGCAGTTGCTCTCTGCTGGATTTCCGACGCTGCCCAAACCGATTGATCCGTTTGTCATTTCTGCGGATGAATTGCTTTCCGACGCAGAAGCGTTTGTCGCACACGACATTTCTTCGGCTGATTCCCTGTCCCCTAAACTCCGCGCAGTAATTTTGCTGCAGCAGCTGGTTGAGTTTAGACTGAAAGATACAACAACTCCCGAGGGCGAAGATGCGTTTCTTGATGCCGAGATGGCGCGCCTTCAGTTCGTGCATAACGAAGGTTACGGTGCCGACAAGGATAGCCTCTACGTTTCGGCACTATTGAATCTTGCAGATCGATTTCGGGACGCAACACTGAGTGCAGAGGTTCGGTTTCGGGCCGCCCGAGCCATCATGAATCAGGGCGCCTCCTATCCTGCTGATAAAAACGCGCGATGGAAAAAGAAGGAAGCGTATGACCTTTGTTCGCAAACGATTGAATCAGCTCCACAGAGTTCAGGCGCGGCAAATTGCCGTGCACTTCTCGATCAGATACGACAGCCATCGCTAAGGTTTACCGTCGAGCAGGTTCTGGAGCCAGGCCAGAAGTCACTTGCTCGGGTTACGTTCGCCAACGTTGCGGATGTTCACGTCAAAGCATTCAGGCTCACGAGCGACCAACTGATTCGGTTCATGCATAAGAATTCTCATCAGGATCGGGAGCAGTTTGTCATGGGTTTGTTTGCGGATGGAGAGCCAGAGTGGTCCGACAGCATCACGCTTCCGGATACCGGCGACTACCAATCGCATTCTACTGAGATTTCAATAGGAGCGCTCTCGCCAGGCCCGAAGATATTTATCGTAAGCAACGAAGCGACTGGAAAAAAGAATTCGATCATCATGGCGAGTGTGGCGCAGGTTTCATCTCTGGGATTTCTGCATCGCGGTAATAGGACGGGTACGAACGAAGTATTCGTAATGGATCGGTTCACAGGCAAGGTACCCACGAATGGATGTGCCGTGGCTACACGGACGGTTGCCTACAATCGAAACGTGCGCATTGGCGAGCCACGGCTGGTCCAGTGCGATAAAAACGGACTAGCCGAGATTACCCTCGGAGACAACGTCACGTACATTGCCGAAGCAAGGAGCGGCGAAGACCGCCTCCTGGACCTGCGACAGTACGCGTCCCATTCGTGGTCGCGCTCGAACGACAAATACAACCAGACCTGGTTGTTCACTGATCGGGGGATTTACAGACCCGGGCAGACCGTATATTTCAAGGCGCTGCTGGCGAACGGCCGCAGCAATGACTATTCGCTGAGAGAAAACGCCGGGGAGGAGGTTACACTCCTCGATGCGAACGGCCAGGAGGTTGCGTCCTTCAAAGGTGTCTCCAATAGCTTCGGATCTTTCTCCGGGAGTTTCGTGCTGCCCGTGTCTGGCTTAACGGGACACTACACCATTGAATCCGATCACGGTGGCGTTTCTTTTAGAGTTGAAGAATACAAGCGACCAACATTTACGGTCGAACTGGATTCCTTACAGGGTACACCCGTCCTGCACAACACCGTGCGGATTTCCGGGAGCGCTACCGGCTTCGCGGGCAATGCTATATCAGACTCTCGGGTTACGTATCGCGTAATCCGGACCGTGCGTTTTTACCCGTGGTTCTACTACTCACGCTGGTGGTCGCCACCCTCGTGGCAGCAAGCCGAAATTGCATTCGGAACCGCGGAAACTGCTGCCGATGGTTCGTTTGAGATAGAGTTTATCGCACAGCCAGACCTCTCGGTCGATCCGAAAACCAAACCGGTATTTGACTATCGCGTAACGGCAGAAATAACGGATGTGAGCGGCGAGACGCGTTCTGGCGAAACGATGGTGTCTGTGGGGTACGAGGCATTCTCGATTTCATCCAACCTCCAGGGTGTTATTGACAGCGAAAACTTCCCGGATTTTGTAATCAACGCAAATAACACAAATGGCGTGGGAGTATCGGTGGACGGCACGTTTGTCATCTCCAGATTGGATGCGCCCCCCACCGCGAGACGGGAACGGCTATGGGGAACCGTTGACACCGCAATTCTTGACGAGGAATATTTCCGAGAGCACCATCCGCGGGATCAGTGGAAAGATGAAGCAAACCCCCAGAACTGGCAGGTGGATGCTGTGGTCTCTGAAGGCAGGTTTTCCACAACAGATGGTAAAGCTTCGCTGGATGGCGTGGCTCTTCGGCGAGATGGTATGTACAAGCTCTCCATTGAGGCGGTCGACTCGGCCGGATATAAATCATTTTCGGATACCTACTTCCAGATTCATAACTCTCATCGACTCGACTTACCGGTTCCGGATCTGTTTACCTTCATCGCCGAAAAAGTCGAAGGTGAACCGGGTGATGATGTACTGATCCACGTTGGCTCATCGGACGAGGCGCGGGTAATGGTAGAGATTGAAAGAGCGGGTGAGATTCACTCTCGAACGTTCTATGAGTTGGATAATGAGCTCACGACCATCAAGATTCCAATCCTCCCGTCCGACCGCGGCAACTTCGCCGTGCACATCGTGACTGCCCTGTCTGGCCGGTTGTTTTATCAGAGCCAGGTGGTGACGGTCCCGTTCACCAACAAGAAGCTGGATCTTTCCTTCCAAACCTTCCGGAGCAAACTATACCCGGGGGAGGACGAGCAGTGGCGTGTCACGATCAAGAACGCTGCCGACGACGCCGAGGTAGCCGAGTTGATGTCGACGCTTTACGACGCTTCCCTGGAGGAGTTTGTCAAACATAGTTGGGACCTCCGCTGGTTCAGTCCAACCTACATGGAGAAACCGTGGGAGGCTCGCATGTGGTCGACAGTGGACGGTCGTATTTATCGCCGCCACTCTGGGCCACGGCATCGCTTCTCAAGGACGAAGTATGACGCGCTTCGATACCGCCTCGTTGAAGGAGGGAGGTATGCAGTCGAGTACGACGGGCCAATGATGCGACGACGTGACCAGGCTCTGGGCGAGATATCGTTGGACTCAAATCTTGCCATGGCCGAAGCCCCGATGGATGAGGTGATGGTAGAAGGTGTAACGGCACTGAAACAGGACAACAGCGCAGGTGCCAACACCGATAAGCCCGCGCAATCCTCCGAGCCGCTCCAGGTCCGAAAAAATCTCAACGAGCTCGCGTTCTTTATACCCCAGGCCCAGACAGATGCGTCGGGCAATGTGACATTAACCTTCACCATGCCCGAAGCTCTCACTGCCTGGAGGTACATCGGCCTTGCGCACACCCAGGACATGAAAGTGGGGACGCTCGAAGGACGTACGGTCACGCAAAAAGAGCTGATGATCATTCCCAACATGCCGCGGTTCCTGCGCGAAGGGGATACCATTGCACTGGCCGCCAAGGTGAGCAATCTGTCCGACACGGCTTTGTCTGGAAAAGCCACTCTCGAGATTCTTAACGCCGAAACACTAGAGGCACTACCGATAGCGTCCAGTGAAGCTCCGTTCGCTGTTGAGGCCGGCGGAAATGCCGGGGTGACCTGGGACTTTGAAGTGCCGCCGGGAGTTGGCGCGGTCGTTTACCGTGTGGTAGCAGATGCCGGTAACTATTCCGATGGTGAGGAGGCTCCCTTGCCTGTCCTAACCAATCGGATGCTTGTTACCGAAAGCCTACAGCTCCCGATCAGCGACAAAGGGAAAAAGACATACAGGTTTGACAATCTCGCAAACAACACGTCGTCCACACTGCGCCATCATGCGCTAACACTTGAGTTCAGTCCGAATCCGATCTGGTACGCGATCCAGGCACTGCCATACCTGATGGAATTTCCATACGAATGCACGGAACAGGTATTCTCGCGATTCTACGCTAACTCGATTGCCTCATCCATCGTCGATGCGAATCCGAGAATAAAGGCAATCTACGACCAATGGTCGCGATTAAACTCGGATGCGTTGTTGTCCAACCTCGAGAAAAATCAGGAGCTGAAGACTCTCATTCTAACGGAAACACCGTGGGTGCGCGACGCCCAGGATGAAACGGAAAGAAAACGGAGGATGGGCGTGCTCTTCAATTCTATCCGAATGAAAGCGGAGCTTGACGGTGCGCTTAAAAAGATCGCTGATAATCAGAACCAGGATGGAGGATTCCCATGGTTCAACGGCGGCCGCTCGAATCGCTACATCACCCAGCACCTGGTAATTGGTATGGGGAAGCTGATGCGGCTCGATATGGTCGACGAGCATCAGAAGAATCGCCTCATGCCTATGATGGATCGCGCACTGCAGTATCTGGATGCCGAGATCGTCAAAGACTACCAGCAACATCGCCAGCATGAGTTGAAATCGCTGCAAGAAATCCAGATCCATTACCTCTACAGTCGCAGTTTCTTTCCAGATCGCGTGACGAGGGATGATGTTAACGAAGCGTATGCGTACTACGCGGATCAGCTCTCTGAGAAGTGGCTGGATTTCTCCCTGCACACTCAGGCAATGATCGCAACTATTTTCAGCCGAACGGACCAGACTGACCAGGCCAACAAGCTTATCGCCTCCTTCAAGGAACGGGCGTTGCACTCCGAAGAGCTGGGCATGTACTGGAAAATGGAGCGTGGGTATTACTGGTACCAGGCACCGATCGAAACGCACTCAAGCTTGATCGAGGCGTTTGATGAAATCGCAAACGATGGCGATGCCGTAAACGAGATGCAGCTCTGGCTCCTCAAACAGAAGCAGGTTCAGGACTGGAAAACCACCAAAGCAACGGCAGATGCGATTTACGCACTACTCATCAACGGGACCGAGTCACTGGCGCAAGAATCTAATGTTGTGATTACCGTTGGCGATCAAACAATCCGCAGCCAGGAGCAAGAGCAGCAGGAAAAGGGAACCGGCTATTTCAAGAAAAGGTGGTCGGCGGAGAGCGTTTCCCCTGCGATGGCAGAGGTAACTGTGGAGAAAGAAGATGAAGGACCGGCATGGGGAAGTCTCTACTGGCAGTATTTTGAGAATCTGGATAAGATTGAATCCGCCGAGACGCCGCTTTCACTCACCCGACAGCTGTGGGTCAAGACAAACAGCAGCGCGGGTCCCGTGCTTCGCCCCTACACGCCCGGCGATACGCTGCACGTAGGCGATCTTGTAACAGTACGCATTGAGCTGGAAGTCGACAGGAGAATGGAATTCGTTCACCTCAAGGATATGCGTGCCTCCGGACTCGAACCGGTTAACGTGCTGTCGGGTCACAGATGGAACCAGGGATTGGGTTACTATGAAAGCACACGGGATGCGGCAACCAATTTCTTTTTTGCTAATTTGCCGGAAGGGCGCTGGGTGTTTGAGTACCCGCTGCGAGTTTTTCAGGCGGGCGACTTTTCGAATGGAATTTCGTCGGTTGAAAGCATGTACGCGCCTGAATTTCGTTCGCATTCAGAGGGAATCCGCATCACCATGGGTGGTGATTAGTCAAACCGACAGAAATGGGCTTTTTCGATTTGTTCAGGCAGAGGGGTTCGTCGCTAATTGACATGAGCCTGACCTCGATGCGAGAGATGCTCGAGACGGATTTGAGGATGTTTCGCGACTCGACTGGCTACCTCCTCGAAAACGAGATCCTGAACACAGATCTTGAAGAACTTGACGCCGGCGTCAACGCAAGAGAAATTGAAATCCGCCGGGCAGTGCTCGAGCACTTTGCCATCAATCCCGACGACGAAATGGTTTTCGGATTGATCCTAATAAGCATCGTGCAGGATGCTGAACGGTTGGGGGACCTCGCGAAGTCGATCGCGGAAATGGCACGGATGACCGACGTGAAGCGGTTTGGCCCCGAGGTGGACGAACTGCGTGCGATAAGAGATGAGGTCGTCAAAATGTACACCGATACCATCCAGGGATTTACAGATGGCGACGAAGAGTTGACGCTAGGTGTGATGGTGACGAATCAGCAGCAAAAAGCCAGGAGGGAAGGTTTGATTAAGCGATTGGTCGATAACAAGGAAATCGACCAGAGTCTGGCTGTCGTGCTTGCCGTTTCTACAAGGATGATCTCGCGAACGGCATCGCACCTGTCAAATATCGCCTCAGCGATAGCCCTACCTTTCGACCAACTGCGGCAGCGCCCAAACAGATAAGGGATGAAGGACGCTGGTCGTAGTTTTGTGTCTGCCATCTCCCTGATCGCGACGCTGTTTTTGTTCTTCCTGGCGCTCGACCTGATGAGTGGATCGTTCAAGCTCATGGGTCGGGGCTTGACGGAAACGCTGCTTGCGTCCACCAAGAATCCATTCGTCGGGTTGTTCATCGGTGTGCTTGCGACCTCCATTATTCAGAGCTCCTCAACAACCACCTCGCTAGTTGTAGGTCTGGTTGCGGGAGGTGGGCTCACCGTATCGGGTGCGATCCCCATAATCATGGGTGCCAACGTTGGCACCAGCGTAACAAACACCATCGTTTCCCTTGGTCACCTGAACCGTCGAGAGGAGTTCAGCAACGCCGTAGCCGGCGCAACGGTACACGATTTTTTTAACCTGCTCACAATTGCCGTCATCCTTCCGCTGGAGCTAATCTTCGGAATCCTGACCAAAATTTCGTCCGGTCTTCTGGGTGCTGTTTCGGGTGCTGGTGGGTTGAAATTTTTGAGCCCGCTCAAGGCTGTAGTTGACCCGGTTGCGACACAGGTCGAACACCTTCTTGGAGACATCGGCTGGATTGTCCTGATTGTGGGAGTCGTTTTGCTTTTTGTAGCACTGCGGTTGCTTGTCCGCCTGCTTCGAAAGACAGTCATGGGCCGATCAGAAATGATCATCCACAAGTATTTGTTTGGAAAGACCACGGTAGCTCTGGCGATCGGGGCATTGCTCACTCTGCTAGTCCAAAGCTCATCAGTCACTACATCCGTTGTCGTACCTCTCGTGGCCGCGGGCGTAGTATCGGTGACGCAGATATTTCCGTTCGTGCTCGGCGCGAACATCGGGACGACGATGACGGCGCTCCTGGCTGCGCTGCTGCTTGCCAGCTCGGGCGAACCGAACGGTCAGATCGCCGTGCAGGTTGCGCTTGCTCACCTGGCATTCAATGTCCTGGGGATTCTCATCTTCCTGCCCATCCCGTTCATGCGCAATATCCCGATCCGGATGTCTGAGTGGCTGGGCACCCTAAGCAGTAAGAACAGATCGTACGCCATCATCTATGTACTGTCGGTATTTTTCATCATACCGCTAATCATCATCGGCATTAGCGAATTGATCTGGTAGGCCGAGGTCAAAAACAAAAAAGGCCCCCGGCGTGTTGCCGGAGGCCTTGATGTAAACGTTAGGCGTCGAAGACTTATTGTCCCTCCTGCGCTTCCAGTTCTTGTCGGTATTCTTCGTTCGCAACGATTGCAACCTCAACGCGGCGGTTCTGCTGCCGTCCTTCCACTGAGTCGTTTGTTGCGATCGGGGCAAGCTCACCTTTGCCCATGATGCCAACTCGAGTTGGGTCGACACCAGTCTTGAGAATTTCCTCTGCGGCTGCCGCAGCACGCTTCTCCGACAACGTCTGATTGTACTCTTCCGAACCGGTGTTGTCGGTATGGCCGATGATGAGAATGTCCGTATTCTCATACTCGAGCAGACTCTGACCAAGGGCACCGAGATCTTCTTTAGATGCGTATCGGAGAGCCGACGAGTTAACGTCGAACAGGATAGCAGAATCGAAGGTAATCTGGATTCCTTCGCCGACGCGTTCTACAACTGCGTCGTCGAGTTCAGATTCCAACTCTTCTGCCTGCTTGTCCATCTGGTGTCCGATGATTGCACCGGCAGCGCCGCCAACGGCTGCACCTATGATTGCACCTTTTCCGGTTTCGTCCTGTGTGTTACCAAGGACCCCACCCAGAACTGCACCAGCGGCACCACCAATCACGGCACCTTTCTGTGTATTGTTTGTGTTCGAGCATCCGGCATAGCCCATAAACAGCAGCGCGCATGCAAGAATAGATAAAATTGAATGTTTCGAGTACTTCATTGTCTCTTTCAGTTTGTGGGATTAACTGTCTTCTCGTGGGAAGGCGATGATCATGCCATATCTGTAGACATGGTTGGGTAGGATCCCAACATTTATCGGCGTCAAAACCCAAAAACTTTAGAAAAATTGCAGGTTTTTGGGCTTTCGGGGATGAATTACGAAGAAGGGTATTCACAAGGTCCCAGCCTGTGGGAGCAGTGTCCAGCAATCCCTAAATTGCCGCTCTGCGTGTACTTTATCGTACCCATTTGCCAGGCTCCTGCTCAACAAAATGGACGACATGCCGATCCGATTGGTATGGCCACTTTTCAGGCTAAAGTCTTCTTTTTGATGCAACTACGCATCGATTGCCAGCCACCCTTACTGAAATATTTATGAAGCTAGTAATTCCTATGGCCGGCCGCGGGACACGCGTTCGACCACATTCCCACGTAACCCCAAAACCGCTGCTCAAAGTTTGCGGGCGAAACATAATCGAGCGACTGGTAGACACGTTCGGGACCGTCTTTCCCGGACAACTTACCGAAGGTGTTTTTGTACTCGGACCTGACTTTGGCGCAGATATTCGCGAGCAGCTAACAGCCATCTGCGCGGAGCGCAACATGAAAGCAAACTTCGCCGTGCAGGAGACTGCCCAGGGCACCGCCCACGCTGTCTATTGTGCAAAGGACTATTTACAGGGAAATGGCATCGTCGTCTTTGCCGATACCCTTTTCGAAATGGCTCCCAACCTCGACCTGGGCGATTCTGATGTCGTAGCATGGATTAAGGAGGTTGAAGATCCGCGCAGGTTTGGAGTGGCTGTGCGGCGCGGTGACAAGATTGTCGAGTTTGTCGAAAAACCAAGCGAGCCAATCTCGAATGAGGCTCTCATTGGGATCTACTACGTAAAAGAATTATCCGTCCTCCGGGACTCCATCAAGTCCCTCATCGATGACGATTTCAGAGGACACGGCGGGGAGTTTCAGCTAACCGATGCGTTCGACCGGCTGCTAAAGAGCGGGATGCACTTTACTACGGCCGGCGTAACCGAATGGCTCGACTGCGGCACCATCCCCGCGTTAATGGATACGACACAACTAATCATCGCGAAGAATCCGGGGAGCACCGGGGCGAAGATTGAGAACTCGGTGATCAATGAGCCAGTCTTTATCGCAGAGGGTGCGGTTGTAACCAACTCCATCGTCGGTCCAAATGTATCGATCGAAGAGGGCGCCGTTGTTGATGACGCCGAGTTAAAGAACACGATTGTGTTCGCTCATGCAGAGGTCTCCGGGAGTAAGCTGGACGAATCACTTGTTGGGCAAAACGCCAGCGTCATCGGTTACAAAGGCAAACTCAATATCGGCGACCATTCGACCGTCGGCCAAGAGTAGCCAATCGTGAAGGTCGTCCCAGAATCAGCTCGAGAGATTATTGGGTTCGGCATTGTTCGATCGGCAATAGCCGAGCACCTCCGAACGGAAATGGGCGCGGTCGCGTGGCAATCCGAATCACCATCTGTTTCTGCTGATGAAGCACTAGAGCGCTATGCGCTGGTTGCAGAGGTCCAGGAAGCCGTGCAAAACGATAGCGCATTACCCCTGGACGAGGTCGCCAGTCCCGACCAGTCACTCCGCCAGGCCCGCCCAACCGATGCAGTTCTGGGCCCGGATGAACTCGGCGGGATACGGCATCTGTTGCAAACAGGTCGACTCCTCAAATCCTATTTTGCCTCGCGGTTGGCCCGGTTCCCGATGTGTGCTGCTATGACGGGAAGGGTACAGGCTACGCAGTTGGAAAGAGCGATCGAGAAGGCGATAGATCCGCAGGGGAATATTGTCGATTCCGCGAGTCCGGCGCTACGGGCCGCGCGCAAAGCCCTTACAGCCAACCGTATCAAACTCGAAGCCGAGATTGGCAAACACATGCAGGCGGCTATTAAGCAAGGTTTTTCTGGCGACGAGCAGCCAACTATTCGAAACGGCCGCGCGGTACTACCGCTCAAGGTTGAGGCGAAACGAAAGATCAAGGGCTTTGTTCATGATGTCTCTGCAAGCGGCCAAACAGTTTTTGTGGAGCCCGCCGATTGCCTGGAGTTGAATAACATTATCGCCGAGAACGAATCGACAATCCGGCGCGAGGAGTGGAAGGTCCTGTCGGAATTGACCGCATCGGTGCGGGAAGATGAATCAGAAATAAGAAACACGGCGGGTGTAGTTGGTGAAATTGACGTCGCACACGCCAAGGTACTTTTTGGAGAAGCAGTTGATGGAGTGATACCACGGCTTCTGCGGGAGAAACACCTCGACTTTGTCGATGCCAGGAATCCGCACCTTCTGCTGCGAGAGAAAGAATCCGAGGCGGGAATAGTACCTCTCAATCTCCGCCTGGAAGGCGACCAACGAACGCTAGTCATAACTGGTCCAAACGCGGGCGGGAAAACTGTCGCGGCCAAGACCGTAGGTGTTCTGTTCATTATGCTTTCGCACGCCATCCCGTTACCGGTGGATGAGCGAAGTAGCCTATTCTTGCCGGACCAACTGTTTGTCGATATCGGGGACGATCAATCAGTTGAGAGCGACTTGTCTACATTCTCCAGTCACGCATTCCATTGGAAGAGCATCCTGCAAAACGCAACAGAGGAATCGGTGGTTGTGCTGGATGAGTTGGGATCATCAACAGATCCGCTTGCGGGTGGTGCGATTGGTAGAGCACTGATCGAAGATTTGACAGGCCGCGGTTCGACCAACATTGTCACGACACACATCGGAGCACTAAAGACACTCGCAGAGGAGGATGAGCGAATTGTAAACGGGTCGATGCAGTTCGACTCGGAAAAACTCGTCCCCACGTATGAGCTTAAGATCGGAATGCCCGGATCCAGTTTTGCGTTCGAAATTCTGGACCGCATTGGGATTGCTCCTGGTATTGTTGAGCGTGCTCGGGAGTTGGCGGGCGACGAGTCTGTAAAGCTTGAGTTTGTTCTTGCATCTCTTCAACAGAAGGAGGAGGAACTCCGGGACCTTGTGGAGTCTGCGCGTTTGGAGCGCGAGATGGCACAAGCGGCGAGGAAGAAGGTAGAGGCGCGTGAGTCCAGGTTGGAAGAGCATCTGGCTGATCGACGGGCGGCGGCGCTTGCGGAGGCCGAGGCGTTGGTGAGCCGAACTACTCGCGAAATGGAGCAAGTTATCCGGGAAATAAAAGAGGCCAGTGCTGAAAAGGCGGCTACCCGGACGGCCCGTGCAAAAGTCGTGGCCACCAGCAGGAAGATTCGGGAGGATCAGGAAAAACTCGCGCGTGGGAAAAAGGCAAAGCCCGTCGTCAATAGATCACCCATCTCAGTGGGTGACCGGGTCCGCCTGGCGGGACAAGAATCGATCGGAGAGGTTGTTACCATCAAAGCGAAAGATGTAACCGTTGTCTTCGGATCGATCCAAATGTCGACGAAGCTGGATCAGCTCGAAAAAGTGGGAGCAAAGCCTGAGCAGGTTGCCCGGATTGGCAAGATCGACACGTCGGGTTCGGCTGAGGTGCCTTATCAGCTCGACATCCGGGGTATGCGCGCGCGGGAAGCCGTGGCTAGATTGGAACGGTACGTCGACGATGCCATCGGCAGTAACAATACTACCCTGCGCATTTTGCACGGGACGGGTACTGGTGCACTCCGAGCCGCTGTTCACACGTATCTGGAGTCAAGGTCCGACGTACGAGGATTCGGCGAGGCTGAGTGGGAGCAGGGTGGACCGGGAGTGACCGAGGTCACATTGGTTTAGCCGAAAAAGCCGCAGCTACAATCGAAGATTCAGGAGACTAAGGCTGAGGTGATACCGTCCGCCTCCGCCGAGCCAATCGGAATAAGGTGTAATTGCGACGCCCAGGTTGAAGTCGTAGACAGGAGTTTCGAGTCCAAAGCCTGCGCCAATCGTTGCTGCACCATTACCCGCAAGCCGGAGTCCCGCCCGGATAGGAAAGGCTACCGCGCCGCCTGGTCTGAGCTCGGCGCCTGCATAGAAAGAAGGTGACTGAGCGAAATTTGACGAGGCGTTGTTCAAAGGCATCGATGATCCTCCCGTGACCTTCATCCGGCCGCCCATCACTTTAACCATTCCACCGAGATGCAGCGCTGTTGGGAGTGGTGTGCTGAACGCGCCGTTCACCTTGGTCACATCATCGTAAGAGTCTGTTGCGAGACTGTCGAGCACGTCTCCTGCGTAATCCAACAGGTTACCGTCATACTCGTGCCGGATTTTCTGCAGGTCCAGGATAATTCCTTCAAACAGAAGGTCACCCCCGTTTGGCGTGGTAGTGACAGCGTTCTGCTTCCACTTGATGTTCCCAATGTCGGTCAGACTCGCAGCCACAGAAAGATTGGGGTTCACCACATATGTAGCCCCAATATCGAAACCGATCCCTGTACCGGCGCCTGCAAGAAAATTCTGACTCAAATCGGAATCGATGTCCGATCCAAAAAAGTCCAACTGATGCGTGAGGTTTGTAGCGAGCCCGCCAGAAGAGCGGGTGGTGAAATCGTATGTATGTCTTATTTCGTCCTGGCCGATGGTAACCTCGGACTCGAACGAATTGTCGAAGTGCTCGGCCCCAAGGACTAGCTTCAACGTCCCGCCTAGTGCCAATCTGTTGTCCATAAACATCCCGGCGATGCTGGCACCAAGGTCAGTTGTTGCTTCAAACTGAAGGTCCGAGTTAAGCGGTACGGTGCGGTCCTCCGCTTCGCCAACGAGGATCACGTCGAACCAACCACCATTGATACCAACTTTACTCGTAGTTCGTACGCGAGATGAAAGACCGATAGCGTAATTGCCAACTCGGAAGGTTGCTGCCACTGGTACCACGTTTGCCGAAAAACCAGCGTAACGCAGCTCTGCGGCAGATCCCCCGAACCAGGCGTCAATCAGATTCCGCGCATCCTCCGGCGAGATATGATTTCCACCTGTGAATGCGGAGTTGTAGTGGGAAAATTGAACCAGTCCACCACCAGCAAATGCAGAGGCGCGACCGATGCTGAGAACGACATTGGATTTGCGTTCGTGCAGCACGATGTTGGCAGGGTTAAGGAAGAGGGCGTCGGTGTCGCGAACGTAGGCCGCTCCGCCACCCGCAAGTCCCGTTTCTCGAGCGCCGCGTGTTACTCTTTGCGCGAACGCGTCTGTTGCCAGGATCGAGACCAGCAGGCCAAGGCAAATGGATATTTTTGTCATTGCATGGTCCATGTTAGTCGCCCGTGGATATTCGAACCCCAAAGTTGCCCTTGACGCTCACTTGAATCTCGTCGTCTGCCCGTAACCTGCTCACCCAGCTGGCGGATGTGAGGTTAAACCGCAGGCCTAGCTTTTGAGCTTGCGCCATTGCCTCGAGTCGGGCCGCCGACATGGGAATCTCGATGGTACCACTCGACGGTGATGTCGCGATTCCTGATTCATCAACACTCGCCGTTTGTAACAGGAGTGGAGCCTCGTTTCCCGCGGGGATCGTTCCCACAACAGCGCCCGAAGCATCCTGCAACTCAATCACGGCGTTGAATCCAACGGGTAGCCCGTTCGAGTACGTTAGAACCAGCTCGGCGTCATTTAGGCTAACGTTGTTCTGGTCGTCAGTTATATCGCGCAGCCCGGAAAGGTCTGCATCGACATCTTTATTGAAAGTGGCACTGCCTGATATCCGGAGCGGAACGCTTGCTCCAATACCAACCTCAAGTTCGACGGGCTGAGTAATAGTAACGTGCCCACCGCCTGGCTGAATCAGCAGTGTGCCCACAAATCGCAGTTCGGCCGGAAGGTCACTAACAAATTCGTCAATGTTCGAATTTTCACCCGACAGTACAACACTCCGGGCAACCTTCTGCGCCGAGCTCGATCCTTCGATATCAAACTTGATGAGATTGGCGGGATCGACCTGCTGGCCGCCGACGACAAACTTTGATGCGATAGG
Organism: Rhodothermales bacterium; assembly: GCA_965224105.1. Taxonomy (GTDB): domain Bacteria; phylum Bacteroidota; class Rhodothermia; order Rhodothermales; family JABDKH01; genus CBDCYH01. The sequence continues at coordinate 358,065 of CBDCYH010000002.1, read as the reverse complement.
GTCGGCGGCCGAGACCGAATTTTCTCCCGTTCCGGCAAGATAAATTTGGGAGGCGTCCTGGTCGATTCCCAGAAACGCGCCGTAAAGTACCGCGTCTGCCTGGACGTTCGTTTCAATATTAAACGATAGACTCGTACCCTGCAGGGAGAGTCCGTCAAGGCCAAAATCCTGTAGCTCTTGGAGTCCATCGAGGGTTGTTACTGAGGCTTCAGCGTCGTTCATCAGGTCCAACAGCCCGTCCGATGTGACGTCCGCGGTAACATCCACTTCGGTAGGATCGATGGTGGCGCTCAGGGTGCGGATTTCGAGGCCAGCTGCGGCGAATGTTGTGGACACATCATCAGAAGTAGAAAACACACGAGTGTCGGCGGCCTGTTCGGTCTGCGAATGAACGTTGTACCGCAGTTGCTCACCCTCCGGCAGTATCCTCACGCCGGCCAGGTTGATCAGAATGTCGCGGCCTGCCTGGTTTCGCTCGATCCTGCTGAACAAATACTGCTCAGGTACATCAACATTTCCTGAGAACGTAACAACCAGAGAATCAGACGAAGAAAACGGTGCTACTAACATGTTTGGAAAGCTGATGCGCGTTTCAGTAAGACTAACGTCCAGACCATTGGTGAGATTGCTCAAGGCAAGACTGCCTGATGCAAGCTCAACATAATCACCACTGTTCTCGAATGATATCTCATCAGTAGAAACAGCTACCGTCCCCGAACTGGAAAAGGTCTGACCGTCTGGCTTTGCGTACAGCCGCTCAACCGACACAGCGCCAGATACACTGAAGGAGATGGCGTCCGTTGCGTTGAGTGTAACCTGATTTCCAGAACCCGGCGATGAAACCGTCGCGGATACATCTACGGATGGCGTCAATGCAGTCTGGCCGATCGCAATGGGAATGTCTATCGATCCATTCGCAGGAATGGTTTGGCCGGTTGTGCTTAATACAATGTGGCCCTCGGGATAGATCTCAACCGGTGCTGCTGTGAGCACGCGAAGCTCGTCGATATGTAGCGGAACGTCCAACTCGTTTGCAATCGACAACACTACCGACCCCTGACTGGTAACAGCGGCTTCGAAACTGTCGTCGCCTTCAACACCGATACCATCTTCAGAAACCTCAATGCCTGATTGCGCGCCCATGTTCGACAGGTTGATCTGGTTGTAGAACAACTGTGGAACCGACGCAGCAAGCAGAATGCTAACCGGGTTTGCGGTAATGGGTGCCATCCCGGACTCAGTGCCAACGTCGAAGCGGTATCGACTATTTGCGGGCAACGTGAGGGATGCCAGTTGCAAAGTGACTGTAGCGGTCTCTCCATTCGCCGGCGCGTTCGAAAACGTTGCAGCTAGTATTTCGTTGCCGCTCCCGTCCTCAACGATTGCTCGTGGTATGCTACCCGGGGCAAATGTACCGTCAGTTAGCGTTTGCCCTGAGTTGTTTGTTAGGACGAACGTGAGGTTGTTCGAGGTCTGCGGCGTAAACGTGTAGTCGATAACGGATGAGCCGTCGATTATCATTCCGCCGGCCTTGACCGTTAGGAAAATGTCGGATGTTGATGCGGGATAGTAGGTGCCGGCAGGTTCGTGCGACGCTGGCACTGGCGGTGCGTCGGCTGCATCAGATTCAAAAACACCAACCTCCTGAACAAACCCTCCCTCAAACTCCGGTGTGGTGAGCGTGCCGATATTGATGGAGATTGGGATCGCCGGGATGTCGAGGGGATCGACCAGGTTGTCGACGTCAGCAAAATCAAACGCGTCGATCTCCTGGATGAGGTAAACATCCTTGTTGGACGGGTCGACGGTGAAGATGGAATCGAACGCAGACGTAGTCGTGTCGATGAGCGCATCGTTTCCATCCTGATCGGGACCGAGGAAGACGAAGGTCTTGTCGAAAATCAGCGGGGCTCGGATGTTCGCATCGAAGGAGAAGTCGGGTCCCTGCGTGGGTATGTCGCAGCTTGTTACGAAAAGCGCAAGGAGTAAGGCGAACCCGGTCGAGATGGTTTTTGGCATACCGCGGAGAAGGACAGTGAGAAGCACTTCGAGATCCGAAAGGGATCTTTGTCGAGATCGGTATCGCCCAGTGGGGGGTCGCGCTTAAGCTGCTGGGCGGTCTTGCAGCGTGTTAACGGCGCCAGAACGTTGGCGAGAAGATGATCAGCAGTGTGAATAGCTCGAGGCGTCCCGCAAGCATCATGACGGATAGGAGCCATTTAGCACCACCGGGCAGGTGGGCATAGTTGCCGGCGGGGCCCAGCGAACCGAAACCGGGACCTACATTTCCAACGGAGCTCATAGAGGCACCGAGTGAAGTGAGAATGTCAATGCCGAACACTGTTAGAAGTAGCGCCCCGCCAATCACCAGCGCGAAGTAGAGAACTGCAAATGACAAGACGTTCTGCATGATGCCAGAAGACACAACCTTGCCATCTAGGCGCACTGGTATTACCGCGTTTGGGTGGACGAGTTGTCGAATTTCTTTGAAAGAGTTTTTGAACAACAGCGTCTGGCGGATAATTTTGAATCCGCCCGCAGTTGAACCCGCCATTCCGCCGACAAAAAACAGAACGAAGATAACGCCGATGGCAAGTGGCGCCCAGAGTTCGTAGTCAGCCGTCGCAAATCCGGTTGTTGTGAGAATTGTTACCGCCTGAAACGTGCCGAGTCTGAGTGCATCCGCCGCACCTTCATAAGATGTAAATCCTGACTGTCCCAGCGGATTCCAGATCGCGGCGGAGATAACAAGCGACGCTGCGACAATTATTCCAAAGTAGACCCGAAGCTCGGTGCTCTTCGCGACGTTCAATGCCTGTCCTTTCAATATCTGATAGTGGAGGGTGAAGCTCATCCCCGCCAGCACCATGAAGAGCACGACGATCCATTCCACATAGGCTGATTCGAACGCAGCTATGGACGCACCTTTTGTGGAGAATCCACCCGTTGCCATGGTTGCGAACGCGTGGTTGACTGCATCGAACCAGTCCATCGCTGGCAGCAGCAGCACAACCTGGATGATGGTGAAGCCCACGTAGATCATCCATAGTCGCTTGGCAGTCTCCCGCACGCGAGGTGTCAGCTTGTCGGCCTTGGGACCTGGCGCCTCCGCCTTAAACATTTGCATCCCACCCACTCCCAGGATAGGGAGGATCGCAAGGGTAAGGACGATGATTCCCATTCCGCCCAGCCATTGGGTGAAACTTCGCCAAAGGAGCGCACAGTTCGGCAACGATTCGATCGCGGGTGTATCCGCGCCTCCCAGAACAGACGCACCCGTTGTGGTGAAGCCGCTCATCGTCTCAAAGAATGCGTTTGTCAACGACGGGAGGATCCCGGTGATGATGAACGGAAGCGATCCAACAAGGGACAATACGATCCATGCCAACGCGACGATCAGAAATCCTTCGCGAATGCCAAGCTCGGCATTGGGATCATGTAGCGTTCTCCATCCCGCCGCACCCACAATTAACGTAACAACCGCAACGCCAGCAAACGCCCGCCACTCAGCCTCGCCATAAATGAGTCCGACCACCGCCGGAAAAGCCAGCGCAACCGCGAGGAAAACGAGAAGGACCGATAGTATCGCCCCTACCGATTGGAGTTTGATAATCATCCTAGCTGGCGAAAAGCTTTTCGGCCTCTCGAATTTTGTCCTGCATGACAAATACGTATGCTGATGAGCCAGCCTCGATCACAGTATCACCCGTTGCAATCTGCGCCTTCTTGCCGTCAAACTTCGCGCCGACGAGTATGCCACGAGGAATCTTGACATCGTTGAGTGGTTTACCCACGATGCGCGAACCGGGCTGCGCAATTATCTCAAGCATCTCCGCATCGATTCCCGGAATACTGGCAACGCTAAGTACGTGCTTTCCGCGCAGGTACTGGAGAATTTCCTGCGACACCGCGAGCTTGGCATTCACCGCTGCATCCAGACCAATCGATTGGCTGATCGGGATGTAGGCGCCCTTGGATAAAAGTGCAACAGTCTTTTTTACGCCCAGGTGTTTCGCCAGGAGGCAGGTTACCAGGTTGCTCTCCTCGTCATCTTGCACAGCCACAAAAGCGTCCATCTCGGCAAGACCTTCAGTGGCCAGAAGGTCGATGTCCGTTCCCTGTCCTTTTAGCACTAGAACGTTGTCGAGCCGCTCCGCCAACCGCTCCGCCTCTGCGGCATTCGGCTCGATAAGTTTAACCTTCTTCGTTTTGAGTTTGCTCAACTGCGCAGCAACCTTTTCCCCAATTGCACCGCCGCCAAGGATCATAACCTCGTGCAGTTTGCCTTCCTTCTTGCCCATCATCTTAATGATCTGTGGGACATTTTTCGGGCGGGCAACCACAAACACCTGATCGTTATAGCGAAGCTTGTCCTTGCCGGTTGGCACAATCGTTCGGATTCCTCGTGCGATGGCTACGATTCGGAAAGGGATAGTAGGATTACTTTCCACAAGCGTGTCCAGATCCATTTCCAGAACCGGAGACAAAACGTCGAGCCGCATTCCTATTATTTGCAGACGCTCGTCGCAAAAAGAAATCACATCCGTTGCGCTGGATCGTTTAATGAGACGAACGATTTCTGCCGAGGCACTGTCTTCAGGATGAATTACAAGGTTGATCCCAAAGTCTTTAGTGCTTACAACTCCGTCTTCGACGGTCAGCTCGCCCGATCTAATCCGGGCGACAGTCGTCTTGACACCGAGCCTGTCAGCCATCATGCACGCGATAACGTTCACTTCGTCTATCGCGGCCACGGCAACCATCAGGTCCGCCCTGGCAACCCCAGCCTTTTCAAGCACCGAGGCCGATGTGCCGTTGCCCAGGATTGTCATTACGTCCAGCCGGTCCTCAACCGATTGGAGCGCTTCAGCATCAATGTCGATGACAACTACATCATGCTGTTTTTTTGAGAGCATTCGTGCCACGTCGTAGCCAACTTCACCAGCACCAATAACAATGACTCTCATAAACGTTGTCTCGATCCCTCGGGTACGCAACTCGGCACAAAGATACCGTCGCATGTACGATATTCAAACGTGCACGAAAATGGGGGATCGGATTCTTACTCTATTCGCTTAACAGAGGTAGCAGAAAGAAGAATGTTGTTCCTGATCCTGCTTCGGTGGAAAAGTCGATGGATCCGCCAAGCTCCTCCACGGTCTTGTGAACAATCGCTAACCCCAGCCCCGTACCGCTGGTCTTTGTCGAGAAGTTGGGTTCGAAAATCCGTGGGCGAATATCGTCAGGAATTCCCGAACCATTGTCAGATATCTCAACCCGAACAAACGGAACGCCATCCGCTTCCTCGCGTGATGTGCGGATCTCAATTTTTCCGTCCCGACCTTCGGGCACGGCCTGGATTCCATTCTTGATGAGGTTAATTACGACGCGACGTAGTTCCTGTTTGTCAGCACTCACCACCAGCTCCGTCTGTGCCTGGTCGAGTGAGATCGTCGCGTTCACCTCGGCTCGCATTAACTCCGCAGCTCCTCTCAAGACGGCATTCATCTCGACTCGGTCTAACTCCCGCTTGGGCATTCTACCAAACGATGAGAATTCGTTTGCAATCCGGGCTAGCGCGTCCACCTGCTCGGTTAGCGTAGTCGTCACGCGGTCGAACATCTGACTAAACTCCTCGGATGCGGTGTGGCGCGAGTCACCGAATGCTCGTCTAAGATGCTGGATCGAAAGCTTCATCGGCGTGAGCGGATTCTTGATCTCGTGCGCAACCTGCCTCGCCATCTCTTGCCAGGCCAGCTCGCGTTCCTGTCGCGCAAGCTTCTGCTGACTGTCTGCAAGCTCGTCCTGCATCGTATTGAACGAGTCGACGAGTTCACCTATTTCGTCTCGCGTCTCAAGGCTGGGAATTCGTTCGAACCGACCCTTGGCAACTTTTTCGAGCCCTTCTCGGAGCCTGCCGATCGGCCGCGTAAGGGCGTTCGCGAGCAGCGAAGCGGTTATCATCACCACCAGGACCAGCAGGAGAAGCGATCCAAACAAATATGCTACGGTGCGGGCACGCTCTTCCTCGATCCGTTCTTGTTCGGGCAGAGTGGGTACCGACACGACGTACCTGGGCCTACCGGATTCATCGGGGAAGGCCCGATAGCCTGCAGTGTAGGAAAACGAGCCCAACCGCTCGCTGGTGCTGGCGAATCGGAAGCCGTCCAGATACAAACTCTGGTATACTGCCATCGGCAGCCTCTCGCTGATGAGCCTGTCGCGGATAAGTTGAGGCCGACTGGATTGTTCAAGTGCGGTTCCACGATAGATATTAAGGTCCAGGCCCACCTGGCTTGCAAGCGAATCGACCTCGACACGTTCAAGCGCCCGGTAGGGGAGCTCACCGGTGACTGATTCCTGGGCAAGCGTCGCCTCGACTCGCTCGAGGTGTTGCCGCAGCCAGCTTTGAACAGCGCGATCGTTTTCGCCTGTGATAACGTTCACCCCAACAACCGCCATTGCCGTAACCGTCGCGATACCAACCGCAAAAAATGCATTCAACACCTTGTTGCGAAATTTCACGCGACTCGCGTCATCCCGACGGACGTGCATCTGAACAAAGAGTCCCATGATAAAAGCCGGAATGGCGAGAAAAATTCCAGCGACTGTAATCCTCAACAAGAAGTAGAGGTGGTCAAAGATATTTATAGCCGGTACGCGCGCCGCAACCACGGGAATACTGGTGCTCGAGCCAACAGACGCTGGCAGGATGTCCCGTGTGTCGTCAACCGTTCGCCGGTAATACGTTAAGTACAGTTTTCCTTTGATGTTCTCCCGTTGCCAGTGTTCTTCCGCGGTGTCGAGTTCCGTCTTGACATCCGGGTCGAGCCGGTATCTACCGAAGTTCTGTCCGGTACTTCGAACAAGAAATTCGTCCCGGAATTCCGCAAGCGAAATATTTCGATCGAATCCGCTTACAACACTTGAGGGTACAAGGACTTTGGGGAAGGGTGTCGTCCCTTGCGCAACGTACAGCCTCGGCTCAGCTTTAATCAGTATCGATCCAGCACCGCTACCATCGGGATTCCTCGCACGCGCAATTCCTTGATAGACAAACCGATCTCTTTCTTTCGTTCCTGTCACAAGCTCGACAAGCGGCTCGTCCGCACCCTTCTCTTCGTACATCGCAACTGCAATGCTGAAGTCCTCCGTTTCCTGGGATCGTAGTTGCGACGTGGCGACAATCAGCGGTGACTCGTAGAACCTTCCCCTGATTTCCCCATCGTTTGTCGCAAGCACAAGGCTCAGATTGTACTGGTCAATGGATATGGCAAACGACTGCACCAGAAACGCGGCCGCTACGGAGTCCACGTTTACGTTTGTGGCAGGATCCAATGCGGCAAGAATCGCCTCATCCTCCGCAGCGGCGACAAGTGATCGTTCAAGTGCAAAAACAGTTCGCGCATCCCGACCCTGGTCGAACGATTCCACTGCATCAACCATCGTTGATCGGGTTTGCAGGTCCAGGCCTTTGTAGAGGAACGGGTAGACCAACGCAGCGAGTATGAAAATGGCCGGAAGGACATTTCTAATCGTAAGTGCTGCCGTCCACGAGCCTTTGTAAGTTGCACCAAGTGCTGCCAACAAAACCAGGGAGATAAAAATGATGAGCAGCAGTCCGGTCGGGTGCTGGTACGCCGTAAGATTAAGGCGTGCGAAGACCCAACCGACCGCGATGGCAAGCGCGAATAGCACTGATCTCCACGACGCCCGCCTTGCACCTCCCAGCGTAATCGAGACGTAGCGAATTATTGCTGATGAGGTGATTACCACGCACAGGGCGACGATCAACGTGGCGGCGAATACAAGGAGTGCCAGGGGGCTGGGCAGGAGACCGCTTAGAGCGAACAGATTTAGCGTGCTGTCCACTACAACTCTCTGTGATGTCTTGGCGAGCAGAAAAACAAGTTCGAAGACTAGCGCAAATCCTACAGCTGCAACAGCGACCCGGTGGAAAAGTGATCGTTCATGATTTCGAATGGCAGTTGCTCTTCGACCCAGGACGCGGGCGACAACAAATGAGAAAACCAGACCGAACAGGGCCGAGATGAGGAAGTCACCGGCCGACCGCATCAGTCCGAAACCAAATTCTGAAGCGAGGTGCGACGGGTCGAACAGGGGGGAGAGGGGCGCGCGTCCCGTTTGGTATCGCCCGGGGACATCGAGCGCCATTAACGCCCACCGTGCCAGCGCCAACGCTACGGCAAGTAACATGAATGTGAGCCATGAATAGTCGTTATAGCGTAGCCAGTAGGCTAATCCGACTAAAAACCAGGCCATGCAGAGGACTATGAAGAAGGCGGTGACATCAAAGGCACGAACCTGTAACTCGCGCTTGATGTTGTCGAAGTCTCGGTGCTGGATTTCGAGTTCGCCAAGGATCGATCCGTCGGATGAACGCAGCAGCATGCGATCCTCGGAGGTTTCGGGTGCACTGTCCGAATGATATGTTATTCTCGAAGATGTGAGCCGCCGCCACTTAGACGTCCACGAATAGTCTTTAAGGAATTGATTCTGAACGGGTGCATCAAACTCGATCAACAACATTGCACGAACGGCGCCGAGCACGCGCAGTCCGTCGCGAACAGGATACCAGGCTACAAGTGCTTTCCGCTTGTCCGCGTCCGTCGCAATAGCAAGCTGATAACTATCAAGAAACTGATCCGAAGATGGTGCGGCATCGAGCGGCATACTGAATCCGTTCCAGGCCACAAGTCTCGGCTCAATGGTGTAGAGTTCGATCGACTGCCGGTCGCCCGGTTGCAGACTGGAAAAAAAGCGAACAAGCGGTGCGCCTGCAGCACCATTAGAATCGAGGTTGCGGAGTCCGTCGACGACTACGCCCGATTCCGCTAATTGTCTCGCAGATGCTATGAGCCGCGACTCAATGTCGTCGTACGAATTCCGTATCGTCTCGAACGACTCTCCCGTTGTTTGCCGAACGATTTCATCGGCCCGAGAGGTGGACGTGCTAATTTGCAGTGCACCGAGGACAAAAGAAATTGCAACTAGTGCGAGGAGAGCCCCGAGGATGAGGAAATAGTTGCGGGCCATGCGATCAATATAGCTCTTATCGCTTTTCGGTGATCCACAACTCCTTAATCAGCCAGCGACCACCGGTATTTCGCATCCGACAGAAAACACGGAATTGGGCAGACGATCGTTGCATCTCAACCTGACTTTCTATGAACCACGACCGACGATTCCTGGATTCGCTAAGCCGCCGGTAACTCTGCACATTCCAATTTGAGAACAGCTCCTCTAAGACATACTTTGCCTGTGCCCGGCTATACGATTTTCGCGAACCGAGAACTGATAGTTCGACGCGATTACCGAACAGCTTCTCCAACGTGTGGGCGTCTCCATGTTTGATGGCAAGCTCAACGAGCTCCCCCAGGTCGGGCCCGTCCTGAGCGGACGCCCTCCCGGTAAAACTTGCGAACAGGATGGCGACCGCAAACCCTAAAGTAAGTGTGATTGACCGTTGCATAGCGCGACTCTGGCTGCAAAAACCAAACCGACGTCGAAAAAAGCCCATTATGGGTAGTTTTGGACGCGCGTTGTAGTCTCGTGCAGACGTATTCGGGCGCATTCGTTAATCGGCGATAGGGTGGCCCAGGAGGACTATATAATACGTACATCCTGGTACGAGTACTACGATCCGCCACTATTCTCGGCGGCGAAGGGCTATCAACCACTAACTCGAAGTATCAGAAACTGAATCCGATTAGCTGCCGAATCGTCGCATCGGGGATGAGCCAGGTGTCGACCTCGGTTGCAAGCGCGCCGAAATATCCGAACCCGTTTTGCACATTCGAGGCCGCGCCGGGTTGGGCAAGCTCATTGAATTGCGGATTATTCGAGACGAACGTCCACGCACTGTCGCCAACCGTGGCGCGCATGCGGATGTCCTCAAGGCCAAGTGGGAAGTTTAGCGGATCCTCAACAGACGAGAAATCCGAAAAAAAGTCCAGATTGGCAATCACGTATCGCCTTACTGCCGCGACATCCTCATTCAAGTTGATCTCGATTTCCCAGCCGTCATCAGTGAGTCGACCTTCTCCCGTGTGGAAGACTGGTGCGGCGGGCACCTGGATCTCCGGCTTGAAAATCGGCCCACTTAGTCTGTAAACCGAAAGGATTTCGGCAGGTGCCTTGGTCAGATTAGGCCAGAGCATCGTTTGGAACACCGTGTCGCCAACAACGCGCATAGGGCCTCGGACAGGTTTGGAAATGCCAGGGATAGTAGATCGCGCCGTTGATGTTTCACCGTCCCGACCGCGGACCTGGATCTCGTACGTTTCGCCAACAACCGGTGCAAAGGTCGATGTGAAAACGTGACCGAACGTGCTATCCGGAAATCGCAGACCAAATTCGCCCGTTTCCAGTCGGGGTAATACTTGCGACCATTCGCGGGTTACTCCAGTAGAAAGAGCAGTAGTCGTGACCTCTACATCGAGGGAAGTGGGTTCTGTTTCTCGCTCCAGTTGTTTCCTTATGGGGATAATGCGAACCAGGTGCTGCTCTCCAGTTGCTACGTATCCGTAGATGGTGAAATACGCGTCGCGGTCGGAGAAGGGGTCGATAATGGTCTCATCGTCGCATCCGACGAGGTTTACCGCAACGACAAAAACACACAGTGCGAAAAGAGCGAATCGATTGTTGCAAGTTGGGTAGTGCATGATCAAAACTCGAGCTTGAAGCCTACTGATGGCATTGCGGGCAGCTGCTCAACCCTGTTCAAGGTGAACAGGTCAAAATAGAACAAGTTGGCGCGGTTGTATGCGTTCACAACACCTGCGCGAATCATCCCCGAGAGCCTGTCGGTTTTGAACTTGCGCTCAAGCCAAAGGTCCAGCCGATGGTAGTCGGGGAGCCTGGACGAATACGGAGCCTCGTACAAGACACGCTCCTGGCCGGGAGTTTCAAGCAGATTGGTACCGGGCCCTGTCAAATAAATCCAGTCGTCAAATCCTACCGCCTGCGTGTACGGTAGTCCGGATCCGAACTGCCACTGCGCTGTGAGCGTTACGTCGCCCACATCTAACCGTCCGACTGCATTGACCTGAGTCCGTCGGTCATGGGGAGGAGTGTAAGCAAATTGCGACTCACCATAATATTGTCCGAACTGCACACCTTCCGCGGCGGTGTACTCCGTTGCCGTCTGTCCAATTCCAAGGTATCCGTAGAAAGAAGGCAGGGTGACCTCGGCGCGAAAGTCAACGCCGTTAACCGTGCCGTTCGCCTGCTGGAGCGCGGTGGTAAACTGCGGAAACGCATCCCAGACGGGGACGGACAGATTCTTCAGATCTTTGTGGTAGGCTTCGATTGACGCTTTTACCACGAACGAATTCTGCACTTCCAGCGTACCCTGCCAACCAGCGAGCAAGTGGGTCGCCTCGGGGAGTTTTTCTCCTTCTTGCGCCGCTGTCCAAACGGTGAAAATGTTGCCTGCGTCGCGCTCGTCGGTCAGTCCAACCATACCCTGGTGATAGACACCTGCGGCTACGCTTACTACCTGGCTAACCCCCGAGAATTCAAACGGAGTAGAAACTCGAACCCTTGGTTCTACGGTCGCGCTGCTGCTGTTCGGATACGCATGAAAGCGGAGGCCGCCCGTAACGTTCAGGCGCGAGATGGGTTGGACCCCAAGCTCAACAAATCCTCCCGCTTCGTTTACGGTAACCGAGTCGATGTCTGCCACCTCCTGGAAGAATCCCGAGAGTGAGTACGACAGATCGGTCGAACGGGTGAATGCACCGGCCACGACTTGTGCGCGCCGAAGTTGATACTGGATTTGCGCTGATAGATCGTAACCGCCAACCGAAGCCGATCTCTCCGGGATACCCGGCGTACCAAGATCTGTCGTCAACTCTGAGTAAGAGCCAGTTATTTCTGTTCGGAACGGCAATCGGCCGGGTTGGAGCACAAGCTTCCCGCCCACACCAAGGTTCTGCCACGCTACCTCAGAAGTGTCTACATTTGCGCGGTTGTCAACGTCGCCCAGTATCGTCCGCTTTGTACCCGCGATGTCACCGTGGTCATGTGTGTGTATCAGCGTTGCTGACAGATCAATTCCCGGAGTAACTTTCGAATGCACTTTTACAAACTGATCCCCGAAGCTGTACGGGAGTTTTTGTCCGTATAGATTCGGGACAACATCTTTAACCAATGACTCGCGCACAGACGCGATTATCGAAACGCGATCTTTTATCAATGGACCTTCTACGTGTAGCGTGCTAAGGAACGGAGAGACAGAAGCCGATCCCGAGAAACGCTGTTTATTTCCGTTGCGTGCCGTGATATCGATAACTGATGAGATCCTTCCCCCGAACTCCGCACCAAATCCGCCTGCATATACGTTGGCACTGTTAACCAATTCCGATGGGAACGCGGAATAGAAGCCAAGGATGTGAAACGGCTGGAAAAGTTCGATGCCATCGAGGCGAACGGAGTTTTGAGATGGCTCGCCGCCGCGAATAAATAACTGGCCGCCGCGATCCCCCGACGTCACGACGCTTGGAGTCGACTGCAGGACAGCTATCAGGTCACCGCTTACTCCGGGCATTGGCAACCTGTCGATGTCCGCTGGGACGACTGTTTGCACGCCAGCGTTGACCGTCGCGCCCCCCTCACGCTCGGCCTCAATGACCAGTTCGTCAAACTCCGTCGGTGCGGAAACTAGTGTCACCCGCACCGTGGTTGTCTTGGCGCGATCGACCTCGACTTGCTCAATGTGGCTGCGGAACCCAACAAACGAAAATGTAACGGTCAGTGTCCCAGACGGCAATCTGTTCAACACAAAGAACCCGTCTCCGTCGGTCGTTGTGCCCGCCACCAAATCGCTTTCAAGGGTGACAATTACGTTCACGCCCTGTAAAGGCGCGCCGCCTTCCTCGCTGACAAAACCCTGTATCCGACCCGACTGCGCATATCCAGTCTGGATGGACAGTAGCGAAACAAACAGAATTCCGAAAAGTCGTTTCAATTAGTTTCTCGGTATGCGTTCAGGAATTTCTGGCTCGTGAAGGCGATTGGTCGGAAATTACTGTACGTCTTTCTCTTATTCAGGGCATAACGGCGGTGTGAAACAGTAATCCTTCAAATAGCGGCTGGCGACCTGCTTTCGAGTACGGGAGTCCATACTATACGGGTCACAAGTAAATCGCCAGCTCGGATATCGTTTATGGCAAGCTCAATGACCATTTCCTCTGTAAATCCGGCAACCGGAGCTATTGTCGAAACCATCCGTCTGCACACACCCAATGAGGTGGATGATCGCCTCGCGTCGTCTGCGTCCGCATTTGCTTTGTGGCGGACAACGGCGCTGAAGGAACGTATCGCCATGCTCGAGAGAGTGAGTGCTTCCCTTGATCGACGAAAAGAAGAACTGGCGTTGCTCATGGCCAGCGAAATGGGCAAACCCCTTGGACAGGGGAAATCAGAAATAGAAAAATGCTCGTGGGTTTGTCGCTACTACGCTGAGAATGCGGAGGAACTCCTCGCAAGAAAATTTGTGACGACTGATGTGTCCTCAAGTTACATCTGCTATTCCCCGATCGGGGTGCTCCTCGCTATTATGCCATGGAATTTTCCGTTCTGGCAGGTATTTCGTGTGGCGGCTCCCAACCTTCTCCTCGGGAATACCCTCATCTTGAAACATGCACTCAATGTACCCGGGTGCGCGCGCGCAATCGAGTCCGTGTTTGACGATGCTGGACTGGCGCCGGGATGTTTCACTACTGTGTTCGTTCGGAATGATGACGTTGCAAAAATTATTTCGGACGGTCGTGTAAGTGGCGTTACGCTCACGGGCAGTACCCGCGCGGGTAAGGCCGTCGCAGCCGTTGCCGGGAAACATCTGAAGAAAACAGTCCTCGAGCTGGGCGGTTCTGATCCGTACATCGTATTGGCGGATGCAGAACTACAGTCTGCCGTCGAAGCATGCATCACCAGCCGTCTGATAAACTCCGGGCAGAGTTGCATTGCAGCCAAAAGATTTATCGTCGTTAAGAACGTGAGCCAGGAATTTACGGAGATGTGCTGCGCGATGATGCGTGAGAAGGTTGTTGGGAGTCCGCTTGTTGAATCAACCGATGTTGGGCCGCTCGCCAGGGATGACCTCAGAGTTATCTTACACAAACAGGTGGAGGCGTCTCGGGAGGCTGGCGCGAAGGTGCTGCTCGGTGGGAGTATTCAAGGGGGGCCGGGCTTCTTTTATCCTTGCACCGTACTGGCGGATGTTGTACCCGGCATGCCCGCGTTTGACGAGGAGCTGTTCGGGCCCGTTGCTTCGATTATCGTTGCCAGAGATACCCGCCACGCTCTTGACCTTGCCAATTCGAACGTGTACGGATTGGGAGGGGCGCTATTCACCGGCGACGTAGAGGCCGGCAAGCAGCTCGCCGAACTGAGACTGGACGTTGGGTCGTGTGCTATTAATACGTATGTACGGTCCGATCCGCGGCTGCCGTTCGGAGGGATCAAGCAGTCGGGATACGGGCGTGAACTAGGTGTGGAAGGGATTCGGGAGTTCGCAAACGTCAAGACGGTATTGGTCGGATAAAAGCGAATCCGGGCCAACTTGACGTTCCTGAACATAGATGAAGTTCCTCCCCGCATACGGCCCCGGTGCGTTCCGTTTCTTACTGGCATTGGTAGTAGTCCTGCATCATAGTTCGCCAGTCCGCATGGGTCACTTTGCCGTCTACGCGTTTTTTATCCTGAGCGGATATTGGATAGCGAGAATGTGGGACGCCAAATACAGCAAGTTTCTGTATCCCCGCAGGACCTTTGTTATCAGCAGATGGTGGCGTTTGGCCCCGGTATTCATTGCATGCACAATTCTGGGCGTGCTTTTTCTGGAAATGCCGGTCGTCGGATTGAGTGGGCATGTCCAGTGGGGACTCCGTCAACTGCCAATTATCGGATCAGCCTTTGGTGATCTCCTGCTGCCTCCCATCTGGTCTCTTGATGTTGAGATGCAATTCTATGTTGTTGCTGCGGTCGTTCTTGCGGCAATTCCGATGTCGACTCGTGGTTCTCACTACTATCTGGCGGTTGTGGTTGTTCTGGCGCTACTTGGCTGTGCGCTCTTCCTGGTTTCGGGTGGGTATCCGGAAACACCCAGAGTGTGGGTGTTCGGGGGTTTCTTTTTGGCTGGAGCTCTTCTATGGAAGTCCACGTGGCATCCAAGTCGAACAACTACCACGATTTCCATCTCGATTTTACTTTGTCTCGTAGTGATCGCTTTTCTGATTCCCGAATTCAAGCATTTTGTTTGGCGCAGAGGTGGTGACGTAAATCTATCTTTTGATCCCCGATGGCACTGGGGTGGCCTTTTTCAATTGGTCTGTGCCCTGTTGGCGGTTCCATTTATTGCTAGAAATGTTCGCGTTCCATCGACAACTTGGGATCGCATGCTTGGAAACTGGGCTTACCCTCTTTACCTCTTCCATTGGATTCCGCGAGAGGTTTATTACAACTACCTGGACTGGTCAAAGCCTGTTTGGTTTGTGGGCCTACTCTTTGCAGCGAATATTGGCTTTGCTCTACTTGGCTCGTTTGCGATATTGCATTGGATCGATAGGCCAATTGACAAGAAGCGAACAGCATGGCTCCGCGCTCGTGCCCTCAAGTCACACAATCTTGAAAGCAAAGACAAAGTTTTCGCTTAAGGACCATCTATTCAACAAGGAATCTGTTGGATACGCCTCGGATTTATTAAAGTCGGCCCACCCAAAATTTGATAAGGCGGGCTTTTGCTCGACAGTTCTCGCTGCGTTTCCCTCGCTCGAACTGAAGCAGCGGATTTCGCATATGAGTGAGACGCTCGGTGAATTTCTTCCCGCGGATTACCCGAGGGCGGTGGAGATTCTTGTTCGCGCCCTTCCTCCTGAGCTAGACCCGAATAAAACTGATGACGACTTCGGCGAGTTTATTCTCGCACCCTTTTCAGATTACGTAGCCCAACGCGGGTGCAGGGAGGAGCATCTGGATCTATCCCTGAATGCGTTGCGGGAAATGACGAAACGGTTCTCTGCAGAAAATGCTATTCGTTTTTTTATCAACGAATTTCCAAAGCAGACAATGGCTTTCCTTTTCGACTGTGCTGGTGATGCGAACTACCATGTGAGGAGATTGGCAAGTGAAGGCACCAGACCAAAGTTGCCGTGGGCGCAAAAATTGGTCATCGATTTCCGGGAGCCGATCCCCATTCTTGAAAAACTACATGCAGACAATACAAGGTACGTAACGCGATCCGTGGCCAACCACGTAAACGATATCTCGAAGCAAGATCCACAACGGGCTATCGACCTGATCCGAACGTGGAAATTGGAGGGGTTGCAGCAGCAGGAAGAAATGGATTACATCGCCCGCCACTCACTTCGCACGCTTACAAAGCAAGGCTCTCTTCACGCCCTCAAGGTGTTGGGATGCCCGGCAAACCCGAAGATCGATAAGTTCAGATTAACGAGGCTCGGTGCAACAGTAAGGGTGGGTGAGGCATTTGAGTTTTCTTGCGAGTTCACGTCTGGAGGCAAGCAAGACCTCCTGGTAGATTATGTGATGTACTTTGCTACCGAAGGAAAGAAAAAGGGAGGGCAAAAAACTTTTCAGCTTAAGCAGTTGTCGACAACAAAGAATCAGGAGATTCGAATTCGGAAAAAACACCCCATGAAGTTGATGACAACGAGGAGGCTTTATGAGGGAAAACACAGGGTGGTCGTTCGCATCAATGGAAAAGAGTTTGGCGAGACCTGGTTCACGCTCCGGGCTTGATTTGATGTAACATCCGATTGTGTCATACGTCGAATGGAGGAAGGTGTCAGATGAATAAGAACTACGCGGGAGCAACGAGATGGCAGATCAAGCCAGTAAATTAAGCGGATACTCACCTTCTTTGGTCGCGGGCCTTGCGATCGGTATTGGCATCGGTGTCGCAGTGGGCAATATTGCGGTTGGGGTTGCGGCTGGCCTGGTCCTCGGAGCAGCTATGGCTGCCAAAAAGGGCTAAAAGGACGGGTATAGGGGCACTTTTGTCTGTTTGTCGTACGGTCTATATTGTGCTAAGTAATTAGCACCAAAATAGCACCGTGAACGTCATGTCTGAGCATTCTGCGCTGCATACTCTGCTCGCTTTTGCCACACTCCTTCTCCTGATTCTCCCGGCGTGTTCATCAGGGTCAGAAATGCAGCAGTCGTCTGCAGACACGTTTGAGTGGGCGTCGTCTTCCCCTGCTGCAGAGGGTTTGAATCCGTCACCCCTCGACGGTTTGCACAACGACATCGTTGCCGGAAGGTATGGATTGATCGATCGATTTGTTGTTGTGCGAAACAACAAACTGGTCGTTAACAAACACTATCCCCAGAACTACGATAGTGTGAGTGTCGGACATTCGAGCGCGCTAGGTTGTGGTGCGAACACCTGTAGCACAGCCGAAGAAGAATCAGATCCGTACAACTACTTGCATCCGAGTACGCATCCGTACTATCAAGGACGCGCTGTTCATTCGTTACAGTCGGTTACAAAATCCGTCGCCAGTACGGTCGTTGGAATTGCTGTTGCAAATGGCGCCATCAAAAACCTTGATGAGCCGCTGTTGTCGTTCTTTCCGGATTACGACCTTTCGAATGTGGATCCGCGGGTACACGATGCTAGCCTTGAGGACCTGCTCACGATGCGGTCGGGGATAGAGTGGCACGAGACGGACCGACCTATGGACTCGACCAACACCACTTTGCAGCTAGAGTGGAGCGACGATTGGATCCAGTTCACGCTCAACCAACCGTCTGATTCCGCGCCGGGAGAGAAATGGGCGTACAGTAGTGGCGGGAGTCACCTCATGTCCGGCATCGTCAAGCATGCCACCGGCAAGTTCATCGATGAATATGCAGAAGAGCACCTATTCGGACCTCTTGGGATCGATGACTACCATTGGAAGAAGACACCGCGCGGATATCCTGACACTGAAGGCGGTTTATATCTGGAAGCGGAGCAGCTCGCCAAGATTGGCCAGCTTTACCTGAATGGCGGGGTTTGGAATGGCCAGAGGATTCTCTCGGAAGCGTATGTCGAAAAGGCGGTGGCGGCGTTGGTGCATGATGTATATCCGAACGGATGGGACTACGGCCTGCAATGGTGGAGGCTGGATCGTGGGGATACGCAGGTGTGGGCGGGGCTTGGTTTCGGCGGGCAGTTTTTGCTTATCCTTCCGCAACACGAGATGGTGGGGATCGTCAACGGATGGAATTTGTACGGGGGCTCCCAATCAGGAATCCTGGGGCCTTTTCTGAGCGCCTTGATCAGCAGCGCAGAAGGCTAAGGGCACACGCGAATAACGCCAACCGTAATTGCCCGGCCCAATTGCTTTAGCCTAGATTGCTTTTGCGCCATCCAGGAGTCCGTTGCCTGACGCCGGTTCGTGTCCGCGCGACATTTTTCCCGACCACACCCAGTAGAACAACCCGGTCAGGATTGCACCACCGACGACTCTCGTCAAGACGCGGAACGCTGCGTAACCACTCGGATGCATCTGCGTGAGGTAGACGAATGGTTCCCAGTAGGAGTAGCCCAGCACAACGACTATTGTCAACAATCCGAATGCAGCAAAGGACTGGCGACTCATGCGGTCGCGGTTGTTAGCAAATCCAACCTCCGCTGCAGCGGCCATGGGCACAAACGAAAGCAAGAAGAGTGCGGGCATAGCCAACATTATCGTACCTGCAGATTTTCCCGTGCAGAAGATTCTCAGCCCGACGTCTGGAACGAACTGGGAGAGGCTAACAAAAACAGCAAGCCATAGACTGACTCTCAACGCGCGCGTGCCAATCGATCCGTGTTGTGCCATTAGATAGTCCGGTTTAGTTACTGAATATCTGTATCGACCATAGCCAATTTCGGCTCAAGCGTCCACCGGTTTTCGGACAGATTCCTATTTTGAGACGGTACTTACAATTATCCATGCGTCATGCGAATCGAGCAGCTATCTGAACACCAGATCGCCGAGGCCGCGGCTGTACTGGCCGATGCCTTCACGGGCTATCCGTATTTTGAGTATGTACTTCGTGGAACAGGAAAGAATTATCACCCCTTTCTCCTGGAGCTAAATTCCTTTTACTGCCTTGCGCGTTTCGCAAGGGAGGAACATGTTTTGGGCCTTTTCGATGGGGATGAGATGGCTGGCGTGGCGCTCATTGCAATTGCGGACGGCCGGGAGAGTCCGGAAAGCCTCGACCCGATTCGTGAATCGATCTGGGCAAAAATTGGTGATGCTGCCAAAGCGCGGGACGGAGACTTCGATGCAGTTTGCAAAAGGTTTAATCCGCCCGAACCGCGGCTCCATCTGGACATGCTAGCCGTTCGGACAATTCATCACGGCCGAGGCTTCGGCAGAGCTCTCCTCGACCGAACACACGAGCTTTCTGAATCGACCCCGGGCTCGCGGGGTGTCTCACTCACAACGGAAACGCCTGCCAACGTACAGCTCTACAAACACTTCGGCTACTCCGAGATCGGTTCAGGTATGGTCGCAGACGCCTTCAGGACCTGGACCATGTTTCGACCCAACGCGGCACGCTAGTACCCCGCTCGCGAACCCAGCCAGCTCGACCTGCGACTGCGCTGCTCTTCCGATAGCTCCCGACCCTCCGACTCAATCGCGACCACCTCGAAGGATGGATCCGATGTCCACTCTACGCGCGTTTCTTTGCGCTGCCCTCGTTGCGTGAACACCAGAGTTACGCGGTCGCCCGCCTTCTGGCTTTCCATCAGTGCCTCCGTGGCAGGCTCTCCATCCACGCTTTCAATTATGGCACCGCGATCAACGCCCGCAACGTAGAACGAGCTTCCGATGAACGGATAACGGTTCACAACAACGCCCCCATCCTCCTCGTCTCGCACCGACGAACCGAAATAAACGGCCGCCGGGTTGGCTTGCCGCAACTCGAACCCAACCGTCGATAGGAGTCGTCCGTAGTCGGCGACCTCCTGACCGCGGATGTACCTGTCGAAGAAAGAACGGGCAAACGCAGATTCACCAGAATATTCGGCAAGCGTCGTTTCAATATCATCAATCGTGTAAGGAATTTGCGTCTTCCCGTACTTATTCCACATCGCTTGCATGAATCCGTCGAGGTCGAGCCCAAACTCGTCCCGCAGGGTTAGGTCCAGCGCGAGTCCGATCGCGGACCCCCACGTGTAGTAGGAGATAAACGTGTTCCGATAGCTGGTGGGATCGATCGCGACCGCGGCGTCGACAAAGGGCGCACGCTGGCTCATCCCGATGGGCGAAAAGAACTGCCGGCCGGGCAAGTTCGTAACGGCACTGATCCGGCCAGCTAGTGAGCTGGCATACTCTTCGTCAGTCGTGATGCCGGCTCGACGAATCGCAAGCCCCGTGTAATAGCTCGTGAAACCCTCCGCAAACCAGAGAGCTCCAGACATGTTGGCGGCCTCAAAGTCGAAGGGTTCCAGTGATGCTGGTCGGATGCGCTCCACATTCCACTGATGAAAATACTCGTGAGAGAGCGTTCCGAGGTTTCGTTTTGCCCCGGTCGACAATGGTCTGGTGCTGGCAATAATCGTTGAGTTGCGGTGCTCCATGCCGTCGCCAGCGATGTAGGGAAGGTAATCAGCAATGAATGTGTAGTAGCCGACATCATAGATTGGCAGTTCTCCGTATATAGCTACCTGTTCACGTGTTACCTTCTCCGCCATCTCGGCGTAGTTGTCTACCTCCGCCTCGGTACCAGCATGGTGGACTGCAAGCCTTATTTCCACCCCGTCGATTTCCCAGGACCGAAGCGAAAACGCGCTCAGCTCCGTTGGCGAATCCATAAAATACTGCAGGTCCGGTGCGGTAAAGCTGAACGGATCTTCTGTCGGAAAAAGTTGTGTGGCAACCTTCCAATCTGCCCGGGGAATAAACGTAACGTTGACAGGACTATTTTCGAATCCACGAGCCCACATAAAGGTAGCAGGGATATTCAGGTGAGCGTGTGTCTCATCAATTCCGGAATATGTTCCACCAGCCCGATCGGCAAAAAGGGTGTACGAGACAATCACATCTTGACCGTTTGCTCCATAAATATCCCACTGGTACGGATTGGGTCTCTTGATTTTGAGCGCCATTCCGCTTGTAGTTTTTGCCTCCACTGCATAAACATTTTTTGCAAACTCATGAATCGCGTAGCGACCGGGTGATGACCGACTCATCCGCACCTGCAACGGCTCATGCGAAGGGACTCCCTTCACGGTCATCTCAACGTGGGCCTCGTGATGCACGGCATTGTCAAACGATATTTCATAGCTGACCGATTGTTGACCGAAACTGGAAGCCGGAAGTGCAAAAAGTATTAGGATCAGAAGTTGGCAGGATGATTTATTCATGATCTAGCTGAAGTCTCGATATCCGAAGTAGTGAAGCACGTATTTCATTTTCATTGCCTTTGCCTTGCCAAAGCCGGGAAGTGCAATCAGGCGTTTTTGGATTTCCTTGAAGTCCTGGTTATCCCAAAGGTTTTTGGCGTCACCATCATACTCGTCGGTAATGATTTTCGCGACAGCCTGCGTATAGTCGGCCATCTTGTTGGTGAAGCGATGGATTGCGGGTTTTTCTGCAAAAAGTGTTTTGAATTCGTCCGGGTCGATCCTGGCAATCGCCGCCATATCCAAATGGCCGAGCCTGTCGTACAAACGTTTCGGGCCGGTGAAAGCTGCTTCTGCTAACATCCGTTGGTCATACAACAACCCCAGGAGGGCCGCATTCGGATTCTCTCTGATGAAGTCGTCTTCGGCCATCGAACCGGTAAGGATGCCCTCCTCGCGGAAGCGACTCATCATGCGGACTAGCCCCCCTTCGAGTGAGCCCCAATCGAGCGGTGTGAATGAGTCCGGCGCCGGCATGGTGTTTAAACCTGACTGGTTCGTTTCCAGGTTGTACCCTCGCGCGTGTCCTTGATCTCTACACCAAGAGATTCGATCTCTTCTCGGATCGAGTCGGCCAGGTCAAAGTTTCGGTCGTTCCGCGCGGCCTTCCTTTTTGCAATTAACGCCTCTACTGTTGTTGCAAGTTCATTGTCGTTCTTCGAGGTGGTAGCCGCACGGGCGTTCTCGTGGCTGATCACACCGAGCAAACTATTCATTCCAGCCAGGAATTCACGCGCAGCCTGAACGGATGTAAGCTTGTCGTCAGCACTCGTAATTTCTTTCACCCCTTCCAGCAGCGCCGCGATGGCCTCCGGCGTATTCAGGTCGTCGAGCATAGCATTGAGGGCACGCTGGTATAACTTTGGCAACTGGGTCGACAATCCATCATCCGCCCCGGACTCTGATGCGGAAGCCACAATCGATCGTGCTTTTCGAATGCGTTCAACATGTTTGATGTTGGCACGTAAAGTTTCGAGCGTGAAATTGAAGGGTTTCTTATAGTGGCCGGAAATGAGCGTCAATCGCACGGCCAGAGGATCTGCACCTTTGCCGCCTTCCTCGGGAGGTGCGACCAGGTCCCGGACCGTGAAGAAGTTGCCGTCGCGTTTCGACATCTTCGCTCCCTCGACGTGCAAGAATCTTGTGTGTACCCAATGCCGAGCAAACTGCTTTCCTGAGGCGCTCTCGGCCTGAGCAATTTCGCATTCGTGGTGCGGGAAGATCAAATCCTCTCCACCCGCGTGAATGTCCAGTTCTTCTCCGAGATACTTGGCGGACATAACAGAGCATTCGATGTGCCATCCAGGAAATCCCCATCCCCATGGACTATGCCACTGCATCAGATGTTTGTCATCTTTTTTCCAAAGAGCAAAATCTCGAGGGTCCCTTTTTTCGGTATCTATCACCACATCGCGGACTGCCGTATCGAGTGATGCAGATTCTGTATTGCCTGACAGTTTTCCATAGTCACGGAAGCTCGCTACCGAAAAGTACACGCCTGATTCTGTCTCATACGCGTGGCCCGCATCGACAAGATTTTTTACCGCCTCGATTTGTTCACGAACGTGCTCGGTCGCTCGCGGCATTACATGCGGTTCTAGCAGATTCAGCTCAGCCCAGTCTTGCCGCATTGCCTCAGTGTAGTAGCGTGCGAGATCCCATATGTTGGAAAAGCGCTCACCTTCTTTTGAGTGCAGCGCTTTTTGCATGCGGTCTTCGCCCGTAGCATCCGCAACATCATCCTCAGTGAGGTGCCCAACATCTGTAATGTTCATTACAAAAACAGGCTCGAGACCAATCGCTGTTGCGGTTCGCCGGATTAAGTCGGCTGTAAGGAAGGACCGGAAGTTGCCGATGTGTGCGTACGAGTAAACGGTCGGTCCGCATGCGTAGAGGCGGAGTGCGGGAGGTGCAATCGGCACAACATCTTCGAGCCGCCGTGTTAAGCTATTGTAGAGTCGTAGAGTCGCCATTCAGCGCAGTTGGATTGATGCCAGAATATAGCGGTTGCTCCCGATTCGAAAATCATCTGCGCAGGATTTCCCAGACCAGGTGAGACAATTCATCGACAATCAGTCTGTCCATCGCAAGTTCGACCGCTTTCGATGAGCCTGGTAAGGAAAAGACTACTGAATTGTTGTAGACACCAGCAGTTGCACGACTGAGCATTGCGCCTGCGCCTATTTCCTCGAACGACAACATGCGGAATAACTCACCAAAACCCGGGAGTGTCTTTTCGAGTTTGGCAGATACCACCTCGAACGTCGAGTCCCTGTTACTGATTCCCGTTCCGCCGGTGAGAATGACTACGTCGCAGGATCCAGTGGCGTGTTTCAGTGCAGCCTCGATCTGGTCGGCCTCATCCTTAACGATCTGTCTCACAGACACAACATGCCCGTGGGTTTCGAGGCGGTCCTGGATTAAGTCGCCGCTCGAATCGTTGGCACGCGTCCGCGAATCGCTAACGGTGATTACTGCCGCTTCAACCTTCTGAGACCCGGACTTCTTTTTGTGTTCTTGATATCCCACTGGAAGTTATCGTCTACTGTTTTCGTTACGAGTTTTTTCGGAATACCAAACTGGTGGATCAAAGCCGTGGCCTCCCCACGGATTACAGCGCAATATTCTGTGTATCGACAAGATCAAACCTTTCGTCGCGCCATACTTCTGAATGGCTTCAATGCTGTATTCAGAACACGTTGGCGAAAATCTGCAGCTTGGCGGGAAGAATGGAGAAATCCCTGCGCGGTAGAATTTTATAAATGCGATAAGAATGGCCTGGAAGATCTTCATCGGAAGTTGCCGCTGGCTGGTATTAAGATACTGATATATCGTAGCTAGGCACACAGGCTTGTTGTAACTTGGAAACTCCGTTCCGCCATTCCACCACACGCTACATGCCTCGCCGTACAAAGATAGTTTGCACTCTTGGTCCAACATCAAATGACAAAGACACCATCCGCAGGATGATTGAAGCGGGGATGGATGTGGCGCGATTCAATTTTTCGCACGGAACCCACGAGAAACACAAGAGGCGCCTCGAACTCGTACGCGAAGCGGCGAGAGAAGTTGGAAGGAGTGTACCGATAATGCAGGACCTCCAGGGTCCGAAAATTCGTGTCGGGGATATGGCCGGTGGAGGCGTGCTCATCCATAAAGGTCAGATACTCGTCCTAACGAGCGAGCCTCTTGATGTTGGTGATGCTAACAGAGTTCACATTAGCTATAAGGACCTCGCCGCCGCCGTCGCGGTCGGAGGGAAAGTGCTTCTCGACGATGGACTTCTCGAATTGGAGATAGTCGACATTCGTGGAGACGATGTGTACACGGAGGTGACAGTTGGTGGGCCGCTGCGTTCGAGAAAAGGTGTTCATTTTCCCCGCATGGTAAATAGTCGGCCTTCACTCACGAAGAAAGACATTTCAGATCTGAAATTTGGGCTTGAGATGGGCGTTGATATAGTTGCCCTTTCGTTTGTGAGAAATGAATCAGATGTGAGAGACCTCGTAAAACTTATTCGGGAAGAAGGTAAAGATGTAAGTGTTGTTGCGAAAATCGAAAAGCCGGAGGCGGTGGATGTCATCGATGAGATTCTCGAGCTATCGGATGCCGTAATGGTCGCTCGTGGTGACCTTGGAATTGAGATGCCCTTGTCTCGTGTACCGGGTCTGCAGAAAGAGATGATCATAAAATGCCTTCGTGCGGCGACGCCAGTCATAACTGCGACGCAAATGTTGGAAAGTATGGTAGACAATCCGCGGCCGACGAGAGCAGAAGCAAGTGACGTTGCAAACGCGGTGTTGGATGGCAGTGATGCCGTGATGTTGTCAGCCGAAACTGCCGTAGGTAAATACCCGGTTCGCGTCGTAGAGGTCATGGCGGAAATCATCGAAGACGCGGAAAAGCACTACAGCAACGACCCCATGATTCTGGACCATAGACCAAAGGGTTCGGATGAGGATGAGTTGATTACCGAGTCTGTGAGTTATATGGCGTACCAGCTCGCCGAGCATACGGCAGCAAAAGCGATCGTGTGCCTGACTGCGAGTGGCGCAACAGCCCGAAGTATTGCCCGGCATCGACCTAGTGTACCTCTGTACGCGTTCACAGACACAGCTGCTGTAGTTAACCAACTGGGATTGTTGTGGGGAACAAATGCATTTTTGATTCCTTTCCAAAGTCAAACTGACGAGGGGATCTCGCTGGTCAATTCTATTCTCAAGGATAGCGGCCTGCTTGAAGCCGGTGACAGGGTTGTGATGACGGCCGGAATGCCGTTACCCGCCAAAGGAAGTACAAATATGGTCCTCGTCTCCCAGATCTAGCTGGCACCGAGCCTGGGCATCAGTTTGGCGACTTCTGCAATAATAGTTTGCGACGATAGTTTCTGAAGCACGGATACAACTTTTCAACTCTGTCTTATTCGGTGTGATGGGTCGAACGTTTCTCGCCATCGTGATTTGCTTTGGTATCGCAGGCTGTAGCTCGTCCTCTTTTGTAGGGCGCGGATACGAAGATTTCACCGCGTACTACAATACCTACTACAACGCCAAGCGGTCGTTTGAGAAGGCTGAAGAGTCTTCTACCACCAGGTCCGAGACCATTGATCGGGATCGGTACCTGGAGATCTATCAGCTTCCGACCGTTGGTGCGGGCAATGACCTGGAGCAGGCGATAAAGAAGAGCGCCGACATCCTGAGAAAGCACGATACCTCGAAGTGGGTCGACGACGCTCTCATGTTAATCGGGAAGTCCTATTTCTTCTCCCAGAACTATTCAGCAGCCGAGCAGAAGTTCAATGAGGTCATTGAGCTAGGCACGGGCTTGTCAAAAGAAGCACACTTTTGGCTCGGGCGATCGCTCGTCGCAAGTGGCAACTACGAAGAAGCTAGTGCTGCCATTAGGATCGTGCTGGACGAAGAAGACCTTGGGAAACGGTGGCAACCCTTAACCGAACTGGTTCTTGCTGAAGCCCACTTGAAGATGGGTCAGTGGGACGCTGCAGAGGAATTGTTGACAAGCGCCCTGCCGAAGGCTCGAGATAAACATGCTGCAGCACGCGGTCAGTTTTTACTCGGCCAAATTCTGGAACGTCGAGGCTCTTTCGAAGAAGCGAGGGACGCGTACCGGCGGGTAGCAAAATTCAATCCTCAGTATGAACTGGAGTACGCGGCAGCCTACAAAGCGGGTGAAATGGAAGGGCTGTATGTCGATCCCGAGCAAGCACTCCGGACCGTTCGAAAGATGGAGCGAAATGACAAACATTTTGGTTATCAAACCGAGCTTGCACTACTACGCGGTAACATCTTGTATGCAGCAGGACGATTTGATGAGGCGGCCGACGTGTTTGAAGAAATTCTCTACGACTCCGAGAGGCTGACTCAGGGAGTCAGAGGTCGTGCACAGTACGCACTCGGGTTGTACTACCGGGACGTGGCGGTGGATTTCACCAGGGCTGCGGCGCACTTTGATACCGCGTCGGTTCAACTGCGAGGAAGAAACAACCAACAACAGAATCAGCGCGAAGATTTTGCTTTCGCCCCCGGGGCGATCACGGATGCTGAAGGGCTATCTGAGACGTTCGGCAGCTTCGCAGATGTGTATGGGAGGCTGGTCGAAATTGACTCACTGCTGGTTCTCGGTTCACTCAGTGAAGAAGAGTTTGATGCACGGATCGAGGAGATCCGTATTCAAAGGGCCATCGAATTTGAAGAACAGCGCAAGCTGGAAGAGGAACGAAGGATAAAACAGCAGTTCGAGGCAGGTGCCAACCAAAATTCCGAAAGGGGGGAGTCGTTTAATCAGACCAAGGCTGCCGAAATCGGGTCCACGTCATCTGCATCCGGAGAGGCAGGCTTCCTGTTCCACAAAGACTTGAATATCGTTCGGGAAAATCTGCAAAACTTTTTTGAGGTATGGGGTCAGCGTCCACTCGCGCCTAATTGGCGATACCTGTCTCTTGTGGAAGCAGCCGCGCAAGCCGACGGAAACCCTGAGGGTGAGGTTTCAGCCGAAGTCGTCGGCGTAGACGACCTACCGTTTGATATCCTCCCACCGGTCGACGTTACCGCCGTGCCGCGAGACCCGGAAGCAAGATTGCAAATGCTGGAAGAGCGGGCCGAAGTGCGATATGACCTTGGCAACGTCTTGTTCTTGGCGATGAATCGACCCGACTCGGCCCTCTATTGGTACAATAAAGTTATCGATGAAGGTGGGTCTGATGTTGCTCGCAAAAGGGCATACTACGCGGTTGCAGAGGTTCATGAGAGCACGGGCAATACGGTCGCAGCCGAAACAACGCGCGAACAACTACTCGAGGTGTTTCCCGATGCTCTCGATTCCACGGTTGAAGATTCAGTCGCGGTACGGACCGTCTTGACTGATTCCGCTCGGGTTGACTACGACAAACTGTTTCAACGATGGGAGTTAAACGGTCCCACCTATGTCCTCGCGGACTCATTTCTAATAAAGTCGCACCAGTTTGCCGAGACCGAGCTGGCTCCCAAGCATTTGCTTGCTGGTGCCAAGGTGCACGGCGAGGCACTGCGAGCTGATAGTATAAGTCTGCTCGAACCCATTCAGACAAATCTTCCAGACTCGTTTTTCGTTGAGTTGGGGATGCGGCCGGCCGACAGCACTGGCCTGTTCGAGGTGTACGTAGACGATCTCTTTGGTCTCGTGTCTGCCCGCTATCCTGGTTCTCCATACGCCAACTTTGCACGCGAGGCAACGGCCGTCTTTGCTGAAGCAAGACGGGGCAGCGAAGACGAGCCTGAGAAAGAACTCCCGGTTGCTAACACTGACTCAGTTGCAGTCCCGGACAAGTCTACCCCGCGCGTGGAACTGGAGCGGGAGAGGGAAGACCGCGGAATACGCTCCGGGGTTGACACGCCGATAGCAGGCGAAGTAGAGGAAACTGAGCCCAACATGGCCGAGCAGAATTTGGAGAAAGAAGCAGAACGAATGGCCAAGTTGCCAGATCCACCGGAAACGCCTAAAGAAAATGAATCAGAAGAACCCCTTAGCGTCGATGATGTAAAGCGGCGACTTGCGGAAAGAAACAGAGAGGATACGACGGAGGAAAAAACGGTCGCGGACACCGCGAATGCTGACACGGTTGCGGTGGACGGAACGCAAAGCGCTGTGTACGACAGTGTGGCTGTAATGCCAGTCCTGATCGGGGGTATCGAGAAGTTGCTGGAGAGCCGGATTTTACCTGAGTTTGAGGAGGGTGAGGAGTTGTCAGGCGCAGTTCTCGTGGAGTTCACCGTTGAAACAGACGGTTCGGTCGGCGAGGCAACGGTAAAAACGTCGCTCGGTCCCGGTTATGATGAAGAAGCGTTAAGACTGATCAAATCGGCTCGATTTGTTGCTGGCCGCCTGGAATCGGGCGAACCGGCAAGGGTGCGGATGTCGCTACCCGTTATATTCTAGCTTCGCCGCGACTCGTAGTTACGATTACAATCTCGATTACTGACAGGCGGGGTAACATCTGCCCGGAAAGGCCGATACGATAATGAAACAGACGGCCGTTTTGACACACTTACAGGCTTGGTATGGTTTTGGAACCATGCAGGCAAATTCCAGTTCGGCTTCAACCGCCGTAAACCCCTTCCGCTAGATATATGTCCCAAGAGGAGAAGCAAAAAGAGAACAAAGATCGGCCTCGTAATATTCGTCGTAACGACAAGAGACCAACCCTTTCTTTTTGGCTGTTCATTGTTGTCGCTTTCGCGTTGCTGGTGCACCTGATCACCCTGCTGGGAGCGTCGGATCAGAACGCTGTTGAGTACAGCGAATTCCTCGACTATGTAGAGAAGGGTTATGTGGAAGAGATTGTCGTAATCAACGACAAGCGGATAGTCGGAACGTATACGGATGCTGCGGTATCTGGCAAGCATGTTAAGCTCGCAAAAGAAAGAAGCGAATTGCTCGCGAGCTCAGGTGAAGAAGCGAAGACCCGATTCACCACCGTGCGACCGGAGGATCACGAGTTGACGCAGTTCCTTCGAGACTACAATACCGAAGCGTCCACAGCCGACGGTTTGGCTCCCGTAAAGTTCGACTCGCGACAGGAGGAGAACTGGGTCGACGGGTTGCTTTTGTGGATCTTCCCGATTGGTCTGATTCTCATCTTCTTTATGATCTTTCGTCGGATGAATCCGTCGTCGCAAGTTTTAAACATCGGGAAGAACAAAGCTGTTCTCTTCGATGCCATGGGTGAGCATCGCGTAACGTTTGAAGATGTTGCTGGACTCGCAGAAGCAAAAAATGAGATTGTCGAAATTGTCGACTTTCTAAAGACGCCCAAAAAATTTACTAAGCTTGGTGGCAAGCTGCCGAAAGGGGTATTGCTTGTCGGCCCTCCAGGTACAGGGAAAACACTTCTGGCAAAAGCTGTTGCTGGCGAAGCGGGAGCTCCGTTCTTTTCCTTGTCGGGATCCGATTTTGTCGAGATGTTTGTTGGTGTTGGAGCAGCGCGTGTGCGTGACCTGTTCAGACAGGCAAAAGAGAAGGCTCCGTGTATCATTTTCATTGATGAGATAGACGCGATCGGTAGATCCAGGGGTCGCGGTATGATGATGGGCGCCAACGACGAACGGGAGAACACGCTTAACCAGCTGCTTGTCGAGATGGACGGGTTCAACACAGACAAGGGTGTCATCATTATGGCCGCAACCAACCGACCGGATGTTTTGGATTCGGCGTTGCTTCGACCAGGACGCTTTGATCGACAGGTACTGATCGACAAGCCGGATAGACGCGAGCGGGAAGAGATCTTCGAGGTGCATACGCGTAACCTTCGCGTATCACCAGAGGTTGACCTCGCTGTGTTGGCCAGTCAGACTCCCGGATTCGCGGGTGCCGAAATCGCAAACGTTTGTAATGAAGCAGCATTGCTCGCGGCTCGAGAGGACAAGAAAGCCATCGAGATGATTGACTTCGAGAAAGCCACGGACAGGATGATCGCTGGGCTCGAGAAGAAGAACAAGCTTATCTCTCCTGAAGAGAAAAAGATTGTTGCGTATCACGAGGCGGGTCATGCCATTACGGGTTGGTTCCTGGAGAACACAGACCCCGTTGTTAAGGTCTCGATCGTACCACGTGGTCTGGCAGCACTGGGCTATGCGCAGTACTTGCCAGAGGAACGCTATCTGTACTCAACCGAAGCCCTGTATGATCGCATGACGATGGCGATTGGCGGGCGAGTAGCAGAGGAAATAGTTTTTGGTCGGATTACAACCGGCGCACAAAGTGATCTCGAGACGATTACCAAGATGGCATATGCGATGGTCGTTGACTACGGAATGTCGGAACGCGTTGGGTACGTAAGTTTCAATCTATCGGGATCCTCTGAGAGTCCGATGTTTGAAAAGCCTTACTCTGATGAGACGGCCCATCTCATTGATGTGGAGGTGAAGAGGATGATCGAAGATGTTCGAGAACGGGCTCGCACTATGCTAACAGAAAAGCGTGACCTTTTGGAAGCGTTGGCGCAGGCACTGCTGGAGAAAGAGGTTTTGGGACCCAAGGACCTGATAGAACTATTGGGCGAGCGGCCGTTTGGCGAGTACGTGGTTAACGGCACTGGCACGGTGCAACCCGCGGACAGCGTCGTTCCGTCGGCAGAGCTTGGCGAGGAGGCGGAGGTTGCTTCGGGCTCGGACGAGGTACGAGCGGAGGTCCAGGGAGGGGGAGACGGGGACGGGGCGGAGTCCTAAACAGGTTTGTCGATATGGCTGAATATATCAGTATATCGTTCAAGAACATGCTGTGTTAACGGAGCCCTTCGAAATAGGGCCAAAAAGGGCGGATTCGATTTTTCACGCAACCCAATCTGCGGTAACTTCACAGAGCGAATTGCGCCCATTTCACGTCTAACCTTATATTAGGCAGCTATCCAAAATTTGGGTAGAGCTCAGCCTGAGCAGCGCATTCCAGCGCAAATTCCTTCACAAAAGAGACCTTTAGGGGTAAGTAGTGCCAACTATTCAGCAATTAGTGCGAAAAGGGCGCAAGAGCAAGGTGAAAAACACCAAGTCGCCAGCTCTCAGCTCTTGTCCACAGCGGCGTGGCGTGTGCACGCGTGTGTACACTACTACGCCAAAGAAGCCAAACTCCGCTCTTCGGAAGGTTGCGAAAGTGCGACTATCGAATGGAGTTGAGGTTATCGCCTACATACCGGGCGAGGGACATAATCTGCAGGAGCACTCCATCGTGCTGGTTCGCGGCGGAAGGGTGAAAGACCTTCCAGGTGTGAAGTACCACATCGTGCGCGGCGCCTCCGATACGTCCGGTGTCGAGGACCGAATGCAATCACGATCCAAATACGGAACCAAGAGACCTCGATCGTAGAAACGATTGCTTGCACCGCGAGAGCGACAAGCACGAAATCAATACGACAGAAATAGTATATGCGTAGAAAAAGTGCCGAAAGGCGAATCGTATCGCCAGATCCAGTCTACAACGATGTCCTCGTGGCGCGGTTTGTGAATAGCGTGATGCAGGACGGAAAAAAGAACGTTGCGCAGAAGGTCATCTACAAAGCCTTCGATGTCATCGAGGAGCGCATGAAGGAGCCTGGCGTCGAAGTGTTCAAGAAGGCTGTCAACAATGTTGCACCACTAGTTGAAGTAAGGAGCAGGCGAGTTGGCGGTGCCACCTACCAGGTTCCCATTGAGGTGCGACCCGAGCGACGGACAACCCTCGCTTTCCGCTGGATTATCCAAAACGCGCGGTCGCGAAATGACAAGAGCCTGGCAAATAGGCTGGCAAACGAATTGATAAGCGCGGCGAAGGGAGAAGGCGGCGCGATCAAGAAAAAAGACGACACTCACAGAATGGCCGAGGCAAACAAGGCCTTTTCACATTTCAGGTTCTAACAAGCGATGTCTGGAAAAAAGATTCCATTATCTCGTACCCGGAATATCGGCATCATGGCTCACATAGATGCCGGTAAGACGACGACCACTGAACGGATCCTGTTCTACACCGGGCGACTCCACCGGATGGGAGAGGTGCACGACGGTGGCGCGACAATGGACTGGATGGAGCAGGAAAAAGAGCGCGGCATCACGATTACGAGTGCTGCCACAACCTGCTTCTGGAAAGACAATAGAATCAACATCATCGACACACCTGGTCACGTTGACTTTACGGTCGAGGTTGAGAGATCGCTCCGCGTACTCGACGGCGCAGTTGCACTTTTCTGTTCAGTTGGTGGCGTAGAGCCGCAATCCGAAACTGTGTGGCGACAGGCAAACAAGTACGCCGTACCGCGCATCGCGTTTGTGAACAAAATGGATCGAACCGGCGCCGACTTTGAGGGTGCCGTCTCGATGATGAAGGACAGGCTGGGCGCAAATGCCGTTCCTCTCCAAATTCCGATCGGGGAAGGAGAAATGTTCAAAGGGGTGATCGACCTCGTGACAAACAAGGCTATCGTTTGGGACGATTCGACACAGGGCGCAAGCTGGGATGAAATCGATGTACCCAAAGATTTGCAAAATGCCGCACGTCACTGGCGAATCAATCTGCTCGAGGCGATCGCTGAGCATAATGACGAGCTGCTGATGAAGTATCTCGAAGGTGAGAATATCACCGGGGATGAAATTAAGGAGACAGTGCGCGCTGCCACCCTAAGTCTGGATATTACTCCTGTTTTTTGTGGATCGGCATTCAAGAACAAAGGTGTTCAACGACTCCTCGATGGAGTTATCGATTATCTTCCTAGTCCAATCGACGTGCCAGCAGTTTCCGGATTTGTACCGCGTACAGATCGAGAGGAAAGCAGAGACTCGACCCCAGAGGCACCCTTTAGCGCTATCGCTTTCAAAATTGCCACGGACCCGTACGTCGGAAAGTTGACATTCTTCCGAGTCTATTCTGGCACGCTTGCAAAGGGGTCGCAGGTGCTTAACGCCTCAACAGAAAAGAAGGAAAGAGTTGGTCGCTTGCTGTTTATGCACGCGAACTCCCGGGAGGATATTGACGAGGTGCAGGCTGGCGACATCGCCGCGGCGGTTGGACTAAAAGC
The DNA here is from genome assembly GCA_965224105.1 of Rhodothermales bacterium. GTDB lineage: Bacteria > Bacteroidota > Rhodothermia > Rhodothermales > JABDKH01 > CBDCYH01. Next base: position 324,595 of record CBDCYH010000002.1, on the reverse strand, counting down.
GATTAAAACAGGAGACACTCTCTGTAGTCCGGACCACCCGATCGTTCTGGAGAAGATGGACTTTCCTGAGCCCGTTATCCGAATTGCCATTGAGCCAAAAACCAAGGCAGACTCCGATAAGCTGGGCACAGGATTGCAGAAGTTGGCCGAAGAGGATCCGACATTCAAAGTCTCGACAGATGAAGAAACCGGACAGACACTGATCGCCGGAATGGGTGAGTTGCATCTCGAGATCATTGTTGACAGACTGAAGCGAGAGTTCAAAGTCGAAGCCAACGTTGGTAAACCGCAGGTAGCCTATCGCGAGGCCATCCGGAGCACTGTGGATGAGCATTATACCCACAAGAAGCAGTCAGGTGGTCGCGGGCAGTTTGCTGAGGTGTATGTGGAAATCGGCCCAACCGAAAATGGAGTCGGCTTCGAGTTTATTGACGAGATCAAAGGCGGGGCGATTCCTCGCGAATTTATTCCGTCGGTTGAAAAGGGAATCAAATCGGCGCTCGAGCAAGGACCGCTTGCGGGATATCCGATCGAAGGCATCCGCGCGCGACTATATGATGGAAAATTCCACAACGTTGACTCAGATCAGCTCTCGTTTGAGGTAGCGGGTCGGATGGCGTTCAGGAGTGCGGCGCGCAAAGCAAGCCCAACACTCATGGAGCCAATCATGGAAGTCGAAGTCGTGACCCCTGATGAGTACATGGGTGACGTAATTGGCGACCTCAACAGCCGCCGAGGGAAAATACAGAACATGTCCCAGCGCCAAGATGCGCAAGTTATCAAGGCACTGGTTCCGCTCTCGGCAATGTTCGGATACTCAACCGACATGCGGTCGATTACGCAGGGTAGGGCTCTGTACTCGATGCAGTTTGATCATTACGAACAGGTCCCGAAAACAATCGCGGAAGAAATTGTATCGGCGGCCAAGGGCGTCGTGAGCGAAGTTTAAACAAGACAACTAATAGTCAAAACCTAGTATTTCTAATCAGGAGCACCAGCTATGGCGAAGGAGACATTTCAACGAAACAAGCCCCATGTGAACGTGGGAACGATCGGTCACGTGGATCACGGGAAGACCACATTGACGGCAGCAATTACCACGGTACTGTCCAAGCGCGTGACAGGCAACGAGATACGTTCGTTTGATTCGATCGACAACGCTCCGGAAGAGCGCGAGCGTGGTATTACGATCGCGACGGCGCACGTGGAGTACGAGACAGAGAATCGTCATTACGCGCACGTGGACTGTCCGGGCCACGCGGACTATGTAAAGAACATGGTCACGGGAGCCGCGCAGATGGACGGTGCGATTCTGGTGGTAGCAGCGACCGACGGCCCGATGCCACAGACGCGGGAGCACATTCTTCTAGCCCGTCAGGTAGGGGTTCCATACATCGTGGTGTTTTTGAACAAGGTGGACCTGGTGGACGACGAGGAGTTGTTGGAGCTGGTGGAGATGGAAGTGCGAGAATTGCTGGACACGTATGAGTTTCCTGGAGACGAGATACCGGTAGTGGCAGGTAGTGCTTTGGGGGCGCTCAACGGAGAATCGGAGTGGGAGGACAAGGTACTGGAGCTGATGGGCCATGTAGACAGCTACATCCCGACTCCGGAACGCGATATGGACAAGCCGTTCTTGATGCCGGTGGAGGATGTATTTTCGATCACGGGCCGAGGTACGGTTGTGACGGGTCGAATTGAGCGCGGTGTGATCAACTCGAGCGATCCGGTGGAGATTATTGGAATGCAGGAGGAGAATCTAAACTCGGTGGTGACGGGTGTGGAGATGTTCCGGAAGCTGCTGGACCGCGGTGAGGCAGGGGACAATGTTGGTTTGTTGCTTCGGGGCATTGACAAGACGGCGGTTGAGCGGGGGATGGTTGTGTGCAAGCCGGGCAGCGTAAAGCCGCACAAGGAGTTTACAGCTGAGGTGTACGTGTTGTCGAAGGACGAGGGTGGTCGGCACACGCCGTTCTTCAAAGGGTATCGTCCGCAGTTTTACTTCCGTACGACGGACGTGACGGGTGACATCGAGTTGCCGGAGGGCGTGGAGATGGTGATGCCTGGAGATAACACGCAGTTCAAGGTGAAGCTTATCGTGCCGGTTGCGATGGAAGAGGGATTGCGCTTTGCGATCCGTGAAGGTGGTCGGACGGTCGGCGCTGGTGTCGTAACCAAAATCCTCGACTAACAAAAAGAGAATAGATTGCGCCACGGACTCGTGGCGCAGCTTACTACATAGATATGGCTAGTCAGAAAATTCGGATCAAACTCAAATCTTACGATCACACATTGATTGATAAGAGTGCAGAGAAAATTATCAGAACGGTAAAGTCTACCGGCGCTGTAGTTAGTGGTCCGATTCCCTTGCCAACGAAGAAGTCGGTTTATACCGTGCTCCGCAGTCCACACGTTGACAAAAAGAGCAGAGAGCAGTTTGAGACTAGAAGTCACAAACGGCTAATTGACATCCTTTCTACTAGCAGTAAAACAGTCGACGCACTGTTGAAGCTTGAGCTTCCGAGTGGGGTCGACGTAGAAATCAAGGGATAGTGAAAGGCAAGTTTAACATATTGATATTACTGGTTGCCAGCATAGCGTTGCTTGGCTTGTCGGCGTGCGATTCCGATCCGACACCCGACGGCCCATCGACGGATGCGAACAACTTATTCATAGGCGAATGGGATGTGATTAGTGGTATCGACAGCGATGGCAGTGTGGGGCAGCGACTCGATACGACTTATCAGGCGATCACGTTTACGTTTACGCGACCGGATAACTTTACCATTTTCGCAGACTCCGACAACGAGAATGTGCTAGACGGTACCGCGTCCGGGACGTTTCAATCGAACAACGAAACAGAGACGGTTCAATTTTCTGTAAGTGGTACCGCAGCGACGGTAACGACCGGCTACGACTTCACTGGAGACGAAGACCTTTCTATCACGTTCGATGCATCGACCACGCAGGTGATTAATACCATTTTGGGAACTCCGTTTCAAGGCCAGTTGCAGCTGGACCTGAGACTTCAATAGAGGTGCAAGAATGAGCATCGGTTTAATCGGCGTCAAAATAGGGATGACCAGCATCTTCGACGATGATGGCAATAGTATTCCGTGCACGGTTGTAAAGGCTGACGACAACGTTGTTACTCAAATTCGTACAGAAGAGGTCGACGGCTACACGGCAATGCAATTAGCAACAGGCGAGAAGAAGGAGAAGCGCACCACGAAAGCACTTCAAGGTCATTTTGGCAAAGCTGGAACGTCACCAAAGCGGATCGTTCGAGAGTTTGACGCTATTGATGTTGGCCTGGGCGATACTGTAGGCCTCGAAGACTTGTTTGAGGTGGGTGAACGAATTGATGTTGCCGGAACTTCCAAAGGAAAGGGATTTCAGGGTGTGGTTAAGCGTCACGGATTTGCAGGCGTAGGAGGAAGGACGCACGGTCAGCATAACCGACAGCGGGCTCCTGGTTCGATTGGAGCGGCGAGTACTCCATCCCGCGTATTTAAAGGGATGAAAATGGCTGGCAGGACCGGTGGCGTTCGAGCCATGGTTAAGAATCTCGAGGTTGTTCGGATTCTTCCTGATCAAAAGGCCATTCTTATTCGTGGTGCTGTACCAGGCGCCATCAACAGTTATGTGGAACTCCACAAGCAGCCAGGCTCGCCACTTCCAGAGAGGACGCAGCAAGAGGACTCAAACGACGAAGCGGCGGAGTAGAATTCAATGAAATTAAAAGTCTACAATCTAGAGGGAAAAGCGTCCGGTAGATCGGTAACGATCGATGACGCTATTGCCAAGCAGGAGCCGAACGATCATGTGATGTGGCTGGATGTCCGGCGGATCCAGGCGCACAATCGGCAAGGCACCCACAAGGCAAAAGAACGAGGTGAGACCAGGGGATCGACTCGTAAGCTTTACCGTCAGAAAGGAACGGGGAGTGCACGAGCGGGAAGCGCAAAGTCTCCAGTGCGTCGTAGTGGTGGTACCATCTTTGGACCACGGCCGCACAAGTATCGCCTTAAGATTAACCGGAAAACCAAGAAGCTCGCCAGGAGATCGGCGTTTGCAACAAAGGCGCAGGCGAAAGAAATTCGAGTGATCGAGGACTTCTCCTACGACGAACCGGATACTAACGGGTTGCAGGCACTTCTAGATGCCAATGATCTGACAGGAACGAAAGTCTTGATGCTCACGAACGGTAATCAGGCAGAAATAAACCAGTCGGGTCGCAACATTCCGGAAGTTGTAGTTCGTGAAGCTTCCAGTGCATCCACACTCGACATTCTGAATGCTGGCGTTGTACTGATTCAGGAAGGTGCTGTCGAGAGTATATCTAACATGTACACGTAACGGGGAGATTTATTATGGCAAACAACGTGTTGATAAAGCCACTCGTTACGGAGAAGCTGAGCGCGATGATTGAGACGAACAATTATGCGTTCATGGTCCGCAAGGATGCGAACAAGGTGGAGATTAAGAAGGCGATCCAGGAGAAGTATCCGGACGTAAAAATTAAGGCGGTGCGAACGATGATTGTGCGCGGGAAGCGCAAGTCGCAGAATTCCAGGAGCGGGCCCATTGTTGGAAAGACCAGCTCCTACAAGAAGGCGATCGTAACGCTAACAACGGATAGCGAAGAAATAGACTTTTTCGGAGACGTTTAGATTAGAGGCGCAAAGCACAAGCAGTTAAGCCTCAACCAGAATTATGCCAGTAAAAAAACTTAAACCAGTTACACCGGGACAACGGCACCGATCGGTCTCCGCTTTCGACACAATTACGAAATCGACGCCGGAGAAGTCGCTGCTAGGACCAGTTCGTCGCAAGGGCGGCCGGAATAATACCGGGCGGATCATGGTTCGCCATCAGGGTGGTGGGCACAAGCGACGCTATCGGATTATCGATTTCAAGCGGGACAAGAATGGCATCCCGGCGCGGGTTGCATCCATTGAGTATGACCCCAACCGATCTGCCCGGATAGCACTGTTGGTTTACGCGGACGGCGAGAAACGCTACATCATCGCACCGAATGAGGTGAAAGTAGGCATGACGCTAAGCAACGGTCCCGGCTCGGCGCCGGAACCGGGTAACTGTCTTCCTTTATCCGAGATTCCCGTTGGTACGTTTGTTCATGCGATAGAACTGAAACCCGGAAAAGGCGCACAACTTGCGCGATCGGCTGGGACGTTTGCCCAGCTCACGGCGCGGGAAGGAAAGTATGCGATCCTGAAGTTGCCTTCCGGTGAAACCCGCATGGTCCCGGTAAAGGGTGTTGCTACGATTGGCACCACCAGCAATCCGGAACACATGAATATCGATATCGGAAAGGCGGGAAGGTCCCGATGGCTTGGCAAGAGACCCAAGACCAGGGGCGTGGCAATGAACCCGGTCGACCACCCGATGGGAGGTGGCGAAGGAAAGGCGTCTGGTGGGCACCCGCGATCGCCGTCGGGCGTCCCGGCGAAAGGGTACAAGACCAGGAGGAAGAAGAAAGCCTCTAACAAATACATCATCAGATCCCGCAACAAGAAATAGCGAGACGAACTACGATTCTGCTTATGGCACGTTCACTCAAGAAAGGCCCCTTCGTTTATTACAAGCTGCAGCGCAAGGTTGACGCGATGAACAGCTCCGGTAAGAAGCAGGTGATCAAAACCTGGAGCCGAGCATCGATGATCACACCAGAGTTTGTCGGTCACACGTTTGCTGTCCACAATGGTAAGCAGTTTGTACCGGTTTATGTTACCGAAAACATGGTTGGACACCGACTTGGGGAATTCGCTCCCACCCGGTTGTTCCGTGGGCACTCTGGAGAAAAACGAAGATAGTAGAAGTCCTAAAGAGGCATTGATTGCCAATTGATATGGAAGCACGAGCAGTTAGAAAATATGTACGCAGTTCCCCTCGCAAAATGCGAACGGTGGTAAACGTTGTACGCGGGAAGCGCGTCCCGGAAGCGCTGAACACGCTCAACTTCCTGCCGCAGCAGGTGACCATGACTGTTAAGTCGACGATCCTGTCGGCCGTACACAATTTGATGGATAAGTATTCGGATGAGCGGTTCGATGAGGAGACCCTTATTGTAAAAGAGATTCGCGTTGACGAAGGTCCGATGTTTAGGAGATTTCGACCAGCACCGCGGGGACGTGCGCAGCGGATTCGCAAGCGGACTAGCCATCTTACGGTGGTAGTCGGCACCGCACAGGATGAAACAGATGAAGACTAGCATTACACACACTGAGGTTTAGCTTTGGGTCAGAAAACAAATCCGATAGGCTTTCGGCTCGGTATCATTCGCGGTTGGGATTCCAACTGGTACGCGAAAAATGATTTTGCCGAAAAGCTTGTGGAAGACGAAGAGATACGCAACTACTTGACCGCGCGATTGAAGCGTGCCGGATTGAGCAGGGTGATAATCGAGCGTACTCCAAAGCGCGTGATTTTGACGCTCCACACCTCGCGACCCGGCGTTGTAATTGGTCGCGGCGGAACGGAAGTGGAAAAGCTTCGGGAGGAAATCAAAAAGCTGACGAAGAAGGATATCCAGATCAACATTAGCGAGATCAAAAGACCCGAACTGGATGCAAGCCTTGTTGCTCAAAATATTGCTCAGCAGCTGGAAGGGCGGGTGTCTTTCCGCCGGGCAATGAAGCAGGCAATTACGGCCGCCATGAGAATGGGCGCGCAGGGCATAAGAATAAAAGTTTCAGGTCGGCTAGGTGGCGCAGAAATGGGACGCACGGAGCAATACCTCGAGGGAAGAGTCCCGCTGCACACCTTGCGAGCGGATATCGACTACGCCGAGGGTACAGCCTACACGATTTACGGCACGACCGGGGTGAAGGTGTGGATCTATCGCGGTGAGATTCTCGGACGTCCAGATCTGAGTCCTAACGTTCAGGCCCAGCGGCAGCAGATGACACAAATGCAACCCGAGCGACGACGCGGAAGGCGCAATCGCGACGGTAAGGATGGCGGACGTGGGCGACGCTCCAGACAAGCCAAGAAATAATTATCGAGTTAACTAGCACGAGCAGGACGGAGAGACACCATGTTAATGCCAAAACGGTCCAAGTACCGCCGGATGCAGAAAGGACGGATCAAGGGCATGGCCCAGCGGGGGTCGCGAGTGAGTTTCGGCGACTTCGGTATCAAAGCGCTGGAGCCCGGGAGGATTACCAGCCGCCAGATCGAAGCTGCTCGAATTGCAATGACCCGTAACATGAAACGCACCGGGAAGGTGTGGATCACCATATTCCCAGACAAACCAATTACCAAGAAGCCGGCCGAGGTTCGGATGGGTAAGGGTAAAGGTGCACCTGAATACTGGGTGGCCGTAGTCAAGCCCGGCAGAGTGATGTTTGAGGTTGGCGCCGGCGTACCACGCGACCTCGCCTATGAATCTATGCGTCTCGCCCAGCAGAAACTTCCTATTAAAACCAAGATTGTCACGCGCCCCGATTATGTGGCGTCCTGATTGGAAAGAGAACTGAAATGACGACAGAAGAAATACGCGAACTGGCGCTTGAAGAGATCGAGCGTAGGATCACAGAAGAGTCGGAGCAGCTGCAGCAACTGCGATTCCAACATGCGATCGCCGAATTGCCGAACCCGATGGTGATAAAAGAGAAGCGGCGCCTAATCGCAAAGCTGTCGACTATCCTCACCGAGAAAAATGCTGCGGCCTAAAGCCGGTACAACGAATATGAAAGAAACGAATCGAAGTTCGAGAAAGGAGAGGGTCGGTCTGGTTACCAGCGCAAAAATGGATAAGAGTATATCCGTTTCGATCCAGAGACAGGTAAAGCACCCAATCTATGGCAAGGTTATCAAGAAGACCTCCAAGCTGATGGCCCACGATGAGACGAACGACGCGCGCGAAGGCGACACCGTGAGAGTGATGGAGACCAAACCTCTCAGCAAGAACAAGAGATGGCGGCTCATTGAAGTTGTCGAAAGAGCGAAGTAAGATTTTCAACTGAGTAGTAGAAATGATTCAGCAAGAGACACGATTAAAAGTCGCTGACAACAGCGGGGCCCGGGAGGTTTTGTGCATCCGGGTACTGGGAGGTAGCGGCCGGCGATACGCACGTATTGGTGATCTGATCGTGGTATCCGTCAAGAGCGCCATTCCCGGCGGCAATGTGAAAAAGGGAGAAGTCTCGAAAGCGGTCGTCGTGCGGACGAAGAAAGAGATTCGGCGTGACGACGGGAGTTATATCCGGTTTGATGAGAACGCTGCCGTACTCTTGAATCCGCAGGGCGAACCTCGCGGCACTCGAATTTTCGGACCGGTCGCGCGCGAACTCCGCGACAAGCAGTACATGCGGATTGTCTCATTAGCCCCTGAAGTATTGTAGATCCAATGAGCAAGAAAAAATTACACATTAAGAAGGGCGACACCGTTCGCGTGATTAGCGGGAACGAGAAGGGGAAGCAGGGAAAAGTGCTTGTCGTCTATCCCGCCAAGGAGCGCGTGATTGTGGAAGGCGTCAATATGCGTGTTAGGCACATGCGACCGAGCCAGGCCAACCCGCAGGGCGGTCGCGTGAAGCAGGAGCTGTCCATACATGCCTCCAACGTAATGCCCATCGACTCTAACGGAGATCCAACTCGCGTGGGTCGCAAAGCGATCGTTGACCCGGAAAGTGGCAAGAGACGCTGGGTAAGATATGCTGTTTCAACAGGAGAAGAACTAGATCATTAAGCCAGTAGGCTAATCCGAGAAGTTAGATGCAGGGTTACGTTCCAAGACTAAAAGAGCACTACGACAACGAAGTCGTTGCCGGGCTTACAAAAGAGTTTAATTACAGCAACGTGATGCAGGTGCCAAAGTTGACCAAGATTGTGGTTAACAAGGGTGTCGGTGGAGCGATCGCCAACAAGAAATTACTCCAGGATGCGGTTGAAGAGCTCCGGGCAATAACCGGCCAGCAGCCAAGCATCAGCAACGCGAAGAAGAGTGTGTCGAATTTTAAGCTACGCCAGGGAATGCCCATCGGAGCGCATGTAACGTTGCGTGGGTTCCGGATGTGGGATTTCCTTGATCGGCTGATTTCGCTTGCGTTACCCAGAGTGCGAGACTTTCGCGGAGTGCCGGACAAAAGTTTTGACGGTCGAGGTAATTACTCGCTGGGCATCAAGGAGCAGATCATCTTCCCTGAAATTGATATCGATAAGGTATCGAACATAAACGGGATGGATATCACGTTTGTAACAACTTCGAGAACGGATCGCGAGGCATTCGAATTGCTGAAAGCGTTGGGGATGCCGTTCGTTCGAAGGGATAACTAATACCAGAATAGCAGATGGCTAAGAAAAGCTGGATGGCGCGAGAGCGCAAACGACGAAAATTGGTGGATCAGTATGCCGATCGGCGCAAGGCGCTTAAGGCGGCTGGTGACTGGGAAGGCTTGCAGAAGCTGCCAAGAAATTCAAGCCCGGTTCGCCTAAGAAACAGATGTGCGCTCACCGGTCGCTCCCGAGGATATTTGCGGGCGTTCGGAGTGTCACGGCTGGTTTTCAGGGATATGGCACTGGATGGAAAAATACCGGGCGTGCGAAAAGCTAGCTGGTAGAAAACAAAGAGATTATGAGTGGAATAACAGACCCCGTTGCGGATTACCTGACGCGCATTCGGAATGCGGCGAAAGCTCGGCATCGACATCTCGATGTACCTGCTTCCAAATTGAAACGGGCGATGACCCAGATCCTGGTGGATAAGGGCTACGTTGAGCGTTTTATCAACATCGATGATGGCAAACAGGGCCTGATCCGGATTTATCTGAAGTACGGTTCTAGCGGATCTCCCGTCATCCAAAGTTTGAAGCGGGTTTCGAAGCCAGGATTCAGGCAGTACGTGAGCGCTGATTCCCTGCCGAGAGTCCGGAACGGACTAGGAGTCGCGATCCTTTCGACCTCCAGCGGCGTGATGACGGATAAGGAAGCCCGACGCGCCAACGTGGGCGGTGAAGTGCTTGCCTACGTTTATTAGTAGCAACAACAGAATTTGAACAGTAGAGGTTAGAATGTCCCGGATTGGAAATCTGCCGATCACCGTTGCGGAAAAGGTGACCGTGGATATTGGTGACAACAACTTTGTCAAAGTCAGTGGGCCTAAAGGCGAGCTGTCGCTGCAGGTGAACCCCGAGTTGAAGCTTACACTCGAGGACGGTGAGATTACGGTTGCCCGTCCGACAGAGCAGAAGCGACACAAGGCCATGCATGGTTTGTATCGGTCGCTGATCGACAACATGGTTACAGGTGTAAGTACCGGATATAAGAAGGAGTTGGAAGTGATCGGTGTTGGCTACCGTGCGGCTGTGAACGCAGGCGTTTTGGAACTGGCACTTGGGTTTTCGCACCCTATTTATTTCTTACCTCCTGATGGTATCTCGTTCGAAGTAGATACCAAGAGAGGAAAGAATGCAATTGTGATTATTGAAGGAGCAAGCAAGCAGATGGTCGGTCAAGTGGCTGCCAAGATTCGTAGCCTGAGACCGCCTGAACCGTACAAAGGAAAAGGCGTGCGGTACGTTGGAGAATATGTCCGCAGGAAAGCAGGAAAGACTGCTGGCAAGTAATTAGGAAATCTTATGGCGAAGAACATTAAGGCAATAAAGCGAAGTCGCGTGAAGCGTGGGATTCGAAAGAAAGTTTTTGGAACCCAGGAAAGGCCACGTCTATCAGTTTTCCGTTCGGGTCAGCATATTTACGCGCAGCTTATAGACGACTCGAAGGGAGCAACGTTGGTATCCGCAAGCTCACTTGATAAGGATCTTTCCGGTGGAACGAAAACGGAAACCAGTGGCAAAGTTGGAAAACAATTGGCGCAGCGTGCAAAAGATGCAGGAGTCGAGACGGTCGTCTTCGACCGGAATGGATTCCGATATCACGGTCGCGTAAAAGCACTAGCAGACTCCGCGCGTGAAGGCGGACTAAAGTTTTAACCAGGGCGAACAATGGCAAGAGGACGAAACAGAAGACAAGCAGAACGGACGGAAGCACCCAGTGACCTCATCGAGAAGCTGGTCGCTGTAAAAAGGGTTGCGAAGGTCGTGAAAGGTGGCCGGCGGTTTTCTTTCAACGCAGTTGTCGTAGTTGGTGACGGAAAAGGCAGAGTAGGAAGCGGACTTGGCAAGGCCAATGAGGTTGCAGCGGCGATTGCGAAGGGTACCGAAGACGCAAAGAAAAAAATGCGGACGGTTCCCATGAATAAAGGCACCATTCCGCATGCTGTAATCGGGAAGAAGGATGCGGGTCGCGTCTTGCTCAAGCCGGCGTCACCTGGTACTGGCGTTATTGCCGGCGGTGGGGTTCGGGCAGTACTGGAATGTGCCGGATACCACGACATCCTGTCCAAGTCCCTTGGATCAAGTAATCCGCATAACCAGGTGAAAGCTACCATTGATGCGCTGAACAATCTCGAAGATCCGAGTAGGGTGGCGCAGCGAAGAGGAATATCCCTGTCGCAGGTGTTCAACGGATAAGAGAAGTATCGACCCATGGCAAAATTGAAAATTACACAGGTCAGGAGCGTGATTCGGAAAACGAAGAACCAGAAACTGACTATGAAGGCACTTGGTCTGCGTAGAATTAGCCAGACAGTGGAACAGGAAGATTCACCTCAGATACGCGGGATGATCAAGAAGGTGGATCACCTTGTGCGTGTCGAAGAAGTATAATTTTAAGGGCAACGACAATGGATCTGAGTAACTTAAAACCTGCCAAAGGAGCTACTCGCAAGAGGAAGAGAATTGCTAGAGGCGTGGGTTCGGGGTACGGCGGCCACAGCTCGACAAAAGGCGACAAAGGTCAGAAGAGTCGCTCGGGCGCAAGCATACCTGCGTGGTTCGAAGGAGGTCAAATGCCTCTCCAGCGACGCGTGCCGAAGTATGGTTTCAAGAATCGATTCCGTAAAGAGTACCGAGGTATAAACCTGGCCAGTCTGGCGAAGCTTGCTGAGTCCGGCGATGATATTAATCCGGCCACCCTTGTTGAGTCAGGCCTGGCGAAAAAGGGAGAACGCATTAAAATCCTTGGTATGGGTGATTACAAGGCCAAAGTGGCTGTTAGCGCGCATGCTTTTAGTAAGTCGGCCAGGGAAAAGATCGAAAAGGCTGGCGGATCTGTCGAGGTTGTACCGGAGAAGAGCGAATAGATGGCTGGACTTACCGAAAGCATCCGCAACATTTGGAAGATCGAAGATCTTCGGAACCGAATTCTGTTCACACTGGCGATGCTTGTTGTGTACCGACTTGGCGCATATGTACCATTGCCTGGTGTCGATGCTTCGATCCTGAAGGAGATTAACGCCACCTCCGACCCGAATAACATTTTTGGGTTCATCGATCTGTTTGTCGGTGGCGCTTTTAGCGCCGCTGGTATTTTCGCTCTTGGCATCATGCCGTACATCACGGCGTCGATTATTATCCAGCTCCTTGGCGCAGTAAGTCCGTACTATCAGAAGCTTCAGCGCGATGGAGAAGAAGGGCGGCGAAAGATTACACAGCAAACTCGGTACGGCACTGTACTTATAACTGCGGTGCAGGCAATCGGCTTTGCCATTCAGTTGCAGTACGGTCAGACCGCAGAAGCTGTAATCGTGAACTCAACGTTCTTCATGTTCACGACGGTGATTGTTCTAACAGCGGGAACCGTCTTTGTGATGTGGCTCGGTGAACGGATTACCGAGAACGGAATCGGGAACGGGATTTCCCTGATTATCATGATTGGGATTATCGCCGGGCTTCCACGATCGCTGTTTAACGAGTTCGAATTGCAGAACAACTTTTTCATCTTCATGCTGGAGATCGCAGTCTTCGCGCTCGTTACGGCTGGAGTCGTCCTGGTTACGCAGGCGATGCGGAAAATTCCAGTACAGTACGCCAAGAGAGTGGTTGGCCGGAAAGTTTACGGTGGGTCCACGCAGTATTTGCCATTGAGGGTGAACGCTGCCGGAGTTATGCCCATCATTTTTGCCCAGTCAATAATGTTTGTTCCGGCAACCTTGGCCTCGTTCTTCCCCCGCAGCGCAGCATGGCAGCGGTTCGGCGGATGGTTTACCGACATCTCGGGAATCGGATACTCGATCGTGTTCTTCCTGATATGTGTATTCTTCACCTATTTCTACACAGCGATCGCGGTCAATCCGAAAGAAATGGCTGACACCATGAAGCGGAACGGTGGTTTCATTCCGGGAATCAGACCAGGAAAACAGACGAGCGAGTTCATCGACAACATCCTCACCAAGATCACTTTACCGGGGTCCATTTTTCTTGGCTTCGTGGCAATATTGCCTGCCTTTGCGATTAGGTTGGGTGTAACGGGAAGCTTTGCTCTGTTTTTTGGCGGTACAAGTTTGCTGATTCTCGTTGGCGTAGCTCTGGATACTCTACAACAGATTGAAAGCCATCTTCTGATGCGTCACTACGATGGATTTATGAAAAGCGGGAAAGTGAGGGGCAGACGGTAATGCTGCAGAAGTCGGCACAGGAAATAGAACTTCTTCGAGCCAGCGCAACGCTAGTTTCCAGGACTTTGGCTGTGGTAGCACCTCACGTTAAGGAGGGTGTTACTACGCTAGAGCTGGACAGTATTGCAGAGGAGTATATCCGCGACAATGGCGGCGTGCCTGCCTTCAAGGGTTACAAAGTCGGCCGGGTTGTTTTCCCCAACACGCTTTGCATTTCAGTCAATGACGAAGTTGTGCACGGCATCCCTGGCGACTACCGCCTCAAAGACGGTGATCTTGTATCGCTGGACTGTGGTGTGGTACTGAACGAGTATTACGGCGACAGCGCATTTACCTTCGCGGTTGGCGAGGTATCAGAGGAGTCCCGCAGGCTTTGCCGGGTCACCTACCAGGCGTTGCTTAACGGAATCGCAGCCTCGAAGATGGGGAATCGCATTGGTGACGTGTCACACGCGATCGAGCAGACCTGCACCGGCTATGGGATTGTCCGGGATTTGGTTGGTCACGGTATCGGGAGGCAGCTGCATGAAGCTCCTCAGGTGCCGAATTTTGGCAGGCGCGGGATGGGGAAGAAGCTCAAGAGGGGCATGACATATTGCATCGAGCCGATGATCAATTTAGGCACAGCCGAAGTGGTGACCGCTCCTGATAATTGGACGATTGCGACGGCGGATGGAGGTAATAGCGCTCATTACGAGCATATGGTAGCGATTACCGACGGAGGGCCGGAGGTTCTGACGACCTTCTCCTTTATAGAAGACGTTGTGAATGTGCCGTACAAGGACCCGGTCGCGGTTTAGCATGGGTGTCCGAATGAACATTCCGAAGGTAATCGCGTAATTTATAGGCTAACGAATTTTTTGGTGCAGGTATGAAAGTTAGAGCCAGCGTAAAGAAAAGGAGCTCGGACGACAAGATTGTCCGCCGCAAGGGCCGGATTTATGTTATTAACAAAAAGAACCCTAAGCACAAACAGCGACAGGGGTAGAGGCTAGCTAATGGCACGAGTTGCTGGAGTAGACATTCCCAACGACAAACGCGGTGAGATCGCGTTGACGCGCGTTTACGGGATTGGCCGGTCGAGGGCAAAGGAGATCCTCGCGAAGGTTGAGGTCGATCATAACATGAAGGTCCAGGATTGGTCCGACGAACAGACGCGAAAGGTCCGTCGCCTTGTGGAGGACGAGTACGTAGTCGAGGGTGCGCTACGATCGGAGGTTCAGATGAGTATCAAGCGCCTCATGGACATCGGTTGCTACCGAGGTTTGCGTCATCGTCGTGGACTACCGGTACGAGGTCAGCGCACGCAAACGAATGCTCGCACAAGAAAGGGGCGCAAGAAGACTGTAGCCGGTAAGAAAAAGGCACCACGCAAGTAACGCTTAGTAGGCAGGTATGGCGAAAAGACAGAAGGGCACAAAGTCCGGACGAAAGAAAAGAGTAGTTGTCGAGTCGAATGGTCAAGCGCATATTCGCGCGACGTTCAACAATGTGTTGGTCACCTTAACGGACCAGTACGGCAACACCATTTCGTGGGCGAGTTCAGGAAAGATGGGTTTCAAAGGGAGCAGAAAGAATACTCCTTACGCCGCCCAGGTTGCAGGCTCTGCTGCGGCCAAGGAGGCATACGATTTAGGTCTTAGGCGTGTAGATGTGTACGTCAAAGGTCCTGGCTCAGGCCGCGAATCAGCGATTCGCTCACTGGCCGCAAGCGGCTTGGAGATCGCGACTATTCGCGATGTCACACCGATTCCACATAACGGCTGCCGGCCACCAAAAAGGAGACGCGTCTAACGCATTTTCTTTTGCGATAAGCCCGGCTATGCGTCAATCGCATACGTTTGTAATCATACGATCTATCAAACGAGGATTTAATTAATGGCTCGATACACAGGAGCTCGACAAAAAATTGCGAGGCGATTTCGGGAGCCAATCTTTGGCCCCAGCAAGTCGCTAGAACGAAAGCCTTACGGCCCCGGTCAACACGGCCGCTCGAGGCGCTCAAAGGAAAGCGAATATTCCCAGCAGCTGAAGGAGAAGCAGAAGGCAAAGCACACATATGGTTTGTTGGAGCGGCAATTCCGGAAAACATTCGAGCGTGCTGCAAGGAAAAAAGGTGTCACAGGTGAAAACCTCCTCCGCTTCCTGGAATCGCGGCTGGACAACACCGTCTATCGCTTTGGGATGGGGAGCACACGCCGTCAGGCACGGCAGTTTGTAACCCACCGCCACATAATGGTAAACGGAGTCGTCGTAAACGTCCCGTCATACCAGCTTAAACCTGGCGACATCGTTTCCGTTCGTCCGAGAAGCCGAACCATCGAACCGATACGCGAATCACTGCGCGGCAATAAGCGGCAGTACCCATGGCTCGAGGTTGATCGGCGCGTGATGCAGGGCAAGTTTCTCGACTATCCGAATCGAGAAGACATCCCCGAGAATATCCGAGAACAGCTCATCGTTGAGCTTTACTCGAAGTAAGAATTTAAACTGGCTGCAGTCGCGCTAAGCGGCCCATTCAAAAAGAAACCGACTATGAGCACATACTCAATCAGAATGCCAGATGGTGTAGACGTCGAAGAGGCAACCGACACCTACGGACGATTTGTGATCCAGCCCCTTGAAAGAGGTTACGGAGTGACTATTGGAAACGCGCTCAGGAGGGTGATGCTGTCGTCACTTCAAGGAGTTGCGATAACCGCGATTAAGATCGACGGCGTACAGCACGAGTTCTCTACCATCGATGGCGTATCCGAGGATGTGGCAGATATCATCCTTAACCTCAAAGGAGTCTGCTTCAGGGCAAACGATACCATCGACTCCACCATTCACCTGAGCCTAAGCGGACCGGGAGTGTGGACCGCTGCCGACATTAATGAGGCAACAGGAAACTACGAGGTTCTCAATACGGATCATCACATTGCCACCCTGGGCGACGGAGCTTCGCTGTCCGTTGAACTGAGGATGGGTCGAGGACGTGGGTACGTGCCGTCCGTCGAAAACAAAGTCGAAGACGACCCGATTGGAGTAATCGCGGTCGATTCCATTTTCACGCCCATCAAGAACGTGCGTTACTCTGTAACGCCAACCAGAGTGGGAGAGAAGATTGACTTCGAGCGGCTGTCGCTGGAGGTTGAGTCAGATGGGTCGGTGAGTCCCGAGGACGCGTTGACACAATCAGCGTCGATTATGCGTGATCACATCAACTTGTTCATCAAGATGGATTCGGCACCGCAACCCACGGAGGAACAGAAGGAGGTCGACGCCGAAGTGCAGCGCATCAGAGAGCTGCTATCGCAGTCGGTGGATGAATTGGACCTCTCGGTTCGCGCTCACAACTGTTTGAAAGCGGCGAACATCAAGTCCATCGGAGACCTTGTGCGACGAGAAGAATCCGAGATGCTCAAATTCAGAAACTTCGGTCGCAAGTCTTTGCTGGAGCTGGCCCAGGTCCTCGAAGAGAGAGGACTCGGCTTCGGAATGGAAGTTGACAAATATTTGGAAGAAGTCTAACAGGCAGTTGGCCCGCGACTCCGAGGAGTATCATGAGACATCAAAAGAAAGGATTCAAGCTTAATCGGACCAAGTCCCATCGCAAGGCTACCCTGGCCGCGATGTCCAGCTCTCTGATCAAGCACAAAAGGATCACCACGACCACGACCAAAGCGCGTGCCCTGCGTGTATTCGTTGAACCTCTCATTACAAGGGCGAAGACGGATACGACGCACAACAGGAGAGAGGTTTTCAAACTTCTGCAGGACAAACACGCTATCAAAGAACTCTTCGGTGAGGTAGCAGAAAAAGTTGGGGATCGCCCTGGCGGGTACACAAGAGTAATCAAGTTGGGACAGCGATCTGGTGATTCTGCTCCCATGGCGATGATCGAGCTGGTCGATTACAATGATGTCCGGCCAGAGGGTAGTTCGTCAACGAAGAAGAAAACACGGCGTGGCCGCAAGCGAGGAGGTGGTAAGAAAGCCGCCGCTGGAGCTGCTGGCGCAGGTGCAACCAGGAAATCGAGCAAGTCAACCAAAAAGGCTGATGAAGTGGTTGAGGTGGCCGAGCCTGTCGAAGACGTTGTCGACAGCGTAGACGATGCCGTTGATGCTGCCGAAAACGCTGTTGAGGCCGTTGATGAAGCGGTTGATGATGCAGTAGAAGAAGCTGTCGAGGTTGCCGACGACGTGGCCGATGCAGCCAAAGAGGCTGTCGCAGACGCGGCAGAGGCTGCGACGGACGCCGCCGAGAACATCGTTGATGATGTTGAAGACGCCATCGACGGCGACAAATCTTAAAAAGGGTAACCGCCTCACCGCGGCTGATTGAATAAGTCGGACCGAGTCCGATTCTAGGGTTTCTACCGCCGGAAGGAACCGGAGGCGTTGCATTTCTTAAGCACGTCCATGATTAACGCATCATCGATACTGCAGGAGACTGAAGTTCGGGTCGAGCCAGAATATCGGGCGAAACTTGAGCATGTCCTGGACGCTTGCAGAAAAACGCTGCCTACGGTCGATGAGGCCATGATCCGCCAGGCGTTCATCTTTAGCTACTGGGCGCACCGAGACGGTAAACGAGCGAGCGGGGAGAAATATATTTCACACCCGCTGGAAGTCGCCCTTATTGTTGCCGAGCGAATAGGATTTGACGATACAAGTGTCGCCGCCGCACTACTCCACGATGTCGTCGAAGACACGGAGCTCGATCTCGATTTCATCCGGAGTCACTTTGGCGACAAGATGGAAACCATCATCGACGGGCTTACGAAAATCGGGGGAGTATTCACCAGCCACGAGCTCGGGCAAGCGGAAAACGTACGCAAATTGATGCTCTCTATGGCGTCGGATGTGCGGGTGATCCTGGTGAAGTTCGCAGATCGCCTGCACAATATGCGAACACTCGAATCCCTTCCGAAGCAGAAGCGGATGAAAATCGCTTCGGAGACCATCGAACTGTTTGCTCCGCTAGCCCATCGTTTTGGCCTCTTCGCGATTAAGAGCGAACTTGAAGACTTGTCACTAAAAGTCCTGGAGCCGGACACCTATCGTTCAATCACGGCAGAGCTGCGCGCGACAAAAGAAGAACGCGACGCTTTTGTGAGGTCGTTTATCGAGCCGCTCCGTCAACGACTGGCAAAAGACGGATTCGAGTTCGATATCTACGGACGATCCAAAAACGTCTTCTCGATTTACCAGAAGATGAAACGCCAGAACAAACCGATCGATGAGATTTACGATCTGTTTGCCATTCGAATCGTCCTGAAATCAGAGGATAAGAAAGGTAAGGAAGACTGCTGGCGGGTGTATTCCATCATCACCGATCTGTACAAACCGTTGCCGGAACGTTTCCGAGATTTTATTTCAATGCCAAAAGGAAACGGATACCAGAGTTTGCACACCACCGTTCTTGGTCCAGATGGGCGACGAGTGGAGGTCCAGATTCGGACGCAACAGATGCACGAAATCGCAGAACGGGGATTCGCAGCGCACTGGAAGTACAAGGAAGGTGTTAGCAAAGCAGACGACAGAATGGAAACATTCCTGTCGTGGATCCGCGATCTGCTTGATAGTCCCAAGACCGAACAGGCGACCGACTTCGTAAAAGATTTTCGTCTCAACCTCTACCACGAAGAGATTTACGTTTTCACTCCCAAAGGCGATTTGTTTACGCTCCCCACAAACGCCACTCCCGTCGATTTTGCTTTTCATGTCCACACGGAGGTTGGCTTCCATTGTATAGGGGCGAAGATAAACGGAAAGATGGTACCGCTGTCTTATCGCCTACGCAGTGGGGATCAGGTGGAAATCATTACGTCGAAAAGGCAAACGCCGAGCGCCGACTGGATGAACTTTGTTGTTACACACAAGGCCCAAAGTCGCATCCGGCACTGGATTAACGAGAAGCGTCGGAAAAGTGTTGAATTGGGAATCCAGATCTGGAAAAAGAAGGCCAAGAAAGCAAAGATTGTCCTGAGTGACCATGAATTGCTTCGCGCCGTACGGAAGATGCAGTTCTCCAATCTACAACAGATGTATTTCGAGATTGGGGTGGGCCTTTGCGACGTAAACGAAGTGGTCGACCTGGTGCTTACCGGCACTGATGATCGGAGCGAACATCGACAAGAGGAAAAGATTGAGGTCGAAGACTTTTTGCAGACTGTCCACAAGGATGCGTCGCCTGCGCTGATAATCGATGGCCAGGAACACACGGATATCAAAACCAGATATGCCATGTGTTGCAATCCAATTCCGGGTGACAATGTTTTCGGCTACATCTCCCGCGCAGGAATTGTAAGCATCCATAGAGTGAGCTGCAGGAATGCCACAGACCTCATGTCGAACCATGGTGACCGCATCGTTCAGGTGGAATGGTCCCGGCAGAAGGAGATGCGATTCGTCACAGCACTACGCATCGTTGGTGAAGATCGTGTGGGGATGATTAGCGATCTCACCACTGTGATCTCGAAAAACCTCAAGACGAACATCCGGTCGATCACGGTAAATTCAGAAGACGGGATTTTCGAAGGGACAATCTTACTCTACGTTTCCGATCTGGAACATCTGCGCCGCTTGGTTGCCAGGTTAAAAAAAGTGACGGGTGTTCACGGAGTTTATCGATTGGAGGAGCAGCACGACGGGGCGGCCAGTGACAAGGCCTCCCAAAATTGATTTGTACACGGTCGATGGATCAAGATCGTACGCTAACTGGAGTATTATCAATCACATTCCGAGGGCTCAAATACTGATCCCATATGGAACGGCGTAATTGACCTAAATTCGCATAATTACGCCGGAAGACCGACTCGGAACGCGTTTTGCAATTCTAGCCCAGAATTAGACTTGACTTACGAAAATATATCGTACAATCCGATGATGGAGAAGGCAAAGACGCTGACGAAAAAGGATGTGGCAAGGAAAGTCTCGGAAATACAGAAAGAACCCATTTATAAGTGCGAACCCTGGGTAGGTGCCGTTGTGGAGGCTCTGGCATCATTGCTTTTGGAGGCCGACCCGGAGGTTCGAATAGAATTGCGCGACTTTGGTGTCTTTGAAGTGAAGAAGACAAAGGCTAAACCAAAGGCACGCAATCCTAAGACGAATGAGACTGTGTTTATACCCAGCAGACGCAAGACTCATTTCAAACCAAGCAAAAGGTTGAAAGAGGTCCTCCAAACGCCATTGTCTGAACTAAACTACGCTGTGCCTGAAGGTAGCGCCGACTACATCGAATAGACCGCGCTTCACCCGGAATCCTGAGTCAGTCTTCGCTATTTTGCGAAGATGAATGATTCTCCCAACAGCCGGCTAATAGGCATCGACTACGGTCGTCGTAGGGTCGGGATCGCACTAAGCGACCCGCTCCAGATTATTACCGTACCGCACGGGACATTTCCCACGGGTGAGGTTTATCATATCCTGGACCAGCTGGTTCGAGAGATGGAAGTAGAGGCGATAGTCGTCGGCTATCCTTATCCGCAAGAGGACGATGCTGATGATGTCTCATCGGCCATCCTGGATTTCTTCAAGAAGACAACCCAAAGATATCCCCACCTCACTGTAGAGCTGGCGGACGAGACATTCACCAGCTTAGAGGCCAGAGACGTCATCCGCAAATCCGGAACCAATCTGCGAAAACCAAAGAACAAGCATGCGGTCGACGCGGTTGCAGCGGCGATCATCCTGCAACGATACATTGACGAGAGATAGAAACTCGATGGTCCTGCCAATTCACGTTTACGGTTCTAAAATTCTGAGAGAAGAGACGGTTGAAGTCGAAGAATCAACCGAGGAACTGCAAACGCTTATCGACAACATGATCGAAACAGCCCACTTTGCTGAGGGAATAGGTCTCGCGGCTCCGCAGGTTGGCCGCTCTGAGAGACTTTTTGTCGTCGACCTTGGAAAACTAGCCGACGAACTGGAGGAAGAAGGAGAAGATGTTCCAGAACAGCCTATGGTGTTCATCAATCCGAAGATCACCGCGACAGGCCCCTTTCAGTCTGACTTCGAGGAGGGTTGTTTATCAATTCCGGACATTCGAGAAGTGGTCGTTCGCCCGGATTCTGTCGAGCTCGAGTATTTGGATCGTGATTTCCAAAGGCGCACGCTGTCTACATCCGGTATGCTTGCTCGGGTGATCCAGCACGAATATGACCATCTCGATGGAATACTTTTTCTCGATCACCTAAGCGCATTCCGTCGTAATCTCCTTAGACGAAAACTGAAAGAGATGTCAAGAGGCGAAGTAACTGCTGACTATCCCCTGCATGTCGACCTTCACGCATGATGGCGTCCCCAATTTGGCCACCTTGGTGTTAATCAGTAACGTAGTCTTGTTGTTTGCAACCGAAGAGATCGCCTCACTAAAGAAACGACTATCGTGGCCGTAAGTCGGGAGTATTGGGATCGACTAGGAATCAGTCTGTCGGGTATATGCCTGGTCCATTGCCTGGCATTTCCCCTGGTTCTATCGGTGCTGCCAATGTGGTCGGCAGGAGATACGTTGCACGAGTGGCTGCATCCAGTCTTCGCAGTTATTTTGGTCCCGACAACCATCTTTGCACTCTGGAGGGGCATCGGAGTTCACGGCAAAAAGGCGGTTGCGATTCCGCTTCTTGCTGGCCTAACGCTGGTTCTGATTGCCGGATTTTTTGGACACTTCGAGCCCGGCCACGCACGCGAGATAATTGTTACAAGCGCAGGCAGCATCCTCCTGGTGATCGGGCACTTTATCAACTGGCGGGAGGGCAAGCGGTCGTGCAACGTTTGACACTGGCGTACTCGCATTCGAGGTTCGGTGTCAGATCATTTTCATTTCGTGAACCACCCGTTCGACCGTCTGCCGAAATGGAGTAAAATCGATTCCAAGTTGCATCCGCGCCTTTTCGTTACTGTACCGAAATGATCTTGCCGTTAGCAGGGCGGCTTCAGTGGTCAGTTGGGGATTGAGTCCCGGTATTTTGGCCAGCATCTCCGCAGCCCGGGCGGCGAACAGAGCTAATCGAGGAGATACATGTCGGGTGGGAGGTCTAACACCAAGCACATCCGCGATAGTCCGAAAGATGTCTTCCCATGAAATGTTCTCGGCGCCAAGAAAGTACCTCTCGCCCACAACGCCCTTCTCCATGGCGCTGCGGTGGCCGTTCACAACATCCCTAACATCCACCACGTTAGTTCCTCCCGCCGGAATGCCGAGGATTTTTTCGGCTTTTACGTCCTCCAACAACTTGACAGTATTTTCGCCCGGCCTTCCTTTGCCAAAAATCATGGAGGGATTGACTATCACGGCGTCAAGCCCCTCTGCAATGCCTCTCCTCACCTCGAGCTCGGCGGCATATTTTGACTTTGCGTATTCCGAATTGAAGGTGGAGTTCGACCACTCAATTTCTTCGGTGATTAGAACGGATTCTTCCGGGCGGCCAATAGCAGCCTGGCTCGACGTGTGGACAAGCCGCCGTACACCAGCATCCAGGCAAGCGTTCACTACGTTGGCTGTACCTCGAACATTTACCGAATGCAGCGACTCTTTGTCAGACTTTCCGCCGAAGCCAATAAAAGCTGCGGCATGATACACCACGTCAGCGCCCGCGACCGCTTGCCGCACAGCATCCGGATCGGAGATGTCGCCAACAACCTGTTCCACGTTTTCGATGACTCCGTCCAGCAGTTCCATCGGACTAGTCAGCCGCTTCAACACGCGCACCGTCTTACCATCCTCGACAAGAGATCGGGTTAATGCCGACCCCAGAAGGCCGGTACAACCTGTTACCAAAATTGGTGGCATCTCTCTATTGGAATGTCACGAGTTTTTGGCCTTTGGCGACCGGGTCCCCGGCCTTGATCAGGACTTTGTCGACCACCCCGTCGCTGCCTGCCTTCAGCTCGTTCTCCATTTTCATCGCTTCAAGGACAACAACCCCCTGGCCTTTTTGAACGGATGCACCTGGTTCTACAAGCACTTTTAACGCCAGGCCAGGCATGGGCGCGGTAACTGTGCTTACGCGTTCCATACTACCCTCCTTCAAACCGTACTTTGCGAGGAGAACCTCTCTACGCGACTGCGTCTTTACATCAAGCGCGGACCCGTTTAGGTGCACCCGAATGACCCCATTCTGCTGTCGGTCGATTGTCGCCGGTATGCATTTCCCGTCTGCAATGATGTGGATAGTTTTGTCGTCGATCCGGGTGATATCCCAATCCGTTTCCTCGCCATTAATCTGGAGAGAAGACCCGTTGATGACGACATCATAAACTGCCTCTCCGACGGTTGATTGAATGCGACGCAAAATATCTTGAGGTAGGTCGGTGGGACTGGTATAATCAGATATCAATATAGCAAAGTAGAATCACGCTCGACGAATCGATGTCACCGCAAATGATACTCGCCGCCTACAGGCAGGGGATTTTCCCCATGGCTGCTTCGGATTCAGGAGTGATCGGATGGTACAGGCCTGATCCTCGAGGGATAATACTTCCGAATCGTTTCAAATTGTCAAAATCACTTGCACAAACTGTTCGGGCAAGCAGATTCTCCGTGTTTATCGACCGCTCCTTCGAGAAAGTTATCCGAGCATGTGCGAATCGGGAGTCAACCTGGATTTCAGAGGAAATCATCGAATCCTATTCCATACTCGCAGATCTGGGCTCGGCGCACAGCGTGGAGTGCTGGCGCAACAATGAGCTGGTTGGTGGTCTGTATGGAGTATCAATCGGAGGAGCGTTCTTTGGCGAATCAATGTTTCATTTAGAACGCGACGCATCAAAGGTCGCGATGGTCCATTTGTGTTTGCGACTGCAGGAACAGGGATTTCTACTTCTGGATGCTCAGTATTCGACGCAACATCTAGAACAATTCGGCCTTGTTTCGGTATCCGCAAGGTGGTATGAAGAACTGCTCCAACGTGCTATCAATCAGGACATCAATTGGGCTTAGCTTTCTCATGGCCGGTTTGTTTTTGATCGGTTGTGCGGATAACCGCGCCGAGTCATCTTCCGTCGTGCTGACTAACTCGGCCACCGGTGATACAACCCACGCTGCGTTCGATATGCTGGTGACGGAAGCGCAGAACAACGACTGGCATGAATTGGATATCGGATCTCTCTTACAGAAAACCGCCGAGCAGTTTCTTGGCAAACCCTACGTTGCTGGTTTGCTTGATGCATCAGAAACGGAAGACCTGGTGCTGGAGCTTACTAAATTTGACTGTGTCCTCCTTGTCGAGAACGCCCTGGCTCTTTCCCGTATTATCCAGCGCGAAGAATACGACTTCGAATCGTATGCAAATTCAGTTTTGGAAATTCGCTACCGAGGTGGAGTTAGAGACGGATACTGCTCGCGTCTACACTATTTCACAGACTGGATTTATGACAACGAGCAGAAAGGCATTGTCGAGGATGTTACCCAGGCTCTTGGCGGAGATACGCTGAACGCCCAGCCGACGTTTATGAGTGAGCATCGCAGCGCCTACCCGAGGCTGGCCGACAGCGACAGCCTCTTTGCCGGTATTA
Source organism: Rhodothermales bacterium (assembly GCA_965224105.1). Taxonomy (GTDB): domain Bacteria; phylum Bacteroidota; class Rhodothermia; order Rhodothermales; family JABDKH01; genus CBDCYH01. Next base: position 299,605 of record CBDCYH010000002.1, on the reverse strand, counting down.
TTGACATGGAAACTTCTTTGGTCGGACGAGAACTCTTCTACGTTCCACAGGATCGAATTACTGACATTTACCCAATGCTTCGCTCGGGCGATATCATTGCCACAACAACTTCAGTCGAGGGTCTGGATGTGTCTCACACGGGACTCGCTTACGAAAACGAGGACGGAAGCTTCGGATTCTTGCACGCTTCGACGGCGAACGGAGTCACTATTGCCCCTGATCTGCACGACTACGTAAATTCCGTATCCATCCAGACAGGAATTCTTGTAGCGAGGCCCATCTAAACTATATGCAACCAGTCCAAAGGGTTGGCGTCTTCACCAGCGGTGGGGATGCCCCGGGGATGAATGCGTGTGTCCGCGCGGTTACCCGAACGTTGCTCCACCGGGACATGGAGGTAGTCGGCATCCGTCGTGGCTACGCCGGAATGATTGCCGGTGACATGGTTGACATGGACGGCCGATCCGTATCGAACATACTCCAGATGGGTGGGACCATCCTAAAGTCTGCTCGTTCCGACGCCTTCCGAAGTGTCGAAGGGAGACAGATGGCTGCGGAACACCTACGCACTGCGATGATCGACGCGGTCATTGGCATTGGTGGAGATGGAACTCTTGCGGGTCTGCACCTCCTGCACGAGGAGCATGGGTTCGCCGTAGTCGGTTGTCCCGGCACCATCGATAACGATCTATACGGAACTGATGAGACTATCGGTTTTGACACTGCACTCAACACAGCCATTGAGAACATCGACCGCATAAGGGATACGGCAGATGCACACGATCGCCTCTTTCTGGTGGAAGTCATGGGTCGAGACTCAGGCTTTATCGCTCTGAACTGTGCCATTGGCGGGGGAGCAGAGATGGTGCTGCTGCCAGAGAAAGATTCATCACTTGAGGAAGTTAGAAAACACCTCCACTCGCTCCTAACCGTTCACAGTCGATCCTCGATCGTGATTGTGGCTGAGGGTGACAAATACGGCGCGACAGAAATGGCAAAATTCCTGGACGCGGAGCCGAGTTTCGACCACATCGATATTCGCGTCTGTATTCTTGGCCATACCCAGCGAGGTGGTTCGCCGTCGGCGCGAGACAGAGTTCTTGCAAGCAGACTCGGGGCTTTCGCCGCACGTGTCCTCGCCGAAGGATCCAATAGCGTGATGGTTGGTTTGCAAAATCAGCAACTCACCACCACGCCGCTGGCTGACGTCTGCGCGAGGAAAAAGGATATCGATTTTTCGCTGATTGATCTAGCATATCTACTAGAGTAACATGAGCAGACCGCCTATCGGAGATGTCGTCGGGAAGAAGCAACATATTGAGCAGATGTTCGATGACATTGCTCCACGGTATGATCTTGCAAACAGAATATTAAGCCTGGGGATTGACCAGGGATGGCGCAGGAAAACGATTGCGAAAGTGTATGAGCAACAACCGCGTCAAATTCTGGATGTAGCAACGGGCACGGGGGATCTTGCAATTCAGGCAGCCGAGTCTGGTGATGCGACGATAACCGGCGTTGACATATCGCATGAAATGCTGCAGGTCGCCAGGCGCAAGATTAAGCAAAAAGGGTTGGACGGTCGCGTCGCGGTCGAGAGTGGTGATGCGCAAAGTTTGAGATTTCCCGACGGCTCGTTCGATTGCATCATGGTTGCCTTCGGCGTTCGTAACTTCGAGAACCTCAACGGCGGACTGAAGGAGATGCGCCGAGTGTTGCGACCCGGCGGCAGACTTGTGATTCTGGAATTCAGCAGGCCGAGATCATTTCCGATGAAACAAGCGGTCGGTTTCTACAATCATCAGATACTGCCCAGGGTCGGAGGTATGCTAACAGGTAATCAGGGTGCGTACACCTACTTGCCGGATTCCGTTGACGCTTTCCCGGAAGGAGAGGAAATGATAAATAGGATGAAAGGGGTTGGCTACGAATCGATAGAGGAGGTGCGACTCACGTTCGGAATTGCATCCATTTATGTCGGACACAACCGTTAGGTTCGGTATTTAACCAGGCAGCATTCATTGCTGCGTCCCCGGTTTTTGTACGTTACCTCGTCCATCACTTGCTTCATTATCTGGACTCCGAGCCCTCCAGCCTTGCGTTGCTGCGCCAGGTCCAGCAAATTTGGCTTGGCGTATTTGTTTGTGTCAAACGATTTGCCCTGGTCGCGAATGCGGACCGTGAATTTCCCGGGTCGAATAACGATGTCGATATCTAGTGTGTGGTTTGTCTCGCCGTTATAGGCATGTTTGATTACATTTGCACAGCACTCATCAACAGCCAGAATCAGGGCTGCAATATCTTTGTCCGAGAATTCTGCTTCGCCCGCGTACGTTTCCACGAAGCGCCTGACCTTCGACAAAAATCTTGTCGAACTCGGAATAGTTAATCTGTGTGTTGCGCGTTTCACGTCACACTACTTTGCAGCTGCCTTAAACTTGTTGATGGCTTCCTGCTCCTCTGGTACGATGTCGAAAAGCATCGGAAATCCTAGCAGGTCAAAAACATTGAAGACCTTCGGCTGGAGGGCAGCGATCTTGATGTCACCACCACACTCACGAATTTCCTCGATGTGAGCCATGAACACTCCCAGACCAGCACTTGAGATATACTGCAGATGGGAACCGTTGACGATGATTGAAAAGTTTTCGTCGTCTGCACATTTTCTAATTGCGGCCTCAAGCTCGGAGGCCGTGTGCGCATCAAGCTCGCCTTTCAGATCAAGGACGGTTAGATCGTCCGTAGATCGGAAGCCTACAGAAAAATTGCTCATTTTCTCGTTGTAGCTAAATTAATTTTGTTTGGTTACTAAATATACGGTTGCGTCTACTACACTTTGGGCAGGGTGGCTCCGGTCCATTTTATAACCAGGACAGTGAGGTCGTCACCGTACTCCTCTTCACCGATGAAATCATTGAGATCCAGGATCAACTGCCGGTGGACGTCCGCTGCTTCTTCGTGCCGATTCGCTTTTAACGTACTTAGCAAGCGATCGTATCCATACTCATCACCCTCACTGTTCCGACTTTCGACGACGCCATCTGTAAAGAGAACAACAACGTCTCCGGGTGAGAGATGAACCGTAGTTTCCTCAAGCGTGTCTCTAAAGATTTGCCCGCGCGTGTCCATTCCTATGGCCATTCCTTGCGTGCGAAGGTAAGATGCCTCTCCCGTTACAGACACGTAGGCCGTCGGACAATGTCCGGCCCTTGCTATACAGATCTGCTCGCGTTTTCTGTCCAGAACTCCGTACACGACCGAAATAAAAACGTTGTTTTCCAATGTCGACGACAGCGCCATGTTGGCGTTGTACAGAAAATCAGCGGGGGTTTCAGCCATGCGCGAGAGAGCCCTGAAAACACCCTGCAGTTCCGCCATGTAGAATGCGGCCGACGTGCCCTTTCCGGAAACATCCCCGATTATGAAACCGGTTTGATCCTCGCCTATTTGGGCCACGTCAAAGTAGTCGCCCCCAACCTCCTGTGCAGGCCAACTCGACGCAGACAGTTCCACGCCCGGCAGTTCGGGTAGTTTTTGCGGTAGCAATTTTTGCTGGACTTCCCTTGCGATCGCCAGTTCACGTGAAAGCCTCTCTTTCTCGATCCTCTCTTCAAACAGTCGTGAATTGTCAATTGCCAGAGCAGCCTGGGCGGCAAACGCGCGAATGGCCTCAACATCGTCGGGTTCGAATCCGCTGTTTACTTCCTTGGTTACGAATAGAGCACCCACGACATCGTCACGTGTGTTGAGGGGCACCGCCAGCAGGCTTCCAATACCATCCCCGGGCCGAGCTTTCACTCGATGGTCTCCCGGCGCATGATCCAACAGGATGTGTGATCCGTTTGCTCTAATCTCATCAAACAATCCATCCGAATCGATAACCTCCTCAAGCTGCGACCGACTCATATTTCGAACAGCGCGGATCTGCAAGTCGGTCGTTCCGCTAGTTGGATCTTTGAGGGCCATCCACGCGCTTGCACCCAAACCAGATTCCACGGGTGATGCGACGATCGAATCGTAGAGCTGATTCTTGTCGAGTACCTGCGAGACCAACGTGGTAAGCGAGTGCATCGCCGCGACTTCACCAGCCTTTTGTTGAAAAGCTGAGGTCGTCGGGAGGTGGAATAGCAGAGAAAGAAGGGTCGTCAAAAAGTAGAGGAACCCAAACGCCATCGACAAGCCTACGAAGCTCGCCAATGGATAGCTGTAATGTTTCAGGAGTGCGAGACCTTCCGGTAGGATGCCATTTCCGATCCAGGGCATTTCCAGGAATCCCATGGAGGACAGCAGCACCAGAAGTAGGGTTACAATCAGGATGCACGTCAGCTTTTCTTTGAACGAGAGGAAGACGATCCACGACAGGCGCATGGAGTTCGCGATCATCAAGAGCGTTGCCGGTATCAACGCGAGCTGTTGGATGACGTTTAGCTCCAGGCGGGCTGGTTTCATAAACACCGACATCGACGCAACGACCATAAACCCGATCATCAGATACCAATTTCGCTGGCTGGAGACGGTACGTTTTATCAGGACCAGTTCCCGCAAGCGAACGAGCATCAGCAAACTGAACAGCGCCATCATTATAGCAGTAATGTTCATTCGGAAAATGCTCGCGACGGCGAGAGGAATTCCTGTTTCCAGATCGAAGCCGACGGCAGCACTGGACGACGCGGGCAGCGCATCGAGTCTTATCGGCCTGGACCCCAGCGAGCTAAGCGCGGCTACAAGTGCAATGAACGCTCCGACCATCAGGATAGTCCAGAGGAGTCGCACAAAATTCGACGGCCGGCCGGAATATCGGAGACTAAGTAACCGGTACAGGCACACCATCCCCATGACAACAGTGAATCCGTAGATTGCCTGAGGAAAGAGGTCGTGCGGTTTTCCCGCGGTCCACGCAGTTAAGTGGAAGCCCACAGCGAGCAGTAGAGACACGCCCACCATTGTCGCCAGCAACCCTTCCCGATCAAAGGCATCTCTGATTACAGAGGGGATTCCAAATTGACGTCGGACCATGCGTGGGGCAGCTCGCCTTTGTGAGAGTTACCATGATTCTACAGCAAGATATCTCCTTTGTTACAGATTGTTGAAATCCAGGCAAGAATAAGCGGGCAACCATTCGGTTATACTGCCGTAGACCCTATCTTCACTTTACAATCTTATTCTCCAATTACCTCCCGATGGGCCGTTCAAAGGTCGTAAAGTTTCAACTCTTCCTGCTGTTTGTGCTCGCTGCGGTTCTTGGATACACCGCACTAAAAAAGCCGCCGATCCCGTCAGGCAACCTCGTGCAGACGCGAATGAACACCGGGCGACTGTATCATCAGGAACTTAAACTCGACGCAGACACACGTCTGGTAATCGAAGCTGCGGGTTCCCTGGAAACGCTCGATCCTGGGTCGTCCTTGAAGGGAGAGATGGCCGCGTATCCTTGGATTATTGATCGGGTAAGCAGGGAAACCATCTGGCAGCTCACGGCGACAGATGACGAGCACGCCCAGACGCTGATAGAAGTAACCGACACGCTAACATTGCCAGCGGGCACCTACGATGTCTTCTTCACCACTTACGGTCGAACGAAAAGCTCGCGCCGCCGCCAGCTCGTCGGGCACCGCGGACAATGGACATCAGACAAGGATAATTGGAAGATGGTCATCCAGGGAATCGATGATGCTGAAAACCATATTTCAGTGGACGGCGATGTTGAATGGGAGGCGATTGAGCCGACACACGAGAATGCAATTTGGACAAGCCACACCGTTGGCGGAAGAGCCCGTGAGGATAATATTTTCCTCGTATCGAAACCAACAACGATTTCGATCTACAGCGCCGGCGAGTTGTGTGAGTCAACCTGCGACTACGCATACGTCAAGGATATCGAATCTGATGCGACCGTCTGGAGGATGACCGAGGAGAATTCGAAAAGCGCCGGCGGTTCGAAAGCGAATCGAATCTTTGAAGGCGACGTCACGCTTCAGCCCGGAACGTACGAGATAGGTTACGTCACCGATTCCGGTCACGACTTTTACGGGTGGCATCACAACCCACCACTTGACCCTACAGCATGGGGTGTTTATGTCGGCCTGGTCGATGGGTCGAGTAGAGATGGGATACATTCGCTCGACCTGTGGGGTGAACAGCAACCGCTGATCCAGATAAGCCGGGTAAAAGACAATGAGGAGTTTGAACGATTCTTCGAAGTGAGCCAGCCAACTCTGGTCTTCTTGTCCGCGATGGGAGAACTGAGTTCGTCCGGTAGCAGATATGATTTTGCTGATCTTACCCGTATGAATACAGGGCGATCGATTTGGACGATGTCATATGAAGAATCAAAACCTGCGGGCGGGCACTCCAACAACAGATTGGAAGAGTCTTTTATCAAGCTCGATCCAGGGTCTTACAAGCTCACCTACAAAACAGACGGTTCACATTCTTTCGAGCATTTTTCCAATGGCACTCCCAGAAACAAGGAAAGATGGGGCGTTGCATTGTTTGCGGTCGGCGATGCGTCCGGAATTACCGTCACCGAGCGGGCCGCTGTTCCGGAAATCGTAACTGGCACCGACGCGGGAGAAATGGTAGTCGACTGGACGGGCGTCGGTAATTCCGAACGTTCGGAGGATATCGTTATTGTAACCGAACCGAGTATCCTTATGATCTATGCGCTTGGAGAAATTTCAAGGACGGAAGCGTACGACTACGGCCAGATCGTTGATAGTGAAGGCATCGAAATATGGAGACTTTCGCGGTCGAATTCATCACACGCCGGTGGCGTAGATCGCAACAGAAAGTTCGAAGGACAGATTCGTGTTGAGCCTGGCGTATACACCGCCAGCTTTGTTACAGATTCGGGACATGCCTTCGGTGACTTCGGGAGCGACGGGCCGGATGAGCCGACCAGGTGGGGCTTGCGCGTATTTGTCAAACCCCTGCAGTGATCGGATCCGGCAAGTCAAAAACTGTGCAGGTCTCTGTAACTGTTGCTCCAGAAAACCAGGAGATTATCCTGGCCGAGTTGGCAAGTGCCGGTGCCCATGCATTTCAGTTCGACAGGAATACGCTGTTAGCGTGGGCAAACGATCCAAACTTTTCTGCTGATGAGACCCTGGCCAAATACAAAAGCCGGGGAATCGTATCAGACATAACACTGCGAACAATTGCCTACAAGAACTGGAACGAGCGATGGGAGAGCTCAATCAAACCAGTTGTTGTGGAGCCGTTCTTTGTTCGCCCGACATTCTCGAAGGAAGAACCACCGAAGAACTCATCGATAGAAATAATCATCGACCCCAAGATGAGTTTCGGAACCGCGCACCATGAAACCACGAGACTTATACTTGGACTACTCCCCACAGTAGTCCAACCTGGCTGCCGTGTATATGATGTCGGGACGGGCACTGGCATTCTGGCGATCGCATGCGCTAAACTCGGGGCACGCAACATTGTCGCGTGCGATATCGACCCCTGGTCTATCGAAAATGCGCACGAGAATATGAGGGAGAATGGTGTTGGAGAGGCGATATCCCTGGTGGAAGGAGATGTCCGTTCGTTGCCCGTCGAGGCTGCCGACGTCCTTGTTGCAAACATCAACCGGAATGCCATCCTAGCGGACCTGCACCTGTTTGCGTCTCGGGTTACGCATGACGGTAGCCTGATACTGTCGGGACTGCTGGCCAAGGACACCTCAGAAATAAGTCGGCAGCTTTCAGATTTAGGAATGACTGATGCGCAGATTGTTGCAGAGAATGACTGGGTCGCGATCGTCGCAAGGCGGGCTGTATGAAAGTAGCTTCGATCGATGTAGGTACCAACACTGCGTTGATGCTTATTGCTGATGTGGAAGAGCAAAACATCAGTCATATCTATCTACAGAAACGGCACTTTGTGCGCTTGGGCGACGGCCTTGATTCGTCCGGTACGATCGCACCGGCTGCAATAAAGCGCTATCGCGATGCTATGCGGGACTTCAGGAAGATCCTGAGGGATGAAAAGGTGGACCAGGTTATAGTTGCCGGCACGAGTGCGTCGCGAGATGCAGACAATGTCGGAGAAATTGAGTCGATTACCCAAAGTGAACTTGGAGTCCCGTACCGAATTTTATCCGGTGATGAAGAGGCCAAGTGTAGCTTTGACGGCGCAGTCGTGAGCGTGGATGCAAACACGAGAAGTATGCGTCCCCTTGGTGTCCTCGATATTGGTGGCGGGTCGACGGAGATCGTAACAAAGTCGGCGCAGGATGTACTGCACTATTGCAGTCTGGATATCGGTTCCGTGCGGATGACCAATCGGTATTTTCCGAACCAACCGCCAACAAATGGACAAATCCAGCAGCTAAGAAATCAGGTCGACGAGATCGTCGGGGACGCGATGGTGGAGATGCCGGCTGGTGGAGTACTCCTTGGAGTAGCGGGTACAATGTCCACTTTGCTTTTCCTTGAGTCTGAGGTGCAGGGTTGGAATGTTATTGAGCATCCCTCACCAAGCCTCTCACTGCAATCGGTGGAAAAGTGGGCGAAAATTATAAGCGGCAAAACTTTCGATGAAGTTCTCGATCTAAGCCCGGAAGTCATGACCGGCCGAGCGGATGTAATTCTGGCAGGCATTATGATTCTCTCCTCTGTGTTGCGAAACTTTGGATTCGATGAGATAATCGTTGTTCGCGGAGGGCTTCGACATGGGTTGGCACTCATGGCCGCGCGCGAAAACAGTGCTTCAGAAAAACACTAACTTTGTGCACCAAAATTTGAGTGCTTATGACGATTGATGATGTACTAGGTGTGCTACGTTCCATCCAGGACCCGGCAACAGGAAAGGATATGTTGCGGATGGATTACATTCGCGACCTTGCTGTAACTGCTGATGAAATTTCGCTCACGGTTGTGGTTAAGGATCCCACGTCGGTATTTGCAGATGTCGCAGTTCCGGAGACGCAGAAAGCATTGGGGCAGGCTTTTCCTAATGCGAACATCAATATCGATAGCGATAGTGCAATGATCGGGTTGGATTCATTCGATGCATCTTCGTCGCAGGGAGAAGTAGACGTCGACGCAACCAATATCATAGCAGTGGCGTCCGGAAAAGGAGGTGTAGGAAAAAGTACAGTTTCGGTAAATCTGGCGGTTGCACTTGCTGAATCAGGCTTTACAGTCGGCCTTGTGGATACGGACGTTTACGGTCCTTCTATCCCAACAATGTTTGGATTAGAAGGAAGTCGGCCACGCGTCAATGAAAGCCGTAAACTTGTCCCTCTGGAAAAGTTTGGCGTACATGTGTTGTCGATGGGATTCCTCGTCGATCCAGACAAGGCAGTCGTTTGGCGCGGCCCGATGATTGCCCGCGCCGTTAGACAGTTTCTGGCGGATACCGCATGGGTAGGGTTGGACTACCTTCTGTTAGACCTGCCACCCGGGACCGGAGACATTCCACTTACGATCACTCAGTCGGTGACGGTTAGTGGGTCTGTGATCGTTTCGACGCCGCAGCCAGTTGCATTGGCGGACGCAAGGAGGGGAGTCGCCATGTTTCAGCAGGTAAACGTTCCTATCATGGGCATTGTGGAGAACATGTCGTTCTTCAGTCCACCGGATGATCCCCAAAAACGGTACTACATATTCGGAAGGAAGGGCGCCAAAACACTTGCTAGCGAGCTCGACGTGCCGTTCCTTGGCGAGATTCCGATAGAGCAGCATGTTCGGGAGGGTGGAGACGACGGCGTCCCCATTGTCATCAGCCACCCGGACTCAGCGAGCGCAGCCGGATTCATGGCGATCGCACAGGAGTTGGATCGTCAGGCTGTATATCGCAATGCCACGCGGTCGTCGAGTGACGGGGTCTCGATTTCGATCAGATGATGGAACTCGACAATACCTCCGTAGTGCATACCTTTTCCGTCGATTAGAACAAAATGTCAGAAACGCCCGACCATCCAGGCCAGGATCCCAAGCTTATAGCAGATGTCGAAGCTGCTCTGGACAAATTACGGCCGTATCTCATGGCTGATGGTGGCTCGGTTCGGCTTGCGCGTATCACACCGGAGCTGATCGTCGAACTCGAATTGCTTGGGGCATGTGGCACCTGCCCGATGAGCACCATGACGCTGAGGGCCGGAATCGAGCAGGCCCTCAAACGTGCGGTTCCTCAGATATCCCGTGTCGAGGCAATAAATACTCCGGCGCTGACCTAGTTGAAGCCTTCGCCTGAAACAGCAGGTCGAGAATCTTGATTGGCAACCCGCCAACCCGTCGCAAAAATTAGCTGACCAATTCTCGCCATTCGGTCGTACTCAACCTTGTGTGCTTCGTCACCGGGTCCGTGATAATCTTCGTGCGTACCGGTGAAGTAGAAGGTGAAAGGGATGTTGTGTTTGCCGAAGTTCCAGTGATCCGATCGAGCATAAAACCTGTTGGGGTCATCCTTGGAGTTAAACCGTTCGTTGAGGTCGAGATTAATCCCAGTTGATGTATTGGCCCAGACGTTTATGTCGTGCAACTCTTGCGAGATCATCTTCGAGCCGATGATATAGACATAGTCGTTATCCGCACCAGGATGCGTCGGGTCAAAGCGCCCAATCATGTCTATGTTCAGATTCGCGACAGTTTTATCCAGGGGCATTCGCGGATCTTCGTCCGCGTAGTGCGCCGACCCCAGGAGTCCTTTTTCTTCTCCGGTTACATTGAGGAAAATGAGCGATCGCCGTGGCCCGACACCATCCTCCTTGGCCGCCATAAACGCTTCAGCAATTTCCAATAGCGTTACGGTTCCGGATCCATCATCATCAGCACCGTTATTGACTGAGTCTCCCTCGATGGCACCGGTTAGACCAATGTGATCGTAATGTGAGGAAAAAACTACAACTTCATCCTTGAGTACAGGATCAGTCCCTTCAATAAATGCAACTACGTTTTCCGTGGTGGCACTGAAGGATCCGCTATCAAGCGTACTCGACACGGTTACGCCACTCACTGCAAAGACAAACGGTTCCAGGGTTGAATCAATTTGCTCTTTTGCTGAGGCGACTGAATTGCCAGAGGGACCCAGCATTTCATTCGCAACGTCAATTGTCACTGTATAAATTGGTGGAAAAGGTCTGGAGGGCGCGTCATCTGTCAGTGACAAACTACCCACAGCCTGCTGTTGTGCCGCGGCCGCCGCAGCCTGCTTCTGGAAACTGCTAGCGTCGGTGTCTCCGGACACCAGCACGATTCCTTTTGGTAGTTTTCCAGACGAAAAGTAAGCCCTCAGTTTTGCATTCCGCGACTGCGACCATTGGGAAGGGCCGCCGTCTTCTGTAGGAAGCAAGCTTTCGTCGTCATCCCTCATCGGCTCACCATCTAGAATCATCAGCCATCCATCGGAATAGTCGATACCCGCAGATTCGAGAGCAGTAATCTCATTGAATCCCAAGTCATCGTCCGGTATTCCGTAGCCTGCGAAATAGAGAGGGCCCTCGGCTGATGTGGCGTTTCCGAAAACCAGGAACGCGCCATCATCGTAAGAATCCGCAGAAAACTCTGCGGACACGAGCGTCGACAACCCCGAACGGGCGCTCAGCTCGGCCTTGTTCAGACGCTTCCCGTATACCTCGAATTCCTGGAAAAACTTGTCCGGTGCATTGGAGTCTCTACCGTCGTTCCCGATCGGCTCAAGGCCCATCTTGCGGTACTCGGCAGCCAGGTATCCGGCCGCGAGTTTCTGACCGCGTGTCGTCGTCTCCCTGCCTTCAAAATAGTCGCTCGCAAAGAAGTACAGGTGGCCAGCCAATTCCTCCGACGTGATTGTCGACTGGTATTTTGTGATGGTTTCAACATCCGACGCAGCCTCGGCTGCCATCTGCGCAGCAGATTTCATTTCTACTGCAGTGCTTTCCATTGTCTCGCTCGAGGTGGAGCATGCAGAGACAAATATGGTACATAACAAAACTATGTAAACATTTCTCATTGAAAGGGGCCTCAATTTCGTCTAAAGGTTACTTGCGCGTTTAAGATTACGGTTCAACTTTGTTTCAGGCGCACTCGGTCCATGACTATTTCAGCAAAGATCGTTTGTTCAGATACGCCAATAGAGCCGTGTCGTACCTCTGGCTCGTGTCAACCTCGACAAAGTCTATGTGGTACTCGATACACTTCCGCTTGAAGCGTTCGCTGAAGAGCTTAACCGCTTCCTGATAATTTTCTCGGATCTGGGCAGGTTGGAGCGTCAACTTTTCACCGGTTTCCATATCTGTGAAAAGCATCGGGACATCCGGAAAGTTGAACATCCGTTCCGTCGATGATTCCAACACATGGAAAACAAGCACCTCGTGTCCAGAATACCGCAGATGTCTCAACGACGACACTAGTTCATCATGCTGCTCCACATTTTCAAAGAGATCAGAAATCAGAACAACAAGCGACCTGCGTCCAATACGTTCTGCTACCCGGCCGAGCGTCGACGCCGCACTGGTTTTCTTTTCTGATTCATCACGCCGGACAATTCTCTCCAACTCTGATAGCAGGACACGCATGTAACGCTGCGTACTTTTTGGCGGAAGAACCGTGTGAATCTCCTCATCAAATGCGATCAAACCTGATGCATCTTTTTGCTTAATCATCAGGTAGTGGAGTGCGGCAGCAAGGTAGGATCCGTACTGGAGCTTGGAGATCTCGGCGTCTCCGGTAAACCGCATGGAACTGGAAGTATCGAGGACAACGTAGTGACGGAGATTCGTTTCCTCCTCGTATTGTTTTACGTAGTACCTGTCGGACTTGGCAAAGACCCGCCAATCCACATGCCTGAATTCGTCGCCTGTGTTGTACGGCCTGTGCTCGGCAAATTCAACCGAAAAGCCGTGGTAAGGGCTTTTGTGGAGGCCGGTGATGAACCCTTCGACAATTAGTTTCGCCCGAAGCTCCATGTTGTCGAGTCGCGAGACCAGGACCGGGTCAAGGAATTTGAGCGCTTGCTTGTTATCAGTCACGTATTCGTTTGGTTCTCGGGTGGCTTCACTGCCAATTAACCGCCGTGCGACCAAAAATCGATGACCGGCGGAGTCAAATACCGTAGTTTCAAAGTATGCAGCCGGGAGATACCATAAAAGCCCATCTTTTGGATGAGTCCGATTTGGACAGAATGCTCAATCGCATGTCCCGGCAGATTCTTGAACTCGTCGAACCCGGTCTTGATCTTGAGTCTACACTGGGCATCGTAGGAATGCAGCGGAGAGGTGTATTCATTGCCAGGCGTCTGGCAAAACGTATCGAAGCGCTGGAGAACACAAAGGTGCCCCTCGGGATTCTAGACGCGAATATGTACCGCGATGATTTCAGGCTCAGAGACCGGAGGCCGGTAATCAGAGAAACCAACATTCCCTTCGATATTACGGGCATGCATATCGTGTTAGTGGACGATGTACTTTTCACCGGTCGCACTACTCGGGCGGCGCTCGATGCACTACTCGACATTGGACGGCCCTCCGCCGTTACCTCGCTGGTTATTATTGACAGAGGACTGAAGGAACTCCCGATTCACGCTGATATAGTTGGGCGAGAAGTCCCCACCATCGCAGGCGAGGAAGTGCGGGTTAGGCTAAAGGAAATAGACGACCGTGACGGGGTGTGGCTGGTCGCGCGATCGCAGGAGAAAGCGTAGATCATGGATACCGATATTGCAGTAGAAAAGTCGTCGCAGCTGAATCATCGGCATTTGTTGGGACTAGCGACGTACGACAGTAGTGAGATAGAACTGATTCTGGAAACTGCACGTCGGTTCCGCGAAGTACTGTCCAGACCAATCAGGCGGGTTCCGACATTAAGGGGCATTACCGTCGTCAACTTGTTCTTCGAGCCATCGACCAGGACGAGAATATCTTTCGAGTTGGCCGAGAAGAGGCTTTCGGCAGACACGGTCAACTTTTCGGCTTCGGGGTCAAGTGTCTCTAAGGGCGAATCTCTGAAAGATACCGCGCAGAATATCGAGGCAATGAAAATCGATATGGCAGTAATCCGGCACAGGTCGCCGGGTGCGGCCAACTTTCTTACGCAGTGTGTTGATGCCGTGGTGATAAACGCCGGCGACGGAGCCCACGAACATCCAACCCAGGCACTTCTCGATTTGCTTACGATGAGTGACCTCGTTGACAGCTTCCGCGGACTGAGAGTTACAATAGTAGGTGATATAGCACATAGCCGTGTCGCCCGCTCCAACATTTACGGTCTGCGCGCTCTTGGTGCGGAGGTGACCGTCTGTGGACCACCCACACTTATCCCCTACGGTATGTCGTCCATGGGTGTTCGCGTGACCCATAATTTGGACGAAGCACTCGATGGGTGCCAGATAGCGATGGCGCTGCGGATTCAACTGGAACGACAAGGAAAACAGCTTATTCCGTCGATACGAGAGTATCATGAGACTTTTGGCATCAAGCTGGACCACCTTGCGCGCGAGAAAGATCTCATGATAATGCACCCCGGGCCGGTGAATAGAGGCGTTGAGCTTGCAGGTGAGGTTGTCGATCATCCCAGGGCCGTAATTCTAAACCAGGTTACCAACGGGGTGGCTGTGCGGATGGCTGTTCTATATCTACTCTCCGGTGCCGCTGGAAATATCGAATAGAGCCTACGGCGACAGGTTTAATACTTTGGATACTCCGGATCTTCCCGAACTAACGTTTCCAGCCGCCGATCTATCGGTGAAAACGGCGGAGGTTGGCACCAGGCACGTGTACTGCGAGAGCCGGTCTCGGTACGTACGCCTTACACCCGAAGAGTGGGTCCGTCAACACGCGATCTCATTCCTAGTCAACGAGCGGAACGTGCCTCCAGGCTTGATATCCGTTGAACAAGAATTCCGGTTTCAGGAATTGTCGCGCCGTGCCGATATAGTAGTGTACCAACCGGATGGTGCGATCTGGCTATTGTGCGAATGCAAAGCCGCATCGGTACCCCTGAATTGGAACACCTTCGAGCAGGTTGCACAGTATAACTCTGTGCTGCAGGCTGAATACATCCTCGTGACAAACGGACTTGAGCACTATTGCTACGTCATCCAGAACGAGCGTATTCATTTTTTAGATTCTATCCCACATTATCCGCGCCGAAGCGCCTCACCAAACCCAGAAGTTGTGATAAACTATCAGAAGGAACTAGAGGTCGCGATAGCGGCTGTCCGCGACGCATCCAGATTATGCCGAACAGTGCAGTCTCAAATTTCGCCGGCAATGCTCGAAAAAAAGGACAAGAGCCCGGTTACGGTTGCAGATTTTGGCAGTCAGGCCCTGGTATGTCACCGCCTCAAACAGGCGTTTCCAAACGATCCCGTGATTGCAGAAGAAGACGCTGATGAGCTGCGTACCGAAGAAAACAGCCTGGTGCGAAGCAGGGTGGTGGAAAACGTTAACGCATTGATAAGCCTGTCCGAGTCGGAGGTCATGGATGCAATCGATCACGGCGGGGCGACGGAACACTCAGCAAGGTTTTGGACGCTTGATCCGATCGACGGGACCAAAGGTTTTTTGCGGGGCGAGCAGTACGCCGTAGCCCTCGCGCTCATCGTTGACGGTGAGGTGGTGCTCGCTGCGCTTGGATGTCCAAACTTAAAAGCCAGTGCAGAGGCTGGATCGAGCGGCGTAATCTACACCGCGGTTAAGGGCAACGGAACGTTTGAGCGTCCGTTGGTTGACAACGGGACCAGCATGGTCACCCCTGTCACAACTACGGATCTGGATATTGCATCCGCAGCAAGATTTTGTGAGTCGGTGGAATCCGGGCATAGCTCCCACAACGACTCCGCAACGGTGGCCAAGAATTTAGGAATCACAGCGGAGCCGGTGAGACTGGACAGCCAGGCAAAGTATGCCGTGGTGGCCCGTGGAGATGCGGATGTGTATATGAGACTGCCCACGCGTCCAGGTTACGTGGAAAAAATCTGGGACCACGCTGCTGGAATGCTAGTCATCGAAGAAGCGGGAGGAAGGGTAACCGATATCTACGGCACCCGATTGGATTTTGGACAAGGCAAAGGACTCACTAAGAACAAGGGCGTCATTGCCACAAATGGTCATCTGCACGACGAGATAATCGAGGCGCTGGCTGTCGCCGGAGTAGCGGTGAGCTAGCCGACGCCTTCAGCCAAAGAGGCCCGCAGACGGTCGCACGCTTCCTCGAGAACGGGCATCTCTTTTGCAAAACAGAATCTCAGCTTGGTACTACCCGCCGCCGGGTCTACGTAGAATGCTGTACCCGGGATGCTCCCGATTCCCGCAGTGCGGATGAGTGTTTCACACGCCTCCCGATCGTCACCAAAACCCGCTCGTGTTTTTTGTAGCCTCCCGAAGTCGGCTAGCACATAGTAGGCCCCGGCAGGCACCGGTACATCAAAGCCACAATCGGAAAGTGTGCTGCAGATGAGCTCTCTTTTGGCGTGATACGCACTCTGCATTTCCGAGTAATATTCGTCACCAAATTCGAATGCTCTTATGACGCCGTGCTGTAGCGGAGTAGGAGCGCAGATATAAAGTAGGTCGGAAATTAGTCCGATGGCATCTGCGGTTTCTTGCTGTGCCACCGCGTAACCAAGTCGCCAGCCCGTCATGTTAAACGTTTTTGACAGGCCCGAAATCGTAACCGTTCGTTCGTAGGCGTCGGGAAGTGAGGCAGGGGAGATATGTTTGGCACCGTCATACAGAATGTATTCGTAGATCTCATCCGTGATGATCGTAAGACTATGTTCTTTTGCAAGGGCTACCAGCTCTGTCAACTCCTCTGTGGTCCACATCTTCCCGCACGGATTTGACGGAGTGGTGACCACGATCGCTTTCGTTTGGTCACGAATGGCGGATTCGATTTCATCAATCGTAACATTCCAGTCCGGCGGCTGCATCCGAACGAAGGAGGTCGTACAGCCCAACAACTCCAGAATGTGTTTGTGATAGCCGTAGTATGGCTCGAACAAGATTACATCATCACCCGGATCGAAAAGGGCGAGCACGGCCGATACGAAGACACCTGTAGCGCCAACCCCAACTACAATTTCGTCCGCGGCGGTTGCCGGAATGCGGTTGTAGGACTGGATCTTGCCCAGTATGCGTAGGCGCAATTCCTCTACCCCGGCGTAGTGTGAGTACGTGGAGTGATCGTTGTTGACCGCCTCGTTTGTTGATTGTTTGATTGGCGAGGGTACCGGCATATCGCAGATACCCTGTCCAAGATTAATCCCCGAAACCTCGTCGATGAGCGCACTAATGGCTCTGATGTCGCTTTGCCGCAGACGCTTGGTTCGACTCGCGAGCATATTCACATCCGTACCGATACCAGGATCGAATCTGCTACTTCCGATTCGATGAGGGTGACTGATTCGTCGGTCTTAACCGAAACCGAACCATCCTCGTTTAGCTTGACGATGCTAAGCGTGGTAGAAGGGAGCAATCCTAGTTGTTCTAAATGTTCAAGCGATCGCGGATCTCTGTTGAGGAGCGTCCTAACCGTGAGTGTCGACCCCGGAGTTGCCGAGCTGAGGGGAACGGAATCGTGCAACACCATTGTGCCGTCTCTGTCAGGAATAGGATCGCCGTGGGGATCGTGTGTCGGGTATCCAAGGAGCGCATCAATTTTGTCTTCGAATTCCTCTGATATATGATGCTCCAGCTGTTCGGCTTCGTCGTGGATCTTGTCCCACGGATAGTTCATGACTTCCTTCAGGTAAGTTTCCAGCAGACGGTGGTGTCGGATTATCTCCAGGGCGATTTTTTTTCCTGATGCGGTTAGGCGAACGCCGCGATAGGCTTCGTAGCTGGCGAGGCCCATCCGATCCAGTCGCTGCGCCATTTTTGTGGCGGACGCAGGCGCGACGCCAAGCGTTTGAGCCAGCAAATTCGTGTTTACAGGCGCGTCCTCCTCCAGCTTGAAAATCGCCTTCAAATAATCTTCGACCGCCTGACTTAGCATTCGCGTACCATCCGAGCATGATGAAGAGTGGTGCACATCCAATATCGGAAATACTTGCGAGTCCTGTTGTATAGCCAAGCCGCGCGAACTTTCATCAAAGATGATTTGATTGCGCCCGTTGGCAACATGGCGAGTGGCTTTACGGTAGCATGCAATGGGCCGAATAGTTATTTTTGCGCCTCCTGAAGAGTTTTGACGGGCAGTACTGCGCTGACTGCGGAAAGCTGGTCATGAACCAGAAATTATCGGTCAAAAAATAGGAGCACATTGCCCGGTCGTCTAATGGCAGGACAGCGGCCTTTGAAGCCGTATGTGGAGGTTCGAGTCCTCCCCGGGCAACTTGAGCACGATGCCTCGGCAACAAAATCGATTTTCTAAATGAGCCGTCCAGTTACCATTTTTTCAGGTAGATCCAACCCCGCTCTCGGAAGCGCCATCGCGCAAAATTTTGGGCAGCCGCTCGGCGAGGTGAACCTGAAAACGTTTTCCGATGGCGAGATCTACGTGCACTATGAAGAGTCCATCCGGGGCACGGACCTCTTCATTATACAGAGCACCCACCCGACTGGCGACAACTGGGTTGAGCTCCTCCTCATGATAGACGCTGCGAAGCGGGCGTCTGCCTCCAGAGTCACCGCGGTAATTCCCTACTTTGGCTATGCGCGACAAGAACGAAAAGACCAACCTCGGGTCTCGATCGCAGCAAAGCTGATGGCGAATATGCTCACCACTGCGGGTATCGATAGAATGTTGACGATGGACTTGCATGCTCCGCAGATACAGGGATTCTTTGACGTTCCGGTAGATCACCTATATGGATCCGCGGTGTTTAGCGATCACATCCAGGCTCTGGGTATGGAGAACCTGGTAGTTGTCGCCCCGGACGTAGGTTCGCTGAAGATCGCCCGGGCCTATGCGAAAAAGTTGGGAGCCGATCTTGCGGTGATCGACAAACGGCGACCCAAGCAGAATGAAACCGAAGTAGTAAATATCATTGGTGAGGTGGAAGGAAAGAACGTGCTCCTCATCGACGACATAATTGACACCGCAGGTACGCTCACAAACGGAGCCAGGGCACTGAAAAACGCTGGCGCACTGGAGATCACGGCCGCCTGTGTCCATCCACTCCTGTCCGGGCCAGCCTACGAACGGATCGAGGCGTCCGAAATTGGTCGTTTAATCGTAACCGACACTATTCCCTTGAAGAAAACTCTGGATCGAATTGAGGTCGTGAGCGTAGCAGGGATCTTTGCCGACGCAATCCGGCGAATCGCCACAGATGCGTCTATTTCGACACTCTTTGTGTCATAACTTATATCAGTCAGAAACCCTGGTCCGAAAGTCATGGACGTAGTCAACTTGGATGCCAAGCCGCGTGAAGGCAAAAAATCGGCAAAACTAGCGAGAAGAGAGGGCTTTGTGCCGTGCATTTTGTACGGCCAAAAATTCGACCCGCTGGCATTCCAGCTGGCGGATCTGGATATGCACCGACTCGTGTTCACAAACGAGCGAAATATCCTCGACATCAAGGTTGGTAAAAAGTCGTACGAGTGCATCCTGAAATCGGTGGATTTCCATCCGGTTACGGACAAGCCCATTCATGCGGATTTTCAGATCCTACAGAAAGGCCAGAAGATTACCCTTACCGTGCCACTCAAATTTGAGGGTAAGCCTGTTGGTCAGATCCAGGAGGGCGGCGAGGTGCAGTTCATCATGCACGACATCGAGATCGAATCCCTCCCGAAGAACATTCCCGATCATATCGAGATAGACATCTCAGAGTTGCATCTCGGGCAGACCCTGCATGTGGCAGACGTATCCGCCGGGGATTTTGAAATTGTGACTCCCGCGCAACGTTCTGTTGTTGCGGTCGTCGCGCCGCGTAAGGAAGAGGTGGAAGAAGTTGCTGATGAGCTTCTCGAAGGAGTTGAAGAAGGTGAAGAGGGAGCAGAAGGTGTTGAAGCTGCTGCTCCAGCTGAACCAGAAGCTGAGGGTTAGAGAGCCTCACAATAACTCATATGATCTGGGCCTGGCTTCGATCGCTGTTAGGAAATCCGAACGTGGGTAAGCAAAGTCGGCTAATCATTGGTCTCGGCAATCCTGGAGCGGAGTACGTGGACACGCGCCATAACATCGGATTCCGGATTGCAGATGAAGTAGCCAGGAAAGCGAGAATCAGCATTGATCTCCATAAGTGGAACGCCTGGTCTGGCTGGGGTTCTTATCGGAGTCGACGTGTCGGTGTCGCGAAACCCGATACCTTCATGAACCTGAGCGGAGAAGCCATCGCCAAGATTGTTCGGAAAAACGACATCGACCTGAAGGACGTACTCGTCATCCTGGACGACGTCCATTTGCCCTTTGGGACTGTCCGGATCCGACCGAAAGGCGGAAGCGGCGGACACAATGGACTCGAAAGCATTATCGATGAGATCGGGCACGGATCCTTCGCGAGACTTCGGTTTGGCATCGGTGGAGATTTTGAGCGAGGCGATCAGTCGGACTATGTGCTGGGGAATTTTTCGGACGACGAGGAGAAGGAGTTGGCCGCACTGATCGACGCCGCCGCCAAGGCTGCCCTTACCTTCGTTGCCAGCGGGGTATCGGTAGCGATGAACCGCTACAATTCATCATCCGGAGGAAAGAGTTAGAATTATACGTTAAGTACTGTCTTACGCTAGTAGGCACCTATATTTTTCCTTGTCGCCGACCATTCGCCTCGTAAGATCCTATCACGGCTTCCACTAAGCGCAGGTAGGATGAACGCCTTGTACAATTGAAAACGCTTTGGCGCTTTGGTTGTGCGCTAAAATGTACCGGAAAATCGACGGCAGACTTTTCAAATTGACGATTAAGTAGCAGAGCAAACAACGAAACCACGCACATGGATACATCAACACTATTATTCTTAATTCCGGGAGCGGGCATCCTGGCGCTTGCATACGCATTTCTTAAGGCCAGATGGGTCGGCAACCAGGATGTTGGAACCGACTTGATGGCAGAGATTGCCGGTCATATCGCAGATGGCGCCCGCGCATTCCTGAGACGGGAGTATCGGGTCCTGGTAGTCTTTGTGATTGCTGTTGCCGTTCTTCTTGGCTTTGCTAACTCGACACAGGAGAATTCATCCTGGCTGATCGCCGTATCGTTCATTCTTGGAGCTCTGTGTTCAGGACTGGCGGGCTTCTTCGGCATGAGTGTCGCCACCAAAGCCAACGTAAGGACAACCAACGCCGCCCGAACCGGATTGGCACCTGCGCTAAACGTCGCATTTTCTGGTGGCCTGGTGATGGGTCTCTGTGTCGTCGGGCTTGGTCTGCTTGGCCTTGGAACACTGTTCATCACCTACACCGAAGCTGGATGGACAACAGTAAAGGTTATTAACGTTCTCTCCGGCTTTTCACTTGGTGCATCCTCGATTGCGCTGTTCGCTCGTGTCGGAGGTGGTATCTACACAAAAGCAGCTGACGTTGGAGCGGACCTGGCAGGGAAAGTTTACGAGGGAATTCCTGAGGACGATCCGCGCAACCCCGCAACGATTGCCGACAACGTAGGGGACAACGTCGGTGACGTAGCGGGCATGGGTGCAGACCTTTTCGAGAGCTATGTTGGTTCGATTATCGGAACGATGGTTCTGGGTACCGCTTTCATTCCGGCGTTTGCGCAGACTGCAACGCGCGATATTGCGGCCGTCATCCTTCCGCTTGTACTTGCTGCCGTCGGGATAATTGTTTCTATTGCAGGTTCGTTCTTCGTTCGGGTAAAAGAAGGAGGGAATCCGCAGAAGGGTCTGAATACCGGGGAGTTCGGCGCTGCCGCGCTCATGGCTGTACTATCGTATTTCATTATTGGATGGTTACTCCCGGATTCATGGACTGCAAACGGAGCAACATATTCTTCCATCGGAATTTTCTGGGCCGTAATCATCGGTCTGGCATCAGGCGTCCTGATTGGCCTCGTAACGGAGTACTACACTTCAACACACGGCAAGCCCGTTGTTGGAATTGCAAACCAGAGTGTAACTGGTGCCGCAACAACGGTTATCGCTGGCCTCGGTGTAGGGATGTTCTCGACAGGAATTCCTGCAGTAATTCTTGCGCTGGCGATCATCGGTGCGCACTACTTTGCTGGATTGTACGGAATTGCAATCGCTGCACTGGGGATGCTTTCCGTTACCGGCATCCAGTTGGCAGTCGACGCCTACGGTCCCATTTCTGATAACGCTGGAGGAATCGCCGAAATGGCGGAGCTTCCTCCAGAGGTAAGAGAGCGGACTGATAAATTGGATGCAGTTGGGAATACTACCGCTGCCATCGGGAAAGGCTTTGCCATTGGTTCTGCAGCGTTGACCGCACTGGCTCTGTTTGCCGCATTCATGCAGCAGGCTGGTGTGCAGAACATCAATGTTGCGGAACCGAAAATCATGGCGGGCCTCCTGCTTGGAGCGATGTTGCCGTATGTGTTCAGTGCGATGGCGATGGGAGCAGTTGGTAGGGCAGCGGGTGATATGATCAAAGAAGTCGGACGACAGTTTAGAGAGATCCCCGGCCTGCGCGAAGGTACGGCAGTCGCAGAGTTTGCTAAGTGCGTTGACATTTCAACCAAGGCAGCCATTCGAGAAATGGTTGCGCCAGGGCTGCTCGCAATCGTGGTACCCGTTGCGATTGGATTCATCAGCAAAGATATGCTCGGAGGATTGTTGGCAGGGGTGACCGTCTCCGGTGTTCTCTTCGCGATCTTCCAATCAAACGCTGGCGGTGCCTGGGACAATGCCAAAAAGCTGATTGAGTCTGGAATCTCAATCGATGGTGTTGACTATGGCAAAGGTAGCGACACACACAAGGCTGCAGTTGTTGGTGACACAGTAGGCGACCCTCTCAAGGACACCTCCGGGCCAAGTCTCAACATTCTTATTAAGCTCATTGCGGTGGTCGCACTTGTAATCGCCCCCCTCATCGCCTAGAAATCTTCTCGCCGGGCCTCGATGTATATCTTGGTCCGGTGGAGTCTCGACGCCTAATGACTGTACTACTTATGGGCGGGACGGGCATGATTGGTCGCGGCGCATTAAATGCCGCCCTGGATGATATAAGAGTGACCCGCGTTCTCTCGGTGGTAAGGCGTGCATCCGGCGTTCGACATAAGAAGCTCATCGAAATCGTTCATGATGACTTTTTCGATTTTTCCGGTATCGAGAGCGAGCTCGCCAAAGCTGACATTTGTCTTTTCTGCCTTGGCATCACATCGACTGGCCAAACGGAAGAAAATTATCGCAGGATCACATACGATCTTACACTGGAATTTGCTCAGACACTCGTACGCCTTAGGCCCGATCTTACTTTTGTGTTCGTTTCTGGCGCTGGGACAAGCGTAAAGAGCCGACAGATGTGGGCCCGCGTCAAGGGAGAGACGGAACGTGCACTTTCTGCGCTTCCCTTTGCAAACGTGTACCATGCCAGGCCCGGTTTTATTAAACCCGTCGAAGGCGCTCGTTCGCGAACCGCACTATACAGAGTGCTGTACGGAATATTGACTCCGTTGTATCCGATCCTCAAACGCCTCGCCCCGAACGCGATAATCGATAGCAACGTGCTCGGCCGCGCTTTGCTTGAGGCCGGGTTGTCTGGAGCTCCTGAAAATGTTCTTGAAACTTCGTCGCTGCATGATCTGGCTTCCAAGCCGCCGGGCAAAAACTGACACGTTCGATGCCCCGGCCGTTTTCAGGCACTATTCTGCCGAACACATCCAGAGGCTTCCTTCAGATCTGTCTGCTTAGGTCGAACAATTAAATTGTAGCAATTAGCAAAAGTTGGCACCGAACCGGCTTCCGGATTAATGCGTACCTTTGCTCTCATGCCGGTACAGCCGGTTTTTCCTGACTGAATCCCACAAACCAGCTACTAATGGCGAAAGTTGACGTGGTCATGCCCAAAATGGGCGAAAGCATTACCGAAGGGACGGTGATCACCTGGTATAAGCAACCTGGTGAGGAGATCGATCTTGACGAGACCCTGCTCGAAATTGGAACGGACAAGGTAGACACGGAAGTGCCTTCACCGGCAAAAGGAACGCTGGTCGAAATCCTTGTTCCGGACGGCGAAACGGTAGAAGTGGGTACCCGGATCGCTGTCATCGAGACGGAAGTTGGTGCGGTGGTTGAGCCATCGGGCAACGGATCACCGGTCGCTACGGAGACAGCGGAGCAGGCCCCGGCCGCGACAGAAGAGCCTGCTTCCGTTGACGTGCCGAAACAAGATGCAGCAGAAACCACTACATCAGGACCAGCTGTTGATGTGGTCATGCCCAAAATGGGAGAAAGTATTGTCGAGGGGACAATTCTCACATGGCACAAGGCAGTTGGAGAGAAAGTAGAGCTGGACGAAACCCTCCTCGAGATTGCAACAGACAAAGTCGATACGGAGGTGCCCGCGCCTGCCGGAGGTGTGCTTCTTGAGATTCTGATTCCCGAAGGAGAAACCGTCGAGGTCGGGACACCAATTGCCCGCATAGGCGCAGCCGATTCTGCAGCGCCACGACAACCGAAACCGACAGAAACTCCAGCCGCCCGGCCTGCCCAGCCAGCTCAACCCGTTTCTGGAAATGGATCATCCATCCCGACATCCGGCGACGGCGCCCCGATACCGCGCATCGGTCCGGGTGGCAATTTCTATTCGCCGCTAGTTCGTTCCATCGCCTCAAAGGAGGGAGTAAGCGTTGGTGAACTTGAATCGATCGCTGGATCTGGAAAAGATGGAAGGGTAACAAAGTCCGACATCCTTGGCTATCTATCAGCACGAACAACTGCGCCAGTCGTCGCACCAAGCCCTGTCCAGGCGCCGGCGCCCGTGGTGACAGCATCTTCGGACGGAAGAGTGGAGATCGTTAAGATGGATCGGATGCGCCAGCTTATTGCGCAACACATGAGCCAGTCGAAAAAGACGTCGGCTCACGTTACTTCGTTTGCCGAAGCCGATGTTACGAACCTTGTTAAACTCCGTGAAGCTCGCAAGGTCGCATTTCAGGAAAGGGAAGGTGTAAAACTCACTTACACTCCATTCTTCGTTTATGCTGCGGTGGAGGCATTGCGCGAACACCCGGCTATGAACTCTTCAGTCGATGGAACGAACATCGTAATGAAGAAAGACTTTCACGTTGGAATTGCAGTAGCAATTGACACCAGCGGGTTAGTTGTACCGGTGATAAAGAATGCCGGGCACCTTAACATCGCTGGAATAGCAAGAGCGGCCGCCGATGTTGCCAGCCGTGCGCGCAGCCGGCAGCTTCAACCGGATGATCTGCAGGGCGGCACGTTTACCGTTACAAACGTTGGATCGCTTGGTTCGATAATGGGCACACCCATTATTGCGCAACCGCAGGTTGGGATTTTAGCAACGGGGGCGATCAAGAAGAGACCGGTCGTGATTGAGGATCCCGAGCTTGGAGATGTGATAGGCATCAGGCACATGATGTACATCTCGCTCTCGTACGATCACCGGATTATCGATGGGGCAATGGCGTCATCGTACATGCACCATTTCGTGAAGGAAATCGAGGCCTTCGGTCTTGAAACGGAGCTTTAATTCCTTCGGCCGTGGCGACCGGATCTCGGGCGCATCCAGCAGTCTACCTGGGAACTCGAATTTCGTAATGGTATAGCCAGGCAGGCTTAATAGCCGTTATTGAAATTCAGGTTTTTTCTCTATAATACAGGCACGCAAAGGCCAATTCGCACGGTATTGCCAACTCGCATGGCTGCCACTCAAAAAAATCCAGTCACGTTCAGCCTGGCTGAGCTACTCCGTCGCAAAGAGGATTTTATCCGGGATTATCTGAAGGATAAAAGTCCTGCAACGGTTGGGACGTATCGCCGCTCGTTGAATGAATTTGATCGATGGTTTGCGATGCAAAAAAGCTTCGCTTTCGACACAGACCATATCGAGAAATATAAGCGGTATCTAACCGATCAGAGGGGCCTCCACGAGGTGAGTGTGTCCACCTATTTGACCGCCGTTAGGAGGCTGTGCCAATATCTAACGGACATTGGGATCCTTGAGGAAAATCCCGCCATCCATGTCAAGGGCAACCGAAGGCCTGGAACGCACTCGCGAAGCATTCTGAAAATGGACGAAGTCGAAAAGCTTATCGATTCCATAGATCCCAAATCGCAAATTGAAATAAGGGATGCTGCGATCGTCCATGTAATGCTGTTTGCAGGCCTTTCGGAAATAGAAATTGTTCGAGCAGATATTGCTGATCTTGAGCAAACATTGATGGGGTGGTTCCTGCGCGTGCAGGGAAAGGGACATTCAGAGAAAGATCAGGCGGTTCCCATCGATCAGCGCGTGATGGTTGAAATACGGAAGTACCTCGATACTCGCGGTGCGATCCGTCCCGAGATGCCGCTGTTTGTCTCGCATGGACACCGGTCTTCTGGCAAAAGACTGAACACTCGGTCCATACGAACACGCATCAACAAACTTCTGAGCGCGGCAGAGATCAAGCGCCCGGGCGTAACACCCCACTCATTGACGCACACCGCTGCGTTACTATGGCTTAACGACGGGATGAGCACCGAAGATGTTCGCAAGCGAATGCGTCATGGTACACTAGATACAACGATGATCTACATCAAGAAGCAGGGATTGCTTTTCGGCTGATGTGGCAATTATCGGCGAACGACCCGGAGTCGGGCAACTCTGATTTCGCTTGTCGAAACAGGTTCGATTGGATAGGGGCTTAGCTCCAGCAACGTGATCTCGAATCCGTCGATGACAACCGAGACATCACCGTCTCCGTCCGGCGAAACATATCCAACCATCTCAAATGGAGCAGCTGATTCAGGTGATTCCAACCTAAGCGCTAAATTCACCACGCCCTGAGTTACACACTGGACCTTTAGCGGGCAGCGGGAGTCGCTCAAAACTTTCAGAAATTGGATCCGTCGGTTGGAATCTTCAATTCCCGCATACTCTCCTACCCGAATCGACAGCTCGACGTTGGTTGTTGCATCGGGTCCTCCACTTCTGCATGATGCAAGAAGCAGAATACTCAATACGGAGATCATCAGAGTAAAAGACCTTGGACGCCGCATGGGTTACAACCGAGTGGAGACGGATAGCTGATTCAGGGCCCCGTTCGCGGACCATGAGTTGCGACCATAGTCGAATGTGAATCTTGCCAGTGAAACTCCGATGCCGAATCCAAATCCGGCAAGATCAAGTCTGCTTTTGGTTTTGAGTTCGTTGTGACGCCTGTGGTTGTATCCGATTCGCGCACGCAAGCTTGTCCCCAGGAGGAATTCTCCTCCGAACGCAAAGTGCTCCAGGGTATCGTCTAACCGTGACTTGTCGCCAATATCCCCCCCAATCTCATTTAGATTGTATGCCATGGCGGATATTAGAAGGGGAAGGTGAGTAAGTTTTTTTGAAACACCTAACCGAACGTCTAGCGGGAGCTGATCTCGCTCATCGCCGAGCGAGCTTAGCGCAAAACCGAGATTGTTAATGGAGGCTCCGGCTGTGAAACCGCTCGCGGGGATCGAGTACGTGACACCAAGATCTGCGCCGACTGCAGATGCTGAGAAACTGGAGACACTTGAATAGATCAGGTGGACGTTCGCACCATATCTGATATTCTCTGAATAAGCACGGGAAGAACCGACGGTCAAGGCAACGTCGCCAGCACCAAACGCTCCGGTTTTCTCGCCCGTCGCTGTGGCGCCCTGCAGTGAACCGTAATCAATAAATCTCAGCCCCAATCCTACCATTCCTATTCGTGGTAGTTCGCGGGCAAAGCTCGCGAAGCCGGCGTTGATGTCGGACAGGTGGTTGAGGTACGACAACGACAGTGCTCCGGCCATTGACTCTTCCAATAGCGCAGGGTTGTAGAAGAAGCCGGATGCGTCGAGACCCGGTACAGCAACGAATGATCCACCGAGGGCAGAAGCTCGAGCGGAGGGTTCGATGCGTAGGAAAGGGAAGCCGGTGAGGTTCGATGGCTGCGCGGTCGCGACCACCGTGGTTAACGCAGCGGCTACTATCAGGCAAGTTGAACGTTTTTGAAACCAGATCTTTAACACGCGGATCTTTTTGGTTTGGGCAGATGGGTTAAAGCCATCTATGTTGAATAGTTTCGTTAATGATCGGCCGAAAATGAGTGTCGAGAATCCGGCATTGACAATCGAGGCAGAAATTGGCGGCCTGTCTGCGGAAGCCCGTTTTCAATTATAATTGGATTGGTTTAGGGAACGGGCGTTCCGTGCCAGCGTGCCAGTGTGTCTGACGTAGGTGACTGTTATGGTGTCTTTTTGGCACGTGCCGTCGGCTCGCAGAGATGAATAGATTGTGCTCCTGCCGGAGAGCGCCCAAACGCGCACGGTCGAGAAGAAACAAGTGATCATGTCTGCCACGATCGTATATGGATTGGTTTTTGGTATCACGGCGACATACGCACGAATTCAGCTAGAGAATGCTTCAACTGATTAAGAAACTGTTCGGAGAGAGTCAGGAACGGTCTCTCAAAAAATTGTGGCCGGTGGTGGAGGAAATAAAGTCCTTCGAATCGGCAATTGCCTCACTTTCGGACGAACAGCTCCAGGCCAAGACCCCTGAATTTAGGGAGCGAATAAGAGAGGCGGTCTCAGAAATTGAAGCTGAAATCAAGGAGCTGAATACCAGGCTAAAAGCTGAATCGGTAAGCGATGACGACGTAGGCGGGGACGGTCTTCCGGCTGAGGTGGAGGACGCCCTAACCCTGGAGGAGCGACACGCAATTTATGAGGATCTGGACAATCTCGACAAATTGTGGCTGGAAGTTGTTGAAGAGACGCTGAACGAAATTCTTCCCGAGGCTTTCGCTGTAGTTAAGGAGGCGTGTAAGAGACTGGTTGGGAAATCGTGGGAGGCTGGAGGGCAGGTTATCGAATGGAACATGGTGCCATACGATGTGCAGCTTCTGGGTGGTGTTGCGTTGCACAAAGGAATGATCGCGGAGATGAAAACGGGTGAGGGAAAAACCCTCGTCGCTTCAGGTCCGGTGTACCTTAATGCTTTGGTCCAGCGTGGTGTGCACATCATCACCGTTAACCCCTATCTGGCGCAGCGGGACAGTGAGTGGATGGGACCGCTCTACGAGTTTCTTGGTTTGACTGTGGACGTGATCGACAGACATCAGCCGCACTCCGAGGGAAGGCGCGCGGCCTACGGAGCTGACATCACCTACGGAACTAACAACGAGTTTGGCTTTGACTATCTGCGAGACAATTCATTCGTTGCGGATGTAAATCAACTTGTACAGCGCCATCATCATTACGCCATCATTGATGAGGTTGACTCCGTCTTGATTGACGAAGCGCGAACGCCTTTGATTATTTCCGGTCCGGTTCCACAGGCGGATGACAGTGCATTCATGGAGCACCGGGGTCCCATTGATCGAGTTGTTGCGGCTCAAAAGAAACTAGTTACCCAGTTTGTTGCGGATGCCGAGAGACTGCTAAAACTGCGCGATGAAGCAGAGGCCAGTGGCGACAAGAAGAAGACACTGGAATACGAAACGGACGCTGGACTGGCGCTGCTGCGCGCAAGCAGAGGCTTCCAGAAAAACAAAAAGCTTCGCAAGCTCCTCAACGAGCAGGGTGTCGCCGCCCTAATGCAGAAGACAGAATTTTTCTATCTGCAGGACAACGGTAAAAACATGCCGTTCGTGGATGACGAGCTGTACTACGCGCTGGATGAAAAACAGCACTCGATCGAGATGACCGAGAAGGGGAGGCAATTTGTTGCAAAGGCTGCGTCCCAGCCAACCGATCTGTTTGTTCTACCCGACTTGGGGGAAGAGATTGCTCGTTTTGAAAAGGAAAACGAGGAGGAACTCCGAGAGATTGAGGAACGCCTTAAGAGTGACACCACCCTCTCGGAGGAAAAGCGGGAGAACAAGCGTCTGAATGATACTCGCGCTGCAAAGAACAATCTCGAAAACAAGAAACGGGAGCTCTATACGACGTATTCCGACCGGGCTGACCGTCTCCACGCCATTGAACAATTGTTGAAGGCGTACACGCTGTACGAAAAGGATATCGAATACATCGTGCAGGATGGGCGGGTAATGATTGTGGACACGCATACAGGTCGTGTCTTGTCGGGACGACGCTACTCCGACGGTTTGCACCAGGCTATCGAGGCGAAAGAAAACGTCAAGGTGCAGGGCGCCACGCAGACCTATGCTACGATTACCCTGCAGAACTACTTCCGCATGTACAGCAAGCTGGCTGGGATGACCGGTACGGCCGAGACGGAGTCCGAGGAGTTTCACAAAATTTACGGACTTGAGGTTGTGGTTGTGCCAACAAACAAGCCCGTAATTCGAAAGGATCTCGACGACCTGGTATTTAAGACGCGGCGCGAGAAGTATGCTGCTGTAATAGAAAAGATTGAGGAGTACCACAACAATCGGCAGCCGGTATTGGTCGGGACCACCTCGGTAGAGATATCCGAGACCATGTCCCGTCTGCTCAAGAGGGCGGGAATAAAACACAACGTCCTGAATGCAAAGGCCGAGCGTGCAACGCAGGAAGCGCTAATTGTTTCTGAAGCGGGTAAGCCGGGAGCAGTCACGATAGCGACCAACATGGCCGGACGCGGTACGGATATCAAGATCAACGACGAGGTGAGGAGCGTTGGTGGGCTTGCAATTATTGGTACAGAGCGGCACGAATCGAGACGCATTGACCTACAGCTTCGCGGACGATCGGGCAGGCAGGGTGATGCAGGGGAAAGCCAGTTTTACGTATCCCTGGACGACAACCTGATGCGGCTTTTCGGATCGGACCGTGTGGCCAAGGTGATGGACAAAATGAACCTTGAGGAAGGCGCAGTAATCACGCATCCTTGGGTCAACAAAAGTATTGAGCGTGCCCAGAAAAAGGTTGAGCAGAACAACTTCAGTATTAGGAAACGGCAACTCGAATATGATGATGTGTTGAATGCGCAGCGGGAGGTTATTTACGACCGCAGGAGACACGCGCTGTCCGGCGCAAGAATGCGCGGCGATCTACTGGACATGCTGAAAGAGGTTGTCGACGGCATCGTTCTGGCTCATTACGGTGAAGGCAATCTAGATGAGATGAGGGAGGAACTGCTCAGGACCATTGCGGTCGATTTTGAAATTGACCGTGAGGACTTCATTGCGCTGGGAGAAGACGGGGTGCAGCAGAAGGTTTACGAAGCAGCGGTTGCCTTCTACAGTAAGAAACGGTCGGCGTTGGCCGGGCCGTTTTATCAGAGCATGAAGCGTATCGTCGAGTCAACCCAGGAGAGCAAGCCTGAAAGGGTTTACGTTGACTTCTCCGATGGCAGAAGAGCAATCCGCTCCGTTGCCCAGGTGTCAGAGGCGGTCGCAACGCATGGCCACGAGGTAACCAATGCATTGGAGCGCGCGGCTCTTTTATCATCAATTGATTCGCATTGGACAGAGCACCTCCGCAACCTGGATGAGCTCAAGGAAGGAATTGGCCTGAGGGCGTTTGGGCAGAGGGATCCGCTCATCGAATACAAGATGGAAGCCTTCAAGATGTTCAAAGAAATGATGGACTCCATTTCAACCGACTTTGTGTCCTTCGTATTCCGGGCAGGACCATTGGTTGAGTCTAATCAGCAGGCAAACGCTCCGCGGCAGCGTAAGACCAGGATGGACGCTAGCAGAGCCAAGGCGACGCACGAACCCGTCAAGTCGTCCTATGGGGTGGAAACGGGCGGTGGTTCAAATGAAGGCAAAGATCGGGACCCGACGGCGCGGCGGGAGCCTGTAACCGTCGGCGAAAAAGTTGGCCGCAATGATCCATGTCCGTGCGGGAGCGGTAAAAAATACAAGCAGTGTCACGGCCGGCAGTAATCAGCCCGAATTTCTTTTGATAGATCGGGTACCCAGACGTATCCTCCGTGTTACACCAGGGTAAGACCGAAGGTATGTTACGGACGCTCCACGTAAAGAATTTTGTGACCATCGACGAACTCTCGATTTCGTTCGACGGTGGGCTGAACATCATCACGGGTGAGACGGGAGCCGGCAAGTCAGTCATTGTGAGCGCGCTGAAGCTTGTGTTGGGAGCGCGGACGTCTTCCGACAAGATCCGGCGCGGGGCTGCGAAAGCAATTGTTGAAGCCACCCTTTCTGTTGGTGACGATCCGGGACTTATCCGAGAGTTCGAGCATCATCAGCTCGACTATTCGCCAACCCTAATCCTACGAAGAGAGATAACACCGTCGCAAAGTAGGGCTTTTGTCAACGATTCGCCTGCCACCTTGCTGGTGCTAAAGCGAATAGCCAGCCACCTGGTAGATCTCCACGGACAACACGAGCATCAATCCCTATTGCAGGTTTCCCGGCACTTGAAGGAGCTCGATGCGGTGGGTAATCTGAGGGGTTCAGTCGAGAGTTACCAGGATGAGTATCGTACTCTCCAAGACCGATCCAGAGAAATTATTGATATACGGCAGCGACTCTCGGCCGACCAGGATCGGAAAGAGTTGAATGAGTTCCGACGTAACGAGATATCGGCAGTCGACCCTGCCCCAGAGGAGGACGAGAAGCTTTTCGAGCGCGTAGCTGGCTTGCAAAATGCGGAGCAACTAAAAGGAGAGAGTTCAGATATCGTCGACACCCTACTGGAAAATGACGACTCGGTAGTGGCGTCGATTCACACAGTAATCCGGAAGCTTGAATCACTTGCACGGGCAGATTCGTCACTAGTCCGGCACATCAGCGAACTCCAGTCCGCCCTTGTGACGATAGAAGAGGTTTGTGCTGAGCTAAGGTCCTACTCCCAATCAGTAGAGGTCTCCCCCGAAGCTCTAGAGGAGGCAAGCGAGCGGCTGTCGTCGATTGAACATCTTAAGAAAAAGTATGGAGGCTCACTGCAGGCGGTATTGGAACTGCAAAGAGAACTCGCGGAAGCCGTAGGCGAGAGCAAGGAACTTGAAAATCGGCTGGAGCAATTGGTCTCAGAATATGAGCGGCACGCACCCGTCGTTGTAAGGTGGGCCAATAAGCTGAGCAACGAACGACGTACAGTTGCCGCAATATTTGAAAAAGACGTAGCGGCACTGCTCGCTGATCTCGGGATGGAAGGATCCAGGTTTGAAGTCCGTTTTTCTGCGCTTGCTGCGGGCCTGCAATTGCGGCCGGACCAGGACGAGATTTCTTTTGGTCCGGACGGTAAGGACATTGCTGAGTTTTACATCAGTGCGAATAAGGGCATGGAGGTAAAGCCCCTCAGGGACGTTGCTTCGGGTGGCGAAATAAGCAGGATCATGCTTGCGTTGAAGAGTCTGCTTGCTTCTTCGATGGCTGTGCCGGTTCTTGTGTTCGATGAGATAGACACTGGCATCTCCGGCAGCGTGGCGAACAAGGTAGGTGCGCGCTTGCATGCGATTGGCAAGAGGCACCAGGTGATTGCCATCACCCATCTTCCTCAAATCGCGGCGCACGCAGACCATCACTTTGTGGTCGAGAAGAAACCTGTTGACGGGTTAGCGCAAACGTCGATTCGAAAGCTCACCTATAGCGAACGAGCGGCTGAAGTTGCGATGTTATTAGGTGAGGGAACGGTATCAGAGACTGCACTTGAACACGCGAAATCACTGTTAGCTGTCTCGACAAACTGAACTTGTTGCGAGCGGCGCCGATTACTGGACAATACTAAAACGAAGACCAACAACGATGATCAAATTTGGAACGGACGGCTGGAGAGCGGTAATAGGAGATACGTATACTTACAACAACGTGGCCCGCGTTTCAGCAGCCACTGCGCGATGGATTATCAACACCTACGGCAGTGACGAAAAGATCGTTTTGGGGCACGACGCGAGGTTCCAGGGTCGGGCCTTCTCCGAACACTCGGCTACCGTTTTTGCTTCCCAGGGTATCAAGGTAATATTTGGTGACGGCTTCACAACAACCCCTGCGATTAGCTGGGGTGCGCTTCACTATTCTGCAGCCGCGGGCATCGTGATCACCGCAAGCCACAATCCGCCCCAATACAACGGGTTCAAGATTAAAGCCAACTTCGGCGGCCCGGCTACACCGGAGATGATTGATGCAGTGGAGGCCGAACTCGCGCGTGATGACTCTGTCCCGGAGCTACAATCCTTTTCCGCTCTGGTCGAAAAGGGGATGATCGAAATTGTAGATATCACATCCGCCTACCTCGATGTGTTGCGGCAACGACTGGATATTGACGCCATCAAGAAATCGGGCGTCAAAGTATGTCATGACGCCATGTACGGTGCGGGACAGGGACTGCTTCCCCGGTTGCTTGGCAGCGACAACGTCGTAGAGCTGAACTGCGATTGGAATCCAGGTTTTAAAGGCCAGGCTCCCGAACCGATTGAGAAAAACCTCTCTGCTTTGGCCGAGGCAGCCGTGGCAAACAACTGCGCGGTTGGGATTGCAAACGATGGCGACGCAGATCGTGTGG
Organism: Rhodothermales bacterium; assembly: GCA_965224105.1. Lineage (GTDB taxonomy): Bacteria > Bacteroidota > Rhodothermia > Rhodothermales > JABDKH01 > CBDCYH01. The sequence goes on along the minus strand of CBDCYH010000002.1, from coordinate 265,216 downwards.
GGATGTATGATGAGAAAGGAAATTTTGTGACATCCCATCTGCTACTGTGCCTTCTTGTCAAATACTTGCATCAGGAGAAGGGACTTTCTGGCGACATCGTGAAAACCTTTTCGTCAACGCATATGCTTGACAGAATTGGAGAAGCTTACGGCTTGACGGTCGAGACAACGCCTATCGGTTTCAAATACATCGCATCCAAAATTGTAGAGAGTGATGTAATCGTTGGCGGCGAAGAGAGTGGGGGAATGGCGGTGAAAGGTCACATCCCCGAAAGAGACGGGATATATATTGGCCTCCTTGTAACCGAAATGGTGGTAAAGCGCAACAAGTCGCTTTCCGAGCTGGTGCAAGAACTGTATGATGAGTTTGGAGGGCACTACACCTTCCGGGTCGACGCCCATACGGATGAGGATACTAAAGCCGCAGTTCTGGAGAGGCTAGGTTCGAGTGGTGGGCAGCTCGGGGAAATTGCCGGAGAGTCAATTGTCGATTTCCAGACACTGGATGGTTTCAAGCATCTTGGCCAATCCAGCTGGTTGCTTGTTCGGCCGAGTGGAACGGAGCCGGTCTTGCGGATTTATTCCGAGGCACCAACGGCAGAGCTTGCAGAGGAGACGGTGCGAGATGCTATGCGCCAGCTTGGGATTTAGTTAGGCGAGATTGTGCAAGGCCTGGCGCAGGTCTGCGAGAAGGTCGTCCGGATGTTCAAGGCCGATCGACAACCTCAGCAAATCTGATGGCGTATTTGTTGTCGGACCCTCAACGGAGGCACGGTGCTCGACCAGTGATTCCACTCCTCCAAGGCTGGTCGCGCGTGTGAAGAGTTCCAGGCCCCCCGCTAACTGCATCGCCGCGTCCTGACCACCACGCACTCTTATGGAAATCATCGCACCGAAGTTGTCCATTTGGGAATTTGCGATCTGATGATTCGGATGTGCGGGCAAGCCCGGGTATAACACATGGGTAATCGCCTGTTGACGATCCAGGAAATCAGCAACTTTGTTCGCGGTTTCTGCCTGCTTTTGAAATCGAACAGCCAGCGTTGCCAGGCTCCGCCGGATGAGCCAGCAGTCGAATGGCGAAGGGACACCACCGCCTTTCTTTTGATACATTAGCACGCGTTCGAATAATTCTGTCCCTGCATCTTTGAACACCAGGACGCCACCAAGGACATCCGAATGTCCACCCAGGTATTTAGTCGAAGAATGCAGCACGACGTCCGCGCCGAGGTCGAGTGGTCGTGTCGCCATTGGGGTGGACCAGGTGTTGTCTACCAGCACCGTGATATTCATTCCTCGGCCAAGCTTCGCAAGACGTTCGATGTCACAAATCCCCAACATGGGATTCGAGGGTGATTCGAGCCACAACAACTTCGTGTTCGCTTGAACGGATGATGATACCTTCTGTACGTTGGTCATATCTATAAACGTACACCCAAGACCCCAGCGAGCATAGAGGTCGCTGAAGATCTGTTTGCATCCGTAATACATGTCTGCCGGAGCAAGTATATGATCTCCCGGTTTGAGCGCGTGAACAATCGCGAGCGTTGCCGCAGATCCTGACGCAAAACACAAACCTGCCCGACCGTTTTCCAGGATCGCCAGGCTTTTCTCCAACGCATCCCTGGTCGGATTCTTCTCCCGCGTGTAGATGAATTCGGACGGATAAGTCCCGTCGGCATTGCGCCGGAACGTCGTTGAAAGCTGGATGGGGGGACTAACTGCGACTTCGTCACGGCCGCCAAGATGAATGCAACGCGTCTCTCTCCGAACGGCGGATTCTTCGGGCTGATGAGCAGGCATATTATCTCTCCCTGTTGTCCACGATGATTTCTCCGTCTTTGATTACGACCAGCACATCTCGGATGGCTGTGACGTCGTCTATCGGGTTGCCGCTCACAACGACGATGTCTGCGAGTAAGCCAGGTTTGATCCTGCCGATGCTCGAGGCAAGCTCGAAGGTGTCGGCGTTAACGGAAGTTGCCGATCTCAGCACCTCCAACGGCGTCATTCCGTAGTTTACCATCAGTTCCATTTCGAGCGCGTTTTCCCCATGCGGATAGACGCCGACGTCGCCACCCATGCCGATTGTAACACCAGCCCTCACTGCCTCCCGAAACGACTGCGCCTTATTTTTAACACGGGGTGGTTCATCTGTTGATGGATCCCAGCCATTGTACGTGCTGATAGAATATCCGGCTGCAATAGTCGGATAAAGAACGACTCCTTTTTCCTTCATCAAGTCCCAGATTTCCTGCGTGCCATCATCCCCATGCTCGATGGACGTGACGCCAGCAAGGATCGCTCGACGCATTCCTTCGGGTGATGATGCATGCGCCACGGTCTGCCTCCCACTTGATTTGGCGGTTGCAACGATTAATGACAGCTCGTCTTCAGAAAAGGTTGGCTCGGCGGTTCCTCCGGGACCCCACCGATAGTCGGCGTAGACTTTAATAAAATCTGCTCCCTTTCCGATTTGATCGCGCGTAACGGCTTGGAGCCTGGCTCCATCCGCTGCTTCCGCTCCCAGTGGAACGCGCACTCCTGAGTGGAAGCCCTTCGGACCGTAACTTCCGGTTGCCACAATGGCTCGGCCGCTAACGATCATCCGCGGCCCCGGGATTATGTTCTTCTCAACCGTCGTCTTCAAGCCTACGTCGGCGTAACCTGCCCCTTCGGAGCCCAGGTCGCGAATAGTCGTGAAGCCAGCCTCCAGGGTTTTGCGGAGGTGATTGACTCCTCTGGCGACGCGCTCAGCCTCCGATTCTACCAGGACCTGGTCGTTCCACGATGTTTCGTCGTATGGATGAAGCAAGACGTGCGAGTGTCCCTCGATTAAACCTGGAAGAATCGTTGCGTCCGTGAAGGAAAGCACCACTGCCGACTCTGGACTTTCGATTTGATCCGACGGTCCAACGGTTGAAATGCGATTTCCGTTGATGATTACCGACCAATTGTGATGCAGGTCGGTTCCGTCAAACAGATTGTCGGCCTCGAGAACAAAGGTAGATTGTGAGGCAGCGGGTATTGCGAAAGTACAGAAGAAGACTGCAGTAAAGATTCCGGGGAGGAGGGAGGAAATTGTTTTCATGGATTATCGAGCTTCAAGCCCGGCGATAATTTTCTTTACAGATGGCCACTCCGAGTCAATGATACTATAGAAAACGGTATCCCGATTTAGTCCGTCCCGAAAAAGCATGTGATTCCGGAGCGTGCCCTCCTCAACAGCCCCGATTCGGCGCATGGCCTGCCTGGATTTGAGGTTGTTGCTATGTGTCTTTAGCTCGACACGTTTACATCCCAGGAGTTCGAAAGCGTGAGTGAGGAGTAGCCGTTTCGCCTGTGTGTTGATACCGGTTCTTTGAAATGCAGCGCCCAACCACGTCCAACCTATTTCTAGACGCGAGTCCCGAACGGAAATGTTTGCATAGCGGGTACTGCCAACTGGTTTTAAGCCCTCCGTCAAACAGATCGCAAACGGGATTGCGTTTCCTGATTCTCGATCATGAAGCGCGGCGTCGATATACTCCAGTAGGTCCGCTCTCGACGTGATGATCGAGCCTGTCCATTTCCACAGGTTCGGATCGAGCGCAATTTCCAGTAGGCCATCGACGTCACTTCTTTCGAGCGGTCGCAGTGTTACCAGGTCGCCTGCCAGTGTCGTTGGGCGCGGCTTTTTCATTGCGGGGGATTCATGTCAAGAAACTGTCGCGCCATGTTCGGCCCAGCACCGTCGTCCTCGTGTTTGAAGAACACGAAACAGTGTTTCCAGTTCTTATCCGTGATCCGATTATGCCATGTCGCGAGTTGCTTTTTCGTGTACGCAGCTTGGCGGAGTCTGATGTAACCCCAGTTTGCCTCGCTAAGCTCGGGCGTCCAATCCTCATCCCCGGTATCAGCTGTGCAAAGAGACAAACCGCGTTTTGCGAGGAGTTGGTTCGCCTCTCCGTCGAACCAGGACGCATGCCTGAACTCAAAAGCTCCTCTGGTTTTTGGGGGCAGAGCGTCCACAAAAGTTTGCAGACGATCGATGTCCTTCCTGAAATTTGGCGGGAGCTGAAACAGGATGGCGCCCAGTTTTTTATCCAGTCCGTTTGCGAGCGTAAGCATATAACTTGTTGGCTCACTGGCTTCTTTCAAACGCTTGAAGTGCGTAATGCGACGTGACGCCTTGAGGATGAAGCGGAACCCACTTGGGACGGTCGCTGCCCATTTCTCCACGACCTCGGGTTTCGGCATTCGATAGAACGTATTGTTGATCTCTACCGAATTCAGCTGACCGGAATAGAACTCCAGCATTTTGGAGCCGGATATTTTCTCCGGATAGAACGGCCCCTTCCACTCTTTGTAGCTAAATCCAGATGTGCCGACATATAGTTTCATTCATAGGCCCGATCGTTACGCCTATGATACGAATGCGGCAAAGTGAATTGCTACGCTTTGGAGGGTTACTGCGCAGTCCCGCTATGTCTGTCTGCTATCGCATCGAGCCTTCTGTCGATATCATCTTTTGATAGCCACTTACCACGGAGGACAACTCCCTGAATACTCTGCAGGTTGTCAACACTTTCAAGCGGGTTGGCATTGAGGAGCACGAGGTCTGCTCTGTGACCCTGTGCAACTTGCCCGAACGTATCCGATTCTGAGAAATATTCCCCGACGGCGATTGTCCCCGACTGTAGAACTTGAAGTGGACTCATTCCAGCACGCGCCATGGTTTGTACTTCGCGATGCAGTGAGAATCCAGGAACACTAAAAAGTTGCGGAGAATCTGTTCCCATCAAAATTCCTGCTCCAGCGTCGCTCAAGGCTTTGAGGATTCTCATTCGGTTATCAATGACAATCTCAGCAGTCAGCCGATCGTACCCGGGATTGTTTTTCGTTCGTTCCAGTCTCGAGCGCCACGATTCACGCGTGTTGTTTGAGACATACTGTAGCTCAGCGTAACCCATAGCCTCGTCAACGCTGGGTAAACCATAGAGCGCCTCCCACAAAACCATTGTGGGGACTGCAAGCGCACCGGCTTCTTTTGTGGCCTCGACAAACTGCGCCAACTTTGTCTCATCGAGAGGACCTTCGGTTCCATCGACGGCGATGTTGTAGCCGTCAATGTGATCAAATGTCTCCTGACCTTTCGCCAGTGCATGAGCCAAGCCAACTTCGGCAGGCACGTGTCCTCCGAATCTGATGCCAAGCTCGTTGGCCTTATCTGCTACTGCGTTGAATTCAGCTAGCGTAAGACCTGGATGGATTTTTAGTAGGTCCCAGCCCTCCGCGACTTGTCTTTCAACCATTCCGACGGCCTGCTCTGGGGAACTGACAGATGTCCCGTTAAACGAAGGGCCGGCAAGGTACAGCATTGGAGAAACCATCTCATTCCGGGCGGCTCGTTCGCGTAGATCGAGTTGCCCATTCCAGCCGAGCATCCCCCGCACCGTCGTTATCCCGTTGGCCACATAAAGGAACAATGTTTCGTCGATATCCTCCTGGCTGTTGGTGGACGGATTCGGTATGTGTCCATGCATCTCGGCCAAACCGGGGATTAGGAATTTGTCCGTTCCATCGACCAACGTTACACCGTCTGGTACATTAACAGAGGCGCCGACCTCGATAATTCTGTCGCCATCGATTACAACTGTCGAGTTAGGCACAATAGCACCGTTGGCAACATCAACAACATTTACGTTGGTAATGGCAGTTATTCCATCTGGGTTCTGCGACTGCGTTGTGTCGCAAGTAGACGCTGTCAACAGAAGGGCAATCATAGCAGCTGTCCACGATTGGCGCTGGGCAGGAATTCGAGAGATTCGCATGGGGGTATTGGGCTTGTTAAACCGGATCAGACATAATGTGCGAAAAAATTAGCACTTGGTTGTAGAATATTAATGCTTGAAAACAAAAAAAGCGGCTGACCAGGTGGCCAGCCGCTCGTTTTTACCCTTAATGGGGCTCCTATTTTTGAGTGACGCGGACGTCGGTTCGTCGATTCTTGCGACGGCCTTCTGGCGTGTCGTTAGAAGCGACGGGTTGCGCTGATCCATACCCAACTGCTGTTAGGCGATCGGCATCGATGCCCTGGTCGATCAGGTACTGTCGCACCGAGTTTGCTCTGGCGCCGGAGAGGCCCACGTTGGTATCTGTGTTGCCAGTGTTATCGGTGTGTCCTTGCAGCTCAACCTTGATTTGGTCGTAAGCGTTCATGATCCGCACGACGTTGTCGAGTTGTGCCCGCGAATCTGCAGTCAAGACCGCTGATCCTGACTCAAACTTCACCTGCTCGAGGGTGAACGTCCTGCTCGCATCCGTACCGGTTCGTAGGAACGTAACGAAATTGGCAAGCGTGCTGCCGTCTGGCAGGTTGAGATCGGAGTAGGTCGGACCGTTTTCGTAGTCGAACATGCTCGCAACCCAGTTTGCCGCGTCGCCGATAGCTTCTCCGGTTGCGTCGACAGCTGCGCCAGCTGCATCGCCAACGGCTTCAACTGCATCGCCGGCCGCATCGACTGCAGCACCTGCTGCGTCGCCAACCGCTCCCGCAGCATCACCAGCGGCATCAACGGCTGCCGATGCAGCATCTCCAGCGGCTTCGCCAGCTCTTTGGCCCATGTTTTTCAGGTATGGCCAAGCCACGATCGCCAGAAGTGCAAGGAGCGCCAGCGGCAAAAGCCACCTCAGGCCGGAGCTACTCTGCTGTGTCGTCACAGTCCGGTCCACCGTTCGAGACGGCCTGTCGTCGTTCCGGTTGGTATCGAAACTGCCGAGACCTAGCGAACTAAACAGGGCCGCTGGGAGTGCCTTCTTCAGGTGCGATCCCTGTCCCATCAACAGTTTGGCAATCCCAGCCGCGTCGAGTCCACCTCGTCTGCGCTGACGTCCAAGGACGCCCAGCACCACGGGAGCCAACATCGAAAACAGTGAGGAAAGAGATTTACCACCCAGACCAGTTGACCGGGTAATCGAATCAATAATGGACTGCAAACCTCCGCTGCCGAAGATATTGCCGATAGATTTTGATCCGGTGTTTAGTGTTTGTTGCAAATTGCTCGCGTTGAACAATCCGCCGAGATCATCAAGCACACTCCCATCGTTGTCCTTGATCATTTCGAATAGAGCGTTTGAGCCCTGGGTAGTGGACGCTTTTTTCATCAATCCACCGAGAATGGCTGGAACTACACTGCCAATCGCGGATGAGGTTCTTTCCGTTGATTCTCCAAGCGCTCCGCCAATCGCGCCAATCACGGAATCCGTAAGGTGTCCCTTGACTGCGTCAAGTAAGTTTAAAGACATAATTTAAATTCTAGGGGGTAACCCAAATGTTCAGGGAAATTTTCGGATGATGTCGATTAAGACAATCACCCGGCGGCATTTCAAGTTTGGTGCCATTGACATTCGCGACTTCTCTTGAATAGCGATGCGGGCCAAAAATCAATTCTTCTATATCATAAAGTCATAAAAAACATAGGTCCGTGAAAACGAATCCGTGCAAAATGATACATCTACCTGTTCTGTTCTGACCCGCGGTGACTAAATCTCTCACCCAGCCAACTGCAGAGTTCTTCGAGATGTTGTCTGTCGTTCTCGTCAAAGGCGGCAGGCTCGTCCGAGTCTACATCCAGGACTGCCATCAGATAACCATCTGGATCAAGTACCGGCACCACTATCTCTGATCGCGTTGTGGTAGAACAAGCAATGTGGCCGGGAAAACTATCAACATCATCGACGATCTGTGTCTCTCGCGTCCGAGCCGCTGCTCCGCAAACGCCATTGGCAAAAGGAATCCGCAGGCACCCATGTGATCCCTGGTATGGCCCAACAATCAGCAACTCGGGTTCCGTGCGTCGATAGAAACCTGTCCAATGATATTCTGGAATACCATGCTGCAGTTCGCATGCCACTGTTGACATCGCAGCTATCCAATCGGACTCATCCTCAAGAATCAGCTTGATGCGTTTGCACGTTTCGCTGAGTTGTAACGCTCGATTGGTCATCGCCGAGGTTCGTGAGCAAAGAGGCAGGGGAGGTAGGGGTCCGGGGCAGTGGCCGAGATGTTAAGACTAATCTAGCGGGTGGCTAGAGCAAACTCAATGGCTTTGCGAGGGTGAATCGTCCTTCCGGTCTTCTCAATGTCCACTCCCTCCATTCCTGTTTCTCTTAGGGCCGTATAAATGTCCTCAGCGGTCAGGTTAGGATTGATCGCACGCATCACACCTACAAGGCCTGCAACCATCGGGGTAGCCATGGACGTCCCGCTCTTCTTGCCATATTTGCCGCCCGGCTCCAGCGAAAGGATGTTAACACCTGGAGCGGCTATCGGTCTGGCCAGCTTGGAGTTTGTGTTCGAGAAGGGTGCTTTCTTGAGACCCGGTCCAACCGCGGCCACGCTTATTACGTCTTTGATGTTCGACGGCATGTGCTTGGATGCGTCACGGTTGGAATTCCCGGCTGCCGCGAGCACAACAGCACCGTTCGAAATTGCAAGTTCAACCGCATCTGTTACAACTTTCGGAGCAATCGGTGCATAATCGCCAAGAGAGAGAGAAATCACATCCGCCCCGTCCATGGTTGCGTCGATGATGGACTGCGCGATCATTTCAGCGGTGCCAATACCGGATCCGTTGAGCGCCTGGTAAGAGGTTACCTCAACAAACTCTCCATTCCAGTTGAGCGAGGCGATGCCCTTCTCGTTGTTTGTCGCCGCACCCGCAATTCCAGCGCAGTGCGTTCCGTGTCCATTCTGATCTGCCGTGGCATCCGATTCGCCAAACACTGTCGCCAGATCTTCGTGGTTCGCGTCAACTCCGGTATCCAGAATCGCAACGATAGCTTTGCGTGTTGGCTCGACATCGGCCAGCAACTGATAAACCTCGTTGTAATTAATTTCACTGGCAGCCCATTGTTGATCAACTAGCGGATCGTTTGCAAGAAATTGCCCAGCCTCACTTTCTGCATCAACAGTTAGTTCAACAGGTTCCAGGGCAACTGACTTATTCAACTCTACAACGTCAACATTTTCTGTATCTGCCCGAAGCTCCGCAAGCGCTTCATCAAATGAGGATGCCGATCCGGCGAGGATGTATACCTGGGCCAGGTCCTCATCAACCTCCAGGCTTACCGTCGGGAAAGCTCGTTCGAATGATATGTCGTGCCTCCCGAGAATAGGCTCAACCTCTCTGATGGAATCATCCGGCCCCAATTCCATCAAGTAGGTCGCCTGCCCATCGACCAGATCGATTCCGGAGAAGCCAAGAAAGTAGGTAACGGCTTTCAGCACGCCTGCTACCACCAACATGATGGCGCCTGCCGACACCAATCCGACCGCTGCGATTTTTCGCGCAATCATGATCGCTGCAGCGGCGAGAAACCCTGCACCCAGGCTCATGCTCGCGGAAGATGCCGATGCGAGGAATCCTCTCCCACCCATCATTGTCGACACAACCGCGTAAACGACTACACCAATCCCAACAACCATAAGTAGGGGATTGCGCTTGCGCGCGGATGCTTCCCATCCAATTAGGGCAAACCCGGCAATTGTCAGGAGGAGGAGATTCATAGTTACTATCTGTTATTGTTCACGCGTTGCGCCTACTTCTCGCCTGATTCCTCGAAGAGTCACAAGCTTGCCCCACATTGCCATCGACGCCCCTTGCGCTTCCTGAAGGTGGCAGATGACACGGAGACCATCGACCTGAAAATCGATAGGAATCTGGTTAACCGGGTGGTAGTTGTTACCGTCGTCACCAACGATACCCCAGAAGTTACCCTCAAGTTGAACGTGGGAGACGGTGCCGGTAATACGCACGGATACGTAGTGTTGCTAAGGGAGTCAACTAATTTAACCCACGATACGTATATGCGCCGGGGATGGTTGCAATGGAGCGGTTTTCGAACGCGCGCGGGAATCGGGACTTTGAGGCATTAAAAAAGGCCAGGTCCGTTGCCAGACCAAGCCTTCTCTAAGGTGGATTTATGCACATCATTTATGTCGAATTCGTCGCAATTTGCATCGAAATCGACGATAGCCACACGCAGTATCTCCACCGTATGCTGCACCTGGCTATCCCTCGCAGGTATCACTGTAGAGACGGAGGGCAAATTTCCATTTAGGAGGCTGATGAGGAAATTGTTCATGCACGCAGCATCCTGCCAGATCGACTATTATGGTGGTCTTCACCCTCAACCGCCATTTCGCCGTTTACGAAGACAAAATTGACTCCACTTGCATACCGATGCGGATCGTCGAACGTGGCCTCATCTGCAATCTTTTCGTGATCAAAGACTACCAGGTCGGCTGCCAGACCGGGCTGGAGCCTGCCCCGATCTCTAAGACCCAATTTCTCTGCTGGCATCCCAGTCATTTTTCGTATCGCGTCGTTCAGGTTCAGGATTTTATTCTCTCTTACGTAATGGCCGAGTAGCCTTGGGAACGCACCAAACGTCCGTGGGTGCGGCACATCATTGGACAGCGCGCCATAGGTAGCACGCGCACCTCCATCCGAACAGATCATCCCCAACGGATGCGCTAGCAACTTTGCGGTATTCGGTTCGGACATCCCGAAGCCCACAATGTCCGTCCGGTTACGATCACCGAAGGTCAACTCGGACAGCAGTTCGTAAGGTTCAACACCCCTGCTCTTGGCTAGCTGTCCCAAACGCTGACCCTGCGCCCACAAAAGATCGTCGTTGTAGATTCCACTAATCTGAACACTGTCCCAGTCGCCGAGTTTTTTAATCTTTTCTTCGACCTCTGTGCGGATTCGACCATCATCCGATTCGAGTCGCGCCAGGAACGCATTCGTGCCCCCCGCCCGAGCCCACTGAGGGAATAGCGATGCTAGACCGGTGCTATATGCGGTGTATGGGTAACGATCAAATGTAACATCCAGGCCGTCGGAGGCAGCTGTCTCCATGAGTTGCAAAAGGTAATCGGCTTTCCACCAATTCCTTTTTCCCTGCGCCTTGAGGTGAGACACCTGGAGCGGCACTCCAGCCATGCGCGCAATATGTATCGCTTCTTCGAGAGCACCAAGGACTCCATCATCTTCGTTTCTCATGTGCGTGGCATATGGAAGTCCTTTGACTTGCAGGGGTCGGCAAAGGGAGATGAGTTCGTCTGTGCGTGAGAATGCATTAGGGATATACTCCAAACCAGATGACACCCCGCAGGCGCCCGCAGCAACCGCTTCCTCCACGATCTGGACCATCTCGTTGACTTGCTCGGCTGATGCTGGTACATCATCGTCTCCAACCACGTATCCACGAACCGTCCCCGACCCAATCATGCTCGCAACGTTGACCGACGGTCCGAGGGAGTCGATGGCGTCCATGAACTCTGGTAGGGTTTTGAAATTAAGCTCAACCCCAAATTCCTCCTGGTAGAACTTGCTCCTGGATTCGGCTTCATCTTCGGTCCATGGCCCAACAGAGCTGCCGTCCTGGCCAACAACTTCGGTGGTTACCCCCTGTCTGATTTTACTCTCAGCATTAGGGTTAACAAACAAGCTAAGGTCGGTGTGCGAATGGATGTCAATAAATCCGGGAGACACAGAAAGGCCGCGGCCGTCGATTACAAAACCAGCTGCAGAGTTCAGGTCTTGTCCAATCTCTGCAATCCGCCCGTTGGCGATTCGGATGTCGGCTACGAACGGATCTCCGCCCATCCCATCGTAGAGCGTTGATCCTTTGATGAGATATCCCTCACGTTTTGTGCCACCGAACGAGGCCGCGCAGCCTGCTAATGGCAGAAAAGTTATTGCACTCGCGGTCGTTCCGATAAATTGTCTTCGCTTCATAAATCTTTGTTCTGATGAGCTAGAAAATAGCCTGCCGTAAAGATCATCTCAAAGTAGATTCTTGTATCTGATAAACCGATCTTGAGCGTAGTACAATGGCTGAACCTGCTGCCGACATATTTACCCGGAAGATCGTCCATATCGACATGGATGCGTTCTATGCATCCGTAGAACAGCGGGACAATCCGGAGTTGCGGGGAAAGCCTGTGGCCGTTGGGGGATCGTCGAAGAGAGGAGTGGTCGCTGCCGCTAGCTACGAAGCCAGGCGCTTTGGAATTCACTCCGCCATGCCATCCATTACGGCCAAGCGTCGATGCCCCGAACTTGTTTTCGTTAGGGCGCGGTTTGCGGTCTACAAAGAAGTATCGAGACAAATCCGGAGCATCTTTTCTCGTTACACTGATCTTATCGAACCGCTATCGATGGATGAGGCTTTCCTCGACCTCACCGAACCAAAGGTGGGGCCGCCCTCTGCAACCTTGCTCGCCAACAGGATCCGCGAAGAGATCGCCACCGACACCGGGTGCACGGCGTCGGCCGGTGTGTCCTACTGCAAGTTCCTTGCTAAGGTCGCATCAGGAATAAACAAACCCAACGGTATCACTGTCGTCAAGCCGGAAGATGCGGCTGCGTTTATCGGGTCACTCCCGATAGAAAAATTCTTTGGAGTCGGCAAAGTCACGGCCAAGAAATTCAAGAAGTACGGAATAAACAATGGGTACGATCTGCGACAGTGTTCGGAGTTGATGCTCACGCAGAAGTTCGGGAAAGCCGGACGCTTTTATTATCGAATAGCACAAGGCTTGGACGCGCGACCTGTTCGCACGCATCGTGTGCGGAAGTCTGTAAGCGCCGAGCGTACCTTTTTTGATGATATCGACAGCGGCGATGAGATGAGCGAAAAAATTGCTACAATTGCTGCGGAGGTTGCCGCGCGATTGGAACGCGCCGGTGCTTCGGGTAAAACGGTCACTCTGAAAATCAAGTATCACGACTTTGTGATTCGGACGAGAAGCAGGACACTTCCGCGACCACTAGGGACGGAGGCCGAGCTGAAAGATATCGCCAATCACCTGTTGCGGAGCCCAGCCCTGCCAGACAGGCCCGTCCGACTACTGGGCATCGGTGTTTCTAATCTGAAATTTGCCAATAGCAATCAGGAGGGTCAACTTGACATCTGGAGCCTGTAAAACCCGGTTGCAAGGGAATAACAGGCAAGATGTATATTGACGTTACCCACATTAATTGATCTCTTATGGAAAGCAAGTCAATAAACCGGAGGCGACTGTTTATCGGTAGCTGCTGGGCGCTCATCGCCACGTCGGTAGCGTTTGTCACAGTCGGCGCGATCATGCTCTCGCTCAAAGGCGAGTTCACCCTCACGAACCAGCAGGTGGGGTGGATCGGGGGCGCGGCCCTCTGGGGTTTTGCCGTCAGCCAACTGCTTTTCTCCCCGTTCTGCGACATCCTGGGAATGAAGTTTTTGCTTCGGCTGGCGTTCATTTTCCACCTCGCCGGTGCGATCGTGATGTTGATAGCAACGGGGTTCTGGGGACTGTTCGCCGGCGCCGCATTAATATCCTTTGCGAACGGACTCGTCGAAGCCGCCTGCAATCCTTTGGTTGCGACGCTGTACCCCGAGGAGAAAACAGTTAAGCTGAACCAATTCCACGTATGGTTCCCGGGCGGGATCGTCCTCGGTGGTCTTGCAGCTTACGCGCTGAACCAGGTTGGTTTGGGAGCCTGGCAAGTCCAGCTGGCTCTTGTGTTTATTCCAACACTTATCTACGGTTACCTTTTCTTCGGACAGGAATTTCCTCAGACCGAAAACGTGCAGTCAGGTGTCTCTTTGGGAGGTATGTTCAAGGCGACATTTTCAAGTCCACTCATGTGGCTGATGTTGTTCGCCATGGCTCTGACGGCATCCGTCGAACTTGGACCCAATCGGTGGGTGCCAGCCGTTATGGAGGCCGGCGCCATCCCCGGAATTTTGGTGCTTGTCTGGATAAACGGTTTGATGGCAGTAATGCGATACAAAGCCGGTCCAGTGGTGCACCGATTGTCGTCTACAGGAATCCTGCTTGCCTCGGCAATCATTTCGGCCATTGGCTTGTATTGGCTGAGCTACGCAACAACGGGTGTTGTGGCTTTTTGCGCCGCCACCGTCTTTGCTATTGGCGTTTGTTATTTTTGGCCCACGATGTTGGGCTTTGTGGCAGAACGTATTCCCAAATCCGGCGCACTCGGCCTCGGACTCATGGGTGCTGTGGGGATGGCTACCGTTGGAGGAATTACGGCTCCCCAGATGGGCAAGATTGCGGATGAATATTCGCATCGGCAATTTGATGTCACCGAGACGATTTCGTTTTTCGAACGCGCAGCCGAAGCGTTGCCCGCCTCGATTAGCGAAGCCCCTGATGCACTCAAGGAAGACCTACGCAGCGCTTTGAATTCTGTGCAGGGTATCCTCGGTGCGCACAACGTCACGGGGCAACTGCCTTCACCCGAGACCGCGAACGCGTTACGGCAGGTGATTGGTAGCGGTGCAGCTGAGTCCATTGTCGGTGAGGCTCAGTCAATCCTATCGCCGGCAGATAACTACGGTGGTCGAATCTCCTTCCGTTACGTAGTGCCGCTGTGCGCAATTCTGGCCGGGATATTCCTGATGTTGTTTCTGGGAGATAAGCGCCGGAAGGGGGAAGGGTGATGGCAATATCCAGACGCGACTTCGTGGGTATCGCTGCTAGCGCTTCCGCCTACCTGGTGGCTCAGGGGGTCGCTGGTTGTAATCGACCCCAGGACAACCCCAAACCAACGTATCGTAGCATGGATAGCATTGGCGTGCAGCTCTACACCGTCCGGTCCCTCATGGAAAACGATGTGGATGCCACGCTTGATGCGGTAAGGGCTGTAGGATATGATGAGGTCGAGTTTGCTGGCTACTTCGGCAAGACTGCCGCCCACATCCGCGCGAAGCTATCCTCGTTGGGCCTTCACGCACCTTCCGCGCATATCACCATAGAGCAATTCACCCAGGAGACACAGCAGGTGCTGGATTTCGCCGAGGAAGTTGGCCACAGATTTCTCGTTGTACCGTGGCTTGCCGCGGACCAACGCACGCTCGAAAACTACAGGCAACTGTGTGACACGTTCAACACACTCGGCGAGGAGTGTCATAAACGGAACATCCAGTTCGCCTATCACAATCACGAATTTGAATTCGAAAATGTCGAGGGCGAAATTCCGTTTGACATCCTGTTGGACAACACCGATCCATCGCTCGTCCAGTTCGAGCTTGATCTTTTCTGGATCCGCAAAGGTGGGGAAGACCCCCTCCGGTATTTTACTAACTACCCTGGCAGATTTCCGCTTTGCCACGTGAAAGACATGGCAGCTGGCGAGGAGATGGTCTCCGTCGGAAGCGGCGAGATCGACTTTGCCACAATATTCTCGAAGTCGGAGTTGGCGGGGTTGCAACATTATTTTGTTGAACACGACAACGCGGAGTATCCCATGGAAAGTATCCGTCGGGCGTACTCGCATCTGGAAGGTCTGCAAATCCCGCGCACATGAAAAAGCTTCGGTACGGAATGGTTGGCGGCGGACCCGGTGCGTTTATCGGAGAGGTCCACCGTCAGGCCGCGCGGCTCGACGGACTGGCGGATATTGTGGCAGGGGCATTTTCGCAATCAGCAGAAAAATCTGTGGCGCAAGGTGCGTTGCTCGGACTGGATCCAGCACGCGTTTACCGCAATTATAAGGAAATGGTTGCCGCCGAGAGTAGTCGGGACGAACAGGATAGACTGGACTTTATTTCGATAGTCACTCCCAACAGCTCACATCACGAGATTGCCTCGGCGTTCATCCGGGAGGGCTTCAACATTGTTTGCGACAAACCATTAACCAACACGCTCGAGGATGCTTTCGACCTCGTTGATCTAGTTAGACAACACGAAGTCGTATTCGGGTTAACCCACAACTACACGGGCTACCCCATGGTCAAAGAGGCGCGCGAACTGGTGCGTCGAGGTTCGCTTGGAGAGATTCGGAAGGTGGTGGTGGAGTATCCGCAAGGATGGTTAGCCTCGCTGGCAGAAGAAACGGGCTTGAAGCAGGCAGTCTGGCGAACGGATCCATCAACAGCCGGCATCTCATCATGTATGGCCGACATCGGTACACATGCATACAACCTCGTTCACTACGTGTGTGGTTTGGAGATCGAGGAAATGTGTGCCGACCTGGGAT
Organism: Rhodothermales bacterium; assembly: GCA_965224105.1. GTDB lineage: Bacteria > Bacteroidota > Rhodothermia > Rhodothermales > JABDKH01 > CBDCYH01. Next base: position 249,183 of record CBDCYH010000002.1, on the reverse strand, counting down.
CAATCCCGGGCCGACAACTGGATGACGATGGTAATATCCTGCTCCGCTTTTCCGGAGGTGTGCGGGGATTGTTGTTCGCATCCCAGATTTCTATTGGCGAAGAAAACGCTCTCAAGCTTCGTGTCTATGGGACTGAGGCGGCACTGGAATGGCACCAGCAGAGGCCCGAGGATTTGCTGATGCGGTTTCCCGACGCACCAGCTAAACTTTTTCGTCGCGGGCATGACTACCTTTCGGAAGCTAGTCTGCACGCCACGCGTTTGCCACCGGGACACCCCGAAGGATTCATTGAGGCGTTCGCAAACATCTACGGCAACGTGTGCAAGACAATTATTGCCATCCGAGATGGCAATAAACCGAATTACCTGGAGAGTGACTTTCCGACAGTTGTCGACGGCGCTCGCGGGGTGCACTTTATTCACAAAGCGGTGGAGAGTAGCGCGAAGAGATCATGGATCTCAGCTAAATTTCCTGATCCGCCGACTTAAACAAATCCGATGTCAAGACCTGTAACGTTGTTCACCGGCCAGTGGGCCGATTTGCCACTTGCAAAATTGGCACCGATGGCCAAAGAATTTGGCTACGATGGGCTGGAGCTAGCCTGCTGGGGTGATCATTTCGACGTCCACCAGGCGTTGTCAGATAACAATTACTGCGACGATATTCGCAAGCTGCTCGACGACAATGGACTTGCGGTATACGCGATTAGCAGTCACCTTGTCGGGCAGGCGGTTTGTGATCGCATCGACTCTCGACATAAGGCAATTCTACCGGCGAACGTCTGGGGAAGCGGTGTAGGCTCTGAAGTCCAGAAGCGTGCGGCCGAGGAAATGAAAAACACCGCGCGAGCCGCGGCCAGGCTAGGGGTGGGCGTGGTCAACGGATTCACGGGGAGCTCGATCTGGCACCTGCTGTATTCTTTCCCGCCGGTTCCTGGGGAAATGATCAACGAGGGCTTTGACGATTTTGCGAAGCGATGGAACGAGATTTTGGATGTGTTTGACGAGGAAGGCGTACGGTTTGCATTGGAAGTACATCCGACCGAAATCGCATTCGACATCGCGTCCGCCGCAAGAGCACTTGAAGCTATTGACAATCGGAAAGCATTCGGATTCAACTATGACCCGAGCCACTTCGGTTATCAGGGTGTAGATTACGTCGGCTTTATCGATCAATTTGCCGACAGGATTTATCACGTCCATGTTAAGGATGTGTGGTGGTCGCAAACGACAATGCCTGTTGGGGTTTTCGGAGGCCATACCGAATTTGGAGATCCGCGCCGGTACTGGGACTTTAGATCGCCGGGCAGAGGCGTAATAGATTTTGAGGAAATTATTCGAGCGTTAAATCGCGCGGGCTACAGCGGACCTCTCTCGGTCGAATGGGAAGACAGCGGCATGGCGCGCGAGCACGGAGCAGCGGAAGCTTGCGACTTCGTTCGAGCACTTGATTTCCCGGAACCACAACAGGCCTTCGACGCTGCATTTTCCGGAGACTGAGGCGTGATGGAAAAGTGATCTCTCTTATAACCATACATTGATTTCCTCTCTGTTATGGGCAGACAACCAATCGTTAGGCTTGTCACCCTAAGTCTGGCAAGCCTGGTACTCATCGGCGGATGCACCGGGGGAGGCACTGCCGTTCAGCAAACCCCCGAAGCACCATCAATCACGCTGCCACCGCCAGCAGACAAACCATCGGACCCGTGGGTATTCCGATCTGTGCTCGATAAGAAAGCCCGGATCATCACAGTTGGTCTGCACCACGACTTGTTTGTCGCATACGATGCAACCGATTGTAGCCTTTACAAATATTGGAAAGGTGATGTTGACTTTCGGGGTGCTGTGTATACCAAAGAGCATGGGCCGCAACCTACCTCGCGAGGCGTGGCGTATGGGGTGGGTAAACGGGAGGGGCCATGGAAAACCGTAGACGGTGATCCTCTGGGTACTCGATTCCTGGGGTATCGCTTCATTGACGGGCACGTGGAAATTAGCTGCAAGCTAACGGACGAAGAGGGTCGCACGGCAATCGTTAGTGAAACCATCGAAGCGGCTCCCGCAGACGGCGATATAGAATTTGTAAGGCAATTCCAATTGCAGTCGGATTCACTTGCGTCCGTGAGGCTTTTGTTTGCAGCATCATCCGTGTCACCCGATAACGGCGTCCAATATGATGGAGATTGGCTGTCGAGCGCAATAGAGCGAACAAGATCGGATGGTAAGCCAGTAGCCGATGTCACCGGATCTATACAAATTACCGCGGCGAAAAATACACACTTGCTCTCGAATCTCGTGGGCCTGACGGATGCATATGTTGCGGCCGTATCTGATGCGACAGGCATGGAAACCGATCCGCCCGAAAGTCCGGAGCCAACCACTACTGACATAGAGGCCACCCAGATTTTTTCTACCAACGTCGCACCTGAGATTGATGGGCGACTGGATAATCTCTGGGTAGAGTTCGAACCGTATAAACTCGTCAATGAAGTCGCGGGTCGTGTAACAAACGCAGCAGATCTGTCAGCCGAGTTTCGTGTGACGTACGATCCGTATAACATCTTCTTCTTTGCCACGGTCGTGGATGACATCTCCATCGAAGATTCGGAGATGCCCTTCCGTGACGATGCGGTTGAGATATACATAGACGGCGGAAACGAAAAAGCTGCCGCATACGATGGAAACGATCAACAACTAATCTTTTCTCGATCGGGAAAGGGCTTTTGGGCGTCCAATCTTGCCGTTAATCACCCCGGTACAGAGTACGCCGCCATCGAGACCGTGAATGGCTACACGCTCGAAGCAAGAATACCTTGGAGCACATTGGGTGTTGACTTGTTCTCGTCTCCTGAAATCGGATTGGATCTGTATGTAGACGATGATGACGATGGCGATGGAGTGGACGCTGTGATTAGCTGGCATTCATCCGAACCCGTCAACTGGACGGATCCCAGAGTTTTTGCGACTGTCAAGCTCGTTGGTGACAAGGAGACAGGAGGTCAGCCGATTCCGGGCATTCGCGAACCGGGTCTTGCCGCTCGCGCGTACGATATCGGGAAGCCAATTACGCGGTTGTGGCCGCTAGTGCCTGGCCAGACGCCCAACAAGTCGTGGGTAGTACCCTCGGTAGAGCTCGAGCATACAAATGATTACGCTGGCCAGGAGGAGAACTTTGTCCTTGACATTACCGGCTTCCTTACGGTCGAGTTGCCAGGGGAATACACCTTCAGGCTCACTAGCGATGACGGTGCTATACTCTGGCTTGACGGTGCAATCGTAGTCGATCATGACGGTTTGCACGGCCCTACTGCGAGAGTGCAGGAATTACATCTTGAGCCTGGTGATCACCCCATCAGAATTTACTATTTCCAGGCAGGTGCGGGCAAAACTCTTCGCCTGGAATGGCAGAAGCCAGGCGACTCGGACTTCGTTCTGGTACCGCAAGACGCTTTGTCAACGCAGGCCGCAGAGGTGCGCGTCACAGCTCCAGGATACAAGCGACTAATGACACCGGACATGGTCGGGCGACCGGGTGACGGGCAGCCGCTAGTCGATGTTCACCCTGCGTTCGATCTGGCAACCGTTCGCCCGGAAGGTTTTGAACCACGCGTTGGCGGAATGGATTGGCTGCAAGACGGGCGACTGGTGCTCTGCCTTTGGGAGCCAGATGGCGGCGTTTATCTATTGGATGGCGTACAAGGGGCCACAGGGCGAAATCGGAAATTCACCCAGCCAACCAGGACTCATGACGGAAGGCCCATATGCGGGTCAAATGATGCACTCGGAGGTGACGCACGGTGGACTGAAACGGGTGTTTGTCGAAAAGGTGGACGGCGAGTACCAGGGTGCCGTTTTCAGATTTACGCAGGGACTTGAGTCAGGAATTAATCGATGGACGCGCGGACCCGACGGCGCCATCTATGTCGGCGGAGTTGGATCAACGGGGAATTGGGGCCAAACCGGAAAGTTGACCTACGGATTGCAACGGTTGAAATACAACGGCAAGTCAGTTTTTGAAATGTTGAAAGTTGAGGCCAGATCGAATGGCTTCCTCGTAACGTTTACAGAACAGTTGAGTGCCCTATCAGGAAACGAAGTTGACGACTACGATATATCGCGCTGGCGGTATGTACCTACGCATAAGTACGGTGGTCCGAAGGTGGACGAGACTCAACTCAAAGTGTTATCGGCATCTGTATCGGACGACCGGAGATCCGTTTTCCTCGAGGTCGACGGGATAGAAGCCGGGCACGTCTACCACGTACACATCGTTGGTCCTTTTCGGAGCGACAGGGATAGTCCGCTGTGGTGTACCGAAGCATGGTATACGATGAACAACGTTCCGCGCGTACCGGGATACGTTTCTGAAACCACGAGTGCTGGTGGGACTAATGTCTTGTCGGATGATGAGATACGTGACGGCTGGGAGTTGTTGTTCAGCGGCAAAGATCTTTCGGGATGGAGAGGATACCGGCAGGAGTCAGCACCGCCCGCGTGGAGCGTGACTGAATACGGTGAACTCCACTTTGATCCAGCCCAGGCCGGCCGAGGAGACATCATCACAGACCAAATGTTTGATAATTTTGAGTTGATGCTGGAATGGAAAATTGTGGAAGGAGGCAACTCAGGAATCTTCTTTCGAAGCACGGAAGACTATGTGAACGTCTGGGAATCCGCTCCCGAGATGCAGATACTCGACAATGCGAATCACCCGGACGGTTTAAACAAAGCCACATCAGCCGGAGCAAATTATGCGTTGCATCCACCCGCCCGCGATGTAAGTAGGCCGCACGGAAAGTGGAACTCGATCCGACTGGTTGTAGATGGCGGACACGTGCAGCATTGGCTCAACGGCTACAAGATAGTATCGTATGAGCTGTGGACAGACGAATGGAAAGACATGGTGAGCCAGTCAAAATTCGTTGACATGCCCGCATACGGTCTGAGCAAGGCTGGTCATATTGCACTGCAGGATCATGGCGACAAGGTTTGGTTTCGCAACATCAAAATTAGACAACTCAAGTAATCGACATGTTTTGGAATAGAATAGCTCTTGTCATTTCGGTTTTCCTGTTGAGCGCCTGCGGCAGTACAACGGATGTTCAGATGCCTATCGAAGAGAGCACTGAAGAGGCGGCGGCGTACTCTGATGAGGTTGCATCATCCGGAAAGTTCCCCTTGGATCCGTTGGTAATCTCTGGTCAACTTGAGAATGGAATGCGGTTCTATATCCATCCTAACCAGCACCCGGTTGACAGGGCCGAGCTTCGGCTGGTCGTTAATGCCGGCTCCGTTCTGGAGGCGGACGACCAGCAGGGACTTGCGCACTTTCTCGAACACATGGCTTTCAACGGGACCACAAAATACGCCAAACAAGAACTTATCGATTACCTCGAGCTCACCGGGACAAGGTTTGGGGCAGACCTCAACGCGTACACAAGTTTTGACGAAACCGTATATCAGTTGCAGGTCCGCACCGACAGCGCAGATGTGTTCGACACGGGACTTGAGATCCTGCGGGAGTGGGCCTCAGAGATTGCGATGGATCCAGATGAAGTAGACAAAGAGCGCGGAGTGGTAATCGAGGAGTGGAGGCTGGGGAGGGGCGCGCAGGCTCGAGTGCTCGACCGACAGTTACCCGTGCTGCTTCATGGCTCAACGTATTCAGACAGACTCCCGATCGGGAAGCCAGAAATCCTGGAGAGTTTCTCGCAAGACAGAGTGCGCGACTTCTATGACAAGTGGTACCGTCCAGATTTGATGGCGGTGGTCGTGGTGGGCAGTGTCGATCCGGAAGAAACGGAGCGGAAGATCCGAGAATTGTTTGGTTCGATGGCTTCGCCAATGGACGATTCCGTGCCTCGGCCAATCATAACAGTACCAGATCACGAGGAGACGCTGGTATCGCGCGAGTTCGACGCAGAACTTCCCTACGGAAGTGTTGGCATTTCTGTAAAAGCGGATAAATCCGATTTGAACGACGCTGAAAAATTCAGGTTGGGCATCGTGGAAGCTCTCGTGGTTGGAATGCTCGATGCCCGGTTGGCCGAGCTCGTGCAGCAATCGGATCCTCCGTTTATCGCCGCGTATGCAAACGTTACCAGTTGGGTACGGACGAAGAAGTTTTATGACCTCGACGCATACCCGCAAAATGACGAGTATGTGAAGGCGTTCGAAGCGATTGCAACGGAAGCAGAGCGGGCAAGGAGGTATGGTTTCCTTGAAGGCGAGCTTGACCGGCAAAAACTGGAATTCATGCGCCGGTACGAAACTGCTTTTAATGAACGCGACAAGACAGAATCGAGCACTCTTGCTCAACGCTACGCAACAAACTTCTTGCAGGGTAGTGCCGTTCCCGGAATCGAGTTCGAGCTAAGCTTCGTTCGCGACGTGCTGCCAGAAATCAGTCTTGCGGATGTCAACGCCGCCGTAGAAGAATGGCTGCGGCAGAACAATCGCGTCATCATACTCACCGGCACCGAAGACGAAGAATCAGTTCCGACTGCGGCCGAACTGCAATCGACGCTCGATCGTGTCGCCGATCTCGATCTGGAGCCATACGAAGACAATGTCGACGCTGGACCGCTTGTTGATATAGAATTGCCGGGTGGCACGGTCGTTGGCAGATCCGTAGAACCCATCGGTTTGACGAGGCTGGAGCTCAGCAATGGGGTTACGGTCAACCTCATGCCCACCGAGCACCAGGATGATGAGATCCTGATGTATGCCTACTCCCCAGGAGGAAAATCACTCGTTAAGGACGAATGGGAAATATCTGCTGACTTTGCTGTGGACGTGGTGACCGCGGGCGGTACCGGTCGATTCGATGTTGCCGGGCTGGAGAAAAAACTCGCAGGCAAACTCGTTTCGGTATCCCCTTATCTCACGGAAGTCTCCGAGGGTTTTCGCGGCTCGAGCACCACGCAAGACTTCGAAACGCTCCTCCAGTTGGTGTACCTCTACGGAACGTCGCCCCGTCGCGACACCGTGGCCTACAACTCGTTCGTGCAACGCACTGGAAGCCTGATCGAATCTTATCAGGCAAGCCCTGAGAATGCCTATTACGACACGCTCGGGGTGGTGTTTTCTGATTATCATTTCCGGAGGCGCGCGCTGGTTCCCGAGACGCTGGCCGAACTCCAGTACGATGCTGCGTTCGAAATATACGCGGACCGGTTTTCAGATTTTGGCGACTTCGATTTCTACTTCGTGGGATCCATCGACCTCGACGATGCTGAAAAACTTGTGACAAAATATCTTGGGTCTCTTCCCTCCGGCGGCAGGCAGGAAAGTTGGCAGGACCTCGGAATCCGACCTCCCCAGGGGATTGTCGACAAGACTGTGGTTGCGGGAGTGGAGCAACAGGCGGAAGTACAGGTGATGTTTTCTGGCGAAGCTCCCTGGTCCCTGGATACGGAGCGTAAGGTGGGTGCGATGCGGGAGATCTTGCAGATCAAACTGCGAGAAACCCTGCGTGAAGAACTAGGTGGCACGTACGGCACCTCAATCTCTTCTAACTTCGATCGAGTCCCATTTCAACAGTACATGATTGTCATCGGGTTTGGATGCGACCCGGATCGCGCGGATGAACTGGTTTCGCGGCTCTTCGACGAAATAAATTTGCTCCGCACGCAGAATGTTGACCAGGAGTATCTGGACAAGGTCAAGGAGACAGTGTTAAACGGCTTCGAGCAAAACCTGCAGAGCAATAACTACTGGGTCGGGAATGTAGCGTTCTTCGACCGAGCCGGGATTGACGTGAATACGTTGCCGACAGGGTTGCGTGAGTTCTATGATACCATCACTGTTGATGATATACGCGAGACCGCGCAGCAATTCTTCGACATGGATCGATATGCGAAAGTAGTCCGCCTTCCACAACAGTAGGTAAGATGCCTGGCATTCTCGTTGTCGGCGGCGGATTGTTTGGGCTAACAGCCGCAATCGAATTCAGACGCAGAGGCTGGGATGTTGCTCTTCTGGAGGCGGGGGAGATCCCTAATCCAGCGGCAGCTAGTACCGACATTTCAAAGATCGTTCGGTTGTCCTATGGTTCTGATGAGCACTGGATGGACCTCGCCAGCGATGCAATGTCGGGATGGCAAAATTGGAATGAGCAAAGTGGTCAATCTCTTTTTGTGCAGACGGGGTTACTGATGTTGTCGGAAAGAGAGCTTCAGCCGGGTGGGTTTGAGTATGAGTCTCTCAGGTTGTTGGAGCAGCGAGGGCACCATCCCGAAAAGGTAACCGGCAATATTCTCGCCGCGCGCTTTCCGAATTGGCAAGGCTCCAAGTTTGCACATGGAGTTTTTCACGGCAAAGGTGGATTTGCGCGTAGTAGCAGTGCAATCCGGTGGCTTGCCGGGGAGGCCAGGGCAATGGGTGTTGATATAACAACAAACACGCGTGTCCGAGCCGTGCATGAAGGCTCGCATCCCTCTGTGGAGCTTGCACACGGGGAGGTGCTTTCTGCAGACAAAGTTCTGGTGACGTGCGGCGCATGGACGCCAAAGCTCGTCCCTGAGGCCGGAAAAATCATAACGCCAACCGCACATGCGGTCTTTCACTTGCAACCTTCCGATCCACATCCCTTTAGAGCGGACGCGTTCCCCACGTTCACCGCAGACATGTCGCGCACAGGCTATTACGGGTTTCCCTCGACTGCGGAGGGTGTGGTGAAGATTGGGCACCATGGCATCGGAAAAAGGGGCGATCCTGCAGTAGACCGTTCCGTAGATGATGAATCAGAAAGTAGTCTGCGGAGGTTCTTGTCTGACTACCTTCCATCGTTGGCTGATGCGGCTGTAGTGACAAGGAGAGTTTGTTACTATGCCGACACCATTGACGAGAACTTTGTGATCGACTGGTGTCCGGGAATAAAGAACGTCGCGATCGCGGGTGGTGGGAGCGGGCATGCCTTCAAATTCGCACCGATCCTGGGGCACCTGATCATCTCATCCCTGGATGGGGAGTCAGCCAATCCGTATTCGTGGCATCGCGAAGGAGGCTCGCAGGAACAGTCACGAAGCCGGCAGAACTAAGCTGGAGCGGACAGATTAAACAGGAAGCTTAATGAGGAATAATCAGATGCAAAAATCACTCTATCTGTTGTTGCTGGTCCTAATGCCGGTATCCGTGTTCGGGCAGAAACTTGGTGTAATTGATTTTCCGACCACTGTCGAGTCCAGTGTTGCGCAGGATCATTTTATTCGGGGGGTAAAATTGCTCCACAGTTTCGAATATCAGGATGCGGCCGAGGCGTTCCGGCAGGCACAGGAGGAATCGCCGGGGTTCGTGATGGCGCATTGGGGTGAGGCCATGTCGCACAACCATCCGATCTGGCAACGAGAAGAGTTGTCTGACGCGCGTGAATCTCTCACGAGGCTGGCCGAGAGCGATGAGGAGCGCGTGCGAATGGCTGCGACGGAAAAAGAAGCGGATTTTATCACCGCAGTTAATCTGCTGTTTGGCGAGGGTTCGCGGAAAGAGAGAGCCGCCAGGTATCTCGCGCAGATGGAGGTAATGGCAGATCGCTATCCCGATGATCATGAGGTGATGACGTTTTACGCTCTGGCAATTCTGGGCACGAGCCACGATGGTCGGGATTTTTCTACGTACATGAAGGCTGCTGCGATAGCTGAGGTTGTCTTTGCCGCAAACCCATTGCATCCGGGCGCTGCCCACTACTTGATCCACTCGTATGATGATCCGATTCATGCGCCTCTGGGTGTTCGCGCAGCAGATGTATATTCGGAAATCGCCCCGGATGCCGCCCATGCCCTCCACATGCCTACGCATATCTATGTCGCTCTCGGGCAGTGGGATAAGGTTGAGCGACTCAATGAGCGTTCGTGGCTGGCGTCGGAGGTCCGAGTCCGGCGCAAAGGATTGGAGCCGACGAGTCGAAGCTATCATGCCATCTGGTGGCGTGCATATGCACTTATGCAGCAGGATCGCCAAGCTGATGCGAAGAGCCTTATTGAAGTCGTGGCGGCCGATGCCTCGACGGGCCACCGGAGTGCCAACTACCACCTCGCCGCGATGCAGGCGCTCTACGTAATTGATTCTGGTGATTGGGAGTACGGAGTAAATCAAATCCCCGAGGCCCCAAGCTCACAAAGCCGACGATCAAAGATTACAACCCATTTTGTCAGTGGGTATGCCCATGCAAAGTTGGGAAATTGGGAAGCGGTCGCAGTTCATACAGCGGCGATTCGATCTCTGGTTGATGAGATTGCGCAGAGAGATCTTGATGCTGGTTACAACGAAGACGTCACGCGGGGAAGAGTGCTGGCACTGGAGCTTGATGCCCTGAGCTTCCTTGGCTCCGACAAGGAGGATAAGGCGATCTTACTTGCAAGAGAAGCGGCCACACTCGAGGAGTCGATGCCATTCGAATTTGGGCCCCCCGGTGTGATCAAACCCGCACATGAGTTGCTCGGTGAGGTGTACTTGGCAGCTGGCCAACCGAACAACGCAGTCGCAGCTTTCCAAAATGGTTTAAGACGCAATCCAATGCGCCGTATGCTGTTGCAGGGATTAGCAGAGGCCGCATCGAAGTCGGGGAGAGACGATCTTGCTGAGCGTGCAAATGCAGATCTCCGTTCAATTATTTGGAGCAGCCAGCGAGGTGCCGGAGAGTCGGCGGGCCAGGGTGAGTAGCGAAGGGATTGAGTTTACCACTTTGATCTCGGTGGAGGAGTTGGCCGCTTGCCTGGACGACGTGGTGGTGTTTGACACTCGATACAAGCTGGCAGATCCGGGCTGGGGTGAGGAGGCGTATTTGGAGGCTCACATCCCGGGGGCGCGGTACGCCCACCTCGATCGGGATTTGTCTGGCGCGGCCGTTCCGGGGGAAACCGGCAGACACCCCCTTCCAACCGTTAGTTCTCTTGTCCAATTTCTCCGCAGAGCTGGCTTGTCGAATGGGGTACAAATAGTTATCTACGACGAGCAGTTTTCGTCTATTGCAGCCAGGATGTGGTGGATGCTCAAGTGGCTGGGCCACGATAAGGTGGCGGTTGTGGATGGAGGTTGGCGGAGCTGGGTGGAAAACGAGATGCAGGTCAGCGACAATCCTCCAGTCGAAATCCAGCCGGGCAATTTTATTGCGGATCCTAAATGGGATATGGTTGCTTCCGCTGCAGACGTAGGAGTGGTCTCAAGAACCGGTAGAGGCATCCTCCTTGACGCCAGGTCAACCGAGAGATTTCTCGGCGTGGATGAGCCGATCGATCCCGTTGCCGGTCACATCCCCGGTGCAATCTCGAGACCGTGGATGGAGAATAACTTGCAGTCAGGTTACTTCAGGACTTCGGCAGAGTTGAGAGGGCGCTTTGACGAAATAGCTGAGTCGGCAATCTCATATTGCGGTTCGGGAGTGACCGGTGCGCAAAATGTTTTGGCGATGGCACATGCGGGCCTGCCGCTTCCGAAATTATTTGTCGGATCCTGGAGCGAATGGATTTGCCAACCCGGGGCGCCGGTGGCACTCGGGGACGAGTAGACTCCACCGGCATTGCCCCATTAAGTAGGCTGAGTTGGCTACATCTACTGTTCGTCTTCAGCTGGAGTCATGAACATTGCCAGCGGATCTATCTCAGTGTACGTGCTGGTGTCTGGGCTGAACAATCCTGAAGGATGCGGCTGCGTGTGCAAGTCATGGATGTGAGTAATCGATCTCATGACTGTAGACTGTTTGGCGGGCTCACCCTCCGTCTGCCCGAGGTCGGCGAGAGATGCGCCTGTTGATTCCATCGCTAGCTCAACATCCAGTTCCTGTCCTTCGGGTACCAGAACGAAGTAGGTCCCGGTTCTGACGTCAAACCCAGGGATTTTTTCCAGTTCTTCAGCGGCCTTTTGAAACGAGTCTGTTATGCGGCCATCGATAGGTAGACCCGCGAACGGTTGTTGATCGTTTTGGAACATGTCGGGTCCACGCATTCCGTTCATCATGGTTCGACCAAAGTCTGCAACGACATTTTGCCCGGCCACCTCTTCCGATTTCCACGTGTCCAGTATCGTAAAGAACCGGCCTCTGTGTCGCTCCATGGTTTCGGGATTTTGAGCGCTTGCCTTCGTTTCAATAATTACGATTACCTGTTTGGCATTCACGCCGAGAATGTTTTCGGGTGTGCCAGTATTCCGAACCTCCACATTGAAATCAAACTTCACGTCCGCCTCTTCGATTGACTGCTCCATTTCCTCGGTGTCGACGTCCATTTCTTCCTGAGCCTGCTGGGTTGCAGAAGTTGCCGCATCCATCATCTCATCGAAATTGTACGTGAAGAACTTTTTCTCCTCATGATCGATATGCGTCATGCTCATGTTGCTTGCATCCATGATGGACGAAGATGCGTCTCCATCGTCCGATCGGGACCGCGTTTTGGTGTAATACCTCTTTGTTACACTTGGCTTGCCTACATCTTTGCTGAATCGCGAGAGAAACTTCATTCCGGGAAACCAGATTTGGCTGGTTTCGCTATATGTGAGGTAGTCAGCGTTGGCTGAGCCAGATTCGATTGGCCCCAGGTCCAGTTCTGCAGCGAACTCGGAATCATCCCCGTCAAAAAGCCCCTCGATTGCGTCACGGCCTCTTCGCTCGGCCTCGTCCATTGATTTGTCGACGGCTTTGTCGACTTCCCGGTCGGCTCTTCTTTCGATTTTTTCTTTTGCCCGTTTCTTGGCCCGGTCTCGGAGCCGCTTAAATTGTGCATCTGCGTCCAGGACGGGGCATGCCAGGAGCAGAACTAGTAGGGTGGACAGATACTTTGTCATGGGTGCGCTTAGAGCTAAGAATTGATAAATGTAGTACTTACTACTGTATACAAGATACTGCGCAAAATCCTGTCATTACCCGCCACGCAAGATGGTTATTAACTCCCTGTCGCCGGAATCCCTGGCCCAGTCGCGTGCGGTTTTCCCAAATTTATTGGGGAGAGATGCATCCGCTCCAAGTTCCATTAGGCGTCTTACGATCTTTTTCCGCTTTTGAGCAACCGCGGTTCGAAGGAGTACCCCTGGTTCGGACTCTCCGAGGGGCGCGTTTATATCCGTTTCTCCGAGCAGTTCAAAGAATCGACCGACGTTGTCTAATTCGAGTGCATCCACCAGATCCATGTTAGCAGCATCGAGCTGAAGTATGTCTATCACGGGGCCACGTTGACAATGAATGGCCCATCCAAGTGGAGAACGCCGATGCACCGGGTCGACGAGGGATGTGTCGGCACCGGCAATCACAAGCAGTTTGACCACCTCCGGGCGACCAGCCCAGGCCGCTCCATGGAGCGCGGTAACCATCTCTGCTCCCCACGGCCGGAACGCGTTCAGATCGACGCCCGACGTGCGCAGGTAGTCCGCAACATCAATCCGACCGTTTATACAGGCGAAGAGAAAGGCGTCCTGCACAATTTCCTGCTGCGAAGCTTCACCGGTGCCCCTTCTTTGGTGCCTGTAATATTTGTCCGACTCGCCCGGGACAATCCCGCGGCTTTCCATTTCTTCAACGGCATAGTCTAGCAGTCCGAGGCCGGCGGCATAGCAAAAATCGACCATGTGTCCTCGCGCATACAACGCGGTGGCAACGTCTCGCTGATCCGGATTTTCCACGTTGTGGTAAAATGCCAGGTTGATAAGCCCTCCAGTATTGTCCGGGTCCATTTCAGCACCGTACTCCAGCAGAAGATCAATGAGTCCCTCCGCAAAACCATACTCAACAGCCAAACTGCTGGATGCAACCAAACCTAATGCAGTTCCGCCTGCCGTCCCGGGCTGCGATGGCCCACCCCCGCAAGTTGAATTCGGGTCGGCACCGGCTTCCAACAATAGCCGACCAACGTCGACGATGTTTTCCGGCAGCGCGGTGATCCGGGGATTACCTGCGATGTGATGAAGGAGTGTTGCAGCGCTGAAGTATCCGTCGTACGGCGGGTCCACCGTAGGTGCACGCGCGCTTACCAGTTCAGGTGTGGAACGCAATAAATTTGATAACGCGAAAATGTCTCCACGGAACATCAATTGCCGCGCTTCGAGAAACTCATTCTCGGGGTGAGTCGGGCCTTGTGGGGAAGACATGTTATTTGGGTACGCTACCCATAAAACGTATTTTCACGACTAATCCTGTAGGGTAGCAAACAGAATCTAAGAAACTGGATGTCGAAGTTAACGCAACTTAACGAACTCGGCCAATCAATTTGGTATGACAATATTCGCAGAGCGCTCATTGATTCAGGGGAGATCGACCAGTTAGTTTCCAACGGGGTGCAAGGTGTTACATCAAACCCTTCAATTTTTGAAAAGGCAATCGCGGGAAGCTCGGACTACGACATTGCGATCAACGAGCTTGCAGGTGCCGGCGAAGAAACGGAAAACATATACGAGCAATTGGCCGTCGCGGATATCCAACGAGGAGCTGATGCGTTGCTACCAGTTTACAAGCGGACAAACGGCGCTGACGGTTTCATCAGTCTTGAAGTGAGCCCAAAGCTGGCACACGACACTGACCAAACCGTCGCTGAAGCGCGCAGACTTTCGCGCCAGGTTGACAGACCCAATCTAATGATCAAAGTCCCTGCGACCAAAGCAGGACTGCCGGCTATCAGAACACTGATTGGGCAAGGCATAAGTATTAACGTTACGCTCGTATTTTCATTGCAGCAGTACGATGACGTAGCCGAGGCGTACATCTCCGGGTTGGAAGATTTTAGTAGGTCCAACGGTGATCTCTCAACTGTTTCATCGGTGGCATCGTTCTTCGTCTCGCGTGTCGACGCTGCAGTGGACAAGCTTTTGGAAGAGAAGGGAGAGAAAGATCTGCAAGGACGAGTGGCAGTCGCGAATGCGAAGATGGCTTACCTCCGATCCAAAGCAATTTTCTACGGTGAGCGCTGGGAAGCACTCGCCAGCAAAAGGGCACGCATCCAAAGATTGCTTTGGGCAAGCACAGGAACAAAAAACCCCTCCTATTCCAAAACCAAGTATGTAGACGAATTGATCGGGGAGCAGACAATTAACACCGTCCCACCCACAACCTTACAGTATTTCCTGTCGACTGGAACTCCCCGCGCAACCCTTCACGAAGATATTCTTGATGCAGCTTCCGTTCTGATGGGACTTGAGAAAGTTGGAATCGACCTGACAGAAGTTACCGACCAACTGTTGGCGCAGGGTGTTGACAAGTTTGCCAAGTCGTACGAATCCCTAATATCCAGTGTCGCACTAAAGAAGAAAAAACTTCTTGCCGAGCATAATACACTAAGGTTAGGTCTCGGCAAGTTCGAAGCACCGGTCCGCGATGCGCTCAACGAATTAAAAAAGGATCGCATCATTCAGAGAATCTGGGAAAGGGATCACACCGTCTGGGCACCCGAGCCTGAAGAGATTGCGAACCGACTCGGTTGGCTGGATTCACCGGAGGATATGCAGGATGCTATTCCGGAAATCGAATCTCTCAGAGTGGAGCTTCAACAGGCAGGGTTCACGGATGTCCTGCTCCTCGGTATGGGTGGCTCCAGTCTAGCTCCCGAAGTTTTCTCAAATGTCTTCCCGGATGCCGACGGTCTTCGACTGCAGATCGTCGACAGTTCGGATCCAGAAATGATTCGAGACAGATTGGCTTCCGTAGAACTTTCCCGCACTGCTTTCGTCGTTGCCACCAAGTCGGGGGGTACGGTAGAAACACTTTCGGCATTCAAGTTCTTTTACAATCAGGTTTCGGCGGTCGCGGGTGCGGACCGGGCGGGCGAACATTTTATCGCCATTACCGATCCTGAAAGCAAGCTCCTGGATATCGCCGACAAGCACAATTTCAGAAGGGTGTTTGTAAACGATCCAAACATCGGGGGGCGGTATTCGGTGCTCTCACATTTTGGTTTGGTGCCAGCCGGATTGATCGGCGTAGATCTGGATGAGCTGCTTGATCGGGCGCACCGTGCGGCCGTGAACGCGCACGGTTGCAATTGCGCTGTAGACGGAGATAACAATGCGGCAGTCCTGGGGACGATTATCGGTGTGCTGGGACGCCAAGGCAGAGACAAACTCACCATGATCGTTTCTCCTGCGCTGGAAAATTTTGGCGATTGGGCGGAGCAATTGGTCGCTGAAAGCACCGGCAAGAACGGGAAGGGCATTTTACCCGTGGTTGGAGAACGACTCGCCGATCCCGACAGTTACGGCACCGACCGCTTATTCGTTTTCATCCACCTGGTTGGCGATCAGACCCATGTCGCGAAGGTCAACCGGTTGATTGAAGCTGGGCACCCAGTACTTACCATTCGGGTTGACGACAGGTTTGATTTGGGCCAGCAGTTTTTCCTATGGGAAATGGCAACTGCAGTTGTTGGATACTATCTGGAGATCCAACCATTCGACCAACCAAACGTGGAATCAGCGAAGGTCCTCGCAAGGTCGACCGTGCAGTCATATTTGGAAACCGGCACGTTGCCTGCCGGAGATTCCATTCCGCCCTCGAAAGCAGCCATCAACGACTTTCTTACGGCCGCCAACGATGGTGACTACATCGCAATCCAGGCTTATGTAAATCCAGACCCCGAAATACAGCGGCAGCTGCAAGCCCTGCGAACGGAGTTGCAGCTCAAGTATCACCTGGCAACAACGCTAGGGTTTGGTCCGAGATTTCTCCACTCTACCGGTCAGCTGCACAAGGGTGATGGGGGCAGCGGGCTCTTTATCCAACTAGTGTCGTCCTCGAGCAGCGACCTGGGGATTCCCGACGAGGCTGGGGAGCAGAAGTCTACCATGAGTTTTGGAATCCTCAAGCAGGCGCAGGCCCTGGGTGACCTTCAGGCTTTACAGAAGGAAGGCAGACGGGTTATAAGTTTTGATTTGGGTCGCGACTCCTCTTCAAGTATTCAGCAGTTAATCAATTAGTAATCATTTCAATGAAGTTAGCAATGATCGGCCTCGGTAAGATGGGAGCCAACATGACCAAAAGGCTGGTGAACGGTGGGCACGAAGTTGTTGTCTACGACCTCAACCCCGATGCAATCGCAGAGGCCGCTGGCAACGGCGCCATCGCGGCGGATTCTCTTGAGGATGTCGTATCAAAGCTGGATGCACCGCGAGTTGCCTGGGTGATGGTCCCCGCAGGCAAACCCACCGAAGCGACTGTGGCCAAGTTTGCCGATCTGTTTGAAGAGGGAGACATTGTTATCGACGGTGGCAATAGTAACTATCACGATACCCAGCGGCGCGGCTCCGAGTTGGCCGGGAAGGGACTACATTTTGCTGATGTAGGAACGAGCGGTGGAATCTGGGGACTGAAAGAAGGCTATAGCATGATGGTAGGCGGGGATGATGCGGCCGTAGCTCAAATTACTCCGGCCTTGAAAACACTCGCACCTGCGCCAGACCTCGGTTGGGGACACGTTGGCCCGGTGGGAAGCGGGCACTACGTTAAGATGGTTCACAATGGTGTAGAGTACGGACTGATGCAGGCGTATGCCGAGGGCTTCGAACTGATGAAGCACAAGGAAGAGTTCAAGCTCGACCTTCACCAGGTCGCGCAAATCTGGCGAACAGGCAGTGTGGTTAGGTCCTGGCTTCTCGACCTCACGGCGAACGCACTGGGAGAGAACCCCGAGATGGATGGGATCGAGCCGTGGGTCCCGGATTCTGGCGAGGGAAGGTGGACGGTGGTAGAATCGATCGACCTGAACGTTGCTGTACCGGTAATAACGAGCGCACTGCAGAGGAGATTTCGTTCAAGGGATGATGATCCCTTTTCCGATAAGCTTTTGTCTGCCATGCGGAACCAGTTTGGCGGCCACGCCATCAAGAAATCAAGTTGACCGGTCGCCGCTTACCGGAGCAAAGGGTATCGGCTAGTTCAGCAGTGCCTGCAGTCCAGCGAGCGCTGCCAGCGCATCCGCTATCTGCATCCTCGGAAGCCACACATCAGAATCTGCAGAGACGCCGGTTCCAGCCATGTTCGCGCCAAGGATCCTTCTAACGTCGTTCGACCATGAATCCACCAGTCGAACATCTTCTTCTGCGGCATTCCGATCAATTATAGTTCGGGACAAATATTTTCCCAGCCACTCAGCCGAGATATTCACGTTCACATCAGGTTGGGAATTCCCTTCACCGTCGTCAATGTATTCGGCCTCGTCTTCAATATCATCAAGGTCAATCCGTGTGTCGAATTCCATGTAGTCCGCCACGGCGTTATGCGCAATCACGTTATTCGTAATCACCAGTTCCTTTCCGCGTTTTGAATTGTCTATTCCGTAGTTATCATTGAACGCGAACACATTGTTTGATATTTCGTCATACCGGACTTCGCTTTCAAGCGCGACCGACGAGCCTCCAAAAGTGGAGTAAGCATCGAACTTCTCGTTGAAGATGCTGATGTTATTTCGGAAGGTGTAGCGCGGCTGCGCGGATTTCTCCGACGACTTGGACGACGCGCTCAACAAGAACCCTGTACCCGTATTATTGATGGCCGCGTTCCCTTCAATGGTGACCTTTGCCTTCCACCCTGGAAAAATGGCAAATGCACCCTGGGTTGGGGCGGTGTTCATCACTAGTACGTTTCGTACATCGATGGTTGCATTGACGCCCGAGGCAATGTTCAGCCCTCCGCTCTCCGGCGTTGGAGTGTGCGAAGCCGAACCTTTGCGAACAATAGCATCTCCATTGCCTCGATAATAGTTTCGGGGCCCGTTATCAATGATTAAACCGTTGACAATAATACTATGCTTGGTGCGCTCGTTGCGCGCCTCCATCAGTCGGGTTGCGTGGTCTTTTGTATTGATTGTTAGGCGATAACCTGTCTCAAAATTTTTCGAATTGTGCTCGCCCGTCAATATCGTTGCTGTGGCGCCAAAGGGGTCGCGGCTTGTAAACGTATCATCCCATCCGCCAATAATCGAAACGGGCACCGTGATCTTATCCGCGCCCCGAGCACCGCGCCCCGTGTAAACACCGCCTGCTATGCAAACGACATCGCCGGGTTCGAGTTTGGTAATGATGTTGCCTAGATCTTTTGCTGGCTTTTCCAGAGACGCAGTGCGCCCCTTACCTGAAGCTGTAACGAACTTGTCGCAGTCCGCTGGATCTTGTGCCGTCGCCCGGTCCAGCGGCAACAGCAAAAAGGCTGTTAAAAAAAATACGGAGGTGAGGACTATTCGAGGTGATGGAGTGTACATGATTTTGTGGGCTGATCAACGAGTCTATTTACTTATTTACAATAGCGTAAATTCGGAGTGGGATAGGCAATCTATGTAAAAGAACAAAGGAGTTAAACCTTCCGGTGGAAATAGAGTCCCTTAGAGACGTCATTTTGGCCGAATATGGCATCGGAGGTAAGTTTACGAGGTTGCCCGGGTACGAGAACCCAAACTATCGTCTCACCACGAGCGATCGGGAGTACGTAGTAAAGCTGAAGACAGAGCAGGTCGAATTCGTACGAACGCAGACGGAAATTCTGGATCTCCTGTCCAAATCCAACTCCCGATTGTACCACGTCCCGGAAGTTATTCGAACAACCAACGGCAAAGAATTCATTGAATCGAACACTGGGATCCTTCGGGTTTTTTCCTTTGTTCCGGGTTCGCTACTTGCACATGCGCGTCCTCTCCGAACAGAAACACTGACCGGGTTTGGGTCCATGCTCGGCCACTTAAATGTTGACCTGGCAAACGTAACCGTGCCGACCCGTGATCTCGACTGGGACCTGAAACACACCGGTCGCCTGGTATCAATGCTGGAAGAGGTAAGCGATCCGATAAGAAGAAAACTCGCGGAGAAAGGGCTCGAGGAGTTCGCCAGCACAACTGGGGATCGCCTAGGGCTGCCAGAACAGGTAATCCATAACGACGCCAACGATTACAACGTGCTTGTGGGAGAAGATGGGCAAATCTCCGGTCTGATTGATTTCGACGATCTGGTCCACACCTGGAGAATTTCTGAGCTTGCAATCGCATGCAGTTACGCGATGATGCACGACCCCAACCCACTTGTTGTTGCTGGAAAGATTGTCGCGGCATATCACAAAGCGCATCCACTTACAGAGCAGGAGTTGTCTCACCTTTTCATTCTCATCCGCTCGAGGTGGTGCATGTGCGGTGTGATGGCCGAGCACTGGAGCGCACTCTACCCGGAGAACAAATACATTTCCGTTTCTGCGCCCGGAGCATGGGAGATGCTGGAAACCTTCCATGCACTCAATCCACGCTTTGCCACTTACTATTTCAGATCCGTTTGCGGATTGGAGTCAGTACCAAACTCATCCAAAGTTTCAGAATGGCTTTCGCAAGTCCGGGCGCATCCGCTTTGCGACGTGATCGCTGGTAAAACTACGATCATCGATTTGTCACCCGGAAGCAACCTGGCAAAATTCTATTCGCCGGCTGATGATGTGATTGCAGACACCGCGTTGATTCAGGAGAAACTGCAAAACGAAGGTGCAGATATGGGGCTTGGCCGGTACCTGGAGCCGCGGATCTGCTACAACGCGACTCAATATCATGGATCAGACGGTACGGGAATACGAAGCGTCCACCTGGGTGTTGATTTATTCGCCAAAGCAGGGACTGCTATTCACGCTCCGCTTGATGGCACGGTACATGGCGTAGCCAACAACGACAGGTGGTTGGATTTTGGGCCGACGGTGATCATGTCACATCAGACTCCACAAGGCATTCCGTTCTATTCCCTGTATGGCCATTTGTCTACCGATTCGCTGGAGAAGGTGAGGGTTGGCGATACCGTTCAGGCTGGAAACATCATCGGAGTGCTTGGGACTGCGAAGGAAAATGGAGGATGGCCCCCGCATCTTCATTTCCAAATCATTACAGACATGCTCGACAATACCGGACAGTTCTATGGTGTTGGGAGCGCAGAGATGTTGGAGACCTGGCGCTCATTGGCGCCATCTCCAGCACCGTTGTTGAAAATGGATTGCGAATATGACGCCTCGATAATCGAGCGATCCGGAGACCTGTTGCGCAAACGCCAGAGCCTGGCAAATCCGGCTCTCAGCTTATCCTATCGGGACCCCTTGCATATTATTCGGGGGATCGGCACAAAAATGATTGATGCCGCGGGCAGAACCTACCTTGACTGCGTTAACAATGTTTGTCATGTTGGACACGCGCACCCCGCCATTGTCGAAGCAGTTGGACGACAGCAAAAACTCCTGAACACAAACACCAGGTACCTGCACGACAACATTTTGCAACTTGCCGAGCGGTTGCTCGCAACGCTGCCCGACTCGTTGGAGGTCTGCACGTTTGTCAATTCTGGATCCGAAGCCAACGACCTCGCCCTGAGGATGGCGCGAGCCCACACAGATGCCACCGACGTTATCGTAGTCGATGGTGCGTATCACGGTCACACAAACGCTTTGATCGAGATAAGTCCGTACAAATACAAAGGGCGGGGCGGCAAAGGACGGGCAGAATTTGTGCATGAGTTGCCATTGCCCGATCCGGTCCGAGAGCACCCGTCACTAGCAGATGCATTGCGACAACTTGGAGAACGAATTACTAAGGGTTCGGTCAGTTCTTTCTGGTGCGAGTCGCTGCTTTCGTGTGGCGGTCAGATAGAGTTGCCACAGGGCTACCTGCAAGAAATTTACGCGTTCGTGCGAGACCTCGGCGCAGTCTGTATTGCGGATGAGGTGCAGGTTGGGTTCGGACGAGTAGGGGATAAATTCTGGGGATTCGAAACACAGGGCGTCGTCCCGGACATTGTCACGATGGGTAAGCCTTTTGGAAACGGTCATCCTCTCGCCGCTGTTGTGACCACCCGCGCGATAGCCGAGTCGTTCAACAACGGTATGGAATACTTTAATACATTCGGCGGCAATCCAGTCTCGTGCGCGGCAGGGTTGGCGGTGTTGGACGTCATCAAGGGGGAGGGACTGCAGGAGAACGCCCGTGTTGTTGGAAGCTATTTGACAGAACAGCTTGCGGCATTTGCGGAGGCCTGCCCAAACATAATTGATGTACGCGGTCGGGGGCTGTTCCTCGGAGTGGAATTTGTAAAAGCAGAATCGACGGACGCACACCCAAAACTGGCTGCAAGAATAGTTGATGCCTGCAAACACCGCGGAGTACTTCTGTCTACCGATGGCCCGCGGAACAATGTGATAAAAATCAAGCCGCCCATCTGCTTTGACGAAGAAGATGCCCGCACGCTCGTTGCAACGCTGCGCCAGGTACTCGATTTCATGACGTGACAGCCTAGATTAGCACTAGATCGGTCAAAATGACTGTTCAAACACGTTTTGCAACCGGTCATAAATATCCGGTCGCGCAGTAACTGAAATCTTCGTATCTACATTATCACGGAGCTGCGCTTGGTATCGTACCGCGATTTCGGTGGACGGATTGCAAACGGTACTGAGCGCTGTCTTCATTTCTGGCCGTCCCGGCTTTCCACTCAGACCAGGTCAAACCTCAATCGGGATCGGCGACAAGTCAACACGCGGATACACCTCCCACTTACCTCGAGTGAAATCCGGGAATTCGACCGGCATCCCATTGTTCGCAACGGACGTCTCCGACAAATCGGTTACTGCGCTAATCACCGCAGCGTCGTAAACATTCATGTCGGTTGGCAGACCTTTTCGCAGGCACTGAATCAGCCGAAAATCCTCCAGGTAATCCATGCCACCATGGCCTGCACCTTCAGCCGCGGTTTCAAGTTGTTTCCAAAGTGGATGATCATATTCGTCTCTATGCACTTCGGCATCGTCCCAACCGTGGCCTTCGGTAATACCTTCCAGGTGCACGCGATCCGGATAACCCTGAAAGATTCCTTTTGTCCCCTGCACGAGATTAATCCGGCTGTACGGCCGCGGCAAATTGCAGTCATGGCCAACGATTATCGTCCGACCCTTGGCCGTTTTGATGATGGATGTGTTGACGTCACCAAGCACGTATGTCTCGTCGCGTTGAGGTGCACCTTCAGGAAAATTGTTTATAGCGTACTCCTGTAAACCGCGCGAGGGTGAGCTCATGGATACCAGATAGTCCAGCCGATCACCACGGTTGATGTCCATCGTTTGGGCTACCGGTCCCAGCCCGTGCGTCGGGTAGAGATTTGCATTCCGATTCTTGGAATGCTCGCGTCTCCAAAGACCCTCACCCTCTGGCGAAAATTTTATCGCACGTAGGTCGTGCATATAGCCACACTCGGCGTGCAGGATCTCTCCGAGCACACCTTTGCGGGCCATGTTGAATACCATAAGCTCCGCCCGACCGTAGTTGCAGTTCTCCATCATCACACAATGCTTCTTATGCTTCTCGGCCGACTCGACAAGCCGCCAACAGTCGTCGATAGTCGTTGCCGCCGGGACTTCAGTGGCTGCGTGTTTACCGTTGCGCATTGCCGCCAATGAGATGGGCACGTGCCAGCGCCAGGGAGTTGCGTTGTAGACTAGGTCGAGATCTTCAACCTCACACATCCGAACAAAATCCGTCTCGCCTACATCGTAAATGGTAGGGCGCGGAAATCCAGCATCCGTAATAATGGCGCTTGCCCTCAAAGCGTGGTCGCTGTTGATATCACAAACAGCGGTGATCTGGCAACCAGGGATTCTGACAAGATTCCGAACATGAGCGGTACCCATTCCGCCAACACCCACAAACCCAATCCGCACCAACTTGATTGGCGGTGCGGCAAGCAGGTTATCCGGCGCGTCCCCGAGAGTTGTCCGAAAAGATTGCTCATTGTTGCACGCACTTGCGCCGACAACAAATACCCCCGCCCCCAGCGCACCCGCGCGAAGAAAATGGCGCCTGTCCATACGACTATCCATTAGAATCCCTCCGTGTGAAAGCCCTATTATAGCCTATCTTTTTCCAAAATGGGAATTCACGGCGGACCTATGCACCTGCAGACGATCGATTGGGCCATCATGGCTGCCTTCTTCACCGTATCCCTCGGCATTGGGATCTATGTGTCGAAATCGGCCGGCAAGAATTTCAAATCTTACTTCCTCGGTGGTAAGAGTCTTCCCTGGTGGTTACTGGGTTTGTCAATGGTCGCGACAACCTTTTCGACGGATACGCCTAACCTGGTCGCCGACATCGTTCGGAAAGACGGCGCGCTTGGAAACTGGACCTGGTGGGCTTTCCTCCTCACCGGAATGCTCACCGTTTTTGTTTACGCAAAACTGTGGCGCCGCAGCGAGGTACTGACCGATGTCGAGTTTTATGAAATCAGGTATTCGGGAAAGATGGCTGCTTTCCTTCGGGCGTTTCGGGCCGTATATCTGGGCGTAATTTTCAACGTCATTATCATGGCAACGGTTACACTGGCGGCTATGAAGATTGGCGGTGTCATCATGGGTTGGGGACCGTGGCAAACCATCTTGATAGCATCGGTAGTGACGGCCATCTACACAACACTGGGAGGCCTGCGCGGTGTTGTCCTTACCGACCTTATGCAATTTGCTTTTGCGATGGTTGGGTCTGTCGCGGCGGCGATATATGTCGTGAACCTGCCGGAAGTTGGCGGTCTACAATCGATGCTTGCAAACACGCATGTTGCAGAGGCGACGGCGTTCTGGCCTGACTTTAGCCAGGTGTCCTGGAAAGAACTCTTGCCCATTTTCACTATCCCGCTGGCCGTGCAGTGGTGGGCGTCGTACTACCCGGGATCGGAGCCTGGCGGCGGGGGATACGTTGTGCAGCGCATGCTGAGTGCGCGCGATGAACAACATGCCGTAGGAGGGACGCTGCTCTTCAATGTTCTGCACTATGCACTCCGGCCCTGGCCGTGGATAATCGTTGCGCTGGCATCGCTGGTCATCTTTCCGGAGCTAACCGATCTGGCAGAAAGATTTCCGCATATCCCGGAAGACAAACTTGGCCATGACCTGGCATATCCGGCAATGATTACCTATTTGCCTCCAGGGTTGCTTGGAATCGTGATTACGTCTCTGGCGGCGGCGTACATGTCGACTATCTCATCGCAAGTTAACTGGGGATCCGGGATCATTGTGAACGACTTGTACCTACGGTTCTTCAATCCCGACGCATCGGATGTGCAGCAGGTTCGGGTTGGTCGAATCGCCACGGTTGTTCTCATATCGGTTGCGTGTTTGCTGGCACTGCAATTGGAAAGCGCCAAGCAGGTTTTCGACATCGTCTTGCAAATCGGGGCGGGCACAGGACTACTCTATTTGCTGCGTTGGTTCTGGTGGCGCGTCAATGCCGCGGCGGAAATTGTCGCGATGGTGGTGTCGTTTGTTCTGGCTGTCGGGCTTCAATTCACGGTCGGTGATAGCCTTGCTGCGTGGCAAATTCTGCTGATCGTCGTCGGGGTAACCACTGTGGCCTGGGCGGCGGCCGCGATTTGGGGCGCCCCGACAAATGAGTCAACGCTGCAAAGTTTCTATAATAAAATTAGACCGGGCGGACCGGGATGGCGCCGGTTCCAGACAGATGAAAGCGCATCGCAAGGATCGGATCTACCGGTTGCACTAGTCTGCGCAGTCGCTGGAGTGCTTGGTGTGTACTCAGCGCTGTTCGCTACCGGATTCTTCCTTTACGGCAGGACGGGCGCGGGAGTTGTCTCCTGTATACTCGCAGCAGTAGCAGCGATCGTTATTGCCAGGCTGTGGCGACGAATCGATTTTAATTAGGAAGCAGGTTTAGAAGGGAATCACCGTCGACTTCCATCGCCCCGGAAGACGGTACCTCCCGAAAAAATGTGGAGTTGTGGTGGGGAAATTCGGATCGATATTCGGATTCCCATGCCGGGATTTTTTCGTCTACAACATCCTCGGGGAAAATCGCCCACACGGCCCCACCGAATCCCGCACCAAACGCAGAGGCTCCCATTGAGCCAAGTTTACGCGCGATGTCGACGAGCCTATTCGTTTCTTGTATCTGATTTGCCAGCAATTCGGCCGCGGCTGCATGCGAGTGGAATGCCGCCTCGGAAAAAATTTTCTCATCACCGTTAGCCAAACCTGACCATGCCTTTGGGATGTGTGTTCTAATTTCACCCACCGCATGCGTGTAACGCCTCGCGTACACAGACTGCTCATCCGAAAAAATCTTTGCGGCTGGAGGCGGCTCTTCCACGTTGCGAATAAACTCGCCAAGAGAATTTGCGGCGCTGTCGTACTTTTGCCTGACTACTTGCCAGGCAAGTTCGGACAACTCGGAAAGAGAGTTGTAGTCGCCCTTTTGTTCTCCAGTCTTACGAGCGTGCACGCCGCTAACTCCCACCGCGATGCCCCATCCCGTTGGGAGTTGAAGCTCACCAATCTTTCCTAGCGGGTTGTAAGATATTCGCGTAAAGGTTTTTTCCCGACCGAGGATAATAGCCGCGTGGTCCTGACAACCGCCTTTGGTTCCTACGCCCTCTAGTTCCTGCGCCGTCCTAAATGGCCTGCCATTCTCGACAGCGCCAAGGTATTCGGCAAAACCACGTTTGTTTTCAACAAGATTGAAAACCCGACCCGCGAGGCCGTTGCGCTCGATCAATGCAAGCGCGATCATCGTTACCAGCGCGCTCGAACTGCTCAAACCCGAAGAGCGTGCTACCGAGTTCGTGAAGTAAATTGTTTGTCCACTGAGTGATTGGCCGAAGTCGCTGACCAATCGTTTGGTGACAGTCTGGGGATATAGAGACCAACGGTTTGTATCCGTCTGGCCCGATACCAAATCTGTATGAGACTCCTGCCCGGCGGATAGATCATAGAGAGCGAGTTCTCCAGACTCGTTTGCGAGTGAGATTGCTGCGATGCCGCGCGAGCACGCGCACACGATACTTTCACCGCCGAGGTAATCGGTGTGTTTGCCCAACAACTCGATGCGGCCGGGAACGAAAAATGCGTGCACGTTAGCTTCCGGATCAACGAATGACGATAGCGAATCAATGAGAAACGTCCACTGTTGCAGTCGATCATTTCCGATGCCGGTCTTGTGTGCGGTCAGCTGTTCCCGGAGCCTACCACTCAGGTTTTCTAGCTTCATCGCATCACCCGGAAGGCCAAAAGACCACACCGTAAAATCGTATCTTCTCTAATCAATCGAATTCCCGTCTAGCATGTCATCGCGAGATAATCTCTGGCTGCGGCTGGCCCGCAGGAAGGTCCCTCAAACGATAATAATGTACCTTGGTCTGTGTTTCGGGCTCTTCCAGATCATGCAATGGTCCGTGCGCACGTATTACCTCTCCCCGCATTGGGAGGCCATTTTCCTGATTATAGCGTTTCTCCTCATCCCAAGCATCTTCGTCCTAACGTACTTTCATGACGACGAGAAAGCCACAGGATCCAAAGTCAAAAGGTTTACCCTTCCAGTGAATCTGGTGATTCTTGCGGCGATACTCATGCTCGGATTTCGGGGCAAGGACCTCGGCCGCATTGCAGACAGGGTGAGCGCTTCCGACTCCGAGGGGCAGCAGGTGGAGCGGGTGATTCCCAAGAACGAATACCGCAAACGCGTTGCAACGTTCTTCTTTGATAATAAGTCTGGGGATGTATTATCCGATTGGTTGGAGGTAGGGGTACCGTTTCTCATCGAAAGAGATTTATCGCAAGACCCCTTCATGACGATGACCAACTCTTTTCAGTTTGTACCGAGTCTGCGCGACGAAGGTTTTGCAAATGCACGCGACGTGCCGCTTCCTGTGATGGCCAAGATTGCAAGTGCGGCGGGGTCCGATTTCTTCGTCACTGGAGATATCAGTCAATCATCCGGGAACTACGATGTGAACGTTCGCCTGTATGACACCGCCACAGTAATTGAAAAGTCGAACCATGCATTCACTGGCACGGATGTATTTCAGCTTACGGATCAAATATCCAGAGCACTCAAGAGTGATCTGGGCATTCCGGAATCGCACATCAACGCGACCAGGGACCTTCCGGTTGCAGAGATAACCACTGCCAGCACCGAAGCGTTCAGCCATCTTGTGGCATCGATGTTGTCATTTCAGATTGACAACAACCTGGATGAAGCGGTAATGCAAGTCGACCAGGCCGTTGCCGCGGACGCATCTTTCGCCTTCGCGCGGTTCTATTCTTTTGTGCTTACGTCATATCAAGCAAACATGCAGAAGGCAATGGCGCAGTTGATGGAGATACCCAAGTATGACTATCGGTTAATGGACCGCGAAAAGTTTGTGGTTGCTGCAAACAGGTATTTTCTGCAGGGCGACATAGCGCGTGCGGCGCAGACCGGCGAGCAATGGGCGAAGCTGTATCCCGAAGATCCACAGGCGCTCACCCTGCTTACCCAGATCTATACACTGCAGGATGACAAAGTCCGCGCTGCTGCCACTATTGAAAAGTCACTCGACTTAGATCCCAAAGCCGTGCCCATGTACTACCAGTTGTTGGCATTGCGCCGCGGCATGGGAGATTACGATGCGGCACTGGAGGTTTTGGATCGCCTACAGGAAATCGATCCACAGAGTATGGACGGAAAATTGAAGCGAGCTGGGGTGCTCACCTTGCTTCGGCGGTTTGATGAGGCAGAGGCAAACCTGGATGAAATTCTTCTCCTTGATCCAACCAATATTCCAGCCATTGTATCGATGGCAGATCTTCTTGAGCGCCGAGGGGAATTTGGTAGAGCAATTGCGGTCCTCAATAATGCAATGTCGGAATCTTTACCCGCGCCACGTCTCGCAGAGCTGTTTGGGTCACGCTCGGATTTGCACGTCTCGCTCGCACAGTACGAAGATGCTGCAGATGATCTTGATGAAGCCACCCGGTTGCGTTTAACAAGCTTCCCGGAGTTTCAGGTCTACTCAAGTCAGGGAGAGCGTATTTCCATATACGCGTACGCAAACCGTGTTGAGCGCGGTAAGGAGATCGTGGAGTTGATAGAGTCTTTCGGGACGTCCGAGGCTGACTACTCAACGATCAACTATCACTCTACCCGCGGTGCGCTCGCGCTCGCGACCGGTGATTTAGCGCTGGCTCGCGAATCACTCACGGCCATTAGTTCAATTGCTCAGCAGTATGGGATGGAGACCGTTGCCAGATCGATCCGCGCGCCGATGGCGTATCTGCTCGAGGAGGAGGGCAACTACGACGAGGCTCTGTCACTGTTGACCGAATTTCACACCGACAACCCTTCGCGGCTGCGCACAAAAAGAAGGTTAGGACAATTGCACAGGAAGCTCGGAAACCTATCCAGGGCGACAGAGCTGTTAGAGGATTTTATGGAGGATTACACTGCCGACGCGAGGGCTTACCTGGAGCTTGCATTGACGCATGAAGCAGCTGGCAACATCGACGAGGCGCAAAAATACGCACGGGCATGTCGCGAGGTGTGGACCAATCCGACCCAGAGTTTCTACCGTGTTGTGGAGCTCGGGGAGCTAGAAGGGCGATTAGGCATATAACGTTCTAACCAGGTGTGGTGAGGTATCTGATCGCGATGAGAAGTGTCGGGCTTGCTTATAGCCAACGTATGAGCAGCAGCGCGCCTGTTAGAAGTAGCAAAGGAGGTTAGACATGGCGTTACCAAAGATTGAAAGTCATCACAATTTTGTTGATTATCAAATTCCTTACAAGCGGGAATGGACATCTCGCAACTGGTTGGGCGTGGAAATCCAGCGACGTGTCAACGGCGGATCGATTGTCGATGTACCAGCAAATTGGGACGAGAACATACCGACCGAGCTTTCCAGTATTCATACGATTGCCTGGCTAACAGAGTTTGATTTCACCACTGGCGATACTGTGGAGTACCGCCACCGCGAGATCACGTGGACACCTGATCCGAAGGACAACTTACCCAGATTCGATGGCGGTCGGATTTCAAAGGGTGCTTGGTCCGCGTGGTCGAGCGTGACCGTGAAGGGCAGCGACAACATTATCAACTGCGACGGAACCACGGTAACACCGGCCCAGGCCACAGCCGACGCCGACACTAATAGGCGGAACGGTCAGTCAACGCTCATAAATATCACGGGCACTATCAGACCTGACTCTGCAACGACGTTCGACGCGCACTTCGAGGACTACGTATTTCCGTTCGTGCAGAACACCTCCAATAATGGTTTGGGCGATGCTCATATTATGATTAAGCACGTCTCGGGAAAGATCAGAGGCTCGCAGCTCATCACCGGATGGGTAGACGACAGCGCGAACCACGGAGGCGCAACCGGCAAGGTGTGGAAAGCAACGTGGAACTACACGTTCGGATATCGCTCGATCAAAGAGCGCGACCAGCTTCCTATGGCTCTCGCGCAGGATATGCTGTTCGTGAACGATGCCTGGATGAGGCCATACAAAACGGCAGGCGACGATCCGGTTTACACAGGCATGAATCTGGACGCCATCAATGGTTCAGCGATAGAGCTGGATGATGACGTATTGCATTCAAAACTCGCGGCGACAAACTGGAGTGGTTTCAAGCTGAGGGTTGCGGAATCCGGGGGCGACAAACTGTATACGATTACAGGCTCCGCCGATCTCGCACCCGGAACGTCGATCACCGTATCGGAATCCATCACGGCGGCGGTCAACGACCAGTGCACACTCGTGCATGATCCCGGCCATACCGTGGCAAGTCTGTACGGCACGGAGAACTCCTTCTTTGTGGACGAGGGATCAAGCGAGGTGTTTGTGCACTTGCCAACAGCGGTAGATCCAACGGCGGTAGACTGTGAAGTGCCAACGGTGCGGGGCGTGCTCCGATTCCAGGGCCAGCACAATATCACGCTGAAGGATCTGGACGCGCAGCACTCGATCGACAAATTCAATGAAGGCTCTCAGGGGCTTGTTGTGTTTAACAACAACTGCAGAAACATAAACGTCGACTCCTGCACGGTGCGCTGGGCGAATCATTGGGGCGTCAAGATGAACGGCAATCAGGACGACACGCCGGGAGCCGGGGCGGTCTATGATTTCCGCGTGGTGAACAGCGACATCTCGGACTGCGGCGGTCAGGGGGCGGGAGCCTACCGGACGATCTACCAGATGTTTGATCGCAACTACATGAACCGCAACAACTGGCGCGGTGATCTTGGCAACTGGTATCGCTGGAATGTTGGTAACAAAACCGACCAGTGCCATAAGGTGATGATGACGCGGAATGAATACGTGCAGAATCTATCGGACGGCCAATGGTTCGATCTGGACGGCGAGGACGTGATGAAACGCTGGAATCTCTACAAGGAGAATAAGCGATACGGAACGTTCGAAGAAGCGTCTCACGGGCCGTTCATTTTGCAGTTCAACCGGTTCATCGACAACGGATCTGATCCTTCCATCGTGGATGATGGATTGACGCGGGAGATCAACATGAACTCGCGTATCTGGATCGGCGACAACGTACTGGACGGGCGCGGCGGCGGAGGCGATAGGTGCTTCACGACGACGACTGATCCAAGCTACAACAGGTGGCATGAGTTTCAGTTTGACGCGGACGGGCGTTTCCAGATGGCTAACGTGTTCATCGCAGCGGTCGGCGCGAACACGATCGAGGTAGAAGACGCAGATGACACGTACCTCGGCATGATAAACGATGCGGAGATGCACGACTACCTCCGTGTTTCTGTCGAGCAGGTACCAGAGACCAACTATCACCTGTCGGGACTCGCCACCAAGAACGGAACGAGGACCGTTATCCATACCGTCGAATCTGTGACTGCGGCGGTTTCCGATCCGCTCACGCTTGAGATTAACGAGGTGCCGCACCACATCATCGCCGAACGCAATATTGTCATTGGCTACGAAAAGATTTGGTCATGGAGGTACACGACTCCGGCCAATCAGCAGCAGGTCATTGATACGCTGTCAGCTCGTAGGAATGTCTACGACCAGGCGGGAACGTATTGGGATCACAAACAAACGGAGTTTGACTCGCAGGATTTTGACTCATATCGCGCCTACCTGCTGTCACGCGGGGTAGGGCTGGACAACGAGACGTTTACGAAGGTTATCGACCTGTCAGGTGTCACATCGGATCTGTCTGCGCCCAACTGGTGGGTGGCGTTGCTCGCTGAACTGGAACCGGCACTGGCGGCTCCGCAAAACGTGGCGGTAGATGCGGCAGGAAACCTCACGTGGGATGATGGCGACGTGACCAATGTCGATGAATACGAGTATTACCTCGATAGCAACGCGGACCCAAGTACGGCGGGTGATGTGTATGCGGCGTTTGGGTTGGGGTTGAAGGATCTGACGACCGAATCAGAGTTTGCGTACAATACGCAGCTATACGTCAAAATTCGTGCGCTCAACAAGTACGACGACACGCCCGGTCCGTGGTCTGCAGTGGTGCCGTTTGCGATTACGCCACCCGTTGCGGTCGATGACGACGCGGAAAGTGGAACAGCGAACGCAAACATCACAGTCGGAAGCCCGGCTCTGGTTGTTGCGATCACGGCGGACACGTCGGGCAGCGACTCGGTTAGCGGCGTGACGATAGGCGGCCAGGCAATGACGTTGGCGGCGCGTGGCCGGCAGAACTTCCAGAGCGAAGCGTCGATCTGGTATATCAACAACGCACCGCAGGGATCGCAGGCTCTCGCTATCACAACGTCCGACCCTGATATTGTCTGGCGTGCGTTCGAGCTCAACCAGAACGTCGACCTCGGCGCAACGCTGGGTGTCGGGTACGGATCAGGCAACAGCGCGATCGCGGATCAGCTAACGCCACAGGCGGCGGGTTCGGTGGTGATTGACATCGTGGCGCGTGGCGGACTCGAAACGCTTTCGGTCACGGGTGGTCAGGTAAGCCTATTCCAGCAACGGAACGTCGACACGCACGGCTCGGCATATGTTGAAACAGAGGATACCAGTGCTCTCGATCTGAACTGGTCGAGCGCAGGCGGGTCTAACGGATGGGGGCACGCAGTAGCAGAGTTTAAGATTAAAGCAGCCACACCCATCTCGTTTCAGGTTGAGGACGACACGGAGACTCGAGAAAGTAACGACGGCAACGACATATCTGTTGGAAGTCCGTGTCTTGTCGTCGCCATTTCGGCTGACGCTGGAGCTAACGATTCGGTCATTGCCGTCTCGATAGACGGACTGGCAATGGCACTTGCGACGAGATCGAGGCGGAACCACCAGTGCGAGGCATCGATTTGGTATCTGAACAATGCACCACAAGGTTCACGGCCGCTAAATGTCACGAGCTCAAAACAATGGGTGGCACGGGTATTTGAAATCAGCGACAATATTGTCCCTGGTGCAACGCTGACGGCGGAATACGGAACAGGCAATAGCTCGATTTCTGATTCGATGACTCCACAAGCAGCCGGATCGATAATCATCGATTTGGTTGCAAGAGGGGTACTGGAGACGCTATTCGGCGACTCAGCGCAGGTAAATGTAATTAGCCAGGGGAACGTGGATACACATGGCTCTGGCCATTTAGTCACCACGGGGACGTCGGCGATCAATCTGGACTGGTCCACGGACAACAACAATAATAATAATGGCTGGGCTCACGCGGCAGTCGAACTCAAACCATTGAACGCTGGTGGCCCACAGCAACTAGGTCTGGTGGACGATTCTGATCACGGCACATCGAACAGCTTGGTATCGATTGCTAGCACGACTAAAGGAATTGTGGTGGTTGTCGGATCGGACCGGAGTGGTAAAGATCCTGAAGTAGCTGCTGTTAAGCTCGGAAACCTCAATTTGACACGTGTGGAAATATCTGCTCGAGATTACAACACTGAGGTTAGCCACTGGCATATTAATTCGAATGCTCTTGCGGGGGATAAGCTACTGGAAATTGATTCGCAAACGAGTATCATGTTCCGAGTCTACCAGTTTGATGCTGAGATTGTGGCCGGGACAATCGTAACGTCACAGTGGGGGTCAGGTATTAAGACGTTTACCAATGAGATAGAAGCTTCTGAACCAGGTGGAATCATTATCGATTCGATTGTAAAGTCCGTTGCTACCACATTCACGGAATCCGGTGATCAGCAGTCGGTCGTGAACACAGATAATACAGACACACTTGCCACGGGGAGGCTTGAAGCAACAGGGTCAACACAGGATATTGGATGGACATCGCAGGATGGTGCAAACGGTTCTGCCCAATTGGCGGTTGAGTACAAACTGGCCGGGACGAGTTGAGTCCTGTTTAGCGAGAATATTCGTAAATTCTACGTACTATATTTTCGCCAACTTAGGGTGGGCAAACTGGCCAGGAAATGTCCGCATTGGTCAGAATCGAAATCCCGCCAGCAGCAACCAATTACTTAAAAAGCTGGGAGTTAGGCCGAACTTAGTCTTGTAGGTTACAACTCTGCTGGGCATCGTAGCGTGAGACCCTATTTTTGGCCCAAGATTGGTACTCGACGACAGTTTTTTGCGAATTCACATGGAAGTAAAAAGAAATGTAGATGGTAACGCCTCGGCATTCGCCAAAGGCGTTGTCCGGCTGGCTAACAAAGCGTCTAGCGACAAGGACCCTCGGTGGGCGTACTTCACCGTCCAAAAAATGGTGCGGAACCCGCACGTTCGGAACAGGCTAGCTCGAATCGAGGCAAAGTTCAAAAAAAGAACCAGCAATTTGAATTTGAGCCCGCAATCGTCCGGTCTCGTCGACCAGCTAGCCAATCACGGCAAGACGTCGGAGCTCTCGCTAATCGATTCGGCTGGAGTTGACAACATGTACGAGTACATGTCTGCGAAGCGGTGGATTGACATCAAACGCCCAGAGGTCAGTCCGTTTCCGATGATGGAAACGCCCGAAGACATCCAGTTGGCTCACCTACAGCTGGACGATTTGGTGCGGGCTCCAGGCTTGCTTAAGCTGGCAAACAACCCAGTGATCCTTACCGCTCTCGAGGCATACTTTGGTTGCAAACCAAGTTGCGAGATGATGCAAGCTTCATGGTCACCACCCTCAAAAAGGAATGCGGTTCGCTCGCAGGTGTTTCACCGTGACACCGACGGTTTTCAATTCATCAAACTATTCCTTTTCCTCACCGATGTTACGGAAGAATCAGGCCCGCATTGCTTTGTGCTTAACTCGCACAATAAGAACAAGTTGACTAAACCGGGATTCTTTACAAATGAAGAAGTGGTCGAAGCCTTTGGTGAAGAGAATGTGATGTACATTACATGTCCCAAGGGTACACACTTCCTGGAGAACACCTACGGAGTACATAAAGGAACACAACCCAAATCGAAGGGACGACTAATGGTTCAGGTTCTGTACTGCTCCCATCCGACCATATATCCGCCTAAAGAACCCATTCTCACTGAAAGAGATTTGGTGGAGTTGGGTGTGGAAGATCTGGATCGATATACCTTTCGTAAGTTTATTAAGTAGGTCGGGAGCTAGCGTTTGATAACGGGCAATCTTGCGTGCGGGGTTGCCCTTTTTTTGTGGCTAGCTCGTAAAATCAAGTCGATGGTTTTGCTTGATCTGTTCGGCGAGCTGCTCGGCTACTCCTGCGTCCTCGGCGAAGTCTGTCCAGTGTTTCACCTTGTCGACGACATCGGCCGTAATGGCCATGGCCCGACCACGCTTAAGTGATGCGGCCGCCCCGCACGCCCGAAAGTCCTCGGTGGAAAAATCCTCCTGCTTGCCGTTAATCGTCATCTGATGTTTCGATGTCCACATGCCCGCTGGATTGTAAGCGTACGTGATGTCGTATGCCGGTGCAAGCGACCAGGTACCAGACTTGTCCATGAGAAAAGCGATGTTTTTTACATGGTCATCCTGATTTCGCGCTACTACATTGAAAATCATTCGGCGAAAGAGTTGTTCGGATGAATCCATCGACAGCCCCAGGCTGTTTACAGTTAACAGTGCCTGTTCGTAGCTGTAGGCTCCGGCCATATTGAAGTCGAAGTGCTGCAGTGCGCCGAGAGTTTGCATGTGCATTTTCCCGCGGGAGCCGTGGCGATCAAACCGCTTTGTCATGAAGTGACGGCGGCCGTTTTCTTCGAGCAACCGCGAATCCATCATCTCGATTCCAGCTGCCCGCGCCATTAGGAAATACGCGTATTCGATTGCGCCGTAACCGAGCGGATCTGCTAGCTCTTTATCTCGGTTGTTTGTAACCCCATCAAACTTTAGGAGCCAATGCTCAAAACCTGGATCGGCTGGCACCTGACCAGAGCGAACCTCTTGGGTAGTCGGATTCCACGCAACGACAGCTTTTGCGCGCGCGCCACCGGCCGAAGTCCCAACGCGCAGGATCGATTTAAGCGCATCCGTTTTTTCCTGATCGTCGAGCGACTCGGCCAACGTGGACCGGTCCGATAAAACCATCGAAGCAAGCTCGACAAGTTGATCAACCTGAATTTTTGACGACGTCCGAGCGCGGGGTCCGAGTACTGGAGCAAATTCCAGTGCTCCCATGCCGCGCGTTCCGGTATAGCAGAGACGCTCGACTGCGTTGAACGAGTTCGCCGGTCTGCCTTGTGTTGCAAGCCACGCGTCGATAAGCGCGGATCCAAACTTGTCCGGTAGCGAGTCGGCCAGTAGCCCGGGCAATCCGTGGAACGTTTGGCGCGAGAGGCTCGGAAACCGGTAGACCTCTGATGAGAGCGGCATCATGAAAGGAGCAACCTGGATCTGGCTCATTGCAAACTCCGGATCGTACTGAAATGCGGTTACGTCTGAGCCTTCGACTGTGGCGACCGCACCGATTGTTCGTCCCCAAAGTTTAATTGCGGCGACGGTACTCATTCATCCTCACCCCATGTCCACGGAGTCCCGCTAGTACGTTCGCGATTGGAGGAAGCGCGCCGCCTTGGTCGATTCCCTCGTTGCCGCAGTAGCTCGATTGGGGAGGGCTGGGGTGGTGGTAAGAGAGCGTCGAGATTCTTAAGAAGTCCAAGCACCCGAAGTACTCTGATGAAGCTAACCAGCTGTGTCGACCCTCCAGCCTCTATTCGTTCGACCGTCCTCTTCGAGATACCCGCCTCCCGGGCGAGACCTGCTTGGGTTAGTTCAAGATGGATTCGTCGGGCCTCGAGCCGCTGACCGATTTCTTCGAGCACAACCGCGTTTGATGATGAATTGTACACTAGCATTAAGTCGCAATAAATGACGAATAATAGTATATATTAAACTATATATCGCCGTAATATACGAATTAATTAGTATTAATAACTCGTAAATAGATACGAATACGCAACACCCAGAGTGGGTGAATAATTCGGCTGATTCCCGTCCAGGACGGCCACAATTGCTTACCAAGCGGCGTAAGAAGGACATCACCAACACGCACCGCGATAGATGCCATCAAAAATTCAGCTGATCATTGCCTTACTGGTGGCTTCGGTTTGGGGGCAGGAAAACTCAACCGAGACGGTGATCGACCTTTTTTCGATCGATGGAGCCCCGGCGGAAACGGTAGCTGTCCTTAGCGCTCGCGACACACTCGCCTTCACTGTCACCCGGCCAACCTGGCGCTATCGGGAAGGGCCCAAACTGTCCGTCATGCTTGGCGGCGAGTGGATAGATCTCACCAACGAGAACTGGCAATGTCGGGTTGAGCGTGAACGCGTCTTCGGATGTCTTTCTGGCGCAAATAGCGAAGCAACAGTTTCGAGGGCTGCACAGATTGCGGAGGGGGAGGAAATCGTCTTCCGCGTCAACGGGATCGACTCGTTATCCATGGGATCTCGCATCATCATCAACGATGCTGTCGTTGCCTCATCACGGCCGCCGAACGGCGACGCTACGCACGGCAGGTCACTCTGGCGATTTGCTCAACTGATCGACTTTCCTGGCGGGCCACGTATCAAATCCACGTGCGGCGACTGTCACTTTACCGATGGCGCTGACCTCAAACTCTTCGGATTCCATTTGGACACCTCGATCATCCGGCGCTCTCAATTCCACGGATTAACTGAGCAGGAGGCGGCTGATATCCGCGCGTATGTCGCTGCACTCGAAATCGATGTGAAAGGAACACCTCGCTCGCGCCCGGGACAACCGGGTAAGTCAGACGATGCGCTTTCGTGGCTCGTCGGATCTGATCAACTTCTGGATAAAGACACGGACATGCGCAATGCCTTTTTGCAAATGCCAATCGATGCTTTCGATTTGTCAGACATGCCCATCGCGGTGCCGATGCCTGCCATTCATGACTGGTGGCCGCGACATCACTGGAAAGATATTAATCCGCAATTTGATAATACCAGTGAGTGGTACGCCGAGTATCATCAGATAACAGACACTCCACTCAAACGTAAGGCGAGGCGTCTTGCTACGAAGTATAACCGAGACCGACAGCGCGGCCACATTTCCGCTGGACTGGATTGTGATGAGACACTGTCCATGCAGCAGTTCATTGCTGTGCGGTCGATAGAAAAATTCTTGCCGGAGATTGAGCAATCGGATGGTTATCGAAGGCCGCGCAAATACAGCTTGTTTGGTGGACGGGAGCTCGCGTTCGATTTGTCGGAACACTTGTTGGGATCGCCACGCATCGGTGTAGCCGAGCATCGAAAGTGCGGAGCCAAATCGGTGGGGACGGTTGGGCAGCCCTACTTCGACGAGCGTGCGTCCATCTACTTTGCATCTGCGTGGTACAATGCGCAGGCCTACCTTAACGGCGGATTGGGCGAGCCGGCGTTCAACGGACCGGTTGATCTTAACTATCAGTGGATGTTTTTGCGGGGGATTCAATCGCGGCTGAGGTTTGATCCCTCGTACATGGCGCTCGCAATCTGGATCGATCAGTTGCAGGTACATGACACGGGGGAGATCGACGGGAGTGGCATGCGGATGCGGTCGATTAACCCGTACGAGGTGCGCACATTTCTCGCGGCGATCCAGTCCGATACGGCAGCGATTGAAAAAGCAGTCGGGGCTTGGATAGACATTCTCGAAAAGTACGACCCGGCTGATTGGCCCTTGATTGGCACGGTGCAGAATTCAAAGGAGTCGATCCCCCGGCCGGATTTTGTTCCGATTGATGGGCGGGTTCGAAATGTCACCGATTCTCATGGCAACAGGATTCCCACGCAGCGCAACTATCCGAATCAGATTTTTTCTGTCATGCTTTCGCTGGAGTCCTACGGAGTGGAAGCCGAGTTGCTTAAGCGCATTGCAGTTTATTGCGAAGAACTCTGGCCGGTGGGGGATTGGGAACGGTGGATGTAGGAATGTGCCCTAGGTCCTTACAACTCGGTCTTAGATCGAGTGATATCCCGGTCAGAAACGCACGCGGAAACCCACATCGATTGGCAGCTTTCAATCTCGTCCATTTGCAATGGGAGTTTTGCATTCTTTATACTTAATTGGTTGGAGGATCCAGATTCAGAATACACGGATAATCATGCCCGTGCCCAAGCCCACCATTAAGAACCCCACTGAACATGAAGAAGGTACTGCTGTTCGTTTTTGCCTTGTCGCTAGTGCCACTCACAAACGCCTGTGATTCAGTTGGCCCTACAGGTACGTCTTGCTGTAAAGTGTGTCGAACCGGTAAGGCTTGTGGCGATAGCTGCATCTCGATTAACTCCACTTGTAATAAAGGACCGGGCTGCGCTTGCAATGGATAACCACAAATATACGGACTGCTTGACCGCATCTTAGGAGGAAGCAAGCGGCTCCAAACGGAAAATGGCCTATATCTTCTATGACGGGATTGGCGAGCGAATCATGACGCTTAGGAGACAAATGGGGATATCGAGGGACGAACTTGCCGAAATGGTTGGCCTGTCGTGGACAGATCTCCAAATGATTGAAAAAGACAATGCTGCACCGAGTGAGCAAGCAGTCGATGACTTAGCTAAGATTCTAAGCATCGATCCATACTGGCTCCGATATGAAAAGAGGAAATGACTCTGACGAAAAAGCTATTGATACTTGGCGTCGTCTTCGTTTCGATAATTTTTGGCATCGACAAAGTGATGGCGCCATCTCATACCAAGCCGACTAGCGCACAGTGGGCTGCGGAGCAAAAAAATAAGATTCGAATGCAAGGCGGAACCAAAGAGGAACGCGAAGAACGGGAGGCCCGCGAACGATACAGGAAAATGTTGTTGAGCTGGAATCTTACTGAGAACAATGATCCGATTACTCAAAGCAGGGATTTGATGCTCTCCAAAGTTGCACTTGGTGAGGACCCCGAAGACGGTCGAGTTTTGATTATCGCGTGCAAAAAGAACCGAACACAGATGTATATCACACGGAGCGAGTTTCTCGGAATCGACGCCGTCAAGGTTGAAACCCGACTCGAGACAGAGTCGATGCAAGTTCGTGATTGGCCTTTGTCGTCTGACCAAACTGCAACGTTTTATCCAGGTTCGCCGATCTCTTTTATTAAGCGAATGATAGGATCAAGCGATTTGTATGCGAGAACAACTCCGTATGCCGAGAATCCCAGGTTGGTGATGTTCGACGTATCTGGTCTTGACGAGGCGATAGGTCCGATTCGTGAGGAGTGCGGGTGGTAGAGGGTTGTAGATAGGGTAATACACAAACGACGAGTAGTTACATGACGAACCTTTCCACAGTCGCGTTTTTGAATGGTGATGTTCTGAAACAGAACAACGTCAAGGCGATAGTCGGGCCAACGGTAGGCTCAGGCATTATTAACATCGTATGGGAGAAGGCGTTCAGTTCTGATGTCTACTACGTAGTCGGAACCGCATTTAACGATTGTGTCGTTTCGGTAGTGAGCAGAAGCGCGAGTTCTGTCAGGTTGAAGATATCATACACCGAAGGGCAACCAGCAGCAGGCGCGTTTGAGGGATCGGTTATCGCGTTTGAATAGATTCAATTCCGCGAGGTCCAATACACCAAAGAGTACTAGGCTATATTGCTTGGCGGCCGACATACGCAATAATCATTTGGACTTGCTTTAACAGATCTTGGCTGGATTCGACTATACGGTTCAATGCAACCAATCGGGTAGAGCGTTCTTGAAGCACCTCCTCCGAAGAGTTCAGGCGCTCGCGAAAGAATATGAGCTCGAACTCCGATATCGTTGGGACGATGCCGGATACTACGTTTGTGTAGATGGACCGTTGCCGATGATGCAAGCGATGACTTACGGACTGGAAACGGAGCTCATGCGTTGCGTCGAATCAGAGCACGCGACATCTGAATACATCAAGACGAAAATTGCCCAGGAATTTGCGGATTCGCATCTAGAGGGACTGAAAGGAAGTGAAGAAATGGTGAGCATGCTTGCGTCCAAGTTCGCAGATCACGGATGGTCTGCCGCGCCGCAATCCTACGATTTTGACTGCGGGCTGGCAACCGACTTGAAAGGCCAGTTGCGGCTGCTCAAGTGGGCACTCGTGGCGTACGACAATGGTGATCGGCACCCGAATGAATTGGTTGAAGTTCTTCATACTACGATTGAGGCTGTAATGAATAGATGGCTGGGTGAAGAGAAACTCTCATTCGGGCAGTCGGCTAAAAAACTCGTTGACGACCCCGAACTATTGATTAAGGTTTTGGAAATGAAAAATCTGCGTCGAGATTCGAAGCACCGGAACCAACATGTTTCTGACGTTCAACTCAGGAGTATTCTTGGCCCATGTTTAGATGCTTTGCATCTCCTATTGGCTCCATTTCAGAACCAGTAGAGGTAGACGCGAGCAAATATCACATCCTGGCCGATATCCTGCCAACAATGCGCATCTTAAGGAAAGACAGGAAGACCAATGACCAACCTTTCCGCTGTCACGTTCGATCCAGCAGGAGACGAACTCAATAAGATGAACGTAGTGAGCGTTCATATAGACCCCAACGACGTCGGGGTCTACACCATCAACTGGGACAAACCCTTCAGCACAAATCACTACCACCTTGTCGGGACCTCATTGAATGGGCATATTCTGACGTTCCGGCAGAAGGAGGTAGATTCCGTTGAAGCAGTGATAGAAACGACAGAGGCTCTCCGGGTTTACCAAGGCGCGTCGGTGATGGCATTTGAGTAGGTCAATCTGGCCATTCTCGTGGCCTGACAGCGGTCAAACATATGTGCGGTTTTTCCGTACACTACGGTAGCTGACAATGGGTTGGCACCCCTCCAACGTATTGTAGCCCAACAGCTGTACAACCTACAAAGAAGCCCATGGAAACCAGTCACGTTATCGCTCCGCGACAGGAGATGATAGCGTATGAAACCGTCGTCGAGTTACTGCAGCAGCGAGTCGACCAGATCGCCGTTCGTTTCCGTTCGCGGTTACCCACACGAGTTGTTGCAGAACTCAAACCAAAAAACCTCTTCAATGACGATGAAGTCGAGGCTCTAATTAGAAGCATATCGGAGTTCGGGTGGTAGATCTTTGAGTTCATATTTACAGCATTGAGAAACAGTCGATCTTTGTAGGGCACCAGATATTTGCGCCACAATGGATTCCGTACAAATAAAACTATCGAAGGACCAGGTCCCATATAAAGACTTCCTGCTCGCAATTGAGCGAATGCATCGACTGCTGACCTCGGAAGCAAGCGGAAAGGTCAAATGGGAAGTTTCCGTTCAGAAGGGGAGCAACATTGTCAATTTTTATCCGACCGAAGAAACGGATGCGGGTAAGAGAGCAATTGAGCTCATCCGTGCTATCGAGAAGGATGGGTCGATTATCACTAATCCGAAAATGGATTCCGTCGAAGCCATTAAGGATTTAGCCAGTTTGTATGTGGACGGGGATGGTGAGTTGACGATTAGCTCGGGCTCACAAAAAACAGTCATGACGGCGGATACTTTGGCGTCCGCAACGCACATTCTCAAGACGGAATACTCCGAACAGAGCTCTGTATCAGGGCGCGTCTTTTTGCTCCGTGCTGCCACAGGGCATCAGGCGACTGTTAAATCTGAAATTCATGACACGTCAATTAAGTGTTTTTTCAGGCACGATGATACAGCAATCCGGCACGACCTGATCGTCGCATTTGACCAAGGTCGGCGTGTTGTGGTGTCGGGGTTACTCCACTGGCGACACGGGAAACCCTACAAAATAGAAGTCGCCTCGGTTCGAATAATTAACAACGATGGGTTTGATCCGCTCAGCGTTGCAGGAATATTGAATGGATAGAATTTACTGGGATTCGTCTGCGCTGCTGGGCTACTTGAAGGGAGAGGATGATAAAGTTGCAGCGTGCAGCGAAGTTGTAAAGCGAGCCAGAGAAGGGCATTTCCAAATCTGGTCATCCTCGATTGCG
Source organism: Rhodothermales bacterium (assembly GCA_965224105.1). Classification (GTDB taxonomy): domain Bacteria; phylum Bacteroidota; class Rhodothermia; order Rhodothermales; family JABDKH01; genus CBDCYH01. Next base: position 206,123 of record CBDCYH010000002.1, on the reverse strand, counting down.
TACATCGAGGTATTACACTTGGGAACAAAGAATGGCGTGGATATCCCCAAGAGGGATCGTTCGCTGATCAGGAAGTTCTTTGATGAGGAGTTTGTACAGATAGTCGCGGCAGATAGGAATATTTGCGAGGCGGCCCAGGATCTTTACTGGGACGATCCACAAATCGGATGGAAGGATGCCACGCACTTAGCCACCGCCTATCAACACGGAATTAGAATCATCCACGCATACGATCCCGACATTCTGGGCTTCAATGGAAAAAATGGAGTGAGCATTACCGTACCACAGATCCCACCTGTCGGACTATTTGCGACGAAGGAGACCATCTTCGATGACCCTGATAGTTGAGGAGGAGGTTAGCGTTCTGCCGGGCTGCATGTCTGCGGTGCTGCCGACTGTGTTCGTTGTTGCGGCGATCGCTATACTATTGTGGAAACTACTCTGGTAAATTGAGATGAGTCGTATTTGCGCCAACTGCAGGCACTTTTCCCCTAACCCACGTCCGGCAGAGAACGGTCTGTGCAGAATCAAACCCCCAACTATCCTACCAAGCTCTAAGAAAATAAATAACGGAGCCGAAGGAGTATGGCCTATTGTTAACCAGAATGATGGGTGTTCCCAACATCATGCGGTCAAGCATCCCAACGTCAAGTAACGACGGGCCTAATTTGCACGCTTCTCGATCTTCCTACCTTCCCCGTTAGCCTTCATTTCGTGAATGCTAAACCGATCTGCTGGCCGGGGTAGAATCCGTGAGGGTTCCGTCCTCGGCGGTGGGTCGTAGCGAAAAACAGCCCCGAAATCGAACCTGGTCGTGGCTAAGCACCTCTAAGTCATTGCGCGCCATACCACAAAAAAAGACCCCGACGCTCCACCACAGGCATCGGGGTCGTAGTACTCACCAAAAACCGATTTCCCAGTCGGTCTTGGTACCTCGCGATAGAGAGTGATCTCTAAGACGGAGTAACGATTGGCCTACCAGAGAAAAGGGTGCCGATTTATAAATGATATTCCCTATACTCCTGAAAAAAAACAACTTACATCAATTTGAACGAGTGTTATAAGCTGAGAATGTGGTCTCAAATAGGGACAAAAAAGGAAAATATGTCTGGTAAAAATTGCCCTACGGGGACCGAAGTGCCAATCCCACCGCCTTGGCCGCAAACTCCAAACCGGGGCCTCCACCCACGCTAGGGGCCTCGCTAAGCTCCGATCCGTTGAGCCGAAACGGAGTGCCCCTACATAGCTCCAGAGGCGGCAAAGGGCTCTCCAGGACGTCTCCTTCAGCCACGCGCACAATCACCGTGTCGTACTGCACCTGCAGGGCATCCGAGATGTCCGTGATGAATTCCCGCACCTTGTCGGAGACCGACGCGCGGATGTCAGCTCCATCCGCCAGATAGCGAGCTGCAATGTGATTGGCAATGGAGGACGTCTTCCGAATTTCGTTGTTGATCAGTCGATCCTCATCAGAAAAATTAAAAAACGTGCGCTTGGGAATGCTCTCGATCAGGTTGTTGGCGATCGACGGTTTGTCAATCTGAATCGGACCGGTTTCGATCTCCAGGGCTCCGCCATTCACGGATAGCTGTGCGTTGGAAATGGAGACTTCGTAATTAAGTGTCGCGGGCCAAAGCATAAACAGCCGCGGGTTGAATCCGGGTACTTCGGGACAAGCTTCGTACCAAACCGTGACATCCTTCTCGTGCTGGATCACAGCCTTGGTGCGAACACCATGTTCGATAATCCGAATTGGGTCCTGCCGATATGCAAAGTAGCGGTGCAGGAACCACCCCGCGACCACTCCAATAACAATCAGCAGGAGATACATATTGCGTTTCATATCAACCTCGCCAGTTCCTTAGACATCGCATAACTCGACAGCTTCCTGAAGCGACGTTAGCGGATCGTGTTTGGGAATAAACTCCTGGGCGATGTGACCGGTGTAGCCAGTATCAACAATCGCTTGCGCAATGGCACGATAATTTAGCTCTTGCGTTTCGTCTATCTCGTTCCTCCCGGGATTACCACCAGTGTGGAAGTGGGCAAAGTAATCCGAATGATCAGTAATCGTGCGGATCACATCACCTTCCATGATTTGCATGTGATAGATGTCGTACAAAAGCTTGAAATTATCAGAACCAACCTGGTCGACAAGTTGTCTTCCCCACGCGGATGTGTCACACTGGTAATCCGCATGATCCACGCGGCTGTTGAGCAACTCCATGCAAACAACGACGTTGCTCCTTTCCGCCTGAGACATAATCTGTTTTAATCCCAGCACGCAGTTGGCAAGTCCTTCATCATCAGACATACCATTCCTGTTGCCCGAAAAGCAAATCACCTTGTCAAAACCCGCATCGTGCACTTCCTGAATGCGCTCGACGAACTGCGGTACGAGCCATTCGTGATTTGCGACCGTGTTCCATCCGTCAACAATTCCTCCAGGCCCGTTCGGCATCGCACACGTTAGACCGTATTTCTTTACCGTGTCCCAGTCTTCCGGATCCAACAATTCTACTGAAGACATTCCCATTTTTTGAGCGCTAGCCGCAAGTTCCTCTACGGTCAGTGACGGGTAGCACCATTTGCATACTGAGTGGTTGACGTTGCCCTTCATTTGGGCTGCGGTTTCAGTCGAGCAGGCCGACGCGTACAATCCCAGCGCGGGTACCGTCACTGCGGCTGCAGATGTTTTTACAAAAGTTCGTCGTTTCATGGATTGATGACTATGGAATAGTGTGCCAGTTGAGGGCAATTACCAATATCCTTTGCATGGTGGGCGCATTCGACGGTTTTCGGTAATTTGTCGGACATGACGCAAGATACAGTTACCGTCGCGCTAATACAGCAAAGCGCATCATCCGATCGCGAAAGCAACGTGGAGCGAGGTCTGGTGGCCGCGCGGGACGCTGCAAAAAGTGGAGCGCAAATCATTGCATTCGCGGAATTGGCGTTCGATCCTTTTTATCCCCAAAACAGGGCTACTGATGATAACCTGGCTCGGGCAGTCCCCATTCCAGGGCCTATCACCGACGCGTTCAGCGACCTTGCACGAGAGTTTGGCGTCGTTGTCGTTCTGAATCTTTTCGAACACGCAAACAGAAAGACGTACGATTCATCTCCGGTGATAAACGCCGACGGATCGTTGATCGGCGTAACGCGCATGGTACACATCACTGACTATCCGTGTTTTCATGAGCGCGGGTTTTACACTCCGGGTGATACCGGCGCGCCGGTCTATCAGACCGCTCACGGTAGAATCGGTGTGGCTATCTGTTACGACCGACACTATCCGGAGTACATGCGTGCGCTTGCAATTCAGGGCGCGGAGATTGTGTTTGTGCCGCAGGCAGGAGCCGTAGATGAATGGCCCGAAGGATTGTACGAAGCGGAGATGCAGGTCGCGGCGTTTCAGAATGGATACTTCACTGCACTGTGCAACCGGGTGGGTGAGGAGGAACGTCTGACCTTCGCAGGCGAGTCCTTTGTTTGTAATCCAGCCGGAGAAGTAATTGCCCGGGCTGGCAAAATGACGGAAGAGACTTTGCTCGCCAGGGTGAATCTGCAGGAGGTCCCGGAGTCACATGCGCGAAGGCTGTTCCTGAATGACAGACGGCCGGAACTCTACAGCAACTGGCTTGACTAGTTCGCGGGCAATCTATCGCACGACCGTCATTGTTCTCGACACGGTGCCATGAGCTGACTCCAGGGCGTAGACGTATGTCCCTGTTGCGAGTCTTGAGGCGTCGAAGTTTACGGTATGATTACCTGGAGCCCGGTTTCCCTCGTCGACGACCGCAACCTGTTTTCCGTCGACCGAGAATAGCCGTAGCGTAACATCCGTCTGCGATTCAATGGCATACGAAATTTCTGTCTGCCCGCGCACCGGGTTAGGATAATTCTGATCCAACCGCATTGATATTCGATGGGACGGGGCTTCGGTTGATGTACCCTGTGAAAGGAATGGAATTGATTCGAATGGTCTTTCCAACACATCGTTCGTAGAGGTAGTGTCTAGCCCCAGCCATTCCGACAAAACGGTGGCATACACTTGCCTGAAGTCGTAACTATGAATCGGATTCCCATCCTGGTCCGGGTTTGCCAGGTCTGGTGCGTCTCCGTAAAAACCGCCGTTCACCTGGTTGCCTATCACGAATAGTGGGGCTGATGATCCGTGATCCGTACCCTGCGATCCGTTTTCTTCGATTCGTCGACCAAACTCTGAAAATGTCATGAGCAGCACATTGTCCTTCTGCTCGCCATCAGGGAGATCGTCGAAGAATGCTTTTACCGATTGCGACAGTTCGGCGAGAAGTTGTGCATGCAGGTCCGCCTGGTTTGCGTGGGTGTCAAACTGGTTATAGGACACCATGTACAAACGCGTTTGCAATCCGCCTTTCATCAGGCGCGATACAGTTTGCAGCCCGTCTGAGAGATCGCCCTCCGGGAAGTTTGCAACGTTGGAACTCTGCTCGGCTGCGTCGCGGATAACGGTGCCGTAGCGGAAAGATGAGTTGACAACGGTGCGCAAGAACCACATTTCGTCGCCGTAGGTCGTTTGCGGAAGTCCGTCGAGTGAGTAGAATATTCCTGATTCGAGGAAGTCGTTGAAACGATCTAGGTCTCGAACGGCCATACTCAGGTTAGTCTCTGCGCCTTTGAAGAGGAGGGCGGGTCCACCGATTTGTACCGCCAGTGGGTGTTCGGGTGGGTTCGAAATGTAATCGGGATTCTGATCAGCCAGATACCGCCCCATCCAGCCGGTTTCGAAGACCTCATCTTCGTCACTAGCCGTCGCCCAGATGTCTGTTGAGCGAAAATGAGAGAGATTCGGGTTCTGGTATCCTACGTTCTGCACTATGCCCACCTTTCCGTCGAGGTAATAGTCTCGAAGCTCGGGCATCGCGGAATGCAACCCGTGGTCGGCTGAAATCTCAAGCGTGTTGTTCCTGGCAATCGACAGCGATGGCCGTCTCTGATAATAGATGTCGTTGTTGAACGGGATGACGGTGTTCAGTCCGTCGTTCCCGCCATCCATGTTGATGAGCACCAGCGTGCGTTCGGAGTTTTGTTCTAGCAAGCGAGTGATGCTTGAGCTCGACATCGCCTTGACCGACTTGCTACCCAACATCATGGAGCCGCCTATGCCGGCCATTCCCAACGTCGTAAGGAAACTCCGGCGGGACCATTGTTCGTGATCGGACGAGTGCGCGGCGGGATCGCTGAGGTCTGCGCCGTGCCTGGATTTCGCCTGTTTGTCGTCGTGTTTACACATGGCTAGATGAGTTGAAATTCAGGAACGCGGGTGACTTCAGCAATGAAGACCCTGAGTGTCCAGTCCAGGTCTGGATTGTTCGGTGTCCATTCGTACCATGGGATGCCGTTAAGCAACATTTTGGTGAGCGTCAGGACATGTTCAGGACCATTGAGGATGTCGTCGGGGATCGGGTTGTTCGTGAGATCGCCACCGAACGCATGCGTGTCCTCCCAGTCAACTTCATCGAGCGGAACAGGGATGAGGGTTTCAGCCACGCCCTCGGCAAATTTGAATGCGACCAGTGCATCGGAAGTGTCGACGAGTGAGTCCACAAAATTTGAAAGGTCGATGCGGGGAGCTGGATCGCCATCAACCCACAGCAACCAGCCAATCATGCCCCAGCGTTCCGGGATGGTGCGTGTGGAGATCCAGTTGCGATGACGGTGCCAACCGTTCACGCTGGGAATCAGAAATGGGACCTGCTCCATTCCATAGGACCCGTAGTAGATCATCAGCTGATTTTCCTCCACCCAAGGGACGTCCACTTCGCGTTGAAAACCGATGCACCGTTCGATGGGTGAGGCGATGCGCGCCGATAACATTCGGATCGAAAAAGTGCTGGCTCTTGAGAAGCTGTTTGAGAACCGGCACTAGCTCCCAGTTATTTGCCTGTAGCGTTGTAGCCAGTTGGTCAACAATCGCAACGTCGGGCGCTTCGTAGACTAATTCCTGGTACAGTTTCAGGCAAATGTAGTAAGCGATTTCTGACGATCGTTGGTCAAAGATGACGTCGATAACTTCGTCGTATCCGAAAGCACCCGTCTGACCGAAAACAGTTTTGGTTCCGTTGTCAAATCTTCCACTATTAAATGATGTGGTTAACTGAAGCCAATCGAATGTGTAGCCGGTAAGGCATCGGGAAATTTCGGTAACATCCTGCTGCGTGTAATTTGGGTTGCCGTTCTTGTCGACGATTCCGCAGGTAAACAACTCTAGCAATTCACGCGCGTAGTTTTCATTGGGCGCGCCGCGTTCGTTGTCGATGCCGTTTAGGTAGATAAGCATCGCTGCGCTCAGTCCGACATCGTAAACGAATTGCTTGATGTTACCGAGTGCATGCTGGCGAAGCAGCTGCATGTATCTATGCATCAGCTGGGCGTGGTAATACACCTCAGCGTTTGTAACAAAATGATCGAGCCACAGGATGGTGAGTCTTTCACGCAGGCCGAGGTTGTAGAGTCGGTTCAGCCAGTTTGTTGAGTACTCTCCCCAGCGGGCAATATTGGCCTCGTCGTATGCCTCGCGAACGGACTGCGGTGCGGTCCAGTGGGTGGGAGTTCTGAGTTCCACGATGGATCGCTCGGCAGGGGCTCTGCAAGCGCTTCGGAGACAATCGTTTCCACCGCCTGGTCTGCGGTCATGCCAATGAAGCGATCGATGTCAGATTTTCTGGCCCCGAGCATGGCGCGTCGAAGCAAGTGTCGAACCTGGCGGAGCGTGAGCGGTCCGCTTTGCTGGTCCAGTGTACCTGCCGACAGCTTTTTGAGGCCCGCGTTGCTATCCGATTTGGCAGATTCGGCGTAATTTTGCGCGAGGGTGGCCAGCTTTGCCTTTTGCTCGCGATCAAGTATTTCCAGCGAGGCGTTGGATGCTCGCCGTGTCGGATTGCGGTGAGTGGCGTTAGGGATCATCCGCATTTACGTCTGATGGGTTTTTCGATACGTGAGGGCAACCGTTCGGTTTCCAGGTGTGCACAAGTGCCGGTCAAGATCGTCTGCGCTCCTTCAATGCCCGGAGCCGACGTCTGCGCGCTTAGAGTCAATAAGTGCGCGGCCTTACCCTTGAGATCGGATAAGTAGAGCTCCTATTCAAGTTTATCCTGCAGAAAAAACTCAACTCAGACGTTATTCTCGCTGAGGTTGTTTTTGAGAAAGCCATGCAGAATCGTAGCGGCCTCGGATCGCGCGTTGTCACTTCGATAAAGCCCAATTTGAGACGGTGGAATTTGTTCGAATCCACCATCCTCGTCCATCACAATCATGTCGCTGGCAACTGCGCTTTTTGCCAGGAGCCCAACTCCGAGTCCTGCCCGAATGGCGGCGATCGTTGCGGTAAGACTTACGGTGCTAAACACGACGTCCCATTTTTTTCCTGCGCGCTCGAGGTTTGACAATGCGTTGTCGCGCATTTCGCAGGGGCTGTGCGACGGATCGATAATAATCGGAATGGGGCCTGTGCTCGGTAGCTCATAGTCGATGTGTTTGGCAAAGACGTAGTTCTCCTTCCACAAGGGGGTACCCTGCCGACGCGCGTAGGCCGAATTGGCAACTGCCAGGCCAAGCTCGCCGCTTTCGATTTGGCGGAGCAGATCCCAGCTGGTGGAAACCTGCAGGGTGACTTTTATTCGCGAACAGAGTTTCCCGAACCGGGTGAGGATGTCCACCAGGGGACCGACGGCTACCTCCTCGAGGATGCCCACTGCCACCGAGCCTTCGGTTTCGATCGCGTCAAATTTTGTGCGGACCTCTTCGTCGAGGCTGAGGATTCTTTGTGCGTAGTCAAATAGCAAACGCCCCGACTCTGTGAGCTCGATGCTGCGCCCGCGGCGGGAAAGGATATCTGAACCCAGCTGGTCCTCGAGGCGCTTTATCTGCAGGCTGACCGCGGGCTGGCTCCGGTAGAGGAGCTCGGCGGCTCGGGTGAAGCTGCCCGTCCTCGCGACTGTGACGAATGTCTCCAGCTGATCAGTTGCCAATACATCAGACATTATTTATAACGAAATGTAATAGAAAGGATCAATATAATAAATTTGTCTAATGCGTGGGGTGTTCTTACGTTTGCTCCGTCCAAGCAACCTAATCCGCTGATTCTGATGCCGAAAGACCGATCATCTGCAGCGTTAGTCCTCGCGTTTGCAGCCGTGTATCTAATCTGGGGGTCGACGTACCTCGCGATTCGGTATGCCATCGAAACACTGCCGCCGTTCACAATGATCGGGGCGAGGTTTTTTGTCGCGGGCTGGATTCTCTATGCCGTGATGAGGATGCGGGGAGAAGAGCGTCCGCCACGACTGCAGTGGATAGCTTCGGCGAAGATGGGAGCCCTGATGCTAACGTGCGGCACGGGACTCGTTGCATGGGCCGAGCATTGGGTACCGTCTGGTCTGGCCGCGCTTTTAATCACAACTACCCCCGTGTGGATGGTGATGCTGGACTGGCTATGGCTTAAAGGGGAGCGACCAAGCAATTACGTTTTTGCCGGACTGGTGCTTGGCGTCATCGGGGTGCTGGTGCTCATCGATCCCGCCACGTTGGCTGGGCAGGATGTGAACGTTCTGGCAAACGTGGCCATTATCGCTGCAACCATTTCCTGGAGCGTTGGATCACTGCTTGGGAGATCCGCACGGCTTCCCGCCAATCCGTTCACATCAACTGCGCTGCAGATGATAATGGGTGGCGCAACCGCTGTTCTCCTTGGCGGCGCACTGGGCGAGTGGGGTCGTATTGACGTAGCCTCGATCACGTTGATCTCCTATATGGCCTGGCTATATCTGGTTGTCTTCGGTTCCATCATAGCATTCACTGCCTATGTTTGGTTACTACGAAATACAACGTCAGCCCGGGCGTCCACCTACGCATTTGTTAACCCAATCGTCGCGGTAATTTTGGGCTGGGCGGTGGCAGGAGAAACACTCAACCTGAGGATAGCGACGTCGGGTGCGTTGCTGCTGGTGAGCGTGGCACTTGTTACCGTTTACGGGCGACGGCGAAAGTCAGTTGTTCGGTCATCCGAACGCGCTTCGTCGGAAACAGCAGAAGCCATTGACCCGAACATGGCTGTCGAATAATCACAGGCTGTTTGTGCACGCCTACTCTTCTGAGGATTCTAGCTCTTCGATCATCCGTTGGATCCGACTCTTGGCGCGATCGTCAGGGGCAAGCTCCAGGGCTTCCTCCAGCGCAGCGCGTGCCTCGGTTGGCTTTTCGCCTGCGCTATGGATCTGCGCCAGCGAAATTAGTGAACGCATGCTTTTGCCATTGACCTCGTGTTCCAACGCCATCAGCGTGACGGCCCCCTCGTGATTTCCGCTTTGGGATAGGCGGGTTGCGGCGTCCGTTATTCTTCCGGGACGAAAGTCGAATGAGAATCCGCCGTAGTACGCTTCCCTAAGATCCCGATACTCAGCAACCGCAGCTTCTACACTGTCCCTCTGCGCTGTTGCCACCAAAACATCCTCCAACATCTCGGGGCGCGGGCGACCTCGGTGGCATGTGACGCACGTTACAGCCAATCTCTCGCTTGGCTCGTTCTCAAGAGAATTAAACGTTGAGATGTAATCGTCGTTGCTGGCGCGGACCAGCTTCATCATTACACGGGCCTTCAACTTGTTTGCTTTTGTATCCGACGCAAAATCAAACTCGGATAGACTTTGTCCCGGTTCACCAACATGGCAGTGGTAGCACCGTACGCCCAGGGCGCGGGTAAAACTGCGCATAACGTTACTCAGCTCTTGCGCTGTTGTTGAATCGGGAAGCACCTTCAAGTTTTCCGATTTTTCGGGCCAGCTCCACTGCTGCGCCTGGACGGATGGCGCCATGACGAGAAAGAGAAGGGGGACAATCAGGACTGGGATGTTAGAATACTTTGGCATGTGCAGGACCTCTGGATGCGAACAGGCCAGTATAGCCAATCGAGTCTGTAGGCGGCAAGTCAAATCCGAGGACTATTTTGAGCTGCTGATTCGCCTGGTTGGGTGGTGTAAACGGGATTTTCCGGCAGAAAATTATCCCAAAGCCCTACGTGCTTTCGCGGCCCTGGTTTTGTACCCTATAGGCAGAACAATCAACCTGCACCGGTGGATGTTATGAATGACAAGTCGTTCGATCTCCTAAACGACCTTAGCGATATGCACGCGATTGGTTTGGAAGCGGGAGTACTAACCAAAAGAGAAAAGGAGCTAATAGCGATTGCAGCTTCGCTTGCGTCCGGATTCGAGGAGGGGATGGCTTATCATATTCACAACGCGTTGGAGGCAGGCGCGACCTCGGACGAAATCTGCGAGTCCATCGAAGTTGCGGTTGTTGTGCAGGGAGAGCCAGCTGTGATGACAGCTATCAATACCCGGCGCGCGTTGCAGGACTCTAACGATTAGATCTCAGATCCTTATTTAGTAGTCGTCCCCAGAATTTGTCATAGGGGTGCACCTTTGTTGTCTCAACCGAGTCGCGATAAACAGGTCGTCCTTCGTTCGCCCATTTGAAAATCGAGCCCTCGAGGTTTGAAACGTTCGAGAATCCAGCGTTTGAAAGTTTCTCTGCAACAGCAGAAGATCGGTACCCGACCGAGCAATAGGCCACGATGGTTGCGGTGCTGTCTATTCCTTCAAGGGATTGCATATCTGGATTGTCGGGATCGATCCAGATCGCGTTCTTTAGGTGGCTCGTATTGTATTCGTCCGGTGTGCGGGTATCCAGCAGCACGATCTCAGCGTTGCTTCTCAACATCGCCGCCAGAGAGTCGGTACCTATTTGTTGGACCGCAGGAAAATCGGATCGGACCTTGTCGAGCGTAAGCTTCCATGCGGAATCCTGTGAGCAACCGGCTTGGACAAACGAACCCGCCGCAAGCAATGGGAGGAAAATGGATTTTGTTACGTTCAAATTTAGAAACCTCGCGAGCATGGACGTCTTTTTTTGAGTAGATCGATTCAAGAGCGAATTTTTCCGATCAAAACCAGCTTAAGGATGTACATCGGTTGTACGAAAATGTTTGGCGAGGTATCTTTGCGCCTTGGCTAATCAGCCAGGGTGATACTCCTCGGTAGCTCAATGGTAGAGCATGCGGCTGTTAACCGCAGGGTTGTAGGTTCAAGTCCTACCCGGGGAGCTAGGCGTTGCAAATGCAGCGCCTTTTTTGTTTGCTGATGTCCTACCCGCCAGCCCCTGAAACGGCTGATGACTCCCACAAATTATTTGAACGATCCACGTCCGGGAAATACTGCTCCGAGTCGATGACAATTCTCGTAACCTTGCCAGGTGGAAACTGTAGCTGTGCAGACCTCTGGTCGGACAGCCAGGCGTCAACAGGTACCGTTTTGACGATGACCCTTCCGTCCGCATAGTGCACCGACACTGGTGCTGGCATTGGGGTGAGCCCTTTGTCGGCGATGGTTACGATCACGTTGGAATCAGATTCCTCGATTTGCCCTATCGCATGATCCAACGTCCACGTCGTGTACAGAAGCGAAGTCCAGAACCAGTCGAGGTCGCGTCCAGCTACGTCTTCAAACGTATTAAACAGGTCGTAGGGTTGCGGATGTTTGTACATCCAACGCCGACCGTATTCGCGGTATGCCTCCCAGAAAACATCAGGCCCCAGTACTCCGCGAAGAGCGTGCATCGCTACAGCTGGTTTGCTGTAGGACGCAAGTCCGCGGGCCGCAGTACCGTACGGATAATCATCTGCATGTTACATAACCATTCTTTCCTGAGAACTGCCAGCAATGCGGTAGTAACTTTGGCGCGACGGCTCCCACGTATCATCACCAAAAAAGCTACCCGCTCCTTCGTTGGTGTTAAACGAGGTTAATCCCTCATCCATCCAGGTAAATGATTTTTCGTCGTGCCCGACAACCATGGGAAACCACATGTGGGCTATTTCATGGTAGGTAACACCAAACAGCGAGCGCTCATTTCGTGATCCCCCGATCAAGGTGATCATCGGATACTCCATGCCTCCGCCAATAATTCCCTCGACCGCTGTCATTTGCGGATAGGGATAGGGGAAGAGCATGCCGGACAGGTGTTCGATACTAAACCGCGCATACTCGGCTGAGTTTTTCCAAACCTCAACTTCCGGACGGTAGAGAGAATGAATTTGGCTAAAGTCTTCGCTACCATCTTCATCCCTGTCGCCTACCGACGCAAGTGTGGCATCCCAGACGTACTTGTCGGAAAGTGCGAAGGCAAAGTCACGTACATCCTTGGCCTCGTACTTCCAGGTCAGCGTACCGCTTGCGCTGGTCGCGGTTGATGCGCCTGGTTGACGTTCGTCTGCCGTGACGACGGAAGTAATCTTGTCCTGCGCCAGTTTGGAGAGTCTGTCGATTGATTGATCTGAGAGCACATCAGCCGGATTTTGCAAGGTACCCGTCGCCGCTACAATCCAGCCCTCGGGCGCTGTGATGTTGACCTTGTAGGAGGCGTGGTCCATGTAGAATTCGCCGTTGCCTTGGTATTGGTCTGCCTTCCATGTATTGACGTCATCGAACACTGCGAATTGTGGGTACCAGTAGCCAAGATAGAACACCTCGCCGTCCTGCCCCATTCTTGGGGCTCCTGCTTCCGGAATCTTGAAAGCCCACTCAAATTCGAATTCGGCTGATGTGTTGGGCGCGATGCTTTCCGGCAACCATATACCGAGGATGGTTCCGATCTCAGTATAGCCAACGCCCTGATTCCCCTCCCTCGCTGACAGGGCTTCTCCTTTGAAGGTTACGGATTGCAGCCGAACTCCGCCGGTAAGTTTCTGTGGGCGGTTGCGCACCGCCCCAGCCTTATGCAGATTCTGTCGCAAGTGGACTATGACAAACGCGAGTGTGTCGGGCGAGTTGTTCTCGTAAACTGCAACAGATTTTCCACGAAGCATTTGGTCGGACGGCGTGACGGTAACATCCATCTTATAGTCTGCGCTGTTGACCCAATACTCGGGGCCCGGATTACCATCTGTTGTTCGCGTGCCCGCGTTTACGGCCATGTTGAATTCGGCGGTCGGGAATACGGGGTAGGGGATCGGTCTGATCTTTTGCGCATCAGCCGATGGCGCGAGCAGCAGGAGTGTGCAAATCGCTATGATGTTTTTCATGGCGTGGGGGGGAATGTAGGTATGCTCGGGATCCAAACAACTTGCGAGCGAGATAATTGTTTGACGACTACTCTCAGTTAGGTAGATCCCCCACGGGGTTGTCGGGTGCCGGGGATATTGCGTGCGAGGTAGTCTGGAGAGAGGAGTACCCACGAGAGGACTTGAACCTCCACGGCCTTGCGGCCACTGCGTCCTGAACGCAGCGCGTCTACCATTCCGCCACGTGGGCAAGGGCGGCTCAAAGATAGATCCTGGTGTGTCCACCAGCAACCGCGAAAATGAAAAAGGCCGTGCGGCGAGCAACGGCCTTTCTTGTTCGTACGCTAGATGGTGTCTATCTCTGCTTCGCCTCGATTTGAATGGAGAAGTCCACCCTGTCGCCAACGACGGCGGTTGCGGTCCAGCTACCTGTACCGACCCCAAAATCGTTTCGATTGAGGGATGCTTCGGCCTGGAATCCGGCAAGTCTCTTACCCATTCGCTCCTGTTGGTCTTCCGGTACATCCATAACGCCCAAGAGCGTGAACGGTAGCGCAAAATCCATGCTATTGTCGCGGATAGTAAGGGTACCATTCGCTACGTATTCGTTCTCGCCCGTGCTTTCGATGCTTGAGCTCTCGAAGGTGATGGTAGGGAATTCTTCCGCGTTAAAGAAGTCGCCTGATTTCAGGTGGTTGTTGCGTCGTTCGTTCTCTGTATCGATGCTGGCAACCTGAATCACTGCGCTGATGCTGCTTTCTTCGAGGTTCTCAGGGTCAAAGGTTAGATCTATCTCGTAATCGTTGAAGCGACCGTTCACCGGAGTGAAAAAGTGCCTGACTTTGAATGTGATTGCTGAGTGAGCGCTATCGACTTCCCACGAAGCGTCGTCGACGGCTGGATCAGTCGCAACTGATGCGCCCATCACAAGGACGGCTAGAGTGAGGATAGAGAGTAGTCGTTTCATTTTTCGCTAAGTGTAATATCTGGTTCTGAGGACGGTCGTTTGCACTCCCGGTTTGCTTGTGTGATCCCGACCTCCGTTTCGTTTCACCGAACTTCCTCCCCTTTTACATTCGACTTTCGTCCGGATGAAAGTTTCTGGGCCAAAACGCAAATAATTCAATTTCTCCGGTTTAGAATAATTGGTGGATGTCGACATCTATACATGAACGCAAAGACTTCAACCGTCTCTTGTTTTCATACACCACATCATTTGAACCAATGAAAGCACTCGTTACCCTGATGACACTCGCCAGCGCCAGCGCATTGTATGCGTGGTCCAAACACCAGAGCGGAATTGTCAGGAAAGTCTACAGAAACTGGTAGTTAGCGGCTCGCAACCACCTCCTCTGATTCCAGCACCAGGTCAAGAATTTTGACGATCGTCGACTTCAGCTCGCGGCGATCAACCACAGCATCCACAAATCCTCTCTCTTTCAGGAACTCGGAGCGTTGAAATCCTTCGGGAAGATCCTGACCCATCGTTTCTCGAATAACCCTTGGTCCAGCAAAACCGATTAAAGCCTTTGGCTCGGCGAGGTGGAAATCTCCGAGCATGGAGAATGACGCCGTGACACCGCCCGTCGTCGGGTTTGTGAGAATGGAGATGTAGGGCAGGCCGAGATCCGCCAAAAGAGTCAAATTTGCGCTTGTTTTAGCCATTTGCATCAAGCTTATTGCCCCTTCCATCATTCTGGCGCCGCCGCTCTGGGAAACGATAATCAGTGGGATCCTGTGCTCGACGGCCCTCCGGATGGCCCGCGCTAGCACTTCGCCGACAACCGACCCCATCGAACCTCCGATAAACGAGAAATCCATTGCGCCGACGGACACGAGGTGCCCCCCAACGTGGCCCATAGCGGCCTGGGCTGCGTCGCTAACCCCGGTTTTTTCCCTGGCCGCCTTCAGTCGGGACGGATACGACTTTCGATCCTCAAAAGACAGGGGATCACCAGAAAGAAGATCGTCATCGAAGCGTTCATACTCCATCCGGTCGAACAGGATGGTGAAGTAATCGACTCCGTCGAGCCGAAAGTGGTAACTACACTTGGAGCAAACGAGTAGGTTATCCCTCAACTCCCTCCGGTTAATAATCTCACCGCATTCGGGACATTTTGTCCAGTGCCCTTCGGGGACTTCGTTCTGGTCCTGTAGATCGGTGAGGATGCCCGCTTTCTGTCGTTTAAACCAGTCCATAAGAATTCCTGTATTGGCGTCAATATACGAATGTCTAAAAGGACAGCTTATCTAATGCAGTACCTTTCTTTTTCCGTCCAACGAAATCTTTGAGATAAGATGGTTCGAAGGTGTACAAATCATCGTGGTCATTTTTTTTCGCTCGACGGATGCCGAGCTCCAGCACTGCTTTTGCGGTGGGCTGAACGACGGCGGATGAGTCCGCTATTCGCGTCCCGGTAAGTGGATCAACATCCGTGCACAGCTGCCACGGTTCCTCTGCACAAAGCTGCTGTATCTCTGACCAAAGAAGCACCTGGGGTTCGGATGCTGCGACGGGAACGCCAGCGTCAAGTTCAAAGCATTGTACGTAGTGTTCCGTTTCTCTGGCATGGCGAGTTACCATGAGCCGAGCCGCGCTGGCTTTGCCCCTCGACGCTGCCGATTCGCACGCAATCGCCTGCAGCGTATTTACACCAACCAGTCGTGCGTTTGCTGCCATGGCAAAGCCTTTTGCGCTTGCGACACCGATGCGCAACCCGGTGTACGAGCCCGGTCCTGCACTGACGGCTACATCCGTTATCTCTTGCGGCGAGATTTGCAAATCGCCCATAGCTTCTTTTATGAGGGGTGCAAGATTTTCGGCATGTGCGCGTACACCCTGGGCTGACCACGTAGATGCAGTAGAATTATCAGTTCCAATAGCAATCTCACACCTTGATCCGCTAGTCTCGATAGCCAGGATGAGTCGAAATTGCATATTCAATCAAGTCGTGAATTGTCGCGCGTGAGATGAGGAAAAACCGTAAACAATAGAGACTTGAATATTGATTCCACAGGCTTATTTTAAGCAGTTCATCTATCGGGCTGGTCCTGAAATGGTCACTTTAGTGGTCTCGCACTAGCCGTACATATAACCGCACATCGCACGCCTGCCCTATGAAAGTATATGACTCCGATCACGTTAGAAACATCGCGCTAGTTGGCCATCAGGGATCAGGCAAGACCATGCTTGCAGAGGCAATGCTGTATGAAAGCGGCTCTCTGAACAGAATGGGCTCTGTGGAGGCAGGGAGCACCGTTAGCGATTTTCACGATAGCGAGAAGGAGAGACAGATGTCTGTGTTCGCGTCGCTAATTCACGCGGAGTGGGAGGGGCATAAAATAAACGTGCTCGACACTCCCGGCTATCCTGACTTCGTGGGTGAGGTAATTTCGTCTCTCAAGGTTGCAGATACGGCACTATTTGTAATCAACTGTGGGGAAGGTGTTCAGGTCGGTACCGAGCTGGCGTGGACATATGGTACGATGACCAAGACGCCCGCCATGTTTGTGCTAAATCACCTCGACAAGGCGGATGCAGATTTCAACGGAACGGTGGAGCAGCTGCAGGAACGGTTTGGCAGGGAAGCAACCGTGGTACAACTGCCGGCCGGTCCGGGTACGCGCTCAATAATCGACGTACTGCTGATGAAGCAGTTGACTTTCGAAGAGGGTACGCGGAAGTGGTCGGTCTCCGAAATTGATGAAGCGTTTCGCGAACGCGCAGACGCACTACACAACGAGCTGATCGAGAACATCGCTGAGAACGATGAGGCGTTGATGGAGCTCTATTTTGAAAAAGGTGAGTTGAACGAAGACGAGATGCGCGCTGGACTTCATCAGGCGATGATAGATCGGAAGCTCTTCCCCATCTTTCTCACAAGTGCGACAGAGAATATTGGAGTTTCACGGTTGATGAGCTTTATCGACAACGTGTGCCCCAAGCCTGGTGAAATGCCACCCGCGGAAACGGAAAGCGGAGATCCGGTGCAAGCTGATGCGGCCGGTTCTCCCGTTGCGTTTGTCTATCAGACCATGTCTGAACAGCATGTCGGAGATTACTCGTTCTTCAAAGTTTACTCGGGTACGCTCCATGCCGGGATGGACCTTGTGAATGCGCAGACCGGGGGATCAGAACGACTTGGCCAGCTGTTTTCGATCAACGGAAACTCGCGAGACCAGGTTGAGAAAATGGAGGCCGGCGATATTGGTGCGGTGGTGAAGCTTAAAAACACGCACACGAATAACACGTTGCGCGAGAAGTCGAGCAACATAGTCATCAAAGAAATTGAGTTCCCCGAGCCACGGTACAAAATTGCTGTCCGTCCGTTGCGGGAGGGGGACGAAGACAAGCTGGGTCACGGATTGCATCAATTGCATGAGGAGGATCCATCGTTGTACATAGAGCACGATTCGAATTTGAGTCAGCTAGTGCTTGGTGGTCAGGGCGAGATGCATCTCGAGATTGCGAAGTATCGGCTCAAGAACAGGTTTGGGGTGGAGGTCGAGTTTGTTCAGCCGCGCATTGCGTATCTGGAAACGGTGCAGGGGAATTCTCGTGCGAAGTATCGTCACAAGAAGCAGACGGGTGGAGCGGGGCAGTTTGCGGAGATCGCCGTTGCGCTGGAACCGCTTGTTGGCGAGTACAAACCACCGCGAGACATTAAGGTGCGAAACGTGGCAGAGGCATCAACTCCGTGGGGCTCAAAAGTTGAGTTCATCGACGCGATCGTTGGTGGGGTAATTGACATGCGCAGGTTTTTTGGAGCAATCCAGAAGGGAGTGCTTGAAGGGATGCAGCGCGGTCCGATTGCCGGCTACCCGGTAGGGGATTTGCGGATGGTTATTTTTGATGGGGGGATGCATTCGGTTGACTCCAACGAGAATGCTTTCAAGTCGGCAGCGCGTGCAGTCTTCCGCGATGCCTTCCGTGAGGCGCGGCCTGCACTGCTTGAACCAATTTACGACGTGGAAATCACCGTTCCCGATTCGTATACCGGAGACGTGATGGGTGACCTAAACACGCGTCGCGGCAGGATTCAGGGCATTGAGGCAGAGGGTCACTTTCAGAAAATCAAGGCGCAGGTGCCGGAGGGTGAGCTGTATCGATACTCGACTATATTGCGATCGATAACACACGGGCGCGGACTCCACCGGGCAACGTTTAGTCACTACGAGGCGATGCCGCGCAACGTGCAAGACAAGGTGGTCAAGGCAGAGGCGGAGTCTGTCGAGGCTTAGGATGTGGCGCGGGAGAGACTTGAACTCTCGACCTCCGGGTTATGAATCCGACGCTCTAACCGGCTGAGCTACCGCGCCTCTCAAGACGAACGAAAACCCACACACGGCGTTTCCGCAAGGACGGAAGCTAACGTTTGCCAGCGAATCTATCAATTGATTGTATGCCTTTCGAACAGCTGATCGGACAGTCACACGTGAAGGAGATGTTAAGTCTTGCGGTCACTGGCAATCGCGTTGCGCACGCCTATTTGTTCTGTGGTCCGGATGGCTCGGGCAGGCTAAGTGCCGCCCTCGGATTCGCTGAGCTGTTACTTTGCCGGAACGGCCCA
This sequence comes from Rhodothermales bacterium, assembly GCA_965224105.1. Classification (GTDB taxonomy): domain Bacteria; phylum Bacteroidota; class Rhodothermia; order Rhodothermales; family JABDKH01; genus CBDCYH01. The sequence goes on along the minus strand of CBDCYH010000002.1, from coordinate 187,451 downwards.
CCGGCATGCGGGGAGTGTAGCAGTTGCAGCCGCGTGAGCAGACTGTTGCATCCAGATCTGCATTTTCACTTTCCTCTCGTTTGGTCAAAACCCGAAAAGGTCGTGACAAACGAAATCAGATCGCGCCGTCAAACGATTGTTGATGATTCCTATGCGTGGTTTGACTTTACGCGGACGCCGGCAAAGAAGGGTCTGAAAGATGCGGTGCAACTCGTCTCCTATCGGAGGTGGCAGATTGAGCAAGACATCATGCAGCCTGTCATGTTCAAAGCCGTTGAGGGTGGGTTCAAAGTGATCATCATCTATGACGCGCACCTGATGGGGAAAGAAGCAAATGCCTTTCTGAAATTGCTGGAGGAGCCGCCCGACCGAACCGTTTTCATCCTGATTACCAGCAGACCAGAGGAACTGCTTCGAACAATAACGTCGCGCTGCCAGAACATTCAGTTCCATCCATTGAGTCCACGCGAAATCGAGCAAGGCCTGCGCGAGCGGTTTGAGTCGGATGATAAACTTGTCACGCTTGTTTCTCGAATGGCAAACGGTTCACTCGGCAAGGCCTGCGAACTCATGGAGTACACCGATCTTCTCCAAATGCGAGATCTAATGATTCAGTTTGTGTTGCAGTGTCATAACGACGTCACGGCACAACTTCCCGGGATCATTGATAAGATTAGCTCACTCGGACGTGTGGGGGCGATTAAAGTACTGGACCTGATTCCGGGTTTTGTCCGTGATGCCCTGCTTGTGGCTAATGGAGGCGATCAGGAGTCCATCCAGAATATCGATCGGATGGACAAAGTCCGGGCTCTTGCGGCAACGGTTATCACTACGGATTTTGAGGTCGTGAACAGAATTGCGCGAGAAGGGCAACGGCTGATCGGACGTAATGTGAACACAACAACTGTGCTCGTTAACGCGTCATTTCTGATCAGGGATACCATGCTCGGTCGGCAAGCTGAGGAGATTTACGTCCCCCTTGCCGAGTTGACGTAGAGGATGGACGATTCACCGCCCGATCCATCGTTTGATTTCTTCCTCGTAGACATCAATCAGTCTATCGCGGTTAAAAAACGCGGCTCTTTTCTGTGCCGCACGCGACCACTCACGATATTGGTCTGGATCATACAAAATGGATGATCCATCTTCGAGAAACGTGGGCAGTATGTCCCACGTCATCGTGGGGCCAAAGTTGTACTGGGAAGCTTCTTCCCCCAGCGGGCTTTCCGTACTGCAGACCGACCAGATTGGGGTAGCGGACATAAGACCCGGAATGAGTTTACTCGGAATGAACGATCCTCCCGCTTCAGCTTTTTCCGTAATTACAAAGTAATCCACTTCGCCCAGCCTGGTTGCGAAATCCCTTTCGGGGAGTAGTGGTCCAAGTTCGAAGCGCGTATCGTTGGTTGTTTCGATCCAGCGCTGCAGCTCCGAGACTCCACTTCCGGCGGCGTTTATTTCCATGTGGAAACTCAAGGTCGTTCGCGCGAGAGCCTGGCAAAAATGTAGCAGATTTTGTTTTGTCCCGAGGTTTCCAGAATAGAGTAGGGACACTGGTTTATCCGGCGTGTGTGTCGACGACTTCGGTCTGATGTGGTCGGAAAGAGATCGGTGCACCCAGTTTGGAATCAGCAAAACCTCTCTCTTGTTGCCGACGATATTTTTGATTCGTCGGACCATGGGTGGAGAGATGGAGCTCACGATGTCTGCCTTGTTGAAGAGGAATGACTGAATTCGCGAGAGCAGTTGCGTGGAGCGACCTGGGTTCGCCAGCCCGCTTGCGGCGGCAGCATCAGCCGAAAGATCTTGCACGTTGAGCCAGAACTTTTTCCTTCGGATCAATCTGTTTATCCAGCCGAATCCTACCGCTCCGACCAGTGGGCAGTAGATCATGATCGCGTCATACTGTTCTCTGCTCAGGATACTTCGACTGAGTGAGAAGAAGAACGAACCTTCATACAGCAGACGCTGCCACAGGGATTGCGGGTTAGACGGGATGTAGATTCCGTATCGACGGATTTTCACACCCTGCACCGTTTCGTTTCTTATGCGCAGCCCGTTTTTGCCTGTCTTGTCTTCCCATTCCGGATAGTACGGGTACGCGCAGCGGACGGTAACCTCGATTCCCCTGTCGGCCAGGCCTTCGCAGAGATCAGCAAAGAGAATTCCGCCACCCAGGTCAGGTGCATAGACGTTGACGATTACGAGTAGGCGGACGGGTGTCACACTGAAAGCTTGCGAGAGTGGTAAGTGCGTGAAGTGAAAAAGCAGTCATCCGTAATGGACAACTGCTTTTGAATGTAAAGTACGGAGCTGCATCGAAATTACATCGACAACAACAACAGGGCTTTAATAATTACATGAAGAGATAAACGGCATATATAATCAGACCGACAACACCTGCCCCTACGGTCGTAGCCTGGATTGCCATATCGACGCGGTTTTTCATCGGTAACAGCGGGCTCTTTATTTTACGGTGAACGGTTGCAATATGAGGACGAACAGTCAATCTTTCAATAGGTCTAGAGAATGCTTGGTCGTGAATGGACGCGTCAACACGTTATTAACAGGTGTGCGCAAGCGCTACTTAAATATTCAATCAGACAATTGAATTGCAATCGGCAACGTAAAGGGACAAATTGAAGAGTATGTGAGGGCCCCCAGTACGAGATCTCTTTACAGAGAGCTTTCTTCGATTCTGTGAACAATTTATCCACAAAATGAACGCTTTTTTTGAAGTCGAAATGGGAGGAATCAACCTTCTAATTGATTGGAAAAACAGCTAGAAGCCATTAGTTAATGATTTATAAACCTTTCGCAACCGGGATTCGGAACGCGGTTTGTGCACTCCTCGTCGCGGCCGTTTTCGGCCTCACGCCCGCCGCCACCAACAACTCTTCGGATTACCCTGACCCAGTTCGCGCCAGAAACGGAATGGTAGTCTCCGCACACGAGCTCGCGTCGCGCGCCGGTGTGGAGGTAATGCAAAAAGGGGGCAACGCCGTTGACGCCGCGGTTGCAACAGGATTCGCTTTGGCTGTGGTGTATCCGGTTGCCGGCAATATCGGTGGCGGCGGTTTCATGGTCATCCGATTTGCCGATGGTGATGCAACGTCCTTCGACTATCGAGAGAAGGCACCGGCAGCCGCCACGCGAGACATGTTTCTCGATGAGAACGGAGACTTTGTGCCTGAACGTAGCCAGAGAGGATATCTGGCTTCAGGTGTTCCCGGGGCCGTCGCAGGTATGTTGGCCGCCCATGAGAAATATGGCAGGCTGCCTTTGAAGAAAGTCCTCGCGCCCGCACACAAACTGGCCCGCAAAGGGTTTCCGCTTTCAAGAAGGCACGCAAATAGATTCAATGGTTATCGAGAGCGCTTCAACGCGTATCCGGCGACGAAAAAATACTTCACCAAAAAGGATGGCTCGCGTTATCGGGAAGGGGAGAAGTTTGTCCAAAAAGATCTTTCAAAAGTTATCCGAAGGATTCAAAAGGACGGGCGCCGCGGTTTTTATGAAGGCAAAACTGCCGAGCAGATTGCCAGCGAAATGTCAGCGGGAGGCGGGATGATAACTATGGCTGATTTGGCAGCCTATCATGCAGTCGAACGCGAACCGGTGCGAGGGACGTACCGAGACCACGGAATCATATCGATGGCCCCTCCGTCTTCGGGTGGTGTCGCACTGATGCAGCTACTCAATTCAGTCGAGCCCTACGACATCGGAGAAATGGGACACAACTCGAGCGCAACTATTCATCTGATGGGCGAATCCATGAGGCGCGCGTATGCTGATCGGGCGGAATGGTTGGGCGATCCAGATTTTTTTGATGTGCCCGTCCTGGATCTGATTGCCAAAAACTACTCCTCGTCTCGGATGGAATCGTTTAGGCCGGATACCGTTAGCACCAGTGAAGAGATTAGCCATGGCGAGCCATCACGGCCCGAGTCGACGGAGACGACGCACTACTCGGTAGTTGACAGTGATGGCAATGCGGTTAGCGTAACGACGACGCTGAACGGAGGCTATGGGTCGCATGTAGTAATCGACGGCGCGGGCTTTTTCATGAACAATGAGATGGATGACTTTAGCGCCAAGCCTGGTGTACCAAATATGTTTGGGTTGGTTGGCAATGAGGCGAATGCAATCGAACCTGGCAAGCGCATGCTGTCGTCGATGACACCAACGATAGTAGAGAACACGGAAGGTGATCTGTTGATGGTGGTAGGAACGCCAGGTGGTGCAACGATAATCACAACGGTATTCCAGGTTATCATGAACGTGGTGGATCACGAAATGGATGTGGCGGAGGCTGTTTCGTCACCCCGTGTTCATCATCAGTGGCTTCCCGATCGGTTGTACCTCGAAAAGCGCGCTGTACCAAAGGACGTTATTGAAAATTTGCTCGTCCGAGGTTGGGAGATATATCAGAGAACGGGCACGTCGGGTAGGGCAGATGCCATAATCGTTGCGCGGGAGGAGATTACGGAGTTTAACGATCCTTCCGGGTTGGATCAGATAAGTTCGCGGGGCGAAAGGCGGGTGCTATTTGGCGGTGCAGATCCGCGCGGTGAAGATACGGCGGTGGGATACTAGGCGGGGAACCGCCTGCCTCGGCTACCACTCATTTTCTTCCTTGGTAACACCTGTCTCAAACGGTACCGGGTATTTTCTCGAGAAGCACGCGTCGCAGAATCCGGCCGGGCCCGAGTTGGCTTGTCGGACAGCTTTTCGAAGTCCGTCCACGGTCATGTATGCGAGCGAGTCAACGCCCAGCCATGTTTCCATACTTCCAATATCGTTGTTGTGCCGGTGAGCGAACAGCTCCTCCTCAGTCGGGAAGTCCATGCCGTAGTAACACGGAGCCAGGACGGGTGGCGAGGCAACCCGAAAGTGCACTTCGCTTGCGCCCGCATCCCTAACCATCTGAACGAGGTACTTGGCCGTCGTGCCCCGCACGATCGAATCATCAATCATCACCACCACCCTGCCACGCAGAACCCCCTCAACCGTATTGAACTTGCAGCGGACCCTTTGCTCGCGATTGTTCTGGCCTGGCGCAATAAAAGTCCTGCCGACATAGTGATTGCGGATGAGGCCAATCTCATACTTGCATGCATTCCCAAGCTTGTTGCACTCGGTCACGTAGCCCAACGCAGCAGTATTGGACGAGTCGGGTACAGATATTACGATCGGCACCTCCCCGGGTGGTGTGTCCGGCACCGGGGCGTCATGCGCCAGCTGCTTTCCAATCTTGCGGCGTACCTTGTCGACGATTTCGCCAAAGATCTTTGAGTCGGGTCGCGAGAAGTACACGTACTCAAAAACGCATTGGCTAGTTTGATACCGACTAGCCAGGTGGTACGACGTGAATTCGCCCGTCATGCATGACCTTCTGTCAATGACCAGGATCTCTCCGGATTTACGTCCCGAATGTAGCTTGCACGGATCATGTCGAATGCGCACGTCTCGCTTGCCACGCAATAGATGTCGCCCTCTCCATGGACCCCCGGCATACGCCCCAGGGCCAGGGGCTTGAATCCTGATGGATCTCGCACGGCGATCAGGTGATCGTCGGTAAGAATCGTTAGCGAGAAAGCGCCCTCCAGCTGCGAGAGGGCATCGATGATCTGGTCAATCTGCTTTTCGCGTCGGCTCTGTGCGACGAGGTGGAGAATCAGCTCGGTATCGCTTGTAGACTGGAAGATCGTGCCCCGTTCGCTAAACGAACGCCTAAGCTCACGAGCGTTCGACAGATTTCCGTTGTGGGCGACCGCGATATTCCCATTTCGATAAGCCACCACCATTGGCTGGATATTCGCCCGATTGTCGGCCGCCCCACTGGTCGAGTATCTGTTGTGGCCAATTCCCGATCGCCCCAGAAGCTTGGTATCAAATTGCTGCGGATCGTTGAATACATCCAGGACCAGACCAAAGTCCTTGTTGGTCGACATCACCGGACGCTGCTTTACCTCATCGTATGCAGAGGTGACGATACCGCACGATTCCTGCCCGCGATGCTGCAGGGCATGGAGACCGTAGTAGATTGTTTTCGACGCTTCCGGCGAATTAAAAATTCCAAATATGCCGCATTGGTCTTTTGCCGACATGCTATCAGGAAATGATGAAGAGGAAGGCCAGGAGAATTCCAGCTCCGTCGGCAATGAGATCTTTGTGACTGAAGTGCCTACTCGGCCCAAAGTTGTAGTCGTAGATCTCCTTCGCTAACCCTACTAAAACGGCCGTTGACACGGACAGTATTGTTGCGTTCGGACGGTTCATGTCAAGCTTGGTTTCATACGAGTACTGGCTGCCGAGCGTAATGACAAACGAGAAACCAGCATGTTGAAATTTGTCGAATGAGAGCCATCTGTCTTCCTGATTTTCGCCTATTTCGGCAGAAGCTTCCAAGTTAAAATTGGACTGAGGGGCATACAACACGGCCGCTCGAATACCACCAATGTTCATACCGCTTTCTGAACTTTGAGCAAATGAAGGGCTGGCATAAATCGTGAGGATGAGAAGCGCATACAAAAGCGAGGCCACTCTGCACAAAAACTGATCAGGCACCTGCATTAACAGAGGGATTCTTTCGGATGGTAACCTGGACGATCCGCAAATTTTCAACCTCATCTACGGTGATCGTCAAGTTTTTGTACTGAAAAATATCACCCTCCTCGGGTACCGTTCCGCTCAAGTGAAAGACGAGACCGCCCACCGTTTCGAAGTCGAGGTCGTCGGTTGGGATTTCCGTCGCAAATAATTTGTTAAGCTCGTCCAGGTCGAGTTTGCCTTCGCAAATGATGGTGCTCCTGTTCACCATTTCGAATGAGCTGTCTTGTTCCTCATCGTGCTCATCCTGAATATTCCCAACAACCTCTTCGAGGACATTTTCCAGGGTAACGATTCCCGCAGTCCCGCCATACTCATCTACGACAATGGCGATGTGCGTTTTGCGATTTTGGAACTCGGCAAGAAGGTCGTCGAGTTTTTTTCCCAAAGGCACAAAGAGAGACTGACGGGAGATGGTTGTCCAGTCGGGCCGCCGGTTCTTGTCTTCCGTATTTAAGTAAGCAAGCAGGTCTTTTGAGTGGATTGTCCCTAGGATGTTGTCAAGGTGGTCAACAAACAGAGGAAAACGTGAGTGACCGCTTTCGCGAATAATATCGAGAGCTTCCTGCAGGGTTGCCGTGACGGGGATGGCGATGATATCCAGTCGGCTGATCATTATTTCCCGCACCGTGCGCTCCCCGAACTCCACGATTGAATGGATAAAGTCACGCTCATCCTCGGCGAACGTCCCGTGGCGTTCACCGATTTCAATCATCGTTTTAACATCGTCGCCCGAAAGAATTTTGTCTGCCGGTTTGATCACGCCAGAAAAGATTTGCGTTGTTCGGGCAACGAGTTTTGAGAATGGTCGGAGCAGCCTGTGAAAGAAGAGGATAATCGCCGAGACCCGTCGGCTAAAGGCCGCTGGTGAATTTGATGCAATTAGCTTTGGGGTTATCTCGCTTACGACGAGAAGTACAAACGTAAGGGCGACGATTTCGACTACGACAACTACGGTTTTACTCCATCCCAAGCTGGTAGCCAGTTGTCCGGTCATGACTGCGGCGAGGATTGCTGCGGTCACGTTTACGATCGTGTTGAGAATAAGTATAGAAATGAGGACGGCTCTTGGTTCACCAAGGAGCTTGGTAACACGCTTGCTGGCCTTGTCGGAAGCCTGAGTCACATTGTCGAGTACCGCACCATCGAGGGAGAAGAGGGCGACTTCGGATCCGGAGAACAGGGCGCTACACAGTAGGAGCGCGACAAAGATGACCAGTTCTGCGGCGACTATCGCTGGTTCGGCCGCGATGATGGATTGCGAAACAATGGCGATAATGCCCGGCGCGAATAAGTCTGGATCCAATTCAGTCTAGGTTCAGTCCTTCCGATCAGTCGCGAGAGATGGGTTTGCCCATCGCTGCAAAAAACGCTTCTAGTCTGATAGCGGTTCCTACAAGAAATTACCAGTGGCCATCATGTAGATGAGTGTCGCGGCAACCGCAATCGGGCAGACGAACTTAATGAGAACAGACCACAGGCCTGCACCGGTAAACATGTGCCCGCTTTCCTGCAGCGAATCGATTGCAGCCTTTACGCCCCATTTCCAACCAACGAATAGGCAGAGGGCGAGCGCCCCGATGCTCAACGACAAGTTACCCCAAATGACATTCTGGATCGACAGGAAATCCCGGCTTGATCCGAGGAACGAAATTGATTCAGGTAGGAAGTTTGACAGAAAACTGCTGGCTCCGGCAGACAAGGCTGATGGTATCGCAAGCAGAAAACAAAACCCTCCCAGCACCCAACTGGCTTTTTCGCGAGTCCATTTTCGTTCGTCAACGAAGTACGAAACGACTACCTCGAGCAGGCTTATCGTCGACGTGAGGGCAGCGATCGCCAACAGAGCGTAAAATGCTACCGCAAACAGCTGCGGATAGGGTAAGGATGAGAATATCGTTGGTAGTACGACAAAGACCAACCCCGGACCGGCGGCTGGATCCACACCTGCATGGAAGATCGCCGGGAAGATTATGAGGCCAGCCAGGATGGCAATGATCGTGTCGAAGAAGGCGACCGAGATACCGGCGACCGCAAGGTTCTCTGACTTGGGCATATACGATCCGTATGTAATCATCGCACCCATCCCGAGGCTAAGGCTAAAAAATGCCTGGCCTAGGGCGCTCATCACGACACCACCGGTGAGCTTGGAGAAGTCAGGTTTGAAGAGATACTTCAAGCCTTCTCCGCCCCCGCTAAGGGTGACGGAGCGGATGGCAAGGAGGATTAGCAACACGAGTAGGACCGGCATCAAAATTTTAGTCGCGCGTTCGATACCGCCCGAGACACCTCCTCGGACAACCAGGATTGTCAGAAGCAGAAAAAGGCCCGATAGGAGGATTGGCCACATACTGCCGCCCACCAGTTCTGTAAATAGCAGGCCGCTTTGTTCGGCCGTCATCGCGGCGCCGATGTCTCCTACTATTGCCCGGTAGAGGTACGCTATAGTCCAGCCTGCGATGACTGAGTAGAACGCGAGAATCCCGAACCCGGTAACGACGCCAAGCCCGCCCAGCATTTTCCACTGCGTTCCCGGAAATAGCTTTGAGAAGGCGCCGACGGGATTTTTCTCAGTTTTGCGGCCGATAGAAAGTTCGGCGAGCATTACCGGGATTCCGATAAGTGCCACGAATAGAATGTAAATGAACACAAACGCTCCGCCGCCACTTTCGCCCGCCGAGTACGGAAATCTCCAGATGTTGCCTAGCCCGATCGCAGAACCCGCTGCGGCTAGGATAAAGCCCGTTCTTGAACTCCACGCTCCTCGTGATGCAGTTGCCATTTTGGTCTATTCGGATGATTTGATCGTATTGACCGGCCAGAGAAACGGCCGCAAGCGATGATGATACTCCGTCAAAACCCGGAATTGCAAGCAAACAGGCTCAATGTGGCGGCGAGACGTCCAAATTCAAATAAAAACGGGAGCCAGGTTGGACCCGGCTCCCGTATGAGCTAGCTAATTGGTATATCAGAAAGGCAGCTCGTCGTCGGGCTCGAACGTGTAATCGTCCGACGCCTTGGCTGTTGCGGTCGCGGGCTGAGTCTGTTTGGAGACAGACGCTTGCGGATAGCCACCCAAAGATCCGTCACCGCCGCCTCGGCCACCGAGCATCAACATTTCACGCGCCTTCACCTCGGTGACGTATTTAGTGTTGCCGTCGCGATCTTCATAATTGCGTGTCTGAAGCGAACCCTCGAAGTAAACCTGCGAACCTTTTTTTAGATACTCACCGCAAATTTCCGCAAGCCTACCCCACGCAACTATCGAGTGCCATTCAGTCTTATCGACTAGTTGGCCGCTTGAGTCCTTGTAAGACTCATTCGTGGCAAGGCGAATGTTGCAGACCGCCGTTCCTGATCCCGTATAACGGAGTTCAGGATCCTGCCCAAGGTTACCTACCAGAATAACTTTATTAATTCCACGTGCCATTTGTACACCTCCCAGGTATATATTCTTAATTGTCACTGGCGCACTTAACATGAGTCCGGGCACTTACTGCCCAATCCGTTTTTGAAGGCACCAGAAGATGTACCGAGCGTCGTTCGCCCAGTTTTGGATGTTGCGTCGTGATGAACACCCGGTAAACGGGTATGTCACCAATCGGCAGACGTCAAAATAGACACCTGCTCGGGTCAAAACATAACTCCGCGAGTGAAGATATTTTCGAAATGTGACAACGTTATGTCACGGGTACCACAAAAAAGTTGCGAGACGGATTTGTAGGCGAATCAACAAAAATCTTGAGAATGGACCAGAAAATTTATGAGGCTGGATTCGCACCCGGCACCGACATTACCGAAGCGTTTGCAGACTTTGTCGCTATCGTGAGACAGCTCCGGCGGGATTGTCCCTGGGATCGCGAACAAACCCACTCCAGCATTAAAGAGCTTCTCATAGAAGAAGCCTACGAGACAGTCGAGGCGATAGAAAACGACGATCCCACCGAACTTAGCAGAGAGCTTGGTGATCTCCTGCTGCATGTTGTATTCAACGCGGTAATTGCTGAACAGGAGGATACCTTTAATATTCTGGATGTCATCCACCTCGAGATCGACAAACTTGTAGGAAGACATCCGCACGTTTTTGGGGAGACGACAGTGTCCGATACGAGCGAGGTATTGAAAAACTGGGAGGAGATTAAGATGCAAGAGGGCGGACGGTCATCTGTGCTGGATGGTGTTCCGAATTCTCTTCCAGCCTTGCTCGGAGCGCAACGGGTGCAGGAGAAGGCTGCGGGAGTCGGGTTTGATTTTGCAACGGCAGATGATGCGTGGGAGAAAGTACAGGAGGAGCTCAAAGAGTTCAGTGTCGAGGCCCAGACATCCTCAAATCGTCGAGCAAATGAATTCGGTGACCTGCTTTTCTCACTCGTCAACTACGGACGACTGCTCGGTCTCAACGCCGAAGATTCACTCCGAAAGACAAGAAAGAAATTTGTCACCCGGTTTCAGTACATAGAGAAAAGGCTCCGAGAGGAGGGTCTACTACTCGAAGATGTGGACCTTGCCGAGATGGACAAGCTTTGGGAAGAAAGTAAACTCACCAAAACAAACACGCGTGCGCAAGACAGTCCTTAGGAGTATTGAGACGGGTAATCCACCTCTCCGCAGGAGTCAGGAGTTTGCTGCTGCGTTCATGACAAAGGTGGAGTCGCTTCCGGACCGGATCAAGGCGCGTATCCCGGCGATCTACGGGAGATCGGCAATCGAATATCGGTACTCAGCCCTGGAAGATTACGGCAAGCCCGCATCTGATTTCGAATTTTATCCGCCGAACTGGCGACTGGAACCGGCACCGTCGACCGGAGCGCGGAACGCCTTATATCGCGAAGCTTCTCTTCCGCTCGCAACTGACGTTGCGCAACGGGCATTGGACTCGGCCGGCGTCACCCCAAACGAAGTCACCCATGTTATTGCCGTCTCCTGTACCGGGATGTTCGCTCCGGGACTTGACATTGAGTTGGTGCGGGCGCTCAACCTTCGCCGGGACACCCGGCGGGCGGTGATCGGTTTCATGGGATGTTATGCAGCATTGAACGGACTGCGTGTTGCCGACGGTTTTTGTAAATCACATCCTGATGCGGTGGTCCTCCTCGTATGTGTCGAACTATGCACGCTGCATTTTCAGATTGGCGACACGATGGAAAGTGCAGTCGTGAATTCACTTTTCAGTGATGGCGCTGCGGCCGCCGTCCTCGCATCATCAGACAAAAAGCAAGCGAGTGAAAAACTCTGCTACACCGACAACCATTGCGTTCTGGACGAAGAATCTGCCGACTATATGACGTGGGACGTTGGTAACACGGGATTCGACATGGGTCTTTCCGCGAGGGTGCCGGATGTGCTTGCTCGTCACCTTCCAGATTACGTCGATGAACTGCTCGGACGCAACGGGCTTACCCGGACCGACGTCGGCTTTTGGGCGATCCATCCGGGAGGAAGGGCCATCGTGGACAAAGCGCAATCAGTTCTCGGCCTGGGCGATGACGACGTAAGCTCGAGTCTCGATGTCTTGCGGATGTACGGCAACATGAGTTCACCGACAATCCTCTTCGTTCTGAAGAAATATTTTGATCGGCATAAACACGCGCCGGACGATCCTGCCAACAGAGTTGGGATCGCTTTCTCGTTTGGACCCGGCCTAACCCTTGAGGGTTGCCTCTGGATCTCTGGTTAGTTGCCGAGTGTGCCCTTTTCGAGGCCTGGATTCCTTTCGAGAAACTCCTCGAAGAGGCTCCTGTGCCGGTTGGTCAGCGGGATTTTGTAACCATCGATGAACAGGTGTTGCACCTTCGTCTTGGTCTCGAACGGGTCACCATCCGCGACAAAAAGGTTTGCTACCTTTCCTTCGTCAATTGAGCCAATCAGGTGATCGACGCCAAAGATCCGTGCTGGTTCTATTGTTACAGCGGCGAGCGCGGCTTCCCGTCCCATTCCGTAGGCAGCAGCGAAGCCGGCATTGTAGGGAAGGTTTCTAACGTTCTCGGCATCCTGCGTGCGGATTGCAACCTGCACCCCAGCCTTATGCAGAAGACCGGCGTTAGCGTATGGCTTGTCGTACCGATCCGATTGACGTGTTGGCGTTGAAAGGACAGGCCCGACAACTACCGGGATTTCCGCCTTGGCGATTTCTTGTGCCACACGCCAACCTTCTGAAACACCCGAGAAGATCACGTTGGTGAGTTCTTGCTCCTCGACCCATTTGATCGCGTTGCGTATATCTGCGGAAGAGTTGACCTCAATCAGGGCAGGAATCTCGCCGTTAACCACGGAAGCAAGCGCGGCAAGTTCTGGTTCATACTCGGGGGATCTCTCTTCATCGGTATCAGCATTCAGAATCCTGGCGTAGATTTTGGCCTGATTCCAAACATCGTTCAGCTGCTTCAGGTTTTTCTTGTAGTCCTTGTCGATGTCCTCCTGTTTGCGGCGATCGAAGAAACCTCGACGTGTAGAGCGGGGAAACTCGATCACCATCGCGCGGGCACCGCCAACACTCATTTGCTGTGGCGTGTAGCCGTGGAGATTGATAAGTGCCGCGACACCTGGAAGCAGACCACCTCGTGGTACAGCCAAGGCGGATGTCACGCCATTCACCCTGTTGACCGGAATGAGCACCGTGTTCGGATTCACTGCGGTCAACGCTTCGAGTTGCGGATTCAGATCTCCAACTTCGTTGAAATCCATCGTGCGCGGATCTGAGCCTACCTCTTTAAGCCCAAGTAGCGTTCCCGAGTCGATAAGGCCAGGAAAAATTGTCATTCCAGAGCAGTCGATGACTTCGGCGCCATCCGGAATCGTAACCGATGCTCCGACAGCGACGATCCGATCCATCGAAATCACAACTGTCCCGTTTTCGATAGTGCCGGACGTAACCGTTTCAATGGTTGCATTGGTGAGCGCGAACGTGCCTTGTTTCCCTTTGTCCTTGTCGTCATCGAACGTAACAAAAAGTGCGAGAAGAAGGATTAATACTTTCATTGGTCCAGTTTCTTATTGGATGACGAACGTTTCGACGTCCTGCATACATTGCTGATAAATTTCCTGTTCAAAAGCGGCGTCGCCGATCTCTGCATCCGGGTCAACCAGGAGACGCATATCATCTGGGTCATTGGCCCGGTCGAAAATCACTTTGCCATCCACGATGGTTTTTTCAACGATCGAATACACAGACAGCGGGTGCGCGGAGAAAATGGCGATATCCGCATCTTTGCCCTCTTCGATCGAACCAACTCGGTCGTCAATACCCAGCTGCTTAGCCGGATTAATGGTGATGAGTGCCAACGCCTGGTCATCCGTCAGATCGCCATAACGTTGCGACTTGGCAGCTTCGTGATAGAGATGCCTTATGAGTTCGCCTGAGTCCGAGTTAATCGATGTTACAACACCGTTGCGCGTAAGGATCGCTGCGTTGTAAGCGGTGGAATAGTAAACTTCGAATTTGTAGGCCCACCAATCAGAAAAGACGGACGCCATAGCACCATAGGCTGCAAGTTCTGGTGCTACCTTGTAGCCTTCGTTTGCGTGCTGGAACACAATTTTAGTCACGCCGAAGTCTCGAAGTACACCGACCAGCATCAGGATTTCGTCGGCGCGATAGGAGTGACAATGAACAATTATCTCGCCCCTCAGGATGTCTGCAATGACTTCCTTGCGGATGTCGTATGCTGGCGGCTGCACGTTGTCCCTTTTTCCGCGGCCGTTGTATGCGTCCCACGCCTCTCGATATCTCTGCCCTTCGGAGAAGGTCTGACGCAAGACGGTTTCAACACCCATTCGAGTTCGGGGTACCTTGTTTGCGCCGGAGCCGTGAACCCGTGTGGGGTTTTCACCGAGCGCGAACTTGATTGTGCGTGGAGCCCCTTCCAGTCGTAACCCGTCGGGGGTCGTCGAGCCGTAACGCATCTTGATTGTTTCGTTCTGTCCACCGATAACGTTTGCCGACCCGTGCATCAGATGAGCTGCCGTAACACCCCCCGCGGCGGCACGATAGATGCTGACGTCGAACGGATTTACGACATCCTCCATCGAAACTTCCGCGGTGACCGGGTTGGTCGACTCATTGACGTTGCTCAGTGCAATGTGCGAATGGGCATCAATTATTCCTGGCATAACATATTTCCCGGAAGCATCGATGACGGTTGCATTGCCCGCTGAGAGGTTCTGCCCGATTCGAGCAATTTTGCCATCGCGCAGGAGAATGTCGGTATCCTCATGAGTGCCATCCGTAACGGTAATCACCGTTGCGTTCTGTACCAATATGTCCTGTCCTAAGGCTGAGAGTGACGTCGCGGCTATAACTACCGCAAGCGCGGACATTCTTTTCATTGTTGTCATCATTTGTCCTCCGGTTTTCGTGTCCCAGAGATGTCGTAAGGTCCGACCGCGTTGCTAGCGATCGTACCCGAGAATGAGTCGCCGTCAAGCTCTGCAACTACCGTCAGTTTTCCCCACTGCGCAGTTGGAATAACGACTGTCAATTCATCGCCGTCCAACTCGGCTGATTCGAGATCTATCTCATCGGTGACATTGGATGTGACCGTGCCTCTAAGCGCATCGTCGGATCCGGTCAGCGCCAGGGTACCCGATATGGGTCCGTCTTCGGTTACAAAGGAGAAATCCCAGTCGCCAACGGCAATTGATTTATCATCCCCTGTGTTGCCCTTTTTATCTTTTTCCTCTTTCTCCGGCAACTCGTGAGGGATTCCATCCACAAGCACATACTTGATTTTGCGATCTTTTTCGAAGTAGGAGCCGCTCGTCACAACAGCGTTCGCAATTTTCCCTTCCTCGAGGGTTCCCAGGATTGCAGACGCGCCAAGAACCTCGGCTCCATTAGAGGTAAGGGCTGCCAGCGCGTCTCTTTTTGACAGACCAGCGTCGATCATCTTGCGGATGTTGCCCTGGACGTCCTTGGGTTTCGTGTCGAGTATGGCAAATCCGAATTGGATGTTCGCGTTCGCCAACTTGGCTGCGGTCGCGCTGTACATCTTGTGCGCCTCCCGTTTTCGAGCCCGCAGGTTTTTCTCTTCATCCTTGGTTCCTGTCTGATCTCCAGTAACAAACCTCGGATTATGTTCCGTGCTGTCCGCCTTCGTCTCTTTATCCAGATCCTTCGGCATTTCGAGCGTGAGTAGCAGTCCATCCACATTACCCCAGAAGCTGTTGTCAACAATGGCAGCCTGTTTTCCTCCTGCGATAATCAGCCGGAAATTCAGGTCTTTTTTTAATTGCGCCGCGCGGAAGATTTCTAGTGCGGTGTTCGCTTTCGCGACAACCGGTTTTCTGGACGTCACTACGTCATCAAAGGCTGTATATACTTCGTCGGACTCAATCCTGGCGGTGGGGGAGTCTGAGTTAATCGTGCGCGCGGAACTGCGTCTCCTTGATTCCCTGTACAACTGACGGAACTTTGCGGTCATTGCCATTGGCGTTGCCGGATACATCCGAGACGCTCCGGTAAACTGGAAGACGAGGGCCGCATCCGGATTGACGATCTGCTGGGCGCGTGTGCCAGTTCCCAGATTGACCAAAGCCCCTGATCCGGGTAGCATCCGACCGTGTTCGACCACATGGCTTGTAGTGAAACCCGCCTTTCGCAATGCGTCAACCGTTGAATTTGTCGGATCGAAGCTTCGCGAAGCTAGTCTCTCCGGTTGAATTCCGGCGCGATCGTTCGGTGGGTTGCCTGGATCTTTAGGTCTTTCGGCTGATGATTCTTTCGGTTTGGTGAATCCGGTGTGCGAAAGTCCGTCGATAAATCCTGCGTAGACGTGCAGGCTATCGCCAGTTATCACCTCGGCATCAAACGGTATTGCAAGATCCACTCCAACGCCGTGAACCAGACCATCTCTGAAAACGACAGTCGCGTTTTGCAGGACATTGTCTGGAGTTACGTGGATAGTCGCATTTTGAATTGCCACCGTGCGCGTGGCGCGGGGTATAGTTTCTGTTTGTCCCAAAGCCGGCATGGCCACCAGGGCAAGCAAGAGCGTAGTGTAATAAAATCTTTGCATCAGCAAGTTAGGTTCCGTGATTTGCCTTCAATTAAAATGTGGTTGTGGTTTGCTAGTTAATCCGACCATGACCAATCGTCTACAACGCCCAGGATGATTACGTTGGCGGGAGTGTCGCGTCCGTCATAGACCTGCTTCACAGCCGCACCTTCTCGAGCGACCAGCACGATATCACCGGTTCCTGCTCCAAACTTTGGATCGAGTGCCAACATGTCGGGCTCTCCAATGGTCTCACCTTCCAGATCAACCTGGTGGACAACCAGCATTTTGGACGATTCGAATGTCTCCGATTTACGCGTCGACACAACCGTGCCTATTACTTTACACAGAAACACAAATTCAGGTTATCCGATGAGTCGGTTCAGCTCTTTTACTCTTTTCACAATGTCCTCCCTATTCATTTCGCGATACTTCTTTGGTAAGAGCGCCATGCTGGTGCATTCCAGGACGGCGTTCAAGGTTTGAAGCTCAACCTCAAGAGGGTACGTTGGAGGAATAAAGTCTTCCACCACTTTTTCCAGAATCGCTTTTGTGATCTTGCCGGAGGCCGGGGCGCGGAATTTGGCGCGCGTGATTAGCGCTTCCATGTCCGCTCCACTCAGTTCCTTTTCTCCGTTCAGAAGTGATTCAGGCACTTCTGCCATGGTGACTTTAGCTTTCGTCTTACGAATCATCACCGCCAGCAATTCTTCGCGATCTTTGCGGGTGGCGGGGTAGAACAAAGCCAGGTGTTCTTCTGCACGGCCTTGTCGCTTAAGGTCGATTGGCATCAGATCCGGACGTGCGGTAACGAGGAAGAAAATCACTCGACCGCGGTGACTGGTGTCCGACATGAAGGATGCAATCTGGCCGAAGACCCTGCTGGAAACTCCGGAGTCACCTTTAGCATCTCTTCGTCCCAGCGCAGCATCTGCCTCGTCGATCATCACTGCCACCGGCGTCATGGCTTCGAGCAGGTTCAGGATTTTTTCCAGGTTTCCCTCGGTCACACCCTGCCATTGTGATCGGAAATTTTTTAGCATGACCATCGGAATGCCAATTTCGCCAGCGAAGCAGGTGATGGTGAAGGTCTTGCCGGTACCGACTGGTCCTGAAACGAGGTATCCCATGGGCAGCACGTGCGGACGACCTTGCTTCAGTGCTTTTGCAGCCTGCCGCAGGTGCGCGATGGCCTCTTTGTGGCCCGCGACCATGTCGAGCGTGTATTCTGTTTCAACAAACTCGAGCATTCCGTAAGCCTCGGCCTCGATGAACGCCTTCTTCAGCTCCGAAAGCCTTTCATAGCTGAGCCGGGTTTTGTTCTCCAGCACGTCGGCAAGGATGCTGCGGAGCTGGATATATCCGAGCCCAGATGTGTTTTGCGCCAAGGCCAACAAGGTCACATCCGAAAGAGATTTGAACTCGTTCTTCTTATCTGCCGTGTACCAGTTCACGAACTCTTTTCGCTGATCCTCTGAAGGAAGGAAGACGTGCAATTCCGAGGTGTACGGACTCTGCACTAGCTGCTGATTCAGATCATTGAGGTTCTCGGTTATGATCGCAATGGTGAAGTCACTGTTCAGGAACAGCGGATCGTGCGACCACTTCTGGAGAAAGACCAGTGCATTCCGGTCTTCCGGTGAGTATTGTGATGCCTCGGCCATGGGTACGACTGTCTCCGCATAGTCGATAACGCAAGCGATGCGCTTACCCTCGGCCAGCCGGAGGCGGAAGTAGTTTTGAAGAACCGACAGCACGCGGACCGGATCTTTCGGCAATTTTTTCTGATACTCCGTACCAAAAATCGAGTCGTAGCCTGACAATGCCCTGCTGAAATCTGCCTGGGACTCTTTGTCAACGAAGTGAATGCCCGACGACCGGTCGTAGAAAATGACGATATCACGCGCAGCGAATAAGTCATCAGATAGAAACTCCCGGAGCGGGACGTAGATGGTGTTCCCATCGTAGTCCTCCGATGGCACGAGGTCGCGCACATTGCCGTGCAGGATAAACTGGGTTACTGTTTTGGTGAAGTACTTCCGGGCAAATTCCTTGGCCCAATCTGGATAGTGCTGAATAGCCGCTTCCACAGCGGAAAGCGGTTTCACCTTTTTCTTGGTACCGGACGTTTTCTTCGTTGATGTGCGTTTCTTCGTCGTCTTCTTTGCGGCTGGTTTCTTGGCCATGCTTTGGGAGTTGTTTACAGTTTTGTGGAATTCTACTACCAAAGGACGCGGAAAAGCAACGCGCCGCCCGCGAAAACTACCTAAAGAAAAAGGCCCGGGCGGTGAAACCCGAGCCTTCCGTAATTGACAGACTGTCTTGGTTAGGCAATCGTCACGTCTTTGTTTAGGTAGACATCCTGGATAGCATTGAGGATGCCAATTCCATCTTTCATTGGGCGCTGGAATGCCTTCCGACCAGAAATCAGTCCCATGCCTCCCGCGCGTTTGTTGACGACCGCAGTTTGGACAGCCTGTTGCAGGTCGTTTGCCCCTGAGGCTCCGCCGGAGTTTATAAGCCCGATGCGGCCCATGTAACCGTTTGCAACCTGATAGCGCGTGAGGTCGATTGGGTGGTCGGTCGCGAGTTCAGAGTATATGCGCTCGTCGAACTTACCGTAGGACGAACTCCCCATGTTCAGCGCCGCATAGCCACCGTTTTGCGTTGGGAGCTTCTGCTTCACGATATCCGCTTCAATCGTGGCGCCTAGGTGGTTGGCCTGCGCCGTAACGTCTGAGCTGGATTCATGATTGGTTCCGTCTACTTTGAAGGCAGAATTCCTGACGTAGCACCAGAGGATAGTTGCCATCCCCAATTCATGCGCAATCGAAAAAGCTTCTGATACTTCGACAATTTGGCGAGATGATTCTTGCGAACCGAAATAGATGGTTGCGCCGACTGCCACACAACCCATGTTCCAGGCATCTTCGATTCTGGAAAACATGATCTGATCGTACGTATTCGGATACGTTAGCAATTCGTTGTGGTTGAACTTCAGGATGAACGGAATCTTGTGCGCGTATTTGCGTGCAACTGCTCCAAGGACACCATATGTAGATGCCACCGCATTGCATCCGCCTTCAATTGCAAGCTCGACAATGTTCTCGGGGTCAAAGTAAATCGGATTCTTGGCAAATGAAGCACCTGCCGAATGTTCAATACCTTGGTCAACAGGTAGGATGGAGACATAGCCAGTGCCTGCCAACCTTCCGTTTGAGTACAGCGCCTGAAGTGATCGAAGCGTTTGTGGATTTCGATCTGACTGAGCAAAAACTCTGTCGACAAAATCTGGACCTGGCAGGTGAAGCTGGTCTTTTGAAATCGTTTTGCACTGATGATCCAGAAGGTATCCCGCTTTGTCGCCCAGGATATCTGCGAGCTGTGAAGTCTTCACGTCCGTCATTGGTGTTGTCAGTCTTTAGTGTAGGAGTGCTGGCAAGTGTACTGCCGGTGAAAAGAATATCGGAGGAAGGCCCTCAGATTGTAGTCAAACTTAGTGAACGCGAATGTTTCCCGGAATCTCCCCAGGATAACGGAAGAATCGATGCAATTCATGCGAAATGAGGGAGGACATGAGGAGGCCCTTTGACCCAAGTCCATTGAAGATCCACACTCGTTTATTTCCTGGCAAGGGCCCCAGGATGGGCAAATAGGAGCCCGGTACGGTAACGCGGATTCCGGCCGACTGCGAGACTATTTCCCAGCTTCGTACTGCCGGGATCGTTTTTGCGATTTTGGAAAAAATGATATCCGCACCTTCCTCGCTCGGATTCAAGTTATCGAACGTGTGATTATAGGTGCTGCCAATCGTGACTTTGTCCGTGTGGAAGATCGCGTAGCCGCTGCCTGAGACGTGTGGGACAGAACGGAGACCATCGGGGATTACGAGAACAAGAGACTGCCCCTTTATCCGATGCAAGTTGAGGTTGGTAGACATGTAAAGATCCGGGCCGGTTGTTAACAGCAGTCTTTTACATTCGACTGTTTTCTTGCCCTCGATGGTATCGAAGGTGGCGGTTACACCGGTAGTCTTTGTTTCGATGTTGACGAGCTCAAAGCCTTCCCCCAGTTGTGCGCCGCGTTTCTCCGCGAGCGCAGTTAGGCAACGGGTGTAATCTGGTATTGACACGGCGCATGAACGGCGAATACGCAGTCCGCCAAAGGGGGATTTGAATTGTGGATAGCGCTTCTCCGCATCCTGTGCAGATAAGAACGTGCAGAGGTCAGTGTGTAATTCCCCGGTCCTTTCAAACTGTCGGGCCATCTTTTCTGACTGTGCCGGTCTCCACAACTCTCTGGCATCGACGCAATGCCCGGCATCGGATTCGCGAATCAAGCTGTCCAGATTTTCGAGGGCCTGCCTGGCCTGCCATACGACCCTACCCTGCTTGGCCATAATCGGATTCGCAAGACCCCAACCAATGGACGACGTTCCTGTGCCAACACGATGTTTGTCAACAAGCAGAACACTTTCCGTCTTCGCCAGACACGCCGCGGCTGAGCTGCCAGCGAGGCCCGCGCCGACGATGACTAGATCATAAGAATGAGTTGACGCCACCGGGTGCTACTGGCCTATGAACACCGGTTTGTGAGAATTCGTCAGTAGGTATTGCGGAAGACTTCCCAAAACAAATTTCTTTGCTCTTCCCTTGGAGTTTGCACCAACGACAAAGATGTCTGATGATGCCAGGTATTTTTGCTCAACTGTCTTGATGATGGGTTCCGACGTCCACCGTGCTTTGAGATGCGCGATGCCCTGAGCTCTGAGATAATCTTCGGCTCGTTGCAGATGGTATCTCGCGAACGCCTCATCAGCATGTGACATTAGCAGGGTAACATCTACGGATTGTGGCGCTACCAGCTGCGCAAATCTGTGAAGGGCCCGAGCGGCGGGTAGGCTTCCACCAAACGCGATCAGCGCTTTCGCCTGGCCATTTCTGAGGTCAAAACCTGATAATTCTTTTGGGGCAGCGAGCAATGGGGTAACAGTGCTATCGAGAACGTCCACCAACAAGTCGCCGTCGGCTGGGCTTCCAGAAAATCGAAAGAATGTCCGTGTCCCGGCCACGACCAAATCGTAATAGAGGGATTCACCGACAATCGACTCGCTAGGTCTGCCTTGAAACCGGGCTTCCCGGTGTCTTACGTTGCCGCGGTCGCAGAGCCGATGGAACCTGGCGAGGTTTTCCTCGATCCGAGCAGTTGCCTCCTTTGCTTTCAGCTCACCGAGCCTTTCCGCCAGCCGAATAGCGCCGATCGGGACAGGCCCAATGGATTTTTCAATTCCTTCGGTGTCGAGAACGACAACGCCCGTTATTTCTGCATCGTTCTGTTGTGCAAGCTGAATTGCTAACGTTAGTGCTGCTTCCGTGTAGTCTGATCCGTCTAGTGGGACGAGGATGCGTTTGATCATTGAGATCGAAATCGGGTTGGTAGAATGGTAACAGGCCTGCGTTATACTCAGGTTTATCCATTTGGTTATCGACCAACCCGGTCAACAATAAGGAATGTCGATGAAGGTGGAAAGATTATTTGAGCAACACTATCGGCTTGCCTGTGGCCCCACCGCTGGATTCCAGCCGATAGAAGTACAAACCGCTACTTAATCCGGTGGCGTCGAACAAGACGCTATGCGTTCCAGCATCCCGATATCCACTCGCCAGGCTTTCGACCATCCGGCCTGCTGCGTCGAAAACGGCGAGCTTGATTTCCTGTCCGGCAGGAACGGAGAACGAAATCATAGTCGTGGGATTGAACGGGTTCGGATGGGCAGATGTCTGTATCAATCCCTGGAGCTCAGACCTTGACTCGCGAAGCCTGCCATGGTCGTTTAGCTGAGCCGAAACTACAGGTGCATCCATTCGCTCAGTCAACTCCGCCGCAGCGATTTCCGCCAGCGGTGATTCGAGAAGCGAGCCCGAATCAGTTTTGGCCGGGCCTCCACTATCCAACTGGGAAAGCAGGATCGCACGTTCTTTCTCTTGCATATTCCTCACATTGTCAAAGACATGCTTTGCGAGCTGACTCCCAACGAGTCGGTTCCCGTCGTCAACGTAGAAGGCCGCGAGGCGTCGTAGTAGTGTTCCGTCCCGTTGCTCCCCAACTTGCATTATTGATCGCAGTCTGGATTCGATCTCACTATCGCGACGCGTCCGTAAGGACTCAATTGCCAACGTCCCCGCCAGCAGCCTCATCGACGGGTCATCCGATCCAAGGAATCCCAAAACCTCGCGCTGAAAGCGTTCCACATCAGAACTGTAAAGCTGCATTAACCGTGCTTCGTCTGACTCCGACAGCTGCTCGAACAGCATCTCTTGTGCTACAGCTACCTCCGAACTTGAGGATGCTCCGGAGCAGTTGGGCGATCCCAGCGATGGGTGAATAGAAATAGTGCCTCCGTCATTGATTTTGATCGGCTGGGCTGACCAGTAGTTGTACCTCGCGGCGATCGATCCACCGTTCCTGGCGCGAAGCGTAAGCGGAGTGCAAAACGAGTTTTGGGAAGTAGTACGTTGTGCTGAACCAGCGTTGACATACCCGTTGTAATTCGCCTCTATGCTTTTGCCGTAGACAAAATTACGTCCAACGTACGGCGCCGTCGGACCTGGCCAGAACATCACCAGTCCACCCCCGGATGCCCGCACCACGGGACTGCTCGTGGTTGAATGGAGCGTACTCCCGTATACGAAGACCGATGCACCGCCACCGTAGGCCTCGACCGCCGGGCCTGAAGCGGTGCTTATGTCGGTGTTGCGGATTTTCACATCAGAATACCCGGTTGCGTACACTCCAAATATTGCGCCACCGCTCAAAGTTTCAACCTCAGAATTATAGATGTCCACCTTAGCCCTATATGCTTTCACGGCAGCCGTTCCCGCACCACCACCCACTTCATCAATCACACTGTTGGTGATCTCAGTCGTGCTATTTGATCCAGAATAGATTCCCTTCCACGCGCTGCCGCTGGTCAACGTTGAATTTGAAACCTTAAGGGTGCCGAAGTTGACGATCCGCTTTCCGTAGCTGAATCTGAATTCGCCTCCGAGTAATTGTAGTTCTTCGCCCTTGTTTACACGAAGGTCGGACTTTATTGCAATCGGTTCGGTAGACTGGATCATCCGGGATCTAAACGTGGCGGTTTGTTGACGAAGGCGGTCTCGTTGACCAGGAGTGAAGGTGTTCCTGCAATCGTCGGCAGAATAATTCATGTAGTTGTCTACGGGCTCAATCGATCCGCGGCCGCCGCAGCCCTGACGAAAACTGCAATCGGGGATTTGGTGAATCGATGGGCGCCGGTGCACATCAGTGTCCGCTATGAGGTCACCCTGTGTCAACGGGTCCAGGGGAGTTCGTGGGCAGATGTTGTTGTCGACTCCCTGAAACGTGTGAAGCAGTCCAAAATAATGTCCTACCTCATGCACCAGCCAGTCCCCTGAATCGGAGCTCCAGTTGTACAGTCCCCCCATGCCCGGGAGGACCTTATAATCAAGATAGACGCCATCAGTCGGTTTCCCGGTATTAGCACTTCCGGGTAAAACACCCATTCCTGCAAGTCCTGCAGGCTCCAGGTCGAGGACGTAGACATTTAGAACGCGGCCAGGTTCAACACTCATCGCTGACGTGTAGGCGCTTTTTTTGCTATCGGATTTGGTTGGGTCATCCACAAACCAGTTGGGGTTAACCACGCGTCGGACGCCATAAAGCTCAAACACAAAGACCCCGGCGAAAGCGTCGTTGAGCATTTGCATCTGTTTACGAATTGCAGTGTCTGGCACGCGTCCTGCGCCCGTGCGTCCCTCAATTAGTTGAAAGAAAACGGGGATTTTTGCCGAGCTGAAACTGTGATGGCTTTTTCCAGCCGTAGTAACCTGCGCTGTCCCGACAGTCGAACAGAGTTTCGCAGAGTCGAGCACAATCTGCTGCGCGGTCGCCACCTGCAGCGTCATGTAACAGGTGACAAGTAGAAGCGTAGTAATTTTTGTCATTGTCCCGAACGGTTAGATGGATGTTCGGGATTAACACCACCGATTATGAAACTGTAACCCGGGTATCGAATACCAGCAACTATGGCCAGCAGACATTCCAGAAAGAGACAATCCTCAGTGAGATTTTGTGTCCAGGCTAAAGATTAGGCGGCGATTGTAGACATGCGCAAATTGGCCGATTTGTTACAAAGGAACACCTTACTTTCCGAAAAGCGAGACGGACGTCATGTGGAACCAGGTCGGCCGTCCAGTGGTGAACGCATGCAAGCCAGGCTAAAGCAATGAATAAAGTATTCTGTATTGGATTCAATAAAACAGGGACGACTTCTTTGCACGAGTTCTTCCTGTCGAATGGATTGAGGTCAAACCATTCTATGTACAACACCTGGTTGCTCTCCGACGATCGCTTTAACGAATACGATTGTTTTTCAGATGGAGAAATGCACGACTTTGTGGGTCTTGACAAACAGTTTCCTGACTCAAAGTTTATCCTGAGCGTGCGTCCTTTGGAATCGTGGTTAGTCAGCAGAATAAACCATGTGAACTTCCGGAAATTTGAAAACAAAACCGGTTGGATGCGGAAAGAGTTTGAGGAGAACCCAGCAGCTGCTGTCGAAAAATGGATCCACACGAGAGACAGGCGACACGCAGAAGTCTTTGCCTACTTTCGAGACAAGAAAGATCAGTTGTTGGTGATCGATTTAATCAATGAGGACGATCAAGCTGCTGCAGAGAAGATTGCGCGGTTCCTAAACCTGGAAAACCCCAACCTGGATTCGATGCGCAAAACGAATGTCCGAAGAGATCTGGATATGGGAGCTGCGATAGGAAAGAGGCTGGTCCTATCAAAAATAAAATCGATTTTTGTTGAGCCGGTTCGTTTCAACAAGCAGGAATCAACAACACAGGCGAAGGAGCTTATCGAGCAGGTGTTCGACAGAATGGGAATAACAGGCGATGCAAGAAATTCCTGCCTAACCCTGCCAGCAGAGACTAAAGGCCGGAACCCTGCACCAGGAAACCAAACCCGGGTAGCCTAGAACGTTGCCACCCGGCGGGCTATCTCGCGATCGTAACCACGCGAGACGCGTTCGTTTGCACTTTGCTGTCTACTCTGAGGATATACGCACCCGGAGCGAGGCGGCTTATATCCAATTCTGCGATCTCCTCTTCTCCAAGAACAACAATGTCTACTTGCTGACCAAGGATGTTGAACAATCGGATGGAAGCGGCATCCTTTGACAATCCGCTGACCCGCAACAAATTTGTCGCAGGGTTAGGATAAACAGCGAGACTAAGCTGCAAAGCTGGAAACGTTTTTTCTCTCGACACCAGTTCGGCGACCGCGTATTGATACACCTCGCCGTTTCCGTCGCTTACAAACAAGCGATTCCCGTTTGTGTCTTCGTGCACACGGCCAAATGCCTGATTCGCCCCAGGTGAGGGCGAAGCCATTCGGTTCGCAAGGACCCAACCTTCGTCAGTGCGTTCGTACATCAACACGGAGCCCGCCCCGTCGCCAAAGGTGCTGTCAGTCGGATGACTCAGAAAAAGTCTGTTTCCTGCAAGTGCGATTGGGCCAATAACTGGGACGTTAAGAGCCTCGTCGACCACCCACAGCCCGCCCTCAAGACTGAGAATCACAAGCTCATTCGCGCCTTCGTCTGTCACAATGGCCAGGACCGAGTCGGACAGGCTGGTTTCAGCATTGACCCCGATAGAATCCGGAAGCGGAATCTCCAGATACGGATAATCAGAACCACCCTCGATGAGGAATGACGCCGCCCCGGCTGGCACTGGATCAAACGACCACTCGCTGGACACAATAACTCTTCCGTTGGATTTTATTTCACTACCTAACCAATGGTCATCCGAAGTGAGAGTCGTGACGAGGGAATAACCTTGGCCGTTGTGACGATATACGTCGAGATCGGTACCGTTGCCCACTACTAGTTCATCAGAAAACGAATCAAAATCCGCACGTACCAAGGGTCCACTGATTTCTTGTGTCTGCACCCACGCACCGTCTTGCTCGGCGTAGACAAGAAGACTCGACATGCTTCCGGAGGTCAGGCTGACGACTGCAACAGGTGCTCCATCCACGGTGGCGATAGAAACATCGTTAGCAAATTGCGTTGTCCCCGTCGAAGAATCGGGTCTCACCAGTTTGGTCTGGAATTCCCAACCACCCTCGGCCAATCGATAGACAAACACAGACCCACGAGCATTCTCTCCGGTCGAATCATCAGGGGCGGAGATTAAAAGGGTCGAGTCGGCCGCAGCTACCCGCCTACCAAAATCAATTTCCTGGTTTGGCGCGCTTATAATGTCTGCAACGTTCTGGCCAGAAGCATAGGGCGCAGACAGGATGGATACGACGAATACAACGGCGATTGTGTGGGAATATTTCATAGCGATACGCTCCTGGTGCCTAAATTACACCTAAACACCGTTGCGGGCAGGGCATAACCTGCTGCAGGGCCCATTTATTGGATCATGAGATTTTGACCTGATTTCCTCCTTCCCGTAACCAAATTCCGGGTTCTGGGTCAAAGGGGAGCGAGCAACAGTGTCACTCAACGCGTAAGAATAAAACACCCGCCAATGAGCAATAACGTCGACACAACAGAAACAACTATTGATCCCGTCTGCGGGATGACGGTATCCACGGACGCCCCAATCGCCTATGTCCACGACGGTGTGGACTACCGTTTTTGTTGCGAAGGATGCAAGACAAAGTTCGCCCAGAGTCCAGGCGCCTATTTGGTCGATCCGGAGAAAGCGACCGATCCCGTTTGCGGAATGACGGTCGACAGGTCGTCGGAACAGACAACCCTCTACCTTGGCGAAACGTACTATTTCTGTTGTAGTGGCTGCAAGACAAAATTCGAAGCGGATCCCGAGAAATTTCTAAACCCCGCGGTAGCCGCCCCGGCGCCTGAAGATGACGGCACGCCTGGTACATATGTATGCCCGATGTGCCCCGAGGTGAAGAAGAGCGAACCAGGACCGTGTCCCAGTTGCGGAATGGCGCTGGAGAAGCAGAGTCCTTCGTTGGCCATGGCGACCATATATACGTGCCCGATGCATCCAACGGTCACGCAGGATGAACCCGGCGACTGTCCGATATGCGGAATGGCACTGGAGCCCAGGAATGTTGCGATCGAGGAGGACAACCCGGAGCTCGACTATATGACCCGCCGATTCTGGATTGCCGCGGCGTTGTCGGTTCCGTTGTTGATCGTCTCGATGGGAGGCATGATTCCCGGTAATCCGATAACCGAATTGCTCGGGACGCACGGTCAGCGCTTTCTTGAAGTCCTGCTCGCGACCCCGGTGGTTTTGTGGTGCGGATGGCCCTTCTTTCAGCGCGGATACCAATCGGTGAAGACCGGCAATCTGAATATGTTCACGCTCATTGCCCTTGGGACTGGTGTGGCGTACATCTTCAGTCTCGTGGCCACATTCTTCCCGGCTATTTTTCCTGATTCTTTCCGCATGGCGTCCGGCGAAGTGGGGGTATACTTTGAGGCCGCGGCAGTGATTATCACACTGGTTTTGCTCGGGCAGGTGCTTGAGCTTCGGGCGCGTAGCAAGACGGGATCCGCGATTCGTTCTCTCCTTGAACTTGCTCCGGCCGTCGCTCACAGGTTATCCGAGGCTGGGGTTGAGCAGGACATCCCGCTTGGCGAGGTGAAGGTGGGGGACAAGCTTCGCGTAAAACCCGGAGAAAAGATTCCTACCGATGGGGTGATCCTGGACGGACGCTCTTCTGTTGATGCATCGATGGTTACGGGCGAGTCGATTCCGAATGACTGCGGTCCCGGCGATACAGTGATCGGCGCTACCGTGAACAGTACTGGATCGTTTGTCATGCAAGCGACGGAGGTTGGAGGCAATACTGTTTTGTCGCAAATCGTTGGTCTTGTCTCGGATGCGCAGCGTAGCCGGGCTCCCATCCAACGTGTGGCAGATCGCGTGGCCAAAATCTTCGTCCCGGCAGTCATTGCGGTTGCGGTGGCAACGTTTATCGTGTGGTGGCTGGTTGGTCCGCAGCCAGCGCTGGCTTTTGCGACGGTGAATGCGGTAGCCGTGTTGATTATTGCCTGCCCCTGCGCGCTGGGTCTCGCAACTCCGATGGCGGTGATGGTGGGGGTTGGTAGAGGTGCGTCCGAAGGCGTGCTTATCAAGGACGCCGAATCGCTGGAGCTTCTGCAGGACGTGGATACACTGGTCGTAGACAAAACTGGTACGCTCACAAAGGGACATCCGGAAGTAACCGCGATCCACTCGGCCCTGCCTGGCGATGACCTATTGCAACTGGCGGCCAGCGTTGAAAAACTGAGTGAGCATCCGCTGGGCGCGGCCATTGTGAGGAAAGCGGTTTCGCTTGGCGTGGAGACTTTTTCTGCTGATGATTTTCATTCCGAAACAGGAAGTGGTGTGACAGGGATGGTGGATGGAAAGAGAGTGTTCATCGGAGCTGTGTCAGACAATTCTCGCTGGCCGGAAGAGGTTGCATTAGCAAGGAAAAAGGGACACACCGTTGTTGGCGTAGAGGTGGATGGTGAACAGCGGGGAGTGATCGCAATTGCCGATCAGCTGAAGCCGGCGACGAAAGAGGCTGTTGCGTTCCTGCGCGAGAACGGCGTGCGTGTTGTCATGGCAACTGGCGACAACAGCATCTCAGCACACGCGATTGCGGACTCGCTTGGAATTGATGAGGTTCATGCAGAGCTGAAGCCTGCCGATAAAGCCGCACTGGTGGAGTCTTTGAAAAAGGAGGGACGCAAGGTCGCGATGGCCGGGGACGGGATCAACGATGCACCTGCACTGGCGCTTGCGGACATAGGGATTGCAATGGGTACCGGGGCTGGGATTGCAATTGAGTCTGCGGGTTTGACCCTTGCCAGCGGTGACATGCGTGGGATACAAAAAGCGTTTCGGTTGAGTCGATCCACGATGTCGAACATCAAGCAGAATTTGTTCTTTGCGTTTGCGTACAATGTTTTGGGTGTGCCGATCGCGGCGGGGGTGTTGTATC
The DNA here is from genome assembly GCA_965224105.1 of Rhodothermales bacterium. Classification (GTDB taxonomy): domain Bacteria; phylum Bacteroidota; class Rhodothermia; order Rhodothermales; family JABDKH01; genus CBDCYH01. The sequence continues at coordinate 157,815 of CBDCYH010000002.1, read as the reverse complement.
CGCTGTTTGGGTTGCTGCTTAGTCCGATCATTGCTGCTGCGGCGATGAGCTTCAGCTCGGTTTCGGTTATTGCTAATTCGTTGAGGCTTGCGCGGCAGAGGTTGTAGGGGTGGGGGTGGATTTCACTCATGGGTTAACGATTATTTCGGCGATGAATGACACGTCCCGCGTGTCATTCCAGCCTCCGAGGTGGAATCCATGGAACCGTGACGATCTGCACAAACTGTATGGATCCCGGATCAAAAAAGACTCGACATTGCGAGCGGCTACTGCTGCGTGGCAATCTCCCAATGCCTATCTCTGTACATGGAGATCGTTACGTCGCCCTGCGCGACTCCTTGCGATGACGCACTGGGATGGAACGTGGATCACGTCCAGGATTACGCGGGGTGATGGCGTCGTGCAGTAGCAGTTTTTGACCACAAGCGCCCGGGATGATTATTCCGCTCGCGATGCTCGCTCCATCAGTCGGTCGCTTCGCTCCCTCGTGTCGAACAGGGTTAGGGGTTCGAATAGTGCCGAAACAAAAAGCACTACCTTCGGTTTGGCAGTGCCTTTTTCATATCTCCGCGCGCCCGGGATGATTATTCCGCTCGCGTTGCTCGCTCCATCAGTCGGTCGCTTCGCTCCCTCGTGTCGAACATGGTTAGGGGTTCGAACAGTGCCAAAACAAAAAGCACCGCCTTCGATTTGGCAGTGCCTTTTTCATATCTCCGCGCGCCCGGGATGATTATTCCGCTCGCGATGCTCGCTCCATCAGTCGGTCGCTTCGCTCCCTCGTGTCGAACAGGGTTAGGGGTTCGAATAGTGCCGAAACAAAAAGCACTACCTTCGGTTTGGCAGTGCCTTTTTCATATCTCCGCGCGCCCGGGATGATTCGAACACCCGACCTTCTGATCCGTAGTCAGACGCTCTATCCAGCTGAGCTACGGGCGCGTATTGAGGGTCCGCAAGATACCAAGGCCCTTCCGGCTGCGCAAATGAAGCGGCGGTCAAGCGGCGACGCCGGTGGGAGCACCAGGGATGGCAAATTGGGAACGAGGGTGCGTATTATTGGACCAACAAAATCCAATGCAAGTGGCCAACTCTGTTAACCTACGTGCACCCAACGACCAGGGGGTGACATTCGTTGAACTTTTTTTCGACCTGGTTTTTGTATTTGCAGTTACGAATGTGACCGGACTGGTGTTAGACAATCTGACCCTCGCCGGTGCAACCCAGGCCATTCTAGTTTTTTGGATGATCTGGTGGGCTTGGACGCAGTTCACGTGGTCACTGAATCCTGCGGACACAAACCACTCGTACGTGAGGGTTGCAACCCTTATCGCAACTGGAATTGCCTTCACTATGGCAACGTCGGTGGGGAACGCTTATCAGGGATCTAACGGCCTGTGGTTCGTGGTTCCGTATGTCCTTGTGCGATCAATTGGCCTCGGGTTGTACCTGAAGATTTCTGCAGACAACGCTGAGCAAAATGCGGCAGTGCGTCAGTTCACTTGGTTGTCTGTCGCGGGGTTGGTTCTTGCATTGCTTGGCGGATTCGTAGAAATGCCATTCCGCCTGTGGCTGTGGGCACTGGCGGTTATCGTGGACATCGGCGCAGCAGGATGGGCCGGGAATCGATCCGGGTGGGGAATCAGCGTCGGCCACTTTACGGAAAGGCACGGCCTGATCATCATTATCGTACTTGGGGAATCGCTGATCGCCACGGGGGTAGCAGCGTTGAAGCCCGAGCACTCCTTTGAGTTGTTTCTCGTCACGTTCGGAGCAGTAGTCGTGACCTGCCTGCTCTGGTGGCTATACTTTGGATGGTTTAAAGATGGCCTTGAACACCATCTTGCGTCGACACCCGACAGTATGCAGGGGAGACTCGGACGAGATTCCTATACGTTTTTGCATTTTCCAATGCTCTGCGGCGTGATCGCAATAGCCGCGGGCATGGAGGAAATGGTTGCGCATCCCTACGATTATCTGCACACCGAGAGCCAGGCATTTTTTGTTGGCGGTGTCTTCCTGTTCGTGTTTGCAACCGTCCTGTCCTGGTTACGCGCTGCGCGACGATTGCTGATTCCTCGAACCCTGCTAATTGCCGCCTTTGCAATCGGCGCATTTTTGGCCGGGGTCGATACGCCTAGATGGCTCATGCTACTGTGCGCGGGTGTCTTGTTTGCCATCATCCTGGCCGAACGCAACGGCGCGCCAGAATCAGCGGCTGCCGGAGCCTAACCTGGTGGACGAATTTTCACCCCAAATAATTACAGATTCTGGTCCAAAAACCTTTGTACAGGGCAACATCTGACCTTACCTTACGTTATGCTAATATTGTAGCAATTGCCGAAATCGGAGGTGCGTCTTGAAGAAAAAGAAATCCCCAATGGACCTGGGCCGCCGAGAGCGGCAAATAATGGCGTTCGTCTATAATGCTGGCGAGGTTACCGCCGCGCAAGTTCAGGAAGGCATCGCGCATGCACCCAGCTACTCAGCAGTACGCGCTATCCTCCGTATCCTCGAGGACAAAGGATATCTGACGCACGAGAAAGTCGGATCCAAGTATGTCTATCGCCCGACCATCTCTGCAGATGAGGCTGGACGATCGGCAATGGATTATCTGGTGTCCTCCTTTTTTGATGGTAACACAAGGAAAGCCGTCGCAGCATTGCTGGACGTCGGTCAATCTGACCTTTCTACCTCCGATCTTGATCAGCTTGCCAAGATGATTGAGCAGGCTCGCAAGGAGGGCAGATGATATGATAGCATCAGCTACCAGGATTCCGATCGACGTAAAGGTCTCCCTCGTCGATCTGATGCAATTGATGTTTTTCAAAGGGGGCCTGATCTTACTGGCAACCGCAATCGTCGTCTTCGCATTGCGCAGAAGCGCAGCTGCTTCAAGGCATTGGGTCTGGCTTGCGGCTCTATCCAGCCTTGTGGTCCTCCCTTTCTTGCCATCACTATTGCCGGCCTTCGAAATCCCGGTAATCCCCATTTGGAATAGCGGATTGATCGACACCAACACGTTGTTGTTTGATTCGATCTCCACGATGCGCGTAGTCGAGATCCTTTCTTTCGGTTGGTTTGTCGTAGCGCTGCTTCTACTGAACCGCATTGTCGGATCGCATCGCAACGCGAAACAACTGTTCGAATACTCGGAGCGCCTGGACGACGACGAGTGGCACGACCTGTTGGAAAACAAATGCCGGGAGCTGGAAATTCAGAGCCTGGTTCGTCTGCGTGTGAATTCCCGGACACCAGTCCCTCTTACGATGGGGGTTAGGTCTTTTGCCATAATTTTGCCATCAACATGTAACGAATGGACTGATGAGCAGAAATCAGCAGTTCTGCTGCACGAGCTTTCGCACATCAAAAGGAGGGATTGTCTGCTTCAGCTTATCGCTGACGTCGCGGTGGCTCTCCACTGGTTTAATCCGCTGGTATGGTATGCTGCAGCCCGCGCACGCTATGAGCGCGAGCGCGCCGCAGACGATATGGTTCTTGCAACGGGTGTGATGCCGTCTGTGTACGCGACGACGCTGCTCGATCTGGTACGTGACACTCGTAAACGACCCATGGCTGCTTTGGCATTCTCGAAACGGAATGACCTCGAACAGCGGATGAAAGCTATCCTGGATCCAAGCCTGGAATTCAGGTCGGCAAACCGAACGTCGACAATTTTTGCGGTCGCGATAGTGGTAGGAATTACCCTGCCCTTTGCATCGTTGCAGCCAATGAAGAGTCACCAGTCACCAACATTTGCCTCGGCGGTCCAAACACATGTCCACGAGGCTCCAGCTGAGTCCGGAGGGGTGATCATTATTCAGTCACCGCGACGCTCATTTGAACTGCGATTGGATGTTGAATCTCGAGCCCGTGATGAGGCTGTGATCCAGCAGCGCGCTGAAATTGCAGAAGCAAGAGAACTTAACAAACGTCTGCAGGAAGCGAGCGATCGTCGAAGAGCATCCGAGATTCTTGTGGAGCGTGAGAGACAACGCGCGATGGAGGTTGAACTAGGGGCCACGGAAGAAAATGTGGAAACGCTCGTGCGAAACCTTCAACGTGCGGTAGACCAGGTTGACCGATCATTGGACGGTTCTTTCTGGACGAGTAGCCCGGAATCCTATGAATCCTATCAGTGGGTCACAGGAAAATCGTCTGCCGTAAGTCGAGCGATAAACAACCGTCATCAGATTGATTGGGATAAGCTCGAACGGAGGGGTGTCGACAGAGAGTTCGCGCTTCGGGTTATCGAGTTTAATCCCAGAAACGTTTCCTCGAACGATATCATCAGACTGCATAGTACCTGCAACGATGTCGACTTTGTCGACAAAGTGCTGGACACGTTTCCGCGGGCTGAGCTTTCGCATGTCGCAAGGTTGGCCGACTACGATGTGGGCAAAAAGTGGTTAGGCCGGATTGCCTCGCTTTTTGGTCCATCCATAAGCGGGGACGAACTTGTTCGATTAGCTCGATTCGAAATCGATGACGACATAATTGAGCGCGTTGACGAGATGGGCTTTGATGATGTGTCGGTGGATCACCTCGTTTCCGTCGTGATTGCCGGACTGGACGCTGGAGACCTATGTGATTACAGCCAGGCGGGGCTAACGGAGTTTTCGCTTGAGGACATAGCTCGAATGGCCAGACACGGGATTTTTGCAAACGATATCGTTTGGATTAGAGACTCAGGGCTGGCAACCGGTGGCGTCGACGAAATCATCCAGGCGTATTACGTCTCGGACTCAGAAGAGCCCGTCATCGGACGGTAGTAAGACAGTCGTTGATTGCGGTTAGCGCGGTCTCCAATCGGTCCTCTAAAGATCCCTTTAGTTCGACGGTCTTGGCGTCGTACTCTGCAAGAATACCGCGGAGTGCCCTGTCGATCGCCGCCCGCGCCTCAACGGAATCACGCATTCCGGGTTCGGCTTCATACGGGATATCGGAATTGCAAAACAGGTAGAGGTCTGCGAGTTCCTCTTTTGCCTTTTGCTCAATCCAATCTGGGCACTCGCCAAAATAATATCGATGGTAGCATATCGTGGACAGCAGATCAGTGTCCAGCAGCTCAATTGGTCCGGATGTATTCACCGATGTCGAAGCAGAGACTTGAGCGAGGTGGCCCATCGCTATGAGCGAGGTGTCTGCGGCATTGGGAAGTCGATTGTGGATGTTCACAAACGCTCTGAGATATTCCGGCAAAAACGTAACGTCGAATGCATCAGCGACGGCCGCCGCGACGGTGGATTTTCCGGTTGACTCAGCGCCTGTTACTACTACGCGCCGTCGACGCGCATGGACTTTTTCCATTGCAGATATCCAAGAGTTGCCATTGCCAGGAAGATCGCGAACAGGACTGCAGTTGGATAAAGTCCTTTCGCTATGTAAACGCCGGTGGCAATAATATCGGTAACAATCCAAACCAGCCAGTTCTCCAGATACTTTCGGGCGAGCATGAACTGACCAACAATACTGAAGACGGTTGTTGTCGAATCCCAGAAGGGAAGGCTGGCGTCCGTTTCTGCCGCCAGGAGGTAGCCCATCACCCCAATCGACGTTATCGCGATAATCCCGATCACGACAGCCGTGGCAATTTTGATGTTCGTTACAGGAGCTTCGGAGCCTTTCGGCCCGCCTCTCAACCAGTGTTGCCAGCCAAAGATGGAGATGACCAGGAAGAAGACTTGCAGACCCATATCCGCGTACAGCTTGGCCTGCATGAACACAATGAAGTAGAGAACCGATGCTACTATCGCAGCCGGCCAGCACCAAATAATCTGTTTGATGTTCAACCAGACGCACAGGATGCTAAACCCGACGGCAATGAGCTCAAGGGGAGTGCCCGCTATTTGCTGAATCCATTCCATTGGTGCGGAGCCGAGAACGGAGTCGCGTTGAGCGTTGTTTCACATTGTCGGTCTGATTCTCAGATCAGATCACACGGTGGCAGGGGCAAGGTGTGCTTCGAAAAGATTGATGTACTCCTCAGCTTTGCTCTTCCACGAATGCATCTTCGAAATTTCAAGTGCCCGTTCGCCCATGCTCCGTCGCAACGACTCATCTTCAACGAGCGTGCGTAGTGCCTTTGTCAGGGCCGCGATGTCTTCTGTGTCCTCGAGGACGAACCCGGCCTCGCTACTAACAATTTCGGATCCGCCGGTAGCCCTCGCTGTGATTACGGGAAGTCCGGTGCCCATTGCTTCCAGCAGGGCAAGCGTGCAAGCTTCGTATCGGGAAGGGAATACAAACAGGTCGCATCCTCGGAGGATATCAGCAACGTCGCGTCGGAATCCGAGAAAGTGAGTCCGGTCCGCGATACCAAGCTCTTCCGCCAGGGCAGGGTACGGGCTTCCTTCCAGGGATCCGCAGACAGCCAACTGAAAGTGAGGCACGTCTACCATGGCTTTCAGAACGCTGTCCAGGTTTTTCCTGTTGGATCTGATGTCGCCTACGAAAGCACCAAGCACTCCCGCAGTTGGCAATCCCAAGGATTTTCTGTCACCAACGCCGGGATAAAATTCTGATGGATCAACACCGTTCAGGATCACTTCGATTCTTTCGGCCGGGAATCCAATTGCACAGACCTCATCCTTTATCTGCTCCGACACCGCGATGTACCTCTCAGCTTTGCTAAGGGCGTCCTTCTCCAATTTGGCATTGGTCTTGGAGTACATTAGCTGGTACTTGCCCATCATATCGGATCGGACTTTCGACGGGTGCGCTACAGACTTGAGCCAGCCGTCATGAACGTACTGTAGCGTGTTGAAAGTCGATGGGGCCTGACAGATTGCACCGTAAACCTGAACGATATCGAATCTGCTGCGATTTGATTTCACCCACTTGGTCGCCTCGCGAGAGAACGCTGCCTCTTTGAGTAGTTCAGACGGCCACTTGGCGACGTCAATCTGATACCACTCGACCTTGTCTTGCAATTCTTCGGCAACTTCTCTTGCCACAATTGATACGGTGTATCCTCTTCTCAGAGCTTCCTTGACCACCTCATAGTTTGCGCGGCCTTGGCCGTCGCCTTTTTTAACGAAGGTGGTAACGATGCAGATATTCATTCGGTGATTCCTGGCTTGGGCTTGTCGAATCGTTCGGCTATTTAGTGCGATTCTTTAGAGAAGGTGGTGCATGGGTTCTCCTGGAGACCTCTAAAGTTCCCGTGTTTCATGCGCAGTCGCACCGTATATTTGCAGTCCGTGCCCGTAGCTCAGCTGGATAGAGCATCTGACTTCGGATCAGAGGGTCGGGGGTTCGAATCCTCCCGGGCACGCAGTGTCCGGAGGTATCGAAGCCCTGGGTTCGACACGAGGGAGCGGAGCGACCGACTGATGTAGCGCGCGACGCGAGCGGATAATCCTCCCGGGCACGCAGTGTCCGGAGGTATCGAAGCCCTGGGTTCGACACGAGGGAGCGGAGCGACCGACTGATGTAGCGCGCGTTGCGAGCGGAATAATCCTCCCGGGCACGCAGTGGTCGGAGGTATCGAAGCCCTGGGTTCGACACGAGGGAGCGCAGCGACCGACTGATGTAGCGCGCGTTGCGAGCGGAATAATCCTCCCGGGCACGCAGTGTCCGGAGGTATCGAAGCCCCGGGTTCGACACGAGGGAGCGGAGCGACCGACTGATGTAGCACGCGTTGGGAGCGGAATAATCCTCCCGGGCACGCAGTGGTCAGAGGTATCGAAGCCCCGGGTTCGACACGAGGGAGCGGAGCGACCGACTGATGTAGCACGCGTTGGGAGCGGAATAATCCTCCCGGGCACGCAGTGGCTAGTTCCTAGTTGTTGCTGCCGCCGCGCTCAAAAATGATCTTGAACTGCTCCATGTTACCTTCGCCAGTAACGCTGAATCGATTGTAATCAATAAAGTAGAAGCGGCCGAAGTTTTCAGAAACCTCACCGCGAATTTTCCCACTCAAGAAAACCGTCCCATTGGTGGCCGCGCTCTTGAGCTTGTCACTGTACTCATCAACCTTCCTGGTGATGACAATGACCGGTGCTGAACCCGAACGGTTGCGCTTTGCGGCCTCACGAGCAGACAATGTCGACTGCTCAGCCTTTGCGACCTCAATCACTGTCGCCTTACGGGGGGACTCTAGTCCAACCACCGAGAGCTGTGTCTGATTCGTTGATGGCACAAACGCCAGGGTAGTCGCGGCAAAGATCAAAAGGGTGAAGGAGAAAACTACGGTGCGTACGTCAGATCTGGTCATGATTGTGAGATGCATTTTTGGTATCACGTTGAAATGATTATCGGCACTACGTTGTTTGCAGTTAATCGCAGGTCTTCGTCGGTAACCTTGAGAGATTGTTAGTTTCGAGTATTTTCGCCAGGTGTCGCGATAGTATTAGCGCCAGAATAGCTCAACAAGCTCAATATATATCATGAAGTCTTTCCTCTTTCTCCTGATGTTTCTTTTGCCGCTTCCGGTGGAAAGTCAGCTGGTCCCCGCCGACAGCCAGCACGTTTATCAAATAACACTCCTCCGTGCTGCGCCTGGCACGATGCAGGATCTCATTGCTGATGCGACCGAGTATAGGGAATCCAGGAATGGGGAAGTGGTTATCATGCGGCACAGCCAGGGTGATCACTGGGATATCATGCTAATCCAGCCCGCGGCAGACGTCGTTCAGAAACGACTCCATTGGGACGCCGCGTTTCAAGAGGAATTCCTCGTCGAATCGGAGATGGGGTGGACTGCCTTTGCAGAACTGGCGGCTGGAGCCGGGTTATATCACATCGAAATGTTCAATGCTGCGCCCGGGAAACTGGAGGATCTGCTTGTCGAAAGAGAGATGGAGAACACGTACCTGGAGTTAACCGGTAGACGCGGTAATGCTATTTTTGTGACCAGGTTCGGGAGTGATGTTGATGCGCTGACGATTGGGTTTTATCCCGACATGATTGCCTTTGCGACTGATCCCGACCTGAGCGATGAGGAATACCACAGTGCCGCAACCAGGGCAGGATTCAAATCACGTGCAGATATTGGATTTTACCTTCGCCAATTCATTACTCGCCACAACGACACACTGGCGTCTGCAGTTAGATAAGCGCAACATAGGGTTTGCCGAACAGACAGAGAGCTCGCACACCGGTACGTGTGCGAGCTCTCTTGTTTCGCGATGCTTTGGAAAAGATGTTTATTGGAACGTGGTAGATGTGAGTTCTTCTTCCTTGGCTCGGTTGGCCATCGGATACATCCCTCCGCACAATCCCTTGACGCCTAACGGTCGACCTCACCCCCATGCGGTCGGCGTTGGTTACTCCGTCTTAGAGATTCTTTCATCACGTCAAATGGCAACACAATCAGATTGCCATACAGAACGTATCGCAGAATAGCGCATCAATCTTAAACACTTACAGGAAAAAATTTCCCCCTATCGTACTTCGTGTTCTTTCACGGTTTTTGATAGTTGCTCGAGTAGTTGGTCGGCTACATTTGCCAGCGGTTTCCCAGCGAGTTGTTGGAACTGCAAAAGCGATTCAAACGCTAATTCGAGCTCCTCTCGCAGTGCCTGTACCAAAGCGAGATTGAAGTACGTGTGCGGATACGATTCGTCGATGCCGCGCGCAATCTCATAATGAACTTGCGCCGGTCTAAACTCTCCGAGGTCAAAGTACAAGTTGCCAAGGTTGAAGTGTGCTTCAAAATGAGACGGTTCAAGTTGCAGCGCTCGACTGAAACACTTTAGCGCCTCCTCCAACTTGCCATCGTTAGATTCAAGGATACCCAAATTGCACCAGGCGTCGGGTACGCAATCGTTCTCGGCGATGGCATGCCGATATAGTTCTCTAGACCGGAGGCTGCCCTGCTGATCGAGGAGCAATGCCTGCTCAAAAGGGGAGAGCTTAGTCGGAAGCGATACGATCCTCGCAGAGGCTTGAAAAAGATCTGCCTGATCGGCGTCATGTTTTTTCTTTTTCCGTCTTCGACCGACCCTCTGATGCCCGAACTTATCAGGAGCACGTTCAGGAAGCTTAAGAATCACCGCCATTTATCCGCTACCCAGTTTTTTTCTTACTGGACGTTCCAGACCCAGCCTTCTTTCCACCAGTGGCCTTCTGCATGGGTTGTTTGTCAGATTTGGCCTTCGTGATGCTTTCTTTCAGGGCAGTCATGATGTCGACGACGGGTGCTTCTTCCTCCTCAACCACTACGATTTCTTTTCCATCGACTTTTGCCTGGATGACCTCTCGCAGAGCGTCTTTATACCTATCGACAAGCTCGATGTCACCGAACGATTTTGTCATTGACTCGACCAGCGTGTGTGCCAACTGGAGCTGATCCTGATCGGCCTCAAGACCCTCGAGTTCGGGCACCGACTCTATTGCTCGCACCTCGTTCGGATAGCGCAATTTGTAAAGGAGAATTCCGGGTCCCTGAGGAGCCATGAGCATTACGCTTTCTCTTTCCCTTAAAACGACGCGTCCGATTCCCATCTTGCCGGAATCTTTCAGCGCCTGGCTCAAAAGCGCATAAGCTTTAGAAGCGACCGGCCCATCCGGTCCGGCGAAGTACGGCGTGTCGTAAAGTGCCGGATGGATCTCGCTCGCATCAACAAATCCCTCGATTTCTATAACCTTCGTGCTCTTGAGGCGGAGCTTTTCCAGATCCTCGTTTTCGACTATTACGTACTGGTCAGGCTCGTATTGAAAACCTTTGACAATGTCTGCGGAACTCAGCGTAGTATCACATTTCTTGCACTTCTTTTCGTAACCGACGCGACCATAGTCCTCCTTGTGCAATTGGTTGAAACGAATCGTCTCGGAGGTTTCAATAGCTCCGTAGATTCTAACTGGAATGGTTACCAGTGAAAATCGGATGTGTCCTTTCCAGATTGATCGCATAGCAGCACGCAGGTTTGTCCAGGGTTAGTCGCTCACCGGTTGTAGATCGGGCCTCATCCTAAGATACACAGGCTCTCTCAACGTTTGGTTTTTTGTGAGCGATGCATATTGTACCTCACAGGCGAGTTGAGGTTCGATCCATTGAGACTCGTTATCGTCCGGCAATTTAGTCGCGAAGGGTTTGTCGGCTGGTTTTATGGCCGAAAGGTCAGCAAAAATGGATTTACGTTTACTGTCGTTGAAACCGGTGCCCACCTTACCCACATACTTTCCTGTATCCCTGCTCATGAGGTGCAGCGCCCCAAAAGTACCCGAGCGATCCCCTTTGCCGTTGGTGTAGCCGACAATCGTGAACACATCGGACTGGCGCAACTTGATCTTTACCCAATCCTTGCTTCGTTTGCCCGGGGTGTAGATGCTACCTCTCTTTTTCGCCACAATTCCCTCGAGCTCATGTTGGCGGGCCGCCTCGAACAGGGCATTGCCGTCTTCCTCGATCTCGCTTATCCGATAGGGCGTGCCCCTTTTGATCGCGTCTACCATCCATTCTCTTCTCCTCTCGATCGGCTCGGATGCAACCGGTCGTCCGTCGAGATAGATCACATCGAAGATGTATGCGTACGCTGGATACTTCAGCGCCGCTCGCTTAATGCTTGCCTCTCCGCGTCTCTGAATTCGTCTTATGACCGTTTTGAAATCTGGCTTGCCATCCTGATCAAGACACACTATTTCCGCATCGAATACTGCGGAGGTCGCCCGCATCGCAGCATCCGGAATAATCAATTCAGGAAATTTGTCGGTGATGATGTTATTGTTTCGGGAGCGAATGGTAAGCTCACCCTCGTCCAGAGTAATCAGCGCGCGAATCCCGTCCCATTTTATTTCATAGTGATAATCGGACGCTTTTTTCGGGACGGTTCCAGCGCTCTCGCACAGCATCGGCTGGACCATGGATTTCAGCCAATCCCTTTGTGGCTCGTCGACCCGCTCGAGTAACCACTCTTTGTTCTTGGTGGAGTGCATCCGGTACTCCGCGTTGATTTCCGGCGAGTTCAGCCTGAAATAAAAGCCGGTCTTCTTCTCTTTCGTCCGTTCGTATCTGCCTTTTGCGTAAATCCACATCATCCCGCCGCCGTATTCGCCTTTTGGAATCATCCCTTCGAAGTTCAAATACTTGATTGGATGGTCTTCCACATGTACCGCCAGTCTTTTCAACCCTGGGCGGGGGGGAAGGCCCCGGGGCACCGCCCACGACATGAGCGTTCCGTTTTGTTCGAGACGTAAATCGTAGTGCAAACGCGAAGCGTGGTGCCGGTGGACAACAAACGCATCGTCGTGGCCGTGGCTGAGCTCAGGTTTTGGCTCAGTAGTTTTTTCGAACTGCCTCTTCTGTTCGTATGACTTCAGTTGCTGGGGTGTCTTGTACGTGCGCGAGACGGGGACGACAGTTGCATCGGTCCTTTTCTCTTCTGATGTATGTAGTGGTTTTGCGAATGCGGGCAGGGCCTCCCAGCAATCTCCATCAGAAAGAACTCTTTGCAACGTTGTGTGGATATTCCAGATGCCTGGATCGCTAAGGTCTTCAAGCTCGTCCCAGTCCAGCGGTGTTGACACACTTGCTTCTTCAGATCCGCGCACCGAATATGGTGAGACGATGGTTTGGCCAGGCCTATTCCGATAAATATCGATGAGGACTTTTCCTTTGCGCGATTCCTTCTTTATATGAAGAGTTGTGTCTGCTGCAAACTTTTTCACAAATGGTTGTGCAACGTCGCGGGTTGCCTGAAAGACTTCGTGGTATTGCCAGCGGGGTTCAACGGGAACGAGGATGTGGAGACCCTTTCTTCCGGTGGTTTTGACGAACGAGGCGTAGCCGTAAGACTCGATGTGGTTCTTCAGACCGAGTGCGATGTCCACCACGTGGGTGAAGCTCGTTCCCTCGGGAGGGTCGATGTCGAACACCATATAGTCGGGGTTGTCCAGGTGTGGCAGGCGCGAATGTATTTGGTGGATTTCTATGCAAGCCAGATTCGCCAACCAGACGACGGTCGCGATTTCGGTGGCGTTGATGTAGTCCAGTTTTTTTTCAGGATCCAGCCGGACGGACTCTATCCACTTGGGTGTCCACTGCGGTTTGTTTTTCGAAAAGAACTGTTCACCGTGGATCCCATCGGGAAATCTGATCTGCGAAAGAGCCCTTCCGCGTATGTGCGCCAGAAGAGTCGGTGCGATGCGCAAATAGTAGTCAATTAACTCAGCCTTCACAATTCCCTTTTCGGGGAACAGGACTTTCTCAAGATTTGACAATTCGAGTTTGCGACGCCCGATCTCTACAAGAGTCGTTTTTTTGGCCATAAGGCACTAAATCTCCGAATGAGATCGTTTAACAGGCCGGAAGCACATCGCGGACCCGACTCGCGGCTTTAAAAGGTTGTAAACAAAGCATTTTGTAAATTGGCGAGTCATCCCGGTCCGAAAATAAAAATCCTTTCAAGGCTAAGAAAATCTCGGCATTCCCCGATAGTCAACATGGTTTCTATCTGGATTGCCCTCGAAACCTTTCTTCATGAGTTCGAAAGGCCGGAATTCAATGAGTTTAATGGCACAGTTTTATCAGTGGCTCGGACGGTCCCCGATTGTGGCAAGCTTTCGTCACTTCGAGATCGTAACTGAGATTGGTTGGACGCCCCTTGCGGAGGAGCGTGCAACCAGTTATGCAGTGCCGTGGACCAAAGTAATCATCAAATCGAATCGAATTGGTTCTGTACATGGCTGATCAATATCCAAATCACGACAAACCGTACGGGTACCCCGGTGACGGTGCATATCCTGGCAGTGGGCGGACAGAGACGAAGAAATCCCTTTACCAACTTCTCGGCGTTCTCAGGCGTGGGTTCTGGCTGATTCTGGGCGTTGGGCTCGTAATTTTTGCAGCGATTGCGGTTACGACCTTTTTAACACCCAAAGAATACCTGTCATCCGCGACCTTGTTAGTGGAACAGCCGTCAGACAGGAGAGATGACAATGCGCTTAGCGCCGGTAGGATTTTTGGCGTGGGTTCCGATGCTGAAAACCGTATGACCCAGGCTGTGATTATGGAGCAGTCGATCGAAATTGCTGAAAGGACTGTAGAGCGATTGCTTACAATGGGAACGGATCCAGCGACGGGAGAACCGCTGAGAGTTTTTGAGAAGAAAGACGAGCTGCAGGAAAAGTTGGGAAGGGAGCCAACGTTGCGTGATTGGGTAACCCATCTTCAAAACAAGCTCGTAAATATTCGCCCTGAAGGTGACAACCGTGTGGGAGCCATTAAGGTTAGCGCCACCAGTCAGTCGGCATCCGAAGCCGCTCTGATTGCGAACACATTTGTAGAGGAGTATGTCGCTTTCTCCAAGCAGTCGGGTAGTCAGACCATTTCCTCGTCACGGGAATTTCTGGAAGAGCAGATAACGAAAGCGCGAGATGAGGTGGGACGCCTTGAGTCGGAGATTTCAGAATATCGTAGGTCGAATAATGCTATTGATTTGTCGACCTCTTCGACCTTGGCAGTGACACAGATTGCTCAATACAGAGACGACGTAAATGAGACACGCGTCCAGAAGCTGATGCGCGAGGAGACTCTTCGTCAACTGGAGGCGCAGCTCGCAACCTTGCAGCCAAGTCTTACGGCACGAGTTTCTTCCAACACAGAGGCAGATCTGCAGGCAGCTCAGACGCAACTACGCAACACTAACCAGATGGTAGATAATATCTACAATCGGTATCCGAATCTTCGGGAAAATCCTGAATCAAACCCGACTTTAGTTCAGTTGCTGGCCGACATCGACAAGTTGCAGAGTCGCGTAAACGAACTATCGGACCTCTACGTGCAGGAGGTAATTTCAACGGGTGGGTCGAGCACTACAACAGCTGCTGCGGGTGCGACTGCAACGGACCCCGGGCTCAGCCTGGCGGCAGAAATTCAGGCGAAAGTAGCGGAGGAGCGGCGACTGATTGCTGCGGCAGATGCAAGGATTGCAGAACTAGAGAGAACGATTAGTCGAGCCACTAACCAAGTGCGCCGGATCCCGAAGCAGTCCGCAGAGCTCGCGCAGATGGAACGAGAGTATCAGATTGCCCAAACAAACTATCTCAATCTAGAGGAGAAACTTCAAGAAGCACGAATTGCGGAAGAGTCGACAGTATCGTTCGCGAGCATCCTTCGACCAGCGCTCAAGCCAACGAAGCCGTTTGCGCCAAATACTGGCAAAAACCTAATGCTGGGTTCGGTCCTTGCCCTTCTTATGGGAATAGGCGCGGCCATTGGCAAACACTGGATGGATTCGCGAATCCACACTCCTGACGATATATCTGAAACGGGTCAGAAATTGTTGGGTGCCATTCCTGACATGCGGCCGATTATCAAGTCGGAATTCAATGACCGAACGACGATGCAAATTGGGAAGCGGACGGTCTCTACAACGCTTGCGCCCTTATTGACGCCGGCATCACCAATTTCAGAAGCGTACCGAAGGTTATTTATTAACCTCCAACATTGCATTCCCAACAAGAAGATTCAGACTATCCTGGTGACGAGTCCAGAAGCTGAGGTTGGAAAAAGCACGACTTCACTCAACCTTGCCATTACAGCTGCGCGCTCTGGCAGGAGAACATTGATCATCGACGCGGACTTCCACAGACCTTCGTTGAATCAGTATCTCGGAATTAGTCAGACTGCGGACCTTCGGCAGATGTTGGCGGAAGTGAAGAAGCACATGGGTCAAGGCGCATATCCATCCTTGCGGAGCCATCTAGATGCCTCGCGCCGAACCTCGAACGGAAACTCATTGTTCGGTAAGGGTGGTTCGATCTCATTAGAGAAGTTCAACACCGGGATTAGCAACCTTTACGCGCTTGCACCGAGAAACCCTATTGCTGACTCAGCCGAATTTCTGAATTCCAAAGAAATGCAGTTCTTGCTGATGAAGCTTCGTGACGAGTTTGATGTAATCATCATCGATACGCCTCCTGTGCTCTTAACAACAGACGCGGCAATACTCTCGACGCAGGTGGACATGACCATCTTTGTTGTTTCGGCGGGCAGGACAGACATTGGTGCATTGACTCACGCTGTCAACGAAATTGAATCAATCGGCTCACGAGTGGCGGGCACCATTCTGAACCGGTTTGATCCTTCGAAGACGACTGGATACAAGCACACATATCAGTACAGATACCAGTATTACAGTAAGTATTACAGACCTGAGCCAGCAACGGAACTCGCCGTCCCGGCCTAGCTTAACCCTTAAATGCAATCGTAACGTGAAACCAACGCTCGCAATGGCCGTCGTAATGTTCCTGACCGTAGGAACGGCGGCCTCACAAAACTTTGGTCGTGTTGAGCAGACGCTTTCGACCGCACCAAACTACTACTCGTACTACCAGCCTGGATTTGCTACGGTCCAGGTGCATGTTGTGGGAGCTGTCACTACCCCTGGATTGTACGAGGTAAATGAGGGGACCGACCTTGGGGTTCTGATGTCTCTCGCCGGGGGGCCGAAAATGGATGTTAGGAGAAGCGCGGCAAAGAGGAAAGTGGAGTTACGCCTGTTCCGCGGTGGAGAAGATCCAATTTTCCAGGTAGATCTGGCGGACGCTTCCAAGAACCCATCCTCTTATCCAGTCCTGGAGGAGGGTGATGTGTTCAGAGTCGATGTTATCGACCGGACACGATTCTCCTGGCGAGATGCTTTGCAAATCGCCACAGCATCGCTATCGATTTACTTCCTAGCGGATCGACTCGGCGGAAATTAGACAGATTGTCTGTGCCAGTAAGCGTTATTTCTTTTCGGCGCGAAATCTATTGTCGAATTACATTTTTTGATGGCCGACGACATCCAATATGTCCACAACTTTCTGCACCGAAAATGGCTGCAGTTTCATTGGAGATGGAGAGGCTGGTTCGGACGTAGCAAGTTCTATCTCCCAATCGCCAAGTGGCGGCATGGGTCGTTTTACCTGAACGACGATACAGAAATTGTCATTGAAGGCTTCCCGAGATCAGGGAATACGTTTGCGATGACGGCATTCGAGTTCGCCCAACAACGAGAATGTACGATCTCAAGTCATATCCACGCGTCGAGCGTTGTGAAGCAGGCAATTGAAAAAGGGATTCCGGTTATTATCCTAGTTCGTGATCCTGTTGACGCAGCAATCTCGTTCGAGATCATGATGGAACACAGTGTTCCTGCTTCGCAGGCCATGTCCAACTACACAAGGTTTTATAAAGACCTGCTACCTTATGCAGACTCTGTGGTTGTAGCTTCCTTCGAAACAGCAACATCAGATTTCGGTCGAGTGGTCGATGCAGTTAATGAAAAGTATGGCACCAATTTCTTACGGTTTGATCACACCCCCGAGAATGTCGATAGCTGCTTCAGCATCATTGACAAAGAATACAAGAATTGGAGGGGAACCGTCAGCGAACTTTTCGTTTCTCGACCGAGCGAGAGTAGAAGACTGGCAAGAGATCGCATTCGAGAAACACTTGCTTCTAAAGAGGTGGCTACTGTCAGAGCGCGCGCCAACATTGTCTATCGGGAACTAAGAAAAGAAGCGGTTTAGTCAATGGCACTCAAGACTTGGATCGGCAAGGGAGTATGGGCGATTTCAGATCAAGTAGTGTTTGGAGCAGCGAACTTCTTACTAAACTTGTATGCCGCTGACAAATTACTTCCTGAAGTCTATGGTGCGTTCGCCGTTTCTTTCGCTGTCTACATCCTCGCTTTGGGTGTTTATAACGCAATAATAATTGAACCTCTGCTAGTCTATGGTTCGTCAGATTACGAGGATCGATTTACGGAATATCTGGGATTGCTCACTAACGGCCATTTTGTCGTTGCCCTTGCAGGGACACTCGTTTTTCTCACCCTCTGGATAGTAATGTTGGTATCAGGCTCGCAATTGCTTGCGACAACATTTCTTGCAGCAGCGGTTTCCATGCCGTTTACCCTGGCAGTATTTTTTGCTCGTCACGCATGCTATGTGCCAGGCAAGCCATATCGCGCACTTGAGGGTGGTGTGATTTACCTCGTAATTATGTTGGGATCGGTTTTCTGGCTGAATAGTGCTTCGCTCCTCACAACGTCCACGATTTTCTTTTCGATGGGAGTAGCAGGATTGTGCGGCAGTCTGTGGATCTTTTTCCGATTGAAAGTACGGTGGGTTAAACCGACTCGTTCACGTTTTCGATCGGATGTCCTTTCTAAACATTGGAGCTACGGAAAGTGGGCTGTTCCGACAAGACTTCCGCAAAGAATTCCAGGTAGCGCTTTTCTGATTATGCTAGGCAGCTGGGGTGGCCTGTCGGCATCAGGAGTACTGCAAGCACTATTAAACCTCATCCGTCCAGCAAACCAGTTGTTCGCTGCGCTCGGTGTGCTAATAATCGCCTCGCTGGCGAAAATTCGTGGGACAAAACAGTTCTTTAGAACAACGCAATACCTTGTCGTAGTTATCGGGGTAATGGCACTCGGATATGCCCTTGTGATGCGATTTTTCGGATCAGAAATTCTTGCTCTTGCCTATCCCAACGCAGACTACGCTGAGTATAGCGGACTTCTCTGGATTATGGGACTCGTACCCATTGGCTCTGGTGTTGCGGGCGTGTTTAGTTCAGCGCTCAGGGCCGCAGAACTACCGGACTGGGTATTTTGGGCTTACCTCGTCACATGTTGTATCGTAGTACCGTGTGCGGCGGCTTTAATCTTTTTCGGTCAAATTACGGGTGCTGCGTGGTCCTACGCAATCGCCGCCGGAGTACCGGCGCTAGTAATGGGGTTGTACTTCCTTAAACTTAAAAGGAGAGATTCAGCGTCTGTGGCTACGCATGCCACCGCTTCTCCATAGTATGCCTCAACGATCCACATATCGTGATGGTGAGTCTTTCGAACCCCCGAAGAGCACCGTGCTAGACGAGGGCAGGAGCGAATGGATTGTTCTTACCCAGCTATTCGAATACCTCGCGACAAACTCCATCGACTACGTCCTTCTCGGAGATACGACAGCATTACCCGAGATCGATGGTGACGTGGACTTGTGCATTGCTGATAAGGACCTCAATCGGTTGTCGGAAATACTATGGGATTTTTCTGTCCAGAACGACTGCCAGTTCGCACAATCAATACAGCACGAATCAACTGCTTTTTTTTGCACGTTAACCTGGCTCGACGGGAATATTCGACGATACCTGCAATTGGACGTCTGCAGCGATTACCTGCGTGGTGGGCGCAGGTTACTCTCAGCAGCCACCATTCTCCATCAAAGCCGGGAGGAACTGATCGGCAACTACTCAGTGCGAGTTCCCATTCCCGCTGCCTCCTTCGCCTATTACGGACTTAAGAAAATCGAAAAAGGAAAGTGGTCCAAGGAGCAGGCCGGTTTTCTGCTAGCTCAGTGGCAGCAGGATAAAAATGGAGTATCCGATCTCTTGTCGTCAATCATTGGGAAAGAGTCATCACGGACTTTTATTACCATGCTGGATTCTAACGAGCCAGACGATTCTGTTGTTCAGCAATTACAAACGCTTGTAAAACAGGTCTCCAGGAAGTCAACAACATTCGGTGATAGCGTGCGAGAAATTCGGAGGGGACTCGACCGCGTTTTCAATCGCAATGGCATGTTGGTTGTACTATTTGGGCCAGACGGTTGCGGCAAAAGCACGGTAAATGCTCTTCTGCGTCAACGCATTGAGCCCCTTTTCTGGCGCACAAGCTACATGCACCTTCGACCGGGTCTTGGTACAAGTTCAGGAGAGGGCACTGTGGTCACAGATCCACACGGGATGCCTCCTCGGAGTTTTCCGATGTCCGTGTTGAAACTGTTCTACTACTGGTTTGACTATTCTGTAGGGTATCTCGTCAAGGTATTTCCACAGCTAACGTCTTGCACGGGCGTTGTGTGCGATCGATACTACAATGATGTAGTAGTAGACCCGTTACGGTATAGATACTCGGGTCCAGCCTGGCTTGCCAAACTTGGCACTAAGATTCTACCCAGACCAGACCTGACGATTGTGCTCGATGCTCCAACCGAAGTTATTCAGTCCCGCAAACAGGAGGTGACGCCCGAGGAGACAGAACGTCAGCGCAGGGCCTATCATACGCTTCACGACGACTACGACGCAGAGGTTGTTGATGCAAGCCTTCCGCCTGCAGAAGTAGTCGGACAGATTGAAGAGTTGGTAGTTGACTGGTTGGTTTCGCGCATGCGAAAGAAGCTAAAGGTTTCCTGATGAGCAGTTGGAACGTCCTTTTCCCTCCAGGGGCGAGGGTGATTGCATTGCCGAGTTGGCGTTCACCAAGAGTTTTTATTCAGGCTCAATCGGTGGGTCAGAGATGGGCCGGTTCCAGGTTGTTTCCGGCATTCCGGTGGAGGGCCCGCATGGCGAAGCAGGTCCTCAGATTATTCGTCGCGGCAGGACTCGTCGGCAAGTCGAGAACTGCGATGGGTGATAAGTGGTTGGTTCGTGATTTCCTTGGGGAGAAGCTCCCGACTCTCACGGGCGTAAATGTCATTAAGGGAACTCCAGGACCGGCAGAAAAGACGGTCGTCCAATTGGTGGGTAGTGATGGCTCAGTTATTGGATATCTCAAATTTGCTGAGAAGCCAGCTGGCCTGGCGAGAGTCAAGCATGAAGAACAGATGCTTACAAATTTGCCAAATTCTGTTGGTCCAGATCTCATCGCCTCTGGCGAGTTTGGTTCAGGCTATGCCTTGGTCGTATCTCCGATCACGGGGTCTCAAGTTACCCCCACAATTCCACCACCAGATGCCCTACAACGGTTTGTGCGTAAACTGGACAGGGGCTCCAGTAGTCCCATCGATACACATCCATACGTATTGGCAAACCCCAGGATTGGAGACGTCGACAATCTTGTCGAGATGCTTCGGGGTCGAGATTGGCCTGTCGTACTTAGGCATGGTGATCTATCCTGGAATTTGATGCAACCGAATGACGCAGATCCGTCTGCAATCGACTGGGAGTATGGATTGGAAGAATGTTTGCCTTGTTTCGATGTTGCCACTTATGTCCTCCAAACCAGCTTCCTGATCTACAAATGGACTCCAGAGAAGGCTTTGGCAGCTGCAGTAAGGGCTGTGATTGATTCCGGCCCGGAAATGAGCGAAACCGAGGCCACGGCGCTAGTCAAATTGGCGGCATACCAAAACTACCTTGACTTCAGCTCAGATGGTCAACCGGAAGATGACGAGATGCAACTATGGCGGTGGAAAATAATTAAGTCCAATGAGACATAGGATACTGGCAAGTGCATATTCGTGCGGCCCTGGTGAGGGATCGGAGCCAGGGATTGGGTGGAATATTGTGCGAGAAATGTCTCGGCGGCACGACGTAACGGTAATCACTCGCAAGAACAATTCTGCGTTGATTGAAAGTGAGATTCGCAATTATCCCGATGCCAAGTTAAAAACAATCGGATATGATCTACCCAAGTATGTTGGCTGGTTTAAACGTGGTACCAGGGGGCTGCAGTTGTACTACTACCTTTGGCAATTTGGTGCCTATCGCTTAGCGAAGCGTCTACATAGTCATCATCGTTTTGAACTTGTCCATCATGTGACTTTTGGTCGTTATTGGTCACCGAGTTTCATGCCCCTGCTGCCGATTCCATTTGTGTCGGGGCCGATTGGTGGTGGGGAATCCGCGCCGCGTTCCTTTTGGACAGAGTTTGGAACGCGTGCAAGATTTTTCGAGTGGTTTCGGGAATTTGCACGATCTCTGGGAGAATTGGATCCTTTTGTTCGGATGACTCTCAGGAGGGCCAAGTGCTTGCTTGCAACCACACCAGAAACCGCATCCAGAATTAATCGACTAACAGAGTCGGATGTCGAAATCTTTGGAAACGTTGCGTTAGAAGAACCAGAGTTGCTTGAGTACACTCAGGTTCCGCCGCCAAATACAGCAAACCCGAGATTTGTGAGCATCGGGCGCATCCTACACTGGAAAGGTTTTCATTTGGGTTTGCGCGCTTTTGCTGAGGCACAACTGGACGCCGAGTACTGGATCGTTGGAAGCGGGAGCTACACTCGTGAGCTAAAGCTCCTTGCGAAAGAGCTGGGAATTGAGGAAAAGGTAAAATTTACCGGAAACATTCCACGCGAGGAGGTGATGGAATGTCTCAAGGATTCGATTGCGTTGGTCCATCCAAGTCTTCATGACTCGGGCGGCTGGGTAGTAATTGAGGCAATGGCTTCCGGGAGACCGGTGCTGTGTCTCGATTTGGGAGGTCCAGCAACCATCGTGGATGGCGATTCGGGATACAAGATTAGCGCACAGAATCCAGAAGAGGCCGTTTTGGGCCTTAAACAGGCAATGCTTGAGCTAACCCAAAGTGCTGCGAGGCTTGAAACCTTGAGTTCAGCTAGCAAGATTAGGGCACAAAAATTGTTCACTTGGGAATCCAAGGCCGATCAGCTTGATAAGGTCTATCGACGTACGGTTAAATCTCGCTCATGACCAAACCCAAATACCTTTCATTTTTTAGGCTCCCAATTCTGTGGTTATACCTTGGACCGCCGGCAATTCGGGAGATCACACTTGGCCGAAATGCCCTGTCCTCACTGGACGGCGATCAGGACATTTGGAACATCATTCGGGTAGCATTCTGGGCGTTCTGGGGACTCATCGTCATCTTCGATCTACTGCGCAATGGTACAGCCGTCCGTGATATGATGCGACGCATCGGGGCGTTACCGGTCGTTGTGATGGTCTGGTCTTTGTCGCTCATTTTTTCTGCGATTATTTCTCCAGCTCCCTCGTACACATTTGCAAGCGGGTCAATGTTCTTGATCCTCTCATTAGCGGCCCTGGACCTTGCCGTTAAGGTTTTCTCAAACCAGACGTCGGTTCGCGAGGTTCTGAAATATCTGGTTGCGGCTTCCGTTCTGCTGTTAACAGCAATCTGGATAACGTTTACATATTTCCCGCACATCAACGTTTACTTCATGTCCTTCCAAGGCCCCCGAATCCGTGGAGGAGATTTTGGGTACACACCCATAATGGCGCTGGTGTTGATATTTGCAGGGAGCTACCTGGCGTATACATCAAAATCTAAGCTCAGATACTTTCTGTGGCTGCTTCCGGTTTACGGATTATTTTGGCTCGGACTCGGGCAAACTCGTTCTTCGTACGTGGCATTCTTGATGGGGTTGGTGATACTGTTTTTCCACCTGTATTCAAGACGAATGGATGCAGTTAAATTAACTGCAATCTTCATCACAGTGCTAATAGGTTTCGGCGCTATTGGGATGATGTATGGGATGAGTGATCGCGTAACACGAAAGATTGACGGTCTCTACGATCGCTATGTTTTGCGAGACCAATACGCTGTTGAAGATCCCGACTATGCCGCAAGTTCTTTGCTTACTCTGAATGGCAGGACCGAAGCTCAAAGGATACTAGTTCTGAGAATCATTGGGGAACCGTTCGGACTGGGATTTAAGGCTGGACCACGCAATTATATGGCCGGAGTTGAGGGACTTTCGGAGGCATTTTTAGGGCCGCATAACGCCTTCTTGGACATATGGGCAGGATCAGGCTACATAGGGTTGATCACGTGGGTCATCATCGTGTTCGTTGTATTGATCGCGTCCCGGCGGCAGAAATCGCTGCACTTTTGCATTATCCGAATACTGTTATATACACTTCTTCTCGAAGGTATGCTTGAGTCAGATCTGTCTTCTCCGTTTAAGCAAAGTTCCGCGCTTTTTTGGATACTGGCCGCTTGCATCATAGGCATAGAGGCATCCAGTCGAAGGATGGCTGAGCATCATCGGAACACAAGGAATCGTGAACTCCTGGTCCCCGTGTAGGGGGCTACACATCGAGAGAAATGAGGGTTCTATGTGTTCATAACTTCTATCAGTTTGCCGGCGGAGAGGGCCGCGTGTTTCAAGACGAGAGTCAGCTGTTGGAAGAGCATGGTCACGACGTAACAAGACTGACGTTTCATAACGATAACGTCAAGGATTTTGGAAAACTGGCCCTCGCAAAGAATACAATCTGGAATTCCGAGATCTACGACAAGATTTTCCACCTTGTGCACGAGAAGCGGATCGAGGTTGCACATTTTCACAACACGCTCCCACTTGTGTCCCCCTCTGCTTATCATGCAGCGCGAAAGGCTGGAGCCAGAGTTGTCCAAACGCTGCACAACTTCCGTCACTCTTGTGCGTCGAGTTTTCTCTTTCGTAATGGAAAGGTGTGTGAAGACTGCCTTGGTAAATTTTTTAGTTGGCCCGGCGTCCTCCATGGCTGTTATAGGGAGTCTCGTGCCGCAACGGCGATGGTGGCTGCGACGACTACCACACATAAGCTATTGGGGACGTGGGATAACAAGATTGATCGATATATCGTAATGACCAACTTTGGTAGGCAGAAGAGTATCGAATCAGGTATTCCAGAAGAGAAGATCGTCCTAAAGCCTCACTTTATCCTTCGCGATACGGTCCAAGGTCGTGGGGAAGGTGGTTACGCGCTGTTTGTTGGCAGATTGTCTACAGAAAAGGGCTTAGATATAATTCTTGATATCTGGGCAAATGATGAGCTCGACATTCCACTTAAAATCGTCGGAAACGGGCCTTTGAAATCGCGAGTCGAAGAGCTCGCAAACGCAAACAGCAATATCTCGTATGAGGGTTTCAAAAAGCCTTTAGAGGTAAGAGAGTTGATGGGCCAGGCTATGATGACGCTCGTTCCTTCGATCGGTTACGAAACATTCGGACTGGTCGTGATGGAGTCATTTGCGAGTGGGACACCAGTTATTTCAAGCGATCTGGGTTCAGTGGGCGAACTCGTTGAGAATGGAGTAACAGGTCTAACTTTCCCGCCAGGAGACAAGCTCAGACTGGCACAGGCAGTGCGGCAACTTGCGAAAACGACATCAACAGAGATGAGACGTGCAGTTCGGGGTAATTTTGAGTCGAAGTATAGTGCGGAAAAAAATTATCAACTTCTGATCGGTCTGTATGAATCAATTCGCGGTAACAATGCGGCCTAAACGTCTTGTCCAAGCGATCATCCGAGGAGGACACCGAGTATTATTAAACAAAGGTCTGCCAGACCAAATTGGGATCTATTTTCACGCACTCTCATCCGAAGAGCATGGAGATCTCATAACAGTGATATCGCATTTTCTGCGTCTCGGATACAGGTGTGTCCCGCCGAGAGAATTTGTGGATGGGAACGGGAAGCGCCTCTTCATCAGTTTTGACGACAATTACCGGTCCTGGCACGACTTGATTCCGGTGTTGGAGCAACTCGCGGTGTCAGCAACTTTTTATACAAACTCTGGAGTTTTTTCTGATACCTCGAGCCAGAACATTCAAGCCGAATATTTTAACCGGCTTAACTATCATGGCGAGAGGATCACTCTAAGTACTACCCAGCTTGTCGATCTGGCTAGTGCGGGTCATTCCATCGGCGCGCACACACACCTTCACTATGATCTCGGGTCAATCCCTTTCAAACAGGCAGCAGACGAGATCCTCAGGAGCAAAAGCGTGCTCGAGGAGATCACCGGCCAGTCGGTCGTGGATTTTTCTTTTCCCTTCGGAATGCGCCGAAATTTTAGCACCGAACTCCGGCAGTTTTGTCTTGCAAACGGATTTGAAACCGTCGCGGACGCAACCCCGGGTATGCAGCATGCAGGCCAATCAAAATCTCAGATCCATAGGTCCGTGTGGCACTTTGAAAAACCCTTCGACTACAACTTAATGAACACTATGATTGATGGCAGTTGGTTCGAACGTGTCACTGGTAGGAGCGGCGTAGGATAGTATGATAACTTTTGTCAAGTACGTTGCAGTAGTATTCTTTGCTTTAGCATCACTTTGTTGGGATGAAACCGTGCGTGATGAGCGTGTGATCCATGTGTCAGTTAATTACAATGGAGTCCCGAGCGGCGATCCCGGTAGTGCGACTCGACCCTTAAGGTCCATTAATGAAGCCATGCAGTTGGCTATGAACTTCAAGAAAAGTGGAGTTTCTACTCGAGTACTTGTTCAGCCTGGAGTCTATCGAGAGAAGATTGATTTTGGCTGGACCAATTGGAAAAATAATCAGCCAGATAACGATGAGACGATTGTCGTCGAGGCAGTTGAGCCTGGATCTGTGGTGGTTTCGGGAGCCGACATCATTTCCAACTGGCAAAATGTTGGCGACGGCTTGTATACAAGTCGGTGGCAGCATAACTGGGGAGTGAAAGAAAATCCCTGGAAACAGGATCGTGATGTGGAAGACATCGTGCTCAGGCGCGAGATGGTGTTTGTCAATTCGGAGCATTTGCGGCAGGTCTTGACCAAACGGGCATTGGATGAAGGCACCTTCTTCGTTGATGAGGCCGAGGATCTGCTATATGTTCGATCGGATGTGGATCTTCCAAATGCCCTGGTAGAGGTAGCGGTACGAGACATCCTCTGGAATCAGCAGCATGAGTGGAACGTTACCTTGAGAGGAGTCAATTTCGAGAAAGCAGCAAGTCCGTGGAAAAGTGCCACCGCGGCTGTCCGCATTATCGGGTCCAACAATTTCCGGCTAGAAGATTCAAGTATCAGCTGGAATAATGGTCGAGGGCTCGTTTTTATCGAAACGGTGAATGCGCATGTTTCGCGGACAACGATGAACAACAACGGATGGGATGGTTGGGGTTCGTGGCGCGTAATTAATTTGGAGCTGATTGACACTGAAACGTCGTTCAACAACTGGCGAGGGCACCTTGGCGGGTTTCACGGTTGGTCGGTAGGTAACAAACTTGAAAGCACTCATGGTTTGGTGATCCGTAACCACAGGTCTGTAGGAAATTTTAGTAGGGGGCTGTGGCTTGATTACGATATGACCGATGTACTGGTCGAAGACGTCTACATAGCCGATAACCTCGGAGATGGAATATGGGTGGAGGCGTCGCAGGGCCCTGTCACTATTAATCATGCCGTCGTTTGCTCGAACGGGGGAGATGGTTTGAAAACTACCTTTGCTGAAAAGGTGACCGTATCCAACAGTCGATTTATTGACAATCAGAAATATCAACTGATGCTGGGTGGCAAAGGAACAAGAAGAGTGCAGGATCACGTCACCAAAGACAGACTTCACTTGCGGGTGCAGGATTGGACAGTTGCTAATACGATATTTGCGGGAGGTCGTGGTGTTGTGGGCACGACCCTTCCCAAGGGTGACTGGGAGATTGCTGTCCGGAGCTCTTCGTTCTCGAACAATACGTTCTTGCACCCGAATAATAGAGCCTTCATGCTGCCGCGATCCGCGATTCGAAGGTTTGACTGGCAACGAGGCATAGGCTTCGAAACCTGGCAGGCTCAATCGGGTCTAGATAGCAACTCCACGTTTGCGAATCGGGAGTCGAACTGTTCGCCGTAGCGTTCGCCAAACCTGAAAATGGGTTGCTCAGGCTTGGTCTGCGTCGATTGGGGGGACTTAATCGTACGATTTGGCACCTTGAGTAGGGCACTTCTTAAGTGATTTGCAATGTAGTCGATGAGGACAATACAGACCTTCCCGTCTGTTTTTCAACACATAGCTAATCATTAATCCACCACACCAAGGCGATTTCTATCGTTCTGCGGGATGCGCTGTTGCGCTAATTCTGCCAGGTGAGGGCATCTATCAAGGAGTTCGATATGATGACTCGCTCTTACATGTGCGCGTTGATCGCACTACATTTGTTCCTATTTGTTCGTCCCGCCGAATCGCAGTCTTTCGACCGGACTCTTGTCGTTGATCGCAGCCATTCGTCTGCCTCAGATCAAAATTCAGGCACAAGCGACAAACCTCTGCTTACCATCGGGGCAGCTGTAACGTTGGCTGTATCACATATGAAAGAGGGTTTGAGCACAAGAGTCGTTATTGGTGCCGGTACCTACCGGGAGTCGATTGAAATGAACGGCTATACACACGTTAGCAAGAATCCGAATTACAAAACAAAGATCTCCTTCGAGGCCCGAGACAACGGAAAGGTTGTTGTATCTGGATCAGACGTTTGGACAGGTTGGACGGCAGACGGAGATAGATTTGTTCATGACTGGCCTTACGATTGGAACGATGCTTCAGCAGAGCTGCACCTTCGACGGGAGATATTCTTCGTAGACGGTGAGCTGCAACGCCAGGTGTTATCGCTATCCGACCTGAAAGAGGGTACATATTTCGTCGATGGGTCGCAGGACAAAGTGTATCTGAAACCAACCAATGGACAAGATATCTCGCAAGCGAAAGTTGAGGTAGGAATGCGTGAGGTCCTGTGGGACCAGAGGAGTATCTACAACACGACCGTGACGGGAATAACATTTCAGCATGCTGCAACGGAACGAAAAGGAGGATGGTGGTCTGCCTTTAGGGTCGTCGACTCCAAAAACATCACGGTAGAGAAGTGCAACTTCCGTCTGAACAATGGCTACGGACTCTTCTTCGGTGAATCTGAAAATGTCCTTGTTAAGAACACCCTTATGAACAACAACGGTGCCGATGGTTGGAATACCTGGAGAGTTCAGGGTATGACAGCGTTGGACAACGAGACCTCTTATAACAATTGGAGGGGAGACTGGGGGGATTGGCGCCGTTGGGATGTTGGGAACAAGTTGGAGAGCACCCACGATCTTGTAATTAGACGGCACAAAGCGATTGGGAATAAGAGTCGCGGCTTGTGGCTCGATTTTGACATGGAAAACATCCTGCTTGATCAAGTTGAAGTTCGCGATAACTATTCGGACGGCATGTGGATAGAAGCCAATCAGGGTCCGATTACCGTCAAGAATAGCGTTTTCTGCAACAATAGCCGCTCAGGTATACTTACCACCTATTCGGAGAAAATCACGCTGGACGGCAACTTGTTTTATAAGAATGCCAACGGGACCAATGTGGAGACAAACGATAGCCAACTCCATTTTAGGGGGAAGAAGTCACGGGAGATCTACGATTTCCAAACGGGTAAAGACATTATCCTTCGCACGCAGGACTGGACTGTAACCAACAATATATTTGTTGGTGGGGTATTCCATGCACAGTATGCGAAGGGTCCAACTTTGATAGACACAAGTCTTGATGGTGCCGATTGGGACAGGATTGTCGCCAGTTTGAAATCTGATTACAACAGGTTCTACCACGCTAATCGGTCGGAGGTATTCGGATTTCCAAAATACAACGACCTCGACCTTGCTCAATGGCGTGCTTCAACCACTCAGGATAGAAACTCCTCTTTCGAGTCGATTGAACCAAATATTGAGTGCAAGATCAGTAGTGCCAAAAGGAAGGAGGAAATCTCCTTGATGGGTGAGAGACCTGGTCGCTCGGAGAAAGTCGCACGCGAGGTAGGAGGTTCTTCGTCCGGTGCGGAGAGCGTAATGATTAGGTTCGAAATTTTCGACGTCAACAGCCTCAACGAGGTGGAGATGAAGGTAAACGGTTTGTTTGTTCCACTTCCGCGAACCGTTATGTCCGACGGACAGTGGAGGCGTGACTCAATTGCGGTTGACCTGGGAGAAATTATTTCCGGATCAAACGAGATCGAATTTGCAGTTGCAAGCAGGGAGGGATCACGGAGTCCAGGTTTCAAAGTAAAAAACATTTCACTCTCGTACAGCCAAATGGAGCCGGGTTCCACCATTGAAAGAGGGGAATTGCCGAGGACTATCTCCGTCCAGGGCAACTATCCGAATCCATTTAATCCTACCACTGCAATCCGTTTCGACTTGATGGAGAATGCCTTTGTGTCCGTTTCCGTTTATGATATGGCCGGGAGGGAGATGATGGCAATCGAACCTCGCCTGGTTGTAGCTGGCTTTGGCCGACAGGTCATTGTAGACGCAAAAGATCTCCCCTCCGGGAACTATTTCTATCGCGTAACTGCCGAAACGGGCAATGGAGTAGTTTTCGACAAGGGCTCAATGATTTTGTTGAAATAGGTAAGCAATCGAGCAGGTCCCAAGATGGACCATATATTGCGATTCTTGCTTGTCCAAAGGTGGCATGGGACTTGAAAGATTCGCCCTGTAAATTATCATTCCCCATCCGATAACTTTATCGGCTCAATTTGGTTGTTTTTTTGAGGGTGCAGGGTAATTATTATCTCAAAAAGGGAATACTCAATCCTCAATCAGGACGCGTCCAAGGGCTGAGGCAAGGAGATATTAACAGTTAACAGGGCGACTACTTATGAGTGTGGCAATTATCACTGGATCTGCTGGGTTAATCGGATCCGAGGCTGTCAGGTTTTTTTCGAAGAAGGGTCTTACTGTTGTCGGAATCGATAACGACATGCGAAAGAGGTTCTTCGGAGACGAAGCCTCTACAGAGTGGAATCGCAAACGGCTTGAAGATGATCTCGCCGGCTACATTCATGAGTCCTTCGACATTAGAGATTTTGAGGCGGTCGCGAAGCTCTTCAAGAAGTACGGGAGCGATATTACTCTTGTTGTTCACACCGCTGCTCAGCCGTCGCATGACTGGGCGGCTCGTGAGCCTATAACGGATTTCACCGTTAACGCCAATGGAACCCTAAATCTTTTGGAGGCGACTCGACTTCATGCGCCAGAGGCTGCGTTTATCTTCACTTCAACTAACAAAGTGTATGGAGACTCGCCAAACCACTTGCCCCTGGTGGAGTTAGAAAAACGATGGGAAATCGATAGATCTCATCGATACTATAATGGAATCTCAGAGGATCTGTCTATCGATCAGTCGAAGCACTCTCTATTTGGAGCTTCAAAAGTCGCGGCCGACGTTCTTGTACAAGAATATGGCAAGTACTTTGGAATGAAGACTGGATCCTTCCGAGGTGGCTGCTTAACAGGGCCGAGTCACTCTGGAACACAACTGCACGGGTTCCTGGCTTATTTGATGCGGTGTACGGTGACCGGTACGCCGTACTCGATTTTTGGATACAAAGGCAAGCAGGTGCGTGACAATATTCACTCAGCCGATCTGATTGCCGCTTTTAATGCATTTTACGAGGCACCTCGAGTCGGAGAAGTTTATAATATTGGCGGCGGCCGACAGAGCAACTGTTCTATGCTTGAAGCGATCGACCTTTGTGAAAGTATTTCAGATCAACAGCTTGATTTCACATACGAGGAGGCGAACCGCATCGGAGACCATATCTGGTATGTCTCCGATCTCTCCAAGTTCAAAACCCATTACCCAGACTGGGATATCACCTACGACGTCCCTGCTATTTTGAAGGAGATTTACGAGTTCAACGTTGATCGCTGGGCTACCGTTGGGGCATGATCAACAAGGGCAAATACTCGGTTCTCGGAATCAACATCCACGGGGTGGATTATGAGTTCGCGACTCAGCGTGTCATCAAGTCGGCGAAGGCCGGTAAACCTTGCAGCGTGAGTGCGCTTGCTGTTCACGGGGTCATGACCGGTTTTGAGGATGAAGTGCACAGAAGACGCTTAAATGGTCTCGACTTGGTTGTCCCAGACGGGCAGCCAGTGAGGTGGGCGCTGAAGTGGCTACACGGCATAGATCTTCCGGACCGCGTGTATGGGCCCAATCTTACTCTTCGGATAATCGAGGCTGCGGCCGAGAACGACCTCCCGATTTATTTGTACGGTTCTAAACAGGAAACACTGGATTTACTTGCGTCGAATCTGTTGACGAAATATCCGGGACTTCGAATTTCTGGGATGGAACCATCAAAATTTCGGCGGATAAATGCCGATGAACGCAAGGACGTGATCAACAGGATCAAGGCCAGCGGCGCTCGAATAGTATTGGTCGGACTCGGATGTCCCCGCCAGGAGGTTTGGGCTTATGAATATCGTGATGCTCTTCGAATGCCGCTAATAGCTATCGGAGCTGCGTTCGATTTCCACGCAGGCACTCTCCCCCAAGCGCCAAAGTGGATGCAGGACAAGGGCCTTGAGTGGCTGTTTCGACTTGCTCAGGAACCGCGAAGACTTTGGAAACGCTACATTTTCCTGAATCCCAAATTTCTGTGGTCTCTGTCTCGTCAATCCAGAAGTCCTCACACATTTCAGACGCCTGGCCCACGGGGCGATGAACCCATCCTATCGTATGGTTAGGGCGACACCCTCGTGTAGATCCTAATAGCTATTTTTTGTAGGTTTACGGCAGAATTACGAATACCGGCTCCCGTTGTAGTGGCGTTCTGGCACGGTTCGTGCCCATCTCGTAGTATGCCCTATGTAGTATCAAGAATGGAGATTCAGGCAAATCAATTGACCCCTGGCGAGCCAGAAACGGGCACAACTGTTTCAGATCGGGACACACCGGAGCGGCAGGGGGTGTCGAAAACGCTCCCCCATGCATCGGAATCAGTATACGGACCCAGGAGTCTCCTTAACGGTCTATATCTGGCACTCGGTGATATCGTTGCACTAATTATTTCGATCTCACTCGCCGTTGCCGTCCGTTACTATTTCGCTGGCGAAATCCTTGACCTCAAGTGGGCGTTGTACATTTTCGCCACTTGGTCTATTGGTGCCTGGTTCGCAAACCTGTATCCGGGTTGGGGTCTTGGGGTAGTGGAGGAGCTACGGAGGACAACGATGGTTCTGTGTATCGTCTACGCGTCACTTGCCGTCCTTCTTCTGGTAAGCCTGAACGCCAAGGATACAAGCAGGTTGACCTTCTTTCTTTCTGCTGTAGCAGCAATTCCATTGCTTCCTCTGGTTCGATCTCGAGTCAAAATGTTTTTGATTCGACAGGGTTTTTGGGGTGTACCTTGTGCTATCTACGGAGCGGGAATAACGGGATTGCACGTACTGGATGTTCTTAGAATGGAAAGAGGTCTCGGATTCATTCCTCATTGTATTCTGGATGACAACGACGACTTTCACGGAATTAAACTAAATGGTGTTCGAGTTATAGGTGGAACCGATGTGATCTGCCCTAATACTCCGGTCGCGATATTGGCAATTACCAACCTAACCAGGGAACGCCTGATTGAGCTGCTGGATGGACCATTGAGCCGATACAGGAAGGTAATTGTGATCCCAAATATGTTGGATGCTCCCTCCGTTTGGGTCGAGTCAAGGGACATGGGCGGTATTCTGGGTCTTGAACTCTCCAACAACCTTTTGAAACCCGCAGCCCAATCTGCGAAAAGGTTTATGGATTTTCTGCTTACCACTGTTTCGGCTCCACTGTGGGCTCCGTTGACTCTGCTGCTTGCGGGTCTCGTGTGGTTAGAAGACAGAGAGAATCCTTTTTATAGTCAAGAGCGCATCGGACTTGGTGGCAGGGTGTTCCACACGTGGAAACTTCGCACCATGGTACCGAATGCGGAAGAGGTGTTAAGACAAAGCCTCGATGGGGACGAGCAGCTCCGCAACGAATGGGAAATGTATCGCAAACTTCGGAATGACCCTCGTATCACCTCGATGGGCAAATTCCTGCGGAGATTCTCGCTCGATGAAATCCCGCAATTGTATAATATCCTTAAAGGTGAAATGTCGCTCGTAGGGCCGAGACCTTTACCAGGATATCACCAGTCGGAACTTTCAGACCGGATCGGCGAACTGAGAACCCGTGTGAGACCCGGCGTCACAGGCCTGTGGCAAGTATCCGGGCGAAGCGACACCGGAAATGAGGGTTTTGAGCGATATGATGGCTATTACGTGAAGAACTGGTCTATTTGGTTAGACGTCGTAATTTTGGTAAGGACTATCAAGGCTGTCTTCTGGGGTAGGGGAGCCTATTGAGTTAGGCGGCTTCAGTCGATCCACACTACACCTACTTGTTTGGAACGGGCAGTTCCAATATCATTCTGAAATCATCCATTGCACGCCAAGAGCGCATGTCGCCTCCACGCATTTCAATAGGTCTCCCTATTCGCAACGGCGAGAAGTTCCTTAGGGAGGCACTTGACTCTCTTCTGTCGCAAACTATCCAGGATGTCGAAATCGTTATCGCCGACAACGCATCGACTGATAGCACCGAACAGATTTGCAGGGAATATGAATCCCGCGATCCACGCATTAAATACGTAAGAAGGGAGGTCAACAAGGGCATAATAGATAACTTCAATTTTGTCTTTAAAGAAAGCAGGGGCGAGTTTTTTAAGTGGGCAGCAGCCGACGACCTGTGTGGCCCGCGCTTCCTGGAGCTCTGCCTAAACGCTCTCGATGCAGATCCCGAAACGGCACTAGCCTTTTGTTCAAGCACCATCCGGTATTACGGGACTCCGGAAGACATCGCAAGAATGGCTGCCGACGGACAAACCGACTCCAGTCCGATCGAATTCAATCCGGATTTGCATTCAAATGACCCGACCAAGAGATTTGTTGCAGTGCTCAAGGACGAGAATGTCGGGACGATAATTTATGGACTCATAAGAAGAGAAGCCCTGCTAGAAACAAAACTCCATCAAAAAGATGGATCAGATCGACTCTTGCTCGCCGAGCTCGCTCTCCGCGGTAAGTTGGTGATGCTCGAAAGCAAACAGTTTATTCGTCGCGTTGATACGCACAGCTTCGACCGATCTCGGCGGGACTACGTGAGACTTGTCAAAGGTACAGATGTCGGTCGACTGCTCACACCCCCATGGAGATGGCCGGTTCAATATCTCAAGGCAATAAAAAGATCGGAACTCTCCGATCGTGATAAGAGGAGTTGCAGGACAGCCGTAATCAAAAGGACCTTGCACCTGAAGTATTTGAGCCGCTTAATTGTACCAGGTCCGGAGAATTATTGGGGATTTGGAGGAATCCATGACGATTCCCAGCGCCTTAACTCGTAGGCCTTTCAGGAAACCTAACTCCGCCGATTCTTCGCCGATACTATAGCTTGGTGCCGACCGGTCTTACCTGCTTGGCGCTGGTTCAACCAATAGACATCCCGCCGGAAACATGAAGGTTTTCCTTACTGGCCACAGAGGCTACATCGGGGCAATCATGACTCCCATGTTGCTAAAGGCCGGTCACGAAATTGTTGGAATTGACTCCAACCTGTTCAGAGACTGTACGTTCAACGAATCGGACATCGTAGAAGTCCCATCGTTGACAAAGGACGTGCGCGATGTAGCCGTCTCCGATCTACGCGGATTCGACGCGGTCATCCACCTTGCTAACCTTTCGAACGATCCACTGGGCAATCTCGACCCTGATCTTACTTACGAGATCAACCACCTTGGATCGGTCAGGCTGGCGGAGATGGCAAAGGAAGCGGGCGTACAGAGATTTTTGTTTTCATCGTCGTGCAGTCTCTATGGTGCGGCCGGAGAGGATGCCGTGGTTGAGACGGCAGACTTTAACCCGGTGACTCCCTATGGTCGCGCGAAGGTACTCGCCGAAAGGGACATCATGCCACTTGCGGATGATTCATTTAGCCCAACCTATCTGCGAAATGCAACGGCATACGGTATGTCTCCCATGCTACGGTTTGATTTAGTCCTCAATAACCTGGTAGCCTGGGCTATTACCACAGGAAGAATATTCATCAAGAGTGATGGTACACCCTGGCGTCCGATTGTCCATATCGAAGACATCTCGCGGGCGTTCCTGGCGACACTTGAGGCAGATCGTGAGGTTGTCCACAATGAAGCTTTTAATGTGGGCAGATCGGATGAGAACTATCAAATTCGAGAGATAGCGCGCATTGTTGGCGAGGTTGTCCCAAACTGCGACGTCGCCTTTGCCGAGGGAGGTAGTCCTGACAAGAGATCTTACCAGGTAGATTTCGGTAAAATCAAAAATGCCCTCCCGAAGTTTACACCGGCATGGACAGCAAAACGGGGTGCAGAAGAAGTGTATGCTGCCTTAAAAGACTCCGGCCTGACCCTCGAAGACTTCGAAGGGTCGCGCTACCGTCGCATTCACACAATCAACAATCTCCTGCAATCTGGAGAGCTTGGTCGTGATTTGCGATGGCAAAAAGAGACGAACGTAACAGGATAGTTCGAATGCACGTTGAATCAACAACAAAAACGGAAATGCTTCCGGACATCCGCGAGGTACCCGGCCTCATATGCAGGTTTTGCGAAACACCTCTTAAATACAGCTTCGCGGATCTGGGCATGTCACCCCTTTGTGAGAGTTACGTGCCGGCGGATAAGCTCAATGAGATGGAGCCGTTCTATCCGCTCCATGCCTTCGTATGTGAAAACTGTTTCCTCGTGCAGCTGGATGACTATGTTGGTCCTGAACATATTTTTACGGAGTACGCCTACTTTTCCTCTTACGCTGAGTCCTGGCTAGCACACTCGAAAGCATATGTAAAGAAGATGCAGGCCGAGCGTGGAATTAACGTCAACAGCTTCGTCATGGAAATAGCGAGCAACGACGGTTACCTGCTGCAATATTTTGTCGAGGACGGGATCCCATGTCTTGGGATTGAACCGGCGGAAAACGTCGCCAAGGTTGCGATCGAGAACGGGGTCGAAACCCGTGTAGAATTTTTTAATGAGGCCACCGCCAGACAACTGGTAAGCGAAGGGCTGAAGGCCGATTTGCTACTGGGGAACAACGTCCTGGCCCAGGTGCCCAACCTGAATTCCTTCGTAAAAGGTATGAAAATCGTTCTAGCCGAGAATGGTTTTATTACAATGGAATTTCCGCACCTGCTTCGCTTGATGGAGGAGAATCAGTTCGACACCATTTATCATGAGCACTTCGGCTACTTCTCGATCTTATCCGTTGACAAAATCTTTGAGCACCACGGATTGAGACTCTTCGACGTTGACGAGCTCAGCACCCATGGCGGTTCGGTTCGGATCTATGCGTGCCACAAGGACGACCCAAGGGAGGATAGCGTAGCCATCGCCGAACTGCGACAACTCGAAATGGAAAACAAGTTTGACGATCTCGCCACCTACGCCTCCTTCGCCGAACAGGTTAAGGAAACCAAGCGGAAGCTGTTGGATTTCCTGATCGACGCGAAACGGCGAGGCCTGCAAGTCGCAGGTTATGGAGCCCCAGGCAAAGGCAACACCTTGCTAAACTACTGCGGCGTCAGAACCGACTTCATCAGCTATACCGTAGACCGGAATCCGTACAAACAGGGCAGATTTCTCCCCGGTACAAGAATCCCCATATACCATCCAGACAAAATTCGCGAAACGCAGCCTGACTTCGTTCTTATTTTGCCATGGAATTTCAAAGACGAGATAATGTCGCAGATGGCAGACATCCGAAGTTGGGGTGGTAAATTTGTTGTCCCGATCCCCGAAGTCACGGTATTTGAATGATTTTTACGCCAGTTGATTTGGTTGGTGCGTACGTAATCACGGTTGAGCGCCATCACGATGAGCGCGGCTTTTTTGCACGGACTTGGTCGAGGGATGAGCTGGATGAAAATGGTCTGGACACGCAGCTAGAACAATGCAGTATCTCATTCAACCACTCCGCCGGGACCCTGCGCGGGATGCATTACCAACGACCTCCGCATGAGGAGACCAAAATTGTTCGGTGCACTGCCGGGTCGATTTATGATGTGATCATCGACCTACGGCCGGGATCCGTCACGTATCTCCAACACTACGGTGTCACGCTCTCCGCTGAGGAACGAAACGCGTTGTACGTGCCCAAGGGCTGTGCGCATGGATTCATCACCCTGGAGGATAACACCGAAGTTTTCTATCACATCTCGGAGCGGTACGAACCAAAGGCTGGGGCAGGGGTTCGCTTCGACGATTCACTGTTTGGTATCAAGTGGCCGCGCGACGTGATCGTAATCAATGAGCGGGATGCATCTTATCCTGACTACGATCCAGTCTGATGACATGGGCAAACGATATCGAGCGCGGGCAGATTGGCACAGATCTATTTGCTTTTGCCGAGACGCTATTTCCGATTTGTCGAAGCATTACGGGTAACGGCCTCCGAGAAACTCTCCAACACGTTTCCAACATCTGCGATCTGGAATTGACGGAAGTACCAACAGGCGACAAGGTGCTCGACTGGACAATTCCGAATGAGTGGAACATCACCGGCGCGCATCTTACGGCACCCGATGGATCCACAGTTATCGATTTTAAGGATTCCAACCTGTCGGTCGTCAACTACAGCGCTCCGGTCGACATCCACATTGATTTGGATGACCTTCAGGGACATCTGCATTCGTTGCCCGACTTGCCCGACCTCATCCCTTACCGCACGTCTTACTACAAAGAGGACTGGGGTTTTTGTTTGCCACATGCAGTCAGGGAGAATCTGATTCCCGGAAAGTACCATGCCGTGATAGATTCGAGCCTGTCGCCAGGTTCTCTTACGTACGGGGAGGCAGTACTTCCCGGGCGGCGTCACGAAGAAATTCTCATTAGTGCCCATTCGTGTCATCCGTCTCTTGCGAATGACAATTTATCCGGGATTGCGGTGGCGACGTACGTCGCGCGGATGATGCGCGGAATAGAAACGGAGTACACGTTTAGATTCATCTTCGCACCAGGTACCATCGGCGCGATCTCGTGGCTTGCGCGCAATAGAGATGTGATTTCCCGAATCAAACACGTACTAATTCTTGCAAACCTTGGTGACGAAGGCCCGATCACCTACAAGAAGTCCCGTGATGCCTTATCGAACCTCGATAGGACTGTTCGATGCGTGTTAAGAAACTCCGGCATGCCCTACGGAATGGTACCGTTTTCCCCGTACGGCTACGACGAGCGGCAGTATTCCTCACCAGGTTTCGGCCTCGATGCAGGTTGCCTGTCCCGTAGTCAGTGGGGCACTTTTCCCGAATACCACACATCAGCTGACAATTTATCGTTCATATCACCCACGGCGCTGGAAGAGAGTTTTCGGATCGTCGTTCAGATATTGGAGTCGCTGGATGTTGATTGTCGTTGGCAAAATCTAGAGCCGGAGGGTGAGCCA
The DNA here is from genome assembly GCA_965224105.1 of Rhodothermales bacterium. Taxonomy (GTDB): domain Bacteria; phylum Bacteroidota; class Rhodothermia; order Rhodothermales; family JABDKH01; genus CBDCYH01. The sequence continues at coordinate 119,121 of CBDCYH010000002.1, read as the reverse complement.
CAGTTGGGCAAACGCGGGCTGTACAGCGAAATTGGCGGCGCGGCCGACCCCAAATCTATGCAGATGAAACTTCTGTGGCTGCTTAATCAAAGTGACGGGACATCTTCAATTCTCGATATCGCGGAGAAAAGCGGATATAGTTTGACCGATTTGGATCGAGCAGCCCGCATTTTAGAGCGGAACAACCTCCTGTCGCGAATCAACGAGTAGGATTATGACGGATGACGCAAATACCGGTATTAGCAAACGCGCTCGGGCCCTGCAGGAACGAGCACACAATCTGATACCGGGCGGAGCGCATACGTACGCCAAGGGTGACGATCAGTACCCGCTCAATGCGCCGCCACTTTTAGTCAGGGGCAAAGGCGCTCGCGTTTGGGACGTAGATGGATCGGAGTATATAGAATACGGGATGGGTCTACGGGCGGTAACGCTTGGACACGCGTTCGAACCCGTTGTGGAGGCTGTTCGGGCTGAGTTAGCAAACGGTTCGAATTTCACCCGGCCCTCCGTTCTCGAGGGAGATTTGGCGGAGCGAATCCTGGCTCTGTATCCCGCTGCGGACCAGGTGAAGTTTGCAAAAGATGGCTCGACCACAACGACCGCCGCAATCAAGTTGGCGCGCGCGCATACCGGAAGAGACCTTGTCGCTCTTTGCCGGCAAAACCCCTTCATTTCGTACAACGATTGGTTTATTGTAAAAACGGGAATGCCGGGTGGTATACCGTCACGGTTCGATTCGGAGGCGATTCATTTTGACTACAACGATCTCGACTCCTTGGCCCATGTTTTCGAGAGTTACCCCGATCAGATATCGTGCGTCATCATGGAGGCAGCGCGCGGGGTAGAGCCAAAGCCCGGCTACTTGCAGAGCGTGAAAGAACTCGCCCATAGAAATGGTGCGATACTGATTTTCGACGAAATGATTACCGGATTTCGCTGGAGCCTGGGCGGCGCGCAAAGTGAATACGGAGTCACGCCCGATCTGTCCACACTCGGGAAAGGACTTGCCAATGGCTTCGCTGTGTCAGCATTGATTGGACGACGGGAAATAATGGACCTCGGTGGAATCCTGCACGATAAAGAAAAAGTGTTCTTGTTGTCTTCCACGCACGGAGCAGAAAACCACTCGCTTGCAGCAGCTATGGCCACCATCGATTGTTACGAACAGTTTCCGGTTATTGAAACGTTATACGCTCGAGGCGAGCGACTTGCCAAAGGAGTGTTGGATAGTGTCCGTCGTCATGGCCTCGAGGGTTTTGTGGGCGTGGAAGGGAGGCCGTGCAACCTGGTTTTTACAACGAAAGATCTCGAAGGCCAACCCTCCCAACCCTTCCGCACGTTGTTTATGCAAGAAATGGTTCGACGGGGAATCCTCGGACCCTCTTTCGTCGTCTGTTACTCCCACTCGGAAGACGATATCGACAAGACGATTGCTGCGGTTGACCAGTTCCTTCCGGTTTACAAGAAGGCCCTCGATGGAGACGTCGAAGACTACCTGGAAGGTCCGTCAGTAAAGCCTGTTTTCCGTAAATACAATTAGCCATTTGATTTAGGATGGCTGATTTCATGACATCCTTACGCATGAGTGGGTTAGGAGGAACGGCTAATATCTAAACTAATGGCTATTTTCGTCGATTCTGGATTTGTTATCTGTATGCATTTTAGACGGTTGGTCAAATGAAGGTGGTCCTTTTCTGCGGCGGCTTGGGCATGCGACTCCGGGACTACTCAGAAAGTATTCCGAAGCCGATGGTACCCGTTGGATACCACCCAATCCTTTGGCACGTCATGAAATACTACGCTCACTACGGCCACAAGGACTTCATCCTATGTCTGGGATATCAAGCAAATGTAATTAAGGACTATTTCCTGAATTACAATGAGGCTGTTTCGAATGACTTCGTTCTCTCGGATGGAGGGAAGTCGGTAGAGCTGCTGGCATCCGATATCCAGGATTGGCGGATTACCTTTGTCGACACGGGACTTAACTCGTGCGTCGGGGAACGGTTAATGGCGGTGAGAGAATACCTCGAGGACGAAGAAGTATTCCTTTGCAACTATTCTGACGGTCTGTCGGACCTACACCTACCCGACATGGAAGCGTTCTTCCTGGCAAAGGACAAAGTGGCGAGTTTCATTGGGATTACGCCCAACCAGAGTTTCCACGTGATCCAAAGCGGTCGCGACGGAACGGTTACCAGTATTAACACCGTGGCAGAAGAGAACATCCGGATCAATGGAGGTTTCTTTATTCTCAAGAACGAGATATTCAACTACATGCGTCCGGGCGAGGAACTGGTCGAAGAGCCGTTCCGCAGACTCATCGAAGTGAATCAGCTTGTCTCGTATGAGTTCGACGGCTTCTGGGCGTGCATGGATACGTTCAAGGAGAAACAGATACTGGACGACCTGTATGCTTCAGGGCAGGCTCCGTGGCTTGTGTGGGACAAAGATCGAACACAGACAAGAAGTGTAAATGCTGTGGTAGGTTGATGACAACCCTGGCACTCGACTTTCCGACAAATCGGACGCCAAGGATTCTCTTCATTGGTGCCCATTCAGACGATATTGAAATTGGAGTTGGCGGAACAGTCCTGTCTTTGTCAAGAAAATACCCGTCGGCTGAAATCACATGGTGTGTTCTCAGTGGTTCGGGTGAAAGAGCGGATGAGGCGCGGGCAGCTGCCGAGCTTTTCCTCGGTCCAAATGCCAATCCCAACATCCTTCTACCGGGTTTTCGTGATGGTTTTTTTCCCGAGCAGTGGAGCGAGATAAAGACCTTTTTTGAAAAGTCACTCAAGCCGTCTCAACCGGATCTCATTTTTTGTCACCAGCAAAACGACAAACATCAGGATCATAAGGTTGCTGCGAACCTGGTATGGAATACGTTTCGAAGTCACCTGATTCTCGGGTACGAGATACCCAAATTCGATGGTGACCTGGGCCACCCAAACGTTTTCGTAGAGTTGAGCCTGGACGATGCAGAGAAAAAAGTTAGCTACTTGCAACGGGCATTCGCGAGTCAAAGATCGAAGCATTGGTTCCGCGAAGATCTGTTTCACGGACTGATGGCTATTCGTGCCATGGAATGTGGTTCTTTGACCGGTAGGGCGGAAGCGTTTTATGCACGTAAAGTCAAACTCGATCTAGCTGATTAGGATCTGTGCTTGTAACTATAGGAATACCGGTCTATCGTCGCATGCGATTTCTTGAGGAAGCGCTCGAATCGTGCAAGGCACAAACCCACGACGAGATTGAGATCATTCTTTCGCAGAATCCGCATTCGAATGCCGGGATAACGAAATCTATTTACGAATGGTGTGTCGCGGCTGCGCGGGATGATTCCAGAATCAAGGTGAGGGCGAACGAGATCAACGTGGGAGTAGCAGAAAACTGCAACCTCATCGCCGATGCCGCCTCAGGAGAGTACGTAATTTTTATCGGTGACGATGACCGCCTCCTGTCTGATGGCGTCGAAAAGCTCGTGGCACTTTCAGATACTGGGGATGTTGTTTTTGGGAACCATCTGATCATCAATGAAGATGGAGAGGTGCAAAAAGAAAAGTCGAATTTGTATCACGATCATTTTCGACGGTCCAGTATCAGGTCCAGTAGATTGTCTGCGCTGGAGGCCGAGCAGGCTGCCTGGGATGTCGCTGTATCGCCGGCGTCCGCGTTGGTCAAGACGGCAGTCTTTCGCTCTGCTCGTTACCAATCGAACCTAATTAAGGAGGACACGGAATTCTTTATCAGGCTCGCGTCGCAGGGAGCATCCTTTGTCTATTGCCCGGATGTCGTTTCCGAAATCCGACATCACTCTGATCGTATCACGGAGTCCATCCACGGTTTTGGCGATCTGGCCCTGGCACTGTTGGATAAAACTGTTAGCCCAGAGGTGGAAGCAACCAGAGCACGCGCGATGTCGATTCTAACGCGGCAAGGCGTTGGCGATTTTATGCTGAACGGGCGGTGGGAAGAAGCAAAAAAGATCATTAACAGTCCGGACTATCCGAGATTTTCCCTGCGCGGCATAGTTCAACTTTTTTGCCTCCGCTGGATGCCTCGGTTCCTTGGTTGGCCTCTGTACAAAGGGATTTACTCTCTCATCCGACCCGAGAACGTCTCGCACAAGGCTGATAAGTTGGGTAGAGAGGCAATGCCGATATAGACACTAGTGTCTGCGCAGGCGTGCTCGTTTCCTCTTGGCCGCACGGGACGAGCCGGTTGATGTCGCCTTGGAATCCTCCACATTTGCACCACCCTGGCTCGCGAGATGGTTTGCTAAAGAGCGGATGGTCGGGAAGCGAAACAAATCTATTAGCGAGATTTGGGATGAGATCTGCTCTTGAAGGCGTGCATTTACCTGTACTGCAAGAAGGGAATGTCCGCCAATGTCGAAGAAATTGTCATCCAGGCCTACCGCATCGGTTTGCAATAGGTCGATCCATATCGAACGGATGATACCCTCGACATCGCCCGATGTGCTTATCATCGAAGGCGTAGGTTCGCTGCTCTTTGAAACGGAGCCTTGGCGAGCGTCCGAGCGTCCTCGTCCGTCCTGCAGTTTTGCCAGAGCAGCGCGATCGATTTTCTTGTTGGGAGTAAGCGGAAACTCGTGCACCTGGATAAATTTGCTGGGGACCATGTACTCAGGGAGTAGGTCCGCAAGGTGTGTTTGTAAATGCCCGTGATCGATGTTCACCTCACCCTCTGGGATGAAGTACGCTATCAAGGTTGCAAGCTCGGGGGATGAAGCGGTTATGACGGCTGATTTGACGGAGGTATGCCGTGTAAGGGCTGATTCAATGTCTCCAAGCTCAATGCGATAACCGCGAATCTTGACCTGGAAATCTTCTCGGCCGAGGAAATGGAAGACACCGTCGTCGTCGGCGACAACAAGGTCGCCAGTATTATACACTCGGCCGTTTGCCAGCCCATCGATCGAGGTAAACCTCTCTCTGTTCAATACATCCCGCTTGTGGTACCCGCCGGTGACACCAGCACCTCCAATGTGCAACGTGCCAGGGATCCCGGGTGGCAATAGTCGTTTTTGGTCGTCAAGAATGTAGAATTGGGTGTTCGCAACTGGCTTTCCAATCGGTACAGTCGACGTTCCACCCAGCTCCTGCACGTCCATCACGGAAGACCAGATCGTAGTCTCGGTAGGACCGTACATGTTGGATATTTCTGCGCAATGCTCTCTTAGCTCCGAAGCCAATGACGAAGGCAGAGCTTCACCACCAACAAGTAGCCGGTTCAGTGATTGCAGGGCCTTGTTCCCATCCGCATCTGCAAGCAACATCCTTGCTAGCGAAGGAGTGCATTGCAGGTAATCTGCTTTGGTATCGAGAATAGTAGATGCCAGAGACGTCAGTGCCCCGGAGTCCGCGGTGAAGGTGTCTTTCACCTGTTTGAGTTGTGGCAGATGACTCAGGACGGTATCAACATCGATTCCGAAATCGATAAGACACGCAATTTCATCTACACCCGATTCTGAGATGGCTCGCGCCGTGGCGCAACATTCATCAACAGTCCCAAAAAGGCCACTGGTTTCGAAGTAGCGGTCGAACGAATAATCCAGGATCGTTTCAGCGTCTTCCGGCGACAATTGGTCCATCGAGAATTTCCCTTCTGCATCCGTCGTTTTTTGCTTGAAGGTGGGGAATTGCCATGCCGCAGCTTTTATCAGACCCAGGGAGCTCCTGAGGTAGTCCTTCATGGGGCCACGAACGGTCTCTTTGACCTTGTCGCGATCTTCCCCGACAAACGTATGGAGCATCAGCGTGACTTTGCCCGTGGTGGGGTCCAGGCCTGCCGACTCGCGCGCGTTGCGATAGATTTCAATCTTGGCTGCAAGGTCCTGCGTAGTTTGCCCCAACAGGTGCGTGAGGATATTGTAACCCTTGACTCCCGCCATCTCGAAAGTCTCCGGGTTGCTGGCAGCGGTAATCCACACGTCGAGCTCGCGTTGAACCGGTTGCGGACGGATCGACAACTCGACTTCCTTTCCCTGCGCATCAGCGAAAGACATGGTTTCTCCAGCCCAAAGTTTTTGCACATCCTCAATTTGTGCAAACATTATTTCTTTGCGGTCGGCGTAATTCTGTGGCTGCAATACAAAATCATTGGGTTGCCAGCCAGCAGCAAACGAAATATCAACACGGCCGTCAGACAGGTTGTCGACAACGGACCATTCCTCAGTCAGCCGGAGAACATGGTGCAGGGGCGACACACAACTACCGGCGCGGAGCCTCACGTTGTTCGTTATTGTTGCCAGCGCGGCACTCGTCGTTGCAGGGTTTGGATACAGCCCGCCGAATTCGTGGAAGTGTCTCTCAGGTGTCCAAACGGCTAGAAAACCATTGGCATCTGCGTATCGGGCTCCATCGAGTAAGACTCTGTATTGCTTCGAGCCGGTCTGGCCTGCAGTGTAAGAGGAAAAGTAAAAGAGGCTGAAATCAAGTTTCTGTTTCGGGTTACCGGGGTCCTCCGCTGGGTTATGCAGTTCAATACTTTCACCAGAGAAAACAACAACCTCCAGCTGCCTCGTCAATGTCCATAGCAGTTCCAGAACCGAAATATCAAAGGACAAGCTGGTGACTGCACACCAGCGCTTGCCTGGTTCAACGGGTACGGTCAGATCCATCGCCTGGAAGAAATTAACGACGTTCGAATGAGTTACACGAACACCTTTGGGGCGACCGGTGCTTCCCGATGTGTAAATCATGTAAGCGAGGTCTGACTTCGACGCGCGGGGATTGGAGGGAGGCATCGTGCGAAGTTTTTGAAGCGTGGTCGTGCTTACAGACAAACCCTTGACGGGCGTGGAGCTCGAACAGATCGCTAGCGATAACCCACTGTCTTCAACCATATGGCGGAGCCTTTCTGCCGGGAATGAGGGATCGAGCGGCACATAGGCCCGCCCGGATTTCATTATTCCGAGCAGGGCAATCACCATATCGCTGCCGCGGTGCATATGCACACCCACCCATTCATCAGTCTCGTCCAGGACTGCCGACAGGCCCAAGGCAACAGCATCTGATTCCGACTTCAGCTGTCCATACGTTACGACCCGATTGGCGCAACGCAATGCGATACCATCGGGATTGACATCGGTTACTTCATCGATGATTTCTTCAACACGGAGCGATTGGTCAAATTCAGCATCCGGTCCGGACCACCTCTCAAGTAATTCGTCTTGCGCTTCTTGCTGGACCAGGGGGAAATCTTTTAGAGGGGTACCGGCATCAAAAGCCTCTAATCTGGTTAGATCTTTCGCCATCCGTTCAAGATCCCGCGGCTTCAGGGTCCCATTAGAGACCCATTCAACCGAGCCGTCCTGAGGTACGCAAACGAAAAGGTCGGCATCGATTGGGGCATCGGGCTTCTCCGTTCCCACGACGATATTAGTTCGAAGATGAAGTGTGGGATATCGTGCTTGAAAATCCGCCGTCACTGGTTGCGCCGTATTAAGCGTCTTCGCGATGCGCTTCAGGCTTTTTTCCAGTGGTTGTGATTCGTCAATGGCGAAGCGGTGCGGAATCGTATTCCCGAAAAGGGGATGACCTGGGTACGTAGTTGCAACATCAATGCTGGACTGTCCGGTGAGACGGGATAGGTAGCTAATGATAAGCGCGACTGCCTGGTCTGTCGGAATCGCACCAAGGTTGCTTGTAATCGTAGTGCCACTCCGATTGATCGCGTCTCTTCCCGACCAGTGTGGCAACGTTGCGGGAACCGGCTCCCGCAATAATCGAATGAGCGCCGGTTCTGATTTTGCTGATTTTACTAGTTGCTTGAGTACCGCCGTTGTGCAGATCTCGTCCGGTGGTTGAATCACCAGACCAACAGGCAACGAAGGTGCAGTGGGCTCCTCTGGTTGGTTGGCATTGAATTTCGAAAGTCCCAGCTCGATATCGTTCGACGCGGTCGAGATTACAACTGGACCAGTGGAGAGCACCGTACCTGGAGTCTCGCTGGAATGCCGCGGAAGAATCCTGGCTGATGTTACCTGATACAGGGAATCCCCAGCAAATATTTTTGGAACGGCCAGCGGGTTGTCGTAGTTACCGAAATCCAAAGCACGAACTAACTGGTCAATTTCTCCCGCGGTTTTTTGGAAATCCAGCAATCCATTGAACTCTGGTCTTTTTGACTTTGCGCAGTAAACTCTGGGCTTCTCTTCCTGAGCGGAGGGTTTAAATGATGGGTTCGAGATATTCTCCAATACTGTAGGGAAGGAGTCTATCGCAGCGCCATAACATTTTGTATTGAGCGAGAAGCTAGTTTCGTTTTCCGCAATTTCGATAGGGTGGCGGTGAACAATTCTGCCAGTATCGATACCGGCATCCATCACGTGCCACGTGATGGCCCACTTTTTTTCTCCGGCGATAATCGCCCAAGCTGGCGTGTTGAGACCTGCATATTCAGGCAGGGGGCCATCGTGGAAATTCACGCATCCAATCGAGGCTCTGGAAAGCACAGCATCTTCGATGATGGCGAAGTTTGCAATGCTCAGTAGGTAGTCAAACTGAAGAGTCCTGGTTTCAGCCTCGATCTCATTCGTATCAAACGATTCGACTGACGCATTCCTGGACCAATCATGGATGGACTCGTTTCGAGTAAAAACTGCCGCAATCGAGCCCCCAGCCGTCTGGAGCATCGATGCGCACTGAATGAGCAAAGATTGCTCGCCGACTAGGACAAAGGACGATTGGGTTACTGATTTGGACAGAGGGGTCACATTACTTTCCTGATTCGGGGCGTACGTCAACTAGTAAAATATGATCATGGGCGCATCTGACCTGGTGACGCAAATCGGGACGTTCATTGCGGTTAAACCCTGTAAATACTAAATTTATCGGAGATCTCATCAACCATAATCCAGTACCCTGTAGTATCGGTCATTAGTCAACTTTCTATCATTAAGTCGATGAAAAAATAGTGCGCGCCAGCCGATAGGCCAGCTTGGCACTATGCGTGTATTGGGACTCGCACCTCCCTTGCAGAAAGATGACTGACAGCGAAAGCTTTATTGTCTGATAACCTATTCTAATCAGACAAAGTTTTTTGGTTTAGCTATGTTCTGCCGACAACTAGGATAGATTTGTTGCGACCCCCAATATCCTGCAAAATTCCTCCAACATACACTCACTTGTGCCCGCGCGCCCACTGCCGTTCTCCAGTCCTGCACTGGTCCACGATTGGCTGCCAGTCTATGCCGGAGCGGAGCGAGTGCTGGAGCAAATGCTCAAGGTCCTCCCGGACGCAGAGATCTACAGCCTAATCGAATTCCTTTCTGATGAGGATCGGAAGTTTTTGGATGGCAGGGAAGTCTCAACGTCTTTTATTCAGCGGTTACCTTTTTCGCGCAAAAGTTATCGTGCGTATTTGCCATTCGCCCCCCTTGCGATAGAGCAGTTTGATCTAACAAAACATGATGCCGTGGTTTCTTCGAGCTATGTCGTCGCAAAAGGGGTGTTGACGCGCGCAGATCAGTTTCATCTGAGTTATGTCCACAGTCCGATCAGGTACGCCTGGGACTTGTATTTCCAGTATCTGGAAACGGGTGGTTACCGAAAAGGGCTGAAGAGTGCCGTCGCGAGGTTGATCTTGCATTACATGAGGCAATACGATGTCTCCACTGCAAACAGAGTTGATGCCTACGTGGCCAACTCTCGGTACGTAGCACGCCGAATCTGGAAGACGTATAGACGGAAATCGAAGGTTGTCTATCCGCCGGTAGATACGGATCGCTTCACACTGAAAGAATCGAAGGACGACTACTATCTCACAGTTTCGCGGTTAGTCCCGTACAAGAAAATTGATCTCATAGTGTCTGCTTTTGCCAAGTTGCCCAACCAAAAATTGGTTGTTGTTGGTGATGGTCCGGAGATGGAAAGAATTAGATCGAAAGCTGGACTTAATGTCGAACTGTTGGGGTTTCAGGACAACGCCACGGTGAAGGGACTCATGGAGAGCGCCCGAGCATTTATTTTTGCTGCTGAGGAGGATTTTGGGATAGTACCAGTCGAGGCGCAGGCCTGTGGCACTCCAGTTTTGGCCTATGGCAAGGGAGGCGCATTGGAGACGGTGGTTTCTGGGCAGACTGGAATGTTTTTTGGAGATCAAACGGAAGAATCGCTCTGTGAGTGCGTGCGCGAATTTGAGATGGTGAGGGACAAATTCTCACCAATAGCGATTAGGCATCATTCTGAGCGCTTTTCGAAGCAAAGATTTATTAAGGAGTTTCACCAAGTCATTCTCGACGAGTACGAGGACTTTCGGGCGAATGTCTAAAGTGAGACTCAACAAATCAACAGGCATAGACCCCCTCGATAAACATAGAGAGGCACCTGCCCCGAAGAGGTTTCGGGAACCGCAGTTTTCGAGTAAACCGAAGAGCCTAATAAAGACGAGACCCAACCTGTCTCTCGCTACCCTTTTCCTGGGAGATATCATTGCGCTCATCGCTGCCTCGATCTTCGCCTACGTTGCGATTCATCCCACTAAAGATGCATCTTTCGTTTTGATAGCATTGGCGTTTGCCGTGCTTGGTTCGCTCGTGCTATCCGGAATGTATCACCGCCTGGTGCGGCACCCCGCGGTCGAGATGAGTCGAGCGGTGTTGGCGTGCGCTTTGGTGATGCTCGTGATCGTGGGTCTGAGTGAGATATTCACGATCCTCACGAAGCAGCAGAATCGGTTGGCGTTCATGTTTGCAGCCGGAGCCTCTGTGTCGATACCGATTATGCGTACCGCCGTTCGTATGTTGTTCTCAAAACGTCGCTGGTGGGGCAAGTCGGCCCTCGTTGTTGCGAACTCTCTGCAAAGCAGGTACATCCTTCAAACACTGCAACGTTTCCCGGAACTTGGTCTGAAAGCTGTCTCTGTTCTAAATGATGAGAATCTGGACAACATCATTGGGAGATTTCCAACCAGGGTTCGTTTCCGGCAGAAGGAAGGCGCCCGTCGGATTCCATACGTGATAGTCGCACGGCCCGATCTTGATCTGATTTCTCTGAACTCCCTACGTGCAAGACTCAACGTATCGTTCGAGGAAGTTCTTGTAATTCCTGAACAATCATCGACAGGCGGGTGGTCTACGATGACCGTTCACGATGCCCTCCTGGTTCACGGGCTTAGGGAATGTGAGGCGAGGTTAACCAAGAGATGGATGAAGCGGATGCTGGATTTTGTGATCGCGCTCGTCTTGCTAGTAATCCTCTCCCCGGTGCTTCTTCTGCTGTCGGTTATTTCTTATTTCGATTCTGGTGCTCCGGTATTGTTCAAACAGCCACGACTTGGGCAATATGGGAAGATCTTCAGCGTTTGGAAGTTCAGGACGATGGTACTGGACGCGGAGGAGGAGCTAGAGAGGATTTTGGCTGCAGATCCGGTGCTCAGACGCGAATACAATACATTTCACAAACTGCGTAACGATCCAAGAGTGACCCGTTTTGGGAGAATCCTTAGAAGGTTCAGCCTGGATGAGTTACCACAGCTAGTCAACGTACTTCGAGGAGAAATGAGCCTTGTAGGGCCACGAGCCTATATTGAGAGCGAGGTTCCAAAAATGTTGGATATGGAGGACGAAATTCTCTCTGCAAAGCCGGGAATCACAGGCCTGTGGCAGGTTTCAGGTCGGAACAACCTGAGTTTCTCGGAGCGAGTGTGGACGGATGTCACTCATGCCCGACACTGTTCGTTCTGGTTGGATGTATTTCTGCTTACCAAAACGATACCGGTTGTCCTGAATGGGGAGGGTGCCAATTAGAATAGATTGGTACTCTCTTGTATTTTTCAAACATTGGCCGATTTAGAGCGTAGAAGCGCCCTTAAGTCGCCCATCCGGCACGAATAGCAGATATGCAGAATAAGCCCGTCAGATACAATGGTACCCAGCCCGCTCAGGTGCCGCCTCCTGCCGTGACCGCTGGACCGGTGCATTCGCCCGTCGATCTCTCAGCTATCTGGAACACAATTCGTCATGGGAAATGGGTAATCCTGTTGACTATGATAGGTTGCACGGCATTCGCCATAGCCTACTCACTTCTTGCTACACCTCAATACCAGGCTTCCAGCGTGGTAAGCATTACCGCAACCAAGCCTTTGCCTGGAGTCGACGTCGGGACGCATGAGCCACCTTCGCTTTCGAACGAGATAGGTATCCTAACGGAGAGTGGAGAGATTGCCCACCGCGTTTCAAGCGGCTATGTCCAACTCCTCGACTCTCGACCGATGGAGACTACTTTCGAGTTCGCGGCTGCTTCGACACAAGATCGAATTGAAGGTCTGGTTGATCAGATAATGGAACGCATGGTTTTCAGACCTGCCGAGCGTGAAGGCCTTTTAGTTCTGATTGCCCAATCATCTAATCCGCAGGAAGCACAGATTCTTGCCAACCTTTATGCAAGCGCCTACGAGGAACATGTGCGCGACGAATCACGCCGAAGTTTGCAGAAAGCTACCGGCTGGCTAACAGATCAGATTCGACACAGCCAGGCAGAGGAAGATAGCCTTCAGCAGGAATTCGCCGCCTACTCTCGATCACGCGACTTGATTACACAGGGAGCGGACGGTAGTCGAACGATTTCCGATTACTGGGAAACGCAGAGTCTTGTTGACGAGCTGCAGGGTGGAATTCGAGCGAAGGAGTCTTTGCTTACACAGCTACGACAGGACCTGAGAAGCGCCAGCCCGAAACTAGGTTCGAGCCAGGCAGAGTCCGTTCGCCGTCAGATTGGTAACAAGGAAGAACGGATCGACGAGCTCCAGAGACAGATCGACCCATGGTACACGAATAATCCGTCGTTGCGGGGGAATGAGCAGCAAGAGCCACAGCTCATGGCGCTCATCACAGAAAGAGATCAGCTACAGCGGGAAAAGGCAACACTTACCCAACAGCTGCTAAATGAGACTATAGACTTGGGGATTGATCCAACCAGCGGTCTGTCGTTTGCGGCGTCGATTCAGTCAGAAATAAGAAAACTGGAAATTGAAATAGAAACGGATAAGTCTCGGCTGGTATCAGCAACGCGCAGGCTTGGTACACTGAGTAGGCAGGCAGACGCTATACCGAGCATTTCGTTTGAAGCGTCACAGTTCCAGACGCAGCTCGAGATGATTCGTGGGCGTAAGTTAGGCTACATGGAAGATCTTCAGAGCTACAGGCTGCAGGAAGAGGCAGAGCTCGGATATGTTTCTCAGGTACGACGCGCGGCACTACCGTTGAAACCGGTTAGTCCTGATCTTCATTCGAATATAATTCTATCCCTGCTACTGGGTACCGTGCTTGGATTGGGTCTTGCGTTTGTGCGTGGGGCAATGAAAAATCAATTGCAGACGCCCGACGAGATTGAGCACATGGGATATCTCCTGCTTGGGATTATCCCGTCCATGCGTCGTCAGATTCGCGCTGATTTTGATGGAAAAGAATCCGTCGAGATCGATGGGACGAAGAGAAGCTCTGCACTCATGACCCTGCACAGCCCGTGGTCGCCGATCGCCGAACATTACCGATTGGTCCGGACAAACCTTATGCAAGGCATACACAGCACCGACGCGAAGGTAATAATTGTCACCAGCCCAGAACCGTCCGATGGCAAGTCGGTGACATGCACCAACCTGGCAATCTCGCTTGCTCAAACTGGGCAGCGGGTGTTGCTTATCGATGCTGATCTCCGAAGGCCCTCGGTTCACAAACTTGTTGGCCAACCGCGAACCTCCGGGCTTGGTGAAATGTTGGTTGCACCTCCGGATCGCGAAATCGATTTTGAGGCACTGGAGACCGAAATCGAAAACCTGTCTATACTTCAGGCGGGAAACACCGATATCCCACCTCCTGAGCTGATTGGTTCGCCTCGTACAGCGAAATTGTTTGAGAAACTCCGTGAGGAGTACGACCAGATCCTTGTCGACTCGCCACCCGTTCTTGCTGTCACGGATGCACTGGTTATTGCTCCACACTGCGACGCCGCTGTGATTGTCGTTTCGGCAAATAAGACCGCGCCGCGAGCGGTGAACACAACGGTCAGTGCGATGGAGAACGTGGGAGTTACCATCGCGGGACTAGTGTTCAACAAATACGATGTTGCAAAATCTGGGGGAGCCTATTACAAATATGACTATTCGTACTCTGAAGGCTAATGCCAATCTTCTTCGAGCGATCGCCGCGCTCGTCCTGGGCATTGTTCTTCTTCCCACAAATTCCCTTCTCGCACAGTCCGAGACCCACAGCATAAATGAGTACTGGAGGCCAGGGTACCCCACCATAACCATCAATGTTATGGGGAACGTAGATCAGTCCGGGCTCTGGAAAATTGAAAGAGATCTGGACTTTATCGAGTTGGCTTCCGTGCTCAATATCGCCCGGTTCGAGTCGGGGCGGGAAAAAGTAATAACCACCGTACGGATCTATCGAGGGCCTTCCAGTAGTCGAGCGCTAGTATATGAGGCGGAGCTCGTAGATATTCTTGAATCGGTCGCTCCGTATCCACGCCTCAACGATGCAGACCTGCTGGTCGTCGAGCAAAAAACGAAGGGTAATGGTGTTACGTTGCGAACGGTTACATCAACCATTGCAGCGATCGGAAGCGTTATCCTGATCACCTTGCGAATCCTTGACAGAACCTAGAGAGAGGATTCCCGCGTGGATAAGACCTTCGTTAGGCTTGTAGGGCCAAGCTTTAAGAAGTATTGGGTTCTGCTTGTCGGCACTATCGCATTTGCCCTCTTATCAGCCTCGTTTGAGGGCCTCGGGGTGGGACTCATCATTCCGTTCCTTCAAAACCTGTCCACCGAGGGTGACTCGTTTTCGACCGGAATTGGGTGGATAGACGCAAACATTCTGGGCGTAGGGATGGACAAGACCGCCCGGATGATCCGCATATGCGGAGTGATCATCATATCAACCTTTCTTCGCGGGATTTTTTCCTACCTGGCGAGCTTCTGCGGGATAAAGGGTAGGGCATCGGTGGTGGAAGATTTGCGAATGAAGGTCATCGACCAGCTCAGAAGTGTTTCCCTCGCGTACTTCTCGAATACCAGATCTGGCAATATCGTTAACCTCCTCACCAACGAAATGTCCCGGGTCGCTGTCTCGTTCAACACCCTCACCGTGATGGCGTCACAGGGAGCGATGATCGCCATCTATCTGGGGTTGATGATCCTTATTTCGTGGAAGTTGACGCTAGTCGTATCTCTTTTTTTCCTGATTCTCTCTCTCTCGCTCTCGCGCGTTATCGGAGGCATCAGGAAAGAGGGAAGGCTTATTACCTCGTCGTCGTCGCAGTTTGTCTCGACCGCAACAGAATTCATTTCAGGTATTAAGACTGTCGCTGCATTCAACACGCAGGAATACGAAAGAGAGCGATTGCTCAAGGAGACGCAGGGCGTAGCAGACGCAGTAGTTCGTACCGCAAAACTAAGCGAACTCGTGAGACCGATCGTTCAAGTATTGGTCTCCGTTCTTCTCGTCGCCGTTGTTCTTGCGGCTATCCTCTGGTTTGATCTAAACGTGGCACTTCTGCTCACATTCGTTTTCGCATTGATCAGAATGATGCCCAGCATCTTGCAGATAAACAACGAGCGCGGAAAATTCGCCCAGAGCCGAGCAGCCTTTGAGAATTTGAGCGCGATGCTTAACGAGGAGGACAAACCGTACATCCTTGACGGGCCAAGAGAAACCCCACGACTCTCGGATGCCATCGTTCTCAAAGACGTTTCGTTTGGGTACGATCCGGGCGAATTGGTACTGAGGAATCTGAATATCGAGATCGCGCGGGGATCCACTGTGGCTATAGTGGGGGGGTCTGGTGCCGGGAAAACAACAGTCGTTGATCTTATCCCACGTTTCCATGATCCGGTTGAGGGCGCTGTGCTGTGGGACGGGATCGACGTAAGAGAGTTTACGGTAGCCTCCCTTAGAAATCGAATCGCGGTGGTTTCGCAGGACACGTTTATTTTTCACGATACCGTTACCAATAACATTGCCTACGGACTAAAGAATGTCCCCCTTTCTCAGGTGGTGGAAGCGGCGGACAGGGCGAATGCGCGCGAATTCATCGAGGAAATGCCGAACAAGTTCAACACGATTCTTGGTGATCGTGGTGTTAGAATTTCAGGTGGCCAACGTCAGCGGCTTGCGATCGCCCGCGCCCTGCTGCGCGATCCCGAGGTTTTGATTCTTGACGAAGCAACAAGTGCACTGGACTCGATCTCAGAAAAACTTGTTCAACAGTCGCTAGAACGATTGATGGACGGGAGGACCGTCATCGCAATTGCCCACAGATTGTCGACCCTGGAAAATGCCGACTGGGTGGTGGTCATGGAGGACGGAGTCGTGGTTGAGCAGGGCCAATACAAAGAGCTGCTTGACCGCAAGGGACGTCTCTGGACGTACCATGCCCTGCAGTATCAGCTACCCTAACCACGGAATCGCACGCGCAGCTCGCGCCTCCTCCATCCAATGAAGCCGAGACTACTTGCAATCTCGTACAGGTTTCCTCCGGATCCCTATCCACTGTGCTCGCGGGTTAAAACGGTCCTATCGGGGCTTGCCGAGGACTACGAGATCCATGCGATCACCTCTTCACCCAACCCGGACTCATCGTTCGCCAAAATCCATAGAGTTCCATCCAATGTTCGTTACGGCCTATATAATAGGACGGACCGACTCCGGTTAAGACGATGGGAAAAGTTCTTCGTTGTGCCAGATAGACAGCGGAGTTGGATTCGTCCGGCGACCAGCAAGAGTCTCACCTTAATTCAGGAACTGGATCCAGATGTTGTCCTGGCGTTCGCGATGCCGTTTTCCGATGGCGTGGTCGCAACAAATATCGCCCGCTCGACAAAAGTCCCTGTCGTTTTAAATCTGAACGACTCACCTTCGTGCTCCGACATGTGGCCAGAGCGACCAACTCGTTGGCATTACCACTATGCATTGAAATTGGAGAGGAGTTTTGCTACCGATACTCAGGCCGTAATATACCTGTCCAAGTTCAATATGGATGCGGCCAAAGGCCGAGTAGATCCAAAGCATCATTCGAAATTCCATCTCATTCGGAAAAGCACATTTGGTTCGTCGGCGCCATCGACAAGCAGAGACGATGGCATATACCGAATCCTCTATACCGGCACCATGGTAGGCTGGTCTTCTTTTGTGTCTCGAAGTCCGGCGAAGGCCATGTTGTCGGACTTGTGGGCACATGCGGGGACATACAAACTCGTTGAGATTGACTTTCGGTCGCACTCTCCCATTTTTATTGGTGAAGCGATTAAACAGATCATCACAGAAAGTCCAGAGCTATCAGGAAAAATCGAATTACACATAATTGGGAAGAATGGACCGGAGGCACTAGTCAAGAGGGTGCTCCAGGAAGCAGGACTACACGATATTGTGAAGGTCAGGCCCCCTGTAGGGAAGAGTGAATTACTTGAAGAAATGGGGTCGGCGGATTTGCTTTTTCTGGCATTGCCCGATCGTAAGGATGGCACTCCAGGAGGCAGGATCGCGGCGAAAACATACGACTACCTCTCGACAGACAAACCGATCATCGCTGCGCTACCCACCGGCGAGAACAGAGATTTTGTTTCCGATAAGCCCGGTGTTTTTTTGGTCGATCCTTTGGATTCAACAAGTATGAAGCGAATACTATCGCAACTAGTGCAGTCCAAAATGGCGGGACAGGACCAAACATTCGACCGATCCGCAATCCGGGAGGAATTGCGTCCCGACAAAATGGTATCTGCATTTAAGCTGGTACTTCGTGATGCTATTAGCAACAGCTCTGCGTCTAGATGATTGAGCACTCTGCAGGGCCCATTTTTATCGTTGGCGCAAACAGGTCAGGGACGACGTTGCTGCGTTTGATGCTGAATGCGCATTCCCGGATCGCGATCCCGGACGAGATGCACTATTTCAGATATGAAATAGCTGGCATACCCATTGAGAATTGGCAGCGGCCTACAGACTCAAGAGATGAATGGTGGTCGTTTATTGACCGGTTCATTAGAGAGAACTGTGGCCACCTTGACAAGTTCGACGTCAATGAGGTTGCGAGAACTCTCAAGAGCGTTGAACAGCCGAACCTCCGCGATCCATTGCTCGTGACCATGAATTCCTGGGCTCACGCACACGGGAAATCTCGATGGGGTGAGAAGACTCCGGGAACTCTTTATTACTGCGATGTTGCTCACGCAATGTTTCCAAACGCAAAATTTATCTATATGGCTCGCGATCCCCGCGGCGGGTTACTATCGATGCAGAACACATCGTTCTACACCAACCAGGCTGTTATCAATTGTCTCATCAGAGAAAAATCTCATCGAGTCGGGCGCGCGACTTTGCTGAACTCCGTTCCAGCCAAACAGCGAATTGACATTAGATATGAGGACCTTGTGGCAAAGCCTGAGGAGACTCTGCAGCAGATTTGTGAGTTTCTTGACGAACCATTCGAACAGAGCATGTTAGAATTCTATCGAGACTCCAAAAAGTTCATGATTAAAGAGGCGTCGAGTGATTTCAACAAAGCCGCGCATAAACCCATTGATAGTAGCAAAGCCAACCGCTGGTTGGAAGTGTTGACAAAAGATGAAATCGCAACCGCGGAAGCGATTTGCCGCGACGAAATCCAGGAGTTTAACTACTTGGTGACGAATGCAAAGCCCAGCCTTCGTCAGTCAATGGTAATCGCCATCCAGCGAGCGTATTGGAATCATTATGTTGCGCGTCATCAGGAGATACGAGAGTTCACCGTAATGTGGAACCTGCCGTTTAACAGAAAACTGCAACCCAACTAGCTGGCGCAAAAGATGCATGTAATTACGTGTGCTTCACGTCTAGGGAATGGCGGTCTGGGTCAACACTTCGCTCAGCTTGTCCGCGACGCCGTGCAGGAAGGAGAACCTGTCTGGTATTTCTGCACCGGTTCGGATGATGCTCCTTCTGCAACGGTCGATGTGATAGATTTGTCATATCTCAAACCAGTTTTTGACTATACTCCAATGCGCTACAGTTTGAAGTGGAAGGATGACGTCAACTCTGCCCGGTTTGACAGTGCCGTTGCAAATAAGCTTCGCGGACGTATAAATAGTTTTACCGGTTTTGTAGGGAAATCGCTTCGCAGCTTTAAGGCGGCCCGGAGCCTGGGATGCAAAGAACTGCGACTGGTTGCTGCAAACAGTCATGTGGAGAATGTTCGGATGTTGCACGATCGAGCACATAGCGATTTTGGTTTTTCTGATTCATGGTTGTCGGACCGTCAGCTTGCCAGAACGCTCGAGGAGTACAAAATGGCAGATACCATAGTCGTACACTCGGAGTATGTGCGAAAGTCTTTCATCGATCGTGGCTGCGACCCGCATAAGCTTGAGCGAATGCACATGGAAATTGATCCGCGTTTTGTGCCGGCCGCACGCGACTGCAAGGGCAAACCATTCGTTGTTGCTTATGCAGGTCGAGTCGACTCGACAAAAGGAATCCCTCGGCTGATTGATGCTTTTAAGAAATTAGACAATAAGAATGCGGTGTTGCGGATGGTGGGAGGTTGGTCTAATCGAAGGATGAAGAAATATATGCAGGACGCGATGGCCGCTGACCGGCGAATCGTCGTCAAACCTGGAGATCCTTTGCCCGTCATGCAAGATGCCAATGTGTTTGTGCATCCGACGTATGAGGATGGTTTTGCTTATGCACCCGCTGAGGCACTGGCGTGTGGCATCCCGGTCATTGTCACGGAAGACACCGGGATGAAAGAACTTATCGAGGACGGGGTAACGGGACACATCGTGCCAACAGGCTCGACCGATGCGATTTACAGGTTACTTCAAAAGTACCTTCGTCAACATCTCTTACAGGGAGGACATTAATGACCCAAAGAATTGGTCATTTTGCGTCCAACCTAAACGCGAAAGGTGGCATCGCAACCTACGTGCATCGACTTGCCGAGGCGCAAAAGATTCGTGGGCGCGACGTATCCATAATTTCGGATGTTGAGCTGGGGGAGGAAGGACTTCAGGTTAGCAGTACCAAAGAGCTCATTGATGCAGGCGAATCTTTAGGCTTGGATGTTCTTCATATACACACCAAACTTCCAGAGATCCTTCCCACGAACATCCCCGTTGTGCGGACGATTCACACCAACAGTGCCGGATGTCCGAGTGGCTCGCGGTACCTCACGAGACAGAGGCGACCCTGCAACAGAAAATTTGGACTTGCGGTATGCACCTGGGGGCATCTCGCAGACCACTGCGGAAGCCGGAAACCGAAATTGCTATCAAACGGATTTCGCAACACCCGAGATGAGATTGAGCAATCGCATGCTATGCTAACTCTGGCCGTAAGCAATTTTGTTCGGCGCCAAATGGTACAGGCTGGATGTTCGGAAAGCAACGTCAAAGTTCTGCGGTCACCCTCGCCCGAGATTAACCTTCCGTTCAGTGAATCACCAACGAAGTCGCCCGCGAGGTTTGTTTTTATCGGACGCATAGTTGAGCATAAGGGACTCGATTGGTTGGTTCGAGCAATGGCACTTGCAAGTTCAAATGTGATACTTGATGTAGCGGGTGACGGCAATCCGAACGAAATTGCCAAGATCAAAGCCTTGGCTCAGTCCAGCGGAATTAGCGACAAGATCGTGTGGCACGGTTGGCTCAAACCTGATGAAATCACAAATCTGATTCTCAATGCCCGCGCTGTTGTCTTTCCGTCTGTGTGGCATGAACCTGCAGGACTGGTTACGTTGGAATCGGCAGCCTGTGGGCGGCCAGTAATCGGGAGCACGGCCGGCGCCATTCCGGAATACGCGTTGCCGGAATTTGCTACGCTTGTGGATCCGCATGATGACGCAACGCTAGCACAGAATCTGGACCATTTTGCAGAGAATCACGAGCAAGCAAATCAGCTCGGAAAAAATGGTTACCACATTGCGAGGTCAACCTTCTCTATGAATGCTTTTGTCGAAAAGCAAGACGAGTTTTACAGGTTGGCGAGGCCGGTGGGATGAATATCGACCTGGTTTTTCCGGTCCTTCCGCCGAAGATCGATGGGATCGGGGACTATACATTTTGCCTTGCGAACGCGCTCAAGGACAACCATAAGGTTAGAATTCTGTGCTCGACACCAGGGGGAATGATCCAGGGGATCGACGTGCTACCCAGCTTTGATATTGAATCGCCCTCGGGAATTCTAAAAGTTGTCAAGCCAGTCGTTGACAGGGCACCCGACGTAGTCGTCTTGCAATACAATCCGTTCAGTTATGGAAAGTGGGGTTATGCTCCGTCGCTGCCACGGGCCCTTACTATGATTAAAAGGAAGTCTCCCCGAACGAGTATTGCTGTAATGATCCACGAAAGATGGGTCGATGTTACGAGCTGGAAAACCGCGATCATGACAACGTGGCAGCGCCGAACGCTTCGCCAGCTGCTTGCAGTTGCAGACATTATATTTGTCTCGACCGAGAATTGGATCAACTCGATTTCCAAGAGGGCCGACCCCGAGAAAATATTCCACCTCCCGGTCGGATCGAACATTCCGGATGTGGGTACGGCGCGAGACGTCGCAAGAGCAGAACTCGGAGTTAGCGATGACACAATCGCATTGGGCGTATTCGGATCCGCCCATCCGACCCGGCAATTTGATTTTGTGCAATCGGCGCTGGAAAGGTTGGAGAGGGGAGGCGTAGATTTCCGAATCCTATACGTCGGCCCCTCAGCAGACGAGGTAGAGAGGGTGCTATCAACGGATAGACTGCAAACTCTTGGTAAGCTACCTCCACGAGATGTTTCTGCATTCATGTCGAGTCTGGATATCTATCTGGCACCTTTTGCGGGCGGCGTGGCTGAGCGTCGGGGCTCATTTCTGGTTGGAATCCAGCACGGTGTTCCAACTGTCACCACGAGAGGCGAACAAACGCCGAAACAAATGCTTAGAGCAACTGATGCTTTTTGGCTGACCGCCGATGATGATAGTAGCGAGTTTGCTGATTCCGTGTTCATGCTTGCCAATTCACCGGAATTGCGATTGCAAATGACAACCAAAGCACGGAACTACTTTCAGAACCACCATTCCTGGGAAGGTATCGCCATCCGCATGACCACGTTGATTGAAGAATCGACGATCAGATAAAATGAACCCAAAGGATACCAGGAAGATTTTTGTCACAGGACTACCGCGGAGCGGAACGACCTTCGTGGGGCAGATTCTTAGTTCGCCGTCGGAAGTGGACTACATCCACGAACCGTTTAACCCGCGAGTTGGAATTCGCGGACTCGGCATCGACACGTACTATGTTCGACCGTCACTGGAATCCGAAGAAGAGAAGCGGATCGATGGTTTTGTCCAGCGGGTCCTCCGGTATGATTACAAGACTGCGAAGTTCGTTGACAAGAACGATCCTCTGTTCCGGCGAACCGTTAAGCGCATAGTTGGGGGTAGAGGAGCCGTCTATTTGAAGCTTGCCAGGGCCAATAGAAATAGAGAGGTTTCCCTTATAAAGGATCCAACCGCTCCCTTGATGGCACACTACCTGAGCACTCGTTACAACTGCCGTACGGTGCTGGTTGTAAAACATCCACTTTCGTATTTCGCCAGCTTGCGACGAGTTAAATGGAGGCCATACCCTCCCATGCTACTCAAACAACAACAGTTGGTCGAAGATTTTTTTAAGGGTGACGGAGCACCGGATATAGAACCCTGGATGCGACAGGAGAAATGGTCTGATCCCGTATTGGCGGCAGGCGTCCAGTGGGCCATTGTTCACCATGTGCTGTTGGAACAGGCAAAGGAACACCGCGACTGGATCATCATCCGTCATGAAGATCTGAGTCTGCGACCAGTCGAAACTTTTCGAACAATGTTTGGCGATCTCGATTTGGCCTGGAGTGATTCGATCGAGGCCAAAATCAGAAAGCTTACCGGAGGTGGCGGGACAGAGGCGCGAACCGGAAAAGTGCAGGACTTCAAACGGCAATCAGACAAAATCTTCCACGCTCGAGTAGAGTCTATTGAGCCGGTAGATCGGCGACGGATATACGAAGTCACGAAATCAGTCGCCACCAGGCTGTACGACGAAAGCACCTTCGCACTCGAAACCGCAACCCCAGCCAGTTGACCGCCCAACGAGAGATATATGCCAGACCCAACACGGTATTCGTGCTAATTGGGCTTGTCCTGATTGGCCTAACCGCGTGTGCCCTGCTCCTATTTAAAGGGCGAGTGGACTTGATGCAGTTTGTCTATCCCGGATTTGCAATGTTTATCGCGGGATGGCTGTACGCGATACGACCGGAGTTGTACATGGGCTTTGTCTGGTGGGTCTGGGTCGTTACACCACTGGTTCGCAGAGTGGTGGACTACAATCTCGGATACTTCACGTCCATCAGTGCAATCATGCTCACCCCGTTTCTGGTAACGCTGTTTTGCCTGTTCACTATCGTCCGGAACGGCAACCACCTTTTGCACCGGTCCTACGTCCCGTTCACGTTAGTAGTTTTTGCAGTCATCTACGGATTTATGATAGGATTGGTGAATGTCGGCATTCAAGCTGCGATATTCGATTTTCTTCAGTGGCTTTGTCCACTGGCATTTGCCTTCCACGTTGTGCTGACCTGGTCCGAGTATCCGAAGTATCGCCAGGTTGTGTTGCGATCGTTTGCTTCGATAGTCTTGTTCCTTGGGGTCTATGGAATTGTGCAATACTACGCTGGGCCAGAATGGGACATGTTCTGGTTGTCGGAATCGGGAATGACCTCCTCTATGGGTAAAGCAGAGGCGACCAAGTTTAGAATCTTCGCCTCGCTCAACTCCGCAGGCACGCTCGCGCTCTATCTCATGGCAGGCCTGCTCGTTCTGTTTGATTGGAAGGGTTCGTTCCCACGTCTCTCCTCTGTGCCGGGATATGTTGCGCTGCTGCTAACCCTCGTCCGGTCGGCATGGATCGGATGGATAGCTGGACTGGCGTACATGATCTATCGTCTCCGCGGCGCCCAAAAAGCGCGACTGGTTTCGATCCTGGTAATAACCGCGATTGTCTGCGCGCCGTTTATAGTTTCGCCGGCCGTCTTTGCGAGACTGGAAGCGCGTTTCGCAACATTCGAAAATCTCGGCGAGGACAATAGCTTCGAATCCAGACTTGGTCTTTATCGCGCCGCATCGCAGAGGATACTGACTGAGCCACTCGGTTTGGGGCTGGGGAATTTCGGCACTGCGGCAAAAATATCGCGGGGAAAAACAAGAACGTTTGACTCGGGTTATCTGGCGATAGCACTTACTCTCGGCTGGCCGGGCACGGCCCTGTTTGCGTTGGGCCTGGGTCTGTTGATGCGCAAGTCTCTTGGGAGATCGGTGGGTGAGGACGATCACTTTTCTGTGATCAGTGCATCAATCGGCTCTGCGCTTGTTCTGGTTCTGTTTTCCTCGAACATTGCCATCGGCGCGTCAGGGATGTTGTTCTGGTTTTTTCTGTCTATGCCGCTGTGCGCGAAGATGTATCGATCATCCAATCCTGTCGCGGTGACTTGAACGACGACATTGCCCTTAAGACTCTAAGCATCGGAAAGAGTTGGTTCGATGCGGACAGCGGTGGAGGATCGGATCGCGTCATGGAAGAGCTGCATCGAGTCTTCCCGGCTGTTGGCGTATCCCCACGTGGATTCGTAATCGGTGAGAACAAGAAATTGCTGGGGATCGAGGGGCTGTCCAGCGAGGCGGACTCATTACTTGCTCGAGGTCGCGCCATGCGTCGTGCGGTCTCATCAACAGAGACCGATGTTTTTGCAGTACATTTTGCACTATACGCATGGTTTTGCCGTCATCACCTGCGAGGCAAACCGGTGGTTATTCACTTTCATGGTCCGTGGGCGTTGGAGTCGGGGATGGAAGGAGCGGGCAAGCTGGCTACCACAGTTAAGAAGGCAGTCGAGTCATCGGTTTATTCAAGAGGCGTCCTGTTCATTACTCTGTCGCATGCTTTTGCAGGTGTTCTGGAGCAAGAATACCATGTCGATCGAGGAAGAATTAGAATTGTCCCCGGAGGGGCTGACATTGATCGATTCGGATCCGCACCGGAGCAGCACGAAGCCCGCGATCAACTCGGTTGGGACAAGAACGAGTTTGTTGTCGTTGCCGTCCGAAGACTTGCAAAGCGCATGGGATTGGAGAATCTGATCAAAGCGGTCAAACCAATCATGGATATTGAGCCGCGCCTAAAAGTTCGCATAGCTGGAACCGGACCCGAAAAAGAAACGCTACAACGATTAATTACCGACGCACATCTGAACGGGAAGGTGATTCTGGAAGGGTTTGTGCCGGATGACGTCCTGCCGACTTTTTATTCTGCCGCAGACCTGTCTATTGTCCCATCCACCGGATTAGAAGGATTTGGTTTGATTGTGGTCGAGTCCATGGCTTCCGGAACCCCGTGCCTTGTATCTCCGGTCGGAGGCATGCCGGAGATCGTGAGCGACCTCGACAAATCATTAATTCTTTCAGATGCAACCGTAGACAGCATCGCGCAGCATTTGCAGGGTCTGGTGACCAGGAGCTCTGACCTGCCAGCCGCTGATGCCTGCAGAGCGTACGCCAGGTCGAATTACTCGTGGCCGGTTGTTGCCCGGCGAACGAGAGAGGTTTATCTAGAGGCGCTACATGGCAGAACCTAGGATCCTGTTCGTCGATCATTCTCCTGAACTGGGCGGAGCGGAACTCTACCTTGCAGACCTGGCTCCTCATTTCAACGGTTGTTCGGTTTTTGTTTTTGAGGGGGGGCCGTTCGAACAAGAGTTAATCCGGCGCGGAGTGGATGTACATGTTGCATCAGCCGGACAAGAAATACTGGAGGTAAGCGCGTCGAGCAAACTGCTAAAGGGGCTCTCGGCCATCCCGGCAATAAGACGCATCGCAACAGAGGTAGCTCATCACGCAGAGCCCTACGACGTGATTTTTGCAAACTCGCAAAAAGCAGCTGTCGTTTGCGCACTGGCCGGACGCAAGGCCGGGAAGCCGGTAGTCTGGAATCTGCATGACGTGGTGACTTCCGATCATTTTTCGAAAGCGAACAGGATAGTCTGCAGAGTTGTTGGGACTCGCCACGTGGATCATGTGGTTTTCAACTCCAGGGCAACCGAGGAAGCTTATCTTGAGATTGGTGGTCGTCCCGCGGGGAGTTCGATCGTATATAATGGCATCGATGCCGATGTTTTTGCACGCGTTGACCAACAGGGCGCGGATCGGGTTCGGTCTCGTTTAGGCCTCGAGGGTAAGCCCGTCGTTGGACTGTTCAGTCGCATATCCCCCTGGAAGGGCCAGCACATCCTACTTGAGGCCATGTTGGAGCTACCTGATGTGCATGTAGTCCTCGTCGGGGCGGCGCTGTTTGATGCGGACAAAGCGTACGAGGAGGGAATCCACAACTTTGTAAAGGACAACGGTCTTGGAGAAAGGGTCACGTTTTTGGGATTTCGGGATGATATCCCCGTGCTGATGAAAATGGTGGATGTAGTTGTGCATACCTCGACATCACCTGAACCGTTTGGGCGTGTGATAGTGGAGGGGATGATTGCGCGCACGCCTGTTGTCGCGTCTGCCGCGGGTGGGGCATTGGAGATATTGACGGATGGGCAAACGGGGTGGCTTGTAACCCCTGGCGATCCCGCTGCTTTGGCCCAAGCGATTAGAAATTCGCTGGATTTGGCAATCACAACAGGGGAGATGCTTGACCGGGCCCACCGTCATGCGATGGATAGATTCTCGTCTACGTCAATGGTGAGATCGCTGTCACAAGTGTTCAAGAAAGTGCTTGAATAATAAGCGATTAGAATTGTAGATGAACAACGATTCTAGTCGAAAAAGTAGTGCAACTTTTCAAGTATTCGATATATTGAACGAACAGATTTCGAAGCAACTCTGATCTGTGAGGAAAGGTGCTCAGCTCGTCTTGCATCCATCCTACGAGCTGGCGTTTCGAGTCCTGACATAGCCCACGCCGTCATTAGTTAAGCCGACGGCAGAAGGTCCGATACAGTCGATACGGAAACCCTCAAAATCCCAAAAATGAAGGTTTCCGGCTGAACGTTTCCACTATTGGCGTTCCGATTTATCCACCACCTCCGCGGAAATCGTGGAGATAAAATGTAGTACTCCCGGATGTTTTCTCGTAGTACGTTTCCCACACGTCTGGTTCTTTTACTGTTTGGGCTTCTCACAGCAGGTTTTTATGCCACTCCACTGGAAGTGGAACCATCCACCTCCGCCGCCGCAGTCACTCTTCCGATCGAAGTAATAGGCCCGGATAATTACACTGAAAGCGTCACCGTCAACGTTCCGAATGCAACGGGCGTTAATCGTCTCTGGGTTCAGGCTCACAGGATAGCCTATCGCTATGGCGAAGGGAATAAGGGTTCTATCCGCATAAATGGTGGTCCCTGGGTTGCCATCAATAACCAGAACGTTCAATGCGTTGGGTCCTCGGCGCAATACGGCTGCGTTGGGGGTGCGTTCTTCACGATTCAGTTCACCATCCCAGCCAACAACGTTGTTTCCGGGGCAAACACGATTGATTTCCGTTTCAACGGTACGAAGGGCAATTCCGTCGGATACCGAGTACTGGACTTCAATTTCCTGAAAGGTGGGGGTTCGAAGGCCATCCCGGCAACGGAGTTTAGCCACGATAATCCTGCAAATTGGGTGGCTCCGCTGTCCTCCCAGGCCGACATCAATGCCGGAAAAGATCTCTGGTCATCTGCGACGCTTGTTGATTCGCCGCTGCCCGACGCAAAACCAATCAAGGCAACATGCGCCGATTGCCACTCAAGTACAGGGCGTGACCTGAAGTATTTTGCATTCTCCAACTGGTCTATTATAAGCCGCTCGACCTTCCATGGATTGACGGAGCACCAGGGGAAACAAATCGCCTCATACATTCGCTCCCTGAATTGGCCAGTCAAAGGTAGACCCTGGAATCCGCCGTATCAGCCGGGGCCTGGTCTTGACAACAAGCCACTGAATGCGTGGGCTGCTGGAGCAGGAATAGGTGCAGTGCTTGGCAGCGACGCTGCCATGAAAGACGCGCTCTTTCCCAACGGAATGTCGCACAAGTATGTCAACACCGAATCAAAGTTGAATCTGAGGGAGATCCCGATCTCGGTCCAACTTCCTGATTGGAACGAGTGGCTTCCCCGCGTTCACCCGAAGGATTCCTGGAACTCGTCCTTCACGGGCCACGGTGTTTTCAAACACTACCGAGATGTAATCTCAAAGTTAGGCCAGAAGTCCAGAGACCAGCTCGTTAACGGGGAAGACGACCTGATCGTATTGATGGAGCGTTGGGAAAGGCATTACCTCGATTTCAAACGGATTTCAGCATACACTTCCATGAGCTCTAACAGTTCAGGAGTCACCGCGAACAAATTGATGGGTTACGAACAATGGATCGCGGTAAAGTCATGGGAGGCCATGCACGAAAATCTCATTGAGGATCTTACGCCGCAACTTTACCCTAACGGCGAAAAGCGCGGGTGGATTGGGAGATTTCGAAGTGTGTTCAACATAGCGCCACACATTTTCAGCCTGGATCACGCCCGGACGGACCAGCTCGGCAATCGCCCCGTTCACGGTAGCAGTGCCAGGAACGTGTACATGTCATCGGTTTGGTACGAGCTGCAGACAATTCTCAACTCTGGTAACGGATCACCAGGTGAAATAAAACCGGTTGACTGGGACTATACGCTTGCGCACATCAACGATACTGCGCGCGAGGGGTACCCGGCTCAGCCCTATCGTTACTTCAAAAGTTATCTCAAGCTCCTGCAAGAGGCCGACAATCCGGTTGGCGTTAAGGACGGCAATGGATGGAGACTTCGTCACATTTCACCTCGTCACTTCTTCCAGCGGGAAACTACGACAGCGGCGTTACCAGCGGGCGACCGGGTTGCACTCTTCGAGTCTATACTGCGCGCGTTTACTCGCAATCACCTCTCGTATCCTAACAGCGACTGGGAGCGGAAAAACTCTTCCGGGAGCAACAAGAACTACGCCCTGGAACACTCATCGTATGTTCCGAAAGCTCACGTGCGAGGAACGGAGAAATACGACAATACTACGTACGCGGATCACTTTTTTAGGGTGATTCCAGATTTCTATGAGGTGGGCGTTCGTCGATCGCTTCTGGATTCCCTGGTTACATGGTCGAGAGATAAGTGGCCGAATGGGAATTGGAATTCGCTGATGCCAAATACCCTTCAACCGCCTTCAGTGAGTATAACTAGTCCCGGTAACGGCGCGGAAATAGTTGTTGGCACCTCAACCACCATCTCGGCATCCGCCAACGCTCCATCTGGATCAGTTACCAAGGTTGAGTTCTTTGTCAATAACACGAAGGTTGGGACCGACACAACTTCTCCGTACAGCTACAATTGGACGGCGGCGGCCGAGGGATCGAAATCGCTCAAGGCGAAGGTGACAGACTCGGAAGGCCAGACCAAGTCACACACCATTTCGGTGACAGTGACGGCTGCGCCGGAAGTAGTCCCACCAACCATCTCAATCAACTCTCCAACAGATGGAGACGAAGTTGAAATAGGAAAAACGGTGCGATTCGGTGTTTCAGCTAGTGCACCTTCCGGTACCGTTACCAAAGTAGAGTTTACAATCAACGGTGCGCTCGAAAGTACCGACACCTCGCCGCCCTACGAATATATGTGGACGCCTGTCTCCGTTGGGACACACGTTCTTAAGGCCCGCGTTGTGGACTCGAACAATAGAGCAAGTCAGACGGCGATATCCGTCATGGCCGTTGACACGGCTCCACAGCAAGCGCCCCCAGTAATATCTCTAACAAGTCCGACCGGTGGAGAATCGTTTGAGGTCGGGCAAACGATTGCCGTGGAGGCTAGTGCCAGCTCAGCAAATTCTGTCGTCTCGAAGGTAGAGTTTTTCATCAACGGCAGTGTCGTCTATACCGATACCCAGAAGCCCTACAAGTTTGACTGGACACCTTCCGCGGTCGGCAACAAGACCATCAGGGCCAGGGCTGTTGATCAGGATGGACTGTCAAAATCTTCTGCGACAATCGACGTTTCGATCGTCGCCCAGACTGTTAACCAGAGACCCAATCTCGCCTTCATCAGTCCGAAGGATGGAGACGAAGTTGCAGAGCCGGGTTCGTTCGAGGTCGAGGTCTCGGCGTCCGATCCCGATGGAGCCGTGAGTGAGGTCCGTCTCTACATTAACGGTGATCTATTCGGAATTGAACGAAATCTGCCATATGAGTTTTCGCTGACTGGACTTTCTGCAGGGTCGTATGCGCTGCGAGCAGTCGCAAAAGACAACGAGGGCAAAGAAGGCGCCCGAACGATTTCCGTCACAGTTACAGGACAGGATCTTCCGAATATCTCGCCTTCCGGTCGAATAACCGCACCTGGCAATGGAGCACAATTTGATCACGGCGATCCGATAGAAGTGACAGCCATCGCCAATGATGCGGATGGGCAGGTCGCGAAGGTCGTGTTTTTCTCAGATGGCGTAAAATTTGGCGAGGACCGATCGGCTCCGTTCAAACGGACTCTATCAGGCGCCAGTGTGGGCGACCATAATTTGACCATTGAGGTGATTGACAATGAAGGTGCGCGCCACAAATCATCAGCGGTCAAAGTTTCTGTAACGGAAGGTGTGAGCGGGCAGGCCTCCCGACAATTAATTCAGTTGGTATCTGGATGGAATATGGTCTCGTCGTACATCCGGCCGGACGACCCGGATATTGAGACGTTGTTTGCGTTCGTGCGTTCGAAAATAGTGCTTGTCAAGGCTGAGGATGGCTCAATATATTTCCCGGAGTTGGGAATCAATACGATTGGGGATTGGGATCCGACGGTTTCGTATCAGGTCTTTGCCAACGTCGACTTCTTATGGTCGATTGAAGGCACCGAGATGGATCCAACCTCGACCTCACTCAATCTTGAGCAGGGATGGAACCAGATTCCCTTCATTTCGCAAACCGAACTTGATATTGAAACGGCCCTTTCTTCGATTGCAGACGAGTTGATCATCGCAAAGGATTTCGCAGGGCGCATTTACTACCCTGAGTTTGGAATAAACGAGATTGGGCAGATGGAGCCTGGCCAAGGGTACAAGGTCTATGTAAATAACGCGACCTCGCTTACCTTTGACGTTACATCGGCCGGGAAAGGGAATAGCGCCAATTTTAATACTGGGTATCTGGCCGGAGCTTCCAATTCTGCAATCATTGTTGTGAGACTAGACGAAGTCTTGGGCGTAACGAAGGTTGTTATACGTGACCGCGATGGTGATCTTATTTCGGATGCGATCCCGATTGGCGGCGTCGCTGTGCTCCGCGTAAATGGAGATGAGTTGTTTACGGATAATGTAATAGAGGGACCGCAAGAAGGAGCCCCTCTGCAGATGTACGGCGTTGATGCTAGCGGATTGGAGAGTCAACTCAGTATCGAGTCGATAACAAGTGTTCTTACAGGCCAGTCGTTTGCCAGCCTGCGATACGAATCAGATAACGTATTTGCCGTTGAGATCGGGGCGGCTCCTGAGGTACCGACGGTGGCAGTACTCGAACAGAATTATCCCAATCCATTTAATCCCTCCACAACGATAAGCTTCACCATAAACGAAGCCGGGCCTGTTCGACTAGAGATCTACAACAGCGTTGGCGAACTTATAGCTACCATCAGGGACGAGGAGTTGGCTGCTGGTCGCTATACCAATACTCTGGAAATGGAACGTTTTGCATCAGGTGTCTATCTGTATCGCCTGTCCGTCGGCGCAGTGAGCACGACAAAAACCATGTTGCTTATTAAGTAGGAAAGTAAGTCTAATCCCCGGAAATCACACCCCCAATGATTTTCATTCCTTTTGAACAACCCCGGGTTGGGAAGATCCTATTACTCGCGGTTTTGGCCGTGAGCAGTACTTTATCCGCGAGCGCCCAGTCTCATTTTACTGCCTGCGCTGCCAACACTGGTGAGAACGCTACAGTGTTTATAAGCCCAGAAACCAATCCAACTTTCAATGGAGCAGCCCTTAAGCGCGGAACAGAGATAGCCGCATTTACACCTGCCGGAATTTGTGCCGGAGTGGTTGTGTGGGATGGAGAGACTGTTGTTCTGACAGTTTGGGGGGATGATAGTGTTTCGCAATCCCGGGATGGGTTTCGACGGGGAGACCTCATCCGTTATACAATCTGGCTGCCAGATATGAATGTTGAGGTTGACGGAGTCACCGTGGGATATACTAACACAATTCCTTTCGATGGCTCCGGTAGATACAAGGCGGACGCCCTGTATTCAGTCTCCAGCTTTGAGGCGACTCGGTCGTCGCAGGCCCTTCCCCCAATAGCATCAATTGCCACTTCAACCAGTGAAGGTCAGGCGCCGCTTTTCATTGAGTTTAACGGCACGGGTTCGACCAGGCAGTCTAATCCGATCGCAGGATATACCTGGTTTTTTGGAGATGGCTCTGCACCCGCATCCGGCCCCACCCAAAATCACACGTACACAATACCCGGATCCTATATCGGGAAACTCGAGGTTGTTGATAGCGAGGGTCTTATTGGGCGCAAACACTTTGCAATCACGGTGGCGAGTGGAGTCTCCATCGATCCAATAGAAACTGTGTCATCCGAAGTCTCGATTTTCCCAAATCCTTTTGCAAGGAGCTTCATCATTGACCTCAACCAATGGTCGGCGCCGAGAGTAGAAGTAGTGAGCCTCGACGGAAAAGTTCTACGCGCACTGGAATTGTCGAGTGGGTCCACCACGGAGGTGGAGTCTGCCGCGCTCGGTTTCGATGAACTTGCGTCCGGTAACTATGTCGTTAGAGTTACAGACGGACGGCGGTCGGTGACGAAGGTGGTCACCAAGAGGCGCTAGGCAGCGTCTACGAGTGGAGTTTGGGTCGGCGGCGCTGCTACGGTGATCTCTGCTGCAACGGACTTCTGCGTAATTCGTGGATACGCTCCAAGGTCGAAGTCTCTGATAAACCGAACCAGAAGTGATGGCAGTACGACGACAAAGCTCTCCCTAACTGCCGGGATCACTTCTGTTTGCCATGCCTCTGCGACTGCATCGGCTTTGTCTCGATCCGTGAAGGCGACGCCGGTGGCACCAACCATGCGAGAAAGCCCCCGAGAAATCGGGCAAGATCGTGAAGCGCCTATATATCCGGTTGGCAGCTCGTCCAGAGGGCGCATTGCAAGGGCGGTGCGGGCATCATTCAAAAGGTCCAGCACCCGACTCTTTTTTGGGCGAAACGGCATTGCTACCATGCGAGTGGCAACATTCCAAAGACTATCCATTGGTTGCACTGGTTTTTCGCGTTGATTGTTGGAGGTAGAGACTTAACACGTAACGTTATCGACAAATAACGAGCGATATTAAGCCAGAGTCCAAAAACAACCCGAATTAGGCGATTCCCCGTGGTACGGCTACCGGAGAACCCAGGTATGTTCACGTTGGATTCACATATGGACTAGATGTTCCGGATTATCCAATAGTGAGTCACCGAAGAATCATCACCATAAGTCCCTGGCAACAGCGGATCAGGACCGGCCTCGTAATGATGACAAGAGTTGCGTTACTAAAACCCGTATCTGCCTCGAATCCTATGCGATCGTTCCAGCCACTACTTTGGGCAATCCTACTGTTTATCCTATCTACACCTGCGAGCTCGCAGGACCTCCGATCCTGGAAAACTGATTGGGAAAAGCGTTCAGTCGACATTGACGAAATTCAATCAGGCGGGGTGCCCCGGGACGGGATTCCGCCAATCGATAATCCGAAGTTTGTAAGCCTTGAAAATGCAAAGTCGTGGATTGCATCCGGTGAGCCAGTTGTGGTTGTCCAGCTAGCCAGGATCACCAAGCTGTACCCGCTGCAGATTCTGACCTTTCACGAAATTGTCAACGACCGTTTCGGCGAGGAGCTTGTCTCAGTAACGTTCTGCCCGTTGTGCTATTCGGCCATTGTCTTTGACAGGAACCTGGATGGTAAAATCTACGACTTTGGGGTGTCGGGTCTGCTGCGAAATTCCGACTTGATTATGTACGACCGCCAGACGGAATCTTTGTGGCAGCAATTCACCGGCGAGGCAATCGTTGGAGAGTTAACGGGAAAGAAACTTCGTTGGCATCCGGCGCAGCTGCTTTCTTTTGGCGAGGCATCCGCTAGTTTTCCCGAAGCGTTGGTTCTTTCGAAAGACACTGGCTTCAACAGAAACTATGGGCAGAATCCGTACGTCGCCTATGATGCACCCGGTGGTAAGCCCTACTTCGCTGTGTCCGGGAAAACATCGCTCCCGCCAATGGAAAAAGTTATCGGTGTAAAAATCGATTCTGATGAGACCGCTTATGCATACGCGACAACCCGACAACTCGGAGTAGTGCACGACGAGGTCGGGGGCAGCCCGGTCGTCATTTTCCACACAAAAAAAGGAGCACGCTCAGCGCTGGACAAACAGGAAATAGCCAAGTCACGGGATGAGGGAAGTGTCGGCGTATTTAATCCTGTAGTAGACGGAAATTTGCTAAGCTTCAGCCGCAAAGGAAACAGGTTCGCCGACAGCCAAACAGGATCAATTTGGGACATCACTGGGAAGGCAGTTTCTGGCGACTATCAGGGTGAACAACTTACTCCAGTGGTTCACGGGACGTACTTCGCGTTTGCGTGGTTTGCCTTCCAGCCAGAGAGCACACTCTATCAGCCCTGATTGGGTAAATCGCTTGTGGATCGTATCATTCGGTAGTTCAGATCAGGACGAGAATTATCATGCCAATAGAAACGCTCCAGGATCTGCTCAGCCTGTACGAAAAGAAGTTCCAACCGGAGAAGGCTGAAGGAATTGATGCCGACATTCAGTTGTCGATTACCGGGGATGGTGGTGGCGAGCATATTCTGCATATAGAAAACCAAACACTGACAATTAGCGAGGGTGTAGCCGAAGACCCAACGCTCACCGTGACGTGTGATTTTGCGAACTGGCTTAAGATGAATCTGGGAGAAGCCAATCCGTTATCGCTAATGATGTCTGGAAAAATGAAAGTCAAAGGTCCGATTCCGCTAGCCATGAAGTTCCAACAATTGTTCTTCTAAATGATCACCGATTTTTTACCGGACAATCTTTTTGAAGGTACAACGGTTTTTGTAACCGGAGGCGGTAGTGGGATTAATCTTGGGATTGCGGAGACGTTTGCACGGCTTGGTGCAAACATCGGAATTTGTGGCAGGACTGAAGAGAAACTCAAAAATGCCAAGACACAGTTGGAGAAACTCGGTGCCAATGTTTGCATCGCCGTAGCCGATGTGCGTGACTTCGATGCGTTGGTCGATGCGTTTGCAAAGACGAAGGATGAACTTGGAATGATTGATTGTCTCGTTGCCGGAGCAGCTGGCAATTTCCTCTCCCCAGCAGAGGCGCTCAGCCCCAACGGTTTCAAATCGGTGGTGGACATTGACTTGCTGGGGTCTTTCAATGCAGCTCGAGCCGCGTTCGAGCAACTGAGAGACACCAAAGGAAATATCATTTTCATTTCCGCAGGACAATCGTTTACGCCATATTATGGCCAGGTGCATGCCGGCGCAGCAAAAGCAGGCGTAGACAATCTCATGCAGAACCTGGCGCTCGAGTGGGGGAGTTATGGCATAAGATCTAACAGTATCGCACCGGGCCCGATTGAAAATACAGAGGGCATGCGCAGGCTGGCACCGGGTGCAATCGGGGAGCAGTTCAAGAAGGCTATTCCGCTTGGTCGATTCGGAACGCGCGAAGA
Source organism: Rhodothermales bacterium (assembly GCA_965224105.1). GTDB lineage: Bacteria > Bacteroidota > Rhodothermia > Rhodothermales > JABDKH01 > CBDCYH01. The sequence continues at coordinate 83,332 of CBDCYH010000002.1, read as the reverse complement.
CATCGGCGCAGCAGCAGTTTTTCTCGCCTCACCCATGGCTTCGTACGTCACCGGTGCACGACTCGTTGTTGATGGTGGACAGAATCTTCCGGGATCTGGATTGTACGGCCAGATTGTGATGCAGTCATTGCAGACACCTTCCTCGTAGATGCCTTTCGATTCTATTCCGGCTCGCTTTCGGCAATGGCGAGAAACGCTTCCCAACAAGATTGCCTACGGGTACAAAGAGAACGGGGTATGGGTCACCGCCACTTGGTCTGACTATGTATACGCGGTTGATAATGCCGCGCTCTCTTTACTTCAGATGGGGATCTCCAAGGGAGACAAGGTTGCGATTTATGCTACCAATCGTCCCCAATGGACCATCGTTGATATGGCGGCGATGTCGATAGGTGCGGTTAGTGTTGGGATTTACTCCACGAGTTCACCTGAACAGGTTGAATATATATTGCAGCACTCCGAAGCACGAATGGTGTTTACCGATACACCCGAGCGGAAGCAGAAGGTCTTGACTGCTTGTAAGCACCTGAGTGGGGTGAGGATAGTCGGCATGACGAGGGATAGCGATGGAGTTGCCGGGGTTACAAATTGGGAATTGTTTGACAGCCTGGCAACTGGTCAATCTCCATCCAACATACACTCCCGTGTTCAGTCGTTGCGTCCGTCCGACCCGGCAATGCTTGTATACACATCGGGAACGACCGGGACTCCACGGGCAGTTGTTTTAACACACGATCAAATTCTTGCCTGCACCGTGATGGGTGTGGAGATGATCGAAGATAAAGGTCCACGTCACTCTGCACTCTCGTACCTTCCACTGGCACATATAGCTGAGCGCGGAATCTCAGTTCTGGGCCCATCGCTATGCGGATACTCCATCTATTTTGTCCAAGACGCAAAAGATCTGAAATCCTCCTTGCTCGAAGTTCGGCCGACTATTGTCCTGGGGGTACCGCGTATGTGGGAGAAAATGTCAAACCTCCTGCAGGATAAATTCGAAGAGGCGTCCCCAGCTAAGTGGCGCCTGCTCGAATGGGCGCGATCGATTGTCTATAACGAAACGATGAGGTTAGCGTCGGGAAATCAACATCGCAAAGGGATCCGTTATCGAATTGCCAATAAACTGGTAATCACGAAAATAAAACATGCACTAGGATTGGATCGAGCTGAGACGCTCATCACCGGCGCTGCTCCGATATCCGATACCGCCTTGCACTTTTTTGCGTCACTGGGACTGTGCATTAGAGAGGCATACGGATTGAGCGAGTCGGCAGGCGTTATCTCTTTCAATCGACCGGGGAAGACAATTTTTGGAACGGTGGGGCAAGCCTTTGACGGAATCGAAATAAGGATTGCTGACGACGGGGAGATTCTGGCGCGTGGTAAGAACATTTTCAGCGCATACCTAAAGGATGGGGAGGCGACGTCGGAGATGTTAAAGGACGGCTGGTTGTGCACCGGCGACATGGGTGAGCTGTCGGATGAAGGCTACCTAACGATCACGGGGCGAAAGAAAGATTTGATTATCACTTCCGGTGGGAAAAACATTTCACCAGCCGGGATCGAGGAATTACTGAAGTCGCATCCCAAAATATCATCAGCAATAGTCGTTGGTGATAACCGCCCATACCTAACGGCAATTCTGGTCCCGGATTTTGATGTGGTCGAAACGGCCGATCGGTCGGAACTCGCAGCTGAGGTCGCCTCTCACGTGATGGAAATCAACAAACGTCTCGCCCGTGCGCAGGGCATTAAAAAGTATCATCTCTTGGATCGACGCCTGGAGGCTGAACGCAAGGAGCTAACGCCCACTCTCAAAGTCAGGAGGAACGAGGTGATCAACAATCTTGGCAATGAAATAGAGAGTATGTATGTCTGATGTTCAGAGTTTTGAGTGGTCGACGGTCCCAAGCCTCGAGGATCTGAATAGAATGCTGGGTGACACCCTTTGCAGTACCCTTGGGATGGAGATAACGGATGTTGGTAGTAGCGCTTCGCTCACTGCATCAATGCCAGTTGATAGGCGGACGTGCCAGCCATTCAAGATCTTACATGGTGGCGCATCCGTTGCTCTTGCGGAGTCGCTCGCCAGTATTGGTGCATACTATTGCCGGAAGACGGACGGCGATGTGTTCGGGATTGAGATAAATGCGAATCACATCAAGGCGGTATCCGTCCCTTCCACGGTTACTGCAACGGGCAGACCGGTGCACCTTGGACGAACGCTGCAGGTCTGGCAGGTAGATATTCACGACCCATCAGGCAATATGGTGTGTACCTGCAGGGTTACATTGTTGTGCGTCAATCGGGCTTAGCTATCGCGCAGCCATCCTGATTGCCCCGTCGATGCGAATAGTTTCTCCGTTGAGGTATCGATTCACAATGATGTGCTCCACGAGCTGAGCATACTCTGCGGGTTTGCCTAATCTACGCGGGAAGGGGACCTGGGCTGCGAGCGAGTCGCGCACCTTATCGGGCATTCCAGCCATCATCGGAGTCTCGAAAATCCCGGGAGCGATGCTAACCACGCGGATTCCAAGCTTGGAAAAATCCCGGGCAATAGGTAGCGTCATGGCCGAGACGGCGCCTTTAGATGCCGAGTAGGCGGCCTGTCCCATCTGCCCATCAAACGCCGCAACAGAAGCAGTGTTGATTATCACACCCCGCTCTCCCTGAGGTCCGGGATCCTGTTTAGCAAGGTATTCCGCAACCAGCCGGGTCACGTTGAACGTGCCGATCAGGTTGACGTTGATCACCTTTCGGAATCTTTCCAGGTCATGTGCGCCAGTTCGCCCCACGGTTTTTTCGCCTATTACGATACCAGCGCAGTTTATCGCACCAGCCAGGTTTCCGAACTTCCGCCGCGCAGTGCGGATAACTCTCTTGATGTCATCTTCCGACGAAACATCTGCTTTTGAAAACGCCGCGCGGTCGCCGATCGCGGATGCGACTTTCTTGCCAGCGTTTGAGATGTCGACAAGAACAACATTAGCTCCTTTCCTGGCAAGGTGCTGGGCGGTGGCCTCGCCTAATCCCGAACTTCCGCCAGTAACAACAAAAGTATTTCCTCTTATTTTCATTCCCTTGGTGCGAGTTTGATGAGGTAAAAAAGTAACCTACGCCCGCTCGTCTGTTTCAGCAAGCGAAGATCACCTTAAGTGTACACGATCAAGGAAATTTACAAAACGATCCAGGGAGAGGGTTTTCATACTGGTCGCCGTTCGGTATTTGTGCGTTTTGCGGGATGCAACCTTTGGACCGGATTGGAAAAGGATCGCGCGGCTGCGGCTTGCTCCTTTTGTGATACAGATTTCCTTGGTACAGACGGACCCGGGGGAGGGAAATTTAAAACATCAACCGACGTTGTAGACAAGATCTTTGACGTGTGGGATGATGAGATCCAAAAACCGTGGGTAGTTTTTACCGGGGGAGAGCCGGCGCTGCAGCTAGACGAGGAGCTGGTTTTCCAATTGCGAGCGCGGGGAGCACAGGTCGCTGTTGAGACAAACGGCACTTTGCTACTTCCAGACGCAATCGACTGGGTGTGTGTAAGCCCCAAGCCAGGACCGGCACTGCAAATAACGAACGGTGACGAGTTGAAGTTAGTCTATCCGCAGCCCGAGTTGCATCCTGCTCAATTTGATCATCTCGATTTTCGACACTTCAGTCTGCAACCGCTGGAAAATGAGAGCATCGATTCGAACCGCCGCCAGGCCGCGTTGTTCACCGCATCAAATCCAAAGTGGAAGCTCAGCTTACAGGTGCATAAGTTGGTCGGATTCCAATAAAAAAACCGTCCGGGACGAGGAGGCCTCACTCATCCGCGAACGGTTTCTGAAATACCCTAGGGTACCTCGCTTCTGCAGTGCAAGCAGTACCATTCGGCACTGTGCCAGTCATCGACGGCAACTAAGGAGTTGCCTCCTGCCGTCAATTAAACGACTGTCGGTCGACCCGCTTGATGTCTCCGCAGAAAAGAGACACCTTGACCAGCTCCCTTGCCCGAAATTCTACCGTAAGGGGAATTCCAATACGGGCAAACAACCGGAGCAGCCCGCCCAAACAAGCGCGAGCTAATTCAATTTATTCCAAAGTGCGTGCCAACTCAATGCCAGGCCATAAATGATCCTTTTTCCCGACCAATTTGTGGGGAATACCGGGAATGGTGTCTAATTTAGATCCTCAACTGTACGTAAATGCCACAGACTCCAAATGACCTATCTATTTAAGAATGTTGCGCTTGCACTTCTAATACTCACTTTCTCCGCGTGCGGTGAGCCGCAGCCGGTTGAACTGCGAGTGATGACATACAACGTCGAGGATATCCGGCCGAGCGAGATTGCGGATGGTTCCGAGCGTCTCCATAATGTAGGTCGACTCATTGCAGATCTTGCCCCCGACATTTTGCTGCTGAATGAAATCTCGCTGGACCTTAATGATGATGGAACGCTGGTCGGACAAAATGGCCAGCGATTCGCCGACCAATTCATAAACCCACACCTGAACGCCGGATCCAACAGGGGACTCTATTCTGCTGTCATGGTTAATTCGAACACCGGAGTTCCAAGCGGCTATGATCTTGACAACGACGGGGTGATCGTGACCGGAGTGGAGGATGATCTTACCGGAGAAGAGCGTACCCAACGAGAACGGGCGTACGGCAACGATAGTTTTGGTTACGGGATATTCCCCGGGCAGTATGCGATGGCGTTGTTTGTTCGAGAACCTCTGGAGATCGATCCTGATCGAGTTCAAACACTCCAGGAATTCAAATGGAGCGAGTTGCCGGGAGCCCTTAGGCCCGAAATCCCTGAAACCAGGGAGTCATGGTATTCTGATGAGGAGTGGCAAAACCTCAGATTAAGTTCAAAGAATCATTGGGTGGTCCCCGTAAGGGTCGATGGCAGGCGTGAGCTGTACGTCATCGCAGCGCATCCCACACCACCTGCCTTTGATGGACCGGAGCGGCGAAACAAGATGCGAAATCACGATGAGATTAAATTGCTGTCACTGATGATAGATGACTCAGCGCCACTGCATGACGACGATGGCAATCCTATCAACTTGTCGGCAAAGAGTTTTGTCATCATGGGCGACCTCAACGCCGACCCGGATGAGGGTTCATCCATCGATAATCCGATTGGGAGGTTTCTTTTGGATCACCCTCGGGTGAACGGTTCAGTTGATCCGAGGGCATCTGCAGAGGGAGCAGCCCAATATGCCTGGCTCGACGATGACGACACCGCCTTCTTCCGAATGCGTGTGGACTACGTTCTGCCATCTAGCGACCTTACGGTTGTTCGGTCGGAAGTACACAGACCGGATACAGCCCTGGCTCGGTTTAGCGATCACTTCCCTGTGCTCGTCGACCTTGTTTTCGAGTAGTTCGATTGGATGCAATAAACCTTGACCGTCGTCGTTTGTCCCCTGTATTTGAGGATGAGAAAATGAACAGGGAATTTTGGCTTGCGTCCGTCCTAACGGCCGTTTGGTCGTGCCTTTGCTTTTTGTTGCTTGGCGTTGGATTTGAAGTCGCGGAAAACGTTGTAGGCTCGCGTCGGTTGGAACGATTCGAAATGTCGTTGGGTGAATTGCAGCTGTGGGGTGGGGCGGATATCCCGTGGGCTGTGCTCCTCATCGTAGGACTCACGATGTTGATGGCGGCAGTACCGGTCAATTACTACTGGATACGTCGTTTAAACTCTGACAAAAGCCCTTAGCCAGCTCCGCTTTCGTCTGATGAGTCCTGGGATTCTTCGTCTTCGACCAGCTCGTATTTTCTAAGCAGACGGTATATCGTTGACCTCGTCACTCCTAGTTTCGAGGCCGTCTGGTTGATGTTTCCATTGCATAGTTCGTAGGCCGTCTGAACCGCAATCTTCTTCACATCCTCCATCGGGATAATTTCGGATACGGTTTTTGCGGCTGCGATGTAGTCTCCGATGGTAACCGGCTGAGGTGGTGTTGAATCTGAAACCGAAGCCGCAGCCGCGGCTGTCTCGCGACTCGGGGAGCTTCGCTTCCGGAAAACGGGTCTTTCCTCAAGCATTAGATCATCAGCTGAAATTTCACTATCGTCAGAGATAAGCAATGCACGTTCGACGGCGTTCTTCAATTGTCTAACGTTGCCCGGCCACGGATAATCCGCAATCAAGCGCCGGGCGGCAGAGGAAAACGCTTTGTTTTCGATTTGATCATGAGCCTCAATAAACGTTTTCCTGAAGTGCTCGGCGAGTAACAGCACGTCCTGATCTCTTTCGGCGAGTGGAGGCAGATTAATAGGGAACTGAAAGAGTCGGTAGTAAAGATCCTCTCTGAAATTTCCCTCTTCTATCTCTTCGATCAGATTTTTATTGGTAGCACAAATAATGCGGACGTCAACAGTTATTGTCTCGTTACCGCCAACACGTTGTAGCTCTCTGTTCTGGAGGACGCGAAGAAGCTTTGCCTGGAGGCTCAGGTCGAGCTCACCAACCTCGTCGAGGAAAATGGTCCCTCCGTCAGCCTGCTCAAACTTTCCAACTTTCCTGGCGTGTGCGCCTGTGAACGATCCTTTTTCATGTCCAAAGAATTCGCTCTCCATCAACTCTCGTGGGATCGCCGCGCAATTGACGAGCACGAATGATCTTCGCCGACGCCGAGAATTGTGATGAATGGCGTGAGCAACCAATTCTTTCCCGGTTCCGCTTTCACCGACGATGGCGACGGTGAGATCGCCTTTCAGTGTCTTTCGGATCATCTGAAAAACCTGCAGCATCGCCTGGCTCTCGCCAATCAACCCGTAGAACCCGCGTGATGACGGGAGTTGATTCCGTAGCGTCTCTATTTCGTTGGACAGCGCCGCCCGCTCATGAACATTCTCGGAGATCGCGCGGATCTTAACAGAGTCGTCGTGACCTTTCGTGACGTAGTCGTATGCACCAAGTTTAATTGCTTCCAGCGCGATGCTCACCACGCTCTGGGCGCTCACCATGGCAACGGGGAGGTCCGGGTGGGTCGACTTGATTTGTTTGAGCGTTTCGAGCCCACTCATACCGGGCATTACCACATCAAGCAGGATGAGGTCGGGAGTAGTTGTCCGGAGTGCCTCCAGTACCTTGGCGCCGGAGTCGAAGTAGTCAACTACCGGGTTGTAATCCTTCTTGAGTTGATACCGAAGAAGGTCCGCGTAGTCGGGGTCGTCGTCAACGATAAAGAAATGCAGTCTCATTGAGCTTATTATTGGCCCGGTTTGGGCAGCTCAAATTCGAAGATCGAACCACCGCCCTTTCGCGGCCTGTAGCCAACGTTACCGCCCCAGCCTTCGACGGTAATTCTACAAAAATAAAGACCTAGCCCCGATTTTCCATAATTTGACGCGCCTTGCGAGAACTTTCCGAACAGTTTCGGCACCAGCGCTGAGTCCACGCCAGGTCCCCGGTCCTTAACTGAAACTCGAACTGCCTGGTCGTTGTCGCGGATTCTCACTACAACCTCGGAGTCTTTCGGCGAGTGGCGTAGTGCGTTATCGACGAGGTTGAAGACAACTCGTTCAAGCCTTGATTTGTCCCCGATGACCTTGGTCGACGCAGTGGCCTTTGGTTGATCCACCCGGATGGTAATTTTGTCGTGGGACGCGATTCCGTTCAGCACCGAGGCGACCTCGTTTACACATTCCGCTGCATCCGGGGCATTTTCGCTCGACACCATGGTTGGAATGAGCGGTCGCACCTCCTGTGCAAACGATGCCAGTATCTCTTGAATCAGGTCCTGCATCTTGCGCACCTGATTTAGTCCGATGTTCAGCAGGCTTTCGCCTTCTTCCCGGACCATGTCGTCTTCCTGCAGCAGAAGAAGGCTACCTTTGATTCCAGCCAGGGGCGTTGACAAGTCGTGCACGATGCAGTGGAGGAGGACCTCTCTCTTGTTGATTTCCTTAATCAGACGACCATATTCCAGTGCCTGATTGCGCCCCTCCTGAAGAATAGTTTGGACAGTTTGGTGGTCGGTCGTAGGGAATTTTATCAGCAAGTACTGTGCGTCGCCAGCTGTCGTGACTACGGCTTCAAGTGGCCACTCTCGCCCGGCTGGGTCGGTCTCTGTCCAGGTACCCGAGGAAAGCCATTCGTCGCTTGCTGACGCCCAGTGCTGATTGGCATCAAAGAGAAAATGCTCCAGGAAAAGAGAATGCTTCTGTAGCTGGAGGTTTTTTTGGTGTTCGAGATCCGGCCATATAACCGAGATCCACTCGGGTCTGCTACCCAGAAGCGTAAAGTCACCGTTATCTGAATGCAGCAGGACCGCCACGTTCAGACTAGATAAGACATTAGATGGTAATGGAAGAGGTGACTCGGTTGACACAATCCCTGGCTACTATTCGCGAATCATTTTTTCAGCAATGCTGGTGAAAGCCTCTTCAATTCTCGTTCCTGTTTTTGCGCTTGTCAGGATGACGTCCCAGCCATCCTCCTTCAATTTGTTTATATCGTCCTCGTCAATCTCCCAGGTTGACTCCAAATCGACTTTGTTGATTACCAGGATCCTCGGAATTGAGCCAATTTCCTGCAATGTCCGTTGATGAATTTCGAGCGCCCGGTGCAGGGTGGACGATCGGGTACCGTCTGCCACAAGGAAATACCCCGCAGTTCCGCGTAAATAGCTTGATGAGAGGCGGTTGAAGCGATCTTCTCCATTGAGATCCCAAATCAACAAATCAAGGACCCCATCCCTCAGCGTAATGGGCTTACGCGAGATTTTAACTCCGACCGTCGTCAGATATTTATCGGAGAAAGAATCGTGAACGAATCTGCTAACCAGGCTTGTTTTTCCAACCGCAGACGTGCCGAGCAGGCACATTTTTTTGCGTAAGCTGTGCGATTCTATTGACATAAAAGCATGCGAGGGCGCTTCAAAACGGGTGATTCCGGCTGAATCGGTGTATATTCCGAATATATCAAAATTACACACCGCCTGTTTGATTATTGGTATGCAGAAGGCCCAAAAGGAGGCAAACCTTGTGCAAATTCTCGTATCCTAAGTATCACAAGCGTTCCGGATTTTGTGGACTGTATCCGGCCGTGGAACGCTACATACAATCTCGACACCCTTTATGGCAGAACTAAAAAAAGTGGTACAACCGAGCTTCGAACTTGAAGCATCCGAAACTGAATTCGTATCAGAAACCCAACCCGAAGAACTACAAAAGATTCGAGCTATTCTCTTTGGGCAACAAGTCGCATCGCTGGAGAATCAGATTGCATCCGTAAGAGATGATCTTTCTGAACTGCTGGATTCACGGATTGATACAGTTCATAGCGCGCTGGACAAACTTGTCGCGACGGTGAAATCCAACAAGTCCGATGTGACTGCCAGATTTAAGGAAATGCAGGATGAGAATAGTGGCGAGCGCGAACTTATTCGTAACAGCGTCGATGATCTGAAAGCACAAATGGACGGCAAGCTAGATTCGCTGAATGATGATCTTGCTTCACGATCAGATGCGTTGGGAAATCAAATAGAGGAACTCGGCAAATCGCTTTCTACCGACATCGGAAAAGTTGCGGCGGAGCTTGGTGCTGACAAAGCCGGAAGGATTCAGGTAGCCGAACTCCTGGAAAACATGGCCTCGCAACTTCGCGAAGGATAGACATAAGAGGTCTCTACGGCTCTCCCGCAAATCGGTGTATTCGAGGGCACAATGAGACTTGAATGGATGGAATCAAAGTCACTACACGAAGATGAACGCGGTAGTTCGCTAACGGAACTCCGAACGCTGTTGCTCAAGAAGGAGCAGATCGAGCTTCGCGATACTCAGAGACGACTGCGAATACTCGAGTCTCAGTCAGGTGAGCTACACGTCGAACGGCTGAGCGAATTACTTCCTGAAGCGGTGGCTCACCGAGGGAAGCAGGACAACAAGCTGGCAACGGCTCTTGCTCCTGCTGTCGAGGACACCATCCGCATGTCGGTAAAGCGAAATCCGCAACCTCTTGTGGACGCGATTTTCCCCATCATCGGGCCGGCGATTAGAAAGAGTATACAGGAGGCAATAAGTACGGCGACTGAAACGATGAACGGGAAGATGAACTCCGCGTTTTCCTTTCAGTCATTACGCTGGAGAGCGGAAGCCAGGAGGTCCGGACTTACATACGCTGAGGTTGTCCTCCGGGACACGCTGCTATACAGGGTGGAGCAGATTTTCTTGATCGACGTGAGGACGGGTCTACCTCTGCAACACGTCGCACTTGATTCGGCGGCCAGTCAAGATGGATCCATTGTCTCCGGGATGTTGACAGCGATCCAGGATTTTGTTCGCGATTCGTTTGGAGCGGCGGAGGGAGAATCCGTTGGAACACTGGAGGTAGGAGAGTTAACGGTCTGGATCGAATCCGGCCCACGCGCTTCGCTTGCAGCGGTTATCCGGGGAATGCCACCGCGATCTCTCCGACGCGAACTTAGAGAGATTGTCGAAGCTGTACACCTGTATTTTGTCGATGAACTTGCTGACTTTGATGGTGACGCGAAGCCGTTCGATCGGTCCAAGCCGTTGCTCATGGCTGCGCTTACCGAGGAGTTTGAGGAGAAGGCAACCCACTCTTCCTTCGCGTTGAAATTTCTTGGAGGTTTGCTACTCCTCGGGCTTATGGTGGTGGCCTTTATGTGGTATCAACGCAATACCGAATGGAGGGCGTTCGTGGAGCGGTTGGATGCAGAACCAGGAATAGTTGTTACAGGTGTTTCAAGTAAGGGCGGTAAGAAAATCGTTCGGGGCTTGCTGGACCCGATGGCAGTATCACCCACATCTTTGCTGGACGCATCCCGAGTGCGGGACTCGCGCGTTGGTTTTGAGTGGGAGGGGTACACCACCCTGGATCCGGAAATCGTTGTCCGTAGAGCTAGAGCATTGTTGACTCCGCCACCCACAGTCAAGCTTGAAGTTAGGGACGGAACCGTCTATGCATCGGGATCCGCTTCGCGCGATTGGATTGAATCTGCTCGGACTGCAGCCGCGGTGGCGGGTGCCATTGGGGTTTACGACGATTCTGCTGTAGTCGACCAGGATCAGGTGGCACTCCTGGATCGAATCGATACGGTAAACAACCATCTCGTACGTTTTCTTGTTGGAACGACTAACTACGCTCCGGGAGATGACGAGAGGTTGGATGACATCGCCGGGTCTGTAAAAGTTTTGTTCAACCTGGCGGACAAAAGTGCTCCGGGTCTCGGATTATTGTTGAGAGGCCACGCAAGCGCAGAAGGCAGTCCAAGTTTTAACATGCGCATTAGTGAAAGACGAGCGAATCAGATTTATCGAGAGCTGACCAATAGAGGTGTTGACGGCACACGCCTAACCTTCCTAGGAACAGGGGAGGCCTGGAGAACAGGGCTCGCGGACGAGTTTAACCGCAGCGTTTCATTCGAAGTAGTCAGGCCTTAGAGGCGTAAATAAGAACTGCGAGCGGTGGCAACTTGCATTCGAGTGATGCGGCTTTCTTTCTCGAAGAGAGTTTGTCCCGTGCACCAAAACCGCTTCCGTCGAACGCTTTAGAATCAGAGTCTAAAACCAACTCCCACTTCCCGGCGGCAGCATCCCCAGTGATCACATACGATTCTCGGGGAACAGGAGTAAGATTCAGAATGAAGAGTAGCTTCTTCCCATCGTGCGTACGAATGTAACTGATGACGCCGTTGTCTTTGTCGTCGAACTGAACCCAATCGAAACACCCGGGCGAGTCATTGCCTAGAATTGCTGACGTTCTATAAAGCGTATTCAGCGCGCGGATCCAATTGGCGATCCCGGCATGATGCTCCTCGGCGGCAAGATGCCATTCCAATGCACTATCCCACCGCCATTCGTCGATCTGGCCAAACTCGATCCCCATGAAGAGAAGTTTCTTCCCCGGGTGTCCAAACATGTGTCCCAACAGAAGCCGCACGTTTGCAGACTTCTGCCACGGATCTCCCGGCATCTTATTCCAGATACTACCTTTACCATGTACTACTTCATCATGTGACAACGGCAATACATACCGCTCGCTAAAGGCGTAGATGAGTGGAAACGTTAGTTGATCGTGGTGATATTTGCGATGGACCGGGTCTTCCCGAAAATAATGCAGGGTGTCGTGCATCCATCCCATGTTCCATTTGTAGAGGAAGCCCAACCCGTTGTCGTACGTTGGTTTCGAAACTCCTGGCCAGGCAGTTGATTCCTCCGCTATAGTCTGGGCTCCGGGGACTTCCGAAAAAATGATTTCATTTACACGCTTGAGGAAATCAATCGCCTCCAGGTTTTCCCTTCCACCGAAGATGTTAGGAATCCAGTGTTGACGGGAATAGTCGCGGTAGAGCATAGACGCGACGGCGTCAAATCGCAGTCCATCGATGTGAAATTCTTCAAGCCAGTAAACGGCATTGGAGATCAGGAAATTTTTCACCTCCGGTCGGACGAGGTCGAAAACGAACGTACCCCAATCGGGGTGGTCACGCATCAAGGGATCGTGGTATTCGTACAGCGGCTCGCCGTCGAAATAGCTCAGCGTTTGTCGATCGGTTGCAAAATGAGCTGGTACCCAATCGAGCAAAACGCCGATATTTTTTGAGTGCAGATAATTTACGAGGTAGCGGAAATCATCAGGCTGACCATAACGGTAGGTCGGTGCGTAGTACCCGGTAACCTGGTATCCCCACGAACCATAGAACGGATGTTCCATGACCGGTAAGAACTCGACATGCGTGAATCCCAGGTCCTGGATGTACGCTGCCAGCGGTTCAGCTATTTCCCTGTAGGTTAGGTGGGTGCCATCCGGATTTCTTCGCCACGAGCCAAGGTGCACTTCGTAGACCGAGATCGGTTTGTCCATGGAGGAGACGCCGTGTCGGTTCTTCATCCATTTCGAGTCGGTCCACTTGAACGAATCTGCGCAGATGATCCCGGCCATCCCCTTGGCGTGATCCCCACCGGGTACCGGGGGCTCCATGAAGAATGCGTAGGGGTCGGTCTTGTCCACCCCAATCCCATTGTTCACTATGTGGTATTTATAGTGCTGACCGGGTTTCGCTCCTCGGACATAGCCTTCCCAGCAGCCGGTACTACCTTGTTCAATTTTTCGTAGCTTGTGTTTCGCCGGATTCCATCCGTTGAAGTCGCCCACCACGGAAACGTCTTCAGCGTGCGGCGCCCAGACTGCAAACCACGTTCCTGCCCTGTTTGGGTGTGCTCCAAACTTACGGTAACTCCGAACAAATTCACCCTGCTCCCAAAGTGATCTTTCCGTCTGACTTAGCCAAGGCATGTAAACTAGTCCTGCTTTTTCAGGCGTGAAGATAGTGCTTTTAATTCTATGATAGACGAAGGGGCAGATTACGGTAATAGAAACAGACTCAGGCCTGGCAAGCCGTATCCACTTGGCGCAACCTGGGACGGACTTGGAGCAAACTTCGCCATCTACTCGCCGCACTCCGAGTTGATGGAGTTGGTTCTTTTTGATGATGTGAAAGACACGGCGCCCGCGGAATCTATTGTACTTACCGAGCGAACCGGACCGATCTGGCACGGTTATCTCACCAACGTAAGTCCCGGCCAACTCTACGGGTATCGAGTGCACGGTCCGTATGACCCGAACAACGGACATCGATTCAATCCATACAAGGTGCTCCTCGACCCCTACGCAACCGCAATAGGGAGAACGATGCAATGGGACGACTCCTTGTTTTCGTATGAGCTCGAGCATCCGGACATGGACCTGTCTTTTTCCGATTCGGATAGTGCACCGTTCGCTCCGCTCGGCGCAGTTATTGACAACAGTTTTAACTGGGGGCCAGATGTCTCACCCAGAATACCGTGGGAGGACACGGTCATTTACGAAACCCACCTCAAAGGGATAAGCCAATTGCATCCGGAAGTGCAGGAAGAACTCCGTGGGACATACATGGGTCTCTCGTCTGACCCAATCATCCATCATCTAAAAACTCTGGGTGTGACTACCGTACAGTTGCTTCCGGTATCTGCCAAGGTCGACGACAAGCGTCTGGTTGAAAACGGATTACACAACTACTGGGGTTACAACCCGTTAAATTACTTTGCCCCCGAGCCATCCTATGCAGCTGGCGATTCGATTGACGCAGTCAGGGAGTTCAAACGGATGGTTCGAGCCCTGCACGCAGCCGGACTCGAGGTTATCATCGACGTGGTCTACAATCATACGGGTGAAGGCAATCGGTTTGGGCCCACACTTTCTTTCCGTGGGATAGACAACCGGGCGTACTACAAGGAGAATCCGGACAGCCCGAGAGTTCTGGTTGATTACACGGGGACTGGCAATACGCTGGATGCCGGTAATCCGCATGTCCTGCAACTCATAATGGATAGTCTACGGTATTGGGTCCAGGAGATGCACGTGGATGGATTTCGATTTGACCTTGCCTCGACACTCGCACGTGATCTTTTTGAGATAAATATGTTGTCTGCGTTCTTCAAAGTTGTGCAACAAGATCCTGTGCTGAGTCAAGTTAAGCTAATCGCAGAACCCTGGGATGTTGGTCCGGATGGCTACCAGGTTGGATCATTTCCGTGGCAGTGGGCGGAGTGGAATGGAAAGTATCGCGACGCAGTTCGCAGATTTTGGAAGGGTGACCGGGTTGGTGGTGAGTTTGCTTCACGAATTTCTGGATCCAGTGATCTTTACGGTTTGTCTGGACGAAAGCCGTTTGCCTCGATCAATTTTGTGACTGCGCACGACGGCTTCACCTTGCAGGATCTGGTGAGCTTTGAGCACAAGCACAACCTGGCAAACCTGGAGGATAATCGCGACGGTCATGAACCCAATTACAGTCGCAACTTCGGTGTCGAGGGCCACACAGATGATCCCCACATCAACCAGCAGCGCGAAATGATGAAGAGGGCTCTGGTCAGTACACTGCTGCTTTCGCAAGGCGTGCCAATGCTACTCGGGGGTGACGAGCTGGGTCGAACGAAAAATGGCAACAACAATTCTTATTGCCAGGATAACGAGGTTGCGTGGTATCACTGGGATTTGAATGAACAGCAGGAGGTTTTCCTGGAGTTCGTCAAGCAAGTGGTCGCATTTCGAAAGAAACATCCGAATTTCAGAAGACACAGGTTCCTGAGTGGGATGCCCGACTCGGATGGGGTGCGAGATGTGAGTTGGTGGCATCCGGACGGTAGGGAGCTGAACATGCACGATTGGCACGAGCTGAGGGCATTCGGGATGTTGCTGCGAGGGGACAAGATTTTTGATCTGGATTTCAGGGGAGACGTTATTAAGGATGCTACGCACCTCATCCTGTTCAACCCGATCGACGAACCGGTATTGTTCAAGTTACCCACGGATCTCGTCGCGCAAGCCGGGCCGTGGCAGTTCGTGCAGGACGCTGTCCCAGACCCTGCGAAACTTACTCTCGATGTTGGTGAGAGTGTTGAGGTTCACCCACACGCATTGACCGTACTGGAAACTGTAACACAATAGGGTGCAATGGGTCACCAGGCCCTATTGAACAGGTACGTCAATTCTGCAAGGGTGTCTAGTTTAAGAGTTTCAAACTGCCCCTGGTTAAGTCGCCAGACCCAGTTGCCCGTATCCGTTCCCGGTGTATTCATCCTTGATTCCGAGCCCAGGCCGAGCAAATCCTGCATCGGGATAATGGCCAGATTTGCCGGCGATTGCAATATCGCCCGGATAAACGACCAGTGCACCTGTCCTTCCTCGAAGAGATCGATTGCAAGGTAGCGGCGTGCAAAGTCCCTCGCCCTTTCTTCCACCTCAACCGATTGGGTGCTGTTCATGTTGTAATACCAACCGAGTACCGAGTCGTTGTCATGGGTCCCCGTGTATGCCACGAGATTTCGGTTGTAGTTGTGCGGCAGGAATTTGGCAGCAGGACCAGAATCAAACCCGAATTGCAAAATCGCCATACCGGGAAAGTTGTACCGCTCGATAAGATCAACGACACCCTGCGTTATCACTCCAAGGTCCTCCGCGATAATCGGAAGTTTCCCGAGCCTCCGTTCAATAGTATCGAAGAGTTGATAACGAGGACCTGGGACCCACTGTCCGTTTACTGCCGTCGGTTGGTCTCCCGGTATTTCCCAGTACGCTTCAAATCCACGGAAGTGGTCGATTCGAATTCCATCAACAATATTCAGGATTGCCCGGAATCGTTGCACCCACCACTCATAGCCATCACTGGCATGTACATCCCACCGGTAAAGGGGATTACCCCAGCGCTGTCCTGTTTCGCTGAAGTAGTCCGGCGGCACACCCGCTACTACAGTGCACTTCCCGTCGTCATCCAGGAAGAACAGGTGCCGGTTGGACCAAACGTCCGCGCTGTCGTGCGCTACGTAGATGGGTACGTCGCCGATTATCCCGACGTTGTTTGCCCGGGCGTGTTGGTGCAGTTGATTCCATTGTCGAAAGAAGAGGAACTGGACAAATTGATGATACTCGATCCGTTCTCCCGCAGATTCTTTGAAGGCGAAGACTGCCGCGGGTTCTTTGTTGGCCAATGGTACCGGCCATTCATACCACGGCCGCAACTCTTGTGATTCCTTGATGGCTGCAAACAGGGAATAATCGGCAAGCCAAAAGTCGTTTCGTTCCTGAAACTCTGCGAACGATAAAGATAGTTCGTCGAAAGAACCAACTTTGAAATTCCGCCAAGCGATTTCAAAAAGTTGCTCTTTCTTTCGTGCTACCTCCTCGAACGAAACATAATTCGAATCAGGGACCTCAGCTCGGGCTAGATCCACATCATCGACCAATCCTGCCTCATACAGCAGAGCCGGACTTATGAATAGCGAGTTGCCGGCAAAGGTTGACGGTGATTGGTAAGGGGAATAGCCGTAACCGAGTGGCACCAGAGGCAGTACCTGCCAGAGTCGCTGATTGGCTTCCGCAAGCCGCGAGACAAAGGAGTGTGCGTTCGGCCCCAAATCTCCTATTCCGTACCTGGACGGTAACGATGATATGTGCAAAAGGACGCCGGAACGCCGGTGATTCAAATCGATCAAGCTCGTAACCATTGGGTCGGACAACCGTACCAACATACAAAATGCAACAGTCAGGATTGGATGGTCACTTTACTCTCGCAGCTTGAGAACGCCGATTTGCAGTTCATTGCAGGTGCCATTCAGAGTCCAATTAATCTGACCGACGACCGGCTTCTCAATCGCCTGTCCCAGGATGTAGAAAATCCTGAATCGAGAGATGAGCTGGTAGCGCTGCTGGACGAGGAGATCCGCTATCTGGGAAGCAGTGACCTGGCTTATGGGTTCAGGAAGTTGACGGGGCGCGAGCCAGGTGTGCCTTTCCGGGTGATCATTCGGGATGTAGCCAAACTGCTCAAAGTTCGACTGCCGCGAGTTGCAACAGACGCCGAGCTCCTGCGCATGCTGGTGACCGAATACACATCCAGTCAATTTGCGTCGCTCTCCGAGGATGAGCAGATAAATATGTTGGCAGACCTCGGTGTTGATCGAGACCGCGCAACATCGTTCGTTGCCAAATCAGCGGGCGTCTTTGCCATCCCCGTGTTAATTCAAACGTTCAGCACCGTGGTAGTTGACGGGCTGATCAAGAAGATTATCTTTGGTACCATCGCCAAGTTTCTCGGATCGCAACTCGCCAAAAAACTATTCTCGTTTATCGCCGGGAAGTTTCCCTGGTGGCTCGCGTGGGTCGGACCGATTGCATGGACGTTTTCTATTGGGTGGACGACACTCGATCTTCAAGGCCCGGCCGCAAGAAAGACAGTGCCGGTCGTTCTTTATCTCGGGCTCTGCACATTGCGTGAACCGGAACTCTCGTGATGCGCGAATTGGAAGGCGTTGTAGAGGTCCTGCAGGAGGCGGTCGGCGACTGGTGCATGCAAGTCAATAATGACGGGATGTCTTATTGCTCCGGCGCCAGCAGAATCGATGACAATTGATTTAAGATTGAGTCTGCGCTGAAAAAAACTGGCGCGACTGTAAAACACGTGCACGTTCTTGATGGGGATCGTCCATTGTGTATGCGTAACGACTCCGCGCCTGATACCCAGGAATTCACCATCAAAGTAGTATCCATGGTATCGGTAGTGAAGGATCGCATAACCAAGAATCGGAAGGACGAGAAAGAGTAGGAAGCCGAGTGGCCGGAAAGCAAAGTAGGCGGGGATGGTAATCAGAAACAACAGGAACGAGGACCTAAAAAATATTCGTCGGATGGTCAACTTTGATACGCGGTTGAACCGTGGTGTAAGAGGAACCGGAAATATCTCCGGGATCAGCGATTGGATAGTATCGAGTTTTGCAAACGGGATTACCGATTTGTTTCCGGCTTCGGAGACGTCCAGTCCGATGGTTTGCACTTCCAGGGCCCAATAATTGAAGAATCTCATCGCCGGGTTCGTCCGCAATATCGCGGCCTGGATCTTCCTCAATGGGATGGTCCCTTCGCGGCGGGTAAGGAGACCGGCGACTTTCTCGATTTTTCCGCCCGTTAGCCAGAGTTTGAAGTTGTACAGTTTGTTCAGATTGACCGCAATCCCACTAACCCAGGACATCAGTGCCGCGACAACCAGGGCCAGGGATATGCCAAGGAAAATATGATTGGTGAATGTGTCGATGATGGGTTGTACGGTCGGGCCCCAGCGATCCAGAACCCGCTCCATAAGGACCTCCGGATCCGGCGAAATAAATTGGAGGGTTGAAAAGAATACTGCGATATAGAGGAGTGAGAATTTGAAAGCACCCGACAGCAGGACCTTCTGCAGCGGCATGGTGAAGGAGGGCTGGAGTCGTTGCAGATGCTCGGCCTCCAGAGTGGGCGCCGGTCCTTCAGATTGCACCAGTGGCGATGCAGGACTCTCCAGGCGTGTAGCAGTCGCGAGCTCCTTTTGTTTCTCGCGGATGGTTGCGCGAATACGCTCCGCCTCAATCAGCGACACATATTCCAGTACACCTTCGGTCCCCGCCGATCCCGCGGTCACCACATTGACGCGCGCCGTCGAAAAAATCCGCGACAAAAGTCGCTGGACAATTTCAACATTCTGGATCCGCTCTATCGGGATACTTCTATTTTGCGTTTTCAGGACCCCCGACCGGATGATCAGCTCCTCGTCAGTAATCCAGTAGCGAAATCGTTCGTAGCGCAGGATGATGGGGGGTAAGGTCGCAACACCCAGGCCTATCGCCATGTAAAGAGATAGCCAGGGCATCCAGTCCTGGGAATTCATTGCCGCTAAGACGATAAGCAGGAAACCCGGTGCGCTGGTGATAAACCTATGCAACACGGTCATCGGGTGGAGTCTCGATCCGCCGCCGAGCTCCGACTCTATATTTCGATCTATCTCCGCCATGCCTACAGTGTATCCTCGCGGATATAATTCTTCAGCTCGTCACGCAATCGCTCCGCGACCTGAATCCCTAAACCCGGGAGGACTACATCTTCCGACCGCGATCCGGCGGTATGAACAATGAGTTTTCCCAGTTCGAATTCCTTCTCGATGATGTCCTGACTGACGTCAAGATGCTGAACTCGTCTTAGCGGAACGACTGTTCTTACATGGTTGATGATCCCCCTCTGCAACAGCAGCTCCTGTGTGCCCATTTCGTAACTCCAATAACGGTACGCCAGGCTTGGAATAAGCAGTGTACCCAGTATTCCAAGTCCAGCGACTGCGAGGGTAAGAAAACCAGGAAACAGGATGCTCCTGCCCGCCAATGCGAAGACCACCTCGAAAACAGCAATCGACAAGAATACAAAGCCACAAAACAGGGCGCCTTTAATCCTCCACACCTTGACAATTCGCTCGTCGAGATTATTCAGAAACGCGTGGATATCGGTTGTCGGAATTGAACTTACTTGCTCTTCCATGGAACCATACAGTTATAAAATTCGCTGATCAAGATAACCGATTTGGCTTTCTTAAATGAATTACCGTCGTTGATCTTTATCTCCGCCCCGAGTCCAAACCTGCTGTTATTCTGTATACAGCGGCAGACTACGAAGCGGTGTGCTGGACACTCGATAGCCTGGTCGGGCAAACGAATGCAGATCAGATGGAGGTTGTGCTACTGTCGCGTGACTCGGTAGACGTCGTCGTACCAGTGCAGGTGTCATCTGCGTTTGCTCGCTTTCAGATTGTAGCCGTCGCGGGATCTACCTTCGATGCGAGGTGGCAGGGAATTGGGCATTGCACTTCGCCCATTGTCGCGTTTACAGAGGATCACGTAATTCTGGATCCCAACGGCGCTGACTCTGGGCGAGGCCGTTGGAAAATTTTCGGGCCCGGCGACACCCCTGAGCGGAGTGCCAAGTACGAGAGCAATAGAATTGAGCAAGTTTGTCAATCCGATTTGCGGGCTCTGCAAAAACTGGCGATCGACGGGTGGATGTAATTGACGCTCGCGGGGTGTTATCTTGGTCCCAAACCTCATCAGTTGGAAAATGAAACTTATCGCATTTATTATCGCTTTCGCCTCCATCAATTGCGCAACCGCGACACCCGACCTCGGCACGAGCAATTCGTCGTCCACAGCATCGACTTTCGAGGCGGATTCAACGCTTCTGCCCCAATCGGTAGAGGATGACATCGCGCGGTTGATCGAGCATGCACTCGCCGACAGTTCCATGTTTGAACGTCTAGCATATGTGACCGACACCTTCGGCCCCAGGCTAAGTGGTTCGGCAGGGCTGGAACAGGCAATAGATTGGATCCTTGCCGAGATGGAAAGCGACGGACTCGACAACGTTCGTGGAGAGAAAGTTATGGTTCCGAACTGGAAAAGAGGCGAGGAGTCGCTTACGCTGGTCAGTCCGCGAGTCGATGATCTTCAGATCCTCGGCCTTGGAGGCAGCATCGGGACGCCGGATGGTGGAGTAGAGGGGGAGGTACTGGTTGTAAAGTCGTTTGATGAGCTAAACGCCCGAAGCGCCGAGGCGGCGGGCAAAATCGTTCTCTACAACGTAGCGTTCACCTCTTACGGCCCAACCGTTCAGTATCGCGTAAACGGAGCTGTTCGTGCGGCCGAACATGGTGCCATCGCATCCCTCGTAAGATCCGTTGGGCCAGTTTCGCTCTCGACGCCCCACACAGGAACGATGCGGTATGCCCAAGACGTCCGACAGATACCGCACGCCGCCGTGACAGTTGAAGACGCAATGATGTTACAGCGCATGCAGGATCGGGGTCAAGAAGTTAGAGTGAGGTTGGAAATGGGTGCGGAGACACTGCCAGACGCCGAGTCAAGGAATGTCGTTGCGGAAATCATTGGTTCGGAATTCCCCAACGAAGTGATCGTCATGGGAGGGCACATCGACTCGTGGGATGTTGGCACGGGCGCCATGGATGATGCCGGAGGTTGTCTCGCCGCATGGCAAGCTATTCTTCTGATGAAGCAGCTAGGTTTGCGACCAAAGCGGACCATAAGAGTTGTGATGTGGACGAACGAGGAAAACGGACTGCGGGGTGGCAACGCCTACCGCGACCAACACATGGACGAGCTGGACGATCACATTCTCGCCATCGAAAGTGATTCCGGCGTGTTCAAACCTTCGGGGTTTGGTTTCTCTGGTTCTGATGAGGCTTACGCAATCATGCAGGAGATCGGCGGATACCTCGACGGTATTGAGGCTGGCAATATCTCGCGGGGAGGAGGCGGTGCGGACATTGGCCCGATCATGAGGGAAGGAGTTCCCGGCATGGGGCTCTCTGTTGACGGATCAAAATACTTCTGGTACCACCACACGCATGCCGACACCATGGACAAGCTCGATGCTCATGAAATGAACCTGTGCGTTGCAGCCATGGCAGTCGTGTCGTACGCGGTTGCCTCACTCGACGAACGACTCCCGCGGGCCCCTGTTGAATAAACTCAGAACAGCTCTGCTTGGATGCGGTGCGGCGTCAGAGTATTTACACCTGCCTGTGCTCGCACGCATCCCAGAAATAGATTTGGTCGCGATTGCGGAGGCTGATGAATCCCGACGGGCGGAAGTGCACAAACGGAGCCCCGAGGTTAAGCTGTTTGCATCATATTCAGATCTTCTGCGCGAGGCTGCAATTGATGCAGCGGTTATAGCCTTGCCCAACCACCTGCATACGGAAGCCGCCCTTCAGTGTTTTGCAGAAGACCTGCACGTCTATCTCGAAAAGCCGATGGCGACAACCTTGGAGGATGCCGCGGCGCTCGCCGAAGCTGCATCAGCCATAAAGAAGACCACCATGGTTGGCCACAATTACCGATTTGGTGCAGCCCAGAGGGAAGCGTACGATGGTTTGAGGCGAAATTCGATCGGCCGGGTATTGGCAGTGAGGAGCAACTTTTCGACAAAGCTGGGAGACATTCCCGCGTGGAAGAAGCGACGCGAATCAGGAGGCGGAGCCTTGCTGGACCTGGCCTCGCATCACATTGACTTGATCATGTGGCTATTGGATTCGAAAGCGCAACTCGTAAACAGCACTTTACACTCAGTCCACTCGGAGGAAGATATGTCGATGACGCAAATTGAATTTGATAATGGAGTGGTTGCCAGCATCATGTCGTCATTTGGGGCGGGGGATGAAGACAAATTGGAAATCTACGGGGAAGACGGGAAGTACGTTATCGATCGCTACCGAAGTGATAGGCTCCGGCTGCATCCGTCGGGTCTTGACGGCGTTCGTGCTCGCAGCGCAACGGAAGCCATGGGCGCACTTTTGAGCCCGCGCTACTGGCGAGCGAAACTTAGTGGTGCCGGAACGGAGGAGTCATATCAACTCGCGTTACGAGAATTCGCGTTATCCGCAATTGAGGGGCGACCGGCCTCGCCGAACTTTCGGGATGGCCTCAACTGCATGTCGGTCCTGCAGGCGGCGGAAGAATCGGCAAGAACTGGGAAAAAAACTTCCGTCGACTACCGGTGAAGTCGGTGCTCTATCGATCAAGAAAAAGACGCGGAGTACGGGGTAGCTATGGCCCCAGAAAACCTGAAGACCTATTTTCCCATCCACAATTTTCCAGGAGCAGGTCGCTAGTGATTGGCCATCCGAATACGATCAATCGATTCCAAAGAAGGGGCGGCGCTCGCAGGTTTATATGATCAAGCGCGTGTGTTTATGGTCCGGGCCGAGAAACGTGTCGACGGCTCTCATGTATTCGTTTGCACAGCGAGACGATACTAGCGTGGTGGATGAGCCTCTGTACGGATACTACCTCAATCGCACCGATAAAGATCATCCCGGGAAAAGCGAGATAGTATCCGCGATGCTGCTTGACGCGGAACGCATCATTACAGAAATAATTCTCGGACATGTCGACCGGGATGTGCTGTTCGTTAAGACCATGGCGCATCATCTTGACGGTATCGACCTCTCGTTTCTGAAAAAGACGGTGAATGTTATTTTGACCAGGGATCCTGTCGAGATGCTGCCGTCGCTAGTGAATCAGATCCCCAATCCGGATGTCTGGGATACTGGTCTGCCGCAGCAACTTGAGCTGTACAATACGCTGGTCGGGTTGGATCAAGAGCCGCCGGTTTTAGATTCAAGGGAACTGCTCCTGTCACCGCAAAATGTACTCGAGCAGCTTTGCGAGAGAATAGGAATTCCGTTTGATTCTGCCATGATGTCGTGGCCCGCGGGTTCCAGAGAATTCGATGGGGTTTGGGCC
This sequence comes from Rhodothermales bacterium, assembly GCA_965224105.1. GTDB lineage: Bacteria > Bacteroidota > Rhodothermia > Rhodothermales > JABDKH01 > CBDCYH01. The sequence continues at coordinate 59,703 of CBDCYH010000002.1, read as the reverse complement.
CCGTACTGGTATCACAACGTACACAAGTCAACCGGATTTGCACCATATCGGAAGAAGGATGCTCCTTTCCCGGAGCACCTGGAGGCAACACTGGAAAAGTGTCAGCCGATTTACGAACAACTCAAAAAACAATGTATCAAGAGTAGAAAATGACGACTCCTAAGCTTCCTGACGAGAGGAATAGAAACATTCTTGTTTATTTGAATGGTGAGCTTGTGCCTCGTGATGAGGCCAATGTCTCAGTGTTTGACAGTGTCGTGCAGGGTGGAGACGCCGTATGGGAGGGCGTCCGCGTTTATGATGGAAAGGTGGGCGACCTGGAGGCTCACCTGGATCGGTTGTTCGATTCCGCACACGCGATGGCGATTCAAGATGTGCCGTCGAGAGAGTTTGTACGTAATGCGGTGTTCGATGTGCTGAACGCAAACAAGATGTACGATGGAGTACACATCAGACTCACTTTAACACGTGGGAAAAAGGTGACGTCGGGGATGAACCCGAAGTACAATCAATACGGCCCGACTCTAATTGTACTTGCTGAGTGGAAGGAGCCTATCTACAATTCCGACGGCATCCGACTCATAACATCATCCATTCGTCGAAATACACCTTCGTGCCTGGACTCCAAGATTCATCACAACAATCTCATCAACAATATTCTAGCGAAGGTTGAGGCGAATTTTGCCGGTGTGGATGACGCGGTTATGCTGGATGTAAATGGATTCGTATCTGAAACTAATGCGACCAATATATTCCTGGTGAAGAAGGGTGTGCTCATCACCCCGCATGCGGATGCGTGCCTCCCAGGGATTACGCGTGCACTTGTATTGCGTGTAGCGAAGGACAATGGAATCCCTACGCTGGAGCGAAACGTCTCCAGGACCGAGCTCCACATCGCGGACGAGGTGTTTACAACCGGCTCAATGGGTGAGCTATCGCCTGTGTTGGAGATCGACGGAAGAATAATTGGAACTGGGAAGATCGGCGAAATCACGGTGCGGCTGCAGAAGCTTCATGCAGTTGATATTAGGAAAAACGGGGTGGAAATTCCGAAACCATGATCTCGCCTTGCACAGACCAGCAGCTCTCAGAGGTTGCGTCGCTGCTTGTTCGGAACGGATTACCCGCGGATGATATTGCGAGCCCATCATTGGATTTGTGGGTTTTTGTCGGTGACGACCAATCGGTCGGCGGCTGTGTTGGGATGGAGCGATTTTCATCCTGCGCTTTGTTACGATCGCTGGCAGTCCGAGCAGATCTGCGCGGCCAAGCACTTGGAAAAAAACTCACCGAACATATTGAGAATGAGGCAGCAAGTGACGGACTGTCTGGCGTTTGGCTATTAACGGAAACAGCTGACAGGTTTTTCACCAAACTCGGATACCGGGTTGCGGATCGGGAAATTGCCCCTCCCGAGATCAAGTCAACAACGCAGTTCACCACTTTGTGCGGCGAGGCGGCAACCCTGATGCGAAAGGATCTTGGCTGAAGATATTTTCATCATCGAGATCAAGGCAAGATCAGAACAGCTTGCTCGAGTTCGAGAGCTGCTTGTGGATCGACGTCCCGATTTTCGTGGTACTGATGTGCAAGAAGACACCTACTTCGAAGTCGGTAAGGGTCGTTTGAAACTCCGCATAGGGCAGATTGAGTCAAATCTAATTGCCTACGAGCGGAGGGAGGATAGCAGATTGAAGGAGTCGCATGTAGTCCTTCACAAACCGGGCGATCCGGAAACTCTGAAGCGTGTACTGGTGGCATCTCACCATTTGCTCGGCGTCGTGCGTAAGTCCCGAGAGATTTATTTCCTCGACAATATCAAATTCCATCTTGACCAGGTCGAGGGGTTGGGTTCGTTCGTAGAGATCGAGGCAATTTCTAGAGGGGGGAGTCCACCCAGGCGAGAATTGGAAGCGCAGGTGGATGAGTATCTCGACCTCTTCAAGATTCAGGAGTCCTCGTTAGTCTCCGGCTCGTACATCGACCTCCTCCGCCTATAGGAAAATCTCCCAAAGTCGATACAGGAACCTGGATTTTCTAACCATTTACCTGAGAAGTTGACCGGAGATATATCCAGTAAGTCGTCGCATTCGGAGGCTAACTCGCTTGCCGCGACGCACGGCTCGCCAGCCTTCCTGGAGCTCGATGCCAACGGGATTATCGTATCGCTCAACGAGAAGTTGATAGATCTTTTCGACGTTGGTAGGGAAAGGGCCGAAATTCTCGGGGAGAACTACCAGTCACTCTTCGTCCATCTTCCAACATACTCGTGTGCTCTGATCGACAGCCTTGTCGAGTTTCGATTGGACGGCAAGGTCGGCCACTACCAGGAGGAGATCAAGTTTCCCTCAGGTGAAACGGTCACGGTTTCTTATGTGGATGTGGATCGGGAAGGTGAACAGCGGCACGTTTGGCTATTTGTGGATGTGACAGTTAAAAAGCGCCAGGAAGATCAACTGCGTTTTCAGGCCAATCTTTTGTCCAAAGTCAAAGATGCTGTTATCACTGTTGATTCTGAGATGATCACCCTGTTTTGGAATGAGGGAGCGGAGCTGCTTACCGGGATCCCCGCTCGGGAGGCCGTTGGCAAGCGCCCCGACGCGATGATCAAGTACAAATTTCCAAGTAAGAAGGAAGAGCAGGCCGCCAGGGATCTCCTCATGGGCACCGGCGCGTGGACGGGTGAAGTCCTGGTTCAGGTTCCAGCGCACGAGGAAGTTAGACACGTGCATGCCGCTGTCAACACCTTGCACGATAGCAATGGCGCGTTTGAGGGTGTGCTTGTGGTTGTGCGAGATGAAACGGAGCGCAAGCAGATGCAGACTCAGCTCATCCACCAGGCTCATCACGATGCTCTTACCGACCTTCCGAACCGAAAATTATTGGTGCGCGCTGTCGACTCTATCCTCAAATCAGGGGTCCGTGACGGCTACGCCCTTCTCTTCCTGGACCTGGACCGGTTCAAAATGATTAACGACAGTCTTGGACATTTGGTGGGAGACAAGTTGTTAATCGAAATCGGAAGGCGACTCACCGATTGCCTACGGCCTTCCGATATGGTGTCGCGCCTTGGCGGAGACGAGTTTGCGATTTTACTCCGGCGAATCAATGGCTCGAAAGAGGCGATTGAGGTTGCTGAACGAATTCTAAAGACTTTTGAGCGACCCTTCGACCTCGACGGGACGGAGGTATTTACCGGAGCGTCAGTAGGGATTGTCCTTGGGTCAGCCGAGTATTCCAGTGCGGAGAATCTACTCCAGGACGCAGACACTGCAATGTACCAGGCCAAGCAAGGCGGACGGTCGTGTTACGAAATCTTTGACCAGTCTCAGCAGATTAAAGTCACCGAAAAGCTGCGGATTGAAACCAATCTTCGCAAAGCCCTAACCAATGGTGAACTGGTACCATACTATCAACCTATCGTCGACATTCAACGAGGGGAATTGGTCGGTTTCGAATCCCTCATCAGATGGAAACATCCAACGAAGGGTGTTATGGCGCCGGACTATTTCGTTGGCGTCGCCGAGGAATCGGATCTAATCGCGGAGCTGGATCTTTGGTTGTGGCAGGAATCTATCAAGCACCTGGCCGAATGGAATTCCGTACTTCCCGAGCCGGAACGGGTCTTTCTCTCTGTTAACTGCTCAAACCGAACCTTTCACCTGCCTCATCTTGATGACAGGCTTGCCAACCTGCTCGAGGATGCAGGAGTTGATGGGCAACACCTGTCGTTGGAAGTAACTGAGGGGGTTATTATCACCGATATCGACGCCGCGACGAAATTGCTCGGCGAGATCCGACGCAACGGTACACGAATAAGCATCGACGACTTTGGTACCGGTTATGCATCGCTTAGTGTCTTGCAAACCTTGCCTATCGACTCCCTCAAAATTGACCAGTCATTTGTCCGGGAGTTAGAGCAATCGGAACGAAAAGAAGATATGCTCAGGTCAATCGTCGACCTGTCGCGTTCGTTGTCGCTAAGTTGTATTGCCGAGGGTATCGAGTCACGAAGGCAATTGGCTATCCTGCGGTCGATGAAATGCAAATACGGTCAAGGCTACCTGTTTGCCAAGCCGATGGACGCGGAGATGGTCAATATTCTAATCGACACTCGGCAAGACTGGCTTCAGACTCTGTTCCCTTCCAGCATAACTGGCAACCTGAAGATCGTAAAGCGAGGGCTGGGTAGTTAACACGGCCCACGCTGGACAGCCCCTTGGAGTTTCGAAGGAGCGGGCACTATTTTGGTAATCGAACCAACGTGTTTCCGACGAAGTGCCATCTTTATCCTGTTCCAACATCACGAAAGCGTACCGCGGGCGGAATGTATTGCGAGACGTTTCGCTGAGCGTTGACGGTGGACAGACGCTGTGTGTTCTCGGAACCAACGGGGCGGGAAAATCAACACTCCTCAAAATCCTTTCGGGTCTCGTCGCCCCGGATGTTGGCACCGCAGAATTGAAAGGGGAGTGGGGACAGGTGACCGGAACCGACATTGCGCGGCGCGTTAGCTACACTTCTCCGTACGTAGGATTATATACACAGCTCACGCTCGCAGAGAATCTCGCACTCGTCCTTGGTCTAAAGAACATATCTATTGATGAATCCCGCGTATCCGAATTGGCAGGTCAATTTCAACTGGAGAGAAGCCTGCATTCAAAACTCTCAGAGTACTCCACAGGCATGGTTCAACGAGCGAAACTTGCTGCAGCTATTGCGGCTCGCGGCGATGCGCTGATACTCGACGAACCATTCGCGAACCTCGACGCTGACGGGACCGATTGCGTTTGGACGCTCATCGACGAGTTTCGCACAGCAAAGAAACCAGTGGTCGTTGCTACAAATTTGCGGGACGTATCCTCCAGGTTTGACCTGGTGCACGATCTGTTCTAAGTCGCCAGCCCGAGCGCAAGACAGGTAACGTGCAGGCCCTGTTTGGACAAAACAAGCGCAGCCTCTGTAATAGTCGCTCCGGTCGTAACCACATCGTCCACAAGCCCAACCGATAACCCAGTCGACACTGTTTTGCCTTTCACGACAAAAGCGTCATGGATATTTTGCTCGCGCTCGACCCGGTTGAGGCTGGTCTGTGTTCGCGTCGACTTCTGACGCTTCAAAATGTTTTGCACCGGTAGATGCAGCACATCAGAAATCCCTTTCGCGATCCATTCGCTCTGATTATATCCGCGTGATCGGAAACGTCGGAGGTGTAGCGGAATCGGCACCAGGCAGTCCAGCCGCACATCCGGCCGTTCAATGTCCAACGTCCGACCTAGCAATTGACCGGCGTAAAATCCAAAGTAAGGCCGGTCACCGTATTTCAGTGCCTGGTGCAGCGAGCGAACCGGGCCCTGCGTGGTGAATTCCCAGAGAGCAAATCCCGCAAGCTCATACTCGGGCTGAGCTATAAGCGACTCCATGATACTCGGGTCTGCGCGCTCGACCATACTATGACATTCCCAGCACAGTGGTAGCGCACAGGTTACCCGTGCCCCACACGAAATGCACGAGGGTACTAAAAACAGGTCTATCAGTGGTCGAATAAGAGCCAAAATGGCAGTAATCGCATTTGGATTGGTCTTTGAGACAAACACGCTTGTACCGGTTTGAGGCAAATACACAATTGTTAAGAAATCGCCCTTTCCGGTATTTCAAGACCCAATCAAGAGATTGGGCTCGTTGTTTCAGTATTATTAGGAGGACCCATTCGGGTAGCCAGACGGAGGACGCACACTATGGCAAGACAAAGAAGAGGGATGGTTGTCAAAAACACCGATACCCTGCCAGTAAGCATTTCGATGAGTACGCGTGATATCCATCTCGCGCCGGGTGAGGAAAAAATGGTGACCTCCGAAGAGGTATTGGATGCTTCACTTCGCGAGCTACTCCAGGTGCGCGCGATATCGATTGTTCGTCCGGTGACGGAGGAGGAGGAGATGCTGCTTCGCCATGAGCTTGGCATTGCGACCTAGCTGCTGATGGCACGTGTGTTAGCCCTGGAGCCGTGGTACGGAGGTTCGCATAAGAACTTTCTCGATGGCCTGGTGCAGCACTCGCGACACGAGATAACCCCGGTCACGATGGCCGCACGGTTTTGGAAGTGGCGCATGCACGGTGGTGCCGTCACATTGTCCCAGAAAGCAAAGAAAGTGACAGACGACCGTCCGGATGTCATCTTTGCGTCGGACATGGTCAACATTCCCGCGTTTCTGGCTCTTTGCCGCCGCGAATACGCTTCAGTTCCCACCGTCCTTTTTCTGCATGAGAACCAGCTCACATATCCCCTGGCCGAGGGGGTAGAACGAGACAACACCTATGCCTATATCAATTACCTATCGTGTCTTGCTTCTGATGTGGTAGTTTTCAACTCGCAGTTTCATCGGAAAGAATTTTTGGACGCGCTTCCAGGTTTGCTACGGGTCTTTCCCGATCATCATCATCTGAAAACCATTGCGGAAATAAAGAAAAAGTCCATGGTCCTTCATTTAGGCATGAACCTCGAAGGCCACGATTCTTACCGTAGTCAGTTTAGCAGGCATGCCTGGGGTCCGGGGATGAAGCCTCCGATCGTGCTGTGGAATCAACGATGGGAATATGATAAAAACCCCGAGGCGTTTTTTCGGTTGATGAATCGGCTGGACGACGCCGGGTGCGATTTCCGACTCATCCTTGCGGGCGAACATTTTCAGGAGCAGCCGTACGAATTTGAGCGCGCCTTTGAACGATATGCGGACCGGATACTGCACTACGGATACGCCGAAGACTTCGCCGAGTACAGCAAGCTGCTGCACCGTGCTGATCTTGTGGTGTCTACCGCCGTCCACGAATTTTTTGGAATTGCAATCCTGGAGGCCATCTATTGTGGCTGCCATCCGGTGCTGCCGCGGCGGTTGAGCTACCCCGAGCTTATTCCTGAATCGTTGCACAGTCCGCTGTTACATGCCCCGCTACTGTACGACGATGAGGACGACCTTTTCCGAATCATGCAGGACATCCTCAAGGGGAGAGAGTCACCCCTTCCGCTCAAAACGCTAATCGGAATTCCCTCGGCGCTGGATTGGCGCACACAGGCCGGACTCTTTGACGATCTGTTTGATTCGTTGCTGGCCTGAGCGGCTGCTAGCCCATGTTGTCGACCATGGCGTTGCCAAACTCCGAGCACTTGAGCAGCTCGGCGCCATCCATCAGACGATGGAAATCGTAGGTCACTCGTTTTTGCGAGATCGTTTTCTCCAGAGAGCTAACAATCAGGTCCGCCGCATCGTCCCAGCCGATGTGTCTAAGCATCATTTCGCCTGACAAGATCACCGAACCCGGATTAACCTTGTCCTGGCCTGCATACTTAGGTGCTGTCCCGTGCGTTGCCTCGAAGATGGCCAAGCCAGTCTCGTAGTTTATATTGGCTCCCGGGGCAATACCAATTCCTCCAACCTGCGCCGCCAGCGCATCCGACATATAGTCGCCGTTGAGGTTGAGGGTCGCGATTACCTCGTACTGTGCCGGGCGTGTGAGAATCTGCTGGAGGAAGGCGTCTGCTATTACATCCTTGATGATGATCCCGTTGGGCAATTTGCACCAGGGCCCTCCGTCCAGCTCCACCGCGCCGAATTCTTCTTTCGCAAGTTCGTAGCCCCAATCTCGAAACGCACCCTCGGTAAATTTCATGATGTTGCCCTTGTGGACCAGCGTCACCGAATCGCGTTTGCGGTCGATCGCGTGTTGGATCGCCGACCGCACTAGCCGACGAGTACCTTCCTTGGAAACAGGCTTGATTCCCAGGCCACTTGTTTCGGGGAAGCGGATGCTGGTTACCCCCATCTCATCAATCAGGAACCGAATGAGTTTATCGCGCTGAGGTGTTCCGTCGCGGTACTCGATTCCAGCATAAATGTCCTCCGAGTTTTCTCTATAGATAACCATATCTACAAGCTCGGGGGTTTTGACGGGGGACGGGACGCCGTCGAAATAGCGCACAGGCCGGACACATGCGAACAGGTCGAGCTTTTGACGAAGCGCTACGTTTAGAGACCGGATGCCTCCACCGACAGGCGTAGTCAAGGGGCCTTTGATAGCGACGAGATGATTACGGACGGCCTCGAGTGTGTCGTTCGGAAGCCACTCGTTGAACTTGCGGTTTGCCTTTTCCCCAGCAAAGATTTCGAACCACGATATTTTTTTCTTCCCGCCATACGCCTTGGCGACCGCACTGTCGAACACATGCTGCGCGGCGGACCAGATGTCCGGCCCGATGCCATCACCCTCGATAAAAGGGATTATCGGAACGTCGGGAACTCGAAGCTCTCCGTTCTGAAGCGAAATCGATTCGCCTTCTGTGGGCGCGGTCAGGTGTTGGTAGGAGGCCATGCGGGGATCGTAGAAAATTTATGTTGCGAGCCCAAAAGATAAGGAGGCGAGCGCAGTAAGTGTATTACAATCGTCTGAACAAGGCGCGAAGTCTGAGCTCCCACACCTTGAACATTGCTTCCCGAACAATAGATTTGCTCATCTTGGACTGCCCCTCGGTGCGTTCCGTAAAAATAATCGGGACCTCCTTGATCCGGAAGCCTTTTTTCCAGGCCCGGTAGTTCATCTCTATCTGAAAGGAGTAGCCATTTGACTTCACTCTCTTCAGGTCAATGGATTCCAGCACTTTGCGATGGAAGCACTTGAAACCGGCCGTCGCGTCTTTTACCGGAGACGGGTTATCGCCCGGGTGTAAATTCCTGCAAAGTAGGAGAGGAATAGCCGGGACAATGGCCAGTTGACAACACGGACACCCTCGATGTATCTAGACCCGATGCAAACATCCGCCACATCCGCTCTTACCGGAGCAACCAGTCTCGGAAGGTCCTCCGGGTTGTGGGACAAATCCGCATCCATCTCGCAGATGTAATCACACGGGAGGTTCAATGCATACTCGAAGCCCGCCAGATATGCCGTTCCCAAACCAAGCTTTCCCTCTCGTTGTATCAGATTAATGCGTCCGCTTGTCTCGTTCATGAGGCCGCTTACGACTTCCGCTGTACCATCGGGGGATCCATCATCGACAACGAGGACGGACAACCTCTCATCCGCACGCAGTACCGATTGGATCGCGGTGCGGATATTGGATGCTTCGTTGTAGGTCGGGATAACCACAACCGTATCTATTTTCGACAAGGAGTTGTCTGAACTCATGCTGGATCCGGGGCTTTCCGACAGGGTGTGGGCCTGGGTCTAGGACTTAAATCGAAGTTCCGAGTTCAGAAACTGCAGGGTCCTGTCGACCAGCTCCTTGGGTATTTCGATATTGTCGCAAGCTCTGGTCAACTGGATGGTCTCCTTGTACTGGTCCAGGAAGACTTTGCAAGCCGGGCACAGGTTGATGTGCTCCTCAAACTTCCTCGATGTTTTCTCGTCGAGTGTGCCCTCTAGATAATCGACCAAAAACTTGTCGACGTCCTGGCAGTGTGTTGGTTTTGAGAAGAGGCCTGCGATTGTAGTAAAAATGCTCATAGAATCCTGGCCGGAGATCAGCTATAATATTCAGTTAGTAATGTTCTCAATGCGTTACGCGCACGGTGGAGGCGAACCCGGACGGCCCCTTCTGAGATGTTTAGTAGCTTAGCGACTTCGGACGTGTCCATCTCTTCGATGTCGCGGAGCGTGACGATTTCTTTGTATCCGTCGGGCAATCGCTGAATGGCTTCGCGCACAATCCGGATGCTCTCCGATCGCTCAATATCCTTGTGCGGATCCCACGGTTTGGGCAGGATCTTCCATGCGCGATTTTCGAAAGAAGGTTGAAGCCGCTCAAGGTCCTCAGCAAGGAAAGGATCGACTCTCTTTCTTTTCCGCCTATTCGCCCTAGCGAGATTGATTCCTATCGCGTAAAGCCATGTCGTAATCTTCGCCTCGCCACGGAATGTGTCGAGCCGTTTATATGCCTGAAGAAATGTCTCCTGAAGAATGTTCTTAGCCTCCTCTTCATCATCCACAATCCTTGCGATCATGCGGAACAGGCGCGGCGATTCCTGGCGAACCATCGCCTCGAACGCATCATGGTCTCCCTGGAGCAACAGGTCGAGATCAAAAGCTGATTCCGAGGTGCGTTCAGTCATCCAATTGGGGCATACGAATTATTCATTGATCAATGTTAGGACTCTCTGACGCGGCAGTCAATACAGGCTTAGAATACACCTTATTGACGTCATCGCAGGGGAGAAATTCGTAACTTCGAAGGATGGACTTAATATTCGCGAGATAGATCCGTTTTCTCCTGTATGGCAAACGTCAAATCGAAAAAAGCATCAAACAACGGAAAGGTCAAGTCATCGATGGCTGGCCCGGCCGTCGTTAAGGAGTCGTACGAAGTCGCATGGTTCCAGGCTGAGGAGCACGACCATCTCGCCCTCGGACTCAGCGACGAACAAGTCGTTGAGATGTACAGGAATATGCTCCTTCAAAGGCGATTTGAAGAACGCGCCTCCCAGATGTACGGCAAACAAAAAATTGCCGGATTCCTTCATCTGTACATCGGCCAGGAAGCGGTATCTACCGGTTCTGTTAATGCTATCAATGTTGGAGGAGATTCGATTATCACTGCCTATCGAGATCACGGAATCGGGTTGGCACTGGGGATGACCCCGGAAGAATGCATGGCAGAACTTTTCGGTAGGTCCACGGGGTCGTCACGTGGCAAAGGCGGTTCGATGCATTACTTCAGCAAAGACCTCAGACTTTTTGGTGGCCACGGAATTGTTGGGGCCCACATCCCCGTCGGTGCCGGGATAGCTTTCGCGCATAAGTATCAAGAGGACGGAGGCGTATGCATTGCCTACCTCGGAGATGGTGCAGTTGGTCAAGGTGCGTTCCACGAGGCGCTTAACCTCGCAGGCCTGTACGACCTTCCTGTCGTGTTCGTCATCGAGAACAACTCATATGCAATGGGCACCTCGATCGAACGCGCTTTTTCAGATCCGAATTTTTATCGGCAGGCTGTGGCCTATGATCTACACACGGGTGTCGTCGACGGTATGGATGTGCTGGATGTTTATCAGGCGATGAGGCACTACGTCGGACTGGCAAGGAAATTTGAACCGTCGTTGGTGGAAATCCGGACATACCGATACAGAGGGCATTCGATGAGCGATCCACAAAAGTATCGGACGAAGGACGAGCTCGACTCGATGAAATCCGACGACCCCATCATTCGATTGAAGGCGTACCTCATCGATAAGGGTGTCGCAGATAATGATGCCCTCGACGAGATTGACACCACGATCAAGGAGCAGGTGAAGGCTGCAGTTGAGTTTGCCGACAACAGCCCGCTGCCAGAGCTTGGCGAGATTTACGACAACGTGTATTCGCAGGAAAACTATCCTTTCCTGAAATAGCCCGAGGGGGAATAAACGAATGGCAGTTTTGCAATTTCGAGAAGCTATTCGCGCCGCTATGGTCGAAGAGATGGATCGTGACGAAAGCGTTTTCCTCATCGGGGAGGAGGTCGCTGAGTACAACGGTGCTTATAAAGTGAGCGAGGGGATGCTTGATAGGTTCGGCTCGAAGCGAGTCATCGATTCTCCTATTAGTGAATGCGGATTCTCCGGTCTTGGCGTAGGCGCGGCTATGAACGGCCTGCGACCAATCATCGAATTCATGACCTTCAATTTTTCGTTTGTCGGTATCGATCAGATCATCAACAACGCCGCAAAAATTCGATACATGTCGGCCGGCCAGTTTGGTGTCCCGATTGTATTCCGCGGACCAAACGGAGCAGCTGGCCAGCTGGCCGCGACGCACAATACCTCAACTGAATCAATTTATTCGACCATTCCCGGCCTTAAGGTAGTGTGTCCTTCCAACCCGGACGATGCCAAGGGTCTGCTTAAATCTGCCATCCGGGACGACGACCCGGTCGTGTTTTTGGAAAGCGAGGTGATGTATGGCATGAAAGCCGAAGTGTCGGACGAAGAAGACTACCTCATACCAATTGGAAAAGCCCGAGTAGAGCGCCATGGTGATGACGTAACTTTGGTCGCGCACGGTAAGTCTTATCACCTGGCCGTGGATGTTGCGAATCAGTTAGCCCAGGATGGCATTCATGCCGAGGTCATCGATCCACGTACGATACGACCATTCGACACGGAGACCGTGCTGGAGTCAGTCCGAAAGACCAACCGATGCGTCATCGTTGACGAGAGCAATCCGTTCGCAAGCATCTCATCAGAAATTGCCTTCCAAATTCAGTCGCTGGCTTTTGATTATCTGGATGCCCCGATTGTTCGGATAACGGCTAAGGACACACCGGCGCCGTATGCAAAAAATCTGATGGATTTTTACATGCCGCAGTCCAAGGACATTTATGACGCCTGCCGTCAGGTCACTTATACCAACTGAAGTTTCACTCCAAAGAATTTGCAACCATGGCGATAGCAGTCGAAATGCCGAAGATGAGCGATACGATGGAGGAGGGCGTCCTCGTCTCATGGCTTATAGAGGAAGGTGATTCTGTTAGTGCCGGCGATGTGATAGCGCAGGTAGAAACGGATAAGGCGACGATGGATTTGGAGGCCTACGACGATGGGGTCTTGCTGAAGAGAGTGATCGACGAAGGTGAATCGATTCCGATTGGTGGACTGATAGCCGTGCTCGGCGATGAGGGAGAGGATGTGTCCGATCTGGTTGCTGAATATGCTGATGCACCTCGCAAAGAAACTGAGCTGGATGTAGCAGGGCCGAGTGTGGTTCCGTCTGGTGACGGTGCGTCGCAAGTCGATCTGGCTGAGGTACCGTCTGCTGATCCGCCTGTTGTTCAGGTCTCGACGGGTCCGTCAACCTCACGAGTTAAATCCTCTCCGCTGGCCCGCACGATTGCGCGGGAAAATAATCTAAATCTTCGATCGGTGAGTGGTTCTGGACCGGAGGGTCGTATCATCAAGAGAGATGTTGAGGCGGCATTGCAGGGCAATGGTGCGTCCATGTCCGTTCCGATGGCTGTACCAGGCGAGATCCTTCCAGACGCGGTGAAGATTTCGCAGATGCGCAAAGCGATTGCTAAGCGCCTTTCGGAAAGCAAATTTACGGCGCCACATTTTTACCTGAATGTCGATGTCGACATGCATCGGGCGATTCAATTCCGGACACAACTTAACGAGTTGGCGGAAAGTCGCGGCGAAGCAAAAATCTCTTTCAATGATCTCATCACCCGAGCATGTGGCCTCGCACTGATAGAACAGCCACGCGTGAATGCATCCTACATGGAATCCGAGGGAATCATCCGATACCATAAAACGGCAGACGTCGCGATCGCAGTTGCCATGGACGAAGGCTTGATCACACCCGTCGTTCGATCGGTAGAAAGGAAAAGCCTGAAGCAGATCGCCGCTGAAACGAGAGAGTTAGCGACGCGAGCGAAGAACAAACAACTACAGCCCGAAGAATATTCAGGTTCGACGTTCACTACCAGCAATCTGGGAATGTTTGGGATTCGAGATTTTACCGCCATAATCAACCCTCCAAACGCGTGCATCCTGGCAATCGGTACTATCCGGGACGAAGCGGTGGTTGAAGCGAACGCCGTTGTTCCCGGCAAAAGAATGATGCTAACGATGTCGTGTGATCATCGTGTTGTCGATGGTGCGACGGGAGCCCAGTTCCTGGCAGTCGTCAAGAATCATCTCGAGCAACCACTGAGTCTCGTTCTGTAAATCGGATCAAGCATCTTGAACACCGTTGCGCGCATCGTTCACATCTCGGATGTGCACTTTGGTAGAATCAAGGACACCGCGATCGTCGAGTCACTAGTCCGACAGGTAAATTTGTTGTCTCCGACCGTCGTCGTTGTTAGCGGGGATCTCACGCAACGCGCGCGAACGAAGCAATGGAAAGATTCTGTTTCGTTTCTCCGTTCATTCGAAAGCCCATCGTTTGTCATCGCAGGGAATCATGATGTTTATCCTTGGTGGTATCCGCATTTACGACTGACGGTACCGCTAAGGCGATATCGAAAATACGTTTCGGAAAACCTCGACCCCCACTTTGTCGACAACAACCTGTGCATCGTTGGGGTTAATTCCTCCCACGGTTGGACGGTTAAGGCGGGCAGATTTACGGAGGAAGGAATCAAACACGCTGGGAAAGTATTCGGTGCGGAGGGCGACGGTCGCTTCAAGGTTCTCGTTGTGCATCACCACCTTTTTCATCCGAAAGGGATCGAACCTTACGATGTAGCAGGTCGCGGCCAGGTGCTGCTGGAAAAAATCGCATCTGAGAAAGTGGACCTGGTACTGTGCGGGCATCTCCATGAGTCCAACGTCGAATCGGTTGTGGTCGGGGGAACCAATATCGTTGTTGCGAGCGCTGGTACCGCTACGAGCGACCGAGGAAGGGGTAATGATCGTGACGACAATAGATTTTTCGTGATCGATGTCGCCGAGTCTCGTTTTACCGTTCGCGAGAAAACCTATCGTGAGAAAAGCGGGTTTGTAGACTCAGCGACTCACAGTTTTGACCGCGAATGAGTGTCGCGGGCGTACACGGCTTTGAGTCAAGAGTGTGGTTCGCAGCTGCGCAGCGCACATGGGTGTGGTTCACTCGATGTAATTTCCACATCGCTCTAATAGGTTACTCTTTAGTGAAAACGACAGGGCTTGTATTGGGCTTTCACTCATCGACGGTCCTGGCACTGAGTGTAGGCGCGGCCGCCCAATTCGTTTATTGTGCCGAGCATCTTATGGGCGGATGCCAGGATCTCGTAAATCACCCGACTCGGGTAGTCTGGCTAGAAGAGAATCGGCAAACGATTAGATTGGTCTTGCTCGTATGCGCGACGCTTGCAACGGTGGGATTCGCGACGATTGCAACGTTATCGCTGGGCGTTGTGCTGATCGCTGGCTTCGGAGTTACGGTGGCATACCTGTTCCTGTTTTCGCGGCAGATTCTTCTCTCCCGCGGGGGTGTAACAATCGTAAAACCGGTTCTCGTCGTTGTTGTCTGGGCTATCGCAACAGCGGCGCTGCCACTCATCCAGGCAGGCAGGTTGGGTTGGCTCGGTGGAGGATTTATCCTTTACCGGTCGATTATTCTGATGGCAAATGTGGTTTTGGCGGACCTTCTCGATATCGCTGGGGATCGGCATGCCGGCATTCGCACCCTGGGTACTGCATTTTCGACCTCCGCCAACCTGAGAACAATCCTTGGTCTCTGCGTGGTGGCAGGCCTTAGTGCCTTGATTCTTGTGGCCAATGGTGCGAGTTTCCTCGTTCTACTAGAGTGTACCGTCTGGCTGGGACTGCCTGTAATCGCTTACCTAGGAATTGGCGTGATATGGGCCGATTTGTTACTCGCATTGCCATTCGTACTGATGCTTCCGATCGTGCTACTCGGCTAAAAAACGGAATCATCCGGGACTCAAAATCGTTCAGCCCATAAGTACCGAATCTAATCTTCTCCCTCATGCTGCATTCCCGATTTTTACTAATCCTTTTTGCTTCATCATTTACAGTCCAGCTTGCGACCGCTCAAAAAGTCCCAATCCAGCTGGACTTTGATACAGCGACGTTTGCGTACGACGACGAATACGCAGTCATCGAGACATACCTCGCATTTGAAGCATCGACGCTTGCCTTTGAACAGGACGGCGAGACCTTCCGATCATCCGTTCCCGTTTATGTCGATCTGTCAAAGTCGACGCTGTCAGACAGCCTGGAGTCTGCATTACTCGACACCTTGTCGATCGAATTTGTGGTTCCAGATACGTCATATCTCGCACCTGGACAGTACTTCGTCCACCAGGAAAGGAATCTGGTTTATCCGGGCGAGTATTCGATGGAGCTCACCATACCAGAGGACGATTCACGCCCGGCTATGGTCCTGCGGCGTGACATAGTCGTTACGGATTACACAGATGAATCCGTGCCTGGTATATCGGATGTCACTCTTGCAATGTCTCTAGAGCCGAGCGAGAACAGAGAGAATCCGTTTTACAAGAACGGAGTGATAATCAGGCCGAACGCCAGTCAGCTTTTTGGATCTGGCCTGGAAACGCTTTACTACTACGGCGAGATTTATAACCTCCCGTCCGGTTCCCAGACGTACACATTACTGTCGATGATTACCGAAGCCAACCAGGTAAACGCAGTGGCGGATTTACAGCAGCGTACGGAAAGGAACGTGGTCCAGCGTGATCCAATTGTCGGCCAGTTCGATGTGTCGATGCTTCCAAGTGGTTCGTACTTCCTTCGGTTGGTTGCGTTGGGTCCGAGCAACGAGGCGTTGGTTGAGCAAACAAGGAAATTCTTCGTGTACAATCCGGCCATCGCGCGGGAGGAGCCTGAGCCGGTCGAGATAACCTTCGAGCAAAGTGAGTTTGCTGGGATGACAGAAGAAGAAGTAGACATGGCGTTCAAACGCATTGCGGTGATCTCCACCAACAGAGAAAGGAGAAGGGCAAAATCTATCAAAGATCTGGAGGATCGTAAGCGCTATCTGATGGACTTTTGGGCAGAGCGAGATCCAAATCCTGCAACTCCGATTAATGAATTTCGGGACGAATTCCATCGGCGCATACAGTTTGCCAATGAACGGTATTCCAGCGCGTTCAAGGAAGGCTGGGAGTCCAACCGCGGAGAGGTAATAATGAAGTATGGCTTGCCGACCGGGATCGAACCGCACTTGTACGACTCAGATTCCATACCGTACGAGATCTGGGAGTACTCGAATATTCCCGGTGAGGGTCAGTCAATCTTTGTGTTCGGCGACCGGTCGGGGTTTGGAGAATTCGAACTTATCCATTCGACCGTTACGGGCGAGCGCAGCCTGCCCAACTGGCAAGAAGAACTGCGGAAGGGCTAGACTTGACCGCGCCGATCTCTGGCCACTAACCTCTACATTCGTAAATTGACTCCGGCGGAGTTTTCTCTGCCGGAGTTTTTCATTGATGCGCATGCATGATACGATCAACAGCCTTGCGAAAAGCGTAGGAACGGATGCGACGATAAACGGATGGGTGCATTCGCGGCGCAGCTCCAAAGGACTAGAGTTTCTGGTAGTGCGGGACGGTACCGGGTTTGTCCAGTGTGTTGTTGCTGCTGCTGATGTGTCTCCCGAAACGTGGGAGGCTGCATCTTCGCTATCCCAGGAGACATCCGTTACTATTTCGGGTGTGGTGCGGGCAGATGAACGACAGGTGGGTGGCGTGGAGATTGGAGTTACTTCAATTGTCGTCGTAGGCGAATCAGAAAATTATCCCATCTCCCCGAAAGCGCATGGCGTAGACTTTCTTCTCAACAATCGCCACCTGTGGCTGAGAAGTAGACGGCAGTGGGCGATCATGAAGGTCCGCAACCGCATCATCATGTCAATCCACGCATGCTTTCAGGAGCAGGGATTTGTGCAGATGGACGCGCCGATACTGACCGGCAACGCAGTTGAAGGGACTTCCACGCTTTTTGAGATGGACTACTTCGATGAGATGGCCTACCTCACACAGTCGGGTCAACTCTACGGCGAGGCGATGGCCATGGCGATGGGCAGGATCTACACTTTTGGTCCCACGTTCCGCGCGGAAAAGTCAAAGACCCGTAGGCATCTCACCGAGTTCTGGATGATCGAACCGGAGATGGCTTTTTATGATCTCGACATGACGATGGATCTCGCAGAGCAATTGCTGCACAGGATTGTATCTGATGTGCTGAATGATTGCAAAGAGGAACTCTCCATACTTGAGCGGGATACGCACCCACTTGAACAATCTCTGCAACCTTTCAATCGCATTTCCTATTCCGATGCTGTTGATCTCCTAAAAGGGGAACGCACAATGGAAATGATTGACGAGCGGATCGAATCTGTTACGATCGAACAGGAAGAGATCTCGGAAGAGAAAGCATCGAACCGGGCACGTTACAATCAGGTTAAGAAAGGAGTGAAGAGGCGTATTGATGCGCGTGAGATCGAAATTAACCAACGGCTCGAAGCCATCGAAGAGGAGCTCCGGAATTTGCCTACCTGGAAGAAGTCGGCCGCCGAGTTTGAGTGGGGTGGAGATTTTGGTGGAAGCGACGAGACCCTTCTGACCTGGCATTTTGATCGGCCTATTATTGTGCATCGTTTTCCGGCAGCAATCAAGGCGTTCTATATGAAGCGGGATGCCGATGACGATCGCCTGGCGCTAGGGATGGATGTATTAGCTCCCGAGGGTTACGGTGAGATCGTCGGTGGTGGCGAACGCGCGACCGATTTGCAATTCCTCGAGAGACAGGTGGAAGCGCACGGCTTACCTGCAGATGTTTTCCAGTGGTATTTCGACTTGCGCCGTTTTGGGTCGGTCCCGCACAGTGGTTTTGGGATAGGCCTGGAACGGACGGTAACGTGGATTTGCAAGCTCGGCCATCTGAGGGAATCAATTCCCTTTCCGCGTCTCATGGGACGTCTTCATCCGTAGACCTTGACCACTGGGGCCGGTAGCCGCCGACGCCGGGAATCCTCCAATTTTATCAAGAATATGGGATTATGACCGATACAGTCGGTCATGCTAGCCTTCATATTTCATTCGCGACTGGGAAGTCTCCTGTTGTGTTGCGCCATTGTTCTCATTACGGCAGGTTGCACGCCTTCAACGGGAGAATCACCCGAAGCAGTCGCGGGTGTTATCGACCTTCGCAAGGCCAACCTGGATCACGTAATCGACCTTTCTGGCGACTGGAAGGCGGTAAGCGAAGATAATCCTGGATTCGCAGATTATAGTCAGGATGTCTCGGAATGGAGGGATGCGCATGTCCCGGGTCGGTTCAAGGAACATGGCTTCCCCCGTGACGGCATTGCTTGGTACCGGCTAAAAATACTCCTACCGAAGGGCGCGCGGGTGAGCGGTGCCATCGAGAATGCAGGTAACTCGCACGAGATTTATGCCAGCACCCCGTCCCAACCTGCGACGATGTTGGCCGGCAGCGGGAGGGTCAGCCAATCCATCGACCGGTTGGTACTGAGCAGGAAGCCTGTGACGTTCGCCTTGCCACAGGATTCCGTCGTGGTCCTGTCGTGGAGGGTCGCAAATGTGGACTACGCGGTTGGAGGGCCGTTCTATCCGGTTAGGCTTGGAAGCACGGAGGCGCTCATGGCAAAGGTGTCCATCGAAGACCGCGTTGAATTTGCCGTGTTCTGGGCTTACCTCGTTATCGGCTTCTTCTTCTTTGTAAACTGGTTGGGCAACAGGATCGACGTCCAATCTCTGTCGGTTGGTCTTCTGTCGTTCGGAATGGCCATGCGGACGGCTGCGATCTCGGGGCAGCTGGAGTATCTGTTTGTGGCAATGGACTTTCGGTTTAGAATTCTACTGGAATCGACTAGCTTCTTTTTCATCCTCACGGTCTTCCCATTGGTATTGTGGGCGTTCTTTCCTGCCGAATTTGCCTCCATCCGGATAGGGAAATTCAGTATTTCGCCGGGCTCGCAGAAGGATTTGTTTTCGCAGGCTGGTTCAAGTCGGTTGGAAAATTCAGGCGGACAGACATTGCGCCTGGTGAACACTGGGACCATGGCGATCTCGACTGTGTTTGGGCTGTCCGTTCTCTCGCTTGTCTGGATCGTCTCCGTCGAAACCACCTCTTACATCCTCGTATTTGCTCGGTACTTTGCGCTCATTCTAATCGTGGCTGGTCTCGCCATTGTGATACAGGCGTTCAGGCGCAAGCGACCGATGGCCGGTGGAGTGCTAGCCAGCATACTTATATTGTTTGCCGGCTTTGTGAACGACATCCTCGTGTCGATGGGCACGATCGATGCTCCCGAGGTGTCGGGCTACGGGTTTATGATTTTTCTGATGTCACTCTCGTTTGTGGTTGCGCGGCGTAACCGTCGGCAGATGGAGAGTCTGCACGATGCGATGTTCGACGCAGAAGAAGCAAACGTGGCCAAGAGTCAGTTTATCACATCTATTAGCCATGAGCTGCGGACGCCCCTTACGATCGTGATGGGGTACTCACAGATCCTGGATTCGGAATTGCAGGGAGTGGCCGAACCGCACCACATCGGGTTCATTAAGGAAATCAGAGAAAGCGGTCTGCGGTTACTGATGCTTGTGAACGATCTGCTCGACCTTGCCAAGGCCGAGACAGGGAAATTGGATTTGTCGGTTTCTGATGTCGACGCCTCCCAGATTGTACGCGAAACGGCTAGCCAGATCAGGACGCTAACAGACAGCAAGGGGATCTTTCTGGAGATTGATGGGGCTGATGAGTCTTTATGGATCCGGGCGGATCCGGCTCGCTACGCGCAGATAGTTTTGAATCTGTTGTCGAACGCGATCAAGTTTACAAACCACGGCGGCATTACTGTCGAGCTGCAAGAGACAACGCTTGGGGGATACGGAGCGGTACGCCTCGAGGTACGTGACACAGGAATTGGAATATCCCGCAAGTTTGTTAATCGTGTTTTCGAACAGTTCACGCAGGAGAAATCTGCATATGAGACCACGTACCGCGGGACGGGGATTGGCCTGGCGTTGTCGAAAGAAATGGTCGAGCGGATGGACGGTGAAATTGGTGTGGACAGCGAGCTCGGTCGCGGTTCGGTCTTTTGGGTCACTCTTCCGGTAGCCCCGCATCGCAAGAGGAATTCAGATAGGAAGCCAATCAGGTTTTCCAAGAGAATGAAAGAAACCGCGGTTGGAAAAACTTCAAGTTAGTTTGAATAGCTTGACGCGACAGCATCGCAAATGCAGCCAACTACCTTGCTACGATGAGTTTTCTCGAAATGATTTGAGATGGAGTCTTCAGCTCATAAATGTAAAGACCCGGCGGTAGTTGAGCCACGTTATAACTGACCGTCGATCTCTCTACCTCGCCATCAAACAGGGTAGCGATCCGGCGGCCGATGGCATCAAACAACGAGAGTGTCGCATATCCAGGGCTTCCTAGACCGAAGGTGATGTCGATAATTCCTGAGGCTGGGTTCGGATAGTTCTGACTAAGGAAAAGACCGAAATCTTGGGTACCGATCTGTTCGACTGCAACACCTGTCAATCCGGTAGCCTCTGTGGCAAGTATATGAGAATTGACCTCCTGGCTTCCGTAACTATCAACACCGCCACCTTGCCAATGGATAACTAAGGAGTCAACGACACTAGCTGTGCCCAGTCCGAAATGGGCATCCAGTGCGTTCTGTCCGCAGAATGAATTTTGACTTGAGATCTCACGGATTTGCCAGACTTCAGAACTGTTGATTGTAGCTAGTACCCTCACCTTCGCTCCAATCCCGCTGGCATTTGTCGCGACACCCTTCAATTTCACCTTCAACCAGTTGTTAAGGGCCGCCTGGTCGTTGCCGGTATGCATATCATTTCTATAGAAAAAGTTTACCGATGGGCTTGAACCTCCGCCGAAATTACCTACGAATAGGTCTAGATCCCCATCATTGTCGTAATCTCCCGCCGTCGCGCCTGCGCTTGAACCTAAATGATTCTCAAAATTATTGGACCGGGATGTAAATGTCCCATCCCCATTGTTGCTATAGTATTTGTTAGTCGGAAACTCATTTGTAACGAATACATCGAGATCTCCGTCGTTGTCAAAATCGCCCCATACATTTGACAGCGAAAAACCTACATCTTCTACGATAGAGCCCGTTGTTATTTTGGTCAAAATCTGGTCGCCGTCATTGCGATACAGATTGTTCTGCATACCATTGTTAGATCCTCCACTGTAGTTTGTCACATAGGCATCAAGGTCACCATCATTGTCGTAATCAATCCAATTCCAAACCTGACCATCGAGGACATCGGTGCCGATCGGGCTGTCTTCAATTCTCACGAACTCAGGTATTCCTGATTCGGTGAGAAGGTTTTTATAAAGGTAATCGCGCTCTTTGTTGTTCACTGGTCCGGATCCAATGAATAAGTCCGAATCACCATCAAGATCGTAGTCGTAGAATGTGCCGACAGTGTAGGGAGCAAGGCCATCGCCAAAAGTCTGGCTTGAAACATCCTCGAACTCTCCATCGCCCCTGTTCCGAAACAATTTGTTGTTTATCCCGACAGGTCCGAGGAATCCGTTTGGATGTACTGCCAAGAGGTCAACATGGCCGTCGTTGTTGTAATCTGACCATGAACACGCCCAGAACCTTAAGTCCGATCCTGTGTTTAGGGCATTTGTGACGACTGAAAATTTTCCTGACCCATCATTGTTATAAAGTTCAGTAGCACCGGATCCTCCTACAGTAAATACATCGATGTCGCCATCGTTGTCATAGTCCGCCCAACAATTGCCAATCGATCCGTTTGTCGTAAGGGCGCCAGCAGATTGTCTTGTAAAATTGTCACCACCATCGTTCCTGTAGAGAATGTTGACTGGATTAATGGAATTCGTTCGAAGATTAGATAGGAACAAATCGAGATCGTTGTCGCCATCGTAATCCACCCAAGTGACCCCAGATGTGTTCGTTCTATCGTTTCCGATTTCACCAGCGGTTGTTCGCGCAAAAGTCTGGGCGCGCGAACTTGTCGCACTTACACCGATAGCAGCGAATACAATTAGAATCCATATTGAGGTTTGGACTTGCTCCGTCCGCTTGCGTGTTGACATGTATTTCTCAGCTTATTTGTCAGGTGTTCGTCCTATATCGCCCAGGTACTTGGGTGGAATCCGAAGGGAATCAGATTCCGCTTGCCAAATCGCATGCAGAATCCACCATCGGTTTTCTTCGAATACCAACTGGATGCTATTGATACCGCTTGCAATAAATTCGCCAGAGGCCCTAACGGTTGTAGACTCGTATGTGCTTAGAACATGTGCAAGGTTTCCGAATCGTTCTACTTTTCTATAGAGTTCTCTTTCGTAAAAGTCAGTTGTTTCGAAAAATGGCTTAGCGGAATTGACAAACTCATCGACTGATACAGGGGATAAACTGATATCACCGTGTGGGGTTGACCTTATTGGTACTAGTCGACAGGTCTCATGATGTAAATCTCTGAATACGGCCCAGTCACGAGAGCCAGCCTCACCGCTTAGGCTTTTATAAAGCTGATCAATAATGGAGTCAATCGACTCATAGTTAGATACCTCGCGATCCGCCTGTATTTCTCGCGTCGCTGGAGCGGACATGTACTGAGCTGCAATCACAATAAAGATTAGGACGATTCGCATGTTCAATACCCTATAGCCGTACCATCAAATACACGTGAAGCACCGCCTTCCAATTTCCCAGTCATCGGGTCTATTGTAATTCCAGTCCAAAAACCTAGCATTGCGCCAGTGTAATCCGATTGAATTCTTATGGGCTGGCCACGGGCCTGTACTTCTTGCAGAACTGCCGGGTCGAAGTCACCTGCTTTAACGATCATTTCGGGCGATCCTTGCGTGGCCCAGAAATGCGGAACATCTTCCGCTTCCTGAGGAGTCATGCCATAATCCATGATGTTAAGGAGGGCTTGAACCGACGTGTGATGGAGACCAACTCCTGTTGCGCTCGATGCAATCACCGGTGCTCCGTTTTGCATTACGATAAGGGGCGCACCTTGATGCGGCAGTTTATTTCCGGGACCGGCAATATTGACAAGAAACTGCTGGTGCGTGGCGGCATCAGGTACAGTAATACCATCTATATTGATACCGGTCCAACCCCACGTGTTCGTGTTAATCGTATGCAGCAATGCTGCAACATTCCCGTCGGAATCCACAGCGACGACGCCAGCGGAATGTGATCCATCTTCGGTGTTCTGGCCGGTCGCGCCACTTGTCAGGCGCCCCCAAATTCGGTTGGCTATTCCTTTTGTCCATCTATTTTCAATAGTGATTCCAAGGTCTGTAAAACCCGGGGTGTCATCCCAGAACGGATTGATGACCTTCATGAACCAGAACAATCCATCGGCTGATTCTGTGTAGTCGCCAAACCTAGAAACGTTTGCCAATTCAAGTAAGTTGAATGTTTGAAGAGCATTCGTCCCACCAAAATGTGGGAATCCGGGGGCATAGATATCAAAATTTTTGTAACCCGTTCGCAACGCGTCGCCCCACTCGACCTCGTAATCACTCAAATCTGTCTGCGTCATTTTCCCCCCTTCCCGCCTTACCGTCTCCACAAATTTTTGGCCCCAGTCTCCATCGTACATGTAGGTTGCTCCCTGTTCTGCGATTTTTCGTAGTGTGCCAGCAAGTGCGGGTTGTTTAAAGAGGTCTCCGGTGGTGTAAAGCGTTCCGTCCGGTTTAGTGAAGACTTCCCTCGATTCAGGCAGTCGTGTGAGTACATCCTGTCGCCAATCCATCAGTCCACCCAGGTGGGCGTCGATGACAAAACCTTCCTCAGCGATTTGGATGGCGGGCTCAAAGAGGTCAGCGAAACTTTTCTTTCCGAACCGTTCGTTCATCGCTTCCATACCCGCCATGAATCCTGGGACCAGCGCGCTTCGACCGCTGGGATCAGGCGGTCTTGGAATCGAAAACGGATCGGTCTCATTTCTTACCGTGTTAAATCCGGCATTCATGAAATGAACTTTTTTTGTTGAGGCATCGAAATAGATTAGAGTAGCGCGGCCCGCATAACTAATCCAGCAGCCGGCAACCAAGGCTATCTGTGCGAGGGAGGTAGTAACTGCTGCGTCGGCCGCTGTGCCACCATTTTGAAGTACGTCTACGCCGGCCTGAATTGCGACTGGCCGCGATGTGCCGGCTACCATACCTCCCTGGATTCCGACTGGGGCAATCGGGTCATCCATAGGGGTCAGATTTTTATTGTTTTCGCACGACGATACAATAAGCAGGAGTGTGAGGATCGAAACCACTTTCATGCAGGCACGAACGGAGCTCTTTTTTAGGAAGACTGGCACCATTAGACAATTGGATTTGCATTTTCGCGTATCCAATTGTACATCCGATCCTCGATTGGTCGAAATACCACGACCGTGGTATTTGCAGGGCAGAAATTCGCACCTGTTGGTTGGGCCGCTGAGTTAGAAGCGTGATATCAATCCGTCTCGAAACGCACGAGCGACTGCTTCAGACTTGGAGTGGACCTCAAGCTTGCGATAGATGTTTTTCAGGTGCTGGCGGACAGTCTCATCGCTGATTGACAGTTCATCAGCTATCATTTTGTAGCTATAGCCTAGACACAATACGTGGAGTACCTCCGTCTCTCTGGGAGTCAGATGGTTTTTGACGGTTTCTGATCGGCTGTTGCTAAATGATGTTACGACCATGCGTGCAATTTGCGTGCTCATGGGCGAACCACCATCGTGCACCTCGGCGATAGACCCAAGCAGGCGCTCTATGTCCATCGTTTTGACTAGGTATCCTGTGGCACCTGCGCAAAGCGCTTCAAAGACGACTTCGTGATTTTCGTGTATCGTGAGGACGATCACATCGAGTGTTGGCAATTCCTTTTTTAGTAACCTGATTCCGTCGACGCCCGACATTCCCGGTAGGCCCAAATCCATTAGCAACACATCTGGCGGGTTCGTTACAATTTGAGAAATCCCTGATTCGCAGCTTTCAAAAACTTCTATGCACCGAAACCCTGGCGCAGCGTTGATAAGGGTCTGGAGGTTCACCCGTACAAGATGATCGTCCTCGATGATGCTCACGCTTATCATTCCAGTGCCGGTTTTTGAATATCGATTAATGACATTTTTGCAATCAATTAGATTGATTTGGCACCTCAAAAATCAAATGTAGCGTTGTTCCGATTCCAAGTCTGGAATCAACCACTACCTCGCCTCCAAGGGCTTTTGCTCTTGCGTTTAAATTCCTGAAGCCGTACCCATACTTAATATTTTCACGAGTATCGAGGCCGACCCCCTGATCTACGATTGATACCGTAACTCCTTTGCCCACGACAGAAAAATTTAAATCCGCAGAGTTAGAAGCTGAGTGACGAAGGAGATTGGTCATTGCTTCTTTTACAAATAATGTTAGGTGTCGTTGAGCCTCCGCTGTAAGTTGAATCGATCTGAGGCTTTCTGTCAACCCAGTTACTCTGAAAGAAACGCTTGTTCCTTCGAAGAGCGAATCGCAAAAATCCTTCAACCGAATCGCAACGTCGAAAAGTGTCTTTCTTGTCGGGTCAAGTGTCCACAGGAAGTCTCCCATTCCACTGGATAATGTTGACGCAGTTCCTACAATTTGATTCACGATGCCCTGTGCATCGCGGGGTAGTTTTTTCTGTCGAAGAAGTTCACCGAAAAGGGAGATGCGAGTTACCAAATGGCCGAGCTCGTCATGAAAGTCGGTAGTGGCTTTGCTTTGTACGCGATATCTCTCTGAAGCTTTTATGTGTTCCAATTCTACCGCCCTTTTTGTTAGAAGACGTGAACGTGCGCGATGAACAACAAACAATAGCGATGCAAACATGCAGAACATGAGCACGCGGAACCACCATTTTTTCCAGAAGGGTTTCTGAATTTCGATAATGATTGATTGGTCCGAATTCGTGGTCCACTCCGAATCACCAGCGCGCGCCTGGACTTGGAACTTGAAACTTCCTGGTTTTAAGTTCGAGTAAGTAACGCTACGAGAACGCGATGATGGTGACCACACCGTGTCAAATCCATCAAGCCTAAATCGATACTCTAGGTCATTTCGATTGAAATCGAGGCCAACATATTCGAATGTAAGATGGTTTAGGTGGTGCGGAAATTGAAAACTTGTCGGGACTTGTTTTTGTGATTGTCCTGCCGAGTATTGTTCGAAGTCGAACGGCTCGTGGAAAAGTTTGATATCCGTAATGTACACGGGTATTTCCGGTGACCGATCATGAAACTTAGAATTAGAAAAGATAAGTGCTCCATTTACGGTACCGAACCACAACCTTCCCCCTGTGTCAGCGTATCCAGCATGCAGATTGACCTCGGTGCCAACGAAACCTTCCGAGACGGAGTACCGGTGAATGATCTTATCACCATTTGCTCGATAGGCCCTCATATCAAGTCGGTTGAGTCCGTCGTTTGTGCCGATCCACATATCCCCAAAAGCATCTTGGACGATCGCCAATATGGAATTGTCGCTCAGCCCGTGACTAGTGTTGATTACATCTGGGACTTTTCCCAACTCTTCTAGGTCGATGATGTTAATTCCGGAGTGCGTGCCGAGCCAGAGTTTACCTGAACTTTCCATGTAGAGAGTGGTGACTGACGAATGACTAAGGGCAGGCTCGGTCGGGAAATCTTCAATTGTATCACCGCGGACGCGGCAGATTCCTCCAAACGTGCCAATCCAAATTGCGCCTGTCGGGCTTTCAGCAAAGTCCCAGACGGTGTTATTTGGTAGGCCATCTTGGGTCGTAATAATTGTGAATTCCCCGGATCTAAACCTGATCGCACCTCGATTTCGTGTGCCGAACCAGATATCCCCATTTGATGCAGCAAAAACTTTTCTGATCTCCCCTAAATCACTCCCGTCAATCGACAAATAGTTGCTAAATCCGGCCTCAGTCAAAAGAGCTATCCCGCCGTCGGTCGCAAACCAAATCGAATCGGCTTTGGTAAGAATGTCACGGACGCGATTATCCGGTAGCTCATCTGAAATCACATGTCTGTTCCGCAACGATTCGGAAAAACGCACTGCTCCGTTGTCCGTACCGATCCAGTAGTGCTCTCGCTCATCCTGTGTAATAGTCATGACGATATTTCCGGGTAGCCCATCAATGGTTGAGATTTGCTCAAAAGGGGTTTGAGAATACCTGTACAAGCCACTACCGTTCGTACCAAACCAAATGTTTAGATCTCTGTCCTGAGCGATTGACCAAATATCTTCCAGTAAGGCAGCGCCGAATCTTTGAATAGAATTTCCGTCAGAGACAAAAACACCATCGTTCGTACCGATCCACATCATTCCAGCCTCATCAGTAATTATTTCATTTATCTGTGAGTGTGC
The DNA here is from genome assembly GCA_965224105.1 of Rhodothermales bacterium. Lineage (GTDB taxonomy): Bacteria > Bacteroidota > Rhodothermia > Rhodothermales > JABDKH01 > CBDCYH01. Next base: position 31,864 of record CBDCYH010000002.1, on the reverse strand, counting down.
GAGGACAGAATCGAAAACACCCGATACTCCTTCGTTCTTTACCCGAAGCATCCCCCTAGTCGTGCCGACAACAATCTGGCGATCTGAGTCGAGATGGATGACTTTAACATCGACGTTTTGGTCGATAGTTTGTAGCATCGGTTGCGAATGCCCAGTTGGGTTCTCAACCATGTATAGTCCTTCGCTGGTACCTATCCACAAAGTATCTGCATACAACGCCAAGGCCCGTACTTCGCCCGATGTTGGGATTTGCGAAACTATTTCTGCCTTTCTCCATTTTTCTGAGGAGTGATCGGCGAGAATCGAAACACCTCTGGCGGTACCGGCGATTACTCCCGTTTGGGTGGTTAACAGAGATAGAACTCTATTGTCGAGAAGACCGTCATCGGTTGTATACGTGGTAAAATCCTCGCCATTGAACCGAAACAAACCGCTTACCGTCGCAATCCACAAATTATTCTGCCGGTCCTCGACGATCTTGTAAAGCGCTTGGTCAGTCAGACCGTCGAAGTGAGTAAAGCTCTCGAATTGATATCCGTCATATTTTGCAAGTCCGCCGCCATCAGTGCCAAACCATAGAAATCCGAGTGAATCTTGATGGATATCGGATATCTGTGAGTGAGGTAGACCGTCCGACCTGTCGTAGTGGTGTAGGATGGGCGATTGGGCTTGGGTCGGATTGATCGACAATGTCATCAATGCAATCACCTTGAAATAAAGTAGAACACCTTTTGACGGTGACGCGAAACGATGATACAAGCTGACAAGCATTCTTGAAATCACGTGTTTTGAACATGCAACTTGCGACCAACTCTTGCCTCAGTCAACTTCAAACGTAATTTATTGTTATGTGCAAAGGCAAGGGATGGTCGAAAAAATTAGTAGAGTCAATGTCGAACCAATTAACTACAACACGAACTGAAACTCGCGTTGTCGAAAGAAATGGTCGGGCGGATGGACGGTGAAATTGGTGTAGACAGCGAGCTCGGTCGCGGATCAGTTTTTTGGGTCACCCTCCCGATAGCCCCGCATCGCAAGAGGCCGTCTGATCGGAAGCCCATTCGTTTTACTCGCCGGCCGAAGGAGTCGCGAGTGGCAACGGATTAGACCTTGTCGGCGCGAGGGGCGACGTGATGATCTCCATCTACAGAGCTCGACTGGGCCGAGTGAGACTTGCAATTCACTGTTCGAGAAACGGAATGATTTGGTGAGCACAATACAGGACTCACCCCGTAACTACCTCAGGACCGGAACCCCAGCCGCTTCGAGTTCGGCAAACCCACCGATGTTCGTGACGTTCGTAAAACCTAGATCAATCATCTTGGCGGCAGCCTGCTGACTGCGGTTTCCCGAGCGACAGTACAGATAATATGCCTTGTCGCGATCCAACGCCGAGACAAGGTCGCCGAAATTGCGTTTTCTAACGTCGATATGAACAGTCTGCGCAAGATGGCCCTGGTCGTATTCCTCCTGTGTTCGAACATCGATGGTGACCGCGGAATCAAAGAGTGGTGCAAATTCCTGGGCAGACATTTTCTTAATACCAGAGTCCGAACATGCGGCTGCGAATACAACAGATGTGACGAGGACTAAAGTTGATAATAGGCGTGTCATTAATCAATACAGAAGGATTTTCGTAACAATCCGAATTTACGGAGTAATTGGATGGAGAGGCAAAATGGCTCAAACCCTCGCCGAAAACCAATCACCAATCAGGCTTACAACTGTAGGTCCTTTCTCGGCAGAATTAAAAGTCTCGTGCAGGAGTCCTTCGAAAATGCGGATCTGTTTATCTTCGGCCTGGGCTGCTGCATAAAAATCTTTGCTGCCCTGCGGGGAGGTGAGGGTGTCGTCTGAGCCGTGGATTATCATGAACGGGGTGTCAAAGTCGTTCATCAACGTCAGTATTTTCTCAGACGCTTTCACCATCTCGGCGCCGGTGTTCAGTGGAGTCGGTCCTTTGTAGTGCAAGTCGTCGTGATCAGCTTGGTCAAGCACCGTCTTATCCGTGGTGAGCTTGTTCCTGTTGATTGAAATAGTAGGAAGTGTTGGCAGGATGGAGGAGAGGATTGTGGATGCCTTTTGCAACCAGACGGGTTCGCAGAGCTTAATCGCCGGGCTGCTCAGAAAGATGGCGTTAGTCCGGACAGACCTGCTCAAGATCGCAAGTATGGAAATGGCTCCTCCCATGCTATGAGCAAACATCGGATGCGCTATACCTGGAAACTCTTTCTGGACTTTTGCACGAAACACGGCTAGATCGGCAACGCAAGAATCGATAGAATCGATATAGGCCCGCGCTCCGCCTGATCGTCCGTGCCCCACCAAGTCAAAAGCTGCCACGCCCATTCCACGGCTCACCAGCTCGCCAGCAATGTGGTCATACCTACCCGAGTGTTCCGCGTATCCATGCACCAGCGTCACCATCGCAACCGGCAACTTGTCCGGCAACCAATAGCGGAAGAACAGTTGTTCTCCCGTGACCGAAGGAAAGTGACCCTCTTTAATGTTGTCGCCGTTGTCGGCCATAGCACATCAGCCGAATGCTTTTTCCATGAAGTGGAAGCTAATTGGTGCACACCTCGTTTCTAAGGTAAGTAGAACGAACCACTTTCGTAATGAGCGGAACTCTAATCGCTTCCATATCAGGAATCAGGGGAATTTTCGGAGACGGTCTCGATCCGGCCGTGCTGGTGAAATTTGTTGGGGCATACGGATCGTGGTGTGTAGAATCATCCGGCGACTCGCGGCCAACCGTGGTTGTGGGGAGGGATGCGCGCGTAACCGGCCCGCTCTGTTCATCAATCGTATGCAGCACATTGCAGGCGCTCGGATGTGATGTTATCGATGCGGGTCTCTCAACAACACCGACCGTCGAGATGGCGGTGATGAAGGAGGGTGCCGCCGGCGGTATCATTTTATCAGCATCCCACAATCCCGAAGAGTGGAATGCGCTTAAGCTCCTGAACGGCAAAGGGGAGTTTCTTTCTCCGGATGAGGGGCGGGATGTTTTGGCTCGGGTGGATGATTCGCCAGTTTACGTCCGCTACGATCGGATTGGATCCATCCGGTCGCAGGACTTCCTCGATTACCACATCTATGAAATCCTCGGCCTTGATTTCATTGACTCATCCGCTATTGCAAACCAGAATTTCCATGTCCTTGTTGATGGCGTTAATTCTGTGGGTGGCATTGCCTTACCTGCGCTGCTTGAAAAATTAGGCGTGGATAAAATCACCCGTGTGAATTGCGAGCCAACCGGACTTTTTGCGCATCCGGCGGAGCCGCTTCCCCAAAATCTGCTCGCTACCACCGAGCTCGTGCGCGAGTCAGGGGCGGATGTTGGACTGGTCGTGGATCCAGACGCCGACCGCCTGGCGTTGATCGCCAATGGTGGAACGTATGTTAGCGAAGAACTGACGCAAGTTATTGCGGCGGATTTCCTGTGGCGTATACGGTCAGGCCCATTCGCGACCAACCTGTCCTCGTCGCGCGCGATAGAACTGGTTGCACAAAAGCACGATCAGGAAGTATTTCGAAGCGCCGTCGGTGAGATCAATGTCGTGAAGAAGATGCAATCGGTTGGTGCGGTTCTCGGCGGGGAAGGGAATGGCGGTGTCATCCTGCCAGACCTGCATTACGGCCGAGATGCTTTGGTTGGGTCTGCAATGGTCTTGCAGCATCTTGCCAATCTGGGCACATCCCTTGCGGATCTGGTATCGACGCTGCCGACTCTTTCGATGGCTAAGAAGAAGATCGAGATCGGAAGCAAAAACCCCGATGAGATTCTGGCAAAGATCGCTGCTAAATACGCATCAGAAAAAATTTCTACGATCGATGGTGTGAAGATCGACTTTGCGGAGGGTTGGGTGCACGTCCGGAAATCGAACACAGAACCTATTGTGCGGGTTTATTCGGAGGCGGGGAGTGGTGCAGAGGCGAGCGACCTGGCAGACAGGTTCCTGGCTGAGGTCGAGTCGGTTTAGTCTACTTGATAATATTCACCACCCGCGACTCCGAGAATGTCGCACCGTTCACCGTAACGATATACGCACCGGATGGCACGGTCCGCCCGTCAATCCGCACTTTCGTTGGGACGTCCGCCTCGAAGTAACTGTCAGCAATTAGCAGCACATGCTGGCCGACCATGTTGTACATCTCAACCACAACCTGCTGTCGCATGCTCACAGTGAGCTCAAATGTTGCTTCCGGATTAAACGGGTTAGGATAAATCTTGCTCATTGAGTGCGTTCGCGGGAGCTCAAACTCAACCGCCGTTGTGTTTGAGTATTTAGCCCTACCATCAACAACGTATGCAAGACGGATCTCATAGGACCCGGGATCAAGTTGAGGCAATACAAGCGTTCGCGTTCGGCTCTCTGATTCATCCGGCCTCGAAACTGCAACACTCTCAAACTCCTCGGCGCTACTGGTTCGTGCTTCGACTGTCACCTCTACGTTGTCGCTCGACATCCACCGAAGCACAATCTGGTTGTTGCGTTTTTCTGACTGCAACTCGATTGGCTCATTATTAGGGAGCACGCAACTGGCTCCCGTCAGTTCAACTTCGTAAACACCTTGCTGTCGCGCGTCGGGGGTCTGATGGTAACCAGCGAGAGTTTTCACACCGGGTTGCCGCGCCCACACTTTTGTGAGTCCCGGCGGAGCGGTGTAGCCGAAAAGCACGCGACCGTTTTCGTCAATAGGATAATTGCCAAAAACAGATACCCAAAGCAGGTACCTTCCTCTCGGGATGTTTTGCACAAGCGCGTTAGATGGAAGGACGGATCCCTTTGACCCCAGCGATGCATCGTCGTTGAAGTAGATTGGTTTTCCGGTCTCGTGGAAGAGCCCAATCTGTGTGTCGAGATCACACGATGGGCAGGCGGTGTTGGCAGAAAAGTTGGCAGGGTCGCTAATCTCGATCAAGAAAAGGTCGTTGTCTCTTGGGGTATCGATTACACCCGAGATACGGCCCAGGTTGTCGCATACTGCGGATGAGACAATTTGAAAATCGGTTATGCTATCACCAGCATCGGTTGAGCCATGGGCGAACTCGTTCCAGGTTTGGGCAGACGCATTGTTTGCGAGGCTCAGCAGGGACAGAAAAGCCGCAAGGCTGAGAAACCGTTGAAGGTAGGAGCCGAATTTCTCGCAGGGAGTCATGTGCCGATGGGGGACGACAAAGTGCCAGATTACCTGCTATTTCTATCGGCGCGGTGGGCGAGACTTAAGCTATTATTATTGAGGTGGTATGAAATAAAAAAGGCGACCGCATTGCGATCGCCTTTTTAAGGTTTCAGGAGGTCGGATTAGAAGTCCATTCCACCCATTCCTCCCATGCCGCCCATTCCTCCCATGTCGGGAGCGGCTGGAGCAACTTTTTCAGGTTTGTCGGCAATGACGCTCTCGGTTGTCAGGAGCAATCCTGCTACCGATGCGGCATTCTCGAGAGCTGTTCGTGTGACTTTGGTTGGGTCAATTACTCCCATTTCGATCAAATCACCGTACTCTTCGGTTTGCGCGTTGAAGCCGAAGTTCTTTTTGCCCTCTTTCACTGTCTGGACGACAATTGAACCTTCGAGACCCGCGTTGGCCGATATCTGTCGGAGCGGTTCTTCAACTGCTCGGCGGATGATAGCAACGCCAATGCTCTGGTCGTCGTTCTCAACTTTGACTTTGTCGAGCGCTTTGAGCGCGCGGATGTACGCAACGCCTCCACCAGGAACGATGCCTTCTTCAATAGCTGCGCGGGTTGCGTGCAGTGCATCCTCTACGCGAGCTTTTTTCTCTTTCATCTCAGGCTCTGTTGCCGCGCCGATCTTGAGAACAGCAACACCGCCGGACAACTTGGCCAGGCGCTCCTGCAGTTTCTCACGATCGTAGTCGCTGGTTGAGCTTTCGATCTGCTGCTTGATTTGGTTGGCACGCGCCTTAATCTGGTCCTGCGAACCTGCACCGTCGACAACGATCGTGTTGTCTTTGTCGATCACGATACGCTTGGTGCTTCCGAGGTAGTCAAGTGTGGCGTTCTCTAGCCGGTATCCTTTCTCCTCGGAGATTACAGTACCACCGGTGAGGATCGCGATGTCTTCCAGCATGGCTTTACGTCGGTCTCCAAACCCTGGAGCTTTCACTGCAGCCACTTTTAGTGTACCTCGCAACTTGTTTACAACAAGTGTTGCAAGAGCTTCGCCCTCGACATCTTCAGCAACGATCAAGAGGGGTTTACCCATCTGCGCGGTTTTCTCCAGGATAGGGAGGAGATCTTTCATCGCGCTGATTTTCTTGTCGTGGATGAGGATCGCAGGGTCATCTAGGACCACTTCCATGTTGTCTGCATCCGTCACAAAGTATGGCGACAGGTACCCGCGGTCGAACTGCATACCTTCGACAACCTCGAGCATGGTCTCGGTGCCGCGTGCTTCCTCAACTGTGATTACGCCGTCCTTTCCAACTTTCTCGAACGCATCGGCAATGAGCTCGCCAATAGTGGAGTCGTTGTTGGCCGAGATAGTCGCAACCTGTGCAATCTTCGAGCGGTCCTGGATTTCCTGACTCTGGTCGCGCAGGTTGGAGACAACTGCTGTTACAGCCTTGTCGACACCTCTTTTGAGGTCCATTGGGTTCGCGCCTGCGGTAACGTTCTTCAGACCAGAGGCAACAATAGCCTGGGCAAGAACAGTAGCTGTTGTGGTCCCGTCGCCGGCAACATCGCTCGTCTTGGAGGCCACCTCTTTCACGAGCTGGGCACCAACGTTCTCGAGCTTGTTGTCAACTTCTACTTCTTTGGCGACGGTAACGCCGTCTTTGGTAATCGTGGGTGCGCCGAATTTCTTTTCGATGATGACGTTCCGGCCCTTTGGTCCAAGGGTAACCTTTACGGCATCTGCGAGAGTGTCAACCCCACGCTTCAATGCGCCACGCGCATCTGCATTAAATACAATTTGCTTTGCCATTTCTACAGTTTTCGTTTTTAACGTGTTTGGGTTTTACTGGACAATTCCGAGAATATCCGATTCGCGCATGATGAGGTAATCCTCATCGTCAAGGCGGATCTCTGTGCCGGCGTATTTGCCATATAGCACGGTATCTCCGGCGTTGACGCTCATGTCGATTTTTGAGCCGTTTTCAACGCGACCCGGTCCAACGGCGATGATCGTGCCTTTCTGCGGCTTCTCCTTCGCAGTGTCGGGGATGTAAAGGCCGCTGGCTGTCATTTCCTCAGCTGCCTGCGCCTTGACTACCACGCGGTCACCGAGTGGTTTAATACTAGCCATTTCGTTTCCTCCAATAGTTCGGTTTACCTTTGTTAGCACTCTCAGCTAATGAGTGCTAAGACGGATTTAAAAAAGGGGCGGGATCTCCCGCAGCACATTGAAACCGCGCTCCCTACCCTGGGTTCCAGCCATCAGAAGGCGATATATTGCCCGAATATCTTTCATGGATACTTCAAAAAATTCCCAACCCCGAAGGTCGATGAAGAAGATAAATCCAGGTTGGGGGATAGCCCTGTTTGGCTCATTGGCTCTCGTCGCAGCGATTTTTTCTCCGATCCTCCTACCAGAACGAGCCGCTTCATGGGTGATGAGTGCTTTCGAGCCTGTCTGTCATCAATTGCCTCATAGATCTCCCCACATTGGAGGCACCCAGCTAGCGGTTTGCCATCGATGCCTGGGGATCTACTCGGCAATCCCGATCGCCGTTGTGTTGTTTCTGTTTTCGAAAACCGTCGATCCGCTTATTCAAACAAAGGCAAAATTCTACTTCGCGCTCTCGCTTGTCCCGATAGCGCTCGATTGGGGATTCAACCTTAGCCCAGTCTGGCATAACACCCCTGCTTCTCGCCTGGTCACCGGCTCTATATTTGGTTTGTGCGCAGGCTATTTCCTCGCAGTTGGATTGTATAAACTCTTTGATGAAAAATCTCCTGATGATCCGGAAGCGGGAAGTGCAGAAGCAGTAAATTTCCAGTATCATCTAACTCCACCATCCAACAGATCGTCAGCCGACCACAATGCCGAGTAAGCAACAATCTATAATCGTGGGATCCGCAGTCGTTGCGATCCTTTCAACATCATACCTCGGACTCATCAACATGCTCTGCTGTGCAGGGATAATTGCGGGTGCGATGGTTGCCGTCTGGCACTATACAGACAATAACAATCTCACTATGTCCGCTGGCAGCGGAGCGGTGCTGGGTCTGACAGTTGCGATTATCGGGACCCTGATCAGCCTGGTCCTGAATTACATCTTCATCAAGATGGGTGTCCGATCTGATCTGGCCGTGGTGAACTTTATCATCAACACCTTTGGTGATCAAATGCCTCCTGAGCAAGTGGACGCAATGCTGGCCCAAGCTGAGGTTGATCCGACACTAATGAGCCACTTCGGGCAAGGATTGATTGGGGTTGCCTTCAGCGCGATCTTCGGCGCAATCGGTGGTGCGATCGGTGCAGCCATTTTCAAGAAAGGCGACTGAAAGTAACGGCAGACACGCCGACGCTATAACTCCTCGGCCAGCACCTCCAGGATCTTCCGGTTAGCACGCGGGAAAGCAAGCGACTCCATTTCGTTTGGGGTGACCCAACGCGTAGGCTGATCTGTTCGCAGATCGAAGTCAGCTGGTGGCTCGCACACGAATGCATGCAGGTCGACGCTGAAGTGCGAATAGGCATGCTTTACGCGCGCAACCTGTCGCCCTACCTCAACCTCAATCCCAAGCTCTTCCTTTAGCTCTCGACCGCACGCCTCAGGTAGGGATTCATCTGGCCTTCGCTTCCCGCCCGGAAATTCCCAAAGTCCACCCAGCATGCCGTCATGAGGCCGCTGCTGGACCAGGATTTTATTATCTCTCGTCAAGATGCCGACAGCTACCTGGATATGGGGGATCGGCTTTTTACGTGATTTATAAGGCAAGCTGGCGGCTTCTCCGTGTACAGATGCAAGGCAACACTTATCGAACGGGCACGCGTTACACGAAGGATCACGAGGTGTGCAAATTGTAGCTCCGAGTTCCATCAGCGCTTCGTTGTGTTCGCCAGGATTTGATCGCGGAACCAGAACATCGGCAACAGCTCTGATCCTGGTCTTCGTCGATGATTTTCGGAGGTCGTCCTGGATACGCATCAGCCGAGAAACCACACGTTGAACATTGGCATCCACCGCGGCCATTGGCTCGTCGCAGCATATAGACAACACCGCCGCTACCGTGTACGCGCCCACTCCCGGAAGTGAATTAAAAGCTGTTGGCTCATTGGGGATTTCCCCTCCGTGCCTATCCATCACCACGCGGGCCGCGGCATGTAGATTCCTGGCGCGAGCGTAGTAGCCCAGTCCTTCCCAGCACTTAAGCACATCATCAACCTCTGCCTTGGCAAGTTTCTCAACCGTTGGAAACTCAGCGATAAACCGGTCAAAGTATGGCCGAACTTGATCGACGCGAGTCTGCTGCAGCATGATCTCGGAGACCCATACCCGGTAGACATTACGAGAATCACGCCACGGCATAGCGCGCTTGTTCTCGCGAAACCATGAATAGAGGTTACCGAGCTGCGACTGGATGATCTCCAGCTGCGTCAAGTCGACCGTTAGTCGAGAGAAATCAGGACAACCACTTTTTCTTTGTCGCCGCCAGTGGTTGCCTCGACATCAATGCGATGAACGCCGTACTCATCTGGAAGCGTTCGCCAGAAAAAGGAAGAGCCGTATAACCAACTCAGCGCCGGGCCGCGCGTGAGCGACCACTCCGATACCCTACCCTGGCTTATCTCTTCGGGTAGCTGCACGATGACAAGATCACCCACAGCGCCACCGAAGAAAAGGGTGTCCGTGACTGCAAAATCAGCGGTGAGTTTCGCGGAGGTCGCAGGTTCAGGAAGCGGCTGCGATGGACGAAAAGCAGAAACGGTTAGCATGACGCCCAGCAAGGCTAGAGCAGGGAAACGAAACATGACAACGAGGGTAGAGGCGTTAGTGTAGCGACTGTAAAGATGTTCGACAGACACCTCAGGTTCCGTCAAAAATGGCCTAGATGCGAATTCTTCTGTTTTGCATTCTTCTCGTAATCCAGCAGTCGACAGCGCATGCACAGGAGTCAGCTCCGTCCCGCGAACGGGTTGTCATTAACTTTATCCCAATCAGCGGATCTGACGCGCTACCAATCCCGACTAAGGTGGAAGCGCCCCCGGATAGTGTCGACAAGATTATAGCATCGGCGCTAGATACACTGTCACGGGCCGGCTTCCTCTACGCAGCCGTAGATTCTGTGGTTAATCGTGCTGCGCGCGAGAAATTGTACGTCGACGCATATATAAATCCTGGCCAGCAGGCAAAAATAGAACAGCTGATCTTGCTCGGTCCCGACGAGCGCATGGCCAACCAACTTCTCCGCGAGATCAAAACGTCCGAGGGACGGACATTTTCATTGGCTGACCTCGAACATGATCTTACAACAATGAACGAAATCCTTGTGCACCAAGGATTTGTGGACTCATCAGTAGAATTGTCAGATCTACGTATCAAAGCCGCTGACGAGAGCCTGGCTGTAACAGCGGAAATCGCAATCTTTACGGGAGAGCAACTGATTATCGATCGCGTGGTCCTGCCCGACGGAATGAAAACATCGCCTTCTTTTGTCCGGAAGTACCTCGGACTTCCGCTCGGCGTGTCTCTAACCGAATTCGACCAGAATCAGATTGTTGATTCGATGATCCGGTTGGGATTTATCCAATCATGTGCCGCGCCATCGATTTTATCCGACGAAAATGGCACCGCCCTGTTCTTGCCGTGTACGGAGGGTCCGCCGGGAGCGTTCGACGTTGTTCTCGGATACCTTCCGAGCGCGGGTTCGCAAGGCGGTACTGTCGTGGGTACGGGCAGCCTTGAACTCATCAACCTTTTTGGAGGCGGCAGGTCGTTTTCCATCGTCCTCGATCGAACACCCGGCCGCGCGAGCCGTGTAGAATCGAAGATCGCTGATCCTTTCTTGATCGGACCCATCGGAATTGCACTTGATTTCTCGGGCCACCAACGAGACTCTACCTTCTCGCGTCAGGAGTACGGATTAGAATCGTCGTACCGATTTGCCAAATTTGCTGAGGTCCTATTCTCCGCCAGGCGCGAAAGCTCACGCCCCGGCGAGGCGGGATTGAAAATTACTGGTGGGCGACAGGCGATTCCGCGGACAAACGGATTTTTGTTGGGTGGTGGCATTCGGTTTGATTCCCGAAACCGGACGTTCAATCCCTCCTCCGGCGTAGTTGTCGAGTCGCGTTTTTGGAGCGGTCGGACATCGGAGCGTCTGTTAGTCGTCGACGCATCAGATACAACGGCTACCGAAATCGGGAGGAGGCAAGAGAGGTTGGAGATTTTGGGCAGGGGATTTTTTCCTGCCACATCGCAAACGGTTTTTCTTGCCGGATTCGATGCTGCAGTTCTGAGGAAGGATGATTACGCGGAAAGCGACCTGATGAGATTCGGAGGATCAAATTCGCTTCGTGGTTACAACGAGGATCAGTTCCTCGGCCGTGCCGTAGGCCGCGCCTTCCTGGAGTTTCGCTACCTGCTCGATCGAACATCAAACCTTTTCGCTTTCGCCGACTTCGGGTTCGTGCAGAGCCCAGCGACAACAGACGGCACTGTACATGTCGGATATGGATTTGGTTCAGCGTATGATACCCCGGTGGGAATTGTTAAAGTCAGCTATGCCATGAATCCAAACGAAAACGTATTAGCAGGACGTGTCCATGTAGGCCTTGCCTTCGGACTGTAAACAACAATGTCGATTAGCGCATATCCAACATTTCATACACCGTCTGCACGTGACATTGGCCAGAGAATAACTTTGTCGCGTACGGAGGCGCATCATGCCGATCGCGTGTTACGAATCAGCGGCGACAGTATGGTGCGGTTAGTGGATGGAAAGGGCAGGGCTTTTATCGGAATGTATCGTAGCGGCGGTGAGGTTGAGATTACAGATCAGGTGGAGGCACCGCCAGAGCTGCCGGGGATGGTTCACGTCTGGATCGGGATACTCAAAAACCGAAGTCGCTTTGAGTTCGCGATTGAGAAGAGTGTAGAGCTGGGTGCATCAGCAATCCATCCCTTGGCGACAGAACGAACGGAACGGAAATCTGTCAAGATTGAGCGGATGCAGAAAATAGTCGAATCAGCAATGAAACAGTGTGGTCGCGCGGTTCTTCCTTCTATTTCTGATGTGTCGTTTGTCGAAGATGCGGCATCCCTTGACGGTCGCATACTAATATGTCACGAAAAGTCCGGATCGCAAACTTCTGGAAATGCACCAGAGTTATCCGCCGAGTCACATCAGACCGTACACGTTTTCGTCGGACCCGAAGGCGGGTTTAGTGACTCCGAGGTTGATTTTCTAGTCACCCGTGGTGCGGGTTTATGGCACTTCGGGCAGACAAGATTTCGTACCGAAACCGCAGCCATTTACGCGCTCGCTTCTATTAGGAATAAACTTCTTCCGCCGGTAGTTTAGCGCTTCTTCTTTGCAAGCATCCATCAATGGTTAGGGTAACGGTCTGGGGCGAGAACGTCCACGAGAATACGAACGAGACAGTGCGGTCCATTTATCCAGATGGCATGCACACAACTATCGCGGCGGGACTTTCCACAGACGACAGAATTGTTACACGTACTGCAACGCTGCAGCAAAAACAACACGGACTCACGGCGAAGGTATTAGATGAAACCGACGTGCTCACCTGGTGGGGTCACTGTGCACACGGGGATGTTGATGATGCAGTAGTCGATCGCGTGCAAGCGCGTGTGCTTGAGGGGATGGGTCTGATTGTTTTGCACTCGGGTCACTATTCGAAAATTTTCAAGCGATTGATGGGTACGTCGTGTAGTCTCTGCTGGCGCGAAGCGGGAGAACGGGAGCGGCTTTGGGTTTGCCACCCGTCTCACCCAATTACACAGGGCATTGACAGGTACATAGAAATCCCGAACGCCGAGATGTATGGCGAACCATTTGGGATACCTGCGCCGGAAGAGCAGATTTTTGTCAGCTGGTTTGAGGGCGGGGAAGTTTTTCGGTCCGGAGCAACCTGGACGCGTGGAAACGGCAAGGTGTTTTACTTTAGGCCCGGACACGAAACCTATCCGATTTATTACCAGCCGGAGATAATCACCGTATTGAAGAATGCCGTGCACTGGGCTGCCCCCGCGACTCCAAGGTGGATTGACGATGCGCCGAACATCCCGGTCGAAAAAGCGCGTGAGAAAATTCAGATCCGCGGTGCGACGTTGCATTCGCCGGGCGAAAAAGGATTCAGATAAGAATAGTGGGACGAGTCAGGATCGGTATTGTTGGCACCGGCGGGATGGGCAATGCCCATGCAAAAGCGTTCGCTGCAATACCGGGATGCGAAGTTGTTGCGGCGTGCGACGTGCTCTCCAACCGCGTACGGAGTTTTGCGAGAAAACACAAGATCAGGCTCGCTACAACAGAGGTAGAAGAAATTTTCGGTAGCGCGGATGTGGATGCAGTATGCATCGTTACGCCAGACAGCTCCCACGCGGAGCTAGCACTTCACGCACTGCAGGCAGGCAAACACGTCTTGTGCGAAAAACCACTGGCGGTGAATTACGCCGATGCTGCGAAAATGTCCAGAGCCGCGCGCAACTCCGGATTGGTGAACATGGTTAACTTCTCGTACCGCAAATCTGGAGCCTTGACGAAAGCAAAACAGCTCGTGGACAGTGGGAGGTTGGGCGAGATACGCCATGTAGAAGCATCGTATTTGCAGTCGTGGCTTGTAAGCACGGCATGGGGTAATTGGCGAACCGATCCTCAGTGGTTGTGGAGGCTTTCAACCAAACACGGTAGTCGTGGTGTTCTCGGAGACATTGGGGTACACATTGTTGACTTTGCCAGTTATCCGATTGGCAAGATCAAGGCGGTCAATTGCACGCTTAAAACCTTCAGGAAGGCGCCTCGCAACAGGATAGGGGAGTACCACCTCGATGCGAACGATTCCGCACTAATTCAGGCGGAGTTTTCCAGTGGTGCGGTGGCGAGTATTACGGCGACGCGCTGGGCAACGGGAAATGCAAATTCGCTTGCGCTGCAAATCCACGGAACGGAGGGTGCGCTGAGAATCGACCTCGACTCGGACTACGATTCACTGGAGGTCTGTCTGGGAAGAGCAACGCAGCGAGCGGAATGGAAGCGCATCGATGTGAAGTCGGCACCCAGCATTTATAAAAGATTTGTCAACTCTATCAGTCGCAACCTGCAGGATCAGCCATCTTTCGCCCGCGGGGCAGAGGTCCAGAAGGTGCTGGAAGCGTGTTTCGAGTCCAGCAGTAATGGTGCGTGGGTGCGTGCATAGTGTCTTTGCAGCTAATCCCGGAATCCCGGGAGCAAGGGGCGGGCACGCGAGTTATACCGATCTTCCGTATTTTCTCGGGTGCTGATTAACTATATGGGGGTTCTCTGAAGAGTCCATGTTTATTTTTCTGATTGTTGTAATTACGATAATTGCCATTCTCTTGACTATTGTCGTCCTCCTGCAGAGTGGCAAGGGTGGCGGACTGGCCGGGATTGCTGCCGGAGGCGCGACCACACAGATTCTGGGTGCCCGAACCGCACCAGACGTTCTTGAGAAGGCGACTTGGGCTCTAGCATCCATCTTCATCTTTCTTTGCCTGATTAGCAACTTCTTTATTACGCGTGGCGATGCAGCGCAGGAGAGTGTTGTTCAGCAGGGACAGCAGCAGGCAGCACCGCTTACGGCGCCAGCAGGAGATGCAGTACCACTGGATGCCGGCGCTACCGATCCGGTGAATATTGATCCAGCACCAGCCCCTGCGTCAGGTGGCGATCAGACACCTCCGCCCGACAACTAAGACCGGCGAATCGTAGAACGGACAAAGGCGATATCTGGTTAGATATCGCCTTTGCTATTTGCGGCGAATTGTCAGCCTGTAAGCCGAATTCTGTCTATCGGTATCTGCCGCGGACACCGACGAGATTACCATCTATCTAGGGCTGGCGTCACCGCCAGTCTCAAGCGGCCTACCCGTGTTGCAGTGGCGGCGGGCTACCGTCTCCGCAAGCGGAGCAACACTGTTTGGCCTTGCACCCCGTGGGGTTTGCCTGGCCACCGAGGTCACCCCCGATGCCGGTGGGCTCTTACTCCACCATTTCACCCATCACCTGCCCCGAAGGACATAGGCTGGTCTATTTTCTGCTGCACGTGCCGTCACCAGTCTCCTGATGCCTTCCCGTTAGGAAGCACGGCGCCCTATGGTGTTCGGACTTTCCTCACCGATAAAACCGGCGCGGTAATCCAGCTGACAAACTTAGAACTTTAGCGAGTCTCGGGCTTCGGTGAAAAACTCGCTGTCTACAATAATGCGACCTGTGTGTTCGCAGGCGACAATCCGATTTCGTTGTCGAATTTCAACTTGTCTCTGCGGCGGAACTGAATAGCCAGCGGCTGCACCCCGTTCCAGCGCAACTACGGCTCGCCCATCCCGCAATCGACCCCGAAGTCGGTCGTATGCTCGCAGGTAGCGCGCATCCACGTCCTCGGCGGCCTTGTTCCGTTTGGTCTCCAGACCAGACTGCTCCGCCTTCGTATCGTTCAACACCTCGTCTAGCTCCTTACGCTTTTCTTCAAGAGCGGCTTCCATCTGTTTCAGCCTTGTCTTGGCATCCTCGATCGCGGCAGTCCGCTCTTCGACGGACGATTCGATCTCCAGAATCTTTGCGTTCGAGTCCTGGATGCGCTGCTTTTGTGCCTCGATCTCCTTGGTTAGAGCGTCGTACTCACGGTTGTTGCGCACCTGAAGCTGCTGCTCCTCGTAGCGCTTGATGAGCTGCTCACTTTCCTGGATGTCCAATTTCGACTGGTTGAGAGCAATCGCATTTGCCTTCTCCTCGCGGACGAAATTCTCAATTCTCGTCTCAAGACCGGCTTTCTCATCTTCAAGGTCGCCTATTTCCTCAGGCAGGTCACCCCTAAGCTTTTTCACCTGGTCAATCCGCGAATCAATGCACTGCAGCTTGATCAGGGCCAGTAGCTGGTCTGAAATTGATGAACTGGTTTCGGTCGTCATATGATATCTTCTTGATCGTTTTCAATTTCCGAACTAGTAGTTACCCAACCGGCCGGATAAAGTTCGACGAGTCTAGGTTGGATAACCCTGGACGGGGCTGGACTGAGCGTTGGCAACCTGCCACTCGACATCCGTAAAGGCCTGCCGCAAGTTCTCAATTATATGTGACATTGCGGGGGCTTCCGTTTCAAAATGTCCAGCGTCAACCACCAGAATCTCGGCCTCTCCGGTAGCACCGAACGCCTCAAAAAATGAATGGTACTTCACGTCACCGGTGACGAATGCGTCCGCGCCTGACCTCTTTGCATCAGCAATCAAATCTGCACCCGATCCGCCACAAACTGCAACCTTCTCCACGCGCAAATCCGGATTCCCGGAGAAACGCAGTGCCGGTGATCCCAGCGATGATCTGACCATTTCCAAAAACTCGTGCCCGGAGAGATCTCGTGACAGCGATCCGATAGCGCCCAGCCCGAAATCGCCATCCTTGGCAAGCAACGGATATACATCGTACGCGATCTCGTCGTACGGATGCGCTGCCTTCAGTGCACGCAACAGTGTCGGTAGCACATGCTTGCTTGTTCGCACTTCAAGTCGCACTTCGGGCATCGACTGCAAGCTTCCATCAGCAACGCCGATGTAAGGGTTGGCGCCATCGTTCGCCCGGAAGTATCCCATCCCTCCAGATTCGAACGCGCATGAGTCGTACGCACCGATCCTTCCCGCGCCAGCTTGACCGAGTGCTTCGCGCACCTGCTCGGAATGAGACTCCGGCACAAACGTCACCAGCTTAACCGTGTCTGCACCGACGGGCTGCAACGGGGCTACAGACGAGAGTCCGAGTTTTTGTGCGAGCGCGTACGACACCCCTCCGTGAACAAGGTCGAAATTGGTATGCGCTGTATATAGATTAATTCCCGCAGATACCAGAGCAAGCACAAGGCTTCCGGAAGCCGAATCAGAAGTAACCCTCTTCAGCGGTTTGAATATCAGGGGATGATGTGACAGGACCAGGTCGAAGTTATTCCTGATAGCCTCATCAACAACCTCGCGCGTCACGTCTAGCGCCAGCAGTACTTTTCTAACCTGGTCTGTTCGTCTGCCTACTTGCAGGCCGACGTTGTCGTACGAAAGGGCGGATGCCTCGGGCGCCCAGCTATCTATTGCCTCGGCGATCTGGCCAACAGTAGGGTACATCTGGAAAGGTTATTCCTTATTGATTCTGTCTGCGGAAAGAATCCCCTCACGTTCATTTACACTCATGATAAGAAACAGGCCAAGGAGGAAGAATCCAAAGACTACCGCGATCCCGGCACGCTGGCTGTCGTAGATTCGGGTAAGTTGGCCGAGTAGAAACGGACCTAAAAAGGCTGTCGCTTTGCCTGAAAAGGCAAAGAATCCGAAGAACTCGTTCTCCTTGTCATCTGGCACGAATCTCCCCATCAAGCTCCGACTTGCAGACTGGTTCGGCCCAACGAAAATCCCCAAGAGCAGTCCGGAGATCCAGAAAACTGTTTTGGATGTAGTGAACACAGCCAACCCTGTCGCAAGCATCAGGCCGATAAGGGAAACGATGATAGTAATTTTTCCACCAACTCGGTCGTCTGCGAACCCGAACAAGAAAGACCCGATCATGGCGGTGATGTTGAGGGCGATACCGAAATAGAGGACCTCGGATGTTGTGAATCCGAACTCACCAGCGGCGTAGATACCTCCAAAGGCGAAGATGGTTACGAGGCCATCGTTGTAAACGAGGCGGGCGATGAGCAGTCGGAAGATTTGCCGATAGCGTTTCAGCTCCCCGAAGGTTTCCTTGAGCTGTTTGAAGGCGCTGGTTACGGGGTTGGCGGCATCAGGATGAGTTGGTTTGGATGTAGGCACGAAGAGAAACAGGGGGATGGCAAAAATGAGAAACCAAACTGCGACGAGGATATTGGTCATCCGAATGTTTGCGCCCGATGCCCGATCCAGTTGGAACAACGATCCGTCTTGCACAAAGAGAAATAGAGCGAGAATCATGCATATCAATCCGCCGAAATACCCCAACGCCCAGCCATATCCCGAAATTTTTCCGATGGAGCTGTGCGGTGCAATGTCAGGGAGAAAGGCGTTGTAGAAAACACCGCTCATTTCGTATGCAAGATTTGCGATAACGAATATCGCGAGCGCGAGGAGGATGTCTCCTTTTCCGGGCAGGTACAGTGCGAAAGTCGCGGCGATGCACACGGATGTAGCGATGAACAAAAACCGCTTGCGGTATCCACCCCGGTCGGCAATTGCGCCAAGGATGGGGGAAAGGAGCGCAACCAAGATCGCGGTGAGCGAAACTGCCTGCGACCACTGCGTTGTACCGACGTTTTCGTTTACGGCGATAAACTTGGTGAAGAACGTCCCGTAAATAAAAGTAACGACGAGGGTGGTGAAGGCTGAGTTCGCGAAATCGTACAGGCACCAACTGCCGACGATGCGCTTGTCAACCGCGGTCGGATTACTCAATGGCGGATGGATCAAGTTGCGGATAACATACGAAATGTCGCGCTGGCAGGACGCAAGCAATTATGAAGGAATGGTGGTACCTTTTTCGCCTTGCCCTCGTAGCTCAGCTGGATAGAGCATCGGTTTCCTAAACCGGGGGTCGCAGGTTCGAGTCCTGCCGAGGGCGCTCATCATGCTCCATCAGCCGCCATGACCCTTGACGCGTGCATTCTCGTAGGAGGTTCGAGCTCCAGGTTTGGCTCGGATAAGGCGCTTTTCATAGTTGACGGGGTGCCGGTAATTCGCCGGATCCACGACGCGCTTCAACCGGTCTGCGATCGTGTTTTCCTGGCCGGTTGCGAAGACGCCGGAACCTACGGACTGGATGTCGACGCCTACCCCGATCGATATCCGGGTCGCGGCCCGCTGGCCGGACTTCTCACTGCCGCCGAAAACGCTCGAACTGAAGCATTCATCGTCATGCCTTGCGATATGCCGTATCTTACATCCGACGTGGTGCGCTTGATCGCCGAGACTGCACAATCAAAGTCTGATGTGTCTGTTGTCGGGAGTCCAGACGGCGCGCGGCAGTTGTTGTGCGGATGTTTTCGAAAATCTCTCCTCGGGATTATCGAAGTCAGGTTGAGGGACGAGAAGGATCTTTCTATTCGCGGTTTCCTTCACGACCTGGAGGTGAACGTTGTTGCGATCGAGGATGCCCGAGTGTTAGTGAACCTGAACCATCCAGGCGATCGAGCCTAGCAGCGGCGCTCGTTGGCTGGTCGCTCGATGTTGGCTATCTTTCGCCGACTCCAAGTGAAAAGATGAGCTAAAGAGTTATGTTTTTTCGTCAAATCGCCGAGGCGAATCTTGCACAATACGCTTACCTGATCGGCTGCCAGCGCACCGGCGAGGCCGTGGTGATCGATCCCATGCGCGATATCGACCGGTACGAGAAAATTGCGGAGGAGAACGGGCTCCAAATTACCGTCGCAGCCGAGACGCACATCCACGCGGATTTCCTGTCGGGCACCAGAGAGTTTGCGGCAAAGGGGGTCGCTGTGTTTCTGTCTGATGAGGGCGATAACAACTGGAAATACCTTTGGGACAGTCACGGGGACTATGACGTCGTTAAGGTTACCGATGGTGATCGTTTTAGTGTTGGCAATATTGATATTCAGGTGGTTCACACACCCGGGCACACTCCCGAGCATATCTGTTTTCTAATAACGGACAGGGGTGGAGGAAGTGACAAGCCGATGGGCATGGTGACCGGTGATTTCGTTTTTGTGGGCGACCTCGGTCGGCCAGATCTGCTCGAGACGGCTGCCGGTGTCGCTGGATCTCAAGTACCCTCGGCGAGGACTCTTTACCAGACGATACTGGCGTTTGGTGAATTTGACGACTACATGGCCATCTGGCCGGGCCACGGGGCGGGAAGCGCTTGTGGGAAAGCACTCGGCGCGGTGCCACAATCAACCGTGGGCTATGAAAGGATGTTCAACTCGGCGTGGCTTGCAGCGGAGAAGGGCGAGGAGGCATTTGTCGAAAATATTCTCGATGGACAGCCCGAACCACCGATGTACTTTGCACGGATGAAGAGGCTGAACAAACAAGGAGCGCCGGTGCTCGGCGGAGTTCCAAAGCCACCTCAACTAAATGCACGACAGTTGGAATCGCTCCGACAGCAGGAAGACGTGGTTGTCGTAGACACGCGGCAGGACCGATCCGGCTTTATGCACCGACACATACCGGGTAGTCTGTACGTGCGCGCCAACGCGTCCTTCCCGACAAACGCTGGTTCGTTTATAGACGGTGATGCTCGTGTAGTATTACTGGTAGACAGCCCGGATGTGGTGGACACGCTGGTTAGGAATCTTATCCGCATAGGAATTGATACTGTGATCGGTTTCGGAGTGGTAGATCAGATTATCAATTCTGTCGAGACCGCATCCATCGGCGAGGTTTCGATTGCTTCGTTGGGTGAGCAATCGGGTGCGTGCGTACTGGATGTCCGGAGAAGCACGGAGTTCGAGGAGGGTCACATCCCCGGGGCAGTAAACAAAGCCCACACTCGTCTCGCTTCTAGGGTAGAGGAGCTACCAACTGACCAGCCCATCTACGTCCATTGTCGTTCGGGCGGACGCGCGGCCTCCACGGCGGCGTATCTAAAAAGAGAGGGCTTCGACGTGACGTTCGTAAGCGGTAGCGTGTTGGAGTGGCTTGAAAATCGGGAAGTGGAAGCCTGATCATGCCTTCCCTCAACACGAGGTTGCCGATTTACAATTGGCTTCCCGGGTACTCTGCAAAGCACTTTCGAGGTGACCTCACCGCGGGATTCACTCTTGCCGTAATGCTCGTTCCGCAAGGAATGGCCTACTCGATGCTGGCAGGTCTCCCACCCGTTTACGGACTATATGCCGCGGTAGTGCCCCTAATCGTATACACCTTCCTGGGCTCGTCGCTTCATCTCGCGGTTGGTGTA
Source organism: Rhodothermales bacterium (assembly GCA_965224105.1). Lineage (GTDB taxonomy): Bacteria > Bacteroidota > Rhodothermia > Rhodothermales > JABDKH01 > CBDCYH01. The sequence goes on along the minus strand of CBDCYH010000002.1, from coordinate 10,809 downwards.
ACGGCCATCGACAGCATTATTATCGGCGTGGGAGTTGGAGCACTGTCTCAATCAAATCTGGAGCTGCACATCGAGCTGGTGCTGCTTCTGTCCCTCATCGTGGGGGTGATTTTTCTTACGGCCGGCCTCCTTAGGCTTGGAGTTCTGGTAAATCTCATCTCGCGCCCGGTGATCGTCGGATTCACGAGCGCGATTGTTATTGTCATCGGCCTCGGACAGATAGGTAACCTCGTCGGCGTGCCGATCGAGCGGACACAACTGATTGATGTACTCTTGCGTGAGGTAGTCCGAGTCATCCCGCTTGCACATCCACCCACCATCCTTATTGGGCTTGGTTCGACAGCTGCTCTTTTGATCCTGAAGCGGTGGAGGAGGTTGCCCGGGGCATTCCTCGTGGTTGCAGCGACAACCCTTGCCGTTTTCGTTTTCGAGCTTGACAAGAATGGGGTCAACATCGTTGGGCCGGTACCATCTGGATTGCCGTCATTCCAGATACCCGACATTACAGTCTCTCGCGTCGAATCTTTGCTGCCCACCGCGGCCGCATTGGCTCTTATTCAATTTGCCAATATCTACGCGCTGGGAAGGGTGTTCGCGTCAAAATATCGCTACTCCATTCGTCCGAACATGGAGCTATTGGCATTTGGAGGAGCAAATCTCGCGGGTGGACTCTTCCAAAGCTATCCCGTCTCGGGCTCCTATTCCCGAAGTGCTATAGGAAGCGAATCCGGGAGCAAGACCCCGCTGGCCAACCTGTTCTCGGCCGCACTTGTCGCAGTCGTCCTACTTTTTTTCACGGATGTGCTCAAATTTGTACCAACCGCGGCGCTCGCGGCAATAGTCATGGTCGCCGTGTTCGGGCTGTTCAGGCCGCTTGAATTCGTACGGTTGTATCGGATGAAGCGAACGGATGGTGGCATCGCAATCCTGACGTTCGCGGTCACACTCATTTTTGGTTTGAAATACGGAATCCTGGCCGGTGTCATCGCATCTATCGCGGCCATCATGGAGCGAATCAGCAGACCAAACATAGCTGTGTTAGGCCACATCCGCGGTACGAGATCGTATCGCGACGTCGACTCGGTGAAAGGCGCGAAAGCTATTCCCGGAATTTTTGTAGTGAGGATGGATGCCTCGTTCACTTTCGCCAACGCCGAATTGCTCCGAGAGGTAATCCTGCGTCGGTGCAACAATGGAAAGACGTCTGCTGTTGTGCTCGACGCGTCGACGCTAAACGACATTGATACCACGGCAATTGCCACCCTGGGACTTCTCGTAGAAACACTTCGCGACCAGGGGGTTGACCTCTACATTTCTGGTCTCCATGGGGATGCTGATGAGACCATACGGAACTCGCATGTATTCGATACGCTGGGCACCGACCACATCTTCCTCAGCCCTCATCGCGCGGTTAAGCAAATCCTCGAAAGAGAAGGAAGACTGGAGTGGTATCTCGAACAAACGAGACCGCCAACGCCCTTCGACACCAACCTTGATATCCCGTAGTTCTACAGAGAATTGATACTCACCCGCAGTCGCAGCTGACTATCTTGAAGCGTTTCGCTATTTCGATTACGTTCACACGAAGGAAAAATGGCCAAGTCTCTTGTAGCATACCTCAGTTTAGGCTCAAATCTCGGAGACAGACTCGAAAACCTTCAGCGTGCAACCAACCTGCTTTCAACGCAGGACATCAAGGTTGATGCCGTCTCGTCGGTCTACGAATCCGCAGCATTAATAAAACCCGGAAGCGATCCGCAACCAGCATATTTGAACGCGGTAGTCAAGATTTTGACTATCCTTAATCCGTTCGCGCTGTTAATTAGGTGTGGCAGGATTGAGTGGCTGCTCGGGCGACGATCGGAGCCGGGTAGTTGGCGGCCTCGAATCATTGACATTGATGTGCTCCTGTACGAGGGCGTGACGGTTTCATCGGATGTGTTGACGCTGCCCCATCCAGAAATGGGCACACGATCCTTTGTCCAGGAGCCGCTCCGTGAATTTCTTGGCGATGTGGAAGCCAGGGCCGTTTTCTTTGCCCCAGCCCCGTCTGATTTTATTCAACCAGCCTGTTGGCGTATAAACGAGCTAATCAAATTGCCTAACTTTCGTTCAGGCAAATAGAATGCAGGAAAGTCTATTCCAGGATAACAGCACACCGGCCGAAAAAACTCGGACCGATGGCGGCCCTCCGCTCCGCGAAGGGCTTAGGTATATAATCGTCGAAGGCGTAATTGGTGCTGGAAAAACCTCCCTCACCGACCTCCTTGCCAAGCAGTACCGCGCACGGGTTGTCCATGAGATGTTTGAGGAGAATCCGTTTCTGGAACGCTTTTACGCCGATCGGCAAAGATGGGCCTTTCAAACCCAGCTCAGTTTCCTTGCCAGCAGGTTCAGGCAACAGCATGAGCTCCTCAAGCCGGACCTCTTCCACGACGTGGTGATAAGCGACTACTCCTTTGATAAAGATCGAATTTTTGCGCACTTGAATCTCCAGGGAGACGAGCTCACGCTGTATGAAAATCTGTTCCGGATGATGCAGACGTCAGTTCCAAAGCCCGACCTGGTTGTTTATCTGCAGGCTAGCACGGATCGACTGATGAACAATATCGCCCAACGAGGCCGCCGGTACGAGAGTAACATGGACCGAGAGTATATTTCATCTCTCAACGAGGCGTATAACTACTACTATTTCCGCTATGTGGACAGTCCGCTACTCATCGTCAATGCGGACAAGATTGACTTTGTGAGGAATGAGTTGGAGAGGCAGGAGCTGATTCGCCAGATCGCGACCGCAACGTATCCTGGCACGACGTACTACAATCCGATTGCCTCTTGACTACGTCCCAAACTTGAAGCGGAGTGGTCTCGGGTAGTAGCCCGCAACACGTTGGCCATCTTTTCGTGCTGGCCGGAAGAGCGTTTGCCTGGCCGCTTCCAGGGCTGATTCTTCAAGGCCGTACCCGACAAGCTCGACCGGTGTTTCGTTGTCGTCTTTATCCAGCAAAAAGCGATCGACAATTTGCGCATCAGTTACTTCGCCGTGTTCATCCACACGAACGCGAATGGTGATCAGGGCGCGAACATTCTTTTTCTTGGCTGTTGAGGTATAGCTTGGCTGGATGATTCGAACCGGGTGCGCCTCGCGAGATCCGCCACCGGTAGGGCTACCCTCACTCACGACCGGCGCTTCGTCGTCTCCTGGATCATCGAGTGCCAGGAAATCTGTATTGTTGTCGAGGTCGTAGTCGTCGATTATTTCGTCGTCGGGGACAACGATCGGCACGGGCGGCGGTGGGGGCGGCGGGCGCTTCTTGACTTGCTGAGTTTGCACGATGTCATCAATCTGAATCGTCTCCTGTCCTCGGGCTTGCATGCTGAGGTTGGGTGTGCCTTCGTCAAAAACTGGCCACAGTTTAACCATGGCTATCCCTAGCGCCAGGACCACGATCAACGCTATACTCGTGTGCACAAAATGCCGCTTGCGATATGTGAAGTCGATATCCCTCACGAACGAGAAAACCGTAATAATCTTACTTTATTGCCCATAATTACTGACATTCGGTTTCGAGGTTCGGCTGTTAAAAGCACGTTCTCTTTTTTTAGAATACGTGAAAAGACGGAAACGTTACGTTTTGGCGGGGGGTGTTATTTGTGCCCTCCCTCTCAAGATGTATCTTCGACAAACATTTTAGGGCAATTGCAAAGGCGAGCAATATTCAGAAAGATTGACTCCAGCGGCTACCTCGCACCAGAGCCGCGCAAGCAGTTGTTTGTTTAGCCTTCCTGTTATTCGGGAAGGCTTTTTTTGTATAACCTCCATCCAATGCCGTTGAAACCCAATGAGAGAATCGAACTCTGTCAAGTCAAGAATCCCATGCAAGATGGCGCTCGCCGATGGCACGGTTGTTACCGGCATAGTCGCAGGAGCAACAGGTGAAACGGGGGGCGAGTTGTGCTTCAACACTAGCATGACCGGCTACCAGGAGATTAGTTCGGATCCGTCCTACAAAGGTCAGCTCATGATGATGACCTATCCGCACATAGGGAATTATGGCGTTCATGACGACGACATGGAGGCAGCGGAACCGATGATCGCCGGACTGATAGTGAGAAGTTTTTGCAACCGGTACTCAAACCAAAATGCGGGTGGTTCACTTCAGGGGTATATGCTGCGCCATAATTTGGTCGGTATATCAGGGATCGACACGCGAACGCTGGTCCGACGCATCCGCTCCAAAGGGGTGATGAATGCCTTCATCTCTAGCGTGAACCTCGACAATGAGTATCTGATCGCGAAGGCCAAAGGATGGCCATCGATGGAGGGACTGGAACTGGCGTCTACAGTATCCACCAAAGAGCCTTACAGCTTTTGTGATGGCTCCCGATTTCGAATTGCGGTTCTGGACTTCGGTGTAAAACTGAACATTCTCAGGTCGTTTAAGGTGCGCGACTGTGCCGTGAAAGTATTTCCGTACGACACCCCTGTCGGCGACATCATGCAGTGGGAACCGAACGGAATTTTCCTTTCCAACGGACCCGGAGATCCGCGTGCGATGCGGGACAGTGTGGCGAACGTGAAGCAAGCAATCGAAACCGGGCTACCTCTTTTTGGGATTTGTCTGGGTCACCAGTTGCTCGCATTGTCGCAGAATTTGGATGTGTACAAGATGCTGGTTGGGCATCGCGGTGCCAATCAGCCGGTTCGCAATCTAGCAACCGGGCATGTAGAGGTCACGACGCAAAATCATGGTTTTGCGGTTAAGCCCGACAGCATTAAGAAAAGCGTTGCGGAAATGTCACATCGAAATCTAAATGATGATTCCGTAGAAGGGCTGAGGTTTACGAAGTTCCGCGGCTTTTCAGTCCAGTACCACCCAGAGGCTTCCCCCGGCCCACACGATAGCAGGTACTTGTTCGATGATTTCGTCAATGAAATGGCGCAGACGAGTTTGCAGACCCAACGACAAAAGCCGTCATCTACCACCACCAATTCTGAATTAACCTTAGCATAGTATGCCGTTAAGAAAGGATATCAAGACAATTCTTCTGATTGGATCAGGTCCAATTGTGATTGGCCAGGCCTGCGAGTTCGACTATGCGGGTAGCCAGGCCTGCCGCGCACTTCGTGCCGAAGGTTTTCGCGTTGTACTTATCAACTCGAACCCGGCTACGATCATGACCGATCCGGTCACTGCCGATAAGGTCTATCTGAAAGACATGACGACAGACTCAATCAAAGAGATCGTCGAAATAGAAAAACCCGATGCCGTTATTCCAACGATGGGGGGTCAAACCGGTCTCAACCTCGCGGCTGATTTACACAAAGAGGGTTATTGGGAAGAGCAGGGCATTGAGGTCGTCGGGGTCGACATCGACGCGATCGAGATAACGGAAGACCGCCAGAAATTTCGCGATCTGATGGAGAGCATCGGTGTGGATCAAGCGGAAAGCGCTGTCGCAAAAAGCCTGCTCGAGGCAAAAGAAATTACGCAGGAGCTTGGAGGGTTGCCGGTCGTGATTCGCCCGTCGTTCACGCTTGGTGGAAGTGGAGGGGGAATAGTCTGGTCGATGGATGAATTTGACCGGAAAGTAACCCGAGGACTCGAGTTGTCGCCCGTCCACGAAATATTGATCGAGGAGTGCCTGCTGGGATGGAAGGAGTATGAGCTGGAGTTGCTGCGAGACCAAAACGACAACGTTATCATCATCTGTTCGATAGAGAACGTTGACCCCATGGGTGTGCACACAGGCGACTCGCTCACCGTCGCGCCATCCCAAACACTTACTGACAAGCAGTATCAGTTGATGCGTGATACGGCCATCCGGATGATGCGATCTATCGGTTCGTTCGCCGGTGGTTGCAATGTGCAGTTTGCTGTTCATCCTGCGACGGGCCGGATGATTGCGATCGAGATAAACCCGAGAGTCTCGCGGTCGTCTGCATTGGCATCAAAAGCCACCGGCTATCCGATAGCAAAAGTCGCGGCACGCCTGGCCGTCGGCTACACGCTCGATGAATTAAAAAACGACGTCACCGGCACAACAAGCGCGTGCTTTGAGCCATCCATAGACTACGTCGTCACCAAAATCCCACGATTCAACTTCGAGAAATTCGAAGGCGTGGACGAGGAACTGACAACGCAGATGAAAGCCGTCGGAGAAGTTATGGCGATTGGGCGAACCTTCCCCGAGAGTCTGCAGAAAGCGTGGCAAAGCCTCGAGCAGGGGTACGGCGGGTTGGGAGCTGATCGTGACGACCCGACCAGGAAGGACGTGCGCAAACGCTTGCAAAAGTCTTATTGGGACAGAACTCTGCAGATACGAAACGCGCTGAAACTCGGTGCATCCGTCGAAGAAGTTGCTGACATGACTCGAGTCGATCCATGGTTCCTTTATCAGATTGACGACATCGTTCAGCTGGAAAAAGAAATCTCGGCGCTACGATTGCACGAGATTGATGCCAACCTCATGAAGGAGATTAAGCAGTACGGGTTTTCAGATGCCCAGATAGCTTTTCTCGTTCGGGATGATGCCACGGAGGATCAGGTTCGCGCCCGCAGGAAAGAAATGAACATTCTTCCCACCTACCAACTCGTGGATACCTGTGCAGGTGAGTTTCCAGCACAAACGCCTTACTTCTATTCGTCGTACGAAACGGAAAGTGAAAGCGTCGTTTCAGAAAAAGAGAAGATTCTCATATTGGGGAGCGGTCCTAACCGCATTGGGCAGGGGATTGAATTCGATTATTCGTGTGTTCACGGTGTCCTCGCGGCTCGCGAAGAGGGTTACGAGACGATCATGGTCAATTGCAATCCCGAAACCGTCTCGACCGATTTTGACATCGCGGACAAGCTATACTTCGAGCCCGTATTCTGGGAGAAGGTGCTGGACATCATAGAGTACGAAAAACCCGCAGGTGTGATTGTACAGCTCGGCGGCCAAACGGCACTCAAGCTTGCCAACAGGCTTGTCGAGAACGGCATCCACATCTACGGCACCAGTTATCAGGACATGGACCTCGCCGAGGATCGCCGGAAGTTTTCCGACATCCTTAAAGAGCTCGAAATTCCATTCCCGCCCTACGGGATGGCGACGACAATCGACGATGCCGTCGCAACCGCTGAGAGAATCGGGTATCCGATCTTGATTCGACCGAGCTACGTGCTTGGAGGGCAGGGGATGCGGATCGCGATTAACAAGGAAGAGGTAGCGCAGTACACGGCGGACATCTGGCGCCTCCTTCCTGAAAACGAAATTCTGCTTGACCTTTTCGTGGAAAATGGAATCGAGCTGGACGTGGACGCTGTCAGGGATTCGGACGGAGACATTTGGATTACGGGCATCATGCAGCACATAGAACCTGCAGGTGTACACTCGGGCGATTCCACAGCGGTGCTACCACCATACTCACTTAACGACGAGGTGCTCAGGACCGTACGTACGTACGTCAGGGAGATAGCCACGCGGCTCAATGTTGTGGGGCTGATCAATGTGCAGCTGGTGATCAAAGACGACTTTGTCTATGTCATCGAGGCGAACCCACGCGCATCGCGTACCGTCCCCTTCGTCGCCAAGGCAACGGGCGTACCGGTGGCGGCCATCGCCACGAAGGTAATGTTGGGTCAGAAACTCGAATCGTTCAGATCGGCTGGGATTCTCGAATCGTCGCTGGTGGGATTTGCGCTCAAAGAACCCGTCTTTTCGTGGGACAAATTCCCGGAGGTGCCAAAAGAGCTGGGACCCGAAATGAGGTCCACTGGAGAAGCGATCGCATTCATAGACAAGTTGACCGACGCGCACTTCAAGAGACCCTTCGAAATGCGCAATCTCTACCTGTCTCGTTAGACGGCAAGCACAGGCAGGTCAACTGCGTTGCGATCCCCAACGACAAGGGTTTGGGATTGTTGGTCGAATACCAAATAAATGGATTCAATTGCTCCTACCTTGTCGGGATTATACTCGGATTGGATTCTAATGTAGTTGGGCGTATAACCACCAATGCGACCTAGCGCTGAGTCGTCTTCCCAGAGTACTTCCATCTCGCTTCCGTGCATTCGCGACGCAAACCCGGCGCGCAGGCGGCGGTCGATTGCGGTAAGTGCTGCATTCCTCTGTTTGCGTTCGTGCCTGGGTACTGGATCTGGAAGGTGGCGTGCCGGTGTGTTGGGTCTTTCCGAATACGTAAATACGTGCAGGTAGGTGAGATCGCTCGATCCCAGGAAAGTAGCAGTCTCTGCGAAATCTTCTGACGTTTCTCCCGGGAAGCCAACAATAACGTCGGCTCCAATGGCGGCATGTGGCACTGAGGCACGAATATGCGCAACCGTGTCCTTGTAGAGCTCTCTACGATATCGTCGTCTCATTTTGCCCAGCACGTGGTTGCTTGCGCTCTGCAACGGGATATGAAAATGAGGCATGAATGCTCGGGATGACGCTACGAAATCAATTATCTCATCAGATAACAAATTTGGTTCGATGGATGATATGCGATAACGCTGAATCCTGGTTTTTGCATCCAGAGATACAAGCAGGTCGAGCAAGTTTTCGCCCGTATCCAACCCGAACAATCCGAGATTCACACCACTGAGTACAACCTCTTTAACTCCCCGGATTTCCAGTTCGCGAACTTGACGGAGTAGGCCAGCAGTGCTGCCAGATCTCGATGGTCCCCTGGCCGCAGGAATGGTGCAGAAGGAGCAGCTGTAGTCACAGCCGTCCTGGATTTTTAGAAATGCGCGTGTTCGGTGGGTGCCACTGCAGCCACGTGCGAATTTGGCCTCGGAATCGTAGCAGCTAACCTCAACATGGGTTCGTGCTGGGTGCGCCAGGTTGCCGACGAGGGTGTGCAGATAGTTCTTTTCCTGATTGCCAACAACAGCGGATACTCCGGGTATGGCCGCAATTTCCTGAGGTCGCAATTGAGCGTAACACCCGGTCACAACAACGAATGAATCCGGGTTCGCCCGGATCGCTCGACGCACTAGTTGACGACATTTGCGCTCGGCTTCCTCCGTCACCGTGCATGTATTGATTACAGTGATATCAGACGGCTCACCGAAGGGGACGCGCGTGTTGTTCGCATCCTCCAGGTTCGATGCGATCGCACCGGAATCCGTGGAGTTCAACTTGCATCCAAGGGTGTGGATTGAGAACGTGGGCATTTACTGCACGTCTGCTCCAAATAAGAAGGGTATAATCTCGCGAAAGATAGGTAATTTGGTCTACGATCATTAACCATTTCGTGTATGATAGCCAGGGAAGGATGGCCGTCGATAGTGGCGGGAGGAGTGTTGGCGCTTATCGGCTACGTGGCCGAAATGATTTGGGGTTTCTGGTGGCTAAAGCTGGTGTGGATTCCGCTGCTCATAGCCACAGCTTTTGTCGTCTATTTTTTTTCGAGACCCGCAAAGAAAGATATCTGAAAGCATCACGCACAGAGATGTCCTTGCGCCAGCCGATGGTAAAATTGTTGCAATCGCCACAGAGGAGGAACCTGTTTTCATGAAGGCCACCGCCCAGCGAATAAGTATCTTCCTTTCGCCCCTAAACGTGCACGTCAACAGAATCCCGGTTACGGGAACGATCGAATCTGTTGCGTATAAACCGGGCTCTTATCTCGCAGCCTGGAATCCTGATGCTGGTGTTGCGAACGAACAATCGCAGATTGGTCTCAGGACGGAGCATGGACAACAGATATTTTTCAAGCAGATTGCCGGCGCTCTCGCCAGGCGAGTCGTCTTCTATCTGGATGTTGGCGATTCCGTCCGCGCAGGTGACAAATTTGGTATTGTGAAATTTGGTTCGCGGATGGACGTATTCTTGCCGCAAGGTGCAGCCATTTCCGTCCAGCTTGGAGACAAAGTGCAAGCGGGATTGACAACTCTGGCCCAATTGGAGGAATAAGTTTGCCCAGAAGAAGGATTCGTCGGAGAAAGCTCACACGAAGACGACTGCGCCCTCGTGTCAAGTCAGTTGCTCCGGAAGCGCCTAAGCGCCCGAGTATTGGTCGTACTGCAGTCCCGTCGTTTTTTACTCTGATGAATCTTTTCTGTGGATTCGTCGCCATCACTCAAATCCTTGAAGGCAGACTCGAGAACGCCTGCTGGCTAATTGTGCTGGCGGGTTTCTTTGATGCGGTCGATGGGATGACCGCTCGACTTGCCAGAGCTGAATCCGGATTTGGAGTTGAGCTGGACTCGCTCAGCGACATGGTCTCCTTCGGGGTGGCTCCCGGCCTCCTCGTGTATGTGATCGGACTGCAGGAATTCCAGACCTTAGGCCTCGTTGTCGCATCGCTTCCCGCAATTTGTGGCGCAGTTCGTCTCGCGCGATACAATGTGACCGTTGAAGATGCTAATACGGGATACTTCACCGGGATGCCTATACCGGCGCAGGCTGCCACCATTGTCGCCATCATCCTGAATGTGAACGATCAATCGTGGTACCACAACCTTAGCCCGAACAACTTATCTATCCTTGTGCCGATCGTGGTGGTGTTGAGCGGACTGATGGTGTCTACCCTGGACTTTGATACACTCCCGCGGCCTACGACAAGCTACATCAAAAAGAATCCCAGAAAATCAGTAGCGTATCTGGTTGGGCTGGTGGCAATAATCATCTTCCAGCAGATCGCACTTCTTCTTGTGCTTGTGGTGTATATTTTGGCAGCTGTAGCCCGAGGATTGCGGGACCTCGTCCGCGCCATCTCCGAAAGTGAAGTTACTGACCAATCAGACACTGAATAATGTTCAAAGCCACGATCGAAATTACTTTGCGGCCATCCATTCTCGATCCCCCAGGGGAAAG
>CBDCYH010000001.1:0-1191225 GCA_965224105.1 Rhodothermales bacterium | reverse complement strand
GAAAATTCCCATATAGACCGTAGGGAAGTTGGCGGTCAAGCACTGGATCCTTGCGAGTCGTCCCAAGACTCTGCTTGCCGCGGTTGGTCCGGTTGTCGTTGGCACGGCGATGGCAATGGGCGCCGAAAAACACCACGCCCTCTCAGCGTCCTTGGCTCTGCTTAGTGCCGTCGCGATCCAAATCGGGACTAATCTCTTCAACGACTACGCTGATTTCAAAAAAGGCGCAGACACACATGCGAGGAAAGGGCCTACTCGTGTCACACAGGCCGGACTTATCAAGCCTCAAGCAGTGTTAACCGGAGCGATAGCAGCCTTTGCGTTCGCAGTCGTCGCCGGCGCTTACCTAATGTGGAGGGGAGGGTTGCCCATTGTCGTAATAGGAATTTTTTCCATTCTTTTTGGTTTTACTTACACAGCAGGGAGGTACTCACTTAGCTATCTCGGAATCGCGGATCTTTTTGTTCTGATATTTTTCGGCCCGGTGGCGGTAGCAGGTACTTACTTCGTGCAGACGCTTGAAGTATCGCGCGAGGTTATCCTGGCTGGGATCGCCCCCGGCTGTCTGGCGGTGGCTATCCTGCTGGTAAACAACATTAGGGACGTCAACGAAGATTCGCAAGCAGGAAAGAAAACGCTAGTCGTAAGACTTGGGCGGAGCGCTGGGGTGAAATTGTACGCGGCTATGTTGGCCATGGCTGCAACTATTCCCGTTCTCCTCGCAGTGATGGGCCGGCGCTTCGTCGTATTAGGAGCCGCGCTTGTGCCCGTTGCGGGAATATTCCTGCTGATGAGGCTCGCTCGCGCTCGAACCGGCGACGAACACAACAAGCTTCTGGCACAAACCGGCCAGCTGCTCTTTGCTTACTGTCTGGTATTTTCGCTTGTGTGGGTTTATTCAATGTGGTATAGATGACGATCGCTGCTGTCGAATACGAACACTTCGCGCTGCCTTTTTCTGAAAAGGTCATACTGAAAGACCGACCACATCCTGGTCGTCAAGGTTACTATGTTCGTCTTGTTTCAGAATCCGGCTCTGTCGCAATTGGTGAAGCGGCTCCGCTGCCAGGTTTTAGCAGGGAGTCGCTGGAAGAGGTTCGAGTGGGACTCGTTGATCTTGGCGAACAGCTTGGTGGAGTATCAATCTCGGATTCAGGTGAAATTCGCGAAGCATTAGGATCGACAACACCTGGCTTGAGACTTCCTTCGCTTCGTTTCGCAGTCGAGATGGCTATTTTGAAGTTGCTCGCCGTAGAACGTGGGATGTTGTGGCCAACCTTCCTGGCGAATCAGCTCGGCCGGGAGCTGAAGGATCGTCCCATCGATGTGGCTGGACTTGTGACGGACCGACAAACCGGCTTCCGAGCCTCGACGATCAAAATAAAAGTGGGTTCTAATACACTTGCCGAAGACATTGACCGCGTCCGACGGTTATTTAAGGAGAATCCTGATGCCAGGTTGAGGATTGATGTAAATCGACGCTGGTCGTTGCCCGAGGCTACCCGGGCTGCACAAGAATTCGAAGGGTTGCCGATCGAGTTTTTCGAAGAGCCCGTTGACCCTCGCGACCTGGAAAACTTGATGCGCGACTTCAGTTTTGACATCGCCCTCGATGAGTCGTTGGGAGAAATTCAACTTGAGCGAATACCAGGCGCGGCATTCGTGGTCATCAAACCGACGATACTTGGTGGGCTGAGCCGGTGCCTGGCCGTTGCCGAAGCTGCCGAACGGATGGGTGCGAACATCATTGTGAGCTCGGCCTTTGAAAGTCCTGTTGGATGGCTTGATGTGATGGGACTTTCCTGGGTTTTGGGTTCAAGAAAACACGCTGCGGGCACAGGGACAATAAATTTTTTCAAAGAGAATCAGCGGGCCAATCTTGGGCACCTGAAATCCTATGGCGCGCTGCCTTGGGGTGAGCAAATGACAGGTATGCCAAAACCATGACGCGGGAGAATCAAATCGACTGCCCGATTTCTATGTGGGCCAAGCAGGCTCCAGAGCGGCAGGCGATTTCTAGCGGTGGCCAATCTTGGACATATGCCCAGCTCCACGCCGCGATCTGGAAAGTTCAAACCCGACTAGTTTCTGTCGTACAACGCGGTAGCAGAATCGCGATACCCGCCGACCGGTCATTTCCGTTCGTAACTCTTTTCTTTGCTTGTTTACGCGAGGGCGTTGTGGTGTGCCCCGTGAATCCAGATTTTCCCGTCGCTTACATCAAAAAGATGTGCGAAGGGTTGGAGTTAGCATATTACCCCGAACTGCTAAAGCGACGGGAAAAGGATGAAAGCGGAGAGTGGCCAAGGCGAGCTACGCTACGGTTGGACCAACCAGCAACCACCGTGCTAACGTCCGGGTCAAGCGGAAGCCCAAAGGGGGTTCAGCACTCGATCGCGAATCACATTTTCAGCTCCAAAGGTGCAATTGAGGCGCTTTGTGTTGAACGATCCTCGACCTGGCTATTGTCGTTGCCCGTGTACCACGTTGGTGGCCTGGCGATTCTGTTCAGGAGTTTCGTCGCGGGCGGTCAGGTTAGGCTTCCGGTTTTAGACATCTCATCAGAAATATCCAAACATCGAATAACGCATGTCTCGCTGGTGAGTACCCAGCTTCAGCGGCTACTGCAAAGTCCACCACAGCAGTTGGGCGATCTCGAAGTTGTTCTGGTTGGCGGCGGCCCGACCGGTACGTCTTTGATCTCTTCTGCTGTCGACGCTGGACTTCCGATATACAAGACATACGGAATGACAGAGTCGAGTTCGATGGTTACATCGACCGGGAGGCTGGGCCTGCACTCCGTGCTTGAGTCAAGCGGCAAGGTCTTGACGCATCGCGAGATCCGAGTTACAGAAAACGGACAAATCCGGGTTGGGGGTCCTACAATCGCGATGGGCTATGTTACGAAGGATGGTTTACAACAGCTTGTTGAAGGCGATGGATACTTTTCGACAGGAGATGTCGGCGAGATTTCCACCGATGGAGATCTGATAGTCCGCGGAAGACTCGACAATATGTTCATCTCCGGTGGCGAAAATATTTTTCCAGAGGAGATCGAGACAGAGATTGACAAAAACGAATCTGTTATTGCGTCTGTTGTAGTAGCGGTCGATTCGAAAGACTATGGCTGGCGGCCAGTAGCATTCGTGCGCACGCGGTCGGGAGTTGAATTCGATACAGTCGCCGAAGATCTGAGGCAGGATCTTGAAACTCGCATACCGCGATTCAAAATTCCTGATGCATTTTTTCCTTGGCGAGAGGAGCTTGTGAGTAATAGCCTGAAAGTCGATCGAGGCTCCTTCCTTTCCGAAGCTGAGCGACTGCTGAATAAACCGGGTTAGCTACTGTACCGCAGAATCCGCGGCGTAAGGCGCAAACCAGTTCATTCCCTGACGCTCCATCCAGAAGACAAGGATGTCGTCACTGAATTTTGATTCAGCACTCTTTTCCAGAAGGCTGTTAAGCATTTTCTTGATCGGGTCCTCGCTGCCGAAGCCAGCAAGTGCCGCATCCATCAAACCTTCCTCGCCCGCCATCTGACCGTTAGCAAAGACCTGCTCGGACAATCCATCTGTGTAGGCGAGTAGTGCTGAGTTGTCATCGATCGCAATTTCTGTGTCTTTGAACTCTGCATTTCGATCGAGACCGAGTATCATGTCCGAATATTCTACTACTCGCACCTGGTCTTTATTGACGACGAGCGGTCGACAGTGTCCGGCGTTAGTGTAGGTGACGAGGTTTTTCTCCGGCTCCCATTTGATGAGCAGGAGGGAGGCGAAAGTCTCCTCCATCGGTGGGTCGTCCATCAATACCTGGTTCACCCGTCTCATTATCTCAGCGGGAGATTGGGTAACAGATAGCATTGCGTGGATGGTACTGCGAACATACCCGAGGAAACTGAAAGCGTAGAATTTAGCTTTCAGGCCTTTCCCCATAACGTCACCGATCGTAAAGAAAAAGACTCCCGGTTGTGCTTCCATCCAGTCGAACAAATCTCCGCCGCCATGTTCAAGCGGGTTGTTCTCGAATAGAATCCGATAGTTAGCAACATCAGGAAGATTCTTCGGCATGAGCCGCTGCGAAAAATCCTGTCCTATCTGCGCGTCGAGTTGTGTACGGTAGACGCTTGCCCTTTGCAGCAGACGTTCGACTCGGGACAACAGTTGCTCAATGTCGAATGGCTTTGTGATGTAGTCGTCCACACCGGTCCTCATTCCCTTCGTCTTGGAAAGCTCGTCGGCTTTAGCCGTAAGGAAGATAAACGGGATTGCGGCAGTGTCCGGATTGGCCTGGACCTCCGTCTGCAAAGCGAATCCATCCATCTTCGGCATCATAATATCCGAGATGATAAGATCGGGTACCTGTTCCTTGATCCTGTCTAGCGCTTCAAGGCCGTTGGCGGCAGTGCGAACGTTGTACGATTTACCTAATCGGTATTCTAGCAAACGCCGGAGGGTGTGCTCGTCTTCAACAACTAGAATGGAATATTCAGCCATGGATCTTTTCCAGCAGTTATTGAGAATTGAAGTCGATTACGGTTCGAACTGGTTCTGTTGTACGAAAGGTCTGATGTGCATGCTTGCAGCATCAACAGCCCCATACCGCGCTCCGGCAGTCGTTCGAGTTTGTCGGAAGCACTTTCGGTTTGGCCGGTAAGGTCAAATCCGTCGGAGTTGTCTTCGACTACGCACATCAGTTTGTTGCTTTCCCGCCAGATATCGATTGTGATATCCACGCCGTTCGATTCGAACTTGGCGTGTTGGACAAGATTTGCTATCCATTCGTGGGTAACAAGCTTTGTCCTGTAGACGGTGTCCGTGTCGAGCATTGGCTCGAACTCGAGCATCTCTGCCCATCGCTCAAACAACGCGTGTACGTCGTCGACGACCGTGCCCAAATTTCGGAATCGTTGTTTTACGGATTCCATGTTAACAGGGGTTTGAACTACCCGGAGCTGCGAGGCACCAGGTATCACAGTTTAAACCAACGCTTCGCGCGCAGCATCAACCGACGGAAACTGTCGGAAGACTTTGTACGTCCGCGTTAGCTGGACTACAACCTGTACCGGACGAGACACGGATGCGAACACCACCTGCCCCTCCAACGGTGAAACCTGACGGTAAAGCGAAAAGATGGATCCAAGACCCGTGGAGTCCAGAATGCCTGTCTCCGAAAAGTCAAGAACAAAGTTCCGCGCACCTGAGCGAACTTGTGTTTGACAGGTTGACTTGAACTCAGCAGCGTTTCGGAAATCGAGGGCTTTACCAATCTTGATAACGACCGTATCCTGGTTGCATGGTTCAACCGCGAAACTCATGGTGGTCACTTGCATGGCCTATTATACTATTCTAGTTGAAAAGGGATATTCCTTCCGCAATTATATCGGCGTATCGATTTGGAACTAAAGATTGCCAAACCGTTGAAAATCCGCATTTTCATCGTCCGGAGACCGGTTGCCGGACTACTCAGAAGCTGGGTATGTTCCATCCGCGAGCCAGGCAACAAGATCTTCATTCAATAATACACCAAACTGCTCTGTTTTGGCTTATTCTCCGTCATGATCTCGATCTCGCTTGCTACCGGAAGGGAAGATGCTTCCTTGGGCGTCATTGCTGCCCAGGGCCTGGAGGTTATTGCGCCAAGCATTGATTTTGAACGGGACCTTTCTATACTAATCACCGACCGCAAGAACGATCTACCCCATGATCTGGAGGAGTGCCGGACACTCTCTCGCAGGCTCCTTCGCCACGGCGTCTACAAGCCAAGTGGAAGATCAAAGCCCGCATCGGAATTCCTACTCCGCGCTGCGCGGGAAGACGCCTTCCCTAGAGTATCCCAGGTAGTCGACTGCGTTAACTACGTTAGCCTGCGGACCATGCTACCAATATCTATTTGGGACGTAAGGCAAATTCCCGCTGACTCTTTTTTATTCGCACACGGTTTGCCCGGAGAGAAGTATGTCTTTAATAGTGCCGGACACGAAATCAATCTAGAGGATCTGATCACCGGATTTGCTGTTTCTGAAACCGACAGGATTCCCATTGTAAATCCGGTTAAGGATAGCATGAGAACGAAAATAGCTGAATCAACCGACTACGCCGTTGCCGTGATTTATTGTCACAACGAGCTGCCAGAAAATCATCGCGAAAATGCGACCAGGTTGCTCGCAGATCTGCTGTCGGAATGCGGTCGGTCTGTCGCAGTGAACTCCGCTACCTGCCTCGACGGTGAAACCGTTAGAATATAATACCATCCAGGGGGCCCAAAGGATGCTAGTGGTGATGCTACTAATATGCCCGCTTCTATTGTCGTTCCACTGTCGACCATCAGAGCGGATTCCGGTTTCTGTTGAATCCATTGAAGAAGAGCAGCGACCGACACATGAAAGCTGGGATGTTGAGTTTTCGGTATCGGAAGGGGTGTTCAAGCGTATCGTGATCACCGCAGAGTACTTGGCTGAATTTACATCGGCTGATGATTCCCAATACACCGTTCTGCAAACCTTGGATCTTGACACACCGGTAACAGCACGCATCTTTGACGAACGAGGTGAGGGTACCACACTGCTCACTGCAAACGAGATTAGGTACTTCGCAAGAGGAAAGATTTTTGTTGCAAGTGGAAATGTGATAGTGGAAACGGACGCCCGCACCCTGGAAACCGAGAAGGTGGTTTGGAACGAATCGGATCAGTCGATTAGAGCTCCCAACTTCGTTAGACTTCTCGCGGAAAATGAGACAATTGAGGGATACGATCTACGGGCAGATGAGAAGCTTACCGACTACGAAATCGCTCGCGTAACAGCGCAGGTGATTGTTGAGGAATAACGTAATGCACCGGCGAATCCTTGTTTTCCTTCTGTTACTCTTTGGATCGACCAGTGCGACGCACTCCGCGCAATCCCAGGACACAACCGATACCTCGAGAGAGGTGACGATTACCGCAGATTCGTTTTCAGGGCGGGTAGTCAACGGAGAATCAATTCGGCGGCTAGTTGGGAACGTGTATCTGGAAGAGGAGAAGACACGGCTTTGGTCCGATGCGGCAACGCAATGGATAACGACAGACAGGATTGAATTCAGGGGCAATGTGAGACTCATCCATGACGGAGATACAATCGATGCACAAACAATCCTCTATGATTCCAACACAAAAATCGGAGAAGCGAAAGGCGATGTCGTATTGTCTGACGGTGAGGTTGTTGTCAAGTCGCCAAATGCAACCTACCATACCAAGACGAAGCACGCTCTGTTTGATGATGGAGTGACGCTGCGGGACTCCGTCTCGACACTTTTTTCCCGCAATGGCCAGTACTGGTCTGAGTTGAAACGGGCCCTCTTTGTGGGCGGGGTTCTTCTCGACCAGGAGGGCAGTCAGGTTAGGGCTGATACCGTCGATTACGACCGGAACGATGAAAGTGCCGAAGCCACCGGCAATGTCGTTATGCTTGAATATGGAGATGGTGATCGAGCGGATGTCGTCACTACGCTTATCTGCGCGGATAAAAGCGCCAGGACTCCGGACGATTCTCTCACCACAATAGCAGGCAATGTGTTGTTGCTCCGATTTGAGCAGGATAGCGTCGGGGTTTCTATTGACACTTTTGCAGTACGTTCCGACGCACTCGTTATTCACCAACAGGAAGAAGAAGATCATCTGTCCGCCTCCGGGAACGTCGCCTTCTGGTCTCCTGATTTCAAGTCTCTTTCCGGAAGAGCAGACTACATTGAGTCGAAGGTAAATGACTTGACAACGATATCACTTTCGGATGCTCCTATTGGTTGGTACAATCGAGCGCAAGTGATCGGTGACACGATGACCGTCTACCAAATGGGAGATTGGGATAGCCTTTCAGTTAAAGGCGGTGCCTTTCTCGCACAAGAGGACTCGGCGAGCGGACGGATTCAGCAGGTACGTGGTGAGACTATCACGGGTATTGGTCGGCAATCATCAGACATGATCATCGTTTATCCGAATGCCGAATCCATCTACTTTCTATCCGGCGAGGAGGTTGGTGGTGTTCGTGTTAGCGCTGATAGAATTGTGTTTCATGTTGCCGATGGGGATCTTGACAAGGTAGATGCGCTCGGCGGAATAGAAGGGACGTACTATCCCGAGGATGCCATACCTGCCCGGTTCGAACTCGACGGCTATTCCTGGAGACCAGAAGACGAACCCTCGCGCGAAATATTTTTCGGAGATCAGAGGTACAGGGAAGTCTCGGCCACACTGGGCTCAATTAGGAAGCAACCGGAATGAATCCATCGACATTAGAAGCTAGAGGCCTTACAAAACGGTACAAGCGGCGGGTAGTCGTGAATGACGTTTCCCTGAATGTCCGTGAAGGTGAAATTGTTGGCTTGCTCGGACCGAACGGTGCTGGAAAAACGACGACGTTCCATATGATCGTTGGACTTGTGAAGCCGGATGGTGGACAAATCACCATGGGAGGCGCCGATCTTTCAGCCCAACCCATGTACAAACGTGCCCGGAAAGGACTCGGATACCTGGCCCAGGAATCTACCGTCTTCGCAAACCTCTCGGTCGAAAACAATCTCCATGCAGTTCTAGAGTACCAGAAGATATCCAGATCAGAGCGGAGCAACCGGGTAGATGAGTTGATCGCTGAATTTGGACTGGAGTCGGTACGATCGGCAAAGGCGTTCACATTGTCTGGTGGCGAGCGTCGCCGGACCGAGATCGCCCGTGCTCTGGCAACCCGACCGCGGTTTCTGCTTCTTGATGAGCCGTTTGCTGGCGTCGACCCCATCGCCGTGGAAGATATCCAGACCATTGTCGCCGACCTTGGCCGTAGTGGTATCGGAGTTCTAATAACAGACCACAACGTCCACGAGACTCTTGCCATTACCGATCGCTCCTATCTGCTTTACGACGGCAAGATTCTGAAGCAGGGGACATCCGAAGACCTCGCGGGGGACCCTGAAGTTCGCCGCCGCTATCTTGGCAAGCGTTTCCGGTTGGAACGGTACACTGAAGGCGGGGTATACGACGATCCCGATCCACCTTCGTAAGAACACGTGCTAATGTCTGCCTTCAGTGAATTGAAATGGCGAGGACTGGTGTTTGATTCAACACCGGAAGCGGAAATGTCATTGGAGGGCGAGCAGCTTACCGTGTACATTGGTTTCGACCCAACCGCAGCGAGCCTACACGTGGGATCTCTGGTCCCCGTAATGGGACTAGCCCGCCTGCAGAGATATGGACACAGACCTATTGCACTAGTTGGTGGCGGCACTGGCCTGATTGGTGATCCCTCCGGAAAAAAGGACGAGAGGAAGCTTCTGTCCCGAGAGCAAGTCGGGGAGAATCTTACGGGAATCCGAAGGCAGCTTGAGCGTTTCTTGCACTTTGATGATACCGCAGGCGCGGGAAGCGCAGCGGTAATTGTCGACAACGCAGAGTGGCTTGATTCACTATCGTTCATCGATTTTCTGCGCGACACTGGCAAGCGCTTTACCGTCAACTACATGTTGGCGAAGGAATCTGTAAAGAGAAGACTTGAATCGGAAGATGGACTTTCTTTTACCGAGTTCTCCTATATGTTACTTCAGTCGTACGACTTTCTCGAGCTGTTCAAGCGATACAACTGCACGATGCAGCTAGGTGGGAGCGACCAATGGGGAAATATTGTTGCCGGATCGGAGTTGGTGCGTAAGGTCTCTGGAGAAAGAGTCCACGGGTTAGTTTTTCCGCTGATCACGAACAGTAGCGGAACCAAGTTTGGCAAGACCGAGACCGGGACCATCTGGTTGGATCCCGAACGAACATCTCCGTTCAAGTTTTATCAGTTCTGGATAAATACTGAAGACGCGGACGTCATTCGGTATCTAAAGTATTTCACATGGCTTGATGAGCAAGAAATCAACGACTTGCAGGTCGAGGTTGATGAGCAACCGGGACAACGCGTTGCTCAGGAAAAGTTGGCCGAAGAAGTAACACGTATTGTGCATGGCGAGGCTGGTTTGGAAAGAGCCAAGAGAGCTACCCAGGTTTTGTTCGCCACATCATTTGATGATCTTGAGCTGCGCGACATCATGGATGTTTTTTCTGATGCGCCGTCCTCCCAGCTTCCGCGTAAACAGTTTGAACAAGGTATGTCCATAGTTGATCTTGCCGCTGCGTCCGGTCTAACGGCGTCAAAGGGTGAAGCCCGACGTCTAATTAGAAGCGGCGGCCTGCGTGTCAACAATCAACAAATGAAAGATGAAGGCGCAAGCATCGACGTGAGTGACGCCATAGGCGGTAAACTGATCGTGCTCCGGAAAGGCAAAAAGTCTTACCAGCTTGTGGAACTAGAATGACTCATCGAAATCGAGAGTTTGTATGGTTGTAGTAATGGAGACCGGCGCGACGGAGGAGCAAGTCGAGGCCGTAATCGCTAGCCTTAGTGATCACAGTTTTGATGTGCACCGTTCCAGTGGCGTCAATCAGACTGTCTTGGGTGCCATTGGGGTACAACAGGAATTTGATATACGGCATATCAAAGTGCTTGACGGTGTTGCGGAGGTCTTCCGAGTCACGGAGCCGTACAAATTCGCCAGCCGAAGTTGGAAGCGCGAAAACACAATTGTCGATGTAGACGGTGTGCCGGTCGGCGGCCAAGCCCTGACTGTGATTGCTGGTCCATGTTCAGTCGAGAGCGAGGAACAAATTGAAAGTGTAGCCGAGTTTTTAAAGGGACTTGAGGTTCCGATCATTCGCGGTGGAGCGTTTAAACCACGCTCATCGCCGTACTCTTTTCAGGGTTTAGGTGTCGAGGGTTTGAAGTTACTTCGGTCAGCGGCGGATCGGAATGGGTTGAAGGTAGTGACCGAAGTTATGGACATCGGTCAGATTGAAGACGTTGCTTCACTCGCAGACATTCTCCAGGTTGGTGCTCGGAACATGCAAAACTATACGCTGCTGAAAGAACTAGGAAAGACTCGGAAACCGGTGTTTCTGAAGAGAGGTTTGTCTGCAACGATTGAAGAGTGGCTGATGAGTGCCGAATATATGCTGGCTCAGGGAAATTCTGACGTGATCCTTTGCGAGAGAGGAATCAGGACGTTTGAGAACATGACACGCAACACGCTGGACTTGTCAGCTGTGCCGGTCGTCAAATCGAAGAGCCATCTGCCCGTATTTGTCGATCCCAGCCACGGCGTCGGGCTTCGTAACAAAGTGACACCATTGGCACGGGCGGCAGTTGCGGTAGGTGCCGACGGACTCATGGTTGAAGTCCATCCGGATCCGCCAAATGCCAAGAGTGATGGACCTCAATCTCTCTTTTTTAACCAATTCGAGGTTCTCTTGAAGCAAATACGTGCGATTGCTGAGGTTGTTGGTAGATCGGTACAACCTTTGCATTCCGAAAAAATCTGACCTAGAAACCCTGCAGAGGGGAAACACCTTCCATTTCTGCCTTTATATCAAGGATTTTCAAGCAAGTCTGTCTCAAAAAAGTCTGTCTCAGAATATGTGTGGCATTGTAGGATACATCGGGAAACGAAACGCCAAAACCATTCTAATTGACGGCCTCAAGAGGCTAGAATATCGCGGTTACGATTCCGCTGGAATTGCGATTGTGAATGGCGATCTCGCCGTTCGGAAGAAAAAGGGAAAAGTCGCTGATCTTGAGAATCTCATTGGATCGGAGGATTTGGTCGGATCTGTCGGCATCGGTCACACCCGCTGGGCGACCCACGGTGCCCCCAACGACTTAAACTCACACCCACACACGAACAGTAGCGCATCATTTGCCCTGGTGCACAATGGTATCATCGAGAACTACGGTGCAATAAGAGAATCGCTTGTGAAGAAGGGATACACCTTCGAAAGCGAGACGGACACGGAAGTTCTAACGCTGTTTATCGAGGATATCAAGAAGAGCACGGGCCTTACACTGGAAGAGTCTGTCCGGCAGGCGTTGACCCAGGTTGTTGGCACATACGGTATAGCGATCGTTTCATCCGAAGACCCTGATACACTAATCGCAGCTCGCAAAGGAAGTCCGCTGATTGTTGGCGTTGGAGAGGACGAATATTTCCTTGGTTCAGATGCGTCTCCGTTGATCGAGCATACACGACAAGTTGTGTACTTGCATGACGGTGAGATGGTTACCATCACCCGGGACGGGTACCAAGTTCGGAGCATCGACAACGTGCCGTTGGAAAAAGAAGTGCACGAGCTCGAATGGGATCTCGAGCAGATAGAAAAACACGGCTACGAGCATTTCATGCTCAAGGAGATAATGGAGCAGCCAACCGCGCTCGAAAACTGTATGCGGGGACGGCTCAATTTGGAAGCGAACGATATCGTTCTCGGAGGATTGATCGACTGGAAAGACAGACTAGTCACTGCTGATCGGATTATCATCGCGGCGTGTGGTACTTCCTGGCATTCCGGATTAGTAGGCGAATACCTGATAGAATCCTTCGCACGGATTCCCGTCGAGGTTGAATACGCGAGCGAGTTTAGGTATCGAAATCCGATCCTCAGGGAAAACGACGTGGTCATCGTCATTTCTCAAAGCGGTGAAACTGCTGATACTCTGGCAGCCGTCCATGAGGCACATCGCCAGGGTATTCCTGTCCTCGGCATTTGCAATGTCGTTGGTTCGACGATCGCTCGGGAGACGGACGCAGGTGTCTACCTACACGCAGGCCCCGAAATAGGTGTGGCATCAACCAAAGCTTTCACCGCGCAAGTGCTCGTCCTGGCCATGATCGCCCTGATGCTCGGGAAAGATAGGACGCTATCTGATGCTGAATTCAGAAACGCGCTGCGAGCTCTCACAGATATTCCAGACAAAATTCGACAGGTCCTGAAAACGGACGAAGAAATCAGGCAGCTTGCTCGGACATACCGGTATGCATCGAACTTCCTGTATCTCGGAAGGGGTTACAATTTTCCGGTTGCACTCGAGGGTGCCCTGAAACTCAAAGAAATTTCCTACATCCACGCAGAAGGATATCCAGCAGCGGAGATGAAGCATGGCCCGATCGCACTAATAGACCAGTTCATGCCGGTCGTATTTATGGCCATGCAGGATAGCACTTACCATAAGGTGCTGTCAAACATCGAAGAAGTCTCGGCGCGGGGTGGATCGGTGATCGCAATCACGGATAATGGTGACGAGATCAAAAGAATGTGCGAACACGTTCTGCGCGTGCCCAAGACCGAAGAGTTCCTCACGCCACTGCTAACTGCTATTCCGTTGCAGTTGCTTTCATATCACATCGCCGTAATGCGAGGCTGCGATGTCGACCAGCCGCGAAATCTCGCCAAAAGTGTGACGGTCGAATAAAACGACACATTTTGTACCTTGGTGCAAGTTCGGTGGGGCATAGTCCCCAACTGATTTTTTGTACAAGGTATAGATGAACACAGAAGTCCTTCGTCAGATCAAAGAACGGTTTCAGGAAGTTGAGACCTTGATGTCGCGACCTGAAGTCGCCACGGATCCGAAACAGATGATGGAGCTCGGGCGCGAACACGTCTCGCTCAAATCGGTGGTAGCCGTTATCGACGAGTTTGAGAGCGCTCAGGCAGAAATTGGCGATTTGCAGCAGATGTTGGAATCGGAGACGGACGAAGAGATACTCGAAATGGCGCGAGGGGAATTAAGTGCACTTCAGGATAAGATTCCCGACTTAGAGAGCGAGTTGCGATTAAAACTGATCCCCAAGGACCCGGAGGATTCGAAGAATGCCATCGTTGAGATCCGGGCCGGTACGGGAGGGGACGAAGCGGCACTGTTCGCTGGCGATCTGTTTCGGCTCTATTCTAAATTTGCAGAGAAGCAAGGGTGGTCCCTTGAGCTCATGGATAGTTCCGACGGGACAAAGGGAGGCTTCAAGGAAATAATCTTTAGCATCTCCGGTGTTGATGCTTTTGGCACAATGAAATACGAGAGCGGCGTCCACAGGGTCCAGCGGGTTCCCGCAACCGAATCTAGCGGTCGCGTTCATACTAGCGCGGCTACCGTTGCTGTCTTGCCAGAGGCGGAGGAAGTCGACGTCCACATCGAAGCGCACGAACTGAAGATTGATGTCTATCGCTCCAGCGGGCCCGGAGGCCAAAGCGTGAATACCACGGACTCAGCCGTAAGAATCACCCACATCCCGACCGGGCTGGTGGTAACATGCCAGGACGAAAAAAGCCAGCACAAGAACAAGGACAAAGCTCTGCGAGTGTTGCGATCGCGACTGTACGAGATGGAGCTGGAAAAACTGGCTGCGGAGAGGACGGAAGCCCGTCGTTCAATGGTCAGTACAGGTGATCGATCAGCGAAAATCCGCACATATAACTGGCCGCAGGGGAGAGTGACCGATCATCGACTTACAGGCGATAACAAGAATCATGCGCTGGAGGGGGTGGTTGATGGCAACCTGGAAGGCATCATTCGGGCACTGCGGGTCGCCGACAATGCGGAGAGAATGGCGAATTTGGGGTGATGGAGATCATAAGAAATCACTCCTCTATAGCGGAAACTGGCTGAACATTTCCCAGGATTCCCTATATTTGGCGGCTGTCCCTGTTCCGGGCTTAAATCAAAGACCCGGGGCACATCAAATCATTCCAGAGGGAGATGCCAAAGAAGAACACGTATGAGCTCACGTATATCGTTAATTCGGTTTATAGTGAGGAGCAAATTAAAGACATCGTAACCCGCGTAGGCGCGTACATCAAGGACCACGGCGGCAACGTTGTCGAGGTTGACGAATGGGGCGCGCGCAGGCTCGCCTATCCCATCGAGAAGAAACGAAACGGTTATTATGTGAACCTGGTTTTCGAAGCTCCCGGTGACATGATCGCCAAGTTCGAACGAGCGATGGAGATCAACGACGGAATTCTTAGATATCTGACGCTGAGGTTGGACGGCAAGATGCTCCGGCAACGTTCGAAGCACAAGGCGAAACTCGCGGCCGAGGAGTCGGCCGCAGCTGAAGAGGCGAAAGTCGCCGCCGAAGCTAAAACCGAAGAAGCTGCCTCAGAGAGTTAAACCAGGATCGGATTCATACCATGGCACAAAGAAGAAAATCACCACCACGACGGCGACCACCAATTCCAACGCCGCAAATCAAGTTCGACACTTCAGAGTATGAGTACGTCGACTACAAAGACATTGACTTGCTAAAGCGATTCTTG
This sequence comes from Rhodothermales bacterium, assembly GCA_965224105.1. GTDB lineage: Bacteria > Bacteroidota > Rhodothermia > Rhodothermales > JABDKH01 > CBDCYH01. The sequence goes on along the minus strand of CBDCYH010000001.1, from coordinate 1,176,075 downwards.
AACGAGCAGGGAAAAATAATCCCTCGTCGGATTACCGGCGTCCCGGCTAAGTTTCAAAGGCAATTGACGCGGGCTGTCAAGCGAGCACGCCACATTGGTTTGCTACCGTTTGTCGCTGACACCGTTAAGTAAGGATAGACATGAAAGTACTATTGCTAACAGACGTGGATAACGTCGGCGAGGCGGGCGACATCGTCAAAGTCAAGAACGGTTTTGGCCGCAATTACCTTATACCCAGGGGGCTTGCTCGGCTGGCAACGCCGGGGATTATCAAGGATTTTGAGGAGCGGAATAGGCAACGGGCGCACAAGATTGCGAAAGAGAGAGAGGAAGCAACCGCTCTTGCAGACAAGATCGCTACTACGCCGGTTCACCTCACGGCGAAGGTGGGAGAGGGGACGCGGATATTTGGTTCGATCACAGCCGTCCAGGTTGCGCAGGCTCTCGCCGAGAAGGGCGTCGAGGTAGATCGGCGGCAGATTTCTTTTCCGACTGAGATTAAGTCTTTGGGTGAGTTTGCCGCGCACATCAAAGTCACGCGAGATGTCCAGGCCGAGGTGAAAATCGTTGTGGAGCCTGAGACTGCTGACGCATCGGCGTGAGGCAACAATAGGGGTTCTTGTGTCGTTCTTCCGGCACCTTTTCTGATATTGGGATGTCTAGATCCGTTATTGCAATTCGCCGATTTTTTCGCTCCGCGGGACTGCTCGCAGGAGTCGTCGTCCTTCTACTCACAGTAAAAGCCGGCGTCGTCTCAGGCCAAAATGCGGAAGAACTGGTTCAGTGGACATACTATGTGTCCAAGAGCGAGGAAGACTCGTCGGCCTATGAGCTGCGGGTGGAGGCGGCCATAGCAGATGGCTGGAAACTGTATGCCTACGATTCGCCACGTCCGAGTAGAGGCATCCGATTCATCATGGATCTCTTCCCTCCAGGAGTGAAACCAGGGAAGGTCGTCCAGTCGACGCCCGAGCGCGGATTCGATCCTGGCTTTAAGAAAGACGTTTCGTTTTTTAAGAAGTCAGCAGAATTTGTTATTCCTGTTGAGTACACGTGGACTCATCCCGAACCTCCGGTTGTCGGTGGAATCATCTACTTCCAAATTTGCAACGACGACATCGGGCTATGTCTTCCTCCGACACGCCACAAGTTTTCCTTTGAGTTTGTTGCGTCAGACAAACCCTGCGTTAACGACGCCGCGGTCGACTGCGAAGTTGAAGCGTTGGATTTTGGCAGTCCGCCCATTCAGGATGAGGGTGGAGGTGACCTCCAACCAGATCCGGGTGATGAATCGCCTTTCGAAAGTCACCTGAATGCCTTCTCGGATCCATCAATACCGGCAAGCAGCAGCGGTCCCCGCAAGAGCTTAGCCGGTTTTCTTTTGCTTGCTATTGCGGCAGGTTTTGGCGCGCTACTAACTCCCTGCGTCTTTCCGATGATACCGCTCACCGTTTCGTATTTCACCTCCGGCAATCGGTCACGGACGCAAGCGGCGAGGCTAGCTGGATTCTTCGGTTTCTCTATTGTCATCTTGTTTACCGTACTTGGATTGCTCCTGGCAATTTTTGTAGGAGCCTCCGGTTCTCAGGTCGTCGCGGCAAATCCGTTTGTGAACCTTACGATAGGTTTAGTTCTGATAGTGTTCGCGCTGTCGCTGCTCGGTCTGTACGAGTTCAGGCTACCATCCAGGTTTGTTAACGCAGTAAACAATCGAGCCACGAACTCCTCAGGTTGGATGGGTGCGCTACTGCTAGGGTTAACCGTAACGCTCGTCTCTTTTTCCTGCACAGCCCCCTTTGTTGGAAGCCTGCTGGCAATCGCTGCCTCCGGATCGTGGATACGGCCGCTCTTGGGAATGATAGGATTCAGCCTGGCCTTCGCCGCACCATTCGTTGTGTTGGCACTTTTCCCGACAAGTCTTGCCCGTCTGCCAAAGTCAGGCTCGTGGCTGCAGACCTTCAAAGTGGTTCTGGGTTTCATTGAGCTTGCCGCGGCTATCAAGTTTATCTCGAACGCAGATCTCGTTTTCGGGTTAGGTCTGCTATCGCGACCTATCGCCATCGCGATCGCATTTGCAATTTTCCTTGCGACGAGTGCATACCTTTTCGGTTGGCTGAAATTACCGCGAGCCCTCGCGGAATCCCGCGCACGGATTAGTGCCGCGCGACTAGGGTGGGGCGTGGCCTTCGGTGCGTTGGCTTTATATCTGATTCCCGGCTTTCTGGGTGCTCCGCTTCGCATTCTGGATAGCTACCTGCCACCAAGACACTCATCAGATATCCAACTTCTTGCCGGAATTGATTCCGATTTTGATATAGCCAGCGACGAGAAATGGATCGTCGATGATCTCGAAACGGCACTCGCAAACGCAGCGCGGTCGCAGAAACCGCTCTTTATTGATTTCACGGGCTACACGTGTACCAACTGCCGCCAGATGGAGGCAAACGTGTTTGTCAAGACAGAGATATCCGAAAAACTCGTATCTGATTTTATTCTCCTGCGACTCATAACTGATAGTCCGCGGCTAGGACCGCAGCTACAGAAATACCAGCTTCGCCTTACAGGAACGACCGCACTACCAACATACGTAGTGCTTGATTCGTCAGGTGAAACGATTTTGGACAAACAGTCCGGGATGATGACAGTCGATGAGTTCTCCAACTTTCTGGAAACCGGTGCGAGAAGGAATAAAGATTTGTTGGCACAGAATCAAAACTGATAACATTACAGGGATCGAAATGAATCGACGGACGCTGCTACCAGTTTTACTACTTCTCTCATTTTTTATTGTCGCAACTACACCCGCAAGCGCCCAGGATATAAAGGCCGGAAAATATGACAACGGCCTTATGTGGACATTTGATTTCCCTCCAACAGATCATATTGCAGAAACGTATGGGTTTCGCCCCGACCAGGAATGGTTTGCGAGGGCAAGGCTCGGTGCTTTGCGGTTGCCAAACTGTTCGGCCTCGTTCGTTTCAGCAAGCGGACTCGTGATGACCAATCATCACTGCGGCAGGAATTCAGTAGCAGCAGTGACAAGGGAAGGGGAGAACTTGTTGGAGGAAGGTTTTTTTGCGGTGGATCTAGCTGATGAAAGGCTCGTGGACGGACTGTACGTCGATCAGTTAGTTGCGATCGAAGATGTCACCGACCAAGTTTATGCTGCGCTCGACGGTATGCAGACCGATGCGGAAAGAGCAAATGCCCGACAGGAGGCAATTGAGGATATTACGCGAGAAGTTCTCGACAAAGCTGGAGGCGCCGGCTCGGGCCACGTCGTAGAAGTGATCAATCTTTATCAGGGAGGCAAATACTCAGCGTACACGTTCCGCCGGTATTCGGACCTCAGGCTTGTGATGGCCCCGGAGCTACAATTGGGTTACTTCGGTGGCGACACGGATAACTTTACTTATCCCCGGTACGCATTGGATGTAACATTTTTCAGGGTATACGAAAACGGCGACCCGTTCGAATCCGTTAATCATTTTCGGTGGAGTTCGGCTGGTGCAAACGAAGGTGATCCTGTTTTTGTGATCGGTAACCCCGGCTCGACCAATCGACTGGAGACTGTGGAGCAATTGCGATGGAGGGGGGAGATATCGGAAAGGGCAATTCTTGAATTCGTACAGTCCCGGATCGATGCTCTGGAAATGCTGTACGAAGCCGAGCCATCGGATGATCTCAGGAATGAGATTTTTGGATTGAAGAATACAGAGAAGCTATACATCGGAAGAGTAAAGGGATTGAATGATTCCCACTTGCTTGCCAGGAGGCAGGATTCTCAGAACGCGTTTGCGAGAGACCTCGAGGACCGGTTTGCGGAAGCGGCTGGCCCCGATCTTGCCAGAGCTACCCCATTCCTAACTCTCCTGGATGACATAGCGGATGTTCAAGATCAAAAAATGGAATTCGCAAATGCATTTCGATCCTTTTTCGCGTTGCAGGCCGGGCAGTCGCTGTCGTCGGCCGTAGTGCGACGAGCGCTAGTGGCGTTGAACTATCTCGAAGCGAACGAAAGCGGTGCCGCCAATAGTTCGCAGCTCAGAGATCAATTACTGTCGATCGAGGATCATCCCGAAATTATTGAAGAGCGATATTTGTTATCGAGATTACAATCATGGGTAGATAACTTTGGGGGGTCAGATCCGGCTGTTGTTGTCGCATCCGGCGGCAAAAGCATTGCAGAAATCGTTGCCGAGATTATGTCCGGCTCCGCACTACGTTCGCAAGATGGTTTGAAACAAGCTGTGGAAGATGAGTCGTTATCCAGGGACGATCCGGCACTGCAGTTTGTATCGCATTTTGCGAGACGCTTCGCCGACTATACCAGCGGTTACACCGGCCTGCTCGCCCGTGAGGCGGAGCTCAACGCCCAGCACGGAAGAGCCCAGTTTGAAATCTACGGTACAACCAGGCCGCCCGACGCAACCTTCTCCCTTCGGATTGCCGATGGCATCGTGAAAGCCTATGCCTACAATGGTACCGAGGCTCCTCCACACACTACCTTCTATGGCCTGTACGATCGGCATTTTTCGAATCCCGGGAATTCAGAATTTGACCTGCCGTCTCGGTGGGATACTCCGCCAGGGTCCTTCGAGATGGGGACCCCACTAAACCTCGTATCAACAAACGATATTATTGGCGGAAACTCGGGTTCCCCTTTGCTCAATGCAGACCTTGAGATTGTCGGGATCGCTTTTGACGGCAACATCGAATCGCTACCATCGGCCTTCATTTATAATGATGATACAGGACGGACGGTGTCGGTTGATTCCCGAGGGATCCTGGAGGCGCTCGACGAGATCTACGACATGGATCGCATAGTGTTGGAACTTACACGGAACGAGCTTGTGCAGACGGAAGAATCTGCAGATCAGATACTGAACTGATAGGTTACTTGTAGAGGGCTATCCCAAAGGCCCCGGGTTTGTCAACATTAGCAACTGTGCACGAAACTTCAGGGCGTGTTGACGAGCAATGCCTCTCAAATACCTTGTTTGCATCGGCACTGTTAACCAGAATGGCAGACTCGGGCTTTAGACGTGTTAGTATCCGGTCGAGCTCGAATTTCATTGTTCGGTAGGTGCGTGCGCTGTCGTGCAAGAAAACTCCCACCCTCGAGTCAATTTGTTCAAGGAGCTGTGGAAGAATTCGTTTAGTTCTTCCCTGGTGAAGCGTCCAGCGGCCTCGAAGGTCATCAGGCACCAACGCACCAACATAATCAATCGCTCCTTCTTGCGTTGGTGGCCTATCGATGCTGTGTAAATGGCCTTTTCCGTTATCTGCAAGTGCCTTTAGGAAGTATGCGGTTGATGTCCCGTACCCAACGCCGGTTTCGATTACTATTTCTGGCTTGAGCACACGGGTGACGGTGTAGCAGATCTTTGTTAGGTGAGAATCGCCATTGAAGAAGATCGGGAAGGGAAGGTCCTCGCGTTTTAGCAGCTCAGTGCGGTCTCGGATCTGTTGCTCGAATAATAGGAATGAATCTGCTTGAAGGAGATTGTGGCAGTCTTCATTCAGAGCAGATCCTATCGATGTTAGGACCTCGTTGAAAGGCGAGTTGTGTAAGGCCGGCTCGGCTCGCAACCGGTCGTCGATCTCAACCTCAATTGCGGCTCCGACTCTATTTGCGAACTCAAGGGGATTCTCAAGCAGCAAGGTAGTCCATTGCTGGAGATTCATTTGGGTATCCTCCCACCCGTTTCGAAATTTCCGAGATTATCGGGACGCGTACACCGAAGTTTCGCCGTCCGGAGTGAAAGCAACGATATCGTAGGCGACGGGATTCGGGCCTTCCATTCCCGGCGAACCAATGGGCATGCCCGGTACGGCAAGCCCGGCGATATCTGGTTTTTCTTCCAGCAATTTCTTGACGACATCTGCTGGAACGTGGCCCTCAATAACATAACCGTCCACCAGCGTGGTGTGACACGACCTCAGTTGTATGGGAACGCCATGCTCTTTCTTTATCTCAACGACGTCCTCAACGTCGTGGGCTTTTACGGTAAAGCCTTCTTTTTCCGCATGTGTAACCCACTTTGAGCAGCAACCGCACGTTGGAGATTTGTAGACTATCATCTCGGGCGAAGATGATCCATCTGCTCGAAAGGCAAATAGCAGAAACACTGCTCCGAGGAAAATTGACGTTGGGAATAGAAATTTGCGCATAGCGTCGACCGTTCTTACGTCATTGTATCGTCAAGGTACGGACAAATGATTAATCGATAGTGTCCGAAAAGGAAGAATGGGCCGCAGTACAGCGGCCTATAGCGTGTGGAGATGCCGGGAGTCGAACCCGGGTCCGAATGGTCGAGCCAGCAGACGTCTACGTGTGTAGTCAGTCTATTGGTTGTCGATGAGGTGGGAAGCCGACTGACCGGGCACCGCCCCATCCAAGGCTGATTGAGTTTCGTCCTTTGCGCTCAGCCGGTGCACGCGAGACTAGTCTATCTTGAATGATGCCAGCGAGCATGGTGATAGACGCCCACACCCGCCGACAGACAGCGCTAACTTAACTTATAAGTTAAGCGGCCATCGCGTACGAATAATCGTTCGCATTTATGGTTTCCCAACAGTTTTTGCGGGCTTGTCGGGAGGCCCGACACGCAATCTGAAGCGCGAATCCAATCGTCGAAACCAAAACATCCCCAGTATAAAAAGAACAGTCTCCTGCTGTGGTCGAAACCACGGCTACGGGCATTTGACGCACAAGGGATCCATTAGTTACGAGGATCGCTATTCTTTGGCGTCCTCTTCTGCAACGGCTCCAAGGGCGACGATCCCTTCTCGGGCAAAAGCGCTGTTCAGATCCCTTAGAATCGCCCGCTGAAGCGATCTTCTAAAGTATGGAATCTTTGATCTGGCCCCGGTCACATAGATTCTGTATGGGTGAGCGAGCACTCTCACGTGTTCGTCTGACAGGGGCGCAATTTCGAGCCACACATCAACGCGGTATAGCCCCCAGCGCTTGAACGTACGCGGTTGTGTTACTACAACCGCAGGTAGATCTGTTTCGGCTATTGTCCATCCCGCAGTTTCCACCGCCCGCGTTACCGACCCTTCAAAACTGTTCGACGCAGACGTAGCCTGTTGGCGATCATAATCCCGATACAATGGAGACAGCGTAGGCGAGCACGCGGACAACACCAGGGCTAGTGCAATAGGTATTAGGTTGAGCCTTTTCATTCAGGCAAGCAACAAAATTGTTACGTGGGAAGAAAGGCAGAAATGCAAAGGGTCGCTTAAAATGCGTCGGGCAGATCGCTCACCCAAACGATCTGCCCGACAACGGAGGCCTTCCGCGGTGCGCTTGCACCATATACTGCTCCGGTCAAGGAGGTATCCCAGAGCATCATCTGCTTCTATACAACGTCCATGCCAACCGCTCGAGAAGAACCAATGGGATTGTTTTTGGCCCCATAGGGACCCGGCGTGATGCAAAAAGCCACAATAACTGTTCGAGATGGAACGGCGGTGCAGAATTGTAGGACAACCACTATCCCGTGCGGCCAAGCTCTGATGTACTCCCTGTCCGCTGCAAGAATGCGAGGGTGTATGCATTAAATCTTTCCGGATGCTCAATCATTGGTGCATGGCCACATTCGGGAACGATGTGCAGGCGACAATCGGGGATACCGCGGAAGAACTGCTTTGCAACATCTGGTGGAGTTATACTATCGTTCTTACCCCAGACGAGCAGGGTGGGGGTTACAATCTGGTCAAGCAGGTCTGCCACGCTTTCATTCTGGACGGACCGGGCCATTTTTATGAGTCGCACCGCCTTTGACCGATCGTTCACAATCTCGAAGACTTCGTCAACAAGCGCGTCTGATGCGTGAACCGGGTCAAAAAAGGTAATCGCGGCTCGTTCCCTAATGTAGTCGCGGTCTCGGCGCCTTAGCGTCGAGCTTCCCATCTCCACCTCCTCAATTCCGGATGCACCGGAGAGGATCAAAGAATCCACTAGCTCCGGGAATCGTATAGCGAAAAGCGCAGCTACGTGCCCGCCGAGTGAATTACCGGCAATGCTGGCACTATCGACCCCCAGCTCTTTGAGGAATTCCCGAACGTACATGACCAGTCCCGTCACAGATGTCTCTTTAATGGGCATACTGTAAACAGGCAACAACGGCGCGAGTACCCGATACCCGCTGGACGCCAACCCTGCGATAGAGCCTTTCCAGTTCATCACATCGCCAAGCATCCCGTGCAGGAGAACGACAGGCGGAGTGTCACTTCGTGGCCCCTCGTCGATATATTGGTACCCTGCAATCGAATGAATACGAAATAGTGATTGCGTCATGAAGTTCTGTTGAACACTGTCCTGAAAATCTTGCGAAGCCTCGAAGATAGCCTGTCACAATGCCGAATTCAACGTAACAACAGAGTCCGGCACTGTTCTGGCACACCGCCTTATGATTTTCTCCTTTGGATCGAAACCAATAGAGAGGAATCACGGTTGTAAAGCCTTCGGGAATGGTCTATTATTCAGGCCTTTTTGTACGGAAATTGAAAATTGGAGAAACTTCATGCCCTGCGGAAGAAAGCGAAAAAGGCATAAGATCGCGACCCACAAACGGAAGAAGCGCCTCAGGAAAAACAGGCACAAGAAGAAGAAGTAATTCTCTTCTGCTTGAAAAGCTGCGGTTGGGTCTCCAACGGCGGCTTTTTTTATAATATCAGGAACTGTTGACCGTCCGGCTAGAACGGGCGAGAGTGAAAAAAGACGATGCAACAAAAAGAATTTGAAAGAGCGGCTCGAAGCGGATTGTGGGGTTTGATCGTCGGTGGCGCAACTGGCTTCGTTATCGGAATGCTGATGGCGCCGGAAGACGGGCGGAAAATCCGGCGACGCCTGGCGTACCAGCTTGAACACTGGTCGCAAAAGATCGGCGACAACTTGCACGATTTTCTCGACCCTTCAAACTCGGAGAGTGACGCTCGAAAAAGGGGAGACGACCTGGTCGCAGCAGCAGAACAGAGGGCACAGCAAATCGGTGCCGATATCGACGCCCTGCTAGGAGAAATGCGTCAATCGCGTGCAACTGAAAAACACGGCACGAACTAGGCGACACTTTCTATGGCTGATTTTAGCATTCTTCTCGCACCAGCGGACGGCAAGCGGGAAGGAGGCAATCCCTTTGCTCCAGACATGTTCGACTATCGCACCTCGAACACGTTCAACTATTTCCACGAGCTGAACCCGGATCGGAAGCACCTGATCCAGGTAGTCCAGCAACTAATCGAAACTGGCGATAGCCTGGAGGAACTATTCGGAGCGCAGGGCCAGGATCTGGAAAGACTGATTGCGACTAATCAGGAGATCTACAATGCGGCCCTCATGTCAGCGCTCGACCGATATAGCCCCGGTGTGATGTATCAGGCGATGGATTTTGTTTCGCTGCCCACCGGCGCACAACGCAGACTCCTTGAAAACGGAATCATCTTTAGTGGCTTGTTCGGATTGCTGCGCCCCGACGACCTCATACCAGATTACAGGCTTGGCATGGACTGTACTCTTCCAGAAATCGGTAGTATATCCGATTACTGGCGCGAACGAATGAGCGACCTCCTCAATGAAAGAATCAAGGATAAGGTGGTCTGGAACCTCCTTCCAGACGTGCATCAGAACTCATGGAACGATGAAGGCACCTACGTCGAAATGATTTTCGTCGAATTCCTGAAAAAAGACAAAGGGGAATTCAAACCTGTCACACACGGCATCAAGGGGCTCCGTGGGAAACTCGTCAACTACATCGTAAGAGAAACCATCGACGACGTTGAACTTCTCCTGGAGTGGAAACATCCGGATGGATACCGGTACGTTCCATCCAAGTCTTCTTTCGATGAGGAGTTAAAAGTGAGAACGATCCGCATGATCAAGTAGGATGCGGAAAAGTGTTGTCATCGGTCTCTCGGGTGGATCCGGCTCCGGCAAGTCGACAGTCCTATCGAAAATAATAGAGGCTTTTGGCTACGACAGGATTGCCGTCCTTGATCACGATGCCTACTACCAGGATCTTTCCCATCTAGAAGCTGCGGAACGTGCAGCGCTCAATTTCGATCATCCCGATGCGCTTGACACTCAACTGATGTCGGAACACCTCGATAACCTTATCGAGGGTGATGAAATAAAGAAGCCCGTCTACGATTACACAAACCACACGCGGACCAGCGAGACGGTTGTAATTCAACCGCGTCCGGTGATAATACTCGAGGGAATTCTAGTCCTGGCTGAAAAGCAACTTCGGGAGCGGATGGACATTAAGCTGTTTGTCGATGCAGCGGATGATGTCCGACTGATTCGTCGAATCCGGCGCGATATGGTCGAACGGAAGCGAGATATTAACTCGATCCTCGATCAGTATGCGCGGACAGTGCGACCGATGCACCTGGAATTTGTTGAACCGTCAAAAAGATTCGCAGACATTATCATCCCCAGAGGTGGTCACAACAAAGTGGCAATCGAGATGGTAATCGCCAGGATAGACGAACTGGTTAGTCGCTCGACAGCTGACCCATAGCAGGGTGCTGAAACACGTGGCTGATTGGATTTCGCTCCATCAGTGTCCTAATCCCGCAGAAGACCACGTCTGGTTCGAAATGATCGATTGTGGCAATCCGTTCCTTCAACCACTGACCCCAACCGCCTGTAACCAATACAAGTGGACGTCCATCGATGGCAGACGAGCACCTCTCGATCATCCCGGATACCATGTCGAGAAATCCGAAGCGAATGCCTGCGCGGATTGCCTCTTCAGTCGATCGTGCAATCGGTTCAGCAGCGACGTGGTAATCAACTTCGACGAGTTGCTCAGTCGACGCCGTAAGGCCTTTGAGAATAGCAGACGGTCCGGCACCAATGCTCCCGCCGGCAAATCTATTATCTCGTGTGAGCAAGTCATAGGTCACCGCAGATCCGGCGTCTATCGTGAGAACATTGAGACCAGCGTCGCCGAACAAACTCCACGCACCTGCCACAGCGGCAATCCGGTCGGTTCCCAGTGTTGCTGGCGTGTTGTAATCAATAGTGAAGGGGAGGTTGATAAACGGACTAACCTCCAGGGCGGGAACATCAGCAAATTGAAATAAGTCGAGGACGGCAGCGGAGAGGCTTGGAACGACACTGCAAAAACCGACGCGCTCAAAACGGTGCTCGTCAACAAGGCGAACCAATGCACCCTGCAGTTTCTTGCCACTACTTGGAACGGATCCCAAGCGATGAATTTTTTGGTCGGCCAAGTCGACTGATGCGAACTTGGTATTAGTATTTCCTATGTCGATGAGCAACCACATAGGGCGTGTCCGCTACCTGCAAATTGTAATCTCGCCCGCATGTGCAACGAGCATTTGTCCTTCCGTCTGCAACTGGATGCCACCGTCAGGGCCTATACCGACCACTGTAGCCTCGAGCGGGTGAGACCCGGGTCCGTAGATAAATGATACTACTTTCCCAACAAATGAACATTTTTCAATGAATCGTGCCCGGCATCCCTCTAAATCACCTTTTTTTAAAGCTTCAATTTCTCTGATGATCCCTGCCCGGCACATGCGTAGTGTTTCGTGCATCCCGAATTCCCTCCCAGATTCCTGCTGAAGTGACGTGGCTGGTGTCCGGAAATTGGCGGGGAAATACTGCCCCATGATATTGATTCCCAACCCGGCAACAACCGTGAGGTGCGGAAACTGTGATTGGACCTCACACAGAATACCACCCACCTTGCGTCCGTTCATGATGAGATCGTTTGGCCATCGGATCTCAACGGGCTGACCAGACAAATCTGCTATTTGGGATGCAGCTCCGGTGGCTACTGCCAGTGGGACAAGACCGGCAAATGACTGTTGGATGCCGGGATGGAGGAGTATGCTGAATGTTAGGCCATCGTCCCGTCTCGATGTCCAGGAGCGGCCCAAGCGACCCTTCCCCTTTGATTGAAACCTCGCCGCAATAGTGAGCCATTCCTTAGAACGACTGCGGGCAATAATGGCGAGATAATCATTCGTTGATGATGCCTCGTCGAGCCAGACTACATCATCCACGTAATTGCTCATGGAATTAGACAATGGCAAACGCGTATACGCGTCCGTCTGGGCGGGAATCACCGCTTCGGAGCATGGAATGATCTTTGACCAAAGGTATCTCTCTGATGAGTCTTATCTTCAGCATAATGGCCAAAAGATACACGTTTATTATTCTCCTGGCGGTTTTAACACCGGTGGTAGGTTTGGCGCAAACCCCCCGGCCTTCGAGCCTCAACGCCCAGTTCCATCGAGCGGAGACCGCCTGGATTAGCGGGGGAAGTTTACTAGAGGCCAAAGTTCGCGTGGACAAGGTCTTGAGCGAACTGCCTGGCGATTTGGAAGCCCTCAAACTCCGGGCTAAAGTATTGTTGGCCCTGGGGCGACACGACGAAGCTTTCGCAGACGCGAACAAGGCGGTGAGTCTAAATAATGACGACGGGCATGCACACCTGATTTTGTGCGAGGCCGCTCGCCAAAATGGTCAGGATTCCATTGCCGTTTCCTCTCTTGAAATTGCGGCGTCTATCCTGGTCGATGATGCAGACGCACACGTCCACCTGTCCCGAGAGGCGGTATTCCTGAATCTCCTGGATATGGCCGAGGCGTTCGCCCGGATTGCCCTCGCGCTGGACCCAACAGCTCCGGTTGCGCACTATCAACTTGCCCGGGTCTTTGTGGCGCAGGAAAGACCAGCAGAGGCAGCGACGATCCTCAGGAAAGGCCTGGACAAAGGGTTTCTCTCTCGAGATGGAATTGCGCAGGACACGGTCCTGGTAACAATAGAAATCTAGTCCTAAAGGCTCGAACGGGTCCGGCCGTTCGAACAGAAGCTCGCGTGACCGCACCAACTAATAGGGCAGTCTTTCTGCCTTGCTGGCTAGCCAAGATCGATTATATTCTCCCATAGAATATCTATGCTAATGGGTTGAGAAATGGATTTCTTGCCTCGCAACAAAATCGTGCGACAAATAACGGGAGCTATGATAGCTATTTGGCTGGTCTCCGCGTGTAACACTCCGGTTGAAGGTCCGGATAAAAACGACGAAACGCTCGTATTGTCCGTTGCTGCAGGGGACAATCAAAGTGGTTTCCAGACACTGCCCCTTCCGCGTCCGGTTGTGGTCAAGGTTACCGATCAAGATGGGACGGTGCGGCCGGCGGTGGACCTGGAAGCATCGATTGTTACTGGCGATGGGGAAATATCGGTCACCGACTTGGCGACTGACGAAGCTGGGCTTGCAGAAATAGAATGGACACTCGGTAAGGAGGTCAGTCATTCGCTTCGCGTTAGGATCAGCGAGGATCCGCAAAACAATATTGTCATTAATGCAGAAGCCCGGTACCTCTACACGAGACCGGAAACGATTGATGATGGTTGGGAAACTGCTGAGCTCGATACCAGCGGTGCGCGTGCTGCCATTCTTTTTAATGCTGTTGAGGCCATTAGAAGAGGACAGTTTCCGGAAATCCACAGTATGCTGATTGTTAAGGAAGGCAACCTTGTTTTTGAAGACTACTTTCCCGGACACGATTCGCAAGGCAGGTTTATCGAGTTTGACCGCAACACGCAGCACGAGGTGCAGTCGGCAAGCAAATCGTTTCGATCGGCAATGATCGGGATTGCGATCGACAAGGGGCTCATCAGCGGTGTCGACGAAAAACTTCCTTCTCTCCTGCCTGAGCATTCTGATAAGTGGGTCGGCAACAAGGCAGAAATCAGTCTCGAAAATGTCTTAACTATGTCGTCCGGTCTGAGTTGGGATGAATCTGGTGCAGCGTCAGGCGGGACAAACAACACGCTTAGCCAAATGTATCGTTTGCCAGCATCCAGCTGGGCATCTTACGTCTGGGGCCGACCGATGGCGTCGCAACCGGGTAACACTTTTGTCTACAACACGGGAGCATCTATCCAATTGAATCAGATTGTGATCAATGCGTACGGCTTTTCGATGCAAAGTTTTGTTCGGAACAATTATTCGAATCTGGTCGAGAGCAGAATGACACCAGGGATCGGATACCCGCTGCATGCGACCATGCTTCCACGCAACATGGCCAAGCTTGGACAAGTGTTCGTATCGGGTGGAATGTGGAAGGATCAGAGAATCATTTCGGAAGAGTGGGTCACCAAGAGCTGCACGTCAAAATTCGCGGTTTCGCCGACCGACGGATATGGGTATCAGTGGTGGCAGAAAAGGCTCCGATCCAGCGGGGGCATACACCCGATCTGCTACGCCGGTGGAAATGGTGGCCAATTCGTGATAGTTGTACAGGATCTTGACCTGGTGGTCGTATTTACGGGCGGAAACTTCGGATCGGCTGTCATGAACCAGGTATTTCCAATAGTTGAAGACAACATCATCCCTTTGTGGTAAGGACGACTGGTCCAGTTTGACTGCGGATGTGGCTCCGGATCTTCCTGACCGGTTTGAACGGCCACTTGATTTCTGCTTCGAATAACATTTCATCCACTTCGCCTCGATCGTTTGCTGCGACGGTCCATGCACTACTCTCTCGAAAGAGGAGTGCTCGTCTATCCCGCGTCACCTGCAGCTCGAGAAGCGATGATGGATCGTCGGCAACTCGGTAATCAATACTCGTAACGCCATTATGCGGTTTGGCGCCGTTCGCCAAAGTGATTACAATATGCGTCTCCTCGTTCTGACTAGTGCTTCTAGTGTAGGAATACCCGTCGGCAGTCCTTGGTGCAGGTGTCGACGTGCTGTGAAGATCCACGAGCGCCAAGACTTCGTCAGTAGTTATGGAGACGGAATCCACGAGCATCCATTCACCATCTCTTTCCTCCTGCACAATGCGAATCCAATCCCCGTCAGGCACAAGGAGACTTTCAATTAGAGCGAGCTCCTGCTCTACTGTAGGAAGATTTGGAGTTAGTCTTGGTTCAGTTGCATGAACAGCAGGTCTGCATGAAGTACACAAAATAGCCACGCAGAGTAGAGCAGAATAATTGATTCGTTTCATCGCTGGTGCGGTTGTATACTTGAAAGTAGCAAGTTGAACACGGTGTGACAAAAGGTACAGATTATGTTTTACGATGAGTTACACGGTGCTGTTGCGGCGGCAAGGAGTGCAGCCTGCTTTATTCGACAAAATATGGACAGCGTGAAGTCCACAGATGTTCAGAGTAAAGCTGTGCACGATTTCGTCACGCACGTGGACATTGGAGCGCAGGAAAGAATTATCTCTATTCTCAATCGATTCTTTCCAACATACGAGATTCTTGCGGAGGAGCAGGCTACCGATTCCTGGTCGGCCAACACCGAGTCATTTAGGTGGATTATCGATCCCCTGGATGGTACGACAAACTTCATTCACGGCCTACCGCCGTTTGCAGTTAGCATCGGGCTGCAGAAGGGCGATGCGATTGTGGTTGGCGTCGTTCTTGAAATCACAACTCTTAGTTTGTTTACCGCCGTCAAAGGTGGTGGAGCATTTCATAATGGCGTGCGGATCAATGTTAGTAGCCGAAATGACGTCAACGATTGTTTGCTAACTACCGGATTCCCGTATCGCGAGTTCGAACACATGGAAGGATATCTGCAGGCATTAGACAAGTTGATGCGTGCTAGCCGAGGGATCCGGAGACCGGGTTCTTCGTCGGTTGATCTTGCCTATTTGGCCGCGGGAAGGTTTGACGGATTTTTCGAATCTGGATTGGCTCCGTGGGATGTTGCAGCGGGCGTCTTACTGGTCGAAGAAGCGGGCGGAAGATGCACTGATTACAATGGAGGCAAGGATGCAATCTTTAGTGGACAGATGGTTGCTTCGAATGGCATGATTCACGACGAGCTGGTGGCCTGCGTCTCAAACGTGCTCGTTTGACTTGCATTCATGTGGACAGCGAGCGCTAGCTGAGCCGAATCCAGCAGCCGGAGGCTTCGCGCGACCCGTCTCTTTTGCGATTCAGAAACGAACCACGTCGTGACGTACGCCACACCGGTTATCGTGGCTACGAGGCTGACCCCTTGGATGCCTGAAGAATAGTTGCCCTGGCTAACAGCGCCGATTACAATTGCGACGAACACAATGCCGGAGATTTTTGAGAAAAGTTGACTACAGCGCTGCGAATAAATCACGACCAAAAATAAAGCGATTGCCGTCGCGGTGATGTCTGGATTGCCGAAGATGTACAGTTCCTCGAAGAATCGCAATCCAATAAGGAGAGCAGCATCGCTGGCGAGAAACAGCCAATGTGCTTTGCTAACATCGCGGTGCGCGTGTACGCGAATGAGAAGTTGGACAACCAGATAGGCTCCAAGGAGGGGGAACACCCAAAAACTCACAGCCCCAAGTACGAAGAGCTCCACTTGAAGGAAAACCATAATGAGCGCTACCATCGATGACCTAAGCCAATAGAGCCTGTCGATAGAAATCCTGGCTATCTGTTCAACCCGGTCTATTTCGTATTGAAATAGGTCGGTCGACAGAGGGGTAAGCGCGACGTTTTTCTGGAGTCGCCTGTATGGAGAAATCTCGGTCAAAAGGAGGAATTCTTGTACACAAATAGGAACGAAAAAACAGCCTATATTTGGGCTCACCAGAAAGGAAAAGAAAGCACACATGGAAGGCCACGATATTCTGAAAGGGAAAAAGGGCGTCATTTTTGGCGCACTAAACGATTCGAGTATTGCCTGGCAAATTGCCGAGGCGGTCCATCGCGAAAGCGGCGAGTTTTTTCTATCTAATGCGCCCGTCGCCAAGAGGCTTGGAACGCTGCAGGACCTGGGCGAGAAAACCGGTTCAGAAATTATTTGGTGTGACGCAACCGACGCAGACCAACTTGACAATCTCTACGCCGAAGTCAGTAGCGCGTACGGGAAAATTGACTTCATCATTCACTCGATCGGGATGGGGATCAACGTTCGGAAAAACGTTGAGTATGAGGAGTTAAACTACGAGTGGTACAAGAAGACTTTGGATATTTCTGCTATTAGCTTGCACCGCATAGTCCAGGCAGCATTACGGGCTGATATCCTTAATCCAGGCGGGTCGGTTGTTGCGCTCTCCTACATAGGGGCGCAACGGATTTTTTCCAAGTATTCCGAGATGGGCGACGCAAAGGCGCTGCTCGAGAGTATCGTGCGTTCTTTCGGTTATAGACTCGGAAGAAAAGGTGTGCGCATCAATGCAATATCGCAGAGTCCCACAAGAACAACCGCAGGCTCGGGCATTAAAGGATTCGACGCGATGTTCGATTTTGGTGAGATGATGTCTCCACTCGGAAACGCTGACGCCCAGAGCTGTGCTGACTATACAATCTCACTCCTAAGCGACTACACGCGAATGGTTACCATGCAGACCTTATACCACGACGGAGGGTTCAGTGCCATGGGTGTGTCAGACCAGTTTATTGCTCACTTGCAGGATATTGTTGAAGGCAGTTAACCAGTGGTTGTTTGATGTTCTTATCTCGATTTCTGGGATGCTTCGCGTTGCTACTTGTGCATCAGGTCGCGATCGCCCAGTCGGATTCTCCCACCGCCGCATCTGCCGCTGATTCTACGGCGAAGATTTTTTCCGGATTGGTAAGTCAGGAGCCAGATTTGCCCATGTTCTACTCGGTCAAGAAACATGCGCGTGTGTTTTCTTCCGTTGACTCCGACGAATCGGTAGCGTCGCTCGAATTTCAGGAGCCTGTGTTTTTATTGCAGGGCTTGGGCAAGTGGTCGCGGGTAAGAACAGAGTCAGGAGTGGAGGGATTCGTTCTGAGTTCGGCGCTTTCGAATGTTTGGATTCTTATTTCGAAAACAGACAAAACTGTTTTTGTCTACAGCGGGAACGACCTCCAGTTTTCTCTTGCCGCAGACCTTGCCTACAATTTCTTTTCTGACAAGCAGATGCGTGGAGATGTTGTTCGACCAGACCATTACCGAACACCGGAGGGGGACTATTTTGTCGTGTCCAAGAATCCGCGCAGCCAGTTTTACAAAGCGTTCGTGTTAAATTATCCTAACGAGAGCGATGCGCAGGACGGATTTGACCGCGGGCTTATTTCCACTGCTCAGTTAGCGGCGATCCAGCGCGCGGCCCGGAGTTTTTCAATTCCACCGATGACGACTGATCTGGGGGGCTGGATTGAGATTCACGGTAACGGCACGGGAACGCGCACAAGCTGGACTCAGGGTTGCGTCGCGCTAACTGATGATAACATGGACCGGCTGTGGCATATTGTACGTGTTGGTACTCCCGTGAGGATCAAGCGGTGATCGCCGGTTAGCCTCCTCCAAAGGCAACAGATATTTGTCCGCCGATTACGAATCCTCGCGATGCACCACTTTCGTCGTTGAGTGGTGAGTGGTAGTCGATAAAGACTCCATATCCGAGAGTATCGTCAGGATTTGACGTATCAATCTCAAGCCCGACAGCCCAGATCCTTCCTTTTCGGCCCGGCACGTTTCGGTGTCCGACACCGCCATAGACGTTCCCCAATGGGGATCCGATGTGAACAAACGCATTGACCTCGGAGAACTCCGGCACAAACGCAGCTACCGCCCGCCCGCTAATTGCAATGCCGCCCACCCACACTTCCAGTCCTGTGTGAAGACCCAGAATTGCAACCACACCTACATTCAAACGAACAAAGGAGCCGCCTCCGATCGCGGACTTGGTTTCCGTGGTAGATTTGGATAGATGCTCCTGCAGCTGTTGCAATGCTTTATAGTTGTCCGGCTCTGATTGTGCGAAAAGAGGTGCCTGGGTCAGGATGACCACAGCACAAAAGAAGATTCGTTTCGATATCAAAAACATCCTTCAGCGGTATCTCCTGCAAATATGCGAATCGGCCAGATAGAATTCAAAGGTCCGTGTTCGCGCCGGACCTCGAGGTAGGTCGAAACTTTTGGCTACCTGAACGTAGAGCCTGAAATACTTGCTATATTGTGGCATGGTCACATCCATATCATTCATACTATTGGCCGTAGGACTTGCACTAGTCGCCGCTGAAATCCACCTCATCACGCGGCACAATGCGATTGGGATGCTCGGTGTGCTGTCGGTACTGGTAGGGATCATTATTGCCTTCGCGAACAGACCAATTGCGGGGTTGGTCTGCACCGCCACCGCCATCCTTGCCGGGTTCGGACTGTTTATTTATCTGAGGTTATCCGGTGCTTTGAAGCGCTATGAGATGGCACGAGCAGGGACCTCTCCGGAACTCATTGAAGCGAAGGAAATACGATCCAGGTACCTCGGCAGAGAAGGAATCGCCCTGACCCCCATGCGACCAAGTGGAACGATTCGTGTCATGGGAGATGAGCTACCCGCTGCGACTGAAGGCGAGTTCATTGCACAAGGAAGTACTGTGCGCGTCGTTGCGATGGATAGCCAGAAATACTTCGTTAAACTCGACGACGCAAAGTAACCCGTCGGGTATTCCTTCTAAACTCCCACGGCAATGAAACGTTTTTCTACTCTTCTCTTTGTTTTATTCTTTTCTTTCGGATGTGGTGAACAGGGACCGTATGAGCTTGGTCCACCCGAAGGATGGCAAGCAGCCAACAATATCTGGTGGTCTGCAGGAACAGATACTACAGGTAAAGTAAGGGACTTGTCGACTTTGCAAACGATGGGGGTACGTAACTCGGACATCGTCTATGCATCATCACCAAGTGTTGCCCGACAGCGATCCGTTCGCATTGAGCAGTATCGGTATGCGCTTAAGAATGAACTCATTCAACTTTTCCGCAATCATCCAGTGATAGTCGATTCGTTGTTCGAAGCATATGTGATGCCGGTGATTCGCGATTATAACATGACCGGAGACGTCGACGCGGATTTAGCAAAGCTCAAACTAACAGGCTTCCGAACAATCCGTCGCCACTACCACGAGCCACGCGTGTTGCAAAACGAAGATCTGCAGATTCCACATCCTGACAGTCTCGCGCATCAGGGCATCGGCGGGAAGGTTACCGTGCAGGTGTATATCGATGAAGCCGGTAACGTTACCACCCTTCATCTTGTGAAGAGCGTGCATCCCGTACTTGACGACATCACTATGCGTTTGGCCACGGCTTCGTCATGGGAGCCAGCATACATCTTGCGGGGTGGAAAATCTGATGCGATTCCATCGTGGGCGCGGTACAATCTCAACTTCCCGATCCGAACAGCGCAATAGCAGCTCGCCAAATCCTTACGCCGTGTTTATGTTGCCAGAACTCCGGCAATCGTAGCAGTCATCCAGGAGGCCAAAGCTCCTCCGATAACAGCTTTGATGCCAAGTCCGGCGATATCGGATCGCCTGCTTGGTGCGATTCCCCCGATACCACCAATCTGAATGGCGATGCTTGAGAAGTTTGCAAATCCGCAGAGAGCGTAGGTGCCAATAATCACTGTTCGCTCAGAGACTACGCCTCTTAGGTCGCCGAGGGAGGTAAAGGCTACAAATTCGTTTACGGCAATTTTCTCACCCATGAGACGACCAAACTGGAGGATGTCTCCACTTTCGATACCCATTAGCCAGGCAAGGGGCGCGAAGACAAATCCAAAGATAGACTGAATAGAAAGTGTAGGGAAGGCTCCGTCGGATGCTCTTTCCACAAGGGAGTTCAACCCCAGAGGCCTGCCGATCCCTTCGAGGACCCAGTTTAGCATGGCAAGTAGTGCCAGGAATGCGAGAAGCATCGCGCCGACATTTAGCGCCAGCTTTAGCCCGTCGCCCGCACCAGCCGCAGCCGCTTCGAGACCGTTGATTTCCGTCTTCTCAACGTTCATCTGGACCAGGCCGAGGGTTTCCGGCTGGTCGGTTTCGGGAATCAGGATCTTGGCCATTACGATTGCCGCCGGAGCGGACATTATCGATGCACTCAGCAAATGCCCCGCGAACTTTGCCTGAGTGGCAGGATCGGCGCCGCCCAGGAAGACGACATAGGCCGCGAGTACTCCGCCTGCAACAGTGGCCATTCCACCACACATCAGTGTCATCATCTCGCTCTTGGTGAGACGTTCGATGTAAGGCTTGACAACAAGTGGCGCTTCTGTTTGACCAACAAAGACGTTGGCAGCAGCACTCAACGCTTCCGCACCGGAAATCCCCAGTGTCTTGGCCATCAACCATCCCATGCCTTTGACGACTGGCTGGATGAGACGGTAGTGATACAGTACTGCCATCAGCGAGGCAAAGAATACAATTGTTGGTAGAATCTGCGTGGCGAAGATCGGGCCCAGCGACCCTTCCTGTCCTGGACCTATCGCCAGCGGACCGAAAATGAAATCACTTCCTTTCTGGGTGAAGGTCAAAATCTTGGAAAAGCCCTCACCGAGGAATGCGAAGACCGTTCTGCCGGGACCAAATTTCAGGACGAGAATGGCGAAGATTATTTGCAGTAAGACTCCGTAGCCCACCAGCCTCCACTTGATGCTCTTGCGGTCGGAAGAAAACAAATAGGCAATTGCGATCAGGGCCACCAGGCCCAGGAGACCGCGCGCGGCGGCGACAGGGAATGTCATGGTGATCTAGCTAATTCGAGTGAATCGTTTTCCAATATAGCAAGGATCGCTTAATCTGCTCACGAGTGCGGCAGAGACAATTTTCCGCGAACACTAGTTGACGTCAGGCCGTTATGAATATCTTCCGACGAGTTATTTTGGGAAAACCTCTCATCCCTTGCGCGAATTCACTTTGAAGCCGGAGACGCCACGTCCGGCTGTAACTGATTTACTTTCCGGACTGAATGCTGCCCAGCGAGAAGCCGCATCTGCGATTCACGGTCCTGTGCTTGTCATTGCAGGTCCGGGGTCCGGAAAAACCCGCGCGTTGACCCATCGTGTGGGGCATTTGATCAGCACAGAAACGTGTACCCCGTGGCAAATCCTCGCGCTCACCTTCACCAACAAGGCCGCGCGAGAGATGAAAGCGAGAATTACCGATCTGGTCGGGGAGGAGCGGTCCCGGGGAATCTGGATGGGGACCTTCCACTCGATTTTTGCCAGACTCTTGCGGTCGGAAGCAGACGCCCTGGGATACGATTCAAGCTTTAGCATCTACGACACCGACGATACTGAGCGCATTTTGAAGACGCTCATGGCGGAATATGGGATCGACCCACAGCAGACCCCGGTACGGACTGTTCGGGCGATAATATCATCCGCCAAGAATGCAATGGTGAGCACCGCAGAGTTTGAGCGGCTCGCGCGGACTCCGGCCCAATCCAAGGTTGCCAAAATCTACCAGCCGTACCAGCAGGTTCTCGCTCGCTCCAATGCGATGGACTTCGATGATTTGCTACTCAAGCCAATCGACCTGTTCACAAGATTTCCGGATATCCTGGAGAAGTACCAGGATCGTTGGCGCTTCATTCACATCGACGAATACCAGGACACGAACAAGGCACAATATGAACTGACCAAGCTCCTTGCCACCAAGCAAAAGAACATCTGCGTGGTTGGGGATGATGCGCAAAGCATTTACTCATTCCGGGGTGCTGACATAGGAAACATCCTGTCCTTTCAAAGAGATTACCCGGATGCGTCGGTTATTCGGTTGGAGCAGAATTATCGCTCGACGCAGAAGATATTGCGACTTGCTGATGCAATAATATCGAACAACTCGAGTCAGCTTGACAAGACGCTTTGGACAGAGAATGGCGAGGGGTCCGATATCGTTCTCATGGAGTCTCTTTCGGAGCGCGACGAAGCCCAGAAGATTGCTTCCCGAGTCCGGGATTTCAAGGTGCGGGAGGGACTGCACTATCACCAGTTTGCTGTTTTGTACCGGACTAATTATCAGTCTCGTTCGATTGAGGACGCCTTTAGGCGGGCAAGTATTCCGTACCGGGTTGTTGGTGGTGTCTCGTTCTACCAGCGGAAGGAGATTAAGGACGTTCTTGCTTATCTGAGGCTAGTAGTCAACCCTAACGACTCGGCTAGTCTGTTGCGGGTAATAAATTATCCAACACGTGGAATAGGCAAGAAATCGATTGAGCGCATCCAGGAATTCATGAGCCTTGAAAACGTCACCATGTGGCAGGCTTGTCAGCGACTTGAGGAAATAGGATTGCCGAAACAAGCAGCTAACTCTCTGGCAAAGTTCGTCAATATGTTGCAAGGCTATACCGAGTTGTCAGAAACAGATTCAGCGGCCGACCTGACACACGCTCTCCTTGATGATTCGGGTCTCATTAAGGATATGCAGAAAGGGCACGCTAGTGAGAACCTGGTTCGATTCGAAAACGTCCAGGAACTGGTGAGTGCCATAACAGAATTCGATGCTTCGTACTCAGGCGGGAATGCTCTCAGTGCGTTCTTGCAGGAAGTAAGCCTGTCTACCGACGCCGACGAGCAAGTAGACGATTACAACCGCGTAACATTGATGACCCTGCACGCTTCGAAGGGACTCGAATTCCCCGTGGTGTTTGTGTCAGGCCTGGAGGAAGGGCTGTTTCCATTGGCCAGGGCCGTCCTGGAAAACAGTGAGCTGGAAGAAGAGAGGAGGCTATTCTATGTCGGCGTGACGCGGGCGGAAAGGCACCTTGTGTTGTCGTATGCGAAAAGCCGGTATAGATTCGGCGAGCAGCAAGTTGGCCTGAAGTCGCGCTTTTTGGATGAGGTAGGTGATGACGTGATTGTCACCGAGGCAGGGAAGAGCTTTTCTGGTCGGAGCAGACGGTTCTCGCGTCGAGCTAACCAGCAGAGCACATCCTATGCAGATTTGGATCCCGCATATTACAAACAATCGCTACGACCAAATCAAAACAAAGCCCCGTCCGGTCGCCGTATCGTGTATGATGAGGAAGAAGGTGGGATTGTGCCCGGAGTGATGGTAGAACACGATCAGTTTGGGGAAGGGAAAGTCCTATCGATGGATGGTTCCGGGAATCAGGCGAAAGCGACGGTCTTTTTCCCCGACTACGGTCACAAGAAACTGGTTTTACGATTCGCACGATTGAGGAGAATAGGATGAGCCTACGAGCCTGCCTGTTGCTGCTACCGCTTGTTGCATTTCTCGGCGGATGCGTTTCGGATGATCGAGAGAAATTGGTTATTTACTCGCCCCACGGGAAAGAAATGTTGTCGTTGTACGAGAACATTTTTGAGTCCCAAAATCCGGGTGTCGATGTTCAATGGCTCGACATGGGTGGCCAGGTGGCCTATGATCGGATTCGTACGGAGAAAAACAATCCGCAGGCTAGTCTTTGGTGGGGCGGTGTGAGTACGGCCTTTGCGAGTGCCGCGCGTGAAGACCTGTTGCAACCGTATCGGCCAAGCTGGGCATCGGAAGTATCTGTGGAAGCTCGAGACGAACAGGATCGATGGTATGGTACTTTTTTTACCCCTGAGGTAATTGCCTACAACGCCGACAAAGTTTCGCCCGAAGATGCTCCCACCGATTGGGACGATTTACTTCAAGATGAGTGGAGAGATCGGGTGCTGATTCGCTATCCAATGGAGTCGCATACGATGCGGACGATCTACGGCGCAATGATAATATCGCAACCGAGCGAGCAGGAGGGTTACGAGTGGCTTGCCCGCCTCGACAAGAATGTCAAAACGTATACAGCCGATCCTACCCAACTCTATATCCGGTTGGCCAGGGGAGAGGGTGATGTTACGTTGTGGAACCTGCCGGACATTTTCCTTCAGAAAAACGAGAACGGGTACAATTTCGGCTTTCACATCCCGGAGAGTGGAACGCCCGTCTTGACGGATGCCATTGCGATTGTAAGCAATGCTCCGCAGCCCGAACTGGCAAAGAAGTTTTACGAACTTGTCACTTCAGACACATCTTTAGTTACGCAGGCGCACTCGTTCTACCGAATCCCGGTGCGCGAAGATATTGCTGAAGAAAAATTGCCGGACTGGATCCGATCGGAAACGATTAATCAGATGCCGCTGGATTGGGTGGAGCTGGAAGCAAAGATCCCCGGTTGGATGCAACATTGGGACGAAAACATCAAAGGTAGGGGGGCGGAGTATCTCGCCAATTAGTCGTTGCGCGGGAGGTTGTGTAGCAACACGCGTTTCACATTTTCTCCCATCACATCGGCAATTTCTGAGTCCGTCAGGCCTGCTTTCGTCAGGGCGTCGGTTAGCACTGCGAGATTAGAGGCGTCAACAACCACGTGGACGTTTCCGTCAAAGTCACTGCCGAGCCCAACGTGTTTGACCCCTGCGGCATGGACGACGTGCATAACCGCAGCCGCAAAGTCGGCGGGCGTCCTGCCACAAATCGCACCCTCCCACAATCCGATGCCGATCACGCCACCGTTTTCGGCAATCTTCCAAATGAGATCGTCCGGTAGATTGCGTCTGCTGTTGCAGGTGCCGTCAACTCCGCCATGGGAGGCAACAACCGGATTGGTTGTTATATCCAGAATGTCATTGATTCCACTCTCGGATACGTGTGAGACGTCAATGGTAATGCCGAGTGAGTCCATTTTCTTGATGATGGTCTTTCCGAATTCGGTCAACCCACTTTTGCTTCTTCCATGCGCCGAACCGCTGATGGCGGTGTCAAAGAAGTGCGTTGGCGACATCATCCGATAACCCGCATCATATAGCGTTCGCAGTCTTGTTGGATCGGTGCCTATAACGTGCATTCCCTCAATTGCCAAGAGAGCTGCAGTTCGATCACCGGGGGACGCCAGGAAACTGTCCAGCTCGTTTCGATTTGTTATTACGATTAACTGTCCATCGGACTTTTTTGCAAAGGACATAAGCCGTGAGGCCTGATGGATTGCGCGTTCGAATGGACTGCCGTAGGTCCTCGGTGGCCATCCGTTAAAGATTGCCAACGGTGTGATCAGGTCGACGCTGCTTTCGTTCGTCCAGGTGTAGCTCCGATCTCGCGGTACACGCGTAACCGCCGAGAAAACCTGGAGGGAGACATTGCCGTCCCTCAGGCGGGGTAGGTCTGTGTGGCCGTACGCGTTCCGCTTGAGGAGGCTCCTTTTCCATAGCAAGGCGTCCGAGTGCAGGTCTGCTACAAAAAGTGTCTCATGCAGGGACAGTGCCGCCGCGCTCGGTGACCAGACGGCAGGGTGTACTGCGTTACGCTTGCGGTCTGTTCTCGACGGTTCGACGAAGAACAACCACAAAAGCGCGCACGTCAGCAAGAATCCGAAACCGGCAAGGAATATTCGAACCCGGGACCTGCGCTTTGTCTCTCGGGTGTCCATCTTTGCTGATTTCTATTCAGAATCGGGTAGGTATTCAGCAGGGATCGGAAACTCCTCTGTTTCGCCCAGCCAGTAGATGTTTATAATCCACCACCTCTCTCCATCGTGCACAGCCTGGAAGTTGTTGATGCCCCTCGTGAACGGGTCTTTTTCATCCGCCGCGTATCGAGATTCGTAAGTGCTGAAATAGTGTGCCAGGCTGCCATATCGTTCGGTCTTGCGATAGATCTCGTTTTCGAAAAATCCGTTTGCGAGGAAAAACTGTTCGGCCCTCGTGATATAGGTTTCGATATCCATGGGGAAAGCCGCAGTCTTTCCGCTAACTTTTTGGCTCGGGATCAGGCGGGCGTCGGGAGCGAAAAGTGATCGAAATCTGTCCCATTGGCGAGGAACACCTTTAGCGCCAGAAATACTCTCGTACACGGCCCTGGTGATAGCATCGATCGAAGCCACGTCTGCTGGATCCGGTTCAACAACCCGTGTGGCATTTGTGCTGTCTGAATCATTTTGAGCCAATGCCACCTGCGGGAGCATTGAGAGTACGGCAAGGATAGCGAAGCACGAGAGGTATTTCATGGTAGTTAAAGGTTTTGAAGGTACTTTTCGTTCAGGACCTGAACGTGATGGAGTTCATGACCAGCGATGATATACAATAGTGCGCGAACGGTAAAGACCACGTTGCTTGCGACTACTGTTCTCATCAGGTCTGTTGCAGAGAGTGACTTAAAAAATAACAGATTGGATGTCCGGACGTGCGAGAATTCGTCGAGCAGGCCTTCTAGCGATCGGTTGTTAAAATTTGCTGCATCAACATAGTCGTCCTGCTCGAAACCCGGCAGGGGCTGTTCGTCGGCCCGTGCGCCCCTAAGGGCGCGATAACAGAAAATGCGCTCTGAATCTACGATGTGGCCTACCACTTCCTTGATACTCCACTTGCCTTCCGCATACTGATAGTTGCCCTGCTCATCGGTCAACGGTCGAAGAAGTGCCAGGGTGTGATGGAGTTGCGCAGAAAGGATCGAAAAGATATCGCCGTCGCCTACTTTATCCACATAAGTAGCGTAGTACGGCGCGTACTCATTGTCGCCCGGTCGGACGTAGTTCATTCACAATCTAGGTCTTCGGTTCGACGATCCTGGTCCCGCTCATCAATATAGAAATTGGCCGCAGGGAATCTACATTTTCGAAAATAATTTTGAGTGTCGCGGTGAGTGGGACGGCCAGAATCATTCCCCAGATACCCCACAGCCATCCCCAGAAAATCAACGAAAGTAGCACAACAAGCGTGCTGAGATTAAGGCTGAATGCCATGATTCGTGGTTCAACAATGTTACCCATTATTGTTTGTGTGACGCCAAGTAGGATGATAACCATGAGAGGCACTGCCCAGGTATCAAACTGGAGGATCGACAATACGAACGGGAAAAGAGCTGCAGCAATCGAACCTATGTTTGGTATGTAGTTGAGCAGGAATGCCAGGAAGCCCCACATCAGTGCGAAGTCGACGCCCAGGAATCGACACACAACGGCGGTCAGGATTCCTGTACCCATGCTGATGAGAGTTTTGGTGAGGAGATACTGCTGTACCTGACCCGAGATATTGCCAATGATTGTTGCAATCCGCTTGGCCTCATCAGGAGGGAAAGCACGATGCACACGCTTGCTCAACTGACCGTTCTCGTACAACATGAATAGCATGAACAAGAGAATCAGAACCAAATAGCTTACAATATTAAACACCCCACTTACACTGCGTGAGAGAGCGCCTGTCAGATCTGTGAACGAGAATACTTCGGTCCATGCGAAGTCGTCCGGGACAAGGTTAACCTCAAGAAGAAATTCTCTAAGTCTATCGGAGGTCTCGTAGATGGTGGAGGAGAGTTTTTGCTCGTACTTGGGAAGTTCGGAAATAAATGATTCCGTGCTCGCAACTACCAGTGCGGAAAGTAAAAACAGGACAAGGCCAAAACTGAGAAGAACAACAAAGAGTGAGATAAAGGATGGGACACCGCGGTCCTTCAGCCAGTTCAGAATCGGGGAGAAGATGTTTGACAAGAGCAGCGCGATCACGAATGGCAAGAGCACCACTCGCAGTTGATAGAGGATGACCCCAATTACGAACATCGCGATGATGCCCAGAAAAAAAGTTGTCAGTCGCGAGCGTTCCATGTTTCGAAGTGGGCGTTCGGTTTGCTGCTAGGGTGTTATTAAAGTTCTCGTCAGGATTCCGGAACCCTCATTCAGCGCTGGATCAATTTCCAGGAGCGCCGAGATGAGATTATAGACATCGACGACACTTGCTCTTTTGATAGCGTTGCTGGACCGAAATGAGGGACCAGATGCAATAAGGATTCCCTGCATGGAATCGAGTTCGTTGTCGTATCCATGCGTGGCGGCTCCTAGTCGCTCTGGTCGATACCACGGTCGCGTTGTGATGGTCCATCCCTCATCTGCTATTCCAACCACTGCGGGGATGCGCTCGTGCTTCGAGAAGTGGAATCTGGCCGGGACGTCCTCCTTCGCATAAACCTCCATTCGGTCGTGCGCGCCCTGCAGGCGTTTCAGCACTGTGTCGGCGGGTGTGTCGCCGGGATGCAACGCGAGTACGGGTGTGGTGTCGATTATCGTGACCTGGTCCAAATTCAGGTAATCATCCAGGAATATTACCCTGGATGTATCGATTTCGGTCATCCCATGATCAGAGACTACGATGATGTCTGTTTTGTCTCGGAGATCTCGATCCTCCAGGCCTTTGAGAAGCGTTGCGATGGTTGAATCAACTGCCTGAATCGCTTGGTCGACCTCGACTGAAGTAGGGCCGTACCGGTGGCCGGCTCCATCTACCTGGCTGAAATAGATCGAAACGAAGTCGGGCTTTTGTGGAGATGGCAAGTCAAGCCAATCAAGGACCTGCTGGACTCTGTCTCCGTCCGGCATTTGGTGGTCATAGGGCTTCCAGAAGTTTGGGCGGTGGCCGCGAATTTCTGCCTCGGAGCCCGGCCAGAACATCGTTGCGCTTATCAGACCTTGACGACGCGCGGTTACCCAAATGGGCTCCCCATCCTGATACCACTTTCCGTCCGATACGGCTTCCCGGTCTGACAACGAAAACCACTCATCGGTAGCAACGTCGTACATACGGTTCGCAACTACGCCGTGTGTACCTGCGTGCAAACCTGTGACAATGGAGTAGTGAGACGGGAAAGTTTTGCTAGGGAAAGTGGGAGCCAGTTGCAGGGATGAACCTTCGGCCGCCAATCGGCGGAGAGTCGGTGGGCTGAAGCTTTCTAGATAGCTGTGGGCAAAACCATCTATCGAAATTAGAATTACATGTCGGCTTGAGTCATCTGCATCGGTAATCTTGCTGGCAGGGCTGCACGATGAAACAAGCAGCGCGAGAATAAGAGCGAGAGGACCGTAGCGACTTACCATCTATCAATTATGATTGGGTGGGTATGTTACGCAGAAACCTGATTTTGGTCCCAAAAGAAAAAGGGCGACCTGCGGTTGCAAGTCGCCCCTCGAATTGATGCGCCACACATCACTTCTTCTTGTCTCGCGAAACCAGAAAATAAATTATGCAGCCAAGTACTGGAGCAAAGACAATAAAGAGTCCCCACAGAATCTTGTCGCCGCGCGACCTCTTGCTTCCAAAGATTTCAATCAGCGCGATAATATCGGCAATAACGATAATAGTCGAGCAGATTCCATAAGACCAAAGACCACCGAACCGGTCGAAGAGATTCGGTCCGCCGCAGCCGGTCATCAGAAGCATAGCCCCGACAAATAAGATCCCCAACAATTTGTCTGTCTTTCCTTTCATTATGGTTATGCGTTTGATTGCAATACCTCATCTCACGGAAAAATTTGGTAATAGTTACGGGTAGCCTCAATAATTGACATCCCTATTCGTGGATCTACGGAATGGCGGGATCGTTGTAGGGGTCACAATTTTGGTCGTATGCTAGAGATTGCAAACATAAAATTTCGAGACAAACCGGTCTTTCTGGCACCGATGGAGGATGTTAGCGATCCGCCGTTTCGGAAGATCTGCAAGCGCTTTGGCGCGGACCTGTTGTATACGGAGTTTATTTCATCCGGTGGTTTGGTTCACGAGGCCAGGAATTCCGAAATGAAACTGGACTTTCACGAGTCAGAGCGGCCGCTAGCGATACAGATTTTCGGAGGCGACATCGAGCAGGTGCGCCAGGCAACGGGAATAGTCTCGCGAGTCCGACCCGACATTGTTGACATTAATTTTGGTTGTCCTGTAAAGAAAGTCGTTTGTCGTGACGGTGGTGCAGGCATCCTTCGAAATCTCGATAAGATGGAGGCAATAACCAGGGCAGTCGTCGAGGCCACAGATATACCGGTAACTGTAAAGACACGGCTTGGATGGAATGATCAGTCCATCAAGATTCTCGAAGTTGCTCACAGGTTGCAGGGCGCGGGAATTCGCGCACTGGCGGTTCATGCGCGAACCAGGTCGCAAATGTACAAGGGAGAGGCGAGGTGGGAGTGGCTTCGCAGGCTGAAAAACGAACCCGGCATTTCCATTCCCATCATAGGGAACGGCGATGCAGCAACTCCACAGCGCATCGTGGACATGTTCAACGCTACGGGGGTTGATGCAGTGATGGTTGGCCGGGGCGCAATTGGAAATCCGTGGATTTTCCGCGACGTGAGGTCGTTGCAGGAGTCAGGTGAGTTGCCCGAGCGGCCAGGATGGGATGAAAGGATGGACGTCGTGCGCGAACACCTTCGACTTAAGTGTGAGTGGCTCGGTGAACGAACCGGGGTTCTGGAAATGCGCCGGATGTACGGCGGTTACTTCAAGGGATTTCGAAACGCGAGTCGCCTCCGCAATCTCATAATGCAAGAGACTACAGAGGACGGTGTGCTCGAGGTCTTGATGAACTTCGACATCAACTCTCCGGTTGCCTGGGCCATCCCGACGGGATGGAAAAAAGCGGTGCTAGATAACTAGATCTGGCACCGCTCACTCCCGTTGTCGAAGTTTTGGTCTACCCAGTTTAGTCCCTATCCCTTTTGCCCTTTCCGACGTTTTGCTTCATCCGATCTTTTCGCTTCTCGCGGGCTTTCTTTCTCTTTTCCTTGTGCTGCGATCTTAACTCGCGCTGTCGCTCATGCGTTCTCTTCATCTCCTTCTTCAGCGCTTTACGCTCCTCTCGATGACGCTCGTGCATGTCCTTCATTCGATCCTTCAGCTGCTCTCGCTCTTTCCTGGCGATTTCCCGTCGCTGTTTGGCCTCTTCGCCTAACTCATCCTCTTGCTCTTCGTCTTCTTCAAAACGTTCATCAAGCTGATGCTCGACCTCATCGTCGTCCTCGTCTTCGTCGTCTAGCCGTTTGAGTTCCTTTTCCAGTTCATTGCGTCTTTTCTGCCTCGCGCGTTGTCTTTCTTCTCTTTCCCGCCGAAGTCGCTCTGCAACTTCAGTTCGATGTCTGGATCGGTTTTCCTCGTCTTCTGCGCCTTTGGTCTTTGGCAGAGGCGTATTCAATACGTCCTTCACCTTGTCAAGAAGCGAGTCTCCCGCATTCCCAGCCGCAGCGGGTCTATCGTCGCGAGTGCCCGGCAAGGGCTCGTTCAGCAGGTCCCCGATTTTCTCAAAAAAATTCCTGGACATGATCTAAACCTTCTTGAATTTTCGAACCAGCCACAGGATGATTACCGCGCCCAGCAATGCAATCAAGAAGGAACCGATGATTCCACCAGAGCCAGACATTCCGAAAAGTCCGAGGACCCATCCGCCAACAACACCGCCAGCGATTCCAAGTACGATATCGCCAACCATCCCATATGGGGGTTTGCCATCCATTATTTTTCCAGCGGTCATACCGGCAAGTCCGCCGATAATCAGCCAAACAATCAAAGCCCATAGTGGCATAATTCACCTTTAAGTCAAATCAATGTTACTAATTCTGCGCTGTGGCGAATGCTCATGAAAAGTCCACTAGCCCAACGTCAACTTAGAATGTATCACATCCATTCCTCCAAAGCCAACTCTTATCTAAGGAGAATTTCGTCCAACTTCGTGTTCGAACACACCTTACATACGGTTCGGAGCAACACGTGTCTATGGCGCCTGGATGGCACCATTTTTGGGAATAATGCGGATGACTTCCCAAACCAAAGAATTGCTATCAAAATGTATAGAATTGTACGCACCCTTGTAGTTTTATTTTGCATTGCCGCCCCATACGCCCCCCTGGCAACCGCCCAAAAGGAAACTGCGGATGCCCCAACGGAGACGGTTCGTGCCCTGGACAATCTTGAGCGTGAACTCGGTCGCAAGCTGAATGCAGCGCAGGAAAATTATCGACGGTCTGTCGACTCGGTGACGAAGAACAAGCGTTTCGACGATGAAGAGCGCCAGCGTCGCCTTCTCGAGCTTGAAGTGGAATATCTGAACAAAGTGGCAGAAATTGAGCAGAATGCAGCTGAGAAGGAGGCCGAGATATTAGACAAGTTTGCTGAGTCGGGTGAGAGAGGATTGCCATCCGATCGTGACGAACGGGAGCGTCCCAGAGGGGACTTCGATATAGACGAACGCGAGATAGGGGACGATCGAGATGAAGAGGACGAGGACCGTCGAGGAGTTGAGAATGAGATTGCTGAACTGGCCGTGGAGCGCGAGAAGGAATTACTAGAAGCAAGTACCGAGCATGAACGAGAAGTAGCGGACCTCGAAAGAGAAGGCATGGACGAAGACAAGTATCTGGAAAAAAGAGACGAGCTGGACGGTAGACTTGAGGAGAAAATTAACCGAATAGAAAACCGGTTTGCCCGGAAAGAGCGCTCAATTCTGGAGAAAGCTGGCCAACGGACCAGCGGGTCCAACGCCTATGGACCCGTTCATGACTCTTACGAGCACGAAGGAGAATTCGAGAGTTTTGAAAACGAGTGGAGGGAGCTTCATGCTGAACATGAACGCGAAGTCCTGAAAATACAGGAGGAGTTTGATCGGGAACTGGATGCCGCGAACCGCGAGGCTGAAAGAGAAGGAAAACCGGAGAAATTGGATAAGAAGAGGCGAGATCTGGAACGCAAGTTTGACAAAAAGATGACGCAGCTTGAACGAAAGTTCGCCAAGAAGGTCGAGAAACTCCAGCGCAAAGAAGACAAGTTGAGACGCAAGTCAGACTACTAGTCTGTAGCCAATTTATTGGCTGCTGAACTTGATTTCTCCTCCAACGATTGTATAGTCAACACGTGTGTCCGGAATCCGTGATTCTTCGACCTCCAAAATATTTCGATCAAGGATCGTGATATCTGCGAGTTTGCCTACTTCGATTGAGCCCTTAATATTCTCCTCGAAAGCAGCGCGCGCATTGTTGATGGTATACGCTCGGAGTCCTTCGAGCCTGGACATTCGTTGGTCCGGATAGAATCTCTCGCTGTTGTTCATCATCCGCGAGACACTCGAGTAATAGCTGGCGATTGCGCTGACGTTTTCCACGGGTGCATCTGTACCGTTCGTGACAATAGCTCCCGACTGCATGAGCTTTTGCCAAACATATGCACCTTCCCTCGACCGCTGGTCGCCGAGCCGATCTGGTACCCATGGGGCGTCCGATGTGCAGTGCACTGCTTGCATCGATGCGACAACGCCTAGCTGGCCAAAGCGCGGGATGTCATCAAGCCGAAGGTGTTGAGCATGCTCCACGCGCCAGCGAAGATCTTTGTCTGCTGATGATGCATACGAAGCCTCGAAAATATCGAGGACCTCGGTGTTCGCTCTGTCGCCAATAGCGTGAATCCCCAATTGGTAGTCGTGCTCCAGTGCCAACTCGGCCGTTCGCCGAACAGAATCAATGGGGATAAGATTGAGTCCAGTGAGATGCGGTGCATCCGAATATGGCTCATGCAGCCAGGCACCGCGCGAGCCGAGTGCGCCATCGATCGAAAGTTTAATCGCCCGAACGGTCAAATGATTATTGCCGAAGTTGACCATCCGGTAATCAGCCAGATTCTCTTCCAAGACGTAGTTCGGTTGTCGAATCATTACATACAAGCGAATGGGCAGTCGATTGCTTGCCGCCAGTGCCTTGAAAACGTCCACCTCGCCAAAGGAAGCTCCCGCATCGTGGAAAGAGGTAATGCCGTTGCGTAGGGCTTCCTCTGCAGCCAGTGTGGAGAGTTTAGTGAGATAGTCATCCCTATCTTCGTCCGGTTCACTCACCACTGCACCAACGAGTCCCTGCGCCGTTTCTCTCAACAGCCCGGTGGGATTTCCGTGTTCGTCTTTCAGGATTTCTCCGCCAACGGGGTCGGGTGTATCTCTGGTGATACCCGCCAACTCCAGGGCTTTTTCGTTTGCCATACTCGCATGTCCACTGGCGTGACGCAGCAGGACCGGATTGTTTGGAGCCGCATCGGATAGCGACCGGAGGGTCGGGAAACCTTCCACGTGATCGAGGGGAGGTCGAGTCCATTTGTCCTGGTGCCAACCACGGCCAACGATCCATTCTCCATCGCCGAGTGATTCCGCTGTTGAGCTTACAAGCGCGACAATTTCTTCCCACGTTTCCTGCGGAAAAAGATCCAGAATCGTTTGCGCGTATCCGATTCCGGTGAAGTGACCGTGTCCCTCGATGAAGCCGGGAATTGCCAGGCGACCGTTCAGGTCAAGCACTTGTGTGGATGGTCCCGCGAGGTCACGGATTTCCTGGTTGGAGCCGACAGCTGAGATCAGGTCCCCGGTTATTGCGACCGCCTCGGCCATGCTATCGGAATCGTCCACTGTTGCCACAGTGCCGTTCACCAGGATCATGTCCGGGTAGTTCGCCTGTTCGGAGCATCCGGTTAAGCAGATGAGGAGCAAGGCGGCCGCCGCGTTAAGGGAAAACTTTGAGGGGGTCATTTTATACATGCTGATTGCGGAACCTGAATGTATGCAATTTGGAGGTCTAAGTGGAAAAGAGGATCGGTGGTTCACTACCTTAAGTCACTCAAACTCCAGATGATATGAAGGCAGCTGTCCTTGTAAAAACAGGTTCGCCAAAAGAAGCTTTCGAAATTCGCGACGTACCGGCACCTGAAATTTCTGCGGATGAAGTCCTAATTCGTGTCGAGGGGTTTGGGTTGAATTTTGCCGATGTGTTGGCCCGTCTGGGCCTGTATCCCGACCGTCCTCCTCTTCCAACAATCCTGGGATACGATGCCGTCGGATATGTTATGGAGTGTGGTGATAATGTGAGCACGCTGCAGACCGGTGATCGCGTCACAGCCTTCACCCGTTTCGGGGCCTACGCCGAGTTTGTTAAATCGCATCACTTGGTGGTAAGCAAGATTCCCGACGAAATGCCATTGGGCACGGCTCTGGCATTGTCAACGCAATATTGCACCGCCTACTATGCGGCGGTCGAGATGGTAAACCTGCATGGCGGTGATGAGGTGCTCGTCCACAGTGCCGCTGGTGGAGTTGGCACGGCCCTGGTGCAAATTGCGAAGAACAAGGGGTGTACGGTTTTTGGAACCGCATCGCTGCACAAACTAGATCATTGCCGCGAGATTGGTGTCGACCATCCCATCGATTATCGTAACAAAGACTTTGTCGAAGAGATACGAGCACAAATTGGTGATCGGGGTCTCGATGTAATCTTCGATCCCATCGGTGGGAGTAGTACCAGAAAAGGATTTCGACTTCTCGGTAGCGGTGGCCGGTTGGTATTGTTTGGCGCTGCCTCGATGACTGGTGCAGGGTTTTTCGGTAAGCTCCGAGTTGCAAGTTCGTTTGGTCTTTTTCACCCAATCCAATTCCTGGCCAACAGCAAGTCGATTCTGGGGGTCAACATGCTACGAGTTGGGGATGACCGCCCGCTCGTATTGAAGCGGGTTTTTGATTCGGTCGTGGCCGAGGCATCCGCGGGCGCTCTTAATCCGGTTGTAGGCAAGGAGTATCCGTTAAGCGAGTTGGCTTTCGCTCATGCAGATCTGGAAGGGCGAAGATCAATAGGAAAATTGGCGGTAAGAATGTTGTAATGGACTCGGTCAAAGTCGCGATAGCGAGCGCTCACGCGCGAGTGAGCAGTTACCTAATCCCAACTCCGGTTCTGCGACTTGCGGGGTCGAGCCATTTTCTGAAATTGGAGAATCAGCAACCGACCGGATCGTTCAAAGTCCGTGGAGCCGTATCGAAAATCGCGTCGGACGGTGTCGGTGATGCCGTGATAGCCGCATCGACTGGGAATCACGCTCTAGCCGTGGGTTTCGCGGCGGGCGAGCTGGGAAAAAAAGCACGGGTTGTGGTTCCGGCAACAATTGCAGATTCGAAGCAGGCAAGACTAGACTCAGCTGGAATAGAGATACTGGTCCATGGAGATGACTGTCTGGACGCTGAGTCCGAAGCGAGGCGGCTGGCTGCTTTGCATGGCGCAACGTATGTCTCACCCTACAACGATTGGGAGGTTGTTTTCGGCCAGGCAAGTATTATGCTTGAGTTGGCCGATCAGGTCCCTGATATTAGTCGGATCTATGTTGCAGTCGGCGGCGGTGGACTTTGCTCTGGCATCGGGTTGGCCTGCGAGGTCCTTGGGCTGGACGTAGAAATCGTAGCGTGCTCGCCGGAACGTTCGTGTGCGTTGCACGACTCCATCATGGCCGGTCATGTCGTTCCTGACAAAGGACTGGAGACCTTATCGGATGGTACTGCGGGTGGTGTCGAGGAGAATAGCATTACCATCCCGATTTGTACCAGGCACGTATCACGTTGGAGTTTGATGTCGGAAGACGAGATCGCCGCGGCCGTTGAATGGGCAGACAACTCGTGCGGGCTCACGGTTGAGGGTGCGGCCGGTGTGGCGATTGCGGCCTGGATGAAAGACACTCGCGCTAACGAGGTCCCGACTGGAATCATCGTCTGCGGTGGGGAGCCAATGGCGACCTAGTCATTGTCTGCCACGTACGCCGAAATTACCAGGTTGGGATCGTCCTGTCGAACGCGTTCTGCCTGCAGGAAATCGTAGAACTCGCAGCGCGGTACCCCGGGATAACTTCTACACGTCTTGGGACGAGCTTCGTATATCGTACACCGACGCTTGTCGCTATCAAGAAACTGGCAAACACTCTCAAACAAAGGGTCATGTTTGTGTCTGAGGATTCGGCCCTTGTTGTCAACCGCCTTCTTGGTAAACTTCTTCCTTGCTTTGTCCTTCGTGATGCCGAAGTGGTCGGCAAGGCGAGCGATGTCTTTGCCTGACGTTGGGATTTCACTGTACGAACAGCAGTAGCCGGAGCAATTCAGGCAGTCGTATTGGATTTTCATTAGGAGGCTGATGCGTTATCGTAGTCGACGGAAGATAGACGTTCCGTCGATAAGGATGTTTGTCCCGGGCGCTTGTTTGTCAGAAAAATCATCAGATAAAAAAAGGGGAAGGCATGAAGCCCTCCCCCTTACTTATTCTGGTCGCATGGTTTTACGGCCAGTTTGCATAGATGCTGCAATAAGAAGCGTTGTCTGTTCCGAGGGGATCGCGCTGGACACCGAGGATGAACGCGTTCATCGCTGCTCGCGGAGAAACGTGGAGCTTGCCGTTGCTGTTTCCAACAGAGACTTTGCCGAAGTGGCCCAGTCCGAGGGCATGTCCGTTCTCATGAAAAGCGACTGTTTCGATGTCGACTCCAGGGTTATCATCCACTGTCCACAAGAATGCGTCGTTATACCAGACCTCTTTTAGAGCTGTGTCGGCGTATCCATCAGAGTTAACGTCTGTGGGGTCACCGGTAGCGACGTCGATCCAGATAAACGAGAACGTGACGCCCAAAACACTGCTTGATGCGCCAGGCCCGAGTACCAGATCGAAGAAGAATCCTGGTAGGAATCCAAGCGTCACGACGTCAGCGACGAAAGGATCGCCTCCGATGAAAATCGCGCTTGGGAATACACCTGTATCAGCGCGTTTCTCCAGATCGAGCTTACTACATTGGACATTCTCCCACGTGTCAAAGGATGCATCAATCGAAGGGGCGGAAGGTATTTGAGCTGCGGTGCCGTAGTTGGCGGGCTCAAAGGGCTCGTAGATCATGTGCGTGATCTTGTCGCCATCCGCGAATCGACGTGCATCGTTGGGTACCCACTGGTTTGTGAGGCGTTTTTGCCTGTCGTTGGCGAAAACTGTTTGGCCAGCTTCATCAGAGCCGTCTCCGGTAATCCACTCGACTGAGTGAACTGCATAGTTGGCCCCAGCCGCTGCGAGTTCTTCGTTGAGTCGCTGCAGATATTCCTGAGCTCGGTCTTCGAGATCGCCGTCGGTTTTGCCAGCGAATGTCGACAATTCATCGACCGTCACTCGAGGAGTGAGCTCTCTATCAGCCTGGGGGGTGACTTCTGCCTGGTCACAACCGGCCAGGAGGACACCGCTCAGTACTACAAGCGATAGTATTTTTCTCATAACTTAATTGAATAGTTGAATGAACAATTGTCGT
The DNA here is from genome assembly GCA_965224105.1 of Rhodothermales bacterium. Lineage (GTDB taxonomy): Bacteria > Bacteroidota > Rhodothermia > Rhodothermales > JABDKH01 > CBDCYH01. Next base: position 1,137,471 of record CBDCYH010000001.1, on the reverse strand, counting down.
GCAAGCATAATGTCGGAAAATATATGCACGAATTGTAAACAGGTAGTGAATGACAATCAAAATTCACGTTTTCCAACCTGATCGGATCTTCCAGGATGCCTTTACTCATACAAGAGATTTGTTTAGCCTAAGTCAAATCGACTGATACCTAACCGACTAGTGAGCTTCTTATATTTGAACATGTTAGTGTACCCGGCGATAGCGAAGTTTCTCCCACGAGCAGCAGCTGTGACTGTTTGCTGTATTCTTTATGCCGGTTGCTTTGGGGACGTGGAGCACACTAATCCGTTGGACCCACTTGCGCCAAACTTTGAAAATGTTGGCACGGTCCAGGGTACCACCAGCGATCGTGGCAGACTACCGCTTTCCGGCGCTACGGTACAGCTTGTTCCCGATGGCCGCACCACCACAACCACCAGCGGCGGTACCTTTTCATTCCCGGATATTCCGGTCGGCGAGTACGTCGTTGCTGTAGAAGCAGAGGGTTTTGGGATATCGCTAGACACGGTGACGGTAGAGCTGGGAAAAGCCGCTTCGTCCGATCATGTTCTCAACGGACTGCCAACTTTCAAGGGCGGGACTTTTTCGACCATCCACATTTCCCGATGGTGGCCAGAAAATGATCTGTACCGGATAGATCTTCTCGTCGAAGTCGACGACCTGGACGGACTTATCGACATTGATTCTGTTTCGGTTGAGATTCCGTCCATAGGATTTGTTGGCTCACTCACCACCGCTGGAGAGCCAGGAAGGTATCAAGGCTCTTTTGTGGAGGCAGAGCTGAATGGTAATACCGTCCATTCTGTAGTTGGATCACCACTGGTTGTTCGCGTTGTCGATCGGTTGGGAAGCGTGAACAGTTCGGACCCACAGCTGCTGATTAGGGTAATCGATCCCGTTCCTGTCGCAGCAGATCCTCAGGGGCTGGAGGTAATCGATGGCGTGAATCCTCGATTGGAGTGGGATCCGATTTTCCTACCGTACGAGCACTCTTTTACTGTCGAGATTGTACGCGTCGACAACGGCGTCTCGACTTCGGTCTACATTCGCGAACAGATCTCCTCCGATTCATTGTCCGTTGTTGTTCCAACAACTCTTGGCACGGGTTCGTACCTTTGGACGATCGCAGCTGTCGACGCTTTCGAAAATCTGAGCAGGTCGAAGGAAGCTGGCTTCCAGGTTCAATAGATGGAAAACAACCGAGTCCGAGATTTCGAGGCACTGTCGGAGATAGCCTTGAAGATTAACACGCTGCGCGACCCGATCGCACTGCAGGAGGAGGTTTTGCAGGTTGCTATGGACGCATTGGACGCTGAGCGCGGATTCGTTCTATTGCACCGTCCCGATGCAGATGTCCTGTACGAAGTGCATGCGCACACGAATATTTCCGAGCGCCAACTAGGGGAGATGGTGCGGATTTCGAACAGTGTCGTTCAGGAGGTAATTCAATCTGGCGAGCCGGTGCTCTTGTTTGAAGCAGAAAAGGACGACCGTTACGGTTCTACCGAGAGTATCGTGATAGAGAAAATCCAATCGATCGCGTGTGTGCCGCTCAAGCAACACAACAAATTGATTGGCGCAATTTATCTCGATTCCGTGACTAAGAGAGGTAAGTTTGTACCCCAGAGCTTGCCCTTTATCCAGGCGATTGCAAATCAGGCTGCCGTTGCGATTGAAAATGCAAAGTTATACCACGCCCTGCGCGAGGAAAACCGTCATCTGCGGTCCGAAGTCACCCGCGCCTATGGCTTCGAGGAGATTATTGGTAACAGTGCCGCGATGCGTGATGTGTTTGAGACGATGTCTCGTGTGATTGATACCGACGCGTCGGTGCTGATCTCCGGTGAGAGCGGTACAGGAAAGGAGCTGGTCGCGAGGGCGATCCACTACAACGGTGAGCGGAAAGACCGGTCGTTTGTCGCAGTCTTCTGCGGCTCGCTGCCCGACTCCCTCCTGGAGAGCGAATTGTTTGGACACAAGAAAGGAGCGTTTACGGGAGCATCATCAGACAAAAAAGGATTATTCGAAGCCGCTGATGGCGGAACGATATTTTTGGATGAAGTCAGTGAGCTGAGCCAACGCATGCAGACGGCTCTGCTTCGTGTATTGCAGGAAGGGGAAATTAAGCGCGTCGGCGATTCGGCTACTCGATCCGTGGATGTGCGGGTGGTTTCGGCATCTAATCGCCCACTGGCGGACCTAATTGCGGAGGGCGAGTTCAGAGAAGACTTGTACTACCGGTTGAATACGATCGAAATAGACTTGCCACCATTAAGGCATCGACTGAGCGACATTCCCATTCTTGCTCAACATTTTCTTGCCAAGCATGCTAAAGGTTCGCGGGAACGGATTCGCGCATTTTCACCGGAGGCGTTGGAAGAGCTCGCCGGCTATTCCTGGCCTGGCAATGTGAGGGAGTTGGAGAACACGATCGAACGTGGCGTTGTAATGTGCAGGGGTGAGATCATTCAGCCGCCTGACCTTCGACTGAAGCAAGACAAACGATTACCGATCGATGGCGCGGAAATGCAGGACATTCCGTTGAAGGAAATGGAGCGTATGCATGCCAAAGCGATGCTGGATCGTGTGGACAATAACGTGTCTGAAGCCGCTCGCAGGCTCGGCGTATCCAGGCGGTGGCTGCACTATCGTATTAAAGAGTGGGAAGAGGAAGGTCATTCCTGAGTCCACTTTGCTGGTGGCCAATCACTATCGCAAAGGGGCTGCAACCAATTCATAAAGGTTGTCATCCCGATTCCCTAAGGGTGGCTTGCTGCGGGGGTGGATCTGCCCCGCAAGTGAGAGTATCTTGCAAACGTATTCACATCGACGGTACTCTCCATGTCCGCTACACTTCGCCCGATCACTCTTGTCACGCTTGCCGTTCTTACCTGCTGCTTGCCAGCGTCGGCACAATTTACCAAAACCGATGATATCCGCGCCGTGAGCGCAGACGAATATCGCGACTACATCTTACAAACGGCCGAGGAGAATTGGGAAACGCTGGAGGAACGCCGCAGGACCTGGCGGGAGAACATCGATCTTGATTATGTCTTCGGGTATAATCCGCCGTCAAACGACATCTACCTTGCAGCTCTATCTGTAAATGCCTTCCGTATTACCGGCGAGTCGTTTCATCTGGATCGCGCGAAGGAACTCCTGCTGTACTATGGAAACTATCGGGATTTCTACCCTGATGATTTCCACTTGACCAAAGCGGAATACGGCGACCAGCTGCCGACTATTCCCAACATGTTTACATTCGGGAAATATGTTCACGCATATTCAGTTCTAAAAGAGAATGATCATGTCTCCGATGACGAGCGGGTGAAGTTGGAGCAGGCGATTTCGGAAAGCGCCGACTACCTTGTCAACTTCCAGGAGTGGGGGCCGATGAATCGTGCCATGCTTAGGGCCGAGGCACTCACATATGTGGCTAAGGTAATGCCAGACCACGAAAGGCAGACGTTGTGGAAAATGGCTGGCGAGGCAATCGCTGACGACAATTGGGGGCAATGGGAAATTGAGGACGCGACAGGTTACCACGCGATCTGGCTGTACGCGTTGATGGGCTACGCGACAAACGTGCGCGAGGATGAAAGTCTATATCGCTCCCCGGTGATGCAGTACTATTTCGAGTACTTCCTCAAACTTATTAGTCCTGCGGGCCTCGTACCGGATTTTGGAGACGCAGGATGGGGTGCGTCCTGGAACAGAATGATCCCGTTCTTTGAGAAGGCCGCTGCTGTAAACAATGACCCTCGCTATCGATGGGCTGCAGCGCAGTACTTTCGTGCGTACCTGGATCCGGCTCCGGAAAGAAAAAGTATTTTCACAGCTTTGTGCCTGTCAGATGCATTTCTCTGGTCAAACTTTGATCTGCCAGCTGAGGTACCGACATCGGCATCTCAAGAGGTGCTCGACGATATCGTCGGAAAGAAGGTTGTGTTTCGAAGCGGATGGGAAAAGAAAGACACCTACATGCTGTACAATTACCGCGACGAGGGAGATGGGGGCTGGCTGTTCCGCGAATATCTGCGTAACACGATCCCGGTCGAAGAAGAAAAAATGCACCACGGCCATTCGGATGAGAATAGCATAGTGATGCTGATGAAAAACAATTCTGTCCTATTGCACGATGGCGGCTACCGCGACTTTATGCCAAGCGGACCTTTCGGAGCGTTTCGCGCCGACTACTTCCATAATCGTGTGGTCGTTAGAAATGGCAAGATTGCACTTGGCCAGGAAGAGGGAGAGTATCGATATGCGCCACCCAACAGGGCCGCTGTCGAAGGACAAGAGCTGCTCGACTTCCTTCGTAACTCCGGAGCGTACCAGGAGATCGAGACCAGAAAAATCGATTTCCTGACTTTGGAAAATTACGACATGACCCGAACTCGCATAATTGATCGTCGCCTCGGGTACGAGGCGGATCGTATTGTCAATTACGTAAAGGATCTCGAGTGGTTTGTTGTTTTCGACGCCGTCAAATTTACGGATCCCGGGTATTTGACCATGGCAAACATGTGGCACACCCGAGACATAGTTGACTCGGGTGACAACTGGTATCTCACTGCCTATGATTCGCTAAGAAACATAGCTTTACCAGGAGACGAAAAATTGCTTATTGTTTTTCCAACCGATGATCACCTCGAACAGGGAACAGGAGTTCAGGATAGATACTGGCAAACAGAAGAATTTGTCTACCAGGCAATCGGGCGGCATGGCTATCGGAACGACATCCAGACGTTCGTCACAGTGCTGGTACCACACAACGGTAGCTCGACCCCAGATGACATAGCAAGCCGAATTTCCGTCCTGGCAACAGAGGGAAGGGGAGAAGCAGTGGCGGTTGAGATTGAGTCGGGCGGGAAAAAGTATCTTATCGGAGCAAAACTGGATCTTGAGGCGGAGTTGGTACGGGATTGGCGACGACCCATGTACCACTACGAATCAGGAAAAACAAAATACGGCGACTATGAGACGGACGCCTTTCACTTGTTTGTAGTCGAGGAGCCGGAGTGGATCCACTATGCCGTAACGGGTGTTGTTAAGATCAAGAAAGGCGAGCGCATTCTGCACGAGCAATTCCCGTCTGAGTTTGGTCTGGCGTTCGACGCGAGCCCCGACCAGCCGGGAACCGGGAAGCTACGCTACTGGGAGGAACGAGTAGCGAGATAGCCGGCCACTACAAGCGCGGACTAGTTTTGCGCAAACTCGCGGATGATTTTGCGATACTGATCAACTGCTCGATGAACCTGATCAACGGCGACGTGTTCGTCCTCCGTATGTGCGGCCGCGGGATCGCCGGGACCTAGCACAACGCAATCAATTCCGGCACTTTGCAATACTGCTGCATCCGTCGCAAAAGAAATCGATATTGTTCCATCTTGCCCCAGCGTTTTCATCACCCGGGCAACCCAGTCGCATTCAGGCGCTTCAAAGCCCGGACCAAATAGGAACGGGTTTTCTACCTCAGCCTGGTCAAATTGTAAAGCGGACCTCAACTCTCGCAGGATTCCATCCCTTGTTTCGCCCGGTAGCGTACGTCGATCAATTGCAATGGAGCAATAATCTGGAACAGTGTTCACAGCCGAACCACCTTCGATAATCCCAACATTAATTGTGGCATTTCCCAACCGGGGATGCGTCTCGCGACCTGCAAGTCCTGCACTGTATTCCTGCAAAGCGACCAATACATCCGACATCCGCATGATCGCATTTTCACCTTTTTCAGGAAACGCACTGTGAGCCGATCGTCCTCGCGTAACGATTCGGCTCCGGAAGATTCCCTTATGCGAAGTTCTGGCAATCAGGTTTGTTGGTTCGCCAACCACCGCCCCAGTCAGAGCAGTATCCGCATGCTGAACGAAGTGCCTGGCTCCCGCGAAGCCAGCCTCCTCGTCCGTAGTGAAGAGCAGACAGAGTGGAGGACAGTTTGCTGAGTCTTTTTCCGCGATAGCGGCCGCGATCATGGCAGCTACGGAGGCCTTGGGATCGGCCGAGCCTCTTCCCCAAATTTGTCCTTCTCGCAGTTCGCCGCCGAAGGGCTCGATGGTCATTCCCGTTGTCGGTACTACGTCGAGATGAGAGCACAAACAGACTGCCGGCTCCCCGTTGTCGTCGCCCCACGTTGCGATAAGGTTGGGTCGTTCCGGAAGGACCTCATCCAGACGAACGGCAAAGCCAGCCCGTCTGAGAAACGATTCCAGCCACAGGGCAAGGCCCTTTTCACCAACACTGGAATTCTCATCAACCGCGCTCATTCCAGTTGATGTCGGGTTTACAGAAGGAATTTTGACAATTGACTGGAGGAGTTCAACAACGTCCACAGCTGGGCCACCGGTCATCTTAATGCATCCACTTGTCCAAATTAGCCCGCACAAATTCGTCGTCCGTCAAGTGCGGATAGTCCAGATACAACCTGTCAATTTCATCCGCTTGCCCGGGGGAAAGTGATTCCCTTGGGTCGAGGCAGCGATTAGTTTCGCGAAGACCCTGGCGTCTTAAGACCTCGTGTATACCCGGAAGACAACCAGCGAACGAATTGCGCGCGTCAAACAACACGGCGTTCATGTCTGTAATCTGCACTCCGATTTCCAAAAGGTCCGGAGGGATGGCTGATCCATTTTCCATGATCGACTGAATCTGTCTAAAAAGTTCGACCACCTTGCTCGTCCAAACTGACCAATGTCCAAGCAGTCCGCCGACAAATCGAGTTGTCACTTCACCCTCTGGACCGGCCAGCTTGTACGTGGTAAGCAGATCGCCGACAATATTGTCATCGTTTCCCGTGTACAGAGCAATTTCGTTGACTCGGCCGGACCTTGCAATCCCTTTAACAACATCCAACGTTTGGTAGCGGTTAAACGGTGAAACCTTTATCGCGACGACCTTTTTAATTTGGGCGAAGTTTTTCCAGAAGTTTTCGGACAGGAAGCGTCCTCCTACGGCGGGCTGTAGGTAGAAGCCCATGATGGGAAGGACCTCTGCGACCGCTTCACAGTGTGTTACCAACTCCTCATCCGTGGCGTCTGGCAGCGCCGCAAGGCTAACCAATCCGATATGGTAGCCCAACTTTCTGGCCAGGACGGCTTCAGAGATTGCCGCATCGGTCTCTCCAACGATGCCCGCAATTTTTATGATGGGTCTAACAGGCCCACACCATTCGTCTATGGTTTCTGATGATACACGCAGAACCGTTTCAAGTAGATCAACCCCTGGGTCACGAATGTTAAATTGGGTGGAGTGAACACCGACAGCAATTCCGCCGACTCCCGAATCAGCGTAGTACCGCAAGAGGGCCTTCTGCGATTTCTCATCGAACTCACCGGAGGTGGTCTGGGCAAGCGGCACGGCAGGAATTACGGTGCCCTTTTGAAGGGCTCGCGCGACGTTAGCGTTCCAGTTTGGGTTGTCAATATCGCCCATCGTTCACCTCAAAGTGCGTGGGTTTGTTTAGTGACCGTCCACCGCCCGATACCCAATGCGCGTTCCACCGGATCAATGTATCAGCATCGACGGTGAGGCCGCCGAACTTCTCTAACGTAGTCCTCGCGTTGCTTAGGTAACAGCTATCGCGGGGGGTGCCGGCAAATCGCGGGGATCTGGACATCGCCTCGGCCAGTCGTAGGGATACAGCTTTAGTGCTGTGTATTTCAGGACCAGTAAGGTTGATCACGTTCGCCGGGACTGTGCAATTCTCCAACTGTAGCAAAGCTATTGCATTTGCATCACCTTGCCAGATCATATTGAAGTGAGCCATCGACAGGTCAATGGGATGATCGTTGTGGATCAGGGTTGCCAGATCATGTAGCACTCCATACCGAAGGTCGATTGCGTAGTTCAATCGGATGAGGCAAACAGGAGTCTTATTCTTGTTACAATAGTATTGGAATACCCGCTCACGTGCCAGGCAGGATTGAGCATATTCGCCGATGGGGTTGGGTGCATCACCCTCGCGGCTTCCTCCGCTTACATGGTCGACGAACGGATACACGCACCCGGTGGAAAATGCAACTATTCGACTTTCTTGATAATGCTTGCATACGTGTGAAGGGACAATGGCGTTCATAGCCCATGTCAACTCAGCATCTCCGCCCGTTCCGAATTTTCTGCCAGCCATAAATATGATATTCGGTGAGCGAGGAAGCATTGACACGGCAGTGCTGTCGAGCAAATCGCAGGCGATAGTCTCGACTCCCGCGCCTTCGAGTTTTTGCCTGGCCTCGGTATCCGAGAATCTGGAAACGCCGATAACTTTCCGAGTATCGCCAACAAGGTTACACGCTCTTTTGGCCATGATCGCTAGCGACACTCCCATTTTCCCTCCCACACCCAGAACGACAATATCTCCAGCTAGCCTGGATAACATGGAAACGACGCGTTCCTGCGGTGAAGAGAGGAGGTTGTCCAGTTCTGCCTCTGTGGTCACCATGTCAGGGAGCGTCTTCATGGTAATCTTCCCAATTTCCGGGCTGCCAGCGCCCGGCGACCGAGCTCCAAGGCACCAATGACGCCCGCATCGTCACCAAGCGCAGGTGGCTGGATGAACGTCGCAATGTTTTTGCGGGTCACTGCGGCGGCATGCACGTATCCACCTAGAGCATCCAGTGTATATTCCCGGACACGATCAAAGAACTCGGTCTCGCCAAGTTGGCCTGCTTTCCGAACACTGCCGCCGATTAGAATCCGTTGAGGAGAGAGGATGTGGAATATGTTCGTGAGTGCAAGAGCTGTGTATGTTGTCACGAGGTCCCAAACGGGATCATCAGCAGACAAATTTTCAGCGGATGAGCCGGTGCGCGCTAATATGGCTGGCCCGGAGCATAGTCCCTCCCAACACCTTCCGTGGTAAGGACAACTACCTGGATACTCGTCACCGGAAATTGCGGGGAGCAGCAGGTGTCCCATTTCCGGATGAACCATTCCATGGAGCAATTCACCATTATGCATGCCGCCGCCACCAATTCCGGTTCCCATGGTGATGTACACAAAATCGGGTAAACCATCGGCTGCGCCCGCAACGTATTCACCAAGGGCAGCTCCGTTCACATCTGTATCAAAACCGATTGCGGCCTGCGGGAAGGCCCGGGCGAGCGGTCCGACGATGTCGGTAAACGACCAACCGGGTTTAGGTGTTGCGGTTATGGAGCCATAATGTGGTTGGTCTGGATGCAGGCCAACAGGGCCGAACGATGCGACTCCAATTCCACTGATGGGACCACGTCTGTTTTGCTGAGTCTCTAGCCAGCTGATCAATTGTTCGAGAACGACGTCGGGGTCGTCGCGCGTTGGAAACTGAACTCTTTCCAGCAGCTCGTCGCCGCGCTTAGCAGGATCGCTCTCATTCGGAAAATCACCGACCGGTGTGGCCGCGCAAACGATCTTCGTTCCACCGGCTTCGATTCCTGCAACGATCCCTTTATTCAAAGTGGCATCAGGTTTAGAGCATTCGATTCGCAAGGTAGAAAATCGCGCCAAGGTCGACAACCAATTACCCACTGCTCGCGACCGTACGGAGTTTGCGGTAGTGCGAGGATAAATATACTTTGCGCGAACATCTGGGAGGGGTTATGGAAGCTTTGCAGGTCGTTCTGATTGGGGCGGGAAGTCGAGGCGCTACTTATGCCACGTACGCACTTGAGCATCCGGATAGAATGCAAGTTATCGCCGTCGCCGAGCCGCGCGTGGAATATCGCTCGCGGATTGCTCGGGATCATGCCATCCCGGCGGATAAGACTTTTTCCACTTGGGAAGAGGTTGCATCAGAATCCAAATTTGCTGACCTCGTCATTATCGCAACTCAGGACTCGCTGCACTGTGATCCGGCTATTGCCTTCGCGTCAAAGGGTTACGATATCCTGCTTGAAAAGCCGATGGCGCCTACAGAGAGTGAATGCCAGCAGATCCACGATGCGGTATTGAGTGCAGGAGTGACACTTGCCGTCTGTCATATTCTCCGTTACACACATCATACCAGCCGGATAAAAGAGATTATTGATTCTGGAGCAATCGGTCAGGTTGTCTCGGTCCAACATTTTGAGCCGGTAGGCTACTGGCACCAGGCACATTCGTTCGTCCGGGGGAACTGGCGGAATGAAAAACTCTCCTCACCACTTCTCCTTGCGAAGTCCTGTCACGACCTGGACTGGTTGCACTACATAATGGGTGGGAAATGCACCGCAGTTTCTTCGTTCGGATCGCTTTACCATTTCAAGAAGGAGAACAAGCCGGATGGTGCTGGCGACAGGTGCATCGACTGCATTGTCGAGCGAGAATGTCCGTATTCTGCTCGCCGTTTCTACCTGGGTCTCGTCCGGGACGGAAAGACGGGCTGGCCGGTTAATATTCTTACTCCCGACGTTTCCGAAGAGTCGGTTTCACAGGCTTTGGCGGACGGGCCTTACGGGCGGTGCGTGTACTCTTGTGATAATGATGTTGTCGACAATCAAGTGGTTATACTGAACTACGACGGTGGGAGGACTGCGACTTTTTCGGTGAACGCGTTTAACAATGTGGGAGGGAGGAAGACGAGAATATTTGGGACACGCGGCGAGTTATATCTGAATGTCGGCGACAGGGAAACATCCAATGGGATCACTGCCATGACAAAACCCCGGTTACGCTGGTTTGATTTCTTGACGGAAGAAGTCAGATATGAAACGATTGAAACTAACCTGCAGACCGAGCTAACTGGTCATCACTACGGCGACTACAAATTGATGGATACGGTTGTCGCCGCATTGCGTGAGAAGAGAACCGAATTGATTTTGTCGGGTGCCGCTGAGACTTTGGAGTCACACAAACTTGTATTTGCTGCAGAGCGCGCGCGTCGGGAGAACAGGGTTGTGGTAATCTCCTCTAATGTCTGACGATTTGATACGGAAACGATTTTGTACTTGACTTTGCGGTGTCACAAGCCTTATTTCGTAATACCATTTGGAACGGTGTTCCTTATTTGGAACCGACTAACAATCAACTGTGGTTAAGGAGCAGCGGCTCGACGTGGTACACTAACTAGAACTGTACAAGAAGTGTATGTCTGAACGGTACACAGTTCCGTCGGTAGATAGAGCATTTCAAGCACTGCATCTGCTAGCAGAGCATGGTAGCCTTGGCTTGTCCGAGCTGGTAAGGCTTAGTTCGATTCCCAAAACATCTCTTTATCGGATACTTTCGACCCTTGAGAATCGCCGTGCGGTTTTGTCCAACGGTCAGGGCGAGTACCGGTTGGGTTCGATCATGCTGGAGTTAAGCAGTCACTACCTGGATGGATTCGAATTTTTGCAAGAGGCCTACGGACCGATGCGTGAACTTGCAACGGCATGTGGCGAGACGGTTTTTCTCGCGCACCTTGAAGATGATGCTGTTGTTTACACGCGGCGGGTGGAGAGTCCGCTATCAATAACAGCCGTCCGTAAGCTTGGTAACAGGGCGCCCGCGCATTGTACAGCTACGGGTGTGGCAATGTTGGCGTTCATGCCCCGCAGCGATGTTGATCGCCTTCTCGACATGCACGGGTTGGAGGCATTCAACGAAGCTACGGTTACCGATCGAGATAGTTTTTACTCGCGCCTTCAACAAGTGCGCGAGACCGGAATCGCTGTCGTCGACGGCGAATATGAGAAGGAGCTGCTTTGTATTTCTGCACCGGTTTTAGATCACCTAAAGCATCCCAGCGCGGCGATTACCGTGGCATTATTGTCACACACCAATCCGTCACCTGAGAAAATTGCTGAAACCTCAGAGCATGTGAAGAAGGCTGCCGAGAAGCTGTCCCGCTTGAGTGGGTACAGTGCGCTTGCGACGAAGAGCAGCGAAATCAATCAACCTGAAACACAAGAGTCAACTTCAAGCGGAGGACGACTTATGAAGCGTGTTGTAGCAAATACAACGAGACTAGCACTATTGTTAGGTCTCATGTTAATGATTCCCGGCCTAGCCTTTGGTCAAACTGGGAAACTCGCCGGCGTTGTAACGGATGGTGACAGTGGTCAGCCTCTTCCGGGAGCAACAGTTGCGATCGATGGCACGACCCTGGGATCCGTAACGGATTCGCAGGGGAGGTACACAATTATTGGAATTACACCCGGGGAGTACAACGTACGCTTCCTGTTTGTGGGTTATTCACCAGGACTGGTCCAGAACGTCAGGATCACCTCCGACCGTACCACCAACCTTGATATGACAATATCATCTACGGTTGTCCAGGGAGGCGAGATTGTCGTTGAAGATGTTAGACCGGTTGTAGACCCCAACCAAACTGCGTCCAGGGCACTTGTCTCGGGCGACGAAATCGAACGCCTCCCTGCATCAGATCTTGATGACGTAATTGGGAAAACGGCAAACTCGTTTGACGGGTTTGTGCGTGGTAGTAGGCGCTTCGAAACAAAAACGGTCATCGAAGGCATCGATGTTTCGGATTCCTTCTACGCGCTTTCGGAAGGAGACGCGTACAACGGTAGTCTTTATCACAGTGCTAACAGGAACGCAGAGCAGAGCAGCTCCATCCTGGACATCAACCCCGAAAGTGTTGAGGAAGTGGCGGTTAACTCTTCATCATCCTCACAATACTCGTCCAGCTCAGGCGGGGTCGTGGCGATCACACTTGCAGAAGGCCGCGGACCGATAACAGGCTCACTGGCATTCCGGGTTGCACCTACAATCTCCAAGCCAGGACCTGACTCGCTGGACTTCTACGTGGATAACAGTGACTTCGTAGCGGACCGCCAGTCCGTAGTCGATGCGCTCTCAGCAGATCCAACTAACGAAGGCCTGGCAGCGAAACTCAACCTTTACAACAGGTACTCGCTCGGCAAATATTCTGCTGGTGATGATCCTGAATATGACGTGAGAGGTAACATCGGCGGGTCAATTACGGAGGACTGGACATTCGGATTGTCTGGCCAGTTTTTCCAGAGCAACGGGTACATGCCGAATCAATTCGCAAGAAGGATTAATGCTCAACTGAAAACGAGCTACCACCTGAATGCGAATTCCAAGATTACCGCTGTCGGTATTATCGACGACAAAGGTCGATGGGGCAATTGGAATAACACCAACTACATGGAGTTTTGGAGACTCTACCTGGAAGGCGTAGCTCAGAATGATGCAGGCAGTTATGTCGGCTCGTTGAAGTGGACGCAAGTATTCGATGAAACTTCGTTCCTTACTGCGCAGGTTTATAGAACGGACAACCAGGCTCGCATCGGCTATGTCGACGACGACGGTAATGGCCGGACGGACCTCGGCGAAGACGGCGACTTCCTCGATTGGAGAAAGTTGGAAACTGCGGCCATGTATGTAGAAAATCCTGCCGATCGTGACAATTCGAACCCGAAAATGTTCACGACGCAGATTTCTGACGGATTCGGAGATTCAGGACTGTTCCTCCCGAGCAACTTGCGCTACAGGCTTGGACAACCTTCTCCGTTCGCTGAAGAACGACAGGCAACAACCAACGGGTTCAAGCTTGACTACGTGAATCAGGTGAATTTCCACCACTTCGTTCAGGCTGGTGTTGAAGTGAAACAGCGGAAGTTTGATTTCTTCTCGGTTAACGGATCGGATGGTCTAGGATTCATCATTAACGATGATCTTGAGCCGTTCCGCGTTTCAGACTGGGAGCGGAATCCGACGGAGTTTGGAATTTACGTATCCGATCGAATCGAGTATGCAGGTCTCAAGGTTAACGCCGGCCTTCGTGCGGAGATAATCGATCGAGACACAGAAAAGATCGTAGACTACTTCCATCCGTTTAGAAGAGACTCTGTCATCGTTGACGGGAATACGCTGTTCCGTCATCCGTTTAACCGCGGAGACAAAGTAGACCTCGATGTACTTTGGAATCCTAGCATCGGTATTTCACATCCGATTGGATCCAACGCTTCGATGTATTTCTCCTTCTCGCACGCCGAGCAGTTGGTTCCATACAACGAGTTGTATCGCAACTACGATGGCAACCACTCAACCAACCGATTCATCCCTTACAACGACCCTGAGCAGGACCCGATTATCTCGAATAATTTCGAGCTGGGCGTGCAGTGGGAAGTGTCCGATGGTTGGGGATTGGACGTAAACGCGTATGCACGTGCGATTGACAACTTCGGCGCAGCCAATATCACGATGATCAATAACAATCCTGAAGGTGAGACGACCATCCCGGGTCTTACTCGCCACACATTCAGGACTGACTTTGGTTATGCTGATTCCCGAGGTATTGAAGCAGTTGTAAGGCGCAGGCCAACGAGAATCGCGGAGGGAGTGACGCTTGGTGTCACAGCTTCGTACACGTTCTCGACTGTTGAGTCGGCTCGAGCAACCGGAATCAACGCGACCCAGCTCGCTTTCGATACAGCGGGATATACTGCATGTACCGACGGAGGTGGATCGGCAGAGGCTTGCCGGGCGCAGTTCAACCAACCGAACTTCGATGACACCGATGATTTCCAGAACTTCCCACAAAGCGTGCGGGGTGGTTCGACAATCACTGGCGGTTTTGACCGTAGGCATCGGGGAGTTATCCGTGCGGTAGCAGGCCTTCCATACGATTTCTCTGCAGGACTGCTTGCAACAATCGAAAGCGGATTCCTCTATCCGAAAGCTGTTGACGTTGATCCTCGTGACAGGGAGCTCCTGACCGGACCAACTAACAGCACATTCGATCTTCGATTGGAAAAACGATTCCGTCTGCCGCAGCAGCGTTACGGCGTAGATGTCTACGTTGACGTGATTAATCTCTTTGACAGAGACAATGTCGTTGCGTATGACAACAACGCCCAGACGGGTGCTGATGTGATCTTCCAACAGACGGGTGTTCCAGGTAGAACACTCATCGATGAGGATGGATTTTCCTACTACGGGCCTTCGCGAACTGTGTACTTCGGTACGCGGCTCCGTTTCTAGGTGTTAATGATTATGCAAACGGACCAACAACTCTGTGTGGTTAAAAACATGCGCAAAGAAATATATAATCCGGTATCCAGGCTAGGCGCACTTTTACTTGCGCTGGTGGTGATCGCGTGGTCAGCAACACCTGCAGATGCCCAGAAGAAGAACAGCCCTTCTTCGCTCCTGTCATATAAGGCTTCTCTTGTTACCCCGGGAGACGGCTATATGGTAGCGGGTGAACTTTGGGAAACTATTAAACCTCTAAACTCAGCTGAAGAGAACGGCGTCGAAGATCCGCTTCGCCCCGGGCCTCTTCACTTTCTCACTCTCGGTCCCGACGGTGGTAACTGGCTTGAGCCGGGAGGCCATTGGCCGGGTGGATACGATCTCGTCAACACCTGGCGTGACGGTCGGCGACTGGTTTTCCCCGCCTTCGAGGCAGATGGCTGGGGATCCCCGTTGCAACCGGGCGGTGGACCTGACAACAGATTCGCATTCGCGTACTACACCCCAACGGTGGCTGGCGCTGGCGATCCTGCAAGGGACTACAAGAGACCTGCAAGGTTTACCGACGCGTCCCGAACGCATCTGGTCTACGAAGCTGGCTTCCCAACGAACATTGGTGTCGACTTCAAGATTCGAGCACATCAATACAGTGTGAATGAGCAGAATCTGAACGACTTCGTTGCGGTCGAGATTAGTATGACGAATACGGGTGAGGTGGATGCCGACGCTGACGGCACAGTGGAGATTTCGAACCACGATATCGATGCAATTGCGTCGGCAGCGTGGGTCGAGCCAACCATTGCTGTGCGTGTAACGCAGACGGCAGGCAGATCGAACAGGTTTGGCGCGGGTCGAACCGTTGGATATGCGGGAGCTACCAACTCAAGTGGCGAACCACATGATATTTTCTACTGGTTCCCGAACACTCCTGAAGGTCGCTATGCGGCAGGTGCAACTCCTGCTCCCGGCGAAAGGAAGTTCGGGGTCAACGATGGTCGTATCAACGAAGGTTACACCGACGTCTGGCTTGGCCACAGATACATGGCTGTCAAGCAGGGTGCCATCGTAGACGGTGACATCAATGCGATCGGCTCGGCGACTCCGGACAAACTAACATTGTTCGGCACGCATCCGGTTGGCACAGGTGCTCAGAAAGGTTGGTATAGCTCGGTTCAGTGGGAAAACTCTTTGTTCGGGTTCAACGAATCAGAACAAGCTTTCCGCTCGGCTACTGCGACCTGGTATGAGGACTATGGAAAGAACTCGACCGATGCCACCACGGCCAACCTGGCACCTAACAGTGCGTTTTTCAGTAGTGGCACCGCAGATGATGTTACCACTTTTGTCGTTGGTGATGCAGCCGCACGGCCCAACGGCGACATCAAGTATGCCGCTCAGGATCTCGGGAACGCGGCTGGTGGTCGTGGCAAACAGGCGCCAGTATGGGAGGATGACCTCCGGGCCTC
Source organism: Rhodothermales bacterium (assembly GCA_965224105.1). GTDB lineage: Bacteria > Bacteroidota > Rhodothermia > Rhodothermales > JABDKH01 > CBDCYH01. The sequence continues at coordinate 1,121,107 of CBDCYH010000001.1, read as the reverse complement.
TGGCGACTTCTACGATGTGATTGGCCACACGCTTACACACACGTTTGGACAGGACCCATCAATCGGAAACGGACCCTACAGTCTTGCCGTGGGTGAATCCATGACAATGGTGTTCGTGTCGCTTGGTGGTTTCCGGTTCGACGGTCTGGCCGGTGCAAATGAGGCAGCCGAATGGGCTTTCGATCGCAACTGGGACATCTCTGCAGACATGCCTGCTCCGCCTACGCCCGACGTTAAGTTGGAGAGCACGCAGGACGGAACGGCGATCCTCAGATGGACAGATGTTTCCGGCATTGACGGTTCAATTGCTGGCTACAAAATCTGGCGAGCTCCACAGTTCCAGCGGACTAACTGGCTGGACGAAGGGTTTAGGGTCGTTGACAACTACCATCAGCAGCATGAACCTGGCGACCGTCCATCAAGCGTATACGATGCGGTCAACCCCAATTTTGATGCGCAGGCAGAATTCACTGGAGATATCCAGGGAACGTACCAGCCGTCAGAATGGGGCCCCTACTCGCTGGTAAGAAAAATACCAGTCGGAGAGGTTAGCCAGTTCAACGACGCGACCGGTGGGTACGACTACGCGTTCGAAGACACCGATGCCATTACAGGCTTTACATACTGGTACTACGTATCGGCGTATAAAGAAGGCTCGTATACTGGACCTCGCGGAGCCGTAAGCGCGGCACACATCGAGTCCAGCAACTGGAACCGAAATGGTCGGAACGATCCTGATGCTGTCGATGGAGAGATTGGACTGGGAGCACCGTGGAACGGCACATACGGTTTTGCAATCCGAAATTCGGATTACCCTGCGGCCGGTACGCAAGGAGCAAAGAATATCGGCGGTCCGTTCACCGTAACCCCGCCGGTAGCAAATGCTTCTGATGTAGCTTCGCTAATTACCGTCTCACCAAACCCATACAAGATTACAGGTCTCAACGATGTTAGATCAAACGCATCGAGTCACGTAATCAATTTCCTGAACTTGCCATCTGACTATACGCTGACGATCACTGATGTCGCCGGCCAGATTCTGGTTCGAGAAACGGTAGAGGATGCGGCTGATGGTAAGTACTCTTGGGACCTGTTTTCGAAAGACGGGGTCGAGATAGCGAGCGGTGTGTACATCTATCATCTTGAGTATGACGCAGGCTCGTTGACGGGCCACTTCGCCATACTCCGTTAATCCCTACCATTCAATCTTATTTGGAGATAAGCCATGTTGAGCTTAATAAAACAAAGAGCCGGGGCGACAATGCCAGTTCACGGATTGATTGGCAGGCTATTGCTTCTAATCGCGGTTGCAGGGATGACAGTCCTTCCGGCCGAGGCACAGCGGAAAGCCGGGAGAAACGGCGCCGCATTTTTGAAAGTGGGTGTGGGTGCCAGGGCAACCGCCTTGGGATCTGCAGCCACCTCTATAATGGGTGATGCCAACCAGGCCTTCTGGAACCCTGCCGGTACTGCACTCGCGGCAGGACAGCAGTTCGACGCATCACTCTCATACAACAAGTGGATAGCAGACCTCGACCACTACTCGATCGGGGCCGGCTACAACGTCGAAAATCTCGGTACGTTTACACTTAGCATCACATCGTTTGGTGTTTCGGACATCCCGGCAAATCGGGAAAACGGATACACCGATCCGGTGCTGAACGCACTTGTTACAGACAACGAGACGTCGACCAGTTTTGATTATTCTGATGTTGCTGTCGGTTTGAGTTACTCTAAGTACATCATCGACAAGCTTTCGCTTGGCGCAACCGTCAAAGTCATCAATGAATCAATCGATACTGAGAGCGCTTCCGCTGTCGCATTTGATTTCGGATCGGTCTATCAGATCGGCGTCTACAACTGGGTTGTATCATCCCGCATTAGTAACCTTGGAACGAGACTAACGTTTTTCAATCAGGACAACCCGCTACCTCTAACCTATTCGATAGGAACATCATTCTATCCGTACAACACAGAGGAAGCGCGAGTCATGATTTCGTTAGACACTACCAAACCACAGGATTCGCAGCAGTTGATTTTCGGAGGGGTGGAAGTCTCGCTGTACGACCTTCTATTCTTGCGAGGAGGTTACAAGTTGAACTATGCATTCACCGATGATGGTGGCACCTCAACAAGAGATGCTATCGACACCTCAGTCGAGAAGTTTTCCGTCGGCGGTGGACTTCAGTACGAAGTGTCAGGCATGCACGTTGGTGTTGACTATGCGTTCACCGGAGTGGAACTGTTTGACAACGTCCACCAGATTACACTGCGATTCGGACGCTAATCACTTCTAGCTGCTTTGTGCGAAGGGAGGCCTCCAGCTCCATGGGGGCCTCCTTTTTAGTCAAGTAACTGCTTCGCGATTTAACCCCTGCCCGTCGGATCAATGATCTCGATCGATTCACCATCAGGGCGCTGGCAGCCTTTCTGTAATCAAATAGAGAGCTTCCTCGCCGCCGACACCATAGAACTGTCGATCGACGGTACGCACGTCCAAGGTTACCGCAGTCCCGATTCGGCGTCGCTCTGGCTTCGCGATCACTCGGACATCATCCGCGGAGGCAGGTATTTTGCGGGAGACATGAGAGCCGTCGTCGATGCATTTGTTGCGACGCAGGCTACAAACGGTCGCGTGTTTGATTTTGTCACGTGCCTCCCTACTACCGGAAGTTCTGAAAGAGAGAACTGGGAAAAATGGGTACGCGTGCCCGTCGAAGCGGACGTGGAATACAGACTAGTCGCCGCTGCTTATCGAACATGGCAGACCAATGGTGATGATGACTGGATGAGCGGGCTCGTGCCAGCCCTTGAGGCAGCACTGGAATACTCCACGTCACATCCTCTGCGGTGGGATGACAAACACAAGCTCGTGAAGCGTCCCTACACGATCGACACCTGGGACTTTGACTATACCGCAGGCAAACATGAATGGCTGAACTTCCAGATTACTGATGACACCATCTGGGGTATCATGCATGGTGATAATTCCGGTGTCTACGAAGCTCTGCAGATGCTTGCCGCGATGCATAGAAGACTGGGCAATGCGGGGGAAGCAATGGCGGCCGAAAGAAAAGCTGTGCGCCTCAGAAATAGGGCCAACGAACTGTTGTTTAACGGGGACTTCTACACACACTTCCACAAACTTTCCAACGTTAACATTTTTGGTGTCGACGAAGCTGCCCAGCTAAGTTTGTCAAATCCGATGAACATCAACAGGGGTCTGGCTTCACAGGATATGGCCGACGCCATCCTTAAAACGTACCAAAAACGGGCGGCCACAAACGACACGTTTGCTGAATGGTACAGCATCGACCCCCCATTTCCGGCGGGAATTTTTGGCGATGAGAAACTAATTCCCGGTTCATATTGCAACGGCGGCATCATGCCGCTTGTCGGCGGCGAGCTCGCGAAAGCTGCGCTAGAGAATGGGCATGAGAAGTACGGTGTGAGCATTCTGGAGAAATATCGAAAGCTCATCGAGAGCTCCGGCGAAACGTATCTGTGGTACTTTCCGGATGGCACCGCATCTACGGTAGAGACCAGCACGAGCCCTGATGCGATGCCAACCGATGGTTGGGGTTCGTCCGCTATGCTTTGGGCGCTAGCTGAAGGTCTGGCAGGAGTCATAGACAAAGATGTCTGCTTCAAGAAAGTGCATCTTGCTCCCAGATGGATCGCGGCTGATGAGAAAAACGCCCACGTCAGAATATCCTATCCGGCCAGTTCTGCTTCATTCGAATACAAATACGCCCTCGACGAGGAATCGAATAGCATCATCATCGACGTCAAATCGGAGTCGGAGCTAAGTGTACACCTGATGCTTCCGTACGGCACTCGCCCTGTAGGGGTATCTGTGGGTAGCCACAGCGCTGACTTTACGGAGAGCACCGTCGGGGATAGCAGCTACGTTGATTTCCAGGCACGGTCGCGCGGACCGAAGTTCATTAATGTTGAATATGCCGGCTAGTCTCGCTCTACCAAAATATCGAGCCACAAGCGATTCCCGCGCAGCAGCGATGTGGATGATTCCAGTGATCGTCTTCTTCGTCGCCTTCCAGTATTACCCGATTCTGAAAAGTGTGGTAATCAGTTTCATGGACTATGGGCTATTGCGAAAGGAGACGCCCTTTGTCGGACTGGAGAATTACATCAATCAACTTAAAGACCCGCTATTTCTCTCAGCACTTGCAAACACGTTGGTTTTTGTGGCGGCTGTTGCTGTCATCGGAGTGGTACTTGCGCTTGCACTTTCAGTGCTCGTCGAGACAACAGGCAAGTGGGCAAAACTTTACCGAACACTCTACTTCATTCCTGTTGTCACCTCGCTTCTCGCGACGTCGATGATCTGGCGATGGCTTTTTGCATCTAACGGGCTGTTCAATTTCATACTCAATTACTTCGGGTTTGCATCACAGAGTTGGTTGCTAAGTGAACAACTGGCACTGCCATCATTGATGGCTTTGACAATCTGGAAGAATTTGGGGTTCGATCTGATTCTCTTTTCGGCTGGACTGCAGGCAATCCCTGACGAATTCTATGAGGCATCCCGAGTCGATGGCGCGACACCTCTTCAGAATTTTTTCTTTATCACCTTGCCGCAATTGAAACCTATCGTCGTGCTCGTTGGCATCACCGCGATCATCAGATCATTCCAGGTGTTCACCATTATTCTTGCGATGACCCAGGGAGGGCCCCTCAACTCAACTCGAACTATCGTTTACCACATCTACGAACAAGGTATTCAATACGATGAGATGGGCTATGCCTCTGCGGCCGCAGTCATTTTGTTGTTGATTGTAGGGCTATTCACGTTTGTTCAACTGAAACTCGGCAAAGATCGTGGTTAACCGTAGGAAGTTTCTTACTGGCTCTCTGGCTTTGGCGGCTGGCACATCAGTTGCCTGCGGCTCGTCAAATACGATCGAAAGACCACAAGGCGATTGGGTGCAAGAATTCCGGGCAGCCCAGGATGACGACCTCTGGAAAATCGTTCGAAAGCAGTTTCCTCTAACAACCGACCGGGTGTATTTCAATACGGGAGGCCTCGGCCCTGCGTCGTATCCGGTTCTTGATGCCGTCACGAAAACGGCAATGGACTTGCAGCGCATCTCGGAGACAGGGCACTCACGATTAAACGTCGCGCGCGAGGCAGTTGCGAAGTTCTTTGGTGCAGACCCGGGAGAGATTGCGTTCACGCGGAACGCTACCGAAGGTAACGCCACGATAGCATCCGGCCTGAATTTGCAGAGCGGTGATGAGGTGATCTTCGAATCGCATGCGCATCCGGGTGGGGCGATGGCCTGGATGGTTCGGCAGAAAGAAGAGGGGATCAAGGTGAAAATATTTGAGCCCAGCCGTGTCTCATCAGAAGAAAATCTGCAAAGGCTCAAAGACTTGATCACGCCACGGACGCGCGCGATCCAGGTATCTCATATCACAGCACCAACAGGCATTGTGATGCCCGTGCAGGAGATTGCTGCGTTAGCCACAGATGCGAACGCATGGTTTCATGTTGACGGGGCCCAATCGGCGGGGATGATTCCGATCAATCTGCGCGGGATGCATTGCGATTCGTATGCCACATCAGGTCACAAATGGCTGGGAGCACCACACGGGACGGGATTCCTGTACGTCAAGAAAGACCGTCTGGGTGAGATCGTCCCCACGGAAGCCGGGGCGTATGCGAATTCCGATTACGACCTGCCCGGCATATTTGATTATGCCGAATCGGCTCAGCGTTTTGAATCGGGAACCAGAGATGCCTCGGCTGTTGTGGGCATCAAAGCAGCAGTTGAATTTCAAGATACGATTGGAAAGGAGCGGATTGCCGAGTACAGCATCGGACTTGCGCGCTATCTACGGGAAAAATTGGCGGCGGTTGAAGGTGTTCATCTTCTTTCCCCAACGAATCCGCGGTTGGACAGTGCGATGACAACGGTGCGGATGGACCAGATGCGTTATGACGATCTCTATCGGTTCCTTCTGAACGATCATAGCTTGCGATGCCGAATCGTCACTGAACGGGGACTCGATGGATTGCGAATCTCGACGCACCTTTTCAACTCAAGGGATGACTGCGATCGTGCAATTGCTGCCATTTCCACAGCGGCGGCAGGATAATAGTGGCCAAAGCAACCAACATACAACGAAGCTGGAAGAGCAGGGCGGGGAGAGCGTCTGTACATGTTCTTCTCTTGCTTGGTGGTATCGTGATGGTGGGTCCGCTCATCTGGATGTTGCTAACGTCGCTCAAGACCCCTGCCAACGCCGAGGCATTTTTCGAGACGCCGCATCGCATCGGCGCAGTGATCCGCAACATGTTTCCGGATCCTCTAACATGGGACAACTACAAAGCTGTTTTTACCGAGAGGCCCTTCCTTCGGTATTTCCTGAACAGCGCCATCTACACGGTCGGTCGAATGATACCGGCTTTATTTTTCTGTTCGTTGGCTGGATTTCTGTTCGCAAAAACGAAATTCAAAGGTCGCAATCTTCTTTTCGGCGCCATTATCGTAACGATGATGATCCCGTTCCAGGTCAAGATGCTCACGCTTTACGAGATGATGGTTGACGTTGGTTGGGTTGACACATATTGGGCAGTAATCGTCGTTGGTCTCATGGAGCCGCTCGGAATTTTTCTGTTTCGTCAATCGATTGTCGGCATCCCCGACAGCTTGCTTGACGCCGCACGGATGGATGGGTGCGGTCTTTTCAGGACCTATCTGTATGTGATTCTTCCGCTCATCAGACCCACACTTGCCGCGTACAGCATTTTCCTTTTCATGTGGTCCTGGAGCGATTTTTTGTGGCCGCTTATAGTTTTGAACGCAGAAAGTTTGAAGCCGGTTGAGGTGGGCATTCTCGGGTTCTCGGATATCCACAACCCGCAGTACACCAAAATGATGGCCGCATCGACCGTGGCCGTGGCGCCGATAATCGTGTTTTTCCTTTTCATGCAACGTCAATTCATTAAGGGCGTGACAATGAGTGGGTTAAAAGGATGAGCCGTCGGGCCCGACATACCGTCCTGTTTTTGATTCTCACTCTGTCCACGTGTGGGTTTGCATGCGCTCCTGGAGCGGACGGAGATGACGGTCGGGTACCGGTGCGTCTTTATCTCCTGCTAATCAGCGCCAAGCAGGTTGAGCATTATCGGTGGGTGGAACAGACATTCGAAGAACAGAATCCGGACGTGGACGTGATATTCGAGCAGTTTCCAGGCAGTTCTCTAAAAGATTTTGAGATCAAATTGAAGTTGCGACTAGCGAGCGGGAAGGCTCCGGACGTTGTTGGGATGAGCTACACGCTGGCGGAGGAGCTAGCGCGGCTGCAGTATCTCGCGCGTGCTCCGAGCGAAGTCGAGGCACGGGTGCAAGGCGCTGCACGAAACGAAATGATTCGTAGCGCGCCTTATTTCGGTGGTCAGTGCTATGGCATTGTTTCGGATGCTACACCGACAGTCTTGTACTACAACCGCTCCATGTTTAAGGAGGCGGGGCTCGATCCTGACAACCCTCCGGCTAGCATGGACCGACTCCTGCAAATGGCGGATGCCCTTACTGTCCGAGATGGTAGCGGTCAACCCACTCGTGCCGGCTTGTCCCTTAGAAAAACGGGTTTCAAACCCGGGATAGCGGAGAAGTGGCTGACATTCCTTTTCTCAGAAGGCGGAGAAGCGTTCACCCCGGATGGGAGGAGGGCGTTGTTTAACAATGAACAGGGTAGACGCGCACTGGAGATGTATCGGAAAGTACTTTTCGACAAGCAGATCGATTCGGTTAAACTGGAGGGTGACCAGCAGGGATTCGGGCAGAAAAAGGTCGCCATGTTCATTCGCGAGGTCCATGTTATCCGTTGGCTACAGGAGAACTATCCCGATCTTGATTTTGGTGTTGCCCCCATCCCTGCAGGAACACGATCTATTTCGGCAGGCGGACCCTACATGTTTGCCGTTCCTTCTGATTCAAAACACCAGGACGAAGCCTGGCGCCTAATCACGTATCTCATGTCTGACCCTGTCTATACCAGGTACTCGGAAATAGGTGGAATCGTGCCGACTACCAGCGCAGTAGCGTCGCTGCCACAATTTAGAGACGACCCCATGTTGAATGTCTTTGTGCGACAAGAAATGAAGAGCGTGAAGCCGTTCCCAAGATTCTTTCAGGTGATGGAGATACTCGGCGCGTACATAGAAAGATTTTGTTATGGCCAACTAACGGTCGAGGAAACACTCGATCGAGCCGAGGCTGAAATAAATGCGTTACTGGCAGTTGCATGAGTTTAAAACTTGACATAGGATTAGTAACGGATGAGATTTCTCGGAATGTGACCGAGGCCATCCGGATTGCGACCGAGTGGGGGATTGGTCTGTTCGAACTGCGCGAAGGAAGCGAGAGAAGGACGCCGTACCTCACGTCCGAGGAGATCTCTGTTGTCGAAGCAACATTGTGTCAGGGCGGTGCTATTACCGCGCTCTCACCCGGGATTTTCAAACAACCTGTCGAAAATGAGGAAGCCATTCGCAGAGATCTTGAGACGACCTTGCCAGAAACGATCGAACTGGCGCAAAGATTTAATTGCGATACCATCATTGTATTTGGGTTTGAGATGATGGGAAGTGGACGGGAGCCGCGCCTGGCTGTGCAGAAGGTGTTTGAGCGAGCGGCCGAGAGGGCCGCGGCCGCAGGCATTACGCTTGCGATCGAAAACGAACCGGAATTCTGGGTGGACAAACCGGAAGATTCGGCCTTCTTGCTCGAAGAAATCGGGCACCCGAATCTGATGCTCAACTGGGATCCTGCAAACCTACACTGGGGTGGGTCTCTGCCGACCGTTGAACACCTGGAGATCCTTGCTCCGCTAGTAAGAAATCTACATGTGAAAGATTTTGTTGCGGATGATCCTCGGGTTCCGTGGCGCGCAGTCGGAAAGGGAGTAACACCCTGGGAAGAGCTCTTGACTGCATTCGTTGTGCTTCGACAGCGAGGTAAACACGATGTGAATCATATCACTCTCGAAACGCACTGCGAACCGCTTATTGAAAATTCCTTCACCAGTCTGGCGTACGTGCGAAACCTGCTGGAAGGGATCGACGAGAAGACGGCTATTGACCCTGCAAATAATAGCGGTGGCGCCAGTTGACAACGGAGAGGAACATTAACATCGGGATCGTGGGACTTGGAGGGCATGGCCGCACGCTCCAGAATTGGATCAGTAAGACTGATGGTCTGAATGTCGTATCGGTGTTCGACATATCCGCTGATGAACGGAACCGGTCCGCGCGGATGTTCGAATGCGGTGCCGCGTCATCTTTTGAGGAGTTGCTGTTCAACGACCAAATCCAGGCGGTGGTCATCGCCACACCTAATCACCTGCATCTCGAGCAGACTAACCAGTGTCTGAATCGGCGTTTGGATGTCCTCGTCGAAAAACCCATCGCAAACACGGTCGAAGATGCGAAACAAATGGTGGAGCTGGCAGAGTCCACCGATCGCTTGCTCATGATTGGTCACAATATGCGTTTCAACAGGGCAAGCAGGAAAACGAAAGAGCTAATCGAGTCGGGCGACTTTGGTGAGGTGGTAAGTGTGGAGATTCACTTCTCGGCGAACAATACCCCGTACTACGCACCTGATTCGTGGCGCCTTCAACCTGAATATTGCCCCTTGCTTCCCGTAACGCAGCTTGGCATTCACGGGATAGATCTGGTTCATTATTTCATAGGAAGGGTGACGAGCGTTGTAGCATCGGCACGATCCGTAACCGTAGCGCATCCGATATATGATTCTGTGAGCGCGTTGATGAACACGGACGCGGGGATCGCGGTAACAATGGCGAGCAATTACTGTTCACCGGTCCTGTTTGAGTGCCGATTTGCGATGACAGACCGAAATATCGTGTACACTCCTCATTCGGTTGACATCACACCCAAAAAGGGAATGCAAGGTAGTGATTCGGAGTGGACGCACTTTGACTATCACGACAATACTGAAGATGGATACTGGGAAGAGATGAAGCTTTTCCAGCGTGCGCTGGCCAGCGGAACCAGGCAGGTGGAGGCGAGCGCCCGGGGGGGGTTGCAGGCGCTTGCGGTACACGAAGCGCTCATTGCATCTATAGAGACAGGTCAATCGATTGACGTACCAAATTATCAAGTGGAGGCGACAAGCACATGACGAGACAACAGGCCGTGCGTAACGGGTGCATTGCGGTATTATTTACATTTGTAATCGCGTCGACCCCAGGGTTTGCGGGAGCACAAAGCCATGAATTGTACGCCGGACTTATCAAGTCCAAAGGATATGTAGTGGGTTCGCCCTTGTCGCAGAGTGGTTTTCACAAGTTGGTGAATGAAGGGGATACGACCTGGGCACATATTGGGTGGAACATCCCCCGAGTATCAGCACTTGCGATTGACAAAGGTAATCCTAATACAATCTTTCTGGCATGTGGTAATGGCGTCTTGCGGAGTTTGGATGGAGGTTCTTCATGGAAAATCGTAACCGGTTGGGATTTTACAGAGGCGCAAGGGATCGCGATTGACCAGGGCAACCCGTCAGACGTTTATGCAGCTTCGGCGTACGGGATCTGGCGAACGGAAGATGGTGGCGAGACGTGGATCGAATCCAATGTTGGATTTGAGAAAACCTATACCCAAAATGTTGCTGTTGATAAAGTGACGCGAGGACGGGTTCTTGCCGCAACCGATGGGGGTGTATATGAATCGCAGCGTGCGGCGGAATGGCGTAGGGTATCTGATGATGTGCCCATCCAGGACCTGCACCAGAGTGATGCAGACCCAACACTCTGGATTGCAGCTACGCGCGGAAGCGGGGTTCTTCTTTCGACCGATGCTGGATCAACGTGGGAAAAGGTAAAAGACAAGCGGGTGCGTGGAAAACACATCTTCGCAGCTGTATTGGATCCGACGGATGTAAACAGGATGGCAGCGGGAGGATGGAAAACTGGAGTCCTCATCTCGACCGACGGAGGCAGACGTTGGAAAAAAGTCACGAAGGGCTTGCCGTCGCAGAATGTTTACGAAATGGTTTTTGATCCGTCGAATCCGGGTCGCCTGTACGTTGCCACCGTTGAGGAAGGAATCTTCTACACGGACGACGAAGGCAAGACATGGTCGTCGGCCGGGATGTATGGAACGCTTGTGTTTGATATGCAATTTATCCCTGGTGGAGGTCGATAGTGAAGATGCAACTCTCCAAAGTATTTCTCATTGTGGTCCTCGTCCTCGGATCCGCAATCGGTAGCGAGGCGCAGCAGGCGATTAGTCGGGACGCACAGATCTCAGCGTTCAATGAAAGAGCCAACTACATAATCGACTACTTCGCATTCAGGTTCGACTCAACGGACATTTCCCGCGGTGGATATATCGATATAATGTCGAAGCTTGAGCGCGGCGTTCACATGGATTGGGTGGAGGCGAGACTAGATACTCTTATGGCGAATGTGCGCGGCGACATGTTTTGGATGTATCCCTTCATCATGGTGCAGTATGAAGGGCGGGACTCACTTTCGGAGGAGTACCGGGCAAAGATGCGCGACCTGTGGAAGACGTATATGCCATACCGAGGCGATACCGAGAACCACTGGGCCATGTACTACGCTGCGATGTATTTAGTGACTCAGATGTACCCTGATGAACCAGGTACTTCGTGGTTCAATGGAAAATCATCAGACGAAAATTTTCGGGAGGCAGAAGATTATCTCATTTCGTGGATGGAGCTCACCACAACGAGGGGTCAGGGGGAGTATGATTCTCCGGGATATCTCAATTTCTTTGTAGTGCCGATGGCGCAGCTGTACGCCTATGCGGAGGACCCGGCCATGAAGAGGCGAGCTGAGATGATGTTGGATTACCTGCTTGCCGATTTTGCCGTTGAAAGCCTGAACGGCGTACACACCGGCGCATCGTCTCGGATCTACCCCATTCCGCTGATGATTCGATGGCGGGAGAATGCCTCCAACCTGGCCTGGCTACTTTTTGGCAATACTCCTTTCCAGGCGAGATCGGGTGCTTTGATTCTGGCATTGTCCGGCTATCAACCTCCAGAAATTCTTCATCACATTGCCACGGATCGTAGTACACCATACATCCACCGCGAATTAAAACGAACGCGGCATCGGATACGAAATTCGACATTGCGCAACGCGCCTGTCTACAAGTATACCAACATGCGGGAGGAGTATGCACTTGGCTCCACGCAAGGTGGTCTTCTGCAACCGATTCAGCAACACACATGGGAGCTGCAATGGGCTATTGATGATCCTGAAGAAGGTTACAATGTGTTTTTCACCACGCATCCCTATTCCGACCCGAAGGAGGGTACCATGTATTTTGCTGAGCAGTGGGATATGGTGACGGAGCTGATTGCCAGATCAAAGAAGGAGTACGATTCCTGGGATAAGTGGACAGGAGGTTCCGACTTCGAACAAGTTGTGCAGCAGGAAGATGCTGTGGTGGCTCTATACAATATCGAAAAGGGCACTCGCTTCGAACATGTAAGCACCTTTTTTTCGCGCCGGCTCGAAGATCTCGTTGAAGACCCGAGTGGCTGGATATTCGCTCGTGGAGGCGACGCCTACATCGCGTTCTATCCGCTTGAGCGCTACGAGTGGCAAGATGAGGAAGGAGGTGATAAGCGCCTTTTCAGTCCGCACCTCAAGAACGGCGGGGTCCTGCAGGTTGGTACGGCAGATCAAGACGGTTCCTTCGATCAGTTCCAGGATCGGGTTCGGCATCTCGAAATACATACCTCGGTCGATCCGCTTCCGCAGGTAAAGTTTGAAACCCTGCGAGGTCACTCCATTGAGGTGACGTATGGTGATGTGCCGGTAATAAATGGAAAACCAGTGGACTATGAACGATGGCCTCTCTACGACGGACCGTTCATGACTGCAGATCGGGACAGCGAAGAATTAACACTGACGTATGGTAAGCTGCAGAGACACCTGAACTTCAAGACATTAACGATTACAGACAGCGTTCGGTTGGACTAGCGGCAACCCAACGCACCAAATGAGGAGAGAAAAATGAACGAGGCAAATGTGCAACAACTTTTTGCGAGTCCCTATCACGTGAGTGATTCGAAGATCGAGTTCTTTAGAAAGAATGGATACGTTCAATTCGACAACGTATTAAACGAGGATGAAGTCGAGCTTCTACGAACCGCTCTTGGGCGGGCGTCCGAGAACAAGAAGGGTTTTGTCCGCGATCTGGCCGGTGGTGATGGAGGGGGACATGAAAAGATTCTACAGATGCTTAATCTTTGGGAGTACCATCCGGCGGTCAAGGATTATCTCACCGGCGGCCGAGTTGCAAAGATGGCCGCAGCCCTGAGCGGATCTGAAGAAATTCGGCTGTATCATGATCAGGCCTTGATCAAAGAGCCGGGTCCGAGTGCTCCCTCTCCATGGCATCAGGATCAGCCGTACTGGCCATCAAAAGAGGGAGGCATGTTTTCATGCTGGATGGCGTTGGATCACGTGACAATCGAACGTGGCTGCATGCAATTCATCGCTGGCTCTCAAAACTGGGGCGAGTTCGAACCGGTGTCGTTTACTGGAGACGGCAAGGAGTTGTGGAACCAGTTGACAGACGAACAGCGAGAGTTGTGGAACCCTGTTCCAGTCGAGCTTACGCCCGGAAGCTGCACCTTTCACCACGGGCTAACCTTCCACTATGCTAACGCCAATACAACTAATCAGGTGCGGCGCGCAATGGTTGCGATTTTCATCCCCGATGGGATAACCTTCGCCGGCGATGAAAAAATGGATGGCCCCTTTAGCCCAACCATTAGCTCGAAGAAAGGAGAGCCTCTCCGCGGATCGAAATTCATCCAGCTTGTATAGCTTTGATTGATCTTAGTCAACGTACGGATCTCCCATCCCTGCTTGATAAAATCGGGACGATGTGGAACGTGTCGGCCGGAAAAATTCGGTCGATCGATGCCGCGATGGAGGAGTGGGATAGTGCCCCTGTCTTCACCATCGACGGCGAATATACGGCGCGAGGTTGGACTGATTGGACGGAAGGGTTTGTGTATGGGTCTAGCCTCCTCCAATTTGATGCTACACGGGATGAATATTTCCTGGACCTCGCCCTCAAGCGGATTACTGCAAAAATGCCAGCGCATGTTACCCATACCGGAGTACATGACCACGGATTCAACAACATTAGCACGTTTGGCAATCTCCTCAGGCTTATTGCGGAGGGTACGCTTCCGAGAGACAAGTGGATGGAGGACTATGGAAGGCTTGCGCTTATGTGCTCGGGTGCGGTGCAGGCCGACAGGTGGACCTCGATTCCCGGCGGCGGCTTTGTTCATTCATTTAACGGCCCCCACTCTCTTTTTTCGGATACTTTGAGATCTATGCGGTCGCTGTCGGTCGGCCATATGCTAGGGCACACGCTACGCGGCGAGCAGGATGTGATGATCTCACTCCTTGACCGGATGGCCCAACATATTGTCGCAACATTGAAGTACAATGTGTACTACGGGGAGGGTAGAGACCTGTATGATGTTGCAGGTCGCGTCGTGCACGAAAGCATTTTCAATCCGGTGAACGGCGCGTATCGATGTCCGAGCACGCAACAAGGGTATTCGGCATTCTCAACCTGGACGCGCGGTCTCGCCTGGATTATATGCGGTTGCGCCGAGCAGTTGGAATTCCTTGAGTCCGTCAGCGATGATGAGTTTGGTGTTAGGCTCTCAAAAAAGGATTTAGCGGAACAGTTGGAACGGGCAGGCAGGGTAACGAGTGAATTCTACATCGAGTTTGCCGCAGCGGCCTGCGGAGTACCCTACTGGGACACGGGTGCACCCGGATTGTATCATCTTTCAGGATGGGAAGAGCGAAGGGCAGATCCTTACAATGAATTTGAACCCGTAGATAGTTCCGCGGCGGCTATCGCATCCCAGGGTTTAATGCGTCTTGGAAAATACCTGGGAAGTGGAGGCGATGGGAAAAAGTATTGGGACGCTGGGCTGAAGGTTCTTGACACCTTGCTGAGTGAACCATATCTGTCATTCGACGCCGAACATCAAGGGCTTCTGTTGCATGGCGTGTATCACTGGCCGAATGGCTGGGATCATGTGCCTGCAGGCAAGAAAGTACCATGTGGGGAGTCGGTGATGTGGGGAGATTATCACCTGCGGGAGGCCGCACTTTATCTTGAGCGTGTGGCAAGAGGAGGGGATTACTTAACGTTCTTCAATATCAACCGGGCCGAAGTCTGATCTCTGCCTAAAACCTACTTTCCCACCATGACAATTGTAGATATTCGCGAAATGAGTGGACGTGCTTATCCGGCCAGACGGATTACCAAAAATGTAGCGGGTGGCTCTTCTCCTATTCAATGCGAGAATTTCTCTCTGGGCTTCGTTGTCCTTGAACCTGGTGGTGGTCAGGTACCGTGGCATAACCAGGAACAGGAGGAGGTGTATATGATCCTCGAGGGCGAGGGGGAGATGTGTCTTGGTAGCGAGCGAGCAACGATAATGGCCGGTCAGACAGTGCACATCCCGTCAGGAGAGTATCATCAGTTAACAAACACAGGTGACTCGCCAATGAAAATGATTTACTGCTACGGGCCTGCTGGAGACGTTGCTCATTGGCGACAGGAGCTTGATGGGACACTCCCGCGAGCGGGCGTAGATGCCCCCGCACTACCAAGCGGTTCGCAATCACAAATAGTTTAACAACGAGTTTTCAACAACGACCTATGCAAGATATCCATGTTGGAATAGCGATGAACGGAGTAACGGGGCGGATGGGTACTAACCAACACCTGCTTAGATCGATTGTAGCGATCCGTGACCAGGGTGGTGTGCGACTGGACGACGGATCCAGGATAATTCCGGAACCTGTGTTGGTTGGGCGTAACCCTGAAAAGCTGAAAAAGCTTGCGGAGCGGGCGGGATTGACTCGCTGGACGACAAACCTGGATGAAGCCCTGGCCGCGGACGATTGTCAGATTTATTTCGACGCGCAGGCTACATCGAGGCGTGTACCAGATTGCTCCAGAGCGATTAACGCAGGCAAACACGTTTACTGCGAAAAGCCAACGGCGCTCACAACTGAAGATGCGTACAAACTTTTTTCGTTGGCCCGAGCCGCTGGTGTCAAACACGGAGTAGTACAGGATAAACTTTGGCTGCCGGGTTTGTTGAAAATAAAATCACTTATCGACGATGGTTTTTTCGGAAAGATTTTGTCGGTTCGTGGTGAGTTTGGGTATTGGGTTTTTGAAGGCGATCGCGTGGAAGCACAGCGCCCGTCGTGGAATTACCGGGTTGAAGATGGAGGTGGCATTATGCTGGACATGCTTTGTCACTGGCGGTATGTTTTGGATAACTTGTTTGGAGATGTCCAGGCGCTGTCGTGCCTAGGAGCAACTCACATCAAAAAGCGATGGGATGAGAACGGAAACGAGTATACATGCACCGCTGATGATGCTGCGTACACAACTTTCCAACTTGACAACGAAGTAATCGCCCAGTTTAATTCTTCCTGGACCGTGCGGGTCCGACGAGATGACTTGCTCACTCTTCAGGTTGACGGTACAGAGGGTTCTGCCATGGCGGGACTGAGGGAGTGTTTTACGCAGTCGTATGCAGAAACACCTAAACCGGTTTGGAATCCAGATGTCCCCCAGCCCATTCAATTTTTTGAAAGCTGGGAAAAGGTCGACGACGGTAAGTCATACGACAATGCTTTCAAGGTGCAATGGGAAATGTTTCTAAAGCATGTGGTAGCAGATACTCCTTTCAAATACGACTTATTGGAAGGGGCCAAGGGCGTGCAGCTTGCGGAATTGGGGCTAGATTCGTGGAGAAAACGAGAATGGGTAGACGTGCCCGATCTTAGAAAAGTCTGAGTTAAAGAATCAAACCGATAAATGAAACGAGTCGCACTTATCACAGGTGGATGTCGAGGTATTGGGCTCGGCATCGCGAAAGCTCTCGCCGGAGAAAACTGCGTTCTAGCGTTGACCGGAAGGAAAGCTGAGACGGACGTCAAGCCAGTCATATCTGACCTTCGGGCACATGGCACTGAGGTGGCTTACTTTCAATCTGACGTAAGTGATGACGCGGACAGAAAAAAACTCGTGCGAGATGCTGTGCGACATTTCGGGCACATTGATGTGCTGGTTAATAACGCTGGGGTTGCGCCGTCCAAGCGACAGGATCTGTTGGAGGCGACGGTCGACAGTTTTGACTGGGTAATCGACATTAACCTGAAGGGCCCCTATTTCCTGACCCAGGAAGTCGCTAATGCGATGATCGCGGACGACAGACCGAACGGCGAAAAATGCATCATCAACATAACATCGATTTCTTCTACGGTTGCTTCGCCGTCCAGGGGAGATTACTGTATCTCCAAGGCGGGTCAATCGATGGCTTCCAAATTATTCGCCGTGCGACTGGCCGAGGTAGGGATTCCGGTGTATGAAATTCGTCCAGGCATCATTGCAACAGACATGACGAGTGGCGTTAAGGAGAAGTACGATCAAAAATTTGAGGCTGGCCTGGCGCTGCAGAATAGATGGGGATTACCAGACGATGTGGGCCGCGCCGTAGCGGCATTCGTCCGAGGAGACTTTCCCTACTCCACGGGCACTTCCATTCTGGTTGACGGTGGCATGCTCGTGGAGAGACTTTGAGTTACGAAATATTTTATCAGATAGAACGCGTAAACTAAAATGGCAACAATCGAATTATCCCAAGCCGACATTCAGTCATATCACAAGAACGGCTACCTTGTTGTTGAGAATTTGCTAGACGAGGCTTTTGTGGACTCGTTTGTGGCGTACGAGGCACAAGGCAAGCCCGAAGGATGGAGAGAAAACCTACTCCATCACAAAGATGACCAGATGTGGAAGCGAGTCGCCAACAATCCGATGACGACAGCAATCGTGGAAGAATTGGCTGGAGGAAAGCCGTACGTCGTGCAAACAATGTATCTGGAAAAGGCACCAGCCGGTGATGCCGCGGTTGGTGGAACCGGGGTTGCCATGCATCAGGACCTGCACTATCTCCCGTGCAATCCGCAAACGCTCATCGCATGCTGGATTGCTCTAACCGATACCGATGCTGAGAACGGGGGTTTGTGTGTTGTCCCGGGAAGCCACATCCGAGAGGAGCTCTTTCCAACGCACAGGACTGAAAATGTCGATGATCACGATTCGTGGGAGATCATATATGATATGAGCGATCCCGACGGGAAAGAATGGAAGGAGAAAATGTATTCTTTTGAAATCGACGGAATCAACGACATGGAAATCGTGCGCCTCACGGTACCCAAAGGAGCAGGAGTTTTCTTCGGAGGCAAAACAATCCACGGTTCGTACGGGAATAGGTCGGCATCCAGATTCCGTCGAGCGATCGCTACGCATTATGTTACGGAAGGAACGTGGGTTTACCGGCGTGACGTGCAGGAAATCGTACCCGCCTTCTAGTCTCAAGACAGAACGTACATGTTGTCGACCGTAATAGTTGTAGACCTGCTTGAGGACTACTTTGACAAGAAACTATGGCCAGACAGCGAGTTGCCTTCACGGAGGCAGGAATTGGTAGAGCGGACGAATACATTGGCTGGCCTAGCCAGAGGCCTCGAGGTCGAAATTGTTTGGGTGCGGCAAGAGTTTGCTGAAGATCTCTCAGACGCGTTTCCGCACATGAAGAAGGAGGGCAGGGCGTACACAATCATTGGAACCCCCGGGTGTCAACTGCTTGCAGAATTGAAGGTAGCCCCTGACGACAGGATACTAGTTAAGAAGAGGTTTTCCGCCTTCCACAAGACCAGCCTGGACTCTCTCCTACGGCACCTCGGAACGACGCGCGTGTTTTTAGCAGGTATTACAACACAGTGGTGCGTCCGCTCGACAGCGACCGATGCATACCAGTTGGGTTACGAAGTATTGGTTGTTGAAGACTGTTGCGCAGGTTTTTCGGAGGAAGGGCACCAATCTGCGATCAACGAGATGGACGGCTTTATTGCTCGCGCGATCAGATTGGTTGAGTTCGCCCACGTAGTTCAGGCCGATTCTGGCTCGTGTTGATTGGAATTGAGATAGGAGGTACCAAACTCCAGGTAGGAGTTGCTGAAGAAGCCGGAGTGGCACTTGTAGCATTGGAGCGTAGTGAGATTGATCGAACCCAGGGAGCCGAGCGCATCAGAGAACAACTTGAGACAATATTACGCAGTATAAGAGAGACCCATCTCATTGACGCCGTCGGGATCGGATTCGGTGGCCCTGTAGATCGCAGGAACGGAGTTACCCTCCTCAGTAATCAGGTGGCAGGTTGGGCGTATTTCAATATTGCCGATTGGATTCGAGCGATACTTGGGTCTGCCACTCCCGTTTCGGTTGCTAACGATTGTGACGCGGCGGCCCTCGCGGAAGCGATTGTCGGTGTAGGTAGGACATTTGACCGCGTACTATACGTAACCGTCGGAACGGGTGTTGGAGCAGGCCTGGTGGTAAGCGGGACGCCCTTTGGCCCAACCAGGCCCGCGGTAATGGAGTTGGGTCATCTGCAAATCCCGGAACCAGATGGTTCTTACAGAACCGTCGAATCGACCGCTTCTGGCCCGGGGATCGCGAAGACCTATAACTCGCTGGTCAACATCGATGGCGCAGGTGCCGGTCGGCAAACATCAGCAGAAAAGGTCTTTGACCTAGCCGCGACGGGGGATTCGTTGGCGCAACAGGCTGTGACCGCAGGAGTCAATGATTTGGCCTGGGCAATCTCCCAGGCGATCGCACTTGTCGCCCCTGAAATTATTGTTGTGGGCGGAGGAGTTCCCAACGCCGCGACGGAGCTGTTTCTTACGCCTTTAGGCGCAAAGGTTGATGAGCTGGTCTACGAACCGCTTAAAGGGTCATTCGAACTATGCAAGACAAGCCTGGGGGACGAGGTGGTTGTACACGGCGCAATCCTTCTTGCAACAGAGGCGGCACTGTCACGCTAAAGTCGCTCGCACTGTTTGTTCAGACTCTACGTTTCGCAGTGTGAGAGAGTCTTCGGTCCAAGTGCATTCAACTGATCCGTGACTGATTGCGGATTTGGTGCTCGATCTTTCCCAGGATCCGGGTGGTTCGGCAATCTTGGACAAGGCAAATACGGTCAGCGCCGTGAATGATTCTGCGCGGGTTAAAACCTCGACATAGCTTTCGTTTCTTTGCTCTAGTAGTTCGCCTGCTCGATCCTTATCAAACGGACTTTGGTAGCTGTGTTCTTTTCTCCGACTCCGGATTTCCCCTTCAAGCGGGATCACTTGCGCCGAGAGTTGGCCTTTCCGACCTAGGACAACGAATGCGTGATCATCATCCGGCTCGGCTTCGTTGATTGTGTGCCACCGCAGAGAGATATCGGACGCTGTGGGAAGTTGGGCTGTATCAAGGACCGCAATATATCCGGGGAATAGGTGCACAACCGTCCTTTTGATCGCAACTACGTCGTGGTAAGCGTTGGTTAGATCCATTTGCCACCAGCCGCCAGCAGGTGAGAAATCCGAGTTGACAAAGCGGCCGGTAATTTCATGCAGGTTTTGCTTTGGTCCGTCGCCTCGTTGCCAGTCGGGCAAGCGCATTTCGTTCTGCTCAATCATCAACACGTTGTGCCCAACAATTCCGGCATTGTAGTAATTCCATCTTTCGTCTTCAAAGAAATCTGGCGGATAGGAGGAGGGACTTCCTGGGTCGATAACGAGTCGTTCCCCATACGCATCAATGCATAGGCTTCCTGCATCATGGTGCTCGTGATTATCCTCGCGCGATGCTTTTCCATAAACGATGCATTCGGTTTCGTTCGGATCCCAGCTCGTGCGATTTGACACGCATCCGCCGTAGGCTGGGTAGACGCGACCGAGCGGGATGGAATCTGAGTTTTCTCCTGCGAGGGAATCGTCGTACCACAGTAATTCGAGGGGGTCTCCGGCCGCGCCGCTATTGTAGTCGAGGTAGAATTGTTGCAAGATCCCATCCCGGGACGCCGAGGCAATCGCGGCCACGTGTTTTGTCCAGGGTTTTGCATATGCTCGGCTGTCGCCGAAGGCCGCGACGCGCCCCGGCGGAAGCGTTAGGTATTTGAGCCAGTAACACGTGTCAACGAAGGGCCACCCTGCAATCTGCCCTTCGCGTCCTCCAGACCAGTATAGGAGGGCTTGAAAATATTCGACAGGTCGCAGGGTGGCGTTGGCGTATGCCGGAGACTCGCTGAACTCTCCCTCGCTGCCGTATAACTGCAAGTAGGCGAGCATCGTATCTGTCGCTATGCGAATCAATTCTGCGGATGAGTCGTCATGTCCGTCCAGCGCCATTCCACAGACACCGAGTCCACCGCAGATTGTCGTGGCCCAGTTGTTGAGGTCATGCATCCACCAGGGGTCTTGCTCCAGAGATCGCAGGAAGGGCTCAACCGCTCTTCTCAGCAACCCATCGACAACGAACCTTCGCTCTGTATCGTCGAGACCCTGGAACAACCAATCAAACCCGAGTGCCGCGTCGTGCGCAAGCATCCCCGTCCGGAGGCCAGCCGGATGTCCGAATCGCAGGTGGGCCTGGTCGATCCAATCAGGCCAGCGATCCGGATCGAGAATCGTTTGTAGCTGATTCCATGCAGTGCGCTTGAAATCCTCCCGACCCGTGAGCAGGTAGGCGAGTGCATTCCGAGTTATCCGCTTCCCCGCAGCCTCGCAGATAATGAAGTCGAGATTCTCCAGCCTGGCTTGTGTAGCACTTCTGTCCTGGACCATCGATGACGCCAGTAGGGATGGGCTGCCAATCTCTCCTTCCGCTGTTTTGAGGATACTCGACCACAGTGTTTTGGAATGACCACTTTCGATGGACTGGGAAACATCTGCAACCGTCCGCAACTTGTTGCCCACGGTATTTCTGATGTGCAGGTAGGGGTGTGTTCTAGCTTGGGCGGAGGAGGAGTTGTCACACGCGGTGAGTACCCCCGACAAGCCCAGGACACCAACCGTGGTTCGTTTGACAAACTCACGCCGATCCAGCTCTGTTTTCATGGTAGGAGATATCCTGTGTTGCATTGTTCGGAATATAAGTCGGTGACAGGTTGATGTGTGGAGCAAAGCATAAGGGCGCTATTCCATATATGGTAGCGAGCGTTAGGACGCCGCAAAGAAGGCGCAGGTCTGTCGATGTTGAAAGACGATTGTTGTATTTTTCGTCGAGCAACTTTGGGGAAAGTCGAGAAGTATGGGATCACCAAAAATCAAAACAACGGTTGTCGGATCGTATCCGATTATCGATTGGCTCGTTGCCGCACCGAGTCGCCAGGCTCTCACAGATGCGACTGCAGTTGTACTAAAAACGCAGGAGCTGGCGGGGTTGGACGTTGTAGCAGACGGCGAGTTGTATCGGTTTGACATCAATCATCCGGAGACCAATGGGATGATTGAATACTTTGTCCGGCCGTTGGAGAATGTGCGGGCGGATGTGAATCGCCAGGACGTGCGCGATTTCCAAAAACTGTCCGGGATGGGTTTCCGGAAACAACCGGCTGCATCCGTTGATGGACCGATTGGCGAAGGCGGGCTGGATCTGGTTACAGATTTCCAGCGGGTGCGTCGACTCACCAACTCTCCGCTGAAATTCACAATTACCGGTCCCCATATGCTTTCGAAAACGCTTCTGGATCGCCACTACGGTGACCGCGGAGCACTCGCAGCAGCGATCGCGGAGGTTATCGCGTCGCAGGTGGGGGAAATTGATGCAGAAATCGTCCAGCTTGACGAGGCAAATCTTCCGGGCCACCCTGATGAGGCGGGCTGGGCTGCGGACGCCTTGAACATAATCCTTGACGCGGTTAAGACTACACCCGCCGTGCATCTCTGCTTTGGGAACTACGGCGGCCAGTCTGTCCAGAAAGGAACGTGGGATGCGCTCGTTGGATACATCAACAAGCTTCACGTAGACCACATGGTCATGGAGTTTGCATTTCGCGGTTACGATGAACTGAAACGCCTCGCTAAGTTACGCGATGATATCGGTTTCGGCGTTGGGGTGATCGATATCAAAACTACGGTTGTTGAATCACCCGAGCTGGTAGCGAAAAGAATTGAGCAGGCAGCGAGCCATGTTGGAGTCGACCGAATAAAATATGTGCATCCGGATTGTGGATTCTGGATGCTAAAGCGATCGATCGCGGATGCAAAAATGCGAGCTCTCGTCGCTGGTCGCGATCTGTTCGAGGGGCGGTAGCCTGAAACAAATGACTACTAGAGATTTCATTGACAGCGACAACGGTTCCTGTCTGAGTGCGCACACTCGAGATTTCGACCACCTTGGCTCCGTGTTGGCCGACCGTGGTTTGGATATTGAGTCCGTTGTTGAAGAGGTTGCTGCCTTCGAGGTGGCAGTGCCATCCTGGGCACTCGGGACAGGCGGGACGAGATTTGGCAGATTCCCCACACCGGGCCAACCGCGAAACGTGTTCGAAAAATTTGACGACATCGCGGTGATCCATAAGCTTGTCTGCTCGACTCCCAAGGTGTCATTGCACATTCCCTGGGATGAGCCGGATGACCCCACCGAGCTTCGAGAGTTTGCTCAGTCACGAAACCTTGGGTTCGATGCAGTAAACTCCAACACGTTTCAGGACCAACCCGAACAGGCATTGAGCTATCGGTTCGGATCGTTATCTCATACTGATGCCGCTGTTCGGGAACAGGCAACCAGTCATATTCTGCATGTTATACAGGTGGGCGAATCGCTTGGATCGGATGCGATTACTGTCTGGTTGTCGGATGGCAGCAACTATCCGGGTCAGATGCACCTGCGCAAGGGATACGAGAGAGTGTTGGCATGCCTGCAGAAAGCGTACGCCTCGCTGCCAGACCATTGGAGCTTGTTCACAGAGCATAAACCGTACGAACCCGCATTCTATTCGACAGTCGTCCAGGATTGGGGGACTTCTCTTATGCTTGCTCAAAATCTTGGCGAACGAGCAAGATGTCTGGTCGATCTTGGCCACCACTTGCCGAACACGAACATTGAGATGATTGTTGCCCGGTTGGTTTCTGCTGGCAAGCTTGGAGGGTTTCATTTTAATGACAGCAAGTACGGGGACGACGACCTGACCACCGGTTCGATAAGGCCCTATCAATTATTCCTGGTCTTCAATGAACTGGTTGATGCGGCTAAGGATGCTGATGCGGCTGGTGGGTTCAATCCTGCCTACATGATAGACCAGAGTCACAACGTCAAAGATCCAATCGAGGCGTTGTTGCAAACTGTTGATGCATTACAAAAGGCATTCGCTAAAGCTCTACTTGTAGATCGGCAGAAGCTGTCGGAGTGCCAGACATCCAATGACGTTATCATGGCCGAGCGAATCCTTACCACGGCTTTTGAAACAGATGTCGGAGCGCTGGTGGGTGAAGTTCGTCGGCGCGGTGGGGGTGCTATTCGTCCTATCGAGTCCTTCCGATCATCCGGTTATCGCGCCGACGTAGCCAAGAAGCGGCAAGAATCCGCGTACACTCCGCCGCAAAGTTTGTAGACACGGGTTGTTGCGAGCATGAATACTTCATACCTGGCGATTGATCTCGGCGCGTCGTCAGGGCGCGCGATCCTCGGTACTCTCCGCGACTCCAAAATCGAAGCGGAGGAGATCTACAGATTCCCAACTCCGGTCCTGAACGAAGGCGAGAATCTATATTGGGACATAGACAAGATTTGGGCGGACATAAAACGCAGCATTGATCTTGCACTCGAGCAAACGACATTAAGGAGTATTTCCGTCGATTCGTGGGCGGTTGACTACGTTCCGATCAGAAAAGATGGGAGTCCCGTACGGAATCCGTTTTGTTACCGCGACAGTCGGACCGCCGCATTCATTGAGGAGGTGCACACTCTGGTTGAACCGGCCAGGCTCTATTCTATTGCTGGTATTCAGTTTCTTCCATTCAACACGATCTATCAGATCTACACTGATTTACAAGAAGAGCCCGACCTCGTCCGGGAGACGGACAGCAGAATTCTGGTTGGTGACTATTTCAACTACTTGTTGTCTGGTGAACCCGTCGTTGAGATATCGAATGCGAGCACAACAGGGTTGGTGAATGCGCAATCTAGACAATGGTCTGCCGATTTAATTGCCGAGCTGGGAATGGACGCGCGAAGATTTCCGCGGATCGTTGAATCGGGTACCGTTTTTAGTGGGACGGATGCGAGTCGAGGTGTACCAGTTGTGTGCGGTTTGACCCACGATACAGCATGCGCAGTAGCTGGCATCCCTGCCGAACCCGGTGCGCCCTTCGCCTACATCAGTTCGGGTACCTGGTCTTTGATTGGCACCGAGGTTTCGCGGCCAAATCTTTCCAGTGAGGCGTTTACCGAAAGCTATACGAACGAACTCGGCCTGGATGGCACCGTTCGATTCCTGAAAAATATGACCGGGATGTGGCCGCTTGAAGAATGCATCCGGGAATGGCGCATGCAGGGTCTTGAGACATCATACGAGACACTGATGGCCGCCGCTATCAACGCCGGACTGACCGGTTCGGTTATTAATCTTGATAGTCCTGTTATTGCCGAGCCTGGTAACATGGTTGCCAAAGTGCATGCCGAATGTGAAAAGTCGGGGCGCTCCAAGCCTGAGAATCAGGGAGAACTGGTCCGCTTACTAATGGATAGTCTTGCGGCCGGGTATAAAGAAAAATTCGGCAAACTCCTGGACCTGGCAGAACTTCCGGATGACATCACCCTGCATATCGTTGGTGGGGGTTCGCGCAACGAGCTGCTGAACCAGTTGACTGCAGATGCCATTGGTGTAACGGTGGTGGCGGGTCCAGCCGAATCTTCTGCTCTCGGGAATCTGTTGGTTCAGGCCCGCTCAATGAATGATCTTGATCCGGGTATGGATATACGAACAGTTGTTCGACGAAGTAGTAAACTAAAAACGTATTTGCCAGGAAATTAAAGCACTGGCGATGATGAAAAGACATTAAGGTGGAAATGGAATTTGCGCACGTTACAAATTTGTGGGATGACAAGCAGGTAGAAGGTCTGGACGCGTTGGGGCGGTTGGTATATCGTTCCAATCTCTTGGGGCAAGACTGGAGGATTACTAATACCGGCGGAGGGAATACTTCTTCAAAGGTTGTCGAGGTTGATCCTCTAACCGGAGCGGAGGCGGAAGTTCTGTGGGTCAAGGGGTCAGGGGGTGATCTGCGTACCGCCAGGCGGGAGAATTTTTCATCGCTGTATCAGGAAAAACTGGTTGCACTGCAGCAGCTATACGCTGCGAAGGAGAATCGGGGAGCGAAGACGGTTGCTGAGGATGAGATGGTTGGGATGTATCCGCATTGCACGTTTAACCTGAACCCGCGCGCTTCGTCAATCGACACCCCATTGCACGCATTTATTCCACACAAGATTGTTGATCACACACATCCCACGTCGTGCATCGCGATAGCGACTGCGAAGAACGGCCGCGAACTAACAAAGCAAGTTTACGGCTCGGATGTCGAGTGGGTTGATTGGCAACGACCAGGTTTTGAGCTCGGATTGGAAATGCAACGGATCTGCCGCGAAAATCCGGCGGCGCGGGGAATAATCCTGGGCGGGCATGGATTAATCAACTGGGCGGAGACGGACAAAGATTGTTACCTGCTTTCACTCGAGTTGATCGACAAAGCCGCTGCCTTCGTCGAAAAACATAATAGGGGAGACGAGACATTTGGCGGTCAAAAGTACACGTCGTTAGATCCAGTCCGACGCCAGAAGGTGCTTGTCGAATTGCTCCCGTGGCTTCGCGGGCAGGTGAGCACGGAGAAGAAGTTTATTGGGACGGTCGAGACGAGAGACGAGATTCTGGAATTTGTCAATTCACAGGATGCGGCCCGTCTTGCGGAGATGGGTACATCTTGTCCTGACCATTTTCTCCGCACCAAGATCAAACCTCTCTATGTGGACTGGGACCCGTCCTCAGAAAATTTGCAGGCTCTAAAGGACAAACTCGCTAAGGGTTTGGTCCAATACAGGACTGACTACAGGGACTACTACGAAAAACATAAAAGAAGTGATTCCCCGGCGATCCGTCCGGCTTCGCCGACCGTTGTTTTGATTCCCGGGCTTGGCATGATCGCCTGGGGCAAGAATAAAAGCGAATCCAGAGTAACGGCTGAGTTTTACAACGCAGCAGTTGAGGTCATGCGTGGTGCGGAGGCTATTTCAGAATATACGGCGCTCCCGAAACAAGAGGCGTTCGACATTGAGTACTGGTTGTTGGAAGAGGCGAAGTTGAAACGGAAGCCCCCGGAGAAAGAGCTAGCCAGGAAAATTGTTGCCGTGTTTGGAGCTGGCAGCGGAATAGGACGCGAGGTAGTCGACCGCGTAATTGCGGACGGAGCCACAGTCGTTGCGCTGGATCTGGATGGCGACCTTGCTCGTGATGTCGCAAATGAGGTTAGCGATTCCGTTGGGGTCGGGATCGGGGTCGCAGGAACTGGTATTTCCGGTTCGGGCGACATCATCGGACTGCAAGCCGATATCACCAAGCGGGATTCAATCGCCGCGGCCATGGAGAATATCTTGATGGCCTACGGCGGACTCGATGATGTTGTAGTGACGGCTGGGATGTACCCAACGCCTGACAAGGACGGATGGGTTTCAGACGAGTTGTGGAGTAGAACTTTCGCCGTTAATGTGATTGGCGCGCACCTCGTTGCCGACGAATCAGAAAAAATTTGGCGAGAACAAAATCTGAAGGGATCGCTGGTTCTTACCACAAGTGTTAATGCAGCAGTTGCGAAGAAGGGCAGCCTCGCGTACGATACGAGCAAAGCCGCGGCAAGCCACCTCATCCGGGAACTGGCGATCCAGCTGGCTCCTCTCGTTAGGGTTAACGGGCTCGCACCCGCGACGGTAGTTGGCGGCAGCTCCATGTTTCCGCGCGATAGAGTGATCGCCTCACTTACCAAGTACAACATCGATTTCGATGAATCAGAATCCACCGAGACGCTCCGGGACAAACTGGCAAGCTTTTATGCCAACCGCACACTTACCAAGGAGAAGGTGACCACCATGGATCAGGCGGAGGCAGTCTTCTTGTTGATCAGCGATCGCCTGGCTAAGACCACCGGGCAGGTAATAACAGTAGATGGCGGTTTGACCGAAGCCTTCCTCCGATGAATGTCGGATTGTTCATCCCGTGCTACGTCAGACAATACTACCCGCGGGTTGCAATTGCCTCTCTTGACCTGTTAGAGAAATTCGGATGCACGGTGACCGTTCCCGCAGATCAGACCTGTTGTGGCCAACCCTTCGCGAACGCTGGTTTTGCATCGGAGGCTGGTCGTGTTGAGTCGAAGCTACAGCACGATTTTAGGCAATTCGACTACGTAGTTACCCCGTCCGCATCCTGTGCACTCCACATTGTCGAGCATGTGGGGGGTGAGGCTTCATCGACCATTTCAGATCGAACGTTCGAACTTTGCCAATTCCTCTACAATGTTATCGGTGTCCGATCTATAGGTGGGTCGTTTCCGCACAAGGTTGGAGTGCATCAAGGGTGTCATGGTCTTCGGGGTCTGGGGCTGGGGCCTCCTTCCGAGATGAAAAGCGAGCGGGCCGATGTTCTTGGAGACCTGCTTACCAGCATTTCAGATCTGGAGTTGGTGGAGCTCGAAAGGCCTGATGAGTGTTGCGGATTTGGGGGGACCTTTGCTGTTTCCCAGAAAGCAATTTCCGTAAAAATGGGATGGGATCGCCTGAGAGATCACAAACAGGCGGGCGCCGAGTTCATTGTGAGCGCAGACATGTCATGCCTGATGCATCTCGAGGGATTAGCGCGCCGGAGATCTCTGGACGTCAAGGCAATGCACATCGCCGAGTTGATGGCACAGGCAACAGCATGAATATTTACGCAGGACATGCCGGCAAAGCTGCGGCTTTTGTTGCCGACGAAGCGAGGGCCGATTGGCACGATGCTTCCTTATGGCATGTTCGGCAAAAAAGGGACGCGTCCGCTGGTGCCGTTGGTGACTGGGAAGAGCTACGGACGTGCGCTTCAATTATTAAGGACGACGTACTCGCCAATCTGGATGAGTACCTGGTTCAGTTTGAATCTAATGCCAGCGCGCGTGGAATTGAGGTCCACTGGGCGGAGGACGCGCACGAGCACAATAGGATAGTCGCGGATATTCTTGCAAGGCACAAGGCTCGGACAGTCGTCAAGAGTAAGTCCATGTTGACGGAAGAATGTGGCTTGAATAACCATCTTGCTGGCCTCGGTATTGATGTCACCGACACCGATCTTGGTGAGAGAATAGTTCAGCTTAGAGATGAACCTCCTTCCCATATCGTTATGCCCGCCATACATGTACGGAAACATGAGATTGGAGAGTTGTTTCACAAGAAGCTCGGTACGCCAGCTGGCGAATCGGATCCGCAGAATCTTACTGAGGCGGCCCGGCAGGACCTTCGAGCCAGATTTCTTTCGGCTGATGCGGCAATCACGGGGGTCAACTTCGGTGTCGCGGAGACCGGAGGAATCGTGGTCTGCACAAACGAAGGCAATGCGGACCTCGGGATGCACCTGGCTCCGGTGCATATCGCATGCATGGGGATAGAAAAGATTATTCCTCAGGTTCAGGATCTTGGGGTTTTTCTTCGCCTACTCGCTCGAAGCGCAACGGGACAGCCAGTAACCATTTATACGTCGCACGTGCAGGCGCCCAGGCCTGGCGCAGAAATGCACGTCATCCTTGTCGACAATGGTAGAACGGAGCACCTTGCGAGGTCTCGATTCCGGAATGGGCTCAAGTGCATTCGGTGCGGGGCTTGCATGAACACCTGCCCGATCTACAGGCGCAGCGGTGGCCACAGTTACGGTGCGACATTACCCGGACCAATAGGGGCCATCATCAATCCCGGTTTTGATCCGAATTCGAGTGGTGACCTGCCCTTCGCCTCAACCCTGTGCGGTTCGTGCACAGACGTGTGTCCAGTCAAGATCGACATTCATCGGCAGCTTTTTTTGTGGCGACAGGAGATTAAGCGTGGTAAGAGTCGTCCGGCGTGGGTTGGCATTGGCACGCGCCTTATGGCAAGTCCGCGTCTATTCAAACTGATGAGCAAAATCGGATACAGCCGGTTGCTGAAGTATCTCCCCGGACCTTTAAGAGAATGGCTAGAACAACGAGACGTCCCGCCAAAGCCAAAAGAATCCCTTGCAAAGATGCTTGCTGACAGACAGCGCGAAAACAATGGGTAGAGACTCGCGAGAAAAAATCTTGCACAGGATCGCTACTGGCAAACCCGTCAGTAGTTCTCCGGTGGCCCGGCGGGAGCCGCAGGAGGAGTGGGGGGATCTTGTCCCTGAATTCATCAGAATGGCGGAGCTTGCGGGCAGTCGGGTTCTCGATTGCAATCGGCTCGAGTTGGCAGATACCCTGCAAGCGCACTCGGCAGAACATGAAGAAATTCTGCTTGCTGATGATACCATTCCTCACCCTCGAGGAAAGCTGGTAGCAGAGCAGCCGGATGTTCGAGGCGGGGACCTGTTTCTATGTCGATCGAGTCTGGCTGTAGCGGAAAATGGTGCACTATGGGTTTCTGATTCTGAGATTGTTAACCGCTCAGGTTTATTCATTGTCGAGCATTGTGGAATCATCCTCTCGCGCCAGCGACTAGTTCCAACCATGCACGAGGCGTACGCGAGGCTCGATCTTTCTGCGGTTGGATTTGGCGTTTTTGTCGCGGGCCCATCAAAGACAGCGGATATTGAGCAGTCTCTTGTAATCGGGGCTCACGGCCCTAGATCGCTCAGCATTTTCCTCACCGATTAACTCGTCTGTTCGGACAAGCCGTCACCGGTGCGTATGTTGCAGTCCAACCGCGAGATCATGATCAGACAAAGACGACTCGAGACCTTTCTGCCTGCACTAGTGCTAGTCGCCATGCTGTCGGCTTGTACATCGAACAGTTCATCGCAGCGAGTCGAGACAGCGGCGGACTCTACCCTTACGGAGATAATCGACCAGGTAGACGAGGCGCTCGTCAATAGAAATTTTGCCCGAGCTGATTCGCTTTCGGTAAGGTTGGTCAATGAACATCCCCAGGAATTCCTGTCCTGGTTGACGCGCGGCAATACTTTTTTGCGTTTGGGGCGGCTGGATCAAGCGCAGGCCGCATTCCAGAAAGCGCACGAGATCCGTCCGGAGCATCCCGCGCCGTTGCACGAGCTCGGGAATATCGCTGTGGCCCAGCAGGAATATGTCAGCGCCGTTGGGTTCTATCGCCGTGCTGCCTCAGGTGAATCGGGGCCACAACCCTGGCATGGCCTTGGGCGTGCGTATCTTCAGATTGGAAACTACGACAGCGCTCGTGTCGCACTGGACAAATCGATCGAACTCGCTCCAACGTATGCAGGCAACTACGCCGCGCTGTCTGAACTTGATCAGATCGACGGTGATCACGCACAGGCTGTCGCCAACATGAGGCGAGCGTTTCAGCTCGAACCGTCCAGCAAACTCTATCGTTCAGACTACGGCAGGTTGTTGACGTCAGCCGGGCAATATGCCGAAGCGCTAACCGTCCTGCAGCCGCTCCTTGAACAACCGCCGGTTAAGGCACAGACACTTTTTGTTCTTGCCCGCACCTTGCGTGGACTTGAGCGAACCGAAGAAGCGGCGCATATTGAAGCAGAATTTGAACACCTCGCGGAGCTGGAAGAAGCGGTTTTTCGGTTGGAGGAAAGGGTAAGACTGAATCCTCGTGGCGTACGGGATAGGCTGTCGCTTGCAGATGCGTATCGCGAGGGGTCAAGTCCGCATCAGGCGATTGACCAGCTGTTGATCGTGGAGATGATAAGCGAACCCAACGCGAGTTTACAGCGCAACCTCGCGTCTCTCTTTGCCGCAATTGGCAACAGCACTGAATCCGCGCGCAGGATCGAACTTGCGGAAAAAATAGAACAGCACGATTGAGCGAAGACTCAGGCGGCCTGAAAGTCTCTGCTATGGGCCTCGCGGGCACGTTGCAATTCAGACTTGCTAAACGGCTGCGCCTGTCCACCAGCAACCCAATCTGCGAGTTCGGTCACATTCTTTGCACCAGCCAGGACGGAGGTAACATTTGGGTTATCCAAAACCCAACGCACAGCGGCTTGGGCAATGTTGTCGATGTCGTCGCGAACCAGAAAACCCAGCTGTTCCACGTAGGCGACACGCTCAGCAATTTCTTCTGGTGGGTAGCGCTTGTTGATGTTCTTGCTTCCGAAAACAGTGTCGCGTGTTATGCTCTCAGTTAGAAAACCGTTGGCAAGAGATTCCCGCGCAAACGTGGCTGCACCTTTGGAGTTTGCGAATTCAAGTAGAGCAGTCGATTGTCGGTTCATCAGACTATAAACCACTTGAATTAACTCGATTTTTCTTTCGGATATCCAGTCTCGGGCCATCTGCTCGGTCTGTTCAAACATCGAAATTGAGTGGCCAATTACACGAATCTTACCTTCTGACTTAAGCTTTCCCAATTCATCCCAGACGTCGTCATGGATTTCGTCTGGACCGAAGGGTGAGTGAAAAAAAAGGATGTCCAGATAATCGGTGTTAAGGCGACGGAGGCTACCTTCGACCGACTCCCGTGCCCTTTTCGCATTGAAGTTCGGACCAGCTCCGTCTGAGGAGTACCGTCCAAATTTTGAGGAGATCACGACATCCTTGCGGTGGTTGCCCAATCCGCGTCCGAGGATGGTCTCAGATACACCGTCCTCCGTCTTGGTGCCATACAAGGGGGCTGTGTCAAAGAGAGAGATTCCGCTGTCCAGAGCGTAGTGTATCGTTGCAATAGAGTCGGACTCTGGAACCTCGCCGTAAATCTGAGAGGCGAAAGCCCACGTCCCAAGGCCGACGCGGGAGCAACTGATGCCCGTGTTTCCGATCAAGCTGGTTTTCATGTGGCAGGTTTTAGTTTGTCACGTACCATTGGTGCACAACGGTCGACGAAGAGGTCTAATATGTCTCCTCCGCGCTCGGCGGTGGAAGTGGATGGATCATCCCCCCAGACCCCATCGTGTTCAAGCGTTGGTGTTCTATCATTTGGTAGCAGGGATGTATCAACGAGGCCTGGATGGGTGTGCATCTGGAGTGACGTTTCACCCTTTGCTGCATGGTTGACGGGGTATCGATCGCTAACAGGATCAAAAGCTGGAATTAGGAGAACCTGGGCATCGAGGTCCGCAACCTTTTCGCACGCTTCCTCAAGGGCAGTCCTGTGGCCAGCACCGCAGTGTCCGGTAATGATCACGATTACCTGGAAGCCCTCGGCGGAAAGCTGCTCGCAATACTCGACGCACAGATCTTTGACCAACGCTTGCGAGTGCTCTATAGAATGGGGAAATCCGTGGGCAACCTTTATGGTGTCGGTGCCGACGTATACTGGTGGTAACACGAGCCCGCCTGTCTGCTTCGCAAGTGCTAGCGCTAGAGATTCGGCAATGAGCCCATCTAACCCGACAGGATTGTGATATGAGTGCCATTCTATTGCACCCCATGGGATTATGGCTATAGGATGCAGACGTTTGATAGCCTCAATCTGAACGGGTCGAAGTCGGTGATATTGGCCGAAGGGTTCTGCCATTAGTGGGTTATTGTGCGGCGCGATCTGCAAACCGATCACGTTGACGGAATGCCATCCAGTTAGAAACGACCCACAAGTCCGAGGCAGGATCGCCAGTAAAAGGCTTGGTTTGCATGTAAGGAGGGGGGCCAAACTCAGGTGTAAACGTAGACGACTGAATTCCCCGTTCTTGTTGGCTATCCCAAATAAGATCCCACCATCTCTCGTGTGCTTCTAGTTCAGCCTGATATTCCGGGGCTCGAGGGTCGGGTACCTGGGGCCCTTCATTGTAGCCCACACGTCCGTGGACATGGATCGTTCGGTCGGCACATAGACGGATGATCTCTTCCTGGTCGTCGATTAGTCTTTCACAAACACAAACCCAATGGCTGAAATCACAGCAGAGCCGGAGTTTTGGAAATTCCCTTAGCAGGACTTCGGTGGTCCACGGGTTGTAGAGGATCCGGCCGCGGTGTGTCTCGTGTGCAACTTCTACGCCGAGGCCAGCTTCAATTTCGAGGACTTCCGTGTAGTACTGTCTTGCGTCGTCGATAGTGAAAGCGTCTTTGCCATCATGGCAAGTGACCTTCAATGGCGAAAAAGTGATCGCGTCTTCCAGCTGCTTGCGGAACGAAGCAACATGTTCACGCACAGAATTCCCCGTGGTGAAGATCATTGGAATTAGCTGGAGTCCGCGCTTGTCCTGCAAATCGACATAATCCTGATGTGGTTCGAGGAAGGGGAGTGCCACTTCGATGCCATCGAAATCCAGTTCCCTAATTTTTTGCAAGACCTCATCCCAGGGTTTATCGATTCCCCAGAGTTGTCGTATAAGCGAAAGTTGCATTACCTCTGCACCCTCCCAGATCCACTACCGTGCATCAATTGGTTTACCTCGGTTTCATTGACATGGTTGAAGTCGCCAGGTATTGTTTGTTTCAGGCATGAAGCTGCAACTGCAAACTCAAGCGCCTCGGCCGAATCCGCTTTTGAGATTAAGCCAAAGATGAGTCCACTGGCGAAGGCGTCACCACCTCCGACACGGTCGACTATGGTGATGTCGTAGCGATTGGATCTCTTTCCTGAGGAACACGCAGCGTCATCAAGCAGGATTGCGCTCCAGCCATTTCGCGAAGCCGAAAAACTTTCGCGCAACGTGATCGCAACTATGCTGAAACCGAACTCCTTTTTTAGTGCGGAGGCCAAAGTGAAGTAATCTGACTCATCGAGATCGCCTTCGTCGACACTCGTGTTGTCCAGCTTAAAGCCTAAACACTTTTGAGCGTCTTCCTCGTTTGCGATACAGACATCCACAAATCGCATGAAAGGCCTCATGGTCTCCTGCGCCTCGCTCTCATTCCAGAGTTTCTTTCTAAAATTGAGGTCGCAACTTACGGTGGTGCCCTGGCTTTTTGCTGCCTCCAGCGCTTTTACGAGCTCTCGTCTTGGTGCCGGGCCGAGTGCGGGGGTGATCCCCGTCCAATGGAACCAGTGCGCGTCCGTTAGGATGTCCTTCCAGTCGATCGCTTCTGCCGGTATCGTGCTGATTGCCGAATGCGCGCGGTCGTAAACAACTACTGACGGGCGTTGGCTTGCGCCCACTTCGAGAAAATAGATCCCTAGGCGATCGCCCGTTCGAGCAATATTGTCTGTTGCGACCCCAAAACGCCGAAGGTGATTTATTGCGCTCTGTCCGATGGCATTATCGGGCACCGCGCTTACAAAATGAGCGTCCAGCCCGTAGTTGGCCAGGGAAGTAGCAACATTAGCCTCACCGCCACCAAACGTTGCATCGAAAGCGGCTGCCTGTACGAAGCGTTCATGCCCCCGTGTGGATAGTCTCAGCATTATCTCCCCAAAGGAAACGACCTTCGCGGGTTTAGATTCAGACATAGGCGTCAATCCAGGTTTCTCAGTGCTTCCGACAATGTAGCAGCGCGGGAGGTTAGAATCTCAAAGCGTCCCTCCTTGATTGCGTTCTTGTCTATCAGGGCACTCCCAATTCCCACGGCAACCGCACCGGCGGAAATCCAGTCAACAGCGTTGTCCGGAGTTACGCCGCCTGTCGGTATCAGATGCAGATGTGGCAGAGGAGCCAGGACCGCTTTGAAATAGTTCATTCCGAGGATGTTCGCGGGGAATACCTTAATAAAGTCCGCTCCCATTTCGTGTGCTCGTTGCGCTTCTGTTGGAGTAAACGTTCCCGGTATTGATACGACTCCTCGTGCCTTTGCGGTGGCGATAACACCTTCGTTCATTACAGGGGAGACGACGTATCTGGCACCGGCATCAATGGCTGCCATCGCGACATCAGAACTAACAACCGATCCAACTCCCAACGTAATTGCATCACCGAACTCACTGTTCGCACGATCTATTTGTTGGATCGCATTTGGCACTGTCATCGTAATTTCTATTATTGAAACCCCGCCTCGCACGACTGCATCAATTACCCGAAGAAGCACATCCGATTTGTCGGCCCGCAAAACAGCGATCGCTTTTTGGCGGAGGATCTTCGCGCTGACTGCTTCCTGTTGCTTGCGGCTCATAAGAAATCCACTCTCCACATTATTTCACGATCAATGTGAGGTCTGGCGTTGCGGTATTTGTTTGTCAGCTCAATTTTTTTTCGCAGCAGTTCGCAGATATTGTCTCCGTAGACAAAGCTTGTTTCGCCGACATCAGACAAAAGGATGACCTCGGTTGGTTTATTTTGCAAGAGGTCGAGGAGGTCATGCGTGTTTTCGAGGTCGAGATCGATCATCTCCTGAATAAACGTTTCGTGTCGCTTCTTCTCCTTGTCACCGGTTGCATCCATGTACGCATAGACACCCGCGACCCAGGCAACGGTGTTGCGTTGAGTTGTGGCCCAGCATTTCAATGCCTGTGCTCGATCTCGCAGGTCCTCAAATACGTGCTTGTCCCCGTCGGAAACACTGCATATTGTTTTGTCCAATTTGGCAAGTACCGAATCCAAACGCGGGAGTACGTTTGAGTCAAACTGCTCAGTCATCTTCCGTCCTGATTCTTCAGTAATCAGTTGAAAGAGTACGTCCTGCCCGAGGTCATTGATGCTTGGGTTGTTGGGGGTGGTTACCATGAACCGTTCGAAATAAGCTCGTTCGTCTCGAGGTACAGCTTCCAGGTTCGGTGTTAGCGGGCGCACCCAGGTTCGTAGCCACACGAATCCGAAAGCCGAATACAAAGGGATCGAAGGGAGATAAGAGACACATTCCTCGACGTCGTCCCACAGATCAATCAGATCCGAAACTCTTTCTTCCGAGACCCACTGCCTCGCTGCAAGCTCAAGCTTCCGGTCGGTTGAGAGCTCGGGATTGAGTTGTGTGAGTCTGATTATTTCTGCGTTCGGCCAATAAGGGGTCTTGGCCGTGTTGAACAATCCGCCAAACGCGTTAACCTGCAGGCCACCAATCTTTCTAATGGAGTCCAATTTGCGTCCGAGCATTCTTGGAAACGGAATACCCAGCAGCGGCTCTGTGTTGAAACCGGCACCGCAGGAGTACGTGAATTTTGGTTCGAATCTTCTTTTCCTGTACGACTTCAGAATTTCTCCCTCTTCGTCATCCATCTCGTCGTGAAAGATGGTTCCTGCGACGCTTGACTGCTCAGGGTATCGTGGGTGGGTATACGGGAGCTCGTACCCGCGAACAAGCAGGGACGGGACCTCGACAGTCAGCCCGTTGCCCATCCCTTCGATCAGCAGGTCGTGTTCTTCCTTGAACGGTTCGAGTCGCAGAGCAACTTCGAAGTCGGGCGATATTTTCGCGGCTGCGTCGCGGATCACTTTCATCCATCCCAGCGCGCTTGTGGCTGCCGATGCTGCAATTTGCTCATGCGATCGCCATTCGCGGATGAGGTAGGGTCCTCCGTTGCGCCCGACGTACAGTGAAGCCGTGTGTTCGAACCCGGCGCCAGAGTCGTTTGTCCAGACAGACATGTATGCCAGGTCCGGGACTTGTGCTACAAGGTTGGTAATCATCTGGCGGTAGTGTTCTTGCGCTACCGGATGATCTTGCGCGAGCGTATATCTTGGCAGGTGGGAGCGGAATGGATGGTCAATGCGTCCGCCCCGTAAGGTGGGATAGCGTTTGAAGAATGCTTCTGGCATGCTCCTTGGTTCGAAGCAGAGGATACCGGGCCTCATTCCGTATTTACGTGCCAGCGCGGCCAGCTTTTTGAGCTTGTTAAGGTTGGCTGTGAGGTATTCAAGTGGGTAAAATCCGCGAGAGATGTCCGAGTCGACAAAATGATTGAGCCCCGCGCAGTAGGAATAGAACTGTGCGTAGTATTCGTGGGGGACGCCGGGTTCGAGCGGGACGTGTGATTGGAGCGCGTTCACTTCAACATGCGTAAAGCCCATGCGCGCCATCGCAGCAATGTGCTGTTCAGCATCGAAGTCTCTCGCCGACCGACCCACCTGCGTGAGCGTTGTGTCGAACAGCGGCCGGTGCATGTTAAAAGCCGACTCGATAAGCAAACCCTCGCCAAGCTTTTGTTGCTGCTCGGTTGTCAACCCAGAGGGAATCAGATTAACCAAGCCAACAAGTTGTGCCGGTGTGGATGCGACGACCTCGCCAGTGCCCTCGGCATTCAGCTTTGCCCACAGCCATGGACGTTCTGACGCGGGAGGTTTTGATGGTCCAAGCTTCCAACTTCCATAAACGCAAACATTGAGTCCATCCTTAATGGGGGATGGGGCGCTTCTCGCGGGAACGTTGAGAATAGTGCCGAGCTCTGTCGCTGCTACACGTTCTACCTCAAGACAATTTTCAGGATATGCCACCTCCTGAATAGCAGAAATGGATGACCGGTTCATATATGGAATGTTGGTTCAAATGGGATCCAACAATTTGGTGTATGCTGCGCAGATTTCCAAAGGGATCAACGGGCCGGAAAGCAACCAAACCGAACTATGCGAACACTTCTTTTTCGAGTTGTTTCAGATACGAAAGACCGTGGCTTAGAAGGTGGTCTGACGATGGTGCGATCTCCCGCCAAACACACGTCGCAGCGCGCATTGCATCGGACACGTTGTTGAACGATTCGAGGCCGACCACTCCAGCATACTTCTGTTTTGCAAGCGCTGTGTACACTTCTCGCCAATTCACCGTCCCAGTCCCCGGGGTGCCGCGATGACTTTCACTCAGATGGTAATGGCACAGTTTACCCTTAGCCGCCATCGTGGGATTGTAAAAGTCTTCTTCCTCGATATTCATGTGATACGTATCCAGGTGGACTCCGACATTCGGCTGGTCAATCAGCTTAATGAGTTTCAGCGCCTGTTCGCAGGTATTAACAAGAAACGTCTCGTATCTGTTGATGGGCTCAATTCCGATAGTGAGCCCCGCGTCCCCGGCAAAAAGTGCGATTTCCCGAAGACCCTCCGCCGCACGATTCCAGTAGGTGTCGTCCGGCATTCCATCGATACGTCCGCCAATCGCGGAATACAGGACGCCCGAGAACGACTCCGCACCTATGCCAACGCTGGACTCGACGCATCTCTTGAGGTAATCAATGCCCGCTTGTCGGATGCGAGGCTCGGCCGACGTGAGATCGGTATCCTCGCCGATCGCTGTAGAGGTGCACACACGCAGCCCGACGTCTGCCAGCCGGGCTCGGATTGCTACTGCGTCAACTTTGTCTATTCCCATTAGCGGGATTTCGATTAGATCAAATCCCAGTTCTTTGGAGTGATCGATGAGGTCGAGCGTGTCATTGCTCCAGCTGGTGGTCCACGCATACGCATGAACGGCGTAGGATAAACTCATTTGGTTTTGAACTCGGTTGCAATTGATTCAACAATGTAGAAACTTGAACATCAATATCGCTACCATCCTTCCAGATAGAGATGACTGAAGCCTACTTGATTGCGAACGGGGATTTGCGGCTCGCTGCCAATCAGAACGCGTGGCCAACCCAAAAGCGTATCGAAGGTTTGGTTGCGGATGCTTTCAAACACTGCGGAGTGACGCTCGATCGCGCTCATCCTTATGATCCGAATAAGGGGCACGGCTTCATCGATAGCCAGAAATATGGGATCGAGATTTTCCGTTCGCTGGAGGAAACCCGTCCGATAGTGGTGGTGCTCACAACCTGGCAGTATAGCCATCACGTTTTGGCTGGTCTTGTGTCGCACAAAGGTCCGATCCTCACCGTCGCAAATTTCAGTGGTACCTGGCCTGGACTGGTAGGATTGCTGAATCTGAACGCATCTTTGACCAAGTCGGGCCAGCGCTACAGCACGTGCTGGAGTGTTTCGTTTGATGATGCCCAATTCAAGAGTTGGATCAACGAATGGGTTAACACAAAAAAAATTGCGCATGACGAGGGCCATGTCGCTCGCTGTGATAGAGTTGCTCTGGATGATGAAGCGCTGGGCATGGGCAAACGGTTGGGAGAACAACTTCGAAAAGACAAGGCCATCATTGGCGTATTTGACGAAGGTTGCATGGGCATGTTCAATGCCATTATTCCCGATCATCTGCTAAACGACACAGGGATTTTCAAAGAGCGCCTTAGCCAAAGCACACTCTACTACGAAACCCAGAGAGTGGCGGAGTCCGAGGCACGCGAGGCATTCCGGTGGTTACAAGACCGGGGGATGCAGTTCCATTTTGGGCCGGACGAGGAAACTGACCTAACTGAACAACAGGTCTTGAAGCAATTGAAGATGTACATCGCGGCCATGCGTTTGGCCGATGAGTTCGGGTGTGATGCAATCGGTATTCAATATCAGCAGGGTCTGAAAGATCTTTTGCCGGCCTCCGACCTTGCAGAGGGTTTGTTGAATAATTCAGACCGTCCACCAGTCAAAGGCTCCGCGGGCGAAGTGTTGTTATCAGGCCGACCGTTGCCACATTTCAACGAGGTGGACGAATGTGCTGCTGTTGATGCTTTGGTTACCAATCGCGTCTGGACAGCGTTGGGATTACCTCCTGAAACAACTCTGCACGATGTCCGATGGGGTGAGGAGTTTGAGGATGAGTTTGTCTGGGTGTTTGAGATTTCAGGCGCGGCACCGCCTGCACATTTTGACGGTGGATATGCTGGTGCCAGCAGCATGAGGCAACCTCCCATGTATTTTCGGCTAGGCGGCGGTACATTGCGCGGAGTCTGCAAACCCGGACATATTGTTTGGAGTCGCGTGTATATCGAGGCTGGGCGTCTAGCCGCCGACGTTGGAACAGGTCGGGTGGTAAGCTTACCGGAGACAGAGTCCGACCGACGGTGGCACGCTACGAACTACGAGTGGCCCATCATGCACGCCGTTCTGTCTGGCGTATCGAGGGATCAACTAATGGCCCGGCACAAATCGAATCACATACAAGTCGCCTATGCGACCGACGCTGATTCCGCATTTCGTGCGATGAGCGCGAAAATCGGAATGTTTCAGGGACTGGGAATAGAGTGCTTTGTTTGCGACTCTTCCATTGCATCACGGATTCAGAAATAGCTGCGGTATGTCCGTAACGCGGGTCGGGAAAGCCGTTACATAGTCGGAGTAGCCCGGGATTTTGCGGGCAACGTCGAGATATCCAGGATCGTCGTAAACATAGGCCGCCCAGCGCAA
Source organism: Rhodothermales bacterium (assembly GCA_965224105.1). Taxonomy (GTDB): domain Bacteria; phylum Bacteroidota; class Rhodothermia; order Rhodothermales; family JABDKH01; genus CBDCYH01. The sequence continues at coordinate 1,079,903 of CBDCYH010000001.1, read as the reverse complement.
CATGGGTATCATCCTCGTCCTGTCAAACAGAATGTCAAGATGTGGCCACTCCGTGTCAGGGTCGCAATACATCGCGAGGTAATCTAGCGCGGCCTTGATGCCACTGCCATCCGAAGCCGTGTAGTTCCAAAGGTCCATGTCTAAGAGGTCTGCAAGAGCTGCTAAGTGGAAAAAGGCCCGGAGGTTAAATCCGCTGTAAGCAAATGATCGTGTCCGATCCAGTTCGTAGAGTTGCCGCCCGTCGGGTTCTATGCCGTGATTGATTCTCCTGTTGCGGGCTTCGAGGAGCACACTTTTAGCGATGTCTTCTTTGCCGGCATAGATCGCGAGTGCAGCCACCTGCGCATCGTAGAATGAGCCGTGGTTGTTCCACATCAAGCTTTCTTCGATGCCGAGTTCGCTTGTTCGAAGCCAGGTCTGATATTCATCGAACCACGCTGCAAGTTGATCGCCATCTTCTTCCGTCCATGCTGTCGACGGCTCGATGAGTCTCACCGCATCCACAATGGCGGGCCATGCCCAGGTGTCAATTATCCCCCAGAGACTGCCATCCATCACACCTGGAACACCCTGTGCGAAGTTCAGGTGCGGATTCATCCTGGTTTCCGAATGCAAGAACCAGGCGCGGAGCCAGGCTGCCGCCTTCACGGCGTAATGCTCGTCCTCTAGTAAGTAGTAAGCGATCGCCAATGTTATGACAGCGTTGTCCATCAGACCTCTGGTGTAATAGTCCGTACCGCTACGATTCGGTTCATGCACTTCGCCATCACGCTTTACGTAGGGAAGGCCATCGGGCGTATCCGGATTCGGCCAGAAGTAGGGCGCCAGGGTGAGGTAATCATGTTTGTCGCCGCTTGGAGGCACAAGGTCCTTGTCCACGACCGTTACAATTTTTTCCCGCAGGAATTTGTCTGCGCGAGCGGCGAGGGTGTCGACCATCCACAGGTCAGGAGTTTCAGCGATCCGGCTCTTTGCGTCGCGCAAAATTTCCGCGTTCAGGATCGCGGTGTTCGGTAGGTCTTGTCCGACCACCGTCCGAGACGAAATACAGCAACCGATTACCAGGAAGCATCCTATCGTTGTGACTTTCATGTTGGTCCAGATATGAACTTGAGGGGATGCCTTGTTTTGCTAGCAATTGATTATCATAATATACCTTCAAGTAGGCTTAGAATTATTCCATGCGCCAAAGTCGTCTGGCACAACTCGCGCTTGCATGCGCATTATTAGCAACACCAGGTTGTACAGAATCTTCTCGGGGTGACGAGCATGATGCATCAGCGTTCGATTTTTCCGAGGGTCATGTTGTAACTGTTGCAAGTACAACGCAAATGGGAATCATTAGAGACTCGATGGAGGACGGCCTAACCGTGTCCAATGGTTACGCGGTCCGGGCGGATGACCACGATTTTGCGCACTACATCGCGGCGTACATTGTCGGCGGCGAACAGGGCCATGGTCGGGGATTGTGGTTCATGACGGACGGTATGGACGTCCCAGGTGAGGCATATGCTGTCAACGGAAACGCCCGCGAATTTTCAAACCTTCCGCCGCAAAACGAAAACGGTGATGAAGAATTACCTGATGAGGTCTCTCGTTTGTTTGAGGTACTGGACATCAGGGTGCGGTAGGAATGACGAAGCCGAAAGTATTTGTCGCACGACGAATACCCGATGCCGGGCTGCACCTCGTCCAGCAGTCGTGTGATGCCGAGGTCTGGCATGGATCACTGCCGCCAACGCGGGATGAGTTGCTGCATGCGGTGCGCGGTTGTGATGGGTTACTTTCGTTGCTAACAGATACTATCGATGCCAGCGTCTTTGATGCAGCCGGTCCGCAGCTGAAGGTGGTGTCGAATATGGCGGTGGGCTACAATAACATCGATATTGATGAAGCTCGGTCGCGAGGAATCCGCGTAGGCAATACACCGGGTGTGCTAACAGAAGCCACAGCGGACCTGGCCGTTACCCTGTTGCTTGCCGCAGCGCGGTGCATTCGCGAGGGCATGGAAAATGTCAAAAAAGAGGAATGGGTTAACTGGGAGCCTATGCGATTCATCGGGCAGGACCTGACAGGCAAAACAGTTGGGATCGTTGGGATGGGCAGGATCGGGTTCGCTACCGCGTTGCGCCTGCACCGCGGCTGGAAGATGGACATCCTCTACTGCTCCAGAACCCCTAAGCCTTTGGCAGACGAAAAACTTGGCGCAAAGAGGGTAGATCTGAAGACGCTGTTGGCGGAGTCCGACTTTGTTTCCGTTCACACGGACCTGAATTCTGAAACGGTGGGGATGTTCAACGCCGATGCGTTTCAAAGGATGAAGTCGACGGCGGTTTTCGTCAACACCTCCCGGGGAGGTGTGCAGGTTCACGCTGACCTGCATCATGCCTTGCGAACGGGGATGATCTTCGCAGCTGGTCTGGATGTCACCGAGCCAGAACCGCCGGACTTCACCGATCCCCTCCTGGCCCTGCCAAACTGCATCGTCTTGCCTCATATTGGAAGCGCGACTGTATCTGCTCGCAATGGAATGGCATCCATTGCGGCACACAATCTGATTTGCGGGCTACTAGATGAGCCGATGCCGCATGAGGTTGTCAGCTAGAGCTCTGCGCTAGCAAATAGCATTACATCCCCTTCCGTTACTTCAACTGTGGTGCGTGTGAAAGAACGACTCGGGTCCCGCACATCCCTTACCTCTTTCCCGAAATTAAGCGTACGTGGACCGCTGGATGTCGCCACGACCATTGCGGTGTCGCGGGTGGCGACAACAATGTCGTGCGCTGAACTCCATAACTGTGCACCTGCTCCACCGGCAAGCTCTCTCAGCAAAGAAGCCGGCATGGGTGCCGTCCCGCAATAAATCGACGTCCAGCCATCCTGATGTTCTCTCTTTCCAAATGCCGGCCCACTGTCGTCGATCCACGTGCCCAGGACCTCGGAGGCATTTCGAATAACAAAGCGTGGATGCTCCATTTGATCAACCCCAAACGCCCCAATCGCTTGGGTCACTGATTGGTTGATCATCATAGGTCCCGGTGACGTGAGCACATCGAATTGGAATCCAGTGAGACCGGCCATTTGCCGCAGATTGATTTTTTCCGGTTGCAAATAGGCGGGTGCGTACACCCATACGACCGTCGTACCCGAGTTTGGCAAGCAATCTTTTAGGTATTGCACCTCCTGCGGATCCATTACAAAATTGTTGACCATGAAGATCAGCTTGTAGCGTTTGAAATCCTCGGGGCGAAGGTCAAACCTGTATAGGTAGTCCACTGGTGCTCCAAGCCTGTGCAGGGCACGCGCCTGACTGTCCAGGAACCATCGCATGAAAAAGTCAAATGAGCCCGTTTCGTCGAGTGGTTTCTCGGCCCGCCAATGTCGGGTGTAGAAGAAGGATTCTGTATCGTAAACAGCTGCGATCTCTGCGCACGGAGTCAGGTCCATCTCAGACCGGTGTTCGAACAACTGCGCGAATTCGTGAAACAGTTTTCTAATCGAGTCATGATCGTACCACGACTTCTTGATACTCGTGGCGGCTCCGAAGTCGAACATCCACCCTCCAGATCCACCCGCCCACATCCTTCCAAGGTCCCGGGAGAGTACGCGAATGGTACCTGCCTGCGTTTGGCTGCCAACCCCACCGATATTCGTAAGTAATTTGTCGATATCCGCATTTTCGCCTGATTCGTCCCCGGGTGGAGAGGCGAGAAACGTTCCTGCATCTGCCTCCACGAAAAACAGTTTGCCATGTCGGCGCAATGACTCCAGCAACACGCGATAGCCGCCGTCGCCCGCCACTCCGCGCGCCCGACCAAGGAAATTTCCTGCGCCGTCAACCACGTCGTGCATCCACCACGGCTCGTTCTTGAGGTTGGTTGTTTGATACGTGTAGGGACTGGCGAAGAAGTCAATCTCTGGAGCATTCAGGATTTGCGCAGGTGCTAGATGTCCACCTTCCTGAACCCAAACGTTTTCCAGAAGGTATCCGTAGAAGCATCCGCAGAGAACACGACCATTCGTGATACTTTTTGTGAGTCTTGCGAACCGGAGAATCGTTGGCGCTATTAGCTCCCGGTGGAATCGTCGATAGTAGGAGATTGTATCTGATTCTTGTTCCGGATCGCGCAGCAGTCCATGGCGCGTTGTGAGACGGTCCTCCAGACTGGGTATTCTGCCAAGCATCTCACTCGCAGGCGTGCTGTTGTCCGGCATGAATTCGGCTAGCGCGTAATGCCATTCTCCGTAAATACCGCCGCCAATCTGGTATCCGACTATCCTGGAGGCAAACGGCGAGGACTCGTAGTATTCGAGAAAGGCAGCATAGACGTGACTTATGTCGGCCAGGTATCGGTGCGATGCAAGCGAAGGGGACCGAGACGGATTTGTCCATCGCATTCCTCCCTCGTCGCTAAGCCGAAACGTTCCGTACTGAATATTGCCCGTCTTGTGCGGGAGCGAGATCCCAATCAAGTCTTCGGTGTGTTTGTCTTCCCACCAATCTGGAACCTCTAACAATACGCGGGGGAGAAGGAGAGCTTTCGGATGATTCCTGATAAGCGATTCGAACAACTTGTCAAACGATCCAAAGTCTATCGAGCGGTCTTCATTCCAAACCGAGTTGAGGCCCAGGATGGGGTGTAGTATTTGTATGCCCGCATCGCGATAAATAGACGCCGCATCAATAAGCCCCCAGCTCCAACCGGCTAGCGGCGCGATTTCCTGATTGTTTACAATCAATCGCGGAGTCCCCTTGCGTACTAGAACTTTGGCGTGGCAGGGCGATTCGTCGCGGAGGAGTTTTTCGACGTCAATCATGTGTCAGATGCGGTGGATCTTCCAACCAGATCGAAAACCAGCCGTCGACTTTGACCGCCGCCGTGGAGTGTAATTTCGTTTTGATGATTGCATGTGATGAACTTGCTCTCAAACAGAGGCCAGGTTGAGTAGTCTATCTCAACTCCGTTCAAGATGAAAGGTCCAGCAAATGATGCTACCATTCTTGTGCCGTCGCAGCTGGTATACGTAACCTCTCCGGACCCTCCCAATGTTGGTACGTGTGATCTCAGGTGGGTAATGAAGGAATCTACCGTTCCAAATTCCCGGAGTCGTGCAGTTTGGACCACTGCTCCGTTAGTTCCGTGTGAGCTTCGCAATCGGCGGTCGCCGTTTTCTTCGGTTGTCAGGCTGTAGTCAGCCAACGGATAATAACCGGTGAGACATCGACCTCCGAGACACACTATCCAGCCGCTTTCATCTATCACGAATTTAGATAGCGTTCCTGGGAAGTACGCATCCACATGTTGGTAGGCGATGTCCTCGGGAATTTCGTAGAGTACAATTAACGCAGCATCAGACTGAAAAATCTTCTCATACGGCGATCCGCCAGTCCACTTATCCTCGGAGGTGTAGGTTGGTTTTTCTGAATTCAGCACGCGCTCAACAAGCAGGCGGGGTTCTTCCGGGAAGAAGGTGGCCATTTCATCTTCAGACCAATAGGGATGAAGTGAAAAAATAATGTTGAATCCCTCCTGTGGATCATCAGTCACCCACTGTACTTCCCAACTGTGCTGCTGTATGGGTTGAACCAGGTCGCCGTCTATCGATCCGAGGGCATAATCCGCGCACACAAAGGTTGTTTTGCAGACGTCGACGTCGCGAGGTAAGTGTCTCCGAATTCTAGTCCTTGATCTTTTCCGCTCGAGGTGGGTGTATTCTTCGCTACGATCTGTTGCGATCGCGTGGAGGATCTCGTCCGGTTCGTAACCCGACAAGGCAACAATTGCGGCAGTTCCATGCGGTCGGTAACCTACGCGGTTGAGAACTATGTTCATTCCGTTTGGGCTGAACGGACAATTGCCGAAAAGGAGCGATGCCAGCGATGTGCTTCCGTTTTTCCATCTTTCCAACAACGGACCTGGGTAAACTCGAGAATGTGCACCCACATAAATGCCGTTAAGTGATTCCGCAGCAAAGTCAGCGATCAACAAGTCAAGGAGATTTTTTGCGTTTGCCCGATCTTTGGCCGACTTGCTGTGCCCATACATTAGTGCTAGTGGCGCAACGTAGAACGGAAGGTAATGGGGCGAGTCAAACTCACTGAGTCCACGATCCACGACCTTGGCAAACCAATGATTGAGGTAGGTCGACGCCTCCTCAAAATTGTCCAAGGTGGACTTTCCGTTAAACCACTTTGAAGACTCAACCTGCCGGTACGTTTGTGCCATTAGGTAGATAGACACGTAGTACATGAGCCAATGGTTTTCCGTATCACCGCGGTATGGTGTGTACTCGGCCCAACTCTCTTGAAATTTTTTCCGGATGTGATCTGGCAAAGCCGTCTCGCCAACAAGTCTGACAAGCGTAACGGGGATCATCCAGAACATATCACCGTGCGGATCAGCAAGGATTTCTTCCAGGCGCGGTAGATAGGATTCGGGTTCGTGCTCGCGGTAGATCTTGCAGGCAATCTCGATCAAACCCACGCGGTCGTAATACGGGTCGGTGTCTCGGTTCGCAAAATAATCTATCACTGCATCCCGTCGGCTTGCGTATGTGCCGGGGGGAAGATCAGCGTTTTGGCCATTACCCAGCATAGAGACCTCGGATTGTTGATTCTCCGAGTCCAGCCGGTGTCCAGTCTCCGGTTTGCAGGTTAAGGATCAGGACTCCGTCCTCGGTTGTCCCCACCCACAGCTTTGAGGTATCGGTTGTAGAGAAAAGCAATGCGTGACCAGACGTGGTCGGATCTGGAAACGGATAATGTTGCCAGGTCGAGCCGTTGTCGGTTGTCACGATTGGGCCGCAATGAAAACCGCAGGCAGCAATTCTTTGCTCATCCGCTGCTATCGCGTAGAGCGGTCCGGTGGCTTCAACGGCTTGTGTCCAGCTTCGACCGAAATGCGATGATACTACCAGACCTTCGCGCTCAGTAGCGGCCCAAAATCGACCGCGCATCAGTCCGTCTTCAACTATCTGCCGGATAGCGAATCCATTTTCAAAGTGGCCGGGGACTCTTTCAAAAGTCCTTCCACCGTTTTCTGAGATTAGGACTCCGCGTTCGGTGCCTGCAACCACCAGGTCGTTATTCACTTGCGAGTAAACGACTGTTTGTGCAAAGACCTGCTCTGCTTCTCGAGTCAACCTGTGCCACGATCGGAGTTTGTCGGACGAGCGCCACAGCCCGTGCGCAGTCGCCGCTATAACGACCGAAGGATCAGCTGGAGAGCGGGCGATGTCAAGTACTTCTGTGATTTCCCATCCGGTTGTGATTTTCCAGGTGTGCCCATCGTTAGCCGAGTGTAGCACGCCATTCCCAGCTGCCATCAAGATGTCGTTGTCCTGTACACTAACGCCGAAGCAACGGATGTTTGGCCAGCCGAGTTGAGCCCACTCGCCCGCCTCCCAGATGTGCAACCCGCTGTTCACATTGCTGTCGCCAACGATATAGCCGCGAGTTTCAAGAACTGCTGCGTAAACTTTCAATCGTCGCTAGCCCGTGAAGATCGTTCGTAGCCCACTTCCAAAAGGTCATTGATTTCTTCCGAAGCCCTCTGCACTGCCTCATCCCCGCTGATGTAACCATAACAAAACCTCTCAACGTACTCGCCAATCTTCTCGAGGGAATATCTGTCGTGTGCGAATTTCGGTGGGGGATAGACGGGTTGATTCAGAAAAACAGATGTGTATGGATTGTTTTTGAACTCGGGAAGGTTCGCGACGCTCTTCATTACCGGTAAGTCCTGTGTTATTTGGATGTACTCAGCATATCGCTCATGTTGGCTGATGAACTCAAGGAATCGCCACGCAATTTCCGGATGCGCCGAGGTGCTGCTAACAACCATAGGGTATGCACCTCCCGAAGAGTATGACGCAAGGGTGGAATCTTTGGGTGGAATCGGCGCAACACCGAACTCAATGTCGGGATAATTGGTCTCGAGCCAGTCCACGATATGCAATTCTCTGATGAACATTGCCACACGACCTTGCCCGAAACCTCGCTGGTCGCCCTCGACATCGACGCCGTCGATCTTGTTGTCGAGTACAGCACCATACAAATCAAAAACAGCGCGGCCCGCTTCGGAGTCGATAAGGATTTTCCGACCGTTTGTATCGAAAGGAACGCCACCGGCAGAGTAGAAAAACGTTAGCCATTTTTCTCCGGTGCCGGGCTTGAAGCCGGTCTTACGCAGCGACAAGCCGGCCCTTTGAATTTTTCCATCTGCATCTCGGACGGTAAGCCTGTCGGCGTAGTCCAGCAGCTCGTCCCAATTGGTTGGCGGCCGATCTGGATCCAACCCGGCTTCCCGGAACATTGCTTTGTTGTAATAGAGAGCCTGCCAGCCTGCAGCCCACGTTAACCCGTAGCACGTATCGTTAAAATACGACGCAGTTCTTACCAGATCGTTTACACTGTTACTGTCGACTATGGCCTTGATGTAGTCCGGGGCAGGATCCAGCAAACCAAGGTCGACAAATTGCGCCAACTCGTTCTCGCGATAGCTCCAGATATCAGGAGCCTTACCACTTGCGTAGCGGAGTCGGATCTTGATCTCGTAGTCTTTCAGCGATGAGCCCGGGAATTGCTCAATCACGATATCGGTACCTGGATTCGCTTCCTCGAATTCTGTAGCGACCTTGTCAAAAAACTCAACCTGCTTTGTACTGAGCAAGAGAAGGAACACTCTTACCTGTTTTCGACCGTCGGGTGCGTAGCCACTTTCACCGGTGCAGGAGACCGCAGCAAGTGTAAGCGAAACAATCAGGATGAGGGAAGGGATTCTCAAATTGCTGCAGTAATGGTGCGCATGAATATAGTTTGCGTCAGTTTGGTTTTCATAACTGATGAGGCTCCGTTGGGCTGGCAGCCTCGTGGTCTCGCAGTGCATCTTCGATTGTTTTGCTATCAAGATTTGGTTCAATTGTGAAACCCTGCAAGAGTAGTCCGAAACCGTGAGTGCTGGTGAACGAACGACCAAATTCCGATATCAGGACGGATAGGTGCAGGCGGGGGACAATCGATTCTTCGGGTACTTTTTTTAGCGCCAGGTAGCCGAATAACCGAAGGAAAAAAGAGAGGGTAAACAGAACCAGGAACGGTGATACCAACGCTTCCGTCGGGACAGTCTCGCTCAGGACTTTGTCGAGTAGCAGGCCGCCAATAATGGGGCTGGCAGCGGCGGAAAGACCTCGAATAGCGGCCTGAACTGCAAAAAATGATGTTTGTCCATCACGTGGTGCCAGTCCCATCATCAGATTACCGTTTGCGAGCAAGAATCCACCGCTCGCGAATCCGGCTGTCACATGGATCAGGGAGATGGCTGCGAGTCCGGCGGAAGAAGGGCTTGCAAAAAACCAGAGCAAGGGTTCGGCGACCAGTACAAGGCAGGTTGTCCGAAGGATTTGTCTATTGCCGAAGTAATCGCAGAGGTTGCCCCAATATTGTTGGCTCAACAGATTGGCCAGCGTCGCGAAACCAGCGGCCAGCGTGACAAACCCGATACCGATTCCAAGTTCGCGTAACATGTACACGATAAAGAAAGGTGCAGCCAGCTGGGCAGCGAATTCCCAACGTGAAATGAACCGCAGATACTGACGATAGTGTTGGTGGTTGAAGGGGTCGGCGAACCGGGCCAGGGGTCGATCCACTCCCATTGACGCGGGCACCGGTTCTGGTTGCTTGTTGAGAATGAATGCACTGATCGCGCGGCCGGTCATCCCAAACACGATTACAGCCATGAAACTCCACAGCGTGCTGTCGCCGATATGCTCAACAAATTGTCCCGCGAGAATTCCCACGATCGCTCCAAAGCTGTTCACCGTAAAATTTCTGGTTCCGAAGTACCGGCCTCGAACGCGTGGCGGGATGAGATCGCTTACCCAGCTTTGCCAGGCCAGGAGTGAGGCGTGAACAGGAATCTGTTGAACACCGAGTAGAACCAGTACCAGGATGAGCGCCTTGCTCGTTGGAAGAAATGCAACACCGAGAATGGAGATGATCCACAACAGGTCGTCGATCAAGACGCCGCTTACGCAGATTCCACGTCTCCACCCTTTGCGCCTGCGAATCAGCTCCGCTCCGAGAGGCTGGAAAATTCCTCCCAGCATGGGGAGAGCGGCCGCGTAGCCGACCTGCGTTACGGATGCGCCGAGCGCAAGGAGGAAGCCAACCAACAGCGCCGACGTCGTCGTGGCCATGTACTGCGCAGCAAACAGCCCCTCCAGTGTACTGTACCGCATAGCCGACTTAACGACTCCGGCGTCGACTAACGTGTCAGGATCTCTCTCCACAAAAATCTCCTGGAGTGGTTACGTCAGTGTGCCTGAGAGTGCTTGTTCGGGAGCGTCGGCCCACGGATCGAAGAGAATCTTGATGGCCTCCTTTTTCTTGAGCAGTTCGACCCCAGCAGCGTAATCGCTGAGTGGCATAGACCGGGATATCAACGGAGCCAGCCTGAGTCTGCCATCGATCACATGATCGAGCGCCCTGTTGGCCGCGACACGATTGTGCTCTCCGTATCCCATGAGCGTAAATCCTCCCCACCAGCGCTCGGGGCCAAAACCGATGCGCTCTCTGATAACCCCAAAGACCGCAACCACCTTTTTTGTGCATGCGATGATCTGGTCGATTGCCGCCGCCAGACCGGTAGTGTCCAGGCCGGTGTCAAACCCACTGTTCACGTGCGTCGCCGGAAGCTCGCCAGGATCCAGCACCTCATCTGCGCCTAGTTCGAGTGCCAGCAACCGCCGTTGCTCAAGTAGGTCCGTGGCGGTCACCCGCGTTGCGCCATAGGCTTTGCAGAGCTGGACTGCGATCAAGCCTGCTGGCCCGAGGCCCCCCACCAAGACAGATTTTCCCTCGATAGCTGAGGCCGTATTCAGCTGATCTATCGATACCTGAACACACATTGCGAGTTCAAGTGGCGCAAGTTCGGCCACCGATAATTCTTTGGGCACCAATAAAATATGATCCGTTGATGCGACAGAAAATCGGGCGTAGAAGCCCTGGGCCCTGCCACCCGGATCGCGCCAAAGTACAATGCGATCATCCACGGAAAAATCAGTTACTCCGGGTCCGACACTGTGCACGAAGCCGCAGGCCTCGTGGCCGGGTTCGCCGGGTGTGTATGGGTATGTCAGTTCCCTGCTGGCAAACATGGGGATCCCCGAGAGGATTCGTATATCCCAGTGCGGGCAGGTGGATATTCCTTCTACGCGGATAACAACTTCCCCCGGGCCAGCCGTTGGGACGGCGACATCCTCCCACCTGGTTTGCCCCGGCGCAATGATTTGCAAGACCTTGTTAGTTAACATTCGAATCCCAATCCAGAAGCACGCCGAGCACCGGTTCGCGTTTTGACAAGATCAGATCCCAGGCATCGGCTGCTCGCTCGACAGGGAAGCGGTGGGTGATGTACTCTAATGCGGTGAGTTTTCCCTCCGCGACCTGATCGAGCGTTTCGTCCATACGTTCTCGGGTCCAGCCCGATACGAGATCGATCGACAGCTCTTTGTATCGCGGGGGCTGAAGTGAGAAACAGTCTTGCTCGCCGTAAAACCCGGCCGAAACCAGGTGGCCAAACCGTCGGGAAACTCTCATCAGATTCTTCATCTCCTTTATCGAGCCGACGGTGTCGACGCCAATGGCGATCTCTTCGCCGTGGTTACGGATAACCTCGTCCACCCAATTTGTTTGTGTACTGTTTATGCTATGCAAACGGTCGCTGCGAGGGGCCAACTCGAGACGATAGTCATGTTTGCCAACCAGGATTACACGCGCCCCTCTGTTGAGTAGCGTTTGCGTCGTCCAGAGTCCAACCAGTCCGTCGCCTACGACCACCGCCAGACTGGCGTCTGATGGCAAAGGCGCCCTGCTACCTGCGTTGTATCCAACTTGCGTCAGGACAAGGCCTGAGAAAGTCAGGGGATCCGCATGTTGCGGAATAGACCAGACGTGTTCTTTTGGGGCAACAGAGAGCTCAAGTTGACCCCCGTACCAGTGGTGCATGTCGGAGACTCGACCGATCGTGCAAAAAACAGTATCGCCTTCGCGTACGTGAAACACATCAGTTCCAACCCATTCAACAACGCCGATTTTTTGATACCCAGCAACGACGGGAAAGGGTGGCGGATCATCCTCACGTTGTGGCCGATCTCCATCCGATCTCTCACCGCGCAGATACGAACCCTCCGTCCCGTTGCTGATCCACGACGTCAGTGTCCGAACCAAGACATCTCCCGGGTCCGGGTCCGGGATGGCGACCTCCTGCACCTCCACTTTGTTGGGAGCGGTAAATACAACGGCCCTGGTCATCAACATACGTGAGCGATCCTGGTTTGGGAAGAGAAGTCTGTTGCGAAGTTACGCCAATGTGCGCGGTCCTGCCGGTCGAACTTTGTGATCATCGGGTGATAGTTTATAATACTTGCACGGGACTGTAAACCAGTTTCAATCCTGAAACAGTCACGCTCCAGGGTAATCCGAATTCTCGCAATGCAACCGACCCATCTTAACTCACTTGACTACATAGTAGTAGTTGGCTACATGGTTATGGTCTTGTGCGTTGGGGTCTACGTCGCAAGGTTCAACAAAAAGACCAGCGACTACTTCAAGGGCGGTGGACACGTGCCGTGGGTTTTGTCGATGGTCTCGCTGTTTGTGTCCGGTTTTTCGGCATTTATGTTTGTCGGGGCGGCAGGGTTTACCTATAAGAACGGGGGCGCTGCGTTCATTCTGTTCTCGTTGGCGTTCCCGGCGTACATCATCGGGTATTACATCTACGGGAAGAAATGGCGCAGGACGAGGATCGATACCCCAATGGAGTTTATCAAGCGCCGGTATTCGCAGGGGACAACCTACTTCTACACCCTGCTTGCGGTAATTCCAAACGTCATTGTCCTGGGGACGATGATTTACACACTGGTAATTTTTGTCTCGACCGCGCTTGGTTTCAGCTCGCTCGAGTTCACACTGTTCGGCAATCCAGTATCCGGATTCCAGCTCACACTTGTGGTAACCGGTGTCGTGATGATCATCTACACCATGCTCGGCGGTCTCTGGGCGGTGATGGTTACCGATGCCCTGCAATTCGTGATTCTCTTCCTCATAAGTTTGATAATGCTCCCAGTGGCTTTCTCCGTTCTTGGCGATGGGAGTATAATGGACGGCATCAGTAAACTTGCGACCGAAGCGCCCGACGGGTACTGGAACACGCGCCTAACCGACAGACCGCAGATATTCTGGCTTGCGTACGGTATCACGATCGTTCTCGGGTACAACGTCAACTGGCATATTGCCCAACGTTACTACAGCGTTCCGGATGAGCGCGATACCAAGCGGATTGCAATATGGTGCGCAGTTTTGAGTCTGGTCTTACCCATGTTGTGGATCATCCCGGTCATGACGTCCAGATTGCTGTTCCCCGATCTTGCAAGCATGTGGCCGGAGTTGGCTGAGCCGTCCGAGGCAGCCTTTGTGACATTGGCCCTGTCCATACTTCCGCACGGGCTTGCAGGAATAATGGTGGCAGCGATCTTTGCGGCGACGATGAGCTCAGTCGATACCATGTTCAACTGGATGGCGGCGGTTGTCACGAAAGATTTGTACGTACCCCTAGCGAAGAGAATAACAGGTAACGAGCCTACCGAAAAGCGGCAGCTAATCGTGGGCCGCTCGAGCGTCGCAATGATGGGTATCCTCGCCATCTACGTCGCTCTGCAGATGAACCAGTTTGGTGGATCATTCGATACGTACCTGCGTGCGCTTTCACTGTACGGGCCTTCGATGTTCATCCCTGTCATGCTTGGACTCGTTTATACGAAGACGCCGTGGTGGTCGGGGATGGCCGCACTCGGGGGAGGCGTTCTGGCGGTGATCCTCGCCAACATTGCCGCAAACATTAATCAGGGGCTTGAGGTGTCGGCGTTTGGTGATCTGTTCACCGACGTTAGCGTTACGGTAGTTGGAATCGAGCTGACCCGGTACGAAATTAACGTGCTCGCCGGAGTCATTACCTCTTCCGCAATATTTTTCATCTCAGCATTGTTCGACAAAAGAGAGGGTGCCTTCAAAGACAGGATTACCTCGCTTGAGCATGATCTCCAAACGGTTGCAAACACGAGCACGGGCAAAATGGATCGGCGCGGTTTTCTGGCCTACCGACTGGCAGCGTGGTTGGCTGTCGCCATCGGTGCCATGCTCGTTTTCTTTTTTCTGATCCGACCTGGTTCGAGCGGCAGCGTGCTTAATCTGATAGGCGGGCTGATAAGCAGTGGAATCGGTCTGCTGGTTGTGATGTGGCTCAGGCGTCTTGGATTCTCCAGCCAGGAACTGGAAGAAGGTCGGGCGTAACAGTACAATAAACAGTTCCAAAGTGATGATAGAAAAAGAGTACAGGAAAAACGGATATTACGTTGCGCGCCAGTTGTTTACAGCCGAAGAAGCCGCCAGGTACAGGAACCATTTCATGAAACTGCGAGCATCGGGAAGTTTCCCTGGTGACATGTCTGGCGTGGACTCGACGAGTGATGATCCACTTGCCAAGTTCCCACGAATGATTCACATGCATCGGTGGGATAGGCTGTCTCTAGACTGGGCTCTCGAACCGAGAATCGCCGACCTGCTTCGACTATTCCTTGGACAAGAACCGCTTGCTGTCCAGACCATGTTGTATTTCAAACCCGCTGGGTCACGTGGCCAGGCCTTGCACCAGGACCAACATTTTATCCGCGTCGACCCGGGCGAGACGATTGCAGTGTGGATGGCACTGGACCACTGTGATGAGGAGAATGGATGCCTCCAGGTTATTCCAGAGACACATCAGCTACCCATACTTTGCACGGAGAAAGCGGACACGACCAAAAGCTTCACGGACGTTGGGCTTGGTCTGCCTGACGAACTCAGACCAATCCCCGTGAACATGAGGCCCGGCGATGTTCTCTTCTTCCATGGCCATTTGATTCATGGCAGTTTTCCGAATACATCGCAGGATCGATTCCGTCGCGCGCTCATCGCACACTATATTTCCGCGGATGCGGTGAAAGTTGCTGACTACTACCATCCGGTTGTTGCCATGACCGGGGAGGACGTGACGTTGGCAGACAGTCCGGGTGGGGGGCCCTGCGGAGTTTGGGTTGACGTCGATGGCGTGCCCGTTGTCGAAGTAGTTTAACAGCTGCTATTCGTCAACACTC
This sequence comes from Rhodothermales bacterium, assembly GCA_965224105.1. Taxonomy (GTDB): domain Bacteria; phylum Bacteroidota; class Rhodothermia; order Rhodothermales; family JABDKH01; genus CBDCYH01. The sequence goes on along the minus strand of CBDCYH010000001.1, from coordinate 1,064,711 downwards.
TGCCCACGTACTCCAAGTCTCTACACGCATTACTCAGGACTTTCGTTAGATCGAACAGCTGAGGATCGGCAACAATGCAGTCTTGCACAAACTCGATGCAATAGTCAGCGTTGGGTGATTGGGACCGGGCCAGGGGGAGAAGCTCGCCGTAGTTTATGTCGGCATTCTCAAGACCGTGAAATTCTCCGTCGCTTCTGCCTTGCAAGTGGATGTGGTCGACGTGAGGTGCGAGCCGGCGGAAGTCTTCCATTGTTTTTTTCTGATTACTGAAATCGAGTGGTTGGAAGCAGATGTTAATAGTTCCGTCCAGCTCGGCGACCGTCTGCAGCGCTGCATCAACAGAATCACATAGCGTATCCTGGTGCAGCTCCGTGCTAACGGTGATGCCAAGATCCATTCCCGCCCGTACAAGCTGCCGTATTCTGGCAAGGGAATACTCGCGTTCCGCTGGCGAAAGATTTGCGCTTCCACGGTCGCCTGCAAATATTTTTAACTTCCGAACACCAAGTCTGCTAGCTTGACGGAACACATCATCAATATATGTCCCGAAATCAGTGTCGAATAGTTTCGGATAAAGCGCCATCGCGAGGAAATCCACATCATTTTCGCTACCCAACTCCAGAAGCACATCCAGCTGCTTCGGGCTAAGGTGTCTGATGTGGTATTCCCAAAGTTCCACAGCTCGAAACCCCGACTCCGAGACAGGGTGCAACAGATCCTTCAACTCGAACCAGGGATTTTTGTCTGCCGTCCAGCGATTAGGTTCGACGGCAATCGTGGCGAGCAAGATATTTCCGCCGGGTCGTTGTTGATTCATTTTTTCGTTCATGCTGAGGCGGAGGGACCACCTGATATAAGTTTCACAACAACCAATTTGCTCGCAGGAGTATTGCTGATACGCGCCTTGTGCTCCAGCGGTACCAGTGGATTGCATTCGGGAAAATATGTCGCGACACAGCGCCGTGGGATATCGTACGGGATGAGCTTGAAGCCCTGAACAGAACGACGTTGTCCCCCGTATTCGCTCAAAATATCAACATTCTGTTGTTTGTCCAGGCCTGACGCCGCAAGATCATCCGGATTGATCAAGATGACTTTACGTCCCCCTTTGATGCCTCGGTAGCGATCATCGTCGCTGTAGACCGTAGTATTAAATTGATCATGACTCCGGATGGTCATCATCATGAATTCACCCTCCTTTAAATCTGTCGCCGGCAATTCATTAACAGTGAAAGTCGCTTTTCCGGTTGGCGTATTGAAATTTCTCGCGCGCGCGCCATTCGGAAGATAGAAGCCATTTTCTTGTCTCACTCGCAGATTGTAGTCGTCGAAACCCGGAATATTCATTTCGATCAGGTCTCGAATGCGGTCGTAATCTTTTGCGAGCCATTCCCAGTCTACTCCATCGATTTTTTGCAGCGTCTCATTTGCAACTCCGCAAACGATAGCTACTTCTGAGAGGAGATGTTTACTTGCGGGTTGCACAACTCCTTTGCTTCGGTGCACGCGGCCCATCGAATTTTCAACAGTTACGAATTGTTGGACGCCCCCTGTACTATCAATGTCCGACCGGGACAAACAGGGAAGTATCAACGCGGTCTCCCCGTGAGCAAGGTGCGAACGGTTTAGTTTGGTTGAGACCTGTACAGTCAGCGAACAACTACGGAGGCCTTGAGCAACAAGTGACGTATCTGGAGATGCGGAGAGAAAATTTCCTCCCAGGGCAAGAAACACTTTGGCTTGTCCGCTCGCCATGGCCGCAATCGCAGCAACAGTATCGTAGCCATGTTTGGCCGGAACGGTAATCCCATAGTTTTTCGACAGATTTCTAACAAGGTGTTGAGGTGGTCGTTCGCAAATTCCAACTGTCCTGTCACCTTGCACATTCGAGTGGCCCCTAACCGGACACGTTCCCGCACCGCGTTTTCCAATAGCGCCTTTAGCCAGGAGTAGATTAACATACTCACGAATGTTATCTACAGCGTTCACATGCTGTGTGAGACCCATCGCCCAGCAGCAAATGATCTTAGTGGACTTGGCGAGAATCGAAACAACCCTGTCAACCTGCTCCCGGGTTACGCCGGCATCGTCACAAAGATCATCGACGGTGTACCTTGAAAGATCCGCCCGGAGTTCGTCAAAACCACTAGTCAGCTCGTTGATGAAGTCCAGGTCCAGAACGGAGCCGGGATCCTTTGCTTCTTCCGCTAGCAATCCAATCAACAACGCCTTAATAAGCGCAACATCACCATTGATTCTGATTTGCAGTAGAATGTCACACAGTTGTGTCCCGCCCCCAACCATGCCTTTGAGTCTTTGCGGATTTTTGAACCGGCTGAGTCCAGCCTCGCTCAGCGGATTGATGGCGATTATCGTAGCACCATTTTCTTTCGCCTTCTCCAGCGCACTTAGCATTCGCGGATGATTTGTGCCCGGGTTCTGCCCCGCGATTAAAATTACTTCTGCTTCGTAGAAATCCTCCAGGGTAACCGAGCCTTTGCCAATTCCAACGGTCTCAGCCAGGGCGGCACCGCTGGATTCGTGGCACATGTTCGAGCAGTCTGGGAGATTGTTGGTGCCAAACGCCCTGGCGAACAGCTGATACAGAAACGCTGCCTCGTTGCTCGTCCGGCCGGAGGTGTAGAAAATTGCCTCGTCAGGCGAATCGAGCTTCCGTAGATGGTCTCCAATTAGATTAAAAGCATCACGCCAATCGATTGGCGTATAATGAGTTTCTCCTTTTCGGATTATCACTGGCTGGGCCAGGCGCCCACTCGACCCGAGCTCCAAATCGCTCCAGTCAAAGAGATGTTCTACAGAGTGGGCCGCAAAAAAACTCTCGTCTACGAGTTTCGTGGTTGCCTCTTCTGCGATCGCCTTTGCGCCATTCTCGCAAAACTCGCCGAGCCTGGATCGTTCCTCTGGATCCGGCCACGCGCAACCGGGACAGTCGAAACCGTCTACCTTGTTTACTTTGGCTAATACCCTTGCCGCGCGAATGGCAGGAACCGCACTCAATACTCTGCTGAGGGCGGTGGCAACCCCGGTCCATCCTGCTGACTGTTGCGGAGGGGCGCTGTTCTCAATACCCGACGGAGGGTCGCTGATTTTTTCGAGACTCATCCGATGCCGCTGTCTTGAGGTTGCAGGCTTGACGACTCAACAATGACGGTTGAGCCGGAATAGACATTGAACCTGGCTCGGGATAGGAAGCCCACAAGTGTAGTGCTATTCTCGCGAGCCAATTCTACAGCGAGGCTCGATGGAGCACCGACAGAGCACACCATCGGCATACGGCACATCAGAGCCTTTTGCATCAGCTCAAAACTTGTTCGGCCGCTCAACAACAGGATACCTGATGTCATGTCAACCGATTCATCAAGAAGAGCCGCACCTATCAGTTTATCGAGTGCATTATGTCGACCGACGTCCTCTCTTAGAATAAGTAGGTCACCGCTCGAGTTGAACAATGCGGCAGCATGCACTCCGCCGGTTTTAGAAAACAACGTCTGTTCGCTCTGGATTTTTCCTGGCAGGGACTTTAGCAGGTCGGGGGAGATCGGATCGGTTAGCTTGCCCGGTCTCTCTGGCAGAATTGTTTTCACGGCGTCCAGCGAAGCTTTGCCGCAAACACCACAGGACGACGACACGACAAAATTCCGCTTTAGGCGGCCTACGTCGGGATACCGAGCCTGCTCGAATGAGACAGCATACGCGTTTTCTTCTCCGCCCAACGCCCCATGCGCCTGCACGTCATTGATCGAAGAGATCAGACCCTCAGAAAAAAGAAATCCTAGCGCCAGCTCAGCGTCGTTTCCTGGAGTTCGCATGGTGATTGAAACAGATTGCGCATCGGTCCCATCCCGGCATAAGAAGATTTCGAGTGGCTCCTCGATCACAACACAATCGGAAAGTGCAACAGGATCGCTCAGCTCGAACGACTCGATCAAAACGTTGCTGACGGGTTCCATGACAGTAGGCTTTTGCTTCGAATTGAATATAGCATTTCTGTAGTGACAACCCGTGCAGTCGGTTAAGGGAGTAACGCGTTGCAACCGTCTGAAATGTTGTCGTATCCTTGGCTGATCAGCAAGTAAGGAATTGGGAAATGGTTGACGATGATGGAGCAATCGCGCACGTCCCCGGGAGTAACCTTACCAAACGCGGACTGGTTCTTGAAACGGGTGCCCAGGGAGAGTGGGATGCGGGTATGGTGGAGTCGCCCGTTGTTTGGCATGACAGCCGTCTTTCACGTTACTGCATGGTGTACACGGGGTACGGTCGGTTAGCAAGTGCGCGCACAAACGAATTCGGATATGAAACAGTGACACACCCGTCGGTTGGTCTTGCCTACAGCGATGACTTAATGATGTGGACCAAGGATCCAGGCAACCCGATCTTTTCAAAATCCGATCAGCGGGGGACGCCCGATTCAAACGGGGTGGCCGGTCCGTTCGTGTTTCCGTCTCCGACAGAGGCGGGTCCGCGATATTTCCTTTTTTATTTTGGTACCACTGGCGATGGCTACGAAAAGGGAAGAAAAACGTTGTGCCTGGCAACCTCAGATGACCTGATTACCTGGAGTAGGTTCGAGGGGAATCCGATCGTCGACCACGGATCTGGCCATGAATCGAGATGGCGGGCCGAAGCGATATGGCATCCAAATGTAATCGAGTGCGAAGGGACTTACTATTTGTTTTTTAACGCCTCTGGCATTTTGGACGGTCACCACGAAGAGTACATCGGGTACGCGACCTCCAAAGACCTGTATCACTGGGATGTTGACGATTCGTCGAGCCCTGTTGTTGTCGGAAGCCGCGCACCGGGTCAATGGGATTCAACCGGACGCGCGGGCGATCCATCTGTGTTTCGCGTCGGAGATATCTGGTATATGGCATATTACTCGTGGGATGGAAGAAACTCACGCGACGGAATAATGTGGACCTCCGAAAACGAATTTCCCCTGGGCTGGAGAGTTTTCGAAAACAACCCAGTGCTTGATATCGGACCAAACGGATCCTACGACGCGCTGCACGCTGGCAAACCGTTTATCCTGCGCACGAGTGATTGCCACTACCATTTCTATACCGCGGTTGATGCTCAAGAGCGTCGGAATATTGCAGTCGCTACCGAACCAATAGCGCACCTCCAAAAACAGAATTGATGATGTTGTCGAGACAGATGAAGGCAGAACTGCGGGAGACGATTTTCAGGCACCTGGATGGAATCGTGACCGCTCCCACCGCGACGGTACTTGCGGAGGGCGGAGTCCTCGAAGCGATCGTGGCACGCGGAGTATGCGACCTCGATACTCTCGCGGGCGAGTTCGGCGCCAACCCTGGCTACCTCAATGTTGCACTCAGAGTACTCGCATCGCAGGGCTGGCTTGACTACGAAGCAAAGCTGGACGGCGAATCGGTATCGATCTCCGCCAACGCGCTTTCGAAAATCGCGTTCGGTATGATCCCACTTTACACCGACGCCGTTAACCTAATGAAGCTGTCCGGGAAATATCATCCGAGACGTTTTGAGATAGAGCCCTTCAGAGCGATGGAAAAGGCGCTGCAAAACTATTGGATGCAGGTCGACCAGTCACCCCCAGTCGGCTCCCCCGATGCTGAGGTAAGGTCGCAAATTCTCAAGCACGTTGAAGGAGTCATCATCGGTCCTACGATTGTGCATCTTGGAATGACCGGCATGTTCCATAAGTACTTCATGGAAGCCTCCTTCCGCCCGGATGAATTCCACGAAGACGCAGCCAGCTTCGGTCGGCTCCTCGCCTTCTTCGAAAGACTGGGTTGGTTCACTAGCAACGGCACCACCTTCCGATTCACCGACACGGGCCTGTACTTTGCCAGGCGAGCAAGCGCTTATGGAGTAACCGTTTCTTACGCGCCAACGCTCAGGCAGCTGGACCAACTTATTTTCGGTGATCCGGACAAGGTTCTGGCGGTGGACGCCGCCGGCAAAGAACAACACGTCGATCGTGAGATGAACGTCTGGGGTAGTGGCGGCGCGCATACGGGTTACTTCCGCGCAATCGACGAGGTGATAATAGAAATATTTAACAGACCAATTGAGGAACAACCCAAGGGAATTCTGGACATGGGATGCGGCAACGGAGCATTCCTCATTCATCTTTTTGATGTTATCGATCAGAGAACGCTTCGCGGGCAAATGCTCCAGGACTATCCGCTATTCCTGGTCGGTGTCGACTTCAACGAAGCCTCGCTCCGGGTGACAAGGGCTAACCTCACCCAGGCCGGAATCTGGGCAAAAGTTATTTGGGGTGATTTGGGAAATCCGAACCAGTTGTCTGATGATCTTCAAAGTGACTACGGTATTGCGCTTGGGGATTTGCTTAACGTAAGGACGTTTCTGGATCACAACAGGCCCTGGAAGCCAGCACAGGCAGGCAACCGCCTGGGGACCTCGACCGGGGCATATTCATGTCGCGGGCAGCGGCTAACCGCTGCCGAAGTCGAGGAGTCCCTTTTGCTGCACTTGGAAGCCTGGGTGCCGCACCTCGCAAAGTATGGACTGCTGATTGTCGAGCTGCACACGTTGCCACCAGCCCTAACAGCAAAGAATCTAGGGAAAACCGCTGCTACAGCATATGACGCTACGCACGGATATTCCGACCAGTATATTGTTGAGGTTGATACATTCAACGCCATCGCCGCTGAGGCCGGTTTGAAGGGCAGCACCGAATACCACCGGAGGTTTCCTGATTCCGAGTTAGCTACCGTCACGATTAACTACCTAACGGTAATCTAATACTGCCAATGACAGCGAACGACTTGTTGCACACTGGTTACCCGTTGGACGATTCCCAGATATCAAGTTATCGGCGAGACGGATTCGTAAAACTAAAAGATGTTCTTTCTGATGAAGTGTTGGCTAACTACAGAGATGCCATCACGCAGGAAGTTGACAAAGCGAAGCGAAAGCGAGCAGCTCCCGATAACCCGACCACGTATGACAAAGCGTTTGTCCAGGTAACAAACTTGTGGAGGCAGTCGGAAACCGTAGCGGAATTGGTTATGTCGCCGCGTATGGCACGGATCGCTACAGAGCTAATGGGCACCAACGGAGTGCGACTCTATCACGACCAGGCGCTGTTCAAACAGTCGAGCGGCGGTCATACCCCGTGGCACGCAGATCAATACTACTGGCCGCTTGCGAACAGCAACACGGTAACAGCCTGGATCCCGCTTCAGCAAACTGACCTTGAAATGGGACCACTTGAGTTCAGCACTGGCAGTCATACGCTAGAAAAATATCGCGACCTGGAAATCAGTGATGAATCAGAAAAACAAATTGGAGAGATGTTGTCCAATCGCGATGACCAGCATAGGATATCTTCGTTCGAAATTGGGGAAGTGAGTTTCCATAATGGATGGCTATTCCATCGGGCTGGACCAAACAGGTCCGGCAAAGAACGGAAGGTGTTTTGCATAATATATATGGATGCAGATATGCGGTTGGCGGAACCTGCAAATAAGGCGCAAGAACTGGATCGGAGGGTGTGGTGCCCGGGAGTTGAAGTTGGCGAGGTAATTAACTCAGAACTGAACCCAATCGTTTACAATGCTCAATAGGAGTATGATTCTCGCTGTCGTTTGGGTTCTTTTTGCGTTCGGCTGCAATGGAACTCCGGACGAACAGGTCGCGGGCACGTATCCGGTCGTCACTGCGGCAAGCGACTATCTGGCATGGCCATCGGTAATCAACACTGCCTCCAATGAGCTGCTGGTCGTCTACACAAAAACAGACGAGCACATGGGTCCGGATGGGAGGATCATGGCCGTCCGATCCAATGATGACGGGCAGACGTGGTCGGATCCTTATTTGGTATACGATACTCCGCTCGACGAACGAGAGTCGGGTTTAACCCTGCTGGCGGATGGGTCAATTTTATTGCACGTTCTGTCGACCATGCACACTCCATCATCTTACGGTCGGATGTCTGCAGGTTCGTACGAGGACGAGATTGTGAAAGCCTGGGTCGAACGCGTGGGGTCAGATGCATACGCTTCCTCGCGCGAATTTGCTGGTGGTAGGATTCTTCGTTCGACCGACCATGGCAAGACCTGGAGCGATGCACTACCCGGTCCCGATACCATCCACGGGGGAGTGCAACTAGCAAACGGAAATATACTCGTCGCATCATATAGAGAGACGCTGGATTTCGTAACGATTAATATCGCAGAAAATTGGCAGGGTCCGTGGGAAAGAGTTGCAGAGATACGATCCCCGCAGCCGGATAGCTTGCGTTTTGGAGAACCGAGTGTGACAGTTGTCCCGGGTGGGAGAGTGATCGTGATGATGCGCGTCACGACCAAGCCTTACAACGACGGGGATCAGCGGTGCTTCCTCTGGCAATCGTACAGTGACGACGACGGTCGGTCGTGGGCCGAGCCGTTTGCAACACCGCTGTGGGGATTCCCTCCACACCTACTCACTCTGGCCGATGGCTCCGTGCTCGTTGCCTACGGACACAGACGGGATCCGTTTGGGCAGCGGGCAGCCGTTAGTAAAGACGGGATAACATGGTCCTCTGATGAGGAGATCGTTCTCCGATCGGATGCACCGAATAAGGACCTCGGTTATCCTGCCTCGGCGGAGTTGAGCGACGGATCGATCCTTACGGTTTACTATCAATCTCACGTCAGCGACACGCTGCGACCTCCTGCTGGCCCATTACCATCCCGCCACAAACCAGACATTTACGCGACGCGCTGGGTTCGTGCCAACTAGCGGCCGATTCGGGACATTTGCGCGGGATCAACGTATTAGATCCAACATCGCTGGCTGAGCATCCGTTTTTTGAGGAACCCGCCGGTGACACCAACAAGGAGCAGACTTCCGCATGGGCGTCCCCAGGAAAATTGGCAATGTGAACCTCTTCGCCGAGTTGACCCGCGGGACCGCAACCTCCGTCTACAAAGGGTTCGTTGCCGGTACCGAAAAGCTTGTTGTTGTCAAGCTTGTCCGGGAGGAGTTCGGCGACTCGACTGAATTGGCGGTTGCCTTCAAAAGAGAGGCCAGCATGTTGGCCAAAGTCGACCACCCGGCCGTGGTCAGGATCATAGATTTCGGAATTGAAGGACTGCGGCCGTACATCACCACCGAATATGTGGAAGGTGCCACGCTCCGCGAGCTCATCGATGCAGGTTCGCTTGCACCAGCCACAGGGGCCTTCATCGTGTTGCAAGCGCTCAAAGGTCTGCATGCGATTCACAAGGCTGGTCTTCTGCATCGTGACATCAAGCCATCCAACATGATCGTATCCCAAACCGGAGAGACGAAACTCGTCGACCTTGGCTTTGCGGTCGTGCAAGGTGCGCGGGATGAAGGAGATGCGATCGCCGGAACACTCGCATATCTTGCGCCCGACCTGCTGAAAGGTGCGGAACCGTCTAAGAATTCTGACTTGTTCGCGATCGGCTGCACATTGTTCGAGTCACTATTCGGTTATCGACCCTACCGCGGTTCGAGCGACACCGAGGTGATGAACAATATTCTAGCATCGGACCCATTCAAAGACGTTGCATCGAGTCGGTATGTCTCTCCGAGGCTGATTCAATTATGTAAAAACCTTTTGCGAGTCGGAAACGATCAAAAAGTTTTCTCAACTGATGAAGCGATCGCCGAGCTTGAGAATTGTTTAGAAGAATACGAACCCGTTCCTGACGAGTCGTTTGTTGTTTCTCTATTCGGGGACAACGCGATTGTACCGACGGTCAAATCAGGTAGCGAAACCTTTGTACGCGCCGAAGGCGATCGACATCCGAGGCATCCAGCCGAACGGAAAAATCCGTGGCGCAGGGTGATCGCACTTTCACTAATCCCCGCGTTACTCCTGATCACATTTATTGTATTGCGACCTGATGTGACAGTAGATCTCGATCCCGGAGATTCAGAAGTTGTGCAGGCTGATATCGACGAGCAGTCCTCTGTTGCAACGCCGATCCCTGTTGCACCACCCGATACAAGCAGCCAGGATTTACCGCATGAGCAAGATGCAGGACCGGCTGTGTCGGAGTTACCGCCCACGGTAGAAGAAACACCCGCAGTGGTCGAAGCCGATCCTTTAAGCGTTGGACAGGCATCATCAGCAGACACAATGGAAGCGCAAACGAAGCCGGTGCTCCCCGAGCGTAGCATTCTCTCCATCCGAGCCAGCCCCTGGGCGCGTGTACAGCTTGCGGACACAGACCTGGGTATAACCCCCTTGTCCCATGAGCTCGATGCCTTCGAGGGAGCGGTAACGCTTAGCTTTTCGCATCCGGATTTCCCCGTCGTCACCAGAGAGTTTGAATTTCAACAGGGAGAGCAGGAAATAGCCGTTTCTTTGTGGGAATCCGTCGGATTACTGTCGATATCAGCAAGCCCCTGGGCGATAGTAACAATCGACGGGGTTGTTGCCGATACTATTCCCCCGAGGAGGGAGCCTTTCATTGTCGCCCCCGGCATACACACGTTAGGCTTTGCGCATCCGGATATCGGATCGTTCGAAAGGGAAGTCCGGGTGGAGGCCGACTCGACCTATACACTTACCGTGAATATGTTTAACCTGGCGATAGAATAGCGGAACGCAAATTGCCAGACGGGTTGGTTGCAGTCCGTAGGCAACGTATTTGGATGGGGAAATCAAGCAATACAAAAAACTACACAGCCACGATAGCGCTTCTTGCAGTCCTGTGTGTATTTCCCTACGCAGTTCATGCGCAGTCGTGGGAAGAACTCGCGGTCATCCCAACACCGCGCGTCGACGCCTCCATTGCTCTGGCATCCGGACAGATATTTGTTGTTGGTGGTGTCCGTGGAGATCGTCAACCGGTAGCTCTTGTCGAGAGATTTGACCTTGCGACTAACAGCTGGTTGGCGGAATCGAACCAGCTCAATGCCGCGCGAACGAATGCGGCGATAACGCGCGTTGGTCAGACAGTTGTAGTTAGCGGTGGACTTGGCGGCGACGGCAAAGCCCTGTCCTCTGTTGAGTTGTTTAATCCGTCAACCGGCACGTGGCGTAACCTCGATGAATTAAACGTGCCGCGGTTTGGCCATGCAATGACAGTCTTCAAGGGTTCGTTGTACGCACTTGGAGGTTCTAATGCTGATGGGTCAATAGTGGGGTCGGTGGAAGTCTTTGAGAACAACGAGTGGACGCTTCTACCAGACGTCGAATTACCTTTCCCGGTCGCAGGTCTGGGTGCAGTCTCGACAGAAAACGAGATGGTGTTGATTGGAGGCGTCGAAGCGTTAGGACCAACGGAAAAAGTCCAGGTTATTGATTTCTCTGATTCGCCCACCATTGTCGCACCGCTTCCTGAACCAAGGTCTGGTTTCGCTACGATTCGCGTCGGCAGGAATATATTTGTGGTGGGCGGTCGCACTGCTTCAAACGATGTTCTCAGGTCCGTGCTGCGGTATGATTTTGAAAATATTACGTGGGTTGATGCGGGCGAGCTGAGGAGGGCTCGCGCGGGTCTGGCTGCTGTAGTTACGGACCAGCAACTAATTGTTGCCGGTGGACGAGACAGGACGGGCCAGGTAATTCGATCGATTGTGTCCACGCCATTGCAGTTTATCGTATCGACAGTACCGCAAGACGTACCCTCCGTCACGGAATCCATCGAGGTGTATCCGAATCCGGCTCGAGAAGAGGTAAGATTGGTACTTGTAAACGCGCCCGCGATATCTGTTGAAACAACACTATTTGATGCCCTGGGTCGCAATGTGCGAAACCTGGATGTCTCAACGGAGAGGGAAACTATTATCCTGAAGCGCTATACGACTGATGGGTCAAGGTTACCCCGCGGTGTTTATTTCGCACGCCTACGAATGGGAAATGCCTACTCCACTGTTTCGATCGTTTTCAATTAGTCCTGCCGGGTGAAGCGACAAGCCCTCTGCATACTTTTTGTGATAGCCTGTCTGCCAGCGGCCGGCGTCTTGGCGCAGACGCTTACTCTGCCCGAGATCCGCTCGGCGTACAGGGGTCTGCAGCTGGATGTCGCGGAAGAAGCGCTCAGGTCGATCATTGCAGCGCCGGGTGAGCATTCCGTTGGAGAGCTGACGGAATCGCACCTTCTTCTTGGTGTAATACTGCACGTCCGATACCGCAACAACGAAGCGCGGACTCAATTTCTGGCAGCGCTGCAGCTCAATCCCCGTGCGCGACCAAACTCGTTGGATACTTCGCCGAAGACGATGGACTTTTTCGATTCGGTTCTCGACGCCTTCAATCAGCTGCCGTCGTCCAACGGTAGTGAGCCTCAGGTTACCTACATACGTGTTGAGGATGTCCGTCCAGCCGCAGCTATGCGGTCTATGTTAGTGCCGGGTTGGGGACAGTTTTACCGCGGTGACAGTCGTAAAGGCTGGGCGGTCGGGTCGGCGTGGGCAGTCTCCGTCGGGAGCTTGGGGGTTACGCATATTGCTCGGCAAAGAGCAAAATCAGAATACGAAGAGGAGACTAACCCGGATTTGGTGAGCGAAAAATACGACGCTTTCAATTCTTGGAACCGACGTCGCTCAGTTGCCGCCATCGCCACGGGCCTCGTGTGGCTGTACGCCTACGTAGATGCTCTATCAACCCGTGGGAATGCCGAGGTGCAGCTTGGATCGAACGTCACGTTAGCGTACGGAAGCAATGGTAGCCTTGCAGCATTGCGTGTGCAAATCAGGTAAACCCCTGACTTTCAAACCTGTGCACAAATCGCGCAGGTCTGCGCAGTTCCAAAGATTTTTCAACCGGTGATCCTCAAATTCGGTGTCGTAACGGCGAATGCGCGCCATTCCAATATCGTTTTGAAACATGGCATCCACCTTGCAAAGAGCAGGTGCATCCAAAAATACATTTCTTACACCCATGTCAAATTTAGGTACAGCTCGCGCCGCCCTGCTGTTTGTACTATTGCTTCTCAGTACATCAGCTGCGGCCTTCGCCCAAGGGTCACTGCACCTTTCACGGAACGCAGACTTCTCAACCGATGACGCAATCTTCCAATACGGAGATAGCTTATTCATTCTCGTCGAGGCACCGGACATCAACTACACGGATCTGGACGAGAACGAAATACGGATAAAGTCGAATCTGGGATTTGAGTACCGCAGCGATCTAACCAACAACCTGGATGGAACGTACACTGGTGCAATCTACCTTGCGGCTAACGCTACAAACAGCGTGCTGGAAGAACTGTTTTACGTCGAGGTCAAACTCGGAGATGGTCAGGGAAACGAATTTCGCGGTGACGGAAGGTTTGCTATTGGTACACAGATCGCTCCCGTCGAGGTTGAAATTCGCGGCGCCATCCAGGAGATTGGCGACACATACCTCGTTGTGTTGTCGCGAAAAATATTCGTTACCGATGATACGCGAATACTTGACACCAACGAAAACGAGATTCCGTTCTCCGACCTTGGGGTAGGCGATCATGTTCGAGTCCGATTCCACCTTTCATTCTCCGGTGAACTCATTGCACATCGCATCGACCTCCGGAATGCGGATGCGTTTGAAATAAAAGTCACGGGGGAGATCGAGGATATTGGAGATGACTACGTTACTGTCCTCGGTCGGCGTTTTCTTGTCAGCATCGGGACTAAAATAAAGGACAAGAACGGCACGCCGATTCGGTTTGCCGACCTGAAGAAGGGAGATCTTGTGGAAATCGAGGCTGAGTTGTTCGCAAGTGGCGTTCTGTTTGCCAAATGCATTCAGCGCAAAGACCGGCCAAGCGGAATTGTTGAGTTCCGCGGTGTGATTGACGAACTGTTCGATCGCGGTATCGTCGTGCTCGGCCGCAAGGTTGCGGTGAATGCCGATACGCGCATCCTGTCGAATGAAGGAGACGTGCTGGAGTTCGGGGATCTCGCTCCAGGTCAAGCGGTCCGAATTGCTGCGCTCGTATTGGCCGACAACACACTCCTGGCCAAGAAAATTGTGGTTCTCAAAGATAGCCACGTAGTCGTTCGCGGGGAAATCCGCGAAATTGGAGATAGGGTAATTGTCGTTGGGGATGCGAAGTTCTTCGTTACCGAAGACACTGAAATTCAAACAGAAGACGGGCACGACGTCAGCTTTGGTCGACTGATCCCTGGCCTTTCGGTGATCGTTGAAGCCGGCCTTAATGCGGATGGAAGTTTTGTAGCTACCAAAATTACTATCGTCCGTCCATCCGTTGCATACCGAACGATTACTGGCAGGGTTACCGCGATTGGTGATGCCGCGTTTGGGCTAAACGGAAATAGGATCCATGTGACAAGGTTCACGCGCTTCGTCGATGAAGATGGCAACGCGGTTGAGTTCGCAGATCTCTCCGTGGGGCAGCGTGTACGAGTTCTTGTTGTGTCCTTCGTCGGATATACGGATGAGGCTCCAACGTATTATGCCGTTCGGGTGAAATTCCTCGAGGAAAGACAAAAACGAATCGTTGGCTACATCGACCGACTGTCCAGCAACGCGCTGGTTGTGGCCGGTGTCGAAGCTGCAATTGTCGACGACACAGAAATACTCGACAAGAATGGTGAGCCCATTGGTGTTGAAGACCTCGAGCAGGACATTCTGGTTGCAATGTGGATTAGACAAGACGGAGCTGGCGGATTCGTGGCGACAAAGATTCGAGTCTTACCTCGAATCGAGGACGAAATCGGAGTCGCAGGTGTCGTGGAGTCACTCGGTGATAGCAGCCTTGTTGTGCTTGGACAAACATTTCATCTGCTTGAGAACTCGGTAGTTAGAAATGCCGACGGAACCGTCATTACGCTCGACGCCTTAAGGGTCGGACAGTCCGTTGCACTTCGCGGAGAGCTGATGGCGGGCGGTGAACTAATCGCCCTGCATATCCAGGCTCTGTCGTCCGGAGTGAACAACATCAAAGTCCTCGGACCGGTTGAAGAGGTCGGAGCCAACACGATTACCGTACTGGGTATATACTTCTTCGTTGACAACACGACAAAGATATTTGATCTGGCGCGCAACGAGGTTGACTTGTCGATGCTTGAGCCAGGACAAACCGTTTTGTTGGGCGCGATCGGCCAGCCGGATGGAACAAGGCTTGCCAAGCGTATCGAAGTTCAAGATGTAATCCTTTCGTCCGGAAGTATTGCCATCGCCGGTGATGGTGTAATTCAGGTGCTTGGTGCAAACTATCATGTGATGGCTGATGCGCTCGTAATCGGCGAGGATGGAAAAATTCTTGACAGTTCGGCGCTTAAGGATTCCATGTACTGCGAGATTAGAGGAACGACTGCTGAAGACGGAACTGTTCAGGTTTCCAAAGTGAAAATCTTCGAGTCGGCTGGTTCGGTTAGTGTCGATGATCCAGCAGCCGATCTGCCAAAATCGGTAACGCTCCAGTCAAATTATCCGAATCCGTTCAATCCAACAACGACGATTGAGTTTGAGCTGACTGCCGCTGCTGACGGCCAGGTAACAACTTTATCGGTCTACGACACGATGGGCAGGCTGGTGCGCACGCTCGAGAGTGCTCCGCTGTCTGCCGGAGTGCATGTGTACACCTGGGATTCCAGGGATGCCAACGGAAATGTCGTTGCAAGTGGCACTTACTTCTACAAAGTACAGGTAGGCTCGTTTGTTGAAACGAAAGCCATGACGCTGCTAAAGTAGGTTCATCAAGTTCATCTGGCGAGGTGAAAAGCGAAAGGGGAGGGCTCCATTTGGGGTTCTCCCTTTTTGCGGTTTTGGCGGCAGAAACCATTTGATCTGGCCAATCCAGCCCAGGCTTTGTATAATGATATCGGTGCGGCCACGTGACGGCCAAACGTGAAACGATAAACGCATTCGAAATTGCGCTGGGCAATATGGAACATCTCCCAAAATGGGCGGCAACGGCACTGCTAGTCGCAGGCTGTCTGTCAATCCTCGCCGGACTTGTTAGTTTTGTTTCTGATGAGGCAATCGATTGGCTACCGGTTGGAATCGGAATACTGCTTTTGTCGGCTGGAGTAGTTCTGAGAAGGTCACGCCAGTCGTCGACGTGAGTTCTAGACGGGACGAATTTGGTTCTGCAGGTGGAGGAAATACGGTCAAAAAAAACTTCTAGAAATATGATGAAAAATTTTTCGCGCCGCGCAGCGATTGTCGCGATGCTCATCACGATTGTCGGGTGCCATGCAGACGATCCGCTCCAGGAAGAGGAAGTTTCAGTTCGGATCACGCGAATAGGAAACATTATTACACCAAGCCCTGCATTCTTTGCAAACGAAACAATGGAGCTGGATCTGGAGGCTGTCAAACGGAATGGCAAACTTGTTTTTAAGTATCGCAGCATCGTCGAGGGAACGGTGGATTGGAAAGTAGCTGATCGAGAACTGCGACGGCAGCCGTCAGCCCCGTCAGATGTACCCGACTACATTAGGCAGCAAGCGGCAGCAAGTCTGATACTCAAGGGCTTTCTTCTCAGAGACACGAAAATTGATAGAGACGAACTCGACGCAATTGCCTACTACATGGAGATGGCACTTCTGCATCGCACACCAGATGGAGTGATGATCACTAAGGGACTGGATGCTCTCGAGGGTCATTGGGATAGCGACAAGATTTCCTTAAGTGCATCCCGCGCGCAGGAAACAATCGAAAATTTCCTTGATCGGAAATATTATTGTGAGGGGTGTGGTGGACGCACGTCGCCTCTTGAAAAGAAGTATACATCTGTTCGGCAAAGCAATAACACCCTGATCGACAATAATCTAGTCGCGCTCGAGCAACTCAGAAAGCTCACGGCGTAGCGAAGGTCGGGGTTTAATCAAGCAGGTCATAAACTAGCAATCGGACATCGTCATCCAGAACAGTCGTATCGGCTTCCGAATAAATTTGCCATCCGACTACTCCAACGTGTGGAGCGAGATATGCACGCAGAATCTTTCCGAAGTTCGTTTGGGGATGCTTTGGAAGAACCGTTCGATAGACATACGTTGTGAAACTACCGGCGGGTGTTTCTAATGTCTCATTAGTCGAGATTAGCGGTGAGAGTAGCGTGTCGACCGGTGTTATTTTTTCTGTTTCGAATGAAACGAAGATATCTCCTCCGACAGTACCAAGGGTCGCAGGATAAGGGCGATGATTCATTGAAACGTCCATAGTATCTGAAGCAGATAGAATAGCAGTTTGATACAAACCATCGTTCCGATTGGACCATGTCCACTGATATGTCGTGTCGCGAATAAATCCGTTGTCGTACCGGTGGATAAAATATGACTCCTCCCCCGTCTGTTTCGAGACAAATTTTCGGGGGACGACAAACTTGATGGTATCCACTTTTGGGAAGCCTGGCGTTACACGCTTATAGGTCCACGATGCCCCGACGCGAAGAGGCCAAATTCCGTCTTGTAGCGGTTCTGGATCAGGTTTAGGATCGGGGTCTGGCTCTATGGGTGATGTTGCGTCACATGACAACAGGACAAACGCTAAAGCGCACATGAGAACCAGCCCCAGTTTCTTCATCAGTATGCAACAATCCTTAATGACGTGTCAATGGACTCGAAATATGTTAGCTAGGTCGTTGGCGATAAACAAGTCAATTAGTTACCGCTGCACAGCTAGCTGTTCTCGCATCGTGCGGAGATTGGATTAGCACCCCTGCCATCGGCTTTGGTCGCAATATCATCACCAACCCATCGCGCTAATCGTCTCAGACTGAGACTAACCTGTCCGGAAAACTCATCAGCCGTAACCAGAGACTGCCAAAACCGAACGCAGGGCCGTTGGCATCATCATTGGATGGTGGGGAGTAGTAATATATCGTGGTAGATAAACATGCGCACAGGGATTATCCTGGCCGTGCTGATGCTCTGCGTCTCCTCACCTCCAGAGACAAGAGCACAGACGGCCAAACAGCAGGTAAGCAGATTTGGAGTAGGCAAGTACGGACCAAGTCAATCCGCGTCGCGGCTTCGGATGCGTACGAACCGCTTGCAAAAACACCGCCTTCGAAATATCTCGCCCGGGCAGACCGCCACAACCAGACGGCAGGTACTGCAACGGAATCGAAACGATCGGAATATCCGGAGGGCCGGCCAGGTTAGACTGCGGGATATTAATCGCCCTGTAACCATTACACGGTCCGAGCGCCAACGACGTGAACGGAGTCAATTCAAGGTGCGACGGCGATACCTTGCGTCCGACCAAAACATCCGTCTCCGCTCACACCGGACGCAGCCGATTGTAACGTCCAATTAGGTGACGGAAGGGGAGGCTCGACCTTCCGTTGTTCGCAATTTTACTCAGCAAAAAAATTACCGGGGTCTGCGCGGAAGGTTGGTTAGTCCTCCCCCGCAAACCCCGGCTTGCTAAGTAACCCTATCTCCTAAACAAGTACTGCAGCTTGAAGAAGAATTGCCTATCCGTGTGATAGAACTCCGGACTGCCCGGAGCCGCTGCCGTCGTAAGCTTGTTCACGTCGTGCGTCGACCCAACAAAGATGGCGGTAAACGGATTGATCTTATACGTCACAAGCGGATCGATCTCCAGCCGATCAGAGAAGTCATTGTACTGCACGATGACGCGCGCAAATAACCTTCGGCTGAACTGGTAGTTGGTCCTGGCACGTCCGACGTAACCGGAGAAATAATTGTCACCGGTCTCCCGGTCGCGAAGACGCGAATAGTTGATCGAGGGTTGCACAGACAGACGCTGCGTAGGCCGTAAAGTACCATTGACTCTGAACTCGAATTGATTCCCGAGCTCAGGCGTTTCCAGATTACGCGCAATTGCCGTCCCCGTCGTTACCGAAAAGCCCAGTCGCAGCTGCTCGCTGAAATTGGAGTTGAAATTGACAAATAACCTCCTGATGCCATGGAAGTCGACTCCCCGGAATCGCTCCTGACTGAAAGCCTGGAAGGCGAAAATATTCGTTTGCCCCTTTAGTGCGATGAATACTTCCTGGGAGATCCACTTGTCCTTGCGCAATCCGTCATAGTTCCAAATGTACGAGCCCGAAAGATTCGGTTGGATGCGATCAATGTACTTGGACTTGGGATAGAACACGTATTGCTGCCCAACCCGTATTTCGTGTGAGTTATTCCTCGTCACAAAACCATTCTCAGCCCGGAAAGATGGACTGGTTGTCCAGTAGTCTATGTCAAAATTCCAGTGCCGGCTGCTTCTTTCAACGGAAAAGTAGCCAGCAAGGCCTCCAAAGGTCTCGCCATCAAGCGCGGCCGTGTGTTTGTCGTTCGCAAATAATCTGTCACCAAGTTGCTCGGACAAAACGGAATCCGTCGGTTCCGCCGTTCGACTCGCAACAAGCTGTGCTTCGACCTGATAATATTTAAGGAATCGATACACTCCGTCTACGCCAAACGTTGATCCCGCTCCGCCTTCGTCTAGCCTCCTGTCGGTCACAAGTGCACCGATGTAGGAGTTGTCAGGAAAGTTGTGTTGTGCTCTAACGATATTGGTGAAGCTCTTGCCCACGTCTCCGAGCACACGGCTGCCCTCCTCAAACGGAAGGAGCATGGCAGACGTGTTGTCCCTGCCGTTGATGTACCCGATGCTGGTCCGCCCGAAACGCCCGGTGACTTTTGCCGCGGCAATCGGGTCGTTGATCGATCGCGTGTAAACCGAGTTAACAAACGTCCTGAATAGATCACTTCCCTCCTGGAAGAATGGTCTGCGCTCAGGGAAAAACAGCGCAAACGTTGAGTTGACGTCGATCTGCGCCGCGTCCGATTCAATCTGGGAAAAATCCGGATTGATAGTCAGATCTGTGGTCAACTCAGACGTAATTCCGTACTTGACATTCAGGGACGGCTCGAATTTTATCCGGCTGTTGTCGAACCCCTCGGAAGGATTGTCGAAGTCGACCAGCGATCCAGATTGCGTGCCCGTAAGCGTTGGAAGAAACTCCAGATTCTTTCCGGCCTTTATCCCGCGGATACCGCGGAGCTCTCCAAATTGACACGGGAAGCATGGATCATCCGGGCTAATGGAAGCCCACGTGTATGTATTCCGGGAATCTCGCGGGTGGGTGATCCAGAATGTAGCTGCCCACAATTGTTCTTCGGCCTGCGGAAACCGAAGGCTTTTGAAAGGGATGGAAAACTCAACCTGGTAGCCGCTGCTCGTAATCTTTCCGGCAGAGTAAAAAATCAGATCGAACGAGAGGTCTTCGCCCCCTCTTGCTATGCGCGTATCACCCTGGATGCCGAAAGGGTTTGCGGCGATGAAGTACTGATACGTGCCGTCTCTGTTTGGATCGAGAAGCATCCCCACGTAGTCGTCTTGCCAGATGTTGTCGCGATCAGAAAGGTTGGCTCGAATAGAGCGCGGGTCATCGACAATCTCATAAAAGATGTACAGGTTTTCCTTGTCGTACGTTGTGTAGACTGTGATATCGATGGGCGGTTTTGCCTGGATGTCGGGGAAGTTTTCCGAGAAGTTGCGGGCTACCGCAGCGTTTGCCCATGCCGCCTCCGTTCGCTCTCCGTCAATCTTGATGGCGCCGTCCGCCTCGGGAATCGACAACGATGGCTTGATATTCGGCGTGAAAGTACCGTTGGCGTCGGATTGGCTGAAGGCGACAGAAGGCTGCATCAGCAGGGCAACAGCCAGGAAAAGAGTGGATCTCACCATTGAAACTACTACGGTCGATGGAGTGCTATATAATTAGCAGTACTTACGGGAGGCACAACCAAATAGTTACAGGGATGATTACTATTATTCCAATTCTGGTCCAGAAAGCAATCAATCCGACCAAATGAACCCTTCAGCCGCCAAACGAGCACAGGCGTTTATCACAGCATTCGAGGGCGCCGCGAACCCTGCTTTGGCAACACCAATGGCGGCGTACATGAAAAACCGGTTCCCCTTCTATGGGATTAAGCGCCCAGAACGAAATGCCCTGCAAAAGCGGATTCTCGAACGGGACGGCTATCCTCCGAGCGATCAAATCGAAGAGTTTGCCTCCATTCTTTTTGACGCCGAGTGCCGTGAGTGCCAATATCTAGCCGTGGATATCCTCAGACACGAGGTAAAACGCGGTCCACTCGATCGTTGGAAGTTCTACGACCAGCTTGTTACTACGAAGTCGTGGTGGGACACGGTAGACGCGCTTGCGACAAACTGTGTCGGCGCACACTTGCTTCACTATCCCGAGCTCCGGTCAACCGTTCCAGAGACGTTGCTTGCTGATGAAAACATGTGGCGAAAGCGAGTCGCCATCATCCATCAGCTCAAGTACGGGAAGAAGACTGACATCGAATTTCTGCTCGCGGCCTGTGTCGAATGCGCCGACTCAAAAGAGTTTTTCCTGCAGAAAGCCATCGGTTGGGCATTGCGGCAGCTGTCCAAAACTGAACCCGAAGCGGTCGTTGAGTTTATCGATGACAACGACCTGGCTCCGCTTAGTAAACGGGAGGGCCTCAAATGGCTCAAGTCCCAAAACAGCGGTCATGCTTACTAACAACCCGACAATCGATCTACTATGTCAAAGGAAATACACGTTGTGGATATTGAAAATGAAGCTGCAAAAATCGAGGAACCCTGGCACCCAGTCGTTCTTTCCTCACTAAATGGTCAGCACGTTAAACTCGGGAAACTGGATGGCGAGTTTGTGTGGCATCATCACGAAGATGAGGACGAACTTTTCATGCCTATCGACGGCACGCTTCGTATTCAATTTAGAGGTGGGGAGAAGGTTATTCGACCGGGTCAATTTATAGTTGTCCCCCGAGGTGTAGAGCACCGACCCATTACCGACGAACCCGTAACGGTTTTGCTTTTTGAACCAGCCGGGACGCTAAACACTGGTAATCTGAAAGACCACCCGCTTACCGTCGAGGTCTGATCTTATCCCTGCAGTTCTCTTGATTTTGCTCGGTATCTGAAAATCGTCTCATCAACGACGAAAAGAATTAGTCCCAGCGACCCGAGTAGGGCAAGGGCAACCAGCGGACGCCAGATGACAAGTCCACCGATGCAACCAAGAATCGCCCCCAGGTATTTGATATAGTTGAGTTGCTCGTTGGAGGTATTCTTCAGCAGATCCTCCAGTTTTGTCTCATCATAGCCCTTCATGTTATCCACGACCATTTCGTAGATATCAATGTTCTCCACGAATCCAAGCACCGCGGATGTCGCCCACCGTTCAATATCTTCGGATCTTGCTTCAATCTTCTGGGGGATGTCGTCGAGGAGATGGTCGAGCCCGTCCAGTGCGTTTTCGATTGATCCTGGTATCTCGGTCACAGCCGTTTCCAGTCGACGCCTAAAGTCATCCTCATTTACGAACCGGTACATTTTGAGGGCCAGACCGGAAAAACCGGTTTGCTCCTCCAATTTCTGCGCGGTGTATTCGACAATTTTATTCTTTATTGTATCTGATGAGACGATTTTGTCGGCATAGTCTGCAACAAGTGTTTTCAACTCAGCCCGGAACTCTTCGTCTTCAATAATATCCCGCGTAATCCCAAGGGCCATCTCGCGATACTTTGGAATGACGCCCGAAGATTTGATCTTTTCCTTGATGATCGTTTCGTTGATCAGTTCTTCAGATACGGCCTTGGCTAGCCGGTAGATAACCCTTTCGCGCTGCGCAGGAATGAGTCCCTGTCCGAAGATCGGCCGCGCCTGACGCGGATTGAACAGCATCGTTATTGCAAGCCAGTTTGTGAGGAATCCGATGAGGCCACTTACGGAAACTATCCTCAGAAGTCCGGCCAATGAGATCTTCATCGAGCCCAAACTCAATACCTGGGTAGGGAAGTCCCAATAAAACGAAAATAGAAACACTGCTAGCAGGACCACCGGGACGACTTTGAGAAGTGGCAGCAGGCGTGCATGAGATCCCACAAGCCTCGGCGGCTCAGGTAGTTTTTGGACTGCCTCACCGCGCTCGGGCACATGCCTTTCCAGATACTTGGCGAACAGCCGGCGAGCGTCTTTTGCCTTTTCCCTTGTTACCAGCTGGACGGACTCGTCCTCCACCTTGGTGCCAGGCTCGTGCTCAGACATATTAGAATCCTAGTCTTTCGGAATACTGCTGCAACCCGCCGATGACCCTGGAGATATGCTCATCCATGGCAACGCCGAGATCTTCAGCTCCGCGTACAATGTCATCACGATTAACGGCTGCGGCAAACTTCTTATCCTTCAACTTCTTCTTGACTGACTTTGGTGTCATCCCATCGTAACCTGTTGGACGGACGAACGCGACCGCGGTTACAAATCCGCTTAACTCGTCGACGGCATAGAGGGCTTTAGCAAGGAGGCTTTCCCGTGGAACGCCGGACACATCCGAATGGCCAAGGATCGCCTCTCGAATGTTTTCAGGGTATCCTTTCTTCTCCAGCGCACGAACTCCAACGTAGGGGTGTTCATCCAACGTCGGATGTTTCTCGTAATCCATGTCATGCAAGAGGCCCGTTATAGCCCACTCCTCGACGTCCTGTTCAAAGTGCTTCGCATATGCGCGCATGGCAGCCTCGACGCCATATGCATGTCGTCTCAGGCTTTCGGTCTTTGTCCACTCGTGAAATAGCGCAAGGGCATCGTCATACGAAGGCATGGCCAGCTAGAAAATCTCAATGATACTCATATCCTTAAGATACTTACGCGGATGGTCTTTAAAATCATCCAACAGTGCATCCAGGGCAGATAGGGTTGAGTCCATGCGTACATACAGTGCCTCGTCGTTGACCAGCTTACCGAGGGTGCCCTCACCGGAGTTAACCTTGTTCAGGATCGATTCCAACTTGATCGTGGTTTGGTCAAGTGATTGCATGGTCGACTGCATCGAAGCAATACCGGCATTCAGATTACTAATTGTACGCGCCAGAGAATCTTTGCTTGTTGCCGAGAGGTCGGTGAGGTCGCGCGTAAGCGTATCCACGCTTGCGAGAATTGCGGAAACCCGTTGCCGCTCCCCGCGAAGCAAGCCGGTGAGCTCGTTCGAGCTTAAGCGTAGGGACCTAAGCGCCTGACGAAGGTCTCCTTCCGGATTGCCAAGCAGCTCCTGTGTTTGACCAATCGTTCCGTCAAGTCCTTCGATAACACTTTCAAACTTGTTTACAAAGTCCGGCGCGCGGGCGGTAACGCTTGAAATAAAATCGTTGCCGGTGTCAGCCGATGGCACGATCGAGCCTTCTCGGAGCTCCGGGTTGGACAGATCTGCAAGCGCAAGGTCCAGGCGGATGCCGGTAAGAGCGTCAATTCCACTTATCGAGCAGGTAGTACCTTCGGGCACCGTGATGTCGCTGTTCACACGGAAAGCGACTCGGATGATTTTGCGGTCCTGTATCAGCTCGACATCGGTCACGGCGCCGATTTTCAATCCGTTCACCCGCACGGCATTTCCAGCGATCAGACCCTTTGCATCCTCTACCTCTGTGAAATAAGTATTGGTGCCCTTAAACAGTGGTATGTCTTTGAAAAACCGTATTCCAAAAACAAACACTGCTATCGCGATTATTATCGCGAGGCCGACTTTTAGTTCGTTGTGCTTCTTCACGTTCTTATTGCTTTCTGAATCGATTCTTTAATGGATTCGGACTCCAATCTGGTACTGATTCGCCCTTACGAAACTGCCGAGGACGTCATCTTCACAGGTGTGGAGTTCGTCGATCGTCCCCTCCCACCAGATTATTCCGTCATTGACGAAGGCTGCTCGGTCTGCTATCGTCAACACCGAGTGCATATCGTGTGTGACAACTATGCTCGTAACCTTCAGCTTGTCCGTTAGCGATTTTATTAGCTCGTCGATTGTGTTCGACGTTTCCGGGTCCAGGCCACTGGTGGGTTCGTCATACATTATGTATCGTGGCCGGAGTGCAATGGCTCGCGCCAGCGCCACCCGCTTCTGCATCCCACCCGACAATTCCGAAGGGAACTTGGTGCCCACTTCACTGAGCTCAACCATCTCGAGGCACTGCTCAACTTCCTGCCTGATCTCCTCTTCAGATTTCTTTGAGAATGTTCGCAAAGGAAACGCAACATTGTCATACGAATTCATTGAGTCGAACAGTGCTCCACCCTGAAACAGGACACCAAAGTTTCGTCGCACCTCCTGGAGTTCAGCGTACGATACCTTATTGATGTCGACACCGTCGATTACAACGGAGCCTGAGTCTGGTTTGAGGAGCCCAATCATATGTTTCATGAGTACACTTTTACCCGACCCTGATCGCCCGATGATGGCGAGCGTTTCACCCTCGCGCACTTCAAGCGAGGCACCCTTTAGTACTTTGGATGTCCCAAAGCTCTTGTGTATGTCTTCGAGAATGATCAAATCGAAATCAATGTGTCACAACAGCAGTGCTGCAAGGAGTAGGTCAGCGATCAGGATGTATACGCAACTTGTAACGGCCGCTTGCGTGGTGCTTCGGCCAACACCCTCCGCGCCTCCAGCCGTGTAGTATCCTTTGTAACAGGATATCGACGTAATGATGAATCCGAATACAAACGACTTTATCAGACCGAACACCGGATCGAATGGTTTAAAGAACTCTCGTGCTCCATCAATAAACTCACCGGCAGGGACTGCGCCCGTTATATCCCCGACGAAAACGCCGCCCGCGATGGCCACGAATGATGCGATGATGTACAAAACGGGAAACATCAGTACGCCTGCAATCACACGTGGTACGATCAGATAACCGATCGAATTTAGTCCCATCGTTTCGAGCGCATCGATTTGTTCGGTGACCCGCATCGTTCCAATCTCTGCGGCAATGCGCGCTCCCACCCGGCCCGCCAGCAGAAAGCCGGTTACTACGGCAGCGAGTTCCAGAATTACGGATGGCACAACCACCGCACCAATAACGCTTTTGGGGATAAATGGTGACACCAGTTGGTAGGCAGTCTGAACGGTTGTCACGGCACCCGAAAAAAGTGCGGCCAGGGCAATGATAGGGATGGAGTCGATCCCGATCCGAACCATCTGTTCGGAGACGTTGCTAGCGTAGAACTTGAATTCACCGAGCGAGCGGAACGCCTTGCCCATCAACAGACTGAACCGCCCAAGTGATGCAAAAGGATGCAACAGGTCTATTCGCTGGGAAGCCATTTAGACAGTATAGAGGATCGTTATGGTTTGGGGTGAAGCAGGTTCAAAAGGGGGGTGACACACCGGTGTCTTCAGCGCCAGCTATATTTATCGCACCATACAGGGTGGGCCTTAGCAGCCAAACCCAACCCGTCTAGAGATAAATCAAATAAAACGATGAAAACGGCACCGCAATGTACACGTTTTTGTCAGCAAACGGTTGAAGCCAGTGTCAAAGCTTAAGTCTCCGAAACGCGACAGGATCACCTTTCTTTGTCGTTCTTGCGGCCATACAACGTATCAGTGGATGGGGCGTTGTCCATCCTGCATGCAGTGGGATTCGCTCGACGAATTCAAAGAAAGAAAATACGACGGTGGGTTTGGCCTGCCCCGTGGCGACAGTCCATCGCAGGCCGTGCCCATCGCCTCAGTGGCCGTCGGCGATGACACCCGGATAGAAACTGGTGAGCCTGAGCTGGATAGAGTGCTTGGCGGTGGAATAACGGCGGGATCAATCATTCTAGTTGCCGGCGATCCGGGAATTGGAAAAAGCACCCTTCTTTCTGCGCTTCCGCGGCTGCTTCCGAACGAGAAAATACTGTACGTGTGTGGCGAAGAATCTGCCGTCCAAGTTGCCGCACGAGGGCAGCGGCTCGGTCTCGGCGAAACCGGCCTTTTGTTGTTCGAGGACACCGATGTCGCCGCAATTGATGACGTCGTAAAAAAGGAAAAGCCCACCATACTTATTGTTGATTCGATACAGACGGTAACATCTGCTAGCGGTAGCGTCGGCTCGGTCAAACAACTGAGAGAGAGCACAAGCTATCTCCAACATCTGGCCAAGCAGACAAATACCGCCACATTCCTTATCGGCCATGTCACGAAGTCGGGCGACGTTGCCGGACCGCGGGTGCTCGAACATATAGTAGACACTGTTCTATACCTGGAAGGCGAGCGGCACGGGTCTTTCCGCATCCTTCGGGCAGTCAAAAACCGATTTGGATCGACAAACGAGATCGGAGTTTTTACTATGCGGCCAGACGGGTTGCGTCCTGTTGCCAATCCCAGCGAGCTTTTTTTGTCCGAGCGATCAACGGAGTCGCCGGGCTCAACTGTTGTGTGTACCTTGGAGGGTACGCGGCCAATCCTGGTTGAGATACAGGCGCTAGTTTCAAGGAGCACCTACGGACAGCCGCAGCGCAACGCCACTGGCTTCGATCCGCGGAGGCTACAAATGTTGATCGCAGTGCTTGCAAAAAGGGCTGGCGCGGACTTGTCAGACCACGACGTTTTTGTGAACGTAGTTGGCGGTATCAGACTTACCGAGCCGGCGTGCGATCTCGGAGTGGCAATCGCACTGGTCTCATCACTGCTCGACAAACCAACCAGAAAAGACGTCGCCTGGGTAGGTGAAATTGGGCTGGGCGGTGAGATCCGGTCCGTAAGCAGATTCGAAAAGCGGCTGGCTGAGGTCAAGAAACTCGGATTCGAAAGGATCATCGGTGTTTCCAACGCTATCGATGTATCTGATGCGATCTCGATTGCGTCTGCGACGTCCATTCAGGCGGCGATCGAAAAGAGTTTCTAACGGTAGTGCTAATATTTTTGCACCTGCAACAATATGAGCGAGCGAGTGTCGTTATGCAACCAGTTCAAACTCCAAATTGCCGTTCCTGGCCCAGAAAGGATTATCTGATGAAATCAATAGTTACTATTCTCCTTATTCTCGTACCGTCGTTCGCTTATGCCCAATCAGGACGCGTGGTCTATGAGCAGACCGTCAAAATGGACATTCAGCTTCCGCCGGAAATGCAGGATATGGCAGACCAATTTCCCAGCGAGCAAACATCCGAACTCGAATTATTCTTCGACGAGGCAGCATCACTTACAAAGCCTATACAGGTCGAGCGGCCGAACAATACATTTCAATCGGATGGGATCCAGATTAAAATCGCGACATCGGCGCCAGATGATCAGACCTTCACCAACTTCGATTCTGGAGAGGTTGTCGAAAAGCGAGACTTCATGGGAAGAACGTTTCTGATTTCCGGCGAGCAGTCGATGAGTTGGAAGCTCACAGACGAGAGGAGCACGTTTCTGGGATATGAGTGTCAGAAGGCGATAGCTGAGCGAGATAGCGCGCAGGTTGAAGCCTGGTTTACCACAGAGATCGCCGTTCCTGCTGGTCCCAATCAGTATTCGGGCCTGCCCGGTCTGGTACTCGTTGTTTCTGTTGACGAAGGTCAACGCTCGTACGTGGCGAAAGAAATCGATTTGGAAGTGGATGTGTCGGACAAGCTGAAAGCTCCCAAGAAGGGAAAACAGGTCACCCAGGAGAAATTTGCCGAGATCGTTGATGAGAAGATGAAAGAAATGTCCGACGCCCATTCGAGCGCGGGGGGCAACGGCGGTACGCGAGTATTTATCCGACGACAATAGCGCTGTTTCGCAATTACGGATGATCCAATGAGAAGTCTTCTCATCGTTGGAGTGGTTTGCACGTGTGTTCTTTTGGGCACGCGACCACATTCGGCAACCGCACAGTCGAGCAAACAATCGATAATCGGGCAGGTGGTAGACAGTACCGGCACCGCTATTCCTGGCGCTACCGTAGTTGCGATGCTGGCAGCGGACTCGAGTCTTACGAGTTTTGGAGTGACAAAGTCTGACGGCGCATTCCGATTAAGACGCGTTCCAACCGGTGATTACATCTTACAAGTTACATTTGTTGGATATGCACCGTCTACGCAGAACATTTCTGTGGAAAGTGAGACGCTTGATGTTGGAAAACTGGTAATCAGAGAATCCACAGAAGCGCTAGATGAGCTTACGATAAGTGCAGAACGCATTCCGATGCTCGTAAACTCAGACACGCTCGTTTACAATGCAGGGGCATTCAAGGTTGCACCCAATTCGAACGTGGAGTCACTCCTGAAGAAACTGCCGGGAATCGAAGTCGAGCGCGACGGATCTATAAAGGCGTTAGGCGAAACCGTTGAGAACGTCTACGTTGATGGTAAAGAGTTTTTCGGAGATGATCCTAAGATTGCGACTAAGAACCTCCCCGCGGAGGCGGTTGACAAAGTCCAGGTCTACGACAAGAAATCAGACATGGCCGAGTTTACCGGGATTGAAGACGGTGAAGACGCGAAGACGATAAACCTTGAGCTCAAGGAAGATCATAAGAAAGGATACTTCGGAAACCTGGAGGGCGGATACGGTGAAAACAACCGGTACGATGGCAAAGCGAATATCAACAGGTTTAGCGGAGACAGTCAGCTCTCGTTTATCGGGAACGCCAACAATGTTAATAGACAGGCATTTTCGTTTAACGACTACGTGCAGTTTGCAGGTGGCTTGAACTCACTCTTTGCCTACGGCGGAAAGCTGGCCGACGTCGCGCTTGGAGCAAACACCGGCGGTGGGAACACCACAACTGCGTCGGCTGGACTCAATTACAATAAGGACCTGGGTCCTAACACGTCGATTCGGTCCAGCTATTTTATCAACAGCATCGACAACGTTCTCGACAGAACAGCGCAACAATTGCAGATACTCGGGGCCGACGTTTCGTCGCGCGTAGATGAAGTCGGAAACCGGCAATCAGGAAATCTGAACAACCGGTTATCCCTAAATGCGTCGCACGAGTTTCGCAAAGGTCGCGACCTCCGCCTCCGGTCCAACCTGCAATTGACAAACAGCAATACAGACGATCTGAATAACCGCAATACCTTCGCCGGGACCGAAACGCTACGAAGTGAGAATACTACCGACTATTCGAACGAAGGGCACACTCTCGGAGGTGGTGCTACCCTCACGTTTCGCGAACGCCTGGCTTCATCCGGAAGGTCGTTTATTGCCGAATTAGGGACAGACATTAATGAATCGGATAGCGACGGCAGCCTCTCCTCGGCAAGCACTTTCTATGACGCCGGAGTCCTGAACACCATGGAGAATCTCGGGCAAAGAAGCCAGACCGCCGGCGATAATCTCACAAACAGAGCAAAGGTCTCGCTGATCGAGCCATTTGGCAAACGATTTTCTGTCGAGTCCTCGTACGATTGGTCACGCAATGTTACGAAGAACGTGAACGACGTTTTTGATGTCCAGAATCAGACGGAGCAAAGAATTTCCGATTTGTCGTCCAATCTCGAAAGACGCTATCAAACCCACAGGGTCGGTGCGACCCTGGCCTGGAATAAGCCGGACAAGGTAAAGGTTTCTGCCGGACTGCGTTACCAGTTGGCAAAACTTGGAGGAGAGATTCAGGACCCGGGTAACCTGGTCATTAGTCGGCACTATAACCATGTGTTACCTTCAGCTTCGTTCAATTACGATTTTAGACCTGGCCGGAGTATCGCCCTGCGATATTTTACACAAACTCGCGCGGCGCAATTACAGGAACTGAACCCGGCACCCAACAACCGCGATCCTCTAAACATTTTTGTGGGAAATCCGGATCTGGCTCCCGAATATCTGCACGGCGTTTCTGGTCGTTACATGCTCTTCGATCAGTTTACGTTCACCAATTTCTTTGTGCATGCTCGGGCAACCCTTACCGACAACAAAATAGTCAGGGTAAGGACACTGGCGTCAGATCTTTCACAATCCGTGACTCTACGAAATGAGGGAGAGGCATTGCAGGTACAGGGTGGATTCAATTTTGGCACTCCGATTCGTGCCATTGGAAGCAAGATCGGATTGTCGAATACAAGCTTGCTACGGCGGGGGATTGAGTTCATTAACGCGGAGGAGAATCAGACAACCACGACGAGCACTGAGGTGGACCTGAAACTTGGCAATCGAAAGAAGGACGTGGTTGATATCTCAGCGGGCACGCGTATTTCGTTTAACTCCAATCGATATTCGCTAAATCCTGTTCTCAATCAGAGTTACGTTAACCGGTCGTACTACGCGGACCTCATTTTCAACTACAATGATACCTGGGTGCTGTCCGCGACCTTTGATCTCCAACACTACAACGGAGATGTGTTCGGCGAATCCCGGAACGTGGCGCTGCTCGGCGCCGAACTAACGCGGAACCTGATGAACGGACAAGCACAGGTGAAGCTTGTTGGGTCCGATTTGTTTGACCAGGACCTGGGGGTTCAGTTCACTAATACGGCGACGTATATTCAAGAGGAGAGTGTTAATACACTCGGACGCTATATCATGCTCAAATTTGTGTACAAGCTTAGTGAGTTTGGCGGCAACCAGGGTGTGGAGATTAATATGAAGTAATCACCTCCACCTGGCCAGGCACAATATTCGGCTGCAGGTGTCGTTTACAGAGCCAGTGAAAGGTACTTTTGTTATGTGATGCGCCATTTTGGGCTCCATTTTAACTCTTGATGCATCAGGACGACGAAGAATTAGTTTCAGCCTATTTGGTTAACGGCGACGAGGTGGCGTTCGCGAAGCTGGTGAGAAAGCACCAGGAGCGGGTTTTTGGCTATCTCCTTGGGATGGTCAGGGACCGTGAGGTCGCGAATGACCTTTTTCAGGAGACCTATCTACGAGTAATCCGGGCCCTAAACAAGGATCGCGGATCTTACACACAACAAGGCCGATGGGTGCACTGGGTGATGAGGATAGCAAGAAACGCCGCGCTGGACTATCTCCGCAGCAGGAAAAAATGGGTGGACGTCGCTTCAAGTGAAGAGGATGGAGATGACTACTGGCAGCGCGTTGAAAGCAACGACATCGCCCCGGATGAAATACTACACCGAACCGATCAATCCCAATGGTTGGAAGAGTGTATCGAAAAACTATCCCCAGAACAGAGAGAGGTACTCCTTCTCCGCCACGAGGGCGAACTCACGTTTAAAGAAATTGCAGAACTAACTAATTGTTCGATCAACACCGCGCTTGGCAGGATGCGATACGCACTTATCAATTTGCGTCAGATGATGTTGGAGTCGAGCAATGAACATTTATCAGGATTGACATCTTAGCATATGGGAAACAGGTTACAAATTATCAAAGCCCTCTACGGTGAGGGCAAGCTGGATAACCTCTCAGAGGGTAGCAGCTCCTCCGATGCACGTTCGGAGTTTGCGGCGCTTGCCCAGGTGAAAGAGGTTCTGGACCGCAGACCCAGGCAAACCCCCAACGAGAGCGTAATAGACGCTATCGTTCAGGAGGCGCGCCAACAGGTTAGTGTCGAAGAGAAGCGTCCACCGCTGACACTTGTAGTTTCGGCACTGCAATCGAATCAAATGGTTCGCTGGGCCATGGCCGCTTGTGTTTTGTTTGTGGCTGTCGCGATTGGCCTGAACACATTGCAGCCTGATCCGAGCCTGAAGATGTCCGATGCAGATACGGCCATCGGTGAAGAGGGAGTCGCTGCATTTCGGGATGATGCTGCGCTCGCGGCTCGAGCAGGATCCGAAGTCGTCGAACAGGATACCGGGCGACGTAACATTCCGGAAGAATCATCAGATTCCCTTGCGCCGATCATGGCTGCACCACCGACAGATGCGATTGCTGTCGGAGTATCATCTGATGACTCGGAGCTGAACGCAGCCGATGCCTTTGCATGGGAAGAGAGCAGCGAATTCAGAAGCCTGCGGAATCGAATTGAAATGCTGGATCTTGGTACTGATGAGCTGAACTGGGATGCCGCAGTGGTACCTCTGGAAGCACTACCTGGATCGAATGTGCGCGCTCGCCGCGTGCCGCTCCAGCAAGCCGGATCGGACAATAATAGATAATCAGTTACCGTTTTATTGGTGCGCCCAAGACAAAATGCACATGACAACTAATTACGTAATAACGCGACTTCTCTGCGTCGCCTTTGTTGTTCTGCCAATGACGGCAACAACGGCCATAGGTCAAGAGCCAAGCCCTCAGTCCAGAGTGATGTACTCTGGAGGCGCACAGAACGGAGTGCAGGTGGATATCTCCGACGGTGCGGTGTTTCTGAACGGTAAAGCCATATCGTTCAGCAAACTACCCAAGGATCTGGATCTCAACGGGATTTCACAGTCGTACTACTTCTTCGGTGACTCGACGCCCATCTTCGATATCAAAGGCAGATTCTTTGTTATCGAGAACGAGACGCTGCGGGAGGCGAGCGAAGAGGATATGGACCAGGGGATAATCCTTTTGTCGGACTACCCGGTTGACAATCGCAATCCACTTTTTATCGAACTAAGCAATGAACTCAACACGCGGGCGAGGCGATTGAAAGAACTGGGTAAAAATGTGCCGTACCCGGAAACGGAGCAATCCGATCTCGCTGGATACATTGGCCAGATTCAGATTAATGCTGAAGAGGCTGCCCATCTGGCATCACAGCTCCCTGCAGTCGACATGCAGGCATACCTAACCAACGTTAAGTCGGCGGATGCATCCTTGTACGAGAACATGGTTAGGGAGTATCGCATGGAGGCGCAGGCAAAAAACCTGGCTTTGGCCATCCGGCGAACGAATTCCAAAGAGGAAATCAAGACGCTCACGGCCGAGCTGCGCGAGACACTAGGCGTGATCTTCGACCTGAAGCAGGATAACAGACGAGAAGAGATCGATCAGCTGAACTCGCAGCTTATCGAGTTGAAGCGAAAAGTGGGCGAAAGAGAAGAGCTTAGAGAAAAAATTATTGAGAAAAGAATTCAACAACTGATAAATCTAGACTAGTAGAAATCATGATAAGAGTTTTACGAAACGCCGTAATCTTTACCCTATTTGCGTTCGTTGCGGTTTCAACTTTCGGCCCTTCCGCAATCGCTCAAAAGAAAAAATCAAAAACCGTTTACAAACTCGAGAAGTCTGGTGATGGGGAAAATTCGAAAACCGTTATCATTAAAGATGAAAACGGAAAAGTGACAGTGAACGGTAGAGAGTTGAGAGACGGAGAGGACATCAAAGATTACCTTCCCGAAGGTATGGAGATCGAGATCGGAGACGGTGGGAACGAATATGTTATTTGGGACGACGGACCAAGGAAGTTCAGGGGATTTGGCAACAAACTGTTCCTGAACAAAGACGATCACGATTTCGAGTTCGATTTTGACGAGCTTGAGATGGACCTGGAAAAGTTGTCAGTTGTGCCTGAAATGCTGTACGACGGGCTGGCATCTGTGCCTGGAGCCATTGAGGACGGAATGTACTTCTTCAGGAATAGCGATGCTCTCACGAATCCGGAAATCAGAGAAATGGAAAGGAAGTCCAGAGAGCTCGCAAGGGAAATTCGGAAGGCAGAAGATGGGGAGAGGCGACAGCTGGAGGAGGACCTTACGGAGTTATTAAGTGAACTGTTTGACGCGAAGCAGGAGCACCGGGTTACTCAGCTCGACAAGATGATGGAGAAGGTGGACGAGATGAAGACCCAGATCGACGAGCGCAACCGGTCCCGTGCGGACATCATTGCCAAACGGAAGGCTGAGCTGCTTGGCGAGAGAGACAAACTGGATTGGTAAGTGGACACATTTTTCCACGAAAAAGGGTTTTCTCATTCCGGGAAAGCCCTTTTTTAGCTTTCTGTCGGATTACATGCGGACCTAAGCAGTTTTGAGGAACCATTTGGCGAGATCCGGTTCACAAGAGGCTGACTTGGCACCGACTTTGATGATTTGGGCACGTGTCAAACGCTAAACTCAAACCGACTCGACGTTCACCCCAAACGATGGTCAGGACTGGACTTGTAATTCTGGTGCTGGGACTCGCCGTGTCCCTGCCCACTACCGAAGCGATCGCCGATCCGGTCATCACGCGAGTATCGGTGGCTGAACGTGGTGATGGGCTGGGGTTTGTAATGCGCCTACACGCAGATTCCAAAGTGCCTGCGTTCTCCCTTCCCGAAGCTGATGGGGATGGCGTCTATGCGATGAGCCTGTTCAAAACAGGAGTTAACGGTGTACTGTCGAACGACAATCCACCCCAACCCCTGAAATCGTTCAGCTTCGAGAAAGTTGGAGATGAGCTCACGTTTCGTTTCGCGATTGCCTCGGGTAATTTTATTGTCACGGCATATCATGATCGGGATTCCCCCGACATTCTTGTGGGGCTGGAGCGAACGAATTCACCTGTAGTTGCGCAACCGCTTCCCGTCCGTCCGGCAACGGCCGTGTCGCAGGGCGATCGGTGGCTTCTGGATACAATTGTGATTGATGCCGGGCACGGGGGTAAAGATCCAGGTAACATTAAGGGATCCAGATCGGCGAGAGTCAGAGAGAAAGACATCACGCTCCCTGTAGCTTTAAAGCTAGGAGCATACCTTGAAGAAAGACTCGGCGTGAACGTCGTTTACACGCGCACGGACGATCGATTTATTGACCTCAAAGTTAGAGGTGAAATTGCAAACGCCGCCAAGGGAAAGCTCTTCATCTCGATTCACGCCAACGCATTTCAGAGAGTTTCGGTGGGTGGTACTGAGACGTACATCCTGGGGCTCCATAAAACCGAAAGTGCCCGGCGCGTGATGGAGGCCGAGAACAGCGTTGTGCTTAAGTACGAAGACAACCCGGATGCGTATGCACACATGACCGAAGAGGCATTGGTTCGAATGGCGCTTGCCCAGAGTGCGTATCTCAAACAGAGCGAAGAGATTGCTTCCCTCATCGAAGAGCAGTTTGCAACTCGAGTGGGACGACACAGCAGGGGCGTCAAGCAAGCAGGATTCCAGGTTCTGTGGGCCGCGTCAATGCCAGCGATACTGGTGGAGCTCGGGTATTTATCCAACAAGGCGGATCGTAGATTTCTAACCTCCGAGCAGGGCCAGGACTACATGGCCAGCGCAATCTTCCGCGCGATCCGCGATTACAAACTTAAGTACGAGCAAAACCTCACACACATCCGGTCGGTCGATGAGTGATCAATTGCTGCGATTGGACGCAGCGGTGAGGACCGTTCCTGACTTTCCGTCGCCGGGAATCATGTTTAAGGACATCACTCCCTTAATTGGCGATCCGGAGCTCCTCCGCATAGCATGCGAGTTACTGGCAGCACCTTTTGCCGATGCTGGAATAACCAAGGTGGCCGGGATTGAGTCACGCGGTTTTATTTTCGGCAGCCTGGTGGCGCAGGCCCTGGGAGCGGGGTTTGTTCTTGTTAGGAAACCTGGCAAGCTACCGGCAAAGACAGTCCGTCAATCTTACGACCTGGAATATGGGACGGACACCATAGAGATGCATGCTGATGCGATTGTCGCGGGCGACCGGGTACTAATTCATGACGACGTAATTGCGACCGGAGGAACGGCAAGCGCAGCTGGAGATCTGCTTAAAGCCGTTGGTGCTGACGTTGCGGGCTTTTCTTTTCTCGTTGAGTTAGCCGTGCTCGGCGGTCGGCATCGGCTGGGATCCCGTACTGTACACTCGGTGCTTACGTACTAGAATTAGCGGACCGCGACGCAGGAGATTTCTACTCTGGCTCCGCGGGGAAGTGCAGTCACCTGAACCGTCTCTCTGGCTGGGGGGTCCTCGCTGAAATATCGCGCGTATACCTCATTGACAACTCCGTAATCGTTCATGTCCGTCAGGAAAACGGTGCACTTAACAACGCAGTCGAAATCCATACTGGCGGCTCGCAAGACGGCGCCGAGGTTCGCCAGGACCTGTTCCGTCTCCGCATCAATCGTTTCCGTAATGAGATGCGATGTCCCGGGATCGATTGCAATCTGACCTGAGCAATAAAGCGTATCATTAACCAGCACAGCCTGACTGTATGGGCCTACTGCTGCCGGAGCATTTGCTGTTCGGATTCGGGTTCTATCAGTCAAACGAGTGACTTGGTTCATTTAATGTACACCGGAAATGTGCGAGTCGGTGAAGGATTCAACACTATAAAACGGCCAACGGTTTGGGGAAACAAACGAATATTGCTTTAAGAGACTCGGTTCACATTTTCTTGATCGAGGCCAGGTTTGCTTCGTGCCAGCACGTCGTCGATGGAAGGCTCGTTTGGCTGATTAGAACTCTATCAACGGGGCGCGGTTGGCACCCGACATTTGGGGAAACAGTAGTCAGGTCTTCGGTGTCCCAAAGCATCCCGCGAAACATCTAACTGTAAAGAATCTGTGTCCAGGAAGGGTAAAGTACTTGTTGCAATGAGTGGCGGCGTGGACTCATCGGTCGCTGCTGTCCTCCTGAAGAAGGAGGGCTACGAGGTCATCGGTATCACGATGAAGACGTGGGATTATGAATCGTCCGGCAGGCACTCGAAGAAGCAGATCGGGTGTTGCAATCTGGAGTCAATGAACGACGCGCGCTCGGTCGCCCTCAAGTACGACTTCACACATTTTGTAATCGACATCCGCAAGGAGTTCGGTGACTGGGTGATTGACCACTTCACATCAGAATACCTGGCGGGCCGGACCCCGAACCCTTGTGTGTTGTGCAATACGCATATCAAGTGGGCAGCACTGTTAAGGCGGGCGGACGACCTGGGATGTTCGCATATTGCAACAGGGCATTATGCACGCGTACGGCACGAGAGCGAGAAATCGATACTCATGAAAGGCGTGGACGTCTCTAAAGATCAGTCATATGCTCTCTGGGGTGTGCAGCAACAACATCTGCGGCGCACAATTTTCCCCCTCGGAGATCTGGCCAAGACGGAAATTCGCGAGATGGCGACTGATTTTGGCCTCGACAGGGTCGCGCAGAAACCGGATTCGTACGAAATCTGCTTCGTGCCGGATGATGACTACCGGAGGTTCCTGCGCCATCGGGTGCCCGAGAAGATTGAGAAAATTGGGAAAGGAAATTTTGTTGGCACCGACGGGTCTGTCCTGGGTGAGCATGAGGGTTACCCATTCTACACTATTGGCCAACGCCACGGACTCGGCCTTGCATTGGGTGAGCCGGTTTATGTTGCGCACATCGATCCCACGACCAACACCATCCTGATTGGTACCGAAAAGGACCTCATGAAAAACAAAGCGGTCGCACACCAAATCAATTTACTCAAGTACGACCAGCTTGCGACAGACATTCGCGGCTTTGGCAAAGTAAGGTACAACGATCCGGGAGCCGAATGCCTGATCAGACAGACGGGAGAGGACGAGCTGCAGGCTTTGTTCTATGCTCCTCGGAAATCTGTCACCCCCGGGCAGGCGCTCGTACTGTACGAGGACGATGATGTGATCGGTGGCGGTTGGTTGTCTGATGTTCCAGCCCCTGCAATTCAGCCATACTGATTCGGCATTCTACCAGCCTACCGGGATCCGCTAGCGATCTTTCTGATTGTGAACGATCCTGAATACAATCTCCAGCGCCTGCTCGGCGTTAAGGCGGGGATCAACCGGAGACTTGTATGCGTGCGCGAGGTCATCGTCGCTCAAGCCGCGCGCACCTCCTGTACACTCGGTAACGTTTTCGCCTGTCAACTCCAGATGCACACCTCCGAGTATCGTCCCACATTTCTTGTGGATGTCGAACGCAAGGTCAAGCTCACTAACGATCTTGTCAAAGCGCCGAGTCTTGTACCCGGTAGCCGAGATTTCCGTATTTCCATGCATCGGATCGCACACCCAGAGGACGGGCAAACCTGTTGACTCAACCGCCTGGATTAGGGACGGCAATCTGGATTCTATCTGATCTGAGCCCATCCGCGAGATCAATGCTAGCCGACCTGGAGTCCCAGATGGATTCAGGATATTTACAAGCGTCCGGATGTCGGCAGTGGATGTTTCTGGTCCTACCTTTACGCCAACGGGATTCTGGATACCTCTTGCGTACTCTATGTGTGCGCTTTTGGGATCAGCGGTGCGCATTCCGATCCAGGGAAAGTGCGTCGACAAATTATAGGCACCCTCCCGGCGGGGGACTTCCCGCGTTACGGCAGATTCGTACGGTAGGAGTAAGGCCTCGTGGCTCGTGTAAAAGTCCGCCCGGTCGGCCCCCCCAATCGCCGCACTCTGGATCGTCTCAGCAAATCGAACGGCATCACCAATAGCATCTACGATCTGTCGGTACTCCGTCTCCAGCGGCGAATGGCC
Organism: Rhodothermales bacterium; assembly: GCA_965224105.1. Lineage (GTDB taxonomy): Bacteria > Bacteroidota > Rhodothermia > Rhodothermales > JABDKH01 > CBDCYH01. The sequence goes on along the minus strand of CBDCYH010000001.1, from coordinate 1,025,762 downwards.
AACAAAATCCAGGTCCCAGTATTCGGGGTGATGCAAATCCGCAAAACCACCTGCGGTTAGTGAGCGAACGAAGTTTAGCGTTAGCGCCGAAAAGCTATGAGCGGATATCATCAGATACGGATCGGGCATACGCTCCTGGCTCGTGAATCCGTTCTGATTGATCATGTCGCCACGGTAGGAGGGCAGAGTAACACCGTCTCGTGTTTCGATTTCTGCCGATCGAGGTTTCGCATACTGCCCAGCAAACCTGCCAACTCTTACTACTGGTTTGCGCAAACCATAGACCAAGACCAGAGACATCTGAAGTAGAAGTTTCAGTCTGGCTGTTATCAGGTCCGTCCTGCATTCATGGATACTCTCGGCGCATTCCCCTCCCTGCAGAAGAAAACCCTTTCCGACAGCCGCCTGGCCCAGGAGGTTTTTCAGGTTCTCAATTTCCCACGACGAAACCAGTGGCGGTAGCGTTCTTATCTGGTCGACAACCTGTTCGAGGACAGCGGCGTTGGGATAGGTTGGCTGTTGAAGCGCGCCCTTTTGCTCCCACGAATTAGGAGTCCAATGTTCCGTATCGCCTTTACTCATTAATCCGATCGAGGTGCACATCCATTTGCGGGAACGGAATGGAAATTCCGCTATCATCCAGCGCAACTTTAACTGCATTAGTTACAGCCTGCCAGACTGGCCAATAGTCTTCGGGCTTGCACCATACGCGCGCCTCCCAGTCGATAGAAGAATCTCCGAGTGATTTCAGGAAAACTTCTGGTGCTGGATCACCAACGGCACCCGGTATGCTCGAGATCGCATTCTCCAAAACAGAACGCACCGACCGGAGGTCCGCCGAATAATCGGTACCGACTGAAACGTCTACTCGCCTTACCGGATTGTGCGAGAAGTTTTCAATTACGTGATCAACAACGTGAGCATTCGGGATAATCACATGGCGGTTGTCAACCGTATCGATGTGGGTAGAAAAGAAATCGATCGACTCCACAATACCCGTCTTGTCCATAACTGTAACCAGGTCGCCCGTCTGAAACGGTCTGCGGAAGACTATCATTATTCCCGCCGCAAGGTTTGACAGGGTACCCTGCAGCGCAAGGCCCACGGCGAGGCCAGCCGCACCCAGTATGGCCAGCGCGCTTGTTCGATCAACACCAAGTACACCCAGGGCCCACCACACCATGGCAAAGAAGACGACTATGTGGATCACCTTTCTCGTGAACTCGATTATGATCGGATCAATAGCCGAGCGTCTCATCCCGCGCGCAGTTAGCCCCGAAATCATTCTGCCCACAGGTTTTGTGATGAGCAATATCGCGATCGCGGCCAGCAGCAGCGGCCCATTGTCAATTGCAAATTGTTTGACGCCTTCCAAAATTTCTTGCCAGTCCACAGTATCTCCTGTTAGTTAAGTGTTGAGTAAAGTTGCCCGAACTTGTTCGAAATATAATTCAACCATGGTTTAGCCGACAGGCCATTCCCGGTAGCCGATTTCATAATCTCGTCTGCCGTTGCCGTTCGCCCAAAAATATGCACGTTCTTTCGGAGCCATCCCAGCATCGGCGCAAAATCGCCGCGGGCCTGGTACTCGTCAAGATCTCCAAGGTCACGACGCATGGCCTCAAACAGTTGCGCCGACATCAGATTCCCTAGCGTGTAGGTGGGGAAGTATCCGAAAGCGCCAAGACTCCAATGGATATCTTGCAGACAGCCCTCAGCATCCGAGCCGGGGGTTAGGCCCAAATACGATTCCGTTTTTGTCGCCCACGCCTCAGGAATATCTTCTGTCTTCAGAGCTCCATCGAATAGCATTTTTTCCAGCTCAAAGCGAATCAGAATATGGAGATTATAGGTGACCTCATCCGCCTCGACTCTCACAAGGGACGGTTCCACAATGTTGACCGCGGAGTAAAACTCGGTCGCATCAACGTCTGCCAACGCCTCAGGGAAATACTTTTGAGCGACAGGAAAGTAGTATTTCCAGAAAGCTGCCGATCTTCCGATCAGGTTTTCCCACATCCTCGACTGCGATTCGTGGATTCCTAATGACGTGCCGTCCGCCAATGGTGTTCGGTCAAGAGTACGATCAACGCCCTGTTCATACATCCCGTGACCGGCTTCATGCAACGTCCCGAAAAATGCTGGATTAAAAAAATGCTCGTCTATCCGGGTAGTTATTCTGACATCAGTTACGGAGAACGACGTTGTGAATGGATGTGTTGAGACGTCTTGCCGACCGTGGGCAAAATCGAAACCGATATCGCGTAGCACCTGCATTCCGAAATCCCACTGCGCATTGTGCGGGTAGTGTCTGCGCACAATAGCATCGCTTAGACGGGGAGCAGAAGAAATACTTTCCACCATAGGAACAAGCTCTCGGCGCAGCTCGCCAAACATTTCAGTCACGTCGGCTGTGGTTAGTCCATGTTCGAATTCGTCGAGGAGCGCATCATACGGATGATCTTCGAAGCCAACATATTCTGCTTTTTGTCGGTTAAGTTCGACGATCGTCTCCAGGTGCGGGCTGAAGGTCGCGAAATGTGAGTTTGCTCTTGCGGCCTTCCAGGCATCCTTTGCAAGCGCAATTGTTTTTGCAAAGCGCGCAACGAACTCTGCGGGGAGGGTAGAGGCGCGGGTGTAGTCACGCAGGCCAACCACGACAAGCTGCGCATCGTATCTGTTGGGCACCGAGCCCGCCAGTTCTGTCTCGGCCTGTTGCAGAAGGTCGCCGAGTTTTTCCGAAGAGGCCTTTTCGTGTGCAATTGCCGTGAGCGTGCCGATCTGGTTTGCGCGGGAATCGGTGCTTCCCCCCGGCATGTACGTTTCCTGATCCCACTCCAGCACGGCGATCGCTCGTTTCAGATCGACAATGGTCGCGTAGTATTGCTTTAGCGCCTTAATAGATTGCATGTCGTTCAGATAGTTGACAGGAAAGTTCGCGGTACGCTTCGCAGCCTGCGAAAGATTCTCTACTCCTGCCGGAGAAATCCGACCAGTAGATCGAATACGTCGCCCATCAATTCGAAATCCAGGGTGGCAGCAACGTCCTCAACCGAGTGGTACGGTTGCCGGCCGTTGGTCGTGTACGTGTAGATTGCGGGCACACCCGCCTCATGGAACGGATACTGATCACTGTTGGGCGCCATCGAACGTGAAAAAATTTCGTACGGAAATTCCTCTGCGGCTCCGTGTAGTTGTCTGTAAAGCGCTGGCTGCTCGGGCGCGCCCACGACTGTGAGCCCGTCCCGGCCCGATCCAACCATGTCCAGGTTCAAGACAAACGCAACTTTACTGAGGGCCACGGGCGGGGCGTCAACAAATGCCTTTGCGCCCAGAAGTCCCAGCTCTTCGCCCGAGGTCGCGACGAAAACGAGCGACTTCTGCTGCCGAACTGACTCAAAATGTTTCGCAAGCTCAATCAGCATCGCCACTCCGGACGCATTATCGTTCGCCCCGGGGAAAAAGATTTCCGGTCCAAGCGAGCCGAGATGATCGTAGTGCGCTGTGATCACCACGAAAGAGTCAGGAATGGAATCTCCGACATCAATTCCAATAACGTTATTGGTCGAGATCGTCACGTCGTTGTCCACGGTAAGGGCAAGACTCACTTTGACGTTCTCACCTGTCGGCCAGGCACTTTTCTTTACCAGAAAAGCGGGGATCGTACCCCCGTGACGGTTTGTCCGACTAACCAGCTGATCCGTTAGAACAATTAACCCCGTCGCGCCGGCCAATTCTGCATACTTGATCTTTGCACTGGTCGAGAGAAGATGGCGTTCGACTTCTGTATTGATCCTTTCTGCATTGTGGTCGGAGCTCGCTACCGCAAGGTTCCCGGGGGCGAAACCCTGATAATCGTTGACCGAATTCTCAAGACTAATGAGCCCCTCGCCTACGAAGCTGGCGGCCGCAGACAATACTGTTCCCCCGTAGCTCCCCCTGATCGGAACGTAATCAATACCAGGCTCAAGAGTGTCGCCCCCAACAACAAGATGTGGAGTGGCCAGAACCGGATCTGCCTCGAGCATGAACGGATGCAGGTAAGAGGAGTCAACCGCATGCAGTCCGGCCGATGCGAACTGATCCGCGATATAATCTGCAGCGAGTAAATGTCCATCGAAACCGTAGCCGCGTCCGGCAAACTCGGCACTCGCCAGCGAAAAGACTAGTTCGCGAAACGAATCGGTGGGGGTGACTGCGGCCGTGGTGGCCGTAGTTCTGTTTGTTGTCTGATGTGGTGTTGAACAGGCACTCAGGCAAACTGAACACAGCACTAACAGCAGCGCGTGGTTTGAAAATCTGGTTTTGGTGGGATTCACAGTTCGAAGATCATTCCGCGCCGCGCAAGCCCAAAGCCTGACTCGCGAACGATCGCGGCCTCAGGCGTGAAATCCCAGGCCGCAGGATTGGTGTTGTTGAAATGCGTGAAAACAATCTCAGTTTTCAAATTAGGTTTGTCTTCGAGAAGTTTGACGGATTCAGCAATTGGCGGATGTGGAATTTTGGTCATGTCCCGACCGGGAAGCTCATCACCAGAATAGAAAGTTCCATCTATCAGTGCCACATCAACCGACCATTCGGCCAAGAGCCGCAGGATCGGTCTTTCCATCTCTGACCACCGATCGATGTCAGGAAGATACAGCAGGTTCCGCTTTGGTCCCTGCACCAACCAGGCAAGCGTTCTTGTGAATTCGGCGCGGTGGGGGATGAGCAAGGGCGTAGCAGAAAGTCGATCGGTCAGCTTGATTGCAGCGCCGGGTTCTACCACAATGAGGTCGAGACGGCCCTCGTCCACCATCAAACTCCACGGACCGTTGCTGGCAAGGAATGATGCCATAGTCGAATCAATATATGCCGCGGTAGGTCCTATACCCATGCCCTCTTTGCCCAGATGCACAAGCCCGGAATAGTGGCCGATGTGTCCATGTGTTAACAAAATGCCATCGAGCGGATTTCTCGCCGAAGCCCGGTCCTTAAAGTGTGCTTCCGGAATCAGATCCAACTGCTCCCGGACATCCGGGCTAACATCAACAAGGAAATATTGGTGTGTCTCAGGATCGATTATGGCGAGGCTGCTGGCAAGTTTTCTCCCACCTGTTTGGCGCGCATAATTGCAAAACTTCGAATAACACCCGGCTTGCGGAATGCCAGCGTCCTGTGCGGTGCCGAGAATCATAACGTACGGTGCTCTGATTGTGTCGACTGCAGAACGCTCGACGGACGAATGCGGGAAGGCCAAGCCGATCAGGATGGCAAGCAGCGTTGGGAGTTGGTGCATCGGTTCAGGATCTTTGTGCTTTCATCGAAGCCTTCTTCGCAATTAAGAAAGTCTTGGTGCGCGCAATGAAGCCACGTCTACTTATCCGGGTGGCAATGTAGAGCATCTGATGATGTGCTGTCCAGAACCAGCGCTCGATTTTTCCGACTTTGCGCCCAACGCCCCGAACCGGATAGCCCAATTCTGTGAGCAGGTCGCCAGCAACACCTTCAAAAAGTGCCTGGTCTCCCTCGCTCATTTTCTGCTTCCATTTTTCGGTGTTGTCGCGCATCAGAGGCCGGTACGCGTTTTTTCTCATCCTCTCATGGCTCATGGTTACCCTCTTAACCATGGACTCCATCTTCTCGGCCAGTCCGACAGACTCAGTGGTCTCGAGAAGGTTTGGATCTTCACCGATGAACTCCAACACCTCGTTCAGTTTAGTCGACCCTTCCGCACTGAATTCTTCGTACGACAGCTCCATATAACTTGATGGTGGGAGGCGACTACCGTCAAGCCTGCCCTTGCGCACCATCTGATTCCACATTTTCGCCGCAGTGTACATGTTGCGCGGTTCGAATCTGGTAAAAAGCCAGGACAAGGCAACATCACGGCCGTCACGGTAGATGTGGACAATTTTAGCATCCGGAAAGATTTCGACAATGGTAGGTAGATGGATCACATTGTGTGGAGTTTTGTCGCACACACGTTCGATACCTGACTGTCGAGACCACGCGAAGAAAATTTTCTCGACGATTGCCCGGTACGTTCGGACTCCGGTGAATTCTTCCGGACTCAGCTCGATGTGCCAGTTCGTTATCCAAAAAGTCGACAGGATCTTTGATGCGATTGACCATGCCTCCGCGTCATTTGACGGGTCGCCATAGGCCAGGTACATATTCGGTATAAAATGTGACTCGAAAGGAAAACAGAGGTTCGGATGTTTGTCGAGCCTGTTTTTCAAGACCGTTGTTCCAGACCGGGGACACCCGACCACAAAGACCGGCGGCTTGTTAGTTGGCAAGGCTTTGATAGTCAATGGATACTTTGCCAGGCGGCAACAGGGACTTGTCTCGTAATACGCGCATTCTGGTCTGCTGATGAGCTAAAGTAGTCGTATATTTGCCGCAATTGAAATGGAACTGCGACGGAAATATAGTGCATTAGTCCTTTGCTCTGCCCTGGTTGCGGGCGGTGTTCTCGCACCGTCTCTGCATTCGCTCATGATGATGGGCGTGCCGCAGAACGCGGCCATGGTCCATACCAACGACACCGGCGGCCATCACGACGAAGACACCGAAAACACCGAGTGCCCTTATCTGGAGCTTTTCGACACAGTTGGATTTGCTGACATACAGTCGTGCGAATCCCAGATTGTTGCTACCCCTCCTGAGTTAGCAGCCAACCTGCCATCCGAGCAGGCCCACGAGTCTTCGCATTCGTCGCCGCCATCAACGCGCGGCCCACCAACCCAAGTTCAGAAACTAGGATAAAAATCGTCCGACCTGTCGGACAGCTTTTTTAGAATAGCTGTTGTCGTGCTCTCGACAGCCCTGAACTTGTAATACCATGAAAACGAATTTGATGCGACGCGCACTCGTAGCTGCGCTATTCACGACTTTTGTACTTCCTATTGCTAAATCATCCGCTCAGTGGACCTCCAAGCGAGCAGACGGACACGCTCCTATTGGCGTGATGTTGGATCACATGCACGAACAGGGCGAATTCATGTTTTCCTACAGATTCATGTACATGGGCATGGAAGGTAGCCGAGTAGATTCGGACAAGATTGCGGATGCAGATATCATAAGTCCAACCGGACAGAACTTTCTCATCACGCCAACCAAAATGCCCATGGCGATGCACATGTTGGGAATGATGTACGCCCCGACGGACCGGGTAACGTTAATGGTGATGGCAAATTACATCGACTACTCGATGGATCACATCACCCGAGCGGGTGGAGCATTTAGTACCGGATCGGCCGGACTCGGCGACACCAAGGTTTCTGCGATGATTGGCGTTGCGGATTGGGATAACAACTCTGTTCATGTTGGCGCAACCGTCAGCATTCCTACGGGCTCCATAGAGAAAATGGATGTCACTCCGTTAAGTGCCCCGAACAAGTCACTGCTTCCATATCCCATGCAGCTGGGTTCCGGCACATTTGACCTTCAACCATCGGTTACGTACCTCGGACAACAGGCAACTCTTTCATGGGGTGGCCAGGTGCAGGGTGTTTTCCGGCTCGGAGAAAATGATTCTGAGTATACGCTCGGAAACGTCTACGGAGGAACGGTATGGTTCGCGACTCGCATAGGAGGCGATCTGTCGGCAAGTTTACGATTAGCAGGTAAATCGTGGGGTTCCATAGATGGCGCCAATCCTGCATTTGCCGGCGGCGTTAACAATCGACTCGTACCAACGGTTTTCACTGATACAAAGGCCGGGCTTTCGTTTTCTTCCCTCGTCGGCGTAAACTATCAGGTACCCAGCATGAAGGCCCTCCGTTTTGCCATTGAGGGCGGGATTCCATTCGTGCAAAATCTCGACGGTCCACAAATGGAAATTGACTTTGAGATTACTGCAGGGATTCAATATTCCTTTGGAGGCCACAAGCACTAAAATATGTCGAAAGTATTCCTCACTTGCGCGGCAGAGCCCGAGCGTTTTTTTGCACGTAGGGATTTTAACAGAATCGTTCGCGCGAGTGAGGTTGACGTGTTCGGCGAACACGAGGTGGTCGACAACCCGGCATCGGCCGACATCATAATATTTGTTGAGCGAATCGATGGCGCTGGTCCGCTTATGGAAAAGGTTCGCGCTGATGCTTTGTACAAACGCTTCCGCGAGAAATGCGTTGTTGTCAACACACGCTACAAACGATACCCGATTATCCCGGGTGTCTACGCTTCGCTTCCAGATAAATGGCATCGGGACGATCGGACGCGATCCAGTCACTACTTCGAAGTGTGGGACAATGAGCAGCTTGTGCACGAACCAGCGACAGGTGACGAGCAGTATCTTTTTTCGTTTACGGGGTCGTATGAAACAGCGCCAGTTAGAAAGGGATTGCTGCAATTCGAATCCGATCCGCGGGCACTCGTAAAAAACACTGCCGACGACGATAGGTTGGTGCGCTCGACCGACGACACCGAGATACTGCGAGAGTATCGCCGGGCCTTTGTCGAGACCATCCACAAAAGCAAATTTGTCCTTTGTCCAAGAGGGTACGGACCATCCAGCCTCCGACTCTTCGAAAGCCTTCTGATGGGACGGCCTCCGGTGATAATTGCCGACGAGTGGGTGGCACCCTCGGGGATCGCCTGGGACGAGTTCAGTATCCGGATTCCTGAGTCAAAAATGTCTACCGTACCGGCCGTCCTTCGGGAGCGGGAAGAGGATTTCCCCGCAATGGCTTACCAGGCCAGAAAATGTTGGGACGAATGGTTTTCGGAGGAAGCAACGTTCCACCGCCTGGTGGACTGGTGTCTCGAAATTATTCCTAGAAAGCATCCAACCAGCAGGGACTGGAAGGCCGTATGGCACCAATCAAACCCGATCTCGCGGCTCAAACAACTTCGCAGAAGATCTTAAACGTCTGTTATTGCCTTGCTTGACGCATGCGATGACGCTATTTTTCGGGCCGGTCAGGGAGGCTCCCGAGAGATCGGCCAATGTAGCTCAGCTGGTAGAGCAGTTCATTCGTAATGAACAGGTCACCGGTTCAAGTCCGGTCATTGGCTCCGTTCAAATTTGTTAACGAATCAATAGTAAAGATGAATCAATTCAAAACACACGGCGCGATAAGCTGGTCGGAACTCATGACCAACGACGCCACCGCTGCAGCAAAATTCTACTCCGATGTTTTTGGTTGGAGAACCGAGGTAATGCCTATGCCCACCGGCGAATACACCGTTGCCAATATTGGCGATGCCGCGGTGGCCGGCATTATGAAAAAACCGGAAGCGGAGATGCCTGTCGTCTGGGCGTTTTACGTTACGGTTGATGATGTAGATGAGACCGTGAAGCAAGCCGAAGGACTGGGCGCAACCGTCGTGGTTCCGACTATGGAAGTGCCGACCGTTGGAAGATTTGCAGGCTTGCAGGATCCGCAGGGTGCCTACTTCATGGTGATGACGTACGCACCAACCGAAACCGAGAACGCAGTCGACTTCGTGAAGTCGTTTTCAACACACGGCGCGTTTAGCTGGTACGAGCTTCGAACACCAGATCCAGCAGCCGCGATGAAGTTCTATTCAGAGCTTTTCGGCTGGAACAGTAAGTCTCAAATGATGGGACCTGCAATGGAGTATCACACCATCTCTGTTGGTGAGGTTGGCATTGGAGGAGCCTGCACACCGCCGCAGAAAGATATCCCTCCACACTGGGGGGCTTACGTAACTGTTGATGATATTGAAGCGACAGCGCAGAAGATCAAAGAATGCGGTGGCACCCTTATGATGGAGCCGATGGACATTCCAGAGGTGGGACGGTTCACCATGTTTACCGATCCTCAAGGCGGAGCACTGGCAGCGATTACCTATGTGAGCGAACTAACAAGCTAACATGGCTCGGCACGTCTGACTAATTCTCGATTTTGGCCTCCACAGCTGATAAAAACCTTAAAGGCTGTGGGGCCGAGGTCGAAACTTGTACTGCCGTCAAATGGCAGTAAGGTTGTCCCTAACAGAACTGAATTAGTCCAATGACCAAAACATTTATTCTCGCCCTGGCGCTCCTGTTCTCGGTAACGATCTCTGCATGTGACTCGTCTGATCCAGCCGCTGAGGCGACAGGAACCATGGAGGCCAAGATTGATGGTGCCGACTGGCAGGCCGACAACGCAACTGCAACCAAGGTTGGCGCCGCGGGATTCTCAACCATCATGATCGCAGGTGCCAACACTTCCACTGAAGTGGTTACAATATCCCTCTTGAACGTAAGTTCGACGGGTACATTCGATCTTTCAAGCACACAACTTGCCAGCATGTCGTGGACTCCCGGTTCCGTTCCCATCGACCAGGTTTACAACGCACAAACGGGATCGGTCACCATTACTCGGTTGGATGACGATCGGGTCGAAGGTACGTTTTTCTTTAACGGTCGGAGGAGTTCCGACAATGGTACCGTTGGCGTTACGCAGGGGTCGTTCGACGTCGGTTACGGACCAGGCATTTAGTCTCGCCCGGATAAAGAAATAAACACTCAAGGGTCGCTCTCGAAAGATTGCGGCCCTTTTTATGTAGTCTTTTTCCTGGTGGAAAAACCAAACGGCCGGTAGGCCGGGCAAGAACCAGCAGAGCTGGTTAGCACAAATACTATTGCCACTATCCCCAGGATCGTCGCGGTTAAGCCAGAGATCGTATTGGTGAAATAGAGTATTGCGATAATCACCGCTGCTACGAGCCGGATAATCCGGTCGGCGGAGCCCATATTCTTTATCATCGGGGTGTCCGTTCTGTTGAAGTTGTTCGTTTGCAACCGCCGAGCATACCGCTGCACGGCGCGGAAGTTAACAAGTTCAACCCAAAATTCCAGTCACAATCAGGATGTCGTAAATGGCGTGCGTCCACGCGGCAACTCCGAACCCGCGGACCAGGAAAATAGCGTTCAGCGCAAGCCCGAATAGAAAGCGGAAGGTGAACGAGGAAAGTGTAAATGCGTCGCCCAATGATCCTATGTAGTGGACGGCGCTAAATGCGAGAGCACCCACCACGGCAGCGTAGATATAGGCGCTGCGTTTTGTCTTGAGCACCTTGCTTAATCCCCAGAATATTCCACCAACGAGGATCACTCTGAATAGAAGCTCTTCATAAAGTCCTGCTCCTATCGACAATCCGATATCTGTTAGCAGCCCGCGCGGTGCCGCGGTGCCGACGCCCCAAATCATGGCGAAAGAGACTACAGTCGACACAAAAAATGCAACGACAACAGCATAAACGGTGCTTTCTGCCAGGAATAGGGGGACGAATGATTTTTTTAGCCCCAGCGGCGTATTGCGGGATCGGTAAAACATGATTGAGCCAACAATGAGTATTACTGCTCCGAGAACCAGAGTCCCGGAATATCCGAGCAGGGACAAAAACTGCTTGATCCACACCTCCGATCCGACGCGCACTTGTCCAGCGGGGTTATTCGATCCCGCAAGCATAATCAGCTCGTATAACAAAAGAAGCGGAACGCTTGCGAGAAAGCTGAACCGCACCGTTTTGGTCACCTCGAAATACTTGCTTTTGGACTCCAGCAATGCCGGACTCACCGTCTGATTTGACTGCCCCATGGCGTCAGGCTCAAGGGGGTCTATAGGCTCTATTGGTTCCATAGGCTGCTGTACGCGGGATTTGGGAATTTGTAACGAGCGATGAACAAAATATGTGCAGGAGCCCGATCTTCGGATATCGGAGCCCCATTGGCAAAAACCAGGTAGTCGCGGTTTTGCAGAGAAAAAGGATAGGAAATTTTGACATCATTCAGCTTGTTGGCCGGGGCGGGATGGGGACTGTCTACAAAGCATGGGATAACAGCTACAAACGTTTTGTGGCGGTGAAATTCCTGCCCGATCACCTGATGCAGGATCGCGAATCGCGTGATCGTTTTAGAATCGAGGCAGCAGCAGCGGGAGCACTAGATCATCGCTATGTGTGTACCCTCTACGATATCCAACAAGTCGACTCCCACTGGTTTTTGGTCATGGAATTTGTTGATGGACCCACGCTCAAGGAATACAACGCGGTAGAGGTGCTCAGTGGCAAAGAAATCTTCCGCATTGGTCAGCAAGTAGCCACTGGCCTGAGTGCTGCACACGAGGTGGGCGTAATCCATCGCGACCTGAAGCTCACCAACATCATGTTGACGTCAAAACGAGAGGTGCGTCTGGTGGATTTCGGTTTGGCCAAGCTCCGGACCCACGACATCACTGATCAGGAAAGTACGGTCGGGACGGTTTCCTATATGTCGCCTGAACAAACGCGAGGAAGGAACATCGACCATCGTACAGACATCTGGTCTCTGGGTGTGGTGATGAGCGAATTACTGGATGGCGTAAAACCCTTTGGAGGCGCGCACGACCAGGCAATAATCTTCAATATCCGGAACGACAAACCTGTCCCGCTCGCTCCGGAGAACAGAATTCCGCAACGGGCTCATGCCATAGTGGAAAAGTGTCTCAGGAAGGACCCGGCAGCGAGATACCAATCTGCTGCAGAACTTGCGGATGCTCTGGCCGACGTGCACAACAGATGGGATGAGCTCAACCGAAGCAGGTGGGAGAGAATTAAGCAGCGGCTTGCCAGGCTGCGATAAGATGGAATCCGATTGAGGGCGGAAACGTCTATATTCACGGAGTCCCTCGCACAATTTGGATTAGGAAGAAAGCCTTGAAAAAAGTCGGATTAATTGTCGTCGCGCTTCTCATCGCCGGAGCTGCATATTGGAACTACGGGCGGTCGTCGTCGGCAGGAGGCACATCGTATCGATTTGCCACGGTCGAGCGCGGAGATCTGGAGTCTGTCGTTAGCAGCACCGGATCGCTGGGTGCTGTGAAGACGGTGCAGGTCGGAACGCAGGTGTCCGGTATTGTCGATAAGATCTTCGTCGATTTCAACGACAAGGTGCGAAGAGGACAGCTCATTGCACTCATCGACACAACACTTCTGGTATCAGCGGTCAAGGACGCCGAAGCAAATCTCGAACGAAATCTTGCGCAGCAAAGTCAGGCCGAACGAGAATTCGACAGGGTGTCGGGCCTGTTTGAGAAAAAATTTGTTGCAGAGACGGAATTCAACGACGCCAAGTATAGCCTGGACATCGCCAAGGCCTCGGTAAAGTCAGCTGAGATTTCACTGGAACGCGCAAAGCAGAATTTGGGGTTCTCCAGGATCTATGCGCCGATGTCGGGAACAGTGGTCGAAAGGAATGTGGAGGTCGGGCAAACGGTTGCGGCGAGTTTTTCCGCACCGCAGTTGTTCCTGATCGCAAACGACCTGGCCAAAATGCAAATCCTGGCATCGGTTGATGAGTCGGACATCGGACAGATTCAAGAGGGACAGACAGTGCGCTTTCTGGTGCAGGCCTACCCGGATGATGAATTCGTTGGCGTCGTACGGCAGGTACGATTGCAGTCCGCCAGTCAGGAGAACGTTGTGAACTACACCGTTGTGGTTGACGTCGATAACACCGATGGCCGTTTGCTGCCGGGCATGACCGCAACCGTAGATTTTTTAATTGAGACTGAAACGGATGTGTTGAAGATTGCAAACTCCGCACTGCGATTTCAACCGACGGAAGCAATGGTCAATGAATTTCGTGCCGCTATGGAGGCCCGGAGAAATGCTCTGCCGGACTCGGTTCGACAGCAGCGTCAGGCTGGCCAGGGCGGTCAGGGGCAGGGCGGAGGAGGTGGAGCCAGCGCTGGCAGGCAAGGTGGCAGTGGACCTGCTGGATGGGGATCAGGCCGCACAGGAGGACGAGGATCCGACATGTCCATGCTATGGTACCTCGATGAGGAAGGTGCAATCTCTGTTGCGCGAGTGAGGACCGGGATCACAGACGGCCAATTCACGCAAATCACAGGCCGACAGATTGAGGAGGGGATGGACATCATCACCGGAGTAAGCTCGACCGGCTCAACCGGCTCCACAGCCAATCCGTTTCAGCAGCAGCAGAGTGGACGCCGCCGACCGGGGGGCTTCTAGGTGAGTAACGTTATTGCCACAAAGGCGCTTACTAAAGTCTACAAGATGGGCAACACGGAAGTGCGAGCTCTCGCTGGCGTGGACGTGTCTGTTGCACAGGGCGAGATGATCGCAGTGATGGGCGCATCCGGCTCGGGTAAGTCGACGTTGATGAACATCATAGGATGCCTTGATTACCCCACCGCTGGGACCTACGAGCTCGATGGCGTCCGGGTTGATTCGCTGAACAAGAAGCAGCTCGCGGACGTCCGAAACGAAAAAATCGGATTTGTATTCCAGGGCTTTAACCTTCTGGCGAGAACTTCAGCAATAGAAAATGTGGAACTGCCGCTGTTGTACACTCGGCACAAGAAGGTGCCGGACAGCGTGGAGAGAGCTACCCGGGCACTGGAAAGAGTGGGACTGGGAGACAGGATTGATCATGAACCCAGTGAATTGTCAGGCGGGCAACAACAGCGTGTGGCGATTGCGCGGGCGTTGGTAACAGACCCGGCCATTATTCTTGCTGATGAACCAACTGGAAACCTGGATTCCAAAACATCCATCGAGGTGCTGGGCCTATTTCAGGAACTCAACGACGCAGGTGTTACTATCCTCATGGTCACACACGAAACGGACATCGCCGAGTACGCAAAAAGAGTTATCGAACTACGTGATGGACTAGTTATAAGAGACGAACTGATTCCGAATCGCAGACGAGCTAAAGAAGATTTACGGGCGCTTGCCGAGACCACATGAAAGCGACAACACTCATCAGGGTTGCGACAAAAAGCATCCGCAAGAACAAGATGCGCAGCATACTTACCATGCTGGGCATCATCATCGGCGTCGCGGCAGTCATTGTGATGGTCGCAGTTGGCGAGGGTGCGCAATCCCAAATTCAAAATCAGATTAACAGCCTCGGCACAAACCTGATCGTGATAACACCAGGTGCGAGTAGTTCCGGGGGTGTTAGTAGGGGCGCTGGCAGCTTCAACAGGCTAAAACTTGAGGATGCCGAGAAACTCGAGAACGAAAGCACAACGCTGTCAGGTGTGTCGCCGGTTGTCTGGACACGGACGCAGGCGGTGGGCGGTACCGGCAATTGGCGCACGTCCATTCAGGGCGTGTCTGTTAATTATCCCACCGTTCGGGATTGGGAGACTACGTCCGGTACGTTCTTTAGCTCGGCAGATCTCCGCGGAATGCGCAAGGTGGCAGTGCTCGGTGCAACCGTTGTCGAGAATTTGTTTCCGGACAGCGATCCGGTCGGGCAGCAGATCCGATTGCGGAACGTACCCTTTGAGATTATCGGTGTGTTGGAAGCAAAGGGTCAAACCGCAGACGGGACCGATCAGGATGACGTGATCATCGCTCCGTACACGACGGTGAAGAGCCGACTTAGCGGATGGAATTTTATCGCGCAGATTCTCGCCAGCTCGATGTCGCCCGACTTGTTGCCCGACGCTCAGGAAGAAATACGCGTACTGATGCGTGAGGCACATGATCTGGCTGAGTGGGAAGAAGACGATTTTACAATTCGCAACCAAAACGACTTGTCCGAGGCAGCGCAGGGAACAACAGAGGTGATGACGGTGCTGTTGCTGGCGATCGCGTCCATCTCGCTGTTAGTGGGAGGGATCGGAATTATGAACATTATGCTTGTCTCTGTCACCGAACGTACTCGAGAAATCGGGATCCGCATGGCCATTGGAGCGCGTGGAGAAGACGTCATGACCCAATTTCTTGTTGAGAGCATTGTCGTGAGCATCCTGGGCGGGATGTTGGGGATCGTCCTGGGTTACGCTAGCGCCCGCATCTTGCGATCGTCAACCGGATGGAATACAGTTATTTCACCTGAGGCTGTGGTGGTGGCAATAGTGTTCTCGGCCGCAGTCGGGATCTTCTTCGGATTCTACCCGGCGCGAAAAGCCGCGTCGCTTAACCCGATTGAGGCGCTGCGCTACGAGTAGCTGCAGCTACACTTGCGTTACCAGTCCGGTGGTGAGACTGAAGAACATCGGAATGGCTGCGATCTCTGGAGAGCCCTCATCAGCAAGACCCTGCATGTGTGCTGTTATGATACCTGCGTTTCTAACGGCGTTTGTCTTGGCCGCATCATCAACGGACTCCGCGATGGGCGATCCACCAATCGCCGAAGAAATTCTGTCAACAAGACCAGCCAATGCATCGCTTCCGCTGGCACCTTCTATCGCAGCCGTTACCGCGCCGCATCCTTGATGAGCCATTACAATCACGGTAGTGCATCCGAGGATTGTGTATGCGTACTCCAGGCTTGCCAGCGCAGTTGGATCTGCGACATTGCCGGCAACACGGACGACAAATAACTCGCCCACTGAAACATCAAAGATCAGTTCCGGTGCCACGCGACTGTCTGCGCATGTCAGGACCGACGCCCAGGGAGTTTGCTGATCGCGCAGGTGGGGCAAACGGCTACTGTGATCAATCGCAATGTTATCGCCGCTCGCGAACCGCTGGTTGCCGGCAGCAAGGCGTTTCAGAATGTCAGCAGTCTTCATCGTGTCGAACTAATTGTGACTGTTGGATTACTTGTGAAACTAAGGAAGCGCGGGTACTAGTCCGGCTCCGCCAACCTATCTTTTTCAAAACTCAACATGTTATGTTAGTCGCTACCTGGAACGTCAATTCTATTAAGGCCCGTCACGACCGTGCCATGGCCTGGCTGGATAAGGTTGATCCGGATGTTGTCTGTTTGCAAGAACTCAAGATGACTGATGAAGCGTTTCCGTATGACGGATTCCGCGATCGCGGCTACCAGTGCACGGTCTATGGGCAGAAAACCTGGAACGGCGTCGCGATCCTGTCGAAGTCTAAGCCTGTGAATGTGGTGAGAGGGTTCGATCACGTCGATGAGCAGTCCCGGCTTGTGGCGGCTGAGGTTGATGGCGTCATTTTTCTATCCGCGTACTTTCCTAACGGCAAGACTGTGGGGTCGGACAAGTGGGAGTACAAGCTCAAGTGGATGGCGGCGCTCGAGGATACATTGAAGCGGAACTACTCTCCGGGGGATCCGGTGGCGTTGTGCGGGGACTTCAACATTGCCCCCGAAGATCGAGACGTGGCCATGCCCGAGAGGTGGCGCAATTCCGTTCTTTGTCATCAGGCGGGCCGGGAGGCGCTCGCGAGGATTCGAGGAAGGGGATTCGTCGACACCATGCGGATGTATCATTCCGACGCCGGCCCGTATTCCTGGTGGGACTATCGCAGGCTGGCGTTCCCGAAAGGGGATGGGCTCAGGATCGACCATATCTATGCGACTGAGTCGTTGGCAGCGACGTGTGTGGAGGCATTTGTTGATCGCGACGAGAGGAAAGGGCAGAAACCGTCCGACCATGCGCCGGTGCTGGCGAGGTTTGAGTAGGATCCATTGTTGAGTTCTGGTTTGGTCCGTCGATAAAAAGGGCACCAAAGGAAGGATTTGTGAACGCACCTGCTCGACAGCGGCCCGTGGGTCGCCCCCCTCAAAGAAACAGCGACGACCGCTTTTTGGCTCTTTTGGAGAATATCTCAAATGGTGCCCTGGTGGTAGATGCATGCGGTGTCATAGCGTGCGCGAACGCTCGTGCTGTGGAACTCCTTGGTGGAAGCGGGCCTCTGGTTGGTGCATCTATCTTCTCTTTATTGAAGAGCGAATCCGGCAACGATTGGTTTGAATCGATCGAAGATCAGGAGGGGAAAGCTGAAATTGCCTCCTGCACGACTGTTAATGGCAAAAACGTGGAAATCGAGTGTAGGTGGTGCCGCGTGATGCCGGAGGGAGCTTTTGGGTGGCTGATGATCCTTGGCCAGAAGGTGGACGCCAGGACTCCGACCGAGCGGGATGCGCGCCTTCACCATGACCTCCAGAATCCGATTGCGTCGATCCTGGGCTTTGCTGATATCCTTGCCGAGGAGGCCGAGGAATCTCAAGCAGAATTCATTGGATATATCAAGGAGAGCGCTGTCCGTCTGCGCGAGTTGGCCAGGCAGCTAAAGGCCTAATTCAGGCCGGAAACCCTTGTTTTTTCGGACCTGAAAAGCTCCAATTCTATTGGCGCAAGTCCGTGCGCCAAAGGAGTAACGTGGTCGTGCCAATAGTACAGGGAATCTGTATTTCTGGTGCGTTATTGTTGATTACCCGACAGATTCAGGCCCCCACTGGTCGACTTAAATTCGCTTATTCGGCGGATATCACCCGACTGTTGATGTGCCCCTTTCGAATGTAGTTGTCGACTGCTCGCACTCTGCGAGATCCAAGCATTTCAATAAAGAAACTAATAAGGAATAATGGGACAGCAACAACTCATTCTGCTTGTTTTGGCAACTGTTATTGTCGGACTCGCAATCATCGTTGGCATTCGTGCTTTCAATGAGAACTCAATCAAGTCAAACTCCGATGCGGTCATTCAGGACATGGTCCGAATTGCATCTGATGCACAGGCATGGAAGCAAAAGCCGGCACCATTTGGCGGACAGGCTGAAGGAGCCGCAAAACAGGCGGTTGCCAACTATACTGGAGCGAACCTGACTGATCTGGGTTACCAGGAGAGCGGTGGAACATATAGTAACCTGAATGGAGATTTCCGGATCGCGGCTTCAGCGGCCAACCTAACTATTTGCGGTTACAACGCATTGAAGGGTAATTCTGCCGAAATCGTAGTGACCGGTATCTCGGATACTACGATCACGTCTCAGAACGTGATTCTCGGCACGGCAACGGCAATGCCAGCAGCCTGCCCGTAAGCTAACACACCCCGTATTGCGATACCGTCGCCGCCAAGTACGGTGGCGGTGTCTGCAATGCGATTTCAAACCGCACCGTCATGCGCGAATTTCGATTCAGCGGCGTGAGTGTAGCTGGCGAGGCCATTCGGGGTAGTGTTTATGCACCAAACCGCAGGGCCGCATCTAAAAGGATCACCGTGCTTTCTGACAAGCACCAGTTCGATCCCGACCAGCTAGAGGAACGCTTCACCTATAAATACAAAGTCCGTCATCCGGGCGGGCAGGTCGTGAAAGGCGAGCAAAAAGCCTTCACGGCAGAAGAAGTAACCTATGCGCTTGAACGTCTGGGCTTAGACGTCCTGAGCGTCCGCAAAAAAGCGTTCCGAATTCAGCGCAAGCCCTCTTCAACCGACCTCGTCATGTTTGTACGCCTTTCGGCAAACATGCTTCGAAGGAAACTGCCCTTCGACGAGATTCTTGCACTCCTGATAACTGATACACGTAGCGCTCCGCTCCGGCAAGTCATCCGCGATCTAAGCAGCGACCTCAAGAGCGGAATCGATCCGCAACAGGCGTTTATGAAACACCAGCACGTGCTGGGAAAATTTACAGCCTACATGCTCGGACTGGCGTCAGCCTCCGGTAACATGGCTGAGATGTTCGAGGCAACAGCGAAGTACCTCGAGCGAAAAGATGAATTCAGAAAAAGTGTGCGGAGTGCGATGATCACCCCGGCCATTACACTACTTGCCAGCATACTGGCATTTATCTGGTTTATCGCGTACATCATCCCGCAGATGGCGGGGCTCTTCCTCGATTACAACATTAAACTGCCACCCCTGACACGCTGGTCTTTGGCATTTGCTGGCTGGATGAACGCGAATTGGTGGTGGCTGTTGATTTTATTCGGCATGATTGGCATGGCCTTGTATATGTACTTCGGCCGCACGGTTAACGGTCGCATGAAGATGCACAAATATATGCTGAAGGTCCCCTATCTGGGAGATCTGTTGCACAAGCTCAACCTGGAAATATTTTGCCGCGTATTCGGCGTCCTTTATTCGGGCTCTAGCGAAAACAACGAGGTGATGAAGATTGCCGCAGAGGCGACCGGCAATACATACATGGAGCATCAGGTGAAAACCATCACTCTGCCCATGATGATGGCCAAAGGCACGGATCTGGTCCGTTCCATGGAAGCATCCGGTGTATTCTTGCCCATGCTTATCGCTCGATTTCGGTCTGGTGCCGAGACGGGTTCAGTCCGCGAGAGTGCTGATGAAATGGCCGAGTTCTACGAAAAAGAAACGACACTGAAAATGCAAACCGCCGTTGAAACGATTAAAACGGCAGTTGCAATTGTTATTTCAATAATCGTCGGTTTGCTGACCGTTATCACTGCAGAAACTGCGCTTATACAACCGACAGCATCAGACATTATGTTCACCCGATAATTTGTCACACGAAGCTGGAAATATCAACGGCGAGTCGGTAACGACACTGGATCCAACCTATGCCTTGATAGAGTCACAGGTTGCTTCCAAGGGAGGGCCTCTACACGAGGAGGCAGACTCCGAGATTTTGCCCGGGGCAAACATCCTGGACAGCATCCCGGACCGCATCACGCGGCGGTTGTTGGACAGGGATGTCCTTACCCAGCATCAGGTGCGTCTTGGTCTGACTGAATGGAAAAAGTCAGGTGAGAAAGGAAGTCTCTGGCGCGTAATTGCAAAGCTTCCGGACGTGAAGCGTGAGGCAATCTTCAAAGAAGTCGCTCGCACTTACGCCTTCGCCGAGCTCGAACCGGACGCGCGGCCGGACATCAAGTTTGCGAAGCGGGTAGTTGATGAGTTGACGCAGGATCAGCGTGATCTCTTTATGTATCACGAGATCATCCCGGTCCGTTTTGAAGTTGACCCGGGCAGGGAAGTACCCAAGTTGATCCTTGGTTCTCAAGACCCGTCGCATCCGGCGGTAATGGAATTGAGCCAGGAGTTGGGAGTTGGATCTGTCGAACTCCGCTACGCACCCCCGAAATACCTCGACGATGCAGTCGAGCAGGTCTATCCGAAAAGGAACGAATTTCTTGAGCGTGTACGAGAAGATCGTTCGACTGAAGCATTCGATATTGGCGCTACGTACGAAGATGGCACTGGCCAGCTAGTTGACCAGGAAGCACTCGATGCCGAGATCAATAGATCCGCTCTCATCAACCTTTTTGAGGCGTCTCTGGTGGAAGCAGTGCGGATGGGCGCGTCGGATATCCACATCTTCCCCAACAAGCACAAGCAGGTCGAATTTCACTTCCGCATTGACGGCGAGCTGCAGCTTTGGGAAACGCAGAGCAAGGTACATCCCGAAGCAATGATTGCGGTTGCCAAAGACAGATGCGGCAACATCGACCGGTTTGAGCGCGAGGCGGCACAGGACGGCTACATCCAACGGACCGTAGACGATACCCTGATCCGATACCGCGTTTCCGTTCTACCAATCGCCAGCTCCAATCGGGACGTAAAATCCGAGAGTATTGTTATTCGTGTGCTCGACGACAGAAACGTTTTCAACGATCTGGCAAAAATCGGATTGCTGGAGGGAGCACTGAACAGTTTCCAGAAGGCCATCAAGAAGCCCAACGGGATGGTTATCATGACCGGGCCTACCGGCTCGGGTAAGAGTACCACTCTTGTTGCAGCCTTACACCAGGTGGTTCGTCCACAGATCAACGTTCTCACGGTAGAAGATCCGGTAGAATATATCATCCCGGATGTGCGCCAGATAAAGTTGGGATCACGCCTGGACCTGAGCAGAGCACTGCGCTCTATTCTTCGTCACGACCCCGACGTTGTGATGGTAGGGGAGATGAGGGACAAGCCGACGGCAGAGCTCGCGATCAAGCTCGCCAACACAGGTCACCTAACGTTTTCAACACTGCACACCAACGACGCTCCCAGTGCGGTGAGCAGATTGTACAAGATGGACATTGAGCCCTTCCTCATCGCTTACGCAATTAACCTTATAGTCGCTCAGCGACTCATCCGGAAACTTTGCCCAGCATGTAAGCGCGTGGACAAAGACCCGGACAAAGTACTAATGGAAGAATTGGGTTTCGCCCCTGAGGATATCGAATCCGGAGTCACCTACAAACCGACGTACGGCTCCAGCTGTAAGGTTTGTCGCGGAGTGGGTTACAAAGGCCGTCGTGCGATTGCCGAGGCTTTGTATTTCACGCGGCAGATAAGACATATTATCGTGTCTTCGGGAGAATCGGTGGATGAGGACAAGATCAGGGACACGGCAGTGAAAGAAGGGATGTTGACGCTCCTTGCGTCTGCGCGAGAAGTTGTGCGCCTCGGCGACACATCGGTGGAAGAGGTCGTCCGCGTCACCGCATCAGACGAGTAAACCATGCAAGCATTTTACGGACTTATCGCGATGGCCATTGTCGCCCTGGTAGGGCTGACGATGCAGCGCAGCATAAACGGCAACCAGCAAAGGATAGTCGTTAACGAAGTCGCAACGGATCTTTCCGGCGTCGCAGTGGAAGTGCTTGAGCATATTGGCAGCAAGGCATTCGACGCGAGGACCGACACGAATAAAGTTACAGTTTTCCCAGCGGTCACATCAGCAAGTCAACTCACCAGTCCCACCGACGCAACCGAGTGGGGTGCGTGCACAAATTATCAATTGTGCGAAGACATAGATGATTTTGACGGGATGATGTTGACGCGTAATAGAGACGGGCTCGAGTACCAGATAACGATCGATGTCGAGTACGTAGACCCGGACAACCCCGACACCCCATCTGGCAAGTCGTACGCCAAGGCCGTTGAGGTCGCGGTATCAAATCCGTACATGAAAGTAGGCTCATCTAACACCCCGCTGACTGTGAATATGTATCGTGTATTCACGTATCAGCGATCGACGAAGACCCCATAATGCAAACACTAATCGACCACATAGCTGGTGTTATTATAGGCGGCACGGTGATTCTCCTCATCCTGGCCTCGCAGCTCAAGGGACAGAAGGCCAGCATCGAGAGCACCCAGTATTATGCCACCAAGGCAGGACTATTTTCGCTTGTTGAATCAATCGAGAGAGATTTCTCCAACATTGGTTCGGGCGTTCCGCACGGCGGTGTCCTTATAGATACCCTGGACACGACGGGAACGGTTAAGGCTTTTCAATTTAGGGCCCGCGTTGCTCAGGCAGACCCGGCCCCCCACATTTTCCGATACGAATGGACTGAAGACGGTTCCGCGAATCTATCTACAGGAGCAGTTCCCCTGTACAGAGTAGAGCGCAAAGTCGACGGTGCGGTTACTGGCCAGAGTAACGGAATGATTACGTCGATGCGCATCGATCTCCTGACGTCGGACTCGTTGGACGTAGGCGCGACGTATGGATTAACACGTCAGCTCAATGTACAACTCACAGCGGTATCCCCGATAGGCGTCGGGGAAGGCTTCGAGCAATCGAGATGGAGTAAAGTCTTCCGCCCAGCCAATCTTACACGCTATTAAACCACCACGAGGTGAGTAATGGGACAATCATCAATCATATTAGCAGTTGCTGCAACGTTCGCGATAGGCGTACTCGTACTTGGAATGCAGCGCGGAACGAACAAGGCCGACGAGGAACTGGCAGGTTATCACTACGATGTCCTCGCCCGGGAGGCCGCAGCGACCGGAATGAACACAACCGTGCGCCAGCTTGCCGACAGCATCGACACGTGGACGACCAC
This sequence comes from Rhodothermales bacterium, assembly GCA_965224105.1. Lineage (GTDB taxonomy): Bacteria > Bacteroidota > Rhodothermia > Rhodothermales > JABDKH01 > CBDCYH01. The sequence goes on along the minus strand of CBDCYH010000001.1, from coordinate 1,002,343 downwards.
CGCCTTTGGGTACACCAATGTGCCGTACAAGCAAGGCACGTATACGACCGTTGTAACGGCCCTCAATGCAGACACAGTCGACGTGGTCTCGACCGGCACTTTCGGTGTGACGCAACACATCCTGGAAGCGCGGTATCGGAAGGGGTATATGTCTGATGTGATTCCCGGACCGTTCAAATATGCGATTATCTCGGATCTGGATCTCACGCTCAACGGATCGGCGGAAATTCTTGCTGCCAATGATTCGTCTAACGCAAACATTCATGCCAACGGAAACCTTACCTCCAACGGTAACAATATTCACATCGAGGGATACGGTACCTATTCGCCATCAGGATCTGGAACGATCAATCCTGGGAATGCGATCGACACGGTGTTTGACCCGAATGTCGATTACAACGACTCCGAGGCAAACATGTACGAAGACGAGTATATCGACATCCCGAATTTCGATACGACCCCTTACACTTCGATACCTCCATCAACATTTACTACGGCTTCAGACACGAGCCTAACAGGGGTTATTGACTTGCAAGCTTGGGCAACTTCACTGGGTTTCGCCGGCTATGGCACTGAGGCTAATCCGTTCGTACTGTATGTAAATGGAAATTTGACCATGTCGGGTGGAGTAACAATGCTTGGCTATGGGCAGGTTGTTGTTTCCGGTTCTATCGACATTTCGGGCAGTGTGACATCAAGCACAACACCTGTTCCTGCCCACACGGCTCCGGATTCAGAGTGGGATGCCTGGACAGCTGCTAATCTTGATGCTGCCGGAAAAACGAAAATTGGCTACTACGCAAATGGAGATATAACTGTTAGCGGTAACTCCGCCGTAGTAGGCCAGCTGTGGTCAAATAACACCGTAACACTCAACGGTGGTGGTGGGCAGACATCCAACGTCCTCGGCGGTATTATCGCTAGCGAAACCGACATCGGCGTAAACGGTGGATTGGTGATTCGATATTCGGAGGTATCCAAGGCAGGAATACCAGATGACCTGCTCGTAGACATCCCCAGCGATGTAAAACTCATCGCGTGGGCTGAATGGTAGAATAAAAGTATGGTGGAATGGAAATAGAAAACAGACTTGTCGAAAACAACGGCCTCACCCAGGTCTCGGGATCTCCCATTCCACCACTGCCCGAATCGTTCAGAAAGATTGTAGCGGATCTTCCGCCACAACTTCAGGGCGAACGGAAATTCCTCTGGCTCGCAGCCCAGCTGGACAAGCTCAGCCTTGAACAAAGGAAGGAAGGGCAGGACCTTTTCGACCGCTTTGTAGACAAGATGGTCGAGCTCGACGCATCCGACCTTGACATGGGTGGCGAGTCCTGCAACGGAATGATCTGGTACCGGACAGACGGTCTAAAGCGTCCGGACAAAGAAATGGGTTTGTACGAGGTCGAGGAAACGAACCTCATCATTCTCAACCTGCTTCAGCCGTATCAGCTCAAAAGGCTCACGGACAAAATGGCGGTCGACTACGGTTCGTCGCTTGAGACAGAGGGAGACCAGCCGGCACGTAGGTTCAGGACCACGGTCTACGTGGACAACAAAGAGCTTGCAATGTCGCAACGTATGCTCGCCTGGCAACCACGACCGCTCCGCTCGTTAGGTTTTCATCCCCTCATCGAAAGGGGTTTGATGTTCCGGTATCTCAGGGATGGACTCACTCTGATAACCGGCGTTACGGGCTCAGGTAAATCTACCACCCTCGACGCGATCGTCAACGCCAACAACGAGGACATCGAGGCGCAAATAATCCTGATTGCGCAGCCGATTGAATACATCCACACGTCCAAGAAGTGCATCGTTCGGCACCGCGAGGTTGGTGCGGATGTGGGAAGTTATGTAGATGGCATGGTTCAGGCACTGCGACAGGATCCGGACATCGTAATCGTTGGTGAGATGCGGGATGCCGAATCTATTTCCACCGCGATGGAGATGGCAGATACCGGACATAAAGTATTTTCTACGTTACATACTGGTAGCGCTCCTGAAACGATTGATCGTGTTGTGGCGGAATACCCGTCTGTCGAACAGGATCGAATCAGGCACAGGCTGGCAGATGTGCTGCGGTGCATAGTATCGCAGAAACTCCTTCCTTCAGTTGGTGGCGGCCGAGTTCTCGCCAAGGAAGTCATGTGGATGACTACCGCTGCTCGGGCAGCTATCAAGAATGGCAACGTCAACGAATTGTATCAGATGATGTGGGCTGGAGGAGATCAAGGCCAAATCACCCTTGAACAAGATCTTCACCGGCTAGTGGAGCTAGGGGATATCACCGCAGAGACTGCGCTGAGCTACGCAAACAACAAGCGCAGACTACTGCAGCTACTAAACTAGATCGAGCTAATGGCTAAGAAAAAATATTCCGGCGCGGCGCTCGGCATCTTCTTAACCGAAGGAAACGTCGAAGCTGTATTAATGAGGAAAGACGCAGACAAGCTCGTCTTCGTAAACAAATTTATCCGGAAGCGTAAACGGCAAGGAGAACGCATATCCGATCTGGCGGCAGTTGTACCAGGATTGAAAGGCAGTGCTGATTCGGACTTCACCCTCGAAATTGGTGACGGCAAAGGCAGCACCAACTCAGATCTGTTTCTCGCTTCGGAATTTGATCGCGTAGATAAGTCAGGCGCGGGCAAAGAAGTGAAAAAGAGTGCCGGCGGGCCCATCGGCGGTCTTGTGCTGGACATTCTGGCCGAGTGCGCGGACCTGGGCTACAAGAATCCCAAGCTTGCGTTTTGCGTGAGCGGTAGTGAGGTAGATCACCGAGAGGTTATTACCTCGGTCACGAGCGGCGCCAAGAAAGGAACTAACGGGGTTAAGGTATCGGATTCGCTCAAGCCCTTCACCCAGGGCGAGATAAAGCTCCTCCGTAAGAAACTCAAAGACACCGAAAAACAATCCAAGTGGGAGAAGGGTGGACTCGTGCGGATGGTGTCGGACGCCAGTCAGCTGCGGGCGCTTGCCCTTGCACCAATCGACGGCGATCCGGTAAATGCAGCGCTCGACTACTTTGCAAGAAAGCATAAAGGTTCTCCCATCGTTTGCAACGTGGTGGACGCGGAGGTATCGCTAATCACGAGCCTGGTCAGGAGAGCCAAACGAAAAGCGGTAGGTAAGAGGCAGGCCGTGATTCGTGTGGGCGCCAACGATACGTTGGTGATGTTCCTTCGAGACGGGGTTCTGGACAAATTCGATCGGCTGAGGTCTCTTACCTCCTATGATCCTGTTGACACGGTTTGCAGTCGCGTACTACTGAAGCAAGACGAGTACAAAATCGATCAACTAGACGACGTGTACGTCCTTAGTGACAACAAAACTACCGACCCGCTGGAAGTCTATCGAAGCTTTTTCAAGGACAGCGAAGTCATTCCGTTGCTAAACGTGTTCGATGGGGTGGTCGCCAACTTGAAAGACCTGAAATCGAGCAAGGCGATGCACGCCACAACTATCCCTGCACTTGGAATGGCTGTACGCCAGCTCGAAGGTTGGGGAGCAAAAGATCCGACGCTCGTAAACTTGTTGCCGAAAAAGCAACGCGGTGCGCGAAGAAAGGATGCAGCATTCGCATGGCATACCATTGCGATGCTTGGCCTACTCTTTATCGTTGCGCTCTGGTATTCCTGGCGGATAATGGAAGGCCGTGAAGAAATTCAGCAACTTGAGCAACAACTCGCACTCAATCCACCGCAGTTTCCCGATCAGGATCCTGCTGTTCTTCGAGCAAAAGTGGATAGTGTAACTGCACGATACAACGCGTTCTCCAGATCCCTGAGTGTAATGGATTCGCTGTTGATTGGCAGTGACCGATGGACCAGGGCTCTCGAGAAGATCTCGCTTTCGACCAGGCGCATCGGGCGTATATGGGTGAAAGGGATTTCGCCGGAGGGGGAGACGCTTCGGATCGAAGGCAACGCGCTTGCACGGTCAAACGTGGCAGCTCTCGCACAGGAATGGAACGGATCAATTGAGAAACTGAATTTCGCGGATATTTCTGGCGTGCGTGTATACTCTTTCATGATTATGGCACCGTATCCCCCCGAGATGCCGAAGGTGGCCGAGTATCTCGTTCAGCAGAGCCGGGAAGAGGGGATCGGACCTGAACTCGAAGAGGCACTTAGTCGCGGACCCAAAGATCCATTGCATGACCACAGGTAATCAGATATGAGAAACATTCTAAATACAATTTTCCTGTTGCTGGTTACTGCGGCGATTGCAGGGTTCGGCCATTGGAAAATAAATACAGACCAACCGGCGAAGGTCCAAAAGATCAACGACACGATCCAGTTAGCAGAATTGCAACAGGCCGAAGTTGATCAGTTGTTGGTGCAGTTAGCCTCATCAGAGGAGCTGGCCGGACAATCTCTGGCCAAGTGGCGCTCACGCTACAAAAGCATTCCACCGCAGCTCAGCACGGCGGAGATGGTGCTATATCTGGAGAGCCTAACCAGATCGGGTTTTGAGCAGTTTGATATTGATCTGCAGGGAGTGACGGACATGGGGGACTACTCCTTCTATACGTTCCGCGTGAATGCGACGGCCTACTTTAAGGATCTCTACCACTTTGTCTGGCACATTGAAAACAACCGTGAATTCTATCGGATCAATGATCTGAAGATGGCGCACAAAACCATCTACAAAGAAAACACGCGAACCGGTATTCCCAGGCGGCTCGACATGGTCGACCTTTCGTTCACACTCGATGCGTACTTCAGTGGAAGCGAGGGGCTAACCGTGGAGGATGATGAGCTGATTCCCATCCCGCGACAGCTGCTGGCAATGCATGCCCCGGCGCACAACTCGTTCTACCCGATCATCCGAACGGATCTCCCACCGAACGACGAACTCCTGCTAGATGTCGAAGAGGCTGAGCTCGTTTCCATCACGGGTGTCACGGCGGTGTTTGAAGGCAACGGCGAAACGTTTTATGTGAAAGAAGGAGACAGGATTTACCTGGGCGAAGTAACAAAAGTGGACCCACACAACCTGTTTGTGAGGGTGAAGCTAAACAAGGGCGGTAAAGTGCTGTCCTTTGATATCAAGATGGACATGGAGACTGATTTTCAGCAGTACCGTCAGCAAGGCGCTGAGGTTTACCCGATTGAGAATTAGGCTTTAGCGTTTAGACTCCCGGCCGGCGCGTCGATACCACCGTTGGAAACAACGATGAGTGTGAATGTACGCGCCGGAACTTACGGCTGCGCTGGCCCGATCAAAGCCGGTTGCACCGGGAATAATCCTCTTTGCTATCGGGACGCACCTCGTCCTGAAGACGGTGTTCTTTGGAAGTTTGTTTTCAACCTGGTTCGCGAACGTCGAACTGGCCACTCACGGGCTAATCAGTCTTTCGACCGTCGCAATTTGGATCGAGATCCTGCTCATTGGAGGCGGAGTAATTTTCTGCTTTGGAAAACTTCGACCAGCCGACCTGGGAATTAGTCTGAGATCCTTCGCTACGTCGATCCCCATCGCGCTTACCTTGTGGGCCGTAATATTTTTCCTGATCGTATGTTCGGAGGTTCTACTCGAGGGAAAGGTCGAGTTCGCAATTGTGCAATCGTATGCGATTCCGTCCCTGGTTGAGAATTTTGGCTCTGCACCACTCTTCGAGGAGATATTCTATCGCGGATTTCTGTTTACGCAGATTTTCCTACTTTTGCGAAGCCGAAGACAGTTTACAGACCTCAAAGCGCTCGTTGTAGCCGTTACCACGAGCCAGATGTTCTTCGCGCTCAATCACATTCCCGTGCTCGTTCGTGCAGCTGTTGGCCCGGTTGATACATTACTATTCGTATTACAAATAGCCCTGATGGGCGCGATGTTTTGCGCACTATATCTGCAGACACAAAATCTATTTCTGTGCATCTGGATGCACGCGTTAATCAACGAACCGCTGATGCTGATTGCATCAAGCAATCCGCCCGGATTGGTGGTTCTTTGCGTAATTCTTTTTGCCATTGTTGGGGCCTCATCATTCGCAAAACTCGACGGTTCGCTGGTTCCGAATTTGCAGCCATCCGCGGCTTGGCGTTAAGGCTCCCGCTTGCGCTTGCAACACTGCTCGTACTTTCACCTTGTCTCTTTGGCTATGCCCAACCCGTTGACGATGCGGCAAAGGTAACCGTTGGCATTTCGGGTGGCGCCGCCGGATTGATCGGAGACTATGGCAACGTGTCTGATGCACTATCAGCACCGGCCTTCGATGCGTCCGCCGACGTGTTTCTGAAAATTGGACTTCGGACGTCCGTGGGTATTCTTGCCAGGACCGCGCAGTTCGAAGATGTGGATCCCCGAGAGCTGGCCCTGGGCCTCGGCCTTCGGACGACGGGATACAGTTCAACGATCTCCCCCTATGCACAGGCATCGGTTGAAGTTGTTAACCCTGCGCTGGATCGGCGCGGATTCGCTGCCCGCCTGGCCGGCGGAGCTGAGTGGACCGGGGCCGGTACCGTCTATCCGTATGTTGAGGTTGGTTTGCTTGCATCTTTTAACGACGAGACGTTGGGTGCACTGGAAGGAGACTCGCAAATCGACTGGTTACCAACAGCCGCACTTGGCATCCGAATTCCTTTGCTTAAGCCCAAGCCCTCCGTTGAAATTGGTGCTCTGGTCCATCCCGATACACTGCTTGTTGAACAGTCGTTCAGGTATAGCATTGCGGTCGCACAGAAATTGAATCCGATCGTAACCTACACGTGGGATATGGGTGATGGGTCCACTTATCATGAGCAAAATGCTGTACACAGTTATCGCGACCCCGGTACGTACAATGGATCTGTGGCAATCAAGGCAAACGATGACCCCGAAGTGGTGCGCGTGTTTACGGTTCACGTGTTGGACAACTACACCGCTGCCCGGACGGGGCGGCCAGCGCGCGTCGAGGTGAAACTGCAGAAACTCTTTGGGCGACGCCAGCTGGTTGTCGGTCAGGAAGAAAACTATCGCGTGAGTCTTGTTGATGATCGGGCTCGGCCGGTCCGATTCATCTGGGACATGGGCGATGGGACTTTTGCTCCCGGGAACAACGTTGTGCACAGTTATGATGCGCCTGGTTTGTATGAAGCCAAAGTCGTTGCGACTGCCCCGGCGGGATCAGATTCTCTTCTGTTCAATATTGAAGTGGTCGAACCGGAAGCGCCAGCGGTTATAACTGATGAGAACGTGGTTGTCGTTCAGCCATCTGATCGCAATCCTAACATCCGACCCGCACCAGAAGTGCCGACGTATGAGGAGGCCGACGGCACTCGGTACGCCTGGATTACGGATACTTTTTTGGATCGAACGGCGGCGGAGCGGGCCATGAAAAAGTATCCGCTGGCTGGTCTGGTTCCGCGCATTATGGAAGATACCGGAGGGTCGGGCGCGACCGCGTATCGGATCCTGATCGGAGATTACGATTCCGTGAGAGCTGCGATGAATGCCAAGGCAAAGGTCGAACGAGTCGCCTCACGGAATATCTTTCTGTATTCGTATTAGGGGCTGGCCCGCTGGGAGTTGCGGCGGGGCAACCTGGCAGACTGGGGAGTTCGGAGTAATTCTAACGTACCTGCTGACCTTCACTCCACAGGACGGCGTGGCGAACAAGCGCCGGCAGATTTTCGACGTTCAGTTTTTCCATCAGCCGGCGTCGATACGTTTCGACCGTCTTGCGACTTAGGCTCAGGGAGTCTGCGATTTGACTCGCTGTTTTCCCGAGGCCCATCAGCTGGAATACTTCGAGTTCACGATCGGTTAGTAAAGCGGTCGCCGGTTCGGCTGTGGTAGGCTGGCGGCGCGACAGTGACCGCAGGATCATGGAAACCACCTGGTCCTTGAACCAGTAGTCTCCTCGTCGGACCGATCGAATCGCATCCACCAGGGTACCTACTGATTCGGTTTTCCTCACGTAACCGTGAGCTCCCGCCCTAAGCGCACGCTCCGCCACGACCGTTTCGTCGTAGTTCGAGAACACGAGGATCTTTGTGAGCGGAGATCCGGCAGCGATGTTTTGGATTAGCCCGAGGCCGTGAGCGTCTGACAGTGTGATATCGAGAACCGTCACGTCTGGCTGATGTTGCTCGCACAGCCGAGCGCCTTCCTCCGACGTGGTTGCAATTCCGCAGACCGAAAGGTCGCGTTGTTCTCCCAGAAGATGTTCCAGTGCCGAAGTGACAACTGGTTGGGAATCAATAATTGCAACGTTGGTTGTCTTAACCATGTCGGGGTGAGGGTGACATTGGAGTTCAGGGAGAGGATCGAGAACAACCAACTATCGAGCCTCTGCACGTACATTGAGTACGTCCCTAAACACCTAATTTGCGAAAATTTAGAACAACTTGCCGGACCGTGAATCAACTGAGTCGACAAAAACAGGAAATCAGCAATTGAAGCGCAAAAAGACTCTATTTGTCGATCGCGTGGGCCCTGTCGCTGTGGTCCCGAACAAGAGGTCGAGACGGCTGAGCATCTCGGTTCGCGCATTCCGGCCAGTCAGGGTGACCGTGCCGTACCACACGCCACTTACCGAAGCGCTGTCCCTGGTGGAGGACAACGTTGAGTGGATAGTGGAGTCCCGGCAAAAGATGGAGGCGGTAGAGAGGAAGCAGACGGTTTTCACCGAGGACCTCGAGTTTCGTACGCGTTCGCATGTGCTGGACCTGGTGCGGGGCAGCAGAAGATCCAGAAGAATAACACCCGGGCGCGTTCGGGTGACTATTCCATCTACTGAGGATTTGCATGCAGGACCTGCACAACGATACATCCGAGATGCTATCGTTGAAACATATCGGCGCGAGGCGAAGGAAATATTGCCGCAAAGGTTGTTCGAGCTAAGCTTCCAATTTGGTTTCACTTACAACAAGGTATCGGTGCGAGATACCAGGTCGCAGTGGGGTAGCTGTTCAAACGATAACAACATTTCCCTAAGTCTGCATCTCGTCCGGCTGCCCGACGAGTTGATCGACTATGTTCTGTTGCACGAATTGGTCCACACGAGGGTCAAAAACCATGGGCCCAAATACTGGAAGCTGCTCGATCAGGTCACATACGGGAATGCCAGGAGGCTCGACAAGCTCCTGAGAGAGTGGAAAATCGGTCTGATCTGAGGTTTAAGCTGGACTGTGGCTTACCGATTATCTGATAATATGCTCACTCTATCCAGGAACGCCCCATGATGAGGGACCAACGCACCCAGCTCGAACTCGAGGATCGCCGAAAAGGCGAGCTCGCTACGCTCGAGAGGTGGTACCAGGAACTTATCACGTATCTCACGGAAGGTCTGCAGGACCCCCGCGTGGGCATGGACGATTTCTCCAACGCGGCCACGATGGCCGCTCGGGTCCTCATCAGACTCAAGACGTTGTACGATCAGCTTCCTCCAGCCGAGCAGCAGCAACAGTAGTAGAGCATAGCAGCCGAGAAAAAGTCGAGTCCACCTCGGCTTTTTTTGTTTAAGCTTCACGCGAAACGCAGCCCGTCGACCGCACATTACCAGGCGGCATGGGTTTATTGTAGCGCAACACAAAGCGCTACTTATGCGGCACCTCCTTGAGCAGATCCGTATGATCTGTTCTACCCATCCCATCGCAGAAAAATGGGTGTTTGTTCCTAGCCTTCAGGTTGGATCGAACACGTGGACATCGCTGTCCGCTAACGGAATCGCTACTGCCAATCTCCGGTTCGTAACGCCACTCGGATTCGCCCAGCAACAGGTGCCACTGGTTGCCGCCAACATGATCTCTCGGGATCAGGGACTGGTAATCGTGGCAGACATTCTTACGGATGATCAGTCCCTTGCCCGCCGATTTGCCGGAGACGTTCGTATTACACCGGGAGTTATATCCGCTGTTTATTCTGCGTTGCGCGCTACGCGGCTATCCGGAGTGGACCCTTTCACCCGTGGCCGCCTGGCAGATCTCAACGCTAAGTATGAAGTGAAACTTGCCGGCCGGGCAGACGAGCGCGTTGCGTACCTCACGGCGCTGGATGCGGTGGTTGATCGGCCGCCGCAAAATCTTGCATGGATTTTGGCTGACACACGGCTGTCACCCCTCGAGTCGATATTCCTGCGAGCAGCCTGTCCGGAGATGTCGCTGGTTGGTTCTGATGTGGCAATTGGGGAAGCTCCTGCCTGGACTGCTGCAGGACAGTTTTCATCCCGCGAAGAAAATATGCGTGATGCTTCGGCCTTCGAAATTCAGGATCTCGTAGATGGAAATCTCCACGTTGTCGATGCGGACGATGAGCGAACCGAGATCAGCGGGATTGTGCGAGAGGTAATTACCCGGAAGATTCCCATGGGCGATGTGGAAATCGTTTACTCGAGTCGGGGCACATACCTCCCCTTGTTATTGGCGCAGGCGAGCACAGTACCAATCTCTTTTTCCGAGGGATATCCCAGTAGGCTCACAGTGCCCGGGCGGTTGTTGCAAGCATACCTTCGGTGGCTGGAGTCTGGGTGGAAAAAGCGCCTCTTGGTTGAGTTGCTTCAGTCTCGCGGTCTAAGTCTCGTTCCGGACCGTCCTGCCTATCGCCTGGCCGAGTATGTGCTTGATAAAAGATTGCCGTCGGGGATGGAGAATCTGCGAAACCATTTGCTTGAATTGGGAGCAGCTCGCCCAACCGGCGGGGATCAGCCTGACTTGTTTTCACACGCTTCCGATGCTGGCGTCATTCTTAGTCTGCTGGAAAATGTCAAGCCATCGTCGAACTGGCAAAGTTTTGTTCGGGGACTGATGCGGTTTCTGAAAACCAACTGCCAAACTTTCACGACCAGAGACAAAGAAGCTAAGCAAGCGATTATGGATCGACTTGGCAATTTGTCAAGCTCAGAAAGGAGTGGAACGGTTGGAGATTTTGCGCGATTTGTCTCCGATCTGCTGCTGCACAACCGGGTAAGCGCCGCGGTTGCACGGCCGGATGCCATGTACGCCGTGCCCATCGAGCGAGCGGGATTTAGCGGACGAGGATTTACTTTTTTTGTCGGTCTGGATGATGAAACCTTTCCAGGCTCAACAGGTGCCTCACCAGCGGATGGCGCAGATAGCGAAGCAAAGTGGAATGAAACAACTCCTGCAGATGCGCGATGGTTTTTTACCAGATCACTGAATCGCACGCACGGCGACGCATACTTAATTTCACGACGCTTCGACGCGCTCGAGGGCGGACAAATCGAACCTACGCCTTTGGTGGCACTCGCCCGCCAACAACCTGGTGTCTCCAGTCATACGCGGCATGTACAACCAGACCCACAGGTGGCAATCAGTGCGACGGCGTTTATTCTGGCTGAGGCCCGCGCTGCGAACGCAGACCAATTGTGCCGGCACGCGTTTCCGGAAACGCACGCCGCAATGAATGTGGATCGAGCAAAACTCGCCATGGACGAGTACAGCGGGGTTGTTCCGGGCGTATCTGTGGGGATCAAGGATGCGGGAGAGAAAGTCAGTGCCTCAGACCTGGAGACGCTGGTCAAGTGCCCGTACCGGTACTTCATTCGTCGGATGCTTCGAATAACGAGGCCGGATGATGATGGTGACGAAGAGTACAAATGGCTGGACAACCGTCAAAGGGGGAGTTTTCTGCATGAGTTGTATCAGCGGTTTGCCGAGGCGTTGCAAAAGAAAGGAGAACGTCCTGATTATCAGCGACACGCTGCCATGATCGACGCTCTGTTTGAGGAAATGGTCGAGACGCACCTTCTGCAGATTCCGGTGAAGTCGCGCGCGTCATTTGCGTATGAGAAAGAGATGCTACGTCGAAGCGCCCATATCTTTTTGCGGAGCTGGGCGGAAGAACCGGAGTTGACGCCGGTGGAATTCGAGTTGGGATTCGGTTCCGACCAGGATGTGTTCGTGGAGCTCGATGCTGATTTTGTGCTCAACCTTCGAGGCAAGATCGATCGGATTGATGAAGACGAAGAGGGCTATATCGTTTGGGATTACAAGACCGGCGGAGACTGGTTCAAGCCGGGCAACCTGCTTGATGGCGGAGCCAACCTCCAGTGGTTTATCTACGGATTTGCATATGATGCGATGTCGGACAATAAGAAGAAAAAGGTAACGCGGGGTGGGTACTGGATGGCGAGCAGTCGGGGGCGGGGACGCAGACACCTTGCACCCGTCCCAGAGCGGGCGCAGGTTGCACAAACCCTGAGGCCAGTGGCCGACCTTGCCCACGCCGGCGTGTTTCCCCATATGTCCAGGGACGCTAAAGCGTGTGACTGGTGTGATTACAATAACATCTGCGCGCGCGAGCTTATTACGGATAAGACGGTTGGAGAAGTGCAGTCCTCGGATGATGCTGTGCTCGAGCTCATGAACGCATGGATAAAGGGGGTTAAATGACAACGGCGATGCCAGAAGTCGTCCTTGCGGATCAAGCGGCGCGCGACCAGATTGTCTCCGAGCTTGACCGATGTGTCGCGGTGCTTGCTAGTGCCGGATCAGGAAAGACGAAGTCGCTAGTTGACAGGATGGTTGCGCTGATTGAGACTGGCAGGGCGCAGCCGGGAGACATTGCAGCAATCACGTTTACGAAAAAAGCTGCCGGGGAACTACGGGGTCGATTTGTAAATGCACTTAGTGCCCGCGCAGGAACAACATCAGGCGAGGCAAAAATACGCCTGGGTGACGCACTGAAAGTTTACGACCAGGCGTACGTGGGTACGATTCACGGGTTCTGCTCGCAGATGCTCCGCCAAAAACCGTTTGCCGCAGGCGTAACTCCTGACTTCGTCGAGCTCGACGAGCGCGAGGAATTAAAACTCCGGCGGGAGGCGTGGTTTGAATTCATGGATCGCGTGGCGGAGGACGAGCCTGGCCGAATTCAACAGCTGGTCTCGCTTCGACTAGGGCCTGCCGACCTGCTTGCAGCCTTCGGCGTCAGATACGAGTACGCCGATCTGCCCCTCAAACAAGCTGATCCGAACCAGGACGAGCCTGATCTTTCGTCCACAGTGGCAGCGCTGGCAATACAATTGACTCGTAGTAAGGCGAGGCTAAGTCCAGCTGCTGACAGGAATAATGCCTCGGTTGTTCGATTATTGAAATCAGATCAAATCCTGGAAACCCTGGTCGACGCATCCAGCGCGGAAATTGCGGATTACCTGATGGAATGGGAATCGCCGAAATTTCGCGTCAAGAAGGATTTTGTAAACAGTACAGGGAAGACGCTTAATGATCCTATCGCGAATCTACTTGCTGAACCGCTGAGATGTTGGCGCGAATACGTGTATTCTATTGTCGCCCCGCTGCTGGATGAGGGGCTGGCATTCTATAGCGAAAAGCGACGTGACCTGGGATTAATGTCATTCGATGATTTGTTGCTAAGAACCCATCGAATGCTTGCGACGAAAAAGGAAGTCGCCGACTTTTTCAGGAGTCGGACAAAGTACCTTTTGATAGACGAATTCCAGGACACCGATCCGGTCCAATCGAAAATTGCTTTGTATCTAACGTCGGATAATTGGAGTGAAGATTGGCGTTCCCTTCGTCCAACTCCGGGATCTCTGTTCGTCGTAGGCGATGATAAACAATCTATCTATCGTTTTCGCAGGGCTGACATCCGGATCTTTAAAGACGTGGTTTCGATCCTGGAGGAATCTGGCGGATTAGTTTTGCGTCTTGAGCAGAGCTTTCGATCACGTGCATCTCTCACTAAAAAACTCAACGATACATTCTCCATTGAATTCCAAAGGTCGGCGTCAAGCACGCAGGCCGTTGCTGCCTCGTTGGTGCCGTACTATGAGGATGAGATGGAGCTCGGCCCGATCCTGCGGATCTTCGTCGATGGTAGGTTCGGTTCGCCGCAAGAAGAAGCGTTAATCGTAGCTGGTTATATCGCCGAATGCCTGGCAGGAAATACTGAATTGAGAGACTGTAAGCCTTCCGACTTTCTAATTTTGGCGACGACGAACAGCCACCTCGGCTACTTTGCAAAAGAACTGGAGAATCTTGGGATCCCCGTGGACCTAACCGGTGGAGAGCGGATGGGGCAATCGATCGACCTGCGGTATTTGGTCGCAATATTAGATAGTATCGCGCGGCCGGACAACCCTGTGAGTTTTCTTGAGGTCCTGCGTGGACCAATGTTTTCATTTACCGATCCAGAGCTGGAAGAATTATTCAGAGACAGAAAGCATCCGGTAAATTTCACGCAGCCGATTTCGAAGACGGAGTCGCCGACCACGGAGCGCTTTAACACAGCTGTGCGAATAATGCAGGAGTTCGAACGTGCACTAACAGAAAGACCGGCATGCGAAGCAATAGAACTGATATTGGATCAGAGCGGATTGTTGGCTTGTGCCGCAGCTGGTAGCCAGGGTGATAGCCGAGCTGGTACGCTCATTCGCTACCTGAATTTTGCAAGGCAGCTTGAAGCCTCCGGTCTCGACTGGATTCAGATTTTGAATGAAACACACAACCTCATCGCAACTGATGAAAAACGATTTTACATGGGCTCGTTATCGGCTAGCTCGGGTAATGCCGTCCGAATAATGAACATCCACCAGGCCAAGGGACTGGAAGCCTGTGTAGTGTTTTTGATGGATCGTGCAAAAGACTCATCGGGTGCGGTGAAGTGCCATTTCTATAGGGGAGAGAAGGAAGAATATCTTTCTCTACCAATCACGACTGGCAGCCGACTACGGGGTGCTCCTCCTGGTTGGGAACAGGATCGGACCAACGAGAAAGGCGCAGATGAAGAACAGAAGCTTCGTCTGAAGTACGTCGCCGCAACACGGGCGAAAGAGCTTCTCGTGGTCTCAGTTAATCCGACCAGTTCAACTTCTGGCGTCTGGTCTGCCCTGCGAACCGCGACCGCGAACGCCGATGATCTCCCACTGAAGGTGCACCCCTCCCGACAACCCGCGAAGGAATCGCGGTATGACCTGGAGGAGATCGTCAAAGCCAATCTCGAACAGCTTGCCCGGCAAGCGTCGCCGGTAATCAGCATTGAGAATCCGTCGAAAGAATCTGGTTCGCTGCATGAACTGGAGGGCCTTGGTACGGAGTACGGTACCACTGTACACGAATTGCTCGAACTGTGTGTGGTTCATCCGGAGATGGACAGTAACACGATCACTGAAACTGTGGTCAAAACTCGCGGGTGGAGTACCGCAGCAGCTGAAAGCTTGCGCGACGTCGTTCCGACATTCAAGGCTAGTCGTCTGTATAAGAACATCAACGAAGCGGAATCAGTATTTACAGAAGTCCCCGTTGCGGATGCAGCGGATGGCGAGTCAACAATCCGGCGTGGTACCATTGATTTGATTTACAAGAATAAGTCTGGTTGGCACATTGTGGATTACAAAACGCAAGTAGTTGACACACCAGAAAAAGAGGCAACACTTGCACGAGCCTACGGTGGGCAGGTAGCTGCCTATGCTGACATGTGGGAAAAAATAACTGGCGAACCTGCAACTAGTTGTTCACTGTACGTGGCAAGCACCGGAAAGTCCATCTTAGTCAAGTGATCAAGCTCTTTCATATAGCCGATGTTCATTTTGATTCGACGTTTCGAACGCGCGGTCCCGACGTCCGTCGGTCTTTGACCGAGAGTTTGTTGCAGTCCTTCGAACGTGCTGTTACCGTCGCATTGGAGCGAGAGGTAGATGCATTCCTGATCGCTGGAGATTTGATGGATTCTGATTACCTCTCCCTGCAAACCGAGCGGTGGCTAATCCGACAAATCCAACGGCTACTGTCGGCCTCCGTGGTGGTGGTCTATGCAACAGGCAATCACGACAGCCGGGTGAGCAATAGTCTGCTTCCGAAGCTACCTGCTGGAGTTGTCGTCGCATCTGGATCGGACATTGTCGATACTGTAGTGGACAAAGGTCTGACACGGCTGCGCATTCTCGCAGCGGGCCACGAATCCACATCGGTGAGCTTGAATTTAGTTTCGACGTTTCCAGAGGCTCGGCCAGGAGAAGTTACCGTGGGCGTAGTGCACGCATACGTGGCGGGCGTGGAAAAGGCGGATAACTACGATAAATATGCACCTTGTTCGATAGCCGACCTTGCCTCCAGGAACTACAACTACTGGGCGCTGGGTCACATCCACGAGAGTCAATGCGTTGACTCGGCTGCCAAGGCGTGGTACTGCGGGACACCGCAAGGGAGATCGTATCGCGAATCCGGGATCCGTGGAGGACTCTTTGTAACCATAGACGACGATGTCACCAACGTTGAAAACGTTCCTCTTAGCAACCTGGTTTGGATTGATGTGGACCTACAGGACCTGGTCTCTCTGGAGACGGTTGTTGATCTGGAGGAGGTGGTAGTTTCAACTGTACAGGCTGCTCTTGCTGAGCATCCTGAAGCCTCCGACTTCTGCGTTCGCGTACGTCTAGTCGGGCCGTGTCATCAATCAACGCAGCTTGCATCTGAAGCAGAAAGGAAAAACTTCGAGCTGAACCTAAAGGAACGGTTGGAGGTGCTGGACCTGGAGCTTGACGTGACAAAGACGCATCTCCCTGTTGATCTTGAGGAGATCAAAGCGCAGCGACACCTGGTTAGCGAGTTGATCATGAGGGTAGCCGGCATGTCAGTCAAGACGGCCCGTGAGTTCCTGCCCGATCAGCTCGCGACCGATGCAGACGTTAACGATGAGACCCTTGCCGTGCTAATAGACCAGATCGACATCAGGATAGTAGAACGTTTCGACCGATCATCAGAAATAAGAAGGCGTTGACGATAGTTGAGATCAACATATCGGCGTACGGTCAGCTTGCAGATGTGGCAATAGGAGACCTTGGTCATCCGATTGTGTGTATCGTAGGGCCTAATGAAGCAGGCAAGTCAACGTTGTTCTCTTTTGTTCAGACGCAGCTATTTGGATTCGAAACGCGGCGTCTCGGAAACCACGAGTACGCACCTGCAAGTGGCTCACACATTGCGGGAAGTCTAACCTATCTCACGAACGACAAGCAGCGGGTAACGGTTACGCGCAAGCTGGACTCCTCGCCGAGCGGGAGAGTGGATGTGGGCGCTGGATTGTTTCATAGTGCGCAAGACGTTGAGAACCGTCCCGCTCCCGACATCAAGGGGGTTGACGCCGAAATGTTCAGAGAGGTGTTTGCTCTCGATCTAGCAGACATGATTGATGTTGACGCGGGAACGTGGACGTCGGCAACCGACGGGTTACTTGGAAATTTAGGCTTCGAGCGGTTTCGCCAGGCCGCGGAGGTCGTCTCTTCGTTGCGCGACGAAGCGAACCAACTGTGGCGGGCTGACAGGCGAGGCAAGCCGAAAAGTAAACAGCTGATGGCCCGCATCAACGAACTGAAGCGCGAGATATCAGTTGCGCGCAAACGGGAGCAAGACTTTCGCGCGACCGAGCGGGAGTTGCAAGATCTGGAAGAGCAGATTGCTATAGGAACCAGCGAGCTATCTGCCCTCGATGAGAAATTGCAGTTCGCTCGCAAACTGAATCCGATAGTTAAGCTGGATCGAAAGGTCAGAGCCCTGCGCCTGGCCGCGCAGCACGCAGAGCACTTCGACGACCTGCCACTGGAACCGACCAAGTGGTTGGCGCAGGCATCAGGGGATTTGGCAGACTTGGATCGCCAGCTCAGGCTCCTTCGCGATGAAGAAAAAAAGCTGGAAGAAACCTTGCATGCATTTACGGATAATGATCGCCGATTGCTTGCAAGCAGTGCCGAGTTTGCGGAGTGGCGGAATCGGATTACGCAATCGGAGGTCAATGCATGTCGGTACCAGGATAAGGTGAATCTCCTCGTTGAGCTGGAGGACGAGTTGGAGGAGAGGTGCAGGATTCTGGGATTCCCGCGCGCAGAGCTCGTGGATGTACTCGACACAGTGGATGAAGCGAAACTCGAAAGGATTGCACGAACCCTGGACAGTCTACTAGACGAGCGGATCGAGGCGACGAAGCAATCCGATGCCATCAACGAGAAGATGCCTCCCGCAAGTTCGTTCCTTTCGTGGGGTGTGGCAGCGCTACTCGGAATTGCAACGGTAATTGTCACTATCCTTTCTGCATCAGGTACTCCGGTCCTGCTCGGAATTGGCGGACTGCTTCTGTTTGTGTCGCTCGTGCGACTCTTTCTCACTGCGAAGAGCATCCGCATGCTTCGTGCGGAGCTTGCGAGATGGGACACAACCGAAATCAATGCCCAAATTGAAGAGCACAAACTTTCTTTTGCGCGAGAACTTCCGTTGTCTGCAATTCCTGACAAGCCCGGTTATGAGGAGCAGTTAAAGAAGATGCTGGGGATCCGCGAGACCGCGGATAGATTCAGAAAGACATCCTCATCGGTTACAGTGATGGAGTCCCAATTGGAATCGGTCCGGAACGAGTTTAAAAATTTCGCTCGTGCCAATGCAGTGGGTGTGGAGGGGAGTCTTTCAGATGCATACAACGCGTATGCAGAGGCAATCCGAATCGCAGAGACAAAACTCTCGAGGTACACCGTCGCCCAAGAACGAATCTCGACCGTTAAGAATACCATCACTGACTTGGTAGGCAGAAAGAAGGCTGTATCGACCAGAAAGGAGTTGGTAGAGCAATCATTGGCTGATGCAGGCAATAGCAGTATTGACGACGGAGTCCGTGCTGTGCAAAAGGCCCGCAAGGCGCGACAGGATATGCTCCTGTACGAAAAAGAGCTTGCCGCGGATTATCCCGAAAGCGAATCTTTGCTCGCCGATGCTCGGAACAGGAACGGGTCGCTTCTGGATGCGGATCAGCAGGAAAGAGCAGCGTTGGAGATGGAAAGGCGGCGTAAGAAACTCGGAAACTGGCAGGTTCGCTATGCCCAGTTGTCAGAGCACTTGAATACAAACATGAATCTTCCCCAGGTAACGGATCTTCGCGGCGAGTTGGTGGAGCTCACCGAACAGCTGGATGAGCTGAAGTTCCGTCGCGACCAGCTAGCGCTGATGGCGGAGATAATAGAATCCGTAGACCTGGAATTCAAAGAACGAGTCGAACCTGAATTGCTGGGAACTACTGCCGACTACATAAGGGCAATCACGGGAGGCAGGTACCGATCACTTATGATAAATGATGAGAGCGAACTAGTCCTTGAGGACGATCAGGGTGCCTATCATCTGGTGGACTACCCGTTGAGTCGCGGTATTCAGGATCAGGTGTTCCTCTGCTTGAGGTTTGCCCTGGCCGATCGACTTGATCATGCGATCGAACGGCTCCCAATGATGCTCGACGAGGTCTTTGTCAATTGGGACTTGCAGCGCAGAAAGAAGGGGTACTCCGTCTTACGCAAGGTGTCAGAAAAGCGTCAGGTGTTCTTGTTTACGTGCCACGATTGGCTTGCTGATGAGTTGTTAGGGGACCTCGGCGTCAAAGTCGTGCGGCTATAAAAAAAAACGGGCACCCGTAGGATGCCCGTCCTGGTTTCGCAAACCTGGGTGCGATTAAATTCCGAATCGCACGAAGAATACGGGGAGGTCGATGTGGCTTGCGTCGACTGAGCTAAGGCTGTTAAAATAAGCGGATACGCCAACCGACGCGGATGGAGTAAAGTCATACAAAACTCCCCCTCCAAGTCGCCATGTGAAATCAGTCGACGAGGATTCACCTACCTCGATACGTTTTCCCGCGTTTCCGTCAATTGTAAAATCGTAGTTAGCTTCCCAACGCGCGAATCCTGCTTGGGCTTGCCCAAAATATCTTAGACCGTTTTCCGAGGGAGGAGTAATATATCTTAGTCCTGCTAGCAATTTTGTAATCGGGAAGTGTCCAGTTGCAACACCAATAGTGCCACCTAAGTCGGCCTCAAGACTGTATCTATTGTATATCAGCGATCCAACCCCCTCGATCACCTCAGTCAAACCGTAACTGGCAGTTGCTCCAAGAGTCATCCCGGTATTCAAATTGTCCTCTCCGACAGGAATCGATAGACCCGCATCGAGTTGTAAGTTTAGCGCAGGACCGTCCTGTGCAAATCCTAACGACGTCACGGCAAACGTCGCAACTACAGCAAGGAGTGCTGTTCTGGATAGTAGCTTCCGTAGCATAATTGTCCTCTCTTGGTGGAAAGTGTAATACTAGAAAATACGGTTCTAATCGTTAAAGGCAAGACGAAGATCGCCGTGGCGCTTCCACACGTAAGTAACTTATTGATAGCACTTTGGGCATGGGCACAGCGCCTTTAGGCGGTTCCACGAGTAGATCCCGGAATCGTGTCCGTCGTCCCAGGTTATGCGAACGGCGTACGAGCCGACTGCGGCAACGTCGATGTCGGTCCACCGACGCTGCACCTTGTCCCTGAAGATTCCGGGGTTCGCGGGCGCACCCATTCCTTCGTGCCCGCCAGAACAAACTGCGCAGGGACAGGATCGCCTCAGTCCATCCAGCCCATAGACGCTCTCGTGTCCGTCCTCCCAAACAAGCGTGAGCGTTTGGCCGGATATGTCCACCTCGATACTTCGTGCACTAATCACTTTAGGTTGTCCAAAATAGCATACACAAAAAAGACAGAAGCAGACCAGAAAGGCCGTTAATCCTTGATGTCGCCTCTCGGCCTGGCTTTTGAAAAGGGAGTACTAAAGTTAATGGCTAAATCTTGGAGGTCGCCATGAAAAAACTAAGCACTATCACAGTCCCAATACTTCTACTTGCATTGCTTGCAGGATGTGACACCGTTGTGGAGGAAGGACCGCAAGGACCTCCGGGAAACGCAAACGTGTTCTCGCTAAATTTTGACTTCAGCATGAACGATGCAATCATCAATGGAAATGTTGCGTCAGCGCAGTACGATGTTCCATCGATCACACCATCGGTTGTGGATGAAGGAGCCGTTCTTTTGTTCTTCCGTGACCAGGGTACATGGACGGCTATGCCCTTTGTGATTGCGGTGGAATCCGAAGACACGCCCGCCGTTGACTACACCATCAATTTCGGTTTCGGATTTGATGATCAGTTTATCGAAGTGTTTTATGAGACCTCTGTCGCTGATGACGACTTTGCCAAGACGCTTCTGCTCGAACAACCCGATCGGCAGATCAAAGCGGTTGTCATCGACGGATTTCCGTTCGGCAAAACTAGCATCGACTTAAGCGACTACGAAGCAGTTAAGGACTACTTTCAGCTAGCTGACTAGGAAAATCAGAGTCGCGTTTTGAGATTCGGGCAATTCAGTTAAAAACTGGGTTGCCCTTTTCTTTTTGAGCGCATTCCGCGCCTATAGGTACCCGGGGCCTGGACGATATTCGTTTCGGTACACACTCGCACCGGGTAACACGCCCCACCATTATGCTAGAAAACTTTAGTAATGAAAGCGGAATACGTAAAGGCAATACACCACACCTTCGCCGCTTTCTGACAACGTTCTTCCGGACAGCATTGGAAGAGTATCGTGAAGCTGGATGTCCGTTCGGGAAAAACGTTGATGCCATGCTTCTCTGGTTCGAATACAATCAGAAGACGACGCTCAACTAGCCAGAGCAACATAAGCCGAGTGGCAATTCATCAGTAGCAACTCTACCGACGAATCCACAACGTCGAATACGAGGATCCTGCGGAATCGCTAACCCGGATCAAGTATCGGCCTGCCTCGAGCTGGTCGGCCGAAACACGAAACTCGTGTCTATCGCCTGACAGCTCGATCGTTTGCGTTGACCTAAGTTGGCCCAACAAGTCGTATATCCGAAGACTTGCGTCCCCATGCAAACGCGGCAACCTAAGCGTGAATTGATCGCTGCCAGGATTCGGGTAGACCGCGATATCATCAATTTGGGAAGCAGGCTCCTCATCCACGTTTGTTCCGGACGCGGAAAGATTAAACAGGGCAAACGTAGGTAGATGGTCGGATGTGGATGACGTATATCCCGTTACCTGCTGCACCAACTCGATAAAGTGATCTGCCGACCCGGGCTCATAGAGTGGAGCAAGTTCGTTCGTAACCAGCAGCTGGTCAATGGTGCTCCCCGATCCACAGAGCGAACTAAAACAAAAAGTATTCCTGCCGGACTGCTCAAGCTCCATCGTGAGGAAAGTGTATCCGTCGGTATCCTGAACAAAATTCGCGTACGGTGACGGTCTACCCGAGGTGATCGAGGAGGTAAGCCTGTCGTTGAAATCACCAAGCACGAAGACCATCTTCGACGAGAGTGAAGTGAAATCGATATGATTCTTTAGCCGGTTGGAAGCGGCAGCTCGTTTATTGTACGAATCCGAATCCGCAAACGCCTTCATATGGACCGTAATGAAAGTCACGCGCCGGGAAATATCTCCAACGGAAAGATCCGCTTCGAACTGGAGTGGGGGACGCCCCGCAAAATCTGCCGAGAAAGATTCGAGGATATGGGTAGGCGTGCCACGTATCGAAACGATATCCGATTTATAGATAAATCCTATTCGCTGGGTGACCGATTCAGTGGCAAGAAAACCGGCATAGGGTGCACCCAATGAATCGAGTAAGGTGTGGAAAGTCGCCGGGCTAGATATCTCCTGCACAGCCCATAAGTCGATGTCCGCCGCGCGTATTATCTCCAGAACGTTAGCAAACTGGATGGCTTCGTTTGGTGGACCGTTATTCGTATTGCCGAACCATTCGATATTCCAGGTTGCGGCTTCAAAGGTGCCAGTGCCACCGACGGCGGGTATATTCTGCGCGAGCCCGGACTGATTGCCGAGGGACAACACGAGTACAACGAGAAGGACGTTGGTTTTACTCAAAGTCGGTATTAAGCCTGAACCGTGAAATGCGATTGTTGCCAGTATCTGCCACGTAGACGATGCGTCTGCCGTAAGCGACTCCGGATGGGTTATTAAACTGGCGCGCATTGGTTCCGGAACCGCCAAACGAAACGACTACGGGTTTCGTGGAATTGGATCCAGGAGGTGGAGCCACACCTTCAATGCCGTTTGACGTGAAGATGAATAGGCTGTCCTTGGCAGAATCGATAACGAACAGATACTGCGTGTTGTCGCCTGCGATGGTGATGTCTGCCGGATTTTCAAATTTGAACTCCTCATAGAGAAATCCATTGCCCCGAGAGGTGTCGCTCGCAACTGACAGTTTCTCTGAGTCAGGTAAGTACACGATGCCATCTGTCGTCTCAACAGCGAGGATAGACAACACCGCGAACCGCAGTTGTTCACTTACGATCCCCGATTGGGCGACCACAAAATTCTTGCTTACGCTAAAGGATTCCCGCTGCGGAGGCTGTACCGTTGTTACCACTGCAGACGGGTTGATAACACTTCTAAGATTCTGCTGCCTGGGATTCAGCGGAACGGCCTGCACATTCTGTCCCTCCGGCGTAAACTCCAGTACGGCGTTATGTGGGATGAGAACGCTGCCAATGAGATTCAGAGGACCTTTACGTGAAACGTACATATTGTTGTTGTAAAGGAACGCCACTCCGGTAAATTCAACCTCTTCATCTTCGGGTAGCGGATCCGGCAGGTTGAACTTGCGCGAATCGTCATCAAATGGGTGCCAAATCGTTTGTGTGAGTCTGGGCAATCCTGTCGTCACATCCGAATATTTTAGTACGACCGGAAGACTCCAGGACTGATTCCCCACGACAGTGTCACGCCGAGCAGTCACAAAGACATTAAACTGGCGATCCTGAATCACAGTTGTTGCGCCACCGGGAATCGGAACGAACCCCGCGGGCCGTCCGGCGATATCAATTATGTGCAGTCCATCTGCATCAACAACATAGAGCAGCTCGTCGTAACCCACGTAAACGTCTTTGGGCTCATTGAATCCACCGCCATTGGCCGACTCCTCAAAGAATGGGAAGAGCGGAACGTACTCGGCCTCTTCCAGAAATCCGGGATCCGTCCTGCCGGCCTCAAAAATTTCATCCGTGGTGCCGTCCTGTTTCGAACCCAGGAGGTTATCACATCCTGCGACCAGCAAGACTGCCAGAATCAATCCGAGATATGCTCGTGGTGTAATTCCAGTCATCAGTTTCCGAAAGAAAGATTCAGCCCGACCCGGTGCACAGCCCCAAGCCTTTCCAGTTGGTTAAACCCGTAGTCGAATCGCAACGTTGGCCCGAGGTACGGGACAAACACGCCGACCCCGAAGGTTGGGAGCGTTGCCTCGTCAACCCCGAAGCGATAGCCGGTGCGCAACGCGAGCGTGTTATTCCAGATATACTCTGCTCCGAAATTCCAATTCTCTGCGTTGTCGTTCGGGTTACTAAGCTGGAGGTTGATATTCAGATCAGCATTCGGCCGTGACGCGAACACGTCGTAAGAGACGCCCAACAGAAAGGAGGTTGGCGGAGTAATCGATTCAAAGTCATCTTCAACGACAGGCGTCGACGAGCCGATTGCTATCCGCTCAATCGAGCCGGTCGGTGCGGCATCGAGCCCGAAGTTTCTTACAGCCACGGCCATTTGCGCCCCCGAGCTTCCTACCCGGTAGAAGACGCCAAGATCGATGAGGAACGTCCGGCTGTCCACGCCAGCAAAACTCTCCTGCACCATCTTGGCGGTTACCCCGTAGCTAAACAGATCGGTGAGGGCCTGCGCAACGGTTAGTCCCGCCTCGACATCTACGACGCTGAAGGTCTGTCCAGTGCCGAACGGCTCAAACTCGGTCGTAACATCCATCGGTCCGGAGTCAAGCGTTTGCACATTGGCCCCAAGCGCAAATCCTCCAACGTGGATAATTGCAGCAAGGTATTCCATCCGAACATCAGCAAAATACTCCGTGTGCGAAAAGCCGAGCTGGTTTGACCGTGTCTGTGCCGCCAGCGCGGGATTCCAGAAAAGGGAGCTTGCATCGTTCGCCGTGGAAACGACGCTGTGGCTCATCGCGGCCGAGCGCGCATCGACCGGAATTTTTAGAAACTGCCAACCGCTGGTCCCGGCGCGATCACCGCCAAACGACGGCAATACCTGTGCGTGAATTTCCAACCCGGTTCCGAAGCAACCCAGGAAAATAATTAGCGCGATATGTCTCATCCATCGGCTCATCAGAATCGATAAGAAATACCAAACACGATATGTCGCTGCGGCAAGAACCGAGCGGGATTTAGAGGGGGCAACCCGCCGGAGGAGGGGTCTTCGTATCTCAAATCTCGGGTGCCCGATGCCACATCGTAGTCGCCGTTACCACGCAGTGTAGAGAAATTTGTATCTGATGATACTTGCGGATAGGCCTTGCCGGTTACAGGGTTAATGATCACCGAGTTCTTGTTGTTCAACAGGTTCGTGACCTCCAGGGTGAGCCGCATATCGGACTTGCCAATTTTTATGCTGCGCTGCAAATTCATGTCAAACCACACCCATGGTTCGCCGACCTCCGAGTTTCGTTTGGCAGGATCCTGGACCCGCTCGTAAATGGGTTTCCAGTCCTGCTCGCCGGTGAAGGGATTGGTCTCGAACCCGCGGAACTCCACCGGGGTGTAGCGCTGCCCACTGCGGAAATTCCCGGAGAGGTACAAACGGATTTTGTTAAGGCCGGGGATACCCATTACTGGACGCTCCTTATCATGGCTGAGCGTCACGCTCGCTTTCAGGTCAAACGGTCTATCCCAGGCGAGTGGGGTTTCGAACGTGTTGTCTATGTCACCCCGGGAGAGAAAGTCTGCGAGGGCATCGTTGTTGGTGGAGCTCAGGCCTGTCGCGCGGGAGAAAGAACCGGAGATCTGCCCTGTTAGCCAGGTCCCCACGCGCTTGAGGTAATTCGCTTCAATACCGCGGACCCGTGCGAAGTCGCCATTCACGCGGAAGGCCCTTGTGGTTTCGCGGCCGGTGGCATCCTTGATGCGGATGTTCTCGATTGTGATGAAATCGAATTTGTCCCGCCAGAATGCTGTGATGTTGAGAACGTCGTTGCTCGAAAACTGATTGCGCAGTCCAATCTCGTAGGAGATGTCGACCTCAGGATCCAGGTTCGGATTGCCCAGGTCGGCAAAGAACGAGCGGTCCTGGAAGAACGGATCCAGTCCCGTGTAAACAAACGTCGGGTGGGGAATTTTTGTCGAGTGGCCGTAGTTGAAAAACATCACGCGGTTCTCCTGGATGGGGAAGGAGACGCGAACCTTCGGCAGGAGTCGGAACTTGGTTCGGAGACCAAACAAGTTTACGGTGCTATCCCAGTAGTCGTCTCGAACGCCGTCGAGGATGGGCGCCTGCGGGTTGTTCACCAGGTCGTCCACATATTTTCCCGGAGACCAGTATTCGAATCGCATTCCCGCGTTGGCGATAAGGCCGCGGTAGCGAATCTGATGTGTGGCAAATAAGGCTCCGCGCCGCGGTTTAACGCGCCAGATATCCGAGCTCTCACCCAGCCTGCCTGTTGCGCTGCCCTCATCGCCGATGGGCGCTCCAACCCACGGTCGCAGGACGTCGATCCACTGGTAGTCGTTGAGTTTGATCTCGAAGCCGCCGTTGGTCCGGTTGGTTTTACTCTTCGAGAACCGGGTGTAGGTGCCACGAATGGTGTTTTCTTCGGCGAAGTGATCGTGGAAACGAGTTGCGAGGCCTCCGTTGTTGATGAGCCCCGGTCCGGGCAAAACAAAAAAGGCATTTGGGTTTACCGCCTCTCCGTTTTCGTCAACAAAAATCGACGCCGGGTAGGTAACGATACTTGCTGGATCTAATTCTGATGTTACATTATCCGGCCGCCAGTCACGGCCGTTGGCATCTGCGCGAAGTCGCGTGAATAGTCGAGACACCTGGACGTCGTAGAATGAACTCTCATTAATTACATGAGACCACTTCAGATAGGTGATGATGTTGTCGTGCGCAAATGTATTGGCATTGTCTGGCTGCAGTATGAACGCATATTGGAAACCCGGTGCAATCACGGATTCGTTACCCGTTACCTGCAGCGACCGGGTATTCTGATTGACCGACAGGGAGCGTTGGTACGATGCCTGGATTCTTTTTCCCGGTGCAACGGTGTAGCTAAACTTCGAAATGCCGTTCCATCGGTTTCCAGCTTTTGGAAGGAGGAAGTCGCTCCCAACTAATGAGGACTGGAGCTGGTCGGGAACCGCGGTCTTGCGAG
Source organism: Rhodothermales bacterium (assembly GCA_965224105.1). Lineage (GTDB taxonomy): Bacteria > Bacteroidota > Rhodothermia > Rhodothermales > JABDKH01 > CBDCYH01. Next base: position 975,390 of record CBDCYH010000001.1, on the reverse strand, counting down.
TAAACCCATCCGAGAGCTGCACCTGGCCTGACAGAAAGAAGTGCAGCTTGCCCTTGATGATGGGGCCGCTGAGGTTTGCTTCGTATACCTCTTCGCGGAAGTTCGAGCTCGCGTCTGAGTTGAAACCGAGGTCATCCCTTTTGTGCGAAAAGTATCCCGAGAATTTGTCATCGCCGTCGCGCGTTTGGACAGCGACTACTCCGGACGTGACATCTCCAAACTCGGCTCCTATCCCACCCGTTGTGACCTCCACTTCCTGGAAGGCGTTGGATCCCACGTCCAATCCGAATCCCGTTCCCGCGAGGGGATCTTTGGCCGAGACACCGTCAACGACAAACCCGGTTTCGTTGGCGCGGCCGCCTCGGATATACAGTCCGGTTGGATCTCGGACTACTCCCGCCTGTGTTGCAACTGCTTCCTGGACATCTCGTAGCGGGGCTGCTTCAAGCTGATCACGAGAGATGGCAAAGGCACTACTGGACTGTTCAACGTCGAGTAGCGGACGTTCCCCGACAATTACAATCTCATCGTCTGTTGATAGGACCGCTTCGGCGAGCTCCACATCCATTCGGGTGGTCTGTCCATCGGTGACCACGATAGATGTGAACAGCTTGGTCTCGAAACCGATGTAAGATACTTTAACAGAGTACTCGCCGGCCTTCAGGTTTGGGATTGTAAAATTTCCGTCGAGGTCAGTCGCTGCGCCGCTGGACGTGCCGACAACGATGATGTTCACTCCAATGAGCGGTTCGTTGGTGTCCTTCTCAACAACTTTTCCGTCGATTCGTCCCTGGCCAAAGGTTGGCAGCGCGGTGACCGAGAGGAGAATCAGGAAGAGATATGTAGTAAGGGTTGGTTGCACTAGTTACCTACTCGGGAAGTTCAGGCCGCGCAGCATTAAGTGGATCGCATCTTTCGCGCCGTCTGGGTTTCCGTCCGCCCCGACAAACAGGATATCTCCCGACTGTTCGTTCACGAGTGGCAAAGCAAATAGTCCGACGCGTTGGTCCACGCTCATCGACGCGACGGTGGATGTGCCCGTCCAAGGACCGGTGTTGGATGCGCGGGTTACGTAGGTGAACTCTGCATCCATGAGGGGGACGGTGTTCGGGCCGGTGGCGTCGTACGGGAGGTTGCCGATGGCAAAGGAGGCCGTCTCAAGCTCTGGAAGTTGCTCGGAGGTCCCTGGAACGCTAGAGGTGGGACGCACAAGAGACCCAGGAGATTGACGCAATTGAGGTCTGAGGGAATCTGGGAATGTAATAAGGCCGTCGATAGGTAGCAGTAGTAGCGAAGGGTTGCCCAAGTTGTCTTCCGGATTTGCGGGCAAGGAAACAGGTGAGTGCACAATCATGGTGCCGCCGCTGTCGAAGAAACGATCGAGAACTGGCGCCACAAACGGTAGGTTATTGGATGCGATACTGTTGGTGGTGTTAGTAGAGATCCAATAAATGTGAGAATAATCTTCGAGCCAATGAGTCAGAGTTGGATCTGCAATTGCTGGCAGCAAATTTGATTTGGGAACGTTGCCGGCTGATCCTTGGAAAAATGGTGTCGTGATTGTCCATATATCTACAGGTGTGGACTCAGGCAGATATTGCCGTAAAACGTCTAGGTGGTAGCTCAGTATCGTTGGTGAAGAGTCCTTCCGGTAGTCATTAACAACAAGAATGTTCGATCGACTGCCCTTAACAAACCACGAGAAGCTTGATCGGGTGCTAGTGGTATCCGTGGCATCTACGGACCGGGCATACAAAGTGTTGACCTCGTCAAGCTTGAGGTTCGGGACGAAGGTGTCTGTTGAAGCGAAGCCTTTGCCTTCAAATACGCGTGCTTGAACAGTTGTTTCATTCGGATCTTGCCGATTCACATCCGCGACAAAAGTTACAAACTCAATGTCCGGGCTGAGGGCGACAAAATTCAGTGTGTCGTTAAAAGCAATTTCGATTCGATCCAGATTCGCTTGCCCTTCTGGATCGGTGGCAATCCACGCAAATGAGAATACGCCGAAGGTAGTATCTGGTGGTAGTTCGAACTGGCTAAATTTGAATTCTGGTGGGGCGTTCTTTATAGGGAAAACGGTAATGGCGGGAGACGGATCGGATTTACCCTCGTTGTCTATCGCACGTACCTCGAAAACAACGTTTGCAGACTTTTCGCCTTGAGGGATCGGGAGTAGAATCAAAGAGTCAGTGCGTGCAGTTCGGGTCCAAAGATTTTCTGTAGGTGGGGTGTCCGACTGGTCGTAGAACCTGACATCAAAATTTGTCACAAATCCGTCGGGGTCGTCCCCCGACCAGGAAACCAATACCGTGCTTGTCAGACGCGCATTTTCGTCCAGATTGTCCGACAGGTCAGAATCACGGACGCTAAGATGTGTATCGGGAGGTAAGTTCTCGAACGACTCGCCATTGAGGCCTGAGTCGCAGCCTTGTATTAGAAGGGCGGTGACTGCAATCGAGAAAATGTATCGAAGCATAATGAGATGATAACCCAAATGGCCTGCCGTGAGGCAGGCCATGGGAATTCTTCCGAACTATTTAATCAGCATCATGGATTTGTTGACTACAAAACCACCCGCTTCAAGCCGGTAAATGTAGACTCCGCTTGGCAGGCCAGATGCATCGAACGACACATTGTGCTCGCCGGCAGATTTCGCTCCGCGTACCAATACACTTACCTCTCTCCCGAGAAGGTCAAATACTCCAAGATGCACCAATCCTGGTTGGTCCAGTGAATACTTGATGGTAGTCGATGGGTTGAACGGATTCGGGTAGTTCTGGCTGAGTGAGAAACCTTCCGGCAACTCATCGTCTACGTCTGTGATGGTGCCGATGTCCGAAAGGTCTTCGGGAATCAGCTTATAGTTGCCAAACGTGTGTGTCCAGACTCCCTGAATGGATGAAATCGTTTCGCCGTCTGTCAGCGTATCGTTATAGCCAAACGGGATACCCGGCGACGCGTCGTCAACTCGAACAGAATTATCCGGTGGTGTCGTCGAAACACTGAACTCACCGAAATTGCTTGGTGCATCAGCATTCGCCGAGGTTATTGTCACGCTTTCAAAACGTAACATCATGCTTTCATGCGCTTCAGCAATGGCGTCATCCTGTAAGACATCCGTACCAACGACTTTGTATCCAAGTGGTGTACCACCAGTTGACACGACGGTGAGTGTCGGAGCCGCAATGGCACTTACTTCTCCATTGTTACCGAAGTCACCGCCACGAATCTCAACCAAAGTTCCGCCTGTGATGTTTACAACATCCCCAGCAGCGAGATTGAGAGCCTGGATGTCGGACGTGTACTCGACAAGAATCCCTGACCAAGGCGCCAACCCCGCATCATCCTGAACCACGAGGAATCCGGAAGAGTCGGGTTTGCTCTGCACAGTAGCAGTGATATCCATTGTGATAGTTGCTCCAGCAAGAGGGCTATCCCCCTCATTGTTGTCAGCGGTTTCCTGGATGGATGCGATGCTGGTAATGCCGTTCTCAAAAACCCTATATGTTCGAGTCAATGATACAGCAACTGACGATTCGCTATCCGTTGCACGGATGTAATAATTGACGAAATCAAGATCCGCTGCAGCCGGAATCTCAAATGTGTAGCTGGTACCGGAAACCGAGCTGGCAGCCACTGTCTGTTCCGTTGAGTTCGTAGTTGTTGTGTACACAAGCACAACTTCTGTCAACGTTCTTGCAGGATCTGCTGTAACGTCGGCCGTTATGGAAACAGGAGTGGCTCCAACGACTCCGTCCGGGCTGCTAACATTTGAAATGATCGGTGCAGATTCCAGGATTTCGAGATCTGAGTCTTCGAACGGGTTCAGGCTTAGGAGTGCTCTGAATGGTACACCGTGCCCAAGATTGTCTGAACCGTTAAAAGTAACGAAGCCTTGTACGTTTACGACTGCTCCTGGCGGTGGAGGTACGAAATCATCAGTTCTCACGTTAAAGGTAGGTGAGTATGTCGAATTACGATCATTACGATACCTCAGAGAGATAGTGTAGTTGTCGACCAACGTTGTTCCACCATCTGTCGAAAAGGCCCACTGCGGACGATCGTCAGCAATATTCCGCTCAGTGATCACAGCATTCTCAATACGCACATACTGTGAATTCAAACTTGATAGATTGTCCCAGTTTACCTGGACCAGTCCGGGGCCGAATCCACCCATGTTCAGATCCGCTGTCGTAACGGTTACTGGATCTAGAATCGAAGCGGGTAGACCTAAATCAGTGTATGTGCCCTGATAAGTAACTGAATTTGGTGACACCTGCATCTGGTTGAAAAACGGATCTACCACTCCGGTTACAGTGATCACGTCTCCAATAAGGAGGGCGTCAATTTGGTTGGTCGCCCACGAACCATCCACGATCTGGATGTTCATCCCTTCTGGTCCCAGACTTGCGGCAGAAGTATCCCGGACAAACATGTGAATTCGACCTGGCAGGCCGTCACCGTCAGGGGTCGAGTTGCCTGAGTTCAACGGATCTGACAAGACTACGGCAGTGAACGTAACAGTGGAATCTTCCAGGTTGTTAAAAATCCTGGACGTTATTTCAGCCGCCGTAAGCTGATCTCCACCAGCGTTCAGGGCGGCAACCGAATCTGGATGGATCGCATTTATCTCTCGAACCGTAACGTCAATCTGAGCAAGCGTGGTTGTCGGGATGCTCAGGAGAAACGCTGATAGGACGATCAATCCTGTAACAATTTTTTTCATGACTTAGTAGTTAGTTGATGTTATTTAATTATTGCAAACTTGCCTCGTTGGACATCACCCGTGTCGGTGTCTTCAACCGTAAAGAGGTAAAGTCCCGTAGCTATGTTGAGCCCATTTTCGGAGAGAATATCCCATGCATGCTCTCCGCCTGCGAGAATTCTATTGCTGGCGCTGAAATTATCAAACCAGCGGATGTCGCCAGTGTTGTTTGATGCGTCGTGGTCAAAGTCAGCCACGATCTCACCGGCGAGCGTATACACGCGTATCTGCGCACGCTCCGGCAAATTGTAGAAATGGAGCTTTCGCGTGCGGTTGGTGTTTCCGTCCCACGCAGCGTTCACGCGATAGGGGTTCGGATAGACCCCAACCGAGCGAGAACCGTCAGCAACCGGTGCAGAGCCGGGGAATATTCGCACCGAGCTGGAAGTTCGAGAAGATTCAAACGAGGGAAGTCCCGCATCCGGGTCACCCTCATCAAACGCGGTTACCGAAAACAGATACTGCCACCCACTGAGCAAGCTCTCGCTCTCAAATTTGTAATAGTACCTGGTGGTGTCACCCTCAAAAGTAACCGGTGCGGGAAGCTCGATCGCATCAAAACCGTTATTGAAACCAGTGCGATTCCCCGGCTGGTCAAACTGGGCAATTAGCGAAGCCTGGTTGGCGATGTCACCCGTACGGTCATCACCAGGATTGCTTCGAAATATCCGGTATCCCTCAAAGTCACGCTTGCCAGAAACCGGGTCGATCGAAAACTCGGCGGATTTGTCCCAGTAGACTGCGACGCTGTTCACAGGGTTGCCATCCGCCTCTTTGTTCTCAAACTCGACACGTAGTCGAGGGTTGGATGGTGGCTCGGGGATGAGATAACGGCTAAGTTCGCCGTCGCCATTCACATCTTCACCCTCGTCAAGGATACCGTTATAGTTGTTGTCCTCACCAGTGTACGTCCGCTGAGCCCAAAGAATATTGTTGGCGAGCAAGGCGATGGACTCGGCGGTGTCCACCTGCTTTCCACTCTGTCCCTGGAATTCCTCCGGTTTTAGGGCTGCAACCAATCCGAACGTTATCTGGACGGTTTCACCAGGGCCAATCCGCGGATACGGGCCGACCGGGGTGAGGCCGATCCAGTTACCGGTTGAAGATTGCCCATCGGTTCTAAGCCTCGTTTGCCACGCCTCCAACTCAGCCTGATACTCGGCTTCGGTCGCGAAGTTAGCAGGGTTGGGAAAGGGAGTAGCCATACGGTCGTACTTGACATCATCCGTCGACGGCCGCGATAACTCATTCGTGCCACCCGAAAACTGCCACCACCTGGGATTAACGTTCGGGGCGGAGTAGCCGTCTGCCTCATAAGATGCGGCCACGTTAGGATGGTAGAATCTTTTCTGACCGGTTCGTTGGTCGACCCATTCGCTACCCAGAAAAACAACCGCCGCGTATGTATTAATCGTCTCTTCCAGGCCTCCAGCGTTGAATCCGTATGATGCGTACAGACTGTCGATGAATCCGTAGCCCCCTTTGTTGAAGAAGTTGCCGCCCGTATCCTGCGTCGTATTCACGTTACGAACGACGGTGTCGTGATACATCCCAATGTACACGCTGTCCCACGGGGCGGAGCTGATGTTGGTGATGTCGAAATTGAGAATCACGAAGTACTCCGTGAACGGGAAATTCCATGCAAGACTGGTCATGGTTATTTCTGCCCCCAACTGACCTTGCACATCAGGCATCAAAATGGATGTTCCAGGGAGGACCCGAGACGTATCCTCAAAAGTCGCAATGAAGTCCTGGTGGCTGATCGCCCCGGGGGTAAACGAATCGCGCTCAGGCAGGGTTGATCGGGCGGAGATTCCCGTAAGCTGGGCGAACTCATACCCGGCAGCTCCGGGACTGTATCCGCCGCCCGCCGTCTGTGCACCCGTCCGCACGGTGAAAACACCGTCTCCCCGCTTTGCACCGATCCACAAGCCAGACTCAAATAAGTGCTCAACGCCCGAATCAAGCGGGTACTCGAATGAAGGCGGACCTGTCGGATTATTCCGAATGGCAGCACGTCCAACAAATCCGGCATTTGTGACCGTGACACCAACATTACCGACGTCGACGAGAGCCTCCTCGAAACTGGCGAATTGAGCCGAACCGTCCGTGGCCATCATCAATAAGATGCAGACGGTGCTGAGTGCAATTCGTATCATGTAGTCGAACGAGGTACTTGAATGCTTCGGCGTTTTCGAGTTGCAACATATGGCTCCCGAACAAGATTCAAAAGGCCTAACGCTTCCACAATATTAACAATTGATAAAGCGTTTCAACTTCGTGCACTCAGTCATTCAAGAATATTGTGGAGTAGCAATTTTCCGTAGCATTCTTGGACATATCCAAACGTACCGATCAGCTTGTTTCATGTTGGTTTTGGTTGCATCCGCACTGTTACTCGGTGCCTGCAATCGGGATGCGGTTTACAGGACAACGTCGCCCTCATCAGACGGTGGCAGTGGATTGTTTTATCACGGTCGTGAGATACCAGCCCCGGGTGGCGAACACAATACAGTCGGTTGGTTGGAGAGGCCCGATCGCGAAAGCTCAGAACTCCCGGATAGACTAATAGCCGCGCTCGAGCTAACCCCAGCGTCAATTGTTGCCGACATTGGCGCCGGCTCCGGGTACTTAACCTTCAGGATCGCACCAGTCGTTCCTCACGGTCGGGTTTATGCAGTTGACATCGATGAGGTCTTGCTGGACACAATCAACAGGAGGATGGAAGCGGACTCTGTCACAAACGTGGTCTCCGTACTCGGCGACATCGATAATCCCAAACTTCCATCTGGAGTAGATCTTGCGCTGATTGCCATTTCCTATCACGAGTTTACCAAACCTCTGGAGATGATGAGCGCGATATATGATTCTTTGTTACCTGGCGGGCGCGTTGTTCTCGTCGAATACAGGGGGGAAGATGAGACCGTTCCGGTTGGCGACCTTCATCGCCTTACTGTAGCCCAGGCAACAAAAGAGTTGGAATACGTCGGATTCAACTTTCGGGAGGTTCTGGACATCCTTCCGCAGCAGCATATTCTCATTTTCGAAAAGCCGATCTGAGTCCTTTTGCGTTAGTGAGGGCTTGCCCGGTCGATCGCGGTTCCAACTTTACTGGAGCGGAATTATGAGGAATCGATGAGAGCGAGTATATTTTTGTAGTCACATCAAACCGGTTAGACCGATGGGTTTTTTCAAGAACCTCAAGAAAAACATGACAGGGGACTGGGCGACGATCAGCGTTTCCACTACCCCGACAACCAGAGGCGGGACAGCCGTCGCGACAATCGATATCAACGTCAAAGACGACGACATCAACATTGACAGGGTTTACGCGAAACTCAAATGTGTGGAAGAGATCCGACTCGACAACTACAGGCCAAAAATGACAGGCTCTGCCAGGTCTGATAAGGATAACCGTCCTGAAAGTGTAGACGTGCGCCACAGCGATACGGTGTACGACCAGGAGCTGAACGTTACTGGAGCCAGCCAGATGACAGCCAACTCCAGTCATCAGCTTACTGCTGAGTTCCCATTGCCACCCAATCTGCCACCAACGTATACAGGCGCGAACACGAAGTTCACCTACAAGGTTATGGCGGCGATTGACATGAAGGGCAACGACCCTAATACAAAATGGGTGGAGATTAGGGTAGACTAGCTACCTTCGGATCCCCGACCCGCCGTCGGAAGTGTTTGTGATAGTTATGTGATGATTATCCAGGTGATGACCCGGATATTGAGGCTCACAACCTGAATCCGGGTGCCACGCATGTCTGGCGGCAACGGGTTCGCCTATCCTGACCGACAGTAGTGACCACCGCTAATTCCATTCAGCTTGACCATCCCGGAGACTTCATGGCAGTCGCCGAAAGAAAAATTCTTCTGATTGAGGATGACCCAGATATCGCAGCACTTGTAGACTTGCACTTGCGCGACGAGCAATTTGAAATCGATGTCGAGGCGAACGGGAGTAGGGGACTGGAGTTGTTCTCAAGTAAGCCATTCGATCTGGTTATCCTCGATGTGATGCTACCTGGTCTGGGTGGGTTCGAGATTTGCAAAAGGATCAGGAGGGCGGGCAATCAAGTCCCCATCCTGATGCTCACGTCGAAGTCAGAGGAGTTTGACAAAGTTCTCGGCTTGGAACTCGGTGCTGACGACTACCTTACCAAACCGTTTGGTATTCGAGAACTAGTAGCCCGTGTCAAGGCTTTGCTCCGCCGCGCTGGCACCGAGGCCCCGACCAACAAACCGTCGCGTAGGCTAGAATTCGCAAACCTCTCCATCGACACGGAGAAGCGGCGGGTGACATTGGATGGAAACATAATTGAGTTGACCAACAAAGAATTCGAGCTGCTGGTCCTGTTTGCGACATCCCCCGGTCGCGCGTTTAGTCGAACAGAGTTGCTCCGGGAAGTATGGGGATATCAGTATTCCGGATACTCGCACACCGTTAACTCCCACATAAACCGATTGAGGGGTAAGATCGAAACCGACCCGGCAAATCCCGTCTTCATCCAAACCGTTTGGGGGGTTGGATACCGGTTTAACGAATCTGAATAGCTAGCCAGGAGTAATCCCTTGCGACTCAATAGCTTCCATCTTCGACTTGCAGCCATTTTTATGGTTCTAGTGACCATCCTGCTCGGCCTGGTTGCCTTTTTCGGATTGCGAGCACTCAGTGATTTTAGTATCGAAACGGAGCAGCGCCTTAATCGCAACCTGGCGAAAGTCCTGGCTGATGAATTTCAACCGTACCTCATCGAATCCATCGACCGGAGTATGATCGAGATGGAGATCGAGCGGATAAGCGGATATAATCCGAAGATCGAGACTTATCTCCTGGGAAGTAACGGCATGATCAAGGCGGCCTTCCCGGAAAATATCGAGGGAGTGGTCGATGTAGATCCGTTGCAGGCTTTCCTGGATATGAGCGTTCAGCCTCCGTTCCTTGGACCAGATCCGGCCCGGCCGGGTAAGGGCAGACCATTTTCTGTGGCACCCGTAACGATCATGGGTGAGCAAGGATGCTTCGTCTACGTTGTCCTCGGCGGCGAGAAGTACGACACCATCGCAGGACCACTCCGGCAAAGCTATCTGTTCCCGACCTTGCTCAAAGGGTTCGCTGTTCTGCTCGTGTTTTCGGCCCTGCTAGCTTTTGCTCTATCGAAGCTGGTAACACGGCGTCTGAGACAAATGCAGCACGTCGTTCAGACATACGACGCGGGCGAGTTCCGAGATCGCGTCGAGGTAAAAGGATCAGACGAAATATCTACGCTCGGCCATTCATTCAATCAGATGGCCGGCAAGATTGAGGCAAGCATCGAACGGCTCGAACGAGAGGATCGGATGAGGAGAGATCTGGTAGCGAACGTATCCCACGACCTCCGGAGTCCTCTGGCTTCCATTAGCGGTTATCTGGAGACGATACTCATCAAAGACGCTTCACTGTCGCAAGAGGATCGAAAAAAATATCTGGAGATTGGACTTCGGAATACACAGAAGTTGTCGAAGTTGGTTGACGACCTCTTTGAGCTCTCCAAACTCGACGCCATGCAGATCGAACCAGAGATGGTGGAGTTTTCCCTGGCCGAACTCATCCACGATATCGTTCTGCAATATGAGCAGGCAGCGCGCCAGAACGGCGTACAGTTGGAGATTGAAACGGCGCATAAAATTTCGACGGTGCGAGCGGATATCGCGCTTGTCGATCGGGTGATTAGCAACCTCGTCGAAAATGCGATAAAGCATACGCCCCGCGGTGGCAAAGTGCAGATTGTCCCAAGTAAACAGGATGAAAACTGGGTGTCGGTGAAAGTTGTGGACACGGGTGAGGGGATTACTGAGGAGGAACTCCCATACATTTTCGAACGCTTTTACAAAGTTGACAAAAGTCGGAGCGACTCAGGATCCGGAACCGGCCTCGGACTCGCTATAGCGAAGAGAATTGTGGAGCTACATGGTAGCACATTAAGCGTCGAAAGCTCCATCGACGAAGGGACAACCTTTTCTTTCCAGCTTCCATCGGGGAGCGCGTAGCCGCACCGATTTAACAGGTCTCTTGAACCACATCCGATGCGCAACTTTGTTGTGAGATGTGTATTACAGAATGCCAATTTGGTATAAACTAACACCTCCAGAAAATGCGTATTGGACACTATTTGCTCGGGCTTGCCCTTTTTGCACTGTTGGCAACCCCGGCTTTTTCCCAGGATAAGCCGAAATCCCCGGCTGGTAACGCCGCAACACAGATCGGCGATAGCTGGATCGAAGTCGAGTACAGTCGGCCCATCTTGCGAGAGAGACACGGAATTTTTGGTGAAGGCGAGGAGTACGGTGAGTCCGTCAAAGCTGGCGCTCCAGTTTGGAGAACAGGGGCCAATCAAACCACGGCTTTTCGAACAGATGTGGACCTAATGTTTGGCGATTCTCTAGTTCCGGCCGGCGAATACACTATGTTCGTCGACCTGGCCGAAGGAGAATGGACTCTGATAATTTCCAATCACAAAGGCAAGAGCAATTACCGAAGCGAGGAGGACGGACTCTGGGGGGCCTACGGCTACACGCCAGACAAAGATGTTGCCCGCCAGGCAATGCCTGTGAGCGAAGCACCTGTCTCGTTCGATCAAATGACCATTGCGTTTGTAGACGTCACGTCAGAAGGCGGAACGTTGGCAATCATGTGGGATAAGGAGATGGCGATGTGCTCTTTCACCGTTGCTGGCTGAGCCGGGCACAAATACCTATCAGCAAAAAGGAGTGGCACACCCGCTACTCCTTTTTTATTGCTCGATGTAAATTCTATTTGACCGGCACCTTGGCAAGCGAGAGATCGAGCTCTTCGACGGCCCGCATCACTTTCAGGATAATACTCTCGCGTGTACCCAGATATTCCGACCAGCCGTTAGCTTCAGTGAAGGCTCTTATCCGAACTCCGACAACGTTCTTTTCGATTGACGCGAGGTTCACCTCTATTGAATCCGAAACGATATTAGGGTTGTCTGTCAAAATTTCGCGAGCCCACCGCAAGAATGTCTCGACTTGGTCAGCCGGCGAGTCGATAGGCAGGGCAAGGTTCAGGTCAATCGCTCTTCCCTGGCGGGCGGAATAGTTAGTAATGAACGAGGACGTGAACGTCTTGTTGGGAACACACGCGATGGATGAATCGATCTGTCTAATCCGCGTAGTGCGAAAACCGACCTCTTCGACGGTCCCGTCTATTCCGTCCACCTCCACGTAGTCTCCAATTTGAAAAGGCGCATCCGTGAAGAGAACCACCGATCCAAAGAAGTTTGCAACGGAATCCTGGGCGGCAAGCGCAAGCGCGAGTCCTCCGATCCCCAGCCCGGCTATTACGCTTGTGACAGAGTAACCAAAATTTTGGATGATGAATATTCCCGCGACCAGGGCCAGAACCACCTTAAACGTCTTTCGCAGGAGCGGAACCGCTTGGTCATCAATTTTCGTTTCTGTTGTATCGGCGAATCGATCAGCCACGCGCGCCGCAACATCGATAATGCGGAATAACACCCAGACGGCACCGACGATAACGGCCATGTCAAGACCCTTCTCAACGAGCGCTGCGGTATCGACAGGCTCTGTCGGAAGTTGCAGGATTGATGCCGCGACTCGCCACAGTAAAACCTGAATTACAAACCCCAGTGGCTTCGGAAGTAACGCACTGACCTCATCATCCCAGTGAATTGATGTACTCCTACTCTTCCGGCTGAAGATTTTGAAAATCGTCGACACAAGGCCGCGACTGAGCAGGCCACCAAAGATTATCGCAGCGGCGGCTATCAGCCTCCAGGGGGCGATTCCCCACAAAATACCTCCGTCCATCTGTTGCGCTGATTAGTAGGTGAGCAGAACACTCCTGATAAGATGCGATAATTTCGTCGAAATGCGGACGCTTCGCAAAGGAAATCTCAAACGGAGTACTCTTTCATTGCGGATTTGAAAGAAGTCAGTCCAGCACCACCAGCCCGGCCGGTTATTGTTACCAGCATCTCTTCGACCTGCGCAGCCGATTCCAAGGCTGCAGCGGAATCCAAAAGCACAGCCCGCGTTCGACGTGCCAAAACATCCTCCACAGTCCTTGCCATCTCGGCCTCAATCGCCCAGGCGATTTCCGAAAGTCGATAGGGAAGTCGCTCGTGCAGCAGTCTATTCATGTCCGGATTTTTCTGACGAAGCTCCATGATCTTGCCCGCGTCCGATCCATAATAATCCAGGCTATCACTGGCCCCGTTTTTCGCCACACTGCCAGATCCGAAAATCGGGAGGCTTTTTGTCGGGCACTTGACTTCCGGCAGACCCGCGACCTCCGCCGCCTCATCAACAACATCTTCCGCCATTTTGCGGTACGTGGTCCACTTGCCCCCGGCGATAGTCAGCAGGCCCGATCGTGACAAGAATATCCTGTGTTCCCTGGAGATGTTTTTCGTTCCTTCCGCATCCTCCGTCCCGGAGACCAGCGGTCGTATTCCAGCGAACACCGAAAGAACATCCGCGCGAGTCGGATCCTTTGTCAGGTAACGCGCGGCATGCGTGAGCAGGAACTCAATTTCTTCGGTCTTCGCCCGCGGAGTAAGTGTGGGATGTGGAAGGGCAGTGTCGGTTGTGCCCACAACTGTCCTGTCTCGCCACGGGATTGCAAACAGCACCCGACCGTCGTCGGTGTGGGGAACCATTATCGCAGAGTCACCAGGGAGGAAAGAGCGCGGTAACACGATGTGGACTCCCTGGCTCGGAACCATTATGGTCTGCGCATCCGGGTCATCCATCCTGCGAATGGAATCGCAAAACACTCCCGTTGCATTAACAACAATCCTGGCTTTGGCCACGAACGTTTGTCCGGATTCTTCATCGAGCACCAACACACCGTCAACCAGTCCATCGTTTTTCGTCAACCCCGTAACACGGGTGTAGTTGACGACAACAGCACCCTGACTTGCCGCCGTCTGGGCAAGGTTAATTGCCAACCGCGCATCATCAAACTGCCCATCGTAGTATACGACCCCTCCCCGCAATCCTTCGGCCTCGATTGTTGGTATTCGCTCGAGCGTTTCGTCAACCGACAAGATCTCTGATTTGCCAAAGCCTTCCTTGCCTGCAAGCAAGTCGTAGAGTTTCAGTCCAACTCCGTAGAATGGCCCTTCCCACCAATCGTACACCGGTACAACAAATGGTAAGTCTTGCACCAGGTGCGGAGCGTTCCGACGCAGGCGGCCTCTTTCCCGGAGGGCTTCTGTAACCAGAGCAACGTTACCCTGTTGCAGATACCGTACCCCGCCGTGAATCAGTTTTGTGCTTCTGCTCGACGTGCCCTTTGCAAAATCAGATTGTTCGAGCAGGAGGGTGGAGTATCCGCGAGCGGCTGCGTCGACTGCTGTTCCGAGGCCTGTGGCTCCTCCGCCAATAATGATGATATCCCAAATTACGCCATCGTCGGTGGCCCGTTCGATCATGTAGTCTCGTCGGAAAGGCATCTCTAGACCTCCTCCCAGTCAAGGGACCGTTGCACGGCCTTGCGCCACGAAGCAAGTCGCTTCTTGACATCCTCTTGGGGCATGCCTGGCTCAAAGTCTCGGTCGGCTTCCCATTTCGAGTGCAATTCTTCGACTGATTCCCAGAAACCAACGGCTAGTCCAGCAAAGGACGCCGCGCCGAGAGCGGTAGCCTCTGAAGCCGTCGACCGGGTCACAGTAATGCCTGCAAGGTCCGCCTGGATTTGCATCAGCAAGTTGTTTTCGGATGCGCCCCCGTCCACCCTCAGTTCCACGAGTGGATCGCCTGTGTCGCTGTTCATCGCCTCGAGGACGTCAACGTTCTGCAGCGCGATCGCTTCCAAACACGCATAAGCGATGTGCGCCCGTGTTGATCCGCGTGTAAGACCCTGAATAGTCCCACGCGCACCAGGATTCCAGTATGGTGCGCCCAACCCTGTAAACGCCGGCACAACCTGCACACCGTCGCTCGTACTGGCGCTGATCGCAAGGGCTTCTATCTCGGCAGACGACTCAATCAGCTGCAGCCCGTCGCGCAGCCATTGAACAAGCGCGCCTGCGACGAAAACACTACCCTCTAACGCATAAGTTATCTTCCCGGCGAGGCTCCACGCCACGGTCGACACCAGCCTGTTCGACGATCGAACGACCGATGAGCCGGTATTTCTAAGCATGAAACAACCGGTGCCGTACGTGTTCTTTGCCATTCCCTCCTGGATGCACATCTGACCAAACAACGCCGCCTGCTGGTCACCGGCCATGCCCGCAACCGGAATACGCGCCCCCGCCACACCCTCAACCGCATAGCCGTAAACCTCACTGTTTGATTTCACCTCCGGCAACAGGGCCTCCGGGATACCAAAAAGTTGTAACAACTCCGGGTCCCATTCACCGCTGTGGATGTTTAACATCAGCGTCCGCGACGCATTCGAGATGTCGGTGACGTGCACCCGTCCGCCGGTAAGATTCCAGACCAGCCACGAATCAATAGTCCCAAAACAAAGCTCGCCTTTGCCCGCCCGCTCGTTGGCACCGTCTACATGATCCAGAATCCACCGAAGCTTTGTGCCCGAAAAGTAAGGATCCAGTAGCAGCCCCGTTTTTGATTTTACAACTTCTTCAGCTCCAGCCTCTTTTAAATCCTCGCAAGCTTTGGCAGTACGTCGATCCTGCCAGACGATCGCCGGATAAATTGGCTTGCCCGTTTCCCTGTCCCAGACTACTGTCGTTTCTCGTTGGTTTGTTATACCAATGGCGGCAATTTCATCCGGGCGCACATTCGCGCCCTGAACCACGTCCTGCAAACATTTTAGCTGCGTTTGCCAAATTTCTGCCGCGTCGTGTTCAACCCAACCCGGCTTGGGGAAATACTGCTGGAACTCCTGTTGGGCCGTGCCGACAATCTGCTGATCGTGGTCAACCAGCAATGCTCGCGAGCTCGTCGTGCCCTGATCCAGTGCAAGAATATATTTTCCCATGCCCTTACCGCCTGAAGCTCGTCCCGATAAACGAGAGTGCCGGGATGAGCCCGTCCCTCCAGTAGGACCAGCTGTGTACACCGTCCCGAACGCGGTACTCATGAGGAATCTTCCTCTCGCTGAAGATGATATGGAGGGTGGCATTTCCCTTGAAGAAAATATCACCATCGCCACAATCGATATACCACCGCACCTTCTTGAGTGATTCAACATCCAGCGAGGACGCGAGATTCACCGGACTATTCCGCTTGTAGTGATCGTGCAATCTGTCTTCTCCGCTAAGTCCTGCGCCATACATCACCGCCTCCACACGCTCCCACGACTTCGCGATAATCTGATCATCCGTGTAAATTGCAGCGCTAAACGCTGCTGCAGCTGCGAATGTGTCCGGATGTTTCATCGACAACAAGAGCGCGCCGTGGCCACCCATGGTAATCCCGCAACCGCCCTGTAGGCTCCGCTGGCCCTGGTACGGTAGCGTGCGTCTATGTGTGGAATGAATTCCTGAATGATGAAGTCTTCGTACCGGACAGAACCATCCCGGTTGTTCATGTAATAAGAGACACCCGCATCGGGCATCGCCAGAATCATGGGAGGTATTTCGCCGCTGGCAATCGCAGCATCCGACAGATAATTTGCTTCACCGAATTGTAGCCACCCGGTGTCATCATCCGTGTATCCATGCAGGAGGTAGGTCGTCGGATACCGACGGGACGATTGCGCGTAGTCAAACGGGAGGTAAACACTGTAGCGAACGCTATCTCCGAGGATTTCACTATAGAGCTTGAGTCCCTCGTATACAGAACCAGCAAGATGTTGCGCGCAAGCCTGGAAGGGAAGTGTCGCAAAAAACATCCCCACGAGAAGGGTAGGCAATAACTGAAGGTTTCCGCGCACGACTTGCAAGTTGATCCCAATCCCTCTAAAGTAGGAAAAAGGGTTCGAATGCTTCAATCACGCTGACTCAGATCTGCGCGAAGTTATCTGGAAACAATCCACGTTGGGCGGTTCACAAGGGATCGTCTCGAATTCAAGTGTGGAGTGGTGGATTCCAAAATCATCGGCCAGCACCTTCTTTAAGCCAGCCTTTATCTCTTCCATCCTTGGAAGGTGCCGTTCATCAATAACTACATGGGCCTCGAACGCAATATCATCCTCATCGAGTCGCCATGCATGAATATGATGAATCTCAATAATCTCGGGCGACGACTCGCGGAGTTTTCTGGCTACGTCCGGAAGATCCATGGACGTCGGGGAGATGTTCATCAGAATACCCGTCGTTTCGCGTAGCATGTGATAAGAATGATACAGGAGATACGCAGCTATCGCGAACGTTAGAAGGGGGTCAATCAGAAAGAAATCATAGGCAACGATGAGGATCCCACCAACGATTACAGCAACAGATGAGATAGCATCTCCTATGATGTGCAGATAAGCGCTTCGAATATTGATGCTCGTCTGAGAGTCTCGGTGTAACAACAACGCTGTTAGAACATTGCCCAGGAGTCCCACAGTGGCAATAATCAGCATGGTCTTGCCATCGATTTCTTGAGGGCTGATGAGGCGTTCGATTGCCTCGTAAATCAGATACAAAGAAATGATGACCAGGGTAACGAGATTCACAAACGCACCGACAATCTCGATCCGCTTGTAGCCAAAAGTTAGCCGTTCGTCTGGTTGTCTCCCGGAAATTTTCAGCGCGACATAGCTGATGACCAGCGATGTGGTGTCGCTTAGATTGTGAACAGCGTCGGACAGGAGCGCGAGGCTTCCGGACAATATGCCACCGATGATCTCGGCAAGTGTAATCGCAAGGTTTGCGACGATCGAGAAAAGAAGCCGCCAGCCTGTTTGCCGAGGGTGCACGTGTCGATGCGCATGGCCGTGATGATGCCCATGGTGATGCCCATGATGTTCGTGTCCGTGATGATGATCGCGTCCGATGGCCATCGCTTGAAAAGGAGGAGGTTTGTTAGAACAATCGTACCGTTAGGGCAGATTGTTTAGGATATGGCAGAAACGGCCTCCAGGCCTATCTGTTCTCTTACCCTGCTCCGTTTACCTGGAGTAGATCTATCACGAAAGTGAGGGTCGCGCCCGGTGGGACTATCTGGTTGCCGCCACCATCGAATGCGCCGCGCGAGCTGTACGCCTTCTCCGGTGGAATGACGATGCGCCTCGTGCCGCCAACCTTCATTCCTTCCACGCCCTCAACCCAGCCTGCAATCACGTTTGCCTCGGTCAACGCGCCAACAGTAAAGTTCATCCCGGAATCGAATGTGGAGCCATTCTCAAGCGTACCCGTGTAGTTGACCAGCAGCTGGTCGCCTACATTAGCCTCTGAACCGCTACCGACAACAAGTTCCTCAATTTGCACGAACCTTTCGCCAACGTGCTCGAGAACCAGGTCGAAGATTACGGTTGCGCCCCCCGGTACTATGACCACACCGAATTGATCAATCAAACCCGATGATCCGAATGCTTTTTCGGGAGGTATCGTGAGTCTTCTATTACCTCCGACGCGTGTTCCGGGTATTCCTTCTACGAGCCCCTGGAGAAGACTACTAACCAGTGCGGGCTCATCAAAAACTTCGCCTTCAACGAACGGAGTTCCATCTTCAAAGAGTCCGTCGTAAGTGATGATCACAGTAGAATCTACTCCGGCAACCTTACCAGTCCCAACAACGATATCCTCGATGCCAACAGGTCGATCTTCTGGAGTCGAATCGCACGCGGCGACGGCAAAAACGAGGAAGCAGAGCAGAGAAAAACGTAGCATCGATGTGATCCAAAATTATTGGGTCTGGATCAATGCACCTCATGAACAAAAGTTCTCTCTTCGGTGGGGCAATTCCCCGTCCCGCAAAGGGCTACGAACTGATGCGCTGCAGGGCTTCCAGGTTTGCCTGAACGTGTTCCGCAGAATCTTTCATCAGCGCCATTTCCGCTTCATCGAGATCCACCTCGATCACTTCCTTTATTCCGCCCGCCCCAAGTTTCACTGGTGCGCCGATAAACATCCCATCAATCCCATATTGGCCGGTTAGCCAAGCTGCGGCGGGAAGGATCCGGTTTGAGTCTTTGACGATCGCCTCAACCATCTCCGCTGCAGCCGCCCCTGGCGCATACCAGGCCGATGTCCCCATGAGTTTAACAATTTCACCGCCTCCAGTTTTCGTTCGGTTAACAATTGCCTCGATAGTTCCTGCATCCAGGAGCTCGGGCAGCGGGATACCGCCCACAGTTGTGTATCTGGGAAGCGGTACCATGGTGTCCCCATGGCCGCCCAATAACAACGCAGTAATGTCCTTGATGGAGGCACCCAGCTCCATCGAGAGGAAGGCCCTGAATCTGGCCGTGTCAAGAACACCTGCCATCCCCATTACCCGGCTGCTCGGGAATCCACTGGTCATGTACGCGACGTAGGTCATGACGTCGAGCGGATTTGAGACGATGATGATTATGGAGTTTGGCGAGCCCGGCACAAACTGTTCCGTCACCGAACGCACAATCTTCGTGTTGATGGACAAAAGATCGTCGCGGCTCATGCCTGGTTTCCTTGGAGAGCCAGCGGTAATCACGCAAATGTCGGTTCCGGCTGTATCAGCATAGTCGTTGGTCCCGATGACGCGCGTGTCAAAATTGTGTATGGGGGCGGACTCCTGCATATCCAGCGCTTTGCCCTGAGGCAGGCCTTCGACGATGTCGATAAGCACAACCTCGCCCACCATGTCTTTTTTTGCAACGCAATCCGCAACTGTGGCGCCTACGTTCCCGGCTCCAACGACTGTGACCTTCATGTTTTCCTGTAGATTATGTTTGTGCAGGGCGCAATACCGCTTGTGATGCGTATTGCCCACGAGGGCAACACTACCTGCTCTTTCGACCAAACCTACAACCCAACGGAGACATAGCCGACCACGTTCGACTAATTTGGTATTAAATCGGCCAGCGCGAACATATGCGCTGCTCACCGTATATACCAAGGTCTTTCAAGCAAACATCGCATCGCCGAAAATGAAACGCTACCTTTTTCTCGTCCTGATTTTGTCTGTGGCTGCCTGTTCGGGTCCCCAGGTTGTTGTCAACAGCGGCACCTCGGCGGCGGTCGAGGAAGCGCAGACTTCCGAGCACACGTCTCCGCGAAACGTGATTTTTTTCATCGCTGACGGATGTGGACCGGCGAGCGTCACCATGGCACGTGACTACATCAGGGCAACGACTGGACGGACCAAGCTCTACCTGGATGATTTTTATGTTGGCAGTGTAAGCACCTATGCCAGTGATGCACGCGTGACAGATTCCGCAGCCAGCGCTACGGCTTACGCGTGCGGCGTTAAGACAAAGAACGGGGCGATTGCAGTGGATGCAAATGGTAATCCCGTGCCGACGATTCTCGAAGCCGCGGAGCTCCGGGGAATGTCAACAGGTTTGATTGCGACCAGCAGAATTACCCATGCCACCCCGGCCTCTTTTGCGGCACACGCAGAAAGCAGGCGAGATGAGGAGAGTATTGCACGGCAAGAACTCGCACATGGCATCGAACTTATCGTGGGCGGCGGCAAGCGGTTCTTCATGCCGAAGAGCATGGGTGGTTCTCGCGAGGATGAGGCGGATTTGTTAGACCACGCCGCCGAGCTTGGCTATACCGTTGCGCTTGATCGGCAGACCTACGAAAACACCACGGAGCTGCCGCTCCTCGCATTGTTTTCAGACGATCACATGGCGTACGAAATTGATCGTGATCCTGCCGCCGAGCCCTCGCTGGCAGAGATGGTGGAAAAGGGAATCGGCATGCTGGATGGCTCATCCGACAGCGGCTTCCTGTTAATAGTCGAGGGCAGTCGCATCGATCACGCCGGGCATGACAACGATGCAGCAGCACATCTGCACGACATCCTGGCATTTGATGATGCGATTAAAGTTGCGACCGACTATGCGCGTCTGAATGGCGAGACTCTCGTCATCTCAACATCAGACCATGAAACAGGAGGGATGACACTCGGCCGGATCGTGGACGGCAGATCAATCTACGACTGGAAACCGGAGGTCCTCGCCGGAGTCAGTAGCTCATTTGGAGTAATCTCCGATCGCGTGTCGGAGGCGGATCACCCCGAACAAAAACTCGAGGAATTGATCGGCATAGATGTCACTCCCGGATTTGCCGATTCGCTGGTTGCCGCCCGGGGATACGCGAAGTCCCGACTCCTTTCCAGCGTGATATCGACAAAGGCGATTGTCGGCTGGACGACCAACGGGCACTCAGCTGTCGACGTCCCGATGTTCGCGTATGGCGTTGGGTCGGGTCGATTCAACGGCTTCCATGACAACGTGGAAATCGCACACATCCTTGTCGACTTGCTCGGTCTGGACATGGGAGCGGCCAAGGAGGCGCTGTCGCCGTAGCTTAAAAGAGGCCGTTGGCCATCATTTAGACCGATTCTGGCGGGGCCGAGGGGTTTAAACCACTCCCTCCGGAGACGATACTCGGCATAGAGAGATCCCTCAATTTGCCGCAGTAAACTCAATGTCGATAGCCAAACGCATCGGAACGGTGTCCCTGTATTCGATGGTTCCGCTCATTATCGGTGGGGCACTACTTGCGGCGTGGTTTACCATCCCGCTCATTTTCGATGGGGCAGTTCCGGAACAGCCGGTATTTCCGGGACAGTCCATGGTCCTGCTCATCGCTCTACTGGTCGTGGCTTTGTTTCTGATGTTCACTGCACGACACCTGTCGTCACTCATTGGGATTCCGCAAGAAGACAACTACGGTCGGTTTGCTGAATTCTTTGGCAATGCCACCGTTGGGGTAAGCATCGTCGACGCGGAGATGCGAATTGTGAGAACCAACCAACCATTTGAAGAACTTACCGGGTTCAGCAAGAACGAGTTGCTCGGGATGCCGTGCACTGACCTTGTTGTCGAACCCGATGAACATGATGCGGATGTCGTTGCCGGAATGATTGACCAGTTCGGAGATTCTCATCAGCTATACCTCAGGAAAAAGGACGGCAGCTGCTTCCGCGCACGGTTTGTTGTAATGCCGGCACCAAAAGGAATCGAGCGAGACGGAAGCATCATCATGCTCGAGCAAGGGATGACCCACACGCGGGCAACCCAGGAGACCCGGACGTCACAATTCAGCGCCCGTAGCTAGGACCTGCAAAGTAGAGATCCGTTACTTCTTGGAAACAACCGGCCAGGCGGATATTATTATGGGGCACGCACAACGTCGCCATGCTCCTGTCGAAAATCCCATTCGTTGTTACCGACACCGAGACAACCGGTATCAATCCTGGTAACAGCCGCATCATAGAAATAGGTGCAGTCAAAGTGCTGGACGGGAAGGTTGTTGATCGGTACGAAAGCCTTATCGATCCGAACTGTGCTGTCCCTCATCGCATCTCTAGACTCACAGGCATAACAACTTCGATGGTCTACGGGAAAAGGCAGGCGTCAGAGGTGCTGCCAGAGTTTAAAGCATTCCTTGGTGACGGTGTGCTCGTTGCGCACAACCTTGCCTTCGACAAACGCTTCCTAAACTCAGAACTCCGTCGACTCAAGATCCCACCATTAAGGAACAAGTCCCTTTGTACAGTTCGACTCGCACGCCGTCTGTTAAGTGGTCTCCGGTCCAAAGGTCTTTCCAGTCTTGCAGATTTTTATGGCATCAGAATCAAAAATAGACACCGTGCGCTAGGCGATGCTGACGCTACGGCACTGGTGTTCCTACGCATGCTGGCCAAATTGAAGACGTTCCACAAGATCGAGGACTTGCACGGCTTGCTTGCGTTCCAAATGCGTCCGTATCGGAAAGCCCACACCGCTCCGGAACATGTTCTGCAACTAAAGCGGAAGGTGGCGACGTCTGTGCCGCGGTCGCCAGGCGTCTACTTCATGCTGGACAGGAACGGCAAAACCATTTACATCGGGAAGGCCAAGAATCTCCGCTCGCGCGTGAGAAGCTACTTCTCTGCTATTGAGGCCCATCCACCGAAAACGCGGGACCTGGTACGCGTTGTGCGAGATGTTCGTTGGGAGACTACCCCGACCGAGCTAGCAGCCCTGCTCAGGGAATCGAGGTTGATCAAAGAGAATCAGCCGCGCTTCAATCGCGCGTTGAGACGTCATAGTAACAGGCCCTTTATTCGGCTTTCTGCTGGCAAGGGATTCCCAACCGTTTCTTTTTCCTCGCAGATTCGTGACGATGGATCGGAGTACTTCGGACCCCTCCGCGGTAACCGCCACGCCAAGTTCCTGGTCGACATCATCAACAGAATGTATCTCCTTCGAGAGTGCGACGATTCGACTTTTGCGAAAGGAAGTGTGTGCATGTACGGGATGATCGATCGGTGCTGTGCACCATGTGTCGGTGCTGGCGATGTAAAGACTTTTTATGCTGATGAGGTGTCAAGAGTCCGTGCGTTCCTGACGGGCGAGGATGACTCGGTTCTGAATAAACTGCACTCGTGCATGTTGGATGCTGCCGATGCTCTTGAGTTCGAGGAAGCGCGGGAGTTTCGCGATTGGTGGAATCATCTGAATGCTCTTTATGAACGCCAAAAGATTGTTGCAACACCGGTTCTCGATCACAACGCAACGCTCATACTCCCAACAACCCGTGCAAGGGAGTTCGAAATCTATTTCATTCGGTACGGCCGAGTGGACAGGACAATTAGGATTCGATCGAATCAAAGAGACTGGAAAACTAAAGTGGTCGAATGCTCGCAGTCTGTCTTTGCGCCTCTGCTGCCGCGGCCGGAACGATACGAACGGGGAGAGCTCGATGAAATCCGGATTCTGTCCAATTGGCTCTATCACCACAGACAGTCTTCAATGCATCTGCACTGGAAGGGTGAACCTGGCCAGCTGCATGCCAATCAGGTTGTTCGGATAATCGAAGATTACGAACCTGGATCGGAAGAGTCGATCACTGGCATCGGGCTAGCGGACCACTCGGAACTGTCTCGTAAGCGTCCACTCGTCAGTCGCAAGTCGAAGGAAGTATGAGCCCGATCCCAGGGAGAAGATGTTGAGCGTACTAGAGTGCTTCCCTGGAAACCGCGTCGAGGGACTAGTCGACATCACCTGCCGGCCGACCATGTCGTAGAGAAAGATCTGCATGTTCGTATGGGAAGGCAGAGAGTATTCGACCGTCACCTGGTCGCCCGCGGGATCGGGGAAGAGAGCGTCGATAGTTGGATACTCGGGCGTTTCGTTTGAGGCTACCGACACTGCGACGTTGGTCACAATGTTGCTCGGGGAGGAGAGTGTTCCCATGCGGGACGTCGCGACGATCGAATACCGCAGGTCCGGCGAACTGCCGGTGCCCGGATCATCATGGAAAAACGCGCTGCCAGCCGGTCGGTACGTAAGTAAATCGGAAGGCGAGCTGGTATCCGGATCTCTACCCTGCGCACGGTAAACTGCGTACCCCCGTAGCGGGTTTGTGTCGCTGCCTGCAGATTCGCCCCACTCCAACTGCACCGCGTCGAGGAACGAGTCCACCGCAAGGGTGAGGTTGGAAGGTGTAGTAGGCTCGCCGGGAAGGAAGCGATTGTTGAGCGGGAAAGGCAGCGCCGGGTTCGGGTAAACGGACGAAAAATCGGTCGACCGGATGTGATCAAACCGGAAGAAGAACTGCCCACGGGCCTGTCGCGTGCGCGACAAAGAAACTTGTTCGTCAATCTCTTCCGACACAACCGATTTGTACGGCCCGATGCCTGCAAAGATGGGGAGGCCGCTGGCGTTGGTCACCCAGTCATCAACCAGATAATCAAAATCGGGTGAGTCAAAGGTATTCCCCGGTTCCGGCTCGCGCCCAATGTCGAAATATAACTGCGGGGCAAGGTAGTCGTGGATGCCGAGGCTTAACCAATCGCGACTTGGCTGATACACATCGTCGAAGGCCCACAACGCGGGCCACGCACCAGGGAAGGGAGTGTAGTTGCCGAGAGGGGCAGCGCCGACCTTCACCCACGGCTTTGTGGACATGATCTGCGGATACACCAACTGAACAAAATCCGTTACATTTTCGCGCCTCCAGTCGTTTATATCCGCCGGTGCGGAGGGATCATCCGAAAAACGATCGAGGTCGTCGGGGTATCCGCTCGCTCCATACCGGAGGAAGTCAAAATGGATGCCGTCCACATCGTAGTTCAGCACGACCTCCATCACATTGTCCGACATCCACTGCAAGGCTTCCGGATAGGAGGGATCGAGCCAAAGTTGACCCGATAGTGATACTACCCAATCCGGGTTCTCATAAAAAACGTGTCCGGGATTCGTGACATTCTGAAATTCCGAGACGGTAGTCGGATCACCAACGCGCAACACGTTTACCCAGGCATGCAACTCCATTCCCAGCAGGTGCGCTTCGTCAATTGCGACACCAAGCGGATCAAAACCAGGATCGGTGCCGGCGGCCTTCAGCCGACCAGACCACGGGAGCCTTCCGGTGGGATACTGCGCGTCACCGCGGGCAATCACCTGATACACGACCGTGTTAAGCCCAAGATTGTGCATTTCCCTGATTCGCGAACGTAAATCCGCCTCCATTCTCGCTGGGCTGTCACTTGCAGACGCAGGCCAGCCGCCATCCTTTAACACAGTAGCAAACCACACCGCTCTTGTCTCAAACAATGGACTTTCCTGCCCCCTCACATCGTCAACCCCAATGTGGACTGCAGCGAACAGAAGTATGGCCAGCCTTATTGAGTGTGTAGCGGTCACTAATGGGCGACTAAAGAGGCTTTGGAAACGAGCGTCTGTAATAAGTATACGCCAATATCAAGTTTTTTGGTTGGTGATCCGACCTGCTGCGAGAGTGGATATTAGCAAGGGTCGGCCTGATTTGTCTTTATCATATCTTTTCTTGCTCAAACATGGTTGAATGGGTAATTTCGTCCGGTTCTGCCACTGCGATGAGGCCCGACCAACACTGGATGTGCGCAGCTATTTCTGCCGTGGAACGGGCGGTTGGTACGGGGCGTCGTCGATGATGCTTCCGGCTGTGCAGCGAGGAGCGAGAACGAAAAGTTCAGTTACTGAAGGATAGATGCTGGTACAAATTCTTTTTTGCATTCTCGCAGTAGTGGCTATCGTAGCCGCGCTCGGAATGTTGATGGCCCGCAATCCGGTTAATAGTGCGTTCTGGCTTATTCTCAATTTGTTTTGCGTGGCAGGGCTATACCTTACGCTCAACGCTACGTTTATCGCGACTGTGCAGGTCCTTGTTTACGCAGGAGCCATCATGGTACTCTTTCTCTTTGTGATCATGCTGCTCAATCTCTCCGAGCTTCCTCGAGTGAAAGATGTTGACTGGAAACTTGCCGGTGCTTTCGGAGGAGCTGTCTTGATGATCGCTTTTCTTGTCTATGCGGTTCTTGGTGCCCTGGACTTCCTTCCGGCAGTCCCGGACAGGCTCGCGGCAGCAGGGAGTGGTTCAACCTCCATCCTGGGAAAAAGCCTTTTCACGGAATACGCTTTACTGTTAGAGGTGGTGGGTATTCTTTTGCTGGCGGCAACCATCGGTGCGGTAATGCTCGCACGGAAAAGCACAACCGACTAAACTATGATTGCACTCGAATGGTATCTCGCCCTTAGCGCAATCCTGTTCTTTATCGGAGTCTTGGGTTTTCTGATGAGACGAAATATCATCGTTATGCTCATGTCTGTCGAACTGATGCTCAATGCAGTCAACATCACTCTTGTTGCCTTTAGCCAGTTCATGAGTGACCCCTCCGGTCAGATTTTGGTTTTCTTCGTAATGTCTGTGGCAGCTGCCGAAGCTGCGGTCGGTCTTGCGATTGTCATCGCCATCTTTAGGAGAAAAGAATCCGTCGATGTGCGCAACATTAACCTGTTTCGGTACTAGGTTCCGCGTAAACACGAACACCCCGCTGTAAATGGAAATTGACCTGGCAGTCAAAATTATCCTTCTGGCTCCGCTAATTGGGGCGCTCGTAAACGGACTCGGCGGGCTCTTCCTGAAAGGATATCGGAATCAGGAGCGTGTGATTGGTACGGTCGCTACCCTGTCCGTTGCCGTTCCTTTCATTTGCGCGGTAACGATTTTTTCTTCGCTACATGGTGAAGCGCATATAAGCACGTTCTTCCCTTGGATCGCGTCCGGCGATTTGCAAATTGACTTCGCCTACCGACTCGACCAGTTGTCGATCCTGATGACGCTAATCGTAACGGGCGTAGGGTCTCTGATCCATCTGTACTCGATTGGCTATATGCACAAAGACCCTGGGTACTGGCGATTCTTTGCGTACCTGAACCTGTTCATCTTCGCGATGCTTAATCTTGTTCTCGCCGAGAACCTGGTTGTGCTTTTCCTTGGATGGGAAGGAGTAGGATTGTGTTCGTACCTGTTAATCGGATTCTGGTATACGGACCTCAAGAATTCTTCTGCGGCGAGCAAGGCATTTATCGTAAACAGGATCGGGGATTGCGCCTACCTCATTGCGATGTTCATCCTATTCAAAGAGGTGGGGAGCCTGGACTTCGAGGCCGTTCTTGCAGGCGCTCAGTCCATTCCGTCGTCAAGCCTGTCGTGGATCGTATTCCTGTTCTTCGTAGGTGCAACGGGTAAGAGTGCGCAGATTCCTCTTTTTGTTTGGCTCCCAGACGCGATGGCAGGCCCTACGCCTGTTTCCGCTCTGATCCACGCTGCGACAATGGTAACGAGCGGGTTGTATCTCCTTGCGCGATTGTCACCACTTGTCCTCGGCGCGCCGACGATAATGGCACTCATCGGAATTGTCGGGGCGCTCACCGCACTCATGGCAGCAACGATTGCGATAACCCAAACAGATATCAAAAGAGTACTGGCATACTCAACCGTTTCCCAGCTCGGATTCATGTTCATGGCTGCGGGCGTTGGAGCTTTCTTCGTTGCAATATTCCACGTGATGACGCACGCCTTCTTCAAAGCGTGCCTGTTTCTTGGCTCGGGAAGTGTGATCCATTCCATGCACCACGTGGAGCATGATCTACATGACTATGGCGAATCGATTGATCCTCAGGATATGCGAACGATGGGCAACCTGAGGAAGTATATGCCCATCACCGCAGCGACCTACGGAATCTCCACGTTGGCAATTGCAGGATTCCCGCTGTTGTCCGGGTTCTTTTCGAAAGACGAGATTCTCTTCAAGGCATTCGAGTATGGCTACGATGGACATACCTATGCCTGGTTTGTCTGGGGAGTTGGGATTTTAACAGCATTCCTAACTGCCGTTTACATGGTGCGGAGTTATGTGCTAACGTTTGAGGGGAACGAACGCTGGCCCAGATTTACAGAGGTGGCCAAGCCGGAGGAATCCCCGGCCACCATGAAGATTCCACTCGTGGTCCTCGCGGTAGCGGCAGTAATCGGTGGATTTCTGGGTCTTCCTGGCGTTATTGATCACGGTAACAAGAATTGGATTCACCATTTCCTCGGAGCATCGCACGGTGGACCGGTCGCAGAGGCAGCGTTGCATCCACACGCAGAATCGTTTATCCGTATTGAGTGGATGTTGTTGATACTCGGTGCAGCAATTGCCATTGTCGGAATTTTGTTTGCATGGCGCATGTACAGCAAGCACGGACTCCAATATGACAACATCCTGAAAAACCGATTCGGGAAACTATATAACGTCTGGAAATCAAAATATTTCTGGGACGAGGCATATGACAAGGCCGTTGTGAAGCCTCTACTTGGATCGGCAAATAGAGTGCTCGCGCCATTTGACAAATACGTTGTTGACGGAATAGTTAACGGCTCCGGCGCAGTTGTGCGGGGACTGAGCAGCTTGTTCAAATATCTTCAGACTGGATTTGTACAGAATTACGCCATTGCAATTGTTCTTGGCGTTGCTCTGGTAATTGGCCTGGTGCTCTTCGGATAACCTCATGCTATCAAACATCCCAAATCTAATTTCTCTGGTCATATTCCTGCCGCTCATCGGCGGTATTATAACCCTTGCACTGCGGTCGAAAGAATCGATTCGCATGGTCGCGCTCGGGACAACGTTGCTTACGTTCCTTCTGTCCATTGGCCTCTATGTTGGTTTCGATCCATCGGTTAGCACAAATAGTACACCCCAGTTTGTGCACCTGATCTCCTCCTGGTTCCCAGACTCGCTCGACATAAAGTACTTCGTGGGAATCGACGGACTAGGTTTGTTGTTAGTTATGCTGACGACCCTGCTCGGCCCAATTGTCGTGTTGAGTTCGTGGAACTACATAAGCAGTAACCACAAAGGTTACTACGCACTCCTGCTGATTCTCCAAACAGGTGTCACAGGTGTGTTCTGCTCGTACGACCTCATCCTCTTCTACATCTTCTTCGAGTTGACCCTCATTCCGATGTACTTCATCATAGGAATTTGGGGAGGGGAGAACAGGATCTATGCGGCTGTCAAGTTCGTGTTGTACACGCTTGTTGGCTCCTTGCTAATGCTGGTAGGCATTATTTATCTCGGCATTGCTGCGGGTGACGCCGTAAACGGAGGGATTTTTACAGCTGATTGGTATAAGATTCTTCAGTTCGACGTACCCGGGTCTGCCCAAGGCTGGCTTTTCATATTGTTCGCCTTATCGTTTGCGATTAAGGTTCCATTGTTTCCGTTCCACACATGGCTTCCGGATGCACACGTTCAGGCACCGACTGGCGGATCGGTAATTCTGGCCGGTGTCTTACTTAAAATGGGAACGTACGGACTAGTGCGCTTCTGTCTGCCGTTTTTTCCGGAGGCTGCGATCAAGTATGCCGGCTGGTTTGCTGTGCTCGCCATTATTGGCATCATCTATGGCGCCCTGGTGTCGAGGGCTCAATCAGATGCAAAAAAACTCGTCGCATACTCCTCAGTGAGTCACCTCGGATTTGTAGTCCTGGGGATCTTCGCGTTCACGCATGTTGCACTGCAGGGTGCGGTTATTCAAATGATCAACCACGGAATCTCGACCGGAGCGCTTTTCCTTATCCTGGGGATGCTCTACGAGCGAAGGCATACGCGAGAGATGGATAACTTCGGCGGACTCGCCAAGTCCGTCCCGGTCTTGAGTTTCTTTATGGTCGTGTCTGCGCTTGCATCTGCAGGGCTGCCCGGCCTGAATGGTTTTGTGGGCGAGTTCATGATCTTGATAGGATCGTTTTCGAGTACGGTCATCGATAGTCCACTGCTTGTTGCACTTGCCACGACAGGTGTAATTCTCGCGGCCGTATACCTACTTTGGATGCTCTACAAAATGTTCTTTGGTGAACTTACCAGCGATGCCAACAGGTTTATGCCGGATTTGAATTTGAGGGAGTTTGCAATCCTCGCCCCACTGGTCGTACTGATGGTAGTGCTCGGTTTCAAACCAACTCCGTTCTTGGAGAAAACCGAGCCGGTAACGAATTTTCTACTCGAAACAATCGATAGAAAAATGGCTGACACAGATTCCCCTACCCGTTTCTCGAATAGGAGCCAACTTGCCGAAGTGGAGCGGTTTGAGACAAACGGTATTCCACCGACAGTACGCTAGCGTATGTGGCTGCAAACAAATTTTAGTCGTGGATGGTCGTCATCGTTAATAGCGTTGACGATAATTTGCTGCTCGGTTGTTTTCGTCACTTCCACTGCAAATGCACAGGTAGCAAGCCACGCGGATTCAACAGTTGTCGAGGATGGTCACGCGGCAACATCAGCAGATGACGGCCACGCCGAGGACGCGGACGATCATGCGACACAGGATGCGGCAGCCCACGGTGCGGATACTCACGGGGAGGAATCGCATGACGACGATCACGGACCTGCGCCCCCCGTCTGGCTGGTCATACCGTTTATAGTTTTACTGCTGATGATCGCGACCGGGCCGTTGTTCTATGCCCATCACTGGCACCATCACTATCCGAAATACGCGATGGGCTTCGGTCTATTCGTTGCCGCCTATTACATCTTCGGATTGAAGAGTGCAATGCCTGTGGTTCACGCAATGCAGGAGTACATTGCCTTTATTGCCCTGGTTGCGTCGCTGTTTATTGCAGCCAGCGGAATCTATCTGAGTGTGAATGCCAAAGGCGCCGCGACGTCGAATGTGATCCTGCTTTTTATTGCGTCGGTGATTGCCAACTTTATCGCGACAACCGGAGCGGCAATGTTGTTCATCAGATGTTACATCGGGATGAACAAGGGTCGGATCAAGGCCTACCATATTGTGTTTTTCATCTTCCTTGTCGCAAACGTCGGTGGGGCGCTAACTCCCATCGGAGATCCACCGCTCTTCCTCGGATTCCTTCGCGGGGTGCCATTCTTCTGGACTCTGGAAAACGTCTGGTTTATATGGCTACCCACAACTGCCCTGCTTCTGTTGATATTCTACATCATCGACAGTCGCAATAAGGGCGCGTTTCCCGAAAAAGTGGAGGGGCAACCTCTCATACAATTCCAGGGTGCAAAGAGCGTGATCTGGATTGCGATAATTATCGTCTCGGTTTTCATCGATCCTAACGTACTTCCATGGGTACCGTCACTGCATATCGGGGATGTGCATTTACCCTTCGGCATTCGGGAGATAATTATGCTGTCGGTTGCGTACTTCGCATACAAGACTGCAGACCCGGTGTGTTTGGAAAAGAACATGTTCAACTTTGAGCCCATCCGAGAGGTCGGCTGGCTCTTCCTGGGAATCTTCGCCACCATGCAACCAGCACTGGCGACCATCGCGACTCTGGCGCAGAACAATGCAGATTCTCTCTCAACCGGGATGTTTTATTGGGGTACTGGATTCCTCTCAGCCGTGCTGGACAACGCACCAACGTATCTGAACTTCGTGTCTGCGGCCATGGGCAAATTTGGGTTGGACGTGAACGTGGCTGCAGAGGTGGTCGAGTTCTCGCGAGATGTAACCGCAGGCGGATCAGGATTTTACCTGCAGGCCATCTCCGTTGCTGCCGTATTTTTCGGTGCGATGACCTACATCGGCAATGCACCAAATTTCATGGTGAAAGCGATTGCAGAGGGAAATGGCATTGACACCCCATCTTTCATGGGCTATCTCTTCAAGTACTCGATTCCGATTCTTTTACCTATCTATGCGATAGTGTACATCGTTTTCTTCAGCGGATGGGTGTTGTAGATGGAGGCTCTCTCACCAAACGAAATCACCGACGAGCTGGCAACACTAAAAGGTTGGGTGTACGCGAATAACAAACTTTCAAAGACGTTCGCCTTCGGCACGTTTCGGGAAGCAGTCTCGTTCATCGTGCGCATTGCCTTCGACGCCGAAGAACAGAATCATCACCCAGAGATTGTCAACATCTACAACGCCGTTGAAATTAATTTGAACACGCACGATGCGGGCAACGTCGTTACGAAAAAGGATATTAAACTTGCGCGGTCGATAGAGAGTATCGCCTGGCTACCATAACAAACAAGAATGAACCTGGAAGGAGTATATAATTCGCTTGGGAGTGATCTGGCAGCCGCACTCCCACTCGTGATCATTGCCATCGCTGGCATGGCGATAATCATTATCGATGCCTACCGGAATCAGCACGCGTCAATTCCCTGGATCGCGGCCGGGACATTTCTCTTTTGCATCATCGTAGAATGGTCGAAGATCGCTTCTGCCAATTACCCGGTGTTTGCAGATACCATCCGGGTGGGAGGATACGCGTCGTTTGTCAATGTGCTCGTCCTCGTTGCTGGCTTTGCCACAGTCCTTCTAACATCACCGTACCTGAAGAAATACAGCAAAAACTACGGTGAGATCTACGGGCTGCTTTTGTTCTCAACCGTTGGGATGATGGTGCTGGGTTCCGCGAACAACCTGGTGGCCATTTTTGTCGGACTTGAGACGATGTCAATCTGCCTCTACATACTCGCAGGACTGATGCGCACCGACGCGGGTGGGATCGAGAGCGCCGCCAAGTACTTTCTGCTTGGCGCGTTTTCGACAGGATTCTTCCTGTATGGAATTGCTCTCATGTATGGCGCGACGGGGTCCATGGATCTCGCCACCATCGGCAGGTATGTTGCAGGGGATGGGGTATCGATAATGTTTTGGGGCGGCGTTGCCCTCCTGCTCGTTGGGTTTCTCTTTAAGGTAAGTGCGGTTCCCTTCCATATGTGGACACCAGATGTGTACCAGGGGAGCCCCACTCCGCTGGCTGGTTATATGTCGACGGCATCCAAAACCGTAGCGTTTGCTGCCCTTATCGCTGTGCTCTTTCTCGCTCTTCCCAGTGACCGGTGGAACGATGCACTGGCGTTTGTAGCAGCCATCACGATGGTGGGCGGGAACCTGGTCGCAATCTCCCAACAAAATGTCAAGCGGATGCTTGCTTACTCATCCATTGCGCACGCAGGCTACATTCTCGTCGGACTGGTTGCCGGAACGTCTGCAGGATACTCTGGAGCGTTGTACTACCTGGCCGTGTACACCCTGATGAACCTCGGAGCGTTTGGCGTCATTTCTGTTCTTGAATGGGATGGGCAAGTAGGCCGAATTCAGTCGCTGGACTCGTTGTCAGGAATCGGTTTTTCCCGACCATGGCTCGGCGTTGCAATGGGTGTGTTCATGTTTAGCCTTACCGGTTTCCCGCCCTTCGGCGGCTTCCTCGGTAAGTACGCAGTGTTTGCACCCGCCGTTCAGGCTGGCTATACGTGGTTGGTTATTATTGGCGTTCTGGCGAGCGCCATATCAGCCTACTACTACCTGCGAGTCCTTTACGTTTTCTGGATGAAGTCTGATGATTCGGCCCTGGCCATTCCGGCAGATAAACGAGCAGGTCTCAAACCACACACCCAGGCGCTTGCCGTAGTGATGGTGTGTGCAATACTCATCATAGTTCTGGGAGTGCACACAGGAGTTCTTGAAATGACAGGATCATTCTTTGGAACGGATTCGATTCTTGCCGAGTCTCTCCCAGCCACACGTTAAAATGGAAGAGCTAATCACTGAATTAATACCGAACTCACCCGATATCGGTCTGTACGTGGGATCCGGAATCCCTCCCGAGAAAAAAAAGAACGCCCTCAACGACTACGCCAGGGGTGTTGATTCGTCTGATGTCCTTGCACTGTACGATGCGACTCTCCTTGGAGGGGCGAAGGACGGTGCGGTATTTACAAGCAAGTCGTTTGTTTTCCAGAACACGGACCTGGATGAGCCCAAAACGATTCGTTATGAGGATATCGTGCGTGTGCACACAAAGCGGAGTTTCCTGAGCGGCAGAAAGGTTGTTCTGGATGTGAACAGTGGAGGCCGGGCAACGGTTGAAATGGTAGTGGACTTTTCCGGCAAACCTAAGGCCGCTGAGTTCGTAGCTAAGTTTCTTTATGAAGCCATGCTTACTTCGATGACAGATTCGGCGTCAGAGTTCACGCAGGGCCCAAGTGGCGACACAGATGTGACCGCTCTCGGCCGCACGTTGCTGATGCTAATCGAAAGGGATATGTTATCCGAAGAGGACTTCTCCCGGATAATGGAATTATTTTAAAGCGAATCAACCAAATCGACAAACACAAGCCAGATGCCTTACACTCTTCCCGACCTTCCGTACGCTTTTGACGCGCTCGAGCCGCACATCGACGCAAGGACAATGCAGATCCACCATGGTAAACACC
Organism: Rhodothermales bacterium; assembly: GCA_965224105.1. Lineage (GTDB taxonomy): Bacteria > Bacteroidota > Rhodothermia > Rhodothermales > JABDKH01 > CBDCYH01. The sequence continues at coordinate 941,027 of CBDCYH010000001.1, read as the reverse complement.
ACCAAGGTTATGTAAACAAACTCAACGCGGCGCTGGAGAACCACGATAAGCTGCAGGGCTTGTCTGTTCAGGAATTGATCTCCTCCCTCGATGCTGTTCCGGAGGCCATCCGCGGGGCCGTTCGCAACAACGGAGGCGGTCATGCCAACCATTCGCTTTTTTGGAAAGTGATGAATCCTGGCGGATCGGCGGATCCTTATGGCGACTTGCAGTCTGCCATCACTTCCGCTTTTGGTTCGTTGGAGACGATGAAGGAAAAATTTGAGACCGCAGCAAAGACACGATTCGGAAGCGGTTGGGCCTGGCTGTGCGTCAATGACGGTGCGCTAGAGGTAATGTCGACGCCGAACCAGGATAGCCCACTCATGGAAGGCAAAACACCCATACTCGGCCTGGATGTCTGGGAACACGCTTACTACTTAAATTATCAGAACAGACGACCAGATTATGTGTCGGCGTTCTGGCATGTCGTAGACTGGGCAGCAGTCGCCGAGAATCTTGCCAATGCTTGATCTGGATCGGAATTCCGCCCCATAACACTTCGCATCACATGCAGACCTCAGAAGTATTTTCTGACGTAAAGCTCCTGCATGTATACCACGACGAAGCGCTGAGTGCATCACGCCTGGAGAGTCTTACGGCAGATGAGGTCGAGCGGCACGCAGGTTTCCGGAGCGCAAAGAGGAGGAAGAGTTTCGTGCTTGGCCGAACCGCAGCGAGGGAGCTGGCAGCCCACGTGCTGAATGTGGATACCAGCCAGATAACGTTCGCGGTCGATGACGGAGGGGCAATCGATGTGGTTGGATGCGACCAATTCCTTAGCATCTCCCATTCCGAAGACAGGGCGGTGGCCGTCATGGCTCCAGTGCCGGTAGGCGTGGATCTGGAACAAAAGAAATCACGAATAGACGATCTCTACCGGTTTGTACTTCACGAAGATGAGTATCATCTGCTGAATAATGAATGTTTCGACCCCTCCGACACAGTCCTGGCTTGTTGGTCAATGAAGGAAGCGGTCTTAAAGGGGATGCGAACCGGGCTTCGCGTATCACCAAAAAAAGTTCGACTGGATGTTGATTTCAATAATCGCTCGGCGGTAGCCTCCGTTCACGACGGTACCTGGTGGAATCTCCTTTTTGATGAGTTGGACGACTACTTTTTGACGATCGCGCGTATCCGAACGCAATAGATTGAGCCAGATTCGACCGATTACGATATGGGGAGTCACGCTGAACCTGCAAAGACTCTCAAGAGTACAACAAACTCAAAACGTTAGCATCATCCAAACCTAATGGAAGTCTACAAATCGAAACAGGCCATCCGGTTTGTGACCGCGGCAAGTCTATTCGATGGCCACGATGCCGCGATAAATATCATGCGGCGTATTCTGCAGGCCTCCGGAGCGGAGGTGATCCACTTGGGACATAATCGTTCAGTCCAGGAGATTGTCGATACAGCCATTCAGGAAGATGTGCAAGGGATTGCAATCTCGTCGTATCAGGGTGGGCACATCGAATATTTCAAATATATGTATGACCTGCTCCAGGAGCGGGGGGCCGGACACATCAAAATCTTCGGCGGCGGAGGTGGCGTAATTGTAGAAGAGGAGATTCGCGAACTCGAAGCCTACGGCATTACAAAGATTTTCTCTCCCGAAGACGGAATGGCAATGGGTCTGCAGGGGATGATTAACTTGATGATGCGCGAATGTGACTTTGCAACCGTGGCGACTTTCAATGGCGAGATGTCACACCTGAGCCCGTCGGATCATTTTCTAATGGGAAGGGCGCTTACAGCAGTCGAGCAAGATTTGGTTTCCGTTGGATCGGGGGATGGAGCAGCTCCCTCATCTAGAGCAGTGGTTATCGGACTCACGGGCACGGGCGGAGCCGGAAAGTCGACGTTGACCGACGAGCTTGTCCGAAGATTTGTCAATGATTTCCCGGACCTGACACTAGCGATTCTATCCATCGATCCCACACGTGTCAAGACCGGCGGTGCGCTGTTGGGCGACAGAATCCGCATGAACTCTATTTACGGAGCTGCCAGTGATCGTGTCTACATGCGGTCGTTTGCTACACGGTCGGCTAACTCGGCGACATCAGGGGCCTTGCGAGACAGTGTTGATGCCTGCAAACTGGCTGGCTTTGACGTAATAATTATTGAAACGGCAGGCATTGGTCAAAGCGATATCCAGATCGCTGAACTCGTTGATCTGTCGATCTACGTGATGACGCAGGAATTCGGAGCGCCGACGCAGCTTGAGAAAATCGGGATGCTGGATGTGGCCGATTTTGTAGTGATCAACAAGTTCGAAAAGCGAGGCAGTGAGGATGCCCTCAAGGACGTTAGAAAGCAACTACAACGCAACAGAGCCGCGTTTGATGTCGATCCAGTGGACATGCCGGTTTTTCCTACGATGGCATCCAGGTTCAATGATGCGGGTGTTTCCCGGCTCTTTCTGGCTGTTCTCGAAAAAATGAATGCTGATTTTCGATTTGGGCGAACATCAAATCTGCTGGACGAAGAATCGCTGCCGACGGTTGAATCCCAAAACGACGCATTGATCCCGGGAGATGCCCAAAGGTACCTGGGTGATATTGCTGACACTATCCGCAGGTATCACTCCACGGTGGAAGCTCAGGCCCAAATTGCAGAAGAGTGGTCCCATTTTGCCGGAGCGAGAAGTCAAATTAAAGCGCAGTCGAATGCTACTGCCGATGACGATATGCTGGTGCGAAAGTTGGGGGAGAGGGCGACTGAGTGTTGGGATAAACTCAATCCCGAATCCCGACGGGTCTTGGAGAATTGGGATGATTGGGTTGCCTCGTATGCAGGCGACACGTTCGAATACACTATCCGTGGAAAGACTATTAGCGCGGATCTCACGACTAAGTCGCTGTCCGGTTTGAAAATTCCGCGCGTGGCGGTACCGCGGATAGAGAGTGCAGGAGATCGGATCAGATTTGCGCTGTCAGAAAATTTGCCTGGCTCTTTCCCTTTCACGGCCGGCACGTTTCCATTTAAGAGAGTAAACGAAGACCCGACGCGCATGTTTGCGGGCGAGGGGAGCCCGGAGCGAACCAATCGGAGGTTCCATCTTGTCTCGGCGGGAATGCCAGCGAAACGGTTATCCACGGCATTTGACTCCGTCACGTTGTACGGTTTCGACCCGCACGAACGACCGGACATCTACGGTAAAGTTGGAAATTCAGGGGTCTCCATCTGCACGCTGGACGACATGAAGAAGCTCTATTCGGGTTTCAACTTGTGCGACCCTGCTACGTCGGTGTCGATGACTATTAATGGACCGGCTCCCATGTTGCTCGCCATGTTCATGAACACCGCAATCGACCAGCAAACAGAATTTGCGCTTAGGAAGAACGGGAAGTGGGAAGCGGTCGAAGTGTGGATCGGTGAGAAATTCAAGGGCCAGCAAAAACCTGTGTATTCCCCATCCGGTCCAGACGGCCCGGAAGAGGAGTTACCCCCGGGCCACGATGGCTCTGGACTTGGTATGCTTGGGGTAACGTCACGTGAACTGGTTAGCGCCGGCTTCCTGACGGAGGCCGAGTACCAGGACGTCGCGACCTCCGCTTTGAAAACCGTGCGGGGCACGGTTCAGGCAGACATCCTGAAAGAGGACCAGGCGCAGAATACCTGCATCTTCTCCACGGAGTTCGCTCTGCGAATGATGGGTGACATCCAACAGTATTTTGTTGATAATGGGGTAAGGAATTATTACTCAGTGTCGATTTCCGGTTACCACATCGCCGAAGCTGGTGCCAACCCGATATCGCAGCTTGCGTTCACTCTGGCTAACGGGTTTACGTTTGCAGAGTATTACAGAGCAAGGGGCATGGATATCGATTCTTTTGCTCCCAACTTCTCCTTCTTTTTCTCGAATGGATTGGATCCGGAGTATACGGTTATCGGCCGGGTCGCGCGACGGATCTGGGCCATAGCGATGCGCGAAAAGTATGGGGCGAACGAACGAAGCCAGAAACTGAAATACCATATCCAGACGTCCGGCCGGAGCCTCCACTCGAAGGAGATCCAGTTCAACGACATCCGGACTACCCTGCAAGCGCTTTTGGCCATTTACGACAACTGTAATTCATTGCACACCAACGCGTACGACGAGGCGATTACCACTCCAACTGAGGAGAGTGTTCGGCGCGCTATGGCGATTCAGTTGATCATTAATCGTGAACTTGGCCTGGCTAAGAACGAAAATCCTTTGCAGGGGGCCTTCATTGTAGAGGAGTTGACCAAACTGGTCGAAGAGGCTGTCCTCGCAGAGTTCGACAGGCTCAACGACAGGGGCGGGGTGCTCGGGGCGATGGAAACCATGTACCAGCGAAGCAAGATTCAGGAAGAATCTCTGTTTTATGAACGAAAAAAGCATGCTGGCGATCTGCCAGTCATCGGCGTCAACACGTTTATCGCGGAAGGGGATTCTGAGACAGTTGACGCGCCGGTTGCGCTGATGCGTTCCTCCTCAGTCGAGAAAGACCGACAGATTAGGAACCTGCGTGCGTTTCAGCAGCACCGGGCACAGGAGGCAGATGACGCGCTAGGAAACCTTCAGTATGCCGCTGTGCAAGGAGACAACCTGTTTGAATCCTTGCTCGAGGCTGTCCGATTTTGTTCACTCGGCCAAATAACGGACGCACTGTTTCAGGTTGGCGGACAGTATCGGCGAAACATGTAGCGAGTGGCTATTTGCTCGCAACGCCCCCAGCCGGTGGTCTCACTTCCATTTTGCCATGTTCGGATCTGCCATTGATCGACGGCTGATACATCAGACTCGAGCTGATTGGCGGTAGCAAATAAGTCCCCGGGGTAGTGGCCCGTGCGGCGTATCTGTAGGTGTGTTCGCCAGCCCGGAGATAGTCGGCGAACAGAAGGACACGATCATCTCGCATCTCCGTATGATTGAAAGAGCCCCACCAACGGTTGGATCCAGTGTTGCGCGTCAAGACGCTCGAGGTAGTGGCAAAATCGGTATTGAGTGCCTCAAGTCCGGCCGGCAACGGGTCATCAACTACAACGAAATTACGGGCAGTAGGGGAAGAGACTCGGATTTCGACCTGGACCACATCACCCGCATCTAGCGTGATGGTGCCGTCGTTCGTATCCCCAATCGGACTACCAGCCTTACCGCTTGCGTCGATCAAGCGTAGCGATCTTGCGACTTCCAATCCATTGTTCTGCCGATCAAGTTGTTCAGTGGTATAACCTTTGGCGGAGATGGAGTAGTACACGCGACCCACGCCATCCCGGGATATGGAGACAGGGATCAGATCGGGCCCAGTCGGCCTGCTCGGAATTACCACATCCTGCACGCGCAGTTCTCTTCCACGGAAAACTTCCGAGAGGACGGTAGAACCCGCGGCGGACACCTTTGCCGTGAAATCAGGTTCAACTTGTTCGAACGATTCAAAGTATTTCGCAAAACTATTTACGATCACAGCATTTTCTTGCGTCGATCGCCAACCACGGTTTCCCCGTTTCTGCAACAAGTAACGGATCATTTTTTCTGCGATCACCCGATGGTCTTCAACGTCTGTCGTTACGGCCAGGCTCGCAAGCACATTTGCAGTAGTACGTTCGTCGCTACCGAAAATCCAGCGATAGTGCTCCACATTACCGGTGCGGCTGGCCCAGGCAAGCGTAGGCTCGACAACAATGCGATCTAACAACCGGGAAAGGAGTTCGGTCTTGCGCAAGTTCAGAAGCTGATCATCTGCGGCGACTACGGCCTGCAAGAGGAGAGAGATTGTTTCGATGTCCCCATTTTGCGAAAGAGTCTCGTTAATATGTGATTCGATTTCACTCTCGAGTGTGCGATCCGCGGTGGCGAGCGTCAGGAGTGCAAGCGCACGCGTCGTTCCCCAAACGGTACGATGATAATACTCCGGTCGCTCATCAGAGTCCCTTACGATTAGTTCCAGGTAGTCAAGGCTTTGACTCAGAAGTTGTTCGGGAACGGTATAACCTGCCGCCACCGCTTCGAGCATCGCAGACGTCGCGTACACCGATGCGTAGGCACTGTTGTAGTGCCCCCCTTTCCATAGCGAGAAACCGTCGCCGGTCCAATACGAATTAAGCTCGCCTATCCACTCATTTACGACCTCATCACGATCACCGTTGAGAGCCTCCAGGTCAAACGCCTCTAAAACGTTGTCCGCGAGTAGTAAAGGTCGGATGCGCGACGTCCTCTGCTCAAGACATCCGTAGGGATAGCTGAAAAGGTACTCGGTTGCACTGTCCAGTCCGACCATGGCCGTGCTGGAGACTCGTACTGAAAAATCATCCAGCTGTCGCAACCGATCATCCGGCAGATCGATTTGTTCTTGCGCCTCACCATCTTCGACTGAAGCAAACGTGCCGTACGCGAGCTCGGTTGTGGGTAGGGCAATGGGTAAGTCGATTTCGAGGGCGTCCCTGAACTTACCGAGCGAAGATGCATACCGGACTTTTGTGTGTCGTACCTCCGGCGCAATCCAGGAAAATCTCACTTCTCTGGACTCTCCATCCGCCAGAAAGACGGATTGCTTGTCGGAGCCATCTAGTTGAAGTCCGTCTGCGCTTGCGGTTACCGTAACCTCTCCATCTTGGCCGGTAGTGTTTGTTACAACCACTCCTGCGCTGAACAGGTCGCCGATGCGGGCAAATCTTGGCATCGCCTGCAGAGCGACCAGCGGCTTCGTTACAATGATATCCGTCGAGCTGGTCCCGAACTCGCTTTTCTTCGTTGAAGCCGTTGCCATTAGGCGGAACGTCGTCAAACTCTCGGGCACTTTGAATCGCACCGTTGCGCGCCCTCGACCGTCAGTAACAATTGCTGGGTCCCAGTGGGCCGAAGGCCTGAAATCTTTACGCACCTGGTCGCGCTGATCCCCGTCACCGCCTCCACCGCGATCCATCTCCTTCTGGCCAAAGCTGCGCTGTTTGACAATGTTGGTTCGTGTCTCTGATGTGCTAACGTTCAGCGCACGCGATCGGTAGAAAACATCGAACGGATCGGGCAGGGAGTAGCCGATCAGATTCAAAACTCCGGCATCCGCAGCGCTAAAAGCGATCTCTGCCTGCACTCCGGCACCGCTATGATCCCGCACCTGGAGGGCCACCTCAACCTCCTGTCCGGGCTCATATTTCTCGGCGCTTGGCTTTATGTTAATCTCAAGATGCCGAGTGCCCGGATCAACCGTCAACTCGGCATATCCGATCTTGAAACCAGGTGCACCGACGTCGGCACCGGCACTTGGCGCAGCCGTTCGGCCTGACAATAATATGACACTAACGAACACGTTCGGCAGATGCGACTCATCCAACGGAACATCAATTTGCGGGGCACTGCCGCTAAGCGTCTCGACACGCGACGACATAATACCATCCCTTTCGATTGTGACCAGCGCCGTGGCCTCCTCGTATGGTGATTGAACGAGTATCCGCGCTGTTTCGCCAGGCCTGTACTTTCCCTTATCTGTCACAAGATCAATCCTGTCATCGTCCCGCCGGTTCCAGGCCACATATCCGCGGCCAGTTGCGTAGAAGTAGGATTCGGTTCGGACCGGATTTCCACGATTGTCGGTCGATTCCGCCCTGATTAAATACCTACCCGGATCATTTACAGTCATGCTCACACGGGTTGCCCTCCGCTTCTGAGACGTAAGCCTCGTACTATCTACGACTGTTTCTCTGATTTCGCTACGCCAATGCAACCTGCCATCCGATCCGACCTCGCGCACGCTATTCCACTGGCGCCTTACGAGCGACACACTAACCTCTGCACCGTCGACGGTTGCACCCACCGGATCAACGGTAATTACATCCACATCCATCTCTTTAGAGGAGTCGCCAAGACGCATGAAAGTCGTTTGCGGCTTCAATCCGACGTAGAACTCGGCGGGGTGTACGATGGCGGATGTCCTGGACGACAGCGTTTGACGGGCTTGATCAGTAACACTAGCTTCGAGGACGAGTTGTGACGGACGAGGATAATCGCCGGTTGGAATTACCGCGGATACAGAAACCTCGCCGTCGGAGTTCAAGGTCGAATCACCCTGCAATATTTGGCGATAGGCGTTTGATGACCGGTACCATTCGTAGTACGAAAAATTATAATCATCAAACCCGGGCGGATTGAAGCGTCCAGATTGGCGGTAGACCGTATACCGCACATCCTGATTTGACATCGGTGCGCCAAAAAGGTACCTCCCATTCGCGGTACCCTCGAAGATATCCCCAGCAATGTATTGTTTGGCAGAACTCCTGGCAGTGACAGCGAATGTGCTGGTTCGAAAAGCATCTATCCGAAAGAAGCCAGAGCCTGCCCAAAGGTCTGATTCCGGATGGTGCATGTTGATATAGTACGTGCCCTGCTCCGCGTTTTCTGGCGCGACCCACTTGAACGCAAAACTTCCGAATTCATTCGTGACATGGGTTTGCTTGTAGACGACATCTCCGCGCGGACTGTCGATGGTAACTCGAATGCTGTCTTTCCCAACAAGCCAGTCGGCGTTTGTTCGTGATCGGAAGAGAGCTTTGAGATTGACAGTTTCACCACCCTTGTACAGCCCGCGATCTGAGAAAATCGATCCCGCGACATTTTCTGCTTCCTGCTTCCACGCGTTATAGATGCCAAACCGGTAGGGTTCGAGACCTGAGTCATACTGATTGGAAGAGAACGCTAGATCTTTACCCGCTTCGGCAAACACAAATTGAAGTGGATCATCCCATTCCTCCTCACTCGAGAGACCCAGCTCCGCCCATCCGGGAGCTAGCGCAATTCCATCGGAAGAAGTTGTTCCGATCCAGACGACTTTGTTGGTACGGTCGCGAATCTCGACTGCGCTGCCTCCAACGGGCTCTGCAGTATCCAGAGAGGTTACCAATACCATCGTTTCATGCGGACTAAACTTTGTCGTCAGTCCGAGATTGGTCACTTGAACGATCGCCCTGGATGTACGGGCTGCCCCCATCTTCCTCTGCTTAGGCACATGAAGTTCTGCCAGTAAGACGCCCGCGCCGTCTCGAAGAGCATCAGCAAAATCAAATACCAGAGTCTTGCGCTCGACCTCGCTGCCTTCTATGTGTTGTTCCGAGCGTGCAACTTCCGGAGCGTTGTCCTCAAGACTGTCGTATCGGTAGCGATCGTAGGCGGTTAGTGAGGGAATTATCTCTGACTTTGACAGTCGTCGAATCCCTTTCTCAATCCGTTCAAGATTGGTTACATAGACTGGTAGGGCAGCGCGTTCTTTAGACTCGATAACAAGCATGCCGGTGGACATACTTGCACGCGACGGAAGGGCGTCGAATCGTATCCAGTGAGTTTGCGGTTCGATAGGCTGCCCGTAAATGTCCTCAATTCCATCTACGGTTATTGTGTACTCCGTCCGGGGCCTCCACTTAGCGCTCAACGCGTAGCTGGTTGAATGGAGTGGCTGCGTCGAGGTTTGGTTCATTTCCACAACAGGGTTTATCTCGATGGCGTCCTTCATCTTCTCCCACTCTACACTATTCGAAAAACGTAAGTGCACTGGACTCAATGGATTGAATAGGTCATTTTGATTCCGCCCCGATTGGGTCACGCCCGTGAATCGCAACGGCCCGTACGTTCTGAACTTAACAGACTTGGCGTGCAGAGAGGGTAAGTCACCTTCGATGCCCGCAATTCCGGCGGCAACGGTGAGGGAGTATGCACTATGCAACCGAAAATCGTCCGGCACGATATGGAATACGACGTCGCTCGCTTTTCGGATTGAATACGATGCTTCTCTACCGGCCCGTGTGAGTCGGATGCTGCTCCGGATTGATTCTTCGTCCACTGGTTGCCTGAACGAGACAATAATTGGCTGATCAGGCCTCGCGTGCGTCTCGCCATCCCGGGGTGTTATACTAACTACCTCCGGTCGGGGGGTGACGAAAGAGAAATTGAATGCAGATTGGAGCGATTCACCATCCAAAGACTGTAATCCCGGATGCAGTGTGACGTCATAGTGCGTGGCCAGCTGCAGCGGTGAGTGCGGTTCAAAAACCAGAGTCTGCGAACCTGTCCATCGCGTGGTGCCCTCCACGGGTGGGTCAATGCTGATGGTGTTTGCCGGCAGCTCTCCTTCGGTACCCAGCGGCGTCATTGGCTGGCTCAGTGTGATGCTGATCCGCTGTTCGTCAGCAAGCTGCTGCAATTGTCCGTTGGGAGAAGCGCTGATTACTCGAAGGGGACCCTCCACCTGCGGCGTATACGGTTCGTCCGGTTCGGCGGATTGCAGCGAAACTGTCTGGGATTTGTTTCCTGGCTGATCTGCGGTCCGGTTACAACTAGATAAGGCTAGCGTAAAGAGAAGCAGTAAAATTGGACGGAAGGTGATGGTGGGTGTTGCTTCCATATTTTCAATCTGTTTCGATTACCTTGTCCGCGGTGTGAAGACGCACGCTGTCTCCGAGGTTGACTGTCCCGCCTGTGACTACCCGCGCGGTGATACCCCCGTGGCCCCGAACGGCATTATATCCGCCCTCACCCAGGTTTCTTTCCATCCTGGAACACGGATGACAAAGTCCCGTGCCCTCTAGCACAACTTCTCCAATCTGGAACTGTTTGTCCTTTAGTGATGCCAGATTTATTCCGGACACTGCGATGTTTCGACGCAGTAGGTTGGGAGAAACGGTGTCTCGCCCGACTAATTGCGAAATGACCTCGAGGTGTTCGAACTGGATGAGAGTAACATCTCGCTTGTTCTTGAATCCACCGTTGTAATGGTCACCCTCCAGTCCAGTCCCAATCTTGACATCAACCTGATCAACCGCAACCATGTCCCCGCGCTTTTCAGGTCGCAGTCCAATCCATTCAACTCTGCCGTTTCGGGCAAAGTTATCTTTCATATTCTGTTCGAATGATCGTGGATTGGCGCGTGCCATCAGGTGTTAGAATTTCACGGCGAAACGGATAGCGGCTCTTGCTGGGCGCTGTGCACGTGGATAAGGACTGGCTCGCTGTCGTAGCGAATACCATCCTTGTAGCCGACGAGAGTAAACTTGTGGGAACCGCTCTCCAGGGTCCAGAACCCATCCAGGTCCATCCCGTGTAGTCTCGTTCCGTCTTTAAACCATGCAATAGAATCCGGTGTCGACGTCACAGTCGCGCGTAGTCTAGCCTGCTGGAATTCCGGCCTCAGGACCGGGTCGATATAGTATCGCGAACCCGAAGTCGGTTGGTCAATTCGCACGCTTAACGTGGAATCGGAATAAACTACCGAGGCACCTGCGTCGCGCAGCCACGCCTGGAATTCTTTTGGAGTCACACGCTCAACCAGGGGATTCTTCTTGTACGGACCAGCAAGTCTTCTATGTGTATTGCAGACCGATTGCTCTGGAGATTTGCGGGCAAACGGACGGCGTTCGACAGTCGGGCAAAAGGAATGGGGCTTCAATCCACTGTCACTGCAAACGTGCCTGTACTCGACACCTGCAGGCGCAATGAATCGACCCCCGGTACCCAGCTCCAGAAAAATCGCGTGTAGCAACTGTCCGGCGCCTGCAACGCCGCTCACTTGTCGCATAGGAGATCCATCGAAATTCCCGGCCCAGACCGCTACTGTGTGCAGGGGCGTGTATCCGACAGCCCAGTTGTCACGGTAGTCCTTCGACGTTCCCGTTTTTACTGCGACTGGAAATGGCAGCTCCAAAGGACCACCGCGTCCAAATGCTGGCGCCCGCGCTTCGGCGTCAGCAAGAATGTCGGTTATTGCAAATGCCGTCTCCGGGGTGATCCACGTCTTTCGGATCGTAGCTTGTGGTGCATGGACGGTATCGCCCGATGTGGTTACATAGTTTTTGTAAAAGACAGGGTCTACTGATGTGCCACCACGAGCCAATGCAGTGTATGCACGCGCAAGATCCTGCAACCGCACCTCACCATTGCCTAGTGCCAAGCCGACCCCGTACTTGTCCGGAGATCGGGTCAGTGACTCAAAGCCAACATTGCGGAGGGCGTGCCAGAAGTTTCCCACCCCAATTTCCTGCGCGACGCGAACAGCGGGGACGTTATAGCTACACGCAAGAGCGCGACGGACCGAGACGGGACCGTGATATTTTTTGTCGTAATTCTCCGGCGAAAATGCACCGCTAATACCAACGATTTGAAGTGGAGTATCCTGCAGGATGGTAGCCGTTGAGAATCCGTCGTGTTGAATGGCATATCCATACAAGAACGGCTTGAGCGTGCTTCCCGGTTGGCGAAGCATGGTGACGCCGTCATTCATACCCTCCGACTCTTGATTCCAGTAATCCGCCGAGCCGAGGTATGCGAGCACCTCGCCAGTGAGATTGTCAATGACGATCGCGGAAATGTTACCGACTCCAAGATCACCCAGCGCTTCGACGTGCTCTCTCGCGTAGCCCTCGACAGCTCGCTGCAATCGCTTGTTGATAGTTGATTGAACACCCTGAAGGGGGCGGGCGCTCGCGAAATCCTGCGACACTAACCTCTCCGCTAGATGCGGAGCCAAAAATTCCGCCTGTGATGGGTTGAGTCGGGCCGGCAGGAGGGATGCTCGAGAGTGGGTAGTGTTATCGAGGAATCCACTTTCGAGCATCGAATTGAGAACGACTTGACGTCGGGCCAGAGCGTGATCTGGATAGCGCAGGGGGTTGAGGTGGCTGGGGCGCTGGGGGAGGCCTATTAATAGCGCAGCCTCATCCAGCGTCAGATCACGGGCAGATTTGGAATAGTAGAACTCAGACGCTGCTTCCAACCCGAAAGTCTGATTCCCGAACGACACCCTGCTCAACCATAATCCCAGAAGTTCCTCTTTTGAGAAATACATCTCAAGCCGGACCGCCAGGTGGGATTCAAGCAGCTTGTCAATGAAACCGCGTGTTCTACTTTGACGAATTGAGCGCGCAACCTGCATGGTGATCGTAGATCCACCGCGCCGTATCTCGCCGTGCTGCAGGTTTAGCCTGGCAGACTCCAGAAGGGCGAAAGGGTCAACTCCAACGTGTTTAAAAAAACGGCGATCCTCGGTTGCGACCAAAGCCTGGGCGATGAAAGGTGGCAGTTGCTCGAGATGGATCGGCTCCCCCCGACCATCAGATTGGAATTCACGCAATGTCGCACCGTTGCTTCCCCACACAGTTGTTGTCCTGGTTGACTCGGCCTCGATAATGCCGCGGGGGACCGGCCACACGAGAGAAAGGAGGAGCAGAAACCCAATCACAAATCCTGCTAACTTTTTCTTATTCACTGGGTGATTCATTCAGGGGCCGGATTGGAATGTGGCTGCATTTATAATACTAAACAAGGTCGACTTACGTAGACTCAAGTTTGGCAAGTTGCTTGATTGTCGCCGACATATCTTTGGGCAAATCCGAGCTAAATGTCATGGTTTCGGAAGTACCTGGATGTTGGAACGACAGAGTTGATGCGTGCAGGGCCAGGCGTCCGATCAGCGGTCGCTCCTCCCTTTTTCCAGGAGTGTACTTCCGCTTGTGATGAGAAAGAAAAATGGGAGGCGGTCCGCCATAAAGTGTGTCGCACACGATTGGCATTCCAACACTGGCCAGGTGCACGCGAACCTGATGGGTGCGCCCAGTCTTAGGCTGTGCCTCAACCACAGCAAACTTGCGGATCTTTTGAACTAATCGAATCCCGGTCTCTGAAGGTTTGCCTCTCCCGTGGTCAACCACCGTTCGGTGTTTTCTATCGCCATTCGGTCGTAGCGGATAGTCGACGACGAAAGACGGCTGCCGGACAGGGCCGAGAACGATTGCGCAGTAGGTTTTTTCGACAGTTCGCTGCTCAAACTGTTTGCTCAGGTACTGATGAGCCTCATGACCACAAGCAAGCAACATCAATCCACTCGTATCCTTGTCCAGGCGATGCAACGGGATGGCGGGCTCGTTGTCAACCCGCAGCATGGAGGTGACATTGGGTAGGTCTGGCTGGTACCGATCAGGGATTGACAGCAGTCCCGAGGGCTTATCCACTACGATCAGGTGCTCGTCGCGGAAAATGATCTCAAACCGTCTTTTCCGATCTCTGGTATGCATTTATTCTCGCAGACTCCAAGAACAAAACGATAAAACTTCCATAGTTAGTTGTCCGCGCAAATCATCAACTCTATCCAAAGCAGAAAATGGCAGGAATAATGGATTTGGTTGTGTCGACACTTGGTAACAAAGGTATCGATACCATAGCCAAACAACTAGGAACGGATTCGAAACTCGCGAAAACCGCAATTCAGATCGCACTCCCGGCTATCATCGCGGGCCTGGCGAGAAATGCAACAAAGTCCCGCAAGGGAGCAGACGACTTGACTCGTGCAATCGAGCGCGATCATGATGGCAGCATACTCGATATTTTCGGTGAATCGATTCGCGAAGATGAGCCGTCAAATGGAGGGCTGGGATCAATCTTCGACGCGCTGAAAGGGGAAGAGAGGAAGCCTGGTCTCGGCGGACTTCTGGACGGCCTACTTTCAAACAGGAATCAGCCTGCACCACGTAGACCCCTCCCGAAATCCGTAGATGGAGGTGGAATTCTGGAGCACGTCCTCGGACAGAAAAGACGAGCAGTAGAGGATGGCGTCGCACGCTCCAGTGGCCTGGATGCAAAAAAGGTAGCGGCCCTGTTACCCATACTGGCTCCGCTGATCATGGGCGCGCTGGGAAAAATGAAAAAAGAAAAACAACTGGATACCGGCGGCCTCACCGATCTGCTTCGAGATGAAACCAACAGGTTTAATCCGCAAACGGATAGTTCAACGCCCGGTCTCCTCGATTTCCTTGATCGTGACAACGACGGCCAGATAGCGGACGACCTTGCCAAAATAGGTGGGGCTCTCGGTGGGGCTGGCATCCTCAATCAGATTTTGAAAGGACGGTAGAACGTTTTCGATGACGAGGAGTGAGCTCGAACGTCGGCTCCGTTGTCCCGGCTCTATTCTACTGGAGACGCGGCGAAACTCAGCTGACGAAAACAAGACACTGCTCTTCGAAAAACCTACCCAGATAATTCAAACCTCGTCATCGGTAGATGTCGCTATAGCGCTTGCGCAGGTAGACGAAGCGATTGCCGATGGACTGTGGGTCGCAGGTTACATCGCCTACGAGGCCGGCCTTCACTTCTGTCTGCCGCAGGTCGACTTTACGTCGAAGCGATTTCCACTTCTGTGGTTTGGCGTTTACAATGCGCCCACCCCAATCCGAAATCCCAGTTTTGGGGAGGGCGCAGTTGTTCAGGGTAGCATTCGTCATACTCTCGACCAGCAGGCCTACACCAGGCGCATTGACAAAGCCAGACAATACATCAGGGACGGGGATGTGTATCAGATCAATTTCACCTATCCCGTCGAGTTCGGAATTACAGGTCAGCCACTGGATCTCTACAGTGGATTAAGGCGCGCTCAACGGGTTGCATACTCTGCCTTTCTAACAATTGACGAAGAGCGCGCACTACTGAGCTTTTCTCCTGAACTGTTTTTCCGGAAGAATGGAAATCGGATAGTGACCCGGCCAATGAAAGGCACTATACGGAGAGGGTTAACATCCGAACAGGACATCGAGTTAGCCATCGAACTACAAACCGATGCCAAAAACCAGGCGGAGAACTTGATGATAGTCGACCTTCTCCGCAACGACCTTGCGCGGATTTCAAGGGTTGGCTCTGTAGAGGTTACCGGCTTATTTCAAACCCAGGTGTTTGACACGGTTATTCAGATGGAATCCTCGGTGGAAGCCGAGCTGGAAGATCGAACCACCCTAGGCAACATATTTGAGGCAATTTTCCCGTGTGGGTCCGTAACCGGAGCGCCGAAGATTCGAGCCATGCAGATCATCAACGAACTAGAGCTGGAATCGCGCGGGCCATATTGTGGCGCAATTGGCTACGGAACTCCCGACGGAGATGCAGTCTTCAACGTGGCGATCCGCACGGTAGAAGTGACTAGTTCCAATGCCCGAATGCCGATTGGCAGTGGTATTGTTTGGGACTCGATTGCCGAAGCGGAATATGTAGAGTGTCGTGTGAAAGCTCGCTTTTTGTCTGGTGAGCATAGGATACCGACCGACTTTGCAGTCATCGAGAGTTTGCGATGGGATAATCAAGAGCCTATCCATGAACAGACTAACCGTATTGCCGCCCATGCACGGCGGATGGAATCATCCGCGAAATATTTCGGTCTACCATTCGACTTCAGTGCCTTCGTTGAGAAAATCCGCATGCATGGTTCGAAGTTGGCTGGGGTTCACAAAATCCGTGTCTCACTAAGTCAGACTGGAGCGCTTGAAATTACCACGAGCGCATTGGCCACAGACGAGCAGGCGTGGGCCGTTGCCGTCGTGGATGTTCGCGTGTCGCCGACCAACGTCTTCCTGTATCATAAAACAAACGTACGGGACATCTACCGGCAGGCACTCGCGGATGCACGGAAACGCGGCGCAACAGAAGCAATCCTACTGAACACAGGTGGATACATAACGGAAGGCTCAAGGACCAACATTTTTCTTAGGCAGGGATCAACCTGGAAAACACCTGCTGTTGAACACGGCCTTCTCAAGGGACTTGAGCGAACAAAACTTATCAGAGATCTGCCCGCAGTGGAAGCATCTTTAACGGTGGATGATCTTTATTCGGCAGATGAGATTATATTGTGCAACTCCGTGCGCGGTATCATATCAGCGGAATTAGGACCAACAGTAGATACACCCGAATAATATGCCTGTCGACTATTCGAAATACCATGTAAAGCCCAACTCCCCATTCTCGCTAGCCAGTATTGATTCCCGAGCTCCAGGGCTAACCATCAATAAAGATGACGCTACGTCGCGTTTCAAAGAGAATCGGAAAAGGATTGCGACGCTTCAGGAACGCCTATTTGCTGAAAATAAGCAGGCTCTCCTGGTAGTTCTGCAGGCAATGGATACTGGAGGGAAAGACTCCACGATCCGTGCGGTTACAAAAGGTGTCAATCCGCAAGGAGTCCGTGTCTACGGATTTAAGGCTCCAACCAGACATGAGCTCGCTCGCGACTTTCTATGGAGGTGCCACAACCAGGTCCCGCCAAAAGGAACCATCGGAATTTTCAACAGATCACACTACGAAGACGTTCTGATAGTCCGTGTACACGGTTGGGCCCCACCGTCTCTTACCGAAAAGCGGTATCACCACATTAATAATTTTGAGAGGCTCCTTAGCGACCACGGTACGCGGGTTGTCAAAATAATGCTCCACATTTCCAAGGAGTACCAGAAATCGCGACTGACGAATCGGTTGCAACGGCCTGACAAGCTGTGGAAATTCAATCCCGCCGACCTGAAGGAGAGAGCCTTGTGGGACAAGTACATGAACGCGTACGAAATTGCTCTCCAAAAATGCTCGACCGACTATGCACCGTGGTACGTTGTGCCAGCCGAAAAGCGCTGGTACAGAAATCTGATTATTTCACAAATCATCGTAGATAATCTTACAAGCATGAATCCACAATTCCCGGATGCCGATTTTGATGTCTCGGCGTATCCACCGGAGAGTATCATTTAGTGTCAAGAAAAATGTCCAGCGAAATTACTTCGGCCTATTCCGGCGCTCACCTTGTCTTCAAATCTCCCGAGTCGTTTGTTAGTCGCGCACATGTTAAAAGCAGGGAGGAGTACGAGGAGCTGTACAAGCGCAGCGTTAACGATCCGAGCGGATTTTGGAGAGAGCAGGCTAGAACCCTCGACTGGATCAAACCATTTTCGGTTGTTAAGAATGTTTCGTTTGCCAGCGACAACGTAAGCATCAAGTGGTTCGAAGACGGGGTTATTAATGCGTGCTACAACGCCGTCGACAGGCACGTGGCGACGCGCGGGGACCAGGTAGCTCTAATCTGTGAGCCCGACGATCCAGATGCCGTAGTGCGGAAGATCACGTATCAGGACCTCCACACGGCTGTGGCAAGATTCGCAAACATCCTGAAAAAGAACGGAGTCAAAAAGGGTGACAGGGTCACGATCTACATGCCCATGATTCCGGAGGTGGCATACGCGATGTTGGCCTGTGCCAGGATTGGTGCCATACACTCCGTCGTCTTTGCCGGATTTTCCCCTCGATCGCTCGCCGACCGCATTTTGGATTGTGACTCCGACTTTGTCATTACAGCCGACGAAGGAGTGCGCGGTGGCAAACGCGTTCCGTTGAAGCATAACACCGACGCAGCCCTTGAGGAATGTCCCGATGTTCGACACGTCCTCGTCGTAAAAAGAACAGGCGGCAAAATTGGATGGGTCGAAGGTCGCGACCTCTGGTATCACGACGAGATGGAAACAGTCGATGCCGATTGCCCACCCGAGGCAATGAATGCGGAAGACCCTCTTTTCATCTTGTACACCTCTGGTTCGACTGGCAAGCCGAAAGGCGTTGTCCACACGACCGGTGGATACCTCACCTACACCTCGATCACCCACAAGTACGTATTCGACTATCACGATGGTGATGTGTTCTGGTGCACCGCCGATGTCGGTTGGATAACCGGTCACTCCTACATGGTCTACGGTCCTCTCCTCAACGGAGCCACGCAGGTATTCTTCGAAGGCGTTCCAACGTTTCCAGACGCTTCGCGGTTATGGCAAGTCGTCGATAAACACCAAGTCAATATTTTCTACACGGCACCTACGGCCATACGAGCGCTAATGAGGCAGGGTGACGAGCCAGTGACGTCAACCAGTCGGGCCTCTCTGCGTCTGCTTGGAACCGTGGGCGAACCAATCAACCCGGAAGCATGGAGGTGGTATCACGAAATCGTCGGCAACCAAAACTGCCCGATCGTAGACACCTGGTGGCAGACGGAAACGGGTGGAGTGATGATCACGCCGCTTCCCGGAGCAATCGACCAAAAACCCGGCAGCGCCACAAAACCGTTCTTCGGCATCCAACCTCAGGTCGTTGATAGCGACGGAAACGTGCAGGATGGCGAATCCGAAGGTCTATTGGTTATTGCTGATTCCTGGCCAGGACAAGCCAGAACGGTCTTCAAGGATCATGATCGATTTGTCCAGACATACTTTTCTGCCTTCGAGAATAAATATTTCACCGGAGACGGTTGCAGGAGAGATTCCGATGGTTACTACTGGATTACCGGCAGGGTGGATGACGTACTGAATGTTTCGGGGCACCGGATGGGGACAGCAGAGGTGGAAAGTGCGCTTGTTTCACATCCCATGGTCACTGAGGCCGCGGTGGTCGGATATCCGCACGACGTCAAGGGACAAGGAATCTACTGCTACGTAACATGCGCCAAAGAGGCCGAGCCTTCTGATGAGCTTACGGCAGAACTCGTAGCGCACGTGCGGCGAGAGATCGGGCCAATAGCAAAACCCGACAAGATCCAGTACGCACCGGCCCTGCCTAAAACACGGTCGGGAAAAATAATGCGGCGGATTCTCCGAAAGATCGCGGAGAACGAACCCAACAAACTCGGCGACACAAGTACTCTGGCTGATCCATCAGTTGTCGCCAGTCTGGTAGAGAATAGACTCAACCGTTAGCGCTTTCGCGAGCAATAGCCAATGCGGTTGCGGCAGGATCACCATCCAGAACACATGATGCCAGGTTCACTTCTGGTACCATCGCGTCGAGGGCGGTGATGTAAGCGGAGCTCCGCGTAAGTCCGCCCATTACTGCAACCGGAAGTCCCGGGTGATCAAAAACAAGGGAAGAAATCAGCTCCGCGAGTGGACCAAGCTCCGAGTCCAGAATCGTGCGCGCTCCAGTAACTTCGCGCTCAACGAATTCAAGCAGTAGTGGCGCGAAAACAGAAGCATTTTTCTCGGCGTAGGCAAGGTCTAGCAAGTCGTGACGATCTTTTACAGGGTACCGGCGATAGAATTCATTCGCGATCTCATCCTCGGATTGTGAATCAATCACTTTTGCCACATGCCGGAGCAACGCGATGCCGAGTCGTTGGCCCCCGCCCTCGTCTCCTAGCAGATAGCCCCAGCCACCGCGCACGCGAAAGTCATCCTCGCCATCCCGCACGACACCCACGGTCCCGGTCCCACAGACGATCAGAATCCCGGCGGCAGTTCCATGGGCCATGGTCGCGGCGAGTTCCACGTCGGACATCAACCGAATAACTCCAGCGTTACCCCTCACTCGCGCGGCAACCTCAAATAGTCGGGCCAATTCGTTCAGTCTATCCCTCGCAAGCCCACCGGCAATGCCGCCCACCATCACCACCTGGTCCACATCGTTCGACCACAGATCCTGCAGGCCATCGATAAGTGCTGTGGCAACGGCTGCCGGGTCCTGGTGCCTGATATTAGCACCGGGCAATCGCCTATGTGTTACAGCGCTGCCGTCGGCATCGCTTGAGAACGCTACGCTGGTTTTTGTTGCTCCGGCATCAAATCCAATAAAAAGATTGGTCATCATCTGGCTGGATTGAGTAGCGTCTCTCGCTCGAATGGACTATTCGCCGACAGTAGCCTCAATGCATCGGACGGACGGTTGCCGTCTGTCCGGGAATAAAGTTTCGGTGCCTGGCCATGCCCAACAATTACTTCATATACTTCAGTTTCAAAATTTCCATCGTTGGTTGAAGTGGGGCCCCAGCGTAGAGCCGAAGGGTGACCCCCAGGCGCCAGTTGGACCGGCGAATACCGCCTCCTCAAGACTGCCCGGCTTGCAATTCTCGGACTCCGAGGATCCGACCAGATAGGATAGAGCCTCTCCAAACGTCTCACATTTTCCCAACGCCACAGCCGGATATCCGACCCGAACTCCGTTGCTAACTCGTTCACTGCCAGGACCAGGAACTGGATAATCTGCGCCCGGCTCCCCAGAGGGCCAATTAAATCGGCCGACTGCGCCAAGGAGTCAAGTTTTGGTACCGCTGTAAAGGTCGGAATCGCACCCATCTCGCGCTCGTGCGTTGCAGCCCACCTGTCAAAAATAGACGCGGCGATGCTGGATGGCTCGAAGCGATAATCCCAGTTACGGAGGTACTCGATCGCCTCATTCATAACGTCCGATTCAAAAGAGCGCGACTCGGCAGCAAGCAGGACAACGGGGGTAAGCACCGCTGCCCAAACACTGTACGAATCCTTTGTCCATCGGTCTGAGATGCTAGCATCTTCGCGCCGCAAGAGAGAGGTGAGACCCAGGTTCCAGGTAGAATCCCCCACAAGCCAAAGTCCGGATCCCGACGCGATAGGCGATCCCGTTGTCTCAACTCTGTTACCGCTCTGCATCAGGGCATCATCAATCCACACATCCTGGCGGTCACCAACAGGAATCCTGTCACTCATTCTGGAGGAGCCAAGCCTGTCCGGAATTAAACCTACCCAGTTCAACAGCGTGCAAGTCTTCTGCAGACTATCGCCACCGCAA
Organism: Rhodothermales bacterium; assembly: GCA_965224105.1. Taxonomy (GTDB): domain Bacteria; phylum Bacteroidota; class Rhodothermia; order Rhodothermales; family JABDKH01; genus CBDCYH01. The sequence goes on along the minus strand of CBDCYH010000001.1, from coordinate 919,654 downwards.
TCAAACACTAAACTATTTCCAGATTGGGATGAACGAACCAGTTCTTCCGAGCCATCCTTAAAAAATACTCGTCTGAATTTCTCATCGACAGCGATAGAATCCGCTTCAACATTTCCCATAGAAACGCCTGAGCGCATCATCCTGGCAAACGTCTGCGATCCCGAATGGCCAAAAGGAAAGACAACGGTTCCGGGAATCGTCGCAAGTGTTGTCTCAACAGAGTTCGCATCGACAAAAGAGAGAAAGTGGAGCCTCGAAAACGCGGAAGAGCCCAGCACCATACGATGATAAAACTCACGTCCACCTGAATCAGGATCCTCGTAAACCCAGGCAAGGCTTGAATTGAATCCACCCAGTCTAAGCCATGAAAAAAGGTCCCGGCTCTGATGCGCAAAAACTTTTAGCTCCTGCGATGTCGCGACCAATGGGTCATCGATCTGCTGGGATGCACTCGCCCACGCCAGAAGCATCTCTACAGCAAAAGTGTGCCACGGCTCCCACTCTCCCTGATCTATGTCAAACAGCAACAGCGATTCATCTCGCTCTACTTTGTTTGTTGCAAGCGCTGCGTTCATTCCCGCGGCATATGCATTGTGTCTGCTCCGTATCTGCACCGATGCGCGCTCGTACGCATCCTGTGCGACCCCACTAATGTCAAGCGTTTTGGAAACCCGATCGAGGTCCGACATGTCTGCTTCAAACCACGTTCCGAGCGTTCCAGTTGCAGCTTGCCTCAACAGCAAAGCGGTCCAGGTGTTCGCGATCCCATGCACGAAACCAAGCGCGAAATACCCGTCCTGCTCTACGGAGGAAACCCGGGCAATAGAATGCACGTCATCCACCCACCCAACCTCCACCTGGCTCCTCAATCCAGTTATGCTCACCCGGGCTGGGGCCTCCGAGGGGAGGGCGTAGGAGAGCAACCAAAGGACCAGGAAGAGAACTCCGAGCCCCACAACAGAAACGATTGGCAGAATTACAGATTTGGGCATTTCAGGTAAAACTACGGATTCGCAGATCGTTGTCGATAAAAAATAGGACGTATTGGCAAAGAGAATTTCCCGACGGCTGCAACGGATCGACAACCCGTGCAACAAATATCCGAGAACAGCCGTTGTTAACTAGACACGTCTTTGATTGCCGGGCATCCTCACTTGACGCCGCACATCAGAGGATCTAGACAGAGGTATTTTATGAAAATCAGAAAACACTCCAGCCTCATCGGTGCTACCCTGTTGGCGGCGGGTGTCCTACTCGGAGCGAGCGTTACCAAAATTGTTTCTTCTGATGATGCCTATGAGTCGTTGAAGAAATTGGAAGACGCGTATCTCGTAATAACACAGCGCTATGTGGAGGACGTCAACTTCAATGAAATTGCCGAGAGCGCAATCAAAGGAATGTTGAGCGACCTGGATCCGCATTCGATATACATCGACGAGAAGCAGATGAAACGCGTATCTGAGGAGTTCAACGCTTCATTCGAAGGGATCGGTATTTCGTACGAGTTGATCCCAGGTCCGGAGGGTGCAGACACCATCGCAGTGTTGAACCCACTTCCAGGAGGACCCTCCGAAGAGGCAGGACTGCTGGCTGGCGACAGGATCGTGACTATCGATGGCAAAGATGCGATCGGTTTTAATAGCGACGAAGTGCAGTCTCATCTCAAAGGACCACGTGGGACCAAGGTCGATGTCACCGTATACCGTCCAAGCTTTGACCAACGGATGTCTTTCGGCATCACCCGCGACAAAATTCCGTTGTTCACTCTCGACTCGTCTTACCTGATCGACGACCAAACTGGCTACATCAAGCTCAATAGATTCGCCCGCACGACCTACTCAGAGTTCAGGGATGCTATCGTCGAACTGAAAAAGCAAGGCATGCAACGTCTTATACTCGACCTGCGGGGTAACGGCGGTGGTTATCTCGACATGGCTGTAAACGTTGCTGATGAGTTTCTTCCTGGCAACAAGACAATCGTGACGGCAAAAGGAAGATACCCCGATGCAAACGAGGCGTTCTATTCGCGGGCTGGCGGTCTCTTCGAAGAGCAACCCGTAATAGTGTTGGTTGACGAGAACTCCGCGTCTGCCAGTGAGATTGTTGCCGGTGCACTTCAGGATCATGACCGTGCTCTGATTGTCGGCAGAAGAACTTTCGGCAAGGGACTTGTTCAGAAGCAATACGTTCTCAACGATGGAAGTGCAATCCGTGTGACCATTTCGAGATACTTCACGCCCAGCGGAAGACTCATCCAGACGCCATACGAAAACGGCGACAAGCAGGCATACTATCTGTCGAAGTATGAGCAACGGGAAGAAGATGCGGCAACAAGTTCGCAGGAAATTATCTCGAGCATTCCTGATTCACTTAGGTACACAACGAGTGCAGGCAGAACAGTCGCCGGTGGAGGAGGGATACTTCCCGACTTCATCATGCGCTCCGATACACTCAGTCCGCTGCTTCAACAGATCGTGGGTCGACAGGTCCATTCGACGTTTGTCAGAGGCTGGATCGATTCAAATGGCAATGACATTAGAAAGACATGGAGCTCGGATAAGGAAGGCTTCATGAGCTCTTTCCAGCTCGATGGATCGTTCCTGCCAGATCTTATCGACCATGCCGCCGAGAATGGCATTCAGGTAGAGGGTCGCACAGATGATGTCGATCCAGAGAATCCTGTATTCACCGAACAGGATTTTGCGACCGACAAGGAGATGCTTTCCATTCTTGTGAAGGGACAGATTGCCTCTCGGATTTTCGATCGATCCGCCTGGTATCCCATCTTCAACTCGCAGGATGACGTCTACAATGGCGCATTACGACTTTGGGATGAAGCTGAGAAACTAGCTTATATCGGGGACTGAGATACACTTAGCCGAAATGCGAATAAAACCCGCGGGAGACCAACCTTCTGCGGGTTTTTTATTTCAAAATCTAAATCAGATCGAAAATCGTGTCCCAAACAATCAAATGACCGATTAATTGGCAACCGCCACACCTCTGTCCAGTCTTAGACTTATCCCTCTTCGTTGACAATGGCCGTGATAATGGATATTATCATGCCGAAATTTTGCGACTTCCGGCGTGTTCCATTGCAATCCAATTGTCACGGAATTGCGTCATTCCCCATAACTTCTTAGTTGTAATTCTGGAGGATATCCATGCAGCTTTACAGCCTCTTAATGTTGTTGCCCCAGGACGCGGGCGAGCAAGGCCTGATTAACGTTCTCGTAGAGAAATTTAATGAGGGCAACGACGGCGGCTTTATGTGGCCCATTCTCGTCACACTCATCATCGGTCTGGCGATTGCATTCGAAAGAATCATTACGCTTAACCGTGCCGACATCGATTCTCGAAAGTTCATCACCCGAGTGAAGAACGCTCTATCCGATGGTGGTGTATCCGCCGCAGAGGAAGAGTGTGCTAAAACAAAGGGTCCCGTCGCCGCGGTTTTTCAGGCAGGTCTGATGAGACACAATGAAGGGATCGAAGCTGTCGAAAAGGCCGTCGTCTCCTATGGATCTATTGAGATGAGTTTCTTGGAGAGAGGACTGGTCTGGCTATCACTCTTTATCTCCCTCGCACCGATGTTCGGATTCCTTGGTACAGTTTGGGGAATGGTTGAAGCCTTCGACGCGATCGAAGAGGCTGGAGACATCTCTCCATCTCTTGTTGCCGGAGGTATCAAGGTTGCTCTCTTGACTACAGTCTTTGGTCTTGTTACGGCCATAATCCTGCAGTTCTTCTACAACTATATCGTTTCGAAAATTGATCGTATCGTTGTCGACATGGAGGAAGCCTCAATCGAACTCATCGACTCGCTGGTAATGATGGACGCAGGTCGCCCTGCACACTCATAAAACAACATGGGAATCGAAAGAATTCTAATAATCCTGGTCTTGGCTGTTGTAGCCCTTTCGCTACTCACAATTGGCCTGTTTGGTGTCCGTGGAATCATGCAGGGCAAGGTTAAGCCAATGTCTATGCTGGCCGTGGCTCTGCCAGTAGTCGTTCTAATTGGCCTAATCTTCGGAACAGGGGATGGCGCCCAGGCAGCGGTTTACTCGGTCCTGATCATGCTGGTTGTCACAACGCTCGCGTTGCTGCTCACCAGCGTCAAGGGACTATTCAACTAAGGAGTCTATCATGGCTGGATTGCTCAAAAAGAAAAAGTCACGCGAGGTTGAGATTCCAACAGCATCGATGGCAGACATTGCCTTTCTGCTGTTGATTTTCTTTCTCGTGACGACAACCATCGATGTCGACACAGGCATTGGTATGGTCCTTCCGCCACCTCTGGATGAAAATGTCAAACCGCCCCCGGTAAAGGAGCGGAACATGCTCAAGATCCTTGTGAACGAACAAGGGCAACTCCTCATCGAGGACAAGCTCGCTCCGGTCTCGCAGGTCCGTCCAGACGTCAGGAAACACGTAACGAACTTTGGTGCGGATCCGAATTTTTCGGAGGATCCAAACAAAGCAGTTATCTCAATCAAGACAGCCGCGCAAACGCCCTACAGAGCATACGTAGACGTGCTTGACGAAACCTGGATGGCGTACTTCGAAATCTGGGATTCTGAAGCAAGACAGCTTGGCTACGAGGATTACAAAACGTACACAGCAAGTTTGACAGGCGAGAACCTGGTGAGGGAAAAATTCCCAGCTGCGATCTCTATTGCCGAACCTGACGAACAATAACCCGATGGCGCATTTTACCAAAAAGGTTAAAACTCAGCAGACGATTCCGACAGCATCGCTTCCGGATATCATCTTCATGCTTTTGATCTTCTTCATGGTTACGACCGTCCTTCGCGAGAACGAAGTGAAGGTGCGAACCACCCTGCCAAAAGCAGAGGCGCTTACGAAGATCGATCAGAAACGATTGGTCTCGTACGTGTGGATCGGTCCAGAGAAGACTGGTGTCAATCAGGTTGGCGCTACCAAGGTCCAAATTGATGACGCACTCATTGAAGACGTGAACGTTATACGGACGGTGATGTACCGAAAGCTGGCAGACCAGCCAAAGCTCATCGTTTCGCTTCGTGTGGATGAAACCTCCGAGATGAAAACCGTGCTGGATGTACAGCAGGAGCTCCGGCAAGCCGGAACACTCCGGATCAATTATTCCACTAAGCGCGACACGCCCTAGAGCGCAATAATTCTTGCGAAAAAGCTCTGCCAGTGGTGGGGCTTTTTTGTTATCCGTAAACCGCAGTTAAAAGAAATGGCGCATCGTATTACGCTACTACCTGGAGATGGCATCGGTCCTGAGGTCGTGGGAGCGGCAGTGAAGATTCTGGAAGCCACCGGAGTTCAATTTGATTGGGAAGTCCACGACAAGGTCGGCACTGCCGCCATGGCAGACTTCGGGACACCTCTACCGGATCAGGTTCTGGAGTCCATAAGGAGAAACGGTACAGCCCTGAAAGGACCTATCACCACTCCCATTGGCAAAGGTTTTAAAAGCGTAAACGTCGGCCTCCGTCAGCGGCTCGACCTCTACGCGAATATCCGGCCATGTAAGACAATGCCGGGTATCAATACACCCTTCGAAAATGTAAATCTGCTGATTTTCAGAGAGAATACAGAAGGACTCTACGCAGGGATCGAAAACTACGACGAACGCCTTGAGATCGCCGACACTATCTCGCGCATCACCAGGAGGGGTTCCGAACGGATCATCAGATTTGCTTTCGAATACGCAAGAAAGCACGGCTACAAGAAAGCCACGCTGGTTCACAAAGCGAATATTCTCAAACGTGCGGGGGCGATGTTCCTGAACATTGCCAAATCGGTTGGAGAGGAGTATCCGGACATCGAAATGAATGATCGCATCATCGACAATATGTGTATGCAGTTGGTGATGTATCCGGAGCGATACGAATGTATCGTCACGACCAACTTATTCGGAGACATTCTCAGTGATCTGTGTGCCGGATTGGTTGGGGGACTTGGAGTTGTCGCCGGAGCGAACATTGGTGAAGAGTGTGCCGTCTTTGAGGCAGTACATGGTAGCGCGCCGGATATCGCCGGACAGGACAAAGCTAACCCGACCGCAGTGTTGAGATCCGCCGAGCTGATGCTACGCCACCTTGGTGAAACGTCTGCCGCAGATAACATCCGCGACAGCCTGGTGCAGCAATACACCGAAGGAAAAGTCCTGACACGAGACGTTGGAGGAACAGCAACGACGACTGAGTTTACAAAGAGTATGGTCGAGCGCGTCGCGCGGAACGCACGTTAATCTCATGCTGCAACGAATCCAATCCGTATACTTTCTCCTTGGAGCAGTACTCCTTTCGATGCTTCTGTGGTTCAACGGGAGTCCCGGACCTGCAATCGAGATGCGCCTCGCGGGCGGAGTGGAGTATGCCGTTGCAGGTGCCGCGGCACTCGGCTGCATCCTCGCCCTGGTTGTTACATTTATGTACTCAAACCGAAAACGGCAGTTTACATTAGCTACGATTCCCATCGTGCTGTCTCTTGTCGCCCTCGTACTTTTCGTAGGCGGGATCGCCGTCCAGTCTGGTATCAATACGAATGAGTGGGTGCTTATTTGTGCTGCGGCGGCAAGCCTCATCATGTTTATTCTTGCCCGCCGGGGAATTAGTAAGGATATCAAGCTGATCCAGTCGATGGATCGGATACGGTAGAGGAGGTGGCTGCGGCTGCCCGGCCAGTACGAGTTTATCTTTTTCTGTTTGTTGGATTGATCTGCTTTGCGTGGAGTCCGATCCTTGTAAAGTTTGCATCAGATGCGCCCCCGATGGCAGTTGCCGCATGGCGCACAAGCCTCGCCGTAATCTTCCTGCTACCGTTCGCCTGGAGGCATTCGTCCGGCTTTTTCAAAGAGCTTGACCGCCGAGACCTTGCATTCATCATTTTGTCTGGAGTCTGCCTCGGGCTGCACTTCACTGCATGGATTCAGTCTTTGTATCTCACGTCTGTTGCCAGTGCTTCCACGCTCGTTTCCAGTAATCCGCTCTTCATCGCTGCACTAGGTTTCGTTTTCCTCAAAGAACGCCTTTCGAGAACTACTTTCATCGCAATCGCCGCGGCCGTAGGAGGTGCGGTGCTCATCGGTATTTCTGATGTGCCCGATGAAAACCTCAACATCACCAACCCTCGCCTGGGCAACATCTTGGCCGCCGCGGCAGCAATGTTCGTAAGTGTCTACCTGATTCTGGGCCGGGTAATCAGAAAAAAGATGGACTGGCTGCGGTACGTGTTCGCGATCTACACGGTAACGGCGATAACGGTCGTGTGCATGGCCCTGTTCACGAAAACACCGCTTCTCGGGAACAGTCCAAAATTGTACGCACTGTTTGCGCTCATGGCTCTCGGACCGCAAATAATTGGTCACGGTTCGCTGAACTATGCACTGCGGTACTTTACACCCGCCTTCCTCGCACTACTGTCATTATCGGAACCGGTTGGTGGCTCGATCCTGGCTTTCTGGATATTCGACGAGGTCCCACAACCGCTGGCACTGGTCGGGATGGCAATAATACTCCTGGCGATCGCAGCGTCGATTTTGGCAGACAGGAAAGTTGTGCCCGTCGCTCCGCCCTAGTCACATCGGAAATTCCGGAAGAACGGGAAACTTGAAGCGCGATTGGTCCAGCTGGGCGAAATACTTTTTCCTTTTCATGTAGTAGTCCGCAACGATAGATCCTCGGTAACTCGGCAGCACATCCAGGGTATCAGTCGACCTGATTGTTCCCATCGTCTCCATCATCTTGGCAGCGTCGCGGCGTGCCCGGGTTATGGCACGCGCTTTCCGGAAATTTCCGGTCGCAGCAAAACGAATCGTCGCTAGCTTGTCGATCCGTTTTCGCAGTCTGAATATTTCTGGGACGGTTTGCTGAGGGAGATTTTTCTGCAACATGACCAGGCTGTTCCTCACATTATAGTACAGCTTGTTAGGGTTCTTGTATGCCAATGATCCTCCGCCCTGATGGTAGACCTTGCTCCCAGGTTCCGAGTAAACACTGAATCCGTGTCTCCACATTCGCCAGCACAGGTCAATTTCTTCCATGTGCATAAAGAACTCTTCGTCCAGGAGTCCGACACGTTCGAGCGCACTACGTCGTGCAAAGAATGCGGCACCACTCGCCCAGAATATTTGCCTCGGAGTGTCGTACTGACCTCTGTCTGACTCGACGGTATCAAATAGCCGGCCGAGGGCAAAGGGGAAGCCGAGGAGGTCGAGGTGGCCGCCTGCTGCGCCAGCATATTCAAATTTATTCCGCTCGTCTGTTCGGAGAATTTTGGGTTGCAACACTCCAATTCTCATGTCCGATTCAGCATGTGCAACCACGGGCTCGAGCCATCCTGGATCAACCTCGGCGTCGTTGTTGAGCAGCACAATGTATTCCCCGCCCGTTGATCTAATGGCCTCGTTGTTCCCTCTGGCATATCCGAAGTTTTCGTCATTCCGGATTATTCGCACCTCCGGATGGTTGGAATGCAGATACGAGAGTGTGTCATCTTCCGAGGCGTTGTCGACAACGACAATCTCATAGTTAGAGTAAGTCGTATTAAGGACAGACGGTAAAAAATTTTTAAGCAGCTCCAGCCCATTCCAGGTGACGATGATAATGGTAACGAGCGGCTTCAAGGTTATTCCAGAGTGTGCGTGATGTTTACATCAAGATACGTAGACCAGTGAGGAATTCAGTGGACACTTCGATACTCCATAACCTTTTGAAGAAGCATTGGGGATACGACTCGTTCCGGCCATTTCAGCTAGAGGTCGTTTCCTCCATCATTTCCGGCGTGGATACACTCGCGATCCTGCCTACAGGTACGGGGAAGTCACTTTGCTTTCAGTTACCCGCGCTCGCATTGGAAGGCACATGCATCGTAGTCTCTCCGTTGATTGCGCTGATGAGTGACCAGGTTGAGAATGCTGCCAATCGTGGTATTCCATCAACTTATCTGAACAGTTCTCTCGGCAAAGCAGAATTGAAGCACAGACTCAGACAATTGGGGCAGGGTGCATACCGACTTGTCTATGTTGCCCCTGAAAGACTTCGCTCAGAGTCATTTCAAGCGCAGCTGATGAAAACACGGGTTTCGTTTCTTGCGGTGGACGAGGCGCATTGCATTAGCGAGTGGGGTCATGGCTTCCGGCCGTCCTATCTCACCGTGGGCAGGTTTCGATCTAAACTTGGTTGCCCTTGCCTAGCCGTTACTGCTACAGCAACACCACCGGTGCAGCGCGAGATAAAAAGACTTCTTCGGATGTCGCGACCCAAAGTGTATCTAGGCTCGTTCGACAGGCCAAATATTTTTCTTTCCGCGCATGTTGTAAACAACAGGCTTGCTCGCGTTGCACACACTATCGAGAGGTCACAAGGCAGCGGGGTTGTTTATGGTTCTACCCGCGCGCAAGTTGAAAGGCTATCGAGCTATTTAAGCGAAAGGGGGATCTCCAGCGGATTCTACCATGGAGGGCTTTCTGCCGAAGAAAGAGACAGCGCTCAACAAAAATGGCTTGAGGATCGCACGCGCGTAATCGTTGCTACCAACGCATTCGGAATGGGTATTGATAAATCAGATGTGAGATTTGTGGTTCATGCTTCGATGCCGGCGAGTCTCGAGTCGTACTACCAGGAAGCTGGCAGGGCCGGCAGGGACGGTGAGCCTTCAAGCGCGACCCTGTTCGCGCATCCCCGTGACAAGGTCTTGCATGAGAGAATGTCGGAGTCAGTTGATGTTTCTATCCTGGCAGGACTATTCAAGACGATCCTGGCAGAGAGTAAGAAGAACAGATATAGAATGAACCTTTCGCGCTTCCATCCGATGCGGCGAACGGATGTGATAGAGTCGTTCATATATTTACGATCACGGGGAGTACTTCAGGGGAGTCTGTCTGGATCAGAGATTTCGGGTACCATCCGAAAGAATGGTAAATCGCGGATGAGAAGGATGGAGCATCAACTGAAGAAATCCAGGCGAACACATGCTGTCAGGCTGTCGAGGATGGTGGGCTACGTGCGAGTTCGTTCGTGCAGGCGCCGGTACGTGCTGAATTATTTTGGAGGGGCAGCGCCTACCCATTGCGGTTCCTGCGATGTGTGTGTGCGGCAATCGGAAAGCTCCTCTGATACAACCCGAATGGTGGCAGAGTGCATTGGCACATTCGGAGCAGCCGGGAGCCACCGTGAACGAGAGGTTGTCCGGAGACTACTGGCAGAAGAGCAGCTGGTTTTTGATCCGGCGCATCCTGAACCGTTCCGATCGACAACTATTCAGCCTGGTCTGCCGTCAATAAAACGATCACCGAATCGTAGACGGTAACGAGGCGTTCTGGGTCATCCGCAAGTGATTCTATAACCTTATCGAATTGCTCCCCGGTGAGCTTGTACAGTGCGAGGACGGAATCTGATGAGATGTAAGAGCGACCTGCTTTCCTGTTCGCCTCGGCGAGGTACAGTTTCGATATGACTTCAGCCAGTTCGGTGTCGGCAATGTACTCTGGCTCAGGCGGACTAGCACATCCTATCCAGCAGAACGCGGTTATCAAACCTGCACATGCGAGCTTCGCCCTCACAGCCCAGCCGAGGCTATCTGACTTTCCCCAGAGCTAAAGGTGTGAGCGATAACCTCCATCTGATGCAGGAATCGCTTCTTACCTGCGAAGCCGGGGGCGAAAATCATCCCGTCGATCATATAGATTCTGCCCTTGTTCTGGTCGTAGAAGGTGTAGGTTACGAACGGCCCGCCCATTCCATACTGCACAACGTCACCCGCGGCATCTTCACCATACATCTCCCAAATTCCCCGTGTTTCGTAAGCAAAGTTTCCTTTGAAATCTATGTTGCGGGATTCGAGCGGTCGGTTCCTGGCAATCTGCACAAAACCATCCAGATTTCCGCGCATGTATTGCCGCCCTAGAGAGTCACGGACTTGATAAATCCACTCAGGTGTTAATTTGGATGGATCCGCTCCATCCTCGTAGTAAATGAAAAGATTGCGCCACGTGTCGGTGAGCACTCGTCGAAGGTAAACGAAGTTTGTAGTGTCTACGGCAATCTGGTAATCATGCTGCACTTTTACTCTAAAGCCGTGTTTCGCCTCGATGCGCTCTTCGAGGTCGAACTGTCGTTTAGAGTCAAACATGTCTGCTTCGACTCGCATTCGCGCCGACGTTTCGATGGTCGACAGCATCAGATCTTTCGCCTGCAAAATTGCCTCTGCAGTTTTTTCGGCGTCTGCCCCAACGGCAAAGAACACATCCTGATTTTGGCGCCACATGTTCTTGCGGGGAATCACCGACCCTTCGCCAGACGCAATAACCTCCAGCGCCTCCTCCGAAAAAGCGCTGCGGACGAAATTCGCCTCGCTCGAGGTATCCGCCAGTGAAGCAGCAAAAATAATGCTCTTGTTTTTCTTGAGCTGCTCGAATTGCGGTTGCGACTCCAGGACTGCGTGCGTGAGTTTGAATCGAGATTCTGGAACCGGTAGGGTTTGTACTTCCTCGCCGAGCGTTGACCGCAGAGCGTTCCCAATTCGGCCGCTCCAGGATTCGCTATCCGCAATGACAAAAACCTCACCCTCCGGACCCGTCGCGGCAGGGGAATAGGTCAGCTGATTGCAGCCAACCAGCCCAAAACAGAGGAAAATGAATAGAAATGCTTTCATAATCACGAAGGTTGTTATGAGATTGCACGGTTTGCGCCTGCAGAAAGTTGCTGGACGAATGCAGAAATTGATGCCAGCTTTGCCTTCCGCGGCGAGTTTGACGCCCATTCATTGGCAACGAGCTCAATGATAGCTGTTCCAACGATGCACCCGTCGCTCCAGGCGGAAATTTGCTGGGCGTCGGCCCCGGACTTGATTCCGAACCCTGCAAGAACAGGAATTTCGGATACAGAAACTGCAAGCTGTAGATATTCGCGAACGGACTCGTCCTCCCGTTTCTGGGCGCCCGTCAAGCCCACTACGGCCACAGCATAGAGGAAACCGGTAGACTTGCTTGCTATTTCCCGAATTCGATTGGGTGGACTGGTTGGTGCGATTAGCTGAATCAAGTCGAGATTGTGGGCCTTGGTGTGTTCTGAAATAAGATCCAGCTCGTCGAAGGGTAGGTCGGGCAAAATTAGCCCGCTCACACCGGAAGACCGGGCGCTTGAACAGAAGTTGCCCCGGCCAAAGCGCAGAACAGGGTTGATGTAACCCATCAAAACCAGAGGTGTATCCGACCGCGACGTGAAGTGACGGGCGAGGTCCAGTACATAGCGTAGGTCGACGCCGTTAGACAGGGCTACCTGGCTAGATTGTTGGATGACGGGGCCTTCAGCGAGAGGGTCACTAAAGGGCATTCCGAGTTCGACAAAATCAGCACCGGAGCCAGCGATAGCCAGCAAGATGTCGAGACAGTCTTCTTTAGTGGGAAAGCCAGCGGTCAGGAAAACACCCAGCGACTTTTTTCCATCGGCTTTTCTTCTGACGAGGAGTTTGGCGAGACTTGTCATTGCAAGTTATCCAAAATGGTCATCATGTCTTTGTCACCTCGGCCCGAGCAATTGAGAACCACGACCGAGTGCTTGGGCAACCGTTTGACGATTCCCGGAAGTGCCGCGACTGCGTGAGCTGTCTCGAGTGCCGGGATAATTCCTTCCATCTCAGACAATGTTTGGACTGACCGCACTGCTTCCGAATCCGTTACTGAGAGATACTCAACACGGTTCGATTCTTTTAGGTAAGCGTGCTCGGGACCAACGCCCGGGTAGTCCAGTCCGGCAGATATCGAATGGACGGGTGCGACCTGGCCATCTGCGTCCTGCAGCAGATAGCTCATCGCCCCGTGTAGGACCCCCGGTTGTCCCAGGGTTAGAGTCGCCGCGTGCTGATTCCCGTTGCCTCCGGCCTCGACACCAAAAAGAGATACCTGCGTGTCCTCCAGAAACGGAGCGAAGATTCCCATTGCGTTCGAGCCTCCACCGACGCAGGCAACAATAGCATCCGGGGTCTCCCGCCCGATGGTGGTTGCCAGTTGGTCGCGAACTTCTTCTCCAATAACCTGCTGAAAGAGCCTAACCATCGTGGGATAAGGGTGTGGTCCAACGACTGACCCGATGATGTAGTGCGTTTCTCGGACGTTGGATACCCAGTCGCGGATGGCTTCGTTGGTAGCATCCTTAAGAGTTCGGCTGCCCGACTGTACTGTCACCAGTTCAGCGCCAAGCAGCTTCATCCGGACCACGTTCAGGTGTTGCCGTCGCGCATCCTCCTCACCCATGTAAATTGTGCACTTCAGATTGAACTTTGCGCACACCGTCGCGGTCGCGACGCCATGCTGTCCAGCGCCCGTTTCGGCAATGATCCTTGATTTGCCCAGATGCTGGGCGAGAAGGACTTGCCCGATGCAGTTGTTGATCTTGTGGGCACCCGTGTGACAAAGATCTTCTCGTTTTAAATAGATTTCCGCGGATCCAAGAGCGGATGAGAGGCGCACACAATAGGTAAGGGGGGTTGGCCGACCGACAAATTCTCGCAGGAGTTTATGATACTCTTTCTGGAATGATGGGGTGTGCACATGGGTCGCAACTGCTTTCGACACTTCATCCAGAGCGGGTACGATCGTTTCAGGTACGAACGCCCCTCCGAATTTCCCAAACTTCCCCTTGTCGCTCATCGCGCGGATCGTCTTAGTTTGTCAAAAAGAGCAGTGACCTTGTCGTATGCCTTGATGCCCGGAGACGACTCAACGCCAGACGAGATGTCAATCGCAAACGGACGCACAGTGTCAATTGCCTTCTGAATATTGCCGACATTGATGCCACCCGCAAGAAATATGGGCAGCGGCCATGCATTGTTTGCAATTACATCCCAATTAAAAGACTTACCACTGCCTCCGGGTACAGACAATCCACCCGTATCAAACAAAAGAAAACTTGCTGTTTGTGTGTAGGAAGCAGCTTTCTCAAAGATTGACGACGAGCTGTCTTCATCTGTCACATGGATTGTTTTGATCACCGGAAGCTCCATGAGCTTGCAGTACGCTGGTGATTCCGACCCGTGCAGCTGCACAAAATCAAAACCCGCCTGAACTGCAGTGAGGTTTACCTCATCCAGGTCCTGGTCGACAAAAACACCCACGCTATTTACGCCGTGGATCCACGAAATAATTTCTTTCGCAACCGAGGCCTTAACAAAGCGCGGACTCTCGGGCTGTTGGATGAATCCCAAGAAACTGGCACCAGCACCCGCACAGAACCTACCGTCTTCCAGGGAGGTGATACCGCAGATTTTAATCTTGGGATTCATCGGGTACGGTTCTAACATTGTCAATTAATGATTTGAGCATGCTCCATGGCTCGGCATGTCGCATCAGATGAGATCCGATGAGGATGGCATCCATACCCGCCAACTCTGCCCCCTTGATTGCATCCGGCGACTCGTAACCACTTTCGGCAACGGTAAAAACATTATCAGGCGCGTGTTTCAAAATGTTGGGGGCGCGCGAAACGTCTATCGAAAATGTCTTCAGGTCCCTGTTATTTGCACCCAGGAGCTGGAGTTTGTTGATGGGTACACGGTCCAACTCCGACAGGTTGTATAACTCAACGAGCGGCACAAGCAGGTTTTCCTCACATGCCTGCATGAGATCCTGAAGCTCATTAGCATCCAGAATTGCAGCGATTAACAGAACCATGTCTGCGCCGAAGGCCCTGGCCTCGTGTATCTGATATTCGTCTACGACAAAGTCTTTACGGAGGAGTGGTAAACTGCATGCTTTTCGCGCTTCTGCAAGGTCTTCGAGGCTGCCTCCGAATCGCGTGGGCTCTGTAAGGACAGACATGGCTGCAGCGCCCGCGCCCTCGTATCCTTTGGCAACATTGCCAATTTCATATGAGCCGGCCAGAAACGAATCCGATGGTGATTGGCGTTTGAATTCAGCGATGAAAGAAATTCTAGGCTCCGATAGTCGGCTAAAAACATCATATCGATCTGGAAGGTAATGCTCCATGCCCTGGAAGTCCGATTGACTGTACCGTTTCTTGCTGAGCGCGACTCGGGCTCGGGTCGCATCAGCTAGCTCGTTCAGGATGGTTCTCATTGCGCCTTCCTTGCAGAGAAGTCTATTAGCTGCGCTAGCTTTTCTTTCGCGCGGCCTGAATCAATGCTCTCGGTCGCCGCCAACTTACAATCAGTGATCGACCCGAACTTGTCGGACGCCCAGAGTGCGTAGGAGGCATTCAGGATCACGACGTCTCTTTTTGGCCCGACTTCGCCGTCCAGAATATCGATGAGTGTCTTCGCATTGTCGTCAACGGTTCCGCCACTGAGCTCACGAGAAGTAGACCGCTCAATACCAAGTTTTTCTGGGCTGGTGGTCTCGTACTGTATCTGGGTGGGCGAGTGAGAATGCGGGTCGAGGACGTACATATGAGAATCATCCGCAATCGACAATTCATCCATTCCGTCGGCGGAGTGGACTACCACCAATTTCCGGGAGCCCATCCGGGCTGACACTTCTGCCATCATTTTGGCGACATCTTGATTAAATGCTCCGACGAATTGGTGTGTAACATTTGCCGGGTTGCAGATCGGACCCAGGACATTGAAGAAAGTGCGAGCTCCCAGTGCACGTCGCACCGGCATGACGTTTCCAACTGCCGGATGAAACAATGGCGCAAATAAAAAGCAGACGCCAACATCCTCGAGGCAACGCTTTGCCAGCTCAGCACCCATCTCGATGTTGACACCCAGGTGCGCCAACACGTCGGACGAACCGCAGTTTGACGAAACGGAACGGTTTCCATGCTTTGCAACGGTTACTCCTGCACCAGCGCAGACAAACGCCGTTGTTGTCGAAATATTGAATGTGCCAAATCCATCTCCACCGGTGCCGCAGACGTCAATGGTTTGAGGATCCGGAGGGACAACCGGAATCATGTACTCCCTCATGACGGTTGTAAAGCCAACGAGTTCATCCGCCGTTTCTCCTCGGGATCGCACACCCATTAGGAATCCCGCGATTTGTTCGGGTGTGGCTCGGCCGCTCATAAGTATATGCATCACAGACTGTGCCTGTGTTTGGTCAAGCGTTTTCCCTGCAGCCACCAACTTCAGATACTCGTTCATGTTCGTACTTTCTCGGTGGAGGCGATCCAATTGCGGATTAGCGCGGGACCTTCGACAGTGAGGACACTTTCGGGATGAAACTGGATACCCACGATCGGATTTGTCTTATGGCGGATTCCCATAATCACGCCGGAGGAGGCCGTCGCAGTTACAAGCAGCTCTCTCGGCAGTGACTCCGGGTCGACGACGAGCGAATGGTAACGCGTTGCGACAAAATTTTGCTCGAGTCCCTGGAAGACACCCTCGCCGTCATGGTTGATTCGACTCGTCTTTCCGTGCATCAGAGTGGGAGCGTGCGTAATGGTCGCGCCGTGCCGTTCCGCTATTACCTGGTGGCCCAGGCACACCCCCAGGATCGGAGTGATAGCACCAAATTCGTCGACAATATCGTTGCAGACGCCGGCCGTTGAAGGGCGTCCTGGTCCTGGAGACAAAAGAATGCCTTGGGGCTTGAGTTCGGATATATCCGCGGCCGTTATTTTGTCGTTCCGAAATACGCGCACATCTTCGACGTCTCTGGCAACCAGGTGAACAAGGTTGTAGGTAAAAGAATCGTAGTTGTCGACAACGAGGACCACAGCGTTTGGCAGACTAGTTACGAGTAGTAATCAAGCCCGTTGCTGCACGGACTTTGTCCATGAATTCGTCTGCAACTGTTCGCGCCTTTTTTCCCCCCTCGGTCAGTACGTCCATCACATAATCGGGTCGAGATTCCAGCTCTCGTCGCTTCTCTCTTGCCGATTGGAAAGTCGTCTCAATCATTCCGAGCAATTCTTTCTTCGCGGATCCAAAACCATAACCCCCTGCGCGATACATGCCAGCGATTTCGTCGGCTTTTGCTTCATCAGCAAACAGTTTGATCATTGCAAAGACATTGCATGTGTCTGGATCCTTAGGTTCCTCGAGCGGCGTCGAATCGGTAACAATTCCCATCACCTTTTTCTTGAGACTTTTACCTTCTTCGAATATCCCAATCGTGTTGCCGTAACTTTTCGACATTTTCCTTCCGTCGACGCCAGGAACGACTGCGACGTTAGACAGGATATACGGTTCAGGCACAGGAAAAACAGGGTCATCTTCCGGGCAAAACGTTTGGTTAAACCGGATGGCAAGATCTCTGGAGATTTCGACGTTTTGTTTTTGATCCGCACCAACTGGTACAAGTGTACCGCCGTAGATGAGAATATCTGCGGCCTGGAGGACGGGATAGTTGAAGAGTCCGGCATTAGCGGACAAACCCTGTGCAATTTTGTCTTTGTACGAAACTGCTTTTTCGAGTTGCGACACCGGCGTAATGGTGTCGAAGATCCACGCAAGCTCGGTTACCGCGGGGACGTCGCTTTGCAAGAACAGGGCCGATTGATCGGGATCAAACCCGAGAGCAAGGTAATCCAGTGCCACGCCTATGGAGTAATCACGTAGCTGTTGCGCATCGCGAATGGTCGTTTGGGCATGGTAGTTAACGATGAAGTAGTAGGATTCGTACTGTTTGTGCAGCGCGACGTGTTGGCGGAGAGCGCCAAAATAATTGCCCAAATGCAGCACACCCGAGGGCTGGATTCCGGAAACGACGATTTGCTTTTTATTCCGGGTGCTGCCCATCGCTTAAAAGTGCGCGTTTACGGTTTTGCCGATTGCTCTGAGGTTCTTGCGCCGATCTGCAGCGGCTTTGCGAAGGTTGTCAAAAATTGCTCTTGTCCGCATCTGATGTTCGATGTCCTCTTCTCCGTCGATGAGGTTTTCCAGGTCATCCTCCAGAGCAAGCAGTCTGTTCAGGATTACATCATCAGAATCACGAGACCTAAAGTCTCCAGGTTCCAGGTCGGTACCCTGGTACGCTACGCCGCCGCAACTGTAAATCGTTTCGGCAATTTTACCTACCAGGCCACGAGCGAGTTTTTGTGCGCGGTCGAGCTCGGTGGTGTCAGCTTGCATGTCTAGTGATGCGGCATCATACATTCGATTCAGCCGAATATGTGCACGCAAGATGGGATCTAACCTTGCCGCGGTCTCCTCGCGTGAAATCGTTTTCCCGGCCCAGCCTTTTTGGAAGAATCCTTCTTTGAGTGCTTTAAGTGTGCTCATTTCCAGTTCAAATTGGTTGTCGAATAAAATACAAAACGGGTAGTGCAGATTGCCCGGCGAACGAAGAGTTCATCATATGAAAGACCCACTCGCTCGTTGGACCGCTTCCAGTAGTGCCTTCGCTTTGTTCACCGTCTCGATGAATTCATGTTCGGGTTTCGAATCGGCGACGATTCCCGCACCTGCCTGAATGTGCAGCTGATTCTCTCTGGCTACGATTGTTCGGATCGCGATACACGTGTCCATGTTGCCCGAAAAATCCAGGTAGCCTACTGCACCAGCGTATGCTCCTCGTCGCACAGGTTCCAGGTGATCGATAATCTCCATGGCCTTAACTTTTGGTGCGCCCGATACAGTTCCGGCGGGGAACGCGGCCTGGAGCGCATCTATGGCGTGCAGCTCAGGGCGAAGCCGACCTTTGACCGACGACACCAGGTGCATGACATGTGAGAAGTGCTCTACTGATGAGAATTTGTCAACATGGACGGTCCCGGGGACGCACACTTTGCCGATATCATTTCGACCGAGGTCAACCAGCATGAGGTGCTCTGCTCGCTCCTTGGCATCTGCAAGGAGTTCGGCTTCGAACCGTGTGTCATCCGCATCGTTTTCTCCGCGTGGTCGCGTTCCTGCAATCGGGAGGGTTTCGACCTGTCCATCCTCAACCCGCACAAGCAGTTCAGGACTGGATCCGACCAAGGTTGCATCATCGAGTCGCATGTAGAAGAGATAAGGGGACGGGTTGATCTGTCTGACCGTCCGGTAGAGGTTGACAGGGTGGCCGGAAAACTCCTGTGATGTGCGGCGAGATAAGACCACCTGGAAGATATCCCCATCTCGGATGTTCGCTTTAGCCGAACTAACCGCCGACTCAAAATCAGATTTCGAAAACGTGGTTGTGGTGGCACCCTGGAGTTCGATTTTTTCCGGCAGGTCGAATCCGGATTGGATTTGACTGGCAAGCGTTGTGAGTCCAGCCTGGCCCTGCTCGAACAGTTCGTCGAGTGATGAATCCTTGTCGACAAAAACCGTGTGCATCAGGACAAGCTGATGCTTGACGTGATCGAACGCAACAATCGAATCGTAGAAACAGAAAACCGCATCCGGCATCCCGACCTCATCTTCGTTTGAGTCGGGGAGTTTTTCAATTAGTCGAATTGCATCGTACGCCACGTATCCAACGGCTCCAGAGGTGAAGCGAGGCAGTCCTGGGCTCGACACCTGCCTTGTTTTTTGCAATTCCTTCCTTAGCGCCTCGAATATTGTTTCGCCCAGGTCGACGGTTGCGCCCGGTTGCGATGCGCCGTTTTTAAATTGTTCGCTAAAGGTAAATTCCCCGAATGCTCTGAGTACCAGGTATGGGTTTTTCGCAAGAAACGAGTAACGCGCCAGTTTTTCGCCGCCCTCGACACTCTCAAACAGAAACGCGTACCGGGCATTTACTGCAATGCTGAGCAAGGTGCTTACCGGGGTTACCAGATCGGCACTAAGTCTTCTGTGAAACGTGATTGCGAGGCGTTCCTCACCCTTCTCCAGCTCGTCGAGGACTAGTCTTTCAAAATCGGCCTTTTCCATTCTCGCTTGGGCATTAAAAAACCCGCATGTTGTTCAAACACGCGGGTAAGCAACTTGACAATTACCGTGTTCGAACCCCTTAGATAGCGGGGTTCCACCAACTGATATTTGATTTCGTTACTGGCATCGCATGATTATACGGTGGCTTTTCCAACGGATCAAGCCTCATCCTGACTGGGAGGGGATGAAGCAAGGCCGTAAATCATCTGTGATGGGTAGGCCAGCTCGATTCTGCCGTCGCCTTCCACCATTCTCAGAATCTGCTCGGACAATTGGTGGGTTGTACCACGACGTGTCTTGTAGTTGCAGAGGTACCGGAGAGTCAACAGGATTCCGCTGTCGCCAATGGTGGTGTAGACGAAGGGAGTGAGGACGCTGTAGTTGACGAGGTACTCATGTTGAACGAGTGATATTTCTTTTGAAGCGGTCGCAACCACGTCCTTTGTGGCCTCCGTCGCAATATCCCGAATGAGATCTCGCGCGTGCTCCCAATCGGAATCGAAGGTCACCAAGATGGGGATTTCGTTCCAGATGAACCGGAAGCCCCGCGAGAAATTTTTTACCGCGTGGGTGAAGATCCACGAGTTTGGAAAGTGCAGCAACCTTCCCGTGCTTTGATCAGCTTTGACCCACTCTCTTATTTCCATCACGGTGGTTTGCAAGAGGCGGATGTCAACCACATCGCCAGCAACGCCGTTAATTTCGATGCGGTCGCCGATCTTGAATAGACTCAGGAAAGAGTTGTAGATCCATCCGGCAAAACTCATCAAGGTCTCGCGGAGAGCGATGGCAAGACCTGCACCGACGATCGTGAGGATGGTGATCAAATCGCCAACACCTTTTACGAAGATGTTTGCGACGATTAGCAGGACCAGGAGAATAAAGACTCGGCGCCGAAACCGGTTGATGCGATTGATCTTGACCGGATCGTCGATGTACTTGATCGCGATTTCCTTGATCAGGCGGGAAACGGCGAACAGAAAGATGATCAAGAGCGCAGCAAGAATTACATCAGTCAGGAGAGCATCTGATGCGCCTGTTTGTGATCCGAGGAATTCCTTAAGGTCGTCTAGCATGGATTACTTCTGATGGAAAAGAATTCTGCACTATAAAGGTACGCTGGATTTCCGAGAAGCCCATAGTTTTTAAAGCTGGGGAGACGCGAACACCCCTGCAACCCCCAAGCAGCGGTGGGTAAATAGAGTATATGGTATCCCACAATTTTTGAGGTGTCGATTCTGCGGTGGTCAGATTCATCATTACAAGTCTGCCCCCCGGGCGCAGCACACGAAAGAACTCGGAGAGCACTCCCGGAAAGTCATCCTCAGGTAGAAGGTCGAACATATACGAGTTGAGGAGCGCATCAAAGGATTCGGACTCGAATGGGAGTTGATACGCATCACCGACAAGGAGCTCTGCGTGCGCACCAATTTTTTGCACCTTCCGCTTTGCTCTATTCAGCATGGCCGGGCTCAAGTCAATTCCGACATTTATTCCGGTGGTATTGGCACGCAGCACCCGGGTAAATGACAGCCCCGTTCCGACAGCAACCTCGAGGAAGGCCTCCCCGTCTGCGATGGAGAGGAGCTCTAGCCCCAAACTCCTGGCTTTACTTTCCAGAATCTTCGCCGCGAGATCATGTGTCGGCGCCACAAGTCGGTAAACTAACGGAATGTGTCGTTTATCCAGTCTTGCGGGTAGCATGTGGTTACTGCCGAGTGGGGTCGAGCGGCAATAGAGTTAGATAAAGGGTTTTCGTAGCTTGAAGAGCAGACAAACGACGGATCAAAGATCTACGTTTTGTGTTTTGCCTCATCAGACCGTAAAATCGCCAAATTCTCGCGCTATGTCCAAGAAAAATGATATTCAAAAGAGGACTCTTTCATCGTTCAGACCCGGAGTCGATGGTCTGGTGTTTCTCCTCTCGCTTCTGGGAATCATAGTGGTTGTGCATCTGTGGATTCAGTCCGGGCGGGGTTTTGACAGAGGCTGCCTCGGGTTTTCTGCACCGGGGAATGTGGCAGATTGTAACGCGGTTGTGACGAGCGATGCGGGGAAACTATTTGGAATATCCAATATTGCCTGGGGCTTTTTCTTCTACCTCGCGATAGCAATTATTAGCTACATCATTCTTGTTGGCAAGAGAGAACTCACCGGAACGCTGAAGCGGGTTCGGGCGGTGGCGATTGGCGTCGGTTTCCTGTATTCACTATATCTCGTTTACGTGCAGAGTACGCAGATAGGTCAGTACTGTGTCCTGTGTCTAATATCTGCGGCGATCGTTGCCATATTGTTTGGAACTCAAGTTTATAATTACATGACGCATTACAATAAGTCTACGGCGGATCCAAACAAGTTCGGTTTTCTGCAACGCGTCCCGGTGTTGGGTGCCTTCGGGTTTTTCACGCTGGTCCTGGCAGGTGCCGACTACATGTACTTCAATTCGCTTGGCGAGGCCGAGGCACACGGCAACCCTGTGCAGCTTGCAAGCGCAGACTCGACGGCCGAATGTAGGTTCGATCCGGACAAGGGTAGGATCGACAACTACCAAAGTATGGTTACGGCAACTGATCCGAGTAAGGGAAACCCTGATGCAGAAGTTCTGGTGGTAGAATTTTTTGATCCTAACTGCCCGGCCTGCAAAGTGATGCATCCCATTATGCAATCGGTGGTGGATGAGCACGGTGATGATGCCCGATTTGTGTATCGCCCGTTCATTCTCTGGGAGCACAGTATCGTGCAGGTTGAGGCGTTGCATCATGCCCACCAGGAGGGCAAGTTTTTTGAAATGCTCGATGCCCAATTTGAGCGGCAGGTACCGGGTGGGGGCTTAACATTTACACAGCTGGAAGAAATAGCAGACGAGATTGGGGTAGATAAAGCCTTGATGAAGCAACGAATCGAGCGGCAGTTGTATAGATCGCTGGCAATGCGCCACCGCACGTCTGGAGTCGAGGCTGGAATCTCAAGCGTACCAACGGTGATGATAAACGGCAGATTTGTGGAGAGGAATTCTCGAAGCGCAGAGTGCCTTGGGCAGCTGATCGAGCAATCGAAATAGCCTTTTCGCCCAATCTTTGGTATAGGCTGGTAACCTTATTCGCTGGCGCTGACTACCTTTTGTTTTTAGTCAAAAAGCCAAAGGTAAAATGTCCGTTTCGACCGGTGTAGAGCTGGACGAGTTGTGTATCAACACGATTCGATTCTTATCAGCAGATGCAGTCCAGAATGCAAACAGCGGGCATCCCGGGATGCCAATGGGTTGTGCACCCATGGCTTACACGTTGTGGCAGAATTTCTTGCGCCACAATCCCTCCGATCCCACGTGGGTTGACAGAGACCGGTTTGTGTTGTCAGCCGGGCACGGGTCCATGTTGCTCTACTCGTTGTTGCATCTTACCGGCTATAACCTGACACTGGACGACATCAAATCGTTCCGGCAGTGGAAGAGTAAGACGCCAGGTCATCCAGAGAACTTCGAAACGGAAGGGGTGGAGACTACAACAGGTCCTCTGGGTCAGGGGATTGCTAATGCCGTGGGGTTTGCAATTGCCGAGGCGTTCCTCGCGCAGACCTTTAACCGTGACGATTTCGATATCGTTAATCATTATACGTATGGTATTGCCTCTGATGGTGACCTCATGGAAGGCGTGTCACACGAGGCGGCGTCACTGGCTGGCCATCTTGGATTGGGCAAGCTGATTTTTTTCTACGACGACAATGAGATTTCCATTGATGGTCGCACAAGCCTCTCATTTACAGAGGACGTGGCGCAGCGCTTCGACGCGTACGGTTGGCAAGTACTGGCTGTTGATGATGGTAATGACATCGACGCGATTGCGCTAGCTCTTGAAGAAGCGCAGGCCGAGACGAGTAAGCCGACGCTTATCGGGGTGCAGACTATCATCGGTTATGGTAGTCCGAACAAGCAAGACACGGCCAAAGCGCACGGCTCGCCGCTGGGTGACGAGGAGTTGGCATTGACAAGAGCGAATCTTGGCTGGGAAACGCAGGAGAGGTTTTTTATCCCGGGTGATGTGGCGGAGCATATGAATGCTGCGAATCGAGGGGAGGAGCTTCAGCGGGAATGGAATCAGCTGTTTGATGCGTACCGGTCGGCGCATCCCAAGTTGGCTGAAAAATTTCTTGCATGGCAGGCCGGTCGGCTTCCGGACAACTGGGAAGACGCCCTTCCAGAGTTTACGCCAGGAGAGAAGCTTGCGACACGAGCATCGAGTGGGAAGGTTCTTAGTGCGCTGGGCGGAGTAATCGAGAACCTGATCGGAGGCTCGGCCGATTTGACTGGATCTAATAAGACGGCCATCGAGGGCAGGACTGGATTTCAGAAAGGGAATGAGGAGGGCTCATACTTCTATTTCGGAGTGCGCGAACATGGGATGGCGTCTATCTGCAACGGGATGGCTTTGCACGCGGGCCTCCGACCGTTTTGCGCGACCTTCCTTGTTTTCTCGGATTATATGCGCCCCGCTATGCGCCTCGCAGCATTGATGGGAGCGCCCGTGATCTACGTTCTCACACACGATTCGATCGGGCTTGGCGAGGACGGGCCAACGCATCAGCCGGTTGAGCACTACATGGCGCTGAGGGCGATTCCGAATCTTACGTTCATCAGACCAGCTGATGCGAACGAGACTGCAGAGGCCTGGAAAGCGGCGGTGTTGAACACGACTGGACCGACTGTCTTGTCGCTAACGCGTCAGGGACTGACAACTTTTGGCGAAGACTGTGCCTCTGCCAGCGCCCTGCATAAAGGCGGATACGTCCTGTGGGGGGCGGATAACCGCGATGCAGTGCTAATAAGCACTGGCAGTGAGGTTGGGACGTGCCTGGAGGCCGGGAGGAAGCTCGGGGAGGAGGGAATAGCGGTTCGAGTGGTGAGTATGCCCTCCTGGGAACTGTTTGCGCAACAGAGCGCTGAATACCAGGATTCTGTATTACCCAACGAAATTAGGGCCAGACTCGCCGTTGAGGCCGGAATTTCAATGGGTTGGGAGCGATTCACCGGGCTGGAAGGGGCAATAATTGGCCTGGACAGGTATGGGGCGTCTGCTCCAGCAGAAGTTTTGTTTGAAAAATTTGGGTTCACGGTCGAAAACATACGTGGCAAGATCAAAGATCTTGTCAGGGATTGACCCACCTGCTACGATTTTTTTCACTGGGTATGATTCTTGAGATCGGATAGGAAGCCAGCCAGCCCTGGACAATTCTGAACCCAAGACTGCCATCACGAGGACCACCAGACTTATGATACGTCGACTACTGTTATCCCTAACTGCCGTAATGATGCTGGTCGGGACCAGCGGCCTGTTTGCCCAGAGTGCTCAGGTGCAATTGAATGTCACCCAAAATGACATGGCCGCCGGAGGTACGCTATTAGTCCAAGTTGAGAATAAAGTCACGGGCATTAGCCCGAGTACACTTGGGTCGGTTACGCTGGACATTCAGTATGACAGCAACCATCTAACGTACGTCAATTCGTCAAACGGAGCCTTTGGCTTTGCCCAAGGTTATGGAGTGTCGGTTACTGATAATGCGACTTTCGTCCGCTTGAGTATTCAGGGGACGGGCGTTTCTCCGGGTAATGGCGTCGGCCATGATATCCCAGCTGTTTATGACGCTAATTCAAACATGCGTGTGATCGAATTTGCAATCACCGCGCAATGTGTCACAGATGGTACCACCGATCTTACATTTTTTCAGCCAACTGGTACCGTCGGCTACTTCGACAGTCAGTCAAACAACAACAATACAGGCAATATCATTGCATATGCGCCTGACATGTGGGGAGATGCGACGGGTATCCAGTGTGATCCAAACTTACCCGTGGAACTGGGTTCGTTCGACGGATTCGTGGATGGCAGTCGAGTCCGACTGGCTTGGTCAACTGCTAGCGAGGTTGGTACGTCAGGATTTGCTGTAGAGCATAAGGGCATGGAAGGCTGGGATGAGTTGGGGTTTGTTGAAGCCGCGGGATCTGGTTCGGAGTATTCTTTTGACACATCGGATCTTGACCCAGGCACCCATTCCTTCAGGCTTAAGATTGTCGATACTGATGGTTCGTTTGAGTATTCCGATGCGGTCGAACTGACTGTTGAAGTCCCAGGGGAATATGCTCTTACCGACATCTACCCAAATCCTTTTAATCCGACGGCGACGTTCACGCTTGCGGTGGGCTCTACGCAGGAGGTTGAAATAGGACTGTATAACTCCTTGGGTCAAATGGTTGGAACGCTCCATTCTGGCACGTTGAGCGCGAATGAGCAGTATACCTTTGATGTTGACGGGGCGGGTTTGACATCCGGCCTATATCTGGTCCAGATAAAAGGCCAGACGTTTGGCACGACTAGGTCTATCACCTTACTGAAGTAGCACAGATAAAACGAGGATAGACATGATTTGTAAGAAAGCTGTTGTTGTCTTTGTAGCTCTTGTGTTTGGGTTCTCAGGGCTTGCACTAGCGTCCACAGACGACAGGAATGAAGTAGAGACGGGTAAGGTCATACTGAACGTCAACGTTAAGGTCTGGCTGGAAGGGGCTTACAACACAACATCAAATATGATGAGCTCGACGCTCACGGATGGTTCTATAGCGCCGACGGGTCAGCCTTTTAGTGGATCCGAGTACGACGGTACTGTGCTTGAGTATGACGCTGGAACGGAGTCTGTTGGTGCGTCCTGGCCGACAGGGCAGGGGACCGATTGGGTGCTTGTTGAATTGCGGACCGGTACGGATCCAAGTACTCGAGTTGCGCAGAAAGCTGCAGTTGTTGGGATTGATGGAGTGGTTGTCGAAGCCTCGGATCTGAGTTCGCAAGTAGCCTTTTCGGGGGTTCCTGCCGGAGATTATTACATAGTAGTACGACACCGGAATCACCTGCCTGTGATGACAGCTGGTGTTGTAACCCTTTCTACTGGTGCGATGACGCAATACGACTTTTCGTCTGCCAGTACTCAGGCTTTCGGAACGAATCCCATGAAGCTTCTGGAGGCAGGTGTATATGGGATGTACGCCGCCAATGGCAATATCGACTCGTTCGTCACAGCGCTCGATTTCAATGTCTATTTACCAGACGAGAAGGCAGCTCAGACTGGATACAGATTCGCAGATTATAATCTTGACGGGTTTGTGACTGCGTTGGACTTTAACGAGTACCTGCCGAACGAAAAGTTGGCCGCTGCGACTTCAATCGACTGACCCAGTCGACCCGAATCTTTACAAAAGGGACTCCGTTATGAATGCGGAGTCCCTTTTCTTTTGTGCCGGGTTTGAGTCGACACTTGTTATTTGTGGCTAAGCCTTTCTTTGGCTTGATACTTCTGGTCATATCGAGCGGAATCGTTGTGGCGCAGGGGAGCCCGGGCGAATGGGCCTGGAAGCCAATTGCTGTTAAAGACGGGCTGACAATCTCGTACATCCTTTATGCACTTGATTCGGGGGATGGGGTGGTTATCAAGCTCGGGAACTCGCTGGAAGATTCCAGCGAGTTCTCTTTCGAGCTGATTTTCCGTGCGGACGGACAAGATGATCGGACGTACCCGGTCCGGGGGGTCTTAGGGCCGCGAGAGATTCGCACCGGAGAGTCCGATGGACTCTATTTCCGGCCGTTTGAAGCGGGGTTTGGCGTGCGTGAAATTGCTGTTAGGAAGTTACTTTTTCCAAAGAAACCGGTTAAGCAAAATGGCGGGTGACTGAAGCGTTTTAAGGTGGACGAAAAGTACTTTTGTTGAACGTCGCAGAATCTGGCTATTCATACAAGAAATCTCTTGAATAGGTGTCCGAATTTCATTGCGGTTTTCGTTAGATAGATGTACTTTCCTAACGCATTCCCAGAGCAGATCGATCAAAACGGCCATTTTGGGGGGTTCTCCCAAGCTTAATGGTCTGGTAATTTTATAGTTGAATGGCCTCCTTATCATGAGGATGCTGTTCGAAACCAAACAATTCTAACAATCAATATCATGAAAAAAGCGGTACAGCTACTGTTGTGCTCCGTGCTATCACTGTTTATGGTCCAGGCCTCTTTCGGCCAGACCGAAACCTTGATTACAACTCCCGGAGGAGACCAGTACAACATCGAATTTCTTGGCACTTCAAACGGTGGCTTGACATGGTCATATAAAGTGACTGAAATCAGCGGTCAAGACCTCAGCCACTGGACTCTCGGTCTATGTGTCGATGCTGGAGCAGTTGTCGAATGGTCTCCAATTGAGGGTGACAACGGTGGCGGTATAGGCGCGGTCGAAATTGGACTGGATCCAACGACTGGCGTAACGGGCATCAAGTGGAACACCGGAGGAGACTTCGACGGTGACGGCGAGAATGCAGGCGACATGCAGGTTTTCTCCTTCACTCTTGATGCAGTTTATCCGGTTGGCACGACAGACGTGGCAATGAAAACAGGCGGCGCAGATGGAATTGGATCCGCAACGATTGACGGGCCAAGCTGCGACGTAGATGTTTGCCAGACAGCCGATCCTCCAATGTGGGATGGTGAGTTCTCAAACGTCGGCGGCGGTATGGCCTACTTTACAGTGACCTCTGAATCAGGCGTCAAGCAAATCTACCTCACCGAGGCAGACAACGCTGAGATCGCAGACGTCCAGCCAGCAGTATTTACCAATACTGACGGTACGTGGACATTGAACGATGGCGAAACTGCTCCGAACGAAGTAACCGTTAAGTTGAACGCTCCAGAAGAACGGTCATCATTCTTCTTTGCGAACATCGTTGACTGTTGCGAAAGGACAGTAGTTGTTGACCCGAACCTCGATCTGCATGAAGCCAGTGAAGTGGTAGAGGTCGCCGCACTGAGCCAGAACTATCCTAACCCGTTCAACCCCGAAACAAACATCGGATTTGAGTTGACAGAATCAGCTGTTGTGAGCCTGAAGGTTTACGATGTGGTCGGTCGCCTGGTACGAACTCTGGCCGTTGGTCAGTTCGAGGCAGGAGCCCACACCGTAACGTGGAATGGCCGTGACGAGGCGGGTGCCTTCGCACCTAGCGGAGTTTATCTCTACAAACTCGAGGCAGGTGATTTCTCACAGACAAGACAACTTCTACTTCTCAAGTAGACTCATCAATTTTCAACACGAGTAGAAAATGAAAAAGCAAACTAAAAAGCCTTTTGTCGCTCCGAAAATTGACGAGCACAAACAATTGCCGGTGGTAACGGCAGGTTCCCTTAACATGTGGAACTAGGTTAGAAGCACATCAATTGTGCGAAAAGGCCGGCGCTGCTTGCAGCGTCGGCCTTTTTTTGTGGCCAAGTTTTGAGAAGGCAAGCCTATGGAATGATTCGTGCATCACCGCCTGCAAATGCGTCTCAGGGAGTTAAGGTTATGCCTGTCGCTCCGACACAGCTAGTCTGAGTTATGCATTTCTAGGCCACGATTGATGAAACGCAGCCGTCTCATCAATCAAAGCCTCCACTGTAGTTGCGGCTAGTACCTGGCGCGATTCTCATTTTGACCATCTCAAATAAGGACATTATGCACAAGACGATACTACTCCTGCTCGCCATCGTTGCGATTGCTGGTGCCAATCAGGTTGCTGCACAGGATATGACGACGATCACCACAAGCGGTGGAGATCAATACAAAATTGAATTTCTAGGTACATCCGATGCGGGCTATACATGGACCTATCGCGTTTCCGAAATTGCTGGCAAGGACCTTAGCCACTGGACGCTAGGTCTCTGTATTGATACCGACGAAATTGTTGATTGGACGCCGAAGGAAGGCGACAACAACGGCCAGATAGGTGAAGTAGACTTTGGCCTCGATCCAACAACGGGAGTCTCAGGAATTAAGTGGAATACGGGAGAAGACTACGACGGCGATGGAGACGAGAACAATGATGTGTATGAGTTTTCGTTCACGCTGTCAAAACTGTATCCAATACAACCAACGCCAGTGGCCGCCAAAACTCAAACAGTCGGGCACGCCACAATTAACGGCCCGGGTTGTGACATCGATGTTTGCGAACTAGCAGAACCGCCAGCATGGGACGGTGAATTCTTCAACGTTGGAAATGGCTCTGCCCAGTTTACGGTTACATCAGAAACGGGAATTAAAGAAATCTACCTCACCGATGCGGACAACGCGGTCATCTCGGCGGTTGGCATTGACCAGTTTGAGTTGGTGGATGGTGTATGGACACTCATGCAAGGCGTCACAGCACCACTCTCCGTTACAGTCACACTTGAGGCCCCAGAGCAACGGTCATCGTTCTTCTTTGCACACCTTGTCGACCTCTGCGATAGGACGGTCGTCGTTGATCCCCAGCTTAATATGCACGAGGGAGGGGAGGTTGTCGAAGCAGCTGTCCTCGGACAGAACTATCCGAATCCGTTCAATCCAACAACTTCGATCGGTTTCGAGCTTTCGCAGTCTGCAGACGTCGTACTTAGCGTATACAACGTGACTGGACAGCTGGTTAAAACACTGGCAACGGGTACGCTACAGGCCGGTGCGCACACGGTATCATGGGACGGTCGAAATGAACTCGGTGCGGTTGTGCCAAGTGGAGTGTATCTCTACCGCCTCGAGGCAGGGGACTTTACACACACAAAGCAGCTACTGCTGCTGAAATAGCTATAAACACACTTAATAGAGACAACAATGAAAAAGCAAGTCAAAAAGCCGTTTGTAGCTCCGCAAATTGAAGAGCATAAACAGCTACCAATAGTGACCGCTGGTTCACTGAATATGTGGTAGGAACAATAGCTTGTTCAAGCCTTTATGACCAGCACTGCCCCTCGCAGTGCTGGTCTTTTTGTATGCACTAAACGCAGCAATGAAACAAATCAAAATCATGGTGCTTGCAGTGGCGATGTTCGTTGCCGCGCACCCTTCCAGGGCTCAAGATGTTAGCGTAGTCTCGACAGATCCGACCGAGGATCAGACGAACGTTGCGAGCGAGTACAGGGTTGAGTTTGAATTGTCGCAACCAACCCCTCCCTTTGGTACCGACTTCCTGTCCAAGTTCTTTTGGTCACCAAAGAGTATGGCAAGTGTGGGAATGCTGGGCCACGCATTTGACAACAACAACGAACTGACGATCGTCTTCTTTGAGATGACGCACGATGCGAATGTCGACATGTCATTCTTCGCCTTTGGCGTTGAATCCGAAAGTGGGAACCGGATGGGCGTCCCGATCGCACTTAACTATACGACGGCATCATCATCCGGAAGTCGAACCATCGACGGCGCTGCTACTTTCGGCAGTCGCAAGACGAACAAGCTTATTCCGGAACGTGCCAAACTGGAACCACTACTTAAACGAAATCTTGTCGCCATGGCGGCTGATGGCGTTGCTCCAACATTTGGTTCCACCCAAGCGAGTATGGACCTCGGGTTCACCGTTGTGGTTTTGCTCGAAGAGTATTTTGTTGAATCTGATTTCTGGACCGTGAAGTCGGCGACAGTTGCAGACGCTTCTGGCAATTTCACCTTTGACAATGTGCGCGATGGTGGATTCTATCCTCTCGCCCTGAACTTTGCCGATAATACTGGAAGCGTTATTGGGTCATACGGCTATTATGATCCTGACGGCGACTTCACTCCTGATCCCATCCCAGCATCTGGAAATTTGTCCTCGATCGCACTTTCTCTTTATTCGTTCGAAACGAATACGGCAGCCGCTTACACCCAGCTCGCCGAAACCAACGCGACAGCAGCGGCCTCCGATAACCTGTTGATGGAAATCTTCGGGCAGTTCGGACCGTCCCTGGGTCGCGTGTTTGAGGATGGATCAGCTTTTAATTGGAGATACCGATTTTATTCACCAACCCTGGATAAGGTCACATCAGTTACCGTAGACCCGCTTACCGTTTCAGGCACTGAACTTCCAGTAACTGGAACCATCGCATCGCAGTTGTCGATAACACCCAACTATATTGACTCTGGCACTGCGATGGCCACCGCTGTGGCCAATGGTGGTTCGGACTTCATAGATGATTACCCGGACACTGTGGACGTTCGAATCCAAATGGAAGGGGGAGATCTTGACCTGGATTTTCGTCCGGCATTGGGTGAGCTTTTTTGGAAAATCTCATTCCTTTCTCCGGAAAATTTCCCTTTCGCCCGCCTGGATGTATTTGTGGATCTCGAAACAGGTGAGGTCTTGGAAGCCGGATTTGTCGCAAACGAGACGGTCGATCGTTTTACTCATTCGCTCGGTGAGCCATATCCGAATCCGACATCGAGCCGCCTCGTGGTACCGGTTGAGGTACAGGAGCCAGGATACCTTAAGCTGGAAATACTGGACCTGTTGGGTCGAGTCGTGCTGCAGGAGGACGTTTCGAACCTGGCCCCTGGATCTCACGAAATTGCTGTGGAAGTGGACAGGGTCCCCGCGGGCACGTACCTGGTTCGGGGCACCAATTCCATTGAGGGTTACGTTTTTCAGATCATACGCTAGTCCCTGGCGAGCAGCCCTTTCGACAGCTGAGGTTGTTCCAGGGCGTGATTTGGCCTATCTTTCCCGGCTGCAAAAAGCACGACGCGGTCCAGTCACGCAATTTATGTGAGGGCGGCGTTGGCCCTTCTGAACGAATCCTCCCCTTATGAAGCTTTCACACTTTTCATACGAGTATCCCGCAAAGGCAGTTGCCAAGTATCCGGCAGAACCCCGAGGTAGCTCCCGCTTGATGGTGCTCGACCGCGAATCTCAATCGATTGAGCATCGGCAGTTCTCGGATATTGTCGAGTACTTCAAAGAAGGCGATGTACTGGTTGTGAATGACACGAAGGTGTTTCCAGCTCGTCTCTTCGGCAACAAGGAAAAGACGGGAGCCAAGATCGAAGTATTCCTGCTTAGAGAGCTCAATCCAGAGAGCCGGCTGTGGGATGTTATAGTGGACCCTGCCCGCAAAATCAGAATCGGGAATAAGCTCTACTTTGAAAATGGGTTAGTGGCCGAGGTGATTGACAACACAACCTCTCGAGGTCGCACGATCCGGTTTGTCTTCGACGGGTCGA
This sequence comes from Rhodothermales bacterium, assembly GCA_965224105.1. Lineage (GTDB taxonomy): Bacteria > Bacteroidota > Rhodothermia > Rhodothermales > JABDKH01 > CBDCYH01. The sequence continues at coordinate 886,888 of CBDCYH010000001.1, read as the reverse complement.
ACGACGAGCTATATGAAAAGATAGACGAGATTGGGCTTACCCCAATCCCGCCGTATATCAAGCGTTCGGTAGAGCCAGAGGACAAATACAGGTACCAGACCATCTTCGCTGACAACCGGGGAGCTGTTGCGGCGCCAACGGCGGGTCTCCATTTTACGCCAGCCATGATTACTCAGCTCAGGGAGCAAGGCGTGATCATCAAAACAGTAACGTTGCATATTGGGCTAGGCACGTTTCGCTCGGTGGAGGTGGAAGATCTCACGAAGCACAGGATGGATTCAGAATACTACCACATCCCACTCGAAACTTCGGAGGCTGTCAACATGGCCCTTTCGTCGAAAGATCATCACGTAACCGCAGTGGGCACAACGGTTGTTCGAGCGGTTGAGTCGAGTCTTTCGGCTGCACATAAACTAAAGGCAAGTACAGGTTGGACGGACAAGTTCATTTATCCGCAGTACGATTTTCGGATTGTAGAAAGATTGCTTACCAATTTTCATATGCCCAAGAGCACACTGCTAATGCTTGTGTCTGCATTTGGAGGGTACGAGTTTGTGAGGGAAGCGTACGAGGTTGCAATCAAAGAAGGTTATCGCCTGTTCTCCTTCGGCGATGCCATGTTTGTCAAATAGGAATCTGAGGGCGTGTCGCACAGCATTGGAGTTATACTTCCTGCGGCAGGCTTTGGGTCGCGCCTTGGCGGGCAAAAGAAACAATTTCGAGAGCTATCCGGAGAGTCGGTAGTGCGAGTTTCCGCAAGGTTGTTTGAAGGAATCGCGGATGATCTGGTTGTCGTTGTTCCTGAGGAGGACATGGTCCTGGCCGGAGAGCTCCTGGAAGGCACGCGAGCCAGGTTTGTGGCAGGTGGTGCAACACGCAATGCCTCGGTCCGTAATGGGTTTGAGGCGCTTGGTGATGTCGACTGGGTGGTTGTTCATGATGCGGTGCGACCGTTCGTTTCCCGTGCGAAAATCAAGGAAGTGGTCGCATGTGCGAAGGAGAATGGTGCTGCGGCGTTGGCCGTTGCGCTAACGGATACTGCACGGAGCGTGGCGCAAGGCAACGTTTTTGGCGATACGATTGAGCGTGGCAGTGTGTGGAGGATGCAAACTCCACAGGTGTTTGCTGCAGAGATTTTGAGGAATGCTTTTTTGTCAACTGATGATACCTCAGTTACCGACGAAGTAGCCCTTGTACAGTCGCTTGGGCATGCCGTCCATGTAGTGGTTGGAGAATCGACCAACATTAAACTCACAGTTACTGAAGACTGGGAACTTGCGCAGGCCCTCTGGTCGGCGCGAACAGGTTGACAACAGATGATTCGCATCGGATTTGGTTATGACGTGCATCGATTTGCCGAGGATCGCGCTCTCGTCATTGGCGGTGTGACGATACCGTATACTCGCGGACTGCTCGGACACTCTGATGCCGACGTCTTGCTGCATGCTATAATCGATGCGGTGTTGGGTGCGGCAGCGCTAGGGGATATTGGTGCGCACTTTCCTGATGACGATGCAAGCTGGAAGGACGCCGACAGCATGGAGTTGTCGAGGCAGGTGAATGTCAAAGTGGGCAAAGCAGGGTTTCGTGTTGGCAATATCGATGCGACAATCGTGATGGAGCAGCCGAAGTTGCGCGAACACATAGAAAAAATGCGCCAGAATATCGCGAATGTTTTTGAGTGTCAGCGTGACGCCGTTTCAGTTAAAGCGACAACGTCGGAGCGCATGGGGTTCATTGGCTCGGGGGATGGCGCGGCGGCGTACGCTGTTTGTACTCTTATAGCAGAGTAGTATGGCGGATTGGGTCCCACAGTTTATTGATTGGATGGCCACGCTATCACCCGTGTGGGCCTACCTGCTGATTCTTGCAGTTACCTATTCGGAGAATCTCATCCCTCCGATGCCAGGTGATGTGATCGTTGTTTTCGGTGGTTACCTCGCGAGTCTTGGTGTACTGTCGCTTCCAATTGTTGTCGCGATCTCGACGGTCGGAGCCACTGTTGGTTTTATGACGATGTACTGGATAGGCGCGACCCTCGGGGAGCGCGTCATCGAGAAGGACAAGTTCAGATGGGTCAAGGCCAGGCATGTACGGAGGGTCCAGCTGCGGATTGACAAATGGGGGTTTGGCATTGTTCTGTTGAACAGGTTTCTGAGTGGACTGCGGGCGGTGATATCCATCACGGTCGGTATTGCCAGGATGAATAAGCGGATGACCGCGATTTGCGCGGCGATCAGTGGCCTGGTGTGGACGGCCACAATTGGTTACGTAGGCTACCTGCTTGGCGAGAATTGGGAGACGGTGCGGCAGTACCTCCGGAATTATGGCCGGGCGGTAATGCTCCTTTTGGCCTGTCTCGCGTTATTCCAGCTGGTACGGTTTGTACTGATGAAGCGTCGTGAGGACGCTGAGGAGGCCGTTGAAGAGGCGAAAAACGGAGAACAGCTTCATTGATCATTAACTCCGTCAGGGTTGACTCAGGGTTCCGCCAGTCACTAAATTTGCAAGATTGTCCCAAATGTGCGCTTTGGTTACAGGCTGGCATAGCTCAATTGGTAGAGCAGCTCACTTGTAATGAGCAGGTTGGGGGTTCAAGTCCCTCTGCCAGCTCCAGACGTGGGATGGGCAGGTGGCCGAGTGGTTAAAGGCGTCAGACTGTAAATCTGATCTCGTACGAGTACGGAGGTTCGAATCCTTCCCTGCCCACGGTAACTGAAATGCGTATGACACAGACATTAGCGGGAGTAGCTCAGATGGTAGAGCATCAGCCTTCCAAGCTGAGGGTCGCGGGTTCGAATCCCGTCTCCCGCTCAACGGGTGTGCCTGGCCGCCTTAGCTCAGTGGTAGAGCACTTCCATGGTAAGGAAGGGGTCACCGGTTCAAATCCGGTAGGCGGCTCCTGGATAACATTTTGAATTAACATCAGCCTCTTAGAACAGCTATGGCGAAGGAGACATTTCAACGAAACAAGCCCCATGTGAACGTGGGAACGATCGGTCACGTGGATCACGGGAAGACCACATTGACAGCAGCAATCACCACGGTACTGTCCAAGCGCGTGACAGGCAACGAGATACGTTCGTTTGATTCGATCGACAACGCTCCGGAAGAGCGCGAGCGTGGTATTACGATCGCGACGGCGCACGTGGAGTACGAGACAGAGAATCGTCATTACGCGCACGTGGACTGTCCGGGCCACGCAGACTATGTAAAGAACATGGTCACGGGAGCCGCGCAGATGGACGGTGCGATTCTGGTGGTAGCAGCGACCGACGGCCCGATGCCACAGACGCGGGAGCACATTCTTCTTGCCCGTCAGGTAGGGGTTCCGTACATCGTGGTGTTTTTGAACAAGGTGGACCTGGTGGACGACGAGGAGTTGTTGGAGCTGGTGGAGATGGAAGTGCGTGAATTGCTGGACACGTATGAGTTTCCTGGAGACGAGATACCGGTAGTGGCAGGTAGTGCTTTGGGGGCGCTCAACGGAGAATCGGAGTGGGAGGACAAGGTACTGGAGCTGATGGGCCATGTAGACAGCTACATCCCGACTCCGGAACGCGATATGGACAAGCCGTTCTTGATGCCGGTGGAGGATGTATTTTCGATCACGGGCCGAGGTACGGTTGTGACGGGTCGAATTGAGCGCGGTGTGATCAACTCGAGCGATCCGGTGGAGATTATTGGAATGCAGGAGGAGAATCTAAACTCGGTGGTGACGGGTGTGGAGATGTTCCGGAAGCTGCTGGATCGCGGAGAGGCAGGGGACAATGTTGGTTTGTTGCTTCGGGGCATTGACAAGACGGCGGTTGAGCGGGGGATGGTTGTGTGCAAGCCGGGCAGCGTAAAGCCGCACAAGGAGTTTACAGCTGAGGTGTACGTGTTGTCGAAGGACGAGGGTGGTCGGCACACGCCGTTCTTCAAAGGGTATCGTCCGCAGTTTTACTTCCGTACGACGGACGTGACGGGTGACATCGAGTTGCCGGAGGGCGTGGAGATGGTGATGCCTGGAGATAACACGCAGTTCAAGGTGAAGCTTATCGTGCCGGTTGCGATGGAAGAGGGATTGCGCTTTGCGATCCGTGAAGGTGGTCGGACGGTCGGCGCTGGTGTCGTAACCAAAATCCTCGACTAAGGACATAGAGATTGCCTCTGGCTAGCATTGCTCGTTGGGCAGGGCACACGGGCGTAGCTCAATTGGCAGAGCAGCGGTCTCCAAAACCGCAGGCTGCAGGTTCGAGTCCTGCCGCCCGTGCAGTAAACAGAAATATCTGGATCTGAGAATGGGAAAAATTATCGCTTACCTTCAGGATGTGCGCAAGGAGATGGCAAAGGTCAGTTGGCCGTCCAGAAGCGAACTCATCAGCAATACAATCGTAACCCTTGTAGCGTCTCTTGCGATTGCTTTATTCATATACGGTGCGGACTTGGTCATTAGTCGCGCCCTAGAACTCATCTACTAGACGAGAGTCGGAGGAAGCCCGTGGCTGTCGCGGCAACAGAAAAGAAGTGGTATGTCCTGAGAACGTTTTCGGGGCACGAAAAGAAGGTAAAAAGCTACCTCGAAAGCGAAGCGGATCGCCTTGGCATTTCCGAAAAAATTGGCGACATCATGATTCCCACGGAAACTGTTTTCGAGATGCGCAAGGGTAAGAAGCGGACTCGCGAAAAGACCTTTTTCCCCGGATACATTTTGCTGAACGCATTATTGGACAAGGAATTGCAGCATGTGATCTCGGGTGTACCCTCGGTTGTTGGTTTTCTGACCACGGGAGACACTCCGACGGCACTGCGGCAGGATGAAGTGAATCGGATTCTTGGCAAGATAGACGAGGTGAGGGAAGCGGGCGAGCAGCCCGAGATACCGTTTCGGGTGGGTGACGCCATCAAGGTGGTAGACGGACCGTTCAACAACTTCACCGGTTTTGTCGAAGAGGTTTATGCAGATAAAATGAAGGTGAAAGTGATGGTGTCGATTTTTGGTCGGAAGACGCCATTGGAGCTCGACTACCTTCAGGTCGAGCATGAAGAGTGATCACCGGGAACAGACTCTCAATGCACGCATAAGACTGGTCTTGGCCGATTTTCGGTAAGGCCAGAAATCAACCCTACAAGCGGGAGCCGGCAGTCTGGCGCATGAACCGCATAGAGCATACATGGCAAAAAAGATTGATGGGTACATCAAGCTCCAGATAAAGGCCGGCCAGGCCAACCCAGCACCTCCGATCGGGCCCGCGCTAGGCCAGCATGGGGTGAACATCATGGAGTTTTGTAAGCAGTTTAATGCTGCGACGCAGGACAGGATGGGACTGGTACTTCCCGTGGTTATAACTGTCTTTGCGGACAAGTCGTTTTCTTTCATCATCAAGAGCCCCCCAGCAGCGATTCTACTGAAGAATGCAGCGGGTTTGGAGTCTGGCGCGGCGGATCCGTTGCGTGAGAAAGTCGGATCGGTGACCTGGGATCAGTGCATCGAGATTGCCGAAACGAAGATGGAGGACCTTAACGCATTCGATATTCAGCAGGCAGCTTCGATGATTGCTGGCACTGCGCGATCGATGGGTCTTACAGTTACAGGTAGACCCGAATCATAACACTCTGCGGGAGCCGCGACAACCGGCGTTTGCACCGCACAACGAAAAAGGCAAATGGCTAAAAAGGGGAAGCGCTATTCGAAGGCGCTGGAACTATTAAAAGAACTTGACGGCCCGGTCAATCTGGAAAGTGCCGTAACCGTGGTTAAGAAAGGCGCCTCGTGTAAGTTCGACGAATCTGTCGACTGCGATGTGAAGTTAGGTGTCGATCCCAGGCATGCGGACCAGATGGTGCGCGGTACAGTCGCGTTGCCGCATGGCACCGGCAAAGAGGTGCGGGTACTGGTGCTGGCCAATGAAGCCAAACATGCAGAGGCAAAGGAGGCCGGCGCGGATCATGTTGGTCTCGATGATTATGTCGAAAAGATCCAGAACGATGGGTGGACAGATTTTGATGTTCTGATCGCGACACCCGACGTGATGGCAAAGGTCGGTAGGCTTGGACGGTTTCTAGGCCCCCGGGGACTTATGCCGAATCCGAAAAGCGGAACCGTGACGATGGATGTGGGCAAGGCAGTCCAGCAAGTAAAAGCTGGGCAAATCGATTTCCGGGTTGACAAGTTTGGTAACCTGCATACATCGGTCGGCAAGGCTTCGTTTACAGAAGCGCAGCTGCGGGAAAACACCATCGCATTCCTCAAGGAGGTGCTCCGGCTCAGGCCAAGTTCCGCGAAGGGAATTTATATGCGCTCGGTGACGCTTTCTACAACCATGGGTCCGGGTGTAGCCCTCGACCGAAGTGAACTTCTGAACGAAGTTAGATAAACAGTTTAGGCAGATGGCTCTTACAAAAGCACAAAAAGATCAAGAAGTAGCGACGATTGCCAACATCATCGAAGGTGTTGATACGATATACCTTTCAGACGTTTCTGGAATGTCGGTGTCTGAGGCGACTGTTCTTCGCGACCGACTACGAAAAGAAGGTGCATCGCTGCGTGTTGTCAAAAATACACTACTCAAAATTGCGCTTGAGCAATCGGATGTGGAGTACGACGGTTTGTACGAATTCCTGGAAGGGCCAACTGCGCTTGCAACAAGTCCGGAGCCGTCGGTTGTTGCAAAGGTCTTTAAGCAGTTCCACAAAGAATCGAAGGGTGAGAAGCCTGGATTGAAGGCCGCGCTTGTAGACGGGAGTGTTTTCCGCACGGATCAGCTTGACGTGCTTGCTGCGCTCAAGTCCCGCGACGAGTTGCTCGGCGAGATTATCACGTTGCTCAACTCACCAATGACGAATGTTGTCTCAGGACTTCAAGCCGCCGGAAGCAATCTGGTTGGCGCGATCAAAGCGATCGCAGAGAAGGCAGAGGCATAATTATTACTAACCCTTAATTGGCAGCGTAGTCGAGAAGACGGAGACCGCTGCAGGAGAAAAAAAGACAATGGCAGATATCAATAAAATTGCTGAACAGCTAGTTGGGCTTACGATCAAAGAAGCGACGGATCTGGCGCAGGTGCTGGAAGACGAGTATGGCATCAAGCCGGCAGCTGCCGCGGTCGCTGTTGCTGGTCCTGCCGGAGGCGGTGGCGGTGAGGCCGCAGAAGAGAAAACAGAATTCAACGTAGTATTGAAAGCTGTAGGTGGAAACAAGATTGCAGTGATCAAGGAAGTCCGCGGAATCACCGGACTTGGACTCAAAGAAGCGAAGGCTCTGGTTGACGGAGCTCCGAGCCCGATCAAGGAAGGAGTGGCAAAAGACGAGGCTGAAGCTGTAAAGTCCAAGCTGGAAGAAGCAGGCGCGGAAGTCGAACTCACTTAGCGCGAAAATTCCAGGACCAGCGATTGGCTGGTCCTGTGTTGACCTTGTACGGGGCATGGTCAACACTATCGGGCAATTGCGATTGCCTACCCGTTCTTTAGCATACCATCCGCGACAATAGTTGCACCATCTCCATTAGCGAGCATATGGCCAAAACGAGTGGCGAAGCTGCAAGGGTCTCTTTTGGGACTATCAAGCAGGTAAAAGACTACCCAGATTTTCTGGACGTACAATTGGAATCGTTCAGAATGTTTGTTCAGGACAACAAGTTACCCGAGGAGCGAGAGGAAATGGGTTTGCAGAAAACCTTCCTCGAACATTTTCCGATTTTTGATAGCCGGGAAAAGTACACGCTCGAGTTCATCCACTACATCCTCGATACGCCGAAGCACACGGTCGACGAGTGTATCGCGCAGGGCTTGTCATACTCTGTCCCTTTGAAAGCGATGCTGCGGTTGTCGCGGAAAGAGGATGAGGATGAGGATGAGGCGGAAGAGGCGATTGAGCAAGAGGTTTATCTGGGAAACCTCCCCTTTATGACAGGGAGGGGAACGTTTGTTATTAACGGGGCGGAACGAGTAGTGGTATCACAACTCCACCGTAGTCCTGGCGTTTTTCTTGGTCAGAAGATGCACCCGAACGGCACGCAGCTCTATTCTGCGCGCGTAATCCCGTTTAGGGGATCGTGGATAGAATTTGCGACCGATGTATCCAATGTGATGTGGGCGTACATCGACCGAAAGAAGAAACTACCAGTAACGACCCTTATCCGAGCTCTTGGATTTTCAAGCGATTCCGAGCTGGTCAACCTGTTTGATCTCGCGGAGTCTGTTTCAACATCGACCAAGCGCGGTTTCAAGAAGGCGATCGGCCGAAAACTGGCAACGACCCTGCACAAGACGCTGATAAGCGAAATCGTGGATGAGGAGACAGGCGAAGTGCTGGAGGAGAAAAAGGAGCGGGTGGTTGTTCTGCCACTTGGGCACGAGCTGGTAGAAGAAGACTATGACACGCTGAAAGAAGCTGGTGTTGAAGAATTTTTCCTTGTGAGGGAGTCGAGCAACGAGGATGACATCGATCGAAGCACGCTGCTCAACACGATCAAAAAGGATCCGACCAAGTCGGAGGAAGAAGCACTCGAATATCTGTATTTGCAACTTCGTGGTACGGAGGCACCTGACATCGACACGGCGCGGGGTGTACTTGATCGTTTGTTCTTTAGCGACAAGCGCTACGACCTCGGACAGGTAGGTCGTTATCGTATCAATACCAGGCTCCGGCTTTCGGAAGACCTGGATACGCAGACGTTAACACGCACGGACATCATTGCCATAGTAAAAGAACTTGTTCTGTTGCAGAACGGAAGGAGCTCTCTGGATGACATTGATCATCTGGGCAACCGAAGGGTGAGAACGGTTGGTGAACAATTGGCAGCGCAGTTTTCTCTTGGACTGGCCAGGATGGCCAGAACTATCAAAGAGCGAATGAATCTGCGGGATGCGGAGAATTTCACTCCGCAAGACCTCGTTAATGCGCGGACGGTGTCGAGCGTAATCAACACATTCTTTGGCACGAATCAACTTAGTCAGTTTATGGATCAGACAAATCCATTGGCTGAGCTTACGCATAAGAGAAGAATGTCGGCGCTGGGCCCTGGTGGCTTGACGCGGGAGCGTGCGGGCTTCGAGGTTCGGGATGTGCACTACACGCACTACGGCCGTCTCTGCCCGATTGAAACCCCGGAAGGTCCAAATATTGGACTCATCTCCTCCCTCTGTGTTCATGCCCAGGTAAACTCGTTCGGGTTTATCGAAACCCCTTACCGAACGGTGAAGGACGGTAAAGTCTCAAACCGGATAAAATACCTAAGTGCAGAGGAGGAGGACAATTCGATTATTGCCCAGGCTAACGCGCCGTTGGACAAAAAGAATAAGTTCGAGAATAAGTACGTAAAGTGTCGCCACAAAGGGGATTTCCCGGTGGTCACGGCGGACCAAGTCCAGTTCATGGACATCTCGCCGAACCAAATTGTGTCGCCGGCAGCTAGTCTTATTCCATTCCTTGAGCACGACGATGCGAACCGTGCCTTGATGGGATCGAACATGCAGCGACAGGGAGTACCGCTCTTGCGCCCGGATTCTCCCTATGTCGGTACTGGACTGGAAGGTAGAGTGGCGAAGGACTCACGCGCTGTGATTGTTGCCGAGGGAGCAGGCGTGGTAGAGCGTGTTGACGGCAATCAAATTGTCATCAACTACGATCCAAAAGATGACGACGAACTGAGTTTCGACGACCACAGCGTCACCTACGATCTTATAAAATTCCGCAGGACCAACCAGGACACGTGCATCAACCAGAGGCCGATTGTAAAAGTCGGTGAGCGCGTTTCCAAAGGGACGGTACTTACGGATGGGTTCTCTACCGACGCAGGTGAATTGGCACTTGGCAAGAACGTGCTCGTTGCTTTCATGCCATGGCGAGGTTACAACTTTGAGGATGCGATTATTCTTTCTGAGCGTCTCGTGTCCGAAGACATTTACACGTCTGTACACATTGAAGAGTTTGAGTTGCAGGTTCGCGACACCAAACGCGGACAGGAAGAACTCACCCGGGAGATCCCGAATGTTTCGGAAGAAGCAACGAAGGATTTGGACGAGCGAGGAGTTATCCGTGTAGGTGCCGAGGTAAAGGCTGGTGACATCATCGTTGGCAAGATTACTCCGAAAGGGGAGACCGATCCGACGCCTGAAGAGAAGCTTCTTCGGGCGATCTTTGGCGACAAGGCTGGAGACGTGAAGGATGCTTCTCTCAAAGCGCCTCCGGGAATGAAGGGTGTAGTAATCGATACGAAGCTGTTCAGTCGTCGGAAGTTAGATCCTGAATCGAAGAAGGTAGAGGCGAAACGTGAGAAGGAGATTAACGATCAGCTCGATCGTGATCTTGCGGACCTAAATGAAAGGTTCTGGAACAGGTTTTTCTCACTCGTGAAAGGTGCGGCCCCGCAGTCGATTGAGGACAGGGCGGGACACGTGCTAGTACCCGAGGGCTCAAAGATTGTGGCTACGGCATTCAAGGGAATCGAGCCGATCCAACTTACTTCGCACACGGTTTATTCCAATGATGATGAGGTGAATGAGCTTGCGCGCAAGCTGATTAGGAATTACCAACGGCAGTACAAGCGCATCACAGGAATCTCGAAACGGCAGATGCACCAGGTCCAGATGGGAGACGAGCTACCTCCCGGGATTGTGCAGCTTGCCAAAGTGTATGTAGCGAAAAAGCGAAAGATACAGGTTGGCGACAAGATGGCTGGCCGGCACGGTAACAAAGGTGTGATTGCCAAGATCGTGCCTGTCGAGGACATGCCGTTCCTGGAAGATGGAACTCCTGTGGACATCGTTTTGAACCCACTCGGGGTGCCATCGCGAATGAACCTCGGGCAGATTTTTGAAACGCTCCTTGGCTGGGCGGGTCAGAAGCTCGGGAAGAAATTTGCAACACCCATCTTTGATGGCGCCACCATGGAGGACATCCGGGCCCGGTTGGAGGAAGCGGATCTTCCGGTGGATGGCAGGACGCAGTTGTATGATGGCCGAACGGGCACACCGTTTGATCAGAAAACGACCGTCGGTCAGATCTACATGCTCAAGTTGAGTCACCTCGTCGAGGATAAGATCCATGCCCGGTCCATCGGTCCATACAGTTTGATTACACAGCAGCCTCTTGGGGGTAAAGCTCAGTTTGGTGGGCAGCGACTTGGTGAAATGGAAGTCTGGGCGCTATACGCGTACGGAGCCGCTAACGTGCTGCAGGAAATGCTCACGTACAAATCGGATGACGTGCAGGGTCGCTCCCGTGCGTACGAGAGTATTGTCAAAGGCGAAACCATGCCCGAGCCAGGAATACCTGAGAGCTTCAACGTGCTGGTTCGAGAGTTGCAGGGGCTCGGCCTGGAAGTCAAACTGGATTAACATTTTTCGCTGGGTTTCCAGCACAACGTTCATATTGAGGTCACGCGCATGCCTTACGGTAACACGCAGAAGATCAAGAAGAACTTCAGCAACATAACAGTCAGTCTAGCCTCTCCAGAATCGATTTTGGAAAGATCCTTCGGGGAGGTGCTGAAACCTGAGACGATTAACTATCGATCTTTCAAGCCAGAGAAAGATGGACTGTTCTGTGAGAAGATATTTGGACCAGTCAAGGATTGGGAATGCCATTGCGGCAAGTACAAGCGAATCAGATACAAAGGAATTATCTGTGATCGCTGTGGAGTAGAGGTGACGCAGAAGTCGGTGCGGCGCGAGCGTGCCGGCCACATTGCTTTGAGTGTTCCAGTTGTCCACATCTGGTATTTCAAGACACTGCCAAACAAAATCGGGCACCTCGTTGGTCTGAAGTCGAAGGATCTCGAAAAAGTTATCTACTACGAGCAGTACGTAGTTGTGCAGCCTGGTTGTGCGGCTGAGCATGGCATCGAAGAGAGACAGCTCCTTACTGAAGAGGAGTACTTCGAAGTACTGTATCAGATCAGGGACGACAATAATCGCCTGGAGGATGACGACCCGGATAAGTTCGTGGCCATGATCGGCGGTGAGGCGGTCGAGGTGCTGTTGCAGCGATTGCAGCTGGACCTACAGTCTCAGATTTTGCGGTTCCAGGTGAAGACCGAGACGAGCCAGCAGAGGAAGGCGGAGGCGCTCAAGCGTCTGGCAGTAACGGAAGCTTTCCGTGAGGCCAACCGGACGATGGAGAACCGTCCCGAGTGGATGGTTATGCGCGTTATTCCGGTTATTCCCCCTGAGTTGCGACCTCTCGTTCCTTTGGAAGGAGGAAGATTTGCTACGTCGGATCTGAATGACCTGTATCGCCGGGTGATCATCCGCAACAACAGACTGAAGCGTCTGATCGACATCAAGGCGCCGGAAGTTATTCTGAGAAACGAAAAGCGGATGCTTCAGGAAGCAGTCGACTCGTTGTTCGACAACTCCCGAAAAGCGAACGCAGTCCGTTCAGACAGCAACCGTGCCCTGAAGTCTCTTAGTGATATGCTTAAAGGCAAGCAGGGAAGATTCCGTCAGAACCTGCTTGGAAAGAGGGTGGATTACTCTGGTCGATCCGTAATTGTGGTTGGGCCAGAACTTGAACTGCATCAGTGCGGTTTGCCAAAAGAAATGGCAGTGGAGCTCTTCAAGCCGTTTGTAATCCGGAAGCTCATCGAGCGCGGAATTGTAAAGACGGTGAAGAGTGCGAAGAAGGTGGTCGATAGGAGGACGTCGGAGGTGTGGGATATTCTCGAAAAAGTGATTTCAGGAAGACCCGTTCTGCTTAACCGCGCGCCGACGCTGCACCGCCTTGGCATTCAGGCATTCCAGCCCGTCCTCATCGAAGGCAAGGCGATAAGATTGCACCCGCTTGTTTGTACGGCGTTCAACGCCGACTTCGATGGTGACCAGATGGCAGTCCACGTGCCTTTGAGCAACGATGCGTGTCTGGAAGCGATGATTCTCATGCTTTCCAGCCACAACATCCTCAGCCCCGCGCACGGCGGCCCGATTGCGGTCCCGACGCAAGACATGGTTTTGGGACTGTACTATCTGACAAAATCGCGGGCGGGTAAGAATGGCGAGGGGATGGTTTTTGCCAGCATGGCTGAAGCCAGGCAAGCCCACGACCAGGGAGTTGTTGACCTGCACGCTCGTGTGAAAGTCCGAACGGATGGCGAGACGATTGAGACGACCATGGGTCGAGTGGTTTTCAATGAGGTCGTGCCCGAAGGCGTCGGGTTTATCAACGAAGTGCTGACGAAGAAAAACCTGCGAGCAATTATTGCTCGCGTGCTAAGCGCAACCGGCTTTGCGAAGACCGCTGGTTTTCTTGATGCGATCAAGCGTCTCGGATTCGAAAGCGCAACCACCGCTGGCCTCACGTTTAGCTTGTCGGACATTGTTGTTCCGGATGCGAAGGAGAAGCTAATCTCGGAAGCTGAAAGTGAGGTTGAAATCGCTCGCGGCAACTATGAGATGGGACTGATTACCGAGAATGAACGGTACAACCAGGTGATCGACATTTGGACAAGGACGAACAACCTTGTTTCTGAGGTGCTTTTTGATGCCTTGCGGAAAGATCATGACGGTTTCAACGCCATCTATATGATGGCCGATTCTGGCGCTCGTGGTTCCAAGGAACAGATTCGTCAGCTTGGTGGGATGCGTGGCCTCATGGCGAAACCGCAGAAAAGTCTTGTAGGATCTGCAGGTGAGATTATCGAGAACCCGATTATCTCCAACTTCAAGGAAGGCCTGTCGGTTCTGGAATACTTCATCTCAACACACGGTGCTCGTAAGGGTCTTGCCGATACTGCCTTGAAGACTGCGGATGCGGGTTACCTAACCAGGAGATTGGTGGACGTTGCGCAGGACGTGACGGTTACGCAGGGCGACTGTGGTACTCTTAGAGGTATCCGAATTTCGGCGTTGAAGGACAATGAGGACATTGTAGAGCCACTCGCTGATCGAATTCTGGGCAGGGTGTCCGTACACGATGTTACGGATCCACTGACGGGCGAAACAATCGTCGAGGCCAATGAGCTCATTGACGAGGAGAAAGCACGGAAGATTTCCGAGACTTCGATTGAGGAAGTCGAGATTCGGTCTGTCCTGACTTGCGAGGCTCGAAGAGGATGTTGCGCGCTTTGTTATGGTCGAAACCTTGGTCGTGGCGGTATGGTCCCGATCGGGGAATCGGTGGGGGTTATTGCTGCTCAGTCGATCGGAGAGCCGGGAACGCAGTTGACGCTTCGGACCTTCCATATCGGTGGTACTGCCAGCAGGATTTCGGCAGAGAGCACCATCCAGACGAAGTTTGGAGGAAAGGCGGTTTTCCGGAATCTTCGCGTAGTCGAGTTTGATTCTGGGGAGGACTCAAAGGACGTGATTTTGTCGCGTCAGGGTGAGGTTGCTATTCTTGATCCAGATGATCCATCCCGAGAACTAATCTCATACGTGATACCGTACGGTGCGGAGCTCATGATCTCAGAGAACGCGTCGCTCGAGAAAGGTCAGGTCATTGCGAGTTGGGATCCGTATAACTCTGTTATCCTGTCGGAGGTCGCTGGAAAAGTGTCCTTCCAGGATATTATCGAGGGCACTACTTATCGGGAAGAATCAGACGACCAGACCGGTCACAAGGAAAAAGTTATCATCGATAGTCGTGAGAGGAATCTCACGCCTGCGATTGTAATCGGCTCTGGCGAGAAAATGCGAGAGTACCCTCTGCCCATTCGAGCGCGGATTCAGGTTGACGAGGGAGAAACAGTGGATGCGGGTACCATCCTGACAAAAATTCCGCGGCAAACGGCCAAAACCAGAGATATTACGGGTGGTCTTCCACGCGTGACGGAATTGTTTGAGGCTCGCGTGCCGGTTGATCCGGCTGTGGTCTCCGAGATAGACGGTCTTGTGAGTTTCGGCGGTCGAAAGCGTGGCTCTCAGGAAGTTATCGTGACCTCCAGGGACGGAAGTGAGGAGAGGACTTATTTGGTCCCGCTGACGAAGCACCTTCTCGTTCATGCGAATGACTTTGTTCGTGCGGGTGAGCAGCTGTCGGACGGTCAGGTTTCTCCGCAGGATATCTTAAGGATTCTAGGACCAAAGGCGGTGCAAGAGTATCTGGTGAATGAGGTTCAGGAAGTTTACCGCCTTCAGGGTGTTACCATTAATGACAAGCATATCGAAACTATCGTTCGACAGATGATGCAACGAGTTCTTGTCATTGATCCAGGCGATACCAATCTGCTGGAGGGAATTCTTGTTGATCGATTTGTCCTGGAAGAAATCAATGACAACATGCACGACAAGTTTGTTGTTACCGACCCCGGTGAATCACCGCTGCCTATTGGCGCCGTAATTGACAGGCGTAGGTTGCGAGAGATCAACTCCGATTTGAAACGGCACGATAAGGCCCAGGCGATGGTCCGCGAGACTCAACCCGCTGTTGCCGAGCCGATTCTTCTCGGAATTACGCAGGCCTCGCTTGCGACTGATTCGTTTGTTTCGGCGGCTTCTTTCCAGGAAACAACCAAGGTACTTACCGGCGCATCGATCCATGCGAAAACGGATTCGCTGTATGGTCTCAAAGAGAATGTTATTGTGGGCCACCTCATTCCAGCCGGAACGGGACAGAGGGGTTTCAAGGATATCGTCGTTGGGTCCAAGAAAGAGCTCGCAGAACTCCAGGCTGCAGTTTCGACAGAATCGACACTTCGTCGTTCTCTATACGATACCGAGGAGCAGGCAGCTGAGCCGGTACGGATTGGGTAATCTTCATCGTTGAACCCTTTCAGATGGGGCTCCACCTTCGAAAGAGGTGGGGCCCTTTTGTCGTTTACCCCATTTTCGGTCTCTATAGCCTGTTTTGGTCGTTTTTTGCTGTAACAATCGCGTTGAAGGATACGTAAGCAAGCCTAATCGTGACACCGCTCCGATCCACTATATACTGTACCGCTATGCGATTCCTACCAACACCAATCGCCTTGATACTTGTCCTCCTATGGGTAGTGCCAGTTAATGCTGGACCCGACGAAAGGCATGACATCAAGCATACCATCAAAAAGACGTTTGACGTGGAGCCAGGTGGTACTCTTGAGTTGGACGTTGACAGGGGTAACGTGTGGGTAAAAACGGGAAGCAGCTCTGTTGTTAGATTCGAGATAGAGCGAACAATCGCGGTAGACAACGAGAAGGATGCCAAGCGGATATTTGACCAGCACAAGGTTGATTTCGCACACAAGTCTGACGGTGTCCGAATGGAGTCAAAATTTGAGAAAGGTGGATGGAATTGGAAGCACTGGCGCAACAAAGACCAATTTAGAGTAAAGGTAACCGTTACTGTGCCTGAAGAGTACGATGTCGAAGTCGTAGTAGGTGCAGGCAACGTCGGTATCGCAAGTCTCGAGGGAGATATAGAAATCAGCAGTGGAGCAGGTAATGTCGACGTCGATCATATTGAGGGAGACGTCGAGGTTGTCACGGGTACCGGAAACGTGGGAATCAAAAGTATCGATGGCACAGTCGAGGTTGTTACTGGGGCCGGAAACGTAGACCTCGGGAATGTTGCTGGTGAACTAAATGCCACGACAGGTGCCGGAAATGTTACCGCGAGAATTTCGCGCCAACCCAGTGATGACTCACAGATCACAACAGGTGCTGGAAATGTTACGGCATACCTTGCCGACGATATTGGCGTCGATGTCAATGCGGTTGCTCGCGTGGGTTCGTGCTCCACAGACTACCCGCTGAAGATTTCTGGTAAGTGGATGAAGAAATCATTTAGCGGATCCCTGAACGGAGGTGGGCCATCCCTTTCGTTGGAAGCTGGAGTTGGCAACGTGACGCTGAAGCGCTTCTAGGAAGCTCAGGATTGAATCTCTTTCGGCGTACTTCTATTTTGAGGTACGCCGTTTTTTTGTTGGAACACTTATTGCCCGTCTCACTCAGGCAATAGTACACCAACCGCACTGGCAGCGACCGCCGACGCCTAAATCATGAGCGACCGTATTCATATCGCACCTCCAAACACCGGGGTCGCGTATTTGGGCCATACGCTAACGGAGTTATTGTACGCGGCAGTTGATACATACGGGGGTAAAAGCAAACTGAGCCACAAGTCAGGCAGTGAATGGGTTACCTGGACGCTGAACGAATTTCGGCGCGAGTCAGAGGAGCTTGCCGTTGGTCTCCGGGAGTTGGGTCTTCAGCCTGGAAGTAAGGTCGCCTTCTACATGCATAGTGACGTCCATTTCTGCATTGCGGATATGGCCTGTCTCATTGCCGGACTTATAAACGTACCCATCTACCTCACCCACTCTCTTGAGTCCATTGAGTATGTGATCAACCATGCGGAAGCACACACATTGATCGTGTCCGACGAATCACAATTTAACAACGTGCAGCCAATTCTTGAGCGAACTGGTATTACCAAAGTGATCGTTGCCCGAGGGTCTGTCCCGAGGGTTAGCACAGACGACCTTGCTTGTTATGGACTTCCAGCTGTTCAGGGGTTGGGGCGCGACAATATGGGCGGCGACTCCGACTACGTTGACCGCCTGCTGCGCGATATTAAAGTCGACGATGTAGCGACCATCATTTACACAAGCGGCACCACGGGCGTACCGAAGGGTGTCGTTCTTACGCACGAGAACCTTTCTTCCAACGGCATGACATCATTCAGCGGGATGGATGGCTATCGAAGTGGCCCTGGTGGTGAGGTCGGTTTGTCGTTTCTGCCGCTGACGCATGTGTTCGCTCGAGCCCTCCACTACGGATTCCTTGGGTATGGTACAGACGTGTTTTTCTCGACACCAGATCGAGTTGCAGAAGACTTTATAGATGTTCGTCCTACGGTTTTTGCGACCGTTCCACGCGTTCTCGAAAAAGTTTATTCCCGAATACTGGAAAGGGGAGAGTCTTTGTCGGCAACAAAACGGAAGTTGCTTTATTGGGCGATCGAACTTGCGAGAAAATTCGATGTCGGTTCCAAACCTTCCGGCGTGTACAAGTTGAAAATGAGTGTCGCAGACAAGCTCGTATTCTCGAAATGGCGGGAGGTGATGGGTGGACGAGTCCGCTACGTAATATCCGGTGGTGCGGCTCTCTCCAAAGAGCTTGCAGATATTTTTTCTGCTGCCGGTATTAACATCATACAAGGGTACGGGTTAACGGAAACCAGCCCGGTCATTACCTTCACCCGGCCCTCGAGAAACAAGACGGGAACGGTGGGTGAACCCATCCCGGGAGTGGAGGTAAAAATTGCAGAAGACGGAGAGATTCTGACGCGCGGACCGCATGTGATGAAGGGCTACTACAAGGCACCCGAAAAGACGGCCGAAGTCATCGACGACGATGGATGGTTTCATACAGGCGACATTGGCGAGTTTGACGGCACCTTCCTGCGTATCACGGATCGAAAAAAGGACCTTTTCAAATTATCGACTGGCAAGTATGTGATGCCTCAGCCATTGGAAAATCGGTTGAAGGTGAATCCGCATATTGAGCAGGCAGTAGTAGTAGGACCGGGTTACAAGTATTGTTCTGCCCTGATCTTCCCGGAAGAGAGTATTCTGAGAGCGTATGCAGATTCCGTTGGGATCGACGGAAAGAAGGCGATGGCAGAGCTGGTTGTCGAGCCTGCCATAATCCGCCGATACCAAGAACTTATTGACAAGGCGAATGAAGGAATGGCGCCGTGGTCAACGATAAAACATTTTGCCCTCATCCCCGAAGTGCTCTCAATGGATGATGGCCTTCTCACACCAACGCTAAAAGTTAAGCGTACGAAAGTTTATGAACGATACGCGACGGAAATATCTAAGCTTTACGCGTCACATTAATATCTAGCAACAATACATGCATCAACAGTCCTCAGACGAACGCGAACCAGCCGGAAAAGAAATCAACAGGCCATTTAAACGAGTCGCGGTCCTGGGTGCGGGTACGATGGGTTCACAAATTGCGGCCCACTTCGCAAATGCGGGATTGCATGTGGATCTCCTGGATATTGCTCCAAAGGAAGGAGCCAACAAGAATGCGATTGTAGAAAAGTTATTTAAGCAGGCGGGCAAATTAAAGCCAGCGCCTTTCTTCACTGCGGCCGCTTCCAAACGCATCCGGCTCGGCAATATGGACGAGCACCTTGGTCGGCTGTCGGAGGTTGACTGGGTGGTGGAGGTTGTCGTCGAACGGATGGACATCAAGAGATCCGTTCTCAAGAAAGTTGAAGCTCACATTGGTCCCGATACAATTGTCTCTAGCAACACAAGCGGATTGCCGATAGCGGATATTTCCAGCGAGTGCTCAGATAGTTTTAATACCCGTTTTCTTGGGACGCACTTCTTCAATCCTCCGCGTTACCTCAAGCTGCTGGAAGTAATTCCGACGCCAGCGACGAATCCAGATGTTGTAGAACGCGTCAAGCATTTCGCGCGCATTCATTTGGGAAAAGGAATTGTAATCGCGAAGGATCGGCCATACTTCATCGGCAACAGGATCGGTATTTACGGGATGAAGTGCGCGATCGACAAATTCACGAACGGCGAGTATTCGATTGAAGAAGTCGATAAGCTGACGGGTCCCGTGATGGGGAGACCAAAATCGGGCACGTTTAGGACTGCGGATGTGGTTGGACTGGACGTAATGCGCCATGTCGTTGAGAATCTGCGGCAGGCACTTCCAGACGACGAAAGCATCGAGAAATTTAATACACCGAAAGTCCTCGATGACTTGATTGATGCGGGCGCTCTCGGCGCAAAAACCCGTGCAGGGTTTTATAAGAAGGAGGGAAAGGTAATCAAGTCGATTGATCCGGCGTCCGGATCTTACCAGGAACCCAAGCCGCTTGACTTACCAGGGTTTGATGAGATAAAGAAGATTTCAGACCTCGGAAAAAGGCTAGTGGCGTTGTACGAGGACGAGGGCCGAGTGGGCTCTTTCTTCCGCGAGACAACTTTGGACATGATGGCTTATGCTGCGAGAAGAATTCCTGAGGTCACCGACCATATTAATAGTGTTGACAATGCCATTTGCTGGGGATTCGGTTGGGAGCTAGGACCGTTTCAAATTTGGGATGTAATCGGTTTCGAGAGAGTTCTTGCCGAGATGCGCAACATGGATTTCGCCCTTCCCGACTGGATCAATCAGATGGATACCGACGGCATAGAATCCTTTTACAAGGGTACATCCGGTGATCTCCAGGTTTATCAACCGGGATCGGGCTCGTTCGAGTTGTTGCAGGCTCCTGGTGACGAACTGACATTACCCGCATTACTCCTTGACAAGGACCGAGTCCTGTGGAAGAACAGCGAGAGCACGTTGGTTGACGCCGGAGATGGAGTTGCAATATTCGAGTTTCACTCGAAGGCGAACTCTCTCGGGCAGGAGGTAATGCAGGGACTTAATGCGGCTATCGATTTTGTAGAGGCTGGTCGAAATCTGAGAGGCGTTGTGGTTGGTAATACCGGATCCAATTTTTCCGTGGGTGCCAACCTGGGTGAGCTAGCGATGGCGGTTGCCATGGGCGATTTCGACATGGTTAAAGAAGTCGTCAGGCAATTCCAGCAAACGATTCAGCGGGTGCGGTATGCGGAGAAACCCGTTGTGGTTGCGGGGCATCAGATGATGCTTGGTGGCGCATGCGAAATGCTCATGGCCTGTCCACATCCGGTAGTCGCATCTGAATCATACATTGGACTCGTTGAGCTAGGCGTTGGTGTAATCCCAGCGGGAACTGGAACGATGCGGCTTGCCGCACTGGCTTCCGCAGAAGCTCCAAACGGTTTTGATAGCGAGATCCAAGCCAGCCTGATTAAGTACTTCCAGCAGGTTGCGATGGCGAAGGTAGCGACGAGCGCCCGCGAAGCCCAGGAGATGGGATACTTGAGTCCGTCCGGTTTGATATGCATGAATAGTGATCGGCGATTTCAGGTCGCCAAAACCGAAGTCATCCGATTGTCAAAGCAAGGTTATTTGGCGCCACCGGTTAACTCATCTATCCGCGTTCTCGGTAAAGCGGGAGCTGCCGCCATGGAGGTTGCCGCTTACCAGTTCCTGCAAGGTCGGTTCATCTCCGAGTATGACCAATTCCTGGCGAGCCGATTGGCTTTCGTGATGTGCGGGGGAGACCTCACCGGACCGGAATATGTCCACGAAGACTATTTACTCGAGCTGGAACGCGAAGTGTTTGTCGAACTCCTAAGTGAGGACAAAACGAAAGAGAGGATCACCCATATCCTGTCCACAAACAAACCCCTCCGGAACTAGAACAGAGATAACGTGAGTCATATAAACGATAAAGATGCTTACATCGTAAGTAGTGTTCGGACGGCGGTAGGCAAGGCAAAGAAAGGTGCTCTGCGAAATTATCGGCCTGAGAAACTAGGTGGGCTTGTTGTCCGCGAGGCTGTCGCCAGGGTTTCCGGACTTGAAGACAAAATGGTGGATGATGTTTTGATGGGGTGCGCCATGCCGGAAGGCCCGCAAGGGATGAACATGGGGCGGATTATTGCGCAGGAAGCGGGTCTGCCAGACGAGGTACCGGGCGCAACAGTGAACAGATTTTGTTCGTCCGGCTTGCAAACTATTGCCATGGCAACCCAGGCGATATCCGCCGGGCACGCCGACGTCATCGTGGCGGGCGGAACCGAGTCGATGAGTATGGTACCGATGTCCGGATTCTATTTTTCACCGGACCCTGCAATGGTGGAGGCTGATCCGGATGTATACATTTCGATGGGAAACACTGCCGAGAATGTGGCAGAACAGTTTGACATATCCCGGGAGGACCAGGATGCGTTCGCACTGGAGTCGCATCGCCGCGCTCTGGAGGCCATAGAAAAAGGATATTTCAAAAAAGAGATCTTCCCCCTTCAGGTTTCTGAGGTAGTGATGGGTCCCGATGGCCCGGAAAAGAAGGAATTTGTGTTTGATACTGACGAAGGTCCGAGGGCAGGGTCAACCCCCGAGCAGTTGGCAAAACTGCGTGCCGTATTTCGGATGGGTGGTACTGTGACAGCAGCTAATTCATCGCAAATGTCGGATGGAGCTGCGGCGTCCGTTTTGATGAGCGGGCGCGTAGTGAATGAACTTGGTGTGACCCCCGAGGCAAAACTCATCGGATTTGCTGTGGCCGGGGTTGCTCCAGAAGTCATGGGGATCGGACCCATTCCAGCCGTCCGAAAAGTGCTCGAACAAACCGGCTTGACCCTCGATGATATAGGTTTAATTGAGTTGAACGAGGCGTTCGCCTCGCAGTCGTTGGCGGTCATTCGTGAGCTAGGTTTAGATCGCGAAAAAGTAAACATCCACGGGGGAGCAATTGCCCTGGGACACCCACTTGGGTGCACGGGTGCAAAACTTACTGCCACATTAATTCACGCATTGAAAAGGCGCGGTCAAAAATTTGGCATCTGCACCATGTGCATAGGAGGAGGAATGGGTGCAGCGGGTGTAATCGAGAATCTGTCCGCGTAACGCAAGGAGGAATCGTTATGAGCGAGTTACCATTTTTTAACTACTTTGCCTCACTTCCCTGGGCGGTTGTGGTCGCAGCTGTCGCCGCATCCATTTTCATTCTTGGATTCTTTGGTGCGCCGGGGATAGTGTGGTTTTTCATCGGAGCAGTACTACTGTTTCTTGCAGGGGCATCGTGGCCTGTTTGGCTTGTATTCGGATTGCTCGCGGCCATGTTCACTATTCCTCCACTGCGGCGATTGCTGAGTGGCGGGATCATGTCCATGATGAAAAAAATGAAATTCCTTCCGGCGATCTCAGCAACCGAGAAGGAGGCCATTGATGCAGGGACAGTCTGGGTTGAAGGCGAGCTCTTTTCAGGTAAGCCTGACTTCGAAAAGATTCTCGAACAGTCCTACCCTGATCTGACATCTGAAGAGCAGGCCTTCCTCGACGGACCGGTCCAGGAAGTCTGCGACATGACGGACGACTGGGAGGTTTTTCAGCGCCGGGATTTGCCGGAACACGTGTGGCAATACCTGAAAGATCAAAGGTTCTTTGGGATGATAATTCCGAAAGAATATGGGGGGCACGGATTTACACCATCGGCTAATAGCGCGGTGGTAGCCAAGCTTGCCTCGGCGTCTACCGTCCTAGGGATCTCCGTTATGGTACCGAACTCGCTCGGTCCTGCTGAACTCCTTATTCACTACGGGACCGACGACCAGAAGAATAGGTACCTGCCTGCGCTGGCGCTAGGCCGGGACCTGCCCGCTTTTGCTCTAACCGAACCGCAGGCAGGATCGGACGCTGGAGCGATTGAAGCATCGGGTGTTGTATTTAAGAAAGAAAATGGAGAGTTGTGGGTCCGCCTAAATTGGCAAAAGCGCTACATCACCCTGGCCGCGATCTCAACGGTTTTGGGCCTGGCGTTCAAACTCAAGGATCCCGAAAACCTGCTTGGCAAGGGTACCGAATTGGGTATCACGTGCGGTCTTGTGCCCACATCTGCATTCGGTGTGGTCCTGGGCAAAAGACATGATCCGATGAGTATCCCTTTTTGGAACTGTCCAACAGAGGGACACAATGTGGAACTACCGCTCGAAGAGGCAATTATCGGTGGTGTCGGCGGAGTTGGACGCGGTTGGACAATGTTGATGGAATCACTTGCGGCAGGCCGCGGAATTTCACTACCTGCATCCAGTGCGGGTGGCGTGAAGGCGTTTGCAAAAGCAGCGTCGGCGCACGCAACAGTGAGAAAGCAATTTGGACTTTCGATAGGAAAATTCGAAGGCATAGAGGAACCGCTCGCTCGGATTGGGGGATACGCCTATCTGTTGGAGGCGGCTCGCAGGTACACAAATGGCGGACTGGACAAAGGAGCAAAACCCGCAGTGGTAACAGCCATTGCGAAATACAATTTTACGGAGCTTGCCCGGATAGCCGTTAACGACGCAATGGATATTCTCGCCGGCAACGCGATTTCGAGGGGACCGAGAAATGTGTTGGCGCACGCTTACATCAACATGCCGGTAAGCATCACAGTGGAAGGTGCGAATATCTTGACCCGGACCTTGATGATTTTCGGACAGGGTGCCATCCGATGCCATCCTTATGCGCTAAAGGAAATCCAAGCGCTTGAGGCATGGAATGTCTCCATGTTCGATAAAGCTTTCTGGGGCCACATCAGGCACGTCGTTCGCAATGCATTTCGGAGTGTTGGGCTTAGCTTGAGCCGCGGATGGTTCGCGCCATCTCCGGTAAGAGGGAAAGCTGCAAAGTATTACCGTCGCATGAGTTGGGCTTCTGCATCATTTGCCGTCCTGGCAGACATTGCCATGGGCACGCTCGGAGGAAATCTGAAAAGAAAAGAGAAACTAACCGGTCGCTTTGCAGACATTTTTTCGTGGATGTATCTGGGAAGCGCGGTGCTCAAGAGGTTCGACGCCGAAGGCAGGCGTAAGGAAGATGTGCCGTTCATGGAATGGTCTATGGAATATGCGTTTTGGCAAATGCAAAAAGCTTTCGACGGTTTGTTTGCAAACATGAGGGTGCCTGGTCTAACGTGGTTCTTCCGTGGGCCGCTCGGATTGTGGAGCAGGACGAACGTTCTCTCCAACGGACCGTCTGATAAACTGGGCCATGTGGTTGCGCGTGCTTTGCAAGTCCCCGGTGATCAGAGACGCAGGCTAACAGATGGTGTCTACGTTTCCACGGTGCATCCGATGAAAGGTCTGGCCAGGTTGGAGAATGCATTCCAGTTAACCTACTACGCCGAGGCGATATTCAAGAAGTTGAAAACGGCTGTCCGCGAAAAACAGCTCGACAAAGGTTCTCCTCTGCAGCTGGTAGCGCAGGCCGCCGAGAAGGGGATCATCACTCACGAGGAGGCCGAGATTATTCGCAAGGCCGAGGCCGCGAGGGTCGATGCCATCCAGGTGGACGACTTCACTGTCGAGGAATACTTCCGTAACGCAATTTCAACCGGCTTCACGGATTCCGGAGACGGTTCTCGAGTAGAGGTTAGCGTTTAGGATTAACGCAAACTACTTCTGAACGCAATGAGGGCAGGAGACTCCTATGACATAGTCTTCCGACTCTTGCTCTTGCAGTGTCACGGGTTGTTGACATCGGTAGCATTGGGTAGTGCCGGTCTCGTGTAGATTTCCATCGACAGCAACCCGGTGATCAAATACAAAACATTCGCCATCGTAGAACTCGCTGCCGTGTGTTTCGAAGTACTTAAGGATGCCACCATCCAATTGATAGACTTCGCGAAAACCGAGACTCTCCATTAGCGGGGCTGCCTTCTCACAACGAATTCCGCCTGTACAAAACGTTACAACAGGAGTATCCCGCAGCTCATCAAGCTGGGACTGAACAGCGTCCGGGAATTGCCGGAACGACTGAATATTTAAGTCAAGCGCATCACGGAAGGTACCGAGCTCGACTTCGTAGTCGTTGCGAGTGTCGAGGATCACAAACTCTTTCCTGTCCTGATACCATTGATGCAGTTGGTCGGCAGTAATGCGGGCTGATTCGCGGACCAAGGGCGTTGCATCAGGGATTCCAAGAGGAATAATCTCTTTCTTCTTCTTGACCAACATTCGGTTGAATACCTGCCGGTCGCTTCGACTCTCTTTGTATTCAAGATCTACAAACGGCGTCATTGCCAACAGATGTTTCCAAACCTCGTCTATCGATTCATCCAGCCCGCATAAGAACGCATTGATACCTTCTGGTGCAAGGATGATTGTCCCCCGCACTCCGGCTCGAATGCAAAATTCTTTGAGCTTCGGACGCGTGGCATCAATGAATGCGTCATCAAGCAAAACGAATTTGTACGCGGCGATATTTTTGAATGGTAGGTCGGACATGGTGTCCACAACAGTATTCACTTTCGCATGGTGAGGATTGGCAAAAATAGATGAAACTGCAAACGCCCATGTAGAAAATAGTTTCGCTGCGGTTCCTTTCTACATCGATGTGGGGAATCAATTTGGGCCGACGAAAATTTGGAACATGATTAGCTAAATAAGTATCCAGAGGCGGTCGATTTAACAACGGTCGAACAGTGTGAAATTCCATGACGAACAACGGACTCCCAACTGTATTCCGGGCGATCAATGACCCCGAAGGCGCGCAGTACCAGTTGCTTGCCAGGAAGCAGCTGGCCATGGACGCGTTCGCGAAAAACATTGTCTACCCCCATCTTGCAGAGATGGTAGGTATGTACAACACCCTGGTCGGTTTGACCGATCAGATCGATAGACTGCGTACTGATGCACGTGGCGTGCTAAAAGGAATTGACCTATCAGAGGGCGCGCTAATGTACGACAAGACTGCTTTTACCGGCGGAGAGATTTTGGCGATCGAGTCGTTTGTCGAATGGGCATTGCCGCACATCCGCACTGCCATTGACGAGGGTCGCACAGTTTTCGAATTCGTCGATGAGCATATGAAGGTTGCGGAGGTTGGCGTTGTACCGACGTATCAGGAAGAGGGCTACCTCCTGATACCAAACAGCCTGCAGGAGACTTTGCATGTAGTCAAGTATGAGCTGTCGGTCTACACAAGCTTGAGCGAAAACTATCGCAGCCTCAAGACGAGGGTTGTACGTGAAATCCCGTTTGGTGCGGTTGCTCCGCCTCCAGCCACAATCAAGATGCAGCTTGTGGAGGAGAATTCTGATTTGCCCAACCCAGCAACATTTCTCGCTGTCACCGACATCGAATTTCCATTCGCCGGGACGGTTTTGCCCATAGCGAAACGAAAGCTAATGGAGCGTCTCAGCTCTTCGGCAGGGTAGTTTCGGCACGGAGATCTCGAAACAGAATGGCCCCCAACCGGTAAAAGGTGTATTGGCTAGAGTTTAAAACACGGTACGTATGGCAACGCCACGAATGAACGAGAGCTGGGCACGAGTAAGAGAGCAAATTGAAGCAATCTGGAGCTCGTGTGAGTTTGACGACAAAGAGATGAAAAAAGCACGGGGCAGCCTTCCCAGAATGGTAGAACTGATTCACGAAAAAACTGGTGAGCCAAAAGCCGAGATCATTCAAAAGATTACGGCCTTTATATAGGCCAAAATTTCGAACTGCACGTGGGAAAAGCCTGGCGATGAGTCAGGCTTTTTTCGTTTTTTCCGTATCTCCGAACCAAGTATTGCCGATTAATCTACCGACATGGAACAGAAACAAAACGATACCCGTGCTTTCGCACCCATCGGCAGTTCGCTAAATGGTGACTCGTCCAGATTGAAAAAAAATGCTGGGCACTATCATGTGTTGTTGGAGAATCTGGCAACAAGGGAAGCGGAAATACGAGAGGGCGGAGGAGCGAAGCGTATCCAGCGTGAACATTCGCGCGGTAAAATGACCGCCCGAGAGCGAATAGATGCCCTGGTTGATGATTCGGATGAGTTCCTCGAGATAGGGTTGTGGGTTGCCGAGGGGATGTATGAGGAAGAAGGAGGATGTCCGGCTGGCGGGACCGTGATGGGTCTCGGGAAGGTGTCGGGTCGCCTGTGTATGATCGTCGCCAACGACGCGACTGTGAAAGCGGGTGCGTGGTTTCCGATAACCGCAAAGAAAAACCTCCGTGCGCAAGAAATCGCCCTTGAAAACCACATCCCAATAATCTATCTCGTGGATTCGGCTGGCGTGTTCCTTCCGATGCAGGATGAAATATTTCCTGACAAAGAGCATTTCGGACGAATTTTCAGAAACAACGCCATCCTAAGTAGCCGGGGAATCCCCCAGATTGCGGCCATCATGGGTAGCTGCGTGGCTGGCGGGGCCTACCTTCCAATCATGAGCGACGAGGCGTTGATCGTGGACGGCACCGGCTCCGTTTTCCTGGCTGGCCCGTTCCTCGTTAAAGCTGCCATCGGAGAGGAAGTGGACAAAGAGACCCTGGGAGGGGCCCGAACCCACTCCGGCATTTCAGGTGTGACCGATTATCGGATGCCAGACGACGCAACCTGCCTTTCAACTATCCGGGACCTTGTCGGCCGACTCGCCCCGCATCGATTGCAAAAATTTGACAGGACTGATTCTGCTCCGTCGGCATTTGAGGCATCCGACTTGTATGCTGTCGTCCCCTGTTCAGCCAGTCAACCCTATGACATGCACGAAGTCATCGCTCGTCTGGTCGATGCGGACTCGTGGATCCCCTACAAGAAGGAATACGGTCAAACGATCCTCACGGGTTATGCCCGGATTGATGGATGGTCTGTCGGAATAGTCGCTAACCAGCGAATGGTTGTTAAAAACAGCGAAGGCGAAATGCAGGTTGGGGGAGTGATCTATTCGGATTCAGCCGACAAAGCTGCGCGTTTTATCATGAACTGCAATCAGAAAGGAATTCCGCTGGTATTCCTGCAGGACGTGACGGGATTTATGGTCGGTACGCGGTCTGAGCATGGGGGAATCATCAAAGACGGTGCAAAGATGGTGAATGCGGTTTCCAATTCCGTCGTCCCAAAGTTTACCGTCATCGTTGGCAACTCCTACGGGGCGGGTAACTATGCGATGTGCGGTAAAGCCTACGACCCCCGGCTCATTGTGGCCTGGCCGACAGCGCGTATTGCGGTAATGGGAGGCTCGCAGGCTGCCAAAACGCTACTTCAGATTGAAATAGCCAAGCGGAAAAAAACCGGCACGCCCATGACGCAGGGCGAGCAGGAGCTGTTACTGAGAGAGATAGAAGAGAGGTATGCAGAGCAGACAACGCCAGTTTACGCTGCCGCTCGTCTTTGGGTCGATGCCATAATTGATCCCGTGGACACCCGGAAATGGATAAGCACAGGCATCGAAATGGCAAATCATCAGCCAGAACTCGGTGATTTCCGCACCGGAGTCCTGCAGACGTAATTGCTACGGACGACTGCTCCGACTCCAAAGCCAATCTAGAAGGGGATCCCAGTATTCCCAGTCAGGCCACGCCTGATGCGATGGAAGTTCATGTATCCCAAGGCCTTTGCTAAATGCCCTGTTGTAATTTTGTGCTTCCCTCAGTACAGCCACGTACCTGATTCGCTTCATGCTGTCCAGGTATTCATCCAGCTCGTCAAAAATGAGCGTGTTTTCCCGAACCCGGTTAGCGATTACTCCAATTTTTGCCCGCTTGTTCTGGATGGTACTTAGGTCGCGAAGCTTTTCGACAAACCGAGTGGTTGCCATCATGTCGATGGGCGATGGCAAGACCGGCACTAACACGGTCTGGACTTTCTTGACCAAGGCAGCCATTTCTTTGCCATGGGATCGGGCAGGAGCGTCGATGATCAGGTATTCGGTACTCCGCGGAAGTCTTCTGAATCCCTCTTTATGCCCCGCGATCCCCGTTATCTCGGCAACGGTGTCTGGTCGAACCGAAAGCCAGTCCAGGGAAGACTCCTGCGGGTCAAAATCTGCAAGGGTCGTTCGGTAGCCCTCCTGCGCACAGTACGCGGCAAGATTGGTGCTGATAGTGCTTTTGCCGCAACCTCCTTTCGGATTCATGACAAGGATTGTTCGCATTCCTTTCTCCGGATCTCGTGATAACCAATAGTACGGGTGCCCTCCCAAATGTACCGAATGGACTAGGCACTCGGCAACTGAATCGACATAAGATCTTCGGCCACGGTAATATTTGTAAACGTTTGGGTTGCGGTGGTCAGATCGGCGGATTCGGTTGAACGGGATATGTGGACCAGGATGAGCTCTGCTGCTCTTGCGTCACGAGCGATGGTTGCAGCCTCTTCGATTGATGAGTGGCCTTTACCCTTGCCGTCTGCCTCGTGAATAAGCACAGTGGTTTCCTTGGCCAACCTGGCAACCAGCGGACTTGGCTCGGTGTCGCCCGAATACGTGACGGAGAGGTCAGATTCGTCAAAATCGAATCGGCACGCTATCGTTTGTACGCCATGTTTCCCAGGAGCCGTGCTTAATGTCAATTCTAGGTTTGGCATGGGTAGATTCGCTGATTCACTCAACTCAGTCCAGGAGATTTCTGGCAGGTCCCAATTTGTCGTGTCAAAACAGTCGAGGCAGGCTTTGGCCTGTCGAATCGCCGGAGCAATGCCATAGACCAGTAGTGATCTTTTTCTGTGATGCATCACTAGCTTGGAGATAAGGAGGGCAAATCCCGCAACATGGTCCGGGTGCTCATGGGTGATGAGGATTCCAGTAATCTGGTCAGGGTCGAGGCCTGCCGCCTGGCATCGGTGGATAACATCCCCACCGCAATCGATGAGCAGTACCCCGGACGGTCTCTCTATCGCGAGCATAGTCGTTGTCCTCTGCGGGCCAGTGAGGGCTCCGCCCGTGCCAAGGAAGTGGATGCGAGTCAATGTTTAGTGCGAGCGATAGATGGTGTAATGGATGAGATCCAGCATAGCGTTTTTTGCCTCCGAATCCGGGAATGTCTCGGCTATACTCGAGGCTTCTGTAGCATACTCGACCATTTTTGACTGCGCGTAGTCGATCCCCCCGTATTGGCTCACCATCGTGCCTATTTTCCGCACCTCCGCATCACCCACCCGCCGTTTGCGGATCAATTTGAGGATCATCTTCCTGTCCGAGGAGCTAGCACGCTTCAACGTATGGATGAGAGGGAGCGTAAGCTTTCGCTCCTTCAGGTCAATGCCGACCGGTTTTCCGACATCGCGAACACCGTAATCGAACAAATCGTCTCTTATTTGAAAGGCTATTCCGAGGTTTTCCCCCAGATCGCGCATCGCCGTGCGCGTGGATTCATCACCCGTAACACTTATCGCCCCTGCGGAAGTGCACGCCGAAATGAGCGAGGCTGTTTTATCTGAAATGATCCGGAAATACAGATCCTCATCTATGTCCATTTTGCGTGCTTTCTCTAGCTGGAGAAGTTCGCCCTCGCTCATCCTCTTAACAGCGGTAGACATAGTGTGCAGTAGATCGTAATCCTTGTGATCCAGTGCGAGGAGTAGACCACGGCTAAGCAAAAAGTCTCCGAAAAGAACCGCAATCTTGTTTTTCCAAAGAGCGTTAATGGAGAACCGCCCGCGCCGTTTCGATGAATCATCAACAACATCATCGTGAACGAGCGTTGCCGTATGCAGGAGCTCGACCAAGGCTGCTCCCCGGTACGTTGTCTCGCTCACCGATCCGCACATCTTGGCGGACAGAAGGACAAGCATGGGTCGCATCTCTTTGCCCCGCGAGCGAAGCAGGTACTGGACTAGCTTGTCCAGCAGCATTATGTCGGATCGCATCGCTTCTCTGAAGTAGGCCCGAAACTCCCGAAGCTCCGGTTCGATGGGCTGCCTCAGGTCGGTAAGGCTTAGTCGATGCTTTGCCTGCTTGGTAGGGGTGCATTCAAGGACTTCAGTCACGCTCGAATTTTCAATTCAAATTGAAAGTTGATCAGAATGTACGAGGATAAGCCAATTTGGTTTTATGGAGCGTTAAATTTGGATCCTCACCGACCAGATTTTCCTACCTTACTTTGTACTTTGGCACCTGAACAAACTGGTATTGAGAATGAGTGATATGATGGTCAATGCGCTCGTCGGTGAGCTAAAGCACGAAGCGGTAGGGACAAGAAAAGTACTGGAGAGGGTCCCAGCAGAAAAATTCGATTGGCGACCCCATGAGAAATCCTACACTCTCCGCGACCTGGCCCAGCATACTAGCAATATATATACATGGCTCAACATAACACTCGACACGGAGGGGATGGACTTTGCCGAACCTCAGCCCAAACAACAACCCGTGCAAAGTACATCTGAACTTCTGGAGATGTTTGATGCCAATCTGAACGCCGCGGTTGAGCGACTTGAGCAATCCAGCACTGCCGAATTAACGGGAGAAACCTGGACCGCACGAAGTGGTGATCAGGTCCTATTTTCGATGCCGAACGTGGCAATCCTTCGAGGTTTTGTGTTCAGCCACATCGTCCACCACAGAGCGCAGCTTGGGGTTTACTTGCGGCTCCTGGATGTGCCCATACCAGGCGTCTATGGGCCATCGGCTGACGAGCCAACCATGGGTGGATAATTCCTCCTCTATAAACACTAACATGCTATGAGTCGCATCATCAGAAGAATCGTCCTTGTCCTTACAGTGTCACTGATCTTCGTAGGGGCGTACGCGCAGAGTCCTTCTTCAGGCTCCCGGAATGTCGAGGTTGTGTCGAGCATTCCGTGGCCGGAAGATCAACGATTGGAGTTTCGATACGTCGCTGTAGAAGAGGCAAGACCGAAAGCTTATGTGTCGGATGGATCTGGCGTCCTCGTTTTCGATTTGGGGGGTGCGCCGGACTTCAGCGGGCGTATTGACCTTCCCGTTGGCAAATCAGCGAGAGAAATATCCACCTTTGAAATTGGAGGTAAATCCTACCTTGCTATTGCATACCGAGTGGCCAGCGGATCTGGAGGAGTTGTTCTTGCTGATGTGACCGGATCCCCGGAAATCGTGAGAGATTTAGAAGCAAACGCCGGAGGTTACGACCGCTTGTTTGCATACAAGCATTCGAGTGGCCAGGAGTTGCTTTTCGCGGCAGGCGATCGGGATCTTGATGTAATAGATCTGGCTACCGCGATTGGATCGGGTGGGGCTAATTCGTTTGTTCGATCGATTCCGAGTCCGGAAGTCCCGGACGGTCGAAGGACCGGGATTCACCAAGCATTTGCCGGATACCATCCGGGCAGTGACCAGGATCGGTTGTATATCGCCGGCGCTGGCGGATACCAGGTGCTCGACATTACGGATATTAGAACGGACTCTGTGCTTGTGGCCATTAACCCTGCCGGGATTGAATACGGTCATGGGATTGTGCCAACTCCGCAGGGCACCTCGGTTGTCACCGCTCCGAATTATCGACTCGCGCCGATCCGTGTTTTTGACCTTACTCCTGTCTTTGATGGGACTGTGCCGAGGCTCAGAACGGCTGCCGGAGCGTGGGCGACGGATTGGTGCAACTACGCCCAGAATTTCGAGGTGCGTTGGCCGTACACTTTCGTAGCGGCAATGGAGAATGGTTTTCAGATGTTCAACATGCGAGACCTCGACGAGATTTACACCACCGCTTTTTACAATACTTCGTCAGCAGAAGGTGTCTGTAATCCTAATACCCCAAATCAAGGTGCGTTCGACATAGCAGTTAGAAACGCTGACGGGTTGATACTTGTGTCCGATTTGGAATCTGGGCTTTGGTTGTTACGGGTCGAGGCCTTTGACAATTGGGATGGAAGGGGATGGGGAGTGCCGAACGTGTCAACAGCACAGGACTGGCTGAACGGTCCGCGAAATATGATCAACTAGTAATTGAAGAATGAAAATGCAAAAAGTTGTCCGTACCCTTGTCATCGCCTTAGTCTTCCCGTCGTTGGGATACGCGCAGCCCGCGCAGACATACGAGGTACCATCGCATCCACCCAAGGCGGGTGAGCGGGGAAGTCCGAATATGCGGGTGCTCTCCCACATACCGCTTGGTTCACCACTCTCCGTATCAGACGTGGAGGTAGAACAAGATCCGAATCGCCCGTACGCCTATGTCGCTCGTCGGATTGATGAAATTGGGTTTGATGTGATCAGTTTGGAGGATCCAGAGAATGCGAAGGTGATCTATAGATGGAGGATTGAATCGCCGGAACTACACCAGGGCGGTGCGATGGACGGGAGATACTTTCAACACGAAGGTAGATTCTACTACGTCCAGTCATTTCAGCTTAGGCAGGGCAGTCCCAATAATACCGTCGGTGCAATCGTTTTTGATGTGACGGGACTTCCGGATGGAGACGCCGTTACAGAAGTCGGGCGAATCAAGCAATCGGAGACACCGGGAGGTTTCCACAACATATTCGTGTACAAGCATTCGTCCGGTAAGCCGCTGCTGTTTGCCACATCAGGCACCTACGCCAAGGTCTTTGACCTGGATATTTTCCTGAAAGAACCTAAGACAGAAATAGAACAGGCTGTGGAGAATGAGAACAGGGCGCTCATCGGCAGGGTGCCGGTCCCTCAGACGGAGAACATGTGGTCGCGCGGTTATCACGACTTTTATGTCGGTTACCACGAGGAGACCGGGGAGGATCGGTTTTACGGTGGTGGAGGCTCGGGCTTCTACGTTTACAACGTGACCGACCTCGAGCAACCCGAACTGCTTGCCTCAATTGTCGGCGTACCCGGTGTCGCGTGGGGCCACACGTTTACTCCGACGCCGGACGGCAAGTACGCGGTGGGAGAAACAGAATGGCAATATCAACCCCTTCGGATATTTGACCTGCAGCCCGCCCTAAACGGCGAGACAGAGGACAAGAACATCGACAAGGCCGTTGGTGCCTGGCATTCGGATTGGAAGACGTTGGCTCACAATCACGAAGTGCGTTGGCCTTATGTGTTTGTATCGGGCTATGAAACTGGCTTGGCTGTTTTCAACATGGAAGATCCCACGGCTCCTTACACGGTGGCGTATTATGACACCTACGACGGGCCGCACAACGACCGGGAAGCACGACGGATTGGTAGCCCGTACACCTGGGGCATCTACAACGGCGCGTGGGGCGTGGATGTGCGTAATTCCGATGGCCTAATTGTCGTCTCGGACATGACGACAGGTTTTTGGGCGCTCAAGATGGATGGGTTCGACAGTTGGTCTGGCCACAAATACGGTGTACCGAATGTTTCGAGCGCGCAGGATTGGGTAAACGGACCGGCGAAGTAGACTTTGCCTCAAGCTATGTTACGACGTCTGATACCGGCCCTACTGTGTGTCGCAAGCCTAATCCCCAGTTCAAAGCTTCTTGCGATCTCATCAACCACAGATGATTGTGCTGCCTTTGATCAATTGGCAAAGCAAGTATTGGTAACTGCGCAAAACCTTCGAGACAGTGGGGCTTACCGGACATCTGATTCGGCGATAAACCTTCTTGCTGGGTCGAACCAGCTTCTGGCAAATTGCCAAGGACTGGAGAGTACCAAGTTTCAAATCAAATCCGACCTTGTAAAGGCGCTGGTTGATTTGAATCGACTGGAAGAAGCAAGCCAGCTGATTGCCGATTTTCCATCGTCATTGCTACAAGAGAATCTAAAGTTCAACGGCGAACATCAAGCCCTCCAGGCCTATTATTATCAAGCAGCGGGTAACCCTGATAAATCAATCGAGCTTGCCAATAATGCTCTCCAAACTGGGATGGAAGTGCGCAATGCTTCGAGTGTCGCAGAGGCACTTTGGCTATTGGGTTCTTTGAGCGAGGGTGCCTCGGACTACGAGAGCGCTATCGATTACTATCAGCGGTCCGCGAATGTTGGTGAACTGAAAGGTATCCAGGCGGACTATATCGTTGAGTCTCTAATCCACATCGGAAACGTTTCATACCAACTGGAAGATTTCGATTTGGCACTTGAGTATTACGAACTCGGTCTTGCGAAATCGGAGGAGTATGGAATAGGACGGCTTGTGCCTTTCGCACGTTACCATCTCGGGAAATATTATCACGATGTTGGAGGGAATAGCGAACTCGCACTTGTTCACTTGGAGAGGGGTATCGAAAGCGCGCGTACCCATCTGGAGAACTATTTCATCACGCCGTTACTGCTACAGAAGTCCGGCGTCATATACTTCGAACTGGGGGAGCTGGAGCGGGCACGACTGCAACTAAGCGAGGCCGTCGAGCTGGCGGAACGAAACAATTTAGCCAGGATGATACCCTCCGCTCACGACTATCTGGAAAAGATCGGAGACCAGTAGGATTGCTGCCGAGGCGAACTATCCATCACCAGAATCACGAGATGAAAATATCAAGACAGGCCAGTTTGCTATTACTGGTTTGCATCGTCGCGGCGTGTGCAGATAGCGTCGAGACTGCGTCATCCGGCGCGGAAACACTCCGCTCGTTTAAAGCAGCGATCACCGAAATAGAGCAGGCAGCCGCAGATGACAAGCAAGGCCTCGGGGATGCGCTCGTCCAGTCCCGAGAATGGCCGCTCGTGGTCGATAGCACTGTGATCTTCCTGTTCCAGGGCGTCGCTGGGAGTGTCTCGGTTGCCGGAGATGCTAACGGTTGGTCACCCTCGGCCTCGCCGCTTGAGCAGATCGATAGTACGGATGTCTGGATCCGCGAAGAGAATTTTGAACCCACCGCCCGTCTTGACTACAAGATTGTAGTGGATGGCGAGGACTGGATTCTTGATCCCCAGAACCCAGCAAAATCTGTGGGAGGTTTTGGGGCGAACTCCGAACTTGCCATGGGTCACTACGTGCAGCCGGCCGAAATACTGGAAAATCCGGAAATTCCACACGGCGCGATTTCTCGATACACTATACGGAGTGAAGTTTTCCAGCAAGATCGTAGGTACACAGTCTACGTCCCGGTGCAATCATCTAGTGAGCGTGCTCCACTAGTGTTGTTCACGGATGGGTCGGATTTCATCAATCTCGGGAAAGCAGCTAACGTCCTCGATCATCTGATCGCAGCGGGCGAGATCCCACCGGTATTTGCCGTTTTTGAGGATCCGCTGAACCGAGATGAGGAGTATGCGGGCGAGAGTTACGCGCGCTACGAGGCATATCTAGTGGATGAACTTCTCCCTGTGATAAAAGCGAATTATCCTGTAACAGACGACCCTGCGCAGACGGCAATAGTTGGTACTTCTTATGGCGGATACGTCGCAACAAAAGTCTGCTTCAATCAACCTGAGATATTCGGACGCTGCGGGATATTCTCGCCGTCGTACTGGGTGGAAGACGGCGCGCTGATTGAGAAGGCCAAATCGAGACCACCGTCCGATTCACGTTTCTATCTGGATTGGGGAACGTACGAACCGCAAATTGCAGCATCGGCTCACCGAATGAAAGATGTCTTTGCCAGCCATGGGTACACATTCGAGTGGGCGGAGTGGCCCGAGGCCCACTCTTGGGGAAGCTGGCGCGCTCACCTTGATCTGATGCTTATCTGGCTCTTCCAGGACGCGTAAGGTCAACCCATTACTGCGACCGACTATTGCCCGTTTACGAATAGTTAGTATTGCGGATTTAGCGTTTGCCACCCGCACAAGCAATGACTTTTCAAGTATCTTAACATCAATAACGCAACGCGTGCGATAAAAGATTGCGTCTCGATGTTCACAACAATACCTCCGACAATGAAATCCTCCGTTTTTCTGCTCTGCTTCTTACTCCTTGCACCATTTGCCTCTGCCCAGTGGACGGCAGAAAACAGAGGTAGTGATAATATCCAAGTCCTTGCGCATATTCCGCTGGGACCGCGACTAAGCGTTGCCGATATGGATGTTGAGCAGGAGATGAGCAGACCTTATGCGTACGTAGCCCGAATGGTATACGGCACCGAGGGTCCGAGAGGCACCGACATTATTGACATCTCCGATCCTACCGATCCGTCCGTGATCTACCGCTGGAGAATCGAGAATCAGGAGCTGCACGTCGGAACGGGTGGGATGGATGTCAAACACTTCAAGTGGAAAGATCGATACTATGTTGTGCAGTCCCTTCAATTCCGACAAGGCGGACCCAACAATGACCTCGGCGCGGTAGTACTCGATGTGACCGGATTGCCAGACCCAGACAGCGTGAGAGAGGTAGCGCGCATCCGCGAACCAGAATTGCCTGGCGGATTCCACAACATTTTTATCTACAAACATTCCGATGGCCGAGTGCTTCTTCTCTCAACCGTCTCGGGTCCATTCGCGCACGTCTACGACCTTGGAAAAGTTGTCGAAGGGAATACTGATGATGCGCTTGTTGGCCGCGTGCCAAATCCTGGAGGATCTGATACGCGCCGCGGGTACCACGACTTCTATGTTGGTTATCATCCGGAATCTGGCCAGGACCGGTTCTATGGGGGAGGTACTGGTGGGTACTACGTTTACAACATCACCGACTTGGATAACCCCGAACTGCTCGTAACGCTAACCGGTATTTCGGGTGTCACCAGTGGACACACGTTTACCCCGACGCCGGATGGGAATTTTGCCGTTGCGGAGACAGAATATCAATATGCCCCGCTGCGGATGTTCGATTTGCGCCCGGGTCTAAGCGGCGAGGTGACCAACATTAGAAGACCGGTTGGCGCCTGGACTGCCGACTGGAAGAATCTTACGCACAACCACGAGGTGCGGTGGCCTTACGTTTTTGTAAGCGGCTACCTCGATGGGCTACAGATTTTCGATATGTCTGATCCATCGGATCCGAAAACCGTCGCTTATTACGATACCTACCTGGGCCCGCCGAATACGGACAGGACAGCCGTTTTCAATGGCGCGTTTGGAGTCGACGTGCGAAACGCCGATGGCCTAATTGTCGTTAGTGATATGAGCACCGGCTTTTGGACGTTCAGGATGGAGGGTTTCCAGGGCTGGAACGGTAAAGACTGGGGGATGCCCGACGTCTCTTCAGCTCAAAAATGGTAGACCAAAACAAAATTAGCATGCGACTTTACTCGGTGATTCTAATCGTCTTGACGATTATCCTGCCTCGGACCGATGCAAATACCGGCCCCAATAAAATAACTGACGAGCAGGGTGAACTGACCGCCGTTTTTTGCACGGGTCCGGAGTACTACCAAATAGATCTCGTCCCAACAAAGAAACTGCCGGGACTAAGCAGGGCCAAGGGTTTTGCAGATTTGGTCTACAATCCGAGCCCATTTGGCGTAAGCTTAAACGCATCTGGCAATCTTGTCTACTCCCTGCAAGTCAAGTTTGAAAACTTGAGATCGTTTCCAGAGAAGAGCTTTGTAGTCTGGCTAACCACACCTGATCTTGCAAACGTCATAAAACTGGGATCGTTGGATGCCAATGGTTCCATTCAGGGTAAGGTTGATTGGAACAAGTTTCTTGTCGTTGTCAGCCTTGAGGATGCCGCGGATTCTGAACTCGAAAGATGGAAAGGTCCTATTGCTTATCGCGGAATGTCACGAAGTGGACTCATGCACACAATGGCAGGCCACGGCCCGTTCGAACAAGAA
This sequence comes from Rhodothermales bacterium, assembly GCA_965224105.1. Classification (GTDB taxonomy): domain Bacteria; phylum Bacteroidota; class Rhodothermia; order Rhodothermales; family JABDKH01; genus CBDCYH01. The sequence goes on along the minus strand of CBDCYH010000001.1, from coordinate 848,091 downwards.
CCCTGTATGGTGTATGGGTATCAATAGAAAAACTCTCTATGCAACCTGCATCATTTTTGCGATGTCTGGTAGCATTACGGCCCTTGCTCAGGAACATGATCATGGAGCCATGATGATGGGTAAGGATATGGCACCGGACGAGTGGCGGATGCCTCCGATGAACATGTCGATGCCGATGCTTCCAGGTTTGGGAGATGCCGTACCTCCAGTCGATGCGATGCTTCTTGGAATGGGAGTGGACATAATGTCTTTACCTGCAGCCAAGCCAGGAGAAATTTGGCAAGTCGCAAACGGTGACACTGTGGATATCCACGCAATGCTTGTGCGACGCGAAATCAACGGTAGGATGTTCGCCGGTCTCGGGTATAGCGGGATGTATCCGGGTCCTATGCTGCGATCCGACAAAGATGCTCGGATATACGTGCGCTTCTCCAACCATATCGAGATGCCGACCACGATCCACTGGCATGGCATCAGGATAGATAATCCGTTTGATGGAGTACCTGGCGTGACGCAGGACGCTGTCCAGACGGGCGAGGAGTTTCTGTATGAAATAAAACTCCCTGATGCCGGGATATACTGGTATCATCCCCACGTGCGCGAGGATGTCCAACAGGAGTTAGGCCTTTATGGAAACCTGTTGGTGGATCACCAGGACGATGCGTACTACGCACCTGTCAATCGAGAGGAAATTCTGATTTTCGATGATATCCTTATGGATGAGATGGGGATCATCCCGTTTGGTGCTGAATCACCGACGCATGCGCTCATGGGTCGCTTTGGAAATGTAATGCTGACCAATGGGCGCCCTGATTATCGAGTCGAAGTAAAGAAAGGTGAAACCGTTCGGTACTATCTCACTAATGTCGCAAATACGCGAACCTTCAATGTCACATTTGGCGATGCTAAAGTGAAGATTGTCGGTTCGGATATTAGCAAGTTTGAGGACGAGCAATTTGTTGAAAGTGTGCCGATTGGTCCGGCAGAGCGATACATCGTGGATGTACATTACCCAAACGCAGGAGTTGTCCCGATAACCAACAGGGTTCAGGCCATCGATCACTTCAGGGGTGAATTCTACCTTTCCGTAGATACTCTTGCTACTGTAAGTGTTGATGATGAGGTTATCTCCGAATCACATGCTGATGCGTTCAACAATCTGCGCAGCAACGAAGACGTGAAGGCTGATATTGCCAATTTCAAGGATCAGTTTAACAGACCCGTTGACAAGGAACTAGAATTGACGCTTCGGGTGAAGAATCTGCCATTGTCTATCATGCAGTCAATGGAGATTGATACGCTCTATGTCCCGCCAATGGAGTGGAACGATACTATGCCCATGATGAATTGGCTTTCAACGGGTGATCAGGTGGAGTGGATTCTACGCGATCGCGCCTCTGGACAAGAGAACATGGCAATAGAGTGGGACTTCAGTGTTGGCGACATTGTAAAGCTTCGGATTTTCAATAATCCCAAATCGTTTCATCCGATGAATCACCCGTTCCACGTACACGGTCAGCGATTCCTTGTTTTGTCAATTGATGGCCACGAAATCCCGAACAAAGTGTGGAAAGATACGGCCATCATGCCGGTTGGCTCGACTGTTGATCTACTTATCGAGATGACCAACCCCGGTGATTGGATGATGCACTGTCATATTGCGGAGCATCTGCACTCCGGGATGATGCTTGGGTTTAGCGTATCCGAAGTACCATAGGGTCTCCGGCCGTGGTCAGCCAAACTGGTACTCAGCCCGTCTCAAGAGGACCAGGAAGAAGGGGACACCGAGGATAGCGGTTACCACCCCAATCGGGAGCTGTACTGGCAGCCAACTACGAGAGGCGGTGTCGACGACAAGCAAAAAGCACGCACCGACGACAAAGGATACCGGGAGCAAGCTTCGGTGACCTGTTCCGGTAACCATTCGCACGACATGCGGAACAATAAGTCCAACGAATCCAATCGTGCCCGTAAAAGCAACGATGCTGCCCGTGACAAAGGCGGTAACAGCGACTATCAATTTCTTCAGGCGCTCTGTTGAGATCCCGAGCGTTGCGGCGTGCTCCTCGCCCAGTAGTAGCGCGTCGAGCTGTCGTGAGAATGACCATAAGACCGCGGTTGCGACAACCGACGCCGAGAGCGGAATCCAAACAGTGGTCCACGATGCAGTATTGAAGGAACCAAGAAGCCAGAAGAGGATCGATCGGATTTTATTCGGATCTGGGGCGGAGTAAACAAGATAAGTGGTAATGGCTCCCATCAGAGCCGACATGGCCACACCCGCGAGGAGGAGACGTGCGGCTGAGACCGTACCGTCTTTCCTTGCAACCGCGTACACTAGCAACACCGCGACAAGTCCTCCAAGAAAAGCAGAAAAGGGAAGTGCGAGAATGTTTGAAGCCAGAATCGGGATGAATCCGAGAAATACAATGACTGCTCCGACGGACGCACCACCTGAAACTCCGAGAATGAAGGGCTCGGCCAGCGGATTACGCACGAGAGCCTGCATTCCTGCGCCAGCCACGGCAAGTCCGCCACCAGTCGCAACAGCGAGCAAGGCGCGCGGCAGGCGTATGTCTACTATAATAGTGCTCGCCAGTGAAGAAGTAGTGGGTCCACCCATCATTCGATCAGCAAGAGTTCGAACCACCTGTCGAAACGGAATCGCTTCAGAGCCAATCGCGACGGCTGCGAGAAACGCAGCGATAAATGCGAGAGCCAATACCAACGCAAAAAAATACTTTCGTAAAAGCACTAGTTTGATGATTGAAATGCTTCTGGCGTGACCCAATTAGTAATAATGGCCAGAGCATCGACAACGCGGGGGCCGGGACGCAGAAGAATATCAGAGTTGATGCTGTAGACACGCTCGTTTCTTACAGCCGACAATCCCGCCCAGGAGGGCCTCACCTCCAGTAAATCCTCGACGGAAAAGTCGCTTCCAAATGATCCGATGATAATCTCCGGATCTTCCGCCAAGACGAATTCCTCACTTAGTACTGGGTTGCGCACGTCAAGATGACTGGTGATACTGTTTCCACCTGCAAATTCGATTAGTTCGTGTATGTAGCTTCCCTTGCCAAAGCTATAAAGCTCTTTGTAGTCGACCAGCACAAGGACGCTTCTACCGGATGGCCCTGCCAACACAACCTGGCTTCGGATCATCCTTACGGCGCCAAGCAGGATATCTGCTTGCTCCAGGCCTTGAGGTGTCGAGGTGATAGTTGCCACCGTCCGAATAGACTCCAGTATGTCATCGAACGAGCTGGAGGCGAGAAAGAATACCGGTATGCCCAGCTCGACAAGTCGGTCTGCTTCATCCACTCGATTCACCTGATCCGATGCGAAGACAATATCAGGATCGAGCGCTACGAGTCGCTCGATATCGAGAGGGAAGGATCCAATTTTTTCAATATTCTCGATCTCGGACGGGAAGTTGTCGGCGGTGGTACCACTAATTAACTTGTCGGCGCTGCCAGCTGCATAGATTGTCTCCGTTATGCTCGGCGCTAGCGACGATATTGTTAGGATGGTATCGGGAAGGGTTACGCTCCTTCCGAGCGCGTCGGTAGTTGTTGCGCCATCTTTTGCACGTTGTCCGCACGAGCAAAGAAATAGCAACACCAGCGGTACGAGCACGCGGTTGTGTATTTTCACAAGATCCTGAAGTCTGAGTCGATGAGAAGCACAATGTACGGTCAAATTCAAGCGCGTGCGTGTTTCTTATGAGGATTCTAGCTATCGTCAACCCGGCTGCGAACAGCGGGCGCAACCAGGATATTGTAGTCAACCTGGAGTCGGCTGCCGCCCTTCATGCCGATTTTTCTCTCGATATAATCCAAACGACGACCCGTGATGAGAGTTTTACGCTGATAGAAAAATCGGTGCATGGGTTTGGGGCTCGGGGTGGGCCAATTGATGCTGTTATCGCAGTCGGTGGAGACGGAACCGTCCATGGCGTCGTAAATGGGCTAATGAGAAGCGGAGCCCAAATCCCGCTCGCCGTCTTGCCTGTCGGCACGGGCAATGATTTTGCAGAGACAGTGCAGTCCCCAAAATCTGCAGAAGAGCTTCTTGGTGTGATCGAAAACGACGATCCGACGTGGATCGATATTGGCAGGGTTATCACAGATTCAAGTGAATCATTTTTTTGCAACTCGCTTGGGGTAGGGTTCGATGCACTAGTGTCTCACAGATCTTCGCGATGGAAAAAGTTTTTCGGTGTACTTGGTTATCGGCTGGCCGTTGGGCATGGGATTGCATTATGGCGGAAGACTCATTTCTCAATTACAACGACTACCGAGTGTGTTGTTGGCGATCACCTGTTTGTTTCGATACATAACGGTCCGTGTTCCGGCGGTGGCATTGCATTGGCACCAGCGGCCCAGATCGCCGACGGCTTTTTCGATATCGTCCAGGTGAGTCATGCCGGACCGGTTCGCATCTTGCGGGTCTTACCCGCTGCACTTAAGGGCCGGCATCTCGCAGCACCGGAAGTTACCGTCGTCAAAGACACGAAAATCGACATTGAGATCCTGGGAGGGACCTGGGTGCACGCCGACGGAGAGAGCCTTGGAACCTCGATTTCGTCGATTTCGATTGAGGTCATTCCCAAAGCGCTTCCCGTCTTTACCCAGTTTTCGAACGCGCGTTAACAGGCTGGATTACTATCTTAGGTCTATGAATCGAAGAGAAAAGGAAGATATTATCGCGCGCCTCCAGAATCCGGGTGCGGGTGGAGTCTCACCGATTGTAGCGCGGAGTTCACCGACTGCTTGTAGCGAAGATGCGGACCTTAAAGAGATGCTGAGCCGCATGGTAAATGTCGGTGCTGCTCGATTCGGCGTCCGTTCGGACAAGCCAGCCCAGTCCGGATTTTCGGCATGCGACTTGGCACCACCGCTCGCAAAACTTATTGACCACACAGCGCTCAAGCCTGAAACCACAGAGGCTGATATTGTCCAGCTTTGCCGCGACGCGACAAAATATTGTTTCGCGTCCGTTTGTGTAAGTCCAAGCTACGTGGCGCTGGCTGCACGAGAACTCTCGAATTCACCGGCCGCTGTGTGCACAGTACTGGGTTTCCCACACGGGGCGAACCGGACCGAGGTAAAGGTGAAGGAGGCAGAGTTGGCAATTCGCGACGGTGCTACAGAATTGGACATGGTGTTGAACATTGGAAATCTGAAATCGGGTAATCATTCCGCAGTCGAAAACGACATCCGCGCCGTAGTTCAACAGGCTAAACGAAGCGGCCGAGGTGTCCTGGTAAAGGTTATCCTTGAAACCGCGTTACTGACGGATGAAGAAAAAGTCGTTGCATCCGTGCTCGCGAAAAATGCGGGAGCGGACTTTGTTAAGACATCAACCGGTTTTGCGTCGGGTGGAGCGACTGCAGCGGACATCGCATTAATGCGTCGGGTGGTAGGAGACCAGATGGGAGTAAAAGCTTCGGGCGGTGTGAGATCGAGAGAAGACGCGGAGCAGATGATCAGGCACGGCGCAACGCGTATTGGCGCGAGCGCTTCGGTAGCCATCATATCGGGCGCAAGAGGAACTGGCTCGTATTGATTGCGTCAACGGAATATGAATCGTTTAAAAAAATCAACCGGCAACTCCGCGTTAGCTATATCATGTATAGGAATCGCGCTGCTTTTGGCAGGTTGCTCAGGATCCGGAAGTGCAACAACAGTCGACCCTGGCACAGATACACCGCTCAATCATTCGTCGTATGAGGTCTTCGATGCCGAGAAATACGCAGAGGAGCGACCTGTTGCAGATTCAGTAAGCCACGAGATTCCCGAAATCCTTCTCAACTCTGTGGAAGCCGCCACCCAGGCTGTGCAGCAGAACGTACAGGGATTCAGAATACAGGTGCTGTCGTCCGTCGAGAAGGATGTCGCGATTAGACAGGAAGAAGCAATTAAGGCGTGGTGGCGATCAATTCCAGCGGGGCAGCGCCCAGCGTTTTTTAGCGACCCGATAAGGGTTTATCTAGGTTACCGGCAGCCCTATTATCGGGTTCGTGTGGGCAACTTTTCCACACGGCAGCAAGCAGAAACGGCATTGGCATATTTGCAAGACTCGTTCCCGGAGTCATTCATTGCCATCGACAATGTTGTCGTTTACGAATAATCCGCCGTCCTAAAGCACGTTAGCGGCGATTCCAAAGAATGTTGCAAAAGCGACGAAGAACGCGACCACTGCAATGACTTCAAGCGAAACTTGCATTGTATTGTCGCTACTTTCGAAATTCTGATCTTTTGTCGTTTTCATAGTTCAACTCCGGCCGAAGCCTTGTCTTGCCCTTGCCTTCACCTATCCAACTTTGGTGCCGACGAGGATCCTCGCATAGGTTCGACAACGAGGAGTGAGACTGATTGCGCCTGTAATGAAGAAATAGACCAAATCTGGCCTGAAAAGCTATTTTTGCGGGTGACCGTCAGCCCACGGATCCCGCAAACAACCCCCGGAAAGTGTTCACAATATTAGTCACTTTTGTCAGTTAACCAGTGTACCCCGGCTTACCCAAAATGAGGAGGATTTAGTGTCCAAAGGAACATCCCACGACACCCAACCAGAGTGGTCTCAGATTCATGATCTGGGACTGATTTACTTTTTTTGTATGCACAGCACGGATGACCAGATCGATGCATCTGAAATGGAGGTTGCCCGCGGCCTGGTGGCAAAGCACATGAAGCTCGATGCGAAGCCGGAGGAAGTCTCCCAGATTTTGCACGATGCCTTGTTGATGTACATCAGCGATCAAGGGGAAGAAATGCTTGCCGCCTCTGTAATCTCGCTTGGCCAGGCCTTCGATGCCGATCAGAGGATTGGAGTCCTACGAGATCTGGCCGACCTCGTTGCAGCGGACGGAATGGTGTACCCAAAAGAAGTGGAGTTTATCGCTGCGCTGGCAGAGCAGTGGGACGTCAAGAATTTTTTCCGGCAAGGGAATTAGAGGAGAGCACGGATTTGTCAGCGGCGTATACAGCCGCTCCCACAATGCCGGCGGTATTGCCAAGTTTGGCTGGAACCAGTTTTGCCTCCGTATCCAGAAACGGCATAAACTGCGCTGCCCGTTCCGGCGAGCTAACGCCGCCTCCAAGAATAATAAGGTCGGGTCCAATAAGGAATTCCATTATCGCTAGGTATTCCTGGACGCGCCCGGCCCAATCTTTCCACGTCAGACCTTTTCTTTCGCGGACACTCGCTGCAGCCCACTTCTCGCCCCTCTTGCCCGACTTCATGCGAACATGTCCGAATTCCATGTTGGGTACAAGGATTCCGTCATTAAACAGTGCTGTACCTATGCCAGTACCGAGCGTGATCATCAATGCGAGCCCCGACTGACCCTGACCTGCACCGAATCGCATCTCGGCGATCCCGGCCGCGTCTGCATCGTTGAGCGAAGAGACAGGACACCCGGTTTGCTTGGAGAAGAGGTCCGTAATGTTCATCCCGACAAAATCTTTGTCAATGTTTGAGGCTATCAGGACACTGCCATTTTTCACTCTGGCTGGGAATGCAACGCCCATCGGTCCGGACCAGCCGAAATGGTCGACAACTTCCTTAACCTTCAGTCCAACCGCGTCTGGAGTGGCGGGTCGCGGTGTAAGCACCCTGTGTCTGTCCGTTATCATCTGACCCTTTGAAGAGTCAACGATACCGCCCTTGATGCCTGTACCTCCTATATCAATTCCAAGTATTTCCACGCCAGATTCTCACAATGACTGTACTGAATTTCCCAAAAAGGGTACATTCCAAATCCTGAGTTGCCAAGACAGGATATGTTTACCGCTTTTCAGGTCGACCAGTGAATCTAATTCTATTTGGTGTCACAATCATATGAGACGAATAATTTTCGCTCTTTTCGTAATAACGACAGTTTCTTTCAGTGCGTGTCAGTGCTCTGATAAACCGGAAATTGCCCCTGTGGAGAATGCGCGGTAGGCAACCGGAGTCCGGTCAGCATGGCCTTTATTCCCGATGACAAAGTAGAAGAGGTTAGGACCTCCACGGATATCGTGGACGTTGTGGACAGCTATGTGAAGCTGAAAAAGCGAGGTAGAAATTATCTGGGACTCTGCCCGTTCCATTCGGAGAAGACACCGTCTTTCAACGTCAATCCCGAAATGCAAATTTTCAAGTGTTTCGGATGTGGTGTTGGGGGCGACGTATATCAATTCCTGATGCGGGTGGAGAATCTCAGTTTTCCGGAAGCAGTGAGAACACTTGCGGAAGCGAGTGGGGTCGAATTGCCGACAGGACGAAGCGACCAGGAGCCAAGAGGCAAGTCTGAATCTATTTTTGCCGCACTCAGTTTTGCTGGCAGATATTATCACGCGAACCTAAGGTCCGAAAGAGGGAAACGTGTGCTCGACTATCTGGTGGCTCATCGAGGACTCAAAGAAAGTACACTTGTCCAATTCGGTGTTGGCTATGCGCTGCCCGATTGGGAGGCACTCGTAGGCGAGGCGGAAACAGCGAAGCTAGACTCGGCATCGCTTGTGGATGCAGGTTTGTGCGTGAAAGGTCGGGACGGCAGGATCCTTGACAGATATCGTAACCGGATTATGATTCCCATCCTGTCACCTGTTGGCAAAGTGCTGGGATTTGGGGGGCGCATTTTTGGAGAGGCGGAGGGCGAGCCGAAATACATCAATTCGCCTGAGACGGCTGTATACCACAAGAGCAAGACGCTCTATGGCCTCTACTGGACGAAGGGTGCCATTAGACGAACGGAGGAAGCACTGCTGGTGGAGGGTTATACCGATGTGATGGGGCTTTTTCAGGCAGGTGTGGAAAACGTTGTTGCGACGTGCGGGACATCCCTAACGCGCGAGCAGGCGGGAGTCCTCAAAAGGTACTGCAAGGTGGTAACGCTGTTGTACGACGGGGATGTCGCGGGTGTTCGGGCAGCCAGCCGAGCGGTGCAGGTATTGCTGCCCGAGGGTTTGATACCACACGTTGTTGCCCTGCCCGCCGGGCACGATCCCGACTCGTTCGCTCTGGAATACGGAGGTGAAGGCCTTACCGACTATGTGCAAAAGCACAAACAGGATTTTGTCGAATTCTATTTCAAGTCGCTGGTAACTGAGGATCAGTCTCCAGAGGCGAAAGCGGATGCACAGCGGAAAACGATTCAGCTCCTGCATTTGGTTGCTGATGAGCTTGTAAGAGAATCGTATCTCAAACGGACAGCCCGAGTTCTCGGACTAACCGAGGTGCAAATTCGACGCGTGCTGAAAGCGTCGAGACCTCGAGCCCCACGACCGCGAAAGCAGGAAGAGATTGCAATCGACGCCACAGCATCACGGGTGAGCGACGTTCAGGATCCAACCGAACGTCCGTTGCTGCCCGAGGAGAAGACGCTGTTGCGATTGATGTTGGAGCATGGCGAGCCGGTCGTCGAGCAGGTCCTTGGGAACATGGCCCTCACCGAGTTTACAGCAGGTCCGGCGCGGGAGACCGCGACGCAAATTCTCACGATGTACGAAGCGGGGGATGTGGATCCGACAGGATTATTATCCGGAGACGCAGGGGAGGCCGTCAAGAATCTCGTTGCCGGGATTTTCACACGAGAGGTCGAGCCCTCGCGCAAAAACTGGGAAAAACGCAAGATCCAGGTTCCAGATCTTGACGAAGACGCGCATCGTGTTGCGTCGGATGCAATGCGGCTGTTGAAGCTGGACAGGCTGAAGGAAAGGATTGACCACCAGCAAGAGAAAATTCTTCTTTTTTCGAATGATCCTGGACGAGTTGCGAGATTGCAGGAGGAGATGGTTGCCCTTCAGCGGGCCAGGAAGGACATCGTACAATCAAGATATTCCGACTGGAATGATGTTTGATCTTTCATCACACAGAACACCCCGGAGATGACAGACAGCAACGACAAACCAAAATTCGAGAAGCTCACCGCGTTTGGCCCGGTTCAATCAGCTAGTCATGAACGGCCAGCAGCCAGGTTCCAACCGGTGAAAATCGGAACAGCTGTGCGCGCCAACGAGGTGGAGGGAATGATGGCCCTCACCGATAGTCGGCTCTTCTTCAATCGCGAACTTAGCTGGCTTGATTTCAACTGGCGGGTCCTTGCTCAGGCATTAGACACGCGGACGCCACTGCTCGAGCGGGTACGCTTTGTGGCGATCACCGCCAACAACCTGGACGAGTTTGTGCGCAAGCGTGTCGGAGGGCTGAAGCGGCAATCAGCTGCCCATGTTACCCACCTGTCCCCAGACGGCCGCACGCCGGAACAACAGCTAGCATTGATTCGACGAGCGATCACAGAATTGCATCAGCAGATCACCGCCACATGGGAGAACGACCTGCGACCAACCCTGGCTGGTGAGGCTGGAATTTTCATCCACGACCATGTCAATCTGGAGGAATCGGAGCAGCGCTGGCTGCACTCGCGTTTCCTGTCACACATCTATCCAATTCTCACTCCGCTTGCTGTCGATCCGAGCCATCCCTTTCCGTTCATCTCGAATCAGAGCCTCTCACTTGCCGTCGAGATGATTCATCCCGATCGAGGCACGCGCCACTTTGCAAGGCTGAAAGTGCCGAAGGCAGAAGGACGGTGGATACAGCTAGAGCGGATGAGACATTATGTGCCAATCGAGCAGGTCATTGCTGCGAACGTTGGCGATCTTTTTCCGGGTATGGAGTTGGTCGGTGCTTATCCGTTTCGCATTACCCGGAACGCGGATGTTCAAAGGGATGAGGAGGAAGCAGACGACCTAATCGAACTTATTTCGGATGAATTGCGAGAAAGGCGATTCGCATCGGTGGTAAGACTGGAGGTTGACGAAAAAATGCCAAACCGCATCCGCAAACTCTTGCTCCGAGAGCTGGGATTAGGTGATGACGACGAGTATTCGGTTTCCGGTATGTTGGACCTTTCTGACCTTTTCGAAATCGCCAACGCGAATGTGCCTGAACATTCCTTCGAACCGTGGGAGCCTGTGATCCCGCCGCGTTTGCAGACGGATGAATTGAGCGACACTCTGAGCATTTTCGACGCAGTCAAGCAGCGCGACATACTCGTCCATCATCCGTACGAATCGTTTCATGCAAGCGTACAGAAGTTTATCGAGGAAGCCGCCAGCGATCCTAACGTCCTGGCAATAAAACAGACCCTCTACCGAACATCAACCGACTCGCCCATTATCGAGGCGCTAATGAAAGCGGCCGAGAAAGGGAAGCAGGTGGCCGTATTGGTTGAAGTGAAGGCTCGTTTTGACGAGGAGAACAACATTGAGTGGGGGCAAAGGCTCGAAGATGCTGGAGTGCACGTCACCTACGGACTCGTAGGGTTGAAAACGCATGCCAAGACAACGCTCATCATCCGTAGAGAATCCGGTCAGCTCCGGACTTATTGCCATATTGGGACGGGCAACTACAACGCACAGACAGCGCGATTATACACGGATGTAGGATTGTTCACCGCTGACCAACAGATTGGATCAGACTCGGTGAATCTGTTTCACTATTTGACCGGTTTTGCGCCACGACAGAAGTATCAGCAACTAATTGTCGCTCCATCTGCGATGAGAAAGAGATTCATCCACTACGTGCGCAATGAAATCCAACACCACCGCGTGCACGGCAATGGCTACATCAAGGCCAAGATGAACGCACTGGATGACGTTGAAATGATCACAGAGCTTTATCGCGCTTCGCAGGAAGGAGTTCGGATCGATCTCGTGGTGCGGGGACATTGCAGGCTAAGGCCTGGACTCCAGGGGTACAGCGACAACATTCGCGTCGTTAGTATTCTTGGTAGGTTCCTGGAGCACTCACGGATCTACTATTTCCATAACAACGAGGATCCGATTGTCATTATTGGAAGTGGTGATTGGCAACGTCGCAATTTGGACGACAGGGTAGAGGTTGCCGTGCAGGTCCGCGACGAAGTTGCAAAGCAAACGCTCATCGACATCCTGGATATTTCCATTAACGACCACCGGCTAGGTTGGACACTGAATTCCGATGGTAAATACACGCAGAGGATGCCACGGAAGTCAGACGATGAAAAGGGGTCGCAGCAGAAGCTTATGCAGATGGCCCTGGTCAGCAAACTGAACCGGCCTCACTAGTAGTACTTCATTAGTCTGGACTTATCCGATTCGGCGGGATCTTTGGGAATCCAGTACGTTTCGAGGCTGGGGTCCGGCTTTTTTGTGATGGGGTCTTTTCCGAACAGTCGCATGAGTAGTCCTATGGGAGTCACGACTAAATAAAATACGAGCGACAATATCACGCGACTCATTATTGCTCCCAAGACAATTGCGATCGACATCCAGACCTTATGTACCGGTCGTAGCGCCGCAGGGATGAGCAGACCGCCAAGAACGAGTACCGATCCTATGGCGCCAAGAGTAAATACAGCCGTGCCCAGCACGAATGATTTGCGCCAGAACACGAATACAGCGATAAGGGCGAAAATTGTCCCGACAACAATTCCGAAAGATCGCAATCCTTTCTTGTCAGCCGAGATCTCCTTAATCTCTGTGCTTATCTCGGTTACGATTGACATGCGATGTTCCCTTCTGCAATACTGACCAGGCCTTCAATATACATTACTGTCTTGGGATCCTGTCTCTTAATCGGCGCAATTGTTACTGGCTGTGCCGGTGAGAAGGAAGCCAGCGGAGATCGTACGGGCGCGGATGTATACGCGGCTACCTGCGAGAAATGTCACGGAGCGGACGGGGCTGGTGTAAACGCGGCGTTTCCGCCTCTGCGCAATTCAGCTAAGCTTGCGGGACCTGTGGAGCCCATCGCGGCACTTGTGCTGAGAGGTGGGAAAGGGCCCGTGGTAAGCGGAGGGGAAGTCTACAAGTCTGTTATGTCACCCTTATCGTTCTTGACCGATGAGGAGATTGCTCGCGTCATTAACTACTCGCGTCTAACGTATACGGAAGCAACGGATTCTGTTGACGCGGCGTCGATAGGATTCATCCGCAGCAGGACTCAGGGTCAGGCAGTATTGCCGCTCCATGAGATATGGGCGCAGGACTACCGGTGAAAACTAACGGTCTAGTCCTACCTTGTCTGGAACGCCGGGAGTTGGATCGAGATCGTTGTATGGCAATCGTTCGAGTGCCCTGATCGGCGGGAGCGGAGGATGTTCAATTTGTCCGCGAGCTGCATCAACGAGAATCAGAAACTGAGTGAAATTTTCTGAATTCCACACCTGCTTATGGACACCTGTCAATGCAACCTGCGACAACCGGAAGAAGGTTGGATCATCCTTGGCAAGCATGCGAAACTGCTCCGAGATCGTGTTGAGTCGTTCCACTTTCTCTTCACTAAAGTCGAAGAACTCCAAATCGCGCAGAAGATCGTCGTACTCTTCGTCCCAACTTGTTCTCTCCAGCGGCGAAGGCTTGCTGTATGTGTCGTGGTCGAAGCTTCTAACGCTCTCTGGATCGATGACCGACCTGCTATTTTCCAGCAGAATTGCCGCAGCCCCTTTGGGTAAGAAAAATCGAACTTGTGATCGTTTTACGTGAGACGGAATCCGGACGTCTGCCGACGATGGTACCTTATCGCCTTCCACTTCAGGGAGAGAAAAGTGCGGGTTGTACAGGCGAAATCTCTCATACAACGACTCGTTTTCGCCCAATCTCCAGTCGAGTCGATCTTCAATTTTCGCAAGAGCGTTAATGAGTGTTGAAAGGTACAACGATTTTCCTTTGCGTATCGACATCTGATCCGCCAGAAGCGTTTTTGTGGTGTCGATCGGCAAATGCTCAGTCGCGAGCAACGAGCCAAGACCCGCGGGCACGTACCCACGAGAGTAACTCCTGAAACTCGACGTCGACCGTATCCGCGGATAGCCGTCGGTTAGACCCCACAGGTACGCCAGGGGTACTGTAGAGTATTCGTTGAACCTATCGATTCCGTCAGTGAGATAAGTCTTGAAGATGTGCAGGATGTTAAACGGGCCCGTATGATATGCTGAAAGTCCGGGTATCTCGTGACCAACCGAGTTGGTGTATGCCTTCGCAATCATCATCGACACTTCCATGGTAAGGAGTGGATGTCTCTCTTCGTAGACCCGGATGCGTTTTCTGTTTCTGGTCCGGAGCTCATACCGATGCACGCCGTAGTTCCGAAGTAAAGAGGGCATTATCTGGTATCGGCCCCGGGCACCCACTCGGGAAACCAGGTTGTCGTTGTTAAAGGTCTCGACTGTGCCGAGTTCAGTCGCAAGCAGACTCAGGTCGAAATAATGCGCTAAGGCGATCTCGTATTCAATGAGGTGTTCCTCATGCTTTCGCGCTTCCAGCACCTGGTTCTTTCTGCCCCACCGTACGGCAATGTCTCCACGCGGGTATCCTTGCTCTTCGTATTTGTCGACCAGTTCTCGGGTTTTGCGTTGTCTGACTCGATCAACTTCGCCCCAGTTCGGTCGGGCCAAAGACTGCATGGCCTTGCGCAGGCTGTCCAGCCGCACAATCTCCAGTAGACTCCCGTCGGTCGTCCGATTAACCCGAAGTGTAAAATTGTCGTCCACTCCCTGCCTAAGTCTATAGAGTTGGACGATGTCGAAAAATTTACGGGATAGCTGCGCGGCCATCGGGTCGGGATTGCTGAGAGCTACCTCTTCCTCCAGATACCGAGCGTGTTTCTTTGCAGGGTGACTGTCGAGATCTCGGAGCGTGAAGGTTTTGATGGGCGCGACGGTGTGATCATTTGCATCGATTTTCGTTTCTGGGGATGCGGCCTGAGGGGCAAAGGTCGCAGCGAGGAGAAGGGCAGGGGCTAGCACGAGACTAAGTCTCACAACCAGATAAGACAGTCCGTATTTGGTATTCGTTTTAGATTTCATGCCCATGTATCGCCGTAAGATTTCAGGTGGACGGCGCCAAGAAGATCGTATGAACTAAAATGAGATAATTCACGCGAACAGTCAATATCTGCGATTATCGAGCCGATATCGTTTTGCGACATGTTGGTTGGGTGTCGAATCGTGACGCTCCAAAGGCGAAGTTCAACGTTCCGCCTGCTGGCGCACCTGCGCAACAAAATCGTCAAAAATAGGCTGTCCCTCACGACCCATTCGCTCCGGATGAAACTGGACACCCAAAATCAGCCCGTTGGCGCTTTCTATCGCCTCAATCACGCCGTCGTCGGCGGTTGCGGCAATGGAAAATCCGGCTCCTACCTTTTCTATCGCCTGAATGTGACGAGAGTTTACCTCGAGAGTGGTGTTCTTAATAATATTCCGGAGGCGGCTTCCGGGGTCAACCTCAATGGAGTGGGATTTGCAGCCGCGCTTTTCACTGTGTGAATGGACTCCGGCCAACGTGTTCTCGACATCAGCGTAGATAGTCCCACCGGCCAACGCGTTTAGCAACTGCATGCCATAGCAGATACCGAGCATCGGTTTATTCAGAGACAGAAATGTTTCAACCAGGCGTTCGTCGTGTGCCGTCCTTGCCGGATCGGTGGTCTTGATGTCGTCCGGAAGATCCCCAACCAGTCCACGTTCAATAGCTGGCCCGCCCGGAATAACCAGCCCGTCGATGAGCTCGGCCAATGCATCCACGGTTTCATCAGCTTCACCAATTGCGAGAATAACGGGTATTCCACCCGCTCGTTCTATGGCCCGCACGTAGTTCACATGTACACGCTGCTCACTGTCAACGAACGATGTGGTAAGGCCGATTAGTGGCCTCAAGAGGTTAACAGGCATCCCCTAGTTCTGAAGGTGTGCGCCAAGGAATCGCAGCACGCGAGCCCAGGCATCATCCGCCGCATCCTTGTTATACGCCCGCCCAGATGGGTTCGCAAATCCGTGACCCGCGTCCGGATAGATGATAATTTCTGCGTCTTTGCCAAGATCGTTTAGCGCAGCTTCAAATGCTCTGACATCTGCTACAGGTATTCCCGTATCATTCTGTCCAAACAAGCCCAACACGGGCATCTCCAGTGTGGCCAGTTTTTCGCGGTCATCCGTCAGTCGGCCGTAGAAAATTACGGATGCGTCGATGTCCTTCGGTAGTGCAAGCGCTGCAACCAAAGACTGCCCGCCTCCGAAACACCAGCCCATGACTCCAATCTTTGGCGCTCTGCCGACCTCGGTTAGGTAGTGGTGCGCTGCCTCGAAGATGTTTCTTCCGAGGTACTCGTCTGCGAGGGCTTCTTGCATATACTCTCTGGCATCAGACGGTTCTGTCGCCACCTTTCCGTTATACATGTCGACGGCGAGGACGCGGTATCCTTCGGCAGCGAGTTTCCGGCTTACGGTTTTGATATTCTCGTTCAACCCCCACCACTCGTGGATTAAGATCATCGCCGGCAAGTCGGTTGTTGCGTCGCTTGGTGTTACCATATAACCTCGCAGCTCTCGATCCTCGAGTTCGCCAAAAACTACCACGCTGGTGTCAACGGATGTTACAGGATCTACGGCTGCCGGACTTGCCACAGGTTCGTCTCCGATGTGATTTGCCTCCATCCTCGCGGCCTCGGCTTCGCCTGGTTGCGGCCGGTTATCACAGGCAGCTAAAATGAGTAGGCACGAAAGGAAAAGCGATAAATTTTTCATTGGTCTCATGGTAGTTCGAATGTATCTATTTCCTCGACTTCGCCCAGGAATTTTGGCCGAGTGTTAAGAATGTACACATCCAGGACGGCCTTGGTCCTGGCCAAGACTTCTCGAGCTCGAGTTCTTAGTCCGCCGTAACCGGTTACGTCGGATGCTGTAAACGCAATAGCATCTATGCCATTCTGTTCCGCAAGAAAAAGAGCGCGCACGCAGTGAAATCTTTGACTCACAACAACAAATTTTGGAAGCTGAAATATTTCCTTTGCTCGTACAACGGAGTCGAGTGTCCGGAATCCGGCGTAATCTAGCGTGATTGATTCGGAAGGGATTCCCATTTCGATCAAATCCTGCTGCATTGTTGTTGGCTCGTTGTATTGCAGTGTGGCGTTGTCTCCACTAACGAGAATGTGGCTGATGCGCCGCTGCCGATAGAGCTCGGCGACAGCATTCAGTCGATTTTCGTAAAAAGCGTTTGGCCTGCCCGCCACGCGGTGCGTCGTTCCGAGTACAAGAGCAACCGGGGTGTAGGGGACGGCCGCTGCTTCCTCATAAATCTTGTTTTCCTGATTTCGCGATACGAACCAATCGCAGAAAGCTGCAAAAACGAGGGTTGCGACGGACAAAAAAATGAGGGCGAAACCTACTTTGCGACCGAATCGAAGAACCTTGGCGACAGTAGGGGCGGTGATCACTTAACCCTGGGCCTCACCCTGAACCATCACATTGTCTCTACCGAACAACCGGGAAATCCCCTGCATCAGATCTGGTGTCGGATCCACCACAAATTTCCTGCTATGCACCCTTTGCGGACTGGTAAGATCCGGTGTGTCAATGTCGAAATACAGCTTGCAGCTTCCGCGGTTGTCGTCGCATAGCTGCCTGAGTTCCGAAATTGTGTCCGGCTCTTTGAACAGGTCCGTTTGGACACGCACAACGATTGATTTGATCATCTGCTCACGAACCTGCCACATCGGGGTCACATCTTGTACAATCACCTTAAGGTCTCCCCCTCGAATTTCAGCGTTGCCTCGCACGAGCACAAGCTCGTCTACCTCGAGATACCGATCGACCCGCGGGAGGATAGTTGAGAAGCACACAAGTTCAGCCTGGCCGTTAAAGTCTTCGAGTGTTGCGAACACGATTGGCTTACCAGATTTCGTCTGGCGTCTTGTGATTTCCGTAATGATTCCGCAGAAGCTGTAAGATGGCCGATTCCTTCTGTCAGCTACGTCTGCCCCGCCATTCTCGGATTCGAGTCGTTCCACATCGCTGAGTGTTGCGGATGCAAAAGCGCGAACCTCGGCGGAGAACGATTCAAGCGGATGCCCCGACACATAAACGCCAATCAGCGTTCGCTCTTCCTTAAGTAATTTCGCCTTTGTCCAAGGTTGGGCATCTGGGAGCTTTGGCTCGTCCAGTAGCTGCGCGGAACCATTGCCGCCGAACAAGGAGTTTTGTCCTGCAGCTTTCTCAGCCTGGACACGTTGGCCAAATTGCACTGCGGCCTCGATAGATTCGACGACCTGGGCTCTGTGTGGACCAAGCGCATCGAGCGCTCCCACCCTCGCGAGACATTCGAGGGTCTTCTTGTTAACCGTGCGATGGTCGACACGTGAGGTAAGGTCGAACAGGGATGTAAACTTGCCATGGTCCTCACGTTCAGCGATGATCGACTCGGTGGCCGATACCCCGACTCCCTTGATGGCTCCGAGCCCAAACCGAACTCCGTTTGGCTGCACTGTGAACTTCAATTCGCTGTCATTGATCGATGGGGGGAATATCTCGATCCCGTGTTTCTGCGCATCCTCAAGAATAACTGACAGTTTTTTGTTGTCTCCCATGTCATTCGACATGGCAGCGGCCAGGAATTCCGCAGGGAAATGTGCCTTGAGGTAGGCGGTTTGAAACGCCACCAAAGAATAGGCGGCGGAATGCGACTTGTTGAATCCGTAGCCCGCGAACTTGGCCATCATATCGAAGACATCGTTGGCCGTCTTCTCATCGACGTCTCTCTCCCCGGCACCTTTAACAAAAATAGCTCGGTGCCGGTCCATCTCCGACTGTTTCTTCTTGCTCATCGCGCGGCGCAGAAGGTCTGCCGATCCAAGTGTGTATCCGCCCATCACTTGTGCTATCTGCATCACCTGTTCCTGGTAGACGGGTATACCGTACGTACTCTCCAGAATAGGCTTCAGCATAGAATGCGGGAAACTAATCTCCTCGCGTCCATGCTTCCTGTTTACGTAGTTCGGGATTAGATCCATTGGACCCGGACGGTAGAGAGCATTCATCGCGATGAGGTCGTCTAGCCCGGTAGGTCGCAGTTTCCTCAACCATTCGCGCATACCCTGAGATTCAAACTGGAAAATGGAAACAGTATCTGCGGTCTGAAAAAGTGACACCGTTTTTTCATCATCCAACGGAATCTGGTCAAGATCTACGGATATCCCATGGATCCTCTCAACGAGCGTAAGAGCATCGTCAATGATGGTGAGCGTTTTCAGTCCGAGGAAATCCATCTTGAGCAACCCAAACTCTTCCACCCATTTGCCGTCGTATTGAGTCATGACGACATCCTCGTCCGCGGTCTTGCCTTTGGCTACCGACACAGGAACGTAATCGGACACTGGTCCCGGCGTGATGATTACACCAGCGGCATGGACACCGGTATGACGCGCTGAGCCTTCCAGGACCTTGGCGTAGTGGAGTAAATTGCGGATTAACTCGTCATCGTGATTTTGAAGTTTTCTGAAATCCGGGACTTCCTTGATAGCGCGGTCAAGGGAGACCTTAACACCTTCCGGGACGAGTTTTGCAATCCTGTCGGCCTCCGCCAATGGAATACCCAGCACCCGAGAGACATCACGGATCACTGAGCGGGCTCCCATGGTGCCAAAGGTCACGATCTGGCAGACGTTGTCGCGGCCATATTTTTGTACAACGTAGTCGATTATTTTCGCTCTGCCCCGGTCGTCAAAATCGATGTCTATGTCCGGCATCGACACTCGCTCTGGATTCAAGAATCGCTCGAAAAGCAAGTCGTACTTTAAGGGATCGATGTTGGTGATACCCAGGCAGTAAGCCACCAGACTTCCCGCGGCCGAACCACGGCCGGGACCCACAGATACTCCCAGTTCTCGTGCAGCAGATGTGAAATCCTGGACAATCAGAAAATACCCTGCGTAGCCCATCTTCTTGATGATCCCCAGTTCGTGGCGCAGACGACTGGTCATCTCCGGAGTGAGCTCCGGATATCGCTCTTGTGCTCTTTCGAAACTGAGGTCTGCCAGGTAGGCATCAGTATCTCCGTTGTACCGTTCCGGAATGGGAAAATGAGGCATGAGCAGCTGACCCATTTTCAACTGAAGATTACATTTGTCCGCGATCTCCATGGTGTTCACGAGAGCGCTATCGACAATCCGGCGATCGAGTCCCGAAAGGCCTGCCCGCATTTCGACGTCCGACTTCAAAAAGAACTGATCGTTCTCGAAACGCATTCGGTTGGGATCATTCAAATCCTTTCCCGTTTGTAGACACAGTAGAACGTCCTGCGCCGCGGCGTCTTCCTGCTCGACGTAATGCACGTCATTGGTAGCCACCACTTTAACGTCGAACTCATCCGCGAGCCTCAACAAAAACGCGTTAACCTTTTGTTGGTCTGGAATCCCGTGATCCTGTATCTCTATGTAGTAGTCACTACCGAAGACGTCCAGCCACTTTTTGAATGCGGCTCGGCCGGCATCCCCACCCTTGCTTAAGATCGTTTGCGGGACCTCTCCCTGCAGGCAGCAGGTGGTTGCAACAAGTCCTTCCGAATAGCGCTTGATGGTCTCCAGATCAATCCGCGGCTTGTAGTAGTAACCCCTGGTGTAGCTGATCGATGAGAGCTTGATCAGGTTGCGGTAGCCTGTCTCGTTTTTTGCCAGCAGAAGTTGGTGGTAGCGTGTCCGGTTTGACCGGTCGCCGATGGCCTCCGGAGTGACATAAAATTCGCAACCGACGATTGGTTGTATACCTTCTCTTACGGCTGATGTATAAAATTCCGGGACTCCGAATAAATTCCCGTGGTCCGTGATTGCTACCGCCGGCATTTCCAGCTCCTTCACCTTTTGTAGCAGCGATTTGATTCGGGCTGCGCCGTCAAGCAGGGAGTACTGGGTATGGCAGTGTAAGTGACTAAACTCGCACATGTACGGCGAAATAGAAGTGAAGTCTTATGATTCGGAAATGCCCGCGGCGGACCCCTTAGCTACAAACAGGATTATAAAAAAGATTCCACCTCAGATTAACCAGGTCGACCCAATAAACAACGTCAGGATGCCATCTCAAAGCCCTAGATTACAACTTCATTATGAACCAATCGCGGGTGCTTTTCTAGGTGAATACTCGAATAGTCTACTTGGACGCTTTCCACTTATCCGACCTGTTGGCCGTAGAAGCGTTAGCAAGGTCTATTGGCGCGAAGGGGGACAGACCGCCAATCATCTTCGTCCACAGCGTGGAGGAGCCGGTTGGGGGATGGCTTGAGGCAAATGCCATTGAGCATTCGTGGCAGGATGGAATAGTTCAGCCGGCGGAACTTGGAGGATCAGAGCCTTTGCTCGCGGTAGTCCGACAGTATAACAAGCGCTTGGTGGCGGCGTTTACCGAGCATGGTATCCCAGCAAGCTCCGTTCAGGGACACGACCGGGGGCTGTTGTCACGGGGCTCCGCGGATGCCGATGTAACCTGGCTGGCAACTTTGGCAGCCTCTGGCGCCGTTCCCGTTGTTTCACCCCTTGCGGTTATGCCAGCTGGTGGGTGTTCGCTGGTCTCAGCAGGCGGCGCCGTTAGGTCCATCGCAGATCGGCTTCGAGCTACTGAAATCGTCCTACTCACTCGCAACAGACAGCCTGGAATTGAAAAAAATGGGCTTATTCTTGGTGAAATAACTGCGGAGGCGATACCACCCTATGTATTCAACACCCATGAAATTAGCCTGTTTTCGGCGATTCAGTCAAAGGTCTATCTGACAAACATCCAAAATACGGCTGAAATCGCCCGTTTCCGGGGAACCTTGCTGGCCTAGTTCGGGGTACTAGGACTGCATTTTTTATCCTTGGGCGGCTATTTGCACCTTTGACAGGCACAATGGGTGCTGCCGGTAGCGGCCAAGTATTCGCCGACAAACGATCCTAATTCAGGAGGAGACATAATAAATGAGCAGACAGTTCGAAAGTTTGAAGCAGTTCGTTGCTGGCCTTGAGGAAGACTTCCAGAAGTTCTACGACAAGGGCAATAAGGCTGCTGGTACGAGAGTCCGAAAGTCTATGCAAGATTTGAAAAAGCTTGCACAGGAAATCCGCGTGGATGTTCAGGAAAGAAAGAACACCATGTAATCCCGTTTGGGTGACTGGCCCGGCAATGGTCGGGCCAGTTCCCACTCGCGAAAATCATTGACAGTAGTGGGAATGGTCTGATCTGATTCAGATCATTTTTTGTTTATCAACTTTTGTGGCCCCGGCTACATAAATACATGTTTTTTCATGAAAACACCGGTTACAATTTTAAGTTTGTTATTTGTAGCGCTGCTCCTGGGTGCGGTTTCGCCTGGAGTCAGTTATGGACAAGAAGCACTCAAGGCGGCTGATGAGGCTGAAAAAAAACTGGCGGAAATGGATTCGGTTGCGCTCGGGGTCTGGCAACGAAACATCACTGGTCTGCTTGGGGCAAGTGAGGTTGGATTTCAAAATTGGCAGGGCGGTGGCATCAATTCCATTGCGGGCAGTGCCGGGCTCTCGGGTGCATTCACGAAAGAAACAGTCAAATGGCAGCAGATCCACGAAATGAGATTCGGACTCGGAGCAATCCGGCAAGCCGACGAAGACCTGCGCAAAGCGGAGGATGTAATCTGGTTAGCCTCCGCTCTATTGTACAACGGCGAGAATTTCTTTGAGACTTTCAAGCCAACCATTGCCGCCACCTTCCGGTCACAGTTCCTTCTCGGATTCAATTACGACGATCCCGATGTGGATCCCGTTCGAGTTAGTGACTTCCTCGCGCCTGCATTTCTCACGCAGGCCCTCGGCCTCACGTATCAGCATGAAGATTGGTTCACGCAGCGATTCGGTGTAGGCTTAAAGGAGACTATTGTTCGTGAGGAGGATTACCGTCTGCTATACGGTAATGCACTTGACGAAACCGTTCGTCTGGAGGCTGGACTCGAAGCCTTCAGTGCACTGCAAAGGACTATCGCGGAGAATGTCACGTTCCGATCAACGCTTGGTGCGTTTGCTGCATTCAACGATGTGGGCAACCCGGATCTCATCTGGGAAAACCTCGCCACAGCAAAAGTCAACAACTGGCTCAATATCGCTTTCGAATATGTCGCCATGTATGACCGCGACATCTCAACGCAACTCCAACGGCGACACGGACTCACGGCCGGTGCGGTCTTTATTCTGATTTAGTGTCAGGCTACGGTCCATGAATGCTAGTGCGCCAGATCGGAAAATTTTATGGTTTTCCGTTCTGGCGTATCTGTTTGTATCCGCGTGCCTGGCTGCAATCCCGCTAACACGAACCCTGCAGGCGGAGTCGGCAGCAATCGTCGCATTCTTTTCCTTTTTCATTGCTGGAATTGCAACAATTGCTTCTAATCGGCCTTTCTCCCGGGTGGCGAGCGATATCAAGCTCAACCTGGCGTGTCTCGCATTGCCGCTCCTTGTCCTGGGTGCCGGTTCTCTTTTCAGGGGATGTTCAGTATCTGAAGGATTGTTGCTGTTCCTACTTTTTCCCGTCGTCACGGCTATATTCGCGTCCTTCCTCGCTGCCACCCTTACTAGTTTCGGAATCAAGAAAAGGGCGGGCGTACTCATCGTAACGGGAGTGTTAGTCTCTGCAGCCGGAGTCATATATGATTTCTCCCATCCCCAGTTCTACACCTACTCGCATGTATTCGGAGGCGTCCTCGGACCTGTCTACGACTCACAATTGTCCCTACGCCCAGGCCTGTTCACTTTCAGGTTGCTTACACTTGGCTGGTGCGCTGCGTTCGCACTATTTGCGTTGAGGAAAGAAGCCGAAGGCGGTGTTTCCTTGACCGGAATTTTCTTCACGTGCGCAATCGCGGTTTTAACCTTCGGGTTTGGCGACTACCTCGGGTTCAATTCATCAGACAGAATTATCCGAAAACACCTCGACGATGAACGCACGGACGAACGACTTGCTATTTATTTTGATGGCGCTAACATGCATGGGGATCGGATCGACTACGTCTGGCGAGAGGCCCAGTTCGAATACGATCGGCTTAGTAGCATTCTCCGAGTCGAGATGGAAGAACCCGTACGTGTCTACTTGTACCCCGACGAGAAGACGAAAGGAGACCTTACCGGCTCTCGACGGACATCCGTTACTCCGACATGGCTCCGGTCGCCCCAAATACACATGCTCGAAAGCGAATTTGACCATTCCTTTTCTCACGAACTCGTGCACGTGTTGGCTCGCGAGTTTGGTGGGGGATTCACTGGCGCATCGAGGTCAGTTGGACTCGTGGAAGGGCTGGCGGTGGCACTGCAACAACCCAACGGGAGGCCCAGCCTGCCAGACCTTTGGGATCACACCCATTCGGACTCTTCACTGTCGACATTACATGGAGAATCTCTAGCCGACTCTTTTGGGCCGTTAAGCTTTTGGTCAGCGCGCGGAGGGGTTGCGTATGGTCGCTCGGGCTCATTTGTCAGGTTCTTAATAACGAGCTATGGAATCGAAAAATTAAAACGGGTCTATGCAAGCTCGAATTTTCCTTCCGCCTATGAGAAAACACTCGACGATCTCGAAGGTGAATGGAGACGGGGAATACAAAGTCGAGGTGTCGACTCGTCGCTTGCGACAGTTGGCCGCTCGCGGTTCAGTGTGTTGTCTTTAGCAGAAACCCAGTGTCCGCATGATCGACCACGGTGGTTGGCTGTGGTCGATGAGGCGATGATGGCGGCAGAAGAAGCCGATACTTCAAGGACCATCGAGTTGTTGACCGAGGCTTTTCGGCTGGATCCCAAAAACGTGTCTCTGCTGCGCGCATTGCGAGATTGGCAGCTATCAGCTTCCGTGGAGGCCGAACCGGTTGATGAGGCACTCCTCCCAAACCCACTCCTGCTCGAAAGCCTTGCAGACGTGGCAGCGCTTGGTGGCGACCGGCGCTCGGCTCTGGAGAAGTATGAGTTGGCTGCCATTGCGACTAGCAATACCGATACTCGTGCGCTGATAATCCTTGAGCTTAAAGCGCGGCTTGCCGGCGATTCGAGAATGGTGCGGAGGTATTATTCGGCCAGAAGTCTCGCTTTGCCGCTCGCCAATGAGAGCGACGCAATCCCTGCAAGATCTCTTCATCAACTTACCGCACTCCGACTTTCGGACAGGGGTTCTTACACCGAGGCAGCCAGCCTATTCGGCCGATTCCCGATTGATGCTGACACTCTCGTACTTGGTACCTCGCGATCACCATCGATCCGCTATGCGTTCGATCTTCTGGCCACGGACTCGCGCATAGCCGCGAAACAAAGGGTATCCGATGGTTCAGCTGCGGTAATCGGAGCTTGCCCGGCGGGCGTATTTCCGAGCCAATGCGCTTACGGCGACCTACTGCTCGAGAAGGATCAATATTTTTCAGAACGCGACTTCTAAGGCCACACCTGCCTAAACCCGGAGCCATACATCCACCACTTGATTCTGCGGTTGCGAATCTGGGCGTAGTCCAATGCCCATGTTCGGATTTTGTATACTGATGGGTTTTCTGTTCAGCTCCAAAACACATCGGAAGTGATGTTCGGTCGTCTCTTAACAGCTCTGGTTCTTTGTTCACTCGTCGGGTCGTGCGCGTCAACGGATGAGGCTACAGAAAAGCGCGATCGAACGCCGCGTCGTGTTGAGGCACTTAAGCAAGAGCGAGAGCAGATATCTTTGCCTTTGGCAATCGAAGCAAAAGACGTGTCGGCAATTCAGTTGTATTCTGGCACCGATGAGGCGCTGCTACCTATCCTCGCGCAGGGTAGTGGAGATTTTCTAACGCTTGAGTTTGACTTACTCCAGACGGGTGGACGTCCGTTGTCGATTTACTTCTACCACGCTGACAGGGAGTGGAACCGCGATCTTGTCCCAGCTGAGTATATGGCCACCTTCCATTCCGACGATTTGCTAGACTATCGCTCATCTCAGGCAACGGAAATTGACTATGTACACTACAGGTACCAGGTGCCAAACAGAAATATCCAGTTCCGACTGAGTGGCAACTACATCATGCGTGTAACCGAACAAGGACTTGAGGACGAGATTTTGTTCGAGAGGCCGTTCTACGTGACAGAGCAGGCAGTAGACCTTGGCCTGTCGATGGACCGTGTTGTTGCCGACGGCGGGTATACGGCGATTCAGCCCCTAGTCCAATTTGTGCCTCCCTCGTCGATCGAACCAAATCTGTTTGACCTGTACGCTTGCTTTATAAAAAATGGAGCGTTTGGTCGGGCGACATGCAGCGACCGCCCCTCGTTAATGAATCCACCTGCAGTTCAGTTCTATCTTGAATCGAACTCGGTGTTTGCCCCGATAAGTGCGAACTATTTCCTCGATCTTTCCGACATTCGCAACAGTCCGAGAATAGAACGGACCGACGTAACCGTGTCGCCATTCGTTGTCGAACTAGATCCTGACTATCAGCAGTTTGCAGGATCCGGAATTGATCCACTCCTAAATGGTCAAACGATAATACGAGGATCGGTGAGGGATGTAGCCGAACCGTCAACCGGAGCACAGTATGTGGATGTCTTATTTACTTTTGTCCCGGTAAACGAAGAGAGGTTGCCGGGTAGACTCTCGGTGGTAGGGAGTTTTAACAACTGGCGAGGTGGCGAGCACGCCGAGCTTCTCTGGATTCCCGAGAACAAACGCTACGAAGGGATCATCCGCATGAAGCAAGGACAGTACGAATATCGATACCTGAGCTCCAACGTTCAGACACAAAGGGCCATTAATCAAGGATTTCCACGTCCGGACAACCTGATCACTGCCTTCATCTACTTTAGAGATTTAACGAAACAGACAGACCGACTGCTTGCCGCCGATGGATTCTATTCGCGGTAGCGTACTTTCCCGAAGGTCGAAATCACAAGGTAATCATGAACCAGTTCCACACACTACTTCTGACGACAATTTGTGGTGTCGTCATCTTGAGCGGTTGCGCATCAACCAAACCTGCCGCAACAACTTCACCCAATAACACCCAGGCGCAGACGTCGGCGAAGAAGAGTGACGACAAGTTGAAGCCTTACAAGGAAATCGTCACTGATGAGGCCGTCTCAGACTCTGGCTTGTTCCATGTCCATGTAGATGGCAAGACAGTCCTGTTTGAAATACCCGAGGACATGTTCGAGAAGGAAATGCTTCTCGTGTCGAGGATCGCCCGGACCGCTAACAACATTGGATACGGCGGCGAAAAATCGAATACCCAGGTGGTTAGATGGCAGCGCAATGCGGATGATGTTTTGCTGCGTGTAGTAACGTACCAAAACGTTGCGGATGAGGAAGACCCCATTTACGAGGCAGTCCGAAACGCAAACTTCGAAACGATCCTGAAATCGTTTGAGATTAAGGCCCTTTCCAACGACTCGTCTGCCGTTGTGATTGATGTGTCTGATTTATACACCACCGATGTTCCGCCGTTGGGGTTGTCAAAGGGTAGACGCGATCGCTATAAAGTAAGGCGATTAGATCAGTCCCGATCCTTTGTCTCGTCGGCGAAGAGTTTTCCGGAGAATATTGAGGTCAGATCTGTCCTTACCTATGAGGCCAGTGAACCTCCCTCGAACTCCTCAACCGGCACAATATCCGTAGAGATGAATCATTCCATGATCGTGCTTCCTGAGGAACCGATGCAGCCGCGCCACTGTGATCGTCGCGTCGGATTCTTCAGCGTCCGCATGACCGATTATTCGATGGATGCGCAAAAGGCGGATCAACAGTGTTACATCACGCGATGGCGACTTGAGCCGAGCGATCCCGAGGCGTTCGCGAGAGGGGAGCTGGTGGAACCGGTCAAGCCAATCGTCTACTACATCGACCCTGCCACACCACACAAATGGCGGCCGTATCTAAAGCAGGGGGTGAACGACTGGAATAGAGCTTTCGAAAAAGCTGGATTCAAGAATGCGATAATGGCAAAGGATCCGCCATCCAGGGAAGAGGATCCAGAGTTTAGCCCAGAAGACGTTCGCTATTCGGTGATTCGATATTTCCCATCAGGAATTGCCAATGCCTACGGACCGCATGTTCACGATCCGCGATCGGGGGAAATCCTCGAAAGTGATATTGGCTGGTTTCACAATGTGATGAACCTACTACGCAACTGGTTCTTCGTGCAGACCGCGGCCATTAATCCAAGCGCGAGGGGTGTGGAATTCGAGGACGATGTAATGGGGAGACTGATTCGATTTGTTTCGGCCCATGAGGTTGGACACACAATCGGTTTGCCGCACAACTGGGGTTCTAGCGTGGCGTACCCGGTCGATTCGCTGCGGTCGCCAGCCTTCACCCAGAAGATGGGGACGGCTCCCTCGATAATGGACTACGCAAGATTTAACTACGTAGCCCAGCCTGGCGATGGCGACGTTGGCCTGATGCCAGATATCGGACCATACGATTTGTGGTCGGTGGAGTGGGGCTACCGTCCGATTCCGTCGGCATCATCGGCTGATGACGAGCGCGAGATCCTGAATGAGTGGGTAACCTCCAGGGCAGGGGATCCGCTCTATTTCTACGGCGCTCAAACTGGCAGCAAGATCGATCCACGGAGCCAGAACGAAGATCTGGGAGATGATGCGGTGAAAGCCAGCCAATACGGCTTGGCCAACCTCAAAAGAATAATGCCGAATCTTGTCACCTGGACACAAGAAAACGGCAAAGACTATGACGATCTCACAGAACTGCACGGTCAGGTGATAGGACAGTGGAATCGCTACATCGGTCATGTGGCGAGGAATATTGGTGGGATGTATGAAAACCATAAGACATACGATCAGTCCGGTGTGGTCTACGAGCCTGTTCCGGCTGCGCGGCAAAAAGTGGCAATGGATTTCTTGTTGGAACATGCTTTCAGCACGCCCAACTGGCTTCTCGAAAAGGATCTGGTGCGAAGAGTCGAAGGGTCCGGAATGATCGACCGTATCCGGCGATTGCAGGCCGGTGCCATTGCAACCGTACTGTCTCCACCTCGGCTTGCACGTATGATCGAGATCGAGACCATCGATGGTGCCGACACATACAGTGTGCTTTCGCTGCTGGAAGACTTCAGGAATGGATTGTTCTCTGAATTACCAACAGGCGCTATCGATCCGTTCAGAAGAAATCTGCAGCGTGCCTATGTTGAGCGACTGGAGTATCTCCTAACACAGGAATACACGCCGAGTACCTCATCATATTTTGCAGACACTCCAGTCGACGTCAGCCAATCGGACATTCGGCCGTTCGTCAGGGGTGAGTTGGTGGCGCTCAACACCAGGGTGAAGCGCGGTGCGAGAAGAGTCAGGGATCGAGCTGCTCGGCTGCATTTGGCAGATCTTGCGGTGAGGATTGACAATATCCTTGATCCGGATGACGACTGATTCAGAACGATAGTATCTCGTCGTAAAGACTGATATACTGTTCGGCGGAGGCTTCCCACGAGAAGTCCTCCGCCATTCCTCGGAGCTGCACCTCGCGCCATTCGTCTGGCTTTCTATACACGTCAAGCGCGCGATGGATGGATGTGTACAAAGCGTGTGGGGTGAAATCATAGAATGAGAATCCGGTGCCTTCACCCGGGCACTCGTGATAGTCCTTCACGGTGTCGGCTAACCCACCGGTCTTGCGGACCACTGGCACTGTGCCATATGCAAGACTGTACATTTGGTTGAGGCCGCAGGGCTCATACGCCGAGGGCATCAAGAACATGTCGGCGCCAGCTTCGATCTTGTGAGACAACTCTTCGCTGTATCCGATGAAGTTTGCGACGCTGTACGGATATGCTGCGACCGCCCATCGCAAGAAATCCTGATACCGATCCTCTCCGGAACCTAGGAGCACGAACTGGATTGACTGCTGCTCAACAAGTGATCCAAGAATCGGCTGCAGCAAGTCGAGCCCCTTCTGCGGTGTTAGTCTGGAAATCATCCCAATGACAGGAGTCTCTGCACCAAAGCTCAATCCGAATTCCTCAAGCAATCCTTTCTTGTTGACCACCTTATCGTCGATCGATTCAGCGGAGTAGTTCTGCGAGATGTACGTGTCGGTTGCCGGGTTCCATATGTCTGTGTCGATGCCGTTAACGATCCCGAACACCCGGTCCTGCCTCTCACGGAGTAGCCCATCCAGACCCTCGCCGTACGCGGGTGTCATTATTTCATCGGCATATCCGGGGCTTACCGTGGACACCGCATCAGCATAACTGATTCCCGCTTTCATGAAAGAGAGATCTCCCCACATCTCCAGTGGCCCACCGGGCGTGAAGTCGTAGTACGATAACCCTGCCATCTCGACGGAAGGTCTTGGAAATCGCCCTTGGTACGCGATGTTGTGGATAGTGAACAAGGTGCGCGCCGACTGGAATAGCTTGTCCCAGGAATAGACGCTTTGCAGCAACGCCGGTACAAGCCCTGTCTGCCAATCATTGCAATGGACGACGTCGGGCTTCCAACCCAGGTACTGAAGAATCTTAATCGAAGCATGCTGAAAGAGTGCAAACCGTTGATCTTCATCCTCGTCGAAAGAGTAGAAGTATGATCTGTGGAAGAAATGAGGGCAGTCGATAAAGAAGACTTCGTGGCTTTCCCCATCGGATACAGACCAAACATTGAATCGAAATTCGCCGCTACCCAAAGTAACAGGGATCTGATACAAATCCTGTCGGAATACTAGATCGAAGTCAATAGTCGAGATTGATTGGTAGAGCGGGGTGAACACTTTAACATTCAGACCTTTTGATGCAAGCGCACGAGGCAGTGCTCCGCTGACGTCGGCCAGCCCACCCGTCTTGGAGTAGGGTTGGCATTCGCTGGATAGAAAGGCTATGTTCACGAAGCGTTCACCTTTGGAACTCTGCAATTTTCAAATGATAAACATATCTAAACTGTTTACCGTCTGCCATGAAATTGTGTGAATTGTCCACGCTGGTCTCGCGTTCATTCCGAAAACAGGATGACGTCAATGGTCTGATGATGGCAGCTTGCATTGCTAATGCAGACCTTGCGAGCTGTGAGGAAATCGGGCGGAGTGAGGAGGGTAGGCCACTTCTCGGTATTACTCTTGGTACCGGAGACAAGAAGATATCACTCTTGGCGGGTGCCCACGCCGATGAGCCGGTAGGTCCCGAGACCCTCCGTACACTGGTCCTGGAGTTACTTCACCAGCGAGCTGAATTTGCAGATCTTCTGAGCACGTACACTTTCAAGATTGTTACGCACGTCAACCCGGATGGCGAAATCAGAAATCGAAAGTGGACGTCGGCGTGGCCGAATATCGAATCTTACCTTCAGCACGCTGCCCGGGAACTACCTGGCCGAGACATTGAGTTTTGTTTTCCGAAAAGACGTCCGGAAAACAGGGCCGTCTCAGAGTTTTTGGGTGCGGCAGGTCCCTACCGGATGCACATGAGTCTGCACGGAATGGGCTTTGCCGAAGGGGCTATGCTTTTGATCGATCGTCTTTGGGCAGGATCCAGCGTGACACTCCAACGCGAGTTCGAGGATGCATGTGTCTCTCGGGGGTTGTCGCTCCACGACCACAACCGCAAAGGCGAAAAAGGTTTTTTCTATATCGACAAAGGCTTTACAACGACACCCGAGGGTCGAGCCATGTCGGTGCACTTCCAACAACAGGGAGATGAGAAGACGGCGGCGGGTTTTGGGTTCAGCTCCATGGAGTTTGTGCAATCGCTTGGTGGTACACCTCTATGCCTGGTGACGGAAGTACCATTGTATACCCTCCGTCCATCAGAAACACCTGGACTACCATCAAACTATATCGCGTGGAAGAAGATGATGCCTCGGCTGCAGACGACTATTGCGGATGGGAAATCGATTCGTTCGGAGATGACGAAGTTCGACATCGCGGTTGTCCACATTGAGGATGCGGCATATCTGCAATTGCGTGCGCTTGAGGCCGGGCTTGATCTTATCTCCGGATCCTAGCCAAACAACATCCGCACAACAATTATCGCCAAAATGAAGGCGGCAAAATCGGCGATCAGGCCTACGGGGACCGCATGTCGAGTTTTCTTGATATTCACGGCCCCGAAGTACACCGCGATTACGTAAAACGTGGTTTCCGTGGACCCAAACATCGTCGCTGCCATTTTAACCAGAATCGAATCTTCTCCAAATTGATTGATCATGTCCAGCACGATTGCGGCTGAACCGGATCCAGTGAGCGGTCGGACGATGGCCATGGGGATGAGTTCGGGAGGAATTCCAACAGCTCCCAGAAGCGGACGCATGCCGTCAATCAAAAAATCCAGCGCGCCAGATGCTCTAAACATTCCAATCGCAAAAAGTATCGCGACCAGGTACGGGATGATCATGACTGCGACATTGAAGCCTTCCTTTGCCCCAGTAACGAATTCCTCATAGACAGGAACCTTTTTGATGAGGCCGTACAGTGGAAAGCCGACAATTATCGCTGGTAGAACAAAAACAGAGACGAGGTCAACAAAGGATCGAACTAATTCCATCTATCCAGCCTCCTCGACAATTCTGTTCGGGTCATTGGCTCGGTACTTTTTCATTCGGCTGAAGAATCGCGAAGTGAACAACGCGATAATTGCCGAGAGTAGGGTAACGATTACAATCGAAAAGAAAATCTGATTGATCTGTAGCCCCATGATCGCAACGAGCAGGACCGGTGGCACAATCTGGACACTCGCTGTGTTAAGTGCGAGCAGGGTGACCATAGAGTTTGTTGCCGTGTCCTCGGTTGGGTTGAGTGTTTGAAGCTCATCCATTGCCTTAATGCCCAATGGCGTCGCAGCATTTCCCAGACCCAACATATTGGCGGTGAGGTTCAAAACAATCATGCCCATGGCCGGATGATTTTCGGGAATCTCCGGGAAAAATCTGCGGATTACCGGTTGTGTGAATCGGGTTAACGTGTCGATGAGCCCAGCAGCCTGGCCAATTTGCAAGAGTCCCATCCACAGCGCCAGAGCCCCGATCAACCCGAGCGCCAACGATACGGCCGTCTCAGCAAAATCGATTGCCGCTTTCGAGATGGCAGTTAGCTTCACGAAACGGACAGTGCCGAAGAGAACGGATGTGTTGGCGTTACCAGTCGAATCAACACCCGCGATCGAAACAAGCCCACGCAGATCGTTGTCGCGTCTCGATGTCATCGTCCTGACGGTAGCAAGCGGTTCCGGCAATGAGATGTCTCTTGCGAATCTTAGTTGCTGCCCATCTTCGGTCCGGATGAGGACGCCCTCCATTGATGGAGGAAGTTCTACTGGATTTCCAAAATGGCTCGCTGCAGCACTCGCATCGACAGTGACGGTGACCTCTTGTCTCCGTGCGTCGGGATCGAACGAATCCGAGAAAGAAACAGCTATCGGAACTGGTTTCCCGTTCCGGTAAGTATCCTTTCTGATGTCACCAAAATCATGCAGCAACGCAAAAGCGAAACTGAGGATGATTAGGCCTGCCCAGATGTAATTCAGCATGCGTGAGGTAAGGTGCGGTCTGCGGAATGATAACCAAGAAAGCGGCTTTCCGCCAACGGCTATTGACTATTCTCTCCGGAGGAAGAATCAGAAAAATAATCCCGTAGTGATTCCACGGTTTTGGCACCGACTATTTCCCGGAGGGCGGAATCGCTGGCTGTTTTTATTTTGGCAACCGAGCCAAAAGCGTTCAGCAGTTTTCTAGCGGTAACATCCCCAATACCGGGGACGTCTGTTAGCTCTGAACGCAGGGTTTTGTTCTTTCTCTGTTTTCGTTGGAAAGAAACTGCAAATCGATGTGCCTCATTCCGAATCCTTTGGAGGAGCTGAAGAGACGTGCTGGTTTTTGGAATCTGGATTGATTCTTGATCAAACGGGAAGAAAACTTCCTCAAGTCGTTTCGCCAGTCCAACGACCGGGAATTCGCCGTAGACGCCAATCGACTGAAGCGCTGAGACGCTACTGGAAAGCTGGCCCTTGCCACCATCGATCACCACGAGGTCCGGCCAATGGCCACCTTCTTCGGAGATCCGAGCGTATCGTCGCTCAACAACCTCACGCATGGACAGGAAATCGTCTGGTTTTCCGTCCTCAACGGACTTTATCTTGTACGTCCGGTACGCACTCTTTCGCGGTTTGCCGTCTACAAAAACGACACACGATGCTACCGTTCCAGTGCCGCCAAGATGGGAAATATCGAAGCACTCGATCCTCCGGGGTAGCGTTTGCAGACGGAGGTCGGCTTGCAGGGATCGGACTGCGTGAGGAATGCGATCCTCCTCCTTTTTTAGTTGCTGAACCTTCCACTCATCCAGAAGATGCCGTGCGTTTACAGCTACCATTTTCACAAGGCCGGCCTTGTCACCGCGTTGGGGAATCTTAATTTCAACCCGCTTTCCGGTTCGCGACTCAAATAGATCCTGGATCGCGCTGTCGTCCTCAAGCGGCCCGTCAAGAAGCAGCTCAGACGGAAAAAATGTTGCCTCAGAATAATATCGCTCGGCAAAAACTTGCCGGAGCGTTTCGATGGACTCGTTCTCAATGTTCCGTAGGTACTTGTGTTGCCGGCCGATCACCTTTCCTTCCCTAAGTTTGAACATGGTGCCGCACGCTACGCGAGAGTCCGGTTCTATCGCAACCGCAAAGATGTCACGATCTTCGCCGTCGTTCATTACCACACGCTGCTTTTCTGAGTATCGTTCAATGGCCGCAATTTGATTTCTCAGTTGCGCTGCTTCCTCGAATTCCAGTAAATCAGCAAGCTTGGCCATATCCGCCTTCATGGAACGGACTAACTCCGATGTTCTCCCGTTCAGGAGCCGGTCGATTTTCGTAATTGTGTCTGAATATTCTTCAAGTGACTGTAGGCCAATGCATGGCGCTGCGCATTTTTTGATATGAAACTCGAGGCAACTCTGGTATTTACCGGCGGCGATTGATTCGACCGTTAGAGGTAAGTTGCATGTCCGAAGTTTGAATATTGATCGTATGGTTCGGAGCACGAAGCGCAAGTTTCCGGCATTGGTGAACGGACCATAGTATGTCGATCCATCCTTATACAGCTTTCGTGTTGGGAATACTCGCGGGAACGGTTCGTTCTTGATGCAGACGTACGGATAAGACTTGTCATCTCGCAGGTTGATATTATATCTCGGACGTTGCTCCTTGATGAGGTTGTTTTCGAGAATCAGTGCCTCAGCCTCGGTGTCTGTAACGATAACCTCAATGTCTTCGACCTTCGCCAACATTATCGCCAGGCGACCATCGTGCGGGCGACTCTTTTGGAAGTAGCTCCGAACCCGTGACCGGAGATTTTTCGCTTTGCCGATGTAGAGAGCCTTGCCACTTGCATCCTTGTGTTTGTAAACACCCGGTTTCTTTGGCAGGTTATCCAGTTTTCGCTGGATCTGATCGTTCATCCTAGCAAAATTCAGGCTAACAGGTGATCCTTCAGAAGGGCGGAGTAAATTTCAGAGTTTCCGTCCGTGAGTGCAGCGTCTGCGTTTGGAAGTACGCCGAGGGACACCCAATCGGACTTTGTTTTTGCAAGCAGCTCACCTGCGTGCACCATGGTGTGGTCTCCGGCAATAAGCAGCGTCGCGTGTTTGAGTGCATCCGCCTGTTGGACCACCCGGGTGTAGAAATGGGCAGGGAGCGCTCCAACGTCGAGGGCAAGCCGGCCTGCCTGATGAGAAGCCTCCTCAGCGAGATCCATGGCAAGAAAAACCCCGGTGCCCAGCCCGAAAAGGTTGAACATCGCATCTCCGTACTGGGTCCGCAAGTATCGCAAGAGACGGGTTGCCGTATCTGGCTTGAGATCATCGTCGGGTATCGGCAGCATTTCGATCCGTGCGTGTGCTTCCAACCTACCTACCACGTCTCGAAGTTCATTCGTCCTGTCCTGATCAACCAGCAATATCAGCGGAGGAGAATTCTGGCTGCCACAGAAAAAGCTTTTCCACCCCAGCTCTACCACAGTCGCAGTATTCCATATTGGTCTCGTTGATTGGGTGAACTCAAAAAGAACACCGAAAGTGTCGCGAGGGTGTACGAAGAAGATGCTCTTTCCATCTGCACCATTGGTAACATCGGAGCCGAGGACATTAAATCCGGCATCGATGAGACGCCCACGCCATTCGTTTACATCTGCGACTTCAAAAGCAAGATGATGCACACCTTGTCCATGCTTCGACAAGAATTTTGAAATTGATGATTTGTCATCAAGCGATTCAACGAATTCCAGTTTAGTACCTGCGTCGACAAAATGAGTTGTCACTCCTTCACGGTCAACTGTCTCGGTTTTGTAGTCGGTGCGGTCAAGCAATCGATCTATTATTGTGCGACAATCGTCAAACGAGTTTACCGCTATCCCGATGTGTTCTAGTCGTATCATGTTTGAATTAGGTTCGCCGCTACCCGAAGATACGAGGGTTTTCCTTAACGCTGTTAACTATTTTGAGGCTGTTTAATCAGTTGGTGATTATGGATCCGTTCCGCGTTGCTGTTATTGGGGGTGTCGCAGCAGGTACTGCAGCCGCGGCCCATGTTGCCCGTCTGGACCCGACGGCCGAGGTAACGCTGTTCGAGCAAGACGAGGTCATCTCGTACGGCGCTTGCGAAATGCCATATTTCGTTCAGGGTTTGATAGATCGACCTGAAAAACTTATCGCCCTGTCACCAGAACAGTTTGCGAAGACGCGAAATGCCGCAGTCCACACACGTGCGCGTGTGCTTACCATCGAACCGGCTGCGAAGAAACTGACTGCAGAGGATCTTGAAACGGGTCGCGTTACAACCGAGTTATTCGATAGCTTCATTTTGGCCACGGGTGCAAAAGCGCGAAAACTTGGCCGCCAGAATGACGACGCGGAAAACGTTCTCTATTTTCGCACCTTGCGAGATGCCGTTGTATTGAACACGTATCTGGACGTTAACCGCGTGGGCCATGCCGTTGTCCTCGGTGGGGGATACATAGGTCTGGAGCTGTGCGAAGCCCTTGCCGGTCGCGGCGTTCGGACATCCCTGATTCAGCCAGATCCGGGTGTTCTACCGAAATCCGTAGACGCACCTTTTAGGGTAATGGTCGAAAAACACCTGGAAAAAGCAGGTGTCGCCGTGCGAAGGGACAGAGCCTCCGGATTTAGAACAGACAAATCGGGCGCCGTTGATGCGGTTAAACTTGAATCGGGAGAATTAGTGGGTTGCCAGTTGGTCCTTGTGGCGATTGGCATTAAACCAAACGTCCGTCTTGCCACTGAGATGGGAATAGACATCGGCAACTCGGGCGCAATAAAAGTCACCGATGGAATGCAGACAAACATCCGTAACGTTTTTGCTTGCGGCGATTGTATCGAAGTCCGGCGCGTTGTTGACGGGGAATATGTGCACTGGCCGCTGGCGCGCCCTGCGTTTCGAACTGCTCGCATTGCCGCCGAGAATTGCGTCCGAAAAGGGGGGGCTGAGGTCTTGTACGAAGGCACGACCTGCGCCTCCGCTGTCAAGATATTCGGGCTGGAGGTTGCCTCGGTTGGACTGCGCCTGGATCAGGCGAGAGAGACTGGATTCGACGCCAGGGATGTGACCGTTTCGCATTGGTCGCGCACGAAACAGTATCCCGGGAGCGAACGGCTTCATGTGCACCTGGTATTTGAGAATCGGACGGGCAGGATATTGGGTGTAGAGGTTCTTGGCAAAGACGGAGCCGCACTGCGCGCCAATATTCTTGTGCCGTTAGTCCGAAGCGGGGCTCGGATTTCCGACCTCGAAGACCTGGACCTCATCTACACGCCGCCCATTGCTCCCTCGACAGATCCGTTGTTGATAGCGGCAAGTGCTGCTAGAAAAGTCCTGGAGGGATGATATCGAACTTCACCCGCGATCTCTGTCGCCATAAAGGGTCCGTGTCCGTAGTTTCATGGCCATCTCCAGCGACCGCTTAATGCGAGTCTCAGACCGCTTGGGGGTATTCACATAAATCGCCAGGCTCCGTTGCCGACCTCTGGTCATCTTATCGAACCGCTCTCTTGCTCCCGCGTCCTGAGCAAGCACTTCCACAAATTCCTCACAGAGTTCCACATGATCGGGATCAGCTGGCTGCAGGCTCACGATTACGTTATCACCGCGAGTGATGCCGGCTTCCTTGAGGTGCGTTTTGCCGATCAAAACGTGCGGCTCACCCTGCTTGTATCCCTGGATGGATCGATCAAACGAGACTCCGTTCATGCTAATGACGACGCGCCGATTTCCAGTGCTTACAATTGCCGACGCAATTTCTTCGGGAACTGGGATGTAGTGTTTAACCAGCCGTTCGTCGGTGTACAAAACTGGTGCAGCAAACTCAAACGTTAGGCTGTCAGTATCCGTCACATGGCCTCCGCAGTCCGATACATCTCGACCTGTGGTTCAATCACGCTAATATCCCCGGCAATTACAGTTAACATGCGATCGGGTTGGATGTATTTCGTCGCCAGGTTCTGAATGTCCTCAGGTGTCACCGCGTACACATCAGCGACGTAATTGGTGAGAGCACTTTCCCGCAATCCGTGCAGCTCCATTCTGTTCAGCATACCGATGATTCCTCCCGGGGACGAATTCTGGAGTACGAACGTTCCAGCGAGGTAGTTCTTAATTCCATCCAGTTCCTCATCGGATGGAGGCTCTTCGTGCAGTCGGCGAATTTCGTAAAAGATTTCTTTCAAAGAAGCGCCGGTCTGACTTGTCGTTACTGCGGCCGTTTCCGCCCAGTACGCGTCTCTGTAACGAGAAGAAATGGTACTATAAGGTGAATACGTATAGCCCTTATCCTCCCGAATATTGCTCGTGATTCTGGAGCCAAACGATCCTCCGAGTAGCGCATCAAGAACCTGCAAGCCAACATAGTCGTCGTGGCTTGGGTCAATGACGGGTAGTCCCATCATTATATTTGATTGGGCTGCACCGGGGATATCGACGAGCTCGAGCATGTTTTTTGGCTCCACGTCGGGGACAAGAATTACACGTTCACTTCCCGCGTGCCAATCCCCAAAGGCGTCACGAATTGCGGACTCCATTTTGCGTGAATTGAACTTGCCTGCCACGTAAATACGCGTCCTGTTACCTCCAAAATTGTCAGAGTAGAAGTTCCGAATGTCGTTTACGGTGTACGACTGGAGCATCTCATCAGTCGGAAAAATCCTGCCATACGGATGGTCGCCGTGGAGGATTTCCCTGAACTTCACAAGTGCCTTCGTTCCAGGTCTGGATTGCTGGATACTCAGTTGACGAATGCGATCCCTTTTTAGGCGATCAAGCTCCGACTCGGGGAAAGCCGGGTTCTTGAGTATGTCAGCAACCAGGTCCACGAGGCCAGGACCAAATTCCGAGAGTACACTTCCGCCGACCGTAGTCTGGTCGAGTCCAACACCAATGTTAGCGGAGCCGCCCATTGCGGCAGCGTCCTTTGCAATTGTCTCTGCGTCCCGTGCTGTCGTGCCCTCTTTGAGCAGATCGCCCATAAGGTCGGCCAGCCACACCTGGCTGGCGTTTTCGTTCAGGTTGCCTGCGTAAACCCGTGCGCTGACGGTAACTTTTGGTATCGAGCCATAAGGGACAAGTGTGACGATAATCCCATTGTCGAGAGTGAAGCTGGATCGGTCTGGAAGGACAAAGTCTTTTGGTGTCCCACCTTCGGGCGGTGCCTCTTGGGCACGGAGTGGCGCGGTAGTGATCCCAACACAAATCAAAAGGAGAGGAATAAATAGTCGTGTCATGATTTTGGAAGATAAAATGATCGGATAGGCCGAAATGCTTGGTGCCACCACCTCAACCTTGCGGTTGCAGGACAGCCGTGTTCTCGGGCTCGACAGTTAAAATCGTTCTGTTTGTCGTCCGCAAATATTCTTTCGCAGTTTTTTGGATTAGCTCTGGGGTAATGTCCTTGAAGGCATCTTCGATCCGGTTTATCCGCGCTGGATCGTCATCAAATAGAGCGAAGCTGGCGAGCAGATCCGCCCGGCCGAATCCAAACAGCCCTCCCAGGTTGTCATACAGACCGGACCGCAATTTTATAACCGCCCTATCAAGCGTTTCCTGGTCCACCGGTGTTGCCTGGACGTCAGCAATCACCTCGTCTATCGCATTTACGACGTCATCGGGGGACGTTGTGTTGTCATGGAACAGGGATGCACTCCAAAGCATCGGACCATTGTAATTGAACATGTTGCCAAGCAAATTAATGCCTCCGCCAACACCTCCAGTAAGGCCTTCCTGTTGCACAAGCCGTTGATGCAGCATGCTGTCCTCTCCTTGCAGCAGAATTTGATCAAGTAGACCCATTGCGTAGTACTCGGGAGTGTTTCTTTCCGGCATGTGGTAACCAAACGCGAGAGCTGGTTGTTGTGCTAATCTGTCTTTCTTGCTTGCGCGTTTTTCCGCTTCTTGTCTGGGCTCCGAAAGGTCGGGTGGCGCGGGTAATTCTGCAGACGGGATATCTCCAAAGTACTTCTCAACATGGTCCAGCGTCTCCGCTGGATCCACGTCGCCTACTACCACTACCACCGCGTTGTTGGGGGCGTAGTAGGTCTTGAAAAACGAAGCGACGTCGTCGAGTGTCGCGGCATCCAGGTCTTCCAGGTCGCCATAGAAGTTGTGCGCGTTGTACCAATTCTCGTTCGCATACTGGGGTAAATCTAACCAGGGGAATCCGCCATATGGCTGGTCGATAACGTTTACCTTCACTTCGTTTTTCACAACGCCCTGCTGGTTGATCAGATTGTCCTGGTTGACCGCGAGGCCGCGCATCCTGTCTGCTTCTGCCCACAAAAAAGTCTCAACCTTGTGCTGGGGGACAATCTCGAAATAGTTGGTGAAATCGAATCGGGTCGATCCGTTCAGGATACCGCCGTTGCTCTGAACCAGTTTTACAAACTCCATCTTGCCCAGGTTGTCTGATCCCTGAAACATCATGTGTTCAAAAAGATGGGCAAATCCCGTCCGATCTCGCGGTTCGTTACGGAAACCGATGTTGTAGTAGACCGCTACAACGGCCGTTGGAGCTGTGTTGTCCTGGGAGATTACAACCTTGAGGCCGTTGTCAAGCTTGTGATACTCGACTGGGACAACAAACTTGCTAGCGGTAGATCCGTTATCGCGTGCGCAACCTCCAAGGAGCAGAATGGACGCGAGTATTACCGTGACTGATAGTCTTGACATTTTTAATGCGGTTCGATTGAACATTTCTCTCCCCAAGAGTGCAGAAGTGGGATGCAAGGACCTCGGGATGAGGTGGAAGCCGACGGCGCGCGCCGGTTCTTAAAGGATACGGAATTCCTGGGATTCGTTGCATGCCAAAACGTGTCCGCGCAATCTCGTGATGAGTTTTGCCCACCGACTTTGCTGGTCTGTCTAGATCCAGTATTTTTGTCTAAATTCAAGTGCCATGAGAGGTTCTGCCTACTTTCTTTCCCTCTTCCATTACAACAAGTGGGCTAACTCCGTTCTCATTTCGGCCGTGTGCAACCTGGACGACAGTGACCAGGACGGCAAAATATTGAGTCTTGCAGGACACCTCTATGCTGCCGAAGTATTATGGTTTGCCAGGCTCAACGGTATCGGTTCGGACCTGGCGGTATGGCCTACGCTGAGCATTATGGAAATTGCAGAAGGCATGGATCAGCAGGCAAAAAAATGGACAGATTATTTGGAGCATCTCGATAACACCAATCTTACGAAGCCCATTTCGTATGTAAACTCGAATGGTGTGCCCTGGGCAAGCCGGGTGGACGAGATTCTTATGCACGTGATTACGCACGCATCGTACCATCGCGGCCAGATAGCAATGCTCCTTGCGAAAGCGGGAGCAGTACCACCCAACACCGACTTAATCCATGGAGTCCGTGAAGGTTACGTCGAAGGTTGGCAGTGATTATGGTTAACGGCCCTCCAGTGTTCAAAAAAGCGATTCTGCCAGCCAATTGTTAATTAAAGGTGGTAGAGGTCGATTAGATGTGTAACAGAAAGTGCCAGGGCAAGACCAACATTCTTATCATCAATCTGTGAGTAAATGGACCAGGTAGTAGCTTTTGACCCCATTTTTTTTGGAGCCGTAGTTAATTCGGATGAGGGCGACGCACGCATAATGTGCATGGTCCAAAATGGAGAGGATGAATCTTTGAACATCCATTTCTTCAAAATCGACTCTACGATGTCTGACCTCGGGTTCGCCTTTTCTATCGATGGCAATCATTCTTTCCAGGATGAACTCAGAGGGACAGGTCTGGCAGTGAGCACTGTCCGTGCATCATCAGATGAAGCAAAAGAGATCATTCTGAGCCACCTTAAAGATGCGTTCGGTGCTGATGCGAAGATCATCGCCAAGCAAATTGAAAAACCCTCTTTGGTTAGCTTATTCATCTAGGGATTTGCGATTTCTCCCGACAAGGGAGCGTTGGCCAGTTGTCTTTCGTTCACGCACGAGGCGCTAACTTTCCATACCTTTGGTGCATTGCAGCCCCGTACCAGCACGCGCGTTCGACCGCGGACCAATCTATAAGTGGGAAAGGATTCACCGACCGAAAACGTTCATCTGGTTCGCCGCGAGGCAGTGCGCAACCTTCTCGCTTTTGAAGAACTAGTCGCCAGCTCGTCGAATTCGCCATTTCGCCAGGTGCATAACCTTGAAGATGCCCGGGCCTCTCGCCAGCTTACCGAGTACGTGCAAACCTGCATCCGTCAGAGGCGATACCTAGACTTTGTATTATCACATTTTTGCATAAGACCGCTCGATCAGGTTGACCCGCGGCTGTTACAAGTTCTGCGAGTTGCGTTGTGTGATATATTTTTCCTCGGTACACCAATCCACGCATCCATCTTTGAAGCTGTTCAGATTGCAAAAACTATTTCCGGCAATAGGGCTGGAGGTTTTGTGAACGGAATCTTGCGCTCGGTAGAGCGAGCTAATGGCAAGCTCCCGGAACCGGAGACAGGCTCAGAGACCTCGGATCTAGGAATACGGTACTCTCATCCTGACTG
The DNA here is from genome assembly GCA_965224105.1 of Rhodothermales bacterium. Lineage (GTDB taxonomy): Bacteria > Bacteroidota > Rhodothermia > Rhodothermales > JABDKH01 > CBDCYH01. The sequence continues at coordinate 805,315 of CBDCYH010000001.1, read as the reverse complement.
GTTGGTAGAAAGGTGGATTCATCGTTTTGGTCTTGACGGGGCGACGGCTCTTCTTCAATGGAATAACAGGCGGCCTCACTATTCGCTTAGAGTAAATAGCACGCGCATTACCACCGAAGACTTTGTGGCGAAACTCGCGCAGGAAAATATCTCCCATGAGGAGTCCAAACTGTTGCAAAACTTTGTCCGAGTTGGTCAACTTCAACCCATCGTCAGGTCCGAGCTGTTGAGCGACGGCCTCTGCTCCGTACAAGACGAATCTGCAGGTATCGTTGTTGACGTGTTGGATCCGCAACCCCGCGAGGTAATAGTAGACTTGTGCTCGGCCCCGGGAGGGAAGACCTGCTATATCGCGGAAAAGTCCCAGGCCAGGGTTATTGCCGTCGATATCGATTCGGACAGATTGGAAAAGGTCAAAGAAAATGCAACCAGGTTAGGACTTGACAACATTGGGTACGTTTGTTCTGATGCAGCTTCGTTCTCAAAACGTAATCCCGGCATGGCTGATCGTGTCCTTGTCGATGCTCCTTGTACAGGTCTGGGCGTTATGTCAAAGCGGTCCGATTTAAGGTGGCGCAGATCCCCTGGAGAGATTCCCAAACTTGCATCGCTCCAAGCCACGCTCCTCCAGGCAGGCTCACGAGTCGTTAAACCAGGTGGCGTTTTGGTCTACGCAACCTGCAGCATTACAGAAGAGGAAAACGACCAGGTCGCCAAACAAGTCCCCAGGGACTTTGACCCTGTTGCAGTCTCGGCTGGTGGTCGCGTAAGTCAATACTTTCGATCGCTTCCGCACATTCACGGCATTGATGGCGCTTTTGCCGCCAAATACGTTCGCCAGTAGAAGGGGCAAAGGACCTGCAAAAATATCCGATACCTTTCTGGGACCCGGCCAAACCCGGGGAACGGCAGGAAGCAATAGCGGTTAGGGCAACATCAGCAACTCGAATATGAAAATCCGCCTCCTACACATCCTTTTCCTATCTGGTTTTCTCCTGACCGACGCTTCAGGGCAAACCATCGCCAAGTATGGTGCTGACTTCCTCGCTGGCGGAGTTGGTGCCCGGGCCCTGGCAATGGGAGGCGCGACGGTAGGACTCACTCACGACGTAACTGCTGGCTATTGGAATCCAGCCGGGCTCAGTCATCTTGAGTACCCCGAAATTGCCTACATGCATTCAGAGAGATTTGCGGGGGTAGTCTCCTTTGATTATGCAAGCGCTGCGTTGCCCGTTTCCGAAGAATCAACCGTTGGGATTTCATTTTTTAGAAGCGGTGTCAACGACATTAAGAACACACTTGACGCGTGGGATTCCGAGCGAGACCAGCCGAAACCCAATCCGGAGAGTTTTTTCGAATCATTCTCCGCGGCGGATATGGCCTTCTTTGTCGGCTACAGTCGACGCTTGCCCAGCAATCTTTCACTCGGAGTTACTGCAAAGATTATCCGAAGGTCAATCGGAGATTTTGCCTCGGCCTGGGGGTACTCATTCGATGTCGGTGCCCAGTATCAAGCGGGACGCTATTTACTCGGTGTGAACGTTCAGGATTTGTCAACCATGTTGCAAAGCTGGAGCGTAGACCAAAACGAGCTGAAGAATATTTCGGATGTCTTCGGCGATGAGTTGCCGGAAGGCGGAACGGAATTGGTTCTCCCAGTAGTCCGAATTGGCTCCGGTGTTATTCTGCCCGTGGCCAACAACGATTTGACGATCGGGTTGGATGTTGACCTTGCATTCGACGGTCAAAAAAGTTTTGCCCCAAACCTTGGGGAAATATCATTTCATCCAAGACTCGGTGCAGAGTACAGTGTTAACGATCTGCTATTTTTTCGGGCCGGCCTAAACAGGATCTCCCATTCCGAAGAATTTGGAATCGACCTCACGCCCTCCGTCGGGATGGGTGTCCAACTCAGACAGCTTGCACTTGATTACGGGTTCGGCGATTTTGCAGGCCTCGCGTCAGATCTGGGCTACTCCCATCGGATTTCACTCAGACTGTCTTTGCAGCAGCCTGGTCTCAAGAGGAACGGGCAAAGCGACTGACGGGATTGTCAGGACAACCGGGTTCTAAATGACCAACAAGAATTCGATATCTCTTGTAATTCCGCTTTTCAACGAGCAGGAAATGCTCCCGAGGCTCATCCAGGAAATCGAATCTTTCAAAAAAGTTCAACCGGCAATCGAACAGGTTATTCTGGTTGATGATGGATGTACCGACGATAGCGCTGGTCTCGTCAAAGATCTGGTCGCAGACCTTGATGGCTATACGTTAATCCGGTTCTCTCGAAACTTCGGACAGCAGTTAGCAATTGCCGCAGGACTTCGTGCCGTCACAACCGATGCCGCCGTCGTTCTCGATGCCGACCTCCAGGACCCGTTGGAAACGATAAATGGCATGGTCGCGCAATGGCGATCAGGGTACGAGGTGGTATACGGAGTGCGGCGTACTCGAAAACCTGACTCGATACTAAAACGCAACGGCTCTGCGTTTTTCTATAAGGTTTTTTCCAGGATGACCAGTATTAGCGCGCCCGAAAATGCAGGTGACTTCCGCTTGATCGGTAGAAAAGCCCTCGATGTTTTTAATTCGCTAGGTGAACATCAACCCTACGTTCGCGGGTTGACGTCGTGGATGGGCTTCGAGCAAATTGGAGTTGAATATGATCGACAGCCGCGCGAAGCTGGAATCACAAAGTACCCCATGAGAAAGATGATATCTCTGGCGATCAACTCGATAACTGCCTTTTCAGACAAGCCGCTGAAGCTTGCCGTGAGAGTCGGGTTCGGCATGTCGATACTCGCCGCCGCTGGCTTGGTCTGGGTGGTTTTCCTCAAATTATTTACTACTTCTACCATCCCCGGCTGGGCATCCATACTCTTTGCGATCCTGTTATTTGGGGGACTACAGTTATTTTTCCTCGGAATCGTCGGGGTCTATCTCGCCCGTGTATATGATGAGGTGAAAGGCCGGCCCAGGTACATTTTGCAGGAGGTGTGGAAGTCTGGCGCAAGAATAACCACTCCAATCGCCGAAAAGACCAAATTGAGCTAGCCGGAATCGAAACTCCCTCCAGCTCGTACCACTCCTATGAAGAAAAACGACTATATCGGATTGGGCGTCAGTGTTGCCGTGCACGCGCTCCTTTTGTTGCTTTTCTCGACCCTCACTATTGCCGCGGCCGACCAACCGGCGGCGGGATTTGTGGAGGTCGACTTTGGACCTATCGCCGAGGGTCGACCAGTACAACAGGCAGAGAATCCCGCTGAGGAAGAAGTGGAAAGCGAGGAAGCGGAGACCACCGAAGAGACAACCGATGACCAAACCAACGCGCCGGAGGAAGCGCGCCCAGTTGACCTTCCAGATCAAGCACAGGAGATTGTAGACGAAGAATCAGTAGCATCAACCGATGCAGAGGCAATTTCACCCGAGGTGCAGGATCAGTCTACAGATGCGGTGGATGATGAGCCGTCTACAGCCGACCAGGTGGCTCCTCAATCGTCCGGAGATGCAGAAGGTGACGATGGAGAATCATCGGGAGAAGACGGTGAAGGCTCAACGGCAGAGAAGACCGCCCCGTTTTCGATCGAAGGTCTCAACCGAATTCCCGTAACTGCCCCGTTGCCGCCGTACGCGGAGAAGGTAAACGCAGTAATTCGCGTTCGCGTTACGGTGAACCCCCAGGGACAGGTAATCAGCCGAATACCCCTTATCAAAGGCAACCCCGCACTGGAGGCTGCCGTAATGGAGACGCTTCGGGAATGGCGGTTCAATGCTCTTCCCAGCAACGCGCCGCAGGAGAATCAGACCGGGATTATCTCGTTCAAATTCAGACTCGAATAGGCAAGACTCCCTAGTAGGAATGCCTGGCGTCAAGACGGAGGCTCATCGACACGGTGCCGACAAATCGGGTCTTGCTTATGCCCACCGCGTGACCGTGATTATCCACACTGTTGATTCCCACATCCAGCAATACATTAAATCGGTCGTTTGACACCGAGAGCTTCGTGGATGCCCGCAGCGTTCGTTCGACCGTTCCGGTTAGAATAGTTCCAACATTCGAATCTCTATCTGGAAGGAGTTGACGGAAATCAGCCTCACCCTGCGCGAGGTAGTCAATTCCCGGTTCGATAGATAAGTTGGGTAGAACGTGGTCTGCATAGTACGAGAACGCGAGCCTGCCGTGCACGTAGTCGGAAAACTGTGTTCCGATGCCTCTCAGTAGGTACAGGTAGGACCCTTCTTGCTGATGCGAATTATATGCCCGAGCGGTTACTATTGTCGAACCGAGCCGAAGAGTGCCGGGACCGAGCGTGCTAGTCAGTGATGCGTGTGCGGCGATACTTGGTTTTTCATTTCCCTCACCCAGGAAATCAAAATCGTCGAGCATAAGTTCTCCGAGGAAGGAAGCCGAGGTTCTTCGGTGCCAAATCATCAACCCAACCAACCCGTTGTTCTCCTCGTTCTTCGGTTTGTTGTCGAGCTCGATTCCATGTACGTGTAGTGGATTCAGGTACTTCAGTGAAGGCCCGGCGTTCTGACCCGAGAAAACTACCGACTCGAGAATCGTTATGGACCACTGTTCGTTTGGCCGGAAGTCGAGACGGTGAGAAAACAAAAAACGTTTCCGATTACCAGCAACGGAGTCCGCACCTGCTGCACCAGTAAAGCGCCCATCCTCCGTGATGCTGTCAAGTTCGCCCATAAGTGCTGTCATGCTGATCCTCGCGGTACCGAGTGTAACCAACGCATGGTCGAAACTTAGTGGATTGCCACTTACGAAGAGTCCTTGCCCGGATACCGATGACCAGTGATTAGAAACACGTCCAATCAATGCTCGGATAAATTTTCCCTGGTAACCGAGGTAGTTGCTTTCACTTCTTGACATGAGTCTGTTGGCAGCGTCAAGCCCATCCGGATCGCTGTCGTAATAGCGGTCGTGGCGAGCTCCTGCTTGTGCAAACAGTTTTCCAAAATCGGCAGACAACTTCGCAGAGGCATTTTGGTATGCGAATGCCTCATCGCGGATGGGACGAAGCGCGTCTAGCCGGTCCGAATTGGCAGCGCGTGCGCCGACCTCAAGCTGCCCGTGAAGGACAAGGTTTTTCCCTCTCTCGGGGGCAATCTGCAGGCTTGATCGGAGCTCATCAGCAACCCTACGCCTTTCAGGCAGAATGTCTCGACCGTCTAGAGCATCAAGAGCCCGAGCTACACCCGCGTGAGTGTAGGGGAGCCTGGTGGGATGCAACTTCTGCAGCAATCCCGCCTCCTGCAGTCGCTGGATGAGGGTGTATCGCCAATCGCCAACCTCAATCGGCCGGGCGGAGTATTGTTGGGCATGAGCCGAACTGAATGTAGCTGGCGCGAGTACACACACGAAGAGTGCAATAATGACTACTTTTCGCTGGAACGACATATCCGATTGTACTTAACAACGACGAAAATTCCCGTTTGGCACCTGGGCCAACCTCGTGCAGTGTCTTTGGTTGAGGTGAAATGGGCCGAGAAAAGATAGTAGATTCAAGCCGATAATTCCTTGTCTCGCAAGACCGAGCTAATATCCCTCCTGGTCGTGGACATTGCTGCGCTTACCCTCGCGTACGCCCTCCAGTACCAGGTAAAATTCCAGTGGCAGTGGTTTGGTGTACCCGACGCGTTCCCTACGCTCATCTGGGTTCCGTCGTTGGTACTTACGGTCTACTGGCTTATGCTCTTTTTCTTCTTCGGCCTGTATGGTGAGCGGTATGCGGAGAGTAGGTTTGACGAGTTGGTTCTGCTGCTGAAGGTCGTCTCGGTCGGCATCCTCATTCTTGTATTCGCAAAGTACATTGACGCACTACGGCCTGGGTCGACACGTATCGCGATCCTTTTTTACTGGCTCACAGTTTTTGGATCTGTTGCTTTTGGTCGGACGATCGTGCGCTCGATCCAGAAGCTTCTCATCATGCAGGGGAAAGGGAGGCACCGGGCACTTATTGTGGGGTTCGGTGATCGAGTTCAATCATTCCATGAGGAGGTGTCCAGATATCCAGAAGCCGGTCTCGAGGTAGTCGGTGCTGTTCAGTTGGGCCACCGGTCCTATGGTGATGATGATGGTTATGGCGTAGGGAGTCCGCAAAACGGAAACGGAGTCGGGATCGCCCAGCCTCCGGCGTCAACCATGAAGAAGGTATACTCCATCTCCGACCTTCCCAATCTTATAGATGAGCTTCACGTCCAGGATGTTCTTATCGCGCTTGGTCCCGACGATCACGATGAGCTTGTGGAGGTCCTAAGATATTGTGACGGCAAGCAGGTAGCGCTGAAACTCGTGCCGGATTTCTATACCATTATCGGAGGTATGGCAAGAACCGAACACATCTACGGCCTTCCGCTGATTGAGGTTTTCCCTGTCCCGATGCCTGCCTGGGAGCAAAGCACGAAGCGGCTTATCGACATTGTAAGTTCTGCGCTGGTATTGGTTATCGGGCTGCCAGTTTGGATTCTATTTGCGATCGTTGTGCGGGTCACATCAACCGGTCCAGCAATTTATAAACAACGTCGTGTTGGTCAACACGGGAAAGTGTTTACGATTCTCAAGTACAGGACAATGCTGGAGAATGCAGAAGCGAGTACCGGTCCGGTTTGGGCAACAGAGAACGATCCGAGATATACCGCGTTCGGCCGATGGCTTCGGAAAACGCGGCTGGACGAGGTTCCTCAGTTGGTGAATGTGCTCAAAGGAGATATGTCTCTTGTCGGCCCGCGCCCGGAAAGACCATATTTTGTAGACGCACTTCGCGACGAAATCCCGCTATACAATCGACGCCACAGGGTGAAGCCGGGTATCACAGGATGGGCTCAGGTGAAATGGAAATATGACGAAAGTCTCGCGGATGTTCAGCAGAAAGTTAAGTACGATCTCTTCTATATTGAGAACATGAGTCTGAGGATGGATTTCAAGATCCTCTTGAGGACGATCCGAATCGCCGTCACCGGAAAAGGCCAATAGGAATTTATCAATGCAGCGAAAATCTGTACTCGCAGAGTTGGACTTGATCGATCTCTACCGAGCATTGATGCTACCCAGAACAATCGAGACAAAGATGCTTCGCCTTATCAGGCAGAACAAGATCTCGAAGTGGTTCAGTGGATACGGCCAGGAGGCGATCGCCGTTGGCTGTACCCTTGCTCTGTCGGAAACAGATTACGTCCTTCCAACCCACCGCAACCTGGGTGTCTGGACGACGCGTGGTGTGCCATTGTATGAGTTGTTCTGTCAGTTGATGGGGAAAGATGGGGGCTACACCAATGGACGCGATCGCACGTTCCATTTCGGCCTTCCAGAAAAGAAAATCGTTGGGATGATTTCGCATATGGCAGCAATGTTGCCGGTTGCGTGCGGACTGGGGTTGGCGGCGGAACTGGACGAGTCATCAGGTTTGGCTCTTGCGTTCTGCGGGGAAGGAGCGTCCAGGGAGGGAGATTTTCACGAAGCTCTGAATCTCGCTGCCGCCTGGAAATTGCCAGTCATTTTCGTCGTTGAGAATAACGGCTACGGGCTGTCTACGCCCACATCCGATGCCATGGCTGTTGTTGATCTTGCTGATGCGGCCAAGGGCTACGGGATGCCTGGTAAAATCGTGGACGGCAACAACTTGCTTGACGTCATCGAAGCTGTCGAGCGGGCAGCTAGACGGGCTCGCTTCGGAGAGGGACCGACGTTGCTCGAGATGAAGACGTTCCGAATGCGAGGGCACGAAGAGGCATCGGGGACTAAATACGTGCCTCAAGATCTGATGGATGAGTGGGCCGAAAAGGATCCCGTACTTCACTTTCGCAACTGGGTTTTGCAAAACGGAAAGGACGAATCCGAGCTCGAAGCGGTGGAAGCACAATTGGTCGCCGACGTGGACGAAGCGGCTGAGTTCGCTTTGGAGCAGCCGCTCGTAGAGAGCGACCTCGCGTTAGAAACGGCCGCTGTGTACGCACCGGCGACGGCACAGCCGGTAGCATCGAATGGAAAAGCCAACGAAATGCGCTTTATCGATGCAATCAGTGACGGTTTGCGTCTATCCATGCGCGAGCTGCCGAAAACGGTACTGCTTGGGCAGGATATCGCGGAATATGGTGGCGTGTTTAAAGTAACCAACGACTTTGTTGAAGAGTTCGGGGGCGAGCGCGTTCGGAACACCCCGATCATCGAAAGCGGAATACTGGGAGCCGGCATGGGCTTGGCAATCGAAGGGTTCTCTCCAATCGTTGAAATTCAATACGCAGATTTTATTACGTGCGGATTCCATCAGGTCGTGCACAACCTTGCGACAACTCATTATCGATGGGGCCAGCCACTTCCTGTTACGATCAGGGCACCATTCGGTGGAGGGATCGGTGCCGGACCGTTCCACTCTGAGTCGATCGAAGCCTGGTTTTGTCACGTTCCTGGATTAAAAGTTGTAGTGCCCTCCAGTCCGGCGGATGCAAAGGGTCTGCTGGCATCATCTATTCTTGACCCCAATCCTGTGCTCTTTTTCGAACACAAGTTTCTTTACCGTAGCGTCAAAGGAATGGTGCCGGAAGGCCTGTACACGGTTCCGCTTGGCACGGCTGATGTTGCCCGGCAAGGCGATGCGCTAACCATCGTCACGTATGGTGTAGGTGTTCATTGGGCCATAGAGGCAGCCGCGGACCTCTCGGAGTCAGGCATCGAAATAGAGGTGGTCGATCTACGAACGCTCATCCCGTGGGATCGTGATACCGTTTTTGAATCGATCGGAAAAACGAACAAGGCCATCGTACTACACGAGGCCAGTCGGACGGCTGGATTTGGCGGCGAACTGGCTGCCGAAATATCCGAACACCTTTTTGGGACGTTGGATGCGCCCGTAATGCGGGTATGTGGGTTGGATACACCCATTCCTTTTTCGATCAATCTGGAACAAGAGATATATTCGGCAAAAGGTCGGCTATCCGCCACGATTAACGAAGTGCTTAACTTTTGATGACCCGCTGGAGAATAGGCCGGGTGGCGCTTGCATTAAGCATCCTCCTTTTTGCATGCGCGACGATGGCCGACGCCTGGTCCCAAGAGCAGCCAATCTCCAACCTGGATGACCTGCTGGACAGCGTTCTGGCAGACCATGTGACTGATCAGGGTCTGGTGAATTATCTTTCGATGCTTGATGATGGAAGGCTCGACGAGTACTTGGCGCGGGCGGCCGAGGTTGATACTTCACGGCTTGGGAGGGACGCGGAGATTGCATTCTGGATCAATCTATATAACGCGGGGACACTTAAACTCATTGTTGACCATTATCCCGTAAAAAGTATTCGACGCATCACTCCGGTTAGAATACCCGGGGTATCTATTGCGTTACCAAAAATTAACAGCCCATGGAAGAAGAAATTTCTTCGGTTCGGGGATGGTGACCTCTCCCTCGATTACGTTGAACACCAGATCCTTCGAAAGAAGTTTGATGAACCCAGAATACACTTCGCAATCGTATGCGCGGCAATGAGTTGTCCGAAATTGCGATCAGAAGCCTTTAGGGGCGGAGAGCTGGATGCGCAGCTACAGGATCAGGGTGTTGATTTTCTCAATGATAGCGCCAAAAACAGGATTCCCTCCAAAGAAGGGGAGATCAAGATCTCAAAAATCTTTAAGTGGTTCCGATCCGACTTCGGCGACTCTGCCGATGAAGTTCAGACTTTCATCTCTCGGTTCGTATTGGACAGCGAAATAAGAGAGAAACTCAAGAATGGCGAATATCGCGTCAGGTATCTTAAATATAACTGGCGTCTGAACAAAGCCGAGTGAGGGCTGTGTCGCCGGCGCAGGTTTGTCCTATTAACACAAACTGAATCAGTAGAAATGCGATCAGCGACGAATTCCGCGATGCCCGCACCGGGCGATAAAGCTCCAAACTTCTCAGGCACTAACCAGCACGGCGGAAAAACATCCTTGGCCGATTTCAAAGGTAGGCCTGTTGTTCTCTATTTCTATCCTAAAGACAACACACCAGGGTGCACAAAGCAGGCCTGCAATCTTCGTGACAACTGGTCGGCATTGCAAGAAAGAGGAATCGCTGTCGTAGGAGTCTCGGCAGATTCAGAAGAGTCGCACCAGCGTTTTGCAGACAAATTTTCGCTTCCGTTTCCTTTGATAGCAGATACGGATAAGAGAATTCTAAATAAGTACGGTGCGTGGGGTGAAAAGAATATGTACGGCCGCAAAAAGATGGGGATCAAGCGAACCACATTCTTGATAGGTGCAGATGGAAAAATCGTACATGTTTTTAAGAGACCGAAAACAGCCGACCACACTGCTGAAATCTTGTCCAGGTTAGACTAGTCGTTTCATGGCAGGAGCGGAACACGAAGTTTTTATCGGCCTCGAGATTCACGTTCAGCTGAATACACAGGCAAAGGCCTTTAGTCCAGAAATGGCCAGGGTGGATGAGGAGCCAAACACGAATATTGACTTTGTGAGCCTGGCACATCCCGGAACGCTTCCTGTGCTTAACAAGAAAGTTGTGGACTATGCTATCATGGCTGGTCTGGCAACGAATTGCCAGATTGCTCTGCATTCGACGCTCGCTAGAAAGCAATACTTCTATCCAGACCTGCCTAAGGGCTATCAGATTACCCAATACGATAACCCGATTTGCTACAACGGCGAGTTGCATGTGAATGGCCGGCGTATTCGCATCAACAGGATTCATATTGAGGAGGATGCGGGCAAGTCAATACATGACATTTTTCCGGATGCCACCGGAGTTGACTTTAATAGGGCTGGTGTGCCGTTGCTTGAAATTGTGACCGAACCTGATTTGCGAAGCGCGGAGGAAGCTGCCGCGTTTATGCGACTAATAAGAAAGACGGTTCTGTTCCTCGGGATATGCGATGGCAATATGCAAGAGGGTTCGCTTAGATGTGATGCGAATATCTCTGTGCGAGAGAGGGGGACAGCTCGTTTGGGCAACAAGGTGGAAATCAAAAACCTTAACTCGTTCAAATTTGTCGAGCAGGCGATCAGTTATGAGATTGCACGACAGAGCAAGCGATTAGAGAACGGGCAACCTGTTGTGGTTGAAACTCGTCTCTGGGACGACGAACGCACCATGACGAAGACCATGAGGTCCAAGGAAGAAGAGCTGGATTATCGCTATTTCCCGGATCCTGATCTCCCACCAGTGGAGGTTACCCTCGACCAAATCGAACGCTTAAGGGTGAACCTCCCTCGGATGGCGGACGAATTGCAGACGTCCTTTTGCACTGACTACGGTTTGAGCAAAGAGGAGGCAAAGGTCATTGTGGAGAGTCCGGCGCGAGCGCAGTACTTCGAGTCCGTGTTGCTGGCGCTTAACGTGGACGGATATAAAGAAAGCGGTGATACGCCGATTGGAAAGATAGTCGCGAATGTTATCGCGACCCACATCCTGCGCATTCAAAAAGAAACTAATACAGGAGAATCTCCTATCGATCCAACGAGGCTAGCCGATGCAATCTCGTTGCGGGTCGATGACAAGATTAATTCTACCGCATTTGCAACACTCCTGGACACCATGGTTAACGACTCAAGGAGCGTGGCGACAATAGTCGACGAATTGGATTTGTCTCAGGTCTCGGATTCATCGGCAATCAATCCCATTGTAAGAGAGGTTCTAGCGGCATATCCGAAACAGGTGACCGAGTTGCGAGCAGGGAAAGATGCATTACTGGGTTTCTTTATTGGTCATGTTATGCGATCATTCGACGGGTCGCCCGATCCGAAGGTGGTACGGGACTTGATTAAAAAGAATATCGAGGAACTGAAAGATGGGTAATCAGCCGAGAGCATTTTTGAACTCGGGTTTCGCGATAGTGGCGGCCTTGCTGTTTTTGGCATCTTGCGGTAAGCCGGAAGAGCCGCGAGTACAGGCTCATTTGTCGGGCAGAGTAGTTATTGCAGGCGAAGCCGACAGCACAGATTTTTCTGCCTTCGAGGTCGTGGTCACCTCCAACGGCGACGATACGTTGGCATTCGCGACGACAGATACAAACGGAGACTTTGCTACCGACGTGGTAGTCGAACAACGGGGTATCTATCCACTTTCGGTACGTCGTTACGGCACACTCATGGCAAGGTCAGAATATATTGTCGGAGATGGGGACACTTCGACGTTCAATTTGGCGGTACCCAGCAACTCAGGTGTAGTTATCATCAAGTCGAGTGAGAATAGTGCGTGGGCTGCCTACCGGAACGCCAAGGCAACGTACAACGCAAATGTTTTGAGACTGGCGCGCATGCAGACGGCGACCGCTCAATCGGTTGATGATGCTGCGCGAGCCGCGGCCTCCATTTTGTGGAGTATCCAGGATGTTTATCCGCAAACGATGGCTGCCGAGTTGGCGGCAAGTGAGTCGTTACTTATGCTGGAGTCGAGAGAAGACTCGGTGGTGGTGGAAAGAGCAAAACAGATTCACTCCAATGCAATCGGATATTTGAATGTCCTTGGTGCTGCGCGTCGCTCGATTAGTCGACTCGAGGGAGTCGATCGGGCAGTGGAATTTCTTGATTCAAAACTCGACAATGTCGAAGAAGTGGCCGCTCGAGTTGCAATCAGTACCGAGGCCGTTCTGGCGCTCCAGGATAGCTCACGTTATGACGATGCGTTGGATCGAGCCAGGAAAATGCAGCGGACCTTCAATGGTGGAGACTATGATGCAGAGATCAGTAGCCTTGTGTACGAACTGGAAAGTCTGCGACCGGGTGATGATCTTCCGGCATTCGTGATCAGAACCCAGCAGGATGATTCACTGGGATCCAGCGATATTGGCGACCAAACCGCAATTGTAGAATTGTTCGATCCGCTAGACGAAAGCTTCCAGGCCGACCTCGCAATCCGCGATTCGTTAATTGCACTTGCCCGCCGGAAAGGACTGGATTATCATTCTATTACCACGAATGCGGATCATGACATCAACGAGGCATTCTTCACTAGAGATGGACATGGCGAGTTTCGCCACGAGCCCGTGAACGTCAACGAAGTGATCGAATTGTTTAACGTGGGTTCGCAAACTCGACGCTTTTTAGTTAAAAATAACAAGATACTTGGCAAGTACGATGGGCGCGCTGTGCAGGCACTCTACAGCGATCTGATGTACGGTAACCTTGAGGCTAACTGATATGATCATTTCTGGCAACTGGAAAATGAACCTCGATATGAACGAGGCTAAATCGCTTGCTGCTGAAGTTGCGACAATCACGGCGCACGAACGTGTCGGGGTTGTGATTTGTCCGCCCGCTGTATTTTTGCCGGCCGCTGTGGAAGCGGCAGAAGGCTCGGCTGTTCGCGTAGGCGCCCAGAATATGCATTTTGCCAGCGAGGGCGCGTACACTGGTGAACTCTCAGCCTCGATGCTCAATAGTGTCGGAGTCGAGTACGTAATTCTGGGTCACTCGGAACGGCGACAGTACTTCTCGGAGACCGATGATCTCGTACACCAAAAAACTCGCGCGGCGCTCGAGGCAGGCTTGATACCCATCGTATGCGTTGGCGAGATGTTGGAAGAACGGGAAAGGGGATTGCACCGCGTGGTTGTTCGCCGCCAAGTGCAATCTGCTCTGCGTGACCTGCAGATCTCTGATCCTTCAGAGCTAGTTGTTGCTTATGAACCCGTCTGGGCTATTGGCACTGGCAAGACGGCGACTCCCGATCAGGCCCAGGAAATGCACGAATTTATCAAGTCCATTCTCTCCAGAGAGTTTGGTGAGATTGGTGACCAGATTGAGATTCTCTACGGAGGCTCGATGAAGCCAGCCAACGCATTTGACCTGTTGTCAAAACCAGATGTTAATGGCGGTCTTATTGGCGGAGCAAGTCTACGTTCCGACCTGTTCGGGGAAATTATCCATGCCGCTGGAAGAGTGGTCTCGACCGGCTAGTCGTCACTGCTGCCTTTTGCGCTTGCACTTGTGTTTGTCTCGTCCGATGTCGATGCGGTCGCAGCCTCAGAATCAGACTTGTCTGTGGATTCGCTTCCGGATGCACCGTCATCTTTGGTCGACTTCTTGGCGTCCGAGTTGCGGACGTAGTCGGTCTGGTAGAAACCGGTGCCCTTGAAGATCAGTCCTGTTCCACCAGTGATTACCCGCGAAACGCTTTGACCGGTTGTTGGACAAACATCCAATGCGTCTTCGCTAATTCGTTGTTCAACTTCGAAAGTCGAACCATCCTCTCGTTTGTATACGTACGTAGGCATGTGTCGGAATCTTGTTTGGCGCGGATTGACGAAGAGATAGAGCGGAGGTTCCGGTGGCTTAGTGCGCAGTTTCCCGATGCGGTAGAAGGGGAATAGGGCGACTCACGAGCGACTTGAAGACGATATCCGCCAATTCAGCACGCACGTTTCTAATCTTCTGATTTGCCCGGGTCGGATGAACTCTGTTGGTTAGAAGAATAACAAACACCTCGGCATCAGGATCAATCCACATAGACGTACCCGTGAATCCGGTGTGTCCATAACTCCTTGGCCCAAATAGTGTGCCTGCTGACGAGTATCCTTCTTTCGATCGGATGTCCCAACCCAGTCCTCGCTCGGTTCCTTTTACCAGTGAAGTGAACAGCCGAATCGTTTCAGGTTTCAGAAATTGCTTCCTGCCAACTCGTCCGTCCGCGATCAACATGTGAGCGAAGGTTGTCAAGTCATCGAGGGTCGAGAAAAGACCAGCGTGACCTGCGACGCCACCCAGCATGAAAGCTGTTTCATCATGGACAACACCGCGGATGAGTCTCATTCGGTAGTTGGCATCAACCTCTGTGGGCACAAATTCCGAATCATCCAAATGCAGCTGCGAGCGGAAGCCAGTCGAGTGCATTCCGAGTGGTTCAAATATCGCCTCCTTTGCGTATTCCGCCAGGGTTTTACCTGTAATCTTTTCAACAACGAGGCCCAGCGATATAATTCCTAGATCTGAATACTTCGCCCGCGCTCCAGGTTCGGTAACGAGAGAATCGGAGAGAATTCGTCGGATCACATCCTCTGATGTTTTTACATCCTCCATCGAATAGTAG
The DNA here is from genome assembly GCA_965224105.1 of Rhodothermales bacterium. GTDB lineage: Bacteria > Bacteroidota > Rhodothermia > Rhodothermales > JABDKH01 > CBDCYH01. Next base: position 790,280 of record CBDCYH010000001.1, on the reverse strand, counting down.
CGTCGGTAAGCCGGAAGTCCTGAAGTGTGTGTAAGGAGATGCTTTATCGTGATGCCCTCTTTCCCGTTTACCGCGAACTCGGGGATGAAGGAAGCAACCTTTGCATCTAGTGGCAGCTTTCCCTGGTCATACAGCTTCATGACCGCAGTCGTAGTCGCTACAACTTTTGTCAGAGAAGCCAGGTCGTACAATGATTTCTTCGTAATCCTGTCTTCGGAATCGTATGTCGCAAAACCATACTGTTTGGACACGGTCGTTACTCCTGGCCGACCTACAGCAACGGATGCTCCAGGAAAAGCCTTGTTTTCCATCGAAGCGTGCATAAGAGAATCGATTCTAGCTAGAACTCGCGCATCCATTCCTGCCTCGCCCGGTAGGCCCTGCCGCGGGTGCGCCTGACCCATTCTTAAGCCCGCACCGTACGGAAAATCTGGAGAAACCGAGATCGGCAAGAGGCCATCTGTCGATACCCTTCCGGCGACTGCCTCTGCAGCTGCCCGTTGCGAGGCACTCCCGGCTCCATATGCAAGCAAGATCGACGAAACGGATGCTGGTAATTCGTTGATGGCAAACGGGCTACCAAAAAGCACAATCGAGAAGTCTTTTCCTCTTCTTGCCAGCGCCTCAACGAAGTCCAACTGTCGTTTCGAGAAAAAACCCTTGTCACTGTTGAAACCCCGCCCGATAAACATCGCCACAATTACCTCGGGAGCTTCGGCTGCGCCCTGAAGGGTTGACTGAACAAGCTTAGAGTTCGTGTTATCATCAAGATTCGTAACACTGATTCCCGGAAGGAAATCGGTGAGGCATTTTTCGAACTCAGCAATGCCCTCCATCCTGGCTGGCGAGAGGGTCACTACCTTTGCGGTTGACGTGATGTCGACCGGCAGCAGCTGGTTGTCATTCTTCAGAAGGGTTAACGACTTTCGTGCAATCGTCTCGCTTGCAACTCTGTGAATCTCATTGCCAACCACACCTGAAATGTTGTCGAGTGGAATAGCGCCCTTCGATCTATTTAACCGAAGCTTTTCCTTGGCACGGAGGATCCTGAGCACAGACTCATCTATTCGCGCTTGCGGCAATGTTCCCTCTTGAATCGCACGGATCACTTGGCTCCGGGCGGCAAACTCATCAGCACTCAGTAGGATTATATCTGCACCCGCATTTATCGCGCGGATCGCAGCCTCTCCCGGACCAAACTGCTTTGTGACCGCATCCATATTTAGCGCATCGGTTACAATTAGTCCGTCGAATCCAAGTCGGCCTCTCAATAATTCCGAGGTAAGGATCGGGGACAGAGCGGCGGAGATAGAGTTGTGGGTATCTATTAGCGGATAAGAGAGGTGCCCAGTCATGATGCTGTTTACGCCAGCAGTGATCGCGGCTCTGAAGGGTACCAGTTCAAGCGAATCCAGTCGCGCAAGGTCATGACGGACAACCGGGAGTTTGTCATGCGAGTCGACATCCACATCACCGTGCCCGGGAAAATGCTTGGCAGTCGCAATCACGCCCCCGTCCTGCAAACCCTCGATAAAGGAGACGACCATTTTCGAAACAAGCTCCGGTGTCTCACCGAATGAGCGTACGTTTATGACCGGATTATTCGGATTATTATTTACGTCCGCGACGGGTGCATATACCTGATGGATGCCGAGCGCGCGAGCTTCATCAGCCGTGATCCGGCCCATGGCATAAGCGAGTTCCGGGTCCCGGGTAGCACCGACGGCCATTGAATACGGGAATTCCGTTGATTTTGAAATCCGCATCGCCGGACCCCACTCCATGTCCTGGGATATCAGTAGGGGGATGCGCGAACGCTGCTGCAGCTGGTTGGTGAGGACCGCCTGGCCCAGCGGGTCTGCCTGAAAGAAGGCAACCCCTCCGACCTCAAATCTCTCGACGAGGTCCCGTAAGCGCACAAATTCTGGATCGTCGACACTCAGGAAAACGCCTTGGGCGTGCGTCGTGAATAGTTGTCCGACCTTTTGCTCAAGCGTCAGTCGGGAAAAGATACTATCTGCCCAGGAGACCCTGGGTGGGCCGATGTCGGCAAGAGTCTGAGGCTGCGCAGACGACAACCCCGCGCAGAAAAAGAGGAGCGCGACGAGGTTGCTGGAAAACAAATAGCGCATTTTCGATTGTGGACACTTCGGCAACATCAATATCTAAATGCGCGAAACCTGTAGTAGATGGGACACCGCGCGAAAGATAAGGGTCACGGCTGCCTATTTCTACCGATGCTAGGCCACCTGGCTGGACTCCGACGACACAAGCGATCGGACTACCTGCAGAAGTTCTTCCTTGCGGAATGGCTTGCTGAGATACTCTGTAAATCCATGTTTAATGAACTTCGCTCTATCTCCCGGAAGGGCATAGGCGGTCACGGCCACAAACGGTACGTCTTTACAGATCTCCATTCGACGGAGGGTTGAAAGGACCTCGATGCCGCTTTTGCCATCGCCAAGGTTAATATCCATTAGGATCAGATCGAACGCCATTTGTTCGGCTATTCCAATAGCGTCGTTACTGGAGCTAGCCGTGGTGACGTCGAACTCGTCGCTTAGAATTTTTTTAATCAGCAGCTGGGTATCCTTGTTATCTTCAACAAGGAGGATGCTTTTCTTGAGCCGGTGGGTATGCTCGCGGCGCTCAGGGATTCTGTCGATTCTCTCAGGGAAGACGGCAGTATGCAGATCTGCGGATGGTTTGGCGTTCCGGGGCAGGGTGATAGTAAATACAGTACCAGCGCCCTTTTTGCTTTCCACCGTTATATCCCCATGCATCAACCGGACGAGCTTTCGAGTTATTGCCAGACCCAGTCCCGATCCTTCGTGTGATCGCGAGACCCCTGTTGATTCCTGTTTGAACTCATCGAACAGGTACGGTAAGAATTCTTGTGCAATACCAACGCCAGAGTCTGCGACCGCGATCCGCACGAATTGATCCGTACCCCGCACGCGAAGTGTCACGGCTCCGTTTTCTGTAAACTTGAGTGCGTTGCTTAGCAGGTTGTTTAGAACTCGGTTAATGCATCCCAGGTCAATGGTTGTCATTACCGGCTGGGCGGGAGCATCAATTTGCAATTTGATTTTCTTCAGGCGCGCCATCGGGAGGAACATCTGAGCCGTCTGTCGCACCTCTTTTGCGAGGTCGACCTCTTCCAATTCCAGTTTCATCGAATTGGCTTCGAGCTGCGCCAGGTCCAATACCGAGTTCAACGTCGAAAGCAACCGCTTGCCACCCTCCTGAATGAAGTTCACAAGCTCCTTGTGCTCTTCGTCAACTTCTGCGTCGAGAACCTGCGCAAACCCAAGGATGCCGGTGAGGGGCGTCCGGATTTCGTGGCTCATATTTGCAAGGAACGAGTCTTTAAGGCGAACCATCTCCTCGGCAGTTTCCTTGGCTTCAACGAGCTCCTGCTGGAATCGGCGAGCATCAGTAACGTCACTGATATTCAGGAGAGCCCCATAAATACCAGGCTGGTCATAGAGATTTCGGCCGCGCACAGCAAGGTATCTCCAGCTCCCGTCTGAGTGGCGATATCGCGCATCAAATCGGAGGATATTTTCCGGAGACTGTTTGCCTGCAAGAATTCCCTTCTGAACCTGGACTCGATCGGACGGGTGAATGAGTTCAAGAATATTCGTTCCGACAATGGACTCCGCCGGCCTTCCGAGCATATGAATCGATGCTGGAGAAACGTAGATGAAGTTAGAGTCGCTGTCCATCACGGCGACAATGTCGGTAGCGTGCTCAATTACCGCCCTAAACCTTCCTTCGCTTTCCCGCAGGGCCAACTCAATGCGTTTTCTCTCAGACACCTCTTGCTGAAGTTCTTCCGAATGGTGCGCGAGTGTTGCATTCGCACTTTCCAGATTTTGGTACGCGGATTCCAAACTCTCGACCATCGAGTTAAACGAGTCGGAGAGATTGCCCAACTCATCTCTGGACTTGTGGTTGACGCGCGCCTCAAAGTCCCCATCGCGAACGGCCCCCGCTGCGGTCATCAACATTTTGACTGGCCGGGAGATGATCGAACTCATCACAAAGACCCCGATGAATCCGACAAGAAAGATGAAGAGACTAACGAACGTGATTACTCGACGACTTTCGCTAACCGTTTGGTTCAGGCTGTCGAGCGAAACCGCCAGGTACAACGTGCCCAAAACCTTGGTAGGTGTCAGAATCGGTTTTTCGATTCGAAGGACGTTGTCCTTCGAATCCAATCCAACCTCCTTGGAGAGCTGTTGCTCGGTAATGATATCGCCGGGCTTCTTGTTGTGATAGTTGACGATCCCACCATCGTTTGTCTGAATGATGATGTAGACGAGGCCGTGGAATTTTGAAAAACTCTCGACCACATTAGAAATTTCTTGCATGTCGTTGAGAGCGAGCGGTGGCGCGATAGCTACTGCCGCCGCGTCAGCAATACTTACTGCGTTCCCGATGAGGGCATCTCGCGAGATTTTCTCAAGCTTGGCCGGGATGTACGAGAATATGAACGCCGACAATCCTGCCATAAGAACGACAGTAAAGAGCGTCATTTTGCCCTTGATCGAGTGGGCTGGGGACAGCGAGAGCAAGGAAAAACGACGTTTTTCCTTTTTCTCAGGCATGATTATTTGCTCGTCTTCAGTCATTCAGAGGCGAGGTGTTACAACTCAGATCTCGGTATCGGCCGAAAGGAGCAAACGATTAGATTCAGAGGACTTTCGGGTCGTCATTGCAAGATTGCATGAACAGAACCCAATAGTGCGGTTTTTGGGCAACAATCGTCGAAATGTTGCATTCCACGCCATCACTCGGAGGAAGAATGCTAAAGCAAAATTTTGGCGTAGTCGGTACTCTCTTTATCGCCGTTTTGACCGTTGCGCTGGACATTGCAGTCGTTGGTCCGTGTATACCAGCGCTGCAGCAACATTTTGGTGTCGACGAAAGGCAAATCGCCTGGGTATTGAGTGCGTTCGTGCTATTCAACCTCGCGGGAGTGCCCATCATGTCTCTACTGGCGGATCGCGTCGGAAGACGATTCGCGTTCGTGCTTGATATTTTGCTTTTCGCGTCGGGTGCCCTCGTGGTGGCGACCTCACGATCGTTCGCCATTCTTTTGGTCGGACGATGCCTTCAGGGCGCCGGCGCCTCAGGAATTTTCCCTGTAGCAAGCGCATTCGTGGGCGATGCCTTCGAGCCCCACGAAAGAGGGAAAGCGCTGGGGATACTTGGGAGTGTATTCGGGCTGGCCTTCATTGTAGGACCAATACTGGCATCCATCCTACTAAAAGAAAGTTGGAGGTATGTCTTCTTGCTTCCACTCCCGCTGGCACTCATAAGTCTGATATTGGCGTTCCTGCTTCTGCCGAAAGGCACAGGAGAAAGAAAGGGCCGCCTGGATTTTGCTGGACTTGCGCTGTTCACGCTTGTCGTAGCTTCCATCGCCTTTGGATTGAATGGACTCGACGCAGGGTCTTTCTGGAAAAGTCTCGCATCCGTCCGCGTTGCGCCGTTTCTGTTGTTTGGGATGATCGGTTTGCCTTTGTTTGTGATGATGGAGCGCGTGAAGGCAAATCCATTTATTGACACGCAGCTCTTTTCGACCACCCAAATCGTCCTCGCTGTGCTTATTGCCGTAGGCGCCGGTATGTCTGAGTCTATGATAGTTTTCATCCCATCGTACGCGAGTAGCGTTTTTGGTGTTGATCAGTCGACAGCTTCAAGGATGTTTCTGCCGCTGGCTGCTGCGGTCGCCATCGGATCGCCGTTGTTCGGAAGACTCGTAGACCGAATGGGCCCGAGACTCGTTGTAGCATTTGGAGCAACATTCCTAATGTTCGGATCCGGCCTGCTGCTGGCCGAAGTATCATCAGAAGCAATATTTTATAGCGCCACGATTCTTATGGGAGCAGGGTTGGCCGCGTTACTGGGTTCCGCGATCAATTATATCATGCTCGAAGCGGTAGATGTGTCGCGACGCACAGCAGCGCAGGGCTTGGTAACACTTTCAGTAAATGTCGGCCTCATGCTTGGCGGCGCTGTCCTCGGAGCAGTAATCGCAGGTGCAAGCGGCGGCTTCACCCGCGGATTCATCCTCGTCCTTGGCGTTGCGCTCCTTATCCTTGCCATGTCTATGCGATTAAAAGGTCGCAGGAACATGCAGGATTGAAACCTCTCTACTTCGCCGTGAACAGCCGGCACCGTTGACATTTCGCTGATCCAACGGTACACTTTGTAAAACTTAGGAGGTGGTATATGGCTACTTATACACTTACCGTTAATGGCACCACGCAAACTGTCGAAGCGGAACCTGAGATGCCCCTCCTGTGGGTTTTGAGGGACCTGCTTGGATTAACTGGCACCAAGTACGGCTGCGGAATTGGAGCGTGTCGTTCATGCACCGTACTGGTAGACGGCGCAGCCACTCCATCATGCCTCACCCCAGTCTCGTCGGTCGGCGACTCAACCGTGATGACCATCGAGGGACTCTCCGACGCCGGCGACCACCCTCTGCAAGTGTTCTGGAGTGAGTTGAATGTTTCACAGTGCGGTTTCTGCCAGGCGGGACAGATCATGACAGCGGCGGGTTTGTTGACTGAGAACAAAAACCCAAGCGAGGAGGATATTGCTACCTTACAGTCACCGAACCTTTGCCGGTGCGGCACATACCCGCGCATTGCCAACGCCATCCGAAAGGCTGCCGAACACCTGTAACACCTATGCCTGACCCATTCCATCTTTCGCCCTTTCTGGCTCGAATCGTTTCCGACGATGTCAAGGTCACTCGCTTTTCATCGGACGATCGGACCAACACTCCAAATACCGTTGTCAATTTTTCGCGTCGCGGTTTTCTGAAGTCGTTGTCGCTTACAACCTCGGGTGTTTTCGTCCTGGCTACATTGCCTGGATGCTCCAGAGAAGAATTGCCAGCCGTGGTACGGAGAGCCGAGGCGAGTGGCTCGTTCGCAAACGCTGCTTTCAAGCCGGGCGTGTTTGTTGGCATCAATACCGACGGAGACGTCTTTGTGATCAACCCGCGTTCTGAAATGGGCCAGGGTGTTCGCTCAAGCGTGCACGCCGTAATCGCCGATGAGCTGGGGGCCGACCTCGATCGTGTCTACCAGGAACAGGCTGTGGGGGATGAGAAGTACGGGGATATGAATACGGACGGGTCAACGAGCATCCGTAACCTCTTCGACCAATGGCGAACCGCGGGTGCAACCGCTCGCGAAATGCTGATCAGCGCTGCGGCTGCCAACTGGAATGTTGATGCATCAGAATGCACGACGCACGACCATGCGGTACATCACACTGCTTCAGGACGATCTGCAGGTTTCGGTGAGCTCGCCGCTAGCGCTGCCGCACTCGAAGTCCCCCAAGAGCCACCGTTTCGACCCCGCTCCGAGTGGAAGTATATCGGGAGAGAAATAGCCGGCTACGATAACCACGACATTGTTACGGGCAAAGCAATGTTTGGGCTTGATGTTAAAGTTCCGGGGATGGTCTTCGCGTCGATCGAAAGATGCCCTTCGATTGGTGGCGAGGTAGTCTCATTTAACGATGAGGCGGCACGGCAGGTACCGGGTGTTATAGACGTGATTGAACTTCCCGCTGCGGAATATCCACTCTTTTTCAACTCGCTTGGGGGAATAGCGGTTGTCGGGACTAACACTTGGGCGACATTTAAAGGTCGCGAGGCACTTGAAATCGAGTGGGACTACGGCAGTAATCAGGATTACAACTCGAACGCGTATCGGGAGACGCTGGAGGCCAGCGCGTCCCAGGAAGGAGAAGCCTTTTTGAATGAAGGGGATGCCAACTCTGTGATTGCGTCCGCGGCAGACGTTGTTGAATCTTCGTACTACGTTCCAATGCTTGCGCATGCGCCGATGGAGGTGCCTAATGCAACCGCTTGGTACAAATCTGACGGATCCGTTGAGTGCTGGGCGCCAACCCAGAATGCCATTGCTGCCAGACAGGCCGTAGCGAACTATCTCGGTGTTGACCAGGCGAAGGTGACCGTGAACGTTACGTTGCTGGGTGGAGGTTTTGGACGCAAGTCCAAGGCGGATTTTGTTGTCGAAGCGGCACGAATCTCACGTGCTGTTGGTGCGCCAGTTAAGCTCACCTGGAAACGCGAAGATTGCACAAAATTTGATTACTACCACGCGCCATCCGCGCAAACAATTGCGGTAGCGGTTGGACCTGATGGAATGCCGAGCGCATGGCGTCATCGGGCAGCATTCCCAACGATATCTTCGACGTTTGCGGTGGGTCCGGACGCACCGTCGGCAGGCGAACTGGGGCTTGGCGCGACAACGATTGCTTATGATATTCCCAATATTAGAGTTGAGTCGTGCAAGGCAGAGGCGCACGTTCGGATAGGCTGGCTCCGATCCGTCTGTAATATTCAGCATTCGTTTGCGGTCAATGCCATGACCGGTGAACTGGCACATCGCGCGGGGCGGGACCAGCTTGATAACTATCTCGGTCTCCTTGGCGACGACCGAAATATGAGTGCACGTTTTGGTGACCGCGGCAGATATGGTGAGGACTTGATCAAGGCGCCATTTACGTCGGGCCGACTAAAAAATGTTTTGCAGATTGCCGCGGACTCCGCAGGCTACGGTACATCCACTTTAGCTGAGAACGAAGCAATTGGCCTGGCAGCCCAGTATTCGTTTGCTTCCTATGTCGCCTGGGCCATCCGGGTGCGCGTGGAGGGCGAGCGCTATCGCGTTGTTCGCGCAGACGGTGCAATCGACGCGGGTACCATCGTCAATCGTGACAGGGTTATGGCGCAAATGGAAGGAAACCTCATCTTCGGACTCACGCTCGCGCGCCATGGCAAGATAACCGCGACTAATGGTGCGATCGATCAATCCAACTTTCATGACTATCAGTTGCTCCGCCATAATCAAACCCCCGTTATCGAGGCCACTATCGTTGACAGCGAAATGATTCCTGGCGGGGTGGGTGAACCCGGTTTACCGCCGGTGGCGCCAGCAATTACCAATGCCATTCTCCAGGTAACCGGTACTCCCATTCGAGAACTTCCGATCCGGTTGGCCTAATGTCCAGAATATCCCTTTCGCGGGAAGATGCCATGGCAGTACTCTCGGATCACAATGAAAGGATGGAGCACTTCGGCCAAATGGATTTATCCGATGGAGACGCCGTTGGATACAATCCAATATGTGGAGACCGCTATCACGTTTTTGTCCGGGTTGCGGCTCGATCAATCGAAAAAATACAGTTTCATGGTTATGGCTGCGTGCTCTCGCGTGCATCCGCATCTATGATGGCTGGATCACTCGCGTCCGTAAAACTTGCTGCAGCGATTGAGTTAGTTGACCAGACAACTGCTGCCATCGTAAATGGCACAGCCCCGCCGAATCAGGTAGATGGAGACTTGATTGCACTAATGCACGTGCACGAACATCCTTCAAGGTTGAAGTGCGTTCTCCTGCCGTGGCAGGCTGCGTCTCGTGCCATTCGAAACGCGAGTATGGACACCCTGGTTTAACGCGGCTGGCGATTGTCACTTCTTCTGGATTCGGGAATTCCGAACTTGTATAACTTCCGCGAGAATACTGATTGCGATTTCGGCAGGAGTTGCGGCACCAATCTTTAATCCCACCGGCCCGCGGATCCGAGCTATGTCCTTTTCCGTGTACCCATTCTCGGCCAGTCTTTGTTTGCGTTTGGCGTGTGTCCTACTTCCACCGAGCGCGCCTATATATCTAACCTCCGAACGAAGAAGAATCTTGATGGCCGGGTCATCAATTTTCGGATCATGCGTGAGTAAAACAGCATAGGTGTTGGCATCGGGTAGAAGGTTGGGGAGCACTTCTTGTGGCCACTCTGTGTAGACCTGGTCGGGCGCTACCAAAAAGCGATTTTCGTCGGTGAAGACCGCGCGAGGATCTACCAGGATTGTTTCAAACCCGGCATGCGTTGCCATATCCACCAGGTGGATAGCAATTTCCGCTCCGCCAATTATCAGGAGACGGTCCGGTTTAGAAAAGGTCTGCGAGATAACAAGCTCTTCGCCTCGATCTTCGTGGTCGATGCCCGACACGCAGGGATCCGACGTCCGTTCAAGTTTGTCCGATGGTCGACCATCGAGAATCCGGGAAAACCACGTAACCGAACGACCCTGCTCGATGCGCTCCAACAGTTCAGAAGCCACGTCAAGCGAAAACGGCTGAACAGCTATGAGCAGCTTACCTCCGCAACTCAATCCAACACTCCATGCGACGGAGTTATCGACGCCGAATTCAACCAACCGTGCTCCGCCACCATCGAGTACTTCCAGGGCAATATCCCTAACCGCACCCTCAACACAGCCACCGCTCACCGAACCTGCGATCTCACCCGAGCTCGAAACTACCATCCACGAACCGGGCCTCCGAGGTGCAGAGCCCCAAGTCTCGAGTACACGGGCAATAGCAATTGACTCTCCACGCGCGATCCAACCACGCAAGCGAGGTATGAGTGTTCGCATCAGTTTTCAATCATTGTCTAAGTCACTCGGAGAATCTACATCGCGTATTACTCCAATGTCGTCCACTGTCAATTCGACCACACACTCAGGCATCGCAGTGATCATCGACCGAGCTCCCTGCCGATCATCAATTTTCAGAAGTTCGTTTCGCAGCTGGGAGCCGAACAGAACCGGGTGCCCGGGACTGCCAAGGTAGGAAGGTCTGACAATTTTGTCCGGCCGACCCAATGCCAGAATCCGCTCAACGGTGCTTTTCTTGACAAACGGTAAATCGGCGGGCCAGATCAAAATGTCCTGCCCTTCGGCCGCAACAGACACACCTGCTTTGACCGAACTGCCCATCCCTTTTGAGAAATCGGCATTCCAAAACTTGGTAACCGCATGCGTGCTGGAAAATGCTGCAACCTCCGGGGAAACATGTTCATCATCGTATCCAGTTACGACAACCATATTGCCAGGACAACTTGCGGCAATCGACGCGAGTGTTGCCGACAGAAGCGATCCGTGACCCGCAACAGGCTCCAACAATTTGTTTGCAGTCCCAAACCGTGACGAGAGGCCAGCTGCAGGAATGACGACAGTGATCATTTTCATATTCCAGTCAATAAGTAGGGAGGCCCCTAGGTGTTGTCGACAGCCAGCATTCCACAAGCAGCGCTTATATCCTGGCCTCGACTTCTTCGAACAGTCACAGTGACACCAGACTTGACAAGGATAGACAAGAAAGCATTCAGCGCTTCATCCTCAGTCCTCTCAAATGAGACGCCAGGCACTGGGTTGAACATAATCAGGTTGACCTTCGAAGGAATCCATCGGCAGATTTTCGCAAGAGCAGCCGCGTCTTCTGGTGAATCATTGAAATCCCTGAACATGCAGTACTCATACATCACCTGGTTTCCTGTCAGCTGATGATACTTGATTAGCGCTTGTCTTAGGGACACAAGATCAGACTTTGCTGTTCTATTGACAGGCATGATCGCGCTTCGCTTGGTATCATCAGGAGCGTGCAAAGAAACGGCGAGGCGAACTTTCGGCAGATCTTTGGCCAGGTTAATGATTCCTTTCGCGAGCCCAACCGTCGACACGGTTATCCTTCTCGGCGACATCCCAAAACCTCGCTGATCTGTGAGCAACTGGATTGCTCTCACAACGGATGCGTAATTCAGCATGGGCTCGCCCATCCCCATGAAGACAATATTTGTTGCTTTTCGCGAATAGAGGCTTTCGCTGATGTCGCTCATATCAAGCACTTGCTCCACAATCTCTCCTGCATTCAAGTCTTGCTTGAAACCCATCTGACCGGTTGCACAGAACGTACATCCCATGGAGCAGCCAACCTGACTGGATACACAAATGGTGCATCGCTTTGGGAATGACTTCACATCGCCATTTTCAAATTCAGGAATAAGAACCGATTCGACAGCTCGACCAGATGGTAGCTCAAATAGTGTCTTTACCGTTCCATCGACAGAGATCTGTTGGTCGATGGGATGTAAGGAACGGATTCGTCCGTGCTTCTCAATCTTTTGCAGTAGATCTGTGGGCACATTCGACATCTCGTCGAGTGATTGGACGTTGTGGGAGTGCAGCCACTCGAAAATCTGCATCCCTCGATAGCGGGCATGGCCCTCTCTCTCGGCAATCTCCTGCAGCTCGTCACGCGTCAGACTGCGCAGGCTACCGGGCGCGCTAGACGAGCGCATCAACTAGAAGAAGTGCTACAAAAACGGGAATGTAAACTACAGACGCTTTGAGCAAATCACGGGCTACGCGGCCGGTGGGTTTGAGGTGAAACCGGACTGAGTAGACCACAAACCAAAATCCTAGTACTGAGGCAACTGCCAAATAGAGCGTTGACAAGGCGGCCAGATTACCCAGCACGAGCGTGAGTCCCATTGTTAGGCTGGCACAGGATACGGCCAGCAATGTTGTGGGGGAGGGACTCCCGTATTTCTCGGGTAGCATGATATAGTCTCCCCTTTGATAATCATCTTTGTACATCCAGGCGATCGCGTAGAAATGGGGAATCTGCCAGAAGAACAAAATGCCAAAAAGGGTCAGGCCAATTAGATCGATTTGGTTTGATGCTGCAGTGTAGCCGCCGAGGATTGGTAGCGCCCCCGGCACTGCACCGACGATCGTATTGGTCCACGAACGTTTCTTAATAGGCGTGTAGACGAAAAGGTATAAAACCACGCAGATCAAGGCGAGGATGGCCGTTATCGGATTGGTCAACGGGCACAGTATCGAGAGTCCGACTATTATTAGCGCGCTACCGAATATCAGCCCTGCTCGTGGCTCCATTCGTCCGGCCGGCAGAGGGCGTTGCGCCGTCCTTTTCATCCGTCTATCTGAATCTCGTTCGAGATATTGATTCAGACTGCAGGCACCCGCGGAGGTCAACGTGATTCCCACGGTTGAGGCCAGAAGTACCAGTCCGTTCACGCTCCCATTCGCGCCAAGGATAAAACCAGCAAGAGATGAGATCGCGACCAGGAAGGTTATTTCGGGTTTTATCAGGTTCAGGTAATCAGACCATATCGCTGTACGGTCCACCGAATTGCCGACCGCGGCGACACCCACTAACTCATTGTCGCGACGGGGCGTCATCCGAGAATGCCCCCGTGTGCGGATTGTAGCGAATCACTTTCTATCGTTGCCACATTCGCCATGGCTGGCGCAATTGAACTGTGCCGGAGCAGGAGCGCAACCATACCCGTCGAAGCAAGGAGGAATGCTCCTACAACAAGGTGCAATGAGTTAGTAATAACCTGGAAATTGGATGGCAAAGTCATTCCCTGTTCATCAAGAATGACAAAGTACGCAGTAATTCCTAGAAGCACCTGGAACCCCAATAAAACGAGCGGTACCAAGGCCCATCTTCGCATGACTCCATCATCTCCTGTCGCATATATGGTTTTAACTGCGGCAATGATCACCAGGATGGACACTACGAAAGCCCAGGTAACGTGTGTTATCGCCAAAACGGTGTCCAACCCAGATCCGGGATGTCGCAACAGTGCGCCGAAGATGATCTGAATCAAGATCGCACCAAAAACGAATAGGGAGTAACCGCGCACCTTGTCATCGAATGCGGCGCTCAGGTGTTTCGGTCTCTCGATCCAGGTTCGTGAGTTGAAGAGGGCGATGGCAGCAACGAGCACGAAGAATAGCTGGGCAACGCAAGCATGTACTACAGCGAGGTTCAGAGAAATTAGCACAACCCGCAAACCACCAAGGACGCCCTGCAAGATAACCAGAATGACTGCTCCAACAGCAGCAACTCTTACGAAGCGTCTTTTGTCGAACAGCAGGATAACAGCGCAAAGAGAGACAGTCATTAGTCCTACCACCATGGCGAGCAGCCGGTGTCCATGTTCCGCCAACATGGGAGTTGCGGTCCACCACTCGGGCCAGGGATTCAGAGGATTCAGCGAGTCCATCGTCGTGGGCCAGTCCGGAACTGCAAGGCCAGCGTCAATACTCGTGACGAAGGCCCCCCACGCCAGGAGGACCACAGTCGCTGCTACTGTTGCCAGAGCGAACGAGAATTTCAGTTTGCGATACCGATGCTCCCCGGATTGGGGAAGGGATGTGTTGAGCATGGCCTCTGTTGGGCGATTAGAACGCAACTACTTGACCCTGATAGCGCTGTTCCATCAAAAAGGCTTGAAGAGACGCTGATTATCGTCTCCTCAGGCCATCGTTGAAGACAAGGCATCAAATGGGTAACTTTGGAGTACATCTACCTCGAATCGAGATGTCTCGGGTCTAAGGAAAAGACGATTGAAGAAAAGAATTTCCTGTTAACGAAGTGATCCAGTTGAAAAAACTATCCTACATCACCGTGCTGTTTATTGCGGCCGGATTTCAGATGTGGCATTCGCCATCGGCTATTGCATCGAAATCGTACGAGCTTGGCCTGGCGGCTGACTGGCTGCTTGAGAATGGACCCGCGGAAAACGGGATGGTCGAAGGTGATGAGGAAGATCATCCTCCGGTGCCTTCTCCCGAACTGTGCGATCTATTGATCGGGCGACTTGTCTCCGAAATTACGGTAACGTCTTCGATCATTGTTGAGCAGGTTGGTGTGTCGCAATCGCCGTCCTCGGTCGGAACCGTGGTGCAGGCAAGACTACCTCAATCGATCCGGTCAGCCAGGATCGACATTCCTGCCGAGTCTCTCTCGGCGGCAAGAACCGCGTCTCGGCCAACCGCCAGGGGTCCATAGGAAGATCCAGTCCGGGCTTCGAACACGGAAGTCACTACTCAAACGAATTCCAAAGAAAACACCGGGCCGTAGTGCCCCTCAACGATAATTATGAAAGGAAACGGATATAAACTAGGCTGGGTATTGTTTTTCCTGGGCCTCTCTGTTTACTACCTCTGGCCGAGCGTCGGATACTATTCCGAAAACAGAAAAATCAAGGCCATGACGGAGGAGGCAAGGACCGAGTATCAGCGGGAGAACATCACGAAGCTGTCGTCCTTGAAAGAACGAGCCCTGAATCTTGGTCTCGACCTTCAAGGCGGGATGCATGTCACACTTGAAGTCCAAGTCGGCGAGCTTGTACGCAGCCTTGCAACAGACCAGGACGAGATATTTGATCAGGCATACAATGCCGCAAGAGACCGAATCGCAGCAGGAGAGGATTCATTCATTGACGCCTTTGTGCAGGAGTTCAGGGCTTTGGATCCGAACGCACGACTGTCGCGCTATTTTCGAAATGACAATGCGGGGATTTCCCGGCGCTCATCCAACGAGGACGTCATATCGTTCCTTAGAAAGGAAGCTGGAGACGCTGTCACGAGGGCGATCGAAATAATCAGGGATAGGGTTGATCGATTTGGCGTAACCGAACCGTCAATCCAGAAGCAAGGAAATCGCCGCGTCATTGTGGAGCTTCCGGGTGTCGATGATGCGCAACGGGTGAGGAAACTGCTTCGTGGTACCGCTCAACTTGAATTCCGACTAATGGCAAATCCGGACGATGTGGTGCAATCGCTCCAATCGATAATCGAATATTACGAAGAGGAGGTTGATCCTGTTGACTCCACCGAGACAGCCGAAGCGGATACCACATTTGATATTGACGCTGTTATTGAAGACGATGTCGCCGCAACAACGAATCACTTCCTGGACACGGTTACTCCGGTAGGTCAGGGCGTGCTCTTTGGGTATGTGGATGTCGCAGACACCTCTGCAGCAAATGCCCTGTTTAGATCCAGCGAATTCCAAACGATGCTGCCACCGGGCATCGAATTGCTTTATGGCAACGAGGTGGTAATTGCGGATAACGGCTCCGAGCTATTCCCGGTGTTGACCGTCGCCGAGCGAACGGAAATGAAAGGTGAAGTAGTCGTTGACGCAGCCGTAGACTTCGATCCGACCACCAACGTCCCCATGGTATCGATGACTATGAATTCTGAGGGCGCAAAAACATGGGCCAGACTTACCGGAGCAAATGTCGGCAACTTCGTGGCGATTGTTCTGGATGATGTTGTCTATTCCTATCCGGTCGTACGACAGCCCATCCTCGGAGGTCGATCCTCCATCGAGGGAGTCGGGTCAAGGGAAGAGGCACAAGATATCGTGACGGTCCTCAAGTCTGGTGCTCTCCCGGCGCCGGTTGAGATTGTCGGAGAGAGAACGGTCGGACCCAGCCTCGGTGCTGCATCGATCCGGGCAGGATTTAGATCTGTGATGGTTGGACTTCTACTCGTCGCAATTTTCATGATCATTTACTACCGCACGGCCGGGATCGTTGCTGATCTCGCTTTGATCGTGAACATCCTGTTTATCCTGGGTATTCTTGCTGGATTCAGTGCAACACTTACGCTTCCCGGGATAGCGGGTATCGTGTTGACGATAGGTATGGCCGTGGACGCCAACGTTCTGATATTCGAAAGAATAAGGGAAGAACAGGGGGCAGGTAAAACACTGAAGGCCTCGATCGAGGGCGGGTATGCGAAGGCGCTGTCTGCAATTGTCGACGCCAACATTACGACATTTTTTGTCGGTGCAATTTTGTACTCGTTTGGGGTCGGGCCAATCAAAGGATTTGCGGTCACGTTGATGGCGGGCATCCTGGCATCCCTTTTCAGTGCTATCGTTGTAACCCGACTTGTGTTCGACTACCTGATAGCAGGTAAGAAGATGACTCCCAGCTTCGGGTAATCGCCGTCGACACTCACACAGATTTACCTATTTATTGTTATGAGAATCTTTAAAGACTTACAAGTCGATTTTATCAACCGAAGAAAAATCGGTTACATGGTGTCAGGGACGCTACTACTTCTAAGTGTGGCATCCTTCGTATTCCGAGGATTTGAGCTCGGGATCGACTTCAAAGGTGGCACCGAGTTGGTCGTGGAAACCGATCAGCCAGTGGATGTTGTTAGCCTAAGAGAGCCCCTGGCAAACGAGCTGCAAACGCAGGTGGAGGTTAAGACGTTTGGCCCAGACGCCATCCTGATTAGAACAGCAGGCGCGGTCGATGCCGATGCCCTGACCAACGGCGTCGAAAAGGTAATCGGAGAGTTATTTCCAGCAGCCAACGCTAGAGTCGGAAAGACCTTCGGGGTTAGTCCGCGATTTGCGGATGATCTCAAACGAGGCGCGATCTGGTCTGTAGTCTTTTCCCTGCTGGTGATCTTCCTGTATGTGATGCTGCGGTTCGAGTGGCGATTTAGCGTCGGAGCCGTCGCGGCTCTCTTCCACGACGTCGTGATTACTCTCGGCCTCTTCTCGCTGCTGCACAATATTCTGCCCTTTTCGCTCCAAATTGACCAGACCATTATTGCCGCGTTCCTCACCATCGTAGGTTATTCTCTGAACGACACTGTCGTAATCTTTGACAGAATCAGGGAATACTCTAACATTTTCAAAACTAAGCCGTATGCCGAAGTTGTTAATACGTCCATAAACCGGACGATGAGCCGGACCCTGGTCACGTCCGGGACCACCTTGCTCGTGGTCCTGACGCTGTTTATATTCGGTGGCGAGGTGTTGAAGGGCTTTGCTTTTGCTCTCGTGATTGGCATTCTGATCGGGACCTACTCCTCGGTTTTCGTAGCTTCACCTGTTGTGGTCGAATTACGAAATCGAGTTCCTAAATAATCGAACCTAATCTCTATGAACTACAAAATTGATGAGCGCTATAACGCGGTCGTAATTACCCTCAAAGGAAATGTGATGGGTGGGCCAGATGGCACTAAGCTCCATGAAACTCTTCATGAACTCAAAGAGAAAGGTCAGACGAATGTCGTAGTAGATCTTTCGAAAGCAAAGTTCATGAACTCAAGCGGGCTCGGGATGCTGATCAGCGGACTCACCACCATGCGCAACGCAGGCGGTGACCTTCGACTTGCCAACGTAGCAGACCGCATCCAGTCCCTACTCGTAATCACAAAGTTGGTTACCGTGTTTAAGAACTACGAATCAGTTGATGAAGCTGTCGCAAGCTATGAGTCAGATCCAGTCCAGTCGTAAATTCGCAATGACCTAATTCCAGAGGGTGGTAAGGAATCTTGCCACCCTTTATTTTTTGAGAAGAAATTCGGATCAATAGAAAATGCCAGTAAGCATTGTAATAGGTAGCCAGTGGGGCGACGAAGGAAAAGGAAAGATCGTTGACCTGCTTTCCGCGGAGATCGATGTGGTCGCGCGGTACCAGGGCGGCGCTAACGCAGGACACACTATCTGTTGGGATGATGAGACGTTCGTGCTTCACCTGGTGCCAAGCGGGATCTTCAACCCCGACGTGACATGCGTAATCGGTAACGGCGTCGTTATAGACCCGGTTGCGGTTATGAACGAAATAAAGATGATCCGTGAACTGGGCTATGATGTCGACGGAAGGCTGCTCATCTCACACAATGCCCATCTCATCATGCCGTACCATAAGCAAATCGAGTTGGCAAAAGAAAGAGCGCGAAGCAAAGGCGCAATCGGAACGACGGGGCGCGGTATAGGTCCGGCATACGTCGATAAATTTGCCAGAACCGGAATCCGTGTTGTTGACCTACTCGATCGAGATGTACTCAGAAAAAAACTTACGGCTTCTATGGAAGAAAAGAATGCCGTATTGAAAAGCGTATACGGAGCCGAAGGTGTAGATGTTGAAGCCATCATCGAAGAGTATGTAGAGTTTGATAAACTCATCGACCCCTATGTCACGGATACCTCCCAGTATCTGTGCAAAGCACTAAAGAATGGCAAACGTGTCCTGGCCGAAGGCGCACAGGGCTCACTGCTTGACATTGATTTTGGTACCTATCCCTTCGTCACGTCGAGCCACCCAACAGCTGGCGGGGCATGCACTGGTCTTGGAATACCACCCACATCAATTAACCGAATTGTCGGGATCGTGAAAGCGTACTCAACCCGGGTCGGGAACGGACCATTCCCAACAGAACTAGAGGATGCAACCGGGGAAAGGCTTCGCTCTATTGGTAGTGAGTTTGGAGCAACCACGGGCCGCCCTCGGCGGTGCGGTTGGCTAGACCTCGTGGCACTCCGATACACCTCCACGATCAACGGGTTCACCGAGCTTGCAATCACCAAGCTGGACGTACTGTCAGGCATGCCGAGCCTCGAAGTCTGCACTCATTATAAGATCGACAACAAAACCACCGATCGATTTCCCATTGACATTCAGACGCTTGAGAATGTCCGACCCGCGTATAAGACGTTCAACGGCTGGGACGATGATATCACCGACATACAGGATTTTGCCGACCTGCCAATCGCCGCGAAGGAATACCTGTCCTTTATTTCCGATTTTCTCTCGGTCCCGATAAGTATGGTTTCCACAGGACCGAAACGTGAGCAGACGATGGTATTACCACTCGAAGAGTGGGTCTGACCGGCAGGAAAGCTCTAAAATCGAGAATGTACTGAACCGGCTCCGCGGATCGTTGTTACACGAGCAGCATCGATCTGCCCACGTCAACACCGGTCAGAATGAAATCATACCGATTTTCAACCAATCTCAAGCTCGTCTTGATCGCATCGGCGATCCTTTTGGCTGTTCTGTCGCTCATCTATACGAACTCCTTGGTCGAAAAACTCAGGGAACGCGAAGAGTCGATTGTACAATTGTACGCTTCGGCACTTGAGGAGATCAGGAAGGCAGGAATCCAGGAGGTCAATCCATTCCAGGAAACGTTCGTTGAGATGGAAAGACTCTTGGAGTCTGATGATACCTGGGCAAACCTCGAACCCGCCACAAAGCAGGAATATGTCCGCGCTGTTCGCTGGGCACGGAGTATGCCAACATACAGCGAGCTTAGTTTCGTAACGGACAACATCCTCATTGTAAACCGATTCAAGATACCGGCAATCGTTTGGGATGAATCAGCGGATGTTCCTCAGAGTTGGCGGAATGCAATTGCGGACACCACCCTCGTCAATGCTAGTCCGGAAGACTCTGCCCGTATAATTCGTGAGTTGCGGGAGTTGAAGTCCGAGATGTCGTCGGTCAATCGACCAGTGCCAATAGAAATCTCGTTTCCCGGTGAAGATGGATCAACACGTACGCTCAGCCAGCAAATCTTTTTCGGAGAGTCGGACCTGATCAAGGAAATCCGTCGGTACCCACTCGTACAATTGCTATTCGTTACCCTGTTCATTTTGATAGGATATCTCGGTTTCTCCTACGTGAGGAAGAATGAGCAAAGCAGCCTTTGGGTTGGCATGGCGAAAGAAGCGGCCCATCAGCTCGGGACACCCATCTCTTCACTGATGGGTTGGTCGCAGGTGCTTCGATCAGATGAGTTACCCGTGGATGCTAAAATCCAGGCACTTGACGAAATTGATCGTGATGTCGAACGCCTGCACAGAGTGGCAAACCGTTTTTCAGATATTGGCTCGATGCCAAAGCTCAGTTCTGAAAAGATAAACGCGGTACTGGACGAAACCATTATGTATATACGACGACGTTTGCCTACTACCGGTGAAAACGTCGCACTCACAACGACCTTTGATGGAGACCCGGAATGCGCGATCAATATAGAATTGTTTGAATGGGTCGTTGAGAATCTATTGAAGAATGCGGTCGACTCCCTGGAGGGTGGCAAGGGTGCCATTTCGTTGACAACCAAGATCCTGAAAGATCACGTTGCCATCGATGTTGCCGATACGGGCAAGGGAATCGACAGACGGAATTGGAAGAACGTTTTCCGGCCGGGATACTCGACTAAGAAGAGGGGGTGGGGTCTTGGGCTCTCACTGTCCAATCGGATAATCCACGATTACCATGGAGGAAATCTGTCAATCCTCCAGTCGAAGCCGGGAGAGGGAACCACGTTTCGGATCTTGTTGCCAATCGAGACTCAGTCGTAGGAGAAGAGATTGCCAGTATCAAGATCCTCTGTCGAAACCAGGAGCAGTATATCATCCCGATGTCTCCAGGTGTAAACGTGCCGATTCCGATTGGTGATGGAGACGACGGAATCTTCGCGCGAGAGCTGGCGCAACATACCGTCGTCAATCTGTGCTGCGTTTCCGTACGAGGCAAGTGCTGAGTAGTTAGTCGCGACGAGCGTTGGCCCATCTTCGTAGTAGATCATCGGTACGCGAACATTTTCCTTCAGCTTCTTCAACTTCACTCCTTCGGGTCGGTACCCAACAAGCTCGGGGATCGCGTAACGCGATCCGGTTTGGCTATGGATTAACGATGCTATGGAATCTGGGGAATTCGCACTAGTTAGTGTACCGGGATTCGCCGTTGCCGCTGTCGCAACGAGCGAAATGAAATCTGTTTCCTCGGGGATCTTGCTGGATTCGTTTAAGAGATAGCCCAGGAATCCAATCGCGAATATTGCCGCTACAATACCTAGCGCCTGTCGATACCGCTTACGCGAACGGTCTGGAGGGCTCGGCCTTTCTACACGTACCTTGGGAGGAACTGTCGGCTGGCGGGGTGCCGAAGCTGCCGTTTCCGAAGGTTGTGAAGACACATGATGGATCGACCTGAGGTATCGGCGTGTCTCATCAATGATCCATCGATCTCCAAGAATGCGCCCTACTATTCCGCGCCTGCCATTCGTCTCAAGATTTCTCTGAATCTGATGATATAGGTTCGAATGTGCAGACTGGATTGCATCCCCGGATGAAAAGGTATCAAGCCCGAATATTCGCCCAATCGTTTCTGCGTCCAACTCGTCTCTATACGTGAATAGGAGAATTAGCTGGTCGCGTTGCGACAGGTGGAGAAAGGCTTCGGGGACGGCCACGGAAACAAACTGCTCGACCTGAGCACGCGAGATCGAGGATGTGGCCTCTTGTGTTCGGGCCAGACCGACGAGTCCAGCGAGAAGCATTTCTTTCTGCGCAGTAGCATCCGATGGCCAGGGCAACCCGTCCGGAGGAGTTTGCTCAAGTACGTCGTCGACAAGTTTTCGAATGTCAGCCTCAGTTGACTTCAACAACGAAGCCGCAGCGTATAAACTTTGAAGATGAGATTGCGCTTGAGTTCGTGAGATGGACATGGTTATTTGGGATCCGCGAAGACAATGTTTACAGGGTCTCCCTTCTTAACGTCAAAGAGGAGAGCTGCGTTTCCGCCATTGACGGCCACCTCGAGTAGTTCACTACTGTTAATAAGGAGGGCTGGCTCCCCATCTGCTACGTTGGAGTAACTTTTTACAAAGTGAGATACGATTGATGATCCGATATATACTTTCATGTCCCGTTTTTGGCGAACCGAGTCCAGGATGTTCCTGTTGATGTTGGTAATGCAGTTTCCGAATCTGTCGATGTGCAGCACCCAGCCCTGGACCCCTGAGCTATCGGTTATCGGTAGGGCCCACATTAGCGGTTCGAGTGGTCCTATGGGGGATCCCATCGATAAAAGGTCTTTCCCGGATGCAATATGAGCCGCCACTGGACTAAAAATGTCCCGGCCATGAAACGTGTTGCTCGGGTATTTTGTGCGCCAGTATTCTGAACGATCAAGGTGAATCGTAGTCTGTGGATTTTTGTCGTGCAGGAGCAAAGGTAGGACACCATTGTCTGGCGCAACGTAAAAGCTTCCGTCGCATTGGACAGCAATGGCCCGCCGGCTCGAACCCACCCCAGGGTCAACTACGACAACATGGACAGTTCCCGGTGGAAATAATCGACAGGGACCGCCAAGGACAAAAGCAGCCTCCATAACGTCGTGGGGTGTGATGTCGTGCGAGATATCTACAATCCGCAAATCAGGATTGACAGATAAGATCACAGCCTTCATGGCCGCGACATACGGATCTTTGATGCCGAAGTCAGTAGTAAGAGTTACGATCCGGTTCACGGTCAGGATGTTTGAGTTGCAAAATACGGTCGCGTCGTGCCCGGGACAACGGCGCTAAGATTTTCGGGAGGAAACCATGTTACTCTATTGCGGTGTATAGTGTTTATGCATGTAGAATCAGAAGCCATATCCCGGTCCAGTCAGCTCAGGCCAAATCACCGTGAGGCCCTTGGACGTTTTGTGGAGCTCTGGGGAGAAATGGCGTCAAAGTGGGGTATCAGCCGCACGATGGCCCAGGTGCATGCGCTGCTTTACGCCAGCGAACACCCAATGGATACTGATACGATAATGGAAATTCTCCGGATCTCGAGAGGGAATGCGAATATGAACCTGCGATCTCTTATCAAGTGGAGCCTCGTTGAAAAGGTGCATATCGATGGATCCAGGAGAGATTATTTTACGGCCGAGAAAGATGTCTGGGTGATCACCCAGCAAATAGTTCGCCACAGAGAGCGCAAAGAACTCGCTCCGGTGAAAAAAGAACTGGAGCATTGCCGCACGTTGTTGTCTGATGGGACCGATATGAACGGAGCAGAAGAGATGTTTGAGCAAAGAATTGCCAACCTCATAAATCTTGTCGATCTGTTCCAGAGCCTAATTGAAACCGGGCTCCCGTTCATGGAAGAAAAGAATATCCCACTGCTAAGGTCTATCGTAACCGCGCTTCCGAAAGACTCTAAGGCGTAGCTGAATGTCTACACAGTTAGGCCGGGTAGGGGAAGACATCGCAGCCTCTTACCTCGAGGACAAAGGCTTCAAAATCATTGAGCGTAACTATCGCTTCGAGAGGGCGGAAGTTGATCTGGTTTGTTTCTTACCGGATGTAGACTATGCCAAGGGTGGGGAGTTGGTCTTCGTAGAGGTAAAAACGCGCTCAAGCCTGGTTCACGGTCGTCCAGAAGAGGCGGTGGATGTGGCGAAAATGAAAAATGTTGTACAGGCAGCCAAGGCATTTATCTACGAGTACAAGCTTGACGGCGCTCCAACTCGGTTTGATGTTGTCACCATACTGATGCGTGAAACCGGCAGTCATCATGTTGAGCACTTCATAAACGCATTTGACTCGGATGGCAACGTGCTTTACCCTGGCCGGTAATCTCGCGGAACATCGTCGGCAACACGTTCAAAAGCGAAATACCCGTAAAGCGTTACACCATAAGGATCGAGCGTGTCACCCTTATAATCGATAACGGTTGCTCCGGATGATAATCGAATCCAGGATGTCTGGTATTTATCTCGATTACCGAAGGATTGCCGATACTCTTTGTACGCGGCGTCCTCAAATTCACCCGTGAAAATAATCTCCACGAAGCCCCGAAAATCCAGGACGAATTCGTCATTGCTTGCGCCTGGTTCAATTATTTCGTCTTGCCGTACAGGAAAACGTGAGCCTTGAGGGATTTGGCGGACAGACTCGATCCCGGCTGAGTTTCGTCCGTACAGTTTGAATCCCTGCTCTTCTGTTTTTTGTGCAATCAGGGCAAGCGCGAAGTGCCTGAAAGAACCAATGAACGATCGTTTGCGGTTTTCTTCCCATTTTGTTCTCTCCGCATCGTCTTGAGGCGTCAGCTCTTCGTAAAGCGGTTCACCGTCGTATTTGATCGTTTGTTGGTCGGATTCGAAATTCTTTAGGAAGTAGGTGATCTTGTAGCCGAGGAATCTGTTCTCAATAATGAGTGGTTCGGATGCGGTGGCTCTGAACACAGCACGCTTCATCTCAAAGTCGAGTACCTCGGGGTTGATGATTTTTGTTTCTCGAGCTGCTGATGATTCTCCGATAAACATGGTCGTGAATCGTTCCAACCGCCGTTTCCATTTCTTGTCCCGTTTCGCCTCCACGGTTATTCCGTCGAGCTCAACAACCGCTGCCTTCAGCCTGAAGTCTATTGTCTTAGTGTCGGCGGTACGCAAGAACATATCTTTGGCAACGGGTTCGTAACCTATGCTTGAGGCATATAGTCGGAGAGCTCCCACAGGAATATTATCAAGCCGATAAATGCCGTTCTCGTTTGTGACTGTCCCGGAGGTAGAGGAGGCGACAAAGACATGAACGCCAGCCAACGGGGTGTCGGATTCATCATCGACTACGCGGCCAGTAATAGTCGTACGCTGGACCTGACCCAGGGCTGTGTGGACAAACAGCAGGAAGGTCAAAGGGAAAAGGAGGAAACGCATGAGCAAAGTAAGATTTTCTATGTGCACCCGGTGCAAAATCTAATCCGAAGTTAGGATATCCACTTGTAATTGCCCCAACTGCTGGCAAGGGCCGCAAATCGGTAGAATTGAAGGCTCCTGGAATCTCCACCAAGCGACTCGCCCAGGACAGTGTCGACTATTTTAAACGCCGCTCGGAGTCCTCTGAACGTTACGATGGATTCCGAACCGCGCGGAGTGTATCGGGATCTTCAAGTGCACTGGTGTTTCCCAGGTCCTTTCCCAGGTATGCTGCCTTAATTAGACGTCGCATCACTTTCGAGTTGCGTGTTTTAGGCAGCTTGGTCACAAACAGGACTTCTCTGGGTTTCAGCGGCTTGCCCAGCTCGTTGGCAATTTCCGCAGCTATTGTATTCCGCAGGGAATCGGACGTGGTTACACCGTCAACCAGAACGCAGTAGACGATTAGAGCTTCACCCTTTGTCTCATCAGGTACCCCGATCGCTGCGCTTTCCCGAACTTGGAGGTTGGCATTGGCAATTGCCTCGACTTCAGCGGGGCCGACTCTCTTTCCTGCCACTTTGATCGTATCGTCACTGCGACCAAGTATGTACCATAATCCATGTCTGTCAACAGCAGCGAAATCGCCGTGCACCCATACTCCCGGGATTTTGCGCCAGTAGCTTTGGAGGTAACGTTCTCTGTCTTTCCAGAATCCCCGGGTCATACCAATCCAGGGCTTGCGAATGACCAGTTCGCCTACTTCGCCGGTGATACTCGCTCCATTTTCATCGACGACATCGGCAATCATACCCGGCACCGGGCCAGAGAATGCACAGGGGGCAAGCGGTCTTGAAAAATTTCCGCAGATTATTCCACCGCTAATTTCCGTGCCACCCGAATAGTTGATAATGGGTTTCTCCGAGCCTAGGACGTTATTGAAGAGCCATCGCCAAGATGCTGGGTCCCAAGGGCTTCCAGTCGACCCAATCATCTTGAGGGAATTCAGATTGAGGCCTTCTCCTGAATCGGAATCCATGAGGGCGCGGATAAGTACGGGTGAGATTCCCAGATGAGAGATCTGATGGCGCTGCACCAAATTCCAAAGGCGGGATTTGTCCGGAAAATCAGGCGCGCCATCGTATACAATCATGGTTGCGCCCAATGTAAGTGATCCGAATACCAGCCAGGGTCCCATCATCCACCCCATGTCGCTCATCCAGTAGACTATGCTATCCGACGAGACATCCATGCAATGGTGCATGTCCTGAGCTGCTTTGATAGGGAAGCCGCAATGTGTGTGGACTGCACCTTTTGGACGACCTGTGGTGCCAGAGGTGTAGATGATCATCACTACGTCCTCTGCAGCAGTCTTTGCCGTATCTAACTCATCAGCGCACCCTTTCAGGAAGGTTTCCAGGGTTATATCACGTTCGGTTTTTAACGGCACATCGGCCCGCAAGGTCGTTGGGACTACAACAACAGTTTCCACAGTTCTGCAATCTTCGAGCGCCGCGTCAAGAGTTTCCTTCATAGGTACGACTTTTCCGCGTCGGTGGCTACCGTCACTACAGAAAACTAGCTTTGCCTCTGCATCCTGCAAACGCGTCGAGATAGCGCTCGCCCCATATCCACTAAATAGAGGTAAGATTACAGCGCCAATTTTTGCAATGGCCAACAAGGCAACGCAAATCGTATTGTTCATTGGCATGAACAAGGCCACGACGTCTCCTTTTCCGACTCCCGCTCGGGATAGCGCGTTGGCATAGATGCAGACCTGTGCATATAGTTGGATGTAGGTTAGAGTCTCTACGGTTCCATCCTCTGTTTCCCAAACAATGGCCGCTTTGTCCCTGGTGACCTCGTTGGCAGCCCACTTATCAACCGTGTTGTGAACGATATTCATTTTCCCATCCGCACACCAAACGGGAAATTCCGGACCATCGGGTTGTTCAAAAACTGATGAGTAAGGTTCGTAGAATTCAATACCCAAGTCATCCAGAACGGCGTCCCAAAACCAATTTATGTCTTTGCTCGCCTTGTCCTGAAGGTCCAGGATTGTATCCAGTCCCAGCTTCTTCAGGAATCGCGAAAGGTTCGACTCTGCTATCGTCTTATTGTCAGGAAACCAACAGAGGTCTTGTCCGAAAGGGAAGTTCGCGTTTCCGATCGGTTCTTCAGGGATCATGAGAAATTGTTCATTGCCCGTTCTTGTCTTTCACGAAGATAGTAATCGACTGAAAAACGGCCAGACCCGAAGATCGCAAAGATAACAAGCAAGAACAGGACAAGGACTGACAGCTCAAGCCCTGTATTGACGGACGATATTCCGGCGCGAACGTTGACAAAAAACACAGCCCCGACGAGAACAGGAATTTGGATGGCAGCTGCGATTCGAGTCATCAAACCGAGTACGAGCATAGCACCTCCTGCCATGTGCGCCAAAATGATGTACGGTGCGGCGATCGTGGATACAAAACTTGACCCATTGCTTTCAAGCATGCCCATCAAGGAAGTCTGATCGGCAAGAAACAGGATAGCTCGAAAGAACAGGAGGATTCCCAGGAATACCCGAATGATATCCAACGCGTAGCTGGCTCGGTAAGCTTTCCTACTCAGATTGGTTGGTGTCTCCATCCTCCTCGGTGACGCTAAGTTTGTAACGCATCGTTGAGTTGCTCGTCAAAGATACATATTTATTTTCCGTCTGTCGCCGAAACCGAATTAAAACAATCAGCCTTGACTACAGGAGTTTACAATTTTGTGATAACTACAACTGACCAATTTCGTATTTGGAATTGTACAGCGACGATTGTGAGTCATTGTTTGGAACCAACACACGAGTTGATTAAACACTATGAGTGAAAACAACCTGGACAAACTCAACGCGGAGCAGTATCGCGTGACTCAGGAAAAAGGAACAGAACGTGCCTTTACCGGGAAGTATTGGGACCACAAGGAGGCCGGGATGTACAAGTGTGTTTGTTGTGGGGAGGATCTCTTCGACTCTGAGTCCAAGTATGATTCTGGCACTGGCTGGCCAAGTTTCACAAGGCCGGTCGATAAGAGTGCGGTTGGTGAGAAACTGGACCGCAGCCACTTTATGGTTCGGACCGAGGTTGTATGCAGTTCCTGCGGGGCACATCTCGGGCATGTTTTTCCGGACGGCCCGGGCCCTGGTGGATTACGATACTGCCTGAATTCCGCCTCACTGGACTTCGAGGACAGAGACGCGCCAACACATGACGACCAGTGACCGGGCGCATCTGTCCATCGTGATTCTCACGATCGTGGGCCAGGAATAAGGATTTTAAGAGTTTAGTCCCGAGAACTTGGGGTCGATACTCTGGCGGAATATTCACCAGATCCGATATCCATGCTCCCCCGGTTCAAAGTCGTAATTGGACTCTTTTCCGTGATCTCACTCACGCTGTTTGCGATTGGAGTGTACGTTCAGATTCTTGGAGCGAAAACGGGTTTTTCGGGAAGCCTCATCCAATCGGTTAGTGTTTCGCTCTTGGGTTTTGCGATGTGCGTCGCGGCGGTTGCGCTGCTGATATTCGGCATCCATCAAGTTGTCGAGGAATCCAATTTCGTATCGCGGCGGGAGCTTTACCCCAAAGAACCGTGGCGGTGGCGTGAAAAGTGGGCATCAAATATTCTCGAGTCGGCCGAGCGGTTCCCGTTCGGAGCAATGGTTGCCGCGATCCTTTGGAATGTGGTCACAGTAACGCTAACAATTGTGGCTTTTCCTGCATTTGCTGAAGAACCTACTCCGGCAAAATGGTTTCTGCTTTGCCTTCCTCTCATCGGGTTTTGTCTTGCCATCTACGCAATCACGACTATCACACGATGGATAAGATTCGGCTCTACCACATTCGTTCTGGATGAAGTGCCAATCATCCCCGGTGACGTACTGAGTGGCACGGCGTTCACGGCGATTCCGGCTGACCAGCAGCCGGAGGATGGATTTCTCGTATCGCTGAGCTGTTATCGGATTATCTCTCGGCAACGAATGTCTTTCAAAGCCGAGAAAGTTTTGCTTTGGAGAGACGAACGTCGCTTTGAAGGAAAAGAAACACAGAAACACCAGGACGTGCTGGCGATCCCCGTTCATTTTCGTTTGCCTCAGGATTCCCTTCCAACATCATTTGACGATGATCCAATTTCCTGGGAATTGAAGATTACCAGCAAGGTTGGGATGCTGCTGTATAAGTCAGGCTACGAGTTGCCGGTCTTCGAAACAGAAGCTGCTACACGCAATCGGCTGGTCTCATGGATGCGGAATAACATTGCGAATATGCCAGCCTTCGATTCACAACCGCTTGCAGGAGAAATTAATCGCGGCATTGTGGGCGACGGTATTACGATCGAGAGGGCTATGGACGAGACGCGTTTTTCGTTCGGTCGGGCAAGGCACAAACTAATGGCAGGTATTGTCACGTTCACGACCGTTGTCTGGTCCGTCCTTATTGCCGTTCTGCATTCAATTGGAATTTCCACACTTCTGAATTTGATGGTAATCGGTGTTGGTGTGTCGCTGTTATACGGGAGTCTGGTCTTGTGGCTTTTCGAATCACATCTGAGCGTTAGCTCAAAAGAAATCAAGCTTGTCCGGGGACCATTTGGTTTCGGACTAACAAAGAGGCTTCCTAGTAGTGACGTTGCAGACGTCGTTGCGGAGCCAACGACGAAGGCGGGCGACACTTACCTCTACAGCCTGTATGTCGTTGACCGCTCGGGGAAAAAAATGCTCGTCGCGGGCGAGTTGGAAGAGAAAATCAAAACCGAGTGGTTAGCATTTCAGATCAAGGCCTCAGCCACAAGCCTGGGATTCGTCGGGCATGATGGCGAAACACATCGAGATCGTGACGCGATCAAACGTCTGGACAGTCTGAATCGCCAACACGGTCAAGCCGACCGACCGCCACGCGGCCGCACCGGTTCGGACGCTGGAGTGTGAGAATGGTCTGGTAAAAGTGGCTGCTAGAAAAGCAACAATTTTCAGGCTACTTTCGTTTACTATATCTGTCACGCGTCTCCCGATTACGTCGTCTTGGTCCGATTCCTAACACTTGCTGCTGTTGCGTTGTTGTCCGCTTGTGGAGAACGGCGAGAGATAGTCATCGACGATGTCGAAATCGCGCGCAACGGCTGGGACACGCTTCTGGTTGAACCATCATTTGTCTCCATCAGTGACTTTGGCGCATCCGAAGCTGTCTCGCCTGACACCGTTGGGATAACCATTTTTGATTCAGCCTTCGACACGCTCTACGTCGGAAGCGGCCGCACGGTCATCCTTGATGACGCATCCCTGTCTGATCGGGAGAAAATTCTGGTGGAAGTGTGCGGTGCGTTCGGAGCGTTCAAAACATGTGACCAGGCTTTCCAGTTTGCATCAGAGAAACGAGTTTCGCTTGAGCCGACAGTTTCGTACCCGATCCGGGATGACTATGCCAGGGGCTCGTTCAATCTTCGCTATGCTGTCGAGCGCAAACTCGCTGATTCATCGTTGTGGGAACCGGTAAATTCTGTTCAGGACCTGGATCTCATGCTGTCGGTCGAGGTGCTGGGTACAGATGGTGGTCGCATCTCGGTTCCTTTGGCATCTCAAAGAGGCAGTTTCTCTCTTAGATCGCACCGTAACTGGGATGATTATCAATACGAATTAATGTCGCAACTCGTAGATAGCAGTAAAGCGAATGTGCAGTTCAAAATCCTAGACCCGGCGAAAGATCAGGTGCTGGCCGAACTTACAAAGGAGATAGTATCCAAGAGCGAGCAGACTCGCGAGCTGGAAGTCGGACTTTTTGTTGAAGAAGCGGGGAGGAGATTGTTGAACAGGTTACGAACGTTCCGAGGCGGTACCGAACGATTTGTTTTTCTGAATGATTGGTCATACCTAACAGCGGAGAAGAGATACATCATACAGATCGAACTTGCCTGGAGAAGTGCTTACATTCGTTCCCGGTTTTTCAGGCTGCAGGGTCAATTAGAAGTGGAAGACACTGGCCGTAATGCAACCTTCACAGTTACGGATGGAAACGATCGTGGCAAGCGACGATGGCGAAGCAGGTTCGAAGGTAGCACTGTGCATGTAGGAGACCTACACACTATCCAACTTCCTACTGGCCTTGAGTTGGGTCAACAATCCGGAAGGTAACGGGAAGACTCATTCGGACAGAGACGGGCTCGCCGTTTTGCTCGCCGGGGGCAAACGTTGTAAGTCTGACAGCACGAACGGCTGCAGAGTCGCATAACGGATGCAAACTTTGCACGACCTCTACGGAATGTGCACGGCCGGTCGGGCTGACAACGAACCGGAGGATTAGTCGCCCCTGGATATTGTCGCGGATCGCCTCCTCAGGATACTCGATGTTGACGTAATATGACCCGAGCCCTCCAACGATCGTGGGCGCCTTTTCAGCGAATTCAAGTACCTGCTCTTTTACCTCCAGTCGATTGAAGCTTTCACGACCCGCATCGTCCTGGGCGACAACTTCGGTCGAGTCGGTGTCAGGCTCATTGGACTGTTCCTCGTCACGTGTTTCGTCCAATACCAAGGGTCTTGAATGAGCCCGCTCCTGGACCAGCTCCATCTTGACAAATTCCTCTACAGTGTCCTCACCTCGTTGGTCCAGGCGGAATCGATAACTTTTGGTTTCGACCCATGGAAGCCGGGTTATCACATTTAATATCGCCAGGACCAATGCCAGCGATACTAGGAAAACCAGCCTGTTGCTATTTAGCCGCCTTCGATTTTTCAATGGATCAGTGGCTTGGTTCCTGAACCCGGTTGTCGCTATCATTGGGCCATGAAAGCGATCGTATTAGATAGCCAAACAGGGTCGTCGGTGCAAGCCAGTATAACGACCCTTAGTTTGGACAAGCTGCCGAAACAGGGAAATACGCTAGTCAAAACTCTGTACTCCAGCGTCAATTATAAGGATGGTTTAGCGGTTACGGGAAAGGGCAAGATTGTGCGGGCCGCCTACCCCTTCGTGCCCGGTATCGACATCTGTGGCGAGATTATTGAAACTACCGGAACGCGGTTCCGCGTGGGGGATATCGTTGTCGGGACCGGATGGTCCATCGGCGAGGCGTATTGGGGAGGATACTCGGAATATCAATGGATGCAAGATGACTGGCTCGTGAAACTGCCATCCGGCATGTCGCCACTAGAATCCATGATCATGGGAACAGCCGGTTTTACAGCAATGCTGTCGGTACTCGCACTCGAAAAAGCCGGACTTGGCGAAGGCGACATTGTGGTTACCGGAGCGTCGGGAGGGGTGGGATCCATTGCCGTGCATTTGCTTGCCAGACTAGGTCACAGCGTCGTAGCGAGTACAGGCAAAACGAGAGCCCACGAATACTTGAGAGAACTAGGTGGGTCGACCATCATAGACAGGTCTGATCTGGGCGCAGGAGCGCGAAGACCATTGGACAACGCAAGATGGACCGGCGCAGTTGATTCGGTTGGTGGAAAGACCTTGGAAG
This sequence comes from Rhodothermales bacterium, assembly GCA_965224105.1. GTDB lineage: Bacteria > Bacteroidota > Rhodothermia > Rhodothermales > JABDKH01 > CBDCYH01. The sequence continues at coordinate 757,832 of CBDCYH010000001.1, read as the reverse complement.
CTGTGGTTAGTCAGATGGGTAGACATGGTAGTATTGCCGCATGCGGTCTCGCCGGTGGCTACCAACTGGAAACCACCGTCTATCCGTTCATACTACGTGGTGTCAACCTACTCGGTATTGACTCGAATACCTGTCCAAGGCCAATCCGTGAGGAGGCGTGGCATCGATTAGCAGATTCAGTTACATCGGAAGCTTATAACCTCATGCACAACGTCATTTCGCTTGATGATGTAATTGCCGCGTGTGATGATATTACCGACGGTAAAATTCAGGGACGACTCGTCGTAAACGTTGCAGAGTCATGACGCATTCGATCTGGCAGCACCGCTTCAGCCATACGGCAGACCTTGTAATTGTCGGTGCCGGGATTGTGGGCTGCTCGCTGGCCTACTGGATGAAAAAGATCAATCCAAGCCTGCATATAATCCTCTGCGACCGGCGCTTTCCCGGGGCTGAGGCATCCGGTAGAAATGCTGGCTTTCTCATACAGGGTTTGGCTACATACTTTACGAATGATGTAGAGAATTATGGCCTGTCGACAGCTTGGGATCTTTACAGACTTACGCAGGAAAACCGGGACCTACTCTTTTCCGAATTCGAATCCCAAGTCGATACGCTAAGACGGTCCGCCTACAACATTGTGGCCGGGACCCTCGAAGAAGAGCAAGAAATCGCCGAGTCCGTGGAGCTCCTCCGTGGCCAAGGCGTCGCAGTAGAATTCCTGGATAAGAGTACATTCGAGTCATCAAAAGGAGTCCGTAACTATTATGGTGCGGCCCGTTTTACTGACGGGGGTAAGGTTGATCCATTTGCGCTAACTACCACGATAGCACAACGTTCGGATGTCCAACTCCGGCAGGCAAACGTCACGAGGATTGATAGAAGTGGGACGGACATCATGGTTCACATCGAGAACGGTTGTCCCATTGAATGCAACCGTGTTGCCATTTGCACAAACGCATTTACAGCGGCCTTATTTCCGGAGATGAAGGCGGCTATTCACCCGAAACGAGCGCAGATGTTGGCGACAGCTCCAGTAGTTCAACCAATTTGTCGAGAACCGATATACTCCCACCGTGGTTTTTATTATATCCGACAGACGGACGCGGGCCATTTGGTTTTAGGCGGCGCCAGGCATCTGCACCTGGATACCGAAGTCGGGACGGTTGATGAAACTACGACAGCGTTACAGTCAGACCTCGAGACTTATCTGCAAAACCACTTCGAGGTCGGAGATGTTGATATTGTTGATCGATGGAGTGGAGCCATGGCTTTCACCGGCAGTGGGTTACCGCTGTATCTAGATGATGGCCGGATTGCATTTTTGGTTGGATTCAATGGACACGGGATGAGCCTGGCTTTCGTTTTGGCTAATCGGCTTGCGAGGAAGCTCTCGGGCGAAAAAGTGGAAGAATTGGACCTGCTGCGGTCCGGCGGGCAAGGGGTGAACCTAAAACTTTGATGGTTTTTGCCGATTACCGGCATGGACACCACCGCAGTTTAATCGCCTCCATGTTCCAATTCGAGGGAGCAAAACCGTTATCCGATTCACCCAGCGAGCCAACACTCGAAGGCGATCTCTTGCCTCAAGAGCTCGTCGAGGAAGGCCCTCCGCAGCAGGACCACAGGAATCTGGAAGGTGTCGAACCGCACACACAGGAACGCAGAGGTACCGGTACCACTGCAATTGAATCCGAACCAGATGATGAGCCCGATCCGAGCTTCTTCTCAGGATCCGATCGCGTTGTAAAGCAGCTTATCGCCGACGGGCATTTGTCGCAGGTGCAACTATACAATGCGTGGGAAGAGTGGCAACGCCTGAAGGAAAACGAATTCAAGACTGCGTTGTGGAGAGTTATCGCTCTCGACGCCTCCATCGACAGGCAGCAAGTCTATCGTACCGCCGCCCGCGTGTACGCTTTCCCGGAATCAGATGTAACACTGGAAAGAACCACGGAAGTTTTGCGATCCGCGGCAGAATATCTGGGTAGTGAAAAAATCGATCAACTCCTGGAGTTGTTCGTGATTCCGGTTGATCTTGAGGAGCAGACACCAAACGTTCTCACGTGGGTCTTTGCTACGCATGATCCGTCTCGCGCTCTTGTGCACAAGACGATTGAGGAATTGAAGATCGGGAAGTACCGCATCGTGTACATGGACGAGGTGATGGTCGGAACGGCAATTTCCGAGGGGCTTCTTTCGCATAACGAGTACCTCAATCAGCTTAACGAAGATTCTTTCGCCTATGATCTTGGAACCTCCGCGGTCCAGGACGACAAGCTGGTTGATGAGAACGAACTAGAGGCGCAAATCAAGAGATCGTCCCTCATCACTCTGTTTGAGGCGACACTTGTTGAAGCTGTGCATCGTGGCGCATCCGACATTCACATTGTCCCAAACGATAAGGGGCAAATCGATATCCTGTTCAGGATTGATGGCGAACTGATTTCCTGGCACAAAGAAGAACGGGTACATCCCGAGGCGTTGCTGGCTGTAGTTAAGGATAATTCCTCGAACGTTGACCGGTTTGACAGAGACAAAGCACAGGACGGACACATCTCTCGAGTCATCGGCGGAGTGGTAATTCGGTTTAGAGTCTCGATTCTTCCCATCGCCAGCCACAAAGAAAACATACATGCTGAAAGCGTAGTCCTGCGTGTTATAGATAACCGAAAAGTACTTGACGATCTTTCACAGATTGGTTTGAAGGACGAAGTGCTTCACCAATTTAACCGCGCGATCAGGCAGCCGCACGGTATGGTTATAATGACAGGCCCGACGGGTTCTGGTAAGAGCACAACACTGGTGGCGGCTCTTCTGCAAGTCCAATCACCTAAGGTGAACGTGATAACGGTTGAAGATCCAGTCGAATACCTATTGAAGGGTGTACGTCAGATCAAGCTCGGTCCGGACCTGAATATGCAGCAGGCGTTGCGATCAATACTAAGACACGATCCTGATATCGTAATGGTCGGCGAGATGCGTGACAAAGAGACTGCTGACCTGGCGATCAAGCTGGCCAACACGGGCCACTTAACATTCTCCACCCTCCACACAAACGACGCCCCGAGCGCTGTAAGTCGCCTCTACAAAATGGGCATTGAGCCATTTCTCCTTGCGTACGCAATTAACATCGTTGTTGCGCAACGGCTCATCCGGAAATTGTGCGATCATTGCAAGGTTGAGGTGGACGAGGTGGATAAGGAACAACTCCGTTATCTAGGTCTCGAGAGTTTTGAGGGTGAGATCTTTGACGTTGGTGAATCTACTAATTGCAGGAACTGCGGGGGAACGGGCTACAGGGGTCGCCAGGCCATCGCCGAAACACTGGTCTTTACGGAAACGCTGCGACACGCCATTCTGTCGGCCGGACAGCTTATCGATGAGGAAGCGATCAGATCGATTGCAGTTACAGACGGCATGAAGACGCTGCGGGATGCAGCGCTGGATGTCGCCCGATCAGGATTGACGTCGCTTGCCGAGGTCGTCCGCGTAACGGGTGACTAAACCGGCCATCGGGTCACGCAGCCCGTACCCAAAGTGAGTAAAGGCTTTACGCAGCGGAAATCCCTCCGATATCAGTAGGACAATCTCCAACCCCTGCGAACCCGTGCAAAAGATTTTTCAACTCCCTAACAGGGAGCCGCATAAACGACTTGATCGCGTCACCCAGGTATTGCTTGCCAAAGGGACCATAACGCCGGCAGATATCGGATTGATGATTCAGCATAGTGAATCCGGAAAGCCTTCCTGGCGATCCCTCGTCGAACTTGATCTTGTCAATCGCGACAAGGTTTACAGGACCGCGGCAAACTCCTACGGCTTTGAAATCAGAAAACCAAGTCCTGAACGGGTTGGCGTAACCGTCGACAGGCTACGAAAGTCTCTACCGGTGGAGAAATGGGAGACCCTGTTCGACCAAATGCTTGTCCCCATTGATTCGAATGATTCGGATGATCACTCGTCGAGGGTCATATTTGCCAGTCACGATCCATCTCGGCACAACATTGAGTCCGTAATCCGCGGCCTTGAATGTGGACGATTCAGCCTGGTGTATACCGACCAGCTTGCTGTCGAAAGCTTGATATCCGTTATCAGGAACAGGATAGCTCCATCCGAGGGTGCATCTGCAGCGAGAGCAGCTTAAAAGCTACCCCGTGCTTTGCATTGCTGCTGCGATTGCATTCACGCTCAGGAAGATCGCTCTGGTCAAACGCTCATCTTTCGGGCTCGACTTCTTTCGGTACTCCTGCATCAAGTTCAACTGAATAAGATTTAGAACATCGGTGTAGGGATTCCTAAGCTTGATCGAGCGTTTAAGGACCTCAGAGTTGTCGAGCAGTTTCGCCTGACCTGTTAGCTCGAGAATTGCGCCCCGAGCCTTCTCAAAGTCGGCAACAATCGATTCGTGTACGCCCGTCGAGTCAATGTCGAGCAGGTCATTGTACAGACCGGCAATTGATAGCCGAGATCGCGCCAGTTCTCTTTGTGCAGAGTTGATTACGGCCGCAAAGAATGGCCACCTTTCAAACATCTCGCTCAAGACTTTGGCCACGTTGCCATCTTTGTCGATGGCATTGGATAGCGCGGCCCCAATGCCGAACCACCCGGGGACAATGTATCTAGGTTGGGTCCACGAGAAAACCCACGGAATTGCTCTAAGACCAGAGAAGTCAACTTCGTTCGACGACTTTCTGGAAACTGGTCTGGAGGCGATAGGCAGTTTCGAAATATGTTCTATCGGCGTTACCTGGGTGTACCATTTCCAAAAGTCTTTGTCGTCGATCAAAGTGCGATAGGCAGCCATGGAATCGGATGCCAGATTGTCGAGAAGCGCTTTTTCTGTAGTTGATGGAGTGAAAGCAGTGCTCTCAATGGATGAGGCCGCCTTGACTACCGCGTGGACTATTTGCTCGAGGTGCCGATGGGCGATCGGGGCAAGTCCGTAGCGAAAAGAGATTACTTCGCCCTGCTCTGTAAAACGGATTTTTCCCGAGTGCGAGGCCGGGGGCATGGCCAATATCGCCTGATTCGCTCGCCCGCCACCACGACCGACGGTGCCGCCCCGTCCATGGAACAAACGAAACTTCAAGCCCAGCTCGGTGAGCGCCTGGCCAAGAGACTCTTGCGCTCGATATAATGACCAGTTTGCCATCAGGTACCCACCATCCTTGTTGGAATCGGAATAACCCAACATCACCTCCTGGAAATTGTCACGCGCCTCGAGATGATCGCGATACAAAGGAACCCCGACGAGATCGCGCATAAATTCTGCGCAGTGCTCCAGATCTTCTATAGTCTCAAAAAGTGGCACGAAGTCGATAGGGCAGTTAACCTGGTCTCCCTGGATCGACCATATACCAGCCTCTTTCGCCAGAAGCATCACCTCAAGCAGGTGGGACTTCTCGCTAGTCATACTAATGATGAATGACCCCATAGCGCGGGGTTCGATCGTGACAATCTCTTTTATCACATCGAACACCATCATTGCTGTCTCGGCGTTCTTTGACAGCGTTACACCGCGTGGGAGCAGGGGCCGAGGATTATTTAGTTCATCCACTAACACCTGGACGCGTTCATCATCCGAGAGTCCCGCGTAATTTTCATGGATGTGCAGCCGCTGGAATAGCTCGATGATCGCCGATCGATGAATCCGCGAATGCTGTCTGATGTCGAGCGGCGCGATGTAAAAACCGAATGACTGGGCGCGGACGAGAATATCTGCCATGAGCCCATTTCGAGCCACACTTGCAAATCCGACGTCTTCGAGGGTGCGACGGATAAGATCAAGATCGTCGCAGAAGGCTTTCGAATCATAATCCGCAGAGTCGTCACCCTCTAGCATTTGATGAATGCGACCCATCATGAGGGAGATTTTTTTCCTCAGCGGTTCGCGCTCGTACAAGCCCTCTACAAGATTCGGCAAATTGACTTCCGATTCATCGTTTCGGATTGACTCGTACAAATATTCCGGAAACTCAATTTTTCCCTCGGAGAGACTCAGATGACGACGCAAACTGCGGAGTTCGTTCTGGAACATTACCAGCGCGCGTCTCCGCTGCGTCCTGAATGTTTGTCGGGTGACCTCCGGTGTTACAAATGGATTTCCATCGCGATCACTGCCAATCCATGAGCGGAAGTTGAGAATAGCATCGACAGAGACAGATTCGCCATAGTACTGCTCAAAGCCGGCTCGGATATCTGCATGTATTCTCGGAATGGTATCCCAGATCGACGTGGTTAAAAAATATAAACCATGCTCCACTTCGTTCTGAACCAGCATTTTGTTGGAACGAACCTCATCAGTAGCAAAGAGTAGTGCGATGTGGTTCGCGATTGCCTCTCTGGCGTCTTCGATTTCCTTCGGGGTTAACCGATCTTGACGCAGCCGCAGGAGTTCGTCAGCAATATTCTGCTGCTTGTACAAGATGCTTCGCCGACGTGCTTCCGTCGGATGCGCCGTGAGGGTCGGTTGGATGTCAATTTGGCGAAACAGCTCCTTTACATCCGCGCTAGACATTCCCGCCGACTTCAGCTCGTTAAAAAGCTGCGCGATAGATTCGGGCCTCGGCGTGTCTAGTGAACTTTGGTTTTCGCGCTCTCGATTGATCCGAATAATCTCCTGCTTCTCGGCTTGATTGAGCAGGTGAAAGAATGCAATGTTCAGACGTAGCAGCCCGATTATGTCGTCGAGCGGTCGCTCGGACAACAACTCCTGCACTTTGATTCGGAGCGACGCGTTATTTTCGTTTTCAGCCTGGCGGCAAAGCTTATGGCACTCATCCGCGAGCTCAATAATGTTGACGCCAATTTGTTGTTGAGCATTTGCTGAAAGGCAATCAATTAGGAAGTTCGCCTGGTCTCGAAGGTGATCCGATATATCCTCTGCGCCCTCATCAAGGGAAATCGAAAAACTCTGTTCGCTGTGCTCCATCAAGATCTTGAAGTTTGTTCAATCGAGGACGTTTATTTCCAGGTCGTTAACCAGGATCTGCGACACATGCCTTAGGCGGCCGTCTTTCCAAAGCTGAGCGTAATTTTGGATTTCATCAATTGGGAGATCCCCACCCACCGTTGCGAAATTGTCGTACTCGTTGATCACAATACCTTCCGGACTAACGCGTCTGTTGATGACCGATCGGAATCGGCTACCGCCTTCGTCCGTGTAGAAGTAATAGGCCAGCAAATCGATCAATTTGGTGTCGGAGTTAATCCAGTATACAAACCGATCCTGATAGTCCAGCCCACCACCTTCCTTTTCAAAGGTAACTTCAATTCTGTGATATAGTGAATCGCCCACTTGCTCGTCCTCAAGCCTCCTGGCAATCACCGCGGGATCTTGCAGTGGAAGAGGAAGCGACGCGAAGTAGACAACAGAGTTTATCGCAACCTGTATTTTTTCACTTTCTAGTGAGTCGATTTGTATTACCTGCCCTTCGATTTCCCTGCCAACAGCTTCGTTATCCATGAACTCGACGACATTTCTACCTAGCGTATCGGTGTATTCGCGGCTGTAGCGAAACATTCCGTTGTTACGAGTTATCGAGAAATGTCGGTCGCGGAAGTCGAAAGTAACTTCCGCGTTGTTGAGCAGGTGCGCCTTGTGAGCGTCGACTGACAATGCAATTATTCCATCCGGTGAAGTCGGATCCACTGGGTCTGGCCGGCTGCCGCACCCTGTCAACAGAAGGAAAAGCGATGGGAGAAAGAGTTTAGAGCTTGATACCAATAAGCCACCTGAAGTCGGCGTTCTTAGATTCATTCAACTCACCCGGTTCATTTACCCAGAGTGGAAAGATTGCCTGCAGTGTCAAGTTCCGAAGCATGGGTGATTGGAGCACCCATTTTCTGATGGGTCTTAATTGCGCAACTGAGTACGTCACGTACGGGCCTGTCTCCGTCAAAATGCGATCCGTGAGTGAGGACCGCTGACCGTCCGCCATACCGAATACTGAACCGGCAGCAGCATAGACTCCAACTCGCAGTGGTTCGGCGTAAGGAGAGGAGGATAGACTGGGAGATTCAACACTCAGACTTGCCTCTACGAGTTTGGTCCCTCTGGGTGTGGAACCGGCCCACAATCGTGGCTCTGACTCTTCTCTTAGATGATAAGCGACAGGGCCGAATCCAGTTACCGCGGTTAAATGTATTTGTTCTACTGGATTGTCCAATACCGACAGCAGGTTGCTGGCAGCTTCAGAGCGCCAGGATTCCAGCATAGTAGGTGCTCCCAGTCGTCCTGTGGAGTGTGCAACAAGGTCATCAACGCCTATCCGGAGATGACTTCTGCCAGCTAATGTAAATCCGCTGACTGATGTCGAGTACTCCATCTTCGCGAAACCAACAGCTTCACTTTGATCGAAGGCACAGAGAGGATCGGAACAGGCAAAAAACTCTTTTAGGGATGATCCCATTGAAGCTCCAACAGTCGCATTAAAATCAGCTGTTCGCACTTCGACGAGTCCATGGAAAGAAACGAGGTTTTCCTTTTGCAGGAGAGACGGCCTACCGAGTTTGAAGAACCGATCGGAGTCGACATATAGATAATTTGCAGAGCCTGTTAGTTTTACCGTCGGGCTTGCTAATACAGATGATCTGAAGAGATCGTGCGAGATCCCTGCAGAGGATTCCCAAATACCCAGATGTTTCCTTGTCGAAAGATGATACGACGTAGGCGCTCCTGGTCGCCCCAGCCTGGTGGACAGTTGGAAATCGAGACCGTCGAACCAGGATACGTCACGATAAGAAAAACTTGTTTCGGGTGATTCACCGCTCGATGATAGTACTTGCGGCCATGCCTTGACTTTGGCATTAACGGGTCGGCCACCGAGAAATGCGCTTCCGTAAAGTGCGACGCCAGCACCAACGCCAAAATCATGAGCGTAAGTGACAAGTGGTCGAAGGCTCAGTCCGTAATTTTGCCAGGTCGGAGCCGCTGGTTTGAGGAGTGCCAGGTTGACTGGAATGCCGCTCGTGTTGTTTAAGCGGTTCACGTCCAATGTCCGAATGTGTGGGTCGAGTATAACGCGGGTTGGTTTTGCCGGGAGGGCGAGCGATAGTGTATACTCTTTCGAGGTCCAGGGCCACGGTTCTGCGATCTTCCAGTCGGGAGGAACGGGTTTCGAGCCCATCATTATAGACAAAGGGATTGTGGCGAACTGGCTCGATCCATCGGCCATAACGATTTCGACATCTACCGGCATTACGGCTTCGCCTACATTGCGAATCTCAACGGACGTCTGATAAAGTCCGGCCACCTTATCGCTACGTATTTTTCCCACCTTCACATCGAACTGGCGCGTGGAGTTTGTGTTTTGCTCAAAGAACCAATCGAGCACGAGCCCACTGGTTGCTTCCGCGATCCGTTCAACATCAGTCGGCTGTGGACTTCCAAAGAGAAACTCTCTGTAGTACTGCTTTAGGAAGTTGTCCCTAAGGGAATCAGAAACAACATAGCCCAACATGTCCAGTAAGGCCTGGCCTCCGGAGTATGACGCTGTTCCAAACCCGGCGTTTGTCTGGAACCAATCTGCTGGAGTACTCAAGCGATCTGCGTACCCGAGCAGCTGTGAAGTGACAATGTTTTGCAGTGCGCGACGATGGGATTCTTGGCGGCCGTTGAGGATCCTCGCTCTTGCAACCGTCGAGAAATAACTGGTGAAACCCTCGTCCATCCACGAGTAGTCGGACTCGTTCGAACCAATCATCCCATAGAACCATTCATGGGCGGCTTCATGAGCTGTTGTCCCGAACAACGAGGCAGGACTGCGATTGCTACCTGCGATGAAGTTGATCATGGGATACTCCATTCCACCATCACCAGCTTGAGCCACGGTAAACTGCGGCCATGCGTATGGCCCGATTAGATCGGAGAACAATGCGATGATATCCGGGACCCATGTTCGAAGATTTGACCAGACGTCTCGCACCTGGGGCAGATAGAGGAAATGAAATTCAAGATCCGGCGAGGTCTCTGCCAGTTCCGTGTCGGTGTCGCCGGCTCGTATTTTTTCGTGGATGAAATCTGGGTCGGCAACCCAGGCAAAATCGTGGACGTTGTCGGCGGAGAATTTCCACGTATGTTTCCGCTTGGGTGAGTAGAACCGGATGCCAAGAGAGTCTGCCTGCTCCTGATAACCATGCCCGATCTCGTTCGCATTTGCCAGCAATCCGGTTGCTCCGACAACATAATTCTCGGGGAGCGTAATGCGCACATCGAAACTACCGAACGGTCCGTAGAATTCTCTGCCTACGTAGGGATCGGCATGCCAACCTCGATGATCGTATGCAGCGATCTTGGGGTACCACTGCGCCATTGAGTAATCTATTCCGTCTCGATTGTCCCTTCCACTTCTTCTTGTTGTAAGGGGAATTTGTGAATCGAAATCCAGCGTCAGTAGCGTTGTTGTATTCGGCGGGACAGGTCGTCGCAACTCTACTCGCATTACAGTGTCGTTGATACTGAACGGTACAGATTGTCCATCCTGTTCGACAAGGGAAATCCGGTGGTAGCCAATTTCGTTTGGTTTTAGGTTCCAGATTCTGGGGACCACCCGACGGTCCGGATCTGGCAGGTGCCGGTTGCGCTCCGCCATCATCGAGTTGGGCTGGAAGGCATTGAAGTAGAGATGAAAGAAAACGTGGTGGAGTGTGTCGGGCGAATTGTTGCTATAGCTCACGCGGGCCTTGCCGTCCATCGTGTGAAGGTCCGTGTCAACATCGACATCGATCGAGTAGGCGACTCTTTGTTGCCACCCATGAGATTGGGCCCGAGAAGCGTACGTAGAAAGTAAGGCGAGCGCGAGGAGGAGCGAGGCTCTTCGGTACATATTTCTCCAATGGTTCGTCGGCGGCCGACATTGGCGCACCAAAGATAAGGAGTTTCCCTGAGTTTCCCCGACTTTCACTTTGCCGGTACGGGCACTTTAGTATATTGCGGCAAGGACCTCTTTTGGTCCGATTTCAACATTTCTTTCCGTAGTAAATTGACCAAAGCAGACATCGTTGACAAAATTGCCGGAGCAACCGGACTGACCAAAGTAGAGACTGAAGCTGTCGTTAACGGATTCATATCGAGCGTGAAGGAGGCGATCGTAGATGGCGAGATAGTACATCTCCGGGGATTCGGATCTTTTAGAGCCCAGCATAGGGCATCTCGCACAGCTAGAAACCCAAGGACTAATCAGGAAGTTAAGTTGGGCGAACGTTTTGTTCCGGTTTTTAAACCCTCCAAGGAGTTCAAAGAAACTGTCAACAAGGCACTAAAATAGGCCTGGTAAATAGCGACAAGCCGTGGGACATCGACCGAATTGCGAATCTTGTGGTGCTCTTCTAACTGACAACTCCCCGCGGTGCCAGCTGTGCGGTGAGCTTATAATTGCCGAACACAAATCGGATGTTACCGAAACTATCGGAGGTGAGGGCCCCACAGACTCCCCAGCCGATCCGCTTGCGAGAAAGTGCACTTCGTGTGAACACGTCAACCCAGGACACGCGAATTTTTGCAACATCTGTGGAGCTATCCTGCCACCAGAGCTGAAATCGAAAAACAGCCTTATGGAGGTGCCGCCGCTTCCATATGTCAAGCCTCAGTACTCGCACCGAGTAGGTTTAATTATTGTTGCGGGGTTGGTTGCGACGTTTGGACTCTTCATTCTTAGCAAGGCGCGATTGTCCCCGGCGGAAAATGTAGGTGCCAACGGGCAGTCTGAAGTTGCAACCACCCCATCGACCGTCCCGTCGCTTCCCGAGTCGGTGGCTGAAGAAGTCGAGCGGATAGTGGCTGATATCGATACCCTATCGGGGGATGAAAAAATCAGTAGAAAGCGAACGCTAATCTTGCTGTATGCGGAAAACGGAAGGTTCGATTTGGCTGGCGACATCCAACACGAGATCGCGACTGAGCTCAATACGGAGAACGAATGGCGCCGGACCGGGAACCTCTATTTCGACTGGATGGAAAGAAGGAGTGGCGCTGGTAGGGTTGCGTATGCAAAGAAGGCTATCGCCGCATATTCCAATGCTCTTGAAATTAACCCGGAGGACCTGGACGTCAGGACAGATATGGCGATCGCCTACCTTTACGATCCGGAAAATCCGATGGAAGCGATCCGCAATACGAACATGGTACTCGACCAGGACTCCCTTCATGTGCAGGCAAATTTCAACAAAGGGATAATGTTATTGAATATCCAGCGATTCTCGGAGGCCAGGGCGCAGTTTGAAAAGGTGTTGCGGTTGGTTGGTGATGAAAACGATCCTGTATACATGCGGGCACAAGATGCCTTAGCGGCTGTGGCTGCGAGCGAGGCACAACGATGACAATCGGTCGCCTTTGCACCGTAGCCATCGTGATCGTCGTAGCTGTGCTGGCAGGATGCCACACAAACAATACTTCAGAGGTTTCTATCTTTGCCGCTGCATCACTGATTGATGTACTTGGCGAGATTGAAAACGCCTTTGAGGAAGAGAACCCGTTGATTGATGTGGTGATAAGCTTTGCTGGTTCCTCGACAATTTCCAAACAGGTAGTGGCGGGTGCAAGCCCAGACTTGATCGTCACCGCAGACTCGGTTTGGATGGACTTCCTGGCCACGCGCGTACAGCTTCAACAGCAGGTCAAGCTTCCAATTGAGAATCAGATCGTGGCTGTGGGAACGCTGGACAGAGCTCGAAGGATTGCGTTGGGAGATCCATCGCACGTGCCCGTCGGCCGATATGCAAAGAACTTACTCGAGTGTCGACATGAATGGGAGAAGATCTCACGGCGGGTAGTGCCCATGCTTGACACGCGTGCAGCTGTATCTGCCTTTAGACGAGGTCACGCAGACGCTGCAATTGCGTATTTGTCGGATCTGCACGGCTTGAATCTCCGAACCATGCCATTGGCAACAGCTGAATGCAAACAGCGGGTGGGATATCAACTGGGAGTGCTCGCCAAGGGGGAGGGGAATATCGCGATGACGTTTGTGGAATTTATGGTGGACCCCACGCGTCGAGCGATTTGGGACAGCTTCGGTTTTGGGGTTAGCACGGCCGGATGATTCTATCACCTCAAGAATGGGATGTCCTCCTCAGGAGCGTCTTGGTGGCACTTGTCGCGGTGTGTCTCATGTTTCCGCTCGGAGTCTGGTTGGGTTACAGGTTGGCCCGCGGGCGTTTGCGACTGTCGTTCATAATCGAGAATCTGATCCAGCTGCCACTGGTGTTGCCCCCGGTTGTAACCGGGTATGCTTTGCTGATGGCTCTTGGTCCAGCAAGCCCAATAGGGCGCGTGCTTGAATCTGCAAACTTGTCGGTAGCGTTCACATGGATCGGCGCGGCAGTTGCCGCAGCTGTTGTAGCTTTTCCGCTATTCGTAAATACCGTTCGCGTCGCATTTGAGAACATCGATCCGGAAATTGAAGAGGCGGTCTATGTATTTGGAGGGGGGCGATGGGCCGCCTTGAGACTGGTAACTATTCCACTTGCGGCTCGCGGAATTGGCGCGGCCGTTGCCCTTGCATTTGGTCGCGCACTTGGGGAATTCGGCGCTACCATCGTCTTGGCTGGCCATATTCCGGGGAAAACCGCAACACTACCGCTGGCAATCTTCACGGAATTGAACAAAGTAGATGGCTCAGTCGAGCGCCTCGTACTTATCACCGTCGCGCTCTCTATCGTTGTAATGATCATCTACTCGCTGCTAGTTAAAAATCTCCATTCTGCCGGTCGCCAACATTCCTAACCGATTCAGTATATTTGATCATGGCAGATATCTTCCGCAATATTGATCATGACCGCATTGAAGCTGCAGTGGCGGACGCGGAGAAAAACACTTCTGGCGAAATCGTGGCCTGTCTTGCAGAGCGAAGCGACGATTACGGTCTGGGAATCGTTCGTGCAGTAATGATATTTATTCTGGTCGCCGTTCTTCTCCACTTGCTGTTACTGCCGATCTATTCAGGTTGGAACCTCGGTTGGGCATACACAGGTTGGGGTGCACTCGCCAGCGTGCTCGTGTGTGGACTGGTTGGAGGGGTGCTGGCCTTCGTATGGCCGAGCTTCCATCGGCTGTGCACGGGCAATCGCCTAATGAACAGGATGGTACACCTTCAAGCGATGCGAGCGTTTGTGGAGGAAGAGGTATTTCTGACGAAAGACCGAACCGGCATCTTGCTGTTCGTGTCAGTCTTCGAGCGCCGCATCGAGGTGATTGGCGACGAAGGAATCAACAGCAAGGTGGAATCAGACGATTGGGTTGAAGTAGTTGACAGGATTCGCAAAGGGATTGTCTCTGGTGATTTTACGAGAGGGATGGTCGATGGGATCGAACTCTGCGGAAAGCTACTCCACGAAAAAGGTGTCCACATTACTAGAGACGACCAGGACGAGTTGTCGAACAGGCTTCGAATAAGGGACGACGAGATCGACTTCGATGGGTAGCTAAAGCAAGCCTAGCTCGAGCTTCGCCGCTTCCGACATCATCTCGATTGTATAAGGAGGCTCGAACGTTATCTCGACTCGCGCATCATTTACACCTTCCAGACCGCGGACAGCCTGCTCCACCTGGTTCGGCAAGTAAGCGGCTGCGGGACAATTCGGAGTTGTGAGTGTCATCTGGACAAAGACCGTGTTATCCGGATTGATAATGACCTCATAAATTAGTCCAAGGTCATACACGTTTACAGGAATCTCTGGGTCGTACACGGTACGGATTGCGGCTTCTACAGCATCCCTGTCGACAGTGACTGTTTCAGAGGATGCCTGTGCCGGAAGACCCGCAGAAGAGGATGCGAACATCTTGATCCGCTTTAGCATTTGTGATAGCCCGTTCTTGCGCGTCGACGACAAATGCTCGCTCATCCCAATCACTTCCAGAAATTCCACGTCGGCATTGGCGACTTGCTCTGCCTGTTGGTCATCAAATACGGATAACAAGAGCGCGACCAGTCCCTTGGTTATCAGCGCGTCGCTGTCTGCTCTAAATCTCATCATCCCAGTTTCGTCATCAACACTGGGGATTATCCACACGTTTGACTGGCAGCCCGGAATCTTATACTCTGGAATCTTTTCCTCGTCCGACAAACCAGGCAGCTCTTTGCCAAGTTCGATTATATACTCGTACTTACTCATCCAATCGTCGAATAGATTAAAATCGTCGATCAGTTTTTGAACGCGAGTATTTACAGAGCGATGTGTCACGACAGGATGCGAGAGGCTATCGCAACTCCTTTCACAAGCTTGTCAATATCATCCTCGGTATTATACAGTCCGAAGGACGCTCGGACAGTTCCTGGTATTTTGAGCTTGGTCATGAGTGGCATGGTACAATGATGCCCCGTCCTAACCGCAATCCCTTGCTGGTTGAGAATGGTTCCCACATCGTATGGATGCGTGTTTCCAATCAGGAATGAAACTACGCCTGCCTTAGCATCGGCTTCTCCTACGATTCGAACACCTCCTATCTGCTTTAGGGAGTTCGTTGATGAGCGGAGCAAATTTCTTTCATGGCTTTCAATTTCCTTGAGTCCAACTCCAGTGAGGAAAGAGATAGCCGCCGCTAACCCGATTACACCCGCTATGTTGGGGGTGCCAGCTTCAAATTTGTAGGGTAGTTCAGCAAAGGTGACGCCACTTGTCGAGACTGTCTTGATCATATCTCCGCCGCCTTGGTATGGAGGGAGCTTTTCCAGAATATCTTCCTTACCGTAAAGAACGCCGACTCCGGTGGGCCCATACATTTTGTGCGACGAGAAGCAGAAAAAGTCACAGCCAAGATCCTGTAGATCAACCTTGCCGTGTTGGACTGCCTGGGCCCCATCAACGAGCACGAGTGCGCCAACCTGCCTTGAGCTAGCAACAATTCTTTTGATGGGATTGATAGTCCCGAGAGAATTTGACGTGTGCGCAACCGCTATAATTTTTGTTCTTTCGGATAGCAACTCGTCGAAATGATCCAGATCCAACTCTCCGTTGGGTAGCACCCGTACGAATTTGACTACCGCGTTCGTTTTTCTGGCGGTGAGCTGCCATGGGACAATATTGGAGTGGTGCTCCATTTCCGTCAACAGGATCTCATCTCCTTCTTTCAGAGAATCAGAGAGTCCATTCGCAACAAGGTTGATGGCGTCTGTAGTTCCTTTGGTAAAAACAATTTCCCTCGCTTCACGAGCATGGACAAACTCCTTGACGGCGCTTCTTGACTTCTCGTAAGCGTCAGTTGCTTGTTGGGAAAGCGTGTGGACCCCTCTATGTACATTCGCATTGAAAGACCGATAGTAGTCCGCAACAGTACTAATGACTGCCTCCGGTTTTTGAGTCGTCGCAGCATTGTCCAGATAGACAAGGCGTTCACCGCCAACCGACTGATCCAGTGCGGGGAACTGATTTCTTATTTGATCGACATCAAATGAGGGAATGACATCAGAGGCACGCATAACCGCGGTCTGTCTACTTTATAGAAGGCAATTTAGCTTCAACCCGGTCACGCACGTACTGACGGATTTCAGAGTCGGAGATGGCATCGATGGCATCATCGGTAAAGGCGGAGATCAGTAGGGCGGTAGCCTTTTCCATCGATAGGCCGCGAGATCGCAGGTAGAACAAAGCTTCAGGATCGATCTGTCCCGTTGTCGCACCATGGCTGCACTTGACGTCGTCTGCGTAGATCTCGAGTTCTGGTTTGGAATACATTCGAGCTGTATCACCCAAAATGATAGACTTGTTCGACTGATATGCGTTGGTTCGCTGGGCATCCCGTCGTACATACACCTTACCGTTAAAGACACCAACTGCATTATCGGCAATGATGTTCTTGTACAGTTCCTCGCTGTAGCAATCTGGAACTGCATGATCTACAATGGTGTGATTGTCTACATGCATCGAATCGTTTGCGAGGACAACACCGCTTAGGCGCGACTCGCAGTGGGTGCCATTAACGCGAAACGTGATGTTGTTCCTGATTAGTTTTCCGGAGAGAGATGCCGTACTGGTTGAAACTACGCTGTTGGATTCTTGCTCAACATAGATAGAATTTACGATCGAGTTCCGCGGTGAAATCTCTTGCACGCATGCAAACTCAATTCTGGCATGCGAATTGGTATACAGCTCCGACACGGCATTGGTGACTGCGCCGTTTGCGGTATCATCGCCTTGCGAACAGATAATGGAGAGTTTGGCTCGCTCTTCAGCCACTACAAGGAAGCGTGGTTGCAAAAGCGCGTTCGCAACATGTTCAGTTTGGACATTCATTATCAACAATTGGCCAACTTCACCTGGAGGAGCGTACACAAACAATCCGTCGAGGGGATCGATTTGGTTTAGCATAGCCAGACTATCACTGTCCTCAATGCAACGACCAAAGTAGTTGCCAACAATTGCTGAGTGCGATTTAGCAGCTTCTCTGATCGTCGAGACTACGACTTCCTTTCCAAGGTTCGACGATGCCGGAGAGAACACACCGTCCACAATGACGGCGATGTTGCCATTCCAGGAACCGCTGAGTTGCGGTCTTTCAGACTTATCTTGGTCGGCCGCCCGGGAAGGCCTCATCAGCAGAGAGCCATTGAGCACCTTTGAAATATCTGTGTATTTCCATTTTTCCTCACGACCAGTTGGGAGTCCAGACAGTGCGAGTGCCTTTGATGCGTTGTCATAGAACTCACTCAGCACAATGTCTGATTCTCTGCGACGCGGGGTCCCAGACTCTGAGATGCGAGACAGAAGATCCGAAAGCTTCTCCATTTTGACGTTGGCTGCGTTCTGTGTTTCGAGCACTTCCACTAGTAGGCAACCTCGCTTTTCAGCCAGTCATACCCTTGCCGCTCCAGCTCGAGAGCCAGGTCTTTATCTCCAGTTTTCAAAATCTGTCCATCCATGAGTACGTGGACGACATCAGGGACGATGTAATCGAGTAGTCGTTGATAGTGGGTGATCACCATGAACGAGCGGTTAGAAGACCGGAGCTGATTTACGCCATCAGCGACAATTCGCAACGCGTCTATGTCTAAACCGGAATCTGTTTCGTCCAGGATTGCGAGATAGGGTTCGAGCATTGCCAGCTGGAAAATCTCGTTGCGCTTCTTTTCCCCGCCGGAAAAGCCTTCGTTAACGGAGCGTTTTTTCAGATTCGGGTTGAGGTCCACAAGCTTCGCCTTCTCTTTCATGAGGGAAAGAAAATCGACTGCCGAGAGTTTTGGTTCTTCACGGTGCTCACGGATCGCATTCACACTTTCCCGCAAGAAATTTGACATGCTGACACCGGGAAGCTCAACTGGATACTGGAAGGCCAAAAATATTCCTTCCCGTGCTCGTTCGTCCGCGCCGAGCTCAAGTAGATCCTGACCTCGAAAGGAGATGCTACCTTCGGTAATTTCGTACTCTTCGCGACCCGCCAGAACCGCAGCAAGTGTGCTTTTGCCAGATCCGTTCGGACCCATCACAGCATGCGTTTCGCCGGGAGAAATCACCAGGTTGATACCTTTAAGAATTGGTGTCTCGTCTATAGAGGCATGTAGATTTTTAATCTCGAGCATGGGAAAATTGATGTTTTACACTGGGCTGGTCTAGCCGACACTGCCTTCAAGTTCAATCGCCAGCAGCTTTTGCGCTTCCACCGCAAACTCCATCGGTAGCTCAGCAAGTATCTCTTTGCAGAAACCATTGACAATGAGCTTAATTGCTTCCGCCTCTCCAATTCCGCGCTGATTGCAGTAAAAGATCTGGTCCTCTCCGACTTTTGAGGTAGTGGCTTCGTGTTCCACTTTCGCAGTGGGGTTGCTTACCTCCAGATAGGGGAAGGTGTGCGCGCCACATTTATCGCCCAACAAAAGTGAGTCGCACTGGGAAAAATTGCGAGCGTTAGCCGCTTTCGGACTAATTTTGACAAGCCCTCTATAACTGTTGTTGCTACGCCCCGCAGAGATACCTTTTGAAATAATCGTACTGCTTGAGTCTTTTCCTAGGTGAATCATCTTCGTGCCGGTGTCTGCTTGCTGCATTCCTTTGGTAAACGCAACTGAGTAAAACTCTCCGACGGATGAGTCACCCTTCAGGATTACACTCGGATATTTCCAGGTAATGGCACTACCGGTTTCGAGCTGAGTCCACGAAATCTTGCTTCTATCACCCGTGCAGATACCACGCTTCGTTACAAAATTGTACACGCCTCCCTTTCCGTCATCAGATCCGGGATACCAGTTCTGGATCGTCGAATACTTCACCTCTGCTCCTTCGTGGGCGATAATTTCAACGACTGCCGCGTGTAACTGATGTTCGTCGCGCCGAGGTGCAGTGCATCCCTCCAGGTAACTTACGTACGAACCTTTGTCAGCAACGATAAGCGTTCGTTCAAATTGGCCCGTGCCCGCCTGATTGATTCGGAAGTATGTGCTGAGTTCCATCGGACACCTAACACCTGGTGGGATATAGCAAAACGACCCATCACTGAAAACGGCAGAATTCAGAGCCGCATAGAAATTGTCTGTGTGCGGAACTACGGAGCCGATGTACTTCTGTACAAGCTCCGGGTGATCACGCACGGCTTCCCCAAAGGAGCAAAAAATTATCCCGTGTTTTTCCAGCTCTTCTTTGAATGTTGTGGCGACAGAGACGGAGTCCATGACGACATCAACCGCAACTCCGGCAAGACGCTTTTGCTCAAGCAGCGGTATGCCCAAGCGTTCGAAGGTCCTTATCAGCTCCGGGTCGACCTCATCAAGACTTTCGTATCGAGGCTTATTGTTCGGAGCCGAGTAATAGCTGATATCCTGAAAATCTATCTCCTCAAATTCCAGGTGTGCCCAGTTTGGTATAGCACGCTTTTCGTTAAGTCTGGACCAATGACGAAAAGCCTTCAAGCGCCAGTCCAGCATCCATTGCGGCTCCTCCTTCTTGGATGAAATAAGTCGAACGGTCGCTTCGGAAAGTCCCTTCGGAGCCGTGTCGGCATCGATTTCAGTGACAAAACCGTACTCGTAGTCGCTGTCCGCAACTTGTTCTAAATATTCGGTTTCCGACTGGCTCATATCGGTGAAAAAGGTGCTTATTT
This sequence comes from Rhodothermales bacterium, assembly GCA_965224105.1. Classification (GTDB taxonomy): domain Bacteria; phylum Bacteroidota; class Rhodothermia; order Rhodothermales; family JABDKH01; genus CBDCYH01. The sequence goes on along the minus strand of CBDCYH010000001.1, from coordinate 737,803 downwards.
AGATTAAGTCTAAAGAAGAAGTACCGGAACTCAAACTATTGAGGAAAGTTGCCGAAGGGGTACCGGGCGTCCGACATTTTGGATGCCCTTCATAATTAGAAGTCACGGAATCCGGAATATCATAAACAGCAACTCTGCGTATGTCGCTACCCATTTCTATTACTGACGCTGCTGTCGATCGCCTCAAGTTCGTTGCCGGCGCGGAGAAGGTTAATCTGGATGAGACATACCTGCGCGTGGCAGTTATTCAAGGGGGATGTTCCGGCCTTACATACGACCTCGGGTGGGACAGTAATAAATCTGATGCTGATTCTGAGTGGGACCTCAGCGGAATAAAAGTTCTACTTGATAACCGTTCGAAAGCCTATGTCGAGGGGACCGTCCTGGATTTTACCGATGGTCTGGATGGCAAAGGGTTCCATTTTGCAAATCCCCAAGCTGCCCGCACGTGCGCGTGTGGCGAATCGTTTGGACTCTAATCCTGCTCAATCCAGATAGGCGAACTCAATCCTGTCTCCCACAACAAGGCCCAGGTTTTCGGTATAACCAGCCTGGACTTCTACAACGTACAGAGCGGGAGTAGCCGATTCGACGCCCTGCTGAGACAACGGTCGAGTGTAACGAGCGATCTCAACAATGTCACCGTCTGCGGCAGCAAATACCAGATCCAACGAGATCCTGGTGTTTGCCATCCAAAAACGCTGCGGCGTTTCTTCGTCGAAGATGAACAACATGCCCGACCGATCTGGCAGCGAATTCCGCTCCATCAACCCCCGCTCGCGAGTAGAATCATCATCCGCGATCTCAATTCCAATGGTATCCAGGGTCTCATCACCTCGTTTGAACTCGAGTGTTCCCTCCCTAACAAACGGTACCTCCGGAGGTGGCTGCGGTGGGTCGTTCTTGCTACATCCAGCCAGAATCAGGCAGAGCAAGATTGCCAGAGTCTGGCTCAGTCTGAGCGTCTTTTCCATGATATTTTGGTAGTCTCATCAATGCCATGTTGATCTGTAAATCCCGCACGAACTTCCAATACGGCTTTGGCAGGTCCTGTCGACAGAATCTGGTCCTCCGAGTAGGGTCGAGTCCGCTTCACGATGTTCTCTATCGATGAATCGGCTCGGATAAATATTAGGTCTAGCGGGAGGGGAGTGTTCTTCATCCAGAAATTCCGCATATCCTCTTCGGCATAGGGGAAGAGCATTCCACCGCGAGCAGGAAGCGATGTGCGCCCCATTAGACCGCGGGCCTGATCTTCTTCTGATTCGACAATCTCAATCGCAATGCGCGTGATTACAGCTCCGGCTGAATCAAGGAACGCGAGCTCGCCGTCCGCCCGGAATTCCAGTGACGGTCCGTCGTCTCCTTTGTCCGTCTGGCAACCCAGGCAGATGAACATCAGAGCGGGCAGTATTAACAGGCCGATTCTTCCCTCCATCATCCCAAAATAAGTTTTGAAGTCACCACGTCGCAAAGCAATTTGCCCTCGTCCGTCAAACTGATAGTGTCGTTCCTAAACGGATTGATCAGGCTTTCCGATTCCAGATAGGCGATATCGTCCATCCGTTCATCCAGCAGGTCGACTCCGTATCGGTTGCGTAGCGTTTCCAGGTCTAAACCGTCAGAGGTTCTCAGAGATAATAGAATATACTCGTTAGCGAGGTTGTCGAGGTCAATCGACTCTCTCATTTCAATTGGTGACTGATTCTGGTTAAGTAATGCATGCCAACGTTTTAGACTCCGAATATTCGACCAGCGCTGGGCCGGCAATCGATTAAAAAGGAAGCTATGTGCGGAGGGTCCCATGCCCAGGTAGTTTTCATGTTTCCAGTAGGCCTGATTATGCCGTGATCGCATGCCGGACTTTGCAAAGCTTGAGATTTCGTAATGCTCATAACCGGCCGACCGAAGTAAGTCCATCGTAAGGGTATACCGTTCGGCCATTTCGTCTTCGGCTAGTGGCGTGACAAGACCTCTTTCTATTTGATTCGCCAAGGGCGTCTTTGTCTCGATCGTAAGCCCGTAAGTTGATACATGCGGAATACCGAGCGAGTGCGCTTTTTCCAAATTTGCTCCCCAGTATTCAACAGGTTGTCCTGGCGAACCAAAAATCAGGTCAATCGAAAAATTTTCGAATCCGGCAGCACGAGCGGCAGCGACAACATTTACTGATTCCTCAGCAGAATGCGCGCGATTCATGAATCGTAAATCTGCATCGAAGAAAGACTGGACGCCGATACTCAACCTGTTGACGCCGAGTCTGCGAATTTCCCGCAGGTAGTCCAGACTACCATCTTCCGGATTCAGTTCAAAGGTAATTTCGCAGTCGTCGTCAACCTCGAACGCTTGTGCAACGCTGTCGAGGATACCGAACACGTTGGCTGGAGACAGCAGGGATGGCGTTCCGCCGCCAAGGTAGATGGTCCCTACGGACTCGCCTCGGAAATGGCCACTGAGATGATCGATCTCTCTTTTCAGTGACTCGACAAATGGCTCATGGACCTGGGCAGTGGTCACGAAGTAGAAATCGCAGTACACACACCTCTGCGTGCAGAACGGCACGTGAATGTATATCCCTGCCACCTAGAAAATGACTCCGATACGAACAGGGATGACTAGTTCGACCTCTGTTTTCTCGATAACAATCCCAGGGTCTATTTCATAGTAAATCGAGGTTTCATTCAGTTTCCTTACCCAGCCCATCCCTCCATGAAGCATGGGTCCGCCGTTGCTTCTGTTGGTATCGTTTAGCGGAAAGTATCCACCGATTCCCCCCAGAAGATAAGGCGCTTTCGAGATGCCATCGAGCGTGACTATCCCGGAAACCTGAGGCATAAAAACCCACGTCGCGTCGTCTCGTCCGCTCAGGAAAAAACCTCCGAACCCTACATCCAGCGCCAGGGACAGATCGGTAGAGACGGGAGCAGACACCCGCCCGCGCATTCCAAAACCCAACGCGTCCTGCGTGCTGATGATGCTGGAGAACCCAATTCCGAAGCGGGGGGGAACCTGCTGTGCAAGCAGCGGGGTGGCAGTGCACAGAACTGTTGCCAGTGTAGCCAGACTTATCTGCCATCGAATGTTTCTCATCGAGACGGAGGAATGATTATGAAGTAGAAGCGAAAGTTATCGCAACGGCGTCGAATTTGGTCTTCTGGATACTACCATGTGACTACGTTTGTTGCTTGCGTTCGTACCTTTGAAACACTCTCTCACAATCAACATCCTGCATGAACATTTGCGTCTGCATAAAGCAAGTCCCGGATCTAAATAGTGCTGTTGATACGGGCCGTGCGGTCCTCAATGCTTACGATGCCTCATCTGTCGAGGAAGCTCTGGTGCTGCGCGAGCAACACGGAGGTACCATTCACCTTGTTCAGATTGGACCTGAAAAAGCCACAGAGACAATCAGGAAGGCGCTCGCAATGGGGGCGGACAGCGCTACGCATATCGTCATGGATATCGATGGGATGGATTCGAAAGGCTTTGCAACCGTGCTTGCCAGGTACTTTCAGGACAATCAATTTGACGTTATAGCCTGCGGCAAACAAGCACAGGACTCCGATGCAGGCCTCACCGGCAGTATGCTGGCAGAACTTCTCGGTATCAAATACACCTCAAATGCCGTTGGGCTCGCGATCGCAGATGGCAATCTCATCGTGACACGACAGGCCGATGCTGGCCAGGAGGAGGTCGTGCTTTCCACACCGTGCTTGGTCACGTGTTCCAACGACATGAACGACCCACGGATCGCGTCCTTGAAGGGAATTATGGCGGCCAAGAAAAAGACCATCGAACAGATAGAGGGATGGCAACCGGTCAAGCCGGAATTAATATTTGAAGGCTATGAACCTCTACCAGAGCGAGAACCGGGCATCATCCTGGAAGGAGAAACCACAGAAAAGGTCGCAGGACTTGTCGAGAGGTTAATTAACGATGCAAGGGTGCTGGCATGAAGGCACTTGTGTATTTGGCAACATCAGCCCAGGGCGTGAAGCGATCCTCGCTTGAGGTGCTTACACGATGCTGCGACATCCCGGCAATCACGTCTATTGATGTTGTGTCCATCGGGTATGATGTGACCTCGGTTAGAGACGCTGCCAATGCCTACCCAGTCGGATCGGTTTACCTGGTAGAGCATCCAGGGTACAGCATTCATTCGAATGCGAATTTTCTCGATGCGATTGAGGGGGTTGTGCAGCAATGCGATCCAGCAATCATTGCGTTTGCCTCCACGGAACAAGTGAAGGACATCCTTGGGGCTCTCGCAATCCGCGTGGATGGCACGGCAATTCCAGACGTTGCCTCGTTTGATGTCAAAGAAGATGGTGTGACCGCAATAAGACCCGTAATGGCTGCAAAAAAACTCGCCCGAGTTTCGACGGAATCGAATCGCGTAATTGTCTCCGTAAGGTCCGGTTCATATAACGCGGAGACTCGAGCGGAATCAAATGAGCCGAAGGTTTTCGCAGTCGCAACAACCCCGCGGGATACTGAGACCGTTAAGGAAATTGCGACGGCACTGGACGAAATTGATCTGTCGGATGCTCGCGTCATAGTTTCTGCCGGCCGGGGTGTTCGAGACGATGCCGGAAAGAAGCTAGTCGATGATCTTGCCGCGTTACTTGGAGCTGGCAAGGGAGCAACGCGGGCGGTCGTCGAAACTGGAATGTTTCCGGCTACAGCGCAAATTGGTCAAACGGGTAAAGTCGTATCGCCGGAACTCTACTTCGCTATTGGGCTTTCCGGAGCCATACAGCACGTTGCCGGGATGGCAAACTCAAAGACAATAGTCGCCATTAACAAAGATCCCGACGCACCGATTTTCCAGGTCGCCACATACGGAATTGTCGGAGACTTGTACGAAGTCTTACCGGAACTAATTGCTCATCTCAAAACAGCCATTCCATCCTGAGTCTGATGGACGATATTTTTGACTGCATCGTTGTGGGAGGCGGTATCGCCGGGCTGAGCGCCGCAATGGTGTTGGCAAAAAGCGACTCCAAATTTCTTCTCGTGGAACGAGGTGAGTTCTGTGGCGCAAAAAATGTTTCAGGTGGTGTTCTCTGGGGATCAGACCTCCATAAGCTCGTTCCGAACTATTGGGAAGACGAACACGCACAGTACGAAAGATTCATCGGGCATAGGCGACTTAGCTTCATGGATGACCGGTCGTGCTTCAGCATCGATTTCAAGTCCAGCCACTTTGGCGAGCATCCCTACACTGGAGTTGCCGTTCTTAGATCGAAGTTCGACAGATGGCTCGCAGAGAAAGTTGAGCAGGCCATTTCGGAGTCCTCACACCCCGAGGAATCCTTTATTGCGACCGATGTGCTGGTCGATGATATCGAATACCAGGATGATGGAACCGTCGCGATCGTAACCGGCGGGGAGCGCTTCGCTACTCGATGTATCATCATCGCCGAGGGAATAAACAATTTGCTGACGAGGAAAGTGGGGTTACAGGATCACTACGTTCCGGCCGATCACCTCGCTGTAGGTGTGAAGGAGGTAGTGAAGCTTGACCAGGGCAAACTGGAGGACCGGTTTCAACTCGACGGCAGAAGTGGTTTTACCAACGAATTTGTAGGCTGGGCGAGTCAGGGTATAGAAGGTGGTGGATTTCTCTATACGAATCTGGATTCGTTGTCGATCGGACTCGTGCTTGGAATGGTGGAATTGCGTGACAAGGAGCGCAAACCCTACGATGTTCTGAATGAGTTTAAATCACATCCAGCGATCCGTGATATGATCCGCGGCGGGGAGGTAGTGGAATATTCGGCACATGTGGTTTCAACTGGCGACATCCGGGCAATGCCTAAAGAAATTTTTGCCGACAATATTTTGATCGCTGGCGAGGCTGCTGGTTTACTGATGAACTCCGGTAAGGCGATTCAGGGGATGGATTTTGCAATGAGATCCGGAATCCTGGCCGCCGAAACGGTTGTCGCGTTGGCGGGTCAATCTGACTATCGCGCTCCTCAGCTGAAAGCCTACCGGTCGCAGTTGGAAGAAAGTTTCGTCCTGTCGGATATGAAAAATTTCCAGGACGCGGTTCACCTTTTGCATGAGCCAGCCATGTTTTCAAAAGTCCCCAATCTATTGTGCGATTTTGGCCGGCAGTTTTTCACGATTGATGGGACTCCGACTGAGAAATCGGCAAAGGTTTTCAGGAGGACAGCGAAAAAACATATGTCTATGTTTGAGCTTGCGAAGCTCGGATTCAAAGCTGCGAGGTCGCTTTAGATGGATGCCACCAAAACGCTGACAATCGCCGACAGGCTTGGACTGGTTGCCTACCGCAATCAGTCGAGGACGAATGCGAAGCCCCACATTGTTGTCGACACCTCCATTTGCAATTCCACTTGTCCACACAAATGCACGACCTATGTATGCCCGGCCAATTGCTATACGCTGGATGAGGCTGGGGATGTGCATTTTCAGTTTGAGGACTGCATAGAGTGTGGAACGTGTATGTACGCCTGCGATCAGAAGGCAGTTGATTGGGACTTCCCCGATCCCGAGTCTGGGCGAGGGGTGAACTGGAACCTGGGTTAGCTGTTGGTAGTGCCCATTTTTGTAGCCTTTACAGTTTCAAATAGACGCCGCCGACAAAAACATTTTATCCCATATCTATAACAGTATGACGAAGCCAAGATTTAATTATCTCGATGTTTACAATTTCGAATCCTTACTGGGTGAGGATGATCACCTGATAATGGAGTCGGCGCGTGAATATGCGCAGTCCATGCTAGAGCCGCGAGCATTGGAAGGCAACCAGGCTGAGATATTCCATCCAGAGATTCCGAGAGAAATGGGTGAGCTTGGCCTTCTCGGAGCGACTACGGATCCCGCTTACGGTGGCGCAGGCGTGAGCTACACTGCCTACGGTTTGATTGCCCGGGAAATGGAGCGAGTAGATTCTGGGTACCGCTCATTCTGCTCGGTTCAATCTTCTCTCGTGATGTATCCTATCGAGGCGTTCGGCACAGAGGATCAGAAGAAAAAATTCCTCCCCAAACTTGCGGCCGGAGAGTGGATCGGTTGCTTCGGACTTACCGAGCCCGACCATGGTTCGGATCCAGGTTCTATGAAAACCACCGCACTAAAGGTGGACGGTGGTTGGGTTCTTAACGGCGCCAAGATGTGGATAACCAACTCACCAATTGCAGATGTTGCGGTCGTGTGGGCAAAGGCGAAAGAGTCAAAGGCAGAAGAAGGAGTGATTCGTGGTTTCCTTGTTGAAAAGGGGACAGAAGGCTACTCCGCACCGAAGACACATAATAAAATGTCACTGCGTGCTTCCATTACCGGGGAGATTGTTTTGGATGACTGTTTTGTTGCAGATGATTTGGTCTTTCCTGATATCCGCGGTTTGAAGGGACCATTTTCATGCTTGAACAATGCGCGGTATGGAATCGTGTGGGGAGCGCTTGGTGCAGCGGAAGACTGTTATCGAAGGGCGAGACAATATGTACTCGAGCGAACCCAGTTTGGCTACCCGTTGGCATCGATGCAGCTCATCCAGACGAAGCTTGCGAACATGCTGACAGATATTAGCCAAATGCAGTTGTTGTCTCATCGTTTGGGTGTGTTGAAGGATGCTGGTGAGGCGCATCCTGCGATGATCTCTTTGGCTAAAAGAAATAACTGCGGAACGGCACTGGAGATCGCTCGGACGGCTAGAGACATGTTGGGTGGGAATGGGATTACAGGAGAATTCAGAGTTATTCATCACATGGTGAATTTGGAGAGCGTGAACACGTACGAGGGCACATTTGACATTCACGGTCTCATTCTCGGAAGGGAGATTACCGGTATTCAGTCCTTCGTTCCCCGCGGTAACGATGTTTAGACTCGCGATCTTTGCAACCCTGATACGGGATTCTCGTACTCGGCTTTTTGGAGGAAGCCCATGCCCGAAGAAATACTAATTATCACGCTGGTCGGAATCGTTAGCAGTGCAGTGATCGCTGTTTTCGCAATCGCAACGTTCCGAAGATATCTGGAAACCAAGAATGCTTCCCGCGCTAACCCGAACAGTCTAACCCGCACGGAATTGGCGGATGTGGTAACCAGGGCGGTCGAGGATGCTGTCGCACCTCTACGAGCAAAGCTGGACAGGATTGAAGGGACCTCGGCGAACGCGGACAAAGAAGCGTCTTTGCTTGACGACATGGATACGTACTCTTCGCACGAGTCATACGCTGACGAAATTCGCGTGCGGCGCTCGTCTCGATAATTCGAGGCAGGAAAGTGTGGCGCAGGGTCAATTTTTTATCTGGAAATGGACATTCCTGCCCTTGGAGGCAATGGTGCTAATAATTTCGCACCTTCCACATAAAATCGTGCAACAAAGCGATTTGTCGGACTTATACACGGTTTAGATAAATTTTTGCCCTAGACGCCGCTTCGGCGGGCCCGCAACCGCGGCCGGGCTAGTGAACAATCCCAAACAAGAAATTTCAGAGTATGAAACACTTTATTCAACAGATATTCCTGTGCATAGCTCTCGTTTTGCCAGTTGCGCTTGCCTCTGGCCAAACGATGCGGGTGGACGATTCGGACAAAGTTGTGGCGGGCTTCGGCTCAGCCGTAGCGGTCGATGGCTCGGACATCTTCGTTGGTGAGGCGCAGAATACAAGCTCCCCGGGCGCTTTGTATCGCTTTTCCAAACAAGATGGTGAATGGGTCGAGTCCGGTAAAATGACCGGTTCTCAGGGCGAGCCGTCAGATGGTTATGGTGTCTCGCTTTCGATAGGCGACAACATCATGTCGGTAGGAGCATCCTTCAGATTGGCCAGCGGTGTGACATACGTCTATGAGAAAAATGGTGACGGCTGGACGGAAACCTCAGCACTTGTCCCAGCCGATGCGCAAGAAGGAGATGCCTTTGGCGTGATGACCGCGACAAATGGCCGTCAGGTATTTTCTGGTGCTCCGCTTCAGAACGAAGACACAGGTGCGGTGTATGTCTACTCCAAGAATGGAAGTCAGTGGACCCAATCACAGAAGCTGCTTCCTGAGAATGCAGGAGCATTCCGATTTGGTGCAGAGATTGGAGTTGACGGCGATTGGCTCTTCGCGAGCGCAACGCGTGACAGTACCGGTTCCGTTTATGTGTTTAAGTACATGGACGGTATGTGGAAAGAGCACAGTAAAATTCAACCAGAGGGACTCGAGGAAGGTAATCGCTTCGGCAGTAGCATTGACGTGTCCAATGGGTGGGCCGTAATCAGTGCCCCTAGAGCGAACTCCTTTGTCGGGGTAGCTATGGTATATAAGCTCGATGACTCAGGCGCGTGGAATCATCACTCGACGCTGGTACCATTTGACAGCCCTACTCAGGCGCGATTCGGTACAGACGTGGCAGTTGCGGACGGACAAGTATGGGTCGGAGCACCTGGAGTAGGTAATTTTGCAGGTACTGTCTATATCTATGAGCTGTCTGATGCTGGCTGGTCCGGTTCGTACAAACTCTCCGGAGACGACCTGCAACCAAGAGATTTTTACTCAGGTGCACTAACCGTTTCTGGTAATACCGCTGCTGTGGCGGTACCGGGTGCCGACTTTGGCTCTGGTTCCGTGGCTGTATTTGAACACGATGGATACAAATGGGCGTCGGCTGGGGAAGTCTTTACCGAAACAGCTGGGTTTGCTTCAATCACTGACGGGCAGGTAACCTGCAGCGATGGTAAAGCAGGTGATTTTGAATGTAGCGATGTAGATATGCTCTCGTTCCTCTCCGTGTCGGATCTTGGTGGGGGACGAGGTGCCAACGTCAACGATCTTTGGGGTTGGACTGATGAGCAATCCGGAATCGAATATGCGCTTGTTGGCCGTGTCGACGGTACAGCGTTCGTCGACATCAGCAACCCGATGCTTCCTCGTTACCTCGGGAATCTGCCTATTCATGAGGGTGCTGTTCCTAGTACATGGCGCGATGTTAAGGTGTACAAGAACCATGCGTACATCGTTGCCGATGGTGCAGGACCTCACGGGATGCAGATTTTTGACTTGACCCAACTTCGAGATATTGCGGAGCCAGTCGAGTTTACAGAGACGGCACATTACGATGGGATTGCAAGTGCGCATAACATTGTGATCAACGAAAATACCGGATATGCTTATGCGGTTGGAGCAAGCATGGGTGGCGAAACATGTGGGGGAGGACTACACATGATCAACATTCAAGAGCCGACCAATCCGTCATTCGCGGGTTGTTTTTCTGATCCTACCACGGGCAGAAGAAATACAGGTTATTCGCACGACGCACAGTGTGTGACGTACTCGGGCCCAGATACCGAGCATGCAGGCAAAGAAATTTGCTTTGGCGCAAATGAAACAGCACTTAGCATCGCCGACGTAACCGATAAGGAAAATCCGATTGCATTGTCTGCCGGTGATTATCCGAATGTTGCATACTCGCATCAGGGATGGCTAACGGAGGATCATCGTTACTTCTTCATGAATGACGAATTGGATGAGTTAACCGGAAACGTCTCAAGTACACGTACTCTCATTTGGGATGTAAGCGATCTCGACGATCCGAAGCTTCTCAAGGAGCACTTCTCCGAGCAGAAGTCGAGTGATCACAACTTGTACATTCGGGGCAATCTGATGTACCAGTCAAATTACGTTTCTGGCCTTCGGATTCTCGATATCTCAGATGTGGAAAATCCTGTCGAGGTCGCGTACTTTGATACTGTACCAGCAGGAGAGAATAACCCGGGCTTCGATGGCTCATGGAGCAACTATCCGTACTTCAAGAGTGGCGTGATCGTTGTCACCAGCGGTGCTGAGGGGATGTTCATTGTTAAGAAACGAGATATCGGTAGCTAATTGAAAAAGCTTGATATGGCCAGTATGCGATGGCGCATACTTGGACTTGGTGCGCTGGCCCTGATCTTCGGGGCCTGCGCATCGTCAGTTAATGTAAACAACGGAAATGCGGGGCCAGGGTCTTATGCTTCGGCCTCAATAGTATTAGAGTCACGGTGCTCATCCTGCCACGGTGCAGATAAAGCAGAAGCAGGACTCCGCCTCGATAGCTGGGAGGCGATCTTTCGTGGATCGCAGTATGGCGAGGCGATAATTCCTTTCGACTCGGATAACAGCATTGCTGTCGAGCTCGCAACCAAGCTAGATTCGGATGACGCATTGGCTTCCGCCCATCAGCTAGATGCCGGTGATCTCGCGGCGCTTCGCGCCTGGATTGACGCCGGAGCAAAAAGCTCGAACGGCGACGTTCCGTTTGCCGAATCAGAAAACCTGATCTACGCGTGTAACCAAGGAGAGGCTGTGGTCTCAGTGATTGATGCGGTGTCGAATCAGGTTGTCCGAACCATCGATCTCAAAAAGCTAGGTTATTCACCTACCGCCAAGCCACATCACGTGGCTGCATCGGCCGATGGCAAGTATTGGTACTTGTCTCTCATCGGCGACAACAAGATTTTGAAATTCGACCGCGACAACAATGTTGTTGCCACCGGAGAATTTGAGCGTCCCGGGATGGTTGTGCAACATCCCTCAAACGGAGAATTGCGCGTAGGTCGATCCATGTCGGCTGTTGATCCTCCGCAAAGAATCGGGATCGTAGACTCCGAAGACATGAGTGTCGATGAGATTGACGTATTTTTTCCCAGGCCTCATGCGCTCGCAATACGACCACAGGGTGATTATACATATACTGCAAGTCTTGCAGAAAACCGGATCATGATTGTTTCTCCGGATGATGAAGTGAGCTTCATCGAACTGGAGGGTCCAACCCATACTCTGGTTCAATTTGCCATCTCACCAGATGGACAACAGATGGTTGTGGGCACGCAATTGACCGGGAAGGTGATGTTCTTTGAACTAGCAGATCCGGCGATGCCGAAGCTGGTTAAGACTGTTGATGCGAATGCGGCTCCGTGGCACCCAACCTATAGTGCTGATGGCCGCCTCGTTTATGTAGGCAACTTCGGAGCAAATACCATCACTATTCTGGATGCCCGAACCATGGAGATAGTGGAAGTTCTAACAGGCGAGGGGATAGCTTCGCCACACGGTTCGGCCGTCTCCGCGGATGGGAAGTACATCTACATCTCTAATCGTAACCTGAAGAGCGACTATAAGCCAAGACATAATTTTGGTGACAACGATAAAATAGGAACCGTCGTTGTAATCGACTCGCAGTCGAGAGATATCGTCAAGGTGTTAGAGTTGGAGAACATGACCACAGGTCTTGGAGCCAGCCAATAGATAGGATTGGATAATCGCCTCCCACACATAACGACTTTCTGCGTGTTGGTCGCAGTGGTAGCATCTTCCTGTTCGTCCCCAAAAGAAACGGTGGGACCAAGCTCCGACGTGGTCAATGTGAGCAAAAATCAACCGGCCTATACACGTTCCGTTGATGCGATCTCTTTTACCTCAGAAGCGGGTCAGGCACTAGATCTTGCCTTTCTGGGCGGACTAAATGTGCCCAGACCGCAGTTCATTGATGAGGATGCAGATGGGGATCTTGATCTGTTCGTTCAGGAACGATCGGAAGACCTGATGTTCTTCCGCAACGATGGCACTGCTTCGGTGCCAGATTACACCTGGGAAACTGATCGGTATCAGGATCTAAACGTTGGGGAGTGGTATCGCTTTTATGATTTTGACGGAGATGGCGATCAAGATTTAATGGCCGAATCGCCGTATAGCTACGTTCGATATTGGGCCAACGTCGGGACAGCAGGGAAATGGGAGTTTGAGCTAGTCGCAGATTCGCTACGGGACGTAACGGGACAGCCTATTTTTACGGATCGCCAGAACATCCCCAATATCACGGATATCGACTGCGATCAAATGCTAGACCTGTTTATAGGCAGACTAGATGGCACAGTCTCCAGGTATGAATCGGTAGCGACTCCGGTAAACAAGGCTCCGGTTTTCAAGTTTGTGGAGGATAGGTTTCAAGACATCGAGATTATCGGTGAGGCTGGCATGGGGAGCATCAAGCACGGTGCAAACACGCTAAATTTTGAAGACATCGATGGCGACGGGGATCAGGACTTTTTCTGGGGGGATTTCTTCGAGGAGGGTCTCCTGTTTATAGAGAACAGAGGAACATGCAGTTCTCCGTCGTTACGGGGGGATCCTGTCCAGTTTCCCAAAGGTGACCCGATTAAAACGTCTGGTTATAACGACCCAGTTTTCGCTGATCTAGACAACGATGGAGACAGAGATCTGATTCTCACTGTGTTAGGCGGTGCCTTCAATGCCAACTCTACGACCAAGAGCAACTTTTATTTACTTCGGCGCGAGGGCGATTCATTTGAAGTTGATACCGACGCTTACCTGCCCATCGTGGATGTCGGTAGTGAGTCTATGCCCGTATTCGCAGATCTGGATGCTGATGGCGATCAGGATCTCGTCTTATCGAACAAGATTGATCCCGAAAAAGGAGAAACCGCAAAGTCATTCATCTACAGAAACGTCGGCAGCTCGTCTAATCCCACGTTTGAGTTTGACGCTGAGTTGGCCTTGCACAAGGCGTTTCACAAAGCCCTGGAGTTTGGAGATTTAGACGCGGATGGCGACCTGGATTTACTCGTCGGCTCGTGGAATAAGGATGTCGCGTATTTCGAAAATGTTGGGACTGCTGTAGAACCGAAATTCGAGTTACGCCAGGAGTCTGCCATCAAATTGTCACGTGGCAGCAATACTACGCCGGCTTTGTCGGACCTGGATGGAGATGGGGATCTTGACGCCATTGTCGGCGAATCGTCAGGTACGCTCAACTTTTACCGAAACGAAGGATCAAAAACCAACCCAAATTTTGTCCTCGTGGATGATGAATATCTAGACGCTGACGTCGGTAGGAGAAGCTACCCTCACTTCGTTGATATCGATGCAGATGGTGATGATGATCTGGTCGTCGGGAAAGACTTCGGTGGAATCGTTTTGTTTGAGAATCGTGGAGATGCCACCACCCCAAATTTTGTTGAGACAAGCTTTGATGGTCCCACTGATTGGCCACGATTTACGACCCCTGCGTTTGTCGATATAGACGGAGACGCTGATCTGGATCTATTTGTTGGGACCTTTGGCGGCGGACTACTGTTCTTCGAAAAGAACTAGTGCGCAGGACGCTAGAACTAGTGCGCAGGACGCTAATAGAGCCGATTGTGTCCGATGGCGCTGCATTTGAGCAGGGGACTGCCTATTCCCCGTTTTAACACTTCGAGTCTGATCCGATCCATCGACGGAACGTTGTTTTGGCGAAGGCGTGAGACGCAATCCCATATTCAGGGCCCGTAGGAAATTACACATCCGGCCTTAACGATTGTCAGGTATTTATACGCGATGAAACGATTAGTAGTAGTAGAATCACCGACGAAGGCGCGAACAATCCGCAAGTTCTTGCCGAAGGACTATGTTGTTGAGGCAAGTATGGGCCACATAAGAGATTTGCCAGCATCTGCTTCGCAAATTCCAGCGGCTATGAAAAAAGAGAAGTGGTCGAGGTTGGGGATCAACGTGGAAGATGATTTTGCACCTTTGTACATCATTCCATCAGACAAGAAGAAAGTAGTAGCCGGTCTGAAGAAGGCGCTAAAGGAAGCTGACGAATTATATATTGCGACGGATGAGGACCGGGAAGGCGAATCTATTGGCTGGCATCTGGTCAACGTCCTCAACGCAAAAGTACCAATCAAGCGAATGGTGTTCCACGAGATCACAGAGGATGCTATCCTTAATGCGCTTGAGAATACCAGAGATATCAATTTCAATCTTGTTGATGCGCAGGAGACGCGACGGATTCTGGATAGACTCGTGGGTTACTCGATCTCGCCGTTGTTGTGGAAGAAGGTCAAACCAAAATTATCTGCCGGTCGTGTTCAAAGCGTCGCCGTCCGATTGTGCGTGCTTCGCGAACGCGAGCGGATTGCGTTTATACCCGCGGGATACTGGGACCTGAAAGCAGTACTGAATCAGGGCGGAGAAAACTTCGATGCGACGATGACGCATCTGAATGGGATTCGTCTGGCATCGGGAAAGGATTTTGATGACGATACCGGAAAACTTAAGGACGACCTCAAGCTCGGTAAGGACATCGTAATCCTGGAAGAAGGCAGGGCGACTGCACTGGCCGACTCACTTGCTAAAGAGCAGTGGACAGTTGAGGCTATAGAAGATCGCTTTCAAAAGAGAACACCTCAGGCACCGTTTATTACATCGACGCTACAACAGGAAGGATCGCGGAAGCTTGGACTCTCTGCACGGCAAACGATGCAGGTCGCGCAGAAGCTATATGAACAAGGCTTCATCACCTACATGCGAACCGACTCGACAACCTTGTCATCAGAAGCGATCGAGGCTAGCCGGAAAGCGATTGAGCAACGATACGGATCTGATTACCTGTCTGATACCATCCGGACGTATGCTGGAACCGTCCGCAATGCACAAGAAGCGCACGAGGCGATCCGGCCGGCAGGATCGGCAATGAAGACTAAAGATGAACTCGGGTTGACGAGCACGGAAGGAAAACTATACGACCTGATCTGGAAACGTACGGTGGCGTCGCAGATGGCCGATGCTCGGTTGAAATTTACAACGGCAACAATTACAGTTGGCAAGAGTGACGATGAGTCCACTTTCCGAGCATCTGGAAAGGAAGTGGTGTTTGCCGGTTTTTTCAGGGCCTATGTAGAAGGATCGGATGATCCTAACTCTGCATTGGATGATCAATCCATACTGCTCCCAAAAATGGAGGAAGGTGACACGCCAAACTGCGAGAATCTGGAACCGGTAGGTCACGAGACAAAGCCACCGGCCCGGTACACAGAGGCTACGCTTATCAAAGTACTTGAGAAGGAAGGCGTCGGACGGCCCAGTACGTATGCATCAATAATGGACACGATTGTTCGACGAGGGTACATCAGAAAGAAAGGAAGACAGCTAGTACCAACGTTCACAGCGTTTGCTACTGTGAATCTCCTCGAGCAACAATTTGAACAACTTGTAGATCCGGGATTCACGGCTCAGATGGAACTCGTCTTGGACGAGATCGCGGATGGTCAAAAAGATGCACGTCCCTATCTGGAGAAGTTTTACAATGGAAAAGACGGGCTTGCCGACAAGGTCGAAAGTGGATTGGATAAGATCGATGCCCGAGCAGTGTCCGAGCTGAGTTATCCGAAGTGGGGAGAGCACAAAGTGCGGGTAGGTCGTTACGGACCTTATGTAGAGGCGGGTGCGGAGCCCGACCTTGTGAGAGCGTCGCTGCCAGTAGATTTGGCACCTGGTGATGTTACGGAGGAGACCTTACACGAGCTTGTTGAGAAAGCTAAACGAGGGGACGACATTCTGGGGAAACATCCTGACAATGACATGCCCGTCCTTCTAAAAAACGGCCCCTATGGCCCATACGTCCAGCTGGGCGGAGATGACCAGGAAGGGCGTCCGAAGAGAACATCCATTCCGAAAAACATGGATGTGGAGACCGTTGATTTCAAAACTGCTCTGGATTTACTTGCGCTGCCAAAAAAGTTGGGTGTTCATCCGGAAACAGGTAATGACATACAGGTGAACATAGGTCGATTTGGACCTTATGCCCAGCATGGGAGGATTTTTGCCTCGCTGCCGAAAGACGTCAACATACTTGAGGTTGGATTTGACAAAGCTCTCGAACTGATTCTCAAAAAGGAAGCTCGCAGCAAGGCGCTCCGAACGGTTGGCACGCATCCTGAATCGGGCGAGCCAATTGAAATTTGGGATGGGCGTTACGGACACTACGTTAAGCATCTCAAGACAAATGCTTCGATACCCAAGGACGCCAATCATGAGGAGGTAACCCTGGAAGAAGCACTCGCTTTGTTGGAGGCCCGGGAAGCTTCAAAGGGTAAAAAGCGGGCGACGAAAAAGCGGGCGACGAAAAAGCGAGCAACCAAGAAGAAAGCGACCAAGAAGAAGGCTACAAAGAAGCGGGCCACGAAAAAACAGGCTTCAAAGAAACGAAGCTCTAAAAAGGCGACAAAAAGGAAAACAACCAGGAAGGCTGGTTCCCGCGACGAGTAGTTAGATCACGACCAGTAGATTGGGGCACATAACGCGCCTGACGTTTCTTGTTTTGCCACCATTGAAACAGAGGGGAGATTCTACCGTCTACATAGTGGTGAGAGCGCAGTTCATCAACAAATCCGCGAGAAAATCGCGATTACGACATGGCAAACAAATCTTCGGCAAATCGCAAATACAAAAAAGTCCGTCTCGAATTTGACGATCTGGGCTTTGCAGACAGAGCACTATTCTTGTGCGATGCGGCTATGGCCACCGTCGTCGACCTGGTCGAAGAATTTATCAGTGGCGTCTCAGACATAGTTGAGGACGTGTCGGAGGACGTGCGTGACAGCTTTAAATCGGCCGAAGAGGCCGTAAAGGCTGGCGGCGAGAAGAAGGGTTCAGCCAAACCGACTAAAAAACGGTCCAGCACTAAACGCAAAACGAAGTCGACTGCATCAAAGAAGAGAGCATCAAAATCTGGCTCTGCCAAGAAGTCGACGACGCGCAAGCGAACCGCCAAGAAAAGATCGACAAAGAAACGGTCGACCAAGAAATCTAGTTAGGCCAGGTGGGATGACGCAGAAACCCGATAGGCGCGTTGATTTTGAAAAGCTAAATCTGGTTGGGAAAACTCTGTTTGTTGGTGGAGCGCTGTTTCGCGCGCTCGCAAAAGGCCTGGACACAGCGATTGACAAAACATCGTCGCTTGTGGTGGATGTCGAAAGATCCTTCCGCGATGGCCTAGATGATAACATCGAGGACGCGAAGATATTGGAAGAGAGACCCAAGAAGAAGTCGCGTCCCAACTAACGTAGCGGGTGTTAGTTAATCTGGGTCGGATCGACGGAGTACCCTTCCGATGCGACGCTTCGCGATTCTTTTGGGACAGCAAAATACTTCTTGGGGCTGATCCTCGTTCGAGACAGTAGCACCTCGTCAAGCACCTCGTTAATTGTCGTCGCGTAGACTATCTCAAGACCGCGGAGGGCCTTGGGATCTATTTCGTCAACGTCTTTCAGGTTCTTCTTTGGAAGGACAACCTTCTTAATGCCTGCTCGTTTTGCCGCCAGAACTTTCTCTTTGATCCCGCCTACCGGAAGAACAAGTCCACGTAGTGTGATTTCGCCGGTCATCGCCACGGTATTCTTTATCCGCCGCTGGCTGTAGATAGAAACCAACGCACTTGTCATCGCTACTCCAGCGGACGGTCCGTCTTTGGGAACGGCACCAGCTGGGACGTGCACGTGGACGTCCCAGTATCTGAAAGCGTCCTGGGGAATGTTGAGATCGCCTGCATGCGCCTTGACATACGACATGGCAGCTTGCGCCGACTCTTTCATTACGTCACCGAGTTGACCGGTAAGAATCATTTTTCCGGAACCCCTCGAAACAGACGCCTCGATGAACAGGATATCGCCGCCTACCGGGGTCCATGCCAAGCCGGTCGCGACTCCCGGCACTTTGGTGCGTAGCGCAACCTCGGCGTAATACTTCTTTGTACCCAGATATTCTTTTACGTCGGTAGCAGAAATTGTCGCCTTGCTAATTTCACCTGTTGCAACTTTTTTCGCTACACCCCGGATAAGCGAACCAATCGTCCGTTCCAGTTGACGAACACCCGACTCGCGTGTGTATCCATCAATGAGCAGCCGCAGGGTTTCATCTTTGATTTTAATTTGGTTCTTCTTCAGACCATTTTCTTTTGTCTGTCGCGGGACCAGGTACTGCTTTGCGATTGACAGTTTTTCACCCTGCGTGTATCCAGTGATCTGAATAATTTCCATCCGATCCCTGAGTGGAGCGGGGATTTGCTCGAGATAGTTTGCTGTCGCAATGAATAGGACCTTGGACAGATCGTAGTCCAATTCCAGGTAGTGATCATTGAAGGCGACGTTTTGCTCCGGGTCCAGAACTTCCAATAGCGCCGAGGATGGGTCGCCACGAAAATCCGATCCGATTTTGTCAATCTCATCCAGCATCATGACAGGGTTACCCTTGCCGGCCTTTTTCATGCCTTGAAGGATCCTGCCGGGGAGTGCTCCTACATAGGTTCGCCTGTGTCCACGGATTTCCGCTTCGTCGCGCACTCCACCCAAACTCATTCGCACGAACTGACGGTCCAGCGCACGCGCGATACTCTTGCCCAAGCTGGTTTTTCCAACTCCCGGAGGTCCGTAGAAGCAAAGGATAGGAGCCTTCATATCTCCCTTGAGTTTCAGTACAGCAAGATATTCCAGTATCCTCTGTTTGACTTTGTCGAGGCCGTAGTGATCTTCATCGAGAATAGCTTCGGCTCTTTTGATATCGAGATGATCTTCTGAATACTCCTCCCAGGGGAGGTCCAGGATCCAGTCGATGTAGTTACGGGTGACCGAGTAATCGGGCGAGGCTGGATTGCTTCTAGACAATTTTTCCAACTCCTTTTCGACGGTCTTGCGTGCATCCGCCGAAAGGTTTTTCTTCTCCATCCGATTTCGGAGCTCTTCAATTTCGCCTATCGCGTAATCGTTTTCGCCGAGTTCGTCCTGGATGGCTTTTAGTTGCTGGCGGAGAAGGTATTCACGCTGCTGTTTGTCGACGTCGGTTTTGACGCGTGATCGGATCTCTTCCGAAACTTGGAGAACTTGCAGTTCCCGGTGGAGGAGTTCAACGACCATCTCGGCTCGTTCCAGCAGGGGGATTGTCTCCAGGAGTTTCTGTTTGTCCTGTACTTCGATCTGCAGATTGGCTGCAATAAAGTGAATCAGAAAAGTGGGAGAGTCGATATTTTGAATCGCGAATGCCGCCTCGCTAGGCATGTTGGGAGACAGGTTGACAATATTTATTGCCAACTCCTTGATCGAGCGGATTCTCGCCTGCAGTTCGATTTCGTCCCCCTGGAATTGGTCTTCAAGAGGCGTTACCTGAGCTTTAAAGTAGGGCTCCTGCTGGATGAAGGTATCAATCCGGAATCGTCTCTTTCCCTGGATCACGATCGATTTAGAGCCATCCGGCATCTTGATAAGCTTCAAGATGGTAGCGACAGAACCGTACTCGTACAGATCTTCCGGATCCGGATTCTCGATGTCGCCATTTCTCTGGGCAACCACGCCAATAAGCCGGTCTCCAGCGAATGCGTCTTTTACCAGTTTCAGGGACGCGTCTCTCCCAACCGTGATAGGAAGGACGACGCCAGGAAATAGGACGGTGTTTCGGAGTGCCAGGATCGGAATATCGTCGGGCACATCCGAGGTGCTCATTTCTCGCTCCTCATCTGCAGTCGGTAACGGGATGCTTTGTTCAAGGTCTTCGTCACCTACGTTCAGGAAAAACTCACGCATAGGATGTATTCGATCTATTGCTCGTAACCACAGAATCAGTGAGAAACCCTGGAGCAAGAGCCCGTCATGAAATCTATTGTGTTAGGGATTTTAGACTGGTCAAAAACTAAGCCAAAGGTCAATCCTGCCAATCTGTCCTGATTGATTATCGGAGTAGCTGGCTTATGGCGGCATCGAGGGAGTCGAGCTGAAAAGGTTTGGCCAGGACCATCGAGACGTCTTGGTCCGATGAGCCTGCCTCGGTGTCACCTGTGAGCAGCACGATTGGCATATCGGGGAACGATTGTCGAAGGTGTCTCGCCAGGACCCGACCATTCATTTCGGGCATAGCGTGATCGGTGAATACGAGATCAACATCCGTTTCTTCCAACAGAGTGAGGGCTTCTGCCCCGGATCCCGCTTCCACAACGGTATGGCCGCGCGTACTCAATAGTTTTGACAAAACTCCGCGGACCATCGGTTCGTCGTCCACTATAAGTATGTTCGCATGAGCGGCTGCGTTGGATGCTGCAGTGGTAGTTTCACTGTCCAGATCCACTGCCAGCCTTGGGAACGAAAGGATGAATGTAGTTCCGAAGCCTAGTTCGGTCTCGACAACTATGTCACCACCGTGTTCCTGCACCGTACCATACGAGACAGCCAGGCCCATTCCCGTTCCCCTTTTGCCTTTCGTAGTAAAAAGTGGCTCGAACAGTCTTGCGCGGACACGATCCGTCATGCCCGTGCCGGAATCTCTCACACTTACAATAACCCTATCGCCTTTCTTGTCATAATCTGTGGTTATTGTAATAGAGCCCCCGCGCGGCATTGCCTGGACGGCATTGAGGAACAGGTTTACGAAGACATCCCGCAATTCCGAAGCGGACCCTTTGATTGCAGGGATAGGGTTAAGGTTCAGTTCCACCTCGATGCTAATTCCCTGTCGTCGCGGCTCGTTATACCAGTACGGTTTGGTGAGTGTGCTGGCGTCGTCGACGATTTCATTGAGGTCGACGCTCACAAACTCGGTCAGTTTTTCGTGCCTGATATACTGTTGCATCTTCCGCACGAGATTTGCTCCGTCCGTCGCGGCCTGCTCAATGGGCCTAACATGCTCGAGAAGTTTCTCAGGAATTTCCACTGTGCTTCTTTTCATCAGTTCTGCATGGCCGAGGATCCCACTGAGAAGGTTGTTGAAGTCATGGGTAATTCCCATTGTCATCCGGCCGAGCGTCTCCATGCGATTTTTCTGACTTTGCGACAGCATCCATGTAGTTGGCTCTGTGAGGACTTCGCCGGTGATGGTTATCGCGACAACCCTTAGGACTCCGTTAGCATCAGGGATCTGTGTTGGCAGGAAGTTTAGAAGAACGGGCAGTGGCTGATCCCAGTTAGGTAGTCGCACCAGGAACAGTTCTGAGGTTGTCAGTCTTCCTGAGCCGGCATCTTTAATGTATTGTGCCGCAAAGCCTTGCTCCTGGTCTGATAGCATTCGCCAGGGTTTATCCGGCGCGCCAAATACGTTCTCCCAAGCCTGATTCTGATAGACGATTTCGCCGTCAATCGTTGCGTTGGCAACCATCAGGTCTTGTCCTACGGGTACGGGCGGTTGAAAGTCGGTGCTCACGAAGGGTACAGACAGCGTTAGTAGCGTAGCGACCTTTTTACGCGTGACTTCATCATAGGTCCCGACCCTAGATTTCGCTTGGGAGTAATTTGCCGAGTATACGTATGAGCAAATGGTTTTTCTCAAAAACGGAGTCGGTATCATGTGGCACGACAATATCATTGGTTCCATAGGCAACACGCCGCTTGTCAAGCTCAACCGCCTTGCTACAGATATTGACTGCACGGTGCTGGCGAAGCTGGAGCTATTCAATCCCGGCGGTTCAGTCAAAGACAGAATTGGAATCAGCATGATTCGCGCAGCCGAGCGCGAAGGTAAATTGGAAAAAGGCGGGACGATCATTGAGTGTACGAGCGGGAATACAGGGGCTGGGCTTGCCGTAGCCGCAATCGCACTCGGCTACAACTGCATTTTCACGACAACAGACAAGCAGAGCCAGGAAAAGATCGACGTTCTTCGTGCTCTTGGCGCCGTAGTTCACGTTTGTCCCACGCATGTCGCTCCAGAAGATCCGCGCTCGTATTACTCGGTTGCGGCACGCCTCGCCGAGGAGATTCCGAATTCTTACCACATGAATCAATATGACAATCCCGCAAACACGGTCGCGCATTACGAAACAACCGGGCCGGAGTTATGGGAGCAAACAGAGGAGAGAATCACACACTTTTTCGCCGGTGCAGGAACGGGTGGCACCATCTCCGGAACAGCTAAATATCTCAAAGAGAAGAACAACGAAATTAAAATCATCGGGATAGATCCCTACGGCTCCGTCTACTACAAATACTTTCACGAGGGAGTTTTCGACCATGCTGAGATCTATCCGTACTTGACGGAAGGTGTGGGTGAAGATATCCTGGCAGGTAACATGGAATTTGGCATCGTGGATGACTATGTGAGGGTGACCGATAAAGCCTCGATGCAATTTACCCGCAGGCTGGCCAGGGAGGAGGGCATGTTCGTCGGTCAATCATGCGGGATGGCGGTCGCCGGCGCATTGCAGTGGATGCGGGATAATCGAGCATCCCTGAATACGGATGATGTCGCGGTTATTCTGTTGCCTGATTCAGGTTTCCGATATTTATCAAAAACGTATAACGATAACTGGATGCGGGGACATGGTTTCCTTGAGCGCGAAGTTCCGCTCTCTGCGGCTGGGGTTATTGCGGCACGAGGCGGCGGACCAAGAATAGTCAGTATGACGACGACCGACACAGTCGGAGAAGCAATCGAGACCATGGCGGAGTATGGAATATCGCAGTTGCCAATCATGGATGACTCTCAGCAGGTTGGCAGCATCACAGAATCACTTCTGCTGAACAAACTAATTGGCGACCCGTCGTCCAGGACTCAGTCGGTTGGCGAAATTATGCAAGCGCCTCTTCCCGTTGTTACCCCTGATATTGGTATTCAGCAGCTTGCAGCATTCCTTGAGCGAGAATCCGGGGCGGTGTTGGTATCTTCAGACGAAGGGCTACAAATACTAACCAAGACGGACCTCATTGCCGCTCTTTCTGGAGTCGCAAGCTAATAGCAGAACACAACATGTCAGAACAAACAGATCAGCAAAATCAACTCAACATCGAGCTATCAGAGGAGGTTGCGGAAGGAGTTTATTCCAACCTCGTAATGATTGCGCATTCCCCAGAAGAGTTCATTCTGGACTTCATTCGAGTGATGCCGGGCGTACCTAAGGCCCGCGTTAAGAGTCGGATCATCGTTACACCACAACACGCCCGCCGATTACTAAGGGCTTTGTCGGACAACATTGATCGATATGTGCGAAGCCACGGTGAGATCGTAGAGAGGACCGCTCCAGGCCAGCCAATACAATTCGGAGGTCCATCAGGAGAAGCCTAGAGTCACTTCTTCGCTATTACGAGCATTACCACGGCGATGATGGCGAATCCGAAATGCGGGAGCCACGAAGCCAGTGCGGGTGGGAGGTCGCCTACATACCCAAACGGCTCCGAAACCTTCATGGCTGTCAAGTAGACAAACGCAAGCAATGCGGCAATCCCCAGTCTCACTGCCTGTCCACTCCGCCTGCTAACCGAAGCGAGTGAGACGGCAATGACAATTAGGATAGGAATAGTAAGAGCGTAGTTGTACTTCGAATGGTAGGCAACAATGGATCTTCCGAGGTTACCAGCACCGCTTATTCGAAGTCGTTCAACATGATCTCGCGCATCGGGTAACGTCATCGACTCGACATCTCTTTCTGTTCTGGATAAGTGTCGAGGGTACAAGGTTAGCACCGTATCGACGATGCCAAGATCGGTTGTTGTAGTTTGGCTGCCAGAGCCGAAGTCTCTTTTCTTTGCCTGAGTGAGCTTCCAGGAAGATGTTGAGTCGATCCAGGTCATGCGTTCGGCGTCGATCCGCGAACGCATTTGATTTGTAGAATCGAACGATTGCAACGAAACTCGATGCGCCACATTGTTACGGGAATCAAAATATCCGATAAGTAAGATTTGCCCCGGTCTATCTTGCCTGTGTAACTCGGTGACATCAACTTTTTTCGGCGCATCTTTTCGGTACTGTTCCTCGAACGCGAGATAAACAGCGTTCGTCTTGGGGACAACCCAGCCGTCAAACCAGAACAGAGCTCCGGTCATGACAAATCCGACAAGTAGGAAGGGACGAAGGATTCTATATAGCGAAACCCCCGATGTCTGAAGGGCAACGAGCTGGCCCTGCGCTGCCAGTTTCCCTGTTAGGAAAACGCATGAGAGAAAGGCAGCCAGAGGTGTCACAAGTTTTACAATCTCCGGGAGATAGTTTGGGTAGTAGTGGCCGAAGACCTGCGCGGTACTGGCCCCTCGATCCATGAAATCGTCAACATACTCCACGTAGTGGAGATTGATGAAGAACACGATCAGCGTGCCGGTTAACAGAACCGTCCCGGCGAGAAAGCGGGCGACTACATGTCGGTCAAATGTGTTCAATACTATCACGGCTACTAAAACGGTATTGAGTACGCTCATCAGACATTACCGATCCAGCCTCGTTGTTCATCGAAGAAACGGCGAACAAGGCCCGAAAAGTCGATTCTTGGACCCCGCGGTGGCTGTTAATCTGGAGTCGACTGCGTACTTTCGGACTGCAGTATTATTGCCTCTGAAACGCAAAATTTGGCTATTTAAATAATGAAGCTACACGAGTATCAAGGAAAAGATGTGCTGAGAAGTTTTGGTGTCGCCGCGCAGGAAGGTTACGTAGCCGAAACGGCAGAAGACGCGGTAGCCGCTGCGAAAAAACTTGCTGACGAAAATGGTTCAGAACTCTTTGTAGTCAAGGCTCAAATTCACGCCGGCGGACGAGGCAAGGGCGGAGGTGTGAAGCTTGCCAAGTCTGTTAATGAGGTGGGGGAAAAAGCTTCAGCAATTCTTGGAATGAATCTCGTCACGCACCAGACGGGTCCGGAAGGTCAATTAGTACGAAAGGTTCTTGTTGCAGATGCTGTGGATATAGCCAAAGAGTTTTATCTAGGTGTGACCTTGGATAGGCAAAAGAACATGAACGTCATTATGGCGTCCACCGAAGGCGGCGTCGAAATTGAGACTGTCGCCGAAGAATCACCAGATAAAATTCTGAAGGAGTGGGTAAATCCGGATCTCGGCCTGCAAGCGTTTCAGGCCAGGAAGTTGGCTTTCGGTCTGGGCTTCGAAGGCAAAGCCTTGCGGCAGGCTACGAAATTCGTGATGGCGCTTTACAAAGCTTACGAAGCAACAGATTCGTCGTTGGCCGAAATAAATCCGCTAGTGCTCACTGAGCAGGGTGAGGTGCTGGCTGTTGACGCCAAAATCTCGCTCGATTCAAATGCCCTATATCGACACAAGAACCTGGAAGAGCTTCGCGATGTCAACGAAGAAGATCCGTTGGAGGTTGAAGCCAGTGAATTTGGCCTAAACTATGTTAAGTTGGATGGCAACGTCGGATGTATGGTAAACGGCGCGGGCCTTGCAATGGCAACCATGGATATCATCAAGCTAGCGGGAGGAGAGCCTGCGAACTTCCTGGATGTCGGCGGAGGAGCCAATGCCAAAACTGTGGAAGCAGGGTTCAGAATTATCCTCAAGGATCCCAATGTAAAGGCGATTCTAATAAACATTTTCGGTGGCATCGTCCGTTGTGATCGCGTAGCCAACGGTGTCGTGGAGGCGGCTGGGAAAGTGGATATTAACATCCCCTTGATCGTACGCCTTCAAGGTACTAATGCCAAGGAGGGCAAGGCTGTATTGGACGAGAGCGGACTGAAAGTAGAAACTGCAATCCTCTTCAAAGAGGCGGCCGACAAAGTTAATCAGGCCCTGGCCTAGAGCGGCCCAATCGGATGGATAACAAGGGCTCGGTTGAAATTCGAGGGCTTAGCAAGCGCTTCGGTCCAACTGTCGCCGCTTCCAACATCTCTGTCGAGATACCCTCGGGTTCGTTTTTCTCCTTGCTTGGGCCGAGCGGGTGCGGCAAGACCACCCTGTTACGGATGATCGGTGGATTTGAGGAGCCGGATTCGGGGGAGATCTTGATCGGAGGGAAGGATGTAACGCGAACCCGCCCGCAAGATCGCCCAACAGCAATGGTCTTCCAGAACTACGCCCTGTTTCCGTCAATGACGGTAGGCGGCAATGTTGAATACGGTCTGAAAGTTCGAAAAATACGAAAGTCGGAGAGGCGCAGCCGAGTGGAAACTGCCCTGAAAACTGTCGGACTGGATAAAGAACACGGTAGGCGTGTCACCGAACTATCTGGTGGGCAGCAGCAGAGAGTCGCCCTTGCAAGGGCTATAGTAGTTGAGCCGGATGTGCTTTTATTTGATGAACCGTTGTCCAATCTTGACCTTGCGCTCAGAGAGAGCACCAGGCGAGAACTAAAAGCGTTGCAGAAAGAAGTGGGAATAACCAGCATTTACGTTACACACGATCAGCACGAGGCGATGGCCATGTCTGACACAATTGCGGTTATGGATGCAGGTCGCATCTTGCAGGTTGGATCACCAAAAGAATTGTACGCCGCGCCTGCTACCCAGTTTGTTGCGCAATTCCTCGGAAGCGCTAATGTGGTTCACGACAACACCGCTGTCAAGCTTCTTACTGGTGTTGATCTGCCCACCGACGACGCAGTGTTGGTAGTGAGGCCAGAGCATTTGTCGTTTTCTACGCATGGACTTCCGGTTCGAATAACAGCCAGGGATTACCACGGTTATTTCGAGGAAATATTTCTCGAATCAGATGTGCAAAATCTTACGATGCGTTGGCGGGACGGTGAGACGGTGGATTCAGGATTCGCCATCGCGACGAACTGGCTCTTCCTTGATTCTGAATCCTAGTTAACCAGGCTGCCTATCCGGCCTCGGCGGTCCGACCGAGGTTGTTGTAATCGGAGTAGGTCGCGCAGATGGCCAGACTTCACATGGAGGTCGAAACTCCACGATTGGAATTGACCAAAAGGTATCCAATTGATCGACATCTGCCAGCATGAAAAATCTCGGTGGATTGCAAGATTGGTTGTCGAGAAATCTTTTGCTACCACATCATATCCTGTTCTGGACGTGATCTTCCAGTTCGGGGTGAGGTTAAAATCAACGGTTGCGTTTACGATGGCCCGCCTCGATAAATCATGCAGCGGTTTTGAGATACCGTAAGTGAAATCCATGGTTAGCGACCACGGAATTGCGAAATCCGCTACCACCGCTGCCGGATCCTGGTATTCGGATCTTAAACCAGTCGCAAGGATGTCGCTGGTATCAAAGTCGCGGGTGCGGTCGATCGCTCGCGGATTTTCCAGTGGCCTCCGGCCGCTCGATGACTTGCTCCGAACGGATGTTCGTGCGGTGAATGACAAGGAAGTGAGCCGCCCGACTCCGCCTGACCCTGAACCTAGCACGTACTTATCGACTATTCTTGTCCCCGTTAACTGATATGGCGAAATCGTTGATCGCATAGTCAGGTCGACACGGCCAAAGAGCTTTGTGCGTGCACCCAGGTTAATCGAATTTAGTTTAAGCGAATCGGCAGCGAAATTGTAAGATGTGGATGCGTCAAAATTGAGGAGCGAGACGGGTCTTTGCTGATTCGTTGATGCAAGAGAATCTGAGCGGACTATTTTTGACTCAAAAACGTTGTTCAAATTAAGGCTAATCCGCTGCTGCTCCCCGCGTCTAACTCCGCTCACAAGTGGATATCTGACGACCGAGCCCGAAGTGTCTGTGTATGTGTCGGTATATCCCCATCGTTCTGCAAAAAAATCTGGCTGGTAGGAATAAGCCATGGTTGTCCTCAAGGTATGCCGGAGTCCTCGATAGCGGGCAAGCTTAAACGGAAATTGTCCGTAGAGACTCGTGTTCGCGGAGATCCCTGTATTGAATTGCCGGAGTGCCAGGAAATCGGCTCTGGACGAACGGAGAATTGCGTTAGCGGTGTCAACCGTCTGGGCATCGGTCCTTATGAACCAACTCTCGGTGTAGTTGAGGCTTGGAGACAAATTAAGATTGATTGGTCCGATTAGCGGAAGTCGGGAAACGGCAAACGCTGCGGACACCGGGACCGTATGTGTTGCCTTGAAATCGAATTGATCATCGTCACCGGTGCCTGCTCGATAATCGGAAGGAGATAAGAGACCGTCCAGCCACGAGATCGAAGTCGAATCGATGGGGACAAAGCTGTACGAATTGGTCAGAACCATGTTGTACCGATAGGTGATCTTTTCGAACCACTTGTCTTTTCCGATGGAGCTTTTTCTCTTGAAGGGTTGCTTGGATCCGTTTGAGAATGAGAGGCTGGGAAGAGTTACGTTGGCCCTGCCCGAAGACAGAATCTGATTATGGTTTACCTTGAGAGTCATTGAGCGACCGGTCGTCGCCCACCTTTTCCTGTAACTGATGCTTGACCCTATAGACTGTTTCACCCGATCGTTGTACGCTTCAGAAATCGCCTTCAAGTATCCGGATGAGCTAAGGTCAACATTTGCGTCAAGTGATGACCATGGGTCTAGTGTCTGCGCATGTTGCCACCGAAGCGAACCTGTGCGGTTGATACTGAAGTCGGGATCACCTGATTCTCCCACCCGGAGCCGGGCAAAATCGATTTGCATTTTGCCGCTATACCCGTACCGCTGTTTGTATCTAAATACTCCAGTTGTTTCAACACTTCCACGAGACCAGAGGCCGAGCTGGAGTTGGAGGTCCATCTTATCATTCAGAGCGAAATACCAGCCGCCGTCCCGCAGGTAGAAGCCGAATTCATCCTCTCCGTATCGAGGTGGGAGGGGTCCGCTTCTCCGACCTTCCTGTGCGGGCAAATAACCAAACGGTAGCCAAAGGGGAGTCGGAATAGAAAACAGGAAGAGTCGGATGGGTCCAGTGTA
This sequence comes from Rhodothermales bacterium, assembly GCA_965224105.1. Classification (GTDB taxonomy): domain Bacteria; phylum Bacteroidota; class Rhodothermia; order Rhodothermales; family JABDKH01; genus CBDCYH01. The sequence goes on along the minus strand of CBDCYH010000001.1, from coordinate 708,481 downwards.
AACCCATTTTTGATCAACAATTTTCATCTTGCTCGACCGCAGCGAATACGACGGATCGTCAAGGCATTCGCAGGTTGTATAGAGCCCGTTTTTGATGTATAGCGTTGAGTCTTCCATAACTTTTGCCACATCAGCCCTTATGAGTCCGTCCTCAAAGACCGTACGCGCGCCAGACACACGGCCTCTTTCTGTGGCCATGTTGTACGCCAGCGTCTCTCCAGAAAACGTTTCGGAGCCTTGGGTGAAAGTTGGCAGCCCCACTAGTCCGGTATCAGAACGGTGAGCACGAGCGCGCATTTCCTCGAGGTCGAAAAGCAACTCGATCTCTGCGGCCTCGAGCTTTGTGTTTTTGTAGTCCACTCGTGCGTTGCCGTAGAGTGTTCCAAAGTCGGTCGAGTCGGAGAACGCAACGATCAAGGAGTCCGTGGCAGTAAACTTTACCGGTATGGCGGTCCCACTCTGTAACGGCCGGACCGCTGTAGAATCCACCGCTTGACCTGATACCTGAGCTGGAAACAGGGCTACATGAGCGAGTAGTACAAGTACGGTGAGGCGAAAAAGGAGATAGCGCACGCGACCTGCGTTTCAAGTGATGACCTTACCCTTGTAAATCGGCAGGAGGTGCAGGATGCGATACTATTTAGCTTTTTCGACCCGGTAGACCGTCTCGTCTGCTTTCTTCATCGCAAAATCCTCTCTGGCGATCTTCTCAACGGTTTCAACAGACAGGTCACCTTCTAGTTCGCCCTTAAGGCGCTCAATTTCCGCATTAAGGTTTTCTTGTTCGGCCGTGAGCTGATTATACTCCTGATGCCAGATATATCGATTGGCCAAGCTATGACTGTCCAGGAACGTTAGCCATATTACTACCAGCGCCAGCCCAAGCAGAGCGAGGTTCTTCCTGGTGATGAGTCCGGAGATCCGTGGGTAGTTCATCGCTAGTCAGCTAGAATTTGAAGGCGAGTTCACCTGGAAACACGGCTTGGTCACCGAGCTCCTCTTCAATGCGGATTAACTGGTTGTATTTGGCTATACGATCACTTCGGCTTGCGGATCCTGTTTTGATTTGCCCGGCCCCGGTTGCGACCGCAAGGTCGGCAATGGTATAATCCTCGGTCTCGCCGGACCGGTGGCTAATAACGGAGGTGTATCCGTAATCACGAGCTAGTTCGATGGCATTTAGTGTCTCCGTGAGGGTGCCAATTTGGTTCACTTTGATTAGGATTGAATTCGCGCATCCCTCATTAATTCCTCGCTGCAGTCTCTCCGAGTTGGTAACGAAGAGATCATCACCCACGAGCTGGACTTCGTAGCCAATCTCGTCAGTCAAGTTTTTCCATCCTTCCCAGTCATTCTCATCGAGGGCGTCTTCTATGGAAATAATCGGATACTGGTCAACCCAATTTGCCCAAAAGGCGATCATGTCGTCGGATGATTTTTTTGATTTGGGTTCGCTTTTCCAGAACAGGTATGATCCGTTTGAATACATCTCTGATGTTGCAGGATCCAATGCTATATAAAAGTCTGCCTCACCTTTATAGCCGGCTTTGGCGGCGGCCTCCAGGATTACTTCGATCGCTTCGTCGTTTGAGCGCAAGTCCGGAGCGAAACCTCCTTCATCTCCAACGGCAGTCGAGTAGCCCTTCTTCTTCAGAACGTTTTTCAGTGAATGAAATATCTCGACTCCAACACGAAGTGAATCAGAAAAAGTAGGTCCGGCCACCGGCATTACCATAAACTCCTGCATATCAACACTGTTGTCGGCATGCTTTCCACCGTTGATGATGTTCATCATTGGCACAGGTAGTGTCCGAGCACTCACTCCTCCAAGGTACCGGTACAGCGGCATCCCAACATACTTGGCCGCGGCTTTTGCATTCGCCAGCGATATTCCGAGTAGTGCATTCGCACCTAGCTTAGACTTATTCTTCGTACCATCGATCTCGATCAGTGCATTGTCGAGTCCCACCTGGTCCATGGAATCCATCCCAATAATTTTGGGTGCGATGATGGTGTTCACATTGTTGACGGCTCTTCGCACGCCTTTGCCGAGGTAACGGTTTTTCTCACCATCCCTGAGTTCAACCGCTTCGAATTCGCCTGTGGACGCTCCGCTCGGGACTGCAGCCCTGCCTCTGGTGCCGTCTTCCAGATAGAGGTCGACTTCAACCGTCGGGTTTCCCCGACTATCAAGGATTTCTCGAGCTGCTGCATGGATAATGGTTGACATAGATTTCTGCGATTATGGGGAATGCGAAGAGGGGACGGGAGGATTACAAGGATAGCAAAGTACGGAGGCTAAGTGATTCCTGAATGGTGAATCGACTCCTGCGCAGTGAGATTTTGGGAAAAATGAAAGGGCCGGCGCCCTAAAGGACGTCGACCCAGTTTCCAATGAAAGCGCTTGTGAGCTTATGGGCTCTTTACGCGAGTGGTTTCGCCAATCCAGCCGTAGCATCCGCCGGATACAGTGTAACTACTGCCGGGGCTCATGTTCGCAAAGAAGAGCATCTCGGAGTCGGGGTAATACTGCCGGTACTGTCGAATCTTAGTGTTTGCCTGTCCGGCAACGCTTGGGTCCGCATTCTTGGCCCGCTCGTAGTAGTCGGTTGCAAGCCAGTAGACGGCACGGTCATCTCGTTCGAAAGATCCGCAGTTTGATATCGCCTGGACATACAGATCTCCAATTCCCATCAAGGCAGCGCCGAACGATGGGTCGATTTCGAGAGCCTTCCTGAACTGTGTTCTTGCTCTGCTCAGACGGCCGAGTTCTCTCTGCGCCAGACCCATGTTATAATGGATTTCGCGTGCATACTCGGATGCGCCGGGCAGCGTAAGCGATTGCTCATACATGTCGTACGCTTCCTGGGGCTCTCCATCTTCAAGCTTCATCTTCGCAAGCATGCGGTACGTTTTGGCAGATGGTTCGAGAGCCAGAATTCGAGGCGCAACTTCGTAGATCTCATCTCTGCGCTCGAGTATTACGAGCGTCTCAAAGAAGTCGATGAGCAGCTCCGGGTCATCCGGAGTTTCGCCAAGCTTTCTCTTCAGCCGTTCATATCTCGCCTCTGGATCTCTATTCAGTCCACCTTCGATCTTGTCAACGATCTCATCAATTTCGGCTTCACCTCCGCGGTCTTGGCCAACACGCTCCACAAATTCGAGAGCTTCGTCTTCCATGCCGCGCTGTGCTAAATCGAGCGCAATGAAGTTGATGTAGTACGGATCAAGACCTGTCGGATTCATATCGTACGCTTGCATGTAAATGGAGCTCACGTCTCCCTGCAAGTCAGCCAATTCTTCCGGTAATTCCTGGATAAACTTGCCTTTTTTTACAGTCCATTCGAACTCATCTACCTCGGCTCCTTTCTCCCGGAGAGTTGGGACAGCCGTATCAAAAATTGTGAGAGCAGTATCCAGAAGCGCTCGCTGCATTTCGGCATCATCGGTTGCGAGGGCCATCTCTTTGTAGGTTGTTACCGCGCGCTCAAAGTTCTTGTCCGTTTTCCGAGGGAACTCCGGTGCGTTTTCAAGTACCCATCTTAAATTCGGTAGCGCACTTTCGTAATTACCATTTTTGAAGTCCTCATAATAGAGGCTGTAGTATGTCGCAATGGTGTTCTGATCCGGCTGCGCAAAAGAGAATTTTGGCAGCGCCATGAAAGCGGCAGCCAGGATGATGATGCTAGTTAGTCGTCGCATTTTCAAGAACCCTGTCCTATATGATGGTCAATTTAATACAGTCGGACTGTTGTCCCAAAGTACGAGATTTAGAGAGGAAATCGCATTTCTGGCTCATCTGAAGCGCCTCTTCACAAACCAACGCTCTCCGACATTCAGATTTAGGCCAAATTTGTAGAATCTATCCTTAATGAGGAGATCCTCCGCGACACCTCTGTTGCCCGCCTCAAAATTAATATCAATACGCGTGCCAGCAACGGCAGTTGGTATTGAGGCTCCCAACGTGATGCCCAGGGAATTGATTCGGGTATCCGGATCTGGAGATATGTAGGAGTTGTCGGCGAAGAATCCAACTCGGTAGGCGATCTTGGAGAGGTAGGGCGAAAATGCATTTTTTCCTGCGGGGAATACCTCTACACCGGCCGAAAGTCGGGTACGGTCTTCCAATCCCACGGATGATCCCGGCGTATATCCGGGGAGTGGCCCTGTGCTTGAAAAATTTGACCAGGGGGAGAACGAGCCATCGGCGACGACGAGCCATCTGCTGTCGAACGCATATGCAACTCCGACAGCTATTGTCGCAGGGATCTCGGTGGACATGTCCAGCGCAGTCCCAAGCGTATCGCGCTCCTGCTCAGAGCCTGCAAACTGTTGCCGAAGTCCTTTAATGGTAGTAGGGAGATCCGCGGAAACTCCGAACATAAATGCGTCTTCGCTTCGAGCGACGTTATTAAACTGCCCGCGAATCCCTCCCCGGAGTCCGAAGCCATCGAGCCGCACGAGATTGGTGATGCGTGTGCCAGCAAAGGACGCGTCGTCAAATTCCGTTTCGCGTATTTCCTCTAGTACGCCAAAAGTATATGTCACGGCCCCGCCGATACTGATGTTGGGAAGCACACTAACTCCCGCGCCTGCTTCAAATCTTTGAAGACCACCATTACCAACGTAGTCTATTGTATATCCGAGATCATCCTGGATTCCTCCCGGGGCCACGAGGACATCCTGAATTTTTACGCGGTAGCCTTGACGGGTATACGGGGCGAATGATAAACCAACTCCGATCTTTTGGGCCTTTATTGGAAATCCAATCTGCAAAGACGAAATACTGCCTGATGACAGCTTAGACGTGTTGTCGGCTGCATCTGTGGCGATGGTATTTTCTAGCGCGAAGCCAATTCCAATTCCTGTAAGGATTTGAGTGCTCCACGAAGCTGGATTGGACATATTCCTGTATCGCGACGAACCCAATGCGTACCCTCCTCCGCCCAGTGCTGCAATCTGCGAGTTGTAGTGTTGCCTGAGTTCTCCGATTCCAAATCTAGAATAGATTGATCCGTCGTTGGTGCTTTGGGACAATGCAGGGCCGGCTCTCAGTCCAAGCAATGCTACGAGCAAGAGCGCTGCTAATCCCGCAAACAATTTCAAGGTGCTATTCATCTATCGAGGAGGCTGTTATTACCAATGCCGGGGCACTGGTGCCCGCGCCGGTGTCGTACAAGATCAAACTGCTGAGAGAAGAGGCTGCAGTTGGGCCGGAAAGTTCGAAATGACTATACGTGTCTTCGCCGTCAAACATGGACTGCAAAACGATTTGCAACGTACTTCCCGCGAACTCAACAACGCCATTGTTAATCGATCCTACTTGCAGCGGTACGCGATTATCCTCGGCGGTCACAACCAGCAGTTCGACCTCCTGCAGACCCGGAACTGAGACGTTCGACGGGAACGTTTGCAATGCGGTGGTATCTGCAGGTATTCGCAGAACTCCTTTGCTAATTAGCGACCCCTCTATTTGCGGATCAGAGACATCGATTCCAACTTTTACACCTTCGCCCAGGCCATCTTGCAAAAGCACTCTATCTGTGGGCAGAGCTGGCGGAGTGATCCTTTGCGTGGTCGTTAGGTTCTGGGCCACCAGGAAATTGGCCGTATCGCCCCCTGAAATAATTCGCATCCGGGAGTTTGCCTCGCTCAGTCCGAACGCGACCTGGTTTGAGTTCGTGGAGATGTTGAATCCATCATGTAAGACATTGAATGCCGTGCCTCGAACGAGTGTGTCGTTCGTCGCGATCCAGGCACTGCCCAGGTCGATGCGGAAACTACTTTGCGTAGCGTTTGCAGGCGAGCGAATGATCTCAGCTCCAACTGCCAGGAGGGTATCTGATGTAGCGCCAAAGGCGGTCCACGGACTAGTGATATCTGAGACGATCCAGTCGAACTCGGCGACGGTATCCCCAAACGTTGTAGTTGGAGCTAACTCTATCCAGGCTTCCGTAACCGGTCCGGTCCTGAAGGCTGTGGAGAGAGTGGGTGAGACCATGTCAATATTTGACTGCGCTGCAAACTCTCCAAGAAGCGTGTTAGAGACTCCTCCAGCCAACATGGTTGCGGCATCCCCGGTAATGTCCCGGACATCTGCGGTTTCGAAGGTTGACGGTGCGATTGCTCGTACAAAAGGTTCACCGGTTTGACCTCCAGCGAGATCGAGTCCAACGTTGGTTGGATCGTCACATGCACTTACGGCGGTCAAGAGAATCAGAGCCGTGGCGAGCCAGGAAAACTTCATAGACAGGGGATAAGTGAATCCGCGTGTAACGTGCGGAACGATACATCGGATCGGGGAATTATTCGAATAACGGACGAAAAGCAAGAACGAACGGCTAGTTCCCGTTCGTATGCGCTGGCACGAAAAAGTACCCTATTCTTACGCCATTAGGCCGGCGAGTACAGAATCGTATAGCTCCACGGCCTGCCGCAGCTGATCGTCCAGGTCGTTGGAGAACTGCAGTCCGTCTGCACCTGCAAGTTCAGGGGGCGCGATCGTTGAGTCGGCGAACTTGCTACCCAATTCGTTTGCAGTTAGGCCGACGATCTCGTCCGGGTTTTCGACCCTGGTGAGATGGGCGATTTCAGGACTAATGGAGATCCTGCTTTCGGTGTCGCAGGGCGAGAAGATGGATCGCGTTCCTGCAAAGAGTTCTTCATCCGCAAGTTCAGTCTTGAGCAGCAGCGGCACAAACGAGCTGGCCCAACCGAAGCCGTGAACGACATCCGGTGACCACCCCAGGTTTTTGATGGTGCGCATTCCGGCGCGGCCGAAGAATAGTGCACGCTCGGCATTGTCTTCGAACAGGATGCCGTCCTTGCCACTAACGATCCCTTTGCGTTTGAAGTAATGGACATTGTCCATAAAATAAACCTGTAGTCGGATCCCCGGGATCGAAGCAACCTTCACTTTCAAAAGGTGTGGCTCTTCGCCCATGACAATCTCACTTCCAGAGAGCCTGATTACTTCGTGCAATCGATTACGTCTTTCCGAGATGATGCCGTAGCGAGGCATCATGATTCGCAATTCGAAGTCTCCCGTCTCGTGCAGTTGTTCGGGTAGCGACCGAACCAGGGATGATACCGTATTGGCTTTGGTGAACGGAGCGACCTCTCCAGAAATAAATAGAACGCGTTTCGTGTTAGTCATGCGTTTCGAAGATTTTTAATACGAGCGAAGCGAATCTGCGATAACCGAGTTTCGAGGGTGTTTACCGACGCGATTTACCGTAGATATTTTCCGGAAACGGATGTGATACAGGCCTGTAAAGATACGGCAAAGGTGCTGTCAATTCAATATCTGCTATTAGAGAAGGAATCCGATCGCGGCCCCGGCAAGGACGAGAAAGGCAGGATTTAGGCGAAAAAACCAGATAATGAGGGCAGCCGTGATCGCCATTATGGCCGTTGGGATGTCGGTAATGCTTGATCTGGCAAGTTCGATAGTGACCAAGACCATCAAAACAACGGCCGCCACGTTTACGGCGTCGAGGAAGGCCGAGGCAACCGGGCTTCGCCGGAGTTTTTCGATCCAAGGGTGAACAAGACCCACAAAAAGGAAAGCTGGCAGGAAAATCCCTAGCGTGGCGATAACCGCTCCCGGGAATCCTCCAACGAGGTACCCGATAAAGGTCGCGGTAGTCAGGATCGGCCCGGGGGTTAGCTGTCCAACTGCAATTGCATCTATGAGCTGCTGTTCAGAGATCCATTGCAGATTGCTTACGAGATCCGCCTCCAGGAACGCGAACAGGACGTAGCCCGAGCCATAAAGAATAGCACCTATTTTCAGGAAGAAGAGACCAAGTTTCCAGAGCTCAATCTCGCCGGTTTGTTGTGCAAGGCGCAGTGGAAGGGCAAGAAACAGGGGAAGAGTGAAGATCGATAAATTTGTGAGGCTTCTCCTTTGCCACATCAGCCACATACACCCGGCTAGTCCGCCGCCGATGAGTGCAGCGACCTCGGAGCCAGAAAGCCATAAAATGGCGAGTGTAAACAGCACGACCGGGAGAACGCGCACTGAAGTGATCGCGGTTTTGGAGAGTCTGAACAGCGCTATCGCAATTATGCCAACGACAACCGGCTTGATACCTCGGAGTGCAGGTTCGACCTCCGGCAGCGTCCCGTAGGAAACATACACCCACGCGAGAAGCAATGTCATTGCCGCCGCCGGCAAGATGAACGACAGCCCGGCGGTGACCAGCCCCGGCCATTTAGCTCGGTGGTACCCAATCTGCATGGTCATTTCCGTCGAGTTTGGGCCAGGAATAAGGTTCGTGACCCCGATGAGATCTAGAAACGATTTTCGATCGATCCACTTCCGTTTTTCGACCACCTCCGTTTCCATGAACGCGATGTGCGCTGCAGGGCCTCCAAATGCCGTGAATCCAAGCTTCAGGAATAAAGAGAGCAGCTCCGAAAGCCGATTCTTCGTACCAGGGTGATCCTCCACTTCCTCAACAAATTGCCTTTTCATCCGTTAAATAATGTGATGATCGACACGAAGCGACATTTCAAGATAGATGATTCATCCGACGCGGCGGTGCCCGACTCGGTGGTTTTCTTTGACGGGGTTTGCAATCTCTGCAACGGTTTTGTCAATTTTCTCATCGACAGAGACACGAAGTCGAAATTGAAATTTGGAGCCCTGCAGGGACGTACCGCTCAGGAATTTCTTGATGCGGAATATAGAGAACTTCGTAGTGTCGACTCTGTCGTTTTTTTCAAAGATGGAAAGGCATGGACCCGGTCAACGGCCGCCCTGAAGATTTTGCAGGAGCTTGGTGGGGTCTATCGTGTGCTAGGTGTACTTATTATTATCCCGCGACCGGTTCGCGATCTCGTCTACGATTTCATCGCGCGCAATCGATATAGTTGGTTTGGTAGACGTGATTCGTGTCGACTTCCAACACCAGAGGTTAGAAGCCGGTTCGTTGACGGACTCGCCTAATTCTGGACCTGCTTTGACTGAAGCAAGTCGAAGTACTTTTTGATTAACTCCTGGTAGTCAACAGAGTAACCGCTTTCCAGCGCACGAATCAGTTCGCGTCTTATCTTATTTTCAAGATCTGATGGCATCTGGCTCTCCGGGCTTGTTCTGTCAATCGTTTCTCCTTCTTCGCTCTCTCTTTCTTTCCGCTTTCCGCGCTCTTCCATCGACCTTGTTGCCTGCAACAGCCTGGTTAGGATCTGCTGTTGGCGATACACTGTTCGGCGTCCGAGTTGCTTCTTTTGCATTTCCCGGATGGACTCTTCCATTTGTTGTGCAATCTTGTTGAGGTCTCCGAGTAGCTTGCCCCGTGCTTCTGAATTGCGATTCATTTCGCGCAGCTGCCGTCGCATCTGGTCCTGCTGATCAGCGATTTGCTGCAGTCGCTGCTCCATGTTGGGAGTAAGTCGCCTTCCTCGCATCTCGTTGAGCATCTGCTGGACCTCATCATTCATCTGCTGTTGCTGTTGGGACATTTGTTGCAACTGCTGGATCATTTCGCTTAGTGACTGACCGCCGCCTCCGCTGGAGTTGTTTTGCAATTGATTCAACAGATCGGCGAGCAACACAGCCAGCTCGTTGATTTCCGTGAGTGATGCTGTTTGGTGGCTCACTGCCCGCTGCGCAACCCTGTCAGTCATTGCCTGCGTTGCAGAAGACATCTCGCGCAGAGCCTCGCCGGTGTGCGTTTGAATTTGCCTGGTCATTTGGGGGATTTTCTCCGACAGTTTGCGCAGTGAGTCCGCGATGGTACCTAGTCCGGATGCTATGTTGACTTGATCACGCGCGTACTCCCGGAGTTGCGGACCACCAGCCGAGAGTCCGGCAACTGCATCCCTCAGGGCTTCTTGCGAGTGGGAGAGCAGGAGTGCGTCATTAAGAGCCTGTCTAAGCCCTGCCATATTTATTTGTTGTTGAGCGCTTTGCATCCCCGTCTGCATCTGCATTGCCGACTGCTGCATCTTCTTAAGCTGCTGCTGCATTTGTTGCTGCCCCTCCTGTGCCGACTCAAAATTTTGGTCCCGTAACTCTTCGGCGTTCTGTTGCATTTGCTGCTGCATCTCGGCAGACTCGACTTCGTCCATCATCTCTTGCATTTCCTGCTTCGGTCCAGCATTTAGCTCATCAATGTGCTCTTGGGCCTTTCTTAGCATTTCCTCTAGTTCGGCCATGTCTGCTTTTGCCTGCTCTTGCTGTTCAGCCAATTTCTCAGACTCGGCGCTCTTGTCTGCCTCATCGGATTCTGCAAGTTCTTTGGTATGCTCTTCCAGTTCTTTCTCTTGCTGTTCAAGTTCACCTGCGCGTTCGGCAATTTCTTCGAGCTCCTGTTGCGCTCGAATGTTTTTGAATAACTCCATGGTGCGACCCAGGCGCTGTTGGAACTGGTCTTCATCAAAATCAAATTTGTCCAACGCTTCCTGAATATCTTTCAGGTTCATCTCATCCATCGCTTGCTGGAGATCCTCGAGTGTTTCCATCAGCTCGGGCGAGTTGATTTCCTCCACAACCTTTTGGAGCTCTTTGAACATATCCAATGTTTCATCACTCGTAAGGTCGTTCTCCTCCATTTGCTGGATGGCTTCTTCCAGACTACTCGCGACTTCGTCCACCTTTGCTTCCAGCGCTTTTTGCCTTTCTGTTAACTGCTCAATTTTCGCCTGTTTGTCAACGCTCGACTCGGGATCTCGCTGGATGTCTTCCTTGAGCTCGTCAAATTCGTCCCGTAGCTCGCGCGATTCCTCGATCACCTCGCTTAGAGACTCTAACGTATTCTCTTTGCTTTCATCCAACTGGTCGTAACGTTCTGCAAGGGAGGGGAATTTCAACAGTCGGTTTTCGGATTGGGCGAACTTCGGCCCACTGACAGAATCGTTGTCGTAAACTCGAAGGAAGTACTCAATTTCGTCGCCGGGAATTGGCGGGGGAGAGATCGATTGCGCCAGGTCCCAGTCGAATGGAATCTCCTGATCAAGCGTACGCAGGTCACCAATGGGAATGTCAATCGAGCGGAAAACGGAGTCGGGCTCGTCAAGTCTGCTCTTTGATATTCGATAGTGGATTGATAGCCTCCTAAATCCGTAGTCATCCGAAATTCTGGCCTCGACGGGTACGTGTAGCTCTTCGCTCAAGGTGTATAGCGGTTGCGGAGAAAGGATCTCGAGAAGTGGATGTTGATCTGTGAGCATTGTTATTGAGTACGGTACGGGATCCGCATTTGGCACATCGTCAACAGAGTTCAGTCTGATGTGATAATTCTGTTCACGACGAACAAAAAACCGACCTTCAATTCCTGTTTCGGAAATTGTGAGGGACATGGGATCAACCTTTTCGAAATCGATCTCGGCTGATGAAACATCGGAGCCGCCGGGAACGACTACAATATCAACCTGCGAGCCCGGCAGGGCCGCAACATCACCAACATTAGGTGAAAGGTGTCGCTGTGGAAGTCTCGTGTAACGCGGAGGCGTGACGGAGACCTGCAAAGATTTCACGAACGGTTGCTCTACCACATCAACCGAATACCACCTGCTCGACGTCTGGTCAACAGAAATCCGATACTCGAACGGATTTCTAACCACTTCCACGGTGTGGCTGAATGCCGCGCTGTCTACCGAGACAACCACGTCTTCCGTTACTATTTCGCCAGGATACCTTAGGCTTACTATTGCGGAGGGGGGGAGGCTGCGACCTACGATCTGGCCTGCTATTTCCAGATCTGTACCCTTGACGATTGTGATATCACCGGGCTGGACATCGAAGCTATAGAGTGATGGTTTAGTGTAATCAACGAGCGGGGTCAGCAGGCGGTTGGACGCCGAAGACAGTTGGGTTCGGGATGTCGAGAATGCGAGTAGTAACGGGATTAGTGCCAGGATAAACCACCCAGCGGCAGCCTTGACTTTCTTCGGATCTTCAATCTTCTCAAATTCTCCGACCCGGGCGAGTTCACCGTTGAGCATCGTCGCAGCATTGCCGATAAGGATGTCATCAGATTTGCTGTGGTGCCCATTCCGCAATTGCACGTATGCCAGCAACTTGTCTCCTACCCGAGGATAACGACGACCAACCATGCGCGCGATTTCTTCATCCGACAGCCCGCCTAGAAGTCCGAAGTGTCTAAGAATTGGGACTGCTACCTTGATGGCGAGGACAACACCAGCAAGAGCGATCACGCCCACCAGGATTAATGTCCGTGTCGACGAGGGGAACCAGTATTTTGATTCCAGTGCGGAAGCGACGAGCCACAGGGCCATTAGCGCCGCCAGAAAAAGAAGCGCTCCGGTAACGAATGATGAGCTGGTTAATCTTGAGCGAGCTCGGACGATACGACGCTCAAGTGAGTCGGAGTCGGGCTGGGCCATTTTCAATCATCTTTTCCTATGGAAGGGATAACGGCCGGATTGGTTTCGGTATTGCGTCGTCAAAGTCGCTACACGAGCAGTGTGTACGCCCCCAGAATCACCTGCACCAGGACGATCCCCATGAGGGATAGGGTTTGGGCGGCGTTGAAATGGCGAGGAGGTTCGTGAGCTCGACGCATCTGGTTCGTTTTGATGAATCCGGTCTTTTCGCTTTTGCGAATACTAAGGAGGTTGGCCAATACGGATGCGGCGAGTAAAATGACAAACCATTTGCCTTGTGTGACAGTTAATCCAACACTAACGACGGATAGGAAAATCGCCACCAGGAAAACTACTAGCGTCATGTGCTTAATCATGGGGAGCCATTGGATTTGTCGAAAAACAGCGCTGGTAACAATACTTTAATGAATTGTTTCAACATGTTCGATTATCGGCTGGTCGAAAGTCGACCAAAGTCCTGCCATTTTCGCTAAATTCACAAAGGGAACACCGTGCGTGCCGACTTCACTGCAAAGCATAAGAGACTCTAGCTAAAGCAAGAAGAAAATGAAAAAGGATGAAATGGTGGCGGTTATTCTCGGTGGTGGCGCCGGGACGCGACTCTTCCCCCTCACGCTACATCGATCCAAACCTGCCGTTCCACTTGCTGGGAAATATCGTTTGATAGACGTTCCGATTTCCAATTGCATTAATTCGGACGTTACCAGAATATTTGTTCTTACACAGTTCAACTCAACCAGTCTGAATCGTCACATCGCGCGGTCGTATCGATTCGACCGATTCTCGAGTGGCTTTGTCACAATTCTTGCAGCGGAACAGACTCCGGACTCAAACGAGTGGTTTCAAGGTACTGCCGACGCGGTGCGTCAGTCTATGGTACACGTTTCGAGCAGTCGACACGAGTACGTCCTAATATTGTCTGGAGACCAGCTGTACAGTATGGATTACCAGGCCATGCTGCGGCACCACAAGGCGAAAAAAGCAGACATCACTATTGCCACCATTCCGGTTACCGCAGAAGAAGCGCCAGGCTTTGGGATTCTGAAGACTAATGACTTCGATAGAATCACTGAGTTTTACGAAAAACCAGATGCCGAGACGCTTGAAGGAAAAGACAGTCGGGTTGATGATGACATGGCCCAACAGGGTAGGAATTATCTCGCGTCCATGGGAATATACATTTTCAATCGAGGTGTACTGAGCTCGGTCCTCGATGCCCGTCCTGACGCGCATGATTTTGGTAAACAGATCATTCCCCAGGCGATTGATCATCTTAAAGTGTATAGCTACCCTTTCAAGAAATATTGGAGCGACATTGGGACGATCAGGTCCTTTTATCATGCCAACTTGATGCTAGCTCAACCGACACCAGCGTTCGACGTTTACAACCCGACGCAATCGCTCTATACGAATGCTCGAATGCTGCCGCCCGCCAAGATCGAGAACTCCAGAATCGATTCTTCTATCATCGCCGAATCGAGCGTTATTATTAGTAGCGAGGTCGTGAACTCAGTTATTGGGCTCCGATCATTTATCGCCAAGAACACGTTCGTCAAGAACACGATAATGATGGGAGCGGATTACTACCCCTGGCACAAACTCAACCGGAGACCCACCATCGACGGACCGGAATCCCCGGGGATCGGCGAAGGGTCACACATCGAGAACACGATTGTTGACAGGAACGTAAGCATCGGGCCCAACTGCCGGATTACCAATAGCGAGGGAATCGAAGAGGCAAACGGAGATAATTTTTACATCCGAGAAGGTCTCGTAGTGATTCCCAAGAATGCCGCAATCCCGGAAGGCACGCATATTTGATTTTCAGTCAAGATGGTAGGCGGGGCAGAAAGAGTGCAACCACGTTTACTACCTTGGCATTCTTGCATTTGTATGCGCCCGGTGAACAAGAACGTACAACGGCTATTTACCTACTTCCACACGTTTGATCATGAAAAAGTCAGTATTACTTTTTGCGGCAACTATACTCCTCGTCTTACCGGGTTGTCGAATGTACGGTGGTCATGGCTCTGAGGAGGCCACACTCGTCGAAATCGGGAAGGCGGTAGAATCGATCAAATCGATGTTGGAAGATGCTGAGCGGGATGGTGGAATGCTCGAGACTGCAGCGTCCGGCAATGCGCGGCTCGAACCACTTGCCCGGTTGTTCTCGGCGATCGTAGACGACAATCGACACGCTGCGGAGCACGGCGAGGAATTGCTGCATAGCCTGGAATCCGAGACCGGAACGTACCGGCAATTGAGCCGGGCACTCGGTTCTCTCGTAACCGAAAAATCCAGACTGGCAAATTCGTACCAGTCAGTTATCCGGAAAATTGCTGTAGTCAACAATTCCCGGATCCCTTCAACGACAGTTGGTCGCATAGGTGCGGATGCAAGGTATCGAGCATCGCCCCCAGCATATAACAGGATAGGCCAGAATGCGGTCACCATGCGTGAAGCCCTTGGCGCACGGTGAACAGGCCGGTTTGCGGCGTAGCATTATTGCTATTCTTCTGATCTGCGCGTTGCCCACGTATCAATCCGTTGCGCAGCAGGCCGATACCCTACGACATTACGATTTAGCCGAAATTGTGATCGGCGATCGTGACTCCACTGAAAACGACAACGAGCATGCGTCTGTCCACCGACTGCGGATCGCAGACTTGTTGTTGAGCGATGCCCAATTCCTCTCGGGCGCACTACGGACTGTCCCAGGACTTCACATCCAGGTGAACTCGCGGGGAGAGGCGATTCCGTATCTGAGAAACTCTGGTGAGCGACAGGTTGCGCTATTCCTGGATGGCGCATTACTCAACATCCCCTGGGACTATCGGTTTAACCTTAGGACGTTGCCAGCTGGCATGATTGGCGAGACGAAGATTGTTCAGGGTGTGCCATCCGCTCTTTACGGGACAAATACGACGGGAGGCGTTATTTCTTTCCTTTCCCGTCTGCTTGATTCCACTGGCCGCCTTACTACTACGAAATTTTCCGTGGGACAGGGCGAGGCCAGGGGTATTGACATCCACAACTTTTTCTCGACTGGGAGGGTTCGCTCGGCCCTGGGCTTTAGCTATTCGCGGGCCGGAGATTTTTTACTTCCGGATACGATACTTCCCTACAGCCAGCCTTCAGAAGACCGTCGAACCAACTCCGATATTGAAGCCACAAGTTTTTTCGGCAAACTTCAGGTTGATGGTAAGACAACCTTGGGACTCACGCTGCTGGGTTCAACCGCGCGGTTTGGCGTTGCACCAGAGAGCCACATCGATCCTGACGTTGATCAGGTTCGCTTCTGGAGAATTCCCGAGTCAACAAATCTGATGCTGGTAGGCAATGCTGGCCGTCGCGTACGCGCTCATGAGTTGAAGGCTACTGTTTGGGCTTCGCGTGCAACGCAGCAAATTGACGAATATGCGGATGTGACCTATTCGAGTGTTGAGCAATCGGAGAATTCCAGAGATTGGACTGGAGGAGTCCGGTTGGCGGGGAGGTCGCCGATCGCGGGGGCGTCTGCTTCCTACGCGCTGAACCTCAACACGTCTTGGCATCAAGAGCGCAGCAATGGTGGAGCGTGGGACATTTATTCTCAACAAGTTGCCAGTATTGGTGCTGAAGTGACGCAGAACCTAGACCCCGTGACACGACTAACGGTTGGCGGCTCACTGGATGGTCTCCGGACCCCGCTGACGGGAGACAAACCAAGTAGGCGGCCGCAAACTGCTTTCGCGTTTTCAACCAGCATACAAACGCATCAGTTTGGATCGGATTTTCGGTTTTCCGTTGGACAGAGAGTCAGATTCCCTACGATGCGAGAGTTGTTTGGAGTGGCACTACAGCGGTTTCTACTTAATCCGGATTTGGCCCCAGAACGCTCGCTGGTAGTTGAAGCCGAGGCTGGCACTTCACTTGGCCTTGCAAGCCTCAGGGTCATTCCCTTTCTTCGCCGAACGTTTGATACTATAGATCAGCAGCGGGTTGTAGTCGATGGCAATACCCTTAGACAGAGAATCAACCTCGAAGGCAGTTGGACGTCAGGGGTTGAGCTTGTCGGCGCGGTGACGTTCTCGCGCTACGTAAGCTCGCAAGCGGCGGCCACTTTTACAGAGACAAGGGTTATCGATTCATTGCGAGAAATTGACGATCTACTGGAAAAACCGCGGGCGTTGGTCGCTATTACCACATCATTCAACCCTTATCGCTGGCTAGCTATCCGCCACGAGTTGGATTACACCGGATTAGCATTCGGCCTCGCCGAAGACAATGGCCTCATAACTCTACCCAGAACGACCATACACAACGTTCGACTGACCGGATTTGTGAGCTGGAAGGGATCCAGATCCGCCGAGTTGTCTTTCCGCGTCAACAACATTTCGGACGTGGCCCGTTTCCGTCAGCCGGGACTACCAGATGCAGGCAGAACGGTCTCGGCATCTCTCGATCTTACCTTTTAACTCGCCACTTCGCGAATAACGATCCATGACTGCGCGACAGGTTTGTTCGCGAACATGGTTTTTGTTTCGGACCAGGTCCCTTGGAACAGTTCGCTCCCCCTGTAGGCATTAAGGTGTTCGCTTGACTCCCAGTGGCTAAACGTTGTAATCACGTTGGGGAAGTTGACATTCTGATGCAACTCCAGAAAATGACATCCTTCGAATGAGCGGATCATCGACGACACTTTGTCAAACATCTTGAGAAAATCATCAACCCGCTCCGGGGCTAACGTCATTCGTACGGTGCGTACTATCATGGTGAGGATCTGCTTTAACTCGCGCAAAGATACGACCCGACGGCGCATGATAAACACCTGGCCTTGGAGCAGTAGTTCGAGTACAGTTCATGTAATCCTTGTGACTCCAGCGCATTCCGAGGTGCGGCAGGGAACGCTTGGGTTGTCTTATCTGATTCGGCAGACAGTCGTGCATAGTGCATGAAGATTTTAGCTACTCGCACCTCATCGCCCGCAAGGAGCGCCAGCGCGAGCGCTGCTGGAAGCACTGCATTCAGGAGAAGCTTTTGGATCCGCGACCTGCCCAGGGTTGGATCGTGTTGGGCACATACTCTATCAAGGCGAACGTGTGTTTGCCAGAATGTTGGGGGAGTAACGCGAAACAGGGTGATGAGAGATCCTACAGATGGCGCATCGCAGACCGTTTCCAGCGTGTTGTAAAAGCGATGCGTCGATAACGGTCCATCTTCGCCCACGAGTAGCGCTGTCTGAGCAATCCGCAAGGGGGGGAAATTTTTCGGTCTAAGTCTGAAGAACATCCATGAGTCGCGTGTAACACTATGGCGGGCATAAGTTGTCGCGTAATTCCTCGATCGTTGGACGATGTCGCTATGTTTTGCCATCCCGACCTCCGGGAAGAGGTTTGCCAGACCGAGAAGCTTACATGCAACATCATCAGAAGAAAGAATCCCGAACCGGTGCGCGAGTCGAAAAAGCTGTCGCATCGGTTCGACGTTCTTCGCATACCCCATTACCGCAAAAACTTCGGCCTGAATGGTCTCGACGAACGCATCAGCTGTGGTCAGCTCAGAATTTTCCAGGGGCGTCGTAAGGACGAGCGATTTATCGAAAAGCCGCCTTCGCGCAAGTTTTCGGACCCATGCTCCGCTTACTTCCGTTGGCACCTCGATCCACCGATCATAACACACCAGCTGGGCATCAGTTAGCTGGCGAAAATTGAATAGCAGCCTTCGGACTGGGGTACGCAGGTGCCCGTCAAGGACCACTTCAGGAATAACAGAGCCGTTCTTTCGCCGCAAGTTTCCCGTCCAGATATCGGCTCGGAGCGCCACATGGAGAATTACCCGATTGTACCGCTCATCCTCATCATGCTTATGTTTGATCCAAATCGACGAGCTGATGTGAATCTCTACGTCGCCCGCCCATGTAATCTGCCCGATCTGAATAATCGCCGCTGAGAAGTCTGGTCCCTGATCGGTGTTGTGCTTTCCCGGATCTATAATCCGAACTTCGAGGCCGTCGGTTGTCCGGAGCGGCAGCCCGAACTCACCGCGTCTCCAGATATCGTGGACCAGAGATTCGGGCAGCTCCTGCTCGACATTGACAGGTTCGTTAATTGACTGGTCCACTCCGCGAGGTTGCTTTCCAACAACAACACCGAAACAGCTAACATCTAACTTCGCCTACCGCACCCGGAGTTGTGAGGCCAGGTCTTTAGCGGCGGCCCCGGCGGCTTCGCCGAAGTCAGCTCCGGCAGATGCGTAAATTATCCCGCGGCTACTGTTGACGATTACGCGACCTGCATCGGTTGCTGCCAGCATTACCTTTTCCGCCGAACCTCCCTGTGCACCCACACCTGGCACCAGAAAAGGCACAGTGGGAAATTGCTGGCGCAGGTCGACGAGGGTTTCCGGTTTTGTTGCGCCGATAACAAATCCGATTTCGCCCGGCTCACTCTTTCCCCATTGAGTACTCTGCTCGGCTACAAGTTCATAAAGGGAATTCCTTCCGACCTTTTTCTGCTGGAAATCATTGGCGCTTGCGTTGGAGGTTAACACCAACACGAACACACCCTTCGACGGATAGGAAAGGAACGGTTTTACCGAATCGCCTCCCATGTATGGACTTACCGTACAGGCGTCGAAAGACATCGTGTCAAAAACTGATTTTGCGTACATGGCGGCAGTGTTGCCTATGTCTCCACGTTTAGCGTCTGCGATCACCAGACAGTCGTCGGGGATGATTTCCAGAATGGAAGCGATCAACCTCCACCCACTCGCGCCCAATGACTCGAAGAAAGCGAAGTTCAGTTTGTAGGCGCACGCGAACGGGGAAGTGTGCTCGATTATAGTCGAACAGAATTCCAGTATTGCCTGTTGGTCTGATGAGTCCTCTCGAAGCACCTGCGGGATTCGTGTCACATCCGGATCCAGTCCCACGCAGAGTGTGGTGTTTTTTGCAACCTGGGCATCGATTAACCTTGTCGTGAATGGCTCGCTCATGGGCTCCGGTTGAGTGTACGACCGATGATAGGCTGCAGACGGTGGAGGCGGCAATCGCCTACTGTGGATTCTTGGCAAATCAGGTCTATACAGGGGGATGGTGCGTTGATGAACTAGGAACCGTGGTCGATAGAGAAGGTATGGGATTTGCTATTGCAGGCAAGGCGAGTTGCCTCCTGCGAACGACCGCTTCGATGTTCATTTCAAGCTGATTTTCTCACCCGAAAAGGGATAACGGTACAACACATGTCTGGTAAAAGTCTTTCTAGTCTCAAAAATGTATCTGCTCAAGACAAGCAGATGATCGAGGATATCGAGGTGATGATGGGCCCCGAGCCATCGGAGATGGGATTTGTTAAGAACCTGTTCTGGAATCGATTCCGGGATGAACTTGTTTTCCCGTATCCAACTGTTTCGCGAATCGAAAAGGAGGAGTGCGACAACCTGCTCGAAAGGCTTGAGGATTATCTGAAGAACGAACATCCGTCGGTCCTCATCGACCGTGACGAGTACATACCTCAGTGGGCGATAGATCGATTGTTTGAACTGGGAGTTATGGGGATGACCATCCCGAAGGAGTATGGTGGCCTGGGACTCGGTGTCGCGAGTTACAACCGGGTACTGGAGATGCTGGGCGAGTATTGCGGATCCTCATCGGTAATGGTTTCTGCACATCAATCTATTGGCTGCAAGGCCCTCATGCTGTTTGGCACTGAAGAGCAGAAGAAGACGTTCTTACCGAAGGTCGCGAACGAATACCTGTCGGCATTTTGCCTGTCGGAGCCGCAGGTTGGGTCTGACGCGGCGGGGCAGGAGACTAGATGCGAACTCTCGGCAGACGGTACCCACTACATCCTGAACGGTGAAAAGAAGTGGAGCACGTCGGGTGCGTTGAGTGGAATGTTCACCGTGATGACGAAGCAGCGCAAAGTCGATGGGAATGGCGAGGCCAAAGATGTGGTAACTGCACTCATTTGTACCCCAGACATGCCGGGAATAGACATCTTCCAAAAGAATCGCAGTAAGACAGGGATTCGTGGCACGTGGCAGGCCCGTATTCGGTTCACCAACGTCCGTGTGCCTCGAGAGAATCTGCTGCACAAAGAAGGTAAAGGACTAAACGTCGCTCTGACCTGTTTGAATTACGGGCGGTGTACGTTGAGCGCTGGTGTTACAGGTGCGGCAAAAGCTGCGGCAGACCAAGCGATCAAGTGGGTGCAAACCCGATATCAGTTTGGCAGACCCCTGGCTGATTTTGACCTGGTGCAGGAGCGCATAGCCAGAATGTCTGCATACACGTACGCGATGGATGCCGTCTTGTATCTCGTTTGCGGAATGCTGGATAGGCATGACAAGGATATCATGGTCGAGACGGCCATCAACAAAGTGATTTGCTCCGAGTTTGGCTGGACCGTTATCGACGACGCGATGCAGCTCATGGGTGGCGAGGGGTACATGACGGAAAACGGTTTTGAACGCCTGTGGCGTGATAACAGAATCCACCGGATTGTTGAAGGTTCGAATGAGGTGATGCAGTCGTTTGTTTTTGCGTACGGAGGCAAGCAGCTTGCCGAGCAGATGTTAGGGATTCAAGATGCGTTAGGTTGGAACGCTGATCAGTCAGCCGCAGACAATCTCAATAGGCTTCTTGAGAACGGAACGAACCCGAAGCTGCTGAAGAAAGCGATTCCTTTGGCGCTACAGCTCTTCGCTGGACTGAAACCACCCGCACCGTTGGTTATCGGTGCCCATCCGTCTCTCTCCGAGTATTCCGATCGACTGGGTAAGCTTATCCAACTCCACTCACATTACTTCAAAATGGCTAGTAAGTGGAACAAGGAAGAGATCATCACCCGACAAACTATCCAGGCGAGAGTTGCCGACAACGCTATTTACATTTTTGCTCTGTCTGCCTCGTTGTCCAAAATGGATTTGCAATTAAGAACTTCGCGTCGCGATGCTTCTTATGATCGAGACAAGGCTGCGTTTGCACATTTGTTTGATCTGCTCGAGTTGAAGATCTACGAAAACATTCGGGCGCTTAGGAAGAACGCGGACGTTAGCATGCGAGAAGCCGCTCAGGCTGCGCGTGATCATTCAGACACACTGCCAAACTCCGACTACGTAATTCACGAGAGTTCTCCGGTCGCAAAGGGAACAGGAATGCCCGTGTTGAAGGAGCATGTGAAACAGTTTCCCGGTGATCACACTGCTGTGGCGGGGGGCGACGGACACTCCAGCGAGCACGTTCTAAACTCCTAGCGAGCACCAAGGCGTTTAGTCCGGCAATCCGATAACACATCTCCCGTTGCTCAGCGTGGAGCCGGGGTCGGAAACGAACAAGCAATCGGAAACTCCACCTTGCTGGATATTTCTGAGACTGTCCTTCCGGTTGTAGTCGCGAATGAGTCGAAGCAGTTCCGCTTCGTCGAGGTTTTCAGTTGAATACGAAAGGTATCGCCAGGGTCCTCCACAGGGTTTGGAGCCAAATGCCACCGTCTTGCAGAAGGAGACATTTGTCGCAGCGGCACCATCAATGATGGACATAATTTGTTGCTCAAGCTTATCCAGGTCGTCTTGAGTGACTGTATCAGATTCGCATCCGATTGTAGCAGCCAATAATCCTATGAGCAGGATTCGCGCAAACATGATAATGGATCGTCGTTCCGTGTAAATGAAAAACGCCGCTATCCGTATCTCCAGACAGGAGTGTTGATTAGACGGGCGAGCCAATTCCAAACTTCGTGAGGATAATCGTCGGAATCAAGGCAAATCCTGATCCCATTTTTCGCAGGGGCAGCAAAAGAGAATGGGTCTTGCAAGAACAACCCGATCGAATTCGTAGCGAGTAAATTTCCTTGCAAGACCCCTCCGGGCAAAGTGTTATCCGACTCTAGTTTGTCGGAAACCACATATAGGATCCACTTGCGTTGATGTATCCCATCCGTTCCTCACCTTCAACCATCGTTACCACACGGCCAACCCCACTTTTGAAGTCATCTGCTTCGTCAAATCCTGCCGTCGTCAATGCTTTACCGGTAACATCAATGTAATTCCAGCGACCATCTTTTTTCACTGCTGCGCGGCCATCCACAAATGGTCGAGCTTCGTCGTATGCCTCATCGATCACGATCGCTCCTGACGTGTTAATGTATCCCCAGAGATTACCATTTTTCCTTACCGGAGCAAGTCCGTCCCCGAAGTTTCCGGCAGCGATATACTGTGGGTTGATCAAGGTCTCTGCAGAGGGACTTATATATCCCCATTTGTCGCTAATCTTGATAGCCGCGCGACCTTCTGAAAAGGGCTTTGCGGACAAATAGCTTAGCGGGATTACGGGATTGGCATCCGCATCAATGAATCCGAAATTACCCGAATTGTCGACGACTAACGCTCGTCCGTCACTGAAGTAACTTTCTTCGTTGTCGTCGAGACGCGGTGTTTCAGATGAGCGGATGATCGTACCGTTTCTGTCGATGTATTCCCATTCCCAATCTGCTGTCCGGATAAATGCTCGATCGTTCGAAAATCCGAACGCGTTTTTGAACTGTGGGTTGATGACAAACGATCCCGATTTGTCGATGTAGCCCCAGAGGCCATCGATTCGAACAGCGGCGAGTCCTTCAGAAAAATCCTGTGCCCGATCGAAGGTGTTGTCGATCACCATTGTCCCTTCCTGGTCAATGTAGCCAGTGTGATAACCCGGTCGCACGCGCGCCAACCCCTCTGAAAAATGGCCTGCCCATTCGTAATCCGGTTCATGGATAATCCGCCCCTGCTGATTCACATATCCCCATTCGCCGTCAATTGCAACAGGATACAATTCTACCGTTTCTGCATCCGAATCTCCTCCGGCAATACCAGACACAAAATCGCATCCCGCGGTCGTGACTAGCAGCAATAACGCCGTGAGTGATGCAAGCGTATTGAAATACTTTTTCATTGATCTATCCTTTTATCGAGTGGGATACCAGATATACTCTCCGCGGTCGTCGATGTAGCCTATCCTCGGATTCTCCGAATCGTCGAGTGTGACGCGTGCAACTCCGTTTCGGTAGTCATCGGCAGTTACAAATTGCTTATTGACGGCAACTTTACCAGATTCCTTCGAGATGTACGTCCACTGGTTGTTTAGCTTGACGGCGGCCATTCCTTCAGAAAACGCGCGGGCGTCACCAAACTGGTAATCAATTTTGATCGATCCGCTCTTGTCGATAAAACCGACCCGGTCATCTTTGACGGGCGCTAGTCCTTCGGAAAACATTCCAGCCTCCTGAAATTGGGGCGGGATGACTGGATTTCCGTTTATATCAAGAAAACCCCAGCCTTCATTAGTCGCGAATGCAGCTCGCCCTTCAGAGAATGGCTGCGCCTGGCTCATCGCAAAGCTTGGTTGAATGGCAACATTACCGGCATTGTCGATATACAGCCATCCGTCACGACCTTCCACAGCAGCAAGGCCTTCCGTAAATGATCGCGCATCAGAATACTGAGGAGCAACAGCTTCATTCCCGGATGCATCGACAAATCCCCAGAGACCATTTTTCCGGACTGCGGCGAGTCCTTCGGAGAACGGCTGCGCCAACTCGAAGTCAGCGGTTATAGCGAGGTTGCCTGCTACATCGATGTATCCGTACTGATCGCCAAATCCAGTTCCGCGCACAGGAGCGAGGCCATCCACAAACGGTCCCGCGAATTGGTAGGACGGCGAAACAACCATTTGGCCATCGGCATTGATGTAACCCCACTCGGAGCCAACCTGGACGGCGGCGAGTCCGCTTGAAAACTGTTCAGCCATTTCGTAGCGCGGCGTGATCTTCATCGCGCCGTCTTGTGTGACGTAACCCCACTCTCCATCAAGATGGACAGGGTATAGACCAGTCGTGTCGGAGTTGTTTTCTCCGCCGCCCAGCCCAAGGGTATCGCAACCGGACCAGACGAATGCAAGAGCAACTATGCAGGAAAGAAAGATTGAGGGATGGAGTCGCATGACGAATGACGGAGAAATGGGTTAGACTATTTCATCAAGATCATCTTTCGGGTGTGGCTACCCGCCGGTGTCTTGAGTTGATACAAATATGTCCCGTTAGGGAGATTACCTGCATCGAACCGACGTGAGTATCGGCCTGGGCTGTGGAATTCGTTAACGACTGTCCGTATTTCTCTGCCCCTCAGATCGAAGACTTTCAGGGAAACCTGGCCGGATTCCGATATTTCGTAGTCGATTGTGGTCTCGGGGTTAAACGGGTTCGGATAATTCTGGCTCAGCCCAACTGCCCGGGGTGTTTCCAGCGTTTCGTTTGAAACCTGAATCTTGTCCTGGATCACGTCCAGGCGGCTATACGACCCGTCCAAAATGCCGTCGACATCGGGCTCATGAATACCAAACCAATCTTGAAGCACAGAGGCGTAAACAGATCGGTAGTCGGTGGAAAATCTGGGATCCCCGCCATACAGATCTTGCAGGTCTGATTGAGTCCCGAACAGGCCACCATTTAGGCCGGATCCGAATAGCATCATGGGAGCGCCCGCTCCATGATCTGTGCCACGTGAACCATTCTCTTCGAGCGTTCTGCCAAATTCACTGAATGTCATGACCAGTACTCGCTGGTCGAGCCCATCCTGTTTGAGGTCATCCAGAAACGCGGCGACGGATGTAGCGACGTCTCCTAGCATGTTGGCGTGACTTCCTTCGGTGCCGCCCTGATTTGAGTGCGTATCGAAACCGCCACGGGACACGGTATAGAGGTGCGTGTTCAGACCTCCGCGCAACATTCTCGCTACAACTGCCAGCGAATTTGACAGGCCTGAGTTGCCATATTCTCCGAGGTTGGTCCCGCCCGATGCAGCATTCTGTACCGACTCCACGTACCGGAACGATGCATTGGTCACACTTCTTACATACGCCAGTTCTTGTCCGTAGACGGTGTCGGGTACGTTTTGTACATCGTAGAACCCACCCTGATTTACGAACGTCTCAAATTCCTGGGCATCACCGAAGGTGACGCTCAAATTTCCCGATGCGCTCTGAAACAATGCCGCCGGACCACCAACACGGACAGCCAGCGGGTAGTCGACCGGGTTGAGAAACAACTCGGGATTCCCGTCGACAAGGTAGCGTGCAAGCCATCCCGTATTTTCTTCCTGGCCTTGGTCACGCGCAGTGGACCAGTTGATCGTTCCTTCGAAATGGGATCGCGTCTGACTCGAATATCCGACGTTGTGAATAACGGCCATGTCGCCATCTCCCCAGAGGGACTCGAGGCCCGACATTGCAGGATGCAAACCGGTCTCGTTATCCAATAAGAAGGCACTGGATTTCGGGATCGCGATAGTTGGGCGTTTATTGTAGTAAATACTGTTTTCAACCGGGATTACCGTATTGAGCCCGTCATTCCCTCCGTTCAATTGGATCAAGACCAGGACTCGGTTGGTGCCTGAAAGAGCAATCTGTTGGAGTAGCGGAGTTTGTCCGTATGCGACAACGGGGCTTGCATTGATGGCGAAGGACGCTCCCACGGAAGCCAATCCCATACGGGTCAGGAAGTCGCGCCGGGACCATCTGGAATGATCTTTCGAATGTGCACTACCGTCTTCGAGACGCGCACCATGACGATGAGAAGTCTTGGCCTTGGCACTCGACGAGCGAGGTGGATGATGATGGTCACACATTGAGATTAGTGGCGATTTAGGTTAGCTGGTATGCTGGTAATTGGATGAGGTAGGCCATGTAGGACCGGATCAGTCTGCGTGCGTCTACCACACCCTCCGATGTCTCGTCGACGATCAGGGGCCACTCATAGAATGGCGACCCGTCGAGCAATATTTTGGAGAGGTTTCTCACGTAGGCGGGACCGTTAGCAATTTCGTCGGGGATGGGTATGTCCGGATTCCCTCCGAACGGTTCTCGCACTTCACGAATGCCCGTCTCTTCGAGCGGAATGGGCAAGAAAACCTCGGCCAGATCGATCGCGATGCGAAAAGGATCAGACGGATCAGAAATTTTGAGCACCACATCGATCGGGTCAAAGGCCGTTCCCAGCCGGTCGAAAATCAGGTCGTTCAGAACGCGCCATCGATCGGGTAGGGTTGTAGTTGTTAGCCAGCTGTGATGTCCCGGAATTCCGGAACTGTCGGGCGGATTCATCCCAGGCCACCCCGCAACGTTAGGTGGGTTGTGGAGCTCTTGCCCGAGCTGTATCGGCGTCAGCAAATCCCTAATCGCATCGAGGAGCTGCGTGGTCGGTATTACCTCACCCTCGCGAACGAACCCCACTACATACTCGAGTGGACTTTTGATACGCGCACCTACAAACCTGTCGGAGTAGAAGTGATCACTGGACAGGAGCTCGAGCA
The DNA here is from genome assembly GCA_965224105.1 of Rhodothermales bacterium. GTDB lineage: Bacteria > Bacteroidota > Rhodothermia > Rhodothermales > JABDKH01 > CBDCYH01. Next base: position 681,796 of record CBDCYH010000001.1, on the reverse strand, counting down.
TAACCGGAGCGATGTCAAAGTTGTTCGCCGTGAAAGTTGAGGCAAGTGATGCGACCACGGTTTCGTCGGGCATTGCACTTACGAAGAACGCGTATAGCTTTTTGCAAACGTAGTGGGCTATTTCCGACTGGCGTTCATTGAATACGATATCGATAACATCGTCGTAGCCGTACGAGCCGGTCTGCCCGAGGAACGACTTTGTGCCAGTGTCATGTCGCGAGCCGACAAACACGACCTCCCGGTTATTGGACACCACCCAGCCAGTGAGCGCACGTGCAATTTCCTTTATATCGTTCTCGGTGTAATTGAGGGAACTATCCGGAGCATATTGGCCCATCGTGAACAGCTCCAGGAGTTCGCGAGCAAAGTTCTCGTTGGCCGCGCCTTTTTCGTTGACGTATCCGTCGAGATAGTAATGCATCGAGGCATTCTTCCCGATGCGATATACCATCTCTTTGAAATTTCCAAGCGCATGCGTGCGCAGCAGCGAATAATAGTCGTAACTCAGATGCGCGGCGGAGTGATTGGACTTGGCAGAATTGGTAGTCCACGACGTAGGCATGTGGTTGTGCCAAAACAAGGTCATCTTTTCAATGAGGCCTTTCGTGCGCATAGCGTCAAGCCATTGACGCTGCATATCATAAATTTCGTCTATACCCGATGAGGAACCGTTCTGATACCATAGTGGTGGTTCTGGATTTGGATCCGTAACAGCATCATTCACGATGTTTGCAGCCGCAGTCGCCGCGTTGCCGTCTGAGAGGGCGAAGTCGATGTCCCGTTTGAGAGATCCCAGGTGGGTCCTGCTTATCAGGTGCCGGGCTTTTTGTCGTGTCCAGGGTCCGGAGTAGGCGGGAAGGCTGTTTTTTGCCATGGCCGAGTTGCGGTGCATTGTGGCCACGTAACGAGCATATCGTACAGAGGGATGCTCTAGATGTGGCGGAGGATGTGGTAGATCAATAGGGTTTTGCCTATTTATCGGCTACAAACCGCGTTTGTTAAGTCCATCAGCAACTGGACTTGGGAGGCCACGGAGGTGGTATCAAACGAGATACTTCAATACCACAAAGCCAGCTATCACCAGAACGATGAAAGCCACCGACAGAATTTCAAAATACTTGTCGATGAATCGTTTTACGGGTGCCCCGAAAAAGAAGAACATTGCTGCGACCAGGAAAAATCTCGCAGCACGCCCGGCGATCGAGGCGAGGAAGAACGTGAGGACATTGAGTTTGAACACGCCCCCGGTAATTGTGATGAGCTTGTAAGGAATTGGAGTGAAGCTTGCGGTAAGCACGGTCTCCACGGCGTACTCATTGAACTTCGCCTCAACCTGATGAAACATTTCGGTTGTGAAACCAGGCACATGGCTGAAAAAGAAGTTGGCGACCTGGGAAAACTCGCCTGCCGAATTGTACCACATCAGATATCCTATGCCATAACCTACCAGACCGCCGAGCACCGAACCTGCCAGACACACTGCCGCAAAGAAAAATGACCGTCGCGGTTTTCCTACGCACAGTGCAATTAGAAGTACGTCCGCTGGAATAGGGAAGATGAATGATTCCAGCAGCGACAACCCGAACAGCGCATGCAGGCTGTACTTCTTGTCGGCCAGAGATTCTACCCAGACTTTTCCTTTGCGCATCCAGGCAATCGGTCCGCGCATCACAGCATTCCCCATTTTTGTTAGCGGATGATCTTTTCCAAAGCTCAGTAATCGACCTGTCCGGTCTACGCAAAAGCCACAACTAACCCATGATCTCGAAACCGGTGTAGCGGTGTAAAATACTGGGTATCAAGATCGACCCATCCGATTGCTGGTTGTTCTCGAGTAGCGAAGCCATCGTGCGCGGGAGTGCCAGCGCACTGGCATTGAGTGTGTGGACAAAATCTGGTTTTCCGTCCTCACCGCGGTGCCTGATGTTCATTCGTCGCGCCTGGAACGATTCGAAATTTGAGATCGACGATACTTCAAGCCATCGCTCCTGACCTGCGCTCCAGACCTCCAGGTCATACGTCTTGGATTGGGTGAACCCCATGTCGCCCGTGCACAACATTAACGTCCGGTATGGAAGGCCCAGTAGCTGCAGAGGTCTCTCGGCATCTTGTCGTAGTTCTTCCAACGCTTCGTAGCTTTTGTTGGCCTCGACCAGCTGCACAATTTCGACCTTGTCAAATTGATGTAGACGATTCAACCCGCGCACGTCTTTTCCGTAGGATCCTGCCTCGCGCCGGAAACATGGTGTGTAGGCGCAGTATTTGAGCGGCAGCTCTCGATCCAGGATTTCATCCCTGTGAAAATTAGTGACGGGTACCTCACCCGTTGGGATGAGGTAGAGCTCATCTCGGGTGGCCACATACATTTGGTCATCTTTGTCGGGAAGCTGTCCAGTGCCTCTGGCACTTGCGGCGTTGACGACAACGGGTGGTTGTATTTCGGTGTAGCCTCCGGCAGAAGTTGCAGTGTCGAGGTAAAACTGGATTAGTGCCCGTTGCAGTTTGGCACCTTTGCCTACATAGAACGGGAAGCCAGCACCGGAGACTTTTGCTCCACGATCGAAGTCGATCAATTCGTGCTTCGCTGCCAGCTCCCAGTGGGAAAGCGGTTCGAATTCGAATTCCGGCATCACACCGGTGTTCGATACGACTGCGTTGTCGCTCGGTTTTGCGCCGACCGGTACAGACTCGTGATGAATGTTTGGGATTTGGAGTAATACTTGTTCGAGCGCATCGTCAATTTGTCCTACCTCAGCTTCGAGTTGCTTCAACCGTTCCTTTGTCTCGGCTGATTCTCGGATGGCAACATCCGCATCGGCTTTTCGACCCTCCTTCATCAGTTCGCCGATTTGTTTCGATATCGCGTTCGATTCGGTCTGCAATTTCTGAAGCTGCGTCACTGATTTGCGCCGCTGTTCGTCAAGAGTTAGTGCCTTGTCGACCAAATCGGTCCGGGCATTACCCTTGTTCTGCATGCTGGTCTTTACCCTCTCCGGGTTCTCTTGGATAACTTTGGTATCTAGCATTTGACTAGGAGGGTACAGATATACCAAGTCGCTTGCCGAGGTGCGAAATGGCTTTTTTGATTGGGAGGGGACTGAAACCAAGTTCAGTTTGTGCTTTCAAGATAATAAAACCGGTCTTGGGCGGTCGCTTGGCCGGTTGGCTGAATTCGGATGCATCTGTGGGGCTGATAAGTGATTTGTCCAAACCAAGGACATCAGCAATCAAAATGGAGAAGTCGTACACAGACATGAGGTCGGTGCCGGAGAGGTGGAATATACCAGACTTGACAAATCGGATGATTCTCTCAATGCCGTTCGCGAGATCCGGTGCATAGGTCGGAGTGCGGAATTGATCCGTTACAACGCGAATGCTTTTCCCTTGTGATAACTCGTTGATCACCCATAGCGCAATGTTCGACCGAGTGGGGTTCTGTGGTGCGCCGAACACGAGGATAGTTCTCACGATAGCCCACCTGTCGTCGCCGACAAGCCGAACAGCGTTTTCCGCAGCCAGCTTAGATTTGCCATAATAGTTGAGCGCGTCCGGTCTGTCTGTTTCCATGTACGGCCCGTCGGCACCATTGAAAACAAAGTCGGTAGATACCTGCACCAGGCGGGTGCCTTTGGCGCGACAAATTCCCGCCAAGTTCTCGACAGCGTCGACATTGACTTTCCAGCAGAGGTCTCTGTCCTCCTCGCATTGGTCTACTTGCGTCATTGCGGCGCAGTTCACTATGACATCTGGCTCAAAATCGTCGCAAATATTTCTTACCAGACGATGGTTGGTAATGTCCATCGGGACATAACCGCAGGATCCGATTGTGAATCTAGGTTTGTCATCTCGGCCTGTTGCCAGAACATCGTATTGGTCGAGTTCACTCAGCCTCTTTACGAGCTCCTGACCGAGCATTCCGTTTGCTCCCGTCACGAGGACTCGGCTAAACACTATTTCTTTGCGAGCATCGCTCACGCTACGCCTCTTGTTGCTCGTCTTCGTGTCGGAGGATATCCAGGAATTCGCTCTTAAGAGCTGGTGCATCTGCCAGACTAATCCTACCGGCGAGAAGTAGCCTCATTTCTCTTCGCTTGGCTGCGTTTTCGTAGCATCGTATCTGTGCTTTGGTTTCGGCTTTGATAGGAGGAGCCGCGGTTGGCCGGTTGTTTTCGTCAACTGCGACAAATGTGTAAAAGGCCCGGTTGCATTTCCTTTTTGTCTGCTTGATTAGGTCTTCCGCCCAGACATCTATCTGTACCTCCATGGAAGTATTAAAAACCCGGGTTACGCGGCTTATCAGAGTTACTACTTCTCCTCGCCGAATTGGAGATTGGAAATCGACGCTGTCCACGGCAGCGGTGACGCACACGCGGTTGGTATGTCGGGCGGACGAGATTGCCGCGCAAACATCCATGAGATACAGTAGACGGCCGCCCATGAGATGATCCAAATTGTTCGTGTCGTTGGGCAACACGATTTCATTCATGATGCATTCTGATTCGGATACTGTCTTCACTGTTCGGATCTGTAGGTTCGATAAAGAAAAACACGGCCGACAGTGCCGGTCGTGTCTACTTGTTTGGGTGATATTAAATGCGCAATCAGGTTTTCTGTTTCTTTTTGCGTGCAGCGGGGAAGAGTATGTTGTTCAAGATCAGACGATAGCCGGGAGAATTTTTGTGTAGACTCAGATCTGTGGGGGGGTCGCCAACAAAATGTTGATAGTCCTCTGGATCGTGACCAGCGTAAAAAGTAAAGAATCCCTGTGCGTACGTCCCGTGCAAATACTTAACCTGTTCTCGACCAGGAGCCTCGGCAAGAATGACAACTCCGGGTTTCACTTTGTCTTTCTGGAAGCCTGTTGTCTGCCCGATAAAACCTTTTATTGTCGACACGTGGTTTTGGCTCAACATGGTTGGGATGGGATCCCACTTGGCACTGAATTCGAATAATGTGAAGTAGTCTACCGCGGGGTTCCGGAGCTGAGCCGGCGGCAGGCCCGTGTCGATATCCGAATGCTCGTATTCGCCTGGGTTGAAGCTCGGTCGGAAATTGTGGAAAGCAAACGTTTGTGTAAAGTCCAGGTGGGAGAGGGCGTCCGTGTCAATGGGGTCACCGTCATATTCAGCGGGTACGATATCGGTCGTGCTCGCCGCCATGGAGATGTCAAACGTGTCTGTTCCGGAACACATCGCGAACAGGAATCCGCCTCGCGCGACAAATTCCTTTATCGTTTTGGTTACCTCATTCTTGAGCTGGCTAACTTTTTTGAAGCCTCTTTTTCTTGCGCTCTTTTCTGCCTGTCTCTGCTGTTCGATGTACCACGGCATGCTCCGGTACGAATAGAACTTGCCGTACTGACCAGTGAAATCCTCGTGGTGAAGGTGTAGCCAATCATAATCCGCAAGATCGCCGTCCAACACTTCGTCATCATATACCATGTCGTATGGTACCTCAGCATACGTTAATGCGAGCAGGACAGCATCATCCCAGGGCAACGTTTGGCTGGGAGCATAGACCGCAATACGAGGGGTTTTTTCGAGCTTGACAACGGCGGTGTTGCTTGATTCGCTCTCCACATCAGCTAGTATCCTCGCGGTAGTTGAGCCATCGATTGTTTCAAACGCCACACCTCTCAATTTTAACTCGAGTTCCACCTCATCTGATCTCGGTACCAGAAAAGATCCACCGCGATAATTCAAAAGCCAATCCACATCAGTTTCATTCTGGAGCGTCCAGAATACTACTCCGTAGGCTTTTAGGTGGTCTGTCTGCGTGCCGTCCATCGGAACAAGCAAGTCCTGTGACGTTGCAGGCGTCGTCGAGAAGAGTGCCAGCAACAGGACTGCTTGCGACATCAAAAATTTGCGAGCGTTTATCATGATTCTATGTCACCTCGGAGTGAACGAGCCCGTCGTCGCGCTTCAGCGGTAAAGACAGAGGCAGGATACTCAGTAACAACCCTTGTGTAAAGTCCGATTGCACGATCGATATCCTCTGTAAACCTAACCGACCACTCGGCTGCAGTGAAGAGACTCTTGTCACACAGGTAACTCGATGGGTGGATTAGCGGAATCTGCTCAAGACTTTCGATGGCGTTCGAATATTCACCCTGGGCGGCCAAAATCTCGGCCCGAATAAACCTGCCTTTTGCAGCTGATGGATGAGAGGGGTGGTGTAGCAGAAGAGAATCTATTCTTACCATCGCTTCCGACGACTGCCGCTGTTCCTGCAACAGCATTGCCTTTGCGAGCATATTCAGAGCGCTGTTGGTTGAGTCCGGGCCAACGTTCTCGTTTAAGAGAATAACGAGCTCGATAGCATCGTTTGCAATGTCTGTTGATGTGTTCTCTTTTAGGACATCAACGAAGGTTAACGCAGCGTCAAACTCTCCCCGGTAGAAGTGAAGCAAGGCCCGTTGATAGCGTGCTGATTCAGCAAGCTCGCCAACTCGCAGCCGGTCTTCCAGGTCCACAAGTGTTGCGAGAGCATCGTTGAGGTTGTTTTCCCGAAGCGATAACTTTGCCAGGAGAAATTCGGCCTCATTAGTTTCTCTGCGATCAGGGTAGGAAGATTTGAGTTTTCCCAACGTTTCTCTTGCCTCGGCGACCTTGTTGAGCGGGTCGATCTGAAGTTGGGCAAGTTCAAGCATGACCTCAGGGACCCGCATGTGGGTGGGGTAGTGGTCCAGAAAGGTTTGATATGCTCTGAGGGCTTTTTCGCTCGACTTGATTCGACTCTGGTAGCTCAAGTCAGGCTTTGCTGCGTGAAGCACATGCATGTCACCGATTCCCTTTTGGGCCTCAGGTGCCATGACACTCTCACCGTACCGGTCAAGGATATCCTGATACGCATCCATTGCGACCCCGAACTTACCTGCACCGGACGCCTTCCCGGCAAACGTGAAGAGTAGGGCGCCACTTTGAGATGCAAGCCTGTCAAGTGCCCGTGTTTCGTCAAGGGCTCGCTCATATTCGTCGGCTTCCAGGAGGAGCCATGCGAGCAGCTCCCTGTATACTTTGTTTGTGGGTTCTAAAGCCACGAGTGTTTCCGTTTCGGAAATGCCGGCGGCCAGGACTCCCGGCTGTGCTGCAAATCGAAGGACGTGATTCCGAACAATACCGAGTTGCCGCTCGTCCTCCGCAAGCAACCCAAGGTATTCTTTCATCGCAAGCTCATGCTGAGACGTAAGACCGTAAAGGTGGCCGAGGTCCTGATGAAACAGGGACTCGTCACCAAGGTCTTCACGCCCTTGCTTCAGGATTGTAATTGCCTCCTCATATAGCCGCACCTGTAGCATTGACTGTTGCACAACCCGATAGGTGCTATGAACACCCGGCGCTTTTTCAATCGTTTCATTCCAGGTTGCCATTGCCTCCTCGACACTATCGCCCAGGTACTGGAACCGAGCCTTCTCCGACCACAGGACTGGATTGACAGGAGCTCGTTCAATTTGGGAGTCTATCAGTCCTATCGCTTCTTCATATTTTTTAACCGCCTCGTAGGACTCTTTCAGTTTTACGTAGAAGACGTGTGAAGTTGGATCCTCTTTGTAAAGGTCCTGGAGGAGCGGAATAGCGCGATCAAATTGGCCAGTTCGAATGAACGATTCAGCCAGTTGAAACCTCGCTATTTGGTTATCTGATTCTTCTTGAGCGTAGACGCCCGGAGATGATAGAACGAAAGCGGCCAGCAGGATTAGTCGTAAATAGATTCGACCCATCGGTTGTCGACTCATTCGCAATTTGAAATGTTCAGCGATAACTTCGAGAAGCAAGTATATCCTCAATTTTTTCGGTCGGCCAGTGATCAACAAGAAGATATCTCTACTAGGATCGACTGGATCGATTGGTAGACAAACGATCCAAGTTGCCGGATTGTTTTCCGACCGTGTGCAAATTGAAGCTATTACGGGACATTCCAATGCTGAGTTGCTTATCCGGCAAGCCAAAGAGGTGAAGCCCAGTCTGGTTGTAGTAACCGACAGTCAAGCATTTCAGGTCGTTCGCGATGCTCTTGTGCACGACAATTGTCGAGTGAGATTTGGTAAAGAGGGACTTATAGAGGCAGTTTCGATCCCTCAGGTCGACACCGTCGTTGCGGCAATTGTTGGTCGGGCTGGCCTTGAACCGGTTCTTGCAGCGGCTCGCGAGGGTAAAAGAATTGCCCTGGCCAACAAGGAGGCGTTGGTCGTCGGGGGTGGTCTTGTTCTGGAGGCCGCTCGGACGTCGGGCAGCTCTATCCTACCAGTCGACAGTGAACACAGCGCAATATTTCAGTGCCTAACGGGAGAGGACAAGACGAACATTTCCCGGTTGATTCTCACCGCATCCGGAGGTCCTTTTCGGGATAGAGCCGCGACAACCTTTGCAGATATTACATTGGCTGAGGCCCTGGCGCATCCGAATTGGTCGATGGGAAAAAAGATAAGCATCGACTCCGCAACCATGATGAACAAAGGACTGGAGGTTATTGAGGCACACTGGTTATTCGATGTGCCGACCGATAAGATAGATGTGGTCATACATCGAGAGTCGGTCGTCCACTCCATGGTGGAATTCGTAGATGGTTCGTACAAAGCTCAACTAGGGCATCCCGACATGCGGATACCTATCCAGTATGCTCTGTCTTTTCCGCAGCGCTGGTCAACTGTCGTCGAGCCGGTCGACTTCGGCAATGTCGGAAAACTGTCATTTGAAAATCCGTCTCCCGATCGATACCCGTGCCTGGCCCTCGCAATTGATGCATCGCGAGAGGGAGGGACCATGCCAACCGTTCTGAATGCTGCAAACGAGGTGGCGGTGGAGCTATTTCTTAACGAGAATCTCCCCTTTACTGGAATCTCGGAGATAGTTCTGCGTGCGATGGCTGAGCACGAGACGCAAAAAGTAGAATCTGTAGAACAGTTGATAACGGTTGATTCCGCCGTCAGATCGACGATATTGGAACAGAACAACTTATCGTTTCATTAACTTCTTTTGTCTGGTCGATGCGCGTGAGGTATTTTGCCGGCTTGCAATCGCCACCCTAAAACCCGAATCGTCGTGGTAGCACTTCTGAATATTCTTCCCTACATCGGCTGGGTTCTTCTGGCGATAATGATCCTCGTCTTTGTGCACGAGATGGGTCACTTCCTATTTGCCAAGCTGTTCAAGATGAGAGTGGACAGATTCTCTGTTGGCTTTCCTCCGGATATCCTGAAAAAGAAGATCGGCGACACCGAATATGTTCTCGCCGCTACCCCTCTCGGTGGATACGTGAAGATTGCGGGCATGGTCGACGAGAGTATGGACACAGACTTTGCCACATCAGAGCCGCAACCCTGGGAATTTCGGTCGAAGCCTGTCTGGCAGCGTATCGTAGTTATTACTGCCGGGGTGATCTTCAACTTCATTTTTGCGGCTATGATTTACGGTGGGTTGAAGTACAGCACCGGTGACGTCTATGTGCCGGCAGAGAATGTGAGAGGCGTCTATGTGGAAGAAGGATCGTTCATGCACGACATGGGCGTGCGCACCGACGACAGAATCATCGCGGTAAACGAAAAACCCATAAAGCGTTTTTCTGAACTACTGGCGATTGATGCACTGGCAGCAGACGAGTTTTCCATTACTGTTGACAGAAACGGAGAAAGCATCAAGTTGGATGGTCCGCGTGATCTGATGACGCAGCTGAACCGAGCGGGAGATGATATTGGTCTGTCGTATTCGACAACGCTGCTCGGCAGCGTAATCGAAGGTTCACCTGCCGACTCCGCTGGACTAACTGATGGGGATAGAATCATAGCAATAAATGGTGTCGATGTTAAGTACTGGGGTGAGATGCGCTCCCTCATCCAGGCATCGCAGGGCGGACCAATAACAGTGAATTGGCAACGCGCCGATGCAGGGTCCGGAGAGGTTGTGGTTCACTCGGCTGATGTTGTTCCAGAGAAACGCGAGTCATCGTATACCCTTGGCGTGTATGAAGCTTTCGGTGATCTGTTCAATGAAGAGTTTGGTACTGTAAGAAATCCATTAACCGCATTTGAATCGGCATCTCTCGGCGTCTCCGAGACCTGGTCTACGGGCAAACTTGTTCTCGTTGGACTGAAACGCGTATTTACGGGGCGCGAAAACCTTCGCGAGTCGCTCGGTGGTCCTATTGCGATCGCTCGCGCGACCAAACAAGCTAGGGACCAGGGGTGGAAACCCTTTTGGAGCCTGGTTGCATTTCTGTCTGTAACTCTGGGCGTGATTAACATAATGCCGATTCCGGCTCTCGATGGTGGGCACCTTGTATTTCTCCTATACGAGGGAATAACCCGGCGCGAACCAAGTCTCAAACTCAGGATGGCGCTCCAGAACGTTGGCATGATTGTTCTTCTTGCCTTCATGGCTTTCCTGATAATAAACGACGTCCTCAGGTTGTATTAGACATTTTCGGATATGCAAAGCGCTGAGGATAAAGCCAGGCAGTTGAGTGTGCAGCAGTCAGGCGAACTTCCCAAGCACATTGCCATCATCATGGACGGCAACGGGAGGTGGGCTCAGGCGAACGGAAAACCGAGAGTCTTTGGACATCGCGAGGGGGTCGAATCCGTCCGAGACATTGCAGAAGCCGCTGCACAATTAGGCGTTGAATTCCTGACCCTTTACACTTTTAGCACCGAAAATTGGAATCGACCTCCGCAGGAGGTAAACGCCCTAATGCAGCTCCTGGTGCGAACGTTACGCAAAGAAGTCGAAACCCTTCTGCGGAACAAGATTCGTCTCAAGGTAATTGGCGATATGGGCATGCTTCCAGACCAGGCACGAACCGAATTGATAGAGGCGATGGAAAAGACGGAACGAGATTTCCGTATGACCCTCGTTCTAGCCATCTCCTACAGTGGGAGGTGGGATATTCTAAATGCGACGCGAGCCATTGGAAGGAAAGTTGCAAACGGAACCCTCGGAGTCGGTGATATTGACGAGGGAATTTTCCAGCAGCACTTAACAACCGCAAACCTTCCCGAACCAGATCTTCTTATTCGCACAGGCGGCGATTCCCGAATTTCGAATTTCCTGTTGTGGGAAGTTGCGTATTCCGAGTTAATCCTGACCGATGTATTCTGGCCCGCATTCCGTCGAGAGAATCTGTACAGCGCTGTACAGGAATTCCAAGGTCGCGAACGGCGTTTCGGTCGAGTTAGTCAAACGGTCTGAGCGAACACAATATTCACCTCATCGGCTCGTTCAAGCCCCTGAACGCAGGTTATTGACCGCTATTTGACCTGCCGCCCTAGAAACCACACTACCTCGGTCACGTTCAACGGTCGTTCTCCCACGGGCCACCGACGGGTCCATCAACACACTCTGTATGCGCTTCCTCTCTCTTGCCGTATTGTTTCTCGTGGTACTGTCTTCTCCGCTTGCCGCGCAAGATGAAGATCCTCTCGGCCCATTCGGAATAGAGCCGTCTCCGCATCAGATTTTGGGCATTACCGTCGAGGGTGCTGAATCAGACTTTACCCGGCAATTTGTAAGACAGGTTAGTGGGCTGGAAGAAGGCAACACGGTTTCGATTCCCGGAGATCCGGCCTTTGGGGACGCCATCCGAAATATCTACCGACTTGGGATGTTCTCTCATATCCAAATTGTGCAGGAGCGGAAGGTGGGGCAGGGTGTGTACCTTGCAATCAAGGTGCAAGAAGAGCCGAAATTATCGGGATACACGATAAGTGGGGTTAAGAAGAGCCATCGCAAAGAACTGGAGCGTAAGCTGCCAATGGTGGTCAAGAATCCTATCAGAACAAGCGCAGTCGAGACGTCCGTGCGCATTATAAAGGACTATTATTCGGAGAAAGGCCGGCCATTGGCTGATGTGGAGGTCGTCCAGACAGATAACGAGGACAACACGGTAGCGGTTGAGTTTAAGATAGACCAAGGCCCAGCCGTACGCATAGCAGAGATCGAGATTGTGGGGAACGAAGAAATCTCGGACAGGAAGATCCAGTCGGCGATGAAGACGAAAAAGAAAGGCGGACTGAAATTTTGGAGACGCGGGAAATTCGATCCCCAGAAATATGATGAGGATCTGGGACGTGTGCTTGACCTGTATGGGTCACGCGGCTATTACGACGCCCAGGTTGTTAGAGACACCATCGTGATCAAACAGGACGGCGGAAAGCCATCTATGGAAGTGAAGCTTGAAGTGAAGGAGGGCAACAAGTATTACGTTCGGAATGTTGACTGGGAAGGCAACGCGCTTCACGATGATGAGGCACTCACTAATGCGTTAGGATTGTTTCCTGGTGAACCCTTCAACTCGACAAGGCTGGAGGAGAATCTGTACGGAAACAAGAACAGTACGGATGTGGCGAGTCTGCATCTAAACCGAGGGTATATGCGCTTCCGTGCTATCCCCGAAATCCGAGTTGTGGGAGACGATTCGCTTGACCTCCATTTTGAAATATCTGAAGGAGAAATTTATAAGTTTGGCCGCGTAGATATTTTTGGCAACTCGAAAACGAAAGAGCACGTAGTTAGACGGGAGTTGCTTACCATTCCGGGAGCTACTTTCAGCCGCGAAGCAATTCAGGAGTCCATTCGTCGACTCATTCAGTTGAACTTTTTTACGCAGGAGTCGCTGGCAGCAGGCCCGTCCATCGATGTTAACGACGCCGACAAGACTGTCGACATCGCCTACAATGTGGAGGAAACGGGAAGCGACCAGCTTGAGCTATCTGGTACGTGGGGACAATTCGGATTGATACTTCAGTTGCGGTTTACGTTTAACAATTTCTCCGCACAGAACTTGCTCAAGGGAGATGAATGGAGGCCTATTCCTGCTGGCGACGGACAGAAGCTTTCGGTTGGTATCCAAACGAACGGTCGGCAATATCAGCAGTATTCGCTTTCATACTCTGAGCCGTGGTTCAAGGGGAAGCCGCGTCTAACAGGTTTTGCTCTTTCCTATTCAACTATTGGAGTAAACTTTTCGAATGAGACCGAGGGTAGCCTCACAACAGCTAGTTCGAGAGTATTTCTCGATCAACAGATTAAGTGGCCAGATGATAACTTCCGTCTATCCTCTTCTGTTGGCTATCAGTACTTCAACAATAAGAATTGGATAAGCACTCTTCGCCAGGGGATCTCTCACGAGGTGACGTTGCGCCAAACGCTGTCGCGGAATTCGACGAATCACCCAATTTTCCCAAGTGCGGGCTCTCAGGTTGTGCTGTCGGGTGAGATTGCACCTCCCATCGGTGATCTGATTCAATATCATAAATGGAATTTTCAGTCGAGCTGGAATTTGCCGCTTACGAATAAAATTTCGATCGGGGTGGGGAGCAGGTTCGGATTTATCGGTTCGATATCCGGTGAGCCGGTTGAGTTCGAAAGATTTGTCGTTGGTGGATCGCCTTTTGAATCGTCTGGCAGTCGCGGATTTTATGGGAAGGACATTGTCTACACGAGAGGCTATCCGTTAGCGGCAATTGGTCCCCGGCAGGAGGATGATCCAATTGGAGGTTTGATTCTCAACAAGTATGTGTCGGAGCTACGTTGGATGGCCATCCAGACACCTCAGCTTCAGGCACAGCCGTTCGCATTTCTGGATGCAGTAAACACTTGGAACGGATTTGGCGACTACAATCCCGCATCGCTCTTCCGGTCTGCCGGATTTGGAGCGAGAATGTTTTTGCCCATCCTGGGATTAGTTGAATTGAACTATGGATACAACTTTGACACGTTTTCGCCGCTTTCCGGGCAAGGATCCGGAGACAGCAGGTGGAAGTTCCAATTTACCCTGGGGCAGGGATTTGGGCTCTAGCAATGGCCTGAAGACAGATCCATCCAATATTCTGGACACCTCTATGCGCGAATTCAGAAAAATTCTTGTGGCGGCGATTCTCTTAATTGCTATTCCGGTGATGGGGGCAAGCGCCCAGCAAAGGATAGGCTACATCGACTCCCAGGAGATCATGAAACGGACACCCGAATATGCTACTATCCAGCAGAAGATTGACCGGCTGGCGCAGCAGTGGGAGGGTGAGATCGAGAAAAGGGAAAGTGATCTCGAGAAGACCTTCCGCCAGTATCAGGCTCGCGAACTGTTGTACACGGACGAGGAAGCCAAGAAGAAACGTGAAGAAATTGTTCAGGAAGAAGAAGCCATTGCTGTCTTGCGTATGAAATACTTTGGCCCAGAGGGTGATTACTTCAAGCAGCAGGATAATCTAATGCAGCCTCTCCAGGAGCGCATTTTGGAGGCGGTCGAGGAAGTCGCTACGACAGAAGGTTACGACTACGTGTTTGATCGCTCCGGTGACTTTGTTTTTATGTTTGCGCGACCCCAATTCGATTTAACGGAAACCATTCTGGAAGAACTGGGGATTGACGTGAGCCAAACCAGTCAACGAAACTGACCTAATCCGAATAATTCATTCTCTACTATTTTTTGATTTGACCATGACATCTTTTACCAAAACAATTTGCGCTGCACTCGTATTTGCTGGATTGTTTGCAACTCAATCAGCCCAGGCGCAACAGATCAAGATTGGCTATGCCGATGCAGAGCTGGTTCTTGTAAACATGAAGGAGTACAAGGAGATTGGCGCCAAGGTTCAGCAGCAGGCCGCGACCAGCAGGCAGGCGATTCAAACCATGGCAGACGAATTCCAGGCAGACTACGAGAAGTTTGAAAAGCAGGCTCCGCTGCTTCCGCCTGAAAAACAGCAAGAAAGGCAGGCTGAGCTGGAGAAGCGTTACCAGGAGATTCAGACCAAGACCGTGCAAGAAGATCAAACAGTTGCCAAGCTCGAATCTGATCTGTTGAATCCGCTACTTGAACGCGTCGGCGAAGCCGTAAATGCTGTTGCTGAGGAAAAGGGGTTGGACATCGTTCTACGGGCTCCCGGATTGCTCTACATCAACCCTAACACGGTTACCGACATTACGACGGATGTTGCCAGGAGGCTGGGAATTGAGGTTACCGCCGAAGGCTAAGTGCCCGTTGATCACGATAGGACCTGGGGCGCCAAATGTTGGCGCCCCTTTTTTTGTTGCGTAGATTCAGTTTGACGGACAAAATCAGGAGATCTATGAGTACCCAGACTGTCGGGAAAAAACCGGAACAGATAAAACGCGTGACAACGCGTTCCCTTCAAGATCTGAAAAAAGCTGGTATTCCCATTGCCATGTTGACGGCATACGACTATACCTCGGCTCGCATCCTGGACGGGGCGGGGATTGATGTATTACTGGTTGGGGATTCGGCGTCTAACGTTATGGCTGGTCACGAGACCACGCTTCCCATTACACTTGATCAAATGATCTACCATGCTCAATGTGTAGTTCGGGCGGTTAATCGTGCGCTGGTTATTGTTGATTTGCCGTTCGGTTCTTACCAGGGCAACAGTAGGAAGGCGCTGCAATCGGCAATTCGCGTAATGAAAGAGGCTGGCGCTCATGCTGTAAAACTTGAGGGTGGAGAATCGGTCGTCCCGATCGTCGAAAGGATTATCGGCGCGGGAATTCCCGTTATGGGTCACCTCGGTCTCACACCACAGAGCATCTATCGGTTCGGTACGTACAAGGTGCGGGCTCGAGAGGAGGAGGAAGCTGAGACACTGAAGGACGATGCGATAGCTTTGCAAGAGGCTGGAGTGTTCGGCATAGTTCTCGAAAAAATCCCGTCGGCTCTCGCCCATGACGTAACTGCGTCACTCGACATTCCTACCATTGGGATTGGCGCAGGTCCGCACTGTGACGGACAGGTTTTAGTGACCCACGATGCCCTCGGGTTAACTACCGATTTCAACCCACGGTTCGTGCGCCATTATGCCAAACTAGACGACACTATTACTTCTGCGGTGGCCGAATATGTTAAAGATGTTCGCGCGGGCACATTTCCGTCAGACAAGGAGAGTTATTGATGGCGTCCGAACGGTTGCTGATTTTGGTTTGCAACGATGATGGCATTGATTCACCGGGAATCCAGTCATTAGCCAATGTTGCGAAGGAATTCGGAGATGTTTTCGTGGTCGCCCCGACGGAAGAGCAAAGTGCTGTAGGGCATTCGATTACAATGCGTACTCCAGTCCGCGCAAAACCGTGGTTATTCCTGGATGCTTCTGGTGATGAAGTGAAAGCGTTCGGTGTAACGGGGACACCGGCAGATTGCGTAAAAATTGCAGTTGATAAACTTCTTCCACGCCGGCCGGACCTGATTATTAGCGGGATCAATCGAGGCGCGAATACGGCAGTGAATGTACTCTATTCTGGAACTGTGAGTGCGGCCACAGAAGGCGCCATCCTCGGGATTCCGGCCATCGCGTTTTCTCTTTGCAGCTGGAATGCAAAAGATTACTCCACTGCGGAGTCCGTTGCAAAGAAGATCGTTGCACTGGCGATCAAAATGGCGGTACCGGCAGGGATCGTCCTCAACGTTAATATCCCTGGTGTCGAACTATCGGAAATTGGTGGGTTCAGGGTGACCCGGCAAGCAAAGGCCCGTTGGGTTGAGGAGTATGAGGAGCGGAGGGACCCGTTTGATCGACGCTATTTCTGGTTGGCCGGCCGGTTCGTTAATCTGGACAATGGCGAGCAAACGGATCTAGCAGCAATTGATCAAAACTTCGTGTCAATCACACCGCTTCAAACCGATCTCACGGACCATCAGTTCATCCAGAAAATGGCAGGCTGGAGCTGGTCCTGAGTCCGAAACTTGCGATTTTGTATCTAAATTGCAGGTCCTGTGTTCAATTTTCGGACGCTACAGCAGGGTCGAAGGCCCTAATTGTTAGGGATTTCTTAACGAGCTCGCCGTGAACAAGTCCCTAATAGCCACATTAAAGCTCTTACGCTGCTCTTCGTCAACGAGTGGCACAAGTTGTGAAAAGAGGCAAGAGGGTCAATATTTTTTTGGCATCATCTTCTCTACCCACAAAATAAATACAGCCGACTGATTTCCCTGGTGCAACGCATCATCCCAATTCAGTCAGATTTTTCAACACCACTATCGGAGGTAAACATACCGATGAACCTACTACGCAAATTAACTCTTTGCATGACTCTTGGTTTGTTCGCTGCATTTGGAGCAAACGCACAGGATACCGTCTCGCTGCCAGACGGTGCACAGCCAGGCGAATGCTATGCACGCGTTTTGACTGCTGCCACGTTTGAGACAAAGACTGAGCAGGTCATGAGCAAAGAAGCCAGTGAAACCATTAGCGTCGTCCCTGCGACATTCGCTACTGTCACTGAGCGTATCCTTGTCAAAGAAGCTGGCGAGAAAATCATCATTGTCGGTGAAGATGGAATGCCATTGAAAGGCTCTGTCAAACCAACAATCAGAACACTTGCAGACGGCACAATTGAAGTTGCGCCAACGGCTTATGAAACGGTTTCAGAACGCGTTCTGGTTAAGGAGGCATACGAGAAACTGCAGCCTGTCCCAGCTACTTACGACACCGTTACAGAACGAGTACTGGTTGCACCTGCACGGACAGAATGGAAGCCAACACAATCTCGCATCTATGGAAATGCTGTTCGCAACGGCTCAGGTGAGTTGGTAACACGCGCGAATACGCAGACTGGTGAGATCATGTGTCTCGTAGAAATTCCAGCTGAGTACCGCACCGTTACAAAGCGAGTTCTAAAAACTCCTGCATCTTTCCAAAAAGTTACCGTACCTGCTGAGTACAAGAATATTACACGTCGTATCCCGAAAAAAGTAATGACCAAAACGGTCGCAACGGAGCCGGTCTACGACACATACACAAAAACTGTTGTTAAAACTCCTGCACAGGAGAAAAGAACAGTAATCCCTGCTGAGTACGAAACCGTAACAAGCAGAGTGAAAACGATGGACGGCGAAGTTAAGTGGATGCCCGTTCTGTGTGATGTCAACGTGACCTCAGCGAAGGTAATGGAGATCCAGAGAGCACTTCGTGCCGCGGGCTACAACCCGGGAACGATCGATGGTCAGCTTGGCTCGACCACAATGACTGCGATTACTGCATACCAGAGAGCGAACGGTCTGGCATCAGGCGAATTGACACTGGAAACAGTAAACAAATTGGGAGTCACGCTCTAAGCGAGAACGCCTCAAATTCAAAAGGCTTCCACCAACGGTGGGAGCCTTTTTTACTTTGGTCCCTTTTTTCAGGGCTGTTGCAAGTTTGAGACCACAGTCCTAGGCGGGAGTCCCGCTGAATGCGATTGGGGCTGATAGCAGTTTATCTGGTATCAGGAACGCGTCAACTAATTGCTCGGCGTGCAGCCGAACAGTATTGCATAGTGCGTTCACTTCATCACGAATTGCCTTCGATTTGTTTCCGCTGATGTATCCCTGTTCGAGATACCATCCCGCATTGCTCTCCATCGTCGAGAGGGCAAAGAGCTGATAGATCAAAGTCATCACTTCCAAACTTGCAGGGTCCTCCATCATCCTTAGTCGTTTCCGAAAAGTTCGAACAAGGCTGTCTTCGATAAAGGCCTCGGCCATGACGACCAGGTGGTCTTGACACTCGACAAATGCATCAAAAGGATCCATTCCATCATCAATCCTTCCCTTGAGACGGTCGGCTACCGTCTTCTGCAATCTTTCAGCCCGATATCCGAACGCACTTCTATGGAACCACGAGCTTCGCAAGTGCTGCCTATCCGTTTTTCTGGCTGCAATAGGATTGCCGCCTGTGTAGCGACTTGTGGCCTGTTCGCCAAGGAATCTGACGATCTCCAGAAAATTTAAATCCTCGAATTGCCTCTTGTAGGCGCTCAATCTACTCTTGGCAACCTGAAGCAGCAGAACGGTGTTGTCGCCTTCGAAGGTTGTGAAAACGTCAGTGTCAGCTTTCAAAGCCGCTAATCTATTGCCCGACGAATACCCTTGGCCGCCACAAGCCTCCCTGGCTATCTGGAGCGTGTCTGTTGTGTGTCTCGTGGAATACGCTTTGAGACCTGCCGCCAATGTCTCGATTACTTCATTTGAGTCTTCTGATGTGCTCTGCACAAAAGCATCTCGCAATTCTGATAACCCGAAATCCAGGGCGAACGTAGTCGCCAGGGCCGGGAGTAATTTCCGTTGATGCGTCAGGTAATCAAGCAGGAACACCTCCGGTTTGTCTTTCGGACCGAACTGTTTTCTTCTGTTACCATAGCGGACGGCGATCGCCAGTCCGGACTTGCATGCGCTTAGTGCACCAAGGCCAACAGAAATTCTCCCGCCTACAAGCGTTCCCAGCATCGTAAAGAAACGCTTTCCTGCGCTGTCGATGGGGCTGCTGTAGTTTCCACCAGCAGCCACCGTGGCAAACCGATCGAGGAGAGCATCTCTGCCAACAAAAACTGAATCAAAAGAAATTCTACCGTTGTCGACCCCGTTCAAGCCCATCTTATGGCCGCAATCCTCTACGCGGACACCCTCCAAAGAAGCGCCGGATTTTGATCGGATCGGCACAACAAAGGCGTGTACCCCATATTCTTTCTGGGCTATTATCAGTTGGGCAAAAACCGTGGCCAGCACACCGTCTACTGCCGCGTTGCCGATCCACTCTTTTCTGCTCATCAACGTGGGTGTATCGACGACAAACCCGTCTCGTTCGGCATCATATGTTGCTGTTGTTTCGACGTTGCGAACGTTTGAGCCGTGGCCCAATTCTGTCATCGCGAAGCACCCGGGCAACTTCATACTGGCGATGTCTGCCAGGTAGGCTTGATGATGTTTTTCCGTACCTAGTTGCTGTATGCTACCGCCGAAGAGTCCGAATTGAACTCCGTATTTGACGGTTAGACTTAGGTCGAAGTACGCCAGCGTCTCAAAAGTCGAAATGAAGGCTCCGATATCGTTTTTTCCTCCGACCGACTCCGGGAAGGCCAGCCCGCCGTAACCGCGATTGGCGAGACTCAGAAGCCACGAGGTTACCTGCTTGCGGTACTCGGTCATCGATCCTTCGTCCATTCTAAAAAACTCATCAGACTGGAGATATACTCGCAGCGTGTTCTTGTGGGCACTGAAGGGACCATCAAGAAATTCGCCTAGTCGGCGCGCATCCAGAGTCGTACGAGTTTCCCCTTCGTGGGTCTGCCGCATAGACCACCCGGAGGGGCCCAGCAACGCATCCAGCGTGTCGTCAAGGTCAACGTCGACCGCCTGCCTGATCTTTCCGATTGTAGTGGCCAGAGAGTCTCGCTGCTCTGTCGTCAATTCGCCCGTTTGAGACTGCGCAAAGGAGAGGCAAAAAGATGCAATGTCGCTTGTTGAATTCTCATCCCAGGTATTAGAGGCCGATCGAATCAGTTCGAGCCACCTCTCGCGTTCCTCTGCTGATGGTGGGCTGTTAGGATCGAGTCGATCTATCAGGTATTTGCGGTCCGCCTCTGTTAGATCGTCTGCCTTGTTTAGGAGATGGTTCAGATTGCCTATCTCATCTGGCGTGAGCGTCCCGTCGGCCCAGGCAAGACAAACAACCGGGAGGAGAATGGAGACTTCTTCGAGTGATTCTGGTTTTCCGCCGTTGCGATCCACCTAGTCTACCCTGGTAAAGGTACCAGCCGTGGTGGTTTTTCCTGACAAACCGTCGAAGGTAACGTGGTAAAGATAAATACCCGCGGGAATCCCGAAACTCGAAACCTCGAATTCCTTTGTTTCTCCCGGGTTTAGTGCGACCGAAGGGTAGCTGGCGACGGTGCGGCCAAGTGCATCGAGTATTCGCAACGTCGCACTCGAGCGCTCTGCTCCCACGACTTGGATGGTCGCGTACTCTGTAAACGGGTTCGGATAAACTCTGGCGCTAACATCGTTTACAGATACTGGACTTTCAAGTGTGGTTGGAGATTGGTTGGCTAGCCCTGGTGTCGGTTGGCCTTGTCGCCATTTCTCCAACCGGGTAGGGGGAAAGTCAAAGTAGGACATCGTTCTCCCTTCCTCCGGAAAGGCTACAAACTCACCGGCCGTCCAAAGTCCGGCTTCTTCCGCGACTGACTCTCGAACGAATCCAGAGGCGCCATATTCGAGATAATCGAGCATATTCGCGGCGACTCCAAAGCCGTTCGGTGCTGCATTGTAGAGACCTACTTCGCTTGAACCGGGTGTGATTAACGACCACGCGACGACGACATACTCGCCAGCGGCCAGATTTGTGTTGCCGCTGAGGACGGTCAAATCAGAAATGAAGTTGTAGTCAGGCCAATTGCACAGTTGCATGGTGTCGACCTGGATCGTGGATGAGCCAGTATTGTAAAGCTCAATCCATTTGTCCGTGCCGTTGAAGTCAATTCCGACTCCTATTTCATTGATTCGAACTTGGGCGGAGGCTTCCTGAGCGAGAATCCCGGATAGCAAGACCAGGGATACGAGTAAATTTCGAATAGGCATACGAATCTCCGACGTAGCAAGAGTGCAAGTGAACACGATCACATCCGCTGTGAGTTCCCGCTATCGCAGCAGGAGGTCGACGAGGCCATCTTTACCGAGTTGCCTGCGCAAAAGACTTATTTGGCCGATGTGATAGGCTTCGTGCTGCGCGAGGAACGCCAGGGCCGCAAGCGTGGTGTTTTCGGCGGTCGGGAAGAATTCTTTGGGTGCCGTTTTCAGCTCGTCGGCTTGCATTCCGGCGAGTTTAGGGAGTAGCGCCTTAGTGACAGTTCGAATTTCGGCGAGGAGGTCTGATGCGGTTGGAAGAGAGGACACATCAGAATCCAGAATATTACCATTGAAGAGTTTGGCCGACTCCGATTCGATTTGGAGGCCCATTATTGAACAGGCGAGAACTCTACCCGCGAGGCAGTGGCCAATTAGCCACGTGATAGAATTGATTCCTGGTTTACTCTGGTTGGCTGATTCCGATTCCGACAGGTCCGCGACCGAATTCTCAATCAGGGAGTAGTTGAACAGGAAGATCTCCGCTATCGGCTTTGCGGATGCGTGCATGTATGCTAATGAGCTATAACAATTTTTTCCGACAGGACTGTCGCGAGAGTCTCGACACGAAGGAAGTATACGCCGTTGCTTAGGTCGGATGTAACGAGATCGAACTCATGCGCCTTGTTCGCCTCGAGCAGACCGTCGTGAACAAGACGTACTTCCCTTCCGATTGCGTCAAACAGGGCAATATGCGCCGTTTGTGATTGATCTCCTGTTCTCAATCGGACGGTGGAAACATCTGTCGATGGGTTTGGGGAGAATCCGTCCAGTACCAGCAATGCGGGCAGACCAATGGTGATCTCTACGGTGTTACTGTACGCGAAGGAGCCGTCATAATCGACCTGCTTCAGTCGATAGTAGTGGACGCCAGGAGGATGCCTTGGGATCGTAAAGAAGTAGCTCGAAGGAGAGGGAAACGTTCCTTTTCCTTCCATGAACCCAACAAACTCCCAAATGTCTCCGCTGGGGTCATCGAACGCTTTGCGCTGGATTTCGAAACCGGCGTTGTTCAATTCTGATTGTGTTTCCCACTGAAGGTAGGCTTCGTCTTGATTGTGTCTGATATCCAGATGAAGGCCTTCAACCGGTAGCGCTCCATTATTTCGCAGCAGTATTAAGACATCATCTCCTTCATCCACAGCCGTAATATCGAGGTCTCCGTCGTTGTCCCTATCGTGCAGGATGGTGCAGGCTCCCTGATTTGATGCTGCGTACGTTCTCTTGTTAATGAGCACACCAGAGCCATTGTTTTCCCACACGGTATAATCCGATGAGTTAACATTCGAGAACGTCGCATCGAGGTCTCCATCTCCGTCCAGGTCGCCAACGTCTGTTGCGACCACAAAGCTCCCTACAGCGTAATTCGCGGCTGGTCCGAGGCCACCGTTTCCATCACCCAGGATAACTGAGCCGGATGCACCAAGGGAATTTGCTGAAATCACATCTGCGTTGCCATCGCCGTTCATGTCGCCGGTTGTTATCATCCAGGGTCGGCCGTCAACGGATCGTTTGGCTGAAAAAGTGAAGCCGCCGTTCGCATTTCCGAGCAGGAGACCCACCTCCTCGGAATAATTGAATCCGACGAAGATATCCGTAATGCCATCGTTGTTTGCATCGGCGGCTGCGCAACCAGCTTCACCATCGCCACCACCTTCGAGATTGCTTTCTGGGGCAAATGCGCCAGTCCCATTATTACGGTAGATGCCGACGTAGTTAGCGTCTCTGTTGGACGTTACGATATCGTCATCACCGTCCATGTCGACGTCTACAATACAAACGCCGCGGACCTGGTTGCCACCGCTGTAGTTCGAAATGGAAGAAAACCCGCCGTTGCCGTTTCCTATCATTACGTGAAGGCGGCTGTTCGCAGAGCTACCCACTGCTACATCAATTTCACCGTCGTTGTTAAAATCGGCACCCTCATTAGGACTAACGTTGCCTCCTCCTGTAAGCGGATGCATCGTGAAGCCACCCGAATACGATCCTGAGTTGTTAAGGAAAACACGGGCGTCATCCGGGACCTCGTTTGGCACAAGCAGGTCGCTCCATCCATCATTGTTGAGATCACCTGCGTAGGCACCGTAGCTAGCGATTGGTCCTTCGCCGTTTTGACGGATATTGATCGTTCCGATCTGCTGCATGTCGAGAGAGCCGGGCAAGGTTCTGATCCAAAAATTAAACACGTGACCCCGGATCGGAGTGCCATTTGAAGCCGTGACACCCTTATTTACGGACACGGTTATCCACTCTCCTGCAAAAAACGGACTCGATGGCTGGATTCGAATTCGTGTGTTGCTCTGGACAACATCGATGACACTAGTCATGGGGCCCGACCACCTGCCAAAAACCCGGACAGTCGACGAATTGACGGTGGAAGGGTCCAGCGCCTGATCAAACGTGACTGTGATCGTCTTGGTTGGACCAACATCGGTATCCTGATTAACGGGATCTGTGTTCGTGACGGCGGGCTGGGCTACGACGGAAGAGGATAGGGCGGTAGCCAGAACTAATAGCAAATATCGCCTAAACATAGTGGATTGCGAGAAGGGGCCGTGTGGGCCCTCGTCTGTGGATTTCGAGAACTCGGGAGCAGGAGAATAGTCGATTGGAAAAACGCAGAATATTGTCTTGGAGTTCCTATTGAGGTTGCTACTTAATGTAGAATATCACATATGAAACGCTCCAATTTGAAGAGTACGCAGCCAATCATTTGGTTGGCAGATTTGCTTCCAACACACCCATGTGACGATCTTTACGTAAACTTTCGCTGGATTCGGTGGAAGCGACTATTAATTCTCGGAGAGAAATTATGAATAAATATCTTACAGAGCTGATCGGGACGTTCTTTCTCGTGCTGACGATCGGGCTTACCGTACTATCAGGGTCGTCTCTGGCGCCGCTGGCGATCGGTAGTGCGTTGATGGTAATGGTCTACATGGGTGGTCACATTTCGGGTGCCCATTATAATCCAGCCGTCAGTGTCGCTGTTTTGCTTCGCGGGAAGATGGAGAAAAAAGATTTTGTCCCGTATATCTGCGCGCAAATTCTCGGTGCAATCCTGGCAGCTGTTGTTGTGAAGATAATCATGGGCGATACCCTTGCCGTTGCGCCAAGTCCGGATGCGAGCCCGGGCTCGATCCTGTTGATCGAGATATTGTTCACATACGCTCTGGCCCTGGTCGTCCTAAATGTTGCAACATCACCAAAGACAGAAGGAAATTCCTACTACGGATTAGCCATCGGTTTCACGGTTCTCGTTGGAGCATTTGCCGGTGGAGCGATCTCAGGAGGTGCATTTAACCCAGCCGTCGGAATAGGACCAAACCTTGTTAGAGCCATGTCCGGATTAGGGACCTGGACGCATATGTTGTACTACATCATTGGACCTGTAATCGGCGGAGTCCTGGCCGCTTACACCTACAAGTTCCAGCATTCTTAAATAGCGCTCTATTTCGAGATAGGAGAATTGCGACGGTTCATTCAGGGGCCGTCGCAATTTTTTTAGACAGGTTTATATATCGCAATGCCTGCGGCTAGTAATCCAAGAAACGGAAGTGCTATCGCCAGAGGCAGAGCGAGAGCTGGCCACCGATAAGGGATTGCGATTAGAGCACCGGCTATTATCCATATACATACTTTCAGGATTGCCCACAAAGGAAACGCCCCCGTTAGCCCGAGTTGTCCCAGCATCCCAAAACCGCTAACAAGTATCACCAGTGTGCCGAGACCATGTAAGGCCATTATTAGCTTTCGATACTTGTTGTCAGCCTTTTTTCCGCCGTACATGGCATGGCCAGCGACGAGTGTGATCGACAAAAAGGTTACAAAGACTCCAAACAAATGGACTAACAGAAACGACGAATTGCTCATTGTGTCTACAGGTGCGGTTAACCGGCGGAGTGACCAACATACATACTACGCAAGATGCGTGTGTTATGTGACATTATCTCGAGGCCACACTATTTAGTATTTCCCGCCCGCACTATTGCAGCGAGTTCGTCGATGTGCGATAATTCTGTCTGGGCTTGTCCAACGCACACTCTAATAAGGAAAAGATCATCCACGATAGTGTGCGTAACGTATGCCTTTCCGGACTCGTTGATGTAGTTCATAAGTCGCGCCGTCGAGTCGTTTCCGTCTGTACAGTAAAACGTGACCAGATTAAATTCACGCTGTCCATAAAGCGCAATGCCATCCAGCGTGGCGATCATACCAGCAAAATACTTTGCAAACGCTATGTGTTTTCGGATGTGATTCCGCAGTCCTTCAAGGCCGAAGTACCGAAGAACAAACCACAGCTTGAGAGCCCTGAACCGTCGTCCAAGCGGGATTTGCCAATCGCGATAGTCGACAACAGAGTTTGCAGTAGATTCGGGAGTGTCAAGATAGGCGGCATTAACAGAAAGTGATCGCACAAGGTCATCCCTATTCGCAACGTATAGCGCGGAGCAGTCAAGGTTTGTAAGCATCCACTTATGTGGATTGAAGCAATAACTGCTCGCCATCTCCAGTCCATCGTTAATCCGACGATGTTCCGGGCAAAGTGCTGCGGTTCCAAGCATCGCGGCGTCGACGTGCAACCACAGATCGTGTTCACTGCAGACGTTTCCTATTTCAGCTACGGGATCAATAGCGAGTGTCGACGTGGTGCCAACGGTTGCACAGACAAATGTCGGCAGGAACCCATTCTGCTTATCAACGATAATTTGGTCGCGTAGCTTAGCCACATCCATTGACAGGTGATTATCAACCGGGATCTGGCGCACATTTGAACGGCCGATTCCAGCGATCATTGCTGCCTTCAACACAGATGAATGGGTATGCTCGGTTATATAGACGGTCAGGTTGCCGGGGACCCCATTCTCGTTGGATTTCCCATCTGTGACCTTTTCTCGCGCGGCGATGAGAGCGCACAGAACTGCGCTGGAGGCTGTATCCTGGATCACACCGCCGCCGCCTTCCGCGAACAGGAAAGTGTCCGGTAGGCCCATAGCGCGAACCAGCCAGTCCATTACAACCGACTCCAATTCGGTTGCAACCGGACTTGTTTTCCATAACATCCCTTGGATGCCCAACCCGGCCGAAAGAAGTTCGGCGATAACCGAGGGAGCTGAGATATTACTCGGAAAGTAGGCGAAGAAGCGGGGGGACTGCCAGTGCGTGAGGCCCGGAATGACGACGTCGTCCATGTCTTTCATGATCCGCTCGAACTGCTCACCTTCTGTCGGCGCTGAATTCGGAATCTTACGGGTGATCTCGTGCGGAGCCATCGCCGATACCGTTGGCAATTCGGCAACCGACTCATAGTATTTGATTAGCCACTCGACAGCAACCGAGGTGCACTCCCGGAATTCGTCCAGGCTCATTCCAAAGTTGCTGGGGTTCTCGATAGCGGGCACGGCATTGGATAAGCTTGCCCCGAATATCGGCCATACAGAAACAAGTTGCCCAACTACCCGGTGTGATGCCGGGCTGAATCGTCAAGTTCGGACAATGATCGCTTGATGAAAGCCTGAGCGTCTTCTTCCACTTTCAAGATCGTAACTGATGAGATGGAAGTTAGTCGCTCAACATCCTGCAGTAATCGTAAGCTCAGGCGTAATTGTTCGACGCGATTCAATAAGCTGTTCTTTCGAGGATCTAAGACCAGTAGACCGAGAGTGTTGTGATCCACAAAGCCAATGAAGTCGAGCTTTCGTCGGTACGTTGTCCGTATGTGATTCACAACACTATGTGGCACAGCCTCGTCCATGGCAGGAAAACGAATCAGTGCGAGGCCTACATATTCCTGTGAAAGAGCTGAGACATCGACGTACTTCGACAGCGCCCAGTTGAAGCACTCGGCCTTGTAAACATCCAGGTCCTCCATTTTCCAGGATGCATCGAAGACGAGCAACTCAGATCTCATCCCGTAAAGCTCCTTTTTAATCTCTTTGAGGAGATTACGCGTGTCTGTTTCGCTATCCGAGATAATCTTTTCGATTGTCTCCCGCTCCTCGGCCCGGTCAAGCGATTGAGCTTTCCGGATATCCTTATGCCTTCTCCAGTTGCGGAGGCCAATTCCTCTTACGCGTCGAGCGAGGAAGAGAATATTTGCGTGCAACCTACCGCGTTCCGCGAGTTGCTCTCTACCAAGTTCCTGGATGAACTGGTTGACAAATTTCAACTTTTCCTCTGTAGAGAGTGGTGGATTGGTTCCACCCGTTTCACCGACCGATCGGCTCCCATCAGTGTTCGACAAAGCAATCTCTTTATATCCGCGTAGAATCTCGCTTGACTGACTATCGACAGTTTCTGCCAGAGATGCCATTATTTCGTCAATTACCCTACTGTTGCGTCCGATAGGTGCGCGGTTCGTGATTGTCCGAATTTTGTTTACAAAGCCCATGAGGCAGTCAGAAGACGAATTATTATCAGGATTCCCTCAATCGTCGAGTATCGGCCAGAAAGCAATACCTCTTAGGGTTAGGGCAATGTGCGAGGTTTAGGCACATGCCGTTCAAATTGCAATAGTGGCCCGATTTTCCGTTTTTATCGCTTAGGCAATGGGGTAGATACGTACCCCGTTAGGATGGTGAAATGGATAAATAATTGAAAATACAGGTTATAAGTCCATAAATTTCATGGCCGTCGATCAGACGGATGTTTTTGTCGCATTAGATATAGAGTCTCCTCATGAGTTATTTAATTGCCCAGATTGTTGTCTGCCTGCTGGCGAGTGCCCTGCTTGGCGGAATTATTGGCTGGCTGCTCAAGCGTGCTTCTGCAGCATCAGAACTCAGTGAACATGAGTCAACGTGGTCGAGTCGCTTGAAAGCAGTCGAGCGCGAAAAGAACGACCTCAGGTTGACGGCCGAAGATTTCGAAAATAGATATGTGAGTAAGAGCGGGGAGTATGATACTATTGCGACGAAATACGAGCAGACGAAGTCCAGTCTCGCAGATCTTAGCCTGGAGGCT
Source organism: Rhodothermales bacterium (assembly GCA_965224105.1). Classification (GTDB taxonomy): domain Bacteria; phylum Bacteroidota; class Rhodothermia; order Rhodothermales; family JABDKH01; genus CBDCYH01. The sequence continues at coordinate 653,446 of CBDCYH010000001.1, read as the reverse complement.
GGCAGTCTTCGCGAGAATCTGTCCAGTCGCGATTCTGAGCTCAGGGAAACGTCAATGAGGGTTGAGGCTTTACTGGCAGATCACACATCAGCACAAAGTACCATTACTGCACTGCGGGGCACGATTGAGGACCTGGAAGCGCAACTCCGTGCCACTCGCGTAAAAAATGAGAGCGATCTCAATGGATTGCGTGGTCGAGTGGCTGGGTTGGAGGGCGATCTTGGTGATGCGAACCAAACGGTTACCGACCTGAGGAGCCAGCTGACAAATCATTCGGACGAGCTGCAGACGGTGCGGACGCTTCTCAACGAACGGTCTGATGAACGCGATAGACTACAACGCCAGTTGAATGAATCTGCAGAGGAGGTTCAAAGGCTCAGGGCTGAACTAGCCGACCGCAATGCCGCCTACAGCGACATCGAAAACCGGTTGCAACAAAATGCGACCGAACTCGAAGATGTTAGGGCTCAGCTCAATTCCCGTCATCAAGAGTTTGACTTGCTGGCGAGAGAGAAGAGCGAGTTAGTCAACCGGATGAATATTACAACGGATGCCGTTCAAGAATTGCAGGGCAAGTTGCATCAACGTGAGCAGAGCATTGCTACGCTCGAATCGGAGATGACAACCTGCAACTCGAAGATCGGTCAGATGGAACTAATGGTCCGACAGGTAGAGAAGGAGAGAGACGAGAAAGAAGCGTTGGCGCGAAAGGTAGAGATTTCGATAACAGAGCGTGACAAAACCCTGGCGAAGATTCGCGAAGAGCTGGCAAACCGAACAAATCGACTTGCCGTAGTGCAAACCGATTACAACAATCTCAAGGTGCGAGTAAAAGAACTCGAATCGGAAAACAATGCAACGGAAAGGGCGAGAATTACGCTTGACAAGGAATTGCAGGTTGTGAAGGCAAAACTGGAGGACATGGTGAAATTAAAATCACGAGTGACCTCATTGGAAAGAGATCTTCGTGCAAAAGACGTTTCCTATACAAAACTCGAGCGTGAGTTGAAGACTTCGAAGGCGAAAGAGAGAGAGTACGACCGGCTTCGAGACAAGTACGGGAAGCTGGACGTTGCCTTCAAGTCCAATAAGTCCGAACTAAAAGAGGCATCGAAATCGGTCACTGCCTTGCGCAAGAGAGTGAACACCTCGGAAACTCGCCTTAAGAAATACTCGGATTATGACAAGCTTGCCAAGAAGATTGCCGAGCGCGACGCGTCAATAGCCAAGAACAAGAAGCGAATTAAGGAGCTCGAGGCAAGGCTCAAAAAAGCGGCGGTCAAGCCGAAAGCGAAACTGAAACCAAGAGCTAAGACAGCCAGCAAAAAGAAGGATGGCAAGCCAGCATTTCTGTTGAAGAAAGCACCACCCAAACGGGACGACCTGAAGGAGATTAGTGGAGTTGGACCGGTTATGCAACGAACGTTGAATAAGCTCGGGATATACCAGTTCAAGCAGGTGGCAAACCTTTCGGCTGCAGATGTAAGGTGGGTATCGGAAAACATTGATACGTTCCCGGATCGAATTAAGCGCGACAAGTGGGTGTCGCAGGCCAAGAAGTTGTACAGGAAGAAGTACGGAAAGAAAGCATAAAGACAGGGCGGATGATATATTAGGTGCTCAGTTCATACCGCGGTCTGAGCGAGCGGTCCTATGTAGTTTGGCTTAGCGCTTTCGCGGCTGCCAAGGTATTCTTTAGCAGCATTGCGATAGTCATCGGTCCTACTCCCCCTGGAACCGGTGTAATAGCTGACGCCACTTCAGAGACTTCATCAAAAGCTACGTCACCGGTAAGGCGGTAACCTCGCTTGCGGCTATTGTCTTCTACGCGATTGATTCCCACGTCAATGACCACGGCGCCTGGTTTCACCATATCAGTTGTGACAAATTCTGCTCTCCCTATTGCCGCGATCAGAATGTCTGCCTGGCGAGAGTGGGAGGGGAGCTCGGCAGTTCTGCTGTGACAAACGGTAACTGTCGCGCTTAAGCTTCTTTGAAGCAGCATGTTTGCAAGCGGCTTGCCAACGATATTACTGCGGCCAATGATAACCGCGTGTGAACCGGAAACTTTTATGTCTGCGCGTCGCAGCAGCTCAATTATTCCTGCCGGAGTCGCGGGGATGAATGCTGGCTGACCGAGTACAGCGCGGCCTACATTCTCCGGGTGGAAGCCGTCTACGTCTTTCCGCGGATCGATGCTTGAGATTACCAAATCCTCATCGATGTGCGCTGGGAGCGGAAGCTGGACGAGGATGCCGTCAACGCTATTGTCAGAATTCAACGCATGAATTTTATTCAGGAGGTCTGACTCTGGGATGTCCGGAGGAAACGTTATTGTATCGCTATCTATCGCAACTTCCCGACATGCTTTGGTTTTTCCTCGAACATATGAGGCCGATGCTGGATCATCTCCGACCAGAACAACCGCAAGGTATGGATTGCGATGGCCCAGGCTTAGCCAGGCATCGACATCGGCCTTGACTTCTTTTCTAACTTGACTGGCAAAATCCCTTCCGTCAAGTAACTTTGCTTGCATTGCAGTGAGTCCGCTCATTTTTTAATCAAATAGATTCCAGGCGACAGCTCGGGTCAGAACCACGAATGTAGCACCGGTACGAAGCAATCATGAGTGCAAGAAGGACAATTTTGTTTGAAAACGAATACATTGAGGTGAGAGCCGCTGACACTGGAGATATGAGTGTAATAGTTGATATGTGGCACCGTTTGCAGATTGAGGTTGTCGGAGAACCTTGCCTGGCGGCAGACGCAGAAAAGTTGTACCGTCGTGACCTAACAGAGTGGATCAGGGGAGAGGCAACAAGCGTGCTTGTGGCTGTGCGGCGTGATGGGGATCTCGCCCTGGGATTTCTGACCGCTCATCTTGTCTACCCTCTTCCCATATACCAACCGGATCTAGAGGTTTTAGTACAGGATTTATTCGTTGATCCTGGATCACGTCGACTGGGAGTTGGATCCGCGCTGATCCAATGTTTGATTCGCAATCTTCCCGCATCCAAAGTCAGCGAGATCGTATTGTGCACACCAGCGACCAATACAGTCGGATTAAAGTTTTGGAAGTCTGCAGGCTTCAGCGCACGGGCGATCGAGCTCTCGAGACTAGTTGGTGAGCCCGGGGATCGCGTGTGAGTGGAGATGGCATCAGCCAGCCTCGTGGGTTGATTGCGGGTCAAGTTAGACGTAATTTTGACCTGCATGCGGAACTAGCTCAGTTGGTAGAGCGCAACCTTGCCAAGGTTGAGGTCGCCGGTTCGAGCCCGGTGTTCCGCTCAGATAAGCCTGGGTTCATTAGGGTCGGACCCAGGCTTATTGATATCAATAGTTTTCACTTGGCGCTTCTCTCCTGGCGCCGAATTGAACGACTATTTCAAGAGCGTCAGGACACGCGATTCGCTATACTCGCCTGCCGAGAGCTTGTAGATATACGTGCCAGATGGCAGATTCTCAGCGTTCCATTCGACCGTGTAATTGCCCGCGCCGAGTGTTTCGTTAGCGACGGTTGCAACATGTTTCCCCGTGAGATCGAAGACCCGGATAGAAACAGCAGACGGTTGCGCTACAGAAAACGAGATCGTCGTTGACGGGTTAAACGGATTTGGATAGTTCTGTGAGAGCTCGAAGCCGTTTGGGACACCAGCAACCTGCTCAACGCCGCTGAATATGCTGCCTTGAAGGATCGCTTCCATGGTGGTATAACCGTCATTAAAGAGCGTCTCATCGATTATAAACCCGTAGTCGTCTCCAAATACGGAAGACAGGTCCGTTTGCAATGTTGCCGAAAGTAGTGCGACAAAAAAGGATGTGACGCCATCACTTCCGTTCGCTTCAACTTGCTGCAATACTGTTTCCAGAGCGGCTTCGTTTTCGGGCCGGAAAATATAGTACAGGCGCTCATAGAACTCATCAGGGCGGCGTTGAATCTCTTTAGTCACTAGTCCTATCAAGATGAAGCGGGTTAAATCTTCTTGACGCGCGCCTTCGGTAATCCAATCATCAGCCTGATTCTCATAGGCAGTCAGTCTACTTTGTTGGCCTGCCTCGAGCGATGCTCGCGCCATCTCATTGATCGGATAGGCAGTTGGGTTACCCAGCAGTTCCTGCGTTACGGCATAGAAAAACAGGTCAGCCAGCGACTCGTAAAACAGGACGCTTTCCAGGGAGATTCCGCGATTGAAGACTGGTGAGCTGAGGTGGTACTCATGACCTATTTCGTGGAAAAGTAGATCCCATGCGGGAGCATAAGGCGCTACAAACGCTGTTTGGAAACAGTTCTGCAAATTTGTGCCGGTGCCTTCCGGCCAGGAAATCCGAAAGTGATTTCCAACGTTCGAGCAGATGGTCGCCGGTCCAGCTATTTGGGGCTCAAGCGTGATTAGCTGCAGATTGCCAGCCAAAGGATCCGTGTTGACAAAGTTACCTTCAATGGTATGGACATGGTCGAGGACTTGCAAGACATCAAAATCAGTCATCATCGCCGAAACGTCGATACCGTCAATCGAGGAGGGATAAGTAATCCGGTTCTTCTCGCTCACGATAGTTTCAAAGTTGAAAATCTGCGGCGCATCGAACAGCCTTACGATCACAGGTCTGTCTATATATGTACCGTCAACTGAGACGAAAACCGTTGTCCCTACTCCGTTGGCGTCGACTGCCTTTCCACTGACAATTCCCTCGGCTGAGACATCGACGAGAGAGGTGTCAAACCCTGAATAGGTTAATGTTCCTGTCACTGTCGCTCCAAGACTATCTATGACAGAAATTGCCGTAGTTGCAGATTCACCCGGACTCAGGACAAGGATCTCGGGAACAGCAATCATTGCCTGGGTTGTGTCTGCGGACATAGCGGCTGCCGAGCCAACGTTTAAGCCAACTAGTAAAGCAGTGGCAAATAAAATTTTCTTCGTGGTAAGTATGTACTTCATTTCAACCATATTTTTGGGGTGCCCACAATTGCCGGAACTCTATATAACGTTTCCAAAGTTGGAAATAGCGGTTGAGAGCAAACCTTGATAAAATCCAACCATGTTGAGGTTCTTGTACGGGCAAGAAACAGACCAACAACCCAATTCTGGCAAGACCCCATCGAAAGTTCAAGAGAGCCGTAATTTACTGCCCAGAAGGGTATTTAGCACGGAGACAGATGCGCATCAGTGTAACAATTTGAGATGCCTACCGTGCCTGGAATTGCGCGATTATTCGCCCTCCTAAACAAAAACAACAAGATGTGGTAAGGACCAGATCCGATAATCGTTTTGAATGGCATATTCCGTGATGAGAAGATTCTGTTTTATTTGTATATGCATGATGGTAGCCGGCTGCACGGGTATGGAGTCCGGTGCGCAATACCGGCTTGTCCCCGCCTTTCCGAACCTGGAATTCGAGAGACCACTTGATTTCCAGGTCACCGGTTCCGATTCCAGAGCGTTTGTTGTTGAACAGCGTGGGCTGATTAGCGTTTTTGATAACGATATTAATACAGAATCGAAAACGGTTTACCTCGATATCCGCGACCGGGTGGACGACGGCAGCAATGAAATGGGATTGCTCGGACTTGCATTCCACCCCAACTTCAGTCAAAATGGATACTTCTACGTCAACTACACTACGGGACAACCGCGGCGAACGGTAATTGCGCGGTTCGAGCAAGCAGACGAATCGGCCGCGGATCCGTCATCAGAGGTGCGGTTGTTGGAGGTGCGCCAACCCTTCGGAAATCATAACGGTGGAGGCATCGCCTTCGGACCAGATGGGTTTCTTTACATCGGCCTGGGTGATGGGGGCGCAGGTGGTGATCCTAACGAAGACGGGCAAGACCCCACGACGTTGCTTGGTTCGATACTCCGAATCGATGTCAATAATGTCACCGACTCGAGGACATATTCCATACCGGAAGACAATCCCTTTGTCGGAAATGAAAACAACTACAGGGAGGAGATTTACGCTTACGGGCTCCGCAATCCGTGGCGGTTTTCGTTTGACAACGAGACCAATGAGTTATGGGTTGGCGATGTAGGCCAGAATGCGTACGAGGAAGTAGATATCGTCGAGTTGGGTGGGAATTACGGCTGGGATGAGCGGGAAGGAGCACACTGCTTTGAGCCTAAAACAGGATGTCAGGTCGATGGCTTAATCGATCCAGTGTTTGAATATTCTCATCGGAGTGGAAATTCTTCGGTCACCGGGGGGTATGTTTATCGGGGAGAGGCTTTGCCGGGTCTGGCCGGGAAGTATGTATACGGAGATTTTGTCTCCGGGCGTATCTGGAGTTTGCATCGGGATGGCGACGGGGAGTGGGTTAACGAACAGCTGGTCCGCGCCCGATTTGGAGTCGCATCGTTTGGCGTGGATCATCAAGACAACCTGTTTATCTGTGGTTTCGATGGTCGTATTTACAGCTTGGTGAAGGCGTAATCTCTCGTCATTCGAATCGTTGCTTTCAGTCCCGAAACGGGATTGGCTTCATCCATCTGCAAACATATCTGGTCTAAAAAACCGCCTGTTCGGCGGCTGCCTGTCACTTTTTGAGATTGGACTGATTTAGGTATAGGACGCTTCGTGCCAAGCGCCAATACAACTGGAATTCCACCTAGATCAGCGAAAGTGACTATGCAGGTTTTGGACAAGACCGATTCTTCACGGGTTAATGCTTCATCAGTAAGCTCTCAGGTACGCTGGGTTGATCTCGGATCCGGCGTGAAAATTAACGAAGCTGCATATACGCCCCAGGCAAGGAAAATACTTAGCCGGGAAGCGCTCGATTTGATTGCAAGTCTACACCGGGAATTGGACGGCGAGCGGCTACAACTCCTGGATGCCAGATCCATTTGTCAGGCCGAGTTTGATGCTGGAACGTGCCCGGAATACGACATGGATAACACGTTGGCGGCACGCGGCGATTGGATGGTCAATCCTCTGCCACCAGACCTTTTGACCCGGCGCGTCGAGATTACTGGTCCGGTTGGTAACGCCAAAATGGTTATCAATATGCTCTCGCGGGCCTCCGATGGTAATCGGGCAGATGCGGCGATGCTTGATTTTGAAGACTCACAAAAGCCAGCCTGGCGAAATGTAATGTCAGGAGTGCAGAATGTAATCGGTGCCGCTGAGGGAACGCTCACCTTTGTCCAGCCTGCACGGTCCGATCGGCCCGAGAAAAAATACTCGATTGATCCAGACGACATACCGTTACTAATGGTGCGAGTCCGCGGCCTGCACCTGAACGAAAGTAATCTTCTCGTAGACGACATGCCCGTTGCTGGCGGCCTCCTTGAGTTTGCATTGTGCATGTTTTATACCGGCAAGGTACTGATCGATCAAGGCAAAACTCCCAAATACTACATCCCGAAGTGCGAGCATTTTTTGGAAGCTCGCTGGTGGAATAAGCTCTTTACGTTAACTCAGTCCATGCTCGACATTCCTGTCGGGACATTAAAAGCGACTTTCCTGATTGAAACGCTTCCGGCCGCTTTCCAGATGGAGGAAATATTGTATGAGTTCCGGGAGCACGCTGCAGGTCTAAATGGAGGTCGGTGGGACAAAATCTTTAGCGACATCAAGACACTGCAGAATCATCCAGACCGGATAATGGCAGATCGAGCCAGCATCTCGATGAACAGGTCGTGGATGAAAAACTATGTTCTCCACTTGATTCGCGTCTGTCACAAGCACGGCGCATTTGGGATGGGAGGCATGGCGGCATTTACGCCTGGGAAATCGGCCGAGCGAAGGGAAGAGCAAACGGCGAAGGTTATTGCCGACAAGCAATTCGAGTTCGCAATCGGTCATGATGGATGCTGGGTTTCGCACCCATACTTCATCGGTCCTGCGATGAAGGCGTTTCCACGAGACAACCAACTCGATGTGATGCCGGATGTCGAAGACTTTCCCGATTTGCTTCCAAGAAGCGAGGGAGAAAAGACAATGCGCGGACTACGGACTAACGTCCGCGTCGGAATTGCTTACATGAAAGGATGGAACGATGACATCGGTTGCGTCGCGTGGGATGACCTGATGGAAGATCTAGCAACACTCGAGATTTCGAGAGCCCAGACCTGGCAATGGATCAAGCACGGTGTCGTCCTCGAGGGAGGGCAGGCGGTGACAGAGGAATTCGTGCAGAAGATATTTCACGAAGAGCTACAACTCATCAAGAGCGAAATCCGCGTTGCCATGAAAGGTTCTCTCGTGCAAGAACTGGAATCTGAGCTGGCACGATTTGATGCAGCCGCAGAAGATGCACAGACAATCTTTCTGGAAAAAGACTTCAGGCCATTTCTCACAAATCAGTCGGAGATATGCGGTCTTGGGAGACACGATAAACGATCTGCCTTGCGGCGGGGAATCGGATAGACACCGGGACGCCACTCACCAATGAATCAAAAGGGAACCACTATGGAATTCAAATCAGACTGTCATTCGCTTGCTCAAATCGCAGAGCGTGCAATCGAGAATGATTGGAAATCAAATCCACGCTGGAAAAATATCCAAAGAAATTACACTCCGGCCGACGTGGTTCGATTACGTGGATCATTTTTAGTAGAACACACACATGCAAAGCGTGGCGCGGAGAGACTGTGGTACCTACTACACAACGAAGACTATGTACACGCGCTGGGTGCGTTGACAGGTAACCAGGCAATGCAGCAGGTGAAAGCGGGGTTGAAAGCCATCTACCTGAGTGGGTGGCAAGTAGCAGCAGACGCCAATCTATCGGGGCACATGTACCCAGACCAGAGCCTCTATCCAGCCAACAGTGTTCCCAACGTGGTGAGGAGAATAAACCAGACGCTCCAGCGAGCAGATCAAATTGCCTGCTCGGAAGGGTGTACCGAAAACTACTGGATGGCTCCTATTGTTGCTGATGCAGAAGCCGGATTCGGCGGCGTACTCAACGCCTTTGAACTGATGAAGGGAATGGTTGAAGCGGGAGCAGCGGGAGTTCATTTTGAAGACCAGCTTGCGTCTGAGAAAAAGTGCGGACACCTGGGGGGGAAAGTTTTGGTTCCAACCTCACAATTCATCCACACCCTTCAAGCAGCACGTTTGGCTGCTGATGTGCTGGGTGTACCGACACTGCTGATTGCCAGGACCGACGCCAATGCGGCTAATTTGCTTACGAATGACGTTGACGAGCGGGACCATCGATTCTTGACCGGCGAAAGAACGCCGGAAGGGTTCTTTTACACAAACCCTGGCCTGGATCAGGCTATCGCCCGCGGTCTTGCATACGCACCTTACGCTGATCTTATCTGGTGTGAAACCTCCAAGCCGGATCTTGACGAGGCTCGCGCTTTTGCAGACGCGATACACGCGAAGTTCCCCGGAAAAATGCTGGCGTACAACTGTTCGCCCTCGTTCAACTGGCGCAAACATCTCGACGAGTCAACGATCGAAAAATTCCAGGGTGAGTTAGGAGCAATGGGTTACAAGTTTCAGTTTATCACGCTCGCCGGATTCCACGCTCTGAACTACTCCATGTTCAAATTGGCAGAAGAGTACGATCGAACAGACATGTTGGCGTATGCTAAACTCCAGGACGCAGAATTCGATTCAGAACAACTCGGGTATACGGCAACGAAGCACCAGCGGGAAGTAGGAACAGGTTACTTCGACCAGGTCCGGAACGCAGCCACAGGCGGACTGTCGAGCACTGGAGCTATGGCAGAATCAACAGAGACGGAGCAGTTTCACTAGAGCGCAAGACGGCTTTCTCTCGATAAGGGGATCCCTCAAAGGGATTCCCTTTTCTTTTTGCATCGCGGCTTAGAACCTGCTAATGGCTAGAGGCGAGACGCGATCTTCGGAAAATGCATTCTGGGGTAACCTAAGATAATTTTCATCGCAGCACAGTCATCGTTCGATACGTGGTGAAGCGTTCTCCCTCGACTCGTAACACATAGGTACCAGCTGTAAGCGAACTCGATTCAATAATGAATGCCATGGATTCGTCGGCAGACAAAAGGCCGTCAAAGATGTTCAGTTGCAATCGTCCGAGTGTGTCATAGACCCCTGCCGAGACCCGTTGCAGGTGGTCGACTTTAAGCAAAACAGTTGCGTGCTCTGCTGACGGATTTGGCCAGGCCTGCGATAGCCAGAACCCTCCCGGTTCCTCGTTTTGAATAGCTACTGGAGAGCAAGTTCCACCTTGCGTTTGGGAGCGCAGCAATGTTCCGTCGTCCCCCGCGACGAACCACTGTTCAGGTTCAGGGGCAGCTACTGCTCGCAAGGTTGTTGACACGCCGGTGTTGTGATGGCACCACGATTCGCCAAAGTCTGTAGTTTCAAGTACAACACCGTCTGCGCCCACTACGAGATGTCGTGGGCCGGAGATTCCGTCCATTGCGTACAAGGTAGACGACGTTCCGCTCGATCTCGGGGTCCACGTCATGCCGTCATCAGTACTTTTTAGAATTATTCCATTCTCTCCAACAATTAGCCACTCTCCGAGATACTCTTCGATTGCGTACAAATTCTCCGTGACGCCTGATGTCAGAGGTGTCCAGTTTTCGCCGTGAGGATCTCCGGAAAGGATGGTGCCATTATCTCCTACAACCAATACAATGGTTGTACTCGCCCCATCGTGAAGTGCTTCCGTAGTACCGCTGGTCCTCGCAATCCATGCTACTGTCCCCCCAATAGCCAGGTCCGCATATATGGCTCCTTCGCTGCCGAGTCCCAGCCACGTGGAAGTTGGACGCACGACCACATAAGCTTGTGTAGTATCTGGGATTGATTCCGTCTGCCACGAAGAACCACCGTCCCTCGTAAACCAATAAGATCCGTTCGTTCCGGCTAGATAGCGCGACGTTGTGCTCGGGCCTATGATTGACAGGAAATCCTCAGTCGTGCCTAGATTGCGTGTCGTCCACGTTTCAAGATCATTTGAGGCAGATGCTACAAAACCATTGGTGCCCACGACCCAGGGGGTGGTGCCTCGGACGAGTGCATGCAAGTCTTCAGTGGTACCCAGGTCGACGGATTCCCAGGCTGGTTGCGCCAAAGTGTGGCCTACCACAAATAAAGCCAGGAAAAGGTGAAGGCTGGATTTCATGGCGTTGCCCCCGCAATGCTATTCTCATTTCACGCACAACGTAACAATTTGAAATGTAGAAAAGCAATTACATGACCTTGTGGGCCATGTGACGAGAACCAGGCAAAGTGCCGACAACTAGGGTTGGACTACTTCAGGAGCGTCATCTGCTTTGTAATCGTTCCAAATTGTCCGGAAGCCCGGTAGAGATACAGCCCGCTAGGCAAGCCAGAGGGTGCCGTAAAGTTTAACTCCAGGGTCTGGTTGGGGAGAGCCGTACCGGAGAAGAGCAATTCAATTTGGCGACCAAGCGCATCATAAACACCAATCTCGATTTCCTGCTGCTCGTCCACCGCCACGGTAAAGCTTGTTGATGGGTTGAAAGGGTTAGGATAGTTCTGGGCGAGCGCAAAACCTCGTAGCTCTTCAACCTCCACACTTGTCGAGGTCTGTGCAAACTCGGCTCTCCAACCGGGTGTTGCGAGGTCTGTAGCGTAGTATGCCATTCCCCATTCGCTCATGGAAAATGCGCCGTCATTATTGTCTACCACGTTCAAGTTGCGCTGGACGATGTGATCGATAAAGTGCCACTCCTGCGCCTCGGACGTAACGCCCATAACACCGTACATGTCTACTATCTCTTCTTCCTGATTTTCGGGATTGACCCAAATCAATTCGTAAACATCGTTCCCATTTCCATTTGCAGTAATGTCGATGAGGTCAGCCTGTCGTGTGCTGTATGGCCCGCCCCAGGTAGTGTCGAACTGAGCTGCCGCGACGATATACGATTCACCCGGTTTCAGTACTACATCTGTGAGCTGCGTATGCGCACAGAATTGTCCTCCATCGGCGTAGCGCCGCAGAACAAATTCTTTTAGCTCAGCATCACACCAGGGGTGCGCATTTGTGATTTCGACATACCGCGGGACACCGTCCAATTCGTTGCCATCCACGATTTCGGAAATTATTACGCCCTCCGCTTGGGCAAATACAGCTTGCGAGGTGGAGAAAACAAGCGCTAACAGTAGCAGCTTCTTCATTGAAATTGAGTCGTTTTGCGAGAGTTATGGATGTGAGAGTACATTCTGCCAGAAGGATGCACTCCTATGCACAACTAAAACGACAAAAACCAGAAAGTTTGCTCTCCTGCACCGAGAAGCAGTAGCGGCTAATCTGTGACTATGAGCTTCTGGGACACGGTTTGCCTGTCGCTGGTTGCCACGATCATGAACAGGCCCGGACCGAGATTCGCTGCAGACGTGGATAGCTTCCTGCCCGAATCGACGGTCCCTGCAAACAACGTGCTAACCCGTCGACCCAGTATGTCGTAGATGGAGACTTCGACAACTTCCGACCGAGGAGCAAAGAGGGTGATCTCTGCAGATGTGCTGGTCGGGTTGGGGTAAGGGGTAGACATGCTGATTTCCTGGCTTGTCTGAGCGAGTTCCACCTCATCCAACCTGATTCGATTGCCGGAATTCGTGATCTCGCTCAGCACGTATCTCGTAACACCAGGTAGGATTGCAACACTAGCAGCATACGAATCACCGCTTCCATTCTCACCGCGAGCAGGCTCCTCGTGCAAGATCCGAGATTCAATATCGCGTCCGTGTCCTTCAATCTGGAAGTACATTACATCTCTTTCGGATTCGGTGACCCAGGAAAACGTTGCAAGATTGTTGTCAATACTTCCTGAAAAAGAAATCAGTTCTACCGGGAGTCCGCCGGAGAAGTACGCGCGATCGACAAGCGTTTCGTCGTGCACAAAGGGATTGATTTTACCGCTCTGGTAGGTCGCAACTTTGTTCGAGCGTGCAATCTCGTCAGCATCAACGGGATCATCAATATGCCATTGACGCAAATCAAATTTCTGCAGCTCAAAGAATGGGTCGTCGGCTACCGATTCGTAGATTGTGTAGAAATAAAACATCGCTCGTGCGACATTTCCTTTGTGATCATGTCGCGGTTCGAACCCGACATTTGAATCGCGTTCGCTATAAAGTGATAGGTCGCTTCCGCTAGGTGTACTTTCGTTGAGATTGAGATAGTACCATGCGTCTGTGTCTGAATCGTCTATCTCTACAAATGGCAGGTTTGACCTTGCCGAGTTTACATCAACTCGTGTTGGGAAGAGGTGGTGCAGATTGGACCGTGGATTGCCTGATCCAGACCCAAGCGACTGTGGCCATGTGTGTTCCATGTTTAATCCCGCGCCATTGTTGTATACGTCTTGGCTGGGATCGCTATTAGGGACACCATCGAGCTGGACGAAATATCCTGTGTAGACGCCGTAGACACCTCCGTCTTTCTGGCTGATTGCCTTGTACAATGTGTCTTTTGCGGCAGCAAGCGATAGTACGGTAGCAGGAGTATAGTCCGTCTGCAGAGAAGCGATGAGCGTCGCTCCTGTCTCACCGGGGTGGATCTGAGCCTCGGCCGCGCCAACAAATGTCATCAGTGAAAGGAGAAAAACTAGTTTTCTTGATGCCATATAATTACACTCCGAAAATGGGTGATGGCTGCCGCAAGAGTCGAGATAGATAGGCGGCAGCGACACTGAGTTGACTAACAAATTATAGAACGTCGTGATCAATTTCCGCATCCGAAAATGGGAAGAGCGCGATATTCCCGAACTATCAATATTGTTTGATGAATATCGACAGTTTTACCGTCAGCCTAGTAATCGGGAGGACTGCGCTCGATTTTTAATGGACCGATTCAGGAATGAGGAATCTACGGTTCTGGTTTGCGAAGCGGTCGTCGGTGGTAATCTCCTCGGATTCACTCAATTGTACCCGTTATTCTCCAGTGTCAATCTGGGACGGACCTGGCTGCTGAACGACCTGTTTGTTGGTCGAGAAGGCCGGAGAACCGGCGCCGGGCGGGCGTTAATCAAGGCCGCCGAAGCATTTGGAAGAGAATCTAAGGCCATTGGTTTGGAGTTGGAGACCGAAAAGACCAACTTTCAGGCTAAGGCTCTTTATGAAAAGGCTGGCTGGGTCCTTGATACCGATCACGATAGGTACGCAGTCACATTGTAGACAGTCAATTGCAGTATGGCAGTATTTACGAAACTGGCGTTCGATGAAATGGAACCGGTCAATTCACTGGAGCGATCTAGAGAATTCCTGGAAGCAATGCGAGGACGAAGGTCCGTCCGGCACTTCTCCAGCCGCCCGGTTCCATTAGAGATAATTCAGAATTGCGTTCGAGCAGCGTGTACTGCCCCAAGCGGTGCAAATCAGCAACCTTGGCATTTTGCGATTGTGTCCGACGCCATGCAGAAGGCTCGAATAAGAGAAGGCGCGGAGAAAGAAGAACGGGAATTCTATGAAGGTGGCCGTGCGCCTGCAGAGTGGCTGCAAAAATTAGAGCAGTTTGGTACAGATGCTAATAAGAGTTACCTCGAGACGGTTCCCTTTGTAGTTGTATTGTTTGCACAGAGTTATGGACTGACCGAGGATGGTGCAAAGGAAAAACATTACTACGTTTCAGAGTCGGTTGGAATTGCGGCCGGAATCTTCATCACTGCAATTCACAACGCGGGCCTGGCCACGCTCACACATACCCCAAGTCCGATGGGCTTCCTTGCGGAACTTCTTGAGAGACCAAAAAATGAGCGGCCATATTTGTTGCTACCCGTAGGATATCCGGCAGTGGACGCCGTCGTGCCCGTGATTAGTAAAAAGGGTGACGATGAAGTGATGTCTCTGGTGTAGATTTGTCTGCTCTTCATTTCATTTCGCGACACGAAGGTCCAGAGCAGATGGATGAATCGGGTCGGAGCGTAACGGAACTGCAGCAAGCACTGAAACAAATAGATTTGTTGACCACCTTGTTTGCAGGCTACCTTGCAACGAATCGTCGTATCGGTAAGTTTGTTCGTCAGAGACGCGTCAATTCCTTTTCACTGTTGGATATCGGATGTGGATCGGGCAAGCACCTGCGACACGTTCACAGGTTCGCACTACGACGTGGCGTAAAGATCTTTGGAGTCGGTGTTGATCGTAATCCGAGTGTTGTAAACATCGCTAAAAATGAATCAGATTCAACTCCATACAACGGTGCACTTACGTTTCACGTCGCGGATGCAACCGCGCTTCCATTTGAAGATAAGACGTTCGATTTGTGCACAGCGTCTCTTGTGTTGCATCATTTGAACGAAGATGAAGCAATCACCTCCCTTAGAGAGATGGCGCGCGTGAGTGCCAGAGTGTTGATCAATGACCTGCGACCCAGTAAACTTTCGTATTTCGCTTTAAGGGGATTCACACGATTACTACCATTCTGCGAGATGGTTAGGTATGATGGACCCGTTTCCGTTCGAAAGGCGTATTCCGCCGACGATATTAGGCGACTTGGGTATTCGGCAGGGGTGGACCTGGAGGTCGAACGCACAATCCTTTTTCGGTATCTGGCTGATTCAGCTCCGGACCGCACGAAATGATTCACGACGTATGCATCGTAGGCGGTGGACTGGCAGGATCGGCCGCAGCTATCAAGGCCAGGCAGGCAGGGTTATCCGTATGCCTGATTGAAAAGTCGCGAGGGTCAAGGCAGAAACTTTGCGGAGAGTTTCTTTCACCAGAGGGAAGGTCTCTTCTGGAACATCTGGGCGTCCTAGAACGGCTGGAAGCGGCGGGTGCCACAACATTGGAACGAGTAAGGATAGCAAACGACACTGCTGAGGTTAGTGCCTGTATTCCCGGAGGAGCGCTCGGCATATCGAGGAACAGACTAGATGCCATTTGTCTTGATGAGGCGTATAGACAAGGAGCCCATATTGTTAGGGGTCATACTGTGAAAATGGTTGATCAAGTTGGTAAGCAGATTCTGGTCTGTCGATCAGATGATCGTATAGACCGCGCGAGGTTTGTTGTGGTCGCCTGCGGTCGCTCCAGCAGGCTTGTTAATATGTTGCAAGGTTTCCAACCTGATATAGATTCACCCTACGTTGCGTTCAAAGCCCACTATCGCGGACTGGACCTTGGTAAGATGATAGAGATGTTTCCTGTTCGCGGAGGCTACTGCGGAATGTCCATGGTCGAGGGTGAGTTGGTCAATATGTGTTGGATCGCGGACAAAAGACTGTTGCAGGAAGCCGGTGGTGATCCGAGAATGATGTTGGAGCTTATGGGGAAACAAAACACTGAGCTAGAAAGCCGGTGTCATAAGCTGGACCGCGTTGATCCCGCATTCTGCGCTGCGAGTCAGCTCACTTTCAGACCTCGAATGCCCGTTGCGGGCCAAATATTTTTTGCTGGCGATTCGGCCGGGATGATCGCGCCACTCTGCGGCGATGGGATGTCAATGGCAATTCAATCCGGCATCATGGCGGCGAGAATAATTGCTGGTGCACTCGATGGCGCAGTGGATGACCCCCAAAAAAGATACAAGACCGAATGGCTCGATGAGTATTCGACTCGGATGCGGTGGGGCAGATGGTTTCACAATTTCCTGGTCCGTCCTTACGCAACGCAGTTTGGAATGAAAGCCATGCGCCGGTTGCCCGGGATTCTGGATACCGCCATTAGGGTGACTCGCGGGAGCTACCGGATGCAGCCCGATTGATTCTATCGTTGAGGGCAATTCCCAATCGTTCCGGAGTCGCTGTCTGGCAGTGAATCTCTAAGATGCCAGCCGCATCACATTCACGGAGAAAGGAATAGAATATTTTGGCGTACTCGTGCAGTGAGGCACAAAACCGAACCTCGACGTAACCGGTTGGTTGCTCGCTCTCCACGCCCAGTCCGATGTAGGCGACCTTGTCAGCCATGGATACTTTTTGGGGCATGTCTACTGGTACTACTCTGGCCTTTGGCGCATAATGCCGGTACCGCGTCCCCGGACTCCGGGCATTCTCCGTCGCAGATACATTAATGCGGTCGACGACGGTTTGCAGTTGTTCGACTGTGACAAATCCTGGACGCATAATCTGTGGGACCGTGCCGGTGCAGTCGACAACTGTCGATTCAAGCCCGAGTAAAGGCTCATCGTGTGTTAGTACTGCATCAATCATCCCATCCAAGTCTTCCAACACCTGCATCCAGTTGGTGCAACTAGGCCGACCAGAAATATTCGCCGAGGGTGCGGCGAGGGGAGACCCGACCCGTCTAATAACATCCAGAGCAACCGTGTGATGCGGCATTCGGACCGCGATCGTTGGGAGCCCGGCACATGCATAGTCCGGGAAATCAGGGTGGCGGTTGACTACGAGAGTCAAGGGTCCTGGCCAAAATGAATCGACAAGATCACGTATATATGCGTGATCGATGATTCCCGTCTGGCCGAGCCCTTCCTGAGTGCCGACATGAACGATGAGTGGATTGCCAGCAGGTCGATTCTTGATCCTGTAGATTCGGTTAACTGCATGTTTGTTCGTGGAATCCGCTGCTAGCCCGTAAACTGTTTCGGTTGGAATGGCCACAATTCCGCCAGACTGCAGAATACTCGCAGCAATTCGGGGGTCTTGGATTCGTTTGGTCATTTCGGCTGTCCGTTAGCTCCAACCCCAACAGGAATGCAATATTGACAAAATATCTCGTTACCATTGGTTAGGAGTATGGGTAGATCAAAAATGAAAATAGGGACTTCGCTCTGGTGTTGCTTTGTACTCGCGGCAATGCTCACAGGATGCGAGATCTATTCCGGAGATGATGCATCCGGATTCGATTATCCGTTCACGGCCGAGGTCGGCGACGAAGTTTGGGAGGGCGAGGGTGAGATGCGAGTTGTCGGCGAAGGGATGGTTGAATTTCTTGGGACTTTTCAAAGAGGGGACACGACGGAAATCGTCTTCTTGACCGTGCCCGATTACAAAGGAGTTGGTTACTACCAGATCGAGAATGCGGATGCTGGTATGAGTGTCCGGACAAGCGCGATCGATCGAGCAGTCGCGTGGATCGAACCCAGCCCGAGTAATTCTATTTCCATCCAGTTCCAGGATGATGAGCGCGTTCAGGGAACGTATTCCCTGGTGCTTCGCGGCCGCGAACAGTATTGGCAATTTGCCGATTCCCAAAAGGTTGGAATCACCGGTCGATTCGACGTACTTCTGCCAAAGTAGTCCGGTTGGTTACATCCGAGGTGCTCGCTAACTTTGGATCGAACTATTCGTGACAAGGTGAACAATGAGCACAAACGAAAAAGCCGCGCCTGGTACCATTGGCTGGATCGATATTACCGTTGACGACGCTGCAAGTCTTCGCAAGTTCTATCAATCAGTAGTGGGTTGGACTAGTCAAGACGTTTCCATGGGTGAGTATTCTGACTATTCCATGGTGCCGCCGGGATCCGACACGGCCGTTGCGGGCATCTGTCATTCGCGCGGAGGTAACAAGGGTTTGCCATCCGGATGGCTTATGTACATCAACGTTGAAAACCTCGACGAGAGTTTGGCGGCATGCAGAGAAGCGGGCGGAGAGGTTGTGGTGGATGTAAAGACCATGGGAGGTGCAGGAAGGTACGCCTATATTCGCGACCCATCTGGTGCAACCGTTGCTCTGTTTGAACCGGCCTAGAGTTTGACTTTTGTCCCAAAGCCTGACCTGGAGTTGGAGACGATTGTGCTGCCCCAACCACGCAGATTATCCAGATGGATATAGATGGTTGGCAAGATCAGGAGCGTAACAATGGTTGCAAAGGAAAGTCCGCCGACGATAGCACGAGCCATCGGATAGTATGGAGGCCCATCTCCACCGATGAGCGTGTTGGATAAGCTAAGCGGAATTAGTCCCAATACCGTTGTAGCGGCAGTCATCAAGATCGGGCGGAAGCGTTCTGCTCCAGCCTGGAGTACCGCACTTGTTCGATCCTGGCCCTCACGACGCAGATTGTTTATATGTTCGACAAGGACAATCCCATTGTTTACAACCACGCCAATTAGGATAAGCCCTCCAATCCACGCGAGAATGGATATGATGGTTTTAGTCACAACGAAAAACCACATCATACCGACAATGCCGTACAGCATCGAGATCCAGATCGCAAGAGGATGTATCAGCGACTCAAACAGACCTGCCATCACGAGGTAGATAAGCATTAAGGCCAGGAGAACATTTCGCAGCATAATGTTCTGCGATTCCTGGTCTCGGTTAAACTGCGTGCCGAAGCCCCAGTTGTATCCGGGAGGCAACTGATAACTCTGCATTAGCTGCTGCAGCTGTCGCCGAGCATCTCCACTATTGATTCCATCCAGCTTGGCATGGACCCCGACTACCGTTTGTCTCTGCTCTCTTTCGATCGACCGCGGTCCGGTTGACCTCTTAACATCGGCCAGCGCCGCCAGCCTAATAGGTGATTGCCCCGTACGCTGGATGGTGAGGTTGGTTATGTCTGATGTGGTTTGTTTGTCACCATCTTTGTACTGAAGGCGCAGTTCGATTTCTCCGTCTTCGTTATGGAACCGGCGGATATTGCGACCCCTCATTGCCGACGAGACAGTGCCCGCAATCTGTTGAGACGAAAAACCATACTGTCGTGCGCGTTGACGGTCGACCAATATGTGTATCTCTTCTGATCCTTTTTCAGATTCGCTGAGCGCGTCTTTGAAGCCATCCATGAGATTAATTCGCTCCGCAAGTTGCTCAGCAATCTCAGACAATACCTCACTTGATTCTCCCTGGACGACTACTCTAATGTTCTCTTCTCTGCTATCGGATCTTCTCCAGGAGAAATTCGGACGCGCGATTGCCAGCTTAGGCAAATCCTCCTGGATTAGTTCTTCAATCTCGTCTGGCTCAAGCTCTGCATCCTTCTCATCAATCAACAATATCGTCGATGATGCCTGATTGGTTGTATACCAGGTATACACCGACTCTATTTCAAATTTCTCCTGATTCGCGTAAAGGTAGTCTTCAATTGTATCAACCGCCTGTTCCACAATGGGAAGCTGGTATGTTCCGTCCAGGTGATAGTGCAGCCTAATCCGTCGTTCACCACCCTCGTCATCTCCAAAGTCAAAGTTCGCCAGTTGGCCTGCAAGAAATCCACTTCCCAGGATCAGGACGGAGGCGATTGTTGTGATGGCCCTGTGTCTAAGCGTCCACGTGAGAACTTTCTTGTATAACCCTATTCCTCGGTCGACAATGGTTAGCTTGCGACCCGAGTCATGCGGCTTGAGCCGCGCGGTTAGCATCGGTACAATAGTTTGAGAGACCAGGAGTGATGCAGCCAGCGCAACGCAAATCGTAATAGATACGTGTTTCAGGAAAAGCGAGATCTGATCCTGCTGACTAATTATGTTCGGCAGAAATACAATGCCGGTCGTAAAAGTACCTGCGGTGACGGCAAGGCCAACTTCTTTTACGCCGCGAATGCTGGATCCGCGCGGGTCGCTCGGGCTCAACAGCTGGTGCCGGTGAATACTCTCTGTTACAACAACCGCATTATCGACAAGCATTCCGATAGCCAACATCAGACCCATCATGGTCAAAATGTTGAGCGAGATTCCGGCGAAGTAGAGTACACCCAGTGTGATAATCAGCGAAATGGGCACCGAGAGTGCTACGATGGTCGTTGTCGACCATCGGCGGAGGAAGAAGAAGAGAACGACGAACGCAAAGAATGCCCCTGTTACGCCAGCCTTCAGTAGTTCTCTAATGGAGTAGACTATTCCGGCTCCCTGGTTATCCATCTCATATATCGCGATCCCTCTCATTTCGGGATCCTGCCGGAGTTTTTCAACCTCATTAATTATGCTTTCGCAGACAGCGACAGTGTTTGCTCCGCCTTCCTTGTACACTTCGATCGCAATTGCATAAGACCTGTCGAGGTGCCGGCCGTAGTCCAATACTGGCTGATCGTATGTCACGTCGGCAACGTCGCGTAGGCGTACGCCAGTTTTGTTGATCACAAGATTTGCCACTTGTTCCGCCGTTGTAAGCGATCCAACCGGTCTGACGATCAACCTGCGACCTGCGTCCGTAATTCTTCCCCCCGAGACTGCAAAGTTTGCATTCTGCAAGTCCGTCGCGAGATCAGTTACGTTGATGTTATGTGCAGCTACTCTGTCTGCATTTAGCTCCACCCGAAGTTCTCGGGGAACCACGCCGTTGAGTTCCACTCGAGATACACCGTCGATCCGCTCCAGTGAATTTTTAACCTTGCGATTAAGCAGTTCGTACGCATTCGACAAATCCCTTTCGGATGAAATCCTGAGATCAAGAATAGACTCATCTGAGATAGATCGTTGCCAGACGTAGTAACGAGTAAAATCTGATGGGAACTGGTCGACGATCGCGTCCAGTTTTTCTCTAACGAGCATTCCCTTTGTCGCGGTGTCTTCTCCAATCTTGAACATCAACCGGACGTTGCCCCCGTTGCTGTGGGCTGTGGATGACATGCGTTCAACACCGGGAATGGTAGCAAGTACCTCCTCCGCCGGTCTGACAATTAGCCGTTCCGTTTCGTCGGGACTCGATCCCGAGTAGGGGAGATCAACAAAAATGAACGGGATGTCAAATTCAGGAAAGTACTGCAACGGAATAAGTCGCGTGGAAACCAGCCCGAGGACAACGGCACTAACGAACACCATTACTGTGGTTACTGGTCTGTTCAGGGCTAGTCGGGTAATCTTCATGACGCGACCTCCTGTCTGACCGGTGCGTCTCTATCAAGCAGCGAATACATCACTGGAATTACCACCAGAGTAAGTAATGTTGCGACCAGGAGCCCGCCGATTACCGTCACTGCCATTGGAGCTCGGATTTCAGCGCCATCACCAAAACCGAGTGCGAGGGGTAGCAGTCCCAGAGCGGTGGTCAGGGTTGTCATCAAGATCGGTCTGAGTCGAAGCGCGCCAGCCTGTTCAATTGCTTCCCTCCTCGGAAGTCCATTCTCGCGCAGTTTGTTGATCAGGTCGACAAGGACGATCGCGTTGTTCACCACGATTCCGGCAAGCAGGATAAATCCTATAAACACAACCACACTAATTGTTGAACCGGTTAGCCAGAGTGCCAGGATTGCGCCGATCGCTGCCAACGGGATCGAGAAGAAGATGACAAACGGATGTATGAGCGATTCGAACTGGGACGCCATGACGAGGTACACCAGAAACACGGCGAGCAATAATGCAAAGAGTAGCGATCGGAATGATGCCGACATTTCTTCGCTCTGTCCAGACATTCTAACGGTTAGCCCGGTCGGTATGCTAACACCGGAGATAATGCCTTCGATCTCCTGAACGGCATCGCCCAGGTCCCCAAACGTTTTGTTGGCTGTTATCAACGCGACCCGTTGCTGACTTGACCGCCGGATTTCTCCCGGACCGTTTTCTACAAATATGGTGGCCACGGAGCTCAATGGTACCGGGCGTTCACTTTCTGGATTTATTACAAGTTGCGAAATCTTATCAACTGATGACCGGTCCTGGTCTCGGGCTCGCACGAGGACATCAATCTTCCGGTCGCGCCATGAATATCTTGTTGCGACGGTACCACGCACATGGTTAACAACCCTGTCTGCGATATCGTGCACTGAGATATCCAATGCGGCAGCTCGTTCTCTGTCGAAGATGATCTGTAGTTCTGGATGCCCGGCCTCCATGGTTGACTTGACATCAGCAAAGCGGTCCGACGCAGTCATGCGGGATGCTATTTCACCCGAGACCGATTTCAGTTTTGCCAGGTCAAACCCTGAGACTTCCACCTCGATGGGCGTAGCAAATGTGAAGAGGGTGGGAGCCTCGAACTTGTATTCTGCTCCTGGTAAGTTTTGTGCAGCCTCTCGAAGTGCGTCGACTGCCTCGGCCTTGGCCGCATCACCAGCGCCGTCAGTCAACGTAACGTGCAATTCACCCCAATTCTCACCTCCCTCGTCCGGGTTCGCATTCAGTCGATTCCCAGATCCTGCCACGGCGAAGGTGCTTCGTACAAACGGGTTCTCAGTTGCGCTGTCTTGCAATGAGGCAAGGGCTGCATCTGTTGACTGGAGTGGAGTGCCTTGCGGCAGTCTGAAATCAACAACAAACTCTCCTTGATCCATCTGTGGGATCAGTTCGACTCCTAGATTCCGCACTAGAAGGAGGGAGAGAGCCAGTAGGATGAATGCAGTTGCGACAACCACTATTCGATTGCTCAGCGACCAGCTGAGGATTGGTCGGTACACTTTGCTTACCGCCACAAAGAATTTCTTGAAAGCCCAGCTGAGCGGCGAGATAATCAACTTAAGAAGCCTGCTCAAAAGGGTAACGACCGTGTGGATAATCTTGCCGATATAGCTCGGGATTATCAATGAGATTAGTTTCCACAGGTAATAGAAAGGGCGTAGAAGTTTTGACTTTGGAGGTTGCGTTTCTCGTTCCTTGTCTGATGTTGCCTTTCCCCCTATGGATGTCATCATTGGAATAAGTGTAAGGGCTACAACCAGGGAAGCGAGCAACGAGAACGTAACAGTCAGAGCCTGATCTTTAAACAGCTGTCCGGCAATTCCGGAGACGAACACTAGAGGAAAGAAGACAGCAATTGTAGTTAGAGTCGAAGCGATGACGGCAGTTGCAACTTCCGAAGCGCCATCTCTGGCCGAAATCAAATTTGATTTCCCCATATCTCTATGACGGGCAATATTCTCAAGGACAACGATCGAGTTGTCTACCAACAAGCCTATACCTAGAGCGAGACCCCCAAGCGACATGATGTTGAGCGTCAGATCACTCCAGAACATCAAGAGGAAGGTGGCGATTACGGAGATCGGAATGGATAAACCGATGATCACTGTGGAGCGGAAGTCGCCGAGAAACAAGTAGAGGATTATGATTGCAAGCAATCCGCCAATCATGCCTGCGTTTACCACTTCCCGGATTGCGGAATTGATAAATACCGACTGGTCGTAGACAATCTCCATTTTCATGGAAGTGCCGTCGAGGAGATCTCTTTGGATTGAATCGAATCGCTGCTTAATCGCACTGGCAACAGCAACCGTATTCGCATCTCCTTCTTTGTAAACGGCTATCTCTATCGCCTCTCGGCCATTCATGCGGGTGATAGCTTCTCGTTCTTTGTGGCCCAAACGCACCTCGGCGATGTCGCGCAGATATACGGGCCTGCCGCCACGCGTTTCGATAATCACATCAGCCATCTCCTCAACACTTGTGAACTGGTTTACGGTCCGAACCAGAAATTCTTGTGTTCCCTCTTCCAGCCTGCCTCCCGACATGTTAACATTTTCGGCCCGTAGCACATCAGATACCCGCTCGATCGGCAATGATAATTGTGCAAGCCTTTTCTGGTCGACGAGGATTTGCACCTCGTCCTCGAAACCGCCGCTAACTTTTACGGCGGCCACGCCTGTTGCGGCCTCCAGCGACTTCTTAATCTCCTCATCGGCAAACCGACGCAACAGGGTCAATGCCTCTGTTGCTTCCGATTCGGATTGCGAATCTGCCACCCGTCGCGTGAGTTGCTCCGAATCGTCTGGCCGACCCGTGGAGTAGAAGCCAAGCCGGACGATCGGGTCGAGGGAAGGATCGAATCGGAGAATCAGCGGACTTTGCGCATCTAGTGGCAGTGAAAGCGCGTCCAGGTTCTCACGAACATCCTGGCGAGCGATGTCCATGTTTGCTCCCCATTCGAATTCCAGTGTTACATCCGATTGGCCACTGCGCGAGATCGATCGGAGTTGTTTGACGTTCTTGACAACGCCGAGGGCCTCTTCGATAGGTTTCGTGATGAGGTTTTCGATCTCGACGGGTGCCGCGCCCACGTACTCCGTTCTTACCGTCAACGTTGGGTAGGAGAGATCTGGCAGTAGATTAATTTTTAGCTGCGACAGCGAAACGAGGCCGAACACGAGCGTCGCCAACGTAAACATGGCGATGGTGACTCTGCGACGCGTGGCCAGCTCTACAATATTCATCGATGCATTGGGGTGTGTCCTAGTTGATTGGCTCAACCAGGCTGCTGTCTCTCAAATTGTTTTGGCCGGTCACGATCAGGACCTTGTTGACAAGCTCGGGGGTCATCAGCTCCGCATTCCTTTCGTCCTGGTAGCCAATTTCGACATCACGGCGAAGAGCCAACGTGTCGCCTACCACCTCGTAAACAGAGGTTCCACCGTCCTCCGAAACAACTGCCTGCTTCGGTATCAGGATCGCATCTTCCCGCGTATCGAAAACAATATTCACTCGGCCGAACATTCCGGGTTTTAGGCGTCTTGAGCGATCGCGAATCTCGACGGTGACCTTGAAGGTCCCCGTGAGAGGATCAACCACCGGGCTAATTCGCTTGATGCGTCCAGTAAAACTCGTCCCGGAAATTGCGTCCACCGTGAGTTCGGCTTTCTGATTCCGTGAAAATTTGTCCAGATCCCGTTCCGGGACGTGCATCACAGCCAACAGCGGATTGAAATCTGTAATCCGAAATGTCGACTGATTGGTTTGCACCATATTGCCGACTTTAATCAGACGTTCCGAGATAACTCCGGATATGGGTGCCGTAACGGTGGTATGCCGTACCGAGAGAGACGCAAGGTTGACGACCGATTGCTGTGATTCAAAATCGGCTTTGATTTGCTCGTATTCTTCTGCGCTGATTAGCTTTTTTTCGAACATGCCCATTTTTCTGTCATGTTCTGCCTGGAGCCTCGCGAGGGATGCCTCAGCGCGTCCGAGCTCCAGCACGAGCCTCTCGTCATCCAGCTTGGCAAGCGGTGCGCCGGCTTCAACATATTGTCCCTCTTCTACAAACAGTTGTTGGACTATACCACCAGTTTTTGCAACAACAAGGGCTTCATCCTCGGCTTCCAGCGAGGCAGTGCCGGTGAAAAAGGCAGATATACTTCCGTTGGTTGCGATCGCTGTTTCGACGGGCACCGGCGGTGCTTTGCGGTCGGAATTCTCATTATTTCGCGACTGGGCGTCGTTGCCGCAGTTCAATTGCAGCAGGGAGAGGATAACTAGTCCTGCGACTGTTCCGCCCGTTTGGAGTCGGGTCATGAATATGGGTTGGTGTTGGTAGTGATTGTCTCAAGAATACCCGGATGGTAGCGAAACGTAAGTGCGACGGTAAAGTTACGCCTCCGACCAGCTCCTGAGCCAGAAACGGCGGTTAGTGGGTACTTTTGCCTATTTTCACACTGCTCGACACTTCTTCGGCGGTCATGATCCATTCACGTCTCTTTAACCACGATCCGGCGCGGCCTGCTGTGATTATTCATGGCGGGGCGTGGTCTATCCCAGATGACTTCGTGGATGAGCATCGCCGATCGCTCGAGAAAAGTCTGGACGTGGCGATCAGGACTGCCATCGCCGGAATGCCGGCACACCGGATAGTCGAGGCAACGATAGCAACGATGGAAGACAGCGGTGTTTTCGATGCTGGCTGTGGTTCGGTCCTAACCGCAAAGGGGACGGTCGAGATGGACGCCGGGATCATGACGGGATCGGATGCACGATTCGGATCCGTTGGTGCTGTTCGACGACTCAAGAACCCTATCCAAGTTGCAAACCTGATTCGCGGCGACCCTCGCCAGGAAGCGCGATTTCTCGTTGGCTCTGGTGCCGAGAGGATTGCGGAAGAATGCGGGATCGAGTTAATAGCCAACGAACAATTGGTGTGCGAGAGGGAGCTTAGGCGGTATCGTCGGTTGCAAAAACGGTACGAGCACATGGCCAAGTCGTTTTCTGTGGAATCGCAGCCGGTGCCGCGGGGTACGGTCGGATGTGTTGCCCGAGACAAAATGGGCAATCTTGCAGCGGGCACCTCGACCGGTGGAACGCCGTACCGCCCTGTTGGACGTATAGGTGACAGTCCATTGCCCGGGTCCGGTTTTTTTGCTTCCACCGCGGCGGGGGCAAGTGCTACGGGTTGGGGAGAAGCGATTGCAACCGTGCAGCTTTGCAAATCCGCCTGCGACCTCGCGAAATCGATGCAAGCCAGCGACGCCCTAAAAAACGCGCTCGCCTCCATGGGTGACACTGTGAAAGATCTAGACAACAAGCCAGCAAGAGGAGGATTGATTCTACTTTTGTCGAATGGCCAGGCTGCGTGGGGTTTCTCAACTAAACGCATGGCACGGGCATGGTGGAACGGCGAAGACCAATTGATTGCCGTATAAAAGAGGTATCAAATGGCGCGACTACTGTACGATTGGGATGAGGCGATGGATTTTCTTTCACGCCGCGACAAAAAGCTTTCGAAAGTTATTGAGGCGGTTGGTGATAACCGATTGGTGCGCCACAATTTCGGTAGTCCGTACCAGGCGCTTTTCAGGTCAATTATTTACCAACAACTGTCTGGCGCGGCTGCGCTGACGATTTTCAACAGGGTCGTCGAGCATTTCCCGGAGCGACACCCAAAACCAGAGGATGTCATCGCAATTGATCGGGAAGTGCTACGCAATGCTGGAATGTCCTACGCGAAAATTGATGCGGTGAAGGACCTTTCGGAAAGGGCACTCGCGGGGCAAATCCCTAATCTCCGTTCCTTGAGCAGGAAATCGGATGATGAAATTATCAGGCTACTAACTCAGGTTAGGGGAATTGGTGTGTGGACGGTCCAAATGCTCTTGATCGCTTACATGGGCCGGCCGGATGTAATGGCCGCATCCGATCTTGGCGTGAGGAAAGGTGTGATGAAGGTTTACAATAGGCGACACCTTCCAGATGAGAAAAACTTACTGCGTTACTCGCGCCGATGGATTCCGTACCGGTCTCCCGTCTGTTGGCTGATGTGGCGATCTCTTGAACAGTAGCAGTATTTTGCGCTGCACTATATTCTTTCGGCAATGACCTTGGCTAAATATCGGTAGAACCAGGCAAGTGATGAAAACACATTTAGTATCTGGCGGATGCGGTTTTGTCGGCCGAAATATGGTCAAACGATTGGCAGCGTCTACCAGTGATCGGATTATCTTTGTCGACGATCTCTCTGTCGGCATACATCCTGAACATTGGCTCGATAGTTTTATCGACATAAACGCAGGATCGACTGGACAATCCACCTCTGACGAACGGTTTGTATTCGTGCAAGATGATTTCCGGTCGGTGCTGCGCAATCTCATCCAAGATCCGGGATGGTTCCAGACCGCGCACGGACTCGACGTGGATTCGTTTGAGGATGTTTTTCATTTTGCTGCAATAGTAGGAGGTCGGGCAAAGATTGATGGTGACCCAATGATGGTCGCTCTGGACCTTTCGATTGATGCAGAGTTTTTTTATTGGGTGACAAGGCAGCAACCTGCACGCGTACTTTATCCAAGTTCAAGCGCAGCCTATCCAGTGAGTAAGCAAACAGAATCAAACACCGTCCAGCTACGAGAATCAGATATCGATTTCGCAAATATGGGTGAGCCGGATATGACCTACGGCTGGTCAAAGCTCACGGGGGAGTACCTGGCAAAGATCGCTGCCAGCCATTACGGTGTGAAGGTGACCTGCATAAGGCCGTTTTCGGGCTATGGCGAGGATCAGGATTTAACGTATCCAATTCCCGCAATAGCAAGGCGCGCAGCACTTAAAGAGGATCCGTTTGAGGTGTGGGGGAGCGGACATCAGGGGCGAGACTTCGTCCATATCGATGATGTCCTCGACTGTACGTTGCTCGCGATGGACCATATTCATGACGGGACGGCGATAAATATTGGAATGGGCAAGCTGACATCCTTTCGGGAGATCATTTCGATCTTTTGTGACTTCGCCGGCTATTCTCCAGAAATCAGGCCACTCCTAGACAAACCTGTGGGTGTTCACGCACGGTACTGCGACATGAGCTTTGTGGAATCCCGATTGGGATGGACGCCAACGATTTCAATCCGAGACGGATTACGGCGTGTTTACGACCGGGCTCTAGAGAACGTGCGTAATGGGTGAGACGACCGTTGTATGCTTTGGGCCGGGTCCCCTTTTTAAAGGCGGGATCTCAAACTATAACACATCTCTCGCCAAGGCATTCGCAAGACGAGATAATATTAATGTCCACATCGTTTCCTGGTCGCAACAGTACCCAGCCATTGTGCCCAGAGATTTTATCGATTCCTCGTCCACTAAATCGGTACTCGAAGGATACGATATTCCTGTTCGCTATATCACCAACTACAACAAACCGTCAACGTGGAGAAAAACTGCGGAGGAAATTGTAGCGCTCCAGCCGGACATTGTGGTTGTGCAATGGTATAACGCGCAGCAAGGTCTTCCACTTCGGAAAATCACGAAGAAACTTCGACAAAAAACTGGAGCACTCATTCTGTTTGATTTACACTTTGTAGTGCCCAAAGAGAGTAGTGCTGTCGACGCCTGGTTTACGCGCCACGGACTGGATCCGCAAACGGATTTTATTACCCATGCGAAGGCAACGACGGACGAGCTTAAGCAACTATTCCCCAATAAACGATTTGGGGTCTTCGGTCAGGCAACATCAGATAATACCGAGATGAGCGTCCTGGAATTATTTCATCCCGTATACACTCTTTACGAACCAGACCCTGACTTCGATATTGATGCAAACAAAAAGAGACTCGGGCTTAAAGAGCACGTTTTTCTTTTCTTCGGATTTATACGAAAGTATAAAGGATTGCATCATGCAATCGAGGCGTTCCGGATTGTCGCCGCAAAGAGAGACGATGTCTCTTTGTTGATATGCGGCGAATCATTTTGGAAAACGCTGGACTCGAGCAAGCTATCAACAAAAATCAAAACTCTACTGTTTAGTGGCGCGAAGAAATTGTTACTCCGTTCAGACGATGACGAGAAAGATTACCGACCACTTGCAAAGATCAACGACTCCGACTTACAGAGCTGTGTAGTTGTAGTTAACGAGTTCATCCCAAACGAAGACGTTGCGACATACTTTCAAGTCAGTGACAGCCTTCTGCTTTTTTACGAGCGTGCTACTCCGTCGGGTGTAGAATCGCTGAGTTACAATTTCAAACTTCCTATTCTCGCGACCAGCGTTGGACACTTTCCTGAGACCGTAAAGAATGGGTACAACGGATACCTTGCGGAGGGTGGAGATGTGGAGTCGATGGCTCGAGTGATGCTCAAACAACTTGAGGAGCCGATTCAGCGGCAGCACGTAGCGGAATCCGCTGAAAAAATGTCTTGGGAAAACTACTCCGAGGCGATAGTAAACTACTATCAAAACTCGAGAAGTTAGTAAGCTGGTTCGCTACCACTATGTGGTAACCACAGTAAACCAAAGATTTTAACGTCAATGTCGGTCTTTCTTGGTTTAATTTCGACCGACTCAAGCTCTGTTAGCTGGGGATCAAGGGATGCGGTGAGTTCATCCACTGCGTCCTCCATTTCCTGTTGGAGTTCATCGTATCGGTCGCTTGCGGCTTCGAAATCTTCGATCGCCCGTTCCACATCCTGCTTTTCTTTTGCAGATCTGCTCATACCCCGTACCGCCGACGACGCTCGCGTGATGCTTGTCCTGGATAACTTTTTCCTCCCAAGTAGACTGCCCAGGATGGTTGTCCCCACATTCACCACAGACTGCATGCGGGACGCATCCGCTTGATCCTTTTCTCGTTCAATCTTCTGTTCGGCCTTTCGAATTTTCTCTTCGGCCGATCGTAGACGTTTTTCATACTTGTCTTTCAGGGCTTGCACTTTCTCGTCCCGGTCCTCCTTTGTCGCATCCAGAAGTCTGATTCTAAAATCCCGCTCCGATTCACCTGGTTCAGAAAATAGTTTCAGCGGAGGATACTTAAACACGTGGTGTCGCCGACTTCTGTACAGGTGATTCTCGAGATCTTTTCTCCACTTGGTTTGGGTCGTTTTCTTGGATACTATGCCTGGTAGGTTTTCGAATGTGCCGGACGTTATAGGCTCTGTTTCCAGGTCGGCGGAGTGTACATCCAACTCAGTTGCGGTTTCCCAGTCGACCTGCACAACATCGTCGGCAATGGGAGTTATCCATGTCTTTTCTTCACTAGACTCCAGTCCCTTACGCGTGTCAACGAAGTGAACCTCCGCCAACCCCATCATGTAGGGGCGATAGGTAACCTCGTCTGATCCACGCGCTGCAAGAAAAAACTCCGGTATGCTTGGTGGAAGAACAGGACGAGTTGCTGTTCCTGTGGAAGCTGTTTGCTCGGATTGCGCTTTGTTATCTCTTGTGGGTGAGGCGTCGCGCTTTCCCGCCATCAACTCCTTGATCTGATTTCGAGTAATTGGTCCGCGGAGGTAGCTCATTGCCCAACGCGTATGGAAAATCACAGGGCCCGATTCGTGAACATTGTGGAGTAGGAAAACGCGCTTGCCTAAACCGGAAATAGTTTGCTCTAATTCTTTCCGGCTTAGACTGTTGCCGGCAGAAATGCCCTCGAGTCCATCCAGCATCCTCGCCTTATCCCTTTCGGTTTGAAGCCGCCCGATAAACCAGGTGCCGGCGTTGGACAATCCTTTGTAGTCCAGATCAACCGGGTTTTGCGTGGCGAGAATCAGCCCAACGCCGAATGCTCGAGCCTGCTTCAGCATGGTTAGGAGTGGTTGCTTCGACGGAGGGTTTGCCACAGGGGGCATATATCCGAATAACTCGTCGATGTACAGGAGCGCGCGCAGGCTATTCGTACCCGGTTTAGTTCGCATCCAACCCAACACCTGATTCAGCAGGAGAGATACAAAGAACATGCGCTCTGCGTCGCTGAGATGAGCAATAGAAAATATAGCAACTCGCGGACGACCCTTTTCGCCGTATAACATTTGGTCGATCTGGAGCGGTGCTCCCTCTAGCCAGGACTCGAAACCGGGAGAGGCGAGTATATTGTTGAGCTGGATCGACAATTCGAACCGGTCCTTCTCCGGGAAAAATGAATCCAACCCCATTACGCCAATTTTGTCGAAGGGTGGATTTTGGATTCCCTGTATCAGCGATGCCAGAGACACTTCCGTTCCCTGTTGCCAGGCGTGGTCGAACAGAGAGGATATAAGAATGTGTTCGCGACTTTTTATTGGGTCGGCGTCAATTCCAAGCAGCCCGAGTATGCTTGATGCTGTTGTTTTGATCTGTTCGCGGTACGAATCCCCATCGTCTATAACTTCCTGTGGCGGAGGAGAGAATGAGTCGAGAATGGAAACCCCCACACCCGCCTGGCTACCGGGTGTGTATATGGTTATGTCAGAGGCATCTTTGAGTTTTTTTAGTCTTTCAGATCCCTGTCCCCAGCTCGCCAGTCCCTTTTTCCAGAGGTCAGCCTGACCTTCTGCGAAGTCGTCCGGAGTCACTCCTTTTGTCCGCGCTTCGTCCTCATTGATCCAGGGTCTGAAGTCGTCGGCCTTGAGGGATGGAAACGTGAGCAGAAGATTGGAGATGTCCCCTTTGGGGTCAATGACAATTGCCGGGATGTTGTCGATGATCGCCTCTTCAAGTATGGAAATGCAGAGGCCCGTCTTTCCGCTTCCTGTCATTCCTACGCAGACAGCATGGGTGGTCAGGTCTTTCGAGTCATACAGCACGAGGTCGTCCAGCATGGATCTTTCCTCGAGGTCATATGATCTTCCGAGGTAGAATGCCCCCAGCTTTTCGTAGGCGTCGGTCCTAATTTCCATTCGTCCGGTTTGTCATGGATGGTTACTACTCCTTTAATATCGCCATTCCGCGACTATGAGGCGAGAACTCTTCGTCAAGGTTGTTGTGCGGTTATTGCTTTACCTGGTATACCGCATGCGGATCTGCTGCCAGAGGTACATGGCCCGGCTCTCTAGGTTTTGTGACGAACACGTCTCGGCCCCCTGCCATTGACGCATGACCCTCGTATCCACCAAATATGCCATCAAGGGGCCATGCTTGTGTCAGGACCAGCCCGCGCCAGTTGCCCATCACCTGTAGTTTGCCGCGGACGATGAGTGCGGAGCGGCTGAGGACGTGGTCTAATGCTTCCAAAACATTTGGCGGAACGATTGTTTGGATCATCCCCGTTTCATCTTCCAGAGTGACAAACATCACCCCATTTGCAGTCCCGGGTTTTTGCCTCAGCACGGTGAGTCCGGCTGTTGTTATGATGGTATTGGTCTGGCCAATTCCAACGGATGCGTATCGACCGAGCCTGTAGCACATTTCTATGGGGCGGATTTCCAGTTCGTTCAGGGTGCGCCTCATCAGAGTCATTGGGTGGACGCGCGCGGCTTTGTGGGTCTCGTAGTCCCACCCATAGCGCTCAGTCTTTGTGAGGGCTGGCAGTTCGGGGATGTCGCTTACGGAAAATGTGGGCTCTTCAAACAGGGTGAGCAGTGGAGTGGTACCGGGCTGGCCATTTCTTCGATCCATCAATCCTATCTCCCACAAGGCTTTACGGCTACTTCCTGCGAGTTTATCGAGGGCGCCTGATCGAGCAAGATTGCGAAACAGGTTGATGTCCAGGGGGACGCGCTTGTACAGATCCTCGACACTTGCGAACGCTCCCTGGAGGCGCTCCCAGATAATGACGCGTGCAGAATCGGTTGAAATGGAGGCAATCGACGAGAGCGGTTTTCGTATTGCCAACTCCCCGTTGGGCAGCCGTTCCAGGTCGTATCGAAATGACGACTTGTTGATGTCTGGCGGAAGCACCGATACCCCGAATCGTCGCGCTTCTTCCTCGATGGTCATCAAGTTGTAAAAACCCGGGCGGTGCTGCATAAACGCGGCCATGTAGGCGGCAGGGTAATGACATTTGAGATAGGCTGACTGGTAGACAGTTTTGGCAAAAGCAGCGGCGTGGCTTCGGCAAAAACCAAATCCAACAAACTTCGAGACATTGTCAAAAACTGTTTGCGCGGTTTCCTCGTCGACACCATTTCTGATTGCACCAGAAACAAACTTGTCGCGCATGTTCTCCATCTCGCCGGGGTCTCTGAACTTGGACATCAGCCGACGAAATTCATCAGCTTCCTCAAGCGGCATTCCGGCAAACTGGTGCGCTACCTCGAGCACTTGTTCCTGGTAAATGATGATTCCCAAAGTGTCGTTCAGCACGGGCTCAAGCAGGGGGTGAACGTAGGTAACCGGCTCTTGTCCTCGCCGCCGGCGCACAAAGGGGTGGACCATACCACTTTGCAATGGGCCCGGTCGGAAAAGAGCTATCTCATTGATGAGGTCTGCAAAGTTTTCGGGTTGGTGCTGTGCCAGCAAATGGAGTTGACCCTGCGATTCGATTTGAAACACCCCCAATGTTTTTCCTGCGCGGATCATATTGAAAGTTGCAGCATCATCGAGCGTAATATTGTCTATGTCCAGTTGAATGTTTTGATGCCGATTGACAAGCTCCACCGCTTCGCTCAATGCAGCGAACATCCGCAGACCCAGTACATCAAACTTAACCAGCCCGAGTGCTTCAACATCGTGTTTGTCGAAGGTTACAAGCTTCACGCTGTTGGCAGATATCTGCACGGGTGTAAAATTGTGCAGCGGCTGCCGTGACAAAACCATCCCGCCTGAGTGAAGGCCAAGGTGGCGGGGAGAGCCACACAGCAACTGCGACATGCTAAGCAGCACGCCGAGCAATGGCGATGGCCCAACTATCTGTTCGATCCTTACGCGGTACTCGTTTAGTGGCTGCGAGTTGTAAGGCTTTACAGTTTTTGATATTCGATTCACCTGGTCCATTGACCAGCCCAGCGCTTTGGCTGTGTCTCTGATGGCCGACCGGTATCGGTAGGTGATAATGGTTGCGGTCATCGCTGTTTGTTCAATGCCGAACCGTTTGTCCATCCAGAGGATGATTTCATTTCTTCGGTCGGAATCAAAGTCGACATCGATGTCGGGGGTACCTTTCCGTCCAGCGTGCAGGAAGCGTTCGAACAACAATCCGTTTGCGACGGGGTCGACACCGGTGATACCAAGCAGATAGGCGACGATGGAGTTAGCTGCAGATCCTCGTCCTGCGCATCGGATGCCCCTGCGCCTCGATTCCTCGGTTATCTCGCGGACAACAAGAAAGAATTCGTCGAGCTCCAGACGTCCGATCACTTTAAGCTCTTTCTCCAGGTGTCGCGCCGCCTCTGCCTGTGCTTCCACTGGATACTTTTTGCTAATACCAGCGTCGCACAAGCTCTTTAGATATGCCCTCGCCGTTGTTTGTGGGGGGATAGATGCTCCTGGTGGTGTTATGTACCCCGGGAGCAGGTCGACCGAACACAAGCTTGCTATAAACCCAGCGCGCGAGAATGCGCGAGGGAAAGGAATCAGTTTTGCCAACGCGTGTTCAGGCTTCAGGTACGCTTCGGCGTTCGCCGGACGCTCTTCGTGATTGTCGAAGACGGTGATGCCAAGCCGGATACACGTCTGGAGGTCATAGCGGCGATAATCATCGGGTACCGCGTAGCGCACGTCTCCGGTAGCCACCAACGGCACATAGGTTATCTGTGATAGCTGATTCAGCTTGTGGATGCGGTGGGTGTCACCGGGGTACAAATGATGTGCGACCTCTATCGACAGCCGAGCACCAAACACCTGATGCAGTTGTTCAACCCAGAGTTGTGCCTGCTCCATTCTTTTGCCATCCACCAGATTCCAAAGCCGACTTCCCCGCGTGCCCGTCAAGCAAAAAAGATCCTCGGAATGATCACACAACTCAGCGAATGTAGCCCTGTGGTTAAGGCGCTCCCGCAGATGCGCAATGGTTAGCAACTTGCA
Organism: Rhodothermales bacterium; assembly: GCA_965224105.1. GTDB lineage: Bacteria > Bacteroidota > Rhodothermia > Rhodothermales > JABDKH01 > CBDCYH01. The sequence continues at coordinate 617,851 of CBDCYH010000001.1, read as the reverse complement.
CAAGTTCTGATACCCCGCATGCGATGAGGCCAGCAAGATCAACCCGTGACCATCGACGTTTACCTCCGCTCCCAGGATAGACTTGATCCCGCGTTCTTTGCACGCTTGCTGAAAGCGCACTGCGCCGTACACACCGCCCACGTCTGTAATGGCAACCGCCTTAATGCCGCACCTTGTGGCTGCCTCTGCGATTGCTTCGGGCGAAGAGCCGCCAGCGAGAAAAGAGAACCAAGTGCGGGTGTGCAGGTGCGCAAACATCAGTCGAACATTTTTGAAAGAACCCAGTGCCCGTTAGAGCTGGACACCTCAAGCATACCCCGGTTGGTTCCAAGGCGGAAGTACACCCGCTGCTCTTCGGTAGCCCACCACCTGCTGCGCACAACCCAGAAGTCAATTAACCGTTGTGTGCGATAAACCTTGCCGCACCACATAACCTCTGCTGGCCAGCCCTTCTTTTCGCGCACATCCACTTTTTCCCCTATGCGTTTCATGATGCTTTCCTAATGCCGCCAACAGATTCTTTCAGGTCTTTGTCGAACGCTTCCATGCGGACTTCTTCTTCTGCAAAGAGCACACCCGGCTGCACGATTGCGCGCTGAAGGATGCCGGGGAATCGGCGATGAACAACTGCCACAGCCTTTGATACAGCCGGGCGGAATCGGAAGAGCGAGGTCTGGGTCGACCGTTTTACTTTGAGCGCACCCAGCTCCACGGCCAAGTGTTCAACCTCCATACCACGATGCATCAGGCGATGCAGCAAAAGGTTTGCGTTTACCACCAGTCCTTTCAGTGAGTCGGTTGGTTTTTGCAACACGCGGTAGGCATGGATGGGTGTTGCCTGGCCAAAGTTTTGAATACTCACGCGGAGGCGCTGGCACCAGTGGTTCTCCATTTGGCGGTGGCATTTACCAACAAGCTCTTCGAGTGCCGGTATAAGGTCGCGGGGTTCCTGTGCGAGCTGGTCGAAGTCGTAGTAAGCCGTGAGTGTGCGCGGCGGGCGGAACAGGGGGATGGCCATTTCCTTCTCCGGATGGATGATCGCATGGAGGGCTTCCCCTGGAGGGCCAAACTGTGCCCGCAGGTGTTTTTTGGAGAGGGCGGCAGCATCCCCGAGCGTAGGGAATCCGAAAAGCGTTAATAACTCCGAGAGCTCTTCCTCAAATCCCCAGTCGCTCAACAACTCCACAGGGAAACGCTTCAGGAAATGGGGTACGGCATGCTCGCGCACAAACAGGGTATTGCCTGGCGCAGCCTTGATTGCTGCCAGGCGCGCTATCGAAGCGTGTCTGGAGATCCCGGCACACGCGCGAAGGTCTTTTGCAAGCCCCCGAATGGCCTCATCAGCAGTAAAAAATAAAAAAGGGGGAGGGGCGTACTTTATGAACGGGGTTATCGCGTGGACACGATTTACCACTTGCTCCCAAGCCGCGACTTCACGATCATAGTCCCGCAGGTGAATGCGCCCACTGGGGCATAAAGCAGATGCTCGCTCTGCAGATATACCGCATTGCACCCCAATGCGTAACGCCGATTTAGAAACCGAAACCACCCGCCCCCCTGAAACAACAATGATGGGCTCATGACGATGAGTCTCCTCGAAAACCCAGGCCGAAAAGGACGGTATGTACAAGCACGCAACCACATATCAAATATATGTGCAAAATATGTGTGATGCACTACCGCGCTCGAAAAAATGATCACCCGCCGTTACAAAAAGCGAGCAGAAATGAATCGAAAAGCAACGACAACCGCACTTCTCGTACTCCTGGCTTTCTGCACCTTGACTGCACCCGCGAACGGCCAGAGGGACGGAGAATCAGAACCGCCGTTCATTCGAGCCCAGCTTGGGGTCGTGGGCTGGTACGGTGGCCAGGCCGCAATTCAGATTTGGCCCGTAAATTTTGGATTCAGCGGTCGGATAATGAGGGGATTCCGCCCATCATTTCTCGAGGTAGATGCTCTTGCACACATTGGGCCGCCTCAGCTGAATGTCTTTGGTGGCGTAGGTGCGCGCCGATCAGGACCAAAGGAAGATGACAAGCTCGGGCCGATATGGATTGCCGGAATCGAATTGAATACGGCCAGCGCGTACCGGCCCGCAGGTTGGGGATTCTGGATCGATTACCACCGTGCTCTGGGAGACGAGAGTACCGCCACAACAGGTTTTACGGTAGGTCTGAACTTAAGCGCAGCGCTAGGATTTTGAGAGCTCGGTACGGACTATGGCAAACAAATCCCGTGCTTCTTTGAGCAGCGCACTCAGTTCGGATTTTTTAACTACACCCAAACGACCAGAATGGATCTGGTATTCTACGTTCCCGGCCTCCATGTAGTAGCGACTCTCCCATGCCCACAGTCCCTTGAAGTTTTTCCATAAGCCGTTCGGTGTGAGAGAATCTGCATACTCAAACGTCTGGTAGATGAAAAGCGGATTCCCCCCATGGTCAAAGTACCATTCCGTCGAGAGGGTGCCATCTGGAGAATTGGCAATGGTCAGGATTCGATTGAGGCGATCATCTGGATTCGAAAACCATCGAACAAAAACACTGTCGGCAGGGGATGAGCTGAATGTGTTGCGCACAAGTGCTTCGCCCGCATCGGTTGACGATTCAAAAATTGCTGAAGTGATTTTCCTCACCGAATCAGCAAATGCTTTTTCGCCATGCGCCGGTTTTTTCCTGGTATAAATTCCGTGGAACGCAGTCGAAAGTACAGTGCTATCTGCACCGACCGCGTCCCAAACCTGCGTCACAGTTCCATCGTCTTGTTTCAACCAGGTTATCCGGTTGAAATAGGGGACCCCGTCGGGATTCTGGGTTAGCCCACTGCTCATCACCATCCCATTCGGTACGGCTCGACCTCTGAGTTTTAGATTCGTTCCTTGGTTATCAATCCAGAGTTGATTCCAGGTGGAGTCTGCAGTGTCAAAATAATTGTAACTCTTTCCTGTAATCTGGGACGTCCCGACCCAGTGTTCGGATACGATGCAACCATCGGTTAACCTTGTGATCAGGTTTTCGCCAACCGTTGTACCAGTTGTGTCGTGCACAATCCAGTCACCGACCCAGAAATCAAACTGCCTGTGGTGCTCGGACGAACATGGTGATTGCGCGGCAGCGGTGCTTGCCAGAAAGAATCCGAAGAAAAGTATCAGAGATATACGATTAAAAGTAATGGTCACAGCACGTCACCCGGTCGGTTGGGTTATTCGAATGCCAGGTTTCTGTTTTCCGAATTCAAACTCTTTGGGTGGTTCAACACCGTGGAGGTGACGAACGAAGTAATCCCATCTTTGTCGCATCCAGTATCTGCTTGCCGGGCCATACCCATGGCGCGCCTTTGGGAAAACAAGCAGGTCGAAATCCTTGTTTGCTTCGACTAGAGCATCAACCATGAGCATGGTGTTTGATGGCGGAACATTGCCATCCATCATACCATGCGCAATAAGCAATTTGCCCTTTAGATTTTTTGCGAGGAGGTGATTTGACTGGTTGTCATAATTTGTTGATCCATCCGGGTTCGACTCCAGCAAGCCCTGCCATTTTTCTCCCCAATCGTCTTCGTAATTCCTGTTGTCATGGTTACCCGATCCGGAGACCGCGACTTTGTAGAAATCCGGATACTGGAGGATCGCTCGCGTGGAAGCAAATCCTCCTCCTGAATGCCCCCAGATGCCAACTTTGTCAAGGTTCATCCACGAATGCTCTTTTGCGAGTTGTTTGATGGCTGCGATTTGATCAGGTAATCCATTATCACCCATGTTGCCGTAATACGCGTCATGGAAAGATTTTGACCGCCCGGGTGTACCCATGGCATCCACCTCAACTACAACAAAGCCAAGTTCGGCTACCGCTTGTTTGTCGCTCCGTGATGGGAGAAAGCTCCGGGTTCCTACGCTTCCGGATTGCGGCCCGGGGTACAAATAGTTTAGTACGGGATAAGATTTGTCCGGGTCGAAATTGGATGGCACATACATTAGGCCGTAGATGTCTGTCTCGCCATCTCGTGCTTTGACTTTTACCGGTAGTGGCGGTTGCCATCCAGCAGCAAGCAACTCGCTACCATCTGCTCGTTCCAATTCCAGAATTGTTTCGCCGTTGGTGTTTCGAAGTACGGTAACAGGTGGAGTGCCAGGTGTTGAATAGGAGTCAATAAAAAAACTCTTTGTTGGTGACATCGTCACGGAGTGATTTGCAGGCTCGGGTGTTAAGTGGGTTATGTCTTCATCGTCAAGGCCAACTTTGTAAAAGTGTTGGAAATATGGATCTCCCGCTTCACGACCGCCTGCCGTGAAAAAAACTGTTCGACTACTTTCGTCTATATGTCGAACTTGTAGAACCGCCCATTCCCCCGAAGTGATTTGTCTTTTCAGGTTTCCGATTTCCAGGTCATACAAGTACAGGTGTCCCCAATTATCTCTTTCCGAAAACCAGACAACTTCCTTCGAGTCGAACAGAACTTTCCAGTTTGCCATCCTCACTCCGGATTCGTAGTAGGTCTCTGTGCGTTCTTCCAAAACATCTCGTACCTCACCGGTTTCCGAATTCGCAACTCTAAGGGTTGCAACTTTATGGTCGCGTGAACTTGAAACAAACGCCAGCTCTGATCCGTCGTCGCTCCACTGCACATCAAGAAATTGACCGCCGCGTCCGGCGATATGATCGGTGGTGGTGCTTCTGTGCGCGTCCGGTGGCATTTGCAGTCGAGTGACTTCCTGATTCTCTACGTCAATTACTACACGACTTATGCGGAAGATTAGGCTATCACCGACAAAAGGATATTTCCATCTTTCCAATTTCGGAGCGCCGACGTTCGTGCTCACCAAATACATTTCGCTTACACCACGTCCGTCATGTTGGAAGGTGGCAATCTTCTTTGAATCAGGCGACCACAGTAGGACGGGGGAGTCGCGACGTGTCCAGCCAGCGTTGTTCGTTGCATAGCCGTAGTCCTCGATTCCATCGGTCGTCAGTTGGGTTTCCTCGTTAGACTCCGTGTTCCTTACCCAGAGATTGTGGTCGCGGATAAATGCAGCCAGGCGACCGTCGGGAGACACGATGCTATTCCTGTCGGTGCCGTTTGTGCTTTCATCTGATTCATTCTTTTCGCAGGTATAGTCTTCCGTATCGCAAGTAAACGATGTTCGGTCTGCGACAAGCGAGATAGATTGGCCATCACCGCCAGGAGTATAGCTCGTGAAGGGCAGCTCATCAGCCGAGTAACTCGAATCGCTGGCGGCGTTTAGGGCCTCTGCCAATCGTGCATGATCGAAGGCCTGCGTCCGTGCACCCGATGCCGGGTCGACGCGAATAAACTCGTGCCCTTCGCCTGCCTCGCGGCGATACCAGAACATATCGCCATCCGTCCAGCTAGGGCGAACGTTTAGATTTTTCACGAGTGGGAATGTGTGACTTCCAAGGTATCGCTCCGCCCGGGCATAATCATCTTCCGTAACGGTATGTTGCGCATAGACTAAAGATGGAAACAGGATAATTAAAGCGAGATATATTATAACGCGACGCATCGGACTGAAAGTGATTGATGAAAACGGAATAATGGACTGCAAATGCGCGATGAAAGTACGGCGGAGCTGACAAAAATCCAGCAGCGCTTCCATCCGCCCTGTCTTAGATTAGATCAAACAGTACACCCCACGACAACCACAAAACTATGACCCTCAAAAATCTTCTCCTGTTTGTAGCATTAATAATTACATCCCCCGCAAGCGCGCAGACGGTGCTTATTCACTGTGGTACGCTTCTGGACCCTGGAACGAGCATGGACGCACAGACCGAACGTAGCATTGTGGTTGAAGATGGGGTTATTACCAAGGTTGAAAGTGGATTTATTACCGCCAAGACAGCAGATACCGTTGTTGATCTTCGCGATTCCTTTTGCATGCCGGGACTCATGGATATGCACACCCATCTAACTGGTGAAACTCGTAAAGGTGGTTACATAGATAAGTTTCGGGATACGCCAGCTCGGCGTGCGTTGAAGGCGGCGAAGCATGCTAGAACAACTCTCATGGCGGGCTTCACGACCGTGCGAGACATCGGCGGTCCAGAAGGTGTCGACATTGCATTGAGAAATGCCATCAACGCGGGCGATATCATTGGTCCTCGGATGTTCGTCGCCGGTCAGAGTTTGGCTATTACGGGTGGGCATGCGGACGGTACAAACGGATACCGCGAAGACATAGTAGGAATTCCGGATGCGACGAATGGGGTGGTCGATGGAGTTGATTCAGCCATCCGTGCAACGCGCATCAACATTAAACGGGGTGTCGACCAGATAAAGATAACGGCGACAGGGGGAGTGTTGTCGATTGCGGCGGACGGGAGCAAGCCGGCATTCCGGGACGAGGAGATTACCGCGATTGTTGAAACCGCTGCAAACCGCGGACTAAAGGTAGCCGCGCATGCTCACGGTGATGCAGGCATGCGGCAGGCGGTGCGTCTGGGTGTGAAGTCGATCGAACACGGGACGTACATGTCCGACGAAACCATGAAACTCATGATCGAGAAAGGTGCATATCTGGTTCCGACGATAACGGCCGGAAAAAGTGTTGCTGATTCAGCCAGGATCGAGAACTACTACGTTCCGGTTGTCACTGCTAAGGCGCTCGAGATCGGCCCCGTAATACAGGGCACGTTCGGTAGAGCGTACAAAGCAGGAGTTCCCATCGCATTTGGTACAGACGCTGGCGTGTTTGTACACGGCAAAAATGCACTTGAGTTTGGATACATGGTTGAGGCCGGGATGCCACCGATGGAAGCGATCAAAGCAGCGACCGTGAACTCCGCGGATCTGCTTGGGAAATACGAAATGATCGGCTCAATCGAGGTTGGAAAGCAGGCCGACATCGTCGCAGTCAGGGAGAATCCGTTAGAGGAGATCTCGGCGATGACGGACGTATCGTTTGTTATGAAGCAAGGGGTGATCTACAAACAGCACGGTCGACCGCTGCGATAGTGCTTGCCTAACCTCCGGGACAAATTGCGTTTCCCTGGTTCGGAACGATTTCGATTTTCGATATCTGGATAGACAGGGCGTCGGTTGATGACAAGCCGAATGGGCTGGTGATGTTTGACATATCGGCGCCAGCGCTTTCAAAGCAACTGAGTTTGATATTTGCTACGCTCCAACCTTTCTCCGCCGCAAGGTTCACCTGATCCGTGATATTCACGGAGCCGCTGCAGCCCGGGCCGCACTCCATTTGCAGGTTAGTTTCTCCGGATGTTCGGGCGTCAACCTTATAATCAATTGCGAGTGCCATGTCGCCATTGGACTGGCGAGTGAAATCAGTGGGTGTGCCCAGAATGCGGAGAGTTGCTGAACCGGAATCGTTCCATGTTACATGAAAGGCATCCTCCTGTGCCAGTCGGTCTACCCATCGCAATCTCAGCGATTCTCCTAACCCAAGAACCTGACGGTTGCCTCTGGCCACGGCGTCATCGTTTCGCACTTCCAGAATGCCGTCGTTCGCAAACTTTCCGTCTTGGAAGATCACAAGCGGGCTGTTCTCTTCTGTATTGATTCCGGAATCTTCTGAGAGTTGTGCGAGGGTTTGTGCATCTGCATACGTTAACCCATACCCGTATGGGAAAAGGGGATCGTAGTTTTCATCTCCTCGGTTCAGCGGCGTCTGCAAAGCGGTGCGAGGCCACGAGTACGAGAGTTTTCCTTTGAAGTCGAAGTTAGACGAACCGTCAGGATTTGCAATCAAGACGTCCGATACGCCGGACCCCTGCGTGCCAGGCAACCAGGCAGCGACAAATGCATCGGATTGGTTCAGCTCGGGATTCACCCACAGGGGTCTGCCCGACAGGAATACAGAGACTGTAGGGATGCCTGCTGCTTTGAGTTTGGTTAGCAACGGAAGGGCATCTGATGTCTGTGAGTCATAATCAACGTTGTCCCGGTCGCCAATGAATTCTGCATACGGGTCTTCCCCGAACACAACGATGGCAACATCGGGAGTGGTGGAGTAATTTCCGTCTTCGCTTAGCATGGCCGTTCCACCGGCTGCTTCCACAGACGACCGGATCCCATCCCAGATCGACTGCGCTCCGGGAAAATCTGCATTCGTGTTTCCGTCTCCCTGCCACGTGAGGGTCCAACCTCCGGAAGCCTTGGCAATGTTGTCTGCTCCGTCGCCAGCAACGAGGACATTGCTTGCGGGGTTGATCGGAAGAACGCCGCCATTATTCTTAAGGAGTACAAGAGATTCGCGCACAGCCTGTCGCGCCACCTCAATACTTTCCGGCGCACCCAATTTGTCAAACTCTCCGGCATACATCCTCCCTGATGGAGCGCCGCGGTCCAACAATCCGGATCTAATTTTTACCCGTAAAATTCTGCGAACCGCGTCCTCAAGTCGTGCTCGGGAAATCCGCCCCTGGTTCACGTCGTCGAGAGTGTTATGGTACAGGTCTTTCCACGAGTCTGGGGCCATGAACATGTCCACTCCTGCATTAAGAGACGCTGCGCATGATGTTGCCGAGCATCCGTCCACCTGGCCATGACCATTCCAATCGCCTACGATGAAACCATTGAAGCCCATCCGTCCCTTTAGCACATCAGTTAACAAATACTGATGACCATGCAGTTTTTTGCCGTGCCAGGAATTGAACGACGCCATGATAACCTGAACACCAGCATCAATCGCGGGCGCATATCCCGCTGCGTGAATTCGAGCAAGATCGGCTTCAGAAGCAATGTTGTCACCCTGGTCTTTACCCAACTCGGTTCCTCCGTCACCAAGAAAATGTTTTGCCGTCGCGATCATTTGCGTTTCGGCGAACATCCCGGTTTCGTTGATCGATCCCTGGATACCTTCAATCATTGCAGATGCAAAATCTGCGACAATTTCCGGGTCTTCCGAGTATCCCTCGTATGTTCGTCCCCAGCGATCGTCCCGCACAACGGCGAGCGTCGGCGCGAAAGTCCAATCCTGGCCTGTTATTCGAATCTCTTTCGCTGTGATGGCGCCGATTTTCCGCATAAGCTCAGCGTTGCGTGTTGCACCGAGACCAATGTTGTGGGGAAATATGGTCGCACCCACAATATTGTTGTGTCCGTGCACGGCATCCGTGCCCCAGATGATGGGAATCTCCGTCCCTCCACGCGTTGTTGAGACGTTCCAGTATTCGTCGGCCAGTTCGAGCCACGCAGTCGCAGGAGCGTGGTTGTCCGCTCCAGGCGCTGAATTTCCTCCGTTAAGCACGCTTCCAAGTGGATAGTCAACGATGTCGGCGGGCGAAATCGAATTGATATCTGCTTGAATCGTCTGTCCGACGAGCTCTTCGACCGACATCACGGCAATCAATGAATCGACGCGCGCTTCGATGCCTGGATCGTTGACCAGGCCTCCCGATGTTGCTGGCCAGGCCTCCAATCCTGTGGCTGGTTGTTCTGATTCGCATCCAGTCGAGAGCACTAGCAATAGGCACACAAGTGTCACTGATACGGGATATATTCGGGTAGCACGCATTGTAATCGATTAGAAATTGATTGGTCGAACTTCGGGGACTGCGATAATCTAATGCTCGCCGACTTTGTTTGTGACAGCGTGAGCTTCTAACTTTTAATCTGAATCGCTTCAAGCAAAAGAATTATGAGATTGGCCGCCTGGATGTTCGTGATAGGATTGTGTTCAGTTGCAGCGTATGGTCAAAGTCCAACATCGCATTGCGGTGAATGCGCAGTTATTCGAATAGCGGCCCAGGCGGAGGCCAATGCGGTTCGCATAGACCACGATCGGACAAATGGATATGTGTATTACTCGACCATCGACGGCCGGATATTCGAGTTGCAGCCTCCGGTAGTTGGCGTTGGGCCGGTGGAAGTGTATTCCTCGGCGGACCACGGTCTAGGTTCAGCTGTGCTGGGGTTTGTGATTGGAGAAGACGGAACAATGTTCATCGTTGGTAATGACGCAGTCGGGCCAAACAATGTTGCCACAATCATGAAAGGTGAGAAGCAGGAGGGAGGTGGGCGATCATGGACAAAGTTGGCAGAGACGGAACCCTACCCGCGTAGCGCCACTCCGTTTGATCATCTGTTCAATGGGATGGCAGTTTCACCCGATGGCGCGCACCTGTTTGTAAACAGCGGTTCGCGAACCGACCATGGTGAAGTCCAAACAAACTCAGGAGCATTCCCGGATGAAAGGGAGTCGCCGATAACTTCGGCCATCCTGCGCATTCCCATCGACACCACAAATTTGCTCATTCCCAACAACGTTGATTCGCTGATGCAAAAGCAATTCTTTTTTGCTGACGGCGTCCGCAACAGTTATGATCTGGCGTTTTCTCCCTGGGGTGACTTGTTTGCAACTGAAAACTCCGGAGACAGGGACGACACGGAAGAATTGAACTGGATAAGGGAAGGCCATCACTACGGCTTTCCATGGAGGATGGGGACAAGCGACACTCCTCAGCAGTTCCGGCCGTACATACCAGCTTCGGATCCCTTTATTAATCCGTCGTCTTACTCAGCAAGCAATGGTTTCTTCTACGAGGATCCGACATATCCTCCTGCACCCGGAATTGAATTTACAGACCCGGTTCCCAATACGGGGCCGGACGGTGTTGCATTCCGGAAAGAGAGCGACGGCATGGTGGCCAACGCTGCAGATGAAGGCATTGCAATTGGGAGTTTTACTCCGCATAGATCCCCGCTCGGACTTGCGTGGTTTGATGGCGCCATTCCAGTAAGCGGCGGCGAATACTGCAGTGCATATGTGCTGAGTTGGACTGGTTCCGAGAGTGGTTTGTTGAGTCCGTTTTCGGATGCTGCCGAAGATTTGATGTGCCTCAAACTGAATAAGATCGACGACGCATACACTATGGAGTCGAGCATCTTGGTTTCAGGTTTTGACAATCCGATTGACGCGACGCTCGTAGATGGATTCAATCTCTACGTCGTAGAGTACGGCGGTGGAAGAGGGATTTGGGAGATCAAACTAGCCAGACCTGGTAGCAACGAAACCGTACCATCTCTCACACCATTCACAATCTCTACATTTCCGAATCCTGCATCCAGAAACCTGGGTGTTTCAATTACATCAAAGACGGCGTTGTTCGTCGACTTTGAGCTGTTTGATTTCCTTGGAAGAAGCCATTCGGATGTTGCCGAGTCCAGTCAGATCGGCATTGGACAAACCCAGCTCGAGATAGATACGATGCACTTGCCCGCTGGAGTTTATTTATTGAAGGTATCCGGAGCGGGCATGACGCAGACGACTCCGGTCGTTATTGTGCGCTAAGGGATTAAATGGATTCTGTCACTCGTCGACTGGGAATTCTCGCTTTGTTAAGTATGTGCGCGTGTCCTGTTGTCGGACAAATCCAGATGAGCACCAACTCTACACTTGCGGGTTGGCACCAGCAAACTGTCCAACATATTATGGATCGTCGCCATTCCAATGGCGGGTTGTTTTTCGACAGGGGAGTATTCAGACGGCTGACGAAAGACATGGATCACGAGTACGACATTGATGTAGTTGCAAACGGATTCAGCCTCACGGACGATCATACGTTTTTTGGCGGCAATGTTGGATTCCGGAATTACATGGTCAGCATTTCGAAATCGCGTTTTGCCTCACAAAACTATTTTCGCGCCGAAACTGATCTTGGGAGTCGCAGTCACGTGGGGTTTGTTGACGCATCTTTTAGAGAGGACCTGCGTGTGTCCGGCGCGCACTTCAAGTTTGGCTACGGATATCGCCTGGATGAAACAACGACTGTGGGTGCGTTCCAAACCGTGGCAAGCTACAAACCGGATCTTGACTTCGGCGTATTCGCTAAGTATAAGCTGAGGGGTTTGGGGATTATCTCGGGCAGGATAACGCTGCTTGACGCTGCCAACAATTTCATTTTCGACAAGATTGGCGTTGATCCGGTTCTTGAGGATACGATCAGGATTTATCAAACGAAACCAAGACTCATTGATTTATCGTTCGAATCATCTCCAGCGAATCCTGTCCGACTGCAATTGCTTGCAGGAATTCAGACGCAGAGCGACGCCACCATCCACTTGCAGTCAACTGATTCGGTGCGATTTCAGATACGTGACAAATCAATGTTTGTGGGATTCCTGGCAGAGTCATCGTATAGATTCCTTACCGGCACTGTATATCTAACGGGCCGGAGGAGTAACTACTCGCGTGAGTCCCTGGGCACGTCGCTGCTAAAGGCCAATTACTCGACAGCCCAGAATAACATTAATGCGACTGTTACCGTCGCCGCAATGGCGGATGAATATTTTGGGCGCATTTCGCTGTCGCGGGAATACTACGGAGATGAACAGAATGGATCTGTATTCGAAGGATCGACAATTTCTGCTCCCATGGACTATAGGGAAAGAAACTGGTTCGTCAACGCCCTTGTCGAACGTGCACCGGATCGAGGTTTACGCGCCGGGGTTCGGTACTTCTCCAGTGTGCGAAACATCACTGACGCAGAGACAATGCGGAGGTATCTGAGATTTCTACAAAGTCGATCTAATTCCAGAATATCCCTTCACATGGGATACTCATTTTCCTCCTCGATGTATTTCGTTACAGGAGCAGCGTATGATGTGGACGGGGATTCGTTCTACACGGACGGTCGTGGTTTAACGCGCTTTGACGGAGGATTCTTCCGCTTCACGATAAGCTGGTGATTGCAGCTGAATGAAAAACAGGAAGTACATTTATTGGGTTGCGATGTTGGCAATTCCATTTCTTGCAATTGTGTTGTTAGAATTGGGATTGCGGCTCGGAAACGTTGGATCTCAGAACAGTGATGTTTTTATAGAGGTCCCCGGCCAGCCCGAATATTTGGCTTTCAACCCGACGTACGGAAGGCGCTATTTCCCGGGATTCACTCCCGCGGTCGCATATAATCCGTTTGTCAAGAACAAGACAAAGGATACATACCGTGTTTTTGTTCTTGGCGGTTCAACGGTTGCCGGTTTTCCATACCAATTCTATGACGGCTTTCCAGCCAGACTTGCTGCACGGCTTGAATCTACATTGATTGGTAAGCGAGTTGAAGTAGTCAACCTTGGAATGACTGCAGTCAATTCGTACACCCTTCTGGATCTTTCTAAAACGATTGCAAAGCACGAACCCGATGCTGTCCTGATCTACGCGGGACACAACGAGTACTATGGTGCCCTTGGCGCGGGTAGTAATTTCAATTCGCTAGCAAAGTTACGATGGGCTAAGCGGCTTGTACTACGTTTGAAAACGTTGGCTACATACGCCGTGCTCGAGAACCTAATAACCAAGCCAACAAATTCGGATGCGTCAACCCAGGATCGAACCGTAATGGCGCAAGCGGTGAGAGAGTCTGAAATCGAAGTTGGATCAGCAGTATTTGTTCGCGGCGAAAACGACTTTCGGAAGAACCTGGATGACATTATCCGCAGTCTAACTACCAGGCATATTAGTGTTTTCGTAGGAACGCTTGTTTCGAATGTTGGAGATCAACGGCCACTTGGAAGCAATCAGGAGTCTGCGGCTGCGTACGATCGTGCTCTCCAGGAAATCTCAAGTGAGAAATATGCTCAACTCGTCGGTGCCAAAGATGCGGACAACATAAGATTCAGGGCACATTCAAATCTGAACGATATCATCGAGGACGTATGTACCCGGTACGGTGCCCAGTTGGTCGACATAGAGCAAGTGTTTCGGTCGGCATCATCAGACGGAATACCCGGAGACAATCTGTTTACCGATCACCTGCATCCTACTGCAGAAGGCTACGAACTGATGGCGCAGGCATTTGCGGAGGCTCTCGTACAACAGAGTCGACTGACGACACTCGAGCCAATAGTTGCAGACTCCGGACCGGATCGTATCTCTGCAGCAGTCGCAGATTTGCAGGTCGCCAGACTGAAATCGGGTTACCCGTTTCGGAAGGATGTAACGCCAGAGGAGGAGACGCAGGGATTTGCAGATGTGATTAATGCGTACTACTCCAGGGAGACGTTTCCAGACTCCGCGGCGATCGAAATTGTTCAAGGAAAGATTTTTATGGACCAGGCACTAAGGCTTCACGCCAGCAGGCCATACCTTCGAGTCGATACGTTGCGGCGCTTGCAGAATTACCGCGCTCTATTGCATTGGACTCCTTTCAACGAAAGGTTCGTAGCGGGCGTGCTGTCGGATGCGGGAACAGCAGAGACCGAATTGGAGCTGGCCGGAGAACTTGCAGCCCAGGCACACAGGTTTGACCCGGGAGACATCAGAAAAGTCAATTTACTAGCCGTTATTCGGTTAAAACAGCAACAATATGATCACGCCCGTGCACTTCTGGATGTGGCCGAGAGCCTGGATCCGAATGATCAAACCATGCTCACTAATTATGCGCGACTTCTGGTAGTCATCGGAGACACGCTTCGCGCTCGCTCGTATTTTGATCGGCTTGTAAGGCAGTAACCGGGACTCAAGAATATGTCCGAGAAAAACAGTGCCAAATATCGGTTGACGTATACGACGGCAACTGGGCGCTGGATTGTAGCGATTACTCTTCTATCATCTCTGTACTTGATGGCTGCGGGCAATTCGTCCCTGGCATATATAGCAACCGTCTTGTTGCATATCCCACTCGGGATAGCCTGTGTTGTTGTTTTGCATCGGTGGGTTCGCTGGACCTCAACTGTGCCGACCGCCAGGAACGTACAGGCGATCGCATTGATGATCCTCTTTGTTGTTGTTTTGTCCGGATCTCTAATAATTGCTTTTGGGCACACGCACGGAACGCGATGGCTGGTCCTTGGCCATGGCATTTTTTCGCTTGTTGGTTTAGCTGTAATCTTTGCATCTCCGCGCGCAACCAAATTTTTTCGAGACAACAGGTCGTTAGCGCTGGCTGCGGTTGCCGTAGTTGCAGTAGCATACTTTTTGGACGCCCGCCGGGCTCAGCCAATTGTAAACCAGGTGTTGCAACCGATTGAAATGGAAGGGGCAGCTATGGGCGGTGCGGGTGGTCCGTTTTTTCCGAGTCCGGCGTCCACATCATCCGGAAACTTGATCCCGGCTTCCTATTTTTCGGAGTCGGCGTCGTGCGGGCGATCCGGATGCCACGGAGATGTAGTAGAACAGTGGGAGAGGTCCGCTCACCATTTTTCGTCGTTCAATAATCAGTGGTATAGGAAGTCGATAGAGTACCTGGAGGATATTGCTGGGCCTGAGCCCGTGAAGTGGTGTGCGGGTTGCCACGACCAGGCGCTACTCTTTTCCGGGATGATGGAGAAGCCCCTGAGCGAATTTGTCGAATCCGATGAGGCAGCGGTTGGTATCGGATGTGTTGGTTGTCACGGGATCGTGAACGTGAACGGGACCGTTGGCAATGGCGCATACGAGATCAAGTATCCGAGACTGCATGAGATCGCTACAAGCGATAATTCATTTGTGCAGGCTCTCCACGACTTCGCCCTCAAGCTCGATCCGGCGCCGCATCGGGAAACATTTCTTAAGCCATTTCACGAAGATCAGCCAGCAGAATTTTGTTCATCCTGTCACAAGGTGCATCTCGATAGCCCGGTCAATAATTATCGTTGGGTTCGAGGTTTTAACACGTATGACAACTGGCAGGCAAGTGGTGTCTCACAAGAAAGCGCGCGTTCATTCTATACGGCCGAACAACCACAGACCTGCATTTCATGTCATATGCCGAATACGCAATCAAGTGATGCTGGACACCGGGACAACGTGGTCAAGGCACACGATTTCATTGCGGCCAACACTGCGTTGCCGTCAGCGAGAGGGGATGCGCACCAGGTGCAGCTGACAACGGAATTCCTGTCCCGAGGACAACTGAGCATTGATATTTTCGCTATATCAAAACCATATGGGGAGCTCTCGGAGGCGGATACTTCGGGTTGGGCTCCAATCCTGGCCAGGGAATCGACGACTTTTGCCACCGGCGAAGAGAGGGCCAGCCCCGTAGGAGTTGGGGGATATGCAGCTGATGTGGTTGACTTAAAGGGTAATCTGAAGTCTGGAGATCATGCCCTGCCGCCCGGAGAGACGGTGAGAGTGGATGTTGTTGTACGGACGCGGGGGCTTGGTCACTTTTTCCCGACGGGGACTGTGGACGCGCAGGAGGCGTGGCTGGAGTTTGAGGCCCGGGACGCTAATGGAGTTCTCCTTGCGCAGAGTGGCGATGTGGACGAACTCGGATACGTTGATTCGACCGCGCACTTCTACCGATCATTGATGATCGATGCAATGGGCAACCGGATCGACAAGCGGAACGCGTGGGCCGCACGATCAACGGTCTACGTAAACCTCGTCCCACCGGGGGCGGCCGATGTCGCGCATTTCTTATTGCGAGTGCCAGAGGATGTGGATGGGCCGGTGACGGTTACCTCCAGATTGCTGTACCGCAAATTTGAACAGCAACACACTGAGTTTGCCTTTGGGGGATACCCCGTTGATCCTCGAGATACTTCGTTTTCCGTTCACTTCGACAACCGTGCGTGGGCAGCGAAAAAGGGCGCTGCACCCATCGTTCCAATCGTGCAAATGGCGGCAGATACGCTCACGCTTTACCCCGGGAAGCAGGACACCGAGTCTGCCTCACCTCGGCACGTTCCCACTCAGCGGGAGCGATGGAATGATTATGGAATTGGGTTGCTGCTGCAAGGTGATCTCAAGGGAGCGGAGAACGCGTTCAAGGAGGTTACCTCCATTGACGAGCAGTACGCTGATGGATGGATAAATCTGTCGAGGGTCTATCTTGCCGAAGGTAGTCTTGAATTAGCCGCAACTGCACTCGAACAAGCGCAAGTAGCCCGACCAGGTTACTACAAAACGGAGTATTTTCAGGGCGTGGCAAACAAAGCGCTTGGTGAATACAGGCAGGCCGTCGAGAAATTCGAACGCGTACTAAAAAGTCACCCTAACGACAGGGTCGTACTGAATCAACTAGGACGGACGTTTTTCCTTCAGGAAAACCTTGAAGGCGCAATACGGATGTTTACCAGAGTGCTCGCCATTGATTCTGAAGACCTCATGGCGCATTACAATCTGATGTTGTGTTATCGTGCGTTGGGGAAAGAGACCGAAGCACAAGAACATGAACTTAGATATAAACGATACAAGGCGGATGAGGCATCTGCTGCACTGGCACTGGAGTTCAGACGTAAATATCCGCACCACAACAATGAAGCACTTCCCATCCATTCGCACTGATCATCTCGTCGCAGAAGTAGGATGATCCACCGCCCTAATCTGTTGATAGTTTTTGCAGTTGCGAAAGGGCAAATTGCATACTGTCTTGATCACCAGTTGCATCATAGTATCTGGCAAGGTTGCTCCACGCGTTCGAATAGGTAGAATCAACAGCTAAAATACTTTTGAAACGAGATATTCCGTCACGGACTCTACCTGTCTGGAGCAGCAGTGTCGCAATATTGTTCTGGACATCGAGGTTGGCCGGTTCAATAGCTTCCGCTACGGTATAGCGCCGAACAGCCTCGGTGTATCTGCGCGCGCTTCTGAGTGCATCGGCGGCCAGTATTTGGGATACGAAGTTTTCTGGATTCTGATTTGCCGAGTCCAGAAGTCTGTCAACATTCCGATTTCGCTGACGGACTTCTTCCGCGATTTCGAAGTACCGCTTGGCCTCGTCTGTTCGTCCGAGACGCTGCAGGGTCTGGCTGTATGACAAGATGGATGCATGATCCCAGGGACGTTTCCTGATGGCTGCCTCGAGTGTTACCAGTGCGCGGTCATGTTGTCCCAATCGAGCCATGAGGGTGCCGGCTTTTGCCAGGTAGTCTACGTTGCTGGTATCTGCAAAATGTGATTTTGTAGCGTAGTGAAGTGCGCTGTCGAACTCGCCCTCTCTCTCATGCCAGTCGGCCAGGCTTGCGAGGGCGGGCGCATAAGCGGAATCAAGCTTCACCGCTTCGAGTAGGGCCCACTTTGCACTGTCGGCGATATTTAGTGCAGCATAGGAACCGCCGAGGCCATGCCAGGGACGGGGAGCGGGATGATTGTCGATCTCCGTCGAATAACGGGAGACCGCCTCCCGATACCGGCGCTTGTTGAAAGAGATGTTTGCGAGATTATGCCACGCGCCTTCATATTCAGGAGTGTTGGCCACGACAGCCTGGTACGCGCGCTCCGCATCATCCAATCTACCGAGTTCGTTTAGAATCCTGCCAGCGATGAAATTCAGGTCTGGAGCGTTGGGGTGTTTAGCTAACGCGGATTGAGCAATGTGGAGGGCTTCTGCCATCCTCCCAGCTCGATACGCATTCTGTGCTCGACCGATTGTATCACGAATCTCTGGAGAGACTGGTGACCCGGGTGTACCTTTTCCAGTGTCTCGGCATCCAACGAGCAGCACGATCGCGGTAATGAACCATATGCCGTAGTACCGGGGAGGCCGTCTACTCATCGATAGTCAACACCTGATTAGCTGCAATGTCGAGAAGTTTGCTTTTTCCGGTTGCTGGCCAATGTACAATGACCGAATCAGCAACTGATGAATCGCCAAGACCGAAGGTGAGTACCTTTTCGGATGAAGATAGAAAAGAGGATCCGGACTTGACTGTTCGGACCTGCACGTCGTCATCGGTATATAGTTCGACGCGAGCGCCGATTGCATCGGAGCCCGATTGCGCGCCGTTAAGTTTGACTCTAATAAAGTTGCGATTCGAGATGGTGTTCTGCCAAAGGTGAACCGGACCATTATTTTCGGTGACAAGAATGTCGAGGTCACCGTCGTTGTCGTAGTCGGCGTATGCAGCTCCTCTAGCCACCAACGGCTTTTGAAAAACAGTTCCTCGTTGAGCGGCTTCATCCGAGAACGTCCCGTCACCGTTATTCACAAACAAGTGCGATGGCTGCTTGAACGATACGTTGTCTTTCACGGCTTCGATGTCCGGCTGAACGTGTCCGTTGGCCGCAAATAAATCCAGATCTCCGTCCAGGTCAACATCAAAAAGGAAGAGCCCGAATGTTAGTGTAAGGAGGCTTGCCCTACCGATCTTTGATGTTGCCGCGCGATCCAGAAAAACTCCATTGCCAAGATGCTTGTAGACCCCAATCATCTGATTGGAAAAATTGCCCACGAAAACAGTTTCCTCACCCGGGTCATCTACAACTCCTGCGTCAATCCCCATGCCTGCGCGCGCCACACCGCGCTCGTCAAAGGCAATCCCGCTGATGATTCCCATCTCGGTGAATGTGCCATCGCCATCATTTTGATACAGCATGTCGGGATCGGTATCGTTCGCTACCGCAAGATCCAGCCAGCCATCTCGGTTAAAATCGATGGCAGAGATGCCGAGGTTTTTACCCTTGTCGGTTGAGAACCCGGCATCCGAAGTTGCATCAGCAAAACGCCCGTCACCTAAATTGCGGAAGAATTGTCCCGGCACTCCCTCATACAATTCCGGAGTGCAATAACTTTTGGTTTCGCCGTCAAGGCTGCAAAAGAGATCCTTCTCCTTAGACCATTGCACGTAATTGCCAACGTAGAGGTCAGCGAACCCGTCGTTGTCGGCGTCGAAGAACATTGCGGACGAGCTCCATTTTCCATCCGATGGAATGCCAACTTCAGTTGTGATATTCTCAAAGGACCCGCCAGTGTTACGTAGGAGATGATTTGGACCGAGGGTGGAGTAGAAGAGGTCGGTGTCGCCATCATTGTCATAGTCGGCAGCTGCAATCCCAAACCCATAGCCGTTCAGGTTGAGATTGTTTGTAAACGATTCGATACGAGTGAACGACTTTCCCTGGTTATTCTTGTACGCCCAAAGTCCATCGCGATTCTCTCGATCTATTTTACCTCCTCGGACCAGCACAATGTCAATCCACTCATCCCCATCAAGGTCAACAAATCCGCCTCCAGAACCCATAATTTCCGGGAACAGCATCGCTCCCGCAGCTCCGTTCTGGTGTTTGAACGGAGAAAGGCCTACTTCTTCAGTGACATCCAAAAAAGTCCAGTCGGAAGTGGTTTGGACAGGCTCCTGCCTGGAGCAGCTCGAAACACCGAAGGCTGCTCCAAAGACCAGTACCAACCATGTACGGATAATGAAACGCTTCAAATCTATTTTGTGGGAGGTTGAGTTGTAAATAGCAGTAGTCTCGTAGACACGATATTTCCTATATTTTGACAAGTCTTGGACAGTGCATATATCGATGAAGCAGTTCAAGGCAACGTGTGTTATCCACGACGTTATGTGCTCGAATCATATTGAACAACTTCGGCAAGATAGCGTCTTTAAAACGTGATTTGTGAAGGTCCAAAAGTTAAACATCGCACTCGATCCATACTGTCGACAAAGCAAATGCCTGTGAATATGAACCGAATGCCAACTCGAATTCCAGTTCTCGTTCTGGCCATGGTCCTGTGTACGACCGTGTCGTCAGCTAACGCTCAGACCTGGTCCCTGGTCTGGAGTGATGAATTCGACCAGGCGGGGTCGCCGGATACTTCGAAATGGGCGTATGATATTGGCGGCAGTGGCTGGGGTAACAACGAGTTACAGTATTACACCGATCGACCAGAGAACGCGCGTGTGGAGAACGGATCATTGATTGTTGAAGCGCGGAAAGAACTCTTCAACGGCCGAGAATACACATCAGCAAGACTTACGACGCGGTCCAAAGCTGACTGGCTGTATGGCAGGGTGGAGGTTAGGGCAAAGCTGCCCACAGGGGTGGGCTCATGGCCTGCGATTTGGATGCTGCCGGTGGGTGATTCTTACGGTGACGGTGGATGGCCCGACAATGGCGAAATCGACATTATGGAGCACGTCGGATTTGATCAGGATCGCATCCATGGCACAGTCCATACGGAGAAGTACAACCACTCGAAGAACAATCAGAAGGGTAACAGCCTAACCGTAGCGGGGGCCTCAACTGCCTACCATGTTTATACCATCGAGTGGTCCCCGAAACGGATTGAGTTTTTTGTCGATGACACGTTGTATTACATCTACCACAACGAAAACGAGGGTTGGATCTCGTGGCCATTTGACAAGAGTTTTCGGCTGATTCTCAATGTGGCAGTGGGAGGTGACTGGGGCGGTCAGCAAGGTGTTGATGATTCATCGTTTCCGCAGGTGCTGGAAGTCGACTATGTACGGGTCTATGAAAATACCAGCCTTCCATCAATCGATTCCTTTTCGCCAGCTGATTCGGCATCGCTCGACATAGGAAGTAGTATCGATCTTTCAGCTGCAGCATCCGTTGAGAATGGGACATTATCAGAAGTGCTCTTTCTGCAAGGCGACGGCATTCTCGCCAGCGACGACACTCCACCATTCGGGACTACAGTTGAGGATCTCGCCCCCGGATGTTACGAGGTGCGAGTAGTGGCTCTTGACAACATGGGGTGGTCAACGTCTTCCGTGCCTGTAAACATAATGGTCGGTAATGAATGTGTACCTGCACCGTATTTGATGCGACGCGCTCCCATTCCTGGCATGATCGAGGCGGAGAACTATGACACCGGTGGGTCGACAGTTAGCTATCGGGATCTTGATGCTCAAAACACTGGGGGTGGCATTCGCGAAAACGAAGGGGTCGACATCGAGCCATCGTCGGACGGAGGCTACAACCTAACCGACGTTTCGAACCGGGAGTGGGTGCAATATAGTACAAGAGTTGCAAACGATGGTGTCTACGCACTCGACGTCCGTTACGCTTCTAACGCAGTCGCTGAAATTCAAATCGATTTTGACGGTTCGGATAAGACCGGAGTCTTATCGCTTCCAAGCACCAACGGCTTATGGCAGACCAAGCGATTCACGGGGATTGAACTCGCGACAGTGGACACCGTGATGCGCGTCAACTTTCAAAGTAGCGGAATAAAACTCAATAACTTGTTTTTTGAATTCGTGTCGGGGACCAGTACCGAAACCATTTCGCCAAACTCGACCGCACTGCATATTGATGCCTTCCCGAATCCAACCGACGGCATGCTTACACTGAATGTTCGATCGATAAACTCCGGGCTGGTGTCCATTTCAATAATTGACGCAACCGGGAGAGAGCGAAAGAAATATGGTGGGTTGTCCGCTGCGGAGACTCGAAAGCAGTACACGGTGGACACCGGAGATCTGGCGCCGGGATTGTACCTGGTTAGAGCGCAGAGTGGGAAAGAGGTTGCAACGACCTCACTGGTTGTCACACGGTAAACGCGGCATACGCATATGAAATGGTCCCTTCTTTTGCTAATCGCCGTTCTGTGCCTTCCGGGTTCGATAGAAGCGTCGCCAGTTCACAAGACAGATTCACACGGCTTTAAGGCTTTGGTTTTTTCGAAGACAGATGGTTTCCGCCATACGTCCATCGAAACCGGTATTGCCACCATACAGGACCTCGCCGCAGATCACAGCTTTGAGGTGGTCGCCACGGAGAATGCATCGGCATTCACCGACTCCAATCTATCTGAGTACGATGTAGTCATTTTCCTGAACACCACAGGTGATATTCTGGATCAATCCCAGCAGGATGCGTTCGAGCGGTTCATTCGCGCGGGAGGAGGATTTGTCGGAATCCACTCCGCGGCGGATACCGAATACGACTGGCCGTTCTATGGTGAGCTCGTCGGCGGATACTTCGACAGCCATCCGCAAGTCCAGGAAGCAACAATTTTGGTAGCGGACAATACCCATCCGTCGACTGCGTCCCTGCCGGAGCGCTGGGTTAGGCAGGATGAGTGGTATAATTATCGAGACAATCCAAGAGGCACGGTGCACGTCCTGGCAACTCTGGACGAGTCGTCATACACTGGGGGAACGATGGGCGTCGATCATCCGACGGCCTGGTGCCACATCTATGAGGGAGGACGATCCTGGTACACCGGTGGCGGTCATTCTGGCACAGCGTACGCAGAGCCTCTGTTCCGCGATCATCTTTTGAACGGGATAGAGTGGGCGGCTGGTGTCCTTGAGGGTGAATGCGGCGCCACCATCGATGCAAACTGGGAGAAGGCTGTGTTGGATGACGAAACTAACAATCCAATTGACCTGGCCATTTCGAATACTGGGGATGTTTATTTCGTCGAGCTTGGCGGGAAACTGAAAGTATATGATCCTGTCGCGGGCGCCTCAACACAGATCCTGAATCTTGATGTTTACGCCGCGAATGAACATGGATTGCTGGGGATTGAACTCGACCCTGACTTTGATAGCAACGGCTGGTTGTATCTGTTCTACTCACCTGCCAACGTGAACGTCCAGCGGGTCTCCAGATTTACAATCTCCGGCAAGGCGGTTGTCCCGAATTCCGAGTCAGTATTGTTGGCGATTCCTACAACACGAAACGAGTGTTGTCACGCCGCCGGCTCAATGAGTTTCGACAATCAAGGTAATCTGATAATCGCTACGGGTGACGATACCAATCCGTTTGACTCGAACGGATACGCTCCTATCGACGAGCGCACCGGGCGGCAGGCGTGGGATGCGCAAAGGACCTCGGCCAATACAAATGACTTGCGCGGAAAAATCCTCAGAATCACTCCGCAAGAAAATGGTACGTACATTATTCCGGCTGGAAATTTATTTCCGAGTGATGGATCCGAAGGGAGACCGGAGATCTACGCGATGGGATTGCGAAATCCGTTTCGGATTTCTGTAGACCCGACGTCAAACTGGATCTATTGGGGAGACGTTGGGCCGGACGCAAACGGTGATGATCCAGCTCGCGGGCCTCGCGGTTACGATGAGTGGAATCAGGCGAGGGCGCCGGGTAACTTTGGCTGGCCCTACTGTATTGGGCAGAACTTTGCCTACCGCGACTATGACTTCGAAGCACAGTCTAGTGGAAGCGCGTTTGATTGCAGTTCACCATCCAATGATTCGCCAAATAACACCGGCGCGGCTAGCCTTCCCCCCGCGATGCCTGCCTGGATCTGGTATCCGTACGGACCATCGACCGCTTTTCCGGCAATCACGGATGGGCCTGGTCGAACCTCGATGGCCGGTCCTGTGATACAGTATTCGCCGGCGAGCGACCCAGCTGCAGTACCCGAATACTTCGACCGGTCACTAATTATATATGAATGGTCCCGCAACTGGGTGAAAGAAGTACGGCTGGATGAAAATGGTGACATCCTGTCAATCAACCCGATGCTAGGTGCCATCGACCTGAAGAGACCGATCGCGATGGAGCTGTCGCCGTCGGGCGTGCTTTATGCCATCGAGTGGGGGACAGGTTTTGGAGGAGACAACAACGACTCCCAGCTAATACGTATTGACTACCGGCCCGGAGCAGGCACGCCTGTCGCCGTAATCGAAGCCAATCCGACATCCGGTCCATTGCCTCTGACCGTGAGTTTTTCAGCAAGTGATTCTTACGATCCGGGTTCGAGCAATGCCCTTACTTTTGACTGGGATCTTGATGGAGATGGCAACATCGACCAGACCGGCGCCAATGCGCAGTTCACATACACAGTCGCGGGTACCTATCTCGTTCGATTGACTGCCACCGATAGCGACGAAAATGTGGGCGTTGCGACCGCCACTATTTCGGCCGGCAATACTGCGCCAACCGTAACTGTCTCCGCCCCGCGCGACGGAGGATTCTTCGCGTGGGGAGACTCCATCGCGTATTCGGTTGAGGCTACTGACGCAGAAGACGGATCAACAGCAGGAGGGGGAATCGACTGTAGCGACGTCCATGTCCAGGTGTCGATCGGACATGATGACCACAGCCATCCCCTCGACCAACTTGATGGATGTGAGGGCGCGTTTGAGGTCATTTCAGGCCACGGAGATAATGGCGACAACCTGTTCTACGTTTTCAACGCAAGTTACACTGACCAAGGGGGGGCTGCCGGGAGTCTTACAAGCTCGGCGAGTTTTGTCTTGCACCCGACCAGGATTGAGGCGGAACACTTTACAGATGAAAACGGAGTTGCGGCAGAGCCTACAGGAGACGTGCTTGGTGGAGGGTCCAACATCGGCTTCATCGACAACGGTGATTACATTGTGCTCTCCGGAATAGACCTCCACAATATTAACGGCATTGGATACAGGATAGCATCGGCTGGCCCTGGCGGAAAGATCGAGGTCAGAGTTGGCAGCCCCACCGGTCTCTTGTTAAGCACTGCGCTTGTCGAGCCAACTGGCGGCTGGCAGGTCTACCGAGACGTGACGGCACCGATAGATAACCCGGGAGGGAAAATTGATCTGTATTTCGTGTTCAAGGCAGTTTCAGGATCGAACGGACTTTTCAACGTCAACTGGATAGATTTTTTTGGAGAGGGTCTTTCCATCGGAGAGGATACATCTGGTCTCAAAGGGGAGTATTTCAACGAGCCGAACTTTGGAGGCCGTGTAACAACGCGCACTGATCCACGCATTAATTTCAATTGGGGTGCAGGATCTCCACTGGATTTTTTTCCGTCAGACAATTTTAGCGTTAGGTGGTCTGGAATTCTTACGCCCGAACGCGACGAGGCATACCGGTTTTTCGCCCGCACCAGTGACGGCGTGAGGGTCTGGCTGGCGAATGACTTGATAATTGACGAGTGGGCCGACAGGTCGACTGCGGAAACATTTAGCGCCTTCATACCCCTGACCGCGAATCAACCCTACGATCTGGTCGTGGAGTACTACGAGTCATCCGGTGAAGCGCAGGCGCATCTCGATTGGACGAGCTTTTCTACACCCCGACAAGCGGTGCCAAGTTATGCCCTGACACCCGCGCCCACGGGGACATCAATCGATGACGAGAACTTGGCTTCGATGCCCGTCGCTCTGGCATCGATCTATCCCAACCCTGCGGCGGATCTGGTCCAGGTTGAGACTGAGGGAGGTTGGAGGGGACCGGTGCAGGTGGAAATTGTTGACATCCTTGGCAGGGATATAGCAAAGTTTGCCTATGAGCAGAATACTCCGGGGAAGCAAACCACGGTTGTGGATGTTTCCGATTGGGCGTCCGGCCCCTACTTTTTCAGGATTTCTGATGAGGATAGTGAAGCGAGAGGCACTTTCGTCGTCCGAAAGTAGCTCTGCTACAACCCACAACATTGAAGCCCTTCATTTTTGAAATTGAAATGTGCGGTGAGTCCAAGTGTTTATCAAAGAGAATTTTTAAGAATCACTTGACATGCAGTTAATGGTTAGGTAAAATCGCATACGTCACAATTTGAAGCGCATCGCTGAAAGGCTTCATTTTCCTACGCATGAATCCCAGGACTAAAAAACGGGCTACCATCACAGATGTCGCCCAACATGCAGGAGTCTCCACCGGCACAGTGTCTGCTGTTCTGAATAAGCGCTCGACAGTTCGAGACGTGACTCGAAAGCGGGTGCTTCGGGCGATTGAGGACCTTGAGTATCGGCCCACTCCGTCGGCTCGGATACTTGGATCAGCTCAGTCTCTTGATAGCCTCTTCGGCAAAAGCGTGGCCCTTCTCGTGAAGGAGCTCGACAATCCGTTTTTCACTGAGGTTGCACTAGGAGCACACACGCACCTTGAGTCAGTAGGTTACACCACGTTTGTCTGCACATCGGAGGGAGACCCGAAGAAAGAAGATGGCCTTGTCGACACGTTTCGAGAAAGGTTCATCAGCGGAGCGATTATTTGGCCCATGCTGCATGAGAAGGCAGATCTTTCACACCTCTACTTCCTCAATCGAACGGGATATCCGTTTGTTCTCCTGGAGGAGATCCCGGGATTGCCTGTCACGGTCGTCAGCATCGACAACGTCAAAGCGTCCCACACAGCCGTTGAATACCTGATCTCCAACGGTCACCACCGTGTAGCCCACATTGGTGGACCAGATTATTCGCCCCACTCAGAGGCGAGAATCCGTGGTTTCCAGCTGGCATTTTCGGAATCCGTTCACAGGTTTCAGGACAGATTTGTCGTGCGGGGCGGTGCGAGGATGGAGGACGGGTATAAAGCATGCCTGAAGCTCTTTCAGGACACATCAGCAGAAAACCGACCAACGGCAATAACTTGCTTCAACGATCAGGTTGCGTTGGGTGCGATTCGTGCACTTTCCGAGTTGGGTTTACGCGTGCCTGATGATGTTTCTATCATTGGAATGGATGATATTCCATCAGCAGCATATTTGTCTGTGCCATTGACTACGATACGGGTACCAAAACGGGAAATGGGGCGCATTGCTGCCGAAATCCTGGTAGGCCAGATCGAAGGCCACAACACGCGAAGATCGGGTAAAGTTATCCTCGACGCGGAGCTGGTGGTTCGTGGGTCAACAATTAAACTAGAATCGACTTAGAATCGGGTAGACATTTATTATTTTTAGCAAAGGAAACCAAACAATCCTCAACGGGGGTCCGAAAACATGAATACAATCTTACGAAAGCAACTTGTTCTGATGGTTGCTATCGGAACACTTTTTTTATGCAGTGATGCATACGGACAAGCGGGGGATCCGTTAGGCAGTGACTTCATTGCGTTTGTGAATGGTACTAACGTTACCATACCGTCGTTTGGAGGAACAGTTACCGCGGATCCAACAGACGCGTCCAACACAGTCATTCGATACGACTACGGAAACTGGGCGTTTGCGGCATTCCAGTGGGAGACGGCTGTCGGCGTGGACCTGACCGGCAATATGGCGGCGGATGATTCCGTCTTCATGCGCATCTGGTCTGATCCCATGAACGCAGGCCAGGCAAACGTGTCCGTATCTTTTATGGACAAGACGGACGGGTCTGGCGCCAATGACGGTACCGCCGACATGGAGTTTCGTGCTCAGTGGGTGATCCCTCAAGGCTTCCATAACGGAGAATGGCAAGACGTGGCATTTCCACTTCCACCGGCTACGTATCAAGCGCTTGAAGATGCGAAGGGCACCAGCACAGATTCTACGTTTAACGCATGGCGATATGGCGGTGCGTGGTCAACTGGAGGATTCGGTGTTGGCGTTAGCGACCTCATGGGTCCCAACACCGCAGAGAATCCGCAATTGTGGCAGGAGTTCGAATGGACTAACGTCCACGCGATCGGTGTTTTCTTCGACAACAATACGCAAGGTGGCCCAATCTACCTTGACAACGTGTACATCGGTAAGTCCGGTCTAGACCTTTCGTCCGCAGATGGACCTGCAAGTGCAATGAGCGGAGTAACCTTCGCCGACATGGACGGATACAATTCCATTAGCTGGGCCGACAACTCGGAGTACGGTGGATACAACGTTTATGTAAGTGAAACGGAAATCACCGACATCACAGCAGCCGGCGTTTCGCAGTTAGGAACCGTGTCGCTCGGACAACCGAACGAGATCCAGCACAGGTTCGAGCTGCCGCACCCAACATTTGCGGGCACGCCGTTCTACTACGCTGTGACGAGTTTGAGTCAGTTCGGTGTTGAAAACCCGGATGTAACGAATTCGGCAGGGTCTATCACAAACGCCAACCTGCCTGTGCAGCCCGTTATTCTTGAGATGACGACAGCAGAGGCGGATCAGGTATTTGATAATATCACGAACAGTGTTGTTTCGAATGATGGATTCCCAGAGGTCGAACCATTCAGGGTAAACGCCGCTCACTCCACGCTGAGTGAGACATTGACTCTTCCAGACGACGACAACGATTTGTCTGCAACCTTGAACATTGCGTTCTCCGATGCGAATGAGTTGTTTATCTATGCAGAAGTTCTGGATGATTCAATTAGCCTCGGTGCTGCCCAGGCTGGTGGAGACGCCTGGCAATGGGATAGTATCGAATTTGGATTTGGCAACTACGACGTAAGAGACGACGGCGGATCTGTGTTGGGTGGAAGCCCGCACACAGATATGGCTCGAGGAGACTATGCCGACTATCAGTTCCGAATTGCAGCCTATCAGGATGGATCTACCAGTGCATTCGTAGCGCCAAGCATTAACGCCGAAGTTCAGGGTGGCGGGACCGTCTACGAGACGATGGACGATGGTAGTGGCAATATAATCGGCTACAAAATGCTCTCGATCATTCCGATGAATCAGATTCAGAGCGTCGCCGACAATGATGCTGTACTCACCCCACCAACTGACGAAGAAATCCGGTTAATTCCCTTCACCATCTCATTGAATGATGATGACGGGACGGGTCGCGAGCACCAAATCACGTGGAGTATCAAAAACAACGTAACCAATCAGTGGTGGAATACTCCTGCGCAATGGCCTGCAGTGGCCATGGCAGGGCGTGGGACAGCAACCAGCATCGACGATGAAGGTGAGCTGCCAAACAAGTACGCTCTCCACCAGAACTACCCGAACCCGTTTAATCCTTCAACGGCGATCCGCTTCAGCCTTCCAACAGCTGAAAGGGTGACCCTAAAAGTGTTCAACGTCCTCGGGAAAGAGGTTGCCACACTGCTCAGCAACCAGCCCATGTCGTCTGGAAATCAATCCGTAGAGTTCAAGGCATCCGACCTGGCGTCGGGTATCTACATCTACAGGCTTGAAGCGGGCGAGTTTGTGCAAACGAAGCAGATGGTTCTGCTTAAGTAGTTAGATGGAAAAGGGGCTGCGCACTGCGTGGCCCCTTTTTTTGTCTTTTCACCTCGATCAAATTTTCCCGACGAATGAAAAGTCGCCACAAAATTGCTGCGCCCTTGCTGATGGCGGTTATGGTATTCGGTTTTGCCGAGGCAGCATTTGCTCAGACGACAGGCAAGATTCGCGGCCGAGTGGTCGACGAAACGGGCGCGTCGCTTCCTGGTGTGAACGTTCTCATTGATGGTACCACGCAGGGTACATCAACAGACGCTGATGGCCAGTACATCATCTTGCGAGTTCGACCCGGGACGTACAACGTTAAGGCCTCGTTTATCGGGTTCGCGTCTGTCACACAGTCCGATATCGTTGTCCAGGTCAATAAGACTACCTTTGTTGACTTCACCCTTCGGGAAGAGGTTTTTGAAGGCGAGGAGTTAGTCGTAACTGCCGAACGTCCCATCGTCGAGGTGGACCGCACCACGACGACGGCAATCCTGGACTCCGAGCAATTAGAGGCCTTGCCTGTCACGAACGTGCGCGAGGCGATCGACCTCCAGGCAGGTGTCGTCGACGGCCACTTTCGCGGTGGGCGATCTTCAGAAGTGGCATACCTGGTAAACGGTGTGCCGATCAACAACGCGTTCAATCAGGATGCGGCTTTCGAAATTGAGCAAAATATGGTGGAGAATCTGGAGGTCATTTCTGGAGTCTTCAATGCTGAGTACGGTCAGGCTCTGTCAGGCATAGTAAACATTGTAACAAAGGATATTCCCTCAAAATGGACGGGCAATTTCCTCGGACACGTAGGTGCACTCGCAAGCAATAGAGAGCTCGAGTTTGTCGCAAGAAACACAGCGCCAGGATCGGACCTCTCTGTATCAGATTTTTCGTCCGAGCGCGTCTCCTATCTGTCTGCTTCTGATTTCCCAAATCAAACAGATGTGCAGGTTGCCATCGGGGGCCCAATCATCCAGGACAAATTTGGCGTGCAGGCATCTGTCCGTTACCTGAACGACAAATCACACTTTATTGGTCGTGAGCTTTTTACTCCATCAGACTCCTCGTCCAACCTTAACTCCGGCTTGCCGCCGGCTGCATGGTCGATTGAGTCCACGGGCCACGGAGACTTCGTTCCTCTGAACACCACGGAGCGCCTTTCCGTGAATACTACGCTGGGATACAGACTGTCCAAACTTCTGCGCCTCGACTACAATGCCTTTGTCCAATCTGGAGTCTTCCAGCCGTTCAGCCATGGAGCGAAATACGTGCCCGAAGGGATCAACGCTGTAGAGTTCTTCAACCAGACCCATATTCTCGGCCTTCGATTTGTCTTTGGCGATAACTCGTTCGCCAACTTGTCCTATAGCTTCCTGAACGACAAGACAGACGTGCGATTGTTCGAGAGCGCAAACGATCCGCGCTATGTTTCTTCAGAATTGAGTTCTCTTCAAGGTCCGAATTCGTTCAACGTCGCGGGCAACGATCTGTTTACCAGCGACCAGCTCACGCAGAGCCACACGATTGTTGGCGACTACACGATACAGGCGAATCTCGTCCACCAGCTCAAAACCGGTTTCCTTATTCGCCAGCACTCCCTCGATAACAGGGACTTTGGGATTGAAAAATCTTTCCGAACGGGTTTTGTCGCACAGCCGTCGCCAGACAGATTTGCCGACAATACTTTGAAAGTGAAGCCCCTGGAGGCTGCCGGTTACGTGCAGGATAAAATGGAATTCGATGGTCTGATCGTGAATGCCGGTCTTCGCTTCGACTATTTTGATCCGGACTACTTGTTGCCCATAGATTGGTCA
Source organism: Rhodothermales bacterium (assembly GCA_965224105.1). Taxonomy (GTDB): domain Bacteria; phylum Bacteroidota; class Rhodothermia; order Rhodothermales; family JABDKH01; genus CBDCYH01. The sequence continues at coordinate 586,617 of CBDCYH010000001.1, read as the reverse complement.
CAGGCACACCTTGCGGAAATACCGAATCCCCAGAATCCGGATCAGATGATTTCCAACCGGACTGACGCAGACAAGCAATTCCAACTTAGTCCACGCGTCGGGATCGCATTCCCGATCTCGGAAACAGGAGTGATGCGTTTTTCGGCTGGCCTGTTCTTCCAGGTGCCACCGTTTTCCCTGCTGTATACAAACCCTGAATATGAAATCAATCCCGCGTCCAGCTCGAATGGCTTCGGGAACGCAGGCATAGAACCCGAACGGACGCTGTCGTTTGAGGTCGGCCTCCAACAAGGTCTAACGGAAACCATCGGAACGGAAATCACGGTGTTCTCGAAGGATGTTCGAAACCTAACAGGCCAGGAGATCATCCGAAATCCAAACGGTGACTTTGCGATCCGGTGGATCAATCGAGACTATGGGACTTTGAGGGGAATCACGTTCTCGCTATTCCAGCGCGGATCAGGTCCGATCTCATGGACGCTCGACCATACTCTGCAGTTTGCAGAGGGCACTAGCTCCAGCCCGGGCGAAGCCTTCGGCCGTCAACAGGCGGGCCTTGACGATATTCTTTCCCTCGTTCGTCTGGATTGGGATCGACGTCACGTGCTTAACAATACCATCACGGTCACGCCATGGACAGGGACGAGTATCACGTTTATCAATAGACTCCAAAGCGGAACGCCGTATACAACGGTGAGAGACTTTGTCCGATCGATCGAGAAGAACAACGCCGACAAGCCGACGCTCTTCTCGTCTGACGTCCGCATCTTCTTCAAGCCGAAGTTCATCAAGCAAAACGTTCAGCTATTCCTGCAGGCGCAGAACATTTTTGATTCGAGCTTACCCAACAATGTGTATGCGGACACCGGGCGCCCGGACGAGTCGGTGACAAAAGAACTGTTCCGTCAAACCGGTTCTCAGGTCGGCGGGTTGAATTCATTGGACGAGTTCTTCTATCGCCAGGATTTTTACGGATCCCCCAGAAAAGTTAGCATCGGGCTAAGTTACAATTTCTAGAATGCTGCGAAATTATTCGGACACTGCCTTTATGAGAATCAACAACATAGTATTGTTGGCATTACTCCTCGGATGGGGCCTGACCGCCGCTCCTGCTTTGAGTCAGGACAGCTCGATTCCATCTGATTTGCGCGGCCTGGAAACTCGGATCGCGCGCGGGATTCTGGACGGAAATCTGATCGAGACGAATTTTCGCAACCACGGGGAATTGTCCAGATGGAACGATGCTCCGTGGGGTGTTTGGCCGAGAGGGATCGGCGGGAGACACATCGACGGCATTGGCATCATGGTGAGTGGCCTCGTGCCGGGCGAACGTGCAAAGTGGGCGCAGTTCTACGGCGGCGTGGGCGACACAACGTTGAACCCGGTTATCCTTACGTACAGGGATGCCGGAAAGCGCGTTGGACCTGGTGGTGAGCTCTGGGGCTGGCTTCCGTTGCCAGGGTTCAATAATCCCAACCGTTTCGACCCTGTCACCGGACAGCGAACACCGGTACCCGCGTTGAGCAACGATCCGACTTCGTGGCCAGGATTCTGGCCCGACCGATTGGACATCCCGGATGATCCAGGCTGGCCAGGTAACTGGAATGGATTCTTCGGTCGGAATGTGTTCAACGCAGATCTGGAAAGCTTCTATGTAATGGATGATTTTTCAGACAAAGAATACCAGCTTGATCCGGAGACGAAAGTACCCCTAAGTGACGACGGAGTGTTCTACGCTTCCGCCTCGGATTCAACGATCGGGGGGCTCGGCCTGCAAAACCAGGTCCGCATTTTTCAATGGGCGAACGTGCTGGCGGAAGATTTGATGTTCATTCTCTACCGCGTGAACAACGTCGGAGGCTGGGAGCACGACCATCTCTTCTTCTCCCAAATCATGGACTACGGGCTTGGGAATGAAGAGGGAGACGAGAACGCGTCTTTCAACCCGCAGGAAGACGTCACCTTCGGCTGGGACCAAGATGGAATTGGCACTCGACCGTCCGGCGGTACTTACGATCTAGGCTATACTGGCTTCGCGTTCCTCGAGAGTCCGGCGCGGTCCTCCGATGGCCTGGATAACGACGAAGATGGTATTACTGATGAGTCCCGATTCAGCGGTCCAGGTGTCCTTATCGAGGGTGAAGCACAGATCGAAGCGGCTGCCGCAGCGACTTACGACTTGATCAACTTCGAAGCTTTCAACGGGCCCCTCGAAGACCGGGCCGCATACAAGGCAGGGAGGTGGTGGACCGGTGACGAAAACCTCGACTGGGTGGGCTTTGGAGATGAAAACGGAAACGGAGTCTGGGACCAGGGTGAGCCCCTCAACAACGATGTTGGCCGAGACGGCGTCGGTCCGTTCGACCTTATCTACCCGGGCCCCGACACCGGAGAAGCTGATGGGATTCCCACTCTGGGTGAGCCGAACTTTGACGAACTCGACGTCGATGAGTCCGATCAAATTGGCCTGACCGGGTTTGATCTCAACACGCGGCCTTTCTACGAAAACGGCGACAATCTGCGCGATGACTCGTGGTTGTGGGACAGGATCGAGATGGCCCAGTTTCCACTCGGAACAAAACCTGAAGCCTTCGTTGCTGATGTTGAACCTTTTCTGCTGTTCAACTCGGGACCGGTTTCACTGGATGCAGGATCCGTTGACTTCTTTTCGACGGCCTGGATCTTCGGCCAGGACGAAACGGACTTTTTCCGTAACCGGCGCACGGCTCAAAGCATCTTCAATGCGGATTACAACTTTGCGCAACCACCGTTTACGCCGAAACTCACTGCCGCCGCAGGTGACGGACGGGTGGTGTTGAGCTGGGATACAACCTCGGTAAGGTCCTTTGACAGGTTTACCCAGGAGTTCGACTTTGAAGGCTACAAACTCTACAAGGGTACCGATCCACTGCTGTCTGATGCGCGGCTCATCACCGACAAGAACGGGACGCCGCTGTTTTTTAGACCGATCGCACAATGGGATCTTGATAACGATATCTCTGGGCCAGTCCCGGTAATCGATGGCGAAGCGATCTACGATCGTGGAACGAACAATGGACTGCAGTTTTTCTACATCGACGAGAATGTCACGAATGGCATAACGTACTACTATGCGTTGGTCGCCTACGATCGCGGGTTTGGTGATGTCAATAATCCGGACTCCGCGCCCATCGATCCACAGGAGAACACGTTTAATATTAGTGTGAATCAGGCTGGCAACCTGGTGGGTGTTTCCAGGAATGCTGCCGTTGTTACGCCGCGTTCGCGACCTGCCGGTTTTGTCGAGGGAAGCACGAATGAGGACTTGAGCACACTCACGAGCGGCATTGGGACCGGTTCTGCCGAGGTAAAGATTCTGATAGAAGAAGAAACGGATCTGGATGCCATCTACCGGGTCAATTTCTATAGCACCCCATCGGATGTTGGCGATACCTACATGACCACCGAGTTCGAGGTAATTGATATTACCGACAACAGAGTAGTTCTGCCGCGCGGGCCGTATTCGGATTCCTCTCCGAATCTGGAAGGTTTTTCGGTGATTCTGGATAATGACAGCGACGTTGAAATAATCCCCGAGAAAACGGGATATGTTTCAAACGCGGGTACAGCGAACGAGCGCTACGATCTCGATCCTACTCCGGTGGAAGAGCTCTCAACAAACTGGATCGCCTCTGTAAAAGAGGACACCACCGGATCGTTCACCCAATCGGCGGACGACTATGAGTTACGATTCGTTTCTTCTGGTGATTCTCTGTATCTCCCGCCTCGCCTGTTTGGATTCCTCCGGGAAGAAATACCAATTTTTGCTCTCAACAAGACAAAGGGCGTCCTTGCCGATCTTCTCATTGAGGACCGAAATGAAAGTGGCACATTCGATCCGGGTGACGACCTTATCCTTGCCGAAACATCGGCTGCCACAGGCTCGCGACGATTCAGGTATCGGATGCGCTTTACACCGGCTGATCCTGCCAATTCTGTCCCGCCGGCAGCCGGCGATGTATTGGCAATCCAGGTGACCAAGCCATTTGCAACCGGAGACTACTTCCAGTTCACAATTCGCCCGTCGACCATCGACAACACGCTTGCAGAAAGCGAGTTGGAAGATATCGCAGTCGTGCCTAATCCGTACGTCGGAGCCTCCGCATTCGAACCGCGATCCCAAATTGAGGGACGGGGTGAACGGCGGGTTCAGTTTATCAATCTGCCGCTGACGTGCACTATCAAAATTTTCAATGTTCGGGGAGAGCTGGTGCGAACCATCGAGCACAACGGGATTTCTTCTGATGGATCAGAATGGTGGGACCTCCGGACGGAGGATCAGCAAGATGTCGCGTATGGTGTGTATCTATTCCATGTGGAAGCACCGGGAATAGGCGAGCATGTCGGCAAATTTGCCCTGGTTAAATAGAGACGAGATGATGACGAAATCAATTCGGTTTATAACGACTGGTCTCATGTTGGGCACCCTCGCCGTTGCGAGTAGCACTGGCGGGCTCGCGCAGAGCCGCGTGGGCACGACGGCGGCGCCGTTTCTTACGCTTGGGGCCGGAGCCAAGGGGCAATCACTTGGGCACGCGTACACCACGCTTGCCGTGGGTGCAGACGCAATTTTTTGGAACTCGGCTGGAGCCGCCCGAAACTATCAGGGCCGAAACAATGGCAGTGCCTTTTTCACACACCACGAATGGCTGGCGGATATCAACTACAATGCCGCGGCGGTCGTCGTGCCTGCAATTGGTTCTGGTGTCGTAGGTCTCAGCCTTGCCTCTGTTGATTATGGGGATATGGATGTGCGGACGGTGGCGCGGCCGAACGGTACAGGTGAAACGTTCTCTGCATCAGACTTGAGCATCGGGTTAACGTACGCCCAGCCGCTCACGCACCAATTCTACTTCGGCGGCACGGTCAAGTACATCAGACAGAGCATTCGAGATATGTCTGCCTCGGGCGCAGCATTCGATTTGGGCTTTGTGCTGGAGACCACCTATTTGACAGGTCTGACCTTGGCTGCGTCAATTCAGAATTTCGGAGGCAAGCTCCAAATGTCGGGTGTCAACGGGCAGATCTTTGTCGACATTGATGAATCCAACAGCGGCAACAACCCAAATGTCCCGGCTTCCATTAATCTGGATAATTGGGATATGCCGCTGTCCTTCAAGTTTGGGATGTCACTACCTGTCGTGACAACCTCCCGGATGCAGCTCCTGGTGATGGGCGACGCAAATCAGAGCAACGACAATAATCTGAACAGCGATGTGGGTGCCCAATTGCATTTCGGCAACGGAACGTTCAACCTTGACCTGAGAGCAGGCTACAAAGACCTGTTCCTCGACAACGTGGATAGCCACCTAACCTTTGGTGCCGGGATTGATGTCCGGATTGGCGGCCCTCGATTCGGCTTCGACTATGCTTATACACCATTTGAGCTGCTCGGCAAGACGCAGATGGTCGACTTCCGGATCTATTTCTAAGTCGCAGGTCCGGCTCAAGTTATTGTTGTCGGTATTGGGGATCGCCTTTGCAATTGCTGTTCCTTCGACGCAATGCCACGCTCAGCTCCCTGATGATAGCACGATCCTCGCCCGAGTGGATTCTGTCTCTGTTTCCGTCCGCCAGTTCAATCAGTCCTACATTGCCTACCTGATTAGTACCGGTCAGAATGACACTGCGGATAACCGCTCGGCTCACCTTAATCGGATGATAGACGAGATCCTGCTGGCGCAGGAAGCGGATAGGAATGGGATGCGGAATTCGATAGCGTTCGAAAGAGCGAGCAGCATCGGCCATCAGAAAGCACTTGGAGGAAGGTTCTACGAAGTCAGTTTGCTGGAACAGCTTCCAGCACCCACCGATGAAGAAGTGAGAGTCGCCTACGTGAAAAGCAAAGAGCAGGTTGTTGTGCGCCACCTGTTCTATCGGGACTCGACTAGCGCCGCCGCGGCATACGCTCGCCTGAGCAGCGGAGTTGGTTTTCTTGAAGAGGCTCAGCGGTGTTTCAGGACCGAAGTTTTTGACTCAACAGCCGGCTATCTCGGACCCATAAAGTATTACATGGTTGATGATGCATTTGCGGAGGTCGCATTCGATCTGGAAGTTGGTGAATACTCTGAACCTGTCAGAAGTCGGTATGGTTATCACATTGTTCGAGTAGAAGACCGTATTCGGCAACCACTCGTCACAGAATCGGAATACGTAACGCGGCGCGGTGGTATAGAAAGCCAGCTCAAACTTCGGCGGATGCGTATGGAAGGGGACAGGTTTGTTCGAAGGTTGATGCGAGAAGTGAATGTAGAAGTGAACGCGGAATCAATACGTGCGCTGGCGCAGGCTCTGAAGGAATTGGAAAACAGTGTCGAACCGGATGCTGTCGCCATTGCACAAATTTCTGAGCTGACCGCTGTCGGTCCCACCACGCGACCGCTTACTGAGTCCACTGTCTTGGCGACGTATTCGATTGATGGAATGGCAAAGACGTTCACGTTGGGTCAGTACTCTACGTGGCTCCCGGGTTTGCCATTTGATGAAGCCGTTAACAAAACAGCTGCATCGGTTGGCAGGGCCTTGAGAAATGTCGTTCTGGCGGAAAAAGGCGCACTCGGCAATCTGGCGACAGACGGGCAGGTGCTCGAGGAAATTGAGGAGAACGAACGTCGGATTCTGGCTCTGCTGATGCGCATGTCTCTGCGAAACGACTCCACAAATGCCCGGGACGATGACTATTTGAACGAATTGGTCCAGCGGGCTAATCAGAAAACATTAACCCAGTGGTACGGGAGTTACTGGTGGGCGTCGAGTAACACCCTGGAAGATGCCACGATGCTGGCGGAGTCGATCAACGGCGGTACAGTGCAGATCGCAGACGTTGAAAGTGGGCAGGTTATTACATCGGATAACTTTTCCGATTCTTTTCTCGGAGTCTATGCAATGAGTGCACCCGTGGGCAAAGCCGTAGCCACTGTAACCTCCGACGATTCCGTTTACACAATTGTTGTGCTCGACCGCGTAAACAGAAAGTCACGTGCTCATGACCGTGTTCAGGAACTACGACGTAGTCTCGAACCGATTGTCCCAGAACTAAAACTTCTAACACGCCTACGATCTCAGGCGAGTGTTACTGTTGACACTACACAGTTTGTGCAGCTAATGCGACTCCGGCAATAGTCATTGCCAACATCATGCGGTCGCTAGAGAATTGCTCCAGAAAGTTTGCGCGATTCAAATGCCATCGCAATATCTACTTGCCGAATTATTCTCGCCGCGTTTTTGTGAACACAATGCGCGAAAAATGTTTCACGGCGTTTCACAAATTGCACGTACCATCACTTCCCTTTGGGCGACAATGCAGAACCGTTTATTGCCTAACTTCAAACTCAGTTGTTGCACAAAACTTATCTACGTAGTGTGGACAAGTCTGGTGATTCTGTGTAGATAGCTGGGGGAAAAAATTCTCCAAGTGCAACTTGCAGAGTACGTTGTTAGCGTGTACTATTGGAACGTCTTGACTCCGGCGCATCGCACGCTAGTAGCATCGAGATAGTAAGTTGAGTTGCTTCGGCAAATAAATTTTCGAGACGATAAAAGGTTGATGCGCCAAACTGCGGAGAACTATTGGAGAGATTGTCTTGCGCGTTTTTCAAAACTCATCACCCCGCAAGTATTCAAGACTTGGTTTGAACCCATTGTCCCGTCGGGAATACGACGCGAAGATGGGAAGGTCTATCTCACCCTGGACGTGCCAAGCAAATTTTATTTTGAATGGCTGGAGAAACGGTACAGCAAATTAATTAGCCAGGTTGTTGGTGAAGTTATTGGCCGCGGTACAAAGGTAGATTTTCGAATTGTCGCGCCCGACGCAAACGAAGACTCCTACGCTGATGTCTGGCGCGAGCAGGAACAAGCGCAACAGTTAGCGCCGCGGGCGTCAAACATTCGGGTTCCAACGAGCCCTCTCTTCAGTAGTCCTGAGCTGCCTGTCGGAAATATTCAGAGCCAGCTGAACCCGGCCTACACTTTCGATCGATTCATCGAAGGAGACTGCAATCGACTGGCAAGAAGTGCGGCCACAGCCATCGCGGATCAACCGGGATCGACGAGCTTCAATCCTTTCCTCGTGTACGGGGGAGTAGGACTGGGAAAAACACACCTCGCTCAGGCAATCGGGAATCAGGCAAAAGCATCTGGGTGGAAGGGCTCCGTTTTATACGTGTCGAGTGAGAAATTCACGAACCAGTTTATCCGGGCGATCAGGACCAATCGGGTTTCTGATTTCAGCAGGTTCTATCGGCACGTGGATATCCTGATTGTTGATGACGTCCAGTTCTTCAGCGGCAAGGAAAAGACGCAGGAGGAATTCTTCCACATCTTCAACGACTTGCACCAGTCCGGTAGGCAGATTGTCCTGTCGGCTGACCGTCCCCCACGCGATATTGTCGGAATCGAAGAGCGTCTCCTTTCACGGTTTCAGTGGGGTCTGGCTGCAGATATCCGCGCTCCGGATCTTGAGACCCGCACGGCCATCCTGCGAAGGAAAGCCGAGTCGACAAACATCAATCTGGATGCGGATGTGATTGATTATGTCGCTCAGCGAATAAAGTCGAACGTAAGAACGCTCGAGAGTGCACTTATCAAGCTAACGGCCCACGCGCAGCTCCATTCGCGACCAATTGATGTTGAACTGGCCGCATCCGTGCTTAAGGATGTGGTGGATCCGTCCGCGGCTCCGTTGAAGGTCGAGCAGATCAAAAAAATCGTTGCCGAATATTACCGTACAGATATAGACCTATTGTCTGCGAAAACCAGAAAGCGCGAAATAGTCCAGGCCCGCCAGGTCGCGATGTACTGTTGCAAACGTTATACACAGCTACCCCTCAAGACCATCGGACTTAGGTTCGGCGGCAGGGATCATTCCACCGTTATTCACGCCTGCCGGTCTGTCGAAAATCGCCTCGACGTCGAACCCGGCTTCAAGGCCGAGCTCGAGTCCATTAACGACAATATCCTTTTGAAGAATCGGGTGGGCTAGGGTCTCAGCAACCGATTGGTAAATTTGAAATCCACCCGACATTACTCACCTACAAGGATGAAGGATGCCCAGGCGGAGGGACGAGACGGGAGGTAACCCCTACTCATGTACTTGAGTTTTGCTGCCTGGAGGGCCCTCGCATAGTCTTGTCCGTCCGCAATCCGCCGATAGAAATCCTGCATTATCATCGTCGTTGCCCGGTCCGGTGCAGTCCACGTCGAAACGACGACGTTACGAGCTCCGGAATACAGAAAGCCGCGAGTCATACTAATAATTCCCTCGCCACGATTGACTTTACCCAGACCCGTTTCGCAGGCGCTTAGTACAACCAGGTCGGCAGTCAGCTCGAGATTGTAAACCTCGCTAAGGTGCAGGACCCACCGATACCTGTAATCCCCCCTATTTTTTGGTCCATTCAAAAGTAGAGGGTTATAGTTATGCTGCCATCTGGTAGGCAGCTTCTTTGAAGGCAATCGGCGGTAATCCACCGAGCGCCATGTTTGGTCGTTCATGGTTGTAGTCTCATTGAAAGCGATGTATGTGTTCGCGTACCTGGTCCAGATCTCTGAAGACAAAGGCGTTAAGCACGCTTTCTCGTAGCGTGCGGTTGAATCGTTCGATGTACGCATTCTGCGTGGGCTTGCCGGGCTCGATGAACGCTAGTGTGACATCGTTTTCCTGACACCATAGCGCAAGCGCGTTGCTGATGAACTCCGGACCTCCACACGGATCATCTCCGGCAACCCGCGTAGTTCCTTGAGCTGATCCAACACCCGCGTCACACGCAAGCCCGGAATCGACGTGTCGATCTCACCCCAAACGAACTCCCGGTTGTAATCGTCCAGGACGTTTAAGATGCGGAAGCTACGGCCACTCCACAAACTGTCGTGCATGAAATCCATACTCCAAACAAGGTTCGGACCCGTCGGCGCATACAGATGGTGCTTGACACGGGCGGGAAGGCGTCTTCTCGCTCTTGGCCGCATACCAAGTCCCAATGCCCGGTACACACGATACACCCGTTTGTGATTCCAGGCCTTGCCCTGTAGGCGTAGCCTATCCATGCAGAGTCCAAAGCCGATGGATGGGAACTGCTCAACCAGCGACAGCAGCGCTTCGATGATAGCAGAGTCATCCTTCTGTTTAGGCGTGTACCGATACGTACTCGGCGCTATCGACATCGCAGCGCAGCCCTGACGCTCACTCACGTGGTGGTGATCCCTTCATGTAGTCCACCAGTTCGCGGCGAGCATCAGGGCTTAGAGCTTTTTTTCAACAGCGTCCTTTAGCGCGTGATGCACCAGGCTGAGTTCTGTGTACATCTTCTTTAGGCGCGCGTTCTCTGATTCGAGTTCCTTAACACGGGCTAACTCGCTTACGCTCATCCCGCCGTAACGCTTCTTCCAGTTGTAATACGTTGCAGGACTAAGACCGTGTTCGCGACATACGTCCTGTACTTTCGATCCGGCCTCCACTCGGTTCAATATGCCGATGATCTGCTTCTCTGAAAATCGTGACTTCTTCATTGCGTGAAAATATGTATTTGTCTCTACTTTCAAGCGGACCAAACTTTGGGGAGGCTTACATACCCTCATCCATGCCTGCCGATCCGTAGAAAATCGACTTGACGTAGAGCTGGGCTTCAAAGCAGAACTTCAGTCCATTAACGACAATTTGACAAATGAAATTGCCAAATCGAGAAAAATATCCTACCAAATGCCTTGACATTGGACACCAGATGTCTGATCAATTACACAAGAAGTAATGTATGATCCGTCCAGGCATTCTGGATGAGGTGCTATTAAAATGATCAAAAATTCCGCACCAGAATTCTTCGTTGTAGCCTGTTGTGCCAGCTTAATATTCGCTAGTGGCTGTGGGTCTATCCCAACCTCAGTCGTTCCGGTTGAAACGGGATCCATAGTGGTAAGGGTATATGAGAGAAACAACAGAATCAACGAACCCCGAATCGCGAATGAGCTGAAACTGAATGGGGTGGGTGTTGAATCGGAGCTTGTATATTCCAACTACCACCTAATCAGGCAAGTCCCAGTAGGGATTCATGACCTTACTGCGATCCATAAAACGGATTCTGTCACCATTACTAGAGTAGTTGTAACAAGCGATTCCGTTTCCCTTGTTCCAGTCTTTCTATCACAGTATGGCCCGAAACCCTGGGAGCGCGCTGCAAGAATTCCAGACGCACATCCCCTTGAATTTTCTGGGACAATAGAAGGACAGTTGCGGAATTGGACAATGTGTAATAAACCTGCTCAGGTAATTCTCAGTTCGTTCGCATCCTACGAAACGGATGTCACCGGGTATTTCAAGATTGAGAATGTCATTCCGGGTGAGCATACGATCAGATTCCTACATAGCTGTCCTTTTGAGAATTATAGTTCTGTTGCAATGCTTTTAGGCTTGGTTGTGTACCCGGACACAACCCGATACATTAATCCGACTATGTGCGTGGGTTTAAGAAAGCTGGAGCCGTGTGAGGCGGTGGAATGGTCAGATTCAAGTCATACACTCCAAAATTATCTACAAAAATGAATATAGCTCTCCTAATCGCTTCGTTTGTTCTAACCTTTTCCCAACTTCAGGATCGGTCCGTGAATCCAGCCGCCGATTGGAGGTCCAAAGTTGATCACAGTCTCGTTAGAATTCATGAGCAGTTTTCATCTACAGATCAATCCCAATTGTCCGTTAGAGGGGGAAAAAGTGGAATTCGAATGAGCGCTGTTTTTAATATATCGGACAAGAACCAGGTTTTGGAAGTCGGCGGATTTCTAATTTTTGAAGAGGCGCCGAAAGATTTTAAGCGTCTAGAAAAGCTGGGAGTAACAGTACGTTCACAGGTCAATGAAGTAGTGACTGCAACATTCGGGTTAGACATATTACCACAGATAGCAAGCCTCGCTGAGATTAAAGGTGTAATTCCCGGAAGACGATTAGGATCGGCAACAGATGCCTTCCGTTCACAACCCGAATTAGCTCACTCGCTTGCTGGCAACCCGGGACCGTCTGGAAGAATCCAAGAAGAGCTCGGGTTAACTGGGAAGGGTGTTATCATCGGAATAATAGACACCGGCATAAATTATCAGCACCGCGATTTTCAAAAACTGCTTCCAGATGGAACTTGGGAATCGAGAATACTTGCATTTTGGAACCAGAGATCGTCGGAAGTATCACCCGGAAGTGAGCCGTGGCCTTACACATACGGAAAAGAATGGAAGCAAGATGATATTTCAGATTGTATTGCATCAATGGGAGGATTTGCGTGCGATGGGCTCATAGACGATACCGGGCATGGAACTGCTGTCGCCGGAGTTGCTGCAGGGAATGGTAATGTCGATCCCGTGAAAATTGGTGCTGCGCCGGACGCTGAATTGGTAATAATCCGGGCTGAGGAAGGATACCCAGACGATGAACTAGTTGACGCACTTGCATACATAGTCAATCTCGCAAAACAAGAGGATAAACCCTGGGCTATTAATCTGAGCTTTGGAGCCCACTACGGCCCCCACGATGGCACCTATTTTCTTGATGAACTGATCGCCGATATCGTCGATCCTTTTGGTATCGACAATGGGAAGGGACGCGTGGTAGCCGCCGGCGCTGGAAACGATTTCTGGACGTCTTCATTTCCAGACCATCTTTGGAGGCGGGTCCATCACAAAGGTGAAGCTGGCACCTTTGAAGTCTTCTTTACTTCTGGAGGACTACCAAGCGACGAGGAAGTAAGACTTCAGATCTGGTTTCCGGGGAGTGAGAGTTATACTATTCAATTGCAATCACCTACCGGATCTTTATACCCTCCGTCACCGATCTCATCTGGACCATTCATAGAATTTTGGGAGGATGAAACATCTGATGGATATGTCTCGATCCTGGTCCAGGAAGATTTATCGACGAATCCAAACTATTCCGGTACCAACTCCGGGCTTATTGAAATTGATATTAACGATGGAATTTCTGATCTGAGGAGCGGAAAATGGAAGTTTCATTTGACTTCTTCTGAACAATATTTTCCAGAAGAATATGATGCTTGGATTGTCTGGGACAAATACAAACAGAATCCTCTTCAAACTGCCTATGTATGGAGCTCTCCCTACAAGAATTCTCGAATTGTGGTCAGTCCGGCGTCCTCAAGAAACGTGATTGGTGTTGGTGCTCATGCTGCGAGTGGGTTGATGGCATCGTATAGCAGCAACGGTCCCAACAGACCAGAAGACCCATTTATAGGCCTCGAAAGGAGTAAACCCGACATAATTGCGCTTGGTTCACATGAAGCAGCTGACGTTTTTGGATTGTACTCAAGCGTCAGCGGAACTAGTTTTTCCTCGCCGGTAGTGACCGGTTTAGCCGCTCAACTTCTTGAGTTAAGAGGTTTTCATTTCGACAGCAATCTTGATTGGGAAGACGTTAAGTTTGCTCTTACTGATTTTACACGTGCAATCTACCAGGCCCCCAGTGACATTCTTGATTCTCGACCGGATGCAGAGTCAGCTGAATGGTATCCCAAGTTGACAGACTACGGATCGGCAATTGTCGCGATAAAACGGGACGCTCGTGCGACTGTTTATGAAAACAACGCGGTTCTCTCAACTGTTCATCTCGATGGCGAAAGTCTCTGGATACTCCCAGGTGTGGAAGTAGAGATTACAAACTCGTTGCATTTAGGCGACTATTTTGGTCGACCTAGCGAAATACATGTTGCGAAAGGAGCAAAGCTTTTACTCAACGGCACATCAGTGACATGTGACCCCGGTGGCGAGATATTCGTACACGGCGGCGACCTTGACGTAAATACAAATAATTATCAGACCAACTGCTTCAATTCGTGTATTGTTGTTGAGAATGACGGTAAAGTAACATTTCGAAATAATATCATCCAGGAATTTAGCAATGGTGCATTTCTTGCCAATATGGGCGGGACGATAATTGTCGAAGACAACTCACAGATTATCTATAGACAATCGGCAAAACCGCTGCTTATTGATGCGGGATCAGTTTTCAAGCTTGGTGCAAATGCCAAAATAGTCGCCGAAAGAAAAGTAGATATTATTGGCAGTCCACAGGACCCAATTGTATTTGAGAAGAATGGGTCGCAGATGTGGGGTGAAGTCGAGTTGCGCGGTTCTTATTCCAAAATACATAATGTGAGGATGACGGGTGCGTACAGTGCCATAAAAGTTGCCGCTGATGCTATCGACATTAATAATGTAGAAATATCAGATGGTCATCACGGAGTACGAGTTGTTGCTCAGCATTCAGGTGGGGGCGACTCTCGTTTCACCCTCAGAAATTCGGATATTTACAACAATTATAACGGAGTTCACGTTCATAGAGGTTCTGCACAAATCTCGTCAAGTACAATCCGCAACAATACGAACTATGGTATTTATCTGAGTAGTTCTGAAGTGGGCAGTATCTCTTCAAACGAGGTGAGCCATAACAAGACAGGTTTGCACCTGTACAATACTTGGAGCGAACTCGACGCAGCGTTCGAATCCAATTATGTGCACGACAACAGCCAATTTGGAATCTCATTGTCGCCTAACTCGACGCTATATGCGTTCGATTCATTTAGTAACATTTCCAATAACGGCAGCCATGAGGTTTACGTTGGGTCTCCAACTGCGAGATTCTACCTCTCAGATACAGTTTTGGGTCTCGGTGGATATAGCGACATTTTTGACAATTCTAGTTCAGGAAAGTTGATATACAACTCAGCGAAAACGTGGGATGGTTCAAATTATATTGCGTGGACCGTGCCAGCTACAGATGTGTATTGGGGTACAACTAATCCAAGCTCGTCACTATTTGGTGGTGGGCCTGTCGACTACACTCCCTACTTAACATCATCTCCAGCCACTGGGCCCGGGGGACAGTACAAGATTACCAACTCAGTCATCGCTCTTGGCGACACTGTTTCTACACTGCAAGATATGCCAGCCAATCGTTCCCATCTCGTCCTGCAACAGGTGGTTAGCGGGCGTGGTGATGACCGGTTGTCGCCACTCGCAGTCGAACGTCTCTCGAAAAAGATTCAAGAATTGCGTTCAAGAATAGGATCTAGTCTTTCGGACCCTGCTAATGCACGGCATATTTTGTCCCTTTACTATCTGCTTTTGCTTGATCTTTCTGATCAAACTGAGGAGTGGTCCAACACGTTGTCGTTTTTTGAATCGATCAAGACGCTGCGACCGGGTGCTTCAAGCAAGCTTGCCACGGAGAGTCTCGTGCTTGTTGAAATCTTGGAGGCTATCCGACAACAAAAATTTAAAACTGCCATCTACATTGCGGATCGAGCCGTGGACAAAACAAAAAACCACGACATTGTAAGTGAAATCATGCTGCTTAAAGCGATTGCACTTGAGTCAATTGGCGAATATAAAAGAGCTTTGGCTGCAATAGACATCGCAGAGGCCGTCCCAAGCGAGACAGATTTCACACGAGCAAATTATCTGTCAGAAAAAGAAAATCTCCTACTTCTAATCAAGGAATCCGGGGGACAGGATGTGGGAAATTTCGAAAGTCTGTCTGCAGTAACCGAGCTTGATGTTAACCAAATCGAAAGTATTTCAACTAGTGCATACCCTAATCCTTTCCGAACATCGTTCACGATTAAGCTTGAGCAAGTTGTTAGCAACGAAGCAATTTCAATTGTGATGGTTGATCTATTAGGCAGAATCGTTCTAGCTAAAGAACATGTGCCCGAAGGAGTCGGCTCCCAGGAGATCATTCTTGATACCTCTGACCTTGCTAGCGGTAGCTACTTCTATCGGGTGTTGGTTGGGAACCAGGTATTTGCAAGAGGAAAAGCAGTTAAAAACCGTTAGCTTCCTCCGAAGATCTTGGGGGATGCAATAATCATATTGAGTTGTTGATGACCGCAACTAACAAATAGAATTTGGATAGTGTGAACAATTCTTCGCCCTCGATCTGCCTCAAATCCTACCTTGTGCAGTTATCAATTGGGACCGTTATGCTTACATATCTGCCAATCCTCGCCCTAGCCTTCATCATCGGGGCCTGCTCCTCATCAAAGCCGGAATCCGAAATGCAGGCCGACCAGCCCGCGCCGGAAATGGCCGACGAGAATCTGGAACCGGCTGTAGTTGACACCGCCACCGTGGTGATGGCCGGAAGGGTGGAGGCCGATGCCTGGCTGGGGCTCATCGACAAGGGCTCGTACGGCGACTCCTATGACAAGGCCTCAGAGCTCTTCAAGCAGCAGCTAACCAAAAACCAGTGGATCGACACCGTCGATGGCATTGGCGAACAGGTGGGGGGCATCAAGGACCGCTCCTTAGAATCTGCTGAATATTCGACCGAGGTCCCGCAGGCACCACCCGGCGAGTACATCATTCTCAAGTACTTCTCTGGCACCACTGTCGGCCAGGATATCGTCGAAACCGTGGTCCTGATGAATGAGTCCGACATCTGGAAGGTCTCTGGCTATTTCCTGGCACCCAGATAGACGAGTCAACAGCCCAACCGAACGCGAAAAAATATTTACTTCATCCAGTCTTCGATTGTGCGATAACAGACCAGAAGCCGCATAGAGCATAGCCTAAGTCACTATATTCCAATATAATACAGCAAGGTTTGACAAAGGCAACGGGCTCGTTTACATTGACAGCGGACAACGTAGTTCCAGGGAGACCATTTATCTTCTTCGGTATCCCACCACGTAGCGCGAAGAACCCGGCTCGTTAGAAATAGCAGGCCGGGTTTTTCATTTTTGTCCGCAACGCGCACGACAATCGACATCATGAAGAGCGAATTCGGACCCATCATCATCGGACTAGGCATCCTCACCATCCTCGTTGGACTAATAGTCTGGTCCGGCGGCCTCGGCTGGATCGGAAAACTGCCCGGGGACATCCGAATCGAGAAAGGGAACACCCGGATCTATTTCCCGATAGCTAGCATGATCCTCCTCTCGGTCATTGCCAGCGTAGTTATGTATCTCGTGCGTAGGTTGTTCTGATTACCATGGGCAAAGGATTCTGCCTAACCCGGGCCGGGCGATTTTAGTATGTTAGGATATTAGCATCCGACAAGCAGCCCCATGACCTTTCGCCAAACCGTTGCCTCCTTATTCCTGATCGCCGCACTCGTCCCTGTTGCATCCGCCCAGAATGAAGGGCACCTTTTCGACCACGGGTTCACGATGACCCAGGCCCACGAAAACGTTCCCGGACTAAACAACTTGCAACCTTTGCTCGGCCAGTGGACCATGGAAACGCACACCGTCTGGAACGACACCACTAGTACCGAACTCCCGGGAGAGGCATCTGTCACATTTATGAATAGAGGGTTTGGACTGATGATTCGTTCGCATACCAACAGCTATGCAGACGACAATCCGCGCGATCAAATGCTCTTTATCTCGAAGGTCCCGAATCAGAACACCTGGGCAATCGGGCGAGCGGATACCTACACCCGAGCAATGTCAATCTACACCGGCGAGCTGCACGGAGATTCTCTTGTCGCAACCACGGGGTCGCGCTACCTCGGCGGGATGAACTTTCATTTAGAGAAACTAACCATAACACACGATGACCAAGGTTTTTCAATAAACCTGTCGCGGTCCCAGGACTTCGGAAAAACATGGACTTCGCGGGAGACGCAAACCTTCACAAGGGCGACCAACACGCGGTATGCGACCAACCCGTCCGGGTTCGGACAACACTACGATCGACCACTTGCTTCGACGGATTTCGAATTCCTTATTGGAGAATGGAACGCCAATCATGAGCTAACTTTTCCCAACGGACAAACGGCAAAATTCCCGGCTACTACGACAGCCGTTCACGTTATGGGCGGTAACGCGATCCTGGAATTCTCCTGGTACGATGTAGATCCAAACTTCCCGACTGCTGGCACCAGCATACTTCGCATGTACAATCCAGCGATGAGACGATGGGAATCCCTCTACGTTAATAACCGATCCAACACCATGCTTCATTTTGGCGGTCGGAAGGATGGGGAGGAGATCATTTTGCATCAATTCAACGCCACGATGGCGGACCGGCCCACCCCGTACTATATTTTCTATGACATCCAGGACGATAAGTACTTGTGGAAGGCTGAACAATCCAGGGACGGGGGCGAAACGTTTTCTATAACCTGGACGATAGATATAACTCGTAAGTAAGCGCTTTCCGGTAACAAAATCCGGAACTCCCCGTCTTACTTTCAATAGCTGATCAGCGATACTGGCTATGGTGGGCACTTCAATGCATAGTGGGGCAGGAAAAATGGCGACTCTCCTTGTCGCTGCCTTAGCCCTGCTTGCACCGCACCCCGGTGATGTAGTCGCTCAAACCGGCATCGACCGGGTCGCCCAAATCGAATCGCTCATTGATCGATGGAAACCGATTGATGCCCCAGGCCTGGCAATCGCAGTCGTGAAAGATGGGCAGGTTGTCTACACCGGTGGTCGCGGTGGTGCCAACCTCGAACACGGTGTTGCGATTGATGAGTCAACAGTATTTCATATCGCAAGTCTTTCAAAGCAGTTCACCGCCTTTGCGATTCATCATCTACAATCAGAAGGGAAGCTACATCTGGATGATGATATTAAAGCCTACCTTCCAACATTCCCTGACTTTGGTAAAAGGATAACGATCCGTCACCTGCTCAATCATACGAGTGGTTTGCGCGATCAATGGGAGCTGCTTCGGATAGCAGGTTGGAGGCAAGATGATGTGATAACGCTAGACCACGTCACCGACATGTTGCAACGCCAGCAAGATTTGAATTTTGCCCCGGGCACGGATTACCTCTACAGCAATTCAGGTTATACGCTCCTGGCAATGATCGTCGAGCAGGTGTCAGGAATTACGTTCGACAATTATCTGCGCATAAACATCTTTGATCCCCTCGGTATGACGAACACCCTGGTTAATGTTGATCACGAGGAGATCATCCCGAACAAGGCAAGTTCGTATTACCAAAGCGAAGATCGCACCATAAAGAACTCGCGCCTGTCGTATTCGAATATTGGCGCAACGAGTATGCACTCGACTGCCATCGACATGGCGAAGTGGTTGCAAAACTTTGACGCCCACTGGGTCGGTAGTAAACGCCTCTTCAATCAAATGTTCGAGTCGGGCACCGTGATCGGGGGTTCGAAAACGGGCTACGGATCCGGATTCCACGTTGACGACTATGACGGCAATAGAATAGTAAGTCACTCAGGTTCTGATGCGGGTTACAAGTCCTATCTAGCCTGGTACCCTGAGGAAAAGCTGGGAATCGTCGTTCTTAGCAACTGGAAAGATTTCTCACCGCAAACAGTCGCCAGCACCGTCGCGAGTTTATTTATTTCTGATGATCTTCTTCACGCGCTTCGCGGGCGGCAAGAAGCGACCGTCACCCTCGACAAAGACTCGCTGACAGATTTTGTTGGTTACTATCAGCTCCAGCCGGGGTGGATTCTAGATATAACAGTCGACGGAGATGACCTCTATACCATGGCAACTCTGGAGCGTCCTTTCAGGATGAGGGCAGTTTCTGAAAATCGGTTTTTCGTTCCGGCGTACCAGGACTTTATCGAATTCCAGCGCGACCAGTTTGGCCGGGTTGTCCAGCTGAAATACAAGGGAATTCTGGCCGACAAGATCGCTCGAGTTGAGCCATCAGCAGCGGAGTTGGAACGCTTTGCAGGGGAGTACTACTCACCAGAACTTGCAACATCCTATGCGATGTATGTAGAAGATGGGGTACTGAAAGTAAAACATCAGCGAAACGATGAAGTTGTATTGATGCCCACAACGTTTGATCAGTTTTACGGTGACAAATGGTGGTTTTTTGGCGTCCAATTTACGCGGGATACCCGGGGGGAAATATCCGGCTTCGAATTGTGGGGCGGCAGAGTACGCAAGCTCAAGTTTTACAAACGCAGCGACGGCGCTTCATTAGGATAATCGCGACCTAGGGCCATTTTCTGTAAGACGTGCTTGAACACGAAAGGGCCGGCGAAAATACCAGCCCTCTCATGTCGTGTAAAGGAGCCTCGAGGGTCGACCGAGTGTTCCTACAGGCATATACGTCAAACCCAGGCAAAACAGGCCATCGCTAGCAGAAAACACAAAAAGAATGGGAAATCACATTCATCGTATAGGAATAATCGGAGGGATGGGCCAGCACGCAGGCTTTGATCTGGCAAAGAAGATAGCCGACAATACGCTCGTTATGCGAGATCAGGACCACTTGCCCATAGTCATAGCGTCATTGCCCAACCGCATACCCAGTCGGACAGCATATCTACAATCGAGTATGGCCACCGACGATCCAAAGCCAGGCATCCAGCAGGCTCTTGACCTACTCCTTTCGGCTGATGCAAGATTGGTTGGTATGGCCTGCAATACGGCGCACGCACCCGGAATCGTCGATCCGGTTCTTGAATCTGCCGATCGTGCAGAGATAGAGTTTGTTAGCATTATCAGTGCCACCGCGAACAGTATCTCAGGAAGGTTCGGAAGTGGTCTCCGCGTAGGAATAATGGCCACATCAGCAACAATAGAAATCGGTCTGTATCAAGAGGAGCTCGACAAGCTGGGAATCGAGTACGTGGTGCCCTCGACTGACTTGCAAGAAAGGATTACCGAGGGTGCAATTAAGAACAAGGATTGGGGATTGAAGGCCATTGCTAGTCCCCCAGATCCCCGGGCGGTCGAGATTTGCCATGACGCCGTCCAGCACCTGGTTGATCGCGGCGCCGATGCAGTCATACTCGGATGTACGGAACTGCCGCTGGCCATTCGTGAGCATACATTGCTGGGCGCTACAATCATCGATCCAACGGTTGAGTTGGCGCGGGAGCTCATCCGGCGATACGATTCCTCGAGGCTAAAACCCGTGACGCATACCGCCTCAGCGACACATCCTTAAAGCCCCAGCTGCTCGCGGAAGAATTCGTCCTTGTTTTTATTTCGATTCCAGTAATCGAGCTTAATGCTTTTCATCCTCTCGGCCGAGGTGGTGAGCAGGTGCCGGTTTTCGCCGAAGCCCGAGTATCTCTTCCCAGTCCAGCCCTGGACCTCATGTGGGAAATCCGCTCCAAAGGTTATCGTGACGTCACGACCGATATCCGGGTATGACAGCGCGTACGTTCGCAAACCATTTTCCGACTCGGCTAATTTCGCGACCGCATTCTCCACCTTCCAGTTGGAGTGGCTGTACCGCTGGTATATGAGACTGGGGATGATCTCCAAATCTCCCACCGGCAACAGATCCGGATCAATGCGAATCAGATTCCAAATACCATCCTCCGTAAGCGCATTACCGAGTGTAAACTCGGCGTCCGCCTCTTCCTCGAAGTAAGAATGCTGCTCAACGTCGTAACCATTCGCCGTCTGCGCCAGGTGAGAATAGACATGCCCGCACCATTCCTGCACCGTTGCAGTGACTTTCATCGCATTTCTGGCAGGGTCGTGCAAATCCGTGAACGCCGACGTCATTGTCGAGTACGGATAGATGCCGGTGTTGTAATTGGTGGTCGCATTCAGCTTGAGAATCTTCGCCACCACATCTGCATCGACATCATTCTGGTTATTGAGCTTTACCAGTCGATCCTTCCTGAAATCCTCCGTTACGTAGACATGCACCGCAGTGCCTGATCTCAACTCACCATATCGCGCCTGTGTCAACCGAAAGGATGTGATCTCTGCCTCGCCTTGATACCAGTAGTCAGCAAAGTCGTCTGGCAGGGTACGGCCTGGAGCGTTTTCTGGTGCCTCAATGGACGCAGCATCGAGGCAGCCGCCCAAAAGCAAGAGCGACAAAAATATGAGTTTGTTCATAGTTCAAGACCTATTGGCGAAATAACTTTGTTTGGATAAGGAATAATGTAAAGTGTTACAGGAGCAGTAAACTATGTCTGAACATCATGCAACGGTAGAATGGGAACGCACAACGGATGGGTTTGATTACGATGAATACAACAGGGAGCATCAGTTACTCTTTGATGAGCCAATCGTGGTGGTCGGGTCTGCAGCGCCTGAGTTCAAGGGCAAGTCGCCGTCGGTAGATCCAGAGCAGGCGTTTGTAGCAAGCCTTTCGGCGTGCCACATGCTTACGTTCCTTGCCATCGCCTCGAAGAAAAGGATCGGAGTGCTCTCTTACACCGACAATGCAGTGGGCTATCTCGAGAAGAACGAAGATGGTAAACTTTGTATAACGCGGGTAATGCTCAGGCCGGTAATCACGTTTGAAGATGGAGTGGAGATGGATCCTGACGCGCTCACCCGGTTGCACGAACGCGCACACGACAACTGCTTTATAGCAAATTCTGTTCTAACAGAAGTAGTCGTAGAGCCAGCCTAATGCCGCTGTTCTGACAGTCGATAGTCGAATAGTCCGCAAAGCAGATTATTCATGTCAAACAAGGGCTCAACAAGTCGTCTCGCTACGGCCGGTGCGCAGGCGATAATGCGGTCTTTTGAGACGCTGCAAACCCGGTTCGCGGTCATAACGCAACGAGCCCAGGCTCGGTTTGAAAGCGGAGATGCTGCGGGTATGCAGAAAGACGCTCGCCAGCGGCTTCTGCTGTATCAGGAAATTGTGTCTCGCCTTGTAGTTAAGATCGAGGATATTCTTGGCGACAAGGTCGAAAATCAGCTCACGTGGACGGCCATGAAGGCTGTGTATTCGAGTCTTGCAGCACAGCGCGAAGACTGGAATATCGCCGAGACGTTTTTCAACTCGATCACGCGCCGGATTTTTGCCACGGTCGGTGTTAACGAAGAAATGGAATTCGTTGCGTCGGACTACGACGAGCCTGTCTCGCAGAGTAACGTTCTCTGCTACAAGTCACAAATTTGTCGCGGTTCGATGGCGGCTGGCGTCAAGCAGCTGTTGCAATCTTACCGGTTCACGATTCCTTACCGCGACATCGACCTTGTCTCCAAAGAAATCGGCAGGCGGATCGAGCACGTAGCCGGACACCGAGTAGACAGATTCGAGTTTGCCAAAGAACCATTCTTTAGACCTGGGGCTGCGTACCTGGTAGGACGAATTGTAGCAGACAAAGAACAAACTCCCTTCGCCATTGCACTCATCGCCAATGACGGTCAGATCGATGTGGACGCGGTGCTCCTGAGTGAAAAGGATGTTTCCAAACTATTCTCGTTCACCAGATCATACTTTCTTGTAGGACTGGAAAGTCCGTATGCACTCGTCACTTTTCTGAAGCAGATTCTACCGGCAAAACGGATCGCGGAATTATACATCGCTGTGGGTCTCAACAAGCACGGCAAGACCGAGCTCTATCGGGAAATACATTCGCATATTAATTCTGCTGATGAGCAGTTTGTACTGGCTCCCGGCCAACGGGGAATGGTGATGCGCGTGTTCACGATGCCATCGTACGACCTTGTCTTCAAACTCATCAGGGATAAGTTCGACTATCCGAAGACGGCAACTCGACAAGAGGTGAAAGACAAATACCGGCATGTCTTCTTGCACGATCGTGCGGGCCGACTGGTTGATGCACAGGAATTCGAGCATCTCAAATTTCCGAAAAGGCTTTTTTCGGATGGCCTGCTTAGTGAGCTGCGTCGGACAGTTGCCAACAACATTTGCGAAACAGAGAATCATATCGTAATAAGTCATGCCTATGTCCAGCGCCGTGTGGTTCCGCTCGATATATACATGCGGGAATCGGACGAGGAGGTGGCACTGGCTGCGGCGATCGACTTCGGTTATGCCATTAAGGATCTGGTATCTGCGGATGTTTTTCCAGGAGATATGCTGCTCAAGAATTTCGGGACCACCAGGCATGGTCGTGTGGTGTTCTACGACTACGACGAGATTAGCAACCTGGAAGATTGCAAATTCCGAAAGTTGCCGGTGGCTCGTGACTATGAAGACGAGATGGCGTCCGAACCATGGTTTGCCGTAGACGAAGACGATGTTTTCCCGGAGGAGTTTGTAAACTTTTTAGGATTGCAGGAAGACCAAATGGTGCACTTCATGCGTGTCCATTCTGATTTGTTCGATGTAACCTACTGGCTCAATCTGCAAAAACGAATAGCGGCTGGGCAGGTCTTTCGTAATCCACCCTATCCGGAGAATCGGCGGCTGCGGATATAAGTGCCCCGGGTACAGCCGATGCTACTGCATTGCCAACAGCTTGTCCGTCAAGGTATCCGTTTCAACAATTTGGTTATCCTTATTTACCTTGTCCCAACTCCAGTGCGGAACGACGTCTGTTGCACACAATCTCTGCAGGGAGTTAGTGAGTCCAATGACATGAGCAAGGAAACCGACTAACGTCGAGGGTTTGACGCCCGCTTCCCGGAGGTCCTGCAGTGACAAATCTCCGTTTCTTTTTGAGTGCTTGGTTCCATCGGAATTGACCAGTAGGGGTAAGTGGCCAAACGCCGGCGTCTGTTCTCCCAGCGCCCGGTGAAGGAGGATTTGCCGGGCAGTCGAATCCAGTAAATCATTGCCGCGAATTACCTCCGTAATCTCCATGTCCTGGTCGTCGACAACAACAGCTAACTGGTACGCATATAGCCCGTCTCTTCGTTTGAGCACAAAGTCGCCGACAGTGTCGCGTACGTTTTCAGAAACGACTCCGCATCCCAGATCTACAAACGAGACACGTTCGTCCGGTACTTTCATTCTGATAGCAGTTCCGGTGGCGGGCAAATCAGCAAGCCATGACTTAGCCAACTCCGCGGGTCTGAGTGACGCAGGATATGCGGATGATCCTTCCGTAGCCAGCATTACTGATAATTCTCGACGGGTATAAGAGCAGGGAAAAATCTGTTCGCGTTCTGCAAGTTGGGCGAGGGCCTGGTCGTACTTTTCGCTTCGTTCTGATTGATTATATGGTCCGAACGGTCCTCCGATATCCGGACCTTCGTCCCAATCGATACCCATCCACTTCAGATCATCCAATATTTCTTCTGCACAGCCTGGTACGGTGCGCGGCGGATCCAAATCCTCCATTCGTATCACAAACGTGCCGCCCTGGCTGCGGATGGACCACCAGCCGGCGAGTGCGGACAGTGCATTACCCAGATGCAGCGAACCGGTTGGGGATGGGGCGAAGCGCCCTCTCGGCGGTGTAGGAAACATGGCCCTGGAGTTTAGCGCGGAAACCAAGAGAATTGATGCAATGTACACCGCCTATCCAAGCGAGTTCTTATAGCGACGACATTTACTACTGTAATCGTATTTTCATTTCGACCGTGCGCGTCGTCCCATTTGTCGCTGTTCTTGTTGTCTTTGTAGGCATTATCGTGCCAGCCGCTTGTGGCCAGGACATGTCGTTTCTGGTTAGGGATACCCTGCGCGTATCTACGGACTCCCTCCAGCTCAAACCCTTCGTCATCAAGAATTCCGTACGAGTATGGCAGGACGGGGCAGAGGTTCGCTCTTCCGAATATTCCCTTGATCCGCGGGTGGGAACTCTTGTGCTGGAGACTCCCGCAGACAGTCTGGTCGTGGTAGCATATCGGTACTTGCCTCTGCGGTTTAGTAGCGCTACCAGGTCGCACCTGCTCCGCACTGAACGCCAACCAGACTCAACGGGATTTGCCAATCCGGTCTTGGCTCCGCGGTCTCGTGAGAGTGGCACGCCTCCACAGCGATCCAGGCTCACGAGGAGCGGGTCGATAACACGCGGCGTGATTGCGGGAAACAATCAGGATGTGGCGATTGAGTCGGGGTTGCGATTGTCTTTGGCGGGAGAAATAACGGACGGAGTTCAGCTCAAGGCCGTCCTCACGGATCAGAACACACCGATACTGCCCGAGGGCACAACGCAGCGCCTGGACGAGTTTGACAAAGTCGCAATCGAGGTTTCATCCGATCGGGGAGTTGCAAGGCTGGGAGATTTCGACGCTGCATATACGAGGTCGCGCTATGCGAGGTTGAATCGAAAGTTGCAAGGCGCTTCTGTTGATGTCAAACTCTCGCCGTCCGGACCGTTGGCGGGGGGGAGTTTTAACTTGTCCGGCGCTACATCGCGAGGGACCTATCGCACGCAGACGTTCACTCCAATCGATGGGTCTCAGGGTCCGTACCGCATGGAGGGGAATAGCGGAGAGCGGTTTATCCTCGTAGTCCCCGGATCAGAGGTAGTCTACCTGGATGGAATTCGGCTGACAAGAGGTGAAACAAACGACTACATCGTCGACTACGCCACTGCTGAAATTCACTTCACTGCCAAACACATCATTCGGCAGGACAGCAGGATTGTAGTGGAGTTCCAATACTCAACGAATCAGTTCACCCGATCGCTGATTGCCACAGAGACTAATGTCGAATTCTTGTCGGACGGGGGGAAGCCTGCGCGACTCGAAGTGGGTGTGTCGGCCATCAGGGAGTCCGACGGTAGGCGGCTGGGAACCGAATTCGGCTTTTCTGCCTCCGATTCACTTTTGCTTGCCAACGCTGGTGACAACCCGGCGTTTTCTGATGGCGCTATACGCGTCGACTACAATCCCGAAGCGGACTTTGTCCAATATGTTAAAGCACAGGCGACGGATTCAGGCGACTCCATATTCGTGGCGTTGCAAAGCACTCCTGCGGAAGGTCAGCTCGTTTACCGGGTCCGATTCACGCGGACTGGAGAGGGCACCGGGTCATATCGACGAACCGGAAGATTGATTAATGGTATCGTATATGAGTATGTGGGCCATAGACTTGGCGAATATGATCCCGTGAGAATCATCGCCCGTCCGGAGCGAAAAGAGTTGGTCGTCGCGCGTGTTGTGAGCCGGCCAATTCAGGGGCTCTCGGTCACGACGGAAGGAGCCCTGTCCAGGTTCGACGGCAACCTGGTTTCTTCTTTGGGTGCATCTGATGATGCCGGACAGGCAATTGCGGTGAAAGCAATCCTTGCAAAAACTGCTCTCGGGACGGGACGTTTTGCACCGGTTGTCCAGCTACAAATCTCACAGGAAATCGAATCCGACAACTTTGCGAGTTTTGACAGGACTCGATCGGTGGAATGGTCCAGGATCTGGAACTCTCAAATTGGTGATGCGGCGCTTGGTGGCGACGCTCTGGGCAGCAGACAATCCGTTCACCAGGGCGATTTTGTAGCAGACTTTGGCGAGGCCGTTACTCTCAAGACAGATTGGGGTCGTCTGGTACAAGAGGGAATGTTTTCGTCAACCAGGTTTGGATCCTCCGTTGAATCCAACGTTGCGAACTCTATCGGGGGAAGGTACCGAGTTGATTTTATTAGTTCAGAGAATGGAGATTCGGTGGGAGCAAGCTGGTTTCGCCAAATTGCTCGCGCAGAATACTCGCCTTTCGCTAATACAACGACTTTTCTGGAGCTGGAAACAGAAAACAAAGAGTCCTCTACGTCCACACCAGATAGTCTCGACCAGACAAGTTTTCGGTTTACAGAAATTAGGCCTGGTGTAAAGCTCAAGGTGAACGATCTAGAGCTGTCCGGCACAATCGAGTTCAGGCAAGATGATCGGCCGCTGTCTTCTGGAATCTTGAACCCGGCATCTCGATCCTTGACAATCCAGTCTTTTGCGACTTACCAGCCAAACGAGAATTACAATACTGAACTTAGTTTGGGAATACGGCAGCTGGACTATGATGATGTTTACAGGATTGACCAGGGGGCATCTGGTTTGTCATCCGTTGTATTGCATTGGTCGGGCTTTGCGCGGCCCGCAAAACGTGCACTCAGAACATCGTGGCTATACGACGCCAATACGGAGCGCGCCCCCAAACTCCAGGAGTTTTATATCAGAACAGGCCCTGAGCTTGGCGAATATGTTTGGGTGGATTCCAATGGTGACGGTGCCATTCAAATCGAAGAGTTTGTACTTGAGACAACTCCAAGTGAGGGCAACTACATCAAGTCTTTTGTTCCTTCTGATTCCTTGTTTCCGGTCATTAACGTCCAGGCTCGACTCCGAGTCGACACGGATGCATCCAAACTTGCTATTGTAGAATCGAGTCGGTTCAATTTTCTTCGCCATGTTCAAACGCGTTCTATCGTAAGGATTGACGAAAAGAACCGACGCCCGGATATTCGACAGATCTACCTGCTGCGTCTTGGCGAATTTCGTGATCCGAAAAACACCATTTCAGGTCGGATGACGCTGCAGCAGGACGTGTATCTGTTTCGTCGGAATCCAAAGTTCGGTCTTGACTACCTGTTTATCTACTCAAAGGCCTTATCGGATCTTTCCGCCGGACTGGAATCAAGGGCGAACATCTCAAATAGACTTCTTGCGAATTATCGAGCCGCAACCTGGCTTCGGTTAGAGTTGGACGGATCTATTGGACGCAATCGCCTCCTGAGTGCAACCTTTGGGTCGCGTACGTTTAGCATTTCGTCGTGGTCGATATCTCCCCGCGTCACCTATTTATTCAACCAGCACGCGCAGGTGAGTTTTGCTCCAGAGTATTCACACAAGGATGACGACGTTGGAACTCGTGAGTCCAGCATCTACAAGATTCCGGTCGAACTGCGCTACCTGCGTCCGAGGAAAATGCAGATTTTCGGCCGACTTGAAATGGCAGATGTATCCATTCAGGGCGACGCAAGTGGGTTAGCCCAATATCAACTTACCGATGGTAGAGGGGATGGACGCTCCTTCCTTTGGTCACTGAATGTTCAGGTCACTTTAAGTCGCTTGCTGAAAGCAACCATCGCATATGATGGTCGAGACCCATCCGCTGGTAGAACGGTGCATACCGGCCGGATGCAGTTGAGTGCTAGTTTTTAAACTTCAAGATCCTGCAGGGTTACTTCTGGATCGGCAAATTCGTCGTACTCCACCCGTTCTATATCTATCCCGGCATCTGTGAGCTTTTTCTCCAGTCTCTCGTACCCGCGATCGAGGTGGTATATACGTTGCACGTGGGTTTCTCCTTCGGCAACCATGCCTGCTAGAACTAAAGAAACGGATGCTCGAAGATCTGTACTCATCACCTGCGCCCCTGTGAGCCGGGTATTTCCCTCGACGACAACCTCGTTGTCTACAACAATTGCATTTAGCCCCATCCTCTGTAGTTCGGGAATGTGTTTAAATCTGTCTCGATAGACATCATCAACAATACGTGCGTTACCGGAAGCCTGGGACTGGAAAACGGTCCATTGAGCCTGCAAATCCGTTGGAAATCCTGGATAAACATCCGTTGTGATAGACACCGGCTGGATGGATTCAGGTGCGGCAACCAGTACATCTGTACCCTCCACCTCCATAGTAGCACCCGTCTGTTTGAATTTGTCGATGAACACTTCGCCTAAGTGGTCTGGTTCTGCGCCTACCATCCGCACTGGCTCTCCTGGATTTCCACACATTGCGGCGGCAATCATAAACGTCCCAAGCTCGATCCGGTCTGGGCAGTTCGCGAACTCGCATCCACTGAGGTTACTTACACCCTGGATCTCTAGGACTGATGTACCAAGGCCAGATATTTGGGCACCCATAGCCTGAAGAAATTGTCCGAACACCACAACGTCGGGCTCCTTGGCCGCGTTGTGTAGTACGCTCGTTCCGCTGGCTCGCACAGCGCCCAACATAAAGTTTATCGTGGCTCCGACACTCGACGGCTGTAGCTTGAACGAACCGCCCGTTAATCGACCCCCGCTAGCCTCCGCGACTACGTAACCCTGATCCAGATCGACGTCTGCACCCAGGGCCTGCATGCCTTTGATGTGCAAGTCGACAGGTCTGGGACCCCACGCACAACCACCAGGAAGCGAAACTTTCGCTTTTCCTGATCTGCCCAGAAGCGCACCCAACATATAGAAAGAGGCCCTCATTCTTTTAACCAGTTCGTATGGGGCAACGTGCCGCTCCAAACCAGTCGGATCAATATGTACAGAACCGGTATCTTCGTCGTATGCCACCTCCGCGCCCGTAATCGCCATTACCCGAGCAAACGTATGGATGTCCCGGAGTGAGGGTACGTTCCTGATCACAGACGGCGAATCGGCAAGGAGGGCACCCGCCATTAGAGGAAGCGCGGTGTTTTTGGAGCCGCTTATTGGGAGTGTGCCATCCAGGATTGAGTTCCCTCTAACGATCAGTTTCTGCATGCTATCCTGTTTGTCCGGTTGCTGGGGCGCCATCCTCAGCAATGGCAATGACACCTCCTGTGAGTATAAAGAACTATTGACTCCGAACCTTTGTTCTTGAAATCAAAACAAAGACAACTCGAGGCGGTTAGTAGTCGCCAATCTTACCATCCTTTACATCTGAAATGTCTTCCACGTATCTGGACCACGCAGCCACGACTCCTGTAGATCCTCGCGTTCTCGATGCGATGTTGCCTTACTTCACCGACCGTTTTGGGAATCCGTCGTCCGTTCACGGTCATGGTCGCCAGGTGCGGTTTGTGCTCGAGGAATGCCGTGAACGAGCCGCCGCATTTCTTGGTGCGATGTCATCCGAGATCATCTTTACTGGCGGAGGGACGGAATCAGACAACACGGCCTTGAGTTGCGGTTTCGATCCTGCAAGACCGGGAATCGTGATCTCGGCCATGGAACATGATGCGGTTCGCAAATTCGCTCTTGCCAGCGGGCGACCTGTACACACTCTTCAGGTGGACAGAAATGGCAAGGCGGATCTCGTGTCGATCGGGGAGGCAACTCTCGCCCGATCCTGTATCGCGTCTGTCATGGCCGTAAACAATGAAGTTGGTTGCGTTAACGACATCCCTGCCTTGGCGGAGCAGGCGAGGTCGAATGGCCTAATATTCCATACCGATGCTGTCCAGGCCTTCGGGGTCACACCCGTCGATGTATTGGAATGGGGGATTGATTTGTTATCCTTGTCTGCCCACAAAATTTATGGGCCCAAAGGTGTCGGGCTACTGTTTGTTCGCAACGGAATTGATCATAAGTGTCAGTTGTTCGGTGGTGGCCAGGAAAGGAAAAGGAGGGCAGGAACAGAGAACCTCGCTGGAATAGTGGGGCTTGTGAAAGCCATGGAGTTGGTAGAGGAAGAGAGGGAAGAGCGAGTCCAGAATTACCTTTCATTGAGGAGCCAGTTATTGACTAGGCTGGCGAAACTAGCACGGGAAACGAACGTGGCAGTGAACTCACCTGATGATGGCGCCCCACACATTGTGAACTTCTCCGTGCCAGGGCGCGACGCTGAAATGCTTCTTCTCAATCTAGATCACGCCGGTTACTCGGTCTCAGGCGGTTCTGCCTGTTCAAGTGGATCGGTGGAACCCAGTCATGTCCTGGTCGCGCTTGGAAAATCTCCAGCCGCAGCCAGCACTGCGGTACGGGTCTCATTCGGCAAAGACACGACGGCATCCGATATCGACAACTTTGTTGATGCGCTTAGCGAGATCCTGAATCAGATGTCAGTTGACGAATCTGGTGTTTTTGCGACGTGAGTCCAAGCGAGACAAGCGCAATTGTTGTTTTCGCAAAGGCACCCATCGCGGGGAACGTGAAAACACGACTGAGCTCAGTCTTGACACTGGTGGATGCCGCGGAGTTGTATAGTTGTTTCCTAGACGACGCACTCTCTCAGTATCAGCAGATCGCTCCCATACGCCTATATGTCCCCGCAACGGACAAAGCATATTTCGAAGGCAGGCAAATGGCGAATCAGATATACGAACAAAAAGGACCGGACCTAGGTGACAGACTCTCGGCTGCGACCGTCGGGACGTTCATCGATGGCTTTGAGAAAGTGGTGGTTGTCGGATCGGATCACCCTACCTTGCCGTCGAGCTTTATAGAACGAGCATTTTCCGAGCTGGATAAACCAGACAAACTTGTAATCGGGCCAAGCGCTGATGGGGGATACTACCTGATCGGGCAGAACAACTTTTACCCACAGATATTTGAGGATATCACGTACAGCACCTCTGAGGTATTTAGCGACACCTTGGAAAGGGTGGATCAACTCCAGGATGTGGCACTCTCCATCTTGCCGGAGTGGTACGATGTCGACGATGAACCATCGCTAAGGCAATTGATTCGTGATTTAGATGACAGAAATTGTGAATTCTTCCCAACCCGCACATTCGAAATGATCGGCAGTTTTCGGACCAAGTATCCGAACTTGTTCGTACAGGAATAATTGTTGCGTTTGACAATCAACATCCCGCCAGATCGGTCGATTTCCATACTAGCCCAACCAAGAATTTGATGCAACTGATTGACACTCCGCAGGCAGACCAGCTCCAAACGCTTGAACAGCACATACTCGAATCGCAAACCAAATTTCCTCATTCCACGGGAGCATTCTCTCGAGTGATTCGGGATCTGAGTGTCGCTGGAAAGATTGTCAACCGTGATATGCGCCGGGCAGGGTTAATTGATATTTCTGGTGCAAGTGGTGAGATAAATGTGCAAGGCGAAGTGCAACAGAAAATGGATGCTCTGGCTCACGAGCAGTTTCTATCTGCGTTGAGTCGCGGAGGGGAGTGTTGCCTGGTCGGATCCGAAGAGCACGCAGAGGCTATTCCCATCAGAACGAACTCCGGTGACGGCGATGGGAAATACATAGTGCTTTTGGATCCCCTCGATGGTTCTTCGAATATCGAAGTTAATGTATCGGTCGGGACCATTTTTAGCATCTACCGCTTGCCTGAGGGCGAGACAGAGCCCTCACTGGATTCGGCGTTGCAGCCCGGGAGTGAGCAAGTTGCAGCCGGATATATAGTGTATGGATCTTCGACTATGTTTGTCTATACGACAGGTCACGGTGTGAACGGATTCACTCTCGACCCGTCCATTGGCGAATTCTTGCTTTCACATCCGATGATGAGAATTCCCGAAGACTCACGGAATTATTCAATCAACGAGGGTAACTACAATTCCTTCCAAAACGGCTTGAAGGAGTACATTAAGTGGATGCAGCTTCGGGTCCCGGAAGATGGCCGACCATATTCCACCCGATACATCGGATCCTTCGTTGCCGACTTTCATCGCAACCTGTTGAAAGGTGGACTTTATATATATCCCTCGACGGGGAGCAGCCCGGAAGGTAAATTGCGGCTTATGTATGAGGCTAATCCAATGGCTTTCATCGTAGAGCAGGCGGGCGGACTTGCTATGGACGGGGACCTGAGAATCATGGACAAGCAACCGCAGAATCTTCACCAGCGGACACCGCTCTACATCGGAAGCAAGAAGATGGTCGAAATGGCGCTGAGCTTTCTGAGAGGAGAGCGTCTGCATACTGACTAATTGCCATCCCTGAAGTACGACACATCAGTAACCGTCGTCGCACCTGCATCCCTGTCTAACGTAGGTCCTGGCTTTGATCGGCTGGGTATAGCGATCACCGGCTGGAATGACACGGTCGTAGCGAACTTGAGGACCGATTCCACATTCGCATTACGTGTCGAGACGGATGGGTCTAGCGACTATCCTTCAAACCCGGAGGACAATGTATGCTCAATAGCAGCGAGGCATTTTCTCCGGGCGACGGGTTACGGTAATGGAATGGATATCGTGTTGAAGAAAGGAATACCTCTGGGCTCCGGCATTGGTGGATCCGGCGCAAGCTCGGCCGCGGGGGCTGTCGCGGCTGCGATGCTGACGAATCAGTTAGAAAACCTGGACCAGATTATTACCGCGGCATTACATGGCGAGGCCAGAGCGTCGGGCACTGGCCATCCTGACAACGTGATGCCGTCATTGCTTGGAGGTTTGGTTCTGTCCGACATGGACGGGCTGGCCAGTGTCACCTTTTTGCAACATCCAGTCGATGCCCTTTTTGTTGTTCTGCTCCCGGACTGGACTTCTTTGACGTCCGAGATGCGAGCTCTGCTACCACCGTATTCCCGCACGGTCCAGGCACGGAATGCGGTTAGGGCAAAATACCTGGTGGATGCGTTGGTTGGCGGTGACGCGAGAGCCGCCGGGCGGTGGATGATGACGGATGAGTATGCGGAGCCACGAAGACTACGGAGACTTCCGTTTTTCGAACGAGTTAAATCCGCAGCGTTAGGTTCGCAGGCATGTGGGTGTGCGCTTTCGGGCTCAGGCCCGGCAGTCATGTCGCTTTGCGAGAACGAAGATGATGCTGCTGATGTGCTGCTAGCAATGGTGGAGGCATTAGGCCAGCCCTGCGATGCGAGGATTGTCAGAGTGTCCGAGCGCGGTGCGCTGATGAGTGCGGAATCAGATCACGATTCTGCTCGATGACGATGCCACCACTGGCTGGCAAACTGTTTCTTGGTCGCCTGGCCTTGCTTCAGGAGCCTACATTCTTGAGATACAATCTGATGACATTCGCAAACACCAAGGGATTACTATACTCAATTAGCTCAGGACCCGAACGTACCGGTTGCCTTTGAAGCATCGGCGATCACAGTTGGCTTGATCAAGCGAAAAGTGGGTCGGGCAAAGTGCACCGTAAACGTTGACCCACGTTCAGGCACGCTCGCAACTGCAATCTTGCCACCATGCGCGTCGACGAGTCTTCGGGTTATCGCAAGACCCAGGCCATTGCCCTCGTGTGACCTGGATAAGCCGTCGGACTCCTGACTGAATTCCTCAAAAACCTGAGGAAGGAACTCCGGAGCAATGCCCTTCCCGGTATCGCTTACCGAGACGAAAGGCCCGGCTTCGTCTTCATCAATTGTGACAACTATCTCACCTTCTTCAGTGAACTTAACGGCATTCCCGACAATATTGAATAGAATCCTTCCAAACGAAGTCTCGTCTACCAACGCACGCGGATCTGAATGACAGTTAACGGTTAGTGCCAAACCTTTGTTTTTCGCTATCGGCCCTATTAGTGCAAGGTGCTGCCTAGTCAGCTCGCAAAGGTTCTGTGTTCTTAGATCTAACTGAAACTGGTTAGATTCCAACTTTGAAAAATCGAGAATTCCGTTTACGGTCTGGAGGAGGCGTTCTCCATTGCTGGTGATGTAGTCGATGAACTCCGAATGGGAATCATCAAGCTCTTCCGCCAGGACCTGCGCAAACCCAATGATAGCGGTCATGGGTGTGCGAATTTCATGACTCATATTGTTCAAGATCGCCGACTTGAGCTTGGCAGATTTCTCCGCATGATCGCGAGCTTCCTGGAGGTCTTCAACCAATCGCTCCAATTCCGCCGCATATTTATCGCGAGCGGTAGCCGCCTGCACCTTCTCGGTGATGTCCCGGAAACTCCATACACGGCCGCCGCTACCATCGACTGCAGACAGCGGTTTTGAGAAGCGCTCGAAAACACGACCGTCCCTGAAATGAAGAATGTCGGTGCTCGTTTCCGCCGACATGTAGAGGCGCTCGACTTCGTCCAGAAACTCTCGGGGATCTACAAGTTGCGACAAGACGTGCCCGATCGCAGCTTTGTCATCACCGGCGGCTAAAACCTCCTCTGGCATGCGCCACATGTGGGCGAACTGCTGGTTGTACGTAGCTATCGCACCATCCTCGTTTACCACAAGGATACCATCAGCTGTAGATTCCAGCGTTGAATGCAGAAGCGCAACCGATTCGTTCAATTCCTGTTCTGCGTTGTGCAAATCAGTCATATCGAAGAAGGCCAGAATCGCGCTCGAACTTTCCCCGGAAATGGCGATCGGATTAATGGAAATTGTAACCGGGAATGCACCCCCATCAGCCCTTATCATTCTGCTGGAGTAATTCGATATGCTGCGGTCGTTTCGGAGCAGCTCCTTTATTGCAGAGCATCCGCCGCTTATCGTCGAGGTGTCCAGGAAATCTGCAATACAGTTCCCAATGAGCTCATCAGCCGCGATACCAAGCAGGTTTTCGGTTTCCGGATTAACACTTTGGATGGTACCGTCGGCGTCGAACACACAGAGCCCGGCACCCACTGACGAAAGCACTGCCCTCGTTTTGTCGAGCTCCTCCAGCATGTGAGTCCGGAGGTTCTCGTGGAGGGTCACCATTTCTTCAGACGAGATTTCCAGCGACCGCTCTAGACGGTACTGGACCTGGTCCCACTGGTCGTAGCTTTCGTCAAGCATACCAAGGAATTCGACCCACTCACGATCGTTACTCGGCCTTGACTCGTGTGATAAGTTGAGCCGCTTTAGTTGTCGACGTAGAATCTTGTGCATTCTAGTTTTCTGAGATCGTCGTAATCGTCATCGTTTGATTGTGCAGCGTACATACACCCGCCGTGTCTGGACTTAGCTCGCCGTACGAATAGAAACCGAGTTGCGAAGAACCGTCCGGGAACGCTTCCAGTGCGGATTCGAGTTCATCCTCAGCACGTTGTTGCAGGATAAGTCTGCGACCGACACAACTAACGGCTATTGACAATACCGGTTGAACTGTTTGCATGGTGTCGACAGCTCTACAAGCTGCAATGCCAGCACTGTCAATCAATTTGTCCATGTTGCCCATCATGAATTGCGACAATGCTCCCTCTGGCACATCACCAGCAAAAATCATTGCTTTTTGCTCTTCGTCGATGTGGAGCACGGTGCGAATAACTTGCTCATCAGAATCGGAATCCATACGGACAGCGAGCGGAAACAGCAGAGATGCGGCGGGCAATTCCCGCGCTTGGTCTCCCAGGTAGCGCTTGTATAAATCAAGAGCGGGCATCCCATCGAGTTCGTATAGGACGTTGCCCTCAGATTTGGTGATGCGTCGTTCAACTCCAAACTTGTCCCAACCGGATTCGCACCCATGTCCAACGTGGACCTGGTCTCCGTAAAATCCAACCGCGCAGACAGAACCCGAATTCGGTGCGAGGTTTTCCAGAATCCAGGTTTTTTCGAACGAGTCTCCGTCACCAGCTAGTCCGCCGGTGATAACCGTATTGGCTGGCAGCGAATCAGCTATACCTCGAACAAATGCGCTTCCGTTTACGGAGTGGCCGTTGGATAAGACGAAGACTCCGGAAAGGCCTTCGGGATCGAACTTGGATGCCAGATGAGCGCCCGCCGAATACGAATCCCCAGTTTCCGCGATCGGCGCATAGGCGACTTTGAGATCTGTGTGCTCGAATTTGGCAATGGAAACGACGAGAGAGTTATCAAAAACCTCATCATTGAGAATCTCACCGGCGGTTGAGCACCCGATGAATGTTGATTGCGGGTAGATGGCGGCGAGCTGGGTCACAGCGTCTGCTGCCGATTCTAGCCGAGAAGCCCCGAAGATGATAACGAGAGTGCGTTCGGAGTCGAGTGAAGGGTCGAGCACGTTCGGCGACCATGCGCCGAGCTGCCATTGACCGGAAGCGATGGTGAGCATGCGATTACTGTATGTGATGGTGGAATGCTTATTACGGCCGCACCAGGGCGCGGCGATAATGAGGACGTACCATCCGTCGCAGCTTGACCGCGTTTTCAAGCGGACTTACCGGAGGGTGTATCGGCGAGATGAGAACATTTCTTTAATTTCGACCCCAAGTTCAAGATGAAAAGGAGTTGGTGAAATACAGATCCACACGGGACAGTAGGGGCGAGCATACCGTATCGCTCGCGCGGGCAATCAGGCTTGGGTTTCCCGAAGATGGCGGCCTCTATATACCGACCAGAATCATGGCCCTCAACGTGAACACGTTCTCTGGGACCAACACCTTTCGGGACTTTGCCGGGCGCTTCATGGAACTGTGCCTGGACGGAGACTTTGTGGATCCCGGAAATGCGTTCGAGATCGACGTGCCGCTCGTGCCCCTTGGAGGAGAGTACAAGGGAATCTACGTGCTGGAACTGTTTCACGGTCCCACGGGGGCCTTCAAAGATATCGGTTCGCGGTGGATTGCACGGGCTATGAGGCAATTGTTAAGCGATGCACCCACCATCCTGGTTGCAACCAGCGGTGATACCGGTAGCGCTGTAGCGGATGCATATTCAAGTCAAACCGACTTCCATGTCGTCTTGTTGTATCCCAGGAATGGAGTGTCGCACATTCAAGAGCAGCAATTATGCACACCTAGAAGGAACGTGTCCGTGTACAGAGTTGACGGCCCTTTTAACAAGTGTGATGAACTGGTTGATCATGCCTTTCTGAACTTGAGGCATCTTGAAATCTCTACTGCAAACTCAATCAATGTCGGCCGCCTGATACCCCAAATCTCGTATTACTTCTGGGCAGCGCACATGCTTTCCGGGGCACCCCCGGCTTTTTTTATCCCAAGCGGCAACCTGGGTAATTTGACCGCAGGCCTTTACGCCAGCAAAATGGGTTTACCGAACGTGGGCTTTGTCGCCGCGCAAAATGCGAACAATTACCTCGAACGATTCGTGAAACGCGGTGAGCTGGTGGAACAGGCTGTTGTTTCGACATTGTCCAACGCGATGGATATTTCGCATCCCCAGAACCTGGAAAGAATTCGATTCTTGTTTGAGCCGGATGAACTTCGCGAGCTACTATCCGTCGATTCATTTAGTGACCGGGAAACCAGAGAGGAGATGCAAAGGGCTTTCTTTGAGACGGGCTATCTTGCCGATCCCCATACAGCGCTCGCACTAAGGGCCGCTCGACTCAGGCTTCCATCGCCTAATCCGGTCGTCGTGGTTGGTACTGCTCACCCTGCGAAGTATCCTGAATTGGTTAGGGACGTTACTGGCCAAAGTGTGGAGCCTCCAGCCTCAATGGCCTTTGACGATGGCACTCCAGAGGCCGAGCTAATCTCCGCCAATTTTGATCAGATCGAGCACATACTTTCATCCATTGAAAAAGTCTGAAAAATGGTGAGCACAACATTCGTTGAGAAGGATAGGATTGTCTACCTAGGTATAGACCGACCGAAGAAACGAAACGCATTAAATGCCGCTACCGTCCAGGAACTGATCGACGGCCTTGGTCGGGCAAAAGAATCCGCATCCGCCAGAGTGATCGTCCTTCACAGTTCGGGTACCGTGTTCTCGGCTGGCGCGGATCTTTCGGCGCTTAGACAGATGATGAAGGCCTCGGACGAGGAGAACCTGGCAGACTCTACGCTACTTGCAAGCCTATTTAGCGAAATGGCTACCCACCCACTGCCAATTATTGGGAGAATACACGGCCACGCAATTGCGGGAGGCTCCGGATTGGCAGGGGCTTGTGATATCGCAATTGCCGTCGAGAAGGCAAAGTTCGGTTTCACAGAGGTGCGACTGGGTTTCGTACCGGCAATTGTGCTTGCACTTGTACGTACCAAGATCAGCGAGTCCATTCTAAGAGATATTCTACTTACAGGAAGGTTGTTTTCGGCGGCCGAGGCACAGCAGATTGGGCTAATATCCAGGGTGGCAGCCGACGAGACCGATTTAGACGAAATTGTGAGACAGCATGCAGCCCAAATTATTAGCAAAACGAGCAAATCTGCAGTTGAAAGAACGAAGCAAATGCTGGTTGAATTTCGCGGACTTTCCCTCGATGAGGGTCTGGCCAGTGCTGCCAGACACAATGCGGTGGCCAGGAAATCTGAAGATTGCCAGGCCGGTGTCTCTGCGTTTCTGGAAAAAAGGCCAATGCCATGGGAAATTGAATAGTTTTCCCAAGACATAAAGCAAATTCGAGACAATCTCTCGTCTTCTAATAGTGCACTTCTCAAATAGCATATCTCTAAAACGGCGGAAAAGGCCCGGTCCACTGGTGGGAGACTGGGCCTTTTCATTTGAGCTTTTCTTCGACCTCGTTTGTGTCGATAAATCCAGTAGAAGAAGAATGTTAGCAGCGCACAGGCGAATAGGTGTCTTCATCTCCAGCTCAGTCAATCCCGCGAAGAGTTCGGGTTGAATCGGTTGACCTCCTCCGGGGTCTCGCCATTCTGCTAATGATTGAGACGCATGTCACGAACCTTTTGCTGCGCTCCGAATTCCGGTCCAGTACTGGATTCGAAATCTTGGACTTCCTAAACGGTATAATCGCCCCGGCATTCCTGTTCGCAGCGGGATTTGGTGCGATGATGTCTATTTCCCGCGGCAACGGGGCGGTTCTTAGCGGGCGAATTTTGAGGCGAATCGGGTGGATATGGATCCTCGGCTATTTTCTTAGACTGCCCGGTTATTCTGTACCGGCCCTGCTTTCGGCAAATCACACGGCATGGGCAGAGTTCTTCGCTGTTGATATCCTGCATTGCATCGCAGCTGGAGTCCTACTACTGCGCGCGCTATGTCTGATTCCGGTCAAACATCCTACGAGAACAGGGCTGCACGTAATCGTGGCCCTTTTAATCGTCATCGTTTCAAGTTCTGGCGTATTGAATCCGCTTGCCGATAGCATGCCGACGGCTATAGGTGCCTACTTCTCAGCAGCTCTCTCGCCGTTTCCAGTTTTCCCCTGGATCGCCTATATCTTTGTAGGTGCTGGAATAGCTAACGTAGTACTTTCACGCTCTCAAGAAGAATATGGAGCGTTGTTCAGATCACTGGGCCGAATTGGGATTTTTCTCGTTGCGCTCACCGTAGGCATATTATATATGTTCCTGGATTTAATCAGGATTCCGTGGCATGTAAATCCATTGGCGATCGCACTTTTTACCGGGGCACTATTGGCGATTATTTCGATTGCTCATAAACCGGTCTCCGTAGTTGGATTGAACCATGTTCGGAGGGTTCTGCTTAGACTGAGTAGAAGATCGTTGGCAGTCTATGCGATTCACATTCTGATTTTATATCGGATTCCCATTGGATCATCAACTATCCAAGAATTGTGGGGTACGTCTCTGACACCCATGGGTGTTTTCGTTGGAGTTGCCGGACTATCTATTGTGATGCTAACGATTACCTACATCGGCGAAGGAAGAGTCGCTTTAATGCGATACATGAGACGCCACGTATTGCGGACAGACAAATCCCTTGGACACGCAGCGTCGTGACTAATGCCCGGTCGAAATGGAGTTCCAGAGTGAATGGTATTTTAAGAAACGCGTCGGGATCATTCGGTTTGCTGTCGACTCTAGTCTTGTTGTTGATCTGCAACGCTGGATCCGTCAACACACCGCCCAGTTCGACTGTTATTGGCCAGCAAGATTCCCTTGGAATTGCGTACCTGGGAACGTCAGTAACGTGTGGACAACTGGCAACGGATGTGATGACACACTCGTATCCGGCGCTTACGAACGAATGGCTTGAGGAGAGATCTGGACGGCCTGTCTCTTTCCGAAATCACTGCCTGGGTGGGGCGAGAGCAACGACTGGTGTTGCATTGATGCAACACGAGGTGCTGATCGAGCGCCCAGACTTGATTATAGTTGAATACGGAATAATTGACGGGTCGGTTCGCGAGCCGACCCTGTCCGCCCTCGAGCAAATTGTCCGATCATCCATCGAAGAAAATCTGCCACTAGTCCTGGTCGCTCTCACAACAGAGCGTGTTGAGGATACGCCGCGACAAATCATTAAAGAGCTCGGAGAATACTATGGTGTTCCGGTTGCAGATGTACACGATCAACTAATAGGGTCGAACCTGTCCTGGGAAGACGTTGGGCTGGATGGATGGCATCCCGGTGACGACGGGCACGCGCTGATTTTCGAATCGATATCGAAAGAGATAGAAAAATTGGTGGTGAATAATTTGCAGGTAACGGCCAAGATGCCGGACCGACTCGGTCGATACGACCTGAGCCGGATGACCCTTAGTACCATCGCCGAGGTGAATTATGTGCGAGGTGATTTCGACCTGGCTAGTTCCGACCTGTTTCCATCCCGCGGTGCCAACCTTTCCATGAGCGGGTCGTCCGATCCGTCTACGATACAGTTCACGTTTAAGGGCTCCTACCTGGGTGCCCTTTTTGCCCACGATGCGGTGCCATCTTTGTTCGAGTACCGCATAGATGGCGGCAAGTGGATTAAGTATTCACCCATGCGCTGGGAGAAAGATTTTAGGCTTGCCACTGGACTGGGTCCGGGTGAACACTCTGTAGAAATGTCAATAACACCCGGTGATGACCCAACCACATTCGAGGGATTCATCGCGGAACCTGCCAAGCGCTAGTCCTAGTTCTCGTGACTATTTCATAACACAACTGCGAACTAATCGCGAGATTGCGCTATCGAGACAACAGAACAGCAACCAACCGCGTGATGGGTTCCACCTATAAAGACTCAGGCGTTAACATTGACGCTGGCGATGAGCTTGTTGAACGGATAAAGCCACTCGTCCGCAAGACATTCACGTCGGGCGTGATAACCGACATTGGAGCGTTCGGAGCATTCTTCAAGCCAGACTTCTCCGAATACGACGAGCCGGTACTGGTGTCGTCTGTGGACGGAGTGGGGACGAAACTCAAAGTTGCATTCGCAATGGGAAGGCACCACACGGTTGGGCAAGATCTGGTCAACCATTGTGTCAATGATATCGCAGTTTGTGGAGCAACTCCCTTATTCTTTCTGGACTATTTTTCGACTGGTCGACTGGATGTCGACGCAGCAACAGACGTGGTCCGGGGATTTGCTGTTGCATGCCGGGAAAATGAGTGTGCGCTGATTGGAGGCGAGACCGCAGAGATGCCTGGGCTATATGCCGAGGACGAATACGATCTGGCCGGGACGATCGTTGGTGTTGTTGATCGATCCAGGATTATTGATGGGAACGCCATCTCGAATGGAGATCTTTTGATTGGCTTGTCTTCGACAGGTCTCCACACCAACGGGTACTCTCTTGCAAGGAAAGTTCTTTTCTCCACTCATGCTGTCACCGATACCCCACGCGAACTAAACGGCAATACAGTTGGAGACACTCTCCTGGAAATCCACCGCTCTTATCTGTCAGCCATCAAAGCGATAAGAGATCTTCCCGGACTCACAGGGCTTGTCCATATTACTGGAGGAGGAATCCCCGGTAACTGCTCGCGAGTTGTTCCCAAGGGGCTACGGGCAGCTGTGGACTATTCATCGTGGGTGAGACCGGCAATTTTCTCTCTAATTGGAAAATTGGGAGACGTACCAGAATTGGATATGCGGCGAACCTTTAATCTCGGTATTGGGTTGGTGATCGTCGCTCGAGAGGAGTCGGCAGGACGGATTAGTTCCGTGTTGGACAATCTGGGTGAAAATCCCATTATCATCGGTTCCGTTGTCGCGTCCTAGTGGAACATTAGCGCTGGTATGATGGTGTTCACATTGGATCGGCGTGCACCATAATTATGCTCTCTTTAGCTGTAATTATTCTCCTTAGTTACCTCGTTGGCTCCATTCCGGGAAGTGTTTGGGTTGGCAAGGCGCTGAAAGGTATCGATGTCCGCGATTTTGGGAGCGGAAACGCAGGGGCCACCAATACTTTCCGGGTTCTCGGATGGAAGGCTGGGACGCTCGCGACCCTCGTAGATGTCGGTAAAGGGTTGCTGGCGGCGGGTGTGATTGCAACCATCAGGATTGATCAAATGGAAGTTGCACTTCCATTTTGGAACCCAGACGTATTCTACCAGATGGTGGCCGGTGTGGCAGCAGTGGTCGGGCATATGTATCCGCTTTACATTGGGTTCCGTGGTGGCAAAGGAATGAACACTTCCGCTGGAGTGCTTTTTGCAATCACTCCATATTCCATGTGGATAACGCTCGTCGTTTTTGTGCTAGTCCTTCTCACCACACGGTATGTTTCTCTCGCTTCCATGTTTGCAGCTTTGGCGTTTCCCATCACTGTCGGAATACGGAAATATGTGTTCCACATCGACAGACTGGATGCGAGTATTTTTGTTATCAGCATTGCAATTTCTATCGGCCTCATATACGCGCACCGGTCTAATATCAAACGACTGTTCGCCGGCAACGAAAACAGAGTAAAAAGTTTTCGACCTGCACGTGGGATGATCGGGCGGGGCGAGATCCAGTAGATCCATGGAGACAACAACGCCGACATCCATCGCCGTAATAGGTGCTGGAAGCTGGGGTACTGCCCTGGCTATTAGCCTGGCCGGGTCTGGACACAAGGTTCGATTGTGGGCACGACGCGCAGAGGCTGCCGACTACATGGCATCGGCCAGGCACAATCCAGTCTACCTTCCAAATGCTACGATACCAGACTCAATATTGGTGACATCCGATATTAACGAAGCAGTAGCGGATGCAGACATATGGCTTTTTGCAACACCCAGCCATGCCGTTAGGCAGGTCGCTACCGAGCTCAAACCGCTATTGACCAATACACTATTGATCGTCTCGGTTGCCAAAGGAATCGAAAACGAGACCCTGATGACAACCTCGCGTGTGTTGAGAGACGTATACAAAGAGT
The DNA here is from genome assembly GCA_965224105.1 of Rhodothermales bacterium. GTDB lineage: Bacteria > Bacteroidota > Rhodothermia > Rhodothermales > JABDKH01 > CBDCYH01. Next base: position 542,515 of record CBDCYH010000001.1, on the reverse strand, counting down.
TTCCGCGCGACCGAATTACTGTTTTGTATGGACCAAGCCACGCTGAGGAGGTTGCAGACGGAGTGCCAACCGCCGTCGTCATCGCCGCCAGGCGTTCCGAGATCGCCACTCAGCTGCAGCGGGTGTTTATGACATCTCGACTCCGGGTCTATGCCAATCACGACCTACTCGGGGTGGAGATCGCCGGATCTGTCAAGAACGTGATGGCTATAGCATCCGGCATTAGTGAGGGTGTTGGTTATGGCGACAACGCAAAGGCTGCCCTCATCACCAGAGGAATTGCCGAAATCCGTCGGCTCGGAATGGCGATGGGTGCACATGAGTCAACGTTTGCCGGCCTTGCCGGTATCGGAGACCTGGTGGTAACGTGCATGAGCCAACACAGTCGGAACAGGTATCTGGGAGAGCAAATTGGCCTCGGTCGCTCCCTCGCTGAGGTACAGGAAGAGATGAAAATGGTTGCCGAGGGAGTCCGTACAACACAATCAGTCTACGAGCTTGCCCGAAAATACTCCGTCGATATGCCCATCACCGAGGCTGTACACTCTATCCTGTTTGAAGGGAAAAAGCCCGTCGATGCCGTGGACGAACTGATGGGTCGATCGGCAAAGAAGGAGGGATGGGTTGAGTTTCCCGAAGACGTCGAACCCGACTAGTTGTGGCGGCGCTCACAAAGAGGGAACTGGCGCAACTTGTTTCATCGGGTGAAAACCAATACCTCGAGTTCAAGCAGGTAGTCCCTGATCCGGCGAAACTCGCCAGAGAACTAATCGCCTTCGCTAACTCTGGAGGCGGAACCGTGATGATAGGTGTGGACGACAATGGAGCACTCCTCGGATTGAAAGACACAAGCCAGGAACTGTTTGCGGTCGCCGAGGCGGCAACCAGGTTCGCAAATCCAGAAATTCAATACTCGATAGATGTCGTCTCGGTGAGTAGAAAGAGAGATGTACTTCTTGTGCGGATTCCCTCTAGCGACGATCGTCCGCACTACCTTATCGCAGACGAACACACGGGTGCAAAGCGTGCCTTTATCCGGGTTGATGACAAAAGCGTCCAGGCTTCACGCGAAGCTGTTCGGCTGATGAGGCTCGCTACCAGAGAATCGGAAACGGTTTTCGAATTTGGTGATAAGGAGTTGCTGCTAATGAGGTACCTCGAAACCTATGGCAAGATTACCGTTGTTGAGTTTGCCCGTCTGGCCGGGATCCCCAAGCGACGCGCCTCGCATACGCTCGTTCTAATGACAAGGGCAAACGTTCTGGCAATACATCATCAAGTAGACGAAGACATTTTCACTTTGAACTCGGGTTGATCGAGTTGCGACGGCATCGCTTTCATATGCAATTCCGGAACGACCAATTCGTTAGGCCGTAAGTTTCGGGTACAACTCGCCGCATATGCCCGCAAAAGTCAAATCCATCTCACTCGAAGATACCACCCGTGAACGGTATCTGAACTACGCGCTATCGGTGATCACAAGTCGTGCATTACCCGACATTCGCGATGGTCTCAAACCGGTCCAACGGAGAATCCTCTACGCAATGTTTAACTCTCTCCGCCTCTATCCGGAAGGGAGGCATCGCAAAAGTGCAACGGTGGTTGGGGACGTTATGGGCAAGTATCATCCGCACGGAGATTCCGCCATTTACGACGCCATGGTTCGAATGGCGCAGAACTTTTCCCTGCGAGACACGCTGGTAGATGGACAAGGGAATTTTGGATCACTTGATGGTGACTCCGCAGCGGCCATGCGCTATACGGAGGCAAAGCTAACGCCCCTGGCGATGACTCTCCTGATCGAACTGAAAAAACAAACGGTCGATTTCCGTCCCAACTTTGATGGTACACTATCCGAGCCCGTTGTCCTGCCGGCTCAGTTTCCCAATTTGCTGGTTAACGGCGCAACCGGAATTGCTGTCGGGATGGCGACCAATATTCCGCCCCACAACCTCGGGGAGGTTATCTCGGCCCTGATCTATTTGATCGACTCACCGAATGCGCGACTCTCCACCATCCTGTCAAAGTTTATTCAGGGTCCAGATTTTCCGACAGGCGGTAGAATACTGAACACGGAGGAGGAGCTACGGGAGATTTACGATAAAGGGGAGGGTCCTATTGAGCTGCGAGGGGAGTTCAGAATGGAGGGCGCCAAGCAGATTGTCGTTACCTCAATCCCATATGGCGTTTCCAAAAGCGGTCTCATAGAATCTATCGCCCAGCACATTATCGCAGGCAAGGTACCACAGCTTGTGGACATCAGGGACGAATCAACGGACGAGGTCAGAATAGTTCTCGAGACACGGAGAGGTGCGGATCCCGATGCCGCCATGGCATATCTGTTTAAACACACTTCTTTACAGACCCGGTTTCATGTCAACCTCACGTGCCTGATGCCGACAGAGGGTACGGATGTTTGCACCCCGGCGAAGGTGGATCTTCTAACAATCCTCGACGAGTTCCTTGATTTCCGGATGGATGTCCTCGTTCGGCGAGTCCGCTTCGAACTCGATCAGATTCAAAAAAGGATTCACATCCTCAAGGGCTTTGCGATAATCTTTGACGCTTTGGATGAGGCGATCAAAATAATCAGATCATCGAAGAACAAAGGGGACTCAGCTCAATGCTTGAAGCATCGTTTCAAACTCGATGACGTTCAGACAGACGCGATACTTGAAACCAAACTGTACAAGCTGTCACGAATGGAGATCGATGCGATCATGGAGGAACTTGCTGCCAAGAAGACCATCGCGAGAAAACTTCGGGCACTGTTGAAAGACGAAAACGAAAGATGGACAGTGATTCGAGATGAGCTGATTGAACTGCAAGAGCAGTTTGAGACTCCGCGTTTGACAGCAATCGAAGGTCCCGATGAGCAAAGGGAATATTCCGCAGAAGATTACATTATCGCGGAAGATGTTTTTGCCGTCGTGACAAGGGATGGTTGGATCAAGCGTCAAAAATCTTACACAGATCCGGAGTCGATAAGAGTTAGAGACGGTGACTCGGTTGGCTGGATCTGGTTTGGGTCCACTCGATCAGTTATCGTTTTCCTCACGAATTTTGGCAAAGCGTACTCGATTCGGAAAGAGGCATTGCCAAGTACAACAGGCCATGGGATTCCCATTCAGAAACTTTTTGACTTCAAGGACAAAGAACGCGTAGTCGGAGTAATCTCGATGGACGAAAGGTCACTGCCGGTTGCGATGGTTGACGATGAGGACCAGCAAGACTTGTTTGGTGACCTGGATGATGAAGAGGTCGGACCATATGTGTTTGCAATGTCATCTGCGGGTCAGGCTTTGCGGATACCTGCTGGTTTGTTCAGCGAAGTATCAACAAAAGCCGGTCGTCGGTTTATGAGAGTTACAAAGGAGCAGACAGTTGTGAATGCAGTAATCTGTCAGGGAGACGAGCACGTTTGCGTGGCGTCGAAGCAGGGCAATGCTCTAATATTTCCTGCTTCTCAGGTTCCCGTGATGAAGAATGCGGCGAAGGGTGTTCGAGGAATGAAGGTGGCCGCCGGCGACTATATTCTAGGATTTGTTTTGTCAACTACTGCCAGGATTGGACTTGAGGTTGTTACGTCTCGGGGACGTACTGAAATTATTCGCACAACCAAGATGGATGTCGGAAATCGGGGAAACAAAGGTAGGCAAATTATTAAGCGAGGCATCATTCGTGAGGTAGTGCTACCAATTGTTGCTCCTGAAAATTCGTAATCGATTATATGGCGACTGCTAGGACCAAGAAGAAGACAGTTGGAAAGAACGGCCGGTCCGGGAAGACCAGCGCGGGTAAATCGACTACACGGAAGACGAAGGGGTATACCGGTAGAGATATTCAGGTACTTGAGGGGCTTGATCCAGTTCGCAAGCGCCCGGGAATGTACATCGGAGGGACTGGAAAGCCCGGGTTGCATCATCTGGTATGGGAGATTGTTGACAACGCCGTAGATGAAGCAACGAACGGGTTCGCAAGCGCGATCGAGGTTACGCTACACAAAGATGGCGAAAGCGTGACTGTTTCGGATGATGGCAGAGGGATCCCTGTCGATATACATCCGAAGAAAAAGATACCGACCCTGCAAGTCATCCTGACAACTCTGCATTCGGGCGGAAAATTCGATTCATCCAACTACATCACATCTGGCGGATTGCATGGTGTTGGTTCCTCGGTGGTCAATGCACTTTCCGAAGAACTCGTTGCAACCGTAAAACGTGACGGCAAAACATACCAACAAAAGTTCAAGCGTGGTAAGCCCGTAAGTAAACTAAAGACCATAAAGCGGTCTTCGCGCGGAACCGGAACCACCATATTCTTCAGGCCCGATCCCGAGATATTCAAACAGACGAAGTTCGACGCGAATCTAATCGCGGAGCAGCTGGAGATTAAAACGTATCTCAATGCATCGCTCAAAATTACATTCCGCAATGACGTTCTCGGTACAAAGGTCGAGTTCTTGCATGATGGGGGAATAGAGGAGTACCTGAATTCCATTCTTGAGAAGGAGAAGATACGGTCGCTGCACGATCCCTTTGTAGTTCGACAAGCCGAGCTTTCGGATGGCGCCAGGTTGGAAGTTGCATTAGTATGGACGGAGTCGCCCAAAGAGAGAACAATATCATACGTCAACGGCATTCCAACGCGTGACGGGGGGACGCACGAGCAAGGACTTAAAGATGCCATACGGTCTGCGGTCCGGGCTTACATGGAGACTCACAACCTTTTTCCCCGAGGCGTAAACTTCATCGCAGACGATATGCGAGAGGGGGTTATCGCGATCGTCAACTTGTTTATGGTTGACCCTCAGTTTCAGGGACAGACAAAAGAGAAGCTGAATAATCCTGAAGCCCGTTCACTGGTTACGGGCCAGGTGCGGTTGGAGTTGGAACGGTACCTAAATGCGCATCCGACGACAAGTGAGGCGATTGCCGCCCGGGTAATCCAATCGGCTAAGGCAAGGCTAGCCAGCCGCGCGGCTGCATCATCCGTAAGAAAGAAAAGCCGACTGAGCCATCGACTTACGCTGCCAGGCAAGTTGGCTGATTGCTCCTCGACCGACCCCTCCGAGAGTGAATTGTTCATTGTGGAGGGTGATTCTGCCGGTGGTTCGGCCAAGCAGGGCCGCAATCGAAAGACCCAGGCTATTTTGCCGCTTAGGGGTAAGGTCCTTAACGCGGAGCAGGCAACACTAGCCAAGGTGACGGCTAATAAAGAGTTGTCAAATATCGTGCAGGCTCTCGGTTGCGGCCTGGGGAATCAGTTGGATTTGTCTAAGCTTCGCTACCACAAAGTTGTACTGCTGATGGATGCTGATTCGGACGGCCACCATATCGCGACACTCCTTCTCACGTTCTTTTACCGATACTTACGACCTCTGATAGAAGAGGGGCACGTTTTTATTGCCCAGCCCCCGCTGTACCGGATCGACTCAGGCAAGCAGAGCGTCTGGGCGCTGGACGACAAGGACCGAAAACGGATCGAGAAGGAGATTCGGGCAAAGCGGAAGGATGCAAAAATTGAGATACAACGTTTTAAAGGGCTGGGAGAGATGATGCCTGCAACACTATACGAGACAACACTTAATCCAGAATCGCGCAGTTTGTTGCAGGTGAAAATACCCGCACGTTCCAAAGTGTCGACGGAGCAGACTATTTCCGATCTCATGGGGAAGGATTCTGCCCCAAGATTTGAGTTGATCATGTCGGGAGCGGCAGACGTAGACGAGCTGGATGTCTAGCGACAGCCCGTAACTTGTTTGCCTATAGGCTCCAGACACCCCCTGGTCTAGTTGATTGAAAACTTCGAGATGTGGAGATTCAGACCATGGTTAACTCTGAAGCCCACAGCGCCGTCGGTCTGGTACTTGTTGACGATGGTGTGTACGATATCTCCGTTAACAGCAAAAACGATTTCTGATTCGCCAACGGCAACCTCGAGTTCGTTGTAAACATTTTCCGCCGACTCTGCTGTGAACTGATTGATCGAGTCGGATGTCGTCCACCCTTGCAATACGTAGGTCTCGCCACCTTCTCGTTGCTTCACGAGGAACTTCTTGTCATTCCGGATAAGGAAGTATAGATAAGATTGATCGTCGCCTTGCAGGTCATTACCACCAAACAACAGCCCATATCCCTCCGTTCGGTCGCCTGGATCAAAAAGATAGGCACCCATAGTGGCACGGTACGTTCCCGTTGCGGTTGAGGCTGGATGATAGAAAATACCCGCTGGACCGGTGGTGAGGTGCCAACCTGGAGTCATGTTGAGAAACGCAACGTCAGCGCTATCTGTTGATGTGCCAACGGTAACGCTGGTATTATCCCTATCAAATCGAGTAAGCCAATTTTCCGGCACAGCCAGGTTTGCCCCTTGAGGCACAGCTGGATCAGGGAAGGCGGAGGTCGTCGTCATTGTCGTAGACTGTTCACCTGTGGATGCAGCCTCCTGCCTGTCGCCTTGTGTGCAACTTGCCAGAGCAATAGTTAGGCAGAATAGTATGGTGGTTGTGGCAATACGGTTGGTCATGAGAATAATTTCGGTCAATAATCGTGAGCTGATTCGCCAAGATATGGAATGTGGATCTTACTATGGACGTCAAAAAGGCGAATTGCATCCAGAATTAGCTTGAGAGTAACGACCGTGAAAAGAAGAAACCTTACCCTAGCATTGATTGCAGGAATGATGATTTTAGTTAGCGCCAGGGCTGCAGCGGCTCAGGGCAGAATGACCGGGGAGGAGTGGACCCAGGCGCAGGAGGAAAAGATTGACAAGCTCATTGTCGCCTTGGCCCTTGATGCAGAGAAAGTGGAAGTTGTAAAGGGTATTCTGTTGGAATCTGCACAAACAACCAGAGCTGCGATGCTGAAGGCAAGGGAGACTGGCGATCGAGGCAAAGTTAGGTCTGCTGTAAAGAAAAACCAGGAGCAAACGCGAAAGGCGTTGGAAGAGCACCTTACCGAGGATCAGATGAAGTCCTATGATGAGTTCGTAAAGGAAAATAGCCCGCGACGGAGGGGCCAGGGTAACCGAGGGCAAGGGAATCGAAGAGGTGGCGGTCTCCGATAATCTTTCAGGTATTTAATCAGCTTAGAAAAATGACACTACAACTATTGAAAACAAGTATCCTAACAATCTCACTAGTTGCTTTTACAAGCGCGTGCGACTCGTCGCAGATTGTCAACAGCGAGGCTCCCGTTCCCGCCGCCGCAGACGAGGGTGAGGTATTATTGCAATCTATCCTTACGCAGGAGCAATTGGCGACTGCTGCTAATATGGCAGGCGATAACTCGTGGGCAATTGCACAGGAGATCCACTCGACGATGAGCGAAGAGCAAAGAGAGAGCGTTGTCACTAAAGTCGCGGAGGCACGGCGGGCGAAAAATCACCAGCATAGGACTCGGCGAAACGACAAAAAGCGGACACGTTCGCAGAGGATGCCAGCCGAACTTTCAGATGAGCAGCGTGAATTGCTCATTGAAAACCGCGAGGCACTCCGCGAGCAAATGAGAAAGATTCGTTCCGACCTTGAGGCTGGACTTATCTCCGAGGAAGAAGCACGAGAGATGAGACAGGGCATCGCAAAAACGAGAAGGGATAGCGTTAAGGCCATGCTAACCGACGATCAGAAAGAAAGAATTAGAACGACCAAGGAAAATCGGATGGCCACTATGCGAGAAAGCCGCGAAAAGAACACCGCTGCGATGGTAGAGGCGTTGGACTTGTCGAGCGAACAACAGGCGACACTGAAGAGCCAAATGGAAGACCTACGGGAGACTCGGGGTACAACAAGAGGTGCCGCGATGGAGCAAAAGCGTGAAATATTTGACAGTGTCCTTACCGACGAGCAAAAGGAAATTGTAGCGGTGCATCATCTCTTGACGCGAAAGATGAGAGTTGAACAGCGATCACAGCAACAGCGCAGAAAGGGCCGCGCGAGATCGACTAGATAGCTGTGTCCACACACAAGCACACGAATTTCGGATGCCTCTTCTATGGACCATACGGATCAAGAACTTGTAAGGCGTTGCAAAAACGGAGACATGGAGGCATTCCGGATGATTGTCGACACACATAAGAACTACATTGCAACAGTTGCATCGGGGATCCTGGGAGCGACGCCAGAAGTGTCTGAGATTGCCCAAAACGTATTTGTCAAATTCTATGAGAACCTAGGTAGGTTTAGAGGCGATTCCAGTATCAAAACGTACCTCCATAGGATGACTGTGAATGCATCCCTTGATGAAATTCGAAGACGGAACCGGTATCGGAAAAGGTTTATAAATCTGGACGAGCATGACTCAGAAATTGTAGATCCAGGTCATGCATCTGCAGCAATAGAACAGTTGGAGGACCGCAAAATTGTTGAATCAATGTTGGCAACATTACCAGAACGACAACAATCTGTCGTTGTGTTGCGACTAATTGAGGGCTATAGCACAAGCGAAACCGCCGATATTCTTGGTATAGCCTATGGTACCGTCCTCTCCAGGTTGAATCGTGCTTTGGAAAGTTTGCGCAAGAAATTCAATTAGATTATGAGTGAGCAATTGAAGATAACAGATTCGCTTCTGCTCGATTTCGTGAATGGTGTGCTTGATTCCGAAATAGAGGAGCGCATTAGGCGCGTGATCGAAGATGATGAAAACGTTAAAGCCAGAGTTGCTGCTGTTTCCAATCTTCGGTCAGCCTTCCAGCGCCGAGACACATATGAGTTGGATGGCTTCTTCACGGAAAGGGTGGTGCAGAGAGTCTATTCGACAGATCAACAGGGGTTTGCTGAACAGGTTGGGATTCTTTGGAAGTTGTTTCGGCCGGTGCTTACCGCGTGTCTGATTATAATCGCTTTGCTAGGTGCATACAGTTTCCAGGCGAGTACTGATGATATGTATCCGCGGTCGACATCGGACGTGCTTCTCGGCGTTGAGGCTGCGTCCATTGCAAGCGCTTACGATATAGACGAGTAAAATAATGTCCCCAAGAGTTAAGGCTACGTTGATTCTGATTGCGACGCTAATTGCCGGCGTGGTTCTGGGTGTTGTGGGTTCGGGTGCTATCGCAAACAAACGGCATGCTGATCGTCGTGCTCTTCGTTCTGAACGAGGCTTGTCCGCCAGAATCGAATCGCAACTTTCGAATTTGTCTGAGCAGCAGCGAGAGCAGATTCGTGCCATCGCCAGGCAACATGCACCGGCGATGGATTCGCTAAGGCGCAAACATCGAGGTGAGCTTGTAAGCGTGTTCGCTGAAATGCGCTCTGAAATGGCGGAGGTTTTGACCGACCAGCAAAGGCAAGAGCTCTCCGAATGGCTGAACCGGTCGGGGGACTTCAGGGATGGTAGGTCACGAGAAAGACGACGACAGGCACCTCGCCCTTAAAATTCGAGCCGCGGATTTTCAAAAACGCAAGGGGTCCTATTTGTCATAGAAGCGCCATTTTGAAATCCGCCCTCCCGGTCCAACCGTCCAGCCAACGGTCCGGTCGGCGAAACCCGCAGACCAATAGGTTAGCGTGTCAACCCGGGTCCATGTCTTCCCGTAGTCGATGCTGTAGTCCATGCCCTTAGGCCCAACGCCAACGATTAAGGGCTGCGGCGCATTTTGCATTGCAGCCGATCCATAAAATGCCCCTGTCAGTACTGATCTGCCGCCAGGATTCCAGGTCTTCCCTCCGTCGAGGGTGAAAGCGTTGTTTGCTGTAACTGATTCGTGATCAGCAACGTCACCGCCTAGAATTAGACCTCGCTGGTCATCGAAGAAAGAGATGCTAGCGATGCCAGTTGTGCCTGTGCCCCCAACAATCGGCGTATCAATCGCCTCCCAGGTAATTCCACGGTCGCCGGACCGAAGAACTCTGGCCTCAGCCCCTGCGCCCGTTCCCACCAGGCCGACACTGGCTCCAACTGCAACCGCGCACGTGCCGCTTGCAGCAAACGATCCCTCGCCATCCGATGCTGTAGGCATGTTGGAAGGATCAACCGGTCTCCAGTTTTGCCCACCGTCTTCAGTTACGCGAATTACGAACTCACCTTCAAAAGAATCGCTGAACACAAACCCATTGTCCTCGGTCCAAAAATCCATGCAATCGTAGAAGGCATTGGGGTCTTCGTTTACGAACTGAGCTGTCCAGGAATTGCCACCGTCTTCGGTCTTATAGATGCGCGACTGATCACCATTCCCAATCGTAAGCGCATAGATCGTTGTCGGAGAAACAGCCTCAATATCTCTCACTTGAAGGCTGTCGGCACCCGGCAAAACCTGCAGCTTCCAATTCTCACCACCGTCACTTGTGTGCGCAACAGTCCCACCGGTCCCACTAAGCCAGACTTCAGAGTCGGACAAGACAGAAACACCAATGAACAAAACGTCTTCTTCAACCGACTGATCTTCCTTTTGCAGGAGCAGTTCGGGCTCTTCTGTGCATCCGTTGCCAATATGGAGTAAAGACAACAGGGAAATAAAGGTTACAATCCTATTCATTGTTGGTATTTCTATTTTGATTGGATCGAACAAATGATACTAAAATGCCAGCAGTTCGGAAAAATGTCGCAGTAGTTGGAGCAGGTATCATAGGGCTTACTACAGCGTTTCGGCTCCAGCATCAATATGACGTCCACGTGTTTTATTGCGCATCTGATGAGAACATCGTTTCGCAGGTAGCTGGAGCGATATGGTATCCTTACTCGGTTGGCCCAAGAGAGCGTGTGTTAGTATGGGCAGCGGAGACTTATAAGCAGTTAATTCGACTGGCGAACGAGGGTGGATGGGGAGTGACGGTAGTCCCATTTGAGGAGCACTTCCTGACCAAACCGGCGGCGCCTTGGTGGGGATCCGCTGTAAACGGCTTAACCCCGGCGCAGAGATTCGGGAGTGTAAGATGGAGCCGGCAGTTTCTTGCACCCGTAATCGACGCTACAATCCACCTACAAAGACTTACGCACGAGTTTGTAAGAAATGGCGGCAGAATTCGTAGACTTGAGCGCCCCGTTACTCGATTGGCTGATCAACTCGAACATGCACCAGTGGTTGTGAATTGCACAGGTCTGGGATCCTATTCGCTAGCCACGGACACCGAATTGTATCCGATAAAAGGACAGGTTGTCAAGACCACAAACCCGGGGCTAATGAGGGGCCTCGCTATCGACGAAGGACCGCTCGCAGTCGCGTACATAATTCCACATCCGACCCACCTGGTTCTCGGCGGCACAGCAGAGCGGGGCAATTGGTCAACGGATGTTAACCCGGAAGACACCGCGGACATTTTGCGCCGGTGTACCGAACTTGAACCAATGCTCAGTGACGTAACCGTGTTGAGCGCTTACGCAGGACTTCGACCGGGGAGGGATGAAGTAAGGCTCGAGGTTGAGGCTGCCTCATCAGATGGGATAATCGTGCACAACTATGGACACGGCGGTGCGGGTTACACGCTGGCATGGGGTTGCGCAAATGAGGTCGCGAAGTTAGCGACCGAGTGGTTCGAGGGCCGTTCGTGGAATACTTAGTAGCAGAATCCCGCTGGCAATTAAAACAGATCCAGTAATGAGCCACAGAGTGGGTACCTCTGCGAAGAGGACTAGACCCCAGGCCGCAGCAAAGATCATCTGAGCGTAACTGGCCCCACTTACAGATGCCGCCGACTCAGCCCGATAGGCAAGTGTCATAAGAACCTGAGCGATTTGGGCGGTTATGCCAATCCCGATAAGATATAGCCACTGCTCTGCATCGGGCCACACAAATCGATCTAGCAAGAATGGCATCGATAGGGGAATACACAACAGAGGGAAATATAGTACCACAACCAGAGGGTGCTCTGTGGCAGTAAGCTTCCGCACTAGTACGTATGCCACTGCAGAAAGAACTGCTCCCGTTAACGCAGCTGCTGTGGCAAGGCGATCAAGCGCGGGACCGCCTCCCGCTTGTCCCAACAAAGCCGTGGGTCTAGTAATCAGGATCACGCCAATGATGCCCAAAGCGATACAGCCAATCTCACGTCTGCCGAGTTTCTCACCGAGGGCGATGCTCGCGAACACGGCGACAAAAATTGGATTTGAATATTGTAGCACGGTGACGTCTGCGAGTGGAAGTCGGGGGATGGCGTAGAAGAAACAAAGGAGTGCTGCAAATCCAACAACGCCGCGCATTAATAGTAGCGGTTTTCCTTTGCCGAGGATCGGTTCGCCCGCTTTGATGAGGAACAGGACGGTCACGCCGGCGGCGAAAATGCTCCGAACGAGAATTACCTCGGCGGTGGGAATGCTCGTCCCAATCAGCTTGACAAAAACCGTCATTAAACTGAAAAAGAATGCGGCTCCAACCATCAACATAATCCCCGGGCGAGACATCCTTTTCATCTAGTCAATGATCTGAGTCGGATAAGCGTTGGACGAAGTAACCGATCGCTCCCGCTATTTGGGAAACGAGTAGTAGCAGGCTCAAGCGAAATTTCTTCGGAAACGATGTGGACCATGGGGAGAGTACGAGGGACGAATAGAATCGCAGTGGTTCTAGTCCATTTTCTTCACCGGCAGCCCCAAGCGTTTGCTTTCGGTATTGGTTTGCCCCCTGCCCATAATTGTAGTGTTGCTTTAGATATGACCGCAAACCCATTGTGTGGTAATGGAATACAACCGCCGTAGAGACGAATTGAAGTTCCCTGTTTGATCGAATCCAACGACGACTGAAATCTCGATCTTCGCCTGCTGCCAATCCGAAGGCCTCATTGAAACCACCAATTTCCAGGAACGATTGTGCATTCATCCCAATGTTACAAGACGCGAAGAATCGGCGTGAACTACCTTTTGTGATGAAATAGTCGGTAACGAATTCTAACAGTGCCTGGCTCGCAGCGGAAAAAATATTCTCTTCCAGACCATTTACCGTTTTTCCGCCAACCAGGACATCATCACCATTCGAAAATGCTTGGACCATTGCCGAGATCCAATCAGGCTGTGGGACGCAATCGTCGTCGACGAATAGCAAGATCTCTCCGGATGAAACTTTCGCACCATTATTTCTGGCCACTGCAGGTCCTGCGTTCATCTGCCGTTGGACGAGTAACGTGTACGGCGTATCGAGGCTGCCTGTTACGATTTCGGCTTGCGGCGATCCGCCATCATCGACTACGACAACCTCAAACTTGTTGAAGGGATAGGTTGACCTGCCAAGGCTTTGCAGGCAATTTCGCAAACCATCGGGTCTTGAGTGGGTGGGAATCACAACACTCACGAACGGAGCAAGATCAGGACTCATTCTTTGGTTTTTTACCAGTGCTAAACTCCTCGTGATACGACCGTTCAACATTTACATCCCAGACGTTGTTTTCACCTCCCAGGATATTATCGACGGCCAACATGGCAGTCAGCATAGAGTGATCCTGGTTGTTATACCGGTGCATCCCGGCTCTTCCGACAGTCTGTAAATTTTGGAAGTGTTCGAGATAGGATCTAATCACGCGCAAACGGTCCCGGTAAGTAGCATCATAAACAGGATATGCCATTTTTTGTCTAATCACGGTGCCGTCCAGTATTGCAACACCCGAGTCCACGAGCCCGACTTTCCTCAATTCGTTTTGCGCAAGCTCGAGCAGGATCTCATCATCTGTGTCCCAGAGCGCATCACCCACTGAGCAGAAGTACTCCATCCCGAGACAAGTCTTTGCGATGTCGGGCACCATTGCGGTGCTCCAATTCTTGAAGTTCTGAATCCTTCCCACTTTTACATCCGGGCTATGGATATATATCCAGTTGTCCGGGAATACTTTTTCCTGATCCAGAACTAGTGCAACAACGATGAAATCTCTGTACGATAGATCATCGGCAGCCTGTAGTACTCGCGGGGGAGGTGCGGGATCTAGCCGACGGATCAAGTGCGTTATCGGAATCGAGTTAATGTAATGGTCAAGACGCAATATCCTTCGCACACCGGTGGAGGTGTTGGAGATTTCGATATGCGTGACACGATTGTTTGCGTGGAATACTTTGGTCACCTCTTCATTCAACAGGACTTCACCCGTACCCCGGTTTATCTCAGTCTCAGCGGCCTCCCACATCATTCCTGGACCAAACATGGGGTACTTGAATTGTTCGATGAGCGATGTCTCACTGTCGTTCTTGAATAGAGCGTTCAACACGGCGCGTTTTAGCGAGAGGCCCTTGATGCGTTGTGCTGCCCAGTCGGCTTGGATTTCGGTACACGGAATTCCCCAGACCTTCTCTGTGTACGTCTTGAAGAAAATCTGGTATAAACGCCTTCCAAACCGATTGACTACCCACTCTTCGAGATTCTCTTCGTCTTTCGAAGGCTTTAGAACCTTAGCCTTGAGATAGCTGCCAACAACCCGCGAGCTCTCCACGATGCCTAGATTGGTTAGCGTTTTGGTGAGCTTGAGCGGGTACGGGTAGAATTTGCCATCGTAGAATATCCGCGACAAGCGGGGAACGGTGAGGAATTGGTCGCCAAGAATTTCGTGCCACAGCACATCCACCTCCGGTACCTTTGTGTAAAACCGGTGTCCGCCAATATCAAATCGAAATCCTTTGTATTTCTCTGTTCGGGAAATGCCACCGACCTGCGAGTTGGCCTCGACAACGGTTGTTCGTACACCGTTTTTTGTAAGCTGATACGCGGCAGTTAGGCCAGCTGGCCCTCCTCCACCAACAACAATCTCCATTGTCATCCCTGCAGGCCCCCGATGAACTTGTCTAGTGCGACTTCGCAGACTCCAGTAGGGAAGTTGCAAAACCAATCAGGGCGCCCACGATGGCACATATGAGGTGAACCCAGTGTAGGAAAACACCCGCGCATGCCTTGTACAAACCACCCTTGTTAAGCATTAACGCATAAAATTCTCTATTGAGGACACTAAATGCGAGTCCGAAGACAATAAAAACAGGAATATATTTTATCGACACAATCGAGCCAAGCAGTGAACACACCATTAGAGCCGTTAAAACAAGACTCAACCGACCGCGAAGACTCACATTCAGCTCTGCCGGATAATAGTGCATTCGTCGCATCACCTGCACCCACGGTTTCGCACGTTTGAATGTGTCAGTCGCTATCATCTGGGTCAGAGTCCATCGCTTTAAATGCTTCACGACAAGATCTCTCTTTATGGAGACGCCGATTCCCAACTGCCGCAGTCGGTAACCCATTTCGATGTCCTCGATGGTAGGTAAATCGAATGTTGCGTCGAATCCTCCCACCTCGTTAAATATTTCCCGCCGGATTGCCCCGCAACCACTCCAGAACGATGAGACGCGGTCGGGACCATGTTGATGCGTATAGTGGTGCAGGATGTTGCGAAACCACGAGACCGTACTATCGGAAGGAGGGGAGTCGTCGTACGAGCCGATTATCGCCTTCACCTCGCGATTGGAAAAAGCACGTCGGACTTTGTCTATAGTATCTGGGTAGACCTGTACATCCGAGTCGACAAAAAACAGGATCGTGCCTGATGATATTGCTGCCCCTGCGTTGCGCGCCGCTGCAGGACCTGCTCTTGGGGAAAGGGGATGAGAACGAAATCCATACGAGTTGATTTCGTCTATAATCTCTGGATCCCCTCCATCAACAACGACAATTATCTCGTGAGGCGGTGAGGTAAGTGTCGCGAGTGACCGGAGTGTCGTGCTTAGTGCGGGTCCAGCTGCGTGCGCCGGTACGACGACTGAGATTGTTTCACGATGTGGCTCCAAATTGTTGCTCAAAATCTACTTCCACCACTCTACAATCTTGATTAGCCTTTGACCTACTTGCGCAGTGTGCGCTCAAACACAGACAAACCGACTCACCGAAAATACGGTACCTAGAGGGTATCGCCCGCCCTCTTCTAACCTATATTTCGCGTCGTTTGAGTTGGTCAACAGCGTAGTCACACGCTCTTGCCGTCAATGCCATGTACGTGATGGATGGATTTTGGCACGCGGAGGAAGTCATGCAGGATCCGTCCGTTACGAATAGGTTTGGAACAGCGTGAGCCTGGTTATGGCTATTTAGAACTGACTCCGCCGGATTGTGTCCCATTCGAGCTGTCCCCATTTCGTGGATGCAGAATCCAGGAGCAACGTTACTATTGTAGGATGATACATTCTTCACACCGGCCGCCTCCAACATCTCGGCAATCTCCTCTGCCATGCTTGCGACCATATTGATCTCATTGTCGGAGAACTCACAGTCCACCCGAAGTATCGGGATTCCCCATTCATCTTTCTTAGCGGGATCCAGGTAGACTCGGTTTTCATAGCGAGGCAACATTTCACCCCATCCTCCGGCACCGAATCGCCATTTCCCGGGCTCCCGATTCCCAACTTTCAGGTCCTCACCGATTCCTTCCTGGCTGATTGATCGGCCCCAACCTTCCCGGTATGCTCCACCCTGACAACCATAACCGCGAAGGTAGTTTGTTCGATGTGTTTCTTCCGATAAATTCTGAAACCGAGGTATGTAGATCCCGTTGGGGCGACGCCCAATGAAAAACTCATCATCCAATCCCTCGACTTCGCCCGACGCACCGGCCCCATACGGATGATCCATCAAGTAATGCCCTAGCGCACCGCTATCATTCGCCAGGCCGTTCGGGAAACGCGTTGAAGTCGAGTTGAGCATTATTTGCGTTGAGCCAAGTGTCGAGGCGCACAGAAAGACAAGATCGCTTCTGTACTCTGTACTCTCTTTTGTCAACGCATCAACCACCCGCACCCCGGTAGCTCGGTTGGACGATTCATCATATCCTACGCTTTCAACAATCGAATCAGTTATAATGGTGAGCTTGCCCGTTGCGGTAGCAGCAGGGAGTGTAGCGCTTAGGCTGCTAAAATATGAGCCGGTTGAACAGCCGCGATGGCAGGGCCCACAATAGTGGCATGGCGCTCTTCCGTTCAGGGCTTCGGTCAGCACGGCCGCTCTTCCGATAATCAATCGTCGATCCGGATAGGCCCGTTCAATACCGGACTTCACCTTGCGTTCGGCGCAGTTCAGATCCATCGGTGGCAGAAACTCGCCATCAGGTACGACGGAAATTCCCTCCTTTGAACCCGATACTCCAACAAATCTTTCGACATACGAATACCACGGAGCTATGTCGGCGTACCGAATCGGCCAATCTATGCCAAAGCCGTCCTGCAGATTGGCCTCAAAGTCCAAATCACTCCAACGATAGCATTGGCGACCCCAAGTCAATGATCTACCACCGAGATGGTATCCCCGAATCCACATGAACGGTTTTCCCTCATCCCATTCATATTTGTACTTCGCGTCTTCAACAAAGAACTGCTTGGTAGCCGAGGAGAAAGCATAGCACTGGCTCTGGAGTTCGTATCGTTCACCGTAGACAACATCCTTCTTATACATCCTGTCGGGGTAATCGTATGGAGCTTTATGTTCTCCCTGGTAATTCCCGTGCTCAACCAGCGATCCTCGTTCGATGACCAGCACGGTCAATCCTTTTTCCGTCAGTTCTTTCGCTGCCCAGCCTCCGGTGATTCCAGAGCCAACAACGATTGCGTCATAATCCTTTTTCCGTTCTAGAATATTCATATCACTATACCCACCGTCGGCCAACTTCATGAAGAGGTACGCATCCATCATAGGAGCCTTGCACGGCTGAATATTCCATCTCTTCGTTTAGTCCTTTCTCGGATGTGTAGTATCCCACGAGCGTTAGCTCTTTCAGAGTCGCAAAGATTGGCAAGGGTTTGATGCCGTCTCGTCTTGCTTGTACCGCTTCTTTGTCAAGGAGAATAAGTTGTGCGTCGAGTGTATCGTCACCAATCTCCTCCAATTGGGCATTATCCGATCCGGCTAAGTCACTCCTCAACGACGAAAAGGCCGTCATGAATTCCTCCTTGTCAGATTGTTCAAAGAGGTTTGCAAGAACGTAATCAATAAACTCAACAACACCTGCGTCGCTTGCCCCAGGCGTATCGGTTCGGGGAATTATCCGGTCGACGATCCGCGTTAGGATCGAGGCGTCCTCGTGGCTTAGTACCTGCGGAACGAATGGGTTTGCCGGACTGCAACCTTGCAGTATTGTCGAGAGGCTTGTCGCAGACAATGCTGCTCCAGTGATGCCAGCAAGACTTGCCAGGGCTTCTCTACGGTTCATTGGCGGTCTGTATTGGAGTGTATCATAAACAACAGTATATTTTTTACAACTGCAAAATTGCATACCCGGATTCGTATCCGGATCGTGATATTTTAGGCATATTTAGTCCTCCTTTAAAACGTTGAATCTTTGCGGGGCTCTGCGGGAAACTATGGATAGGAGTATGTCTCAAGAGCCATACTCTTCTCACAGATCATCAGTATTCGAAATCAATTGTATTCAGAAAATGCAGCAATCACATCGTGACACCTGGACGTCCTTGCATGATATCGCATTGATAAATATTGGTCTGGCGTATGGCACGGATCATAACTTGGCTGACCAGGAACTGGATGTGATTGTCAAGTCGATTCAGCAGAGACAATCGGGGTTGAGCGAGGTAGAAGCGAAAACAGTTGTGATGGATGCGGTGGCCGTTTATCTGGCTGGAGATAGTGCAGGCGAAATTGCAAACTCTATACAGTTGCTTAAGGCCACACTTAGTCCGGCGGCCCGACAGCGGACTCTTGACGACCTTGTGCGGGTTGCCAAATCCGATGGACTACTTTTGGGAAGCGAGAGAAGTATGATCTCGGTCCTGGCAGAAGCTTGGGATCTCCGTGTCTCGCCAGACGCTAGCGAGAAGAAGGACTTGAATTCTGCAATAGATATTGTCGCCTTCCTCTACATAGTAGTTGCACACGCAGGCGACGACAACATTTCCACGCCAGAAATTGATGTGATGATTTCCCGTTTACAGATGTGGAAACCGTCGCTCGATATCTCGGATGCAAGGGCCATCCTCAGAGCCAGCCTTAACTACTACTCTAGCGAACCCACCAAAGAAGACTATAGCGCCCTTGTTCAGTCACTAGGAGAGCTGTTGCCGACAGCGAAACTGTTGTCAGTTCTGGATGACCTGAATGCGATCGCACTGGCGGATGGCGAGCTCAATGAACACGAGACAGGGATAATTCACTCTTTGGCTTCTGCATGGAATCTCGTTGTTCGTCTCAAAGAGCCAGAGTGACTACGAGGCACTCTGCGAATGTCTCGGCTTTTCCGATGCCTGTCCCTGCCACCCCGACGACGGTTCGTGCCCTGCAGATCTATCAGGACGAACGTAACGAGTTCTTGCAGCAACGCGAGTGGAGAGGAACGACTTGACCACCGGTCTTAGAAATCCGCGTGTAAAAGGCACCAGACCGGCAAGTCCCACCAGGTCGGTTAGTATTCCGGGCGTGAGCAGCAATATTCCCGACGCTAGTACGATGGCCCCATCAAGAAGTGTCTCCGTAAGCGGTGCTCCGACTCCAATCTTCTCAGCAATCGATTGCCATACCGCGAGACCTTCTCGACGCGCAAGGCTGCTCCCAACGAGAGCTGTTGCAATCACCAACGCTATAGTGGGGCCCGCACCTACCAAACCTCCCAACTGCACCAGCAGGAAGAGCTCAAGAATTGGAACTACGACGAAGAGAAGAAACAACTTCATACTAAAGGGTGCATACTCTGCTTCCGACTATTACATCACTTCATCCGTATTAGTTGCGCGTTCGAATTGCATCCGCAAAATCATTGTGGTTTGTAAACTTGATACGAGGGCGGCCCTGTGCGAGACCTCGCTCCGTTTCCTTGTTGTCGATTACATTCCAATCCTCGGTCGAATAGAAGTCAATTCCTTTCTGGTCCAGAAACTCAACAAAGTCTTGTCGGGGTTTTTGTTTAACGCTTCCATCGTCGATGTCCTGGAGGAACGACTTAACCGTCTCGATCGCGTCGGCCTTGTTAGTGCCAATCACACCAGATGGCCCCCGTTTAATCCAGCCCGCAGTATACAAGCCTGGAATCTTGTCAGATTTATTGCCTAATACCCTTCCTGAATCATGTGGAATAGTTCCCCAGTCGTCGCGGAATGGGACATCGGCGATCGGTTCGCCGCGATAACCGACCGACCGGAAAACCAGGGCCGCCGGGATATAGTCCGTTTCATTAGTAGCCCGTGGCCTGATTCGGCCATCCTCAGTTTCAAACAGCTCATTTCGGACGGTCTCCACGCCGATAACCCTTCCGTCTTCACCGACGATCTTGGTAGGTGATGTAAGAAATCTGAAATGCATCCTCTTCCTTTTGCCAATCACTTCCTTCTCAGCATATCCTCGCAGGATATCAATCTTCTTCCGCGCCAGCCGGTCGGCATCGACCTGTTTTGTACTGTGTTCATCTAGAATCATGTCACGAGCTGACACAACCACATCGGCTTCTTCCAGCTCTCCGACCTCTTTTATCTCCGGGTTTGTAAAGGCCGCCTGCGCTGGCCCACGACGTCCCAGCAAATAAATATCTTCTACCTTGCTGCTGGCCAAGGCCTCAAGCGCATAATCCGCAATATCTGTCTTGCGTAGGGATTCGATGGATCGGCAAAGGATGCGGGCTAGATCCATCGCCACATTTCCAACACCCACGACTACAGCAGCTTTCGCACTAAGGTCAAAAGATCGATCCGAAAAGTCTGGATGGCCGTTGTACCAGGCAACAAACTCGGTCGCCGAATGACTTCCGCTCAGCGATTCTCCATCTATTCCGAGTGATCTGTCCAATTGGGCCCCCGTGGTCAGGATAATCCCATCAAAAAGATCTTGCAGGTCCTCGACGGTAACTGTGGTCCCAACATTCACGCCTCCAATAAAACGAACGCTGGGGTTCTCGAGTGTCTTGGCGTACTTCGCCGTTACATTCTTAATTTTTGGATGATCTGGAGCGACACCTGCGCGAACCAGACCATACGGTGTAGGCAGGCGATCAATTATGTCGATAGCTACAACATTCTTGTCGCTTTTGAGTAAATGTTCAGCGGCGTAGAATCCGGCAGGGCCAGCTCCGACGATTGCGATTCGGTATGAAGGTTGCATTACTTGGGCAGTGCGGGTCGGTTCTAGTGCACCTCAATCTATTAGTGATATTTCGGCGACGCAACATCAACTGTTGAGTTTCTAAATCTCGTATGGGCAAGATTTTCACCCGGCTGACTATATATCTGGTTGTGGGCATAAGCTGTGCGCATATCTCCTGGTCTCAAGAAAAGCGCTATCCAGATAGTTACTTCCGATCACCGCTGGACTTACCCCTCGTCCTGGCTGGAAATTTTGGCGAGTTAAGATCTGGTCATTTCCATTCCGGTCTCGACCTTAAGACCAATGGGGAAGAGGGTCACGCCGTTCTTGCAGTCGCGGACGGATGGGTCTCCCGGATCAAGGTGTCCCCAGTCGGATACGGAAACGCTGTCTACATTAACCATCCGAACGGCTTTACATCAGTTTACGCGCACCTGCGATCGTTCGCCGGTCCTATTGCAGAGTTTACACAGGATCAACAATACAAGCGGAAGCGCTTTGCCGTCGATCTGTATCCAGAGCCGAATCAGATATCATTTAAGAAAGGTGACCTAATTGCTCTATCGGGAAATAGCGGCGGATCATTCGGGCCACACTTGCACTTCGAAATTCGTGACAGCAAAACGTCTCGGCCACTGAACCCACTCTTTTTTGGATTCGAGATTAACGACTCCGTTCCTCCCAAGATTTTTGGAGTTAAGCTTTACCCACTCGGGCCGCGAAGCTCGATAGTCATCAATCGAAATGGCGCACAGCCAGAAATTCTTCATGACGGCCAGAGCGTTTTTCTGGACGTTGAGGGCGACGATGGAACGTATAGTCTATCCGGTATTGAGCATATATCTATCAGGGGTACTGCAGGTTTTGGCCTGAGCACCCACGACTATCACGATGATTCAAATAATCGACTCGGTATTTACCGATTGACGCTTTCAAACGAAAGTGGGATGATGTTTAGATCCGAAATGGAGAAATTCAGCTTCAGCCAAACGAGGTACATCAATTCTCATATAGACTACCGCGAAAGGACCGAGTCAAGAAAGTGGGTCCACAAGTCATACGTTGAACCTGGCAACAAACTACCGCTGTATCGGGCAAACGACGCAGGTCTCCTGAGAAGTACGCCTGGAGCCTGGGACAATTTGTCTTTTACCGTTGAAGACTCGTACGGAAATACGTCAACCCTGGACTTTTCTGTCTATGGTGCAACTGATGATCCCTTCAGAAATGTAAGTGACAGTCCTGGTGAATTCGTGTCCCACAGCAGACCTTTTACGCTTAATCGAGACGGCATCTCTCTGGCTTTTCCGGAGTTTAGTTTTTACTCCGATTTTGACCTGAACTACAGCGTGTCAGACATGCCATCATATGGGTTTTCACGAGTACATCACGTGCATGAAAGGGGAACGCCAATTCACAAGAGAGCAAAACTCACGCTCAAAGTCGATAGTCTGGGTAACGTAGACACAGAAAAACTCTATATCGTTTCAGCAGATGACGACAGCAATTTTTCCTCCTTGGGAGGAAAGTTTACAAATGGCTGGATGGTCTCACGGATGCGAACATTTGGATCATTTTTCGTTGCTGCCGACACAACTAATCCGAGGGCTGAATTGCGAATACCGAACGGAGGAAATCTCAAACAGGGCGACCATATAGACGCGATAGTTAGTGACAATGAAACAGGTCTATCCAGCTACGAATGCACAATAGATGGGTCCTGGCGTTTGTGTGAATATGATCCGAGAAAGAAGCGATTGCGCCATACGATCGACGAGCGAACAACAAAAGGAACGCACACCTTCCGGGTTAGGGTTAAAGATGGCCGCGATAATTCGAAGACCGTTACAGGGACCTTCACGGTCAACTAGCACAGGTTCTGGGTAACATAGATTTCCATTCCCGAAGTAATTTCTACCCCGATCCCCTGGATGACATAGCGAGGGCTTAACAAGTTTGCTCGATGCGGGGGACTATTCATCCACCCCGCTACCACCTCTTCTGCCAGCTGATGCAAATCTTTCCATGCGTAGTCGATTGTAAGTTTTCCGTTCGACAGTTGTCGCCGGATGCTCGAATACAAATAGCCAGTATAAAGATTCTCACCGATCTCTCTTGACGATGTACCATTGTTGTATCGGTGGCAAGAAAAATTGGCTTTTATTGCGCGATCCTTCGGCATCTCTCCAGCTCGATTCATGTGCTCAAAAAACCGATTCTCATCCATATCCCTTGAGTGGCTCCGGGCGACATCCTGGAGTTGGGCGTTGGAAACGAGTGAGTCCAGGTCGGATTCGAGGCGCACATCGTTTACAGCTCTTGCCACCCAGTAGGCCAAAGAGTCTGAGGAGAAAAGTGGTCTGTTGGCGAGCGGAAGGTAAGTGTATTCATCTGCCGGCTCGACAGTGTTCTGTGCAGCAACACCGACCGGCTGCACCAAGAGCAGTAGAAACATCAACGCAACGACGTGCCGCATAGTCTTTGAAATCTTACTGGCCTAGATATCGGAAAAGATACCTTCCGATTCAAGTCAGAAAAATGTCACAGTGGCTGAATGGTATCCAACAGCTGCTCTATGATTTCCACGGCATTTACACCGTCTGCATCGGCGTTGAAGTTCGACACGATCCGATGCCGAATGACAGGAACGGCCATTCGTCGAACATCGTCGACCAACGGAGTTAGCCGGCCTTCCAGCGCGGCTAGTGCCTTCGCACCAAGAATTAGATATTGAGAGGCTCTCGGGCCAGCACCATAACTTAGGTATTTGGTAATAAAATCAGGTGCGCTCTCGAACGAAGGCCTTGTGTTTGAAACCAGGGATACGGCGTAGTTGATTACGTTATCCGCCACAGGAAGCTGTCGGACAAGGTGCTGAAAATCGGCAAGTGATTGGGCCGATATTACCGGGCGGGTGTCAACTACTTCCGCGGATGTTGTACCCCGGACGATCTCAACCTCCTGCTGAAAACTGGGGTAATCTAGCCAGAGGTTGAGCATGAAACGATCAAGCTGAGCTTCCGGCAGGGGATATGTGCCCTCTTGCTCAATCGGATTCTGAGTTGCCAGGACAAAAAATGGATTTCCCAACTCATACGATTTGCCCCCGGCGGTAACATGTCGCTCCTGCATTGCTTCAAGCAGCGCTGCCTGCGTCTTCGGAGGCGTCCGGTTTATCTCATCCGCAAGAACCACGTTCGAGAAAAGAGGCCCCTTGATGAACTTAAAGGATCGGCGGCCGGTGTCCGGATTGTCCTCGAGAATCTCCGTGCCGGTAATGTCGCCGGGCATGAGGTCCGGAGTAAACTGTATTCGGCTGAATTCCAGTTCAAGAGCCTGGGAGAGCGTTCTGATCAGCAGAGTTTTTGCGAGTCCTGGCACACCGACCAGTAGAACATGGCCTTTCGCTAAAAGGGCAACGAAGATATTACGGATGATTTCATCCTGCCCAACGATTCGTTTTGCGACTTCGACCCGGAGTGCTTCGAATCCGGATGTAAGATCGTGATGGAGCTCTTCAGCTTGCAATTAGTAGCCTCTACATTCTGTCACACGCGTTGAAACTAGCCAATTATCTGTTGGCAAACTCACCCGAATATTTATCCGTTTTGATTTTCACGTACACGTCCTCACGGAGCCCACGGATCCATTTGTCTAGCTCAAGTGCCCGTTTCTCACGGAGCGCAAAGCCCTCGATGAGGGAATAGTCCGTTTCATAACTTACCTGATGCTCGGGAGTCTTTGCCTCCAGAAGAATAATGTGGAGGCCGCGTCGCCCCGTTAGCATATTGGCCGTTTGAACTTCGCTAATATCTCCGGGACTGAGAAGCTGGACAGTTGTCCGCCAGCTTGGATCAAGCCCTTCTACATACAGATCCCGCTCAAAATTTCGCGGATCAACCACTCGGCCACCGAGACTCGCGCTCTCCGTCTCGTCGGAATACTCTCGCGCCAGTCTGTCGAATGCAGCACTATGAACCGCTACAGAGTCTCGCAACGATTGGAGTTGCCTGCGCGCGGGCTCCGTATCAAACTTGCTCTCATCAAACGTTATTAATATCTGGTTCAGGTCAGCCACTGTACCGCGCCGAGCGTTTACGCGAAGGATGTGCAAGCCAAATTGCGTTTCGAAAATTTCTGATACTTCGCCAATGGGTGTGCGAGTTGCGGCAAGAGCGAACTCAGGTACAAATATTTCGACATTCGCGTTTGCATAAAGCCCTCCGTTGGGTGCCGATCCGGGATCCTCCGAATAGAGTATGGCCATCTGCTCGAATGTAGAGGCTCCCGCCAATATCGAATCACGAATTGATGTTAGAATGTAACGAGCATCCTCCTTGGCAGCTTCAGTTACAATGGGATACTTGACGATATGCGAAAGCCGCACGGATTCAGGAATCACAGGAAGTGAGTCCTGGGGGATCTGCTCAAACCACTCCCGGACCTCGGATGGCGTTACCGTAATATCCTGAATCGCTCGATTCCGGAACTGCTCGGCCAGGAGCTGGTCACGGAAGTCTTCTCGCAAGTCTAGCTTAATTTGTTCGACCGTCTTGTTGTAGGTGGCTTCCAGCGCAGCACGTCCTCCGATCTGGCTAATCATCGAGTTAACCCTTTCATCGAGTAGCTGGTCGACCTGCTCGTCCGTTATCTCCAATGTTGTGTCCCGCCGCGCATGGACTGCTACAATTTTCTGGTCAATAAGATTTGTTAAAGCCTGCTCCCACAAATCATCTGAATATGGTATCTGATTCTGCTGAATCATGTTATAAACAAATCCATTGACGTCGGATCGTAACAAGATTTTGTCGTCGACAACCGCCACTATTTCGTCAATGACATCAGTGTCCTGCGCACCAACAGAGTAGGGTAGGAGGAGAGCTGCCAGGAGGGCAGACAAGAATATCCGTGTCATAGAAGCAAATTGATTTGTGTTCTCCACTAGAACGAGTTTTGGATTCCTGATATTGCTATTCGGATGTTACTCCTAACTTACCCTCGGCGGTAGCACGTTGACGAAGCGACTGGACAAGTCGTCTGTACTCGTTCTTACGGTCTTCGACCAACATGCTGGCACCAACTTCTTCGTAAACCCAGTCTAGTTCGGGTAGCGTTCCAGCCTCGACTTCATCGACAAGTTGGAAGACAACGTAGCGATCGTTATCGTCAATGACAGGACTAATTTGCCCAGCTGACATACGATCGATCCGAGTGCCTATATCCGTGAGGTAGCGCGACAAAGAATGAACAGGGTAATACCTTGCCGCAACGCTCTTGTCGCGGGCCTCATCCAGTGAATAGGTAGAGACAATGCCTGCCCAAAGGGAATCTGTCGCGGTAGAGTTTAATGCTCGTCGCAGCTGCGTCCGTGCCTGGTTGGCATCATTGGAGGCTGCCGTCTCGATGAAACGCACTCTGTAATATGGCTCGCGCAACTGGAAGTGGTTTCGGTTGGCATCGAAGAATGCTTGCCGCTCTCCCCGGGTTGGGGCAAATGCAAGAGCCTCGAAGTGTCTGTCAAGCAGTTGGCTTGCGAGAATAGAGTTCCTGCCATTTATTAAGTCAAAGGAGACATCTTCTTCCAGGTGTATCTGCAACCTCATTGCCTCCTCAGCAAGTAGGGTTTGGTCGATCCAATCATCAATCACGATTTGCCTTCTTCCGGGAGTATTGTCTGAGTTCGCAGCCGATCCGGTAAGTCGAATCAGATTAGCCTCCGTTAAGCGCGATTCGCCCACTCTCGCGATACTACTGTCCTCTGCAGGCTGACCGCATCCAGCCAGTTCCATCACCATCAGCACCACGATACCTGACGCGAAGAAACTCTTCATCAATGGGATCCGGTGGAATGTAGACCGATTAGCACCGGAAGCCTTTCAGGATAGGTGAATGCAAGATTCTCGCGTCGAAGACGTGTGAGGAGCCTCGCTTCCAGCTCTTCCTGAAACTCGGTGGCCAGTTCGGATCGAGCCTCAGCAAACGTTTTCGGTCTGCTCGGATCAATGCCATCATTCAGTAGGATGATGTATCCCCCGTTGTACTCCGCGGGTTCGGTGATTTCACCTTGACCAAGCTCAAGCGCAGAATCAAAGATCGAATTTGACGTTCCAGCGATGCGTGTAGTATCAGTACGAATTTGATCGACAGAACCCGTTGTTGCCGATGTGTCTGGCACAGGAGCGGTGCCGGTTGTCATGAGTGTCTCCACATAGCTGGCGAGTGCTTCCGAGTCTCGACCAAAGAACGAAACGACGATCGTCCGGTCGGGATAACGATACGACTGAGGATTCGCGTTGTAACGCTCGAGGAGCGCAAGTGAATCGGATGACGCGGCATTCCAAACTGAATCTTCCATGAGTTTAAATAGCACAAGCCCATCACGGAAGTCAGACATTGTTACTGCAAAAGACTCATCAGTTTCTTCAAGCGCCGCTACCTCATAGTCGATCGCTTTTTGAACCATGAAGTCGTCCATAATTTTGCTTAGCAATGAATCCTTCGTGACTGATGTATCAAACTGTTGAAATCGCATCGTATTCACGAGATGGTTCACCGTGAAGGTCGAGTCACCAACCATCGCAATGGGAATTTGCATCTCGTCTTCCGAGAACTGCATCTCCCGGATGATCTTGCCAACCGAATCTTTCGGAACAGCGACGAAAAGGTCTCGGACCTTTAGCGTGTCGTACGATGCACCTCGCTCGTCCAACACACCCAGAGCGAATTTTCGTTCTTCCGTTTTCATTCGCGGGAGAGCTAAGGCCTGCTTTTTCAGTTCCTCGTATAGTTCGTCATAAGTTGGGAGTGCCTTCCGGTCTGTTAACTGCAGCACGTGATTCCCAAACCTGGTCTGAATTACTTCGGTAATATCCCCGACATTCTCGAGGTCAAAAAGTGGGTCCTTTAGTTCGGGCAACAACCTGCCGTCGTAAGCGATGTACCCGAGGTCACCGCCTTTCGGTGCACTCGATCCGTCAGCTGAGTGTCGTCGCGCTATCGTCGCAAAATCTGCTCCGGCGAGTATGCTATCACGCAGTGATTGGATATTTTCAAGCGCAGCCAGCGAGTCTGCTGCGGTCGGGTTCGTTGGCGCTGTCATCAGATGTGAAACACGAACCTCTGGAATTGCCGGTCGGCGCTCGTGGACCTGGAGGACGTGATATCCGAATCTGGTCCTGAAGATGGGCGACATTGAACCAGGAGAGGTCATGTAGGCCCAATCCTCGAATGGCTGCACCATTCTTCCTCCTGAAAAGAAGCCGAGGTTGCCTTTGTATCCCGTTGGACGAGCCGGGTTGGCAGCCGTCGGATCTTCTGAATGTCGCACCGCCATGTCGCCGAAATCGGTTCCAGCCTTGATTGAATCGACTATCAGAACCATTCGATTCCTGACAGCCGTCGTGTCGTCGCCTTCCCTTACCCGTAACAAGATGTGGCTCGCGTGCACCATCTCCGAGCGACGGTTATAAAGCAACTGAGTAATCGGCTCTATAACATTGTGCTCCAAAAGATAGGGCCTGGCAAATCTTCCCCGGTACGTCAATATTTCATTGACAACTTCAGGGTCCTTGTCGAGGCCGATTCGCCTTGCCTCTCTAACCTTGAGTTTGAAATCAACGTACCGTTGCAGGAAGTCCTCGTATGACTCGACCGTGCCTGATGTATCAACCAGCCCCGACGTGCGTCGATATTGCTCCTCGAGCTCAGTAAAGCTGATAGGTGAACCTGCAATTTCAGCAACGACCTCCGGATCGTCCGCAAACATCATTTTGGGCCCGGAGGAACAGCCCGCCACCGACAGACCAATCACAAGAGTCATGGTGAACAACGGTAGGCGCAACGGTCGAAAGGGGATCAGGTGCTTAACCATAGCTGGGAAATATCTCGTTTTCTGACATTGTTGAGGCAGCCCAAAACGACGCTATCGGGCATGCCTGGTTCCTGTTTTGACAAATCTTCGCTGATGGGCAACTTTTTGAGTAGCCTCGTGTCGTCACTATACCAGCCACCTCCGAGCCCACTCATGAGTGAAAAAAGCCTGATTGAAGCTTTCCAGAGAGGCGATGAATATGCGTTTGTGTCGCTTTATAATCGACACAAGCAGGGTATTTACGCGTTTTGTTGCAAGATGTTGTTGGACAAGGAGCTAGCGGCAGATGTACTACAAGATACATTCATTCGCGTCTACGAGAACCGCGACAGATTGCTCAGCACTTCAGCATTCAAATCGTGGCTATACACGATCGCCCGAAATCAGTGTCTGAACCATCTGGCCCGGAATAAACGAAGCGTCCCACTAGATCCGAACCGCCATGACAAGAAGGCTCCAATAACTCCAATCGGAGGTCTCGAAAAAGCCGAACAGGTGGAACTTGTCAATTACCTCCTGGCGAAACTAAGCGACGAGTATCGGGAGGCCGTAATCCTGCGTGAGTATCAAAACCTTTCATATGAAGATATTGCCGCGATCACCCGCTCCTCGATCAGTTCGGTTAAGTCAAGGCTCTTTAAGGCAAGGAGAAAATTGGCAAAACTCATCGACGAAATGGATGCCGCCCACAGGGATGTAGAAGCAGTACCAATAAATATTGTCGCTGGTCAAAAATCAAAGCGCCTCAAGAAATAGCTATGGAAAACTGTCTACAATCAAATCAGGAAATGCTTGTCGAGTATACCGACGGAGTATTGCCTTCGGAAAATCAGGTGCAACTGTTCATGCATCTCTCAACCTGCGAAACGTGTCGCAACGTGCTGGATGGCGTTCTAACATTCAGACGTTGGAGCAGGGTCGAATCGATTCAAGTGCCGCCTCAGGTGGATGAACGAATCTTGCAGAAGCTCGACGAAATCAAAGACAGAGATACTGGCGCTCTTGTCGATCCGTCGCTTTGGAATTCGAAAATGTCCATGACCTTGCGGACCTGGCTGTTCGCAGCAGCAATAGTATTCGCATTCGGAATCACCCTTCAAGCTGCCCTCGGCCCATCAAACGATATGAACGACCAGGCCTCGTACGTCAACGAGACAGCACAACCGATTTACGTTTTTTACCCCGGCGTCACTGTCGAAGCAGAACCATAAACCAAAAACGCGCGTCAACGGTCAATCCGTTATCTTCTCGTCTTCCAAAAGACTGACTGGTAATGGATTCCAAAAATTCTGTTCGCGTTCGATTTGCGCCAAGCCCAACGGGACTGCTCCACATTGGTGGATTGAGGACGGCGCTTTACAACTATCTTTTTGCGCGGTCACTGAGGGGAGTGTTCATACTCCGGATTGAGGATACAGACCAGGCCCGGTTCGTCGCCGAAGCTGAGTCCGACATCAAATCATCTCTCGATTGGGCTGGGCTCGATTGGGATGAGGGTCCAGACAAGGGGGGAGCATTTGGTCCTTACAGGCAGTCTGAGCGCGTTGATCTCTACAACTCAGTTATCGAAACCCTGTTGAGCGGAGGCAAGGCGTATTACGCCTTCGACACTCCTGACGACCTGGACAAATTGCGACAGGGAGCAATGGGCGAAGTGCGTTCGTACAATGCGGCCTCGAGAGACCTAATGGCCAACAGTATCAGTCTTTCTGAGTCAGATTGTGCGTCCCGGATTGCGGCTGGCGAGCGTTATGTTGTGCGCCTCCTGGTGGAACCAGGCCAGACAATCACGTTCGACGATGCCATCCGAGGGAGCGTTTCTTTTGATTCTGATGTAATAGATGATCAAGTTCTACTCAAATCCGATGGCCTGCCTACATATCATCTGGCCAACATTGTGGATGACCACCACATGCAGATCACTCATGTTATACGCGGTGAAGAATGGCTTTCCTCAACACCCAAACATATGCTACTCTATCAGAGCCTGGGATGGACACCGCCAACAATGGCGCATCTGCCGCTTATTATAAGCCCAACAGGTGGAAAGCTCTCCAAGCGCAACGCGGACAAGATGGGCATTCCGGTTTCGGTTTCAGACTACAGAAAAAGCGGGTACGAGCCCGAAGCGCTCACCAATTTTCTTGCAATGCTGGGCTGGAATCCGGGCCACGAGCAAGAGATCTTCTCGCTAAGTGATCTGGTGTCGCAATTTAAACTTGAGGATGTAGGCTCCAGCGGAATGCAGTTCTCCATGAAAAAGCTCGAATGGTTCAATCAGGAATGGATTAGGAATTTCGGCGAGGCCGAGATAACAGACAGACTGAGAGAGCGGAAAATTGTCGATGACAGCACCATCTGGCAACGAATTACCCCGTTGTTTCAGGAGCGAGTTACCTTACTGGCAGATCTCCCAACTGAAGCTGCTTTCTTTTTCGAAGCACCAAAGTCGTTCGACGAGAAACTGGCACGGAAGGCATGGAAGGAAGGCACAAATGAAATCCTGCTGGAACTGGTAGCGCAATTCGGAAATGCATCTTTTACGTCTGCTGACCTGAAAAACCTGATCGACAAGTTTGTCGCAGAACGCGAACTAAAATATGGCCAAGTCATGCTACCGCTCCGAGTCGCTCTCACGGGCAAGGGAGGTGGGCCGAGCATCTTCGAAATACTGGAAGTTCTCGGCAAGCAAGCGACGATTGAACGCATAGATTTTGCGCTTCGCCAGCTAGGCTAGCCTGCCATCGTTATCGAACAGATTGGCAATCAGGGCGGTCCAGCCAGTCTGGTGATTCGCCCCGATCCCAGCCCCGTTGTCTCCGTGGAAGTATTCGTAGAAAAGAATATTCTCCTTCCAGTGTTTCTGAAAAATCTCTGCGCCTCCGAACACCGGTTTATTACCATCCGCGTCGGCAAGGAAGATTGACTTCAATCGACCCGAAACGTTTTCCGCCACCTTATCCAAGGAGAGTTTTTCAGACTCAAGGGAGATGGTGAGATCCTTACCATAGAAGGACCCGTATGTGTGCAGTGCCTCAATGAGTAGATAATTTGCAGGAAACCAGATCGGACCGCGCCAATTGGAATTGCCGCCAAACAGATAATCCCGGGATTCGGCCGGCTGATAACCTACGCGGTGCTCCTCATCACCGATTCGGAATACATATGGCCGTTGCTCGTGGTACTTGCTCAGGGAGCGTATTCCGAAGTCTGATAGAAACTGGTCAGGATCAAGGACCCGCTCCAGAATTCTTTCCAACTTTGGCTTGCTAACAAGTGAGAGCAATAGCGAGTCGTCGTGCGAGCTCCTTTTGATACATGTCTTTTCGATAAGTCGGGGACGGAACTTGAGGAACCAATCCATCCTTCTTTTGAAGCGGTCGAGATTTTCCAGGGTTGAGTTTTCAATCGTGAGCGCCGCAACGATTGGTATGAGACCTACTAGTGATTGGATTCGCATTGGGGTCCTGCCAGCACCCTCACTGTGAAGGATGTCATAGTAGAAACCGTCCTGCTCATCCCATAGACCATGCTCTCCATTTATCGCTGCTGAGATGTAGACGAAGTGCTCGAAAAATTTGGTCGCGATGTCTTCGTACGAACGTCTGTGTGACGCCAATTCGAGCGAAATGGAAAGCATATTTAGGCAATACATCGCCATCCATGCAGTCCCATCGGCTTGCTCAATGTAACCGCCCGTGGGTAGCGGTTTGCTGCGGTCAAACACTCCAATGTTGTCGAGCCCGAGGAATCCACCCTCGAAGACATTATTGCCATCCCGATCTTTTCTATTGACCCACCACGTAAAATTTTGAAGCAGCTTATGGAAAACCCGCTCAAGAAAGGCCACATCCTCAATGTTATGCTTCTCCTTCAGGATCTGATAAACCCGAAACGCAGCCCACGCATGTACAGGTGGATTTACGTCGCCAAAAGACCACTCGTACGCCGGTAGCTGTCCGTTCGGATGCATGAACCACTCGCGTAACATCAAGATGATCTGCCTTCGGCTCCACTCGGGATCGAGATGAGCCATCGGCAACATGTGGAATGCGAGATCCCAAGCGGCGTACCACGGATACTCCCATTTGTCCGGCATGGAAATGACATCCATGTTGTACAGATGATCCCAGTTCGAATTGTGGGACTTTCTGGGAAAAACACCTGGCATGTGACCATCAGGATCACCCTCGTGCCACAACTTTACGGAATAGTGATAGAATTGCTTTGACCAGAGCAAGCCCGCGTATGCTTGTCGCTGAATTTTGGCTTCTTCACGAGATAGCGCCGGACTCTGCAAGTGGTTGTAATACTCGTCTGCTTCCTGGATCCGCGTTGCGAAAATGTCTTCTGCATCGTCCGGGACGAGCCGGCGCTTGTTCTTAGATAGCCTGCAATACGCAACGCTGGTTCCTTTTGGATGTACAACGGTGTGAATTGCACCCGCACACTTAGTTCCTACTTTGGCTGGATTGAGCGCGTCTTTGTCGCCCTGAACCAGGTAGCGATTAAAAGCATCTTTGTAGAAACCCGTTGCATTTTTTGATGTGGGAAAGTCTGCTGTGCTCTCATTATCCGTAAAGATATACTCCACCTCGCCGTCGACTGATTGGCAGTTCCAAAACCACTTCCCAAGATGTTTGTCTTCTACTTCAACTAAGGAATAATCAGAACCGTCCTTCAGCGCCAGAGAAGGTCGCTCAACCGGGTAACCCCATGACCAGCGGTTGCGAAAAATTAGCTGCGGGATAATCCACAAAGGGCGCGGCTCCGAAAAATTATTCTTCGCAGTGATCCTGTAGAGAATGTCTTCCTGATCCGCCTTCGCTATTTCGATAGTAATGTCAAAATATTCTCCCTGTTCGAAGGATTCTCGTAAAGCATCCACGAGCTCGAACTCAAGATCCTCTCGCGAACGAAGCAGGTTTTGTTGACGCACAACTTCATACGGAAATTGGACCTGGGGGTACTTGTACAACATCTTCATATATGAGTGGCTCGGTACGCCATCCAGATAGAAATAGTAGTCTTTCAGGTCCTCCCCGTGATTCCCCTCGGGGCCGCCCAAACCAAAAAACCTCTCTTTCAGGATCTCGTCACGGCCGTTCCAAAAGGCAACCGTGTGGCAGAGGTTTTGAAGTCGATTGCAAAATCCAGCTATTCCGTCTTCGTTCCATCGAAAAACGCGCCGGTGAGCATCGGTGAAAGGAAAGGAAGACCAGGCGGAACCTGTCCGACTGTAGTGTTCTCGAAGCGTACCCCACGCCCGCTCACTAACATATGGACCCCAGTTCTTCCAGTCGGCGAGTCTGTTTTCTGATGCGACTAGACGTGCACCTTCTGCAGTTTTCTCCAACGTTCCTTGCACGGCAGACTAATCGTTAAGAAGTTTGATGGCAGTCCCGAACCATTTCTCGGCTGCGCTGATCGGAGAATGCAGGCCAGCTTCAACATCACTGGTTAACTCAGTCGACAATGCTTGCAGTTCCGGGTGGGAAAGGATATAGGAGCGAACCATTTCCTCCGAAAGACGCTGAAACCATACGAGGTCCTGTGCACGTCGGTTCTTGTCAAGATATCCTGAGTCGATAATGAACTCTACATAGTCGGAAAGGGCATTAGTGAGATCAGAGATGTTATCTAAAACGACGGAGGTGGAAACTACTCGACGTCGCCATCCCGAGTTGCCAGGCTGCAGCAGTTTTATTATGCCTCTCAATTGAGACTTGGCCAGCTTTACTGCCGCAACATTGCTGCCGTCTTCTTTGGTGAGACATACGATGTCTGACATCTCCATTACGCCTCGCTTGATACCTTGCAACTCGTCACCCGCACCGGAAATCAACAGTAGCACGAAGACATCCGTAATGCTCTTTAGATCTGTTTCTGATTGGCCAACCCCAACCGTTTCCACGAAGATGTGAGTGAACCCAGCTGCTTCGCAGAGTAGAATAGTCTCGAGTGTAGTTGTTCGCGCTCCTCCAAGCTGACCTCCCGTAGGTGATGGTCGGACAAAACAAGCTGGGTTCGCGGCGAGCTGGTCCATCCTTGTTTTATCTCCCAAAATTGAACCTGACGAAATGGGGCTCGTCGGGTCAATGGCGAGCACGGCAACACGTTTGTCTTCGTTCGCAAACGCAAGTCCCACTTTTTCGATTAGGCTACTCTTGCCCGCGCCGGGGACACCCGTGATTCCAATCCGTACAGTGTCCTGCTTGGGAGACTGGGTATACGCAAGATCAACAAGTGCTAAACCTGTGGCTCTGAGGTCTGTCCTATTGTTTTCGACCAATGTGATAGCACGTGAGAGAGCTGACGTATCTCCATCAACGAGCTTACGGAAAATCTCTGCTGCACTTTCTTGAACAGGCCTATCCATACGCCCGGTCCAAAAGGAGCTTCAAGACCGTTTCGGCCGACTCGGTGAGTGGAGTCCCAGGTCCAAAAACGGCTGCGACACCCTGGTCCATTAAATCCGAAACCTGACCCGGTGGAATCACACCACCAACTACAACAAGAAACTGCGTGTTACCGAGCAGGCGTATTAGCTCAGGTACCAACGTTGTGTGCGCACCCGCTAGAGTGGAAATGCCTATCACGTGTACATCGTTCTCGATTGCCTGCTTCACTACCTCGGCCGGGGTCTGGAAAAGCGGTCCAATATCTACATCGAAGCCCATGTCTGCGAAGGCCGATGAGACTACTTTTGCCCCACGGTCATGGCCGTCCTGACCGAGCTTGGCAACGAGGATACGCGGTCGCCTTCCCGCGAGTTTGGCAAACTTGTTGGAAAGACTTCGGGCCTCCTCTAGGTGCATTGCTTGCGTGTTGGATTGATAAATGCCAGCCCGGACGCCAGGGGTTGTCCGATGCCGACCAAAAACGTCTTCCAAAGCTAACGAAATCTCACCAAGTGTGGCTTCCAGCCGGGCTGCTTCGATTGATTTTTCGAGCAGGTTCCCATCGCCGCGGGCTGCCTTGGTTAGCTCATCAAGTGCAGAGGATACTTTCACCTGGTCGCGCGATGTTCGAAGTTGTTCTAGTTGTTCGAGTTGAACATTTCGTACCGCGGCGTTGTCGATTATCAGAGTTGGTATCGAAGCATCATCAGTCGACAAATATGCATTGACACCGATGAGTTTTTCCACGCCGGAGTCAATTAGTGCCTGTCGCTTTGCGGCAGCGTTCTCGATGTTGCGCTGCGGAATACCTTGTTCGATCGCTGCCTCCATGCCACCGGCTTGCTCAACTTCGTCGATTAGGTTACCAGCGGCCTCCATTAGTTGAGAGGTTCGTTCGGAGATAATCGCAGAACCACCAAGCAGGTCTATGAAATTACTCAGTCCCGAATCCTGTTGAAGAATTATCTGTGTTTCTCGAGCAACCCTTGCGCTCTCGTCGGTTGGCAGCGCAATCGCTTCATCTAGCGAGTTTGTGTGCAATGATTGTGTTTGACCGAGAACTGCGGCGACGGCCTCAATCGTTGTTCGGCAGACATTGTTGAGCGGGTCTTGTGCGGTGAGACTCCAGCCTGATGTTTGGCAATGTGTGCGCAACATAGTCGACTTCGGGTTCTTCGGCTTGAATTTGTCCATCCGCGTTGCCCATAAGCCCCTCGCCGCCCTCAGTTTCGCTACCTCCGTTTGTAGATCCATTCCGATACCGAAAAAGAAGGAAATCCGGGGGGCAAAAGAATCAACGTCAAGTCCGGAATCGATTGCGGCACGCACATACTCTAATCCATTGGCGATTGTGTAGGCAAGTTCGATTTCTGCCGTTGCACCCGCCTCCTGCATGTGATAGCCACTCACACTGATCGGATTGAATCTGGGGATTTCTGTCGAACAGAAGGCGATTATATCACGGACAATCCTCATCGACGGACGCGGTGGGTATATGTAGGTGTTCCGAACCATGAATTCCTTCAAGATGTCGTTCTGGATTGTCCCAGACAAAGATTTGAGGGGAACGCCTTGTCTTTCCGCGGCAACAATGAAAAATGCCAGGACGGGGAGCACTGCTCCGTTCATCGTCATTGAAACAGACATCCGATCGAGAGGGATGCCATCGAAGAGGCGTTCCATGTCCAGAACAGAATCGATCGCCACACCTGACATACCTACATCTCCCGCTACCCTGGGATGGTCGGAGTCGTAGCCTCGGTGCGTTGGGAGGTCAAACGCAACGCTTAATCCTTTTTGGCCCTGTTCAAGATTCCTGCGGTAGAACGCATTGCTCTCGTCTGCAGTCGAGAACCCCGCGTACTGACGGATTGTCCACGGTCGCTGCGTGTACATGGTCACGTAAGGGCCTCGAATGAAGGGCGGTTTACCGGGGCATCCATCTTCGCTACGCTGCCTGGTCGGCCCGAGATGTGAGTCGCGCCATTTAGTTGAGATCAGGTCCGCGACTTTGGTTGTCAATTCATCGACAAGGAAGCTTCCCGTCCAATAATCTTCTCGTCTTTCAAGGCCGCATTCGTGGCGAATGATTCGATGTATGTTCGCAGCAAGTCTGAGATCGCTTGGTTCGTGGTGAGCAAGTGAGCTGATCGAAACCGCATCAGCCCCGCCGAGGACGCCCCCAAGCGCCTGCAGGGTTGCATGAATGAGCATGGCGGGAGCGTTGGCGCGGATGGCTGAGGTGGGGATAGACAGAAGTCTGTACCGCTTCGAGGGGTTTAGCCCTAGCAATGCTAGGCGCACCGAACGGATTCTTACGACAGATTCAACGAGATTTGACGTTACGCCGATTGGAATAACGTCGGCTTTCAGAAGTTTATCCAGAGAGGCTTTGACCACCGATAGATCGGCAGAATCCTCGAACAAAACTTTGCCACCCAGCGGGAAGGACTCGGGAGACATCGAGAGCACGCCGTTCACGGACTGCGTGCCCAAGTGTACGGAATCCCATGTCCCACCGTCGCTTGAGGAAAAGAGTAGGGAGTCGGCTTCGAACGAAATAACCGACTGGCGGATTGTCTCACCCAAGAATGCAGAAACATAGTCGGCTGGGATCTCCTGACCCGCCGATTGTAGAAAGTCGGTCCAGGCTTGTGATGGGCTAGTCATCCGCGGCTGTTCGGGCAATTCGTTTAACGATATTCATAACGGCAATTCCGTACGCGACTGAAACATTTAGAGACTGCTTGGTCCCAAATTGCGGGATCTGGACGGTGCGGTCCACGAAATCAAGAACCGCTCGATCCACCCCGGATACTTCGTTCCCTATGATTAGAGCAAGGGCCGAAGAAGATGGTTGAAAATCCCAAAGAGATATTGCATCATCCGTAATCTCAAGTGCCACAATCTCATAACCTGTATTCTTAAGGTCAGTTATTGTTTGAAGGATGTCCTCAGACCGTTCCCAGGCCACTACGTCTTCGGCACCCAGTCCGGATTTGCGCACGGCTTTATGCATGGGGTCGGTGGTGACGCCTGTGAGGATGAGCCTTTCAATGCGAGCCGCATCCGAGGTTCTAAATATCGATCCAACATTATAGGCTGACCTAATATTGTCGAGGACAACGGTAATCGGATGCTTCAGGCTACTCCGGTATTCATCCGCACTCAGCCTTGAAATCTCACTATGCGCCAATTTATTCACGATACAACAAACCAATTTGCTGCGAGTATACCTCCAGCCGTTTTCGTGCCCATCAAATGAATCTATTTGCAATGTTCAGATCCAAGATATACATACTCCGGGTAACCGGATTGCTCATGGT
Source organism: Rhodothermales bacterium (assembly GCA_965224105.1). Taxonomy (GTDB): domain Bacteria; phylum Bacteroidota; class Rhodothermia; order Rhodothermales; family JABDKH01; genus CBDCYH01. The sequence goes on along the minus strand of CBDCYH010000001.1, from coordinate 503,942 downwards.
ATTGCCGTTTTTGTCTGGCTGTGCCACGCTACAAAATCTCGCAAGCCTTAAGGATGTTGATTTTTCGCTTGACCGAATCGCCGAGCTGCGAGTGGCCGGTGTAAACTTGCTGGACAAAACTTCATATTCGGACATTAGCACGTTGGACGCGGTCCGGCTAACGGCCTCCATTGCTCAGTCCAAACTCCCATTGGACATGACTATCGATGTGGGAGCGCTTAACCCGGCAGATAACAAGGTTGATGCACGGTTAGTTAGACTGGATTGGACCCTGTTTTTGGAAGATCGCGAGACGATTTCCGGTGCGATTGATGATGTAATTCTCTTGCCACTTGGCGACAAAACAACCATTCCAGTGGATGTATCGCTTGATTTGATTGATTTTTTTGATGGAAACCTTACCGATCTGGTGGAGCTGGCGATGTCTCTTTCCGGGCAGGGTGGTTCTCCAAAAAACGTCAAACTGGAGGCTTTGCCGACGATTGACACCGCGATTGGGCCTATCCGGTACCCTTCACGCATCACAATTGTTAATCAGGATGTTGGCTAGACGAACTTCTTTAAGAATACGCATACGGCAGGATTGGCAGCCGCCAAAAAATGGCGTATTTTAGCTGTCCTAGCTCTTTTTTTGGGTTTGTACTTTGATTATTGCGATTGATGGACCTGCCGGCTCGGGCAAAAGCACCACGGCAAGACTGGTCGCCGAGAGACTTGGTTTCGGGTATGTAAATACCGGTGCAATGTACAGAGCCGTGGGGCTGGCCTCGCTGAGAGATCGAATTGATGCAGCCAAAATTGATGAAGTCTGGTTACGAAGAATCGATCTCCGTGTTGAGTATAGTGGAGGGCAAGAGATGGTCGTTTATCTCGGAGATTCGAATGTGAGTGACCAACTGAGGTCACAGGAGGTTGGCGAAGCAGCGAGTCGCGTTAGCGCGGTAAAGGCCGTCCGTTCACTAGCCGTGAAAATGCAACAGGAATTGGTTCGGAGCTTTTCAAGCGGCTTGGTATTGGAAGGTAGGGATATCGGTACTGTCGTCGCACCTCAGGCAGATGTTAAGGTTTATATGGATGCAGCCGTAGAGGAGAGAGCACAGAGGAGACTCGACCAACTTGCTTTATCTGGAGCTGCGCCCCCCACCCTCCAAGAACTGATTGAGGAAATTAGGGATCGCGACGAAAGAGATAGGACACGAAAAGATTCTCCACTTGTAATAGCGGAAGACGCTATCGTACTCGACACTACTAAATCGAGTATCGAGGAGCAGGTGGAATTTGTGGTAGCGCTTGTTCAAAACTACCCGTCTGTCGCTAAAAGCTGATAGATAAATAGAACGAACTGGCAGAATCGGACGGAAAAGGGGCCGAGTTTGCGAGTTAAACTAATAACATAATTCATGCGACCTCTCCCTTTTCCTGTTTTCGAATAGGATGGTCGTTTTCGGAGAACTCTAAATGGCTGATGATCAGCAGAATGTGGATCCGTCCTCGCAGGCGGACAGCAAAGAAAAAATTGTCGAAGAGAATGTCGCCACTGAAGTAACGGAGACAGCGGTTGACGTTGTCGAACCTGCGGTGGAAACTGTTGAAGCTCCTATCTCTGCGGTTGCAGACGAGGCGGTTGCAATCACAACTCCGGTACTCGGTTACAAAGGCGAAATCGTGGGAGAGGTCTTCAGGCTCGAAGACCTGGAGTCTGACTCCAGTGCAGAAACGCTGGGCCGTGCAGATTACGGGTATGAGGAGCTGGCAAAACTAGTTGACGAGACACTCACCAACGTGTCAGCCCATGAAATCGTAACTGGGAAAATTGTAAGTGTCGGCGAAAAAGATGTCGTTATCGACATTGGTTTCAAAAGCGACGGCATCGTTTCGAAAAACGAGTTCGACGAAGAGCTCGCTCCGGGAGACACCGTCGATGTTTACCTCGAAAGAATTGAGGATTATCATGGTCAGCTAGTTCTCTCCAAGTCGAAAGCCGACAAGGTTAGACGATGGAAGCGTATTGAAAATGCGTTCGAAAAAGAAGAAATCCTGGAAGGAGTAATTGTCCGGCGTATTAAGGGCGGGATGATTGTTGAACTATTCGATGGGGTCGAGGCGTTTTTGCCAGGCTCACAGATCGACGTCCGGCCCGTTCGGGACTTCGACGCTTATCTGGAAAAACGGATGGAGTTCAAGATTGTCAAACTCAATCCTGCGAACGAAAACATTGTCGTCTCACATAAAGCGCTCATCGAGAAAGATCTGGAATCTCAGAGGGAGAAGATTCTCTCGACGATGGAGCCCGGTCAGATCCTCGAGGGAACGGTAAAAAACATCACAGACTTTGGGGTCTTTATAGACCTCGGTGGGGTGGACGGACTACTGCACATCACTGATCTAAGTTGGGGGCGTGTAACGCACCCGTCCGAGCTAGTAAACCTCGATGAAAAACTTAACGTCGTTGTTCTGGATTATGACAAAGAGCGCCAGCGAATTTCCCTTGGATTGAAACAACTCCAGTCACATCCGTGGGAGAACATCACAGAGCGCTACAATCCTGATGACGTCGTGGAAGGCAAGGTCGTTTCGATTACGGACTATGGCGCATTTGTTGAATTGGACAAAGGCATCGAAGGCCTTGTTCACATTTCTGAAATGAGCTGGACTGAACACATTAAGCATCCAAGCCAGGTTGTTTCACTTGGCCAAATGGTGAAAGTGAAAATTCTTCAGATCGACCACGAGGGTAAAAAGATCTCTCTCGGTATGAAGCAACTCGAGCCAGACCCATGGCAGGATATTGTGGATCGTTATCCGCAAGGAACCGCCTTGCATGGGAAGGTGCGTAATGTGACAAACTTCGGTGTCTTTGTCGAGATTGAACCAGGAATCGATGGTCTCGTGCACATTAGTGACCTGTCCTGGTTGCGTCGACTGAAGCACCCCAGCGAAGTAGTGAAAAAAGGTCAGGACCTGGACGTAGTTGTTCTCGGGATAGATCTAAAAGAGCGCCGCATTTCGCTTGGCCACAAGCAGATTGAAGACAATCCATGGTCTCAGTTCGAAAAGGTCTACACGGTTGGGTCGAAAACCAACGGCGTAGTTTCTCGTATTGAAGACAACGGAGTAATCGTCACCCTGCCGCTCGGAGTCGAAGCGTTTTTGCCAGCATCACAAACCAAAGCGGGCACCGGCAGCTTCGAGAAAGCATTTACGGTTGCGGAAATGCTCGAGGATCTCCAGATAATTCAGTTTGATCTGAGCCAACGCGACATAGTTGTCAGCCAGGTTGCTGCAACGCAACAGGCCCAAACAGCGGAGCGACGAGAGAAGAGCGCTGCCAAGAAAAGTGCAGCCGGAGCCGAACGACGCGACGTCCGGACTTATCAGAAAGAGATGGCAGCGCAGTCGCCTACAACCCTTGGCGAGTTGAGTGGTCTTGGAGCTCTTCGCGACAAAATGAAAGCAGAGGAAGAACAGTCCGACGAAGCGTCCGAATAGGTCCTAGCATCTTGTAAGTTAGTATAGGGCGTTGGTACCAGGGATGTGTCAGCGCTTACCGGCAACAATTAGTGGATAGCTCGACTCTCGCAAGATCGATCAAGAAGGTCGCGTCCAGGTGGTCCGATCCTGATTATCCTGTGCGCGTTTCGTCGATCGAACAAACGCTGGCGGAATCAAACGGCTTCACGCTTGAATCCATCAATTTTGCGGTGGATCAAATCATGGCTGCTGTTCATGAATACCCGTTGGCGAGTTTTGAGGAGACTACGACGGGATCAAAAACGATTGCTGTAATCAATCCCGGTAATGTACCGTTCGTTGGGCTACCGGATATGCTTGCCACATGGGTGAGCGGTAGAGAATACTTTGGAGTTTTATCCAGCAAATCACCCCATCTCTTACCGGCATTTGGATACGATCTAGTACTAGACACGGGCCGGGAGTCAATCGAGTTTGGAACTTTCGAAGATGCTTGCTCCTGCGCTGACGCTTTTGTGGTCACTGGAAGCGATGCGACTATTGAACAACTGAGGCATATTTTTGCTGGTCGACAATCGTTGCTCCGTGGCTCCGGTTACTCAGTTGGCTTACTAACCCCAGAAGCCGATGCAGACGTTTGCCTCGGCTTGGCTGAAGATATTCTGATGCACGAAGGATTGGGTTGTCGCAACGTGTCAGTATTGTGGGTTCCAAACGATTCCGTAGTTGACGAGGTGACGCGTGCACTCCAGCTTTTCCGCGCCGTCTTTCCTGCTCATGAGTCGACCTCAAAACGTCTAAAATACGAGCAGGCCCTCATGGCTGCGGCCGACCGGCCACACATTGCAGCGGAAGATCATTCGTTCCTAATAAGCAAGGGCGGAATGCCAAACCAGTCTCCTTGCCATCTTCGGATTTGCTACTACGACTGTGAAACAACCTTTGTAGAATTGCTGCAGCAGGATGACATTCGGATTCAGTACTGCGTGACTAATGATTCATCCCTGGATAAGAAAGTGGCAATCCCCTGTATCGAGCCCGGAACTGCCCATCGGCAGCCACTCTATTCGGAAATACCCTCGCAAAACATACTTCGTTTCTTCGACAACCTGGCCGCTCGAACAAGCCGGGACCCTAATCGTATAGAGTAGCCGGATAGATTTCTACCTTAACTCCACTCTTGAATAGCCAAACCGGACTAAAAAAATGGTGTCCGTGCCATATTAAAGATGACCGAAGAAAGATTGCCATCAAATAAAGTCCAAAGACTTGCCAACCAGACCAAAGGGCTGGTTGACGACGTCAAGTCGTGGATCGATCTCAAGCTATCCTTAACCCAGATAGAAATAGAAGACAAGGTAAATCTTAGGGTTAACGAAGCCGTCGTAAATGCTGCCGTCGCAGTGATCGGGATAATGTGCCTCTTTTTTCTGCTGGTTGCTGGCGCTCTTGCGTTGGGGCAGCTTCTCGACAACATGGTATACGGGTTTCTAATTGTTGCCGGAGCTCTCCTGTTGATCTTGCTAATTGTTCTGATGGTGCGGCCGAGACTAATTGATATCCACATCCGTAGAGACCGAAATAGTTAGATGGAAGAATCCCGCGGAATCGCTACAAAATCTAGAAATCCCCGGACTGGTAATGGTTACGAGGTCAAAGTTGAAAAGCGCTCGTTGCCATCTCGCGAAATCGTTGAAGCCCAGCTGCAGTCGACAACAGAATCAATCTCTTCGCGCCTCGAATCAATTCAGTCGGAGATAACGTCGACCGGTGACTCTGTCCGCGATGTATTTTCTGCCAGGCCTTACCTGGCTGTAGCAACTGCGCTTAGTATCGGTATTGCAATTGGCTATTCCGGCGGTCGAGACAAGAATTCGTCGGCAGCCGAGGGACTTGCAAAAGGCGTGAGTGAGGCGATCCGATCGGGTGTAGATCCTGAAATAGCCTTGCGCACAACGCTTGAAAAAATTCCGGGGTTGGCAAACAAGAAATCAGTAAAACAGAGAAGTGCTTTGGGTTCGGTAACGTCTTCACTAATAAAGGTTGGTTTGGGGTTGGCATTGCAAAGACTGCCCACCTTATTTTCGAGCCTGGGCGATGAAGAAGAAGTCTAGCCGCCCTTTCACTTCGACACCACTACTATCTATTCCGTATGCGCCTAGCTTTGTTTGGCCCGCCTGGAGCTGGCAAGGGTACACAAGCCGATCTCCTGGTAAAGAAATTCCAACTGTCACATATTTCCACCGGAAATATTATTCGGGATGCGATCAAGAGGAAAACTCCCGTCGGGCTGGAAGCACTGGACATTGTTAACAAAGGGAAGCTTGTCCCTGGTGCCATTGTGCGGAAACTTGCAGAGTCAGCGATTAACGACGCCGGTTGCGACAACTTCGTGTTGGACGGTTACCCCCGAACGCTTGAACAGGCTGAGTGGCTAACAGAATTTCTGGATCGCCAGCATGCACCACTTCTTGCCGTCGTTAGTCTTGAGGTGCCCGACCCGGTTATTGTAGGACGACTTTCGAAACGCAGAATGAACAAGCACACTGGAGAGTCCTACCACCTGGATTTCAATCCTCCGCCCTCGGATGTGCCCGCGGAGGCAATAATTCAACGCCACGACGACACACCGGAAGCGATAATGAAACGCATCGAGGTGTATAAATCTGAAACGCACCCGCTCATAGAGTACTATGCCGAGGCTGGACTGCTGGAAGAGATCGAGGGAGTCGGGTCAATGGAGGAGGTCAACGATCGTGTAATGGATGCATTGCAGAATAGACTTGACCAGGTGTAATCGTGAGTATCGAAAGGAGCGAAGTCGCTTCGAGAAGTGATCTCAAAAGGCTCATCGACGACAGCATGCAGTCGTTGTTCGTTAGCGAGGAGCCCAAATCGCTCTACGACCCTTGCAGGTATGCCGCTACGAGCGGTGGCAAGAGAATCCGACCCGTTCTCACTCTACTCACTTCACAAATGTTGGGAGTGGAGGTCGGGTATGCACTTAATGCAGCACTGGCTGTTGAACTTTTTCACAACTTTACTCTCGTGCATGACGACATCATGGATGAAGCCGATGCGCGACGGGGACGGCCTTCCGTACATGCCAAATGGGATGAGGCAACGGCGATCCTTGCAGGAGACTTGATGCTAGCGCGGTCCTATGAAACGCTCCTTTCAAATTATCCGAATCACGTTGGCAAGCTCTTTTCAGCGTTTAGTCGGACGGTAGTTCAACTTTGTGAGGGCCAGGCGCTAGACAGTGAATTTGAATCGCGAGATCACGTGGCGCTCGACGACTATATGTATATGATCTCCTTGAAGACAGGTGCGCTGCTTGCGTTCGTCTTTGAGGTAGGCGGCATACTGGCTGATGCAACAGCCGACCAATTGGCTGACCTCCGGCAGATTGGCATTGAACTGGGATATGCTTTTCAGATTCAGGATGACGTTCTGGATTTATTTGCTGATGATCCCAAGTGGGGGAAAACTCTTGGAGGCGATTTAGTCCAGGGCAAGCGCACATATCTGGTCTTAAAGGCGAATTCGATTGCAACCAATCCAGAGGATAGCGAAAGACTCTCCATGTATCTTGGCGGCAGAAAGGCCCGTGTGTCGGAGGTTGGAGGTTTTAAGCGAATGCTCTCTGATATTGGTATTCCTGGCCTTGCGAGGACTGACATTGACGCTCACTCCGCTTCCGCATTATCATTGCTAAAGCGATTCCCAAACACTGATGCTCGCGAAAGCATTATTGACATCATTGAGTCCATGAGAATACGAGGGGTCTGATCGGAAATTATGGTTGAGAAAATAGTCAAGGTCGTAAACCGTGCGGGAATACATACGAGACCCGCATCAATGATTGTCCGTGCGGCGTCCAAGTTCGAATCCAAGTTTCTCATCGAGAAAGACGGATACGAGATTAACGGCAAAAGTATTATCGGTGTGATGACACTTGCGGCTGAACAAGGTGCAGAGCTAAACCTTTCGTTTGATGGTCCAGACGAAGAAGAAGCTGCTCAGGCGATATGTGACTTATTTGCGTCAGGGTTCGGCGAAGAACTTTAGCGAGCAAGCAATGACCGCGAAGCAACAGTCCATTTTCAAGGGGATTCCCGGAGCCCCTGGCATATCAATCGGTCCGGCTTACGTCTATACGCGTGAAGATCAGGTTGCAGAAAACTACACCCCCGCTGACGTCGAAGGTGAGGTCGCGCGGTTCACGGAAGCGCTAGGACGCGCAGAACGCGACCTACGGAAAATTGTCGCGGTCACCCACGAAAAATTGGGTTCCGAATCAGCAGCCATTTTTGAAGCGCAGATAATGATGTTGGGCGATGAGTCACTGCTGGTAGAGGTTACCAATCTCATTTCGGAGAAGGGATTAGGTGCAGACGTGGCTGTCCGATCTGTGATGTCCAAGCATCGCCGGAGACTAGAGGCGAGCGGTTCGGACTATCTGCGGGAGAGGTCCGCCGATTTACAGGATGTACAGGATCGAATCATCCATCACATCCAAAAGAGAAAGTTTCTTTCGGCTATCGACAGTAACAGTATCGTGTTCGCTCAGAATCTCTCTGCGGCTGATATAATTCTTTTTAGCAGACGCGGCGTCCGCGGTTGCTGCCTCGATTACGGTGGTGCGACATCTCATGTCTCCATAATGGCGAGGTCTCTTAACGTGCCGCTGGTTGTCGGTCTGCATTCTGCGTGCGCAAGTGTATCGACCGGCGATCATGTAATTGTTGATGCACTTCATGGGGTGGTTATCGTCAATCCGGAAGAGGCCGCTATTGAGCGATATTCGATTCTTCATGACAGGTATCTGGAGGTAGTTGATCGACAGTCTGAAGTTGTCGGTTTGCCTGCTACCACTATCGATGGTAGAAATATCAAACTCCGGGCGAATATCGAGCTTCGTTCGGAGATAGACTCCCTTCAATCAAAAGGAGCAGAAGGTGTGGGTCTCTTTCGGAGCGAAATTCTCTTTCTAATGGAGGGGAGGTTATCTATTGATGAGCACGCACAATACGATGTCTACAGAACCTTTGCTGAATCCCTCAAACCCGACGAGTTGACGATAAGGGTGTTTGACCTTGGAGGAGACAAAGTACTTCCTTTGGCCCATCGCGAGCACAATCCGTTCCTGGGATGGAGAGGACTGAGGGTATTGCTTGATAAACCGGATCTGCTTCGCCCTCAGCTGCGCGCAATCCTTCGAGCCAGTCAGAGTAAGAACATTCGAATCATGGTTCCCATGGTTACGACGGTCAATGAAATGCAAGATTTTCTGACAGTCGTTGATGACGTGAAAGATGAATTGTCACAGTCTGGGATACCCTTTGACGAATCAGTGCAAATCGGCGCGATGATTGAGGTGCCGGCGGCCGCTGTGCTTGCAGATCAGATCGGTGAGCTTGTCGATTTTCTATCAATCGGGACGAACGACCTGACGCAATACATCCTCGCGGTTGATAGGGGGAATGACCTTGTTTCCGGTTTGTATGACGAGCTCCATCCGGCAGTACTCCTAACGATTAGCAGACTCGTAGAAACGGCTAAAGCCCTTAAGAAGCCGATCAGTATTTGCGGGGAGATGGCGGGCAATTCAAAGAATCTACCCGTATTGTTGGGACTGGGGATCACCGAGCTAAGCGCATCTGCCACATTCCTGCCCGAAATGAAAAGAATGATACGCGCCATTGACCATAAAAGTGCGGTCGAGCTCGCGAACAGCTGTCTTGAGGCGAGCGGAGCAGAAGAGGTCCATATGCTACTTGATCAATGGCTTGACGAACATCCATTCGATCTGGACCATATCCTGGAAGGGTAGGTTATCTGGCTAATCTGGCGAGGCGCTGTGACAGCAGCAGGAGGACCTTTCCATACAGTTCGGAATCAAATGTGGACAAATGGCAACACCATGTCGTTTCTTGAGCCCGTTCGCTTCTGGAACGCGGGCGATTGACTCTTCGTAGCAAATCGCACATCAACTCTCTTAAATGGTGGTCAAAAAGCTCACTACGCCTGCCTTGAGATCCCGTCTGGTAATCGTGGGCGGCTTGCTTCTGGTGTTCTTCCTAGTCGCACCATTGTGTATTCCAAGAACCGCGATAGCCCAGTACGGTTATCATTTTGGTCGCAACAAAATCCAGTACGAGAACTTCGAGTGGCAAGTACTGCATACGGAGCATTTCGATATTTACCACTACCCTGAAATGCAGGAGCTCGCAGAGAACGGAGCACAATTCGCCGAAGAAGCCTACACGGAGCTGCAAAACAAATTCTCCTTTGCACTCAACAATCGCGTACCGATTATTTTCTACTCATCCAATCTACATTTTAAACAGACCAACATTACGCCGGGCTTCATACCAGACGGTGTAGGGGGCTTCTTTGAGTTTCTCAAGGGAAGAGTTGTGATACCTGCGAATGGCAACCTCCACCGTTTCCGTCGTGTGATAAGGCATGAGCTTGTGCACGTCTTTACGTATAACAAGCTGCTCCGCGTCATGCGCGATTACCGGAAAGTGCCAGACACGTTTCTGCCTCTCTGGTTCACCGAAGGACTTGCTGAATATTGGTCGGGTGATCCTGATTACAATCATGAGATGGTGATGCGGGATGCTGTTTACTCGAACTACCTCGTGCCGTTAGATAACATCCATCGTATTACTGGAACCTTCCAGATGTACAAACAGGGAGAGGCCATATTTAAGTTTGTTGGCGAGGAGTATGGAGAGGAAGCCATTCTTGACATGATCGACAATTTTTGGCGGCATCGCGACTTCAAGAAAGTTATCGAGATGACCCTTGGTGAGGATTTTGATATTATCTCGCAAAAATGGTCGGCATGGATGAAGGCCAAGTACTATGAGGAATGGCAAGAAATCGATGCACCTTCCCTGATCGCGTCGACGGTTGCCGGCCGTGGATTCAATTCAAAGCCCGCTTTCTACACTTTCCCCAACGGCACGAAGAAGGTCTATTTCGTTTCTAACCGATCAGGTTACTCCAGTATTTATCAGGTCGAGGTGAACAACGACTTCGTTCCTACGGGTAAACCAAGGCCTCTGGTTAAGGGAGAACGATCAAACAGGTTTGAGGCCTTTCATCTCTTCGAAAGCAAAATCTCGATCTCCAAGAACGGACGTCTTGCGTTTGTGACAAAAAGTGGTGGTAGAGATGTGATTCACGTATACGACTTGTTGGCCGACCGCCACACAAACACTTTTGGCTTCGAGCAGCTCAACGCCGTTTACTCTCCCGATTGGAATAGCACCGGCAACAAGCTGGCCTTTACCGCCATCGGCAATTCGGGATTTGCGGACATATACACTTATGACCTCGAGACCAAGGCTTTACAGCGGGTCACGGACGATCATTACGACGATAGAGATCCGGCATTTAGTCCAGACGATGCATCAATCGCATTTTCTTCGGACCGAACCAATCTTGGAAAGAATGGAGCGTACAATATTTTCAAGTATGACACAGATTCCGGTGCATTGTCCTACATCACCTATGGCGATCGCATTGATCAGGCTCCTCGGTGGAATTCGACTGGCAAGCAGTTGGTCTTTACAAGCACAGTTCGTGATGAATCAGGCCGATACGATGCACAGAATTTGTGGGTGGCAAATTTTGGCCCGGTCGACAACGCGTCGGGAAGCATAGCATCTACGGTACTGGATGCTTCTGTCGATAGCTATCCAGTGAGAACGCAGCTTACTAAACTCACGAACGTAAGCTCGGCTATTTTCGATCCGGAATGGGTGGATAATGATCGTCTGATATTTTCCTCCTTCGAGGCTTTTCGTTTTGGAATTCGGTCGCTTCAGAATGTCGACAGTCTGCTTGCTAATCCGTTGTTCAGGAGCACAGTAGTGGTTGATCCAGATACGGAAAAATGGGCATTCGAGAGTCTTGGGCAGTCCGAAGGAATTGACGGACTTCCCTACAAGAAACGCTATAAGCTTGACCTTGCCCAGGGACAAGTTAGCCAGAGCGCGGTGCTCGGAACGGTAGGGGGTGCTGTCCTGGCGTTCTCCGACATGCTTGGAGACGACTATCTGTATCTGACTCTGATCAATTCGGCCAATACGCAGAGAGACTTCCTCAAAAGTCTGAGTTTTTCTGTTTCCCGCTATCACCTGGACCGTCGGGCAAACTATGGCTACGGTCTGTATAGATTCTCGGGGCAGCGATTTGATATTACTGATCCGGACGCATCCGCCAACCTACCGGTATTTTATGAAACTGTCTACGGCGGTTTTGGAAGCGTTTCTTATCCGTTGTCAAAATTCAGACGACTCGAGGTTTCTTCCTCACTCAATTGGAGCGACAAAGAAGTTAATGCGACGTCACGACAAGCGCTGCTCTTATCAAACTCGGTTTCACTTATTCACGACACCGCGTTGTATTCCTGGAATGGACCAGTAAGCGGATGGCGAGCAGGCCTGACCTCTGCTTACACTACCGATATTAAGAACTCGAACGTAAGCTACTTCACCCTCCACGGAGATGTGAGGAAGTACTTTAGATTGGGACCTGGTGTCACTTTTGCATCCAGGGTAATGGGTCACTGGAATGAAGGGCGAGAGGCGCGACTGTGGGTGCTAGGAGGAAGTTGGGACTTAAGGGGATACCGCTTATTTCGAGTGCGTGGCGAAAAGATGTGGTTCACCTCGCATGAATTAAGATTCCCAATTGTAAATGCACCCTACTTGTTGACACCAATCCTCGCACCATTTGGCGTGGTCAACTTGCGAGGAGCTCTCTTTTTTGATGCGGCGCACGCGTGGAATAATTCCTATTCAGAAGCAATTCCCGAAATCTATGCTGGCGACACACTCGGCGCCACCGGCGTTGGTCTACGTCTAAATCTTTTTGGCGGATTCGTGCTTCGATACGACCTTGGATACAGGTACCGGGACGGGTTCAAAGACCGGGATAAGTTTTTCCGACAGTTTTTCTTTGGGTGGGACTTCTGATGCTGGTTTACAGGATGGTAATGCCTTTATGCTTAGCGGTTGCAGTTTCAAGCTGCTCCAGTCTAAGACTCAAGGATATTTCCTTTTCAGATAGCACGTCATGGTCTACGGCGTACGGTTCCAATCAAAGAACATCAGTCGCGAATACCGAGCCCGATAGAGAGTTGTCCCAGGTCTGGAATTATAACTCGGGTGGGGCGTTCGGTCCGGGCTCACCAATACTTGTCGATGGCAACCTAATTGTTGGGACAAGGAAAGGAGAAGTCCATGTTGTAAACATTAACTCGGGAAAGAGAGAGGCGATGGATGGACTCGGGGACGCAATTAACGGGGGGCTCGCCATATCATCCACGGGCACCTTAATCGTCCCTATCTCATCTCGCAAAGGAAGGGGGATAAAGGCTATCAACTTGAGGACAGGCGACACCATCTGGCGTCATCGAGGCACCCCCGTCGATTTGGCATTGACGATTGTTGATGAAAGTGTCCTGTATGCTTCGACGGATGGAGTTGTTACATCAGCAAATATTACAAACGGTGAGGTGGAATGGGAGGTAGAGATAGACGGCGGGTTTCGGTCCGACCCGGTTGAATCCAACGGAAGATTTGTTATCGCAAACAAGTTCGGAGTAATCACAGCGATTGATGTAAACGATGGGAGGATTGTTTGGTCTACCGACATTGGTCAACCTGTTTATTCGAGCCTTGCCACAGACGGCAATCGAGTCTATGCCGGAACAACACGAGGGAGTGCCGTTGCCATAGAGTTGTCTAATGGAGATTTGGCGTGGACTGAAGTCTTGGGCAATCGAGACGTCCGTCTAACAGGACCCGCGGTAGCGAATGGAACTGTTGTATTCGGTGCTTCAAATGGTCGGGTCTTTTCGATTTCGGCAGATGGTGATCTAGGCTGGTCAGAAAATCTCTCGGAGGCAATTAATGGTGTGCCGCTGCTGACACCCGCATCCGTTTTTGTCGGAGTTATGGATAGAAGGGTGGTCCGGCTTGATCGCGGCACCGGTGAGATTATCTGGGCGGATACACTAAAGGGCAGGGTCAAGTCGGCGATGATCGCCGTTGACAATAAAGTTGTAGCCCTTGCCGAACCGCGAAACATCTATTGTTTTGGCTACATCGGCGGGGACGAATGAGACGTAGACACATTTATCAATTCGTTCTGTTGCTTTTCGTTGCCTTTCCCGCGGCAGCTCAGAAAACTGATTCCACTACCTTTCTGGTCGTGGAATCGAATTATTCTAAAGCACTTGTTTTTGCAGACTCGGTCTTTGTCGGAACAGCGGATCACGGCAGCTATACGATTAACCGTTCCGTTCAGAACATAATAGTACGCCCGGAGCCAGCGTATAGTTGGACTATTGATGCAGTTGTATTCCCCATGGAGTTTGTGGGTGACAGCGCTTCGATCACCGCGAATTTCGATTATTACTTTTTCATTGACAGCCTGCCGTTTGGCGCACGTGTCTACGCTGTTGATGCGGGAGGTGCGAGGGAGTACGTTGGCGACACGCCGCTCCGTTTCTCTTCGCCAGAAAGTGTCCGGCTATTCGAACTCGAACACTCCGGTTTTGCGCAAGAGAGAGTTGAACTCGCTCAGACGCAAATTTGGAACCGAGCATTTGTTGCATTTTCCGAGTCGCTCGAAACCGATCCAGCGCCCTATTCAATGGTGATAGAGGACGGGTCGCGAAAACCTCGAAGGTGGATAGACATTGCTGCTCTGTCTACAGCCGCAATCGCGGGTGCCCTTGCTGTGCATTATAAGTTCGAAGCAGACGAGAGGTTTGACCAATACGCCAAGACCGGCGATCCTGCACTTGAAGGCGGATTCCAACGTTACGACAACTACTCTGCTGCTGCGCTGGGCGTTATGCAGGCAGGTATCGGGCTATTTGCCATTCGGCTAATACTTAAATAGGGCCTTGAAATCGCGAAACTCGGACGAGTCAGGCTTCGTATCTTGACCAACGCCGAAATTACCAAGACTCGTGATGTCAGCCGTCCAGACGAAGATCCTAGAAGACCTACGCGTTGCGATGAAGAATCGCGATGATGTGCGGTTGCGGACTTTGCGATTGGTGACGACAGATATCCAAAAGCTTGAGAAGTCAGGGCAGTCGGAAGCGTTGACCGATGATCAGATTCTCAAAATCCTTCAGCGGCAGAGCAAGCAGAGAACCGAGGCTCGTGAGCGGTACATAGAAGCGGGAAGGGCCGAACTGGCAGAACGTGAAGCTGAGGAGCTTGCGATTCTTGCTGAATACCTTCCAACGCAGATGTCGGATGAGGAGCTTGCGGATGCGGTTGCTGCAGTCATTGATCAACTTGGGGCATCAAGTATGAAAGACATGGGTCGTGTCATGGGTGCCGCCATGCAGCAGTTGCAAGGCAAGGCGGATGGCAAACGCGTCCAGCAGCAGGTTTCTTCTTTCTTGAAACAATAGGCTCATGAGTACGCTAGACCTCCTGATCGGATTCGCACTCATCTCTGGGATGGTGCATGGTTTCACAACCGGTGTCGTCAAGCAGGTTGCGAGTGTTGCTAGTATTCTCGTTGGCTTGGTGGCGGCGCTTAATTTGATGGGGGGAGTTGGGTCAGTTATAGGCCCCATGATAGGTGCTGGACCACAGTTGGCTCCTATTATCGGCTTCATAGCGGTGCTTGCCGGAGTACAGATCCTGTTCTGGATTGGGGTCAAGGTCTTCGAATCAGTTCTAACGGCATTCAAGTTAACATCGGTGAATCGCATCCTCGGGGCGGGAGCAGGTATGTTCAAGGTGGGACTCCTGCTCAGCATATTTTTTCTCGCCCTTGGTTATGCCGACTTTCCTAAAGAATCCGTCCGTTCCGAGTCCGTACTCTACAAAGTCGTTGCGCCGCTGTTGCCAGCGACCTGGGATCGCATACATCAATATTTCCCGGCGATGGAGGAATCTCCCCAGGTGGACGAGTGATCGTCAAAAATTGGAATAAAACCGTTGTTTTTCCATCTGGCCGGGCCTACCTTCACGCAAGGTTGTTAATGAGCTATCCTATCTCATCATTATGGGAGACAACGGGATCAAGAAACTGTATTACTCGATTAGCGAGGTCGCGAAGATCTTCGACGTAGAAGCGCATGTGCTTCGATACTGGGAAAACGAGTTCAAGGAGTTAAGACCGAAGAAGAATAAGGCTGGACGCCGCACCTATCGCCAGGTTGATATTGACCTGATTGCTAAGATTCACCATTTGCTTCGTGTTGAGAAGTATACGATCGAAGGTGCGCGGAGGGTGATCCAGAGCGGCGAAGAGATCTCGGTTGGTGATGATTCGTTCAAAAAAGAACTGGTTGAGCTTAGACAGTTTCTCGAGGAATTACTGGAGAAGATCTAATTCGGGACGTGGCGCAGTCCGGTAGCGCACTTGCATGGGGTGCAAGGGGTCGTGGGTTCAAATCCCGCCGTCCCGACTCAGTCGTTGGTTATCCAGGGCGTTGACAGCTTTCGAAAAAGTTCGTCAGCACGGTCCAGCCCATCTTCAGTCCAGGCACCGAGCACCCAGTATTCCTCAACGTCACCTCTGTTGACCAGGAGTTGCATGGTTCCCTGACTCTTGTGTTCCGCGATAACCCAGTTGGAAACAATCTTGTAATTCAGCCTACCATTCAGCCCGAATGCGGCAGTCCTGTCAAACTGGAAGTTGGAAGAATCAGCCGGTGTCCTGGTCTCAGGATATCCGTCCAGCATGCTGAAAGCAATGGGCTCGGCATCGGCTTCTTTCGATGATATCCAGGCTCCCAGTACGACGGGTTTCTCTTCGCCCAGAGTGGCTACGGCCTGAACTGCGAATATCGTTGCTGCTTTGTGGTGTCCATGCGTCTCGGCCCTGGGCAGCAACGCAAAGATAAAGTCATAGTTGTTGTTTCGGATGATTTCCGAAAGACGGTCGCGTACAAACTGTGAATCCCAGACTGTTCCTGAAAGGAATGGTTCGGGATCCAGCGTATATCCGGCGTCGGGTTGGTCAAGGAAGAAGTAATTACGGATGCCGACAACATCACCGCCGGCCATGAGCTCCTTTTTCCTAATGGCAGGAAGATATTTCGCTGCAGTCGCGGAGTCGGTCAGGTTGATGCCGTATACAGCTTCACCCAGCGTAGAATATCGATATCCGCCAGCGCCATCAGTGATAAGAGCGAGGTCCACTGCGCCTCCAAGATGATGCGAAATTCGATAGACAGTACCCGCAAACATGGCATCATCGTCAGGATGGGCGGTCACAATCAGCACCGAATAGTCTGGATCAGCCTGTGCCATGATGTCGTTGGGGCACAACCAAAGGATAAGGACGATTATGGGCACAAGTTTGGCTTGTCTCATAAGAATTAGCCTGAACAAATAGTGAGTAGAATGTGTAATATCGCTCATTGTTGGATCATTACCGCGTATTCGAAGCCCACCTATGCCTGTTGAAAAATCCATTATTGAATCATGTTCAAAATTTGGTTCGGATATCCGGCGAATTAGGGAGTCGAAGAATATTAGTCTGACGCAGATTCACGAAGAAACGAAGGTTGACAGTGGATTGCTGGAGGAATTCGAAGAGAATGGCCTTGCGACCTATTCCATGTTTAACCGCGTCTACCTGCGCTCTCTTGTTTCCTCGTACAGTTCGATGATCGGCATCGACAAGGAAATTGCGCTTGGCCATCTTGATCAGGCGCTTGATGGCTCCTACTCTAACGGACTGGCGGCAGAATATCTTGGCGAGGTTCCAATAACCATCATCGAGAAAGGTGCCATGGTCGATGAGGAGGAGTTAGAGCTCTTGGACCAACCTGTCGTTGCAGCACCAAGAGAGGTAAGTTCTAATCCAATCGAAGAACCTCCCGACACCGAAATTCAGCTGCCAGCCACGCCAAAGGTTGTGCTAAGACCAGACAGCATTCGACGGATGGCGATCATCCTGCCGACTGCCCTCGCGCTGGTTGCGGCAGTTTACTTCCTGGGTAGGTTTCTACTGGCAAGTGATCCTTCCATTCCGGATGATCCTGTGCAGGTAACATCAAGTGACACAACTGATAGCGAAATTGTAGAGCAGATCCCAGTGGTCTCGGCGTATGTCATGCCCGATACTATCCGACTGGCTGTCCAACCGACTGGAGGTGATTTTAGTCCGATCCGTGTGCGCGTCGATAACGACCTCAGACGACCTTACTGGGCAGACAGCGGAGATACACTCTACTTCGATTTTGTTAACAAGATTAGATTTGAGGGACGCTTGGAGCGCCTTAATATTTTTGTGTTTGGCAACCGCTATGATCCCGGCCGTCTGAGTTCCAGAAGCCCCTTCACGCTTACAAGGCCCGACATCGAAGGTTTTGTTACCGTGCTAAACGCCAATCGTTAATCTTATTACCTTCCGACGGCGTTATTTCAATCGGCTATCGCTGTTCTGGTCATGACTTCTCTCGAACCCAAGATTGCGGAGTTTACAGCCCGCGGTCATGCCTTACTGTCTTCGAACGATAAATCCGATGCAGCAGCCTTCTTGTCGGAGTTTACCAGTTTGGTCTCGGATCTTGCTAATCGATACTACGACGAGGATGCGCCTCTTATTTCTGATTCTGAATACGACAGTCTTCTTGCGTTATTGAGGAAGCTCGAAGCAGAATTTCCGGCGTACTCTGTAGCGAATTCTCCGACGAAAAGGGTTGGGGGTGTTCCGCTCGATAAGTTCGAAAAGGTTGCCCATCGGAGCCCACTTCTTTCACTTTCGAATGCATTTAGTGAGGATGACCTTATTCGATGGTACGAGCGATGTACAAAAGTTGTAGGCGCTACCCCGCAGGTCGTCGCCGAGTTAAAAATTGACGGGTTGGCAATTTCCCTAACCTACGTAGATGGCTTGCTTGATGTTGGCGCTACGAGGGGTGATGGGTTGACGGGAGAAAACGTATCAGAGAACCTTCGAACGATAGGTTCAATTCCGCTTGCTCTCGATAGACGGGCTGACCCTCCGGAATACCTGGAGGTTAGAGGTGAGGTGTATATGACCCGAAGCGGTTTCGATAGGCTGAACCAGGGTCTGGCTGGCGATGGAAAGAAAACCTTTGCTAATCCTCGCAATGCTGCCGCGGGTAGTCTTAGACAATTGGACTCACGCATTACCGCACAAAGGCCACTGCAATTTTTTGCCTACAGTGTACATTCGGACGAACCGATGCGGTTACCCGATACGCACCATGACGCCATGGTTTATTTGCGAGACTGCGGATTTCGCGTAAACGAACACTCCAAATTATTTCGCAATATCTCAGATGTTGCGACATACTGCGAGTCCTGGATTGACCGCCGGGACAAGCTTGACTTTGAGATTGATGGAATAGTTATCAAGCTTAATCGGTTTGAAGACCAACAACTCCTTGGCAACATTGCCAACGCACCGCGATGGGCTATCGCATTCAAGTTTCCTGCGATTGAGGTCACAACGAAACTAAATGGCATCAAAGTAAATGTTGGACGGACGGGCATGATTCAACCAGAGGCGGAGCTCCAGCCTGTTGGAATCGGCGGAGTTACCGTTTCGTCCGCTACTCTGCACAACGAAGAGTATATTCTTTCCCGCGACATTCGCGTTGGCGACTATGTCTTCGTTAAACGAGCTGGAGACGTTATTCCGCAGGTGATCGGCCCAATACCTGCACGCCGCGACGGGACTGAAACCATCTGGAAGATGCCAGAGCTTTGTCCGGCTTGCGAAACGCAAATCGTTAGAGTCGAAGATGAGGCGGACTATTATTGCGTCAATGCCGATTGCCCTGCGCAGTTCATCAGGCATCTCGAACACTTCGCCTCGCGGGTCGCGATGGACATCGACGGTCTGGGTTCCAAACTATCTGTGCAGCTGGTTGAATCGGGATTGGTCCGCAGGATTTCTGATATCTATTCTCTGACAAAAGCTCAACTCCTGCAACTCGAAGGCTTCGGTAACAAAAAAACCGACAATCTGATCGAAGCAATAGCGGCGTCGAAATCGAGAGACCTCTCGCGGTTGATCTTTGGACTTGGGATCCGACATGTTGGGAAAACTACGGCCGAACTTATTGTCCAGCAATTCCCAAGTTTGGACTCCCTTGCTGCGGCGGAGGAGGATCAGCTACTTGAAATCGATGGGATCGGATCAACAATCGCCACATCTATCTGCTCATGGTTTGCCGTTGAGGAAAATATGCGCCTCGTCGCGCAGCTTGAACGGGCCGGCGTAAACCTCGATCGGGTTGAATCAGAGAAAAAGACAAAGAAATCGGTGGACGAGACAAAGAATTTTGTCCTAACTGGTACCCTCCAGACACTCACGAGGTCTGCAGCTAAGGCCATGATCGAACAGGCCGGCGATCGTGTCACAAGCGCAGTCACCGCGAAAACAACGTATCTTGTTGTTGGGGAAAGCCCTGGGTCAAAACTGGATAAAGCCAAGAACCTGGGAATCCCAGTTATTGATGAAGCAGAATTGTTGAAAATGTACCGGGACGATTCGTGACTGGGCTGGATTGGATTGTGATTGCCGTGTACCTCGCGGCATCAGTGCTTATTGGCCTGCGGGCAGCCGGCAAACCGGCTTCGATAACAGACTACTTTGTTGGCGGCAGAGAATTACCCTGGTGGGCAGTTTGCCTGTCGATAGTTGCAACGGAGACAAGCACATTAACTGTTATAAGTTTGCCAGGTATTGCCTATGGAGGCTCTCTCGTGTTCTTGCAACTCGCTCTCGGTTATATCATCGGGAGGACCATCGTAGCGTTCTGGCTACTGCCGAAGTATGCCGATGGCGAGCTTTTAACAGCATACCAACTGATCGGTCGGCGCTTTGGAAAAAACGTCCAGGGGTTAACCAGTCTTACGTTCCTGATAACGCGACTGTTGGCCGATGGTGTCCGGTTATTTGCAACCGCGATCCCTATTAAAATTGTTCTAGATCTTTCAGGAGTTGCGATGAGCTACTGGCAAATAATTGCAATCCTGGGGATCGCGACTATCATTTATACGATGGTTGGAGGTATAAGGGCAGTTGTCTGGATGGATGTTTTGCAAATGTCGGTCTACGTAGGAGGCGGCCTGGTCGCTCTTTTATTTCTTCTATCCAGTACGGATGCGTTTTCTTTTCAACAGCTCCAGGACGCAGGTAAGAGCTTATTTCTGGATTTCAGTTTCAGTCCCGAGAAAATTATCACTACCCCTTACACATTTATTACCGCAGTGGTTGGAGGAGCTATCCTATCGATGGCTTCACACGGTACCGATAACCTTATCGTGCAACGTTTGTTGTCATGTCGTTCTCTCGAGGACTCGAAGAGGGCGATGATTGTAAGTGGGTTTGCTGTGTTTGCTCAATTTGCACTTTTCCTTTTTATAGGGTTGCTGTTGTGGTCAAAATACGGAGGTCAGCCACTTGCGTCGCTGGGGCTTTCCAGAGGAGATGAGCTGTTCCCAAAATATATTGTTGAAGAGCTTCCATCTGGCATCTCGGGACTTCTTATAGCTGGTATCGTTGCAGCAGCAATGTCGACCCTCTCATCATCGCTAAACTCACTCGCTTCGTCAACCGTGGTCGATCTGCTAAAAACTCGTGTTCCGACCATGTTCGAGCGCTTCGGTGAACTCACGCTGTCTAAGGGATTCACTTTGTTGTGGGGAATCGCGTTTATTCTTTTTGCCTCATCATTTGTGGATCGATCGAGCGCGGTAGTTGAACTCGGTTTGTCGATTGCGTCGTTTACGTACGGCCCATTACTGGGAATTTTCATGCTCGGGTC
The DNA here is from genome assembly GCA_965224105.1 of Rhodothermales bacterium. Taxonomy (GTDB): domain Bacteria; phylum Bacteroidota; class Rhodothermia; order Rhodothermales; family JABDKH01; genus CBDCYH01. The sequence goes on along the minus strand of CBDCYH010000001.1, from coordinate 482,659 downwards.
TGGAAATAGGCGGGTGAAATCTATTGCCGGCGGACTTGGCTTCCTCCTTTCGCTTGTCGTGATGATTCTGGTTATCAAGGGAGTGTGGATGTCACCAGGTGCCGGTATAGTATTAGATTTATTCCCGTCGGACGAGACTATTACATCTTCGGGACTGCAATCAATTGCCTGGCCGTGGTATACCGCGATCGGGGCACTCACGTGTTTCGCCTTCGGTTATCTTATAAGCATCTTTTCGGACAAGTAGGGATCGCACAGAATGAGTTTCATGAGCAGTTTGTTTAGAAGAAGGCGGAAAGTCACACCCGTAGGAACTACGTTGGAGTCAGGTGTGACAGTGCAGAGAGATCTCAGACCAGCAATTCTGAAGGGATTGATGTTCATTTCTCTTGTTGTCTTGGCTGTACTAGCCCTTCCACGGGATAACGTGCTTGAATTATCGGCGAGCACGGGTGAGCTCTGGACCAAACCAGATGTTGCGGCGGACTTTGACTTTGCCATACACAAGTCAGACGAAGAGCTGCGCCTTGAGAGGCAGCAGATCAGGCTGCGAACACCGCCACTATTCGCTCGCGTTCCCGATGCGTTGGCAAATATGCAGACGCACAGAGATACCGTGCGCTCACAAATCGATCGCCTCTACAGGTCCTACCGATCGCTGCCGTTTGACAGTGCGGGCGCGACTATCCTTACACCATTTTTCATCGAGCAACAGCAGGCGGCGAGATTCAAGCTTACGCCAGGTCAGTGGTCGACATTGCTCAGTGCATATGCGCGTGGTTTCCGCATCGACCGCGCGCTGCTTCGCGAGACCTACCGAATTGCCCGAAATCTGGCGACGCAGGGTACGATGGACATTCCGCACGACAGTGTACTTACGGACAGGATCGTAATAAGGAATGAGGTCAACAACACAGACATCGAAGCCGCTCTAACAAACGTTGTAGGACTAAATGATGCCTATTCCACTGTTGAGGATGAGCTGGCGGAGAGATTCACCGAACAGCAGGTTCAGATCGGGATTGCACTATTCGGAGCTGTCTTCCAACCGTCGCTGCAATACATGCAGGCCGAGACGCTTGCCAATTGGACATCGCGAGAATCGAATATTTCGCCAACAGAGGGGGTTGTAACGGCGGGTGAGACGATAGTCGAGCAGGGAGATCTCGTTACAGCAGAGATTCAAAAGAGATTGGCATCTTATGAATTGGCGATCGCCCGCAAACGTGGGAACCAACTTGGCTGGACGCAAACGTTGGGGCAGTTTCTTCTTGTAACTGCGATTCTATTTTTCTTTGCGTTATACCTTTTGCTCCTTCGGCCAGCGATATTCGAAGACACCAAGATGATGCTGCTTGTTACGATACTGTTTGCCATCATCATAGGTTTGTATCTCATTGCAGCAACGGTTGGCGGCTGGGGTCTTTACGTAGTGCCAGTGGCGATGGTGTCAATACTGTTGACAATCATCTTCGATTCCCGAGTAGCGATTTTCGGAACGGTCACGCTAGCCCTGCTAGGAGGTTTAATTCTACAGATGAACTACGAGTACGTCCTTGCTACCGTATTTGCAGCATCTCTCGGAATATATTCCGTTCGCGATATCAAGAATAGAAGCCAGTTCTTTATTAGCGCTGGTTTGGTTTTCCTCGGATTTGTGTTGGTGCTGGGTGGTTTCGCTCTTATCAGGAATACATTGCTAGCAAGTTTTCTTTCGACGCTAGGCAAGGTAGGTTTGCACTCGTTCCTGATTATTCTGGCTTATCCACTGCTGTGGGTATTTGAGAGATCGTTTGGCATTACCACCGACCTCACCTTACTTGAATTAAGCGACACAAATTTGCCGTTGCTGAAAGATTTGAGTATCAAGGCTCCGGGCACTTTCAACCACACGCTTCAGGTGGCGAATCTGGCAGAAGCAGCCGCAGATCGGATTGGAGCTAATGCCCTGTTGACGCGTGTCGGCGCTCTTTACCATGACATCGGCAAGATGGAAAAGCCCGAGTACTTCGTCGAGAATCAACGCGTCGGCGTTAATCCACATGATCAGCTCAAGCCACGGATGAGCGCTCTAATTATTATCAGCCATGTGAAGGAGGGGCTTGAAATTGGCAGACAAAACGGATTGCCAGAGCGGGTGCTTCAGTTCATCCCTTCGCACCACGGGACAACTCTTGTAGAGTACTTTCACCGCATTGCCGCTAATGCTGAGTCGGCAGACGATCCCATCAGCGAATCTGAATTCCGGTATCCAGGTCCCAAGCCGGATTCCAAAGAAAGCGGTATTCTTATGTTGGCCGATTCAGTGGAGGCAGCCAGCAGGGCGATGGACTCACCGTCACACAAGAAATTTGACGCACTAATCCAGGATATTTTCAACGCGCGAATCGCCTCTGGCCAGCTTAACAACACATCTCTGAACTTCCGCGAGCTAGCTGAAATAAAGGAGACATTTCTGAACATGCTTGCAGGCATGTATCACGCGCGGATTAAATATCCAGACAAACCTGAGAACGCCGATGCAGACTAAGAAAGTCGCTAATCTATTGGTACCGAGTCGATTACCGACATTAGCGAATCTGGCGCAATAACATCTTCGATCAGGTGGGACGGCTTGTTCGTAATAAATGGAAGGAGTCTGCGCCTTGCCGGGCGAGTATGTACGATCGCATCAACGGAAGCGACAAATTGCTGCAGGTGTGTATTGTCGGATCCCTCGACGCTTGCCCCCAGGATCTGTCCGGTGAACCCTGCCTGAGCTCGAATCCTCCTTGTTAGATCGGGTATCGACTCTGGTGCAAAGGTGACAATCCCCAGCGTATCTAGATCTCCCAGCGTTCCTATATGCGCCATGGTCGAGGGACTCAGATAGCTCGTGACGGCGGTCGTAGATGCGCGGGAATAGTCCCGGCCTATTCGACGGATGAGCGTGTGTGGCACGATGATATGATCCGCATCCGGATGGCGCCAGAGAGTCTCCGCCACTGCGATTTCTACCGGTCGACGAATTGCCTCTTCTATTTGCTTTTTTGCTCCTTCGAGTAATTCCAATGCTGTACCAACAAGAATGCATTTGAAGGTTGACCGAGCCTGCTCCACAAGTGACAATTGCTCGTCTATTAGATACTCTATCTCCTCGCTCGAGAAGCCCAGGCTGATCAACATCGAAAGTGCATTCTTTACGATGGACGCCCCCTGTTCAATTTTCTCGTTGGATTCTTGCGAAACGATCTCGGACACCTGGTACCCGCGGCCAGCAAGAGCGATGATGCCTGCCTCTTCCAGCTTCCTATATGCTTTTTGGACCGTGTGAAACGAAACGTCCAATTCGGATGCCAGCTGTCGACTCGATGGGATGGTCCTACCAACAGGATATCGACCAACTACTATTTGATACCTAATTCCGTTTGCTATCTGCTGGTAAAGAGGCATTTCAGAGTTGCGATCAAGGCTAATCATTACTTTCCCGGCCCCGACCGATCGAAACTTTGTAGACACTTTCGATGTGCGCCTTCATCCTTGGGTATTCCTCCCAATGTTTCTCCTTAAATCTAACCGGACCGTAACCCAGGAAAACCTGGAACGTGGTTTCTGAACTTTGAAAATCTAAAGGTAGTATCCATCTTCGGACATCGGATCTTCTAAAGCAGCTCCAGATATTTACAACTGCCACAGCTTGTTCACCAACGTAGACGCGCCCGGGAGTGCTTACGAACGAAACGCATGCAAGGATAAATGCAAGGAGCAGTAATGCTGGGAAAACTCCGTAGATGTACGATTCAATTTGTCTACCAGTCAGGACAAGGACCAGCACCACGACCATGAAAGGGATAAGTACAACGCGGAGCCAGGTGGCAAACTCCGACGAGAGTGCTGACCGAAGATTGCGGTGACGTGCTACGGTAATATGCTCGTAATACTGTTCGCTCGTCGTCACCCAGTGGCCATCTAGTTTCGTGATGTATGCTTAGTCGCAAACGCACGCGCGACAGGAAGATCCTTTACCGTTTTCAAGCCCGGTTCTGCCTCCATGACCAGGGGAATTCCGTTAACCAGCGCAGCGATTGTCGCTGTATCGCCAAAAATTCCTCCATGCACGCGCAGGTCCATCGGCGGTGTTCCATCGACAAGGACCCAATCGATGGATCCTTCCGCACCCACGAACATTTTCAGGTGCAGTTCGATGACAACCTCATCTCGAATCCGACCTACAATCGAATGATGAATGCCCGCAACCTGCCCTTTTTCCACTGTCAGGAACGGGGTGTCGACATTCCTGTCGGAGATTACAGGTTGCAGAGACTCGTCGAAGGAGTCCAGTTTCCAGCCGAGTCCGTCGGCTATCATCAGCAGCGATTCTTGCAACCCTATGTGGCCGAATTTCCCCGTCGCCTTCTTTTCGGTGAATTCTTTGGCCGTGATTCCCGCGCCAACCTTCATCTGCAAAGGCTTCCTGCGGTGGCCAGCGTCAACTATTCGTCTCACAGTAATCTTGTCGACGGACGTCGAGATACCCGTTGCCATTAAGGCAAGTGCATCCATCGCGTAGCCTGGATTTACACCTGTCCCCAGAAACGTTACACCATTGTCAAGCGCGACTTTGTCCAGACGGGTCGACAATTCGGGATGGCGGTGGTAGGGATAGGAGAGTTCCTCCGTTGACGAAACGACGTTGCAGCCGTATTCAGCACACAATTCCAGTTGGTCATACATTCCTTCCAGGAACGATGACGTGGTGTGCAAGACAACATCAGGCTCGGATTTCCGCAGCACTGCTGAGGCGTCTCCGGAAATGATGACACCGGTGCTTCCGCGCTCCACGAGTTCTCCAGCATCCCGACCAATTTTTTCAGGATCAATGTCGATAACCCCGCATAACTCTAGTGCGTCCGTATCTAGCTTGTCCAAAACGACCTTGATGCACTCCTGGCCGATAGGTCCTGCGCCGAACTGGACAACACGAATCTTCTTCTTCATAGGTTATCGTCTATTTGTTTTGATGGAACGGATACGCGAAGTGGGTGGGTGGATTAAAGTTTTCTTTAATCGATCTCGCTGATACCCAGCGGACAAGATTCAGGTAAGACCCTGCCTTGTCATTAGTGCCGGAAGCTCTCGCACCACCGAACGGCTGCTGACCAACAACTGCTCCTGTAGGCTTGTCATTTATATAGAAGTTTCCGGCGGCATCGGCCAGTTTTTCTTCGGCCAAAGCAACAATAGTGCGATCGGTTGCAAAGATTGCTCCCGTCAACGCATACGGGGATGTCGAATTGACCAGGTCGAGAGTTTCTTCGAATTTGTTTTCGTCGTAAACATAGATCGTTACGACGGGACCGAATATCTCTTCGCACATGGTTCGATATTTCGGATCAGCAGCTAGAATAACTGTAGGTTCGATGAAATACCCTTCTTTGTCTGAGTACTGTCCGCCTGCAATAATCGTGGCGTCCGGCGAGTTTTTGGCTTCGTCGATGTATGCCGTTATGCTACCGAAGGCCTTCTTATCGATCACAGCATTGATGAAGTTTGAAAAATCTTCGGGAGGACCCATTTTCATTTCCGCAAGCTGGCCTAACAGGTTTTCGCGGGTTTCGTCAAAACGGTTCTTTGGTAGATAAATTCTGGATGCTGCAGAGCATTTTTGTCCCTGGTACTCAAAAGCACCTCTAGCGATCGCTGTTGAGACAACTGCGGGATCCGCAGATTCATGGGCGACGATAAAATCTTTGCCCCCTGTTTCGCCAACAATCCTTGGGTAACTTTTGTACTTGTCAATGTTTTGTCCAATGGTTCGCCACATGTGTTGGAACGTTCCTGTGGATCCCGTGAAGTGCAGTCCGGCAAGCGCACTCGATTCGAAAACCGGGTCACCGATTGTCGCGCCGCGTCCAGGTAGCATGTTGATTACACCGGGTGGCATGCCAGCCTTTTCGAGCAATTCGTAGATATAGTAGGCGCTGTAGGCAGATGTTGTCGCTGGCTTCCACAGAACAGTATTGCCAAAGAGGGCCGGCGCTGTTGGCAGGTTGCCTGTAATTGATGTGAAGTTGAAGGGGGTAACTGCAAACACAAACCCTTCGAGGGCCCTGTATTGAAGCCGATTCCAGACACCGGGCGACGAGATGGGTTGATCTTCGTAGATCTGCTGAGCGAAGTGCACATTGAATCGAAAGAAATCGATCAGCTCACAAGCGGAGTCAATTTCAGCCTGGTACGCATTTTTGCTTTGGCCCAGCATGGTTGATGCGTTGAGCGTGTCGCGCATGGGTCCTGCCAACAGGTCGGCTGCCTTCAAGAAGATTGCCGCACGGTCAACCCATTTCATCGCTGCCCACTCGTCTCGGGCTGCAGCTGCTGCATCAATCGCCGCGGAAACGTGACTCGAATCACAAAGGTGCAGCTCGCCGAGGGAATGGTTCAGGTCGTGGGGCGGGCGGAGGTCAACTTTGTCGCCGGAAAAGATTCGCTCACCTCCAATAATCGCTGGAATATCGACAGATGAAGATCTGAGGTCTTTGATAGTCGATTTCAGGGAAGATCTTTCAGGGCTTCCAGGCGCGTAGCTCCGGACTGGCTCATTAACCGGCTTGGGAATTGGGGTCATTTCTTGTTCGCAAAGGATGGAAATATTTGGGTTTGGGAAGATATAGCACTTCAACGCACCGTAATCGTCCTTTCGCCCCTGTTTAGGCTATTTCACTCGTTTTTTGCGACAACTCGAAAACAGCGATGCGAGCCTAAAAACAGTTGACTTGGTATTTATTCTGCCGCGACTTAGGTCGATTAATCTTGTGTTGCGCTGTCTTCCCGGCGCAAATAAGTATCCCGATCCCAAATATTCATTCTTACGTATGTCCCCCAACCAAGCACCAGGCAGCAGCGAAAACGTCCCGGCAGACCAGAACGAAAAGCTCGCGGACGCAAAGAAAGCGTTGAAAGCAAAATTGATGCGTGCGGTCATGCAGCAGGCACTCCAGGAACTCGGCGACGCAACTGTGATCGCTGACTTCGCTTTCAATCAAATCCGAAGCAACACGAGTCTGATAGAGTCCGCCACAAGCGCTCTCAAAGATAAAATCGCCAAGCACATCGTTCAGGAATCCGCACTGCCATTCCAGGACCGGGAAAACGCAACCAATTCGATGTTCGAGGCAATTAAGAAAGACACCTCGATCGTAGCAGAGGCGACCGGCGCGCTTCGCAACAAGCTCGCGAACCATATCAAGGATTTCTCTATCTCAGATATGAGCGACCCGGCAAAGTATGCAAGCGGCCTGTTCGCCACGCTTGAGAAGGACGCGCAGGAAATCGACAATGCCGCGCAGGAACTATCCAAGTTGCTCGATGGATATGTGAGCAAACAGGTGGTTGACCAATACGCAGACGGGCCGGGGAAAGCGGAAGAGCTTGCACCTGCAATTGTCAATTCTCCGATAACGCACTCTGCTGTCGAGGCACTCGAGAAGCATCTCAAGCGCAGTATCCTCGCCAGGACTAGCGAGTCTTTGTCTGATGCAAACACCGTTGCCATCCAGCTTAAAGAGGTACTTGCTGACAGCGACGTTGTAAAAAGTGCTGTTGCTTCTCTCCGCGAGAAACTACTCGAAGACGTTCGTGCAAAAACGCTCGATGTTCTGGCCAATTCGGAGCAGGCAGCTGAATCCGCACGAACCAAACTGGGACCAAACCCGGATGTGCTCGACACAATTTCAAAGCTGTTGGTGGAAAGATTGGTCAAAGAGGCTGCACAGTCCAGTGTAGATCAATTGTCCAATGTTGACCAGGCTGCTAACCGGGCCCGAGGTATGGTGTCGGATACCCATCCATCGGTCCGGCAGGTAAGGGAAGCGGTAAAAACCCAGCTTCTGAAAAGCGTAATGGACAGCGCTCTTTCAGAACTAAATGGAGATCTATCAACTGCTGCCAGCTCAATTACGGGATCAACCGTTGATCTGCCCATCGATCAGGGTATGGGAGTTGACGAAATTCCAGGCATCGAGATTCTCGATGACCTACAACAAGACACTTCAGACGATGACTTTTATGACGAAGTAATTGAGGCAGACTTTGAAGCGAAAGAGAGTGCGTTCGTTGATCATGTAGAGATCGAAGAGCCTGTTACTCAAGATATCGAACACCAGGCAGAACCTGAGTTCGTACAGAATGACGTCTATTCTGATGCCTCAAGTGCTGAGGCTGAGGCCGATCAGATCACATCTGTTGATGAAGATATTTTTGAAGAACCGGCAGAGTTGGCGGATGCGCCAATAGAAACCTCGTCAACCGAAGAACATGATGTCGAGTCGAGTTTCACGATGGAGGATCTTGAAGAAGACCCGTTTGGTGATCTGGATTTCGACGAGATCGACTCGCAGGATGCCGAACTCGATCTGGACGATGCAATCGAATTTGAATCGTTTGATGCAGACGATAACGATACTGAGCTTGACTCAGCCCCCGTTGACGATCTCATCTCAGATGCGTATGACAATGACGAGGCAGATGAGGTGTCCGAAGAGGTCCGTTTATTCCAGCAAGAGCTTCAACAGTTGCAGGAGAATGATCCGTTTGCGACAGATGAAGAAGAGCCGGCAGCGCCTGACCTGAGCGTACAAGATATAATTGTAGATTCAGGTAGCGAACCTGAGTGGCAGTCCATTAACGACTACGGGGACTCGAGTCCAGCTGCAGAAGCAACATTCGAAAATAGACGGGGAGAGCCTGATCTTGAAGCTGATGTGTCGGAAAACGAGTGGGCGTTGGAAGAAGTATCTGCTCCAGAACTTGACGGACAATACACACATGATTCGACTCCCTTGAGCGGAGCGGAAGAAGAGTCTGGTGATACGGTTTACTACGTGTACGGCGTCGTGTCTACCGACGATTCGCTAGAAGGAATCACGTCTATCTCGGGTATAGATGCGTCGCACACTATTAAAACTACTCTGCACGACGATCTTGTGGCGCTGATCAGTAAGGTGCCAGCCGAGGCTTACGGTTCTGAGGCAGTGAAGAACAAAATGAAGGACGCTGAATGGTTGCGTAATCGCGTACGCGAACACGCGGCCATCGTTGAGAGCCTAAAGTCTAACCGAACCCTTATTCCGATGCGGTTCTGCACGGTATACGATACCGAGAGTGAAATTTCGGCCATGCTGGAATCGCGGTATGATCATTTCTCGAGCCTTCTTGCGCGGGTCCGGGGAAAGCAGGAGTGGGCGTTGAAGATATACAGAGACAAGAATCTTCTTCAGGAGAAGGTACGCGAAAGCGAAAAGAAGGTTGAAGACTCCCTCGGGTTTATTTCAAAAGGTGTGGTGCATTTCGTAAAAGACGAGATGAACAGATTGAGCAGTGGCTCTGAAAAGTCCATCGACTTAATGTCTGAACACTGCGCCACCAGAAGCCATGCTGCTTTGCTTGAGCACGCTAGCGAGGGTATTAACAAACCTGCTATGAATGACGGAAGTGAGACCGGAGACGTGATTTTGAACGCAGCGTATCTCGTTCCTATTGGAGAGGAGAAAGGAATCCAGGAGGAACTCGAGCGGCTCAAGTCCGAATATGGGAATCTTGGATTCGAATATGAGTTGAAGGGTCCGTGGCCACCATATCACTTCGTCGGCTACCAGGGTGACTCCCAGTCAAAGGTTGTTGCTGAATAGAAACTGAATTTTTTGGCATTTGAAGTGCAAAGGAGCCTGATTTCGGTTAGGCTCCTTTTCTTTTTTGGAACTAGCGGGATTCTGTGATCGTTGCGAATCCGTTATCATGTCCACTGCTCTCGTTCATCCGGCACGCGATCCATGTTTGAGCCATTTGTTGCGCGGCGATACCTTCTCGGGGTAGAGGGTCACGATGAAGGCAAGCGGTTTCTACGATTTGTAATTGCCGCAGCTATTGCTGGCGTTGCGGTCGGCGTAGCAGCGTTGTTGATCGCACTGGCAACAGTTCGCGGCTTCAGCGGCGCAATAGAAGACAAGATCATCGGTTTTGGGTCACATATACAGCTGCAAAATATTCGCGACGAGCCAATCCGCAACGTCGAGGCGATTGATGAGACGATATGGTCGGCAGCCGAGGTGTTGGATACACAACCTGTAGTTGAAGAATTTGTCCTTATCCGAAAGAACAAGCGCGTTGTAGAAGGCGCGGCCCTGGTGGGCATGGACTCGCTTCCCGTCGAGATAGCAAAATCGATAACCGATGGATCTGCAAGCCTAACGTCCGGTGAGTTACTCCGTCCGAATCTTGTTGTCGGAGATGCCCTGGCAAAAGACCTAGGTCTGACGCTGGGTGATGAGGTTGTCCTTTTCTCATTTATGAATGATGAGGATGGGGGAGTGGGTTCCACGCGGCCTCGGGTTGGTAGATTCCTGATTACCGCGATCTACGAAACACACCTCGCGGACTACGACGAGGTCTACATGTTCACCGCCTTGGCTGGTGCGCGCAAGCTACTAGGGTACAAAAACAATGAGGCCACACGAATCGACGTGTACGTAGATGATGTCTCGACCATTCAGGCCACTACGGAAGAGTTGGACGATGCGGTTGGATTCCCTCTAATGGCGCGGTCGGTCTATGAAATATTTCGACCGCTTTTTGCCTGGGTCCGACTCCAGGAGCAAATCATTCCGCTTGTCATTGGCATTATCGCCATCGTTGCAGCTTTCAACATGATCGCAGCCTTGCTCATGGTTGTCCTCGAAAAAACCTCTGACATTGGGGTCCTTGCAGCTCTCGGGGCTTCTCGGCGGTCAATCAAAACGCTGTTTATCACGATCGGCCTTGCCATTGGCGTTCTCGGGGGTTTGTTAGGAGCTGGCCTGGCGCTTGCGTTCGGGTGGCTCCAGCAGCGATACGAAATCATACCTCTACCCAGTGAGTCGTACTATATGACTTCAGCACCAGTTGAGCTCGCTGCGGTTGATTTTATCGTCGTCGTCCTTCTCGCGGTGATCATTTGCGGAATCTCAGCGTATATTCCCGCTCGGGTCGCAGCCAATACTGATCCCATAAATGTAATCCGTATTAGATAAAAAGTGTAACATATGAGTCTCTTAGGAAAAGCAGCTCCAGATTTTTCTCTGTTTTCGGATGAGAAGCAACGGGTAGATTTAGAAAACGAAGTCGGATCGGGTCCGGTTGTCCTCTTGTTCTTTCCTGCCGCCTTTACGGGTGTGTGCACGACAGAGTTGAACATGGTTTCCAATGATCTCGATGCGTATTCCGGAGCTCGTGTGTTTGGTATCTCCACCGACACTCCTTTTACACTAGCTGAGTATCGATCCCAGAACAAGTTGTCGTTTGGTTTGCTGAGTGACCACAGTGGGAATACGGCAGCTGCTTATGGGTGCAAGTATGACAACAACTTTACTGGAATGAAGCTGGATCGTATTGCCCGTCGAGCCGCATTTGTCCTTGACAAAGAGGGGAATGTGGTCTACGAAGAGGTCTTGGAGAATGCCGGAGATTTACCAAATCTCGAGGCAGTCAAGAAAGCCGCATCGCAGGTGTGACACACCGTGGTGCGCATTAAACTATTCTCCGTCCTAAAGCAGGAGGCGCAATCATCAGAGCTGGACGTCTCGTGGGAAGAGGGGATGACAGGAGACTCGCTGCTTCTCTCACTCAGTCAATCGCATCCTAGCTTTAGAAAGTACCTGCCCTACATTCGGGTTGCGGTTAACAACGGATACATCGGAAGGGATCAGCAAATTATGGACGGGGACATCGTTACCCTGATTACTCCAGTCAGCGGTGGATAGGATTCGAACGAAGATCTCGGTTTCTATCTCTGAGGAGCCTCTTGATACCGATGCCGCCCATTCCTTTCTCAAGGATGAATTGTGCGGAGCCAACATTGTCTTTGTTGGGACCACGAGAGCGCAGACCGGGGCAGAAACAACCGCGTGGTTGGAGTATGAAGCTGACTGCAAAATGGCAGAGTCACAGATGGCCAAGATCGCTGAGCGGGCGGCTGAATCTTTTAGAATCCGGGCCGTCTACATGGCCCACCGGATTGGAAGGGTCTTACCTGCTGAAGCCAGCGTGATTGTAGGAGTGGCGGGTGAGCACCGGATGGATACATACCTCGCATCCGAATATTTGATCAATGTATTGAAGTCTGAGGTGCCGATCTGGAAGAAAAATGTTGACGCTTCAAACAACGAGGATTGGGTCGATTGATAGGTGAGACCCTTACGGTATGAAAATAAGTCTTCTACAATATGATGCGGCCTACCTCCAGATTGATAGCAATCTAGAGTCGGTGTCATCACTGGTGGGTGATCTCAAGACGGATCTGCTGGTGCTACCAGAGCTATTTGCTACAGGATATTTCTTTGAGTCAGAGGAAGACGCAGCAAGCGTTGCAGAACCAACCGACGGGAAGACGTTTGAATTTTGTCGCTCGCTTGCCAAAAGGGTAGGAGGAACCATTGTCTATGGTTACTCGGAGCAGGACGGTTCGAAACGATACAATAGTGCCGCTGTTGTAGGGGTGGATGGACTCGTGTCGAATTATCGGAAGACGCACCTCTACTACAAAGAGAAGGTCTATTTCGAGCCGGGTAATACAGGATTTAGCGCGTTGCAACTCACGACAACGGCAGGTGACACGTATTCGTTAGGTGTCATGATATGCTTTGATTGGTACTTCCCAGAATCAGCCCGCACACTTGCGTTACTTGGCGCGGATATTATTGCTCACCCATCCAACCTTGTTCGCAAAAACTGTCCTCGATCGATGCCTATTCGCGCTCTGGAGAATCGGGTATTTACAGCAACTGCGAACAGAATCGGTGCGGAAGGTGAAGTCGCATACATCGGCCAGAGTTTGGTCTGTGACCCGCGGGGCGAAGTCCTCGTATCAGCTGGGCGCGAGACACAGGAGGTCGTCAGCTGCGAGATTGACTTAGCAATGGCACGCCAGAAACAACTAACGACAACCAATCACATGTTCGGCGATCGCAGGCCCGAGCTATACGGCCTCGGGGGTACCCAGGGCTGATCGGATGTTGGACTCGATCCGTGCGACTGGATCGGCGCTGGTGTCAGGTTTGAACTCGAGTCCTGTGATAGACTCATAGAGTTCTACGTATCGGAGCGAAACTTCCGCCCGGAAACTGTCTGGAAGGTCCGGCAATTCCTGGCCCTCTTTTCCCATGAAGCCCTGATCCATCAACCACTCGCGCACAAACTCTTTTGACAGTTGGCGCTGAGGTTTACCCTGCGCAAGCAGCTCATCATACGTATCCAAATAGAAATACCTGGATGAGTCTGGCGTGTGTACTTCATCAATTACCAGGAACTCTCCGGTTGCGGATTTCCCAAACTCATACTTGGTGTCAACGAGCAGGAGGCCTCGCTCAGCCGCCATCGCGGTGCCACGCTCAAACAGGGCCATGGACAGTGCCTTTAGATGGTCGAACGTTTCTTGATCCAGAATCCCTTGAGCAATGATTTCCTCCTCGGAGATGTCTTCGTCATGACCCTCATGTGCTTTCGTCGTTGGAGTAAGGATCGGAGACCGAAACTTTTCATTTTCGACCATCCCATCTGGTAACGAGACACCACACAAAGTTCTTAAGCCCGAACGATACGTGCGCCATGCGTGACCTACAAGGTAACCCCGGACAACAAACTCAACCGGGACAGTATCACATTTGTGCGCGATTGTGACATTCGGGTCAGGAATCTCGATGATATGGTTGCGGGCAACATCTGCTGTTTTCTCGAAGAAATAACCGGCTAGCTGGTTAAGTACCTGGCCTTTGAATGGGATTGTCTGCTTAAGGACATGGTCGAAGGCAGAAATCCGGTCCGAGGTCACCAGGATAAGTCTGTCGCCGTGGGCGTAGGTGTCGCGAACCTTGCCATGATAAACTTCACCAAACTCGGTGAAATTTGTACCCTTGATGGTGGAGTCCATGTGACCGTCGAAGGAAGGAATTTTCATTACAAACGTGTTTTTGGCGTGCAAGAGGGGCAATCAATTGCTTAGGGAGTTCCAATAGTTCAATATATTGGTAGACCCAACAAAATTTAAGAACAGGCGGCTATGGCAAGTGTGAAACTGGATTCAATTCGCAAGGTGTATGAGAACGGATTTGTTGCTGTTCATGACGCCAGCTTCGACATCGAGGACGGCGAGTTTGTCGTGCTTGTAGGGCCGTCAGGATGCGGGAAAAGTACTACCCTCCGCATGATTGCTGGTCTCGAAGCAATAACGAGTGGGGATCTTCTCCTCGATGGGAATAGGGTAAATGACATTCCTCCCAAGGACCGCGACATCGCAATGGTGTTTCAGAACTACGCGTTGTATCCGCACATGACGGTGTTCGACAATATGGCGTTCGGCCTGAAGTTGAGAAAATATCCGAAAGGGGAGATTAAGAGCAGGGTAGAGGAGGCCGCTGGAATTCTTGGCATTGAGAAAGTCCTGGACAGAAAACCCGGCGCGTTGTCAGGTGGACAGAGACAGCGTGTTGCAGTAGGACGCGCGATAGTCCGGAAGCCAAGCGTGTTTCTTTTTGATGAGCCATTGTCAAATCTGGATGCCAAACTTCGAGTCCAGATGAGGACGGAGATTTCGAAGCTGCATCGCAGGTTAAACGCAACGATGGTGTACGTTACACACGACCAGGTCGAAGCCATGACAATGGGTGATCGCATTGTTGTAATGAAGGATGGGCACATTCAACAGGTTGCACCGCCGCTGGAGTTGTACAATTCGCCCGCGAACAAATTCGTCGCTGGGTTTATTGGCAGTCCTTCCATGAACTTTATCGATGGTCATATTCTTGACGATGGATCCGCGTTCGTCGTCGAGGGCTCGCAGACGGCAATTCCTGTAAGCGGCCTGGCGTCCCACGAGCCGCGGGGGATTCCTCTTGCTCTTGGGATCCGGCCCGAAGACGTCTCCATTGATATGACCAGCCCGGCAAGAGCAACTGTGGACGTAATAGAGCCAATGGGCAACGAAACCGTTGTTTACGCTACTCTACACGGGTTTGCAATTGTCGGTCGCGTGCCAGCGAATCAGCTGCCTGAACCTGGGTCGGAAATTGGAATTTCGCTGGACCCGAAGGCAATGCACTTTTTTGCAACGGGAGAGGCCGTCGCGACGGAAGCCGCCTAATCCGAAGGCGGTTCTTCTCCTTTGATCGCGATGAAATCTGCAGCGCTGTCGCGAAGTTTGTCGCGCTGGTGGATGTATGTCATCGTCGTCTCTACATTCTTGTGACGGGCGTGCTCTTTCACCTGCTGGATCGTCGCACCGTTTTCGATGGCGAGAGTGCATCCGGTATGTCGCAGGGTGTGGGCGCCGATGTCGAGTTCCAATCCAGCATGCATAGCGGATGCTCGAACAATATTATATATAGTATTGGTAGACAACCGTTTACCTCTTGCGTTATTGCTCAGCGAACGCCAGATTGGTCCTGACGAGTATCCATATTCTGATTTTACATCATCAATTTCCGAGACCACGTGGTCGGGAATCTTGACGTATTGATCCGATCCACCTTTGGCAAGTGGGAGATCTAAAATCCAATACTTGCCAAGCGGTCTAATGTGTTCAAAATCCATAGCAGCCGCTTCCGAACGTCGTAGAACGCAGTTAACCATTGTTAGGATGAGTGCCCGGTTTCTGACTGCTGCTATTTTGGAGTATGCCGAGGCCCTGACCAGAGCGCTTACTTGCGTTTGTGAGAGAAAGACAAAAGGCTTACTACGGGAATCGCTACTCCTGATGCGTCTGAGCAGCTCTTTCTTGGTTGGATTGCGTTGTATGATCTCCAGAGCTTCCAGCCAGGAAAAGAAGCCTCTGAGGGCGGACAAACGACGCTTGATCGTTGAAGTTTTCGCTCCCGATGTTTCCAATGACGCTATATGCTCATTTACGTGCATGAAGGTGATGGATGATGCCATAGCAGCATCAATCAAGTCGGTTTCAAAAAAGCTGGTTAAATCGTTTGCATAGGCACGTCTGGTCTGAGCACGGTCGAAACGATGCAGGAACGCTGGCAGTAAGTTGACCGTCGGCGAAGAGATCGAAATGCTACCAGGGCTGGCTATTTTTGCTAGTTCGCTCATGAGCTCTTTTGAGGCGGATTTACTACTTGTGATAAGATTAGTTATCACAAGTTAGCAGCCTTTGTGCATAGTTTCAACTCACCGGTTAACCGATGCTTGTCAGATAAACAACGCGTCGAGAGCAACCAACCTTTGGCGCAGGCTGATCGTGTCGCCGAGTTGACCAAAGTAGAACCGCCGCTCGTTCAGTGAGTACTGCTGCAGTCAATCGCTTTCAATCCAAAACAACTGTATTCCAAAGGTCCCGTGTTCAGCAAACCCATCCCAGCGATTTCCGTGTCGCAACTTAAAGATCTACTCGAAGCAGGAACCTCCGACAATTTCCTACTTCTGGATGTTCGGATGAACGACGAATTCGCATTTTGCAATATCGGTGGTGAGAACATTCCCATGCCGGAGCTCCCTGCACGTATGGATGAATTACCAGAGGACAAATCCACGGAGATCGCTGTCCTCTGCAGGTCGGGCGGACGGTCTGCACGGATGACTCGTTTCTTAATCAAGTCCGGGTATCCTAATGCAGTAAACGTTGCAGGCGGGATTTTGGCTTGGAGCCGCGAAATTGACGCTACGGTTCCAACGTACTAATCTTCCATTCCGTTCTTAGTCAGCACAAATTGTTAGTGTACATTTGTACCTTGGTGCTCGTACTTCAGGCACAACTCTGCGTTCATCCTCTTTGAACGATACTTTTCGGATACCGGTTCTTGTTGGCCCAACCTGCGTTGGTAAAACGGCACAAAGCATATCGGCTGCAAAGCAGTTGGATGCTGAAATCGTTTCTTGCGACAGCCGTCAAATCTATAGACAGCTAAACGCCGGGACTGCCAAACCTAGCGCGCTGGAGCAACGAACGGTACCACACCACTTTATCAACGAGTTGGATCTGGGCGAACATAACACAGCCGGGATGTTTGCAGAGTCTGCAGAGGATCGAATTTCTGATATTATCTCGAGGGACAAAATCCCCTTAATTGTCGGCGGGTCGACATTGTATCTGCACGCCTTGATACGAGGCCTCGCCAACATTCCAACAGTCAGAGAGACTACGCGTGCTCAAATGGCAAGTCGATTGAAAGGCGAAGGCCTGGACGCTCTTTTTGAGGAGCTGCAGCAGGTCGATGCAGCATATGCCCGGACGCTCGACAAAACAAAATCGCAACGGATTCTACGCGGTCTCGAAGTCTTTCACGACACAGGACGCCCGATCTCCTACTTCTTTGAAAACAATCGGGCCAAACCAAAATTCAAGTACCATCTGTACGTGATGCAAAGGGACAGGAGCGACCTGTACCGTCGCATCAATGCGCGGGTAGATCAGATGTTAGCGAGCGGACTTGTCGAAGAAGTAGCTCATTTGAAAGCAGCAGGTTGGGATCTTGGTACCTCCTCTCTGAGAACGATCGGTTATCGTGAGGTTTTCGGTTTCCTGGATCGCCTGTACGACAGATCGGAGATGATTCGACTGATTAAGCGGAACACCCGTCGATACGCAAAGCGACAGGTTACGTGGTTCCGGCAGTATCCGGACGCCTCCTGGATCGCCCCCGATCACCAATTCGCTGACGATTACCTCGCTATTGGCCGAGACTCCCCCGTTATCTAGGCAATCGCCTCAAAGTTGGATTTTGGCCATCATTTGCTTGTGAGGAAAACGCCCCCAGGTCTCAATTTCGACTCTCGATCCTTCCATTTCCCGGAAAATAGCTTCCCACTCTTCGACGGTTTTATGATTCAGGTACTCTTCCTGATTCGTCATTAGCCCAAACGAGCGAACTCGATTTGCCACGGTGTCTATTGCGCGCAAAACCCATCGATCCCATATTGATTCGTAGACCGATTCGACAACAAGGATTTGATCCGACGATACGCGGGCAGCCTCCGCTAGGACGTTGCGTGGGTTTTGGGAGTGATGCAGTACGAAGTATAACAAGCTGTCAGTAAAGGCTTCGTCGTCGAATGGCAGTACATCCCCCGCATATGTTTTGTGAGGGAGCGATGTTTGATTCATGTCGATAACATCAACGAGCTCAACATGGATCTCTAATCTCATGGCAATTTCTTGACCAACGAATCCTTCTGCGCAGCCGATATCCAGGAGCTTTGCGTTTTCTCTAACAGGCAGGTGATTGATTAATCGATCAGCCTTCTGCTTTGATCTCTTTTTGAGTAGTGCTCTATTAACCCGCTTGTTTTCAAGTAACACCAGTCCGACAAAACCAGCCCATGCGACGACGACCCAAAGAAAGTATGATTGCTCAACGTATAGTAAATACGTGCCGACCGAGAATGTAGTTAACCATAAGTAGGCGTGTTTCGGAAAGGATGGGCTTGTTAATGGAAGTAGAGCAAGGATGGGAAGCAAATACCAGGGATGCACTGTTGTCGCCAAGACGAGATATACTGTAATGATCATTACCATACCGTCGGCGAAGCGCCACTTAGATCTATGGGCCTTCCACCAGATTGCGGGAAGCGAAATCAGAAATACAAGCTGCAGTAGAGGCCCGAGCTGCTTGCTTACGTCTGAATGAAACAACATCCAACCGAACTGCTTGAGGAGATAGTATAGTCCAGCGTTGAACTCGTAGTACCCGGTGTAAAGCCGAAGCGATTCGGCGATGTTTGAGAAGATTCCGGCCGCATAGAATGGAATCCACAGCAAGAGTGTGCAAAAAATAAACTCCATTGCAAACCGGACGTTAATTCGTTTCCACCATAAGGGTAAAAACAAGATGGGATAGAGTTTTGTCCACGTTGCTGCTGCAAGGAGCGCCCCCCTCCCTCCTACTTTGCGATCCGATCTGACAAGCCAGAGCAAGCCGACCAGAAGTAGTACAAGGATTGTTTCAGTGTGTGGTTGTCCCGCTGTCTCGATGGCAACTACCGGGTTCCAAGCATACAGCATGACAAACCGCGGTCTGGCCAACCCGAGTAAAATGGCGATGGCCGCCAGATCTAGAAGAATTAGAAATACCTTTAGCGTGTAGTACGATGCCTTCCAACTGTCACCGAAAAGGCCGCGTGCCAGGCCTACAGATCCTGCAAAAACAATTTGGGATGTGGGCGGGTAGACAGAGTAGAAGTCTCGCGAGTTCATCTCATCCAAGAGCACCTGCAGCGTTTCGTCGTTTATACCCTCATTCCCGGCAGGAGTAGCTTCATAAGGAGATTTACCGTCAAGAGTAACTGCTCCGTCCCAGAGGTACCGGAAGGAATCGTCGGAGAGTGAGGGCCCGAGAGGAAGGAACAAGAGTCGAAGCACGACCGCTCCCGCGATTAGCTGCCACTTTGTAGGCCAATAGCTTAGCGAACAAAGGTAAAGTGTTCCAACAGCTGTGATTGTGGTTAGAACAAATAGAAGCCTGTACTCTGGAAGATTGGCGGCCGCAGCGCACGTGACGACTAAAACCAGGAGAAGTATCTGTGGTAGTCTTTCTGCACGTGTCACGACGCCACTATCGCTCGAGCTCAAATCGGACGCACTGGCCGCCGTTGAGGTACTCGACGTTTGTGGCGAGCGATTCTATCAAAAACAATCCGCGACCACCGGTAGCAAGCAAGTTTTCGTCGAGCAGCGGATCAACTACCGATTCGCGATCGAACCCAGTCCCTTCGTCTTCAACCTCTACACTGACTTTGTCTGCAAGAACTACCAGACGTATCTCGACCGTTTTTGTTGGATCGTTGTTATTGCCATGCTCCATTCCGTTCGCTACAGCCTCTGATATTAGCAATAGCGCACTATGCGACACATCCGTTTCGCCAAGCTGCTCCAACAAGAACTCCCGCGATTGGTCGACAATCGAGTCCAGGTTCTCGAGCGAACTCGGAGAGACAATTTTGAGTGTGCTTGGATCCATTTAGCGGATTATCACTGCTTTCACAACGGTTGATACGTCTTCATGCTCATTGTTGATTCGGATAATATACAGTCCAGATGGAACCGGCTGGCCATCTGAATCCCGCAGGTCCCAGCGAAATGCCTCAATGTTTGATTCCTGTACAACGCTCTTGACCAGCGCACCATTAGCGTTGATAATTGCAATTTCACTACCGAGTGGTACCGAAGCAATGGTGAGTCGCGGACCGTGGGAGGAAACCACTACGGGATTCGGAAACACATACGCATTCTCGACAGATATTGCGGACTGAACCAGTCTAATTGTACTCCCCTTCTCATCCAGTAGCAATCCGTCCCTGCTATGTAGGCCAGAGATCGTCAACGTTACGTTTAAGCCTGTTGGCTCTATTGCCACATCCGTCATGGAAACAATAATGGCGTTGTCATTTTCCGGGTCCACTCCAACGGATGTAACAGCACCGTGTGGGTCAAGCGAGTATTGTGACAAATCCTGGCCCGCATCCGCAGCAACATCCCGTGAAAAGTAGATCCGGATGGTTTGCGCGTCGACTTTTTCCCAGGAGGTAATATGAAAACCGCTGCCTGGTGACGGAATAGCTACGGGACCGATCCTCGAGTCGCCCACTACGCCGTTACGATTGTCCAGCAGATTCTCCCACGAAACGAAAAACGAATTACCAGTTCGCTCAATTGGAATCGGAAGCAGGATCTGCCTACCTCCGGCACGGAAGAGTGGCGAGACAATTTCTCTGGATCCTGCAAATTCGATCGCGAAGGCGGTTGAATCGGTGGCCTGCATCTCATCCGAAAACTCCAGCTCGGTGTGATTCGCATCGGACCTGGCTCCTACAAAATGCGCAGGGACATGCGGCTGCAGTTTAACTGGTCTGGACAGACTCGACATTGCCCCTCCCCTCCACGCAGCAACCGCAACCTCCGAAGTGACCTGTCCGACTATACTCGCATTAAAGTCGGCTGTTGTTTGGATCGGATCGAAATCCTGTCCGTCCGGAGATCTGTAGACAGTCGTTGAGTCGACGGGAAGTCCTGCAGTCGCCCAGTAAATTTGAGCAGTAGAATCACTCGTGACATAATAATGTCTAATCGAGGGGGCTGGATTAACGATTGCGGTTGTGTCTACAACGGAATGAACAAGACCACCGTTTACCGTACCGTATACAAAACTCTCCGACCTGTTGCCTAACATTTCAAGGTTGGTAATTCCGGGTGATCGGAGTCCTCCAAATTCCTTCGTGTTTGTGTAGGCAATGGGGACTAGCACCGAAGAGGCTGGGTCCCAGTCCATGACAAAAAGATCCGGTGCGTTCGCGACAACTAGTTCCTGAGCCCCATCACCATCCAGATCACCCGACGAAAACGTCCCGTTGTTGTTAATCTCCCCGGGAAGTGAAAACTGTTGGAGCTGATTTGGTGAACCTCCAACAGGAACGGTGAATACGGTTACGGTAGCGTAATCGGGTTCGCGGATTCGCTCTGTGGTAACGTTGAGCCAATTGTGGGTGTATGTCACGATCTCATAATTACCATCTCCGCTCGCATCAAGAACAGTGAAACGATCCCCAGCATCGTATCGATTTGTTTCGTGGGTCCAAATCACCTCGAACGATGAGCCGGAGGTGCGTTCGTAGAGGATTAGATCGCCGTCCGTGTCACCGACAAGTATGTTGATATTGCCGTTTTGGTTGATGTCCAACACTACAGCTTTTGGTTGGCCAAACAAGTTTTCGTTCACCTCCGAACCCGATGTTGATGTTGGATTTGCGAGCACCGCTTGCAATACGAGCTGTGAGTCCTGAAGATCGTGGATCCGGAATTGTCTTCCGTTGTGGCTAAGAAGTTCGTCGTCTGGATCATCATCCAGATTAACCAGCTGCGTTCCCCACACCGCCTCTGGATCTAGAGGGTCGCTTAGGCCCGTAGTATCAACGAGAATAGGATCATTTGGGAACGACGTTGCATCGCTCTGTTCGAAGATGATAGTGGCCGCCCCGACCTGGGTCAGGAGCTCCGTTAAGCCATCGCTATCTGTATCCCCAATGTCTCTCGGAATGACGTTCGCAATTAGAAAAGACGCTGGCCTGAGTGCCTGTCCATCAAACTCAAGAAAAAACAGCGTGTCTCCAACGGTGCCATCCTGGAATTGATTGAGTACCACTTCAGGGAGGCCGTCGTTGTCAAAATCGGTACTAGCCGGAAGGATGTAACCCGAATTAGGCCACATTGCATCGGTTAACAGCAGTCCCTCCTGCAGTCGCTCCAGTAGTAGTGGAACAGTCGTATCGATGGTCGTGGCAAGACCAGATCGGTTTGTTACGACGATGTTTACATCAATTTGGGTAAGCGTTGCTAGAGGACTCCCCTCCCAATGAATACCATGCCGTCTAGAGACTCTGTCGGATACTAGTGATGGACGGCCATCAGGAGTGACGGTGACGGTGGTTTCATCATCCGATATAATGTCCAGTGTGAAGCCCACACCTTTATGATGCAAGGAGGGCAGCGCCGAAACAATCTCTATATCCGGAGCGGTGTTATCCACATAAACTCGATATCGCTGTTCTATGTCTGCCGCATCGGAAACGTTTGCGGTAAGCCGCAGCGTGTACACAGAGTCCACTAGAGAGCCAATGTTCCATAACGCAAGCGTGTCTGCAATCAGTTGTCCAGTCTGGAGGTTTCCGATATTAATCCAATCAGCACTATCAAGGTCTTCTGTTCCTATCGTGTACTGCAGCTGGAAGCCAAGCAGCGATGGGTGGACGACAGTCCCAACGATTGCAACTCTGTCTCCCGTTACGCCGGCGTCCATGGCCGGTACAGATACACCAACCTCCGCTGGAGCTGCGAGCGCTAACGCATCTCTTACGTTCAGATTACCGGCGCCAGTTCTGTGATCCCAACCAACTTCATCGATATCCGTTGCCGACTGGACGATCAGTGTCCGGATGTCTTCAGGCCCCAGGTCTGGATACTGACCCTTTATGAGGGCAGCAGCTCCGGACACCATCGGCGCAGAAATAGACGAACCGCTAACGCGTCCATACATCTCATCAGAACCATTAAATACTGATTGAGGCATCTGGGTCGTAAATATCTGAGAGCCAGGAGCGCCGAGGTCCAATCCCGCACCGTGAGTTCCTCGTGACGAAATCTGCACGCCCTCCCGATTGAGCCATGCGACAGAAATAACGCCGTCGTAGTCGGAGGGATAGTGCGGATCATCGCCTCCAAGATTACCTGCAGAGGCAACGACAACCACACCCGCAGCTTGCGCATACTGAATCGCCGTGAGCATTAAGGGTGAAAAGTAGTTATTGCCAAATGACAGGTTCAGGACGTCAACCCCGGAATCTGCTGCATAAACTATTGCCGCGGCGATGTCCAGGTCATCACCCCTGCCGTCGGTTCCGAACGCCCTAAGCGGAAGTATTTTTGTCAACGGAGCGACGCCCCGAATACCAATGTCATTGTCGGCTACCGCTGCGACAACACCTGCGACAGTTGTACCGTGACCGGATCCGTCGTCAGAAGCATCTGGGTCTCGATCAGAATAGTCTCCCATTTCTGCGGTCCGCCGATCGACAAAATCATACCCGGCGACGTCGTCGATGTAGCCGTTGCCATCGTCGTCAATTCCGTTCAGGTCCGCTTCATCGAAAATCCCGTTACCGTTTAAATCTTCGGCCGGGTTGGCGAAAACGTTCGCCGCGAGGTCAGGATGATCAAAATAGATTCCCGTATCTACGAGACCTACCACGGGTGTGTTCTTTTGAGGGGGCACGTTCAAATCAAGGGCATTGATACTTACCAGATGTTCGAGGCTATCAGCAAAGGGATCTCTGGCTGCACTGGACATCGGCTGTGTGAACGCATCGAGCACGTACGAGTAGTTAAACTGCACGTTGGCAATTCCAGACTTGCCTTTGATATCCGCCATAACCCGCTTGGCGGCTGCCGAATCTGGAACAACAATGACGTGCGTATACGGAAACTGCTTGTCAGGAAGGGGTGACTTTTCAACACTCAAAATAGATTGACCAGCCGCCTCGAATCTTGCCCTGGCCTGCGCAGAGTAGAGTTGGGTGTTAGCCGCCCTTTCGCCATCTGCTACTACAACGATTTCCACCTGGGCAAAAGCTGGGACCGACAGCAAACCAGAGAGGATTGCACCAAGAATCGAAAGACAATGGATGCGGCGAAATCGCGAGGGGGTCATATGAAGCTGGAGTGCCGACCGCTAGGGGTAAGAATTAGGTGGCTGTTTAAGCCTTCGTAGCTGCGCCGATACAGTATCCAATATGCGCTGGTTCCGGTGTTTCCGATTATGCTGCCTGTAAAGATATCGGCTACCCTTCTACTATTTGTTATCCCGCTTGTCGCGGGTGTTCAGATTGAGTCTGGGCAAGGACCTCCACGACTCACGTATCAGATCTCGCTGGATGAGGCGACCCAACAAATCGTTATTGAGGGGCAACTCGAAAACATCAGCCGCGGAAAGCACCGTCTTGCGGTACAGAATACGTTTGGAACAAGCGAGCTCGATATCATTGAAAATATCAAGTTTACGTCAAGCACTGGAGGACTGCGAGTCAAGCGCTCACGACAGGGTGACTGGATAGCAAGCGTTTCGGGATCCGACATTCAGTTCCAGTATACTCTTAGCGAGTCGGCGAAGTACCTTTCCCCGCTGGACAGAAATGTGTGGAGTGGTACTGTCCCGCGAATTTCTGACGACATCTTGTTTCTGTCACGCTACGCCTTCGTCGTACCTAAGGCATTTGACGAGGACGTGTCCGTTCAGTTGGACTGGGATATCCCGGCGGAATGGCGGGTGATCACTCCGTGGGATCGTGATACGGATGTGACCACAATCCCCAATCTCTTTTCGCTCCTAAACAACTATTTCATCGCTCACAGGAATGCGTCAAGCATTGCGGTGCACTTTCTGGAGACCGAGTTCGTAATCGTATGGACAGGCGATGACAACATTTCGCAGTATCCCGACGCCGTTCAGTCTATCGCCTCTGTTTTCCGATCTGCACAGCGAAGTCTGCGGGTTAAAAAGTTCGATGAGAGGATCGTATTGCTCATCCACGATTCTGCTCCTGAAGGTAGTATGTCGTCTGCGACAGCCGGAGCATCCAGCATACAGCTTACCATTCCCGAGCAAATGGACTTTGGGACTCTGTGGGAACTCTCGGGACCACGGATTCTTCAAACCGTTGCGCACGAACTGGTGCACACGGCAACATATGCCCACGCTGATCTAGGTTCGAATCTTCCCATAAAGCGCTCAGACTGGAAACAAGACGTTTGTTGGCTCCGCGAAGGTTTTGCTGAGTATCTCTCAAATACGGTTCTGCTTGATGCACAGCTTACAAGCCTGGAGGGCTTTGTAAACCGTGTAACGGACTATTCCAGGATGGGTGATGAGATAGGTAGAAGTCGACTGTCTCTCAGTGACGCATGCGATTCATTTTACCATGACCGGGAATCCATGCTGTTCACCTATTATGAGGGTTCGGTGCTCGGATTTCTACTCGATATGGAACTGAGGAAAATTTCGGATGGCAGTAAGACGCTCGCAGGTTTGCTCGAGTTCTTTATCGCTTCCAACACTAAGTCGTCAAAAGGGCAAGCGGAGTTTATTTCAGCATGGCGGTCTTACGCGCCAAACAGTACGATTGATATTCAGGGACTCATTACCGACAAACGTGGTGTTTCTCCACTTGACAAACTTCGCGAATTGAGCTGCGTGCTGCAAGAAAGTGCGCGTGGCGAACACCACTGGACAGTAAACGATACGAGCGAACTATATCGATTCTTTGCCACTGCTGTTAACTAGTATTTGCGCGAGACGATTTGAAAGCATGGCGCGGTCATGTTGCGCAGCGTACTCCAAATCAACTGCATCGAAGGATTTGTCAAGCCATTGCTTGATATAGTTCTCAATCGCCATTTGAACACCTTTTTCATCTTTTGGGTGTACGCACTTTCCTCCATACGTTGTAACTGTATCCTTCGCTGCCCCTTCCGGCACAAGCGCGAGGATCGGCTTTCCCGCTCCCATATACTCGTATAGCTTACCGGTGGAGATTTGGTCTGCGCCGGGTATATCGCCAACGGTCAGCCACAATACATCAGCCCCTTCCAGCTCAGCGCACGACTCTTTGTGCGGTAGATATCCAGTCGTTTCAATTAGCTCACCAAGTCTTTTTTTCCATTGATGAAAACTATTTGGCATTAGTCCAACGAAACGAAATCTTGCTCTGCTGATGAGCTTCGGTTTTTCCTTCTGCAATTCTGCGACTGCATTCAGAAAGGTGTCCGGCCTCTGAGCGCCATAAAACACACCGGCGTAGACAAATTTACAATAGTTTCCCCGGATGGGTGCTGTACCACCAAAATCGTCAGGATCGAATCCTTGCGGTATTACACAAATTTTGTTCTGTACCGCAGGCGATTCCTGTACCAGCGACTCTCTAATTTGGTCGTTTATCGTGATAACAGTATCCGCACGTTCGTGGACCGCGTTTTGAAGTGCACGATGCTTTTCGAGATGACGTGTTGTTGGGTAGTAGTGGCGAGGGTTTCCCACCCAGTCATCGCGGTAGTCCAACACGACTGGAATCCCCAGTTTTTGTCCGACTTCCACTGCTGCAAGGTGTGAAGTGTATGGTGGCGCTGTTGATAGAATCACGTCGCACTTATTTGCTTTGCAATGATCCAACGCCGCGCCAACCGCTTTACTCTTCCATCCAACCTTGTTATCCGGAATCGCTATCCATGATGTTATTCTGTGTAGCATCCGCCGCAGGAGTTCAGGAGGCATTGATTTTAGATTCCTTACTGGAACTCGCGTAGGATCCATGCTATCTGTTCGGATAATTTCGATATCAGATACATCTTCCAGAAGGGTCTCATCAAAGGCATAATAGCCCGATGCGCCTGAGGTGATAATTGTGGGTAACACCCCGTACGACGGTAGGTACTTGGCAAACTTGGTGATTCTTTGAACACCACTTAATCCCATCGGTGGAAAATAATAGGCAAGCACCAAGGCGTGCGTCATCGAGTCAACACCGCTAGATCTTTCGGTAATGTAGTCAGGACTTCAGCTGGCTCGTCAGGTCCCGAAAGTCGAATCATGTCCTCAATCCGTATTCCAAACTCGCCCGGCAGGTACAGCCCGGGCTCGATGGTTACTACACAATTCTCGGGCAGCAGATCGTCGCGTCTTTTAGTTAAACCAGGCCACTCATGCACGTCCATCCCAACCCCATGGCCAAGACTATGCGCAAACTTGTCGCCGACCCCCAATTGATCAAGATGATCTCTAACTGTGGCGTCAACTTCTGATCCAAGTCTGCCCGAGCGGCATTGGCTTATACCCAGATTATTGCCTTCCAACACGAAGGCGTAGAACTGCTTTTGTTTGAATGATGGTGTGCCGACGAAATACGTTCGCGTGATGTCGGATGCATAGCCATCAACAATACATCCCCAATCGATAAGTAGTGTGTCTCCTTCTTTTATTGTCCGATCACTTGGTCTCACGTGCGGCATTGCGGAATTGGGACCTGACGCCACAATAGGATCAAACGACGGACGCTCCGCGCCACCCTCGATCATATGGAACACTAGCTTCGCCGAAATCTCCCGTTCTGACGACCCCAGAACAGGCTCACCTAGTACTTTCTGCATGGCGTTTTCAGCTATTGACACGGCCTTCTTGATGGCATTTATTTCATCGGACGTTTTCGACGCAATCAGCACCTTGAGTTGGTCGCTAATGCTTGTCCACGCGGGTCTTACTTCTTGGTCGACCTGAATCCATTTCGAGTGAGGCAAAGAACCCGGATCGTAGAGAATTTCGGATACGTTTTTTTCTTTGCAATAGGCAGTGACTGCCCCTGCGATGGACGAGACTATGGCCGGAGTAATCGAATCTAAATCGCACTCACTGTTGACCTGCTGGGCATACCTGGAGTCGGTGAAAAGGACTGCCTCTGAAGCGGATAGTAGAAGGATGCCGGCTGAACCCGAGAAATTGCTTGCCCACCTTACTTCGCTTGGCGAGAACAAGGCGATGACGGCCGATTCTGATGCTCCGGCTTTCCTGAGAATTGTGCGGAGTGAATCGATCCGCATACTAGACCGATCGGCTGCTGTAGTTTGGCGACTCTTTGGTGATCGTCACATCGTGCGGGTGGCTTTCGCGAAGGCCTGACGCTGTAATTCTGATTAACGAAGCCTTTTCGAATAGGTCATCAATTGTTTGGCAACCCGTATAACCCATTGCAGCTCTTGTTCCTCCAATCATTTGATAAACTACTTCGCTAAGAGTACCCGAGTACGGGACGCGACCCTCAATACCTTCGGGCACGAGCTTTTTGATATCGTCCTCCGCGTCCTGGAAGTACCGATCCTTGCTTCCACTTTTCATGGCACCAAGCGAACCCATTCCCCGGTAACTCTTGAACTTCCTCCCTTCGTACAGGATCGTCTCTCCCGGGCTTTCCTCCACGCTGGCAAAGAGGCCGCCTATCATGACCGTGTTTGCTCCTGCCGCAAGAGCCTTGGGTATGTCACCCGTCTGTTTCACCCCACCATCGGCGATAATCGGAACCCCTCTGTCTCGACCGATCTTTGCGCAGTCCAGCACGGCTGTTAACTGCGGTACACCTACGCCGGCCACAACGCGTGTGGTGCAAATTGATCCGGGTCCGATTCCCACTTTTACTGCGTCGACTCCAAGATCAATGAGATCAGAAGTGGCTTCGGCAGTTGCCACATTCCCGGCAACCAGCTCAACACCGACAAAAGTTGACCTGATTTCCCGTACAACGTCCATTACAGGTTCAGAATGACCGTGGGCAGTATCGATCACAACAAAGTCCACATCTTGGGCAACCAGGGACGCCACGCGATCGGCCGTATCTCTCGCCACCCCAACTGCTGCGCCTACCCTCAGTCGTCCGTGCTCATCCTTGCAAGCAAAAGGGTGTTCACGCTTCTTCTGAATATCCTTGAACGTAATCAACCCCCTAAGGTGGCCATGGTCATCCACCACCGGAAGTTTTTCAATCTTATGCTTTTGCAGAAGCTCCTCGGCCTTCAGGAGCGTGGTTCCAACAGGTGCAGTCACCAAGCGTCCCTTCGTCATTACCTCAGACAGTGGGACATCGAGTTCTTGTTGGAAGCGCAGATCCCGGTTGGTGACAATCCCCACAAGTCTTCTCTCCGAATCGATAACCGGAATTCCACCAATAGAATACCGCGCCATCATTGCCTTGGCATCCCGGATTGTTGACTCAGCCGTCAAGGTAATTGGATCGAGAATCATCCCGCTCTCGGATCTTTTTACTCTTGTGACTTCAGCCGCCTGCTCCTCGATACTCATGTTCTTGTGCAGAACGCCAACACCTCCTTCCCTGGCTATCGCGATAGCCATATCCGACTCCGTTACGGTGTCCATGGCCGCCGACACAAGTGGAATGTTGAGGCGAATATTTCGTGTCAGCCAGGTTTCTGTGTTGACCTCTCTCGGCATGAACGAGGTCCTGGCCGGAACCAGAAGGACATCGTCATAGGTCAAACCCGCCGATCGGACTTTTTCTTTCCGGACTGACTGCATAGTGCTTTCTCTCAAATCAAAAGAATAGCCCAAGATACGATTAGTGGAACCGTATTGTTCTTAATTCTCCTAGTCCTGTAAGTCCTTTAGACCGACCGACCGTCTGAGCGCGCGTATTTCCTTCGGGGTTAGAATTCGCCACCGCCCCTTTCGTACGCCTTTGATCGTGAGATTTCCGTACTTGACTCGCCGTAGTAGTTTAACCTTGTAGCCCATTGCCTCCATCATTCGCCGAACTTGCCGATTTCGTCCTTCATGAATCGCCAGGGCGATAATATTGCCAGTCACACCATCGACCCTGGTTACCCGGTCGGCCTTCGCCACTCCATCGTCGAGTTCTACCCCTGTTCGGAGTGTTTGGAGATCCGCGTCTGTTACAATCTCCTCGGTCCCAACCTCATAAATCTTTTGGACCCCAAAGCTAGGATGGGTTAGTCGATGGGCCAGGTCACCGTCGTTTGTGAGAATCAATAGACCTTCAGTATTTCTATCGAGCCGACCTACAGGAAACAGGCCTTCGCTATCCGGTCCAACGGTGTCAAGAACAGTAGCTCGCCCCCGATCATCTTTGACTGTGGTAATCGTATTGCGGGTTTTGTTTAGGAGTAGATATTTCTTGGGTGATGGATCAAGGCGTTTTCCATTGACGAAAACAACGTCGCCCTTATTCACCTTTGTGCCAAGCTCCGTGGTCACATCTCCATTTACTTTAACCCTGCCAGCCTTGATGAAATCGTCTGCCTTTCTCCGAGAGCACAAACCACTAGCGGCAATAAATCTATTGAGGCGAACCGGATTCCCATCTTCGAAGATATCGTCCTTCGGGGGTTGCCTTCTCTGCCTATCCTGAAACCGTTTGAATGACATCTACGAAGGCTGGCCGTTCGTGTGCGTCCCGTCGGTGGAGGTGCTGGCCATTTCGAGAGGATCGACTGGATCCGACTCCATCGGATGCTCTATGGATTGACTCATTAAGAGTTGGGCTCTCTCTTTATCAAAGTCAGGATCTGCCAACAGTTCCTCAATCTCCCGCAAATTGGGCAGGCTCTGTAGGTCGGGCAATCCAAACTTTTCCAAAAATAGTTCTGTCGTTCCATATAGCAGAGGTCGACCAGGTGAGTCTCGTCGCCCAATAATTTCCGCTAGTTCCAATTCGAGCAGCCGGCGCAGAGCATAATCCGAATCAACGCCTCTGATAAAGTCAACCTCAGGTTTTGTAGCAGGCTGCCGGTATGACAAAATCGCAAGCGTTTCCACAAGAGATCGCGACAGTTTCCTTTTGCTTGTTTGAAGAAGATTCCGAATAAACGGTGCGTACTCAGGTAGTGTTGCGAGCCGAAAGCCACCTGCCCAGTTTTGAATTTGAAAAGAGCGAACAGTCTTTGCGTATTCCGAGTTAAGGAATTCGATCACTTTTTCGAACTGCTTCTTTTTTGCTGGTCGTGTACCGGATATTTCGGATACAACCTGTCGAAGTCTGTCGATCGAAACTGGTTCTTCCGCTGCAAATATCAGTGCTTCGACAATCGGTACTAGCTCTTCAAATTCTAGGGGCTCGTTCAGATCCTTTTTGGCCATTGTGGCAAATGTTTACGAAATGACTGGCTCGCTCTTGGCGGGTTCATCTTTACGAATGATTTGGGCTTCTTCCGCTCTGCGGTCAAGTTCAATAGCAGCAACTTCGTGAACTGCTTCAATTGCGCTTGTCAGATCGGTTGATTCCAGTGAAGAAGATATCTGTCCTGTTTTCCGAATGGAGAACTCATCGATCGATTCAATCGCGATAACGATTTCATCGTAACGAGCCATCTCTAGTATTGCAAGAAATGTTGTTATAATGAACGACTTGGATCGCCCCGTCATCAAGGAAACAAACGACAGAGGTACCTCGGTTGAGAGCGTCTCGAGTAGGAATTCTCGTTGGGACTCGATTGAAAACGATTCTGATTCAACCTCATGTGGGGCTTCCTCGGCCGCGGTTACGAGAACCCTTTTCAGCGCTTTGATCAGGTCGAAGACGGAGCCATCTTTGACGAGCTCGATGGACGATGATTTCTCAACATCCGGTGTGGACGCTGGACCCCTGATTGCCATTTCGTCCCTTTCAGCATAAAGCGAGCTTAACTGTTGAGCCGCCTCTTTGTATCTGACGTATTCCAGCAGTCGTTCAACCAATTCCTGCCGAGGGTCAACAATTTCGCCTTCCTCATCTACCTGTTGAACCGGCAACAATAGCCTGGCTTTTATATTGATGAGCAATGCGGCCATGTAAATGAAATCACCCACACGGTCGAGATCAATCACTTTGAGGACTCTTACATATTCCAAAAACTCATCAGTGATTGAAGCGATTGGAATGTCGTAGATATCCAACTCGTCTCTCTTGATGAAAAAGAGGAGTAAGTCCAGTGGACCCTCAAATTTGTCAAGTTGAACTCTATACATGCATTTTGAAACGGATGGAGCCCTATTGAGTTCTGAACCAGTCGATGGTTTTTTCTAGTCCCTCTTGCATCTGGACTTTCGGTTTCCAACCCATGGAGTCCTGCAACTTCTTGAACGACAACACGCTCCGCCGTTGCTCGCCGGGTCGCTCAGGCTGATGGGCTACCTCGCTCGAACTTTCCGTGATCTTTGCCATGCTTTCTACGAGTTGGTTCACATTCGTTTCGACTCCCGTGCCCACGTTGAATATTCCGCTGCCTTCATGGTGGGTAGCGAGCAGATTAGCCTCAGCCACATCTGTAACAAACACATAATCTCTGGTCTGCAGCCCATCCCCAAAGACAGTAAGCTTTTCATTGCGCAGCAGCCGCTCCGCGAAAATGGCAATTACACCGGCTTCACCATGGGGATTTTGTCTCGGACCATAGATGTTTCCGTATCGAAGCGAGACATACTCAATACCATATTGCTGCTGGTAGAAATAGAGATACTTCTCTGTGCATAGTTTCGTTATCCCGTATGGCGATAACGGGAGTAGAGCATGATTCTCATCTTGGGGCGTGTAGTCAGGCTCACCATAAATGGCTCCTCCCGTAGAGGCAAATACAAACTTCTTTACTCCTGTATGTCGACCCGCCTCCGCGAGATTGAGAAACCCCCGAATGTTTACGTCCGCATCAAAAGACGGATCATAAACAGATTTACGAACATCCATTTGGGCAGCATGGTGAACGATCACTTCATACCGCCTGTCCGAAACCAACTTGTATGCCTCCTTCGATCGAATATCCAGTTTGTAGAAGTTGGCTCCAACATTGATGTTGTCTTCACTTCCCGCCGAAAGATCATCAAGAATGTCAACATCGTGGCCCGAACGAACTAGATGGTCGACAACGTGGGATCCGATAAAGCCTGCTCCCCCGGTTACAAGTATTTTCATTTGTCGGTCAAGGGTAAAAGGGTGATGGATGATAGCGGAGTATTGTCCAGGATGGCAGCGGCAGTATCAGCAAGGTCCGCTTTTGAAACTGAGTTGACCCGCTCTATCACCTGGCCAACACTCATGAACCTCTTCTCGCTGATTTGTTGACGACCGATTCTCATCATTCTGTTCGTCATGCTTTCCAATCCTAGGATTAAACTACCACACAGTTGGTTCCGAGCCTGGTCTACAGCCCGGTTGGAAACGTGACCAAATCCTACTTTCTTAATATTGTCGACGATGAGTTTCGCGACAGTATCCACTTTGTCAGGATGGCAACCGGCGTAGACTCCAAAATCTCCCGCAGCAGAATACGAGTTGAGAAATGAATACACGTTGTAGCAGTATCCATACTTTTCTCGGATGTTCTGGTTGAGCATGCCCGACATCCCCCCACCTAGGAGTGCATTCAGAACAACCAGGCTGGATTGCATATCTGCTTTAACTCCTGATACGCGCGTTCCCACCACAACGTGCGCCTGACCAATCGGTCGTTCGATACGCTTCACAACTGGTTGGTAGGCGTCGAGACGCCTTCGACTGTTGCGCTTCGATCCTCGATCCAATGCACCGAGAGATTTCTCCGCCTCCAACACCAGTTTGTCGTGATGGACGTTGCCCGAGGCAACAATGAACATCCTGTTCGGAACGTATCTCGTCCTCACGAATGTTTCGAGATCATGACGAGAAATATTTCTTACCGATTTCTCCGTTCCCAGGATGGGACGACCGAATGCATGGCTTGGGTAGATGGCGCTTTCAAAGTAATCGAAAATGTGATCTTCTGGAGAGTCGCGATACATCTGCATTTCTTCAACCACGACATCTTTTTCTTTCTCCAACTCGGATGCAAGCAGAGATGGCGAAGTTACCATATCCCCAAGTAGATCAACCGCCCGCGCGATGTGCTTGTCCATGCATCTGGCATAGTAGCAGGTATACTCTTTTGATGTGAAAGCGTTGAGGTAACCGCCAACTGATTCCAGCCGCTGGGCAATTTGGCGAGTAGTCCGACGTCGCGTGCCCTTGAACAGCATGTGCTCCGTCAAGTGGCTAATCCCACCTTGCCGGATGGTCTCGTTGCCACTTCCTGTTCTTACCCAAAGACCGATGGAAACAGACCGAACGGAATCTACACGTTCCGAGAAAATCTGAAGTCCATTAGACAACACAGAGCACTGCAGTGATTCTGCAGTGCTCTGATTGCGCATTCTATTGGAGTTGTCCCTGCGCCTCATTGTCGGCTGGACATCTTTTGTCCCTAGTCTCTGTCCCTATCTCTGCCTCGATCCCGGTCTCGCCCGCGACCACCCCTGTCTCTATCCCGGTCCCGGTCCCGACCGCCACGGCCGCGCCGTCGGTCGTCGCGACGCCCGTTTCCACGAGGTTTCCGCTCCGGCTCAACATAGCCCTCAGGCTTTTCGAGGAACGGCTTACGACTCAACCGCAGTTTTCCGTCGTTCCTTACCTCAAGCAACCTCACTTTGACAGGATCACCAATCTTTAGGTAGTCTTCCACCTTCTCGACGTAACCATAATCCAGCTCCGAGATGTGGAGAAGTCCTTCTTTCCCAGGCATTATCTCGACGATCGCGCCAAATCCCTGGACGTTTTTCACAACGCCCTCATAGTCCGTTCCAGCTTCTGGCACCGTCGTGATTCCGCGGATAATGTCGAGCGCTGCACTAGCGTCCGTTTCATTCATTGCTGCAACGGTAACGTAGCCTGCTCCGTCCCGCTCCTCAATCTCAACTGTCGTGTTGGTGTCTCGCTGAATCCCCTGAATAATCTTACCGCCAGGTCCGATCAACGCTCCGATAAACTCGGAATCAATCACTACCTGCGTGAGTCGAGGGGCGAATGGAGATAAATTGTCTCTCGGACCATCCAGCGTTTCGTTCATTATCGCCAGGATGTGCTCTCGGCCGTCTTTGGCTTGAGCCAAAGCCTTCGACATCACCTCTCTCGTGAGGCCATCAATTTTGATGTCCATCTGGCATGCCGTGATTCCATCTCGGGTACCTGTAACCTTGAAGTCCATGTCACCGAGATGATCCTCCGTCCCGAGGATGTCGCTCAGCACCGACACGCGGGTACCATCGCTAATTAGGCCCATCGCAATACCCGCAACTGGTTTCTTAACTGGTACGCCTCCATCCATCAAGGCCAGAGAACCTGAACAAACTGAGGCCATCGACGACGACCCGTTGCTTTCAAGAACATCTGCGTTTATCCTGACGGTATACGGAAATTCCTCCTCATCCGGAAGCATCCCAGCAAGTGCTCGCTCAGCCAAATATCCGTGTCCGATTTCGCGTCTCGAGGCACCCCTAAGGAATTTTGCCTCCCCTGTGCAAAATGGTGGGAAGTTGTAGTGGAGATAGAACCTTCGGTCTGTTGTATCAAATACCTGGTCTACCGCCTGCACGTCTCTCTTGGTGCCTAGAGTCACACTGGCCAACACCTGCGTTTCGCCGCGTGTGAATATTGATGATCCATGGACCCTAGGAAGGTAGCCAACCTCACACCAAATGTTTCGCACGTCTGTCAATCCGCGCCCGTCAATTCTTAGCCCATCAGCGAGAATCATCTCACGCATAACATCCTTCTCGACATCCCCTACGGCCTGCTTAATCTGGCTTGCGGAGTAGCCGGCATCGGATACATCATTTCTACCACCTTCGCCGTCTCCCAGCATTTGGTCGAGGACTTCGTTCTTGATATCGTCGATTCCGCCGTAGAAGGTTTCTTTTGCGTAGGGTTGTCTGATGTGGCGATCGATTTTGTCGGCGCAAATTTGTCGTACATCCGACAAGAGTGACTCGGGCAACGAAACTGATGTGTATTCAAACTGCTTTGCGCCACCCGCATTTGCGACCAGCTCACGTTGGCCGACGCATAGTGCTTTGATCGCCGTATGCGCAACGTCGAACGCCTCGAGCATGTCTTCTTCCGAAACCTCATCCATTTCACCTTCAACCATGACAAGGGCTTCTTCTCGCCCTGCAACCATCAGGTTGAAGTCGCTGAACTCGAGCTCCTCCAGGGTTGGGTTCACGATGAACGAGCCGTCGAGTCTACCGATGCGTACCTCCGCGATAGGTCCTTCGAAAGGCGCGCCGGTCAGGGACAATGCTGCAGACGCTGCGACGCCTGCGAGCACATCCGCGTCATACAGATCATCAGCAGACAACACATAGCAGATTAGCTGGACCTCGTTGAGGAATCCATCCGGAAACAGTGGTCGGATGGCTCTGTCAACCAGGCGACTGGTCAGTACCTCTTTGTCTGTGGGTCTGCCTTCTCTTTTGATAAAGCCGCCGGGAATTTTCCCTGCGGACGAAAATTTTTCTCTATAGTCTACGGTCAACGGGAACCATCCCTGACCTTCTTTGACATCCGGGGCAACTACTGCAGTTGCCAACACCATGGTGTCTCCCAGCCTGGCGACTACTGCGCCTCCGGCGAGTTTAGCCAGTTTACCGGTTTCGAGGGTAATCGTTTTACCCGGTTCTATTTCAATACTCTGAATTGTTGCTTCAGCCATTCTGTTATTTTCCTTTCTTTCTATTCTTTCAATCGACATGTTTGCACGCCAAGACTTTCGGCGTCAACATCAACCAAAACGAACGGCGACGCACTGCGCCGCCGATCTGTATTCTATTTTCGAATTCCGAGCTTCTCGATGATGGCACGGTAACGCATGATGTCCCGGTTCATCAGGTAATTGAGCAGCCGTCTCCTCTTACCAACGAGCTTCAACAAGCCGCGTCTGGTGGAGTGGTCTTTCGGATGATTCTTGAGATGAGCCGTAAGCTCGTTGATACGCTTGCTAAAAATTGCGATCTGAACCTCGGTGGCACCGGTATCCGATGCGTTTTTGCCGTGAGCGGCTACGAGTTCTTGCTTTTCTTCTCTGGTAATCAAGTTGATCCTCTTTAGATTAATACCATGCTAAAGAAGAACAGTATGCCTGTTTGGCTCTGTTCCGGGATTCCGCGAAGCCGTGTTGCACGGATCAGGAACCCCACGGGCGTCAAATTACACCCCGCAAAGACGCCATACAACGGCGTTTATCGTCCGAAAGTTGCTTTCTGAGAGCTTCGATTCCCTCGAACTTGCGCTCAGACCTCAATCTCTCGAAGAATTCAATATTTATCGTCTCACCATAGATGTCTTTATCGAATTCTATGATGTGAACCTCCATGACTAGCTGCGATTGTCCAAAAGTCGGGCGAACGCCAAGGTTGAGCATTCCAGCATAGCGCACTCCACCGGAGCTCACACGGACGGCGTATACTCCTCTTGCCGGCAGCGTGATATGGGGATCAATTGCCAGGTTGGCCGTGGGGTAGCCTATCGTCCTTCCCCGCTTTTCACCCTGAACTACGGTGCTCCGGACACTGAACGGTCTTCCGAGGAGCAGCGCGGCCTCGTCGACCGCTCCCTCGGCAAGCATCGTGCGTATCCGACTGGATGAGATAGGTTCGCCGGCTACCTCGACAGCGACTGCCTCTACAAGGTCGAAGTTATACTTTGAACCCAACTCGATCAACAATATCTGATCACCGGCTCGATTCCTTCCCATCCTGTTGTCATATCCGACCACCATTGCGACTATGTCGTAATTGACCATCAACCTTTTCGTGATGAACTCCTCGGGACTCATCGCGGAAACTTTCTTATCGAACTGGATTGTCTCCACTTGGTCGACACCCGCTTTGACGAGAAGTTGGATCCTGTCCTCCAGCGTGCAAAGGGCAGGCACGTCTACTCCACTAACTACCGATCTCGGATGCGGGTCGAGGGTGAAGACTACGGCTCTTGCGTTCCGTAGGCGACTTTCATTTACGACCTTACCTACGACCTCAAGGTGCCCTAAATGGACACCATCCATCACACCCACTGTCACCACAGCCTCTGGTCGTTGCTCCCTTTCCTTGGACATAGATCAGTCCAAGTTGTCGAATGCGGATAGAGGAACCGCATCTGTACACGAGAACGGGCCAATCGCTATCCGCCGAAGGCTCGCCAGGTGGGCTCCCACCTCAAGCTTGTCGCCAATGTCAGCAGCAAGTGATCGAACATACGTGCCTGTCGAACAAACCACATCGAATGACACTACTGGTAGCTCGATGCAGATGTCCGTGATTGCGTGTATGGTTACACTCCGTTTAGGTAAAACAGAAACCGCCTGCCCCCGATGCGCAGATTTGTACAATCGTTGCCCATTCACTTTAACCGCGGAGAAGTGAGGTGTTGTCTGAACAATGGAGCCGACGAAACTTTCGACAACGGATTTCACTCGTTCCGCTGACAGCGATTCGGTGGTGACTTCGCAGGTGACTGGCGTTTCGGAGTCCAAAGAAGCTGTGATCTGTCCGAGGCGGATTGTCGCAGAGTAGGTCTTTGGCAGTTCATGAATGTGTTTATTTGCCTTGGTCGCCTTTCCCGCGATGCAAAGTAACAGACCTGTAGCGTTCGGATCAAGAGTCCCCGCGTGGCCGATACGTCGTTGCCTCAACTTGCGTCGAAGCATCTGAACGACGAATCCAGATGTGCATCCTGCGGGCTTATCAATGAGATAGATCCCATCCTTTGGAAAGGGGCCGGTGGACTCTCGGTGATAAACGGCAAACGTAGGGGACCACTTTGCATTTTCCGGCTGCCAGGTGTCCAGCGGCTTGCCGGGAGCCCTACTCATCATCGTCGACCGTTTCATCTGCGGAAATTTGGTCGAATAGTCTTTCCAGTTTTTCCCGCTTCTCGAAGGTGTCGTCGATGAAAAACTTCAGCTCCGCGATTTTTCGCACCTGGTTTCGGATCCTCGCAGCGAGAGATTGCCGAATTCTAGGTACCAGCGATTGGATATGCTTGAAAATAGCATCGCGCGATCCGTGCGTACCCTCCATGATGCTGAGGTAAACGTATGCGATCCCAAGGTCGGCGGTGACACGCACATGCGTGATGGTCACAAAACCCGGGATTTCGTCCGCGAACTCATTTTGCAGGATCAGGGCTAGTTCGCGCTGGAGGAGTCTCCCAACTCGTTCAGTACGGATGCTCATCTAGACTTCCAGCTTACGCTTGAGCTCGATGACTTCATAGGCCTCAAACTGATCGCCTACTTTGATGTCGTCGAAATTCTCCATCCCCATTCCACACTCATATCCCGACTGCACCTCGCGCACGTCGTCCTTGAATCTTTTTAGGGATGATAGACTTCCTTCGTAGATAACAACACCGTCTCGAATCAGGCGTACTCGATCACTCCTTTTGATCGTCCCCTCAATGACATAACATCCGGCAACCGTACCGATCTTCGGAATCTTGAACAGCTCGCGCACTTCGGCCGTGCCAAGAGTTTTTTCGCTTTTCTCCGGCGACAAGAGTCCTTCCAGAGCATCGCGGACATCCGAAATCGCATCGTAGATAATCGAATAGCTTCGAATGTCGATTTCTTCTCGCTCCGCGATCGCTCGCGCCGTAGTCATCGGTCTTACCTGGAATCCAATGATTACAGCATCAGATGCGGAGGCCAGCATCACGTCGCTGTCGGTAATGGCACCAACACCGGTATGAATGATATTGACCGCAACTTCCTCAGTCGAAAGTTTAAGCAGTGAATCTGAAAGTGCTTCTACCGATCCACCCACGTCTGCCTTTACGATGAGGTTTAGCTCACGGAACTCTCCCAGAGCAAGTCGCCGACCAATTTCATCCAGCGTGATATGTTTGCGTTGTCGAAGAGATTGTTCTCGATGGATCTGTTGTCTCCTTTGTGCGATATCTCTGGCTTCTCTCTCGTCGTCCATTCCTATGAACTGATCGCCCACTTCCGGAGCGCCGTCAAATCCGAGTACCAGCGCCGGTTTCGATGGGCCAACACTCTGAATTCTCCTTTCGCGTTCATCTAGCATCGCCCGGACGCTTCCGCTGAAAATACCTGCCACAAACTTGTCGCCGACACTTAGGGTGCCATTTTGAACAAGTATTGTTGACACAACGCCTCGCCCTTTGTCCAGTCGACTCTCGATAACCGTTCCCACCGCTCTCCGGTCAGGGTTTGCTTGAAGCTCAAGCAAATCTGCCTCAAGCAAAACTCGCTCGAGCAGATCGTCCACACCGTCCCCCGTCATTGCGGATACAAGTGCGCACTGCACCTTCCCTCCGTACTGCTCGACTAAAACGTTATGCTCGGACAAGGCCTGCATCACTCGTTGTGGATTCGCATCTTCTTTGTCCATCTTGTTGATGGCAACAACAAGCGGCACACCGGCGGCCTTTGCGTGGTTGATAGCCTCTATCGTTTGAGGCTTAACTGAGTCGTCAGCCGCGACAACAAGTATAACGAGATCCGTGACCTTCGCCCCCCTCGCCCGCATCGCGGTAAAAGCTTCGTGACCTGGCGTATCCAGAAATGTAATCGCCTTGCCGCTGCTGAGCTCCACGTGATAAGCACCGATATGCTGCGTTATTCCACCAGCCTCTCCCGCAACCACATTCTCATTTCTAATAAGGTCGAGCAGCGACGTCTTACCGTGATCAACGTGTCCCATCACGGTCACCACTGGAGCACGGTGCACGAGATCCTCAGGTTCGTCCTCCTCGACAACGATGTCCTCTGTCCCGAACTCGGTAATAAATTCGACCTCCGTTCCGAATTCCGACGCTACGAAAGTAATTGTGTCGGCATCCAGTCTCTGGTTGATCGACACCATCATGCCAGCAGAGAAAAGCACTCCAATGACTTCGTTGACAGGGATGTCCAGCAGATTCGCTAACTCGCCGGTTGAAACATACTCTGTGACACGGAGAATCTCGGCCCGGGTTGCTGCCTGCTGGGCCTCGCGCTGGCGATCAGCGGCGTGCTGTTCCCGGCGCTGCTTTCTTCTTTTCTGTCGAACGCGACTTGCGCCCATTTCCAGCTCGCGTAAGGTGTCCTGCAGCGATTGCTGTACCTCCGACTGGTCAACCGTTTTTCCTTTCCTTTTGGCTTTCCTCTTTCGCGAGGCATCAACCTGATTGGGAACGGGAGTCCCAACAGCTTTTGATGATGGCTTCCTCTTTCGCTTGCGGCGCTTCTTCGGTTGCTCCTCTTCCGAATCAACTGAGCCAAGGTCGATCTTACCTAGTACCTTGGTGCCTTCGAGCTTGTACCTGTCCGCTAGAATCGTCTCGTCAACAGTTTCGCCTGATGGGAGCACACCAACTTCTTCGGACGAAGCAACGACCAGGCCGTCACTTTCTTGTTCTGGCGCTTCAGGAATTTTTTGAGTTTCTGCAACCTCATCGGGTGCTACCGGCTCGTCGCTTGCAGGCGCGGCTTCATCGACGACTGCAACAACACCCGCATCCTCCTCGGCAACAACTTCCGGAACGTCATCTTCGAGTGAGGGCGCGGGATAACTAACTTCCGGTTCTGGTTCGACCTCTGGCTCGGGTGCCGCAACCGCCTCTTCTACTTCGATTACTTCGACCACTGGTGGAGGTTCATCCGCCTCTTCAACAACTTCATTATCGGCATCCTCTATCTCTCTCTGCGCTCTCTTTTTCTTTACACGGGCTGCAGCTGCTTTGTCTTCTTCGTATTCATCAAGCAAACTCAGGTATGCTTCTTCGTCCACGATGGCCGCATTTAGACCACTCCCTGACAGAGCATCTTTGAAGCCTTCAGCCTCCAAATGCTCAACAATCGTATCCACTGAGATATTCAGTTCCTTGGATACTCTGAAGAGTCGTTTCTTTCTAAACGTTGCCATAAAGTATGCGTCCCTTATTCCTCAACTATTCTGTATCGGATCCTCTGTAACTTCGGTAGCGACATCCCCTGTCACGTCTGCTGCTTCCTCTCCTGCGACCTCTGGTTGACCATCGTCGACAACTTCCGCCTCAACAGCGCCCACTCCGTCAGACTCTGACTCAGTGTCTGGCACGAGATCAAAGGATGGCTCGTCTTCTTCTTCCTCAAATTCGGCTTTAATAACGGCAATAACTTGCTGAGCGGCAGCGATCTCTATTCCAGTTCTTCTGGATAGTTCTTCAACAGACAGTTCAAGCACGGCCTTAGCAGTATCGCATCCAATGTTTCTCAGTTTCTGCAGTATTTCTTCTGGAAGCTCATCAGCAAATTCACCAATCTCAATGTCTTCCTCTTCGTCCGAAATATTCCGATAGACGTCGATCTCATACCCGGATAACTCGGATGCTAGTCGAATATTAATCCCGCCCTTGCCAATGGCTTTACTTACCTCATCTGCGATCACAACCACCTTTGCCCGCGGTGGGGTTAGGTCGTCGTTCGTAACAACAGACAATGGATTCGCCGGCGCAAGAGCTCGCTTAATCAGATCATGAGAATTGTCTGTGTGTTGGAGTACGTCGATGTTCTCATTGCCCAGTTCGCGCACAACAGCGTGAATCCTGGAGCCTTTCATTCCGACGCAGGCCCCGACGGCGTCTATACGGTCGTCATGGGACACGACCGCTACCTTGGCCCGATCGCCCGGCTCTCTCACAATCTTCCGAATTTCGACAATACCCTCATCGATCTCAGGCACCTCTAGTTCGAAAAGTCTTTCCATGAAAAGCGGATCAGCCCTGGAAATAATAACCTGTGGGTTATTGCCCACGTCTCGGCGCACCTCCTTAATAACAGCCCGAAGCATATCGCCTTTTCGGTATCTGTCTTTGTAAATCTGTTCTTCACGGGGAAGTACGAGTTCAACTTTGTCGTGTATTACGAGCACCTCCCTTCGGCGGGTCTGATACACTTCACCGACTACG
This sequence comes from Rhodothermales bacterium, assembly GCA_965224105.1. Taxonomy (GTDB): domain Bacteria; phylum Bacteroidota; class Rhodothermia; order Rhodothermales; family JABDKH01; genus CBDCYH01. Next base: position 439,819 of record CBDCYH010000001.1, on the reverse strand, counting down.
ACCTCACCAACCAGCTCGGAATAGCGATGGAAAACATTCTCCTTCTCGATATCTCTTATTCGCTGACTAAATGTTTGGCGAGCAGTCATAACTGCTCTACGGCCAAAGTCAGCAATGTTCAACTCCGTCGCTACTTCGTCGCCCACCTCAAAATCTTCGTCGATCTTGACTGCATCCGAGACCTCGATCTGCGTAACGGGGTCTTCGAGTGTTAGATCTTCGACAACCTCGCGAATATGTAGGATCTGGATATCACCATGATCCGGGTTGAAGATTATCTCGAAGGATTCATCCGCACCGTATCTCTTCCGGATCATAACCCTGAAGACATCCTCCACGATCATGGACAGGAGATCTCTCTCAATTCCTTTTTCCCGAGCAATTTCGGCAAACGAGGATACTAAGTCCGTGCTCTGCATAAGCCTTTTACCAAGGCAGCTTTACTGCTGCCACTTCAATTTCGTTATAAGATATTGTCTTTTCTTCGCCGGATTGCGTCTCAATCGTAACACCGTTTTCGTCAATCCTAATGGCCTTGCCAGCCAAGGCCCCGCCTCCCACAAGTGTTATGTCCAAATCGCGCCCGAGGTTTTTTTCATATTGTCGGGGGTCGACTAGCGGTTTGTCTGCGCCAGCCGAAGAGACCATGATGGAGAAATCTGGGGACAGCAGCCCTTGTTCGAGAATGTCTGCCCGAATACTCCTGCACACCTGATTGATCGTTTTCGAAGACAATGCACTCACACTGTCTATAAATACCTTCAACTTGTCGTGACGCCGAGTTTCCAGTCTTGTACTCAACACGAAAGCGCCCACAGCGCTGACGTGCCTTTCGATGACGGCAATGACGGCATCCTCCCGATCAGATCCGGCAGTTACGTTTTGTTGAACTCTATTTTCCAAGAATACTTATGAGCAAAAAACGCCCGTTCCAATGAAGGAAGGGCGTCAAAAAGAACACCTACGAAAAAAGGGCGGCTCGGCCCCCCTTCCCCTGCAATATACCACGAACGCTAGCGAGAAGCTACCATTCCCTGCAGTGAGGCGTTAACGATGCCAGCCATGCCAGGTTCCGGCTCGCAGCACCCTGGGATTGACAATGATTCAATGTTAGACGTGCGTTGGTCGCAGCTCCTGTTCGGAGGTATCCGGATAGTCCAACATGTAGTGAAGGCCGCGACTCTCCCGACGCATACCGGCACTCTTGATGATGAGGTAGGCAACGGCAATCATATTGCGGAGTTCACAAAGACCGCGGGACACTCGCGACCTTCGGTAGAAATCTTCGGTTTCCTCGTACAGTAGCCGAGTCCTCCGGCGGGCGCGGTCAAGTCGCAAACCTGATCTCACAATCCCGACGTAGTTCCACATAACCCGGCGAAGTTCATCCCGATTGTGAGACACGAGAACCCACTCGTTTGGTGCGACCGTCCCGGAATCATCCCATTCCGGAATGTCATCGTTCCAGTGGGAGTTGAGAATGTATTCTGATGCTGCCTTGGATGCCCTTTCGGCAAAAACGAGACCCTCCAGCAGAGAATTGCTGGCAAGTCTATTTGCTCCGTGCAAACCGGTACAGGCAACCTCTCCGCATGCAAAGAGTCCATTGATGCTCGTTCGGCCAACTAGATCTGTCTGCACTCCGCCGCACTGGTAGTGAGCAGCTGGTACAACAGGGATCGGGTCAGTGGTTATATCCAGGCCAAATTTCAGACACTGTTGATGGATGGTCGGAAAATGACTGAGGACTTTCACGCTATCCACGTGGGAGATGTCAAGATATACGTAGGGATCACCAGACTTCTTTAGCTGGTCGTCAATGGCTCTCGCCACAATATCCCGTGGCGCGAGCTCGGCTCTGCTGTCGTAGTCCGGCATAAATCGATGCCCTGCCTGGTTAACAAGCAGTCCTCCGTCGCCACGAACGGCTTCCGAGATGAGGAAGGAATCGGCTTCCGGGTAGTAAAGAGCAGTCGGATGGAACTGCACAAACTCCATATTTTCTATTCGGGCCTGCGCCCGATATGCCATGGCGATCCCATCTCCGGTTGCAACACCTGGATTGGTTGTGTGCAGATACACGCGTCCGGACCCTCCCGTTGCCAGGATCGTCGCCTTGGCCAGAAAGCAGATTACTTCGGCATTAGACTCGTCGAGAATGTAGGCACCGAAGCAGTGCATGTCGTCCCGAAGCCTTGACACGTGCTGCCCAAGATGGTGCTCCGTGATGAGCTCTAACGCAAAGTGGTGCTCAAGCAACTGAATTTTCGGATTAGATTGCACCGCCTCCAGCAGAGCGCGTTCTATCTCTCGGCCTGTGGCATCGGCGGCGTGGACGATCCTGTTTGCTGAGTGTCCACCCTCGCGCACGAGATGTAGCTTTCCGCTCTCCTTTGAAAATTCAGCTCCAAGCTTGATAAGCTCGCGCAACCGATCGGGCCCCTCGCGGACAACTACTTCGACTGCGTCCTTTTCGCACAACCCGGCCCCGGCAATCAGTGTATCGTTGATATGCGACTCGAACGAATCGGTCGGATCGATTACAGCTGCTATACCCCCTTGCGCGTATTGCGTGTTGGACTCGTGCGCAGCTGCCTTGGTAACGATTGCAACCGTCGCAGACTCGGCAGCTCGCAAGGCGAAAGAGAGACCGGCGATGCCAGATCCTAATACCAGGAAATCGACCTTTGTTGCCATTATTTACGATAACGCCAGGAAAGCCTTAATGAACGGTTCGAGGTTTCCGTTCATCACACCCTCCACATCATTAATTTTTGTTTCAGTCCGATGGTCATTGACCATAGTGTACGGTTGGAAAACATACGATCTGATCTGACTGCCCCACTCTATCTTCTTCTTTGAATCCTCCAGGGCATATTTGGCTGCTTCCTGAATCTCGAGCTCAAGCTGATAAATTCGGCTCTTGAGTAGTGTCGCAGCACGTTCACGATTTTGCAGTTGGCTCCTCTCTTCCGTGCACTCGGCCACTACCCGCTTCTTCTCGCCATTGGACAGCGATCCCGTCCATATAAGCCGTACACCGGTTTCCACCTTGTTTACGTTCTGCCCCCCTTTGCCGCCGGATCGGAATGTCTGCATCTCTATGTCATCCGGCTTGAGTTCAATTTCGATGGTGTCATCTATTTCAGGATACACGAAAACGCTGGCAAAAGAGGTATGTCGACGACCCGATGAATCAAATGGCGATATTCGCACAAGTCGGTGAACACCACTTTCTGACTTTAAGTACCCGTACGCCATGGGCCCATCGAGACTAATAGTCGCACTCTTAACTCCCGCAACATCACCTTCTTGATACTCCAAGAGTTTGACGCTATAGCCATTTTGGTCTCCCCACCGTGTATACATCCGCAGCAACATTTCCGCCCAGTCCTGACTCTCTGTTCCACCAGCGCCGGGGTGAATAGTGAGGATTGCTGTGCGGCCATCATCCGGGTGGCCAAGCATTGACTTCAACTCAAGCTGTTCGACCAACCGCTCCAATTTTGCTCTTTCCTTTTCTATCTCGCTAGAGAGATCCTCATCCTCCTCCTCGGACAGCGTAACTAGCGTAGACACATCATCCCCAAGTCTTACCAGCACCTCCCATTCATCTATCCACCCTTTTTCGGCGGAGATGGTCCGCTCGTTTACCTGTGCGCTTTTCGCATCATCCCAGTAACCGGCCTCCAGTCGTTTTGCAGACAATTCATTTAGTCGCGCTTTCCTTGATTCAATGTCAAAGATAGCCTCCGAGCGCATGCACACGCTCTAGCAATTCTGGAAGTGATGTCATGCTAGCGAGATTTTTTTGATGATAAAATGGTTGCCACGGATTCTCCCAATATACCCGCTAATCCCCCAAGGATCGCGGCGACCAGAATCGATATCGCAATACTCAATAGTGGCGGGATGTTTCCCAGCAGCGATCCTAATATTTTCGCCCACTCGAACGATTCATATCGCGCTGCCAGAAAACTCCATCCGAGCAGAATTCCCCATGTAAGCGTAAGAGTTGCCATTCCTGAAAGCCATCCTCTCTTGATGCTCCAGAACCCACTGACGATCGCTCCAACTATTGATGCTTGCCATCCAAGAGTGAGGTGAAGGAGGATACTCAACACGGTGCAGAGGATAACTTTCACGTTAGGAGCGCCTGCGAACAAACTGGGTGATCCGATCTACCGCTATCTGGATGTTCTCCAATGAATTGGCATAAGCGCATCTAACAAAACCGCTTCCGCTCGGGCCGAATGCGTCACCTGGAACAACCGCAATTTTCTCTTCCGTTAATAGTTGCTGTGCAAACTCTTCTGAGGAAAGCCCTGTAACTGAAATATCGGGGAAGCAATAAAAAGCGCCTTCAGGTTCGAACGTGGGACAGCCGGCCTCGCGCATGCCCGCTACTATTAGCTGGCGCCGCTCGTCGTAGGCCTGGCGCATGGCTTCCACATCCGTCTCACACTCTCTTATTCCCTCAAGTGCTCCGTACTGTCCCATGGTAGGTGCACTCATGATTATATACTGATGTAACTTATAAAGGGACGGATACAGCTCGGACGGGGCGCAAACATATCCAATTCTCCAGCCGGTCATCGCGTAGTTCTTGGAAAAACCTCCAAGCAAGACTGTCCTGTCTCGCAAGGCTTCGATGGATGGCAGGCATGTGTGGCCGTCTTCGTAGGCCTCACCATAGATAAGTCGATCATAAATCTCGTCTGAAACAACGAGCAGGTCGTGCTTCAATACTACGTCAGCAATTTCCCGTAACGTGTTGCGACGCAGAACTGCGCCCGTCGGATTGCTTGGATAAGCCAGGAACAGCACCTTGGTCCGACTGGTGATGCGGGCTTCGATATCCTGGGCAGTAACCTGAAAAGAATTCTTAACGGATGTAGGCACCCAAACTACATTGCCTCCAGCAAAGGAAACGCTTGGGCCGTACGACACAAAACAAGGTTCGGGAATCAAAACCTCATCGCCTGGATCGAGCAGGGCCATCATGGCTATTTGGAGCGCCTCGCTAACACCTACGGTGACGAGAATCTCTTTGTCCGCGTCGTATGAGACACCGTACAGGTCTTTCAATTTCGCCGAAATGGCTTCTCTCAGCGGGCGGATGCCGGCGTTCGAGGTATAGCCTGTTTTGCCAGCAGCGAGTGAGGCTTTGGCCGCGTCAATAATTTTTGATGGTGTCACGAAGTCCGGCTCTCCAATCCCCAGCGTGATGACATCTTCCATCGTGGCAGCTATGTCAAAAAAGCGGCGGATTCCGCTTGGCGGGACCGAACGCACACGTTCCGAGACCCTGTTTGCAAGTGATGTAATCGGTGGGTGGTTCATGCGGCTTCTGACTGGTGTTTTTTGAATATAGGACGGTCTGATGATGTAATAAAATCGCCGTCTAGAATAGAATTACCCATCTCTCAAAATTCCCGCAGTTCGCCTAATCGAGGCCAATTTCTGCTTTAGGGACAGGGTTGCAGGCCGATGAAAAAGACTAACCCCCTTTAATCAATCAGCGAAAAAAACGCCATGCGTAAACTGATACTTGTTGCCTTCGCCTTGTTACTCATCCCCAGTACTGGCTTTGGGCAGATAATCATCAACGAGGTCGACTACGACCAGCCAGGTAGCCCCGACACCGATGAATTCGTAGAAATATTCAATAATAGCGCAGGTCCTGTTACACTAAGTGACTACGACTTGGAATTCATTGATGGCGCCTCCGGCACAGTATATAGAACTGTTACCTTGAGCGGGTCTCTAACGGCAGGGAGCCACTACGTTATTTGTTCGAATGTTGATGTTTCGCCGTGTGATCTGAACACAGGTTTCGGAGACGACTGGATCCAAAACGGAGCGCCCGACGCTATCGCCCTTGTTAACAACACAACTTCGACCATTGTCGATGCTGTTTCGTATGAGGGTGATGTTGTAGGTTACGTTGAAACGGCAGGCGCACCTGGTGATCCTTTCACGGGCGTAGGTCAAGGCCTTTCTCGATCTCCGACTAGTGATGACACAGACGACAACAGCGCAGATTTCACCGTAAGGTGTATTTCAGCTGGAGCATCAAACCTATTGACCACGACAGGTTGTACGCCTCTTCCTGTTGAGCTCGGCGAAATCAAAACAACAGTCGACGATGGAGACGTGGTGATCGAGTGGACGACCCTATCAGAACAAAAAGTCGCTTCTTTTGAGATTCAGCAAAAAGATGCGCTTGGATTCGTTGCTATCGGAAGTGTTGAAGCAGCAAATCAGCCGAATACGTATACCCACCGAGTTACGGATCTTGGCCCAGGTGTTTACACCTTCCGTTTGCGGATGATCGATCTGGATGGGTCTTTTGCATACTCGCCTGAAGTGGAGACTTCAATTGAAGTAACCAGTAGTTACGCCATTAGCCGGGCGTATCCGAATCCATTCGCCACTAGCTCTTCGTTCGCCGTCACTGCAGAACGAGACCAGAATGTTACAGTTCGGTTGTTCGACGTCCTGGGACGCCAAATCGATGTGCTGTATGAGGGCACACTCCAGGCAGGCCGGACACAGGAGATCACCACAGACGGCAGTTCTCTAACGAACGGCACCTATTTCGTGAGAATTACGGGTGACTATTTCGATAGCACGCAAACGCTAATTCGCATGAAATAAAGCATAATCAATGCTTTACCAAGAAAAGGCCTTCAGGTTTAAGATCTGAGGGCCTTTTTTGTCGGGTTAATTCGCAATGGCAGGTTGCCGATGTTAACACTGTCCTACCCTACCAAAACCGTAATGCTATGATGCGCAAAACGTTACTATTTACTATCGCCATGTTCTGCCTCCCCCTGGCAAGCTTTGGTCAGATAATGATTAATGAGGTCGACTATGATCAGCCCGGAGATCCGGATACGATGGAATTCATCGAGCTGTATAACGCTGGTCCCGGCGATGTAGACCTCACCGGATATACAATTAACCTCGTCAGGGACGCCGGCGGCCCGGATATCTACACCTTCTTCCAACTCGTTCCACTAACCGTCCCAGCAGGTGGATATTTCGTAATGTGTGATAACGTAAACGTCCCGAACTGTAATATGCTTACAGGTCAAGGCGGCCAAAACTGGATCCAGAACGGTCCAGTGAATTCTATTGAGCTTGTCGATCCAACCGACACTCGTGTTGACGTTGTCGGATACGAGACCGGAGTCGCTGGATACATTGAAACCAGCCCATCTGTTGGCGATCCATTCAACGGAATTGATCTCGGAATATCTCGGACCCCAGACGGTACAGATACAGACGACAACAATGCTGATTTTCAATCAAAGTGTATTTCTCCGGGTGCCGCCAACGTGGCAGCATCGTCAGGATGTGGTGCACTACCGGTCGAACTCGGCGAACTAAAAGCGACGATTGACAACGGCGATGTTCTTATCGCATGGTCAACTCTCAGCGAACAGGAAGTTTCGTATTTCGATATCGAGTTGCAAGATGATCTTGGTTTTGCAACTATCGGGAACGTTGAAGCAGAAAATCAGCCAAGTAGTTATTCTTACCGAGTAACCGATCTTGGGCCGGGCCAACATACATTCAGACTCCGAATTGTCGATGCCGACGGTTCGCATGAGTATTCGCCCGAGATTGAAGTATCGATCGAGCTCGCTGGCAGCTTCGTAGTATCGAAAGCGTATCCGAATCCATTTATTGATCGCGCAACCTTTACAGTCATGTCTCAACGAGACCAGGATGTAATAGTGCGCCTGTACGATGTACTTGGTCGACAGATTGATGTGCTCTTCCAGGGAGCCATCCAGGCCAATGCACCGAAGGAAATCAGTGCCGATGGTGCTGCGTTGACGAACGGAACATACTTCGTTCGCATTTCGGGTGAAACCTTCGAAGCCACGCAGACACTCGTTCTTCAGAAGTAAGGAACAGTGGTGCGATTCTCGTGAGGCCTGCCAGTTGTCTGGTAGGCCTCACTTTTTTTGCGCGTGTCCGCAAACCGTCGCGACCCGTTCGTATTCACTGCATAGCCATGATAGCAGATTGAGATCCGTGCCCTTCAGTACTATTTTCATGGAGATAGCTCATCATCAAACTAACTGCTCAATCGTAATCGATGCCCGGTAAATTCAAAAATTTCATTGGCGGCAACTGGCAACATTCGTCGAACGGAGACACTTTCGTAAACGTAAATCCGGCCGTACACAGCGACATCATCGGCGAATTCCCTCTTTCAACACCAGAGGACGTAGATAATGCTGTTATGGGTGCCCGTGAGGCGTACAAGATGTGGTCACGGCTGCCGGCCCCAGAACGGGGACTCATCTTGAAGTCGATTGGCGACGTGTTGACAAAGATTAAGGATGAGATGGCTTTTGAGATGACGCGTGAGATGGGGAAGCCACATTTTGAAACCAAAGGTGACGTACAGGAGGCGATAGACACTGCGTATTATGCGGCTTCTGAAACCAGGCGTCTTTTTGGGCACACAGTCCCGTCGGAGTTGCCGAACAAATTTAATATGAGTATCCGCAGACCGATTGGGGTGTGCGGTGTAATAACAGCCTGGAACTTCCCGGTTGCAGTGCCGACGTGGAAGATTTTCCCTGCGATCGCCTGTGGCAATACCGTTGTGTTCAAACCAAGTGAGGATGCGCCTCACAGTGGTCAGTTACTGGTTCAAGCGATGCTGGATGCTGGTTTACCGCCGGGAGTGGTAAGTCTCGTTCAAGGAGATGGATCGGTGGGTGGGGCTCTCGTCTCACATCCCGACGTCAATCTTGTTTCGTTCACTGGCTCTTCTGCCACCGGCGCCAAGATTGGGGCGACATGTGGAGAGATGCACAAGCGTTGTTCACTTGAGCTCGGCGGTAAAAACCCAATGATTGTGATGGATGACGCGGATTTGGAGCTCGCACTTGAGGGGTTGCTGTGGGGAGCCTTTGGCACAACGGGCCAGAGGTGCACAGCCACCAGTAGACTAATTGTCCACAGCGCTGTTCATGACACGCTAGTGAACATGCTTGCGGATGCGGCGACAAAGCTGAAGCTCGGGTACGGCAACGAGTCAGGCGTCGAGGTTGGACCTGTAATCAACGAAAAGGCAGTCGATAAAATCACAAACTATTTCGAGATCGCGGAATCCGAAGGTGCAAAAATTCTAATTGGCGGGAAAAGGGCCACCGGTGGAAAGCTCAACAATGGTTGGTTCATAGAACCGACGATTTTTGTAAACGTGGACCGTAACATGCGAATAGCAAGAGAGGAAATATTCGGGCCGGCTCTTTCCGTGATCAAGGTAGACTCATACGTCGAAGCCGTCTCTGTAGCGAATGATATACCCTATGGTCTTTCGTCCAGTATCTACACCAAGGATGTTACAACGGCCTTCCGTGCAATGCATGACATCGAGGCAGGCATCACATATATCAACGGACCGACTATTGGTGCCGAAGCCCACATGCCATTTGGCGGAGTCAAACAAACCGGCAATGGACATCGTGAAGGAGGCTGGGAGGTTTTTGAATTTTATACCGAAACGAAAACGGTGTATGTCGACTACTCGGGCAAACTTCAGAAAGCCCAGATCGACAATGTCGCCGACTAACAGATTTTTCTGTGGAACAATGAGGATGATTCCATGAGCAACATCAGGATCTTAGCTCCACTCGCTGCCTTAGTACTGTTTGGCCTGGTCTATTTTTCGTCAACGCGAGTTGCAAAGAATGTCAACACGCATCAGGCGCCAAACCAGGTGCAGTCGCCGACCGCAACCCAAACACCCGTCGACTCGCAGCGGGCCAATGCTACCCTTGCCAATCATGAGGGTATCGAACGGATTCGGACCGCTTTTGAAAATAAAGAATCGGATGTGATGGTCCAGGCCGAAGGAATGGTCATCCGCACACTTCCTGATGATAATGAGGGAAGCCGTCACCAGCGATTCATCGTTCGGCTCGCCGAGGACCTAACCGTACTGATTTCGCACAACATAGATCTGGCCGAGCGTGCGCCTGTTTACGATGGAACACGTGTTACCTTTCGAGGCGAATACGAGTGGAACGATGAGGGTGGCGTCGTTCACTGGACGCATGACGACCCAAGGGGAAGACGCGAGGGAGGTTGGCTCGAAGTCAACAATCGCCGCTATCGCTAAAACTCCCCCACGGCGGTAAGTGCTCTCGCGGCAATGTCTTTGCGAAAGTACTTGCCGTCGAAGTCGACCTCCTCGACAAGTTGATAGGCGTTTCTTATTGACTCCCTAATCGAATTACCCATTCCGGTAGCGCCAAGAACTCGCCCTCCGCTAGTAACAATATCGCCGGCGTCGGTCCGCTGCGTGCCAGCATGAAAAACAATACCTTTACCCAGGATCTCTGCCCTTCCGAGCCCCTCTATTTCTTTGCCAACCTCATACGTCTCAGGGTAACCCCCACTGGCCAGCACGACGCACGCTGCAGCCGAATCTCTAATCGCGGCAGAAGAACGAATTTTGCCACTGGCTGCCTCGAACAGAAGATCCGTGAATGACCCGGCAATCCGCGGCAGAATAACCTGAGTTTCGGGATCACCAAGGCGGCAATTGAACTCGACAACGCGCGGTTTGTCGTTGTGGATCATCAGACCGACAAACAGGAATCCTGTATACGGCGTACCGTCTTGCGAACATCCCGACAGTAACGGTTCGATAATAGTTTGACACACCTCATCGGTAACTTGCTGCGTCACCACCGGTGCAGGTGAATAAGCTCCCATCCCTCCGGTGTTCAGCCCAGTGTCTCCCTCCCCAATTCGTTTGTGATCCTGTGCGGAAGGTAAGAGCACGTACTGGTCGCCACTACATAGTGCAAATACGCTCGCCTCTTCGCCTTCCATGAATTCCTCTATCACAACCTGCTGCCCAGCGTCCCCGAACGCGCCACCAACCATGATTTCCTCCAGCCCCTTTTCGGCCTGATGGATATCGTGACAAACCAATACTCCCTTGCCTGCAGCGAGCCCGCTCGCTTTCAAAACAACAGGCGCTCCCAGTTGCCTCAAATAGCTCCGGGCGGAGGGGTAGTCTTCGCGGCTAAATGTTTTGTGCTGAGCAGTCGGAATGCCCCATTTGGACATACACTCCTTCGCGTATGCCTTACTTCCTTCAAGCATGGCTGCCTTAGCGTCAGGGCCGATTATCTTCAAATTGCGAAAGCGGAATAGGTCTACAATACCTTCGACCAGTGGTTGCTCCGGACCTACGACAGTGAGATCGATCAAATTCTCCGAACAGAATTTTGCAATTGCGTCGTGGTCATGTAGTGGGAGGTCGACATTCTTCGCGTGCATCCTTGTACCTGGATTTCCAGGAAGTGCAAAAAGATCAACCTGCTTATCCTGCGCCAACCTCCATACGATAGCATGCTCTCTTCCGCCTGAACCTAAAACAAGAATTCGCCTCATGAGTACTGCTTCAATTGATACGTTCGATCAAGGATATCTGCTTGTCGAGATAAAATAGAATGGGCAACGTAAAAATCCCGCGGCGGGCGGTTAATAACGGAATAAAAGCGTTAATCGCTGCCTGTATCCTTGGTTATCTTCTTTTCGTTCTTGATCCCGCGGAGATCTGGGCAACGATCAAAAACGCCCGACCACTGCTGGCTTTCCTCGCCCTTATCCTACTGCCGGTCAACCTCCTGCTCGAATACTTGGTTTGGAAGCCTTTCGCGATTCTGGTGGTAGATCGACTACCGATCCGGAAAGGGTTTTTTGCGGTGCTGTCAGGCTATGCTATCGGACTCTTCACACCCGGTCGCATAGGTGAGTTTGCGGGCAGAGCACTCAGCCTCACCGGCGATCGAGTGCGCATTGCCACGTCGTTAGCCGCCGTGAGGATTGTCGAATTGTTAATCGTTTGCTCGATCGGAATCGTGGCGTTGCTTGCCTTTCTTAACTCGAACTATGTCGGTACACAACATCAAAACATTCTTCTTCTTGCCATCGCGTACGGAGCGTTCATCATTACACTGGTTGCTTCCACCTTGGCGTTTCCCAGCTGGGCCGAGAAAACCTGGGGCCGCCTGGTATTCTCAAAATGGCGAAGTAAACTAAACGTTTTGGATTTTTTTTCTGATCGGTCCCGCGTACTACGCGTGCTGGCGCTTGGGACGCTGCGATACGCTGTTTTCAACACGCAACTGGTCCTGTGCCTGATGGCTTTTCAACACGACCTGGTTCCGAGATTAGCGTACCTGGCCGCGATGCTGGTCTTTTATACAAAGGTCGTGATCCCTCCTGTAACTTTTATGGACCTTGGAATCCGTGAGGGTGCATCAACTTTTTTTCTCAGCCAAATGGGTTACAGCGGCGCTGCTGCTTTTAGTGGTGCACTGTTGCTGTTCGCGATAAACATACTCCTGCCCGCCCTGTTGGGCTTGCCGTTTGTTTCAAGAATCAGGTTTGCTGACTGATGTTGTCTTCGATACTACTTGCTTTGGCAACTGGATATCTACTGTTGTTTATTCTCCTACGGATAGGATTCCGGAAGGCTCTCAACAGCGAATTACCGCGCGCTATTGACAGTCCCCCCCTCTCGGTTGTCGTCCCGGCGAAAAATGAAAAGTCCTCCATCGTTAGGTGCCTGCAGTCTATTTCACGATGCGACTATCCAGGTCAAATTGAGGTAATAGTAATCGACAGCAAATCGACAGACGGCACGTTCGAAGCAGCAGTAGAATTCTCGCTCAGTGATGAAGCAAATAATGTGGTGTCGGTGATGCGAGCGACTAATGGCGATAGCAAACTGGCGGCTTTGTTTGAAGGGATTGAAAAATCCGGAGGCGAAATTATTCTGACGACGGACTCTGACTGCACAGTCGGGATGAACTGGTTGCGCGGGATGGTGTCGGAATTCCGGGAAGACGTGGGAATTGTGGCAGGTCCTGTCGTCTATGAAAACGTATCGGATAACCTTTTCGGCCGAGTGCAAACGCTGGAGTTCGCAGGGTTGGTTGGCGCTGGCGCAGCTACACTGGGACTTGGCATCCCTTCGATTTGCAATAGCGCAAATCTTGCCTACCGGTCTTCGGTTTTTCATCATTTCAAGGATAGATTTCTCGAGGCAAAATTTGCGGGCGCCGACGAGACCATGCTTCAGTCGATTAAGCGAGAATTAAGCCTTAAACCGGTCTTTTGCAGGGACAGAGATGCGGTTGTGGTAGCCCATCCGGTCGAATCCCTTGCGGACTTCGTTAAACAAAGAGTTCGGTGGGCGTCAGGACCCATAAATTTCCCGTCACCCGCTGCTCTCTCCCTTAGCCTGTTTGCATTCAGTTTCTACCTCCTACTTCTCCTCGGCCCTTTACTTGTATGGACCGGATTTCTCGACCTAAAGACACTACTTTGGGCATTGGGATTGAAGGTACTCGCAGATGCTCTGTTTCTTTCTGCACCAGTACAACACTTCCGTCTCCGGGATATCCTTAATGCGTTGATACCCTTTGAATTAGTGCATATTCCTTATGTAATATTTGCATCGCTGGTGGGCACGCTTAACAATCTTTTCCGGCCGCGGAAAGGTGTTTATTTTTGAATGATGCCAAGCCTTAAAAGAGCGCTCTGGGATCTGCCGTCGCGCGCGATTGGCCGTCTGTCTTCAAGCACTATTAGTCGAATCCCGACGAGCGAAAAAGAATGCTATCTCACCTTTGATGACGGTCCGTCGCGCTACACGCCCCTTTTACTGGACACACTGGATAAATGGAATGCGAAAGCAACATTTTTTCTTGTGGGCGCTAACCTGATTTCGCGCGAATCAGAAGCAAGAGACATTGTTGCCAGACATCACGCTGTGGGCAATCATTCCTTTTCACATCCCAGACCGTGGTCAACATCCTCCACCCCTCTACAAGAGGACTATCGAAGATGCGAGGACGCTCTGAGTCGTATTTCACCCACGCGCAGCAAACTGCTTCGACCTCCTTATGGCCAATGGCTACCCGCCACTTCTCGCTGGTGCAATTCGAACAGCATCTCTCTCGTTCTTTGGGATGTTCTCTCCGGAGATTTTTCTGCTGCCGCAGAGAATAAGGAAATAATGCAGGCCTGCATCAGTAGAGTCCAACCTGGAAGCATCGTTGTCTTTCACGATTCTCCAGGGTTCCTTCGAGACGTCACTATCCCTGTGCTGGAAAACCTGCTGGAAAGACTTACGATTGAAGGCTGGATCTTCAAGAGCCTCTAGAACGACCGCTGGCATCGTAGAACGGATTTGTTTCCGGAGTATCAATCCCCAGATAGACACGCGAATACCGAACGTAGTTAGAGGCAAAGTATTGAATGAGCTCGACCTCCTCGTCCGTAAGCTCACGAACTACACGAGCGGGCGCACCCATTACCATTGATCGGGGTGGAATTACTTTTCTGGAGGTTACGAGGGATCGCGCCCCGACAATCGAGTCAGCTCCGATCACGGCATGATCGAGAATGACGCTGCCGATGCCCACCAGTACGCGGTCCTCAACCGTACAACCGTGAACTACCGCGGAATGTCCGACAGTTACCTGGTCTCCAATGGTAGTCGGTGCAGTCTTGTGTGTTACATGGACAACCGCGTTATCCTGAATGTTGGATTCACTTCCTATCCGGATGTAGTGGACATCCCCACGGACAGTCGCATTGAACCATACGCTGGACCATTTGCCCAGCGATACATCACCTATTACATCCGCGGAATCAGCGACAAAATTTGTGTCGTCTAAACTTGGATGCGCGCCAATGAATTCACTAATCATCGGTGGTATCTATTTCTTCTAGAATTTTGTTCAGCTCTGCGAGTGCTTGAACAGGCGTGATGTTATTGATATCCAGCCTTGCAAGTCTGCCCAAATACTCTGGTACCTGAATCTTTCTTCGCGGCGGCTTTGTCGACGGGTTCTTATCGACAGATAAGTCATGACTTTCGAGACTCTTCAGCACCTCGTTGGCGCGGTGGATTACCGGCTTGGGAAGCCCTGCCATTTTTGCAACCTCAATCCCGTACGAGTGATCGGCGCCTCCGGGTACGACCTTCCGCACGAAGATTACTCTGCCGTCATGTTCCTTAACCAGAACACGATAATTCTTTACTCGGCTCAATTTTGCAGAAAGTGAATTCAGCTCGTGATAATGCGTGGCAAACAGAGTTTTCGCTCTTACTGATTCCGTATTGTGGAGGTACTCTATCAACGACCAGGCAATTGACAAGCCGTCGAAAGTGCTAGTCCCTCTTCCCACCTCATCGAGAAGGATAAGAGAGTCTGGCGTGGCATTATTCAGGATGTTCGCTGTCTCGTTCATTTCGACAAGAAATGTGCTTTCGCCCTGCGAGACGTTGTCTGAGGCACCTACGCGCGTGAAGATCCGATCGACAACACCGATACGCGCGGCTTTCGCAGGCACGAACGACCCCACCTGTGCGAGCAGAACAATCAGGCCTGCCTGCCGCAAGAACACAGACTTTCCCGCCATATTCGGACCTGTGATTACCAGTATCTGATTTGTCTCGGGATCCAACTTAACCGAGTTCGGCACGAATGCATCTCCCTCTGGCAAGAACTCCTCAACTACTGGATGGCGGCCTTCGATGATTTCGACAGTCCGGTCGTCGGTCATCGTCGGCCTGACGTACTTTCGCTTGAGTGCGACCGATGCGAACGAAACCAGGCAATCAATTTCAGCGACAACCGATCCGTTGTCCAGGACTTCCAACATTAGCGGTACCAGGCTCTCTCTCAGATCCTCAAATAGTTTACGTTCCAGGACAGCTATTCTTTCTTGTGCCGATAAAACTTTTTCCTCGTACTGCTTCAGCTCTGGTGTTATGTAGCGTTCCGCATTAACGAGAGTCTGTTTTCTAATGTACTCGTCTGGGACTTTCTGCTTGTGGGCATTGGTCACCTCCAGGTAGTAGCCAAATACCTTGTTGTATCCGACTTTCAGGGAGCTTATCCCGGTTCGCTTTGCCTCGCTGGTCTGCATTTCAGCGATCCAGCTTTTTCCACCTTGAGCGATCGACCTTACTTCGTCCAGCTCGGCCGAAACACCCGGCCGGATGATCCCACCATTTGCAATTCCGACCGGAGGGTCACGACGAATGGTATCCTTGATGGCGTCAATGATCGATGTGCAGACGGTGAGGCGGTCCAGGAGGGTTCGAAGTCTTTCGCTTTGAAGGGGTTGTTGCTTCAATTCACCAACGGCAACAAGCGATGTCATGAGACCGTCTAGATCCCTCGGGCTCGCCCGTAGTGTTGTCACCTTTCCAGCTAATCGCTCAAGATCACCGATGCGTTGAAGGTTTTCAGATATGTTACTACGACCTTCCGAGTCGTCAATGAGGTCTTCAACTGCTTCATGTCGCGCATGAATGAGATTTAGATCTCGTAGTGGCCGCAGAATCCACGAGCGAAGTTTACGGGCGCCCATGGACGTCTCGGTCTCGTCGAGCAGCGAGATAAGCGAACCCTCACCTGTTGGGCTATTCGAACTAATCAACTCGAGGTTGCGTCGCGTTTGTTCGTCCAGCCACATCGTCGTCGACAGTTCAAATCGACTAAGTTTTCTTATTTGCCCTGCGAGATGGGGCTGCGACTCATTCAGGTAGTGTACGACCGCTCCGGCTGCAACAAGACCCAGCGGCATGTCATTCACGCCAAAACCTTTTAGCGAATGGGTACCGAAATGATCGAGCAGCACCTCTGTGGAATAGTCTCGGGAATAGACCCAGTCGTCTAAACTCGTTTTAACAGTATCGGCTGGGAGGTCCAGACTGTCCGAACGCGCGTGGATTATCTCCGCGGGGTTAACGCTTGCAAGCATGTCGCGATACTGATCTTCGGCTGTCTCTGCGACAAAGAATTCTCCTGTTGATGCATCGACAAAGGCTATCCCCACGCGCTCGCTAACATCCTGCACGACCGAGGAGAGGTAGTGCGATTTCTTGGGCTCAAGTAGTTGGTCTCGCAGGACAACTCCGGGAGACACAACCTCCACCACATCGCGCTTAACGAGTTTGCCGCTTTTGGAAGCATCCTCGAGCTGCTCGCAAATCGCAACCCTGTAGCCAGCCCTGATAAGCTTTGGCAGGTAGGCGTCGAGTGAGTGATGCGGAAATCCAGCCAGGGGGATGTCGGCTGCTTTTCCGTTCGCCCGCCGCGTGAGGGTTATCCCCAGTACCGGCGCAACCTTCTGAGCGTCCTCTCCAAACGTCTCATAGAAATCACCCATCCTGAAAAGCAGGATGGCTCCCGGGTGCTCATCTTTAATCCGGTAGTACTGCCTCATGAGCGGAGTTTTTCCTCGCTCTTTGCTCACAAAGGCCAATGTCTGCTGCGATTCGGACTTCATTCGGGATTAATGTTCACAAGCGAAGGGCGATAAGATTAGGGTCAAGGAATGATCTGAATCTAGCCCTAAGGATTCTGAGGTCAAACTTCGAGCAGTGAAAAATACTTGGAACGACCATGTCTTTCTGCCCCCACATTTTTGATAGCGAAGCGGTACAGGCAAGAGTCCGGGAACAGATATCCCAAATCTATTCTTATGCGGCCGTTTCATGCGGTTTAGTCTTGGGTCTCCTTTACATCCTTACACTCCCTGAAGTCAACACGCTCCTGGTGGCGGCCATCACCGCAACCGCATCGTGGGGGGCATACAGGTATCTTTTTGCCCGCATCAATCGACTACGTAACGTGGTATGGTGCGTCAAGCTAACTGAACACGATGTCGTAGGATACGATCACTCCCGGACTCGCCTGTCCATTCCCTGGGAGGATATCGATCGCATCAACCTAACCGATGGAGGTATTCAGATTCAAACTCTGGCGTCACGATCCATCGAGGTTCCGCACCTGTTCGACGACTATCATGAAATAAGCCATCTCCTGATGGAAGAAGCAGAGTACCGCGGCATTCCCCTGTTTATCAACGGATACCCATGGCAACAAGCAACAGTTTACCAACTCTTTCCTGAGCTTGGCGAAGCCGGTCTCAAACAGACGGGCTAGTCGGCATACCGATTTCAGACAGATCCGCTTCTTCTCTGAGCGGAGGCCGATCAGATTGGCTGAGGAAACGCGCAATCCTTTCATGCTGATTCTTCGCGTCGTGAAAACCAATATCCAGCAAGCGATCCACATACTGATCATAAAATAACAGCATACTCAACCAGTCGGGACTCTTTGAACGTCCAAGACCGATGCCCTTCGCGATTAGCTTCAGAGCGCCGGTGAGTTGATCCTCGTACTCTGCTGCCAGCCTACCCAGGTCAGTCGAAGGCCTGAGGACAAGAAGTTCTATTGGCCGAAGACCTAATCTTTTGCGAAGCGGTAGCTGATCCAGCAGAGCATTTATCCTGTCCATCGTCATCGCATCTTGGTCCAGCGCATCCAGGAAAACAGAGTTGATGAGCAAACTGAAGAGCTGCGAATTTGGCGGATAGCCCATCGAGCTTGGATCGTCTGCCTCTTGCCTCGACCTCGGATACCGTGTCGAGATGGCCAGGATTCTCTCAGCGCCGAGCTGCACAACCGGCGCCAACGGAGCCGACAGCCGGATCCCGCCATCACCGTACCATTCGCCTTCCAACTCAATCGCCGGGAAAATAAACGGTAGTGAGGTAGACGCCATTATATGTTCGATGTTGATTTGCGTCTGAATACCAATCCGGTTGGGCCGCTCCCAGGCTGATATGTCGCTACCCTGAACCCAGGAAACGGTCTGACCGGTCGAGTACTTCGTCGTGATGACAGCGAATGCGTTAAGCGATCCGTTGTCTAACCGTTTCTGGATTCCGTCGAGGCATCCGTTCTCAGCGCATCGCAAATGCTGCAGCAAATATTTCCGGAGCGGAGCGGTGTCGACAATTCCGCGAGTTTCTTTGCCTCTCCCGATGTTGACGAATGATTTAACCAGATCAAACCCGCTGCCCGATTCAAAAACTTGGTCGGCCGTGATATTTCTCCACAGCTCCACAAGCTCAGCTGCCGACTTTCTGTATGGACTCAGGCTGTTTGCGAGATGCGCCGTATTTATAGCCCCGGCCGAAACTCCAGTTAGCACGGGAAACGAGACGCCGTCAAAAGCTTCACCAATGTAATGGAGAACCCCAGCCTGGTACGCGGCTCGGGCCCCACCGCCGCTGAGAAGCAGGCCGTATACCGGTGCTCCGCGGCTCCGCCGAAGCGTTTGAAATATTTTGCCCTTGAATGAAGTAGCCATCAGTTACAAATACACCTACATCAGCGATAGCTTGTTTCGAACCCAACGATTATCATTGTTAGTGCACATTCGCAGTTACGGGAGTTTCACTTACTGATGTCATCGGCAGGAACCGCGCACTCCTCTACTTTCGCTCTGGCTCTGACAGGGCTCGAGGGCGTCGGTCATGTCGCATGCAACAGACTTTTGGGTCATTTTCCTACCTACGAAGCGCTCCGGGAATACCCGGTGGAGCAATTCTATACGCGGACCAAGGGGTTGTCGCAAGTTAAGGATTGGAGTAAAATCTTACTCGATCCAGCACTCTTCTCGCCCTATCTCCTCCGAGCGGAGGAATACACAACCATCCTTGCAGAAAAAGGAATACGGGTCCTATGCAAACTCGATCACGATTGGCCTGCCAGGTCTAGCACTGACGAGCATCTTCCTCCGGTGTTATACTACTATGGTGCCCCGGAATCTCTCGCGATGCCCGCTGTCTGCTTTCTGGGAAACCCTCCGCTCAACCCCACCGGTTTTGAACTGGCCCAACAAATTTGCCACCGCTTATTGCATAAGGATGTTGCCTTTGTAACCGGAGACGAAAGTGGCCTGGATGTAGTGCTTGCCAAGATTAGCGTTGCGGCTGGCTCGGCATGCAAAACGCTCATGGTTCACCACACGGGGCTGTCAAGACTCTCATCAGAAATCCGACCTATCGCCTCGCAGATTGTTAAGGCTGGCGGAGGGCTGCTATCAGGCTTCGAAATGTCGCACGGACCGTTCAACCACGACAAGAAAACGCGCACATCCCTCATGCGCGCTTGCAGCAATGTCCATATCCACCTCCCTTCTCAGGATGGCAAGTTGGTATCGACCCACATCGAGATGCCCGAGTGTGCTACGTTCGTCGTTGGGGATCCCCCAGCCACAATATCCGATTCACTTCACGCTATTTCATCATCGGCCGATCTCGAGTGGATTGACCTTGCGCTTGGACTCGGGAGCTAGCCAGCATGCTGAGTCACGTCCTTCTTGTGTTCATAGACGGTCTTGGGGTGGGCGCCTGCACGGAACACAACCCGCTCGCTGGACCTTCACTCGATGATTGGAATATTCTCGCGCGGGGTAAGCTTTGCGGTGATATCCACTACTCAACCGGTACATGGCTGGTAAAAACAATTGACGCCAATCTCGATGTCGATGGCCTACCGCAAAGTGGTACTGGACAAGCATCCCTTTTTACTGGAATAAACTGCGCAAAAATTCTCGGTCGCCATCATGGTCCGCGACCACACAGCTCTTCGTCGCAAATAATCCGGTCAAGTAACGTTTTTCAACGACTGATCGACAAGGGCATTACGGCCGATGAACTCGCCTTTGCTAATGCTTATCCATCGAAGTTCTTCCGATACGCGAAGAAGCATAATCGATGGACTGCAACAACGCAATGCTGTCTGGCAGCTGGAATTAAAATTAGATCGACGCGCGAGCTAATCAACGGCGCAGCTGTCTCTGCTGATCTAACGCGAGAGAGGTTCTCCGTAGCCGAACCATCCGTGCCGATGATTTCGTGCTTGCAGGCAGGTCGCGACCTTGCGGCACTTACTAAGGCGCACCGCCTGACCCTATTCGAATACTACGCGACCGACAAAGCCGGCCATTCGATGGACTATGCAAAATCAATAAAGGCACTCGGTCAGGTCGGAGAGCTCATTCGAGTTGTTGTTGAGGCGGTAAACCTGAAAGAGACCCTCATTCTGGTGACCAGCGACCATGGAAACATTGAGGATCTGTCAACCAAGACGCACACTAGGAATCCAGTTCCGCTACTCGCGATTGGCAAAGGTGCGGGAGCATTCGATTCTGTCAACTCGATTTTAGGAGTAGTTCCAAAAATCGTTTCCCTGGTAATGGCGTAGAATCCAATTCGTCGACCTAGCTCCGATTGTCACTCTGGTTTAGTCCGCACCGCGTTTGACAATTCCAACGATCCGATCAGAAAGGCGCAGCGCAAGAGCAACGATGGTGAACGTCGGGTTGGCCCAACCAGATGTGGGAAAGACGGAACTACCGGCAACGTGAAGATTCGCAATACCATGAAGCCGACAATCCGAATCGACGACTCCTTGTGATGACGCATTGTGCATTCTTGTCGTCCCCATGTGATGTTTTCCACCGCTAAACGAAGCAGGCCACGGTTGGCCAGGTCCGATGTTGGCGGCTGGGCGAAAGTCAGCACCGATCTGGCACATACTTTCTTTTAGCTGCATGATAAGATGACTCGGACCAATTTTGTCCGACTCGGGGACGCGCCAATTCACCTCTGCCTGCGGAATGCCTAGTGCGTCGCAAGATTGAAGCAGACGAACGCGGCTCTCCCGGTCAGGTGTGGTCTCTGCAAAAAGTCGGACCGCAATCACCTCGCGTGGCCGAAATACTGATCGAAAACGACTTGCGACAAGTTTTGCGGTTCGGTCTGGGCGTGTGCATAGGGCCAAAATATGTCCCTTGGTATCACGACTGGCAAATCGTTGCTTCCGCGCAATCTGCCCAAGCTGCGTGAGCGCGACCCCTTGTTCAGTATACATCTCTTCCTCAAAAGCGAAGGATGGCCGCGATTTCAGGAACAGAGCCGCGGCATTTGACTGCCCAGCCGGTGTTAAGACACGCATTGTCATGGTAACAAAGCCACCGAAGTTTTCTCTCTGCCGGGATGGATCTCTCATAATCAGCGAATTGAGGCGAGCTGGGGCGTGATGAATCGTTCCGGCAAACATGTATGCGTGATCCATGAAAAAGCGACCGACAAGGTCGTGCTCATTACCAAGTCCGCAGGATACTTGTCGGTTCGACGCCAACAGGAGCCGCGCATTCTCGATGCCTCCGGCTGCAAGAACAAAATGTTGCGCTTCACACCTGATAATCCTGTCCCCTGGAAGTCGAACAACTACGCTTTCTATGCTGCGGCGGTGATCATCCAGTCGGAACTCGGTGACAGCGGCATTTACAAGGATCCTCAGAATGCCATTATCAGCCTGGGTTGGGAGAACCACTTCTGTGAAGTTGCCAATGGCCGACAGCCGAGCTTCACTGAACCTCGCATCACCCGGGTCAAATACGGAGGCGGGCTGCAAGCTGTCAACCACCTCTCCAGCAGTGCGGAGGTGAAGCATCCTGGAAGCCCGTTCGTAGTAGGACGCCAGGTCAGCCTTCCTAAATGGCCAAGCTGGTGCCGCACTATCTCGACCTTCAAAATCTTCGGCCTCCAATTCAACACACTGTCGAGACCAATAAGTTGTGGAACCGCCGAGAGATCTAAACCTACTGTGCGTGAATGAGTGGTTTGGTGCGCCCGTTTGCCGTGCCCAGTAGGCCGCCTGACTCTTTCTTGTTGGGTGAGTGCCACCAGCTTCGAGGACGATCGAACCAACCCGCGCATCACGTAGCGCGCGCGCAATCGTTAGCCCGGCCGCTCCCCCACCAATGATGCATACTGGTGTTCTAAGCGTTGCTCCATCAGCGATTCCAGAACTGTCATCGAGCATGCTCTCTCTCGGTTCGTGTGACGAAGATCAAAATGGCTCACATGGAGATCACTCTACTTCCGTTGACCCAATCTTGCGAGAAGCACTCAACATCGCCAACAGCGTTCAGCCATCAGTTGCATCCGCTTCCGACTCGGACCCGTAGAATCTGCCTGTGACGAGTTCGATCCGAATCCGATCAGCATCATAAATGTCATCCAATACTTCCAGAATCCCGCTTGCAGCAACAGAAATCGCACGCGCTTGTTCATCTGAATAGACGTACTCGTTCGGGAGGGCGTTAATGTTACTGTCGAATATCAGTCCGACCAGGTTCAGATCCTTATCGAGAAGGGGTGAGCCTGAGTTGCCTCCCGTAATGTCATTCGTCGATACTGCATTGAACGGAGTCCGCCTGTCAAACTCAGGACCTGCATTTTCCCATTTCTCAGGAAGCTCCCACTCGTCCCTCGAGTGAAAAGAGCTATGCCTATCGTAAAGTCCGAAAAATGTCGTGAATGGCGGAGCGCTCGTGCCGTTGTATTGATAACCCATAACCCTTCCGTCAGAAATTCTTAACGAGAACGATGCATCCGGCGGGCTTGTCTCCCCGACAATTTGAAATTGCGCCCGCGCCAATTGTGCATTCAGCGCCTGCTCGGTCTCATCAAAACCGGTCATTTGCTGACCGAGATTGAAGAATAGCGTGGCCAAAGTTTCGACAATCGGGTATGAAACATCTTTCGCAGCCTGGTATCCATCGTTGAGCATTTTTTGGAACGACAGCGAATCGAGAAGAGCAGTGTTGTCGACAATATCATTCGCGACCTGCTCGGGCGTTCTCCCGGTTAGTATTGCATCGACACCCGGGTGCTCTGGACCTAAATGACTAACGAGTTCATCCAGGCGTGCGCGAATATACTCGCGTTCAATACTCGACGGCCACGATTCAATTTTGTCCGCCTCATCTCTCAGTTCTTTTATTGCTTCAGGCGGAGCACCCCGTTGCTTATAGATGTCATGTACATAGCCATACAAACCACGCAACAATACATGCGATGTCATGCTCTCTGTCGAGAAATTGGTGAACGCCCCCGATTGGTCTACTACTGCCTTCTTCGTCGCCTGAATTTCGCTAAGGTCTCGAAAAAGATTTCCGTACTCTTCTGCCAGCGACGAATCCGCAGCGATACCCTTGCGGATAATCGTCTCCGCAGCCGCCCGCCTCGGGATCACCTCTCCGGACTCCAATCCTTTCAGCTGACCCTCCGTCGCCTTGATAGAATTTGAGATGCTAAAATATGTATTGCGTAAGTCATAAAGATCAGCCGAGTCTGGGTGAGCATCGATGTAAGTACCCAGGATTTCTGCTCTCGATCGCATGACGCGTAACGCAGCAGGCAACGTGAAGTCACGCTCGAACTCTAGTTGACTGACCGTACTCAGACGAGATGTCTGGCCCGGATTCCCAACAACAAACACCGCATCCCCTTCCTCCAAGGCATCTGTCGAAAAGCGGAAATAGTTGTCAGATTTGACTGGATTGCCATCATCACCGTAGACCCGAAAGAAGCTCATATCGAGGCTGTATCGCGGGTACGTGAAATTATCCGGATCACCCCCAAAAAACCCTAGATCCAGCTCGGGCGCCATCACTAGCCTTACATCTTTGTACCTCTTGAAGGTGTATGCAGAGTATCGAGCTCCGCTGTAGTGGCTAATAACTTCCACAACAATTGTGGAATCAGCTTTTTGTCGCTCTGATGTTCTACTTTTCTCAAGTGCCTCAGCTTTGGATGTTCGAAGAGTGTGCTTTTCTGTATTTGATGCGTCCTCATCCAGGTTTGCATAGATCTCTGACGTTACATCCTCAATTCCGATAAGTTGATCCACATAGAGATCTGGGACCTGGCGTTCATCGACGCCAGCGGTTGCGTAGAATCCATTTTCCAGAAGATCCTCCCCGGGCTTCTCCACATCGGTAATACTCTGCCTACCGCAGTGGTGATTGGTTAATACCAACCCGTTGGGCGAAACGAACGACGCTGAGCAGTAGGTAGAGAAACGCAATGCGCCAAGCCTGGCTTTTTCGAACCACTCAGGTGCTGGACGGAATCCATACTCAGACTCGAAGTAATCGACCGGCGGATTTTCAAATGTCCACATTTTTCCACCGTCAAAACGCGACACCGCGAAGGATGCGGCTCCTGCTGCAGCTTCTGCCATTGGCGGTGCCGCTGGTGGTTCTGGCTTGTCTGGTATTTCTGTCCGTTCAACATCCGGCCTTGAAGTCACTTCGACTACATCTCGCGGGGCTGAACATCCATTTAGGAGCAACAAACTCAGGCTTACAATAAGGGGATACTTCGCCATCCTTGGTCTCGAGATTAGTTTTTGAAATATACTTAGTGATCGTGGTCCAGTTCTAATTCGTGGAACACGGGGAGTGAGGCAGCATTCAACCGGCGATTCAAGCGAGAGTGGCGGAACTGGTAGACGCGCTAGACTTAGGATCTAGTGGGGTAACACCCGTGGGGGTTCGATTCCCTCCTCTCGTACAAGGCTCCTCCGCGGGGCCTTTTATTGTTTTCTGATTCTCGGTTAGGAAACTCCCAGCCATCGTTTTGCGGATCGGAACAGGAGGTCGTCTCTTACTTCAGACGACAGATCCCGCATCGACTCGATCAACGCTCCCGGAAGTGCTTCTCCCAATGGGAAAGGATAATCAGATCCCAATGCAATATTGCTCGACCCGAAAATCCGAATCAACTGTCTGAGTGCGTACGCGTCGTGGACGAGAGAATCGACGTAGATTTTGCTGGTGTAGGAAGAGGGAGCATGAGCACAATCCTGAGCGCATAGGTCTGGCCGGACAGCGTATCCATGATCAATCCGTCCAAGCGTACCCGGAAACGAGCCGCCCCCGTGCGCGAAAGCGATCCGCAGGTTCGGCAGCTTGTCGAGAAGTCCGGAGAAAATAACCGAACAGATTGCCTGCGATGTTTCTGCGGGCATGCCAACCAGCCAGGGTAACCAATACTCCGGCATCCTGTCCATTCCCATCATGTCCCAGGGATGAATAAAGATTGCCGCGCCCAACTCTGATGCAGCCTCGAAGACGGGGTAGAGTTCATGGGCCGACAAATTCCACTCCCCAACGTGTGACCCGATCTCAATACCGCTGAGCCCCAGGGTGCCTACACATCGCCCCAGCTCCTCTATCGCCAACCCCGGGTCCTGCATGGGAAGTGTGCCCAGGCCAAAAAATCTATCAGGAGCAGCTTGAACAACGCTAGCAATGTGATCATTTAAAAATCTGCTAACATCATGATTGTCATCGGGTTTAGCCCAGTAGTTAAACATTACTGGAACTGTCGACAGGACCTGGGCCGTGACACCCGATCGATCCATTTCGTTCATTCTGATTCCGGGATCCCAGAGGTTTGCGTCTACCTCTCTAAAGAATTCGGAGTCTCGCATCATCCGCGCGCATCCCGGGCCATGATGCTCCAGGTGGATGAATCCGCCATAACCAAACTTCTTCGACCAATCCGGCCATTTGGATGGGAGAATATGGGTGTGGATGTCAATTCTCTCCATTGCCCGGACCAGGAAGTTGGCTAGTTAGCATACTTGTTGCCAACACTCATTTTCTTGAGATTGGTGTCCCAATTTTCCGGGAGTTCCATCACGGTGCCGCACTTGTCGCAGGTACGTCGCTCTTCCGATGAGTAGAAATTGTTCATTACAATGGGAAACTGTTCGACGATGTCCTCCAGAAAAAAGTATTCCTCGTAGAGCAAGTTTTCGCAGTTTTCGCAGTAATAGTGGAATCCGTCGAGTTCACCTTTCTCTCGATGCTTTTCGATTATCAATCCAATGGTATTCTCAAAGCGTTGTGGTGAATGAGGAATCTTGGGTGGTAGGAGAAACATTTCTCCCTCACGGATAGGCACATCCTTAAACTTACCCTCATCCGTTACAATCCGTACCTTGATATCTCCTTTAAGCTGGTAAAAAAGCTCTTCGCTCTCGTTGTAATGAAAGTCTTTCCTGGTGTTGGGACCACCAGAAATCATGACAATGAAGTTATCATTACCCTTGTAGATAGTAGTGTTGCTTACAGGGGGACGAAGTTGATCCTTGTGTTCCTCGATCCACTCCATCAAATTGAAAACCGCTAGTGGTTCCATTGGTGCACCTCGCTGGTGGTTAGACTAAATAGTTTGGGCTGATTCATCACTGGATAAGGCGGTTATAATCCGACACGTGTACTGGATCAATCTCCGACAGAATTTCAAACGCGTCGTTGCGTTGGCGCGAATCGAGAAAAACGCTGGCGAGCTCCGGCGCTTTGGCGCTAAAGAATAAATCCAGAACGTAAGACCGTCCGACAGATTCGCTCAGGGCCTTCAGCGGTCGAATTGCCTCCAGAGCGCTTGCCTGCGCCGCCTGCGAGTCCTGGATGAAATGATCGAGGACCTGGTAGTGATAATCAAAAAGCGTTTGTCGGAAAGGCTTGTATTGCGGGTCGAGAATCTCGTCAACGATGTCTGTCCTTGAGCGATCAGCTCCGATGGCATTCCAACCGGTAGCGCCACTTGACTCCGCATAGTCAGCGATGTAGCGGGCCTTCTCGAAATGATCCGTTCCGCCAAATTCCGCGTAGGTGTCGGCATCAAATCCCAGAATGATGTACGCGTAGTAATCCAGTATTGTAGTCAGGGGGTCAAACCTGTCGGGACTTGAAATGAGGGGAGTACCTTCGGTGTAGTCGAAGATCCAGCTATCGTCCTTAATCTGCAGCACTTTTGTGTTCTGCACGGTGCCGTAGATCGGCCGGCGACTAGCCACGATAAGCTGTGCTCTAAAACGTGTTAACGTTATTGCCTCCTGGAAAACGACGCTAATCTCGCAATCGATGCGTTCCTCTTCGCGTACGCGGATAGTCGTGAACGACTGACGGTTGAAATACTCCTCTACGTCAAGTCCGAGCTGCTCGATATAACTGTAGTTGGATCCACTCAGCGCCGCATAGTTCAGATCGACTGAGCAATCGAATTCCTGGCCAGCCGATGGCTGGGCCGACATCAGCGCGACGGCAAGACCGCACAGAGCTAGTTTAGTAAATAGAGGAAAGCGCGACGGATTAGCCATAGGTTGCGAAATCGGCAACTAGGAGTTTATGCACAAACATGAAATAATCTGCATCAGTTCCCCGTCCGCTCGTGCTTGTTCCACTGCATCACCCAGTGCCGTCCATTTGTGTAACGTTGCTAATAGTCTTGCTGACAACTCAATCCCAGGCCTCGGCCCAGTTTCTCAATGCGGATGCGCGCGTTGGGGGTATGGGCAATGCCTCGGTCGGATCGACCGCCATCGTATCCGGATCCAAAAATCCAGCTGCTGTCGGCGCCGAGACTGGCCTCGCAATCGCAGTCTCAGCTAGCCAATCCTTCGGGCTAGCTGACCTACGGTTCGCCTCCTCGGCAGCAAAGTACCGCAAAGGCAAGATCGGCTTAGGTGTTCTGGCTCAGACCTTCGGTGGCAAAACTTATCGAGACAACAAGTACTCGGCGTCTCTGGCGTACTCTCTCTCACTCGGCACCACCCGAGATATTCTTTTCGCTGTCCGCCTGGTCAGGTCTGCCCAATCCTTCGAAGGCTATCCCGGAAAGCAGCGGCTCACAATCGATGGCGGACTCCTTACAGAATTATTACCGGGCACAGTCTTTGGATGCAGTGCGCGCAATTTACTCAAGATGGGAGGAATTGAAGCGTCGGATCCTACCACGCTTGCGGCAGGGTTGTCTCATAAAACTGCAGCTGCGCAGATAAACGTCGATTACGAAAAATCGACCATCCATCCCCCAACCACACGCTTTGGAATCGAAGTTCGTCTCGTCCAGATCTTGTTTATCCGTTCCGGTTTTGCCACAAATCCGGGTCGAGTTACCGCCGGCCTGGGGATTTCCGTTGGCCGCATCTCCGCCGATGTGGCCGTAGACATGCACCGCAAACTTGGAATGTCCCAGGGGTTGAGTTTGACAATTCGATGATGTCGCGAGTTTCTGTCATCCTTTGTTTGTTCGCTCTGCTAGTCCCTGTTGTTACTAAGGGTCAATCTAGGTCCGACTCGGTCGCAACGGATTTCGAAAGAGATCTCTTCCTGGAAGAACTGGCTAGCTCTGGAGGCCTGGACGATGAATTCGATCTCGACGGCGAGATATTTGAAGTTGGTGAACAAAGCACTTCTGCCACTAAGCCTCGTGGATTTCTACGAGGACTCTTTTCCGACCTCCGTGGCATGGCCTACAGCAGGGTTTCCAGAAAACTGAAACTCGGCTCCGGATTCGACAACCAGAGCGATAGCACAACCTCATATTCGGGTGGTCCGATAAAGCACTATCATGGGCTAGCACTGAGTACAGATCACCTCAACCTAAATATTACACTCGAAAATGACGCCGGTGAGTCTTTTGGCTGGTCGCCGGGCGAAGGAAAATTCGGTTTCGACTTTGCAAGTACGAGTGTGGGAATTGAGGATGTGTGGAGAATCAACAAACTCATTCTGGGTAACTACACAGCCAGCTTTGGTACTGGTTTGGTCCTTGGTCCGACGGTCCGCGCGCCAAAAGGACAGGTTGCGCGTACCAGACCTCGACTTGGATCTGGAATCAAGCCTCACCGGTCAACGGAAGAGAATCGTTTCCTCACTGGGATCGGGTTAGAGCTCAACCTGATTCCGCGTACCCGTGTTGCAGCGTTCTATTCGGACAGGTGGATAGATGCATCTCGTCTAACCGATGCGGACGGAAAGCCAATTGACTTGTACACATCGGTTTTCGGGTCAGGTTTGCATCGAACAGTTTCCGAGAAAGCGAAGCGTCACCGACTCAGAGAAACCGTACGCAGCACAAGGATCGAGCTCACTTTCAACGATTTTCAGTTAGGCCTGGTGGGTTTGCGCGGACAGTTTTCATCTCCCGTTGTCAGTGGAGATCAAACTTACCAACTGCACAACTTTAGTGGACGGCGGTATGGAGGCCAAAGCGTCTTCTTTCGGATCAACGTAGGCCGAGCCCAACTGTTGGGGGAAGTCGCGCAAGACCTGGACGGCAGAATTGCGTATAACCCTTCAATTGCACTCAGCGTTTCCAATACGCTACGCGCAACCATGCTATACCGAAAATATCCTGTCAGGTATCATGCAGTCCGCGCATCCGCAGTAGGGGAACGCAGTGGTGCTCCACAAAATGAATCAGGGTTACTAATTGGAGCCAAGTATACTCCTACGCGCCGAGTTACGATCTTCGCCCAAGGTGATGTGTACAGGATCCCATGGGCGCGCTTTGCACTGAGTGCACCATCTTCCGGTTTCGAATATTCTACTTCTATCGATTTTCGCCCGCGCGAATGGATTGGCATATTGGCTAGTACCCAAGCTGAGCAAACATCCAAGGGAGCAACCAGGCCTAGCGGATATTTCGGATCTGTCAAGTCATCGCAGGATGTCAACCTTACCAAACGTCGACTCCAACTGGACTATGCGTTCGGTGAAAGATTTACGACTCGCCTGCGTGCAGACTGGACGAGGTTTGAGGATGAAAATGGCGTTGCGCGCGGCTCATCGCTGCTTCAAGACTACCGTTTGGTCATTGCACACTGGTTCCGACTCGACGCTCGCTGGATGATATATTCGAGCGATGACCACAATACCCGAATCTACGCCTACGAGAAGGACGTGGCCAAAGCATTCAGCATTCCATCATTTTCAGGGAGCGGGCTTCGCTCCTATCTACTGTTGACTGCCACACCATGGCGAGGTCTTACCATCCAGTTTAAGATTGCGAACACGGCGCGCCTCTATGTTGATGAGCTAGGTTCCGGTCTCGACACGGTTGCAGGAGGACGTCAAACAGAATTTAGACTACAGGTGATGAGCCGGTGGTGAGCTCAGTTCGTGCAAACGCTTCGCAGGACACTGCGCCTTTGTCTAAGCTCATCCACCCATTCTGATTCAGTCACCATTTCCTCTCCCACATAGTATTCCCACAAGACTGCTCCCTCTAGCTCATCGGCATCTTCCAAATGTCCAATTCGGCGCAACTCGGGTTCCTGGCCCATCTGATGGATAAACGTGATCGAGGTGTGACCGTCATAATCTTCCCGGAGTGACAAAAAGTTGTCGCCACAAACTCGACATGTGAAGTATCGCGACTCCTGGCCATGTGGCTGAACATCTGAGATCTTGATCTCATCGTCAGTTACGATCACATCCATCGGAACGAGAGATGCAGATCCGCACGCTTTGCATGTGAGTTTCTCCATGTACCGGCACAGCCTTTTGTGAAGCGTTCCTGGCCTCCAATCGGATTTTTGTGCCGAGCAACGTGCCCTGTTTATCGGACTTTTGGATCCACCCTTAACGAAAAACGACTTCCCATTGTTTGCGATCTGCATCATATGCGGCCCCGATTCGCAAATCCAGGCTGAGATTTTCGAAGAGTCTCAATCGGGTACCGAGTCCACCGCCAGATGTCCATCGATCAACGCTCCCGCTAAATCGAAACCAATCCGAAAAACCATACAGATATATCGTGTCAATAAACACCGGAAGAATAAGCGGGCCATTGTCAACAAAGATTAGTGGCAAAATGGCTGTTGCACTAGCCCCAAAACTGGATCCAGATTCAGCAAAGACGGGCTCGGAACCCCGAGGGACATCATTCGAAAAATCGAAAATGGCTGGTCGGTTTTGGTAAATATGACGCAGCCCAACGGTGAAATTACCATTGAAGCGTTGCAAAACGGGAATGTGGATTCCCAATCTCGATCTAATTCCGGTCCGTCGTTCCGCGGTCGATTCCACAGAGATGTCTTGCAGGAATGTGGTGTGCAGTCGTAATCCCGTATTGGGAAGTAGGTCGCGCGTATTCTGGGAGACGAGGAGATCTGCGTAGATGTCCGATTCGGATACGGCGCGCGTAACATAGTCCGTGAAATAGCCTCCGGAATCAAAAAGGCGCTGGCTGTAATTCGATGCCTCGATATTCAAAACCGCGTTGCTCGAGTAAACGTTGCTGGAGAATAACACGGGCAGAACGATTCCAGCAGTGAGACCCTTTTCATCCAGACCGACCCTTCGCGTGCCCAGCGTATCCCTGCTCACAATTCGCGTGCCCGGAGCTCTGTAGACGCTGAGGTACGGACGCAACGGAATGCGACCAGATTGTATCGTCGCTGTCCCCCAGAATCTATCTGTTCTACGATAGCCCTCCACTTCGAATCCGAATTGTTGGAGCGGATCGGCCCCAGAAATATTCAATCCCCAACCCACGCCCTGATCAAGATCGATAGGTCGTAAACTTTCCGTGTCATCAATTACAAACACCGGCCGCCATGCTCGCGGACGGAGATAATGAATCGGACGGTAGGGGGTGGATCGCACATCCCGGTAGAGGTTTTTCTCAGATGGAACTGCTTCGCCCGGAAGAAGAGGTGTACCAAACCGAAACCGACTGCGCAGATCGACAGACTGGGCACTGGTGCGGAGTGAATCCAGGTCGAACACGACAACATCATCCCGATCGTGCCTGATGGCAATTGCAGCTATACTCTTGCCGTCAGGAGAAACGGTCGCCTGGTGTAAGCCATACAACACATTTGTAAGCTTCACCACAGTTCCTGATGCGGCATCGTATTCGTACAGGTTCAGAATCCCGTCGATGTCGGCCGAAAAAACCATTCGACTCCCGTCTGCGGTCCAATCAAAGTCATGGACAGAACCTTCGGCCGGCACCAGCAGCGGATTTAGCTGACCCCCTTCGTCGATCGTATAGACACCCTGCTCCCCTCTCCAGTTGGCTAAAAGAAAAATGACATCGTCTGGCCCCGCTGCGGCATACCGAATCAGCAGTTCTGGGTACTCGGCGATCTTGCGCACAGAACCGCTCTCGCCGACGTTTACCAGGATGGAGTAGTTACCTTTGAGTTGATGTCCCCACAATTGATCAGCTGGTCCGTCAAACACGGCCGTTATGTGGGCGGCGTTGGTTACGCGCGTCTGTCGTCCTGTTCGCATATCCATTTCGAACACATCCGCCGTCACCCGCCCGGAGGTCAGCATACTCTGTAGGAACCGCGTGTACTGAATAACTCCGCGGTCGCTAACAACGGTGAAGCGAAGCTCATCGGATGGCCTAACAGTTCCGATGCGAGATATGTGTTCGCCATCAACGCTTAGTTTAAAGAATCCAGGTCTTGTGTTATATCCCCTTTTGTAAACAACGAGCGTTTGACTATCTAGCCAGCGAGGAAATGCGTGATTAGTGCCACGTCTTGATGCCAGTGGTTTGACTACCGTTAAACTTCCCAAGCGGGTTGCGAGACTATCGTTTTTTTGTCTGATGTATCTTTTGAAACCTCGCGACTGATTCCACGGGGATTCGCCTGTCGCGATCCAGCTCATCAGCGGATAACCAGCGAAAGGAAAGATGTAGTGCCCCTTCGCAGTCCGCTGAAAATAGCGCGGATGAATCTCGCTCGCTGCGTACTGAAGGAAATGTGAACCACCCAAATACGAACGCTGCCCGAATGGTCGATACGTTCGCGAGGCTGTGAGTGCCTTCATCATTCCCCACGGACGCGCCGAGTCCATGGCGGACCGGAAGCGACCGTTAAACAACGGATCATCGAGTCTGCCTCCACCGGCAGAACGCGGCGACTCAGCGTGGACGGCGATTCCCTCGGAGATACCAGAGGGAACCAGGAAATTCGTGGTACGCGCGAGGTCCGGCGAGAATAAACGGAGGAGCCCGACAAAACCCACGCCCGATCCGAACTGCGCATGAACGGCATGAGACAATTCGTGCGCCCCGACAATATCGTACCACGAGTTCTGTTTGAGCGGAAATCCGAAACCACGAAGCGGTTGGACGTTGATCTCGCTTCGAAAATTTAGCGTCGATATAAAAGCGTTGGAAGCGTCGTTTGCGCTGTTGAGAACAACTGGCAATCGGAAGGTCCTTTCAACGCCTATTCGACGGAGTGTTGGAGCATACGCCTGCTCAAGAGAACGAGCCAACAGCCGCGCCTGCATAACATCCTTCTCTGCGTGAATTATGTCGAAGTGCGGCGTTTTAAGAACAACTCGTTTTCCTAGTCGAGGTTTATAGGTAACACCGTAGGTGGTGGGTTGAGCGGAAAGCGGACTGCACGCAAGAGCGGTGAGAAAAAGGAAGCCCCACGTGATTGGGCATTGAATGGCGAAGCGTCGTAGCATATGGGCAGCTTCATGCGGTGGCGGCGGAGGGGGAGGGATTCGAACCCTCGGTACCCAAAAGAGCACAACGGTTTTCGAGACCGCCCCGTTCAACCACTCCGGCACCCCTCCGGGCTAAATCGTGCAGCCTCAAGCTTTGCACAACGACAAAATATACAGAATATATATCGTGCGACGTCTAAATCGGATGCGGCACTGCAACATGAATTGCTGCCGCAAGTTCCGAAATGTATCCTCGGTCCTGGCTTCGCTCGATGCCGTTGCCAACCACAACGACAGACGCTCCAGCTTGCACTTTTGCGGCGGCTTCCCTCGGTGAAGTGATGCCTCCACCGACAATCAGGGGCACGCTACATGTAGTCGTTATAGCCTGGATCATCTCTTCCGGAACACTATTCTCTGCGCCCGAACCACCATCGCAAAAAAGTAACTTCATGCCCATCATCTCCGACGCAAGTGCAGTAGCCGCGGCAACGTCAAACTTGTCTCTCGGAAGCGGCAGTGAGTGACTCATGTACTGCGCAGTCGTCAAACTTCCGCTTTCGATGAGCATGTAGCCTGTCGAGATGGGCTCAATTCCACGCGAGCGGATTATCGGGGCTGCATGCACATGCTGGCCGAATAGATATTCCGGATTCCTACTGGAGATTACAGATAGAAAAAGAACAGCATCCAGCTTTGCAGACAGCTGCGCGATGGATCCAGGAAATCCGATTATCGGCAGCGAACAATTGTGCCGAATGCGATCCAGGTATGGATCCAGTTCCTGGTCGAACAGCAGACTAGATCCGACAAAAAAAGCATCGACTCCAGACAATGCACACGTGTCGATCAGTTGATCGAAATCCTGATCTGGCAGCCGATCCGGGTCCAGCAAAACGACAAATGCCGCACCCTTGGAGTCCCTCGCGGAGATCAAAGAATCTAGAACTGGCTGAGGCATT
Organism: Rhodothermales bacterium; assembly: GCA_965224105.1. Classification (GTDB taxonomy): domain Bacteria; phylum Bacteroidota; class Rhodothermia; order Rhodothermales; family JABDKH01; genus CBDCYH01. The sequence continues at coordinate 404,849 of CBDCYH010000001.1, read as the reverse complement.
ATCGTGGGATTCTAATTGACAGAGCGCTGCGCAACCCTTCTCGGACGTGTGGCAAAGCTAGGCTTCAATTGCTGAATTGGCAACCTAATCGGACAACAGATCCGCGACAACAGAAGAAACCTCGGCAAGCGTCGATTCCAATTTGCCAATTTCTTTCCCTCCCGCTGTTGCCAGGTCGGGCTTGCCGCCACCTCCCCCCCCCACCATTTTCGCCAATACCCCAACCAGTTTCCCAGCCGGCAGGCGAGCGGTAAGATCATCTGTCACCGCGGCGGCCAGATACACCTTTTGATTGGCGCTGTCTGCGCTTCCAAGCACCAGAACACTTTCTTCAGCAAGCCCGGTCTTTGCCTGCATCGCTGCGCTCCGCAAAAGGTCCATAGGTAGGTCGTCACACCGAAGCGTAGCGACACGCACACCATCGACAGTATCAGAGGCATCAACTGAGCTCCGGATCGAAGTCGATAGCTGCGACAATTTGAGAGCTTGCAGCTCCTTCTCCAGAGCTTTCTTGCTCTCCAGCAACCTTCTGACTTCGACATCGGCGGAGTCCTGGGAGGATTTAAAGGCCTCCTCTACGCGGTCCAGTTCTCCAATTCGTTCGTTGACCCATTCCAGTGCATCCATGCCGGTCACCGCCTCAATTCTTCGAACACCCGATGCAATCGAACCCTCAGAAAGAAATTTGAAAATCCCGATGACACCCGTACTCGATACATGCGTCCCACCACACAGCTCCACTGAATACTCCGGATCGAACGTGATCATTCTAACCTTGTCTCCGTACTTTTCACCAAACAAGGCCATCGCACCGGCAGCGATCGCATCATCATAGCCAACGCCCCGTTCTTCGTGGCGTTTGATGTCCCGTTGGATTATCTCGTTGACACGACTTTCAATTTTCTGCAACGAAGCCTTCGGCACTTTTTCGAAATGACTAAAATCGAACCGCAGTCGGTCGGGAGCGACGAGGGATCCTTTCTGCACAACGTGCTCGCCGAGTTCTTCACGAAGAGCGGCATGGACTAAATGGGTGGCAGTGTGATTCTTCTCGATCCGAGATCGCCTTTCTGAATCCACCATCGCAACGCCTCCAACTGATACATCAGAAGGAAGGGCATCAACAAAATGAACCGTCTCGCCCTCAATTTTTTTCGTATCCAGAACAGAAACGGTGTCGGCTCCAAATCGTATTTTCCCGGTATCCCCTATCTGACCGCCGCTCTCCCCATAGAACGGAGTCTTGTCCAGGACCACCTCAAACACCATTTCCTTCTTGCTTTGGCGATAGGCGACAATGTGAACACCAGACGTTTCTGTCTCATCATAACCCACAAAAATGGATGAACCAGAAGCAGAACCAACTCGGGTCCAACTGCCGCCATCGTCCTCGGCAACGACAAACGATGATGCCGCTCGTGCGCGATTCTTCTGTTGCTGCATCAATCTGTTGTACCCACTCATTCGCACCGACAGCCCAGATTCTCTCGCCATCAACTGGGTCAAGTCGATAGGGAATCCGTATGTGTCATGCAGAAGAAATGCGATTTCTCCCGGTAGATTTTTTTCTGATGCGTCCTGGTAGAAACGCTCAACAGTTTCAGGAACACCTGAAGAGTCGACATACGCCTTCTGGAGAAGGTCTCTGAACCGGGAGTCACCTGCAATTTCCTCCGCAAATACTGAAGCTGAGGAACCTTCTGCCGTTTGAATTTTGGGCACCACGCCCTCGAAAATATCAACCCCTGTTCCCAACGTTTCCAAAAAACTCTCTTCCTCTCCTCGCGTTACGCGCGTGATTAGGTCGCGCCGGTCGCTTAATTCTGGAAATTGATCTCCCATGAGATCGATGAGGGAGGGTATTAGTTTGTATAAGAAAGGCTCGCGAAAACCCAGAGTTTGGTAACCAAAACGAACCGCCCGTCTCAGAATCCTCCGAATTACATATCCTCTGCCGGTATTACCGGGGGATGCACCATCCGCAATGGCAAACCCGATCGTCCTGATGTGATCCGCAATAACGCGGAGCGCAATTTCTTTTTTAGCTGATGATGCCTTCGAGTCTTTGGGCGCAAGGTTCCGTATCTCGGTAATCAATCCCTGAAACAGGTCGGTATCATAGTTCGAGGTCTTACCTTGCAGGACTGCTACCATTCGCTCGAAACCCATGCCCGTATCCACATGACTATCGGCCAACTTTTCGAGAGTTCCGTCTCCAGGAGCATTGTATTGGATGAATACAAGATTCCAGATTTCCATGACCCGCGGATCATCTTTGTTCACCAGCAACGATCCGTCTAGCAACTGCCGATCCTCCTCTGAGCGAAGGTCGACATGTATCTCGGAGCACGGCCCGCAGGGACCCGTCTCTCCCATCATCCAAAAATTATCCTTCGAAGGACAAAACAAAATGTGATCGTGATCAATGCTTGTTTCCGATTTCCAAAACTCGGCCGCTTCCCTGTCTGGTCCGAGTTTGAACTGCTCGTCGCCCTCATGAACCGTCGCGTATAACCGCGATGGATCCAACTTCCACCTGTCAACCAACAATTCCCACGCCCAGCTAATCGCCTCGCGTTTGAAATAGTCACCAAAGCTCCAATTGCCAAGCATCTCGAAGAAAGTGTGGTGATACGTATCTACCCCAACCTCCTCCAGGTCATTGTGCTTGCCAGACACACGCAGACATTTTTGCGTATCCACAGCCCTTTTAAATGGGCGGGTACCTGTTCCAAGGAAGACGTCTTTAAACTGATTCATCCCGGCGTTCGTAAACAGCAGGGTCGGATCGTTATGCGGTACGAGCGAATCACTCACCACGATTTCGTGGCCCTTCTCCCTGAAGAACTCCAGAAACTCTTCCCGTATCTGACTGGATGTTTTCTCTGTCATTCGATAATCGAATTTGAATCGCTTACTTCTGCCTGGCCGTAGAAACGTCGAAGATAATGCACATCAGCCTCGGGGCTGTCTCTTTCTTCGCTTTTTCGCAGCTAAATCGCTCGGGATCCCTGGCGAAACGTATGGATTGCCCGCGATGAAATAGCGCCATTGCCTGTCGATCGCTCTGGAAATCCCAATACGCGAACTGGTGGCAATGCCTATCTCTAGGTTCGATTCTGCTTCGACGAAGTACAATGGAGGCTGTGTGAGATCAGTCCCGTGCTCTTCCCTGCCAATCCCGAAGGCCTGTGTTAATTTCCCGGGACCGTTTGTGAGATCGACATCTCGTTTCACTCGCGACCGCTTCGTCTTCATCGCGACTACACCAGCCACCGGCTCGACGGCCCGGATTAGCACGCATCCGGCTACGCCTTCCCGTTCCGTAACTACGTTAAGCAGCCAGTGAACTCCATAGCATAAGTAGACGTAGGCCGTACCGGGTTTTGCAAACAAATCGTACCCTCGACCAACAGGTTTTACTAGCCCGGTGGGAGGATCTACCAGGCCCCATGCGTGGAATGCGGGATCGTCGCCCGTATAACCCTCTGTTTCAACAACACGACCGAGCATCCGACCCCCGCTGGGAAGGTCACGCACCAGATACTTTCCCAGCAGATCCTCTGCAACGACCAGCGTGTCTCGGTCGAAAAATGAGGAGTAGAGAAGCTTGACTTCTGGCCTGGATGGTAACAATTCGGAAATCCACCCGTAATCCCCCTCATTAGCCAAACATGAACCAGCGCCCTCCTTTACCATGCGTAATTCTGTATTTACAATGCTTCTGGTAGCCAGCTTTGCGTTGGCTGTTCCCTCCCTCGCTCAGAAAGGAGACCTGATGCTCGAAACCGAAATAAAGGTCGCTAACGGGCAAGAACTCGTTGTAAACGTGGGAGACGCAGATGTGACCCTGAATACTACGTCGTCGACTCTGGCCAGGGTTGAGATTTGGCTCGACGGTAAGAATATGTCCAAGGCAAAAGACTACTACAACTCAAGGAACTATCGCGCTAACGAGACAAACGACGGTCTGGAAGTATTGAGCGATAAAGAGGAGGATTGGAGCCTCTGGTCCTGGCAAAAACGGGGTGGAGCGCAGGTAAGCATTGTTGTTAACATACCGGCCGAGTTCGACCTGAGCGTGCACACGTCAGACGGAGACATTCTGGCTGATTCGTTTGTCGGAGACGCGGCGCTGCGATCGTCGGATGGCGACATTCGTCTTAGGGATCTGACCGGCAAGACAATTGACGTAAGGACGTCGGATGGCGACATTGAGGCCGGTTCACTGGATGCCCCAGACGTTTCAGTTAGAACATCCGACGGAGATATTCAGATTGATGACGTAGTAGCCGAGAAAGCTCTTATCCGAACATCTGATGGCGATGTTGTGGTGCGCGATATTATCGCCGAAGCCACTGTTCAGACATCCGATGGAGACGTACGTTTTGAAACAGTTACCGGCAGAAGCTTCAGCGCAAAAAGCTCTGACGGAGACCTGCATATCGGTGAGATTACGTCACCAACTTCCAGCCTCTCCACCAGTGATGGAAGTATTCGGATCGATGAGGGAAGCGGAGATATTTCTGCGACAAGTTCAGACGGCGATATTACCGTTCACTTGCTTGCACCGGGAGAAGTAAACTTGCGCACTTCAGACGGCGACATCCAGATCACATCCAGTGGCGAGCTGGCCGCTGATGTTGATCTCCGCGGCGAGTCGGTGAGGTTGTCTACCTCTTTCTCTTTCGATGGCGATATGCGAAAAAACTCAGCGGAAGGGAGCGTCAACGGAGGTGGCCGGCTCATACGAGCCAAGGCGTCTGACGGTCGGGTTCAGCTTGCCTCGAGATAGAGGCAAGCTGAACCCGACTCGCAAAGAGTGGTCGTCTGCAGTTAGTCCAGGACTACAAACTTCTTGCTGGTAGCAAACTTCTCTCCCGTGATGCGGAGGAAGTAGATTCCGCTTTCGAGGCTGCGACCATCAATGGAAACGGTGTGAACCTTATCTTCGGCCACAACGCCGCTACTAAGTAACGACACTCGACGTCCCAATAAATCGACTATATCAACCGTGATGCTTTGTTCGGCTGCAACCTGGAATTCTAGATTTGCATCGTCGCTGAATGGGTTAGGATAGAGTTTATTGATCGCATAGGCCGACGCCAACTCGGTAGTTACCTCAACGATTTGGCTGTAGGCAAACGAGCCATCCAGGTCTACAGATTTTAGTCTGAATCTAAAAGCACCGCTTCCTTCTATCTCGACAACTCGCTCATAGCGGTATCCCTTCGACGCTGCACCTGCGGCTTCGACCCACTCCGCCATGGCAAACTCACCGGAGGAATGAGCTATCTGGATTTCGAATCCCGAATTGTTGACTTCTGACGCTGTTTCCCAAGCTACTATTGCGGTCTCACCATCGACTGCGACAGTGAAGTCGAGCAGTTCTACTGGGAGGCTCGAGTCATTCATCGCACCTGGAGTGTCGTTGCCTATTGTAGGATCATGTTCACCGATGAGCCAAGTGGATGGATTTGATCCATCACGATAAACGTGGCTGGGTACGAATGAACCGTTCGGACCAACTGCAGACACATTGACAAAGTCGTCTGCGTAATGACATTCCGTACCCGTTGGTGGATTAGCTTCCTCGATTAGTGCAACGCCGTCCACCACAGATGTCCAAGGTTGGGTATCCAGCGAGCAGTCATCATTAGTGTCAAGATCGTCACCAACCGAGCCGGAAAAACCAGAAACAAGCAGGTGTGTGACATTGTCTCCATTTTCAAATGGCAGATCCGTTGTCAAGTCCGCGGTACCAAGTGTAAAAGTTGCTTCAGCTGCCACAAAGAATCCATTAGAGTCAAAGGAGCTCCCATCCAAAGAGATTGCCGCCTCAATCGTTCCAGATCCACCAGAACCGTCACCAATAACTACATACGTCAGTCCGTTCAACGATGCGCTTGGCGTGCCGGCTAATTCGAAGTATTCATCAACATCTCCCGATGGTTGGTCAATCCTTACTTCATTGATTGTCTGGGCGGAAGCAAACTGGCCCAGAAAAATGAACAGCCCGAGAATAGTACAAAGTTGTAATTTTGGTTTCATGGCATTCTAGTTCTTGATTGATGTTGTTGCCCATTTGGCACGGCGAAATTCAGCAATGTTGCTGATGTGAAACATATGGAATTTTGACCACAATCAACACAACCGGACAGAGAGATACAACCCACCAGATTTGCTGCACCCAGGTCCGTAATCATGGCACCTAAGTGCTTGTATCTTTCGCCTATAGAAGCATCCTAGTAAACCGAGGGGCCAGGCTGCTACACCGCTTCCACAACCACGGCCGTTCCGCCACCTGTCCCATGGCAAATTGACGCCATGCCAACGTTGTGACCTTTCTGGCGAAGCGCGTGTAGAAGCGTGATCATGATTCTGGCTCCGGAACATCCGATTGGATGGCCCATCGCAATAGCACCGCCGTGTATATTCACCACAGCTGGATCGACATCAAGCATCCGCGAAAATAGTAGGTTGTTGATCGCAAACGCCTCGTTGTTTTCAAAAAGATCAACATCTGATAGCTTCATACCCGACTTGTCTAATGCCTTCCGCACCGCTGGAATAGGCGCTTCCGGAAACTTATACGGCTCCCCAGCCGCCCACGAAGAAGCACCCAGTTTTCCGATAGGCGTGAGTCCAAATTTCTCAACTGCATCCGAGCTCGCCAGCAATAGAGCAGCTGCGCCATCGGAAATCTGACTGCTGTTACCTGCAGTGAGCACTCCGTCCTTTGTGAATGCCGGTCGCAGCTTGGATAGACTTTCTGTACTGGTGTCGCTTCGAATCCCTTCGTCGTGTTGGAGTGTTTTCTCTTCGCGTCGATCGCGATACGCTATCGGTGCAATCTCGGCTTCGAACGCTCCGGAATCCGTTGCCGCTGCCGCTCGTCTGTGGGACTCGGCAGCTACCGCATCCAGCTCCTCCCGCCCTATCCCGTGTTCTGCTGCAAGCTTCTCCGTCTGCAAACCCATCGCCTCTCCACTGAATGGATCCGTCAATCCGTCATATGCCAGAATATCAACCACCTGCTCGGGTGCACCTGCCAGGTACTTGTAACCCCAACGTGCCCGCGACGAAAGAAAAAAACCAGCGCCTGACATCGACTCCGTCCCCCCCGCAAGAATCAAGTCGGCCTCTCCCGCCTTGATCATCGTTGACGCTAACATCGTGCTCATCATCCCCGAAGAACACACCATGTCAACCGCAAAGCCATCTACCGAATCAGGTATTCCAGCTTTGATGGCCGCCTGCCGAGGAATAAGCTGTCCTTGACCCGCCCTCAGGACCTGCCCGAAGGCAAACAGATCCAGATCAGCGGGATTAATACTGGATTCCTTTACACAGGCCTCGATGACATGAGCCGCGAGGTCCACTGCACTGTGCTTTACCAGGGAGCCGCCAAACCGTCCGATTGGTGTTCGCTTGGCCGCAACGATAAATACTTCACGCATAGTCTAGTCTGGTTGGTTGTGTCTGGTTGTATTACCGGTGTTCTAACCCGCCAGTTCTGGCTTCTCCAATTTCTCACCCTGCCTCAGCCATCGACCTTACGTTCCTCGGCTGTCATTTAGTTGCGAGGTGAACCGCTCTAGATCCTGCACCGGAGCCAAACAGCTGTAGTCAGTACACACCATCGCCTGGCCGACGTTGGGATCGTAGGTAGCGAGTACAGGAGCTATTGCTGACAGCTCATCTTTGTTCTGGGAAGTCAGCCGGTGCCATATGACGTTAGGCTGGTAGGTCCGTCTCACAAACTCAGTTAATGCATCAATCGACGTCGCATCCTCGGGACCGGTGATCACCACCTCGGCAGCAAAATCTTTGTGCCAGGCACCAAGCAGATAAGACACAAATCCTAGCTGGTACTGGTTTGCGCGGTTGGCAATGCTTTTCTCCAGGGCCTCTCGTTGCTTCCTGAATAATTCGGAATTACCGGTAAGGTTCATGAGTCTGATGAGATTCCAGTACGACATGCTGTTACCGGATGGTATCGCGCCATCCTCCCACCGGACGGAAGACAAAAGGAGATCATCGTGGTCTGATTGCACAAATCCGCCTAACGTGTCCGACCAAAATTTGTCTACTTGCGCACCAGTTAGCTCTAAGGCGGCTTGCAGGTAGTAGCTTTTCCCAACCGCGAGGTATAGCTCCAGAGCCCCAAACGCGAGGAAGGCGAAATCATCAAGCATAGCACCCGATAGAACGCTGCCTCTCCGCTCCGCGTGAGCCATCGTTCCCTTCTGGAATCGGTTGAGGAAAAACTCTACTGCCATCTCGGCTTTGGCGAGCATCTTCTTGTCGGCCAGGGTTCTCCCGGCAGCTGCAAGTGCGCCAATCATAAGTCCGTTCCAATCGGTCAGAACCTTGTCGTCCCGTGACGGCCTGATCCGTTGCTCCCTGGCCTGGTGGAGAATTCGACTGATGCGAACCCACCAAGAAAGCTCATCCGCGTCCAGTTGCAAGTCGGCAGAGTGGAAAATATTAAGACCACTTGGGTGCCCCGAGGCCTCATCAGCATAATTACCGCCAGGTTTTATGCCAAAATGAAGTTCAATAAAGCTGAAATCCTGCGGGTCCAACCTCTCTTTTAGCTCATCATAACTCCAGACATAGAAAATTCCTTCCTCACCCTCGCTGTCGGCATCCTCTGCGGACAGGAAGGTTCCGTTTTCACCCGTCAGCTCCCGACACACGTAAGAAGCAATGCACTTAACGGTCTGTTTGTATCGCGACTTCCCCGTCGCCGCGAACCCCTCCGTATACGCCAGCATTAGCAACGCCTGGTCGTACAGCATTTTCTCAAAATGTGGAAGTTTCCACTCGCGGTCGGTCGAGTATCGGTGAAATCCAAAGCCGACATGATCGAATAATCCACCAGAACCCATTTTGTCGAGCGTCGTGGTAACGACTCGCAATGTGTCGGCGTCACGGTCGTTGGACCATTGCCTTAACAGTAGTAACAAGTTTGCAGGCTGAGGAAATTTTGGTGCGGAGCCAAAACCGCCATGCGTGGCATCAAACGAGTCTAGTAGCTGTTTTCTCGCGCTTGCGATTATTCCGTGCACAGATGCTCCCTCGACATGGGCATCACCGACGTCAGCATACTTTTTTAGTGACGCTGTAACCGCCGAGGCAGACTTCTCAACCTCCGGCCGTTGCTTATCCCACACCTCCGCGATGCGCGGCAGCAAGTCCACCATACCTGTTCGTCCATGCCGAGACGTCGGTGGGATATACGTGGCGGCGAAGAACGGCTGCTTCGACGGAGTCATCACAATCGTTAGCGGCCAGCCACCTCGCACCCCCATCAACTGCGCAGATGTCATGTATATCTGATCGATGTCCGGACGCTCTTCCCTGTCGACTTTGATATTCACAAACAGGTCGTTCAGGATGTCAGCTACCTGCTGGCTCTCAAAGGACTCATGAGCCATTACATGGCACCAATGACACGTCGAGTAGCCGATCGACAGAAAGATTGGTCGATCACTCGTTCGAGCTTCTTCGAAGGCGTCGTCTCCCCACTCCCACCAGTGAACAGGATTGTACTGATGCTGAAGGAGATATGGGCTGTTGCTTTCTGCCAGTCGGTTGGGCTCCGACGTGTTCACAGCGAGCTTCCTAACATTACAGCATTAAGAAACATCCTCGATGTGCCTAACCAGAAACCGCGGAAGTTCGGGTTGTCTGCAAAGTAGATGAGACGCCCCTGAGCCATCCGCTTCGTGCCGAGGACGACGCTACCCGCAGCGAGCGGCGCACGCTCGTCCGAAACGTACCCACTGATCCAGGCATCAGCTGCATAGCGGGCGACGGTAGAACCAGCGGACTTGTCTGGCTTGTAAAAAGTTGTTGAGTTGCGGAAGACGGGAAGCACCTCGGGAATGCCAAACGCGAGCGGATGTGTCGTGTCGACAGATGCCCTGAGAATTGAACCTCCAATTCGCTGGGCACCCCTGGTTGGTCCAAGTTTGTCGTACGGAACATCTTGCAACAGGCTATCAACGTCCAGTTCTTTTTCTTCCAGCTCCATCCACTCTGCTGTTACCAGTTGGTTCGTTGCAGATGATAGTGTTATGAGCGTGCCTCCTTTCTCAACCCAGCCTTTGATACTTTCCTGATTCTGAAATCTCCCTCCGGTGTGCACGAGCACTGTGTACTTGCTCAAGTCCTTCGAGCCTATCTCGTTTTGATCGAGCAGAGAAACCGGAATCTGCATTCTATGCGATAGTAAGTGCCAAGCCTCTCCAACGTTGTACGAGCTGGTGCCCGAGCCAGCAAGAATCCCAATCACAGGCTTTTCAATAACCGGAGCTGTACCTGTGCCGAGATCTGGCCCGACTGGAGTGTTACCCGTATCAATGGGATATACATTAGCAAAGTCCACCTCTGCAGCGCTGACGAGAATCTCGCGTAATGCTGCCGCGTCGACTCCGGACTGGTTAACCCATATGATCAACGTGCCTCTATCGAACGAGCGAACTGAACCATTTGAAATTGCATCAAATGATTTCCTGGCACTCCTTACGCGAACACCGGCTTCCTGCAATTTGTATAGAGTACGGGCAGAGTAAAAACCGTCCCACGGAATGGCGTAGGCATATGAGGACTGGCCGCCAAACGCACCACTTCTGGTTCCAGTTATTCGGTCGCCGAGCGCAGGGACAGAGGTCATTTCAACATGATCTAACCCGTATGCCAACGGAAGCGTCCATGTCGAGACATCATAGAAAAGGGAATCCTGAAACTGGCTTCGGGTTTCGAAGAGCGAGACAATGAGTCTCGACTGCGTTTGATCAACCGGGATGACGACCGAGTTATTACCAAATGCAGTGTTTTGACCCGCAACAGACACTGCTGAAAAACCGTCCTCCAGCTCATAAGAATCTATCCGGTGTCGGTCCAACAGGTCCACCAGGAATTTCACACGTGACGGATCACGGCCATTGACTACGTATGCTTTCGTCCGCGACTGTCTTGCGAAATCGGCCGCGCCGGCATAGAAGTCGCGGTGGTATTTCAGCAATTCAGTTCGCATTTCAATCGCTGCTTCCAAGGTAGAGAGCGAGGTGGAAAACTGATTACTCACAGTGAACGCATAGTGCAGCGGTCCATTCTGAGTGGTCGTTTCCAGGGCACGCGATGATGCCTGTTCAAACAAAATGCCTATTGCGCCATTGACATCCGGGTAGGTCGAGCCCTTGCCATAGTAGAAGTCATCGAAGGATTCCTCCGCATAATACAAGGACCCTCGTGCGTCCAGGGCACGAGAATGAAAGGTTGCTATTGCCTTCGTCAACTCCTGATTGCGCGGAGGCGTATTGGGGTTGGTGCGGCTTTGAATCCCCGGCTGGAAAAAGAAGGTTGCGTTGCCACCCATTTCGTGGTGGTCGGTGAGAATCTGTGGACGCCATGCATGGAATAGTGCGAGCCTTGCATGCGACTCCTGATGAACGGCCGGCAACCAATCCCTGTTCAAGTCGAAGAGGTAGTGATTGGTTCTTCCACCAGGCCAGGCTTCGTTGTGCTCAATGTCCTGATTGTCGACCGCGTGGGTAGTTCCACGGAATCGATTGGCCCAATCCGTGAAACGGTCACGGCCGTCTGGATTAAACATCGGGTCTACAATGATAACGGCATTAGCCAGCAATTCGTCCATCGCTGCGCCCTGCCCAGCCGCGAGGTGATACAATGTTAAAACTGCCGCTTCCGTACCGCTAGCCTCGTTACCGTGAACACTGTAGCCAGCATAAACAATGATTGGCATGGACTCCAGGTCTGCATCGGAAACAGCATTCGGTTCATCGGAGAGTTGCAGATGGTTTTGCCGGATTTCCTCAAGCCGGGCATGGTTTGCCGGTGAGGTTACGATTGCGTGAATCAAGCGCCTATTTTCGTATGTCTTTCCGTGCTCCCGGACAACAACGCGATCGCTTTCCGCATCAATCGCTTTGAAGTATTCGACAACCTGGTGCGGTACGGTGTGGCGCGAGCCGATTACATGACCGATTACATCTTGCGGAGTGCTGATTCTGTTATCGTAGGCATCCACTCCCGGCGCAACCATATCCATATCGATGGGGACGGTCTGTGCAGAAGAGCTGCCCAGGATAAAGGCAGAAAGAAGGACGAGCAGGATACTTTTGTTCATTTATTTCTGATGTGAATCAACGAATGGCAATAACAATATCGAGAACGTTGGTGTGGGTGGGACCGGTAACGATCTGGCGACCTGTATGCCGAAAATACCTGTCGGTATCATTGTTTTCCAAACATCGACTAGCAGGCAGCGGCGAATCTGCAACTAAGAATTCGTCGACAACTGCACCCGCTCCAGGTGAGGATCCGTCAATGCCATCGGAAGAAGCCGCTAATACGACTGCTCCACTGGTACTATCTGATAGTTCTATCGCAGCCGCCAGCGCGACCTCCTGGTTGCGGCCACCTCTGCCTGATCCCGTTACGTTCACAACTGTCTCGCCACCATAGAGCCGGCACGACCCTGGCTCACTAGTTATGATGTCCAACGCGATCTTCTTACCGGCGTGGCGGGCCTCTCCGGACAAAGAGTTGGGGTGTACAGTAACCTGATAACCTAGAGCCGCGGCCTTCACTGATGCCCCCGCGAGAAAACTTGCGTTCGACGCAATGACTATTGGTTCCTGGATCTCGCCTAAACCCGCATCCGCATTCGCCCGGGCAATCATCTCAAGGTTAGCGGCGGACATGCTAACATCGAGACGTTGCAGCAGAGTCGCCAGCGACTCGCAATCAACTCGTCGATATACCGTTGGACCGCTCGCAACATCTTCTGCCTTCCCACCGGGCACATCAGATAATACAAACGTGCGAAACTGTCTCGGCTCTACCAGCTCTGCCAGCCTTCCATTAGCTAGTCTGGAAATACTTCTACGAACGTAGTTTAACTGTCCAATCGACAACGTACTCTTGACAGCCGCGTGCACCAATGACCGGTACAATTCACCTGACAAGCCGGACAATGGAGCACCCCACAGAGCTGAACCGCCACCCGAAATGAGCACTACAACCATTGCACTGTCCGAAAGACCACGCAAATAATCAACTGTCGTCTCCACCGCGTTCTCTGCCGCTGCGCCTGGAAACGGATGATCTGATTCAACGACATGAATGCCGTCCGAAATTCCTCCATCCCAGGTGCCCCGATATCCCTTCGGGATAGTAATGACTCCACCAGAAATCCGACTCCCTACCAATTCCAGGCCCGCCAACATGGGAAGCGCTGCTTTACCAACGCCAACAACGTGGATGCCAACATCTGAATTATCCGTCAACTCCATAACAGCTTGCCGAACACGCGGAGCACGCATGAGATCACGGGGATCAACAGCTCGCAGAGCGGCTTCGTATACAAACCGTGCGTCCTGGGATAAGCTCATTCAAAATCGCCCAAACAAATGATTACCTTCCAATTGTACGCCACTGCATTCGCACTATCAAAATGCTGAGCCACTCCTTATTAGCATCATTCCTTGTAGTTCTCGCTCTCACATTCTCCGGTTGCGCAGGCCCGGTAACCACTAGTACGTCGCGCGTGTTAATCTCCGCCCAACGTGCCGTCAATATGACCGAGGTGGAGCTTGGAGAGATCCGGAAATCCGTTGCATCAGAAAGCTACGCCGACACCCTCCGGGCCCTCGTAGTATTCGTGAAATTCAGTGACGACACCAGTGTAGGAGACCCGTTCACGTTTTACCGCGAATGGCCATCAGACCTCTCGCCGTCTACCATTCCCGAATTTGGCAACAGATTGCTCTCGGCTAGCGAAGAACCCCCGTTCGACCTGTTCACGTTGACGGACTATTTCTATCAACAGTCGCTGGGAAATTTCATTCTGTATGGCGATGTGTATCCGAAAGTGCTCATCAGCAGCAAACCCGAAGCTTCCTATCACCGCCCGGTTGGCGGATACGGAGACCTCGCGGTGGAGGTACTGGAAAGGCTCGACCCGGAAGTAGAATTCCAGGACTACGACAGGAACGGGGATGGGAAACTCGACCACCTCTTTCTGATAATCCGGCGGGACAGCCAACGTGACGCAAAAAAGTTTGTTTGGACCGGCATCTCGTGTCTCGACGCGCGATGCGGCGGGCAAATCACCGCCGGCAAAGCCATTAAAGCGCCGTCGTATGATGATGTCCTAATCGATTGGGGTACATCTGGTTCTATCATTATGCACAGGACCCCGGGTAACGTGGACGCCCACTCATACCATATCCGCATGATGGCGCATGAGCTCGGTCATGATATCTGGGCTGGCTTCTTTAACCACATTCAATCGATACGAACGAACGACGTGCCCCTGGAGAGTAACAGAGCCCCGAACCGGGGGCGAAACCCATCGGGAACGGCCAGTCTCGGCTTCGTCCTGATGGCTGGAGCGGGCGGCGGCCTAGACACCCGCGGTGACGAAACGATATCGGCGTTTGAGCGCGACCTGCTGGGCTGGATCTCTTGCTCCGAAGTAACCAGCGACACCACTATTCTCGTACGAGACCTGTACACGACATCGGATTGCTACAGCATCCCACACCCTGGAGCGCCTGCCCAGGAGAAATTCTATGTTACCAACAGGCAGCGGTTAGGATACTTCGACCAGCACCGCAGGAGCGGCCTCAACGATAGATTTGAAATCGGATTCTTGCGTACAACGGGATTGCTGATTCACATGTCGCAAAGGAAACTGCTAGATGTAATACCAGCGGACAATTCCGCGGACCTGTCGGTGACCAACGCAGACTATGACGGTGATTTGTTTGGCCCAGACGGCAGCAAGCAGCTAACACCCTGGACGAGACCAAACAGTTCTGGCTACACGAAACAGCCCCCAAAGGTGAAACGAGTTTGGCTTGCTCTGGACAACATTCGGTATAGCGGCGCTGCTGACAAATCCATGCTGGTCGACGTTGTGATGGATTTCCGGCAGGCCCCGATAATCCGGAATGATTCGTGGATGACGAGTGACCTGAACGGGTACGTGTTCGATTCGCCAATACGAGTAACCGATGGGTCAACGCTTTCCATTGACGCAGACATTGTCGCCGGTCAGGGAATCGCGGTTGACCCCGGCGCCACTCTAGTGGTGGAGGAAAATGGTCGCGTATCAGTCCCGGAGGGCAGCGCAATCATCCTGCAGGATGGCAGAATAGTAATCAACGGCGAAGTGGACGGCCACATTGATGCGCGCGAGTCCAGCGTCGTTGAAAGAAGCCGATAGCTACGAATCGTTCTTGTACAGGTAAGCCAGATCGATAAGGCGCGATCCTTGGGAATCGGCAACCGCCATTTTTCCCTTGCCTCCCCTGAGTTCTGCACCGCCAACGTCACCGGCCTTGTTCAACGCGTAGAATTTAACATTGAAGTTCGGTCGACCCCTCTCGTCCTGCAGGCGCATCAGTTTCGTATGATCCGCGATGCGCTGACAAGCGTACAAGCACGCCTCTTCCGGCGAGTCACCCATACGCATCCGCTCTACGATTAAGAACGACGACAGGTTTTCGAGATTCGCTTCGCCGCGCCCGGTTGAGCCAGCGGCCCCAACCTCATTGTCCACGTAAAGACCAGCACCGATAATAGGACTGTCGCCTACTCTGCCTGGAATCTTGAAAAACAGACCGCTGGTTGTTGTGACCCCACTAATGTCGCCGTTAAGATCAATAGCGTCGCAGTTAATCGTACCCCAATGCCGCTGATATTCCTCGAACTGCACTCCGATGTCTTTGTCCCCTATACCGTGTGGGGGAAGGTAATCGTCCCTCGTCGACAGGTTTTCTTTCCACTCGACCCAAATTTTTCTGGTCTTTTCGGTCATCAAATTCTCGAGCTCCACCCCATGCATCCGCGCAAAGTCCTGTGCACCCTGCCCTACAAGCAGCACGTGGTCGGTTCGCTCCATCACCAGCCGAGCCACCAGCGACGGGTTCTTTACCTGCTCGATAGCCGCAACAGCGCCTGCTCTTCCGGTTGGACCGTGCATCACGCACGAGTCAAGCTGAATCACACCCTGCTCGTTCGGCAAGCCGCCATAGCCAACTGTAATGTCGTCTGGATCGTTTTCGACAAGATTAACGCCAGCGACCACACCATCGAGTGCGCTACCGCCCTTTGTGATCACTTCCAAAGCTCGTTCTACAGCTTTAAGACCGTTGGCTGATGCGACGACGACAGGTCCAGCGACATTCCGGGCCTGGTCTACTTTGGCTGTTGCGGAAGCAGCAGGACCAACGACGGTTGCGGCAACGCTAGCGGCGGCAGCCTTTTTGAGAAAATCTCGACGAGACGATGATGAGTGGCTCATGGGCTTGACTTCTGTATATTTGCCCCAAGCTAATAACTCTTGGCCACAAATATTACAGACGCCAAAACGCCGAAGGGCTCCTGACCACAATTATCAGTACAAGGATGACCAACGAGATATCCCGCCGCCAGCAGCGGTTCGCGAAGTCAATAGCCGAGGGTCCCTATGATGCAGTCGCCCTAAACCCAGGGCCAGCGCTCTCCTACCTTACAGATATCCCCCTCCACCTGATGGAGCGACCGATTGTAGCGCTGTTTCAGGCCGACAGAAGCCCCGTTATCGTCATCCCCGAACTGGAGTCGCCGAAGTTTGAAGGCCTTGGGTTTCCAATGGACGTGGTGACCTATGATGAGAGGCCGTCAACCTGGCAAGCGTCCTTCGATACGGCGCTAGACAAAGCCGACCTTGGCGGGAAACTCGTTGCCGTGAATCCGCTAGCATTTCGGCTGTTCGAACATGATCTAATAACCCGCACTTATCCGTCCCCACGAATACAATCTGATGCAACATTTGTAAGCGCTCTGCGATTGCACAAAAGTGCAGCGGAAGTGAACATCATCCGTGAGGCTGTACGCGTCGCCGAGTCAGCCTTGACGACATCCGTTCGCGAAATCCGCACGGGAATTACCGAGAAAGAATTCGCCGGAGTTTTGATCCGTAACCTGGAGGCGTTCTGTGCAGACCCGGAATTGCCCTTCGGACCGATAGTTTCCTTCGGGGAGAATGCTGCCAATCCCCACGCTGCCCCTTCCAGGCGTGCTCTCGCTGAGGGCGATGTCATACTTGTTGATTGGGGTGCTTTTGTCGATGGCTACTGCTCAGACATCTGCCGAGTTTTTTCTTGGGGCAAAGCCCCGTCCATCATCGAAGAAATTGCAGACGTAGTCCTCAATGCAAATCAAGCCGGCATTGCTGCGGCAGGTCCCGGCATTCCGGCATCAACGATCGATGCTGCTGCACGAACCGTAATTGAAGATGCAGGGTGCGGTGACAAGTTCACGCACAGAACGGGACACGGAATTGGGATGGAGATCCACGAAGCCCCTTACATTCGAGCAGATAACGACGAGCCGGTGGAGCCGGGAATGGTGTTTACCGTCGAGCCCGGCATTTACATTTCAGGTGTGGGTGGAATTCGAATCGAGGATGACGTCTTGATTACCGAAGACGGATGTGAGTGCTTGTCAACGATGCCACGACAGCTAATTGATCTCAAAGGTTAGCATGATCACAGAACCAACACATGTCTTTGCCTTCCTCGCTGGCTGCATGGGGGTAGTCCACTTGCTGTCTACCCGTTCGGCATTCTCTCGGTTCTTTGAGCTCCTGCCCCCAGTGATTTGGTTCTACTTTGTACCGATGCTGGCAACCACTGCCGGAATACTCCCCGCTGAGAATGCTGTCTACTCCTGGATGTCGCGATACCTCCTTCCGCTGTCGTTGTTCTGGCTGATGTTGAGTATCGACGTTCGAGCTATTCTCCGACTTGGGAAAATGGCACTGCTGATGATGCTCGCGGGCACCGTTGGAGTAGTTATTGGAGGTCCTATTGCATACGCACTTACAAAAGGAATCCTGCCCGTCGATGCCTGGAAGGGACTGGCTGCGCTGTCTGGCAGCTGGATCGGAGGCACTGCCAACATGATAGCAATCCAGCAAAGCGTTGGTGCTCCAGACGCCAGCCTGGGCCCGATAATTATTGTCGATACCGTCGTGGGCTACGGGTGGATGGGGATAATGCTTCTATTCACCTCCTTCCAGGAGCGGTTTGACAGATGGAACCGGGCCGACACCAGTGCCCTTGAGGATGTGGCGAAGCGGGCGGCACTTGACGCGTCGAACTCGCGCGTGCCGGCTGTCACTGACATGTCCAAAATACTCGGACTCGGATTCGTAGCAACCATCCTTTGTGTGTTGATTGGTCGGGAAATGCCTAGCATCGGCGAACCATCGATCATCTCATCTGGAACGTGGACAGTCATCATAGTGGTTACGATCGGGTTGGCGCTTTCCTTCACCAAGCTTAGAAAACTCGATCAGGTCGGAGCTTCGAATTACGGATTCGTTGCGCTGAACCTGCTCATCTGCTCCATTGGAGCACGAGCGGACTTGAAGATGATCGTAGAGGCGCCGCAGTTTCTCCTTGCCGGCTTAATCTGGATCTCGATCCACATTATCATCCTTTTTGCAGCAGCAAGACTTTTGAAAGCACCGCTATTCTTTGTGGCTACAGGATCGATGGCAAACATTGGCGGTGCCGCCAGTGCTCCGGTTGTTGCCGCAAGCTTCAGACCGACCCTCGCACCAATCGGAGTACTCATGGGAGTGGCCGGGTACATTCTGGGGATCTACGCAGCCTTGTTCTGCGCATATCTCCTCGGGCAACTCTCGGTTATCCTTTGATCGAATCCGCTAGCGACTCCGCCTGGTCGATTAGCTTCTCGATTTCCTGAAGTCCCCCCAACCAAAAGCCCGTGTCGTTGAGATCTACTCCAACGCGGGAAACCAGCACATCTGGGTAGTCCGACCCACCAGACGTTAAAAGATTGACGTATTTCTCGGAGAAGCCCTCTCCTTCTTCCAGGTACCGATTGTATAGTGCCAGTACCAATAGCTCACCAAAGGCGTAGGCGTAGACATAACCTGGCGTGTGCAGGAAGTGAGGGATGTATTCCCACCAGTAGCGATAGTTCTCGGTCAGGGTCACACTGTCTCCGAACATTTTTTGCTGTGTACCAATCCAGTGGTTACAGAAATCTTCGACAGATAATTCTCCGCGCTCTCGACGGTGCGTGTGAATTGCGTCTTCGAAACGATTCATCGTTACCTGGCGAAAAACTGTGGCCATGCTATCATCGATTTTGGATACCAGCATAGCGAGTTTTGAACTTGGGTCAGTTTGTGACTCGAGCATGGACCTGAACACTAACATTTCGCCAAAGACAGATGCGGTCTCCGCAGTCGTCAAGGGAGTATCCGCATGAAATATTCCCTGGTCACGAGAAAGGTGCTGGTGGACCCCGTGCCCAAGCTCGTGCGCCAGGGTTTGCACATCACGTATACGCCCTGTGTAATTCATCAGGATGTACGGATGTACGCTTGGGACAGCGGAATGACTGAAGGCGCCGGAGCGTTTTCCGGGTACAACAGCAGCATCAATCCACTTCTCATCAAAAAACCGCTGCACGATTTCGCCCAACCTGGGATCAAACGTGTTATAGGATTCGGTGACAAGATCTCGGGCTCTATTCCACTCAACAAATTCATCTGCTTCAGCAAGTGGAGCGTAGCGATCGTAGTCCATCATCTCATCATAACCAAGTAGCTCGCGCTTGAGATGGTAATAGCGCTTGGACAGATCGTAGCGCGAGGTCACCGCGTCGATAAGCCTTTCGACAGACGCGTCATCAACCTGGTTCGATTGGTTGCGACTTGAGATCCAGGTCTCGTAACCTCTAAGTCGATCGTCGGTAGCTTTGTCCGCAAGGATCGTATTGAAAACGTACCCGAGGGTTCGACTGTTTTTTCGTAGGCCATCTGTAAAAGACTGCGCAGCTAGTTTCCTTACAGCCCGATCAGGATTGTGCAGCTTAGCCAGAATTTTTTGCTGAGAAACTTCTTCACCTTCAAACTCGAATCGCATTGCCGAAACGTGCTCATCAAAAAACCGATTCCAGGCAGAACGACCGGTGATGTTCTTTTCCGACAGAATAATCTCTTCAGGTTCGCTCAAAATGTGGACTCTGTTGTCAAACAATACTCGCAGGTAATGTTTGTAGAGGGCCATAAGCGGATTATTATATAGACCCTCGGCAGTCGCCGCCGGCAATTGCGCCCATTCCACTTCGACGAACAGTAGTTCCTTTGTCGCTTTGATGTGCGATTCTTTCACCCTTTGAAGCAGAGCACCTGCGGCTTGATCCTCCGTACGGGTAACCCAAACCAGATAGGCGTACGTGTATGCCTTGCCCAGGTCGTCATATTGAGAACCGAGATCCGCGAGCAAAGCTGCAAGCTCGCTGGCACCCAGGTCGGCGATGGTACCTTTGTGCCGATCTTTGAACGCCCGCGCTCGCTCCACCATGGGTTCGAGCGATTCCAGGAGTTCAGCTTCGCTACAACATAGGTCATCGAGATTCCAAAATACGCCCTCCGCTCCAGTGACTTTCTCTTGTGCTGTATTCATAATTTCTAGGCTTTCCCGATATATATGCTGGGGACGATCCGATTGCGTAACGCTGTCGGCAAGATCGTATCTAATAGGCTGGAGATTGAAGGCCGTTTCATTTAATCTGTGTATTCATGGTTAATATCACCGACAAACCCTTCCGACCGATTTACACGTCTCACGAGTTTGAGTCGCTTACGGAGGAGTCCTTCCAGGCTCCAGTAGTTGTTTTCAAGCATAGCCTTACATGTCACCTGAGCCTTTCGGCGATAAAGAAACTCTCGAAGACACCATCCACACTCACTGATCGCATCAACCTGATCCCGGTTCAGACCGCCAGGCCGCTAAGCAACGAGGTCGAGGAAAAAACGGGAGTTCGGCATGAATCACCTCAGCTTCTCGTTCTGGTTAACGGCGAGGTCGTGTGGAATACCTCACACCACGGTGTCACCGTAGAGAATTTGGAGCAAGGTCTTACCCAGATGCAGCAGACTACTTAATCCAACCACCTGTGCTACCCATGCGAATGCGTGTGCCGCTCCTCGTGTTTGCGATTTTTCTCGCGGGCTGCCAGAAAGGATCGGAAGAAGTCGACACTCCAGCAGTACATCCCGTCTCGTTCAGCCTGAAGAACTCAGATAACTCCGAGTTTAATCTGGCAGATTACCGTGGCAAACCGACAGTCCTAAACTTCTGGGCAACATGGTGCGGACCGTGCCTGCTCGAGATTCCCGAACTCATGCATCTCAACGCGGAATGGGGCGACCGCGTCAACATCATTGGGATCAGTATCGACCTGGAGGGCTACGAAGTTGTAGATCCGTTTGTGGCCGAGATGGGCATAGGTTACCCGGTGGTAGTCGACACCGGCACGGCGCAGTCGGCGGTTGGAGGGCTCATCGGAGTGCCCAACACAATAGTCCTCGATGAGCACGGGTATATCGTGTCCCGAACCAACGGCTTGGTAACTGCCGAATTGGTTCGCTCAGCAGTCGAAGATGCGGGATTACTGGATTGAGACTGGCATTCTTTTCGCAATAAATCCATGCAGAAACATGAGGCCGCCAGAATCAACCAGAATCGAGGTTGTAGTTGGTCTGACGCGCCCACAACTCTGCACAATGCGAGAACAGCTTGCTCAAATCTCAAAACCGATCGAGGCGACAGCCAAGGACAGACTAGCTTTCCTGTCGTTCGCGATCGTGGGCCTGGTCTTAGTGCTGGACGTGCTCTTGATTCTCCAGCTGATGAATCTCTTCTAGACCGACTGCCACGGCCTATAGTACCGAGGGCGGGACTTGAACCCGCACGGGACTATGTCCCAACGGATTTTAAGTCCGTTGCGTCTACCATTCCGCCACCCCGGCATACCCCAAAAACTAACAACCGCGCAGACTCCGAGCAATCGACCTCCTTTTGGTACCGACTCAATAGTCGATTCTTCTGATTGACCCTCCGAATCACTAGCTTCGGACCTCGAAGGTACCCTTCACAACCCAATGCTTCCACAATTCAAGCAGGCGAACTTCCCGGGATGGATTGACCAGGCAAGATCACTGGCGGTTCGGCTTGCTGAAAGATCCTATGTGCCCTATTCCGGCGGCCAGAAAGTGGCACTGGCAATTCTCTCGGACGGAAGTTGGATTCCCGGTGTCCGTGTTGAGAATGCATCGTTTTCTCTTGTGATTCCTGCTGTTACAAACGCCGTATCAAGTGCTGTTGCGTTTGGCCGTTGTGACGTCGCTGCAATCGTCACGAGCGGGCCGGGCGACAAAGGCACAGATGCTCACTACTTAGAGAATTGCGCTGTCGGAGAATTCGAGGTCAAGGCGCCTGAGTTTTATGTTGGACGCGGGCTGGACCTCCCAGACGAGCTCGCGAAGGATGAGTTCAGCGATTTCACCCCGGCGAGTCTCAACGATCATCAGCAAATAGAACTCGCGCGCAACCTTAGTGCTCGCGCCTACGTGCACACATCTAACTTTCCAGTCGGTTGTTTTGCACATTCTGATGACAAACTTATCCCCGGCGTTAATGTCGAGCATGACGACTGGACACGAACGATCTGTGCAGAACGAAACGCTATAGGCACGTGCGTTTCGTACGCGCTCACTCCTCCGACTCGAATGGTGCTTTCTTGTCCAGAAGGATCGATCTGCACTCCATGCGGAGCGTGCAGGCAAGTAATGTCCGAGCTAGCGGCTGATGCGGTTGTCATTTCACTTTCTGCCAACTGTGATATCAAGCACACTTCAGTTCGTAGTTTACTACCGCAATCGTTCGCCGGAAAAAAATTGCGGCGGTATTGATTCGATAGACAGCTGGGTTGATACTGGAACCCTGAAGGCACTGAACCATATCCCTTTCCAGCTCGACAGGCGCCGTCGCTCGTACCACATCAATGCTCGTAGACTTTCTCATTTTTGCAGTCGGATTAGTCGTGCTCTACTTCGGAGCCGATTGGCTAATTAGAGGTGCGGCAAGCCTGGCACTAAAATTTGGAATTCGGCCGCTCGTCGTCGGCTTAACGGTAATCGCACTTGGCACATCGATGCCCGAGTTTCTCGTTAACTACTTCGCCGCGCTCACGGGAGAGGATGGTCTTGCTATCGGGAATATTGTTGGCTCGAATATTTGCAACATCGCACTGATCCTGGGAATCAGCTCACTTGTATTCCCCATGGCAGTCAGACCGACAACCCTCCGAAAGGAGTACCCGATCATGTTCACGGTGATGATCATTTTCTATCTCCTTTCGCTGGACGGCACCATTAGCCAAATCGACGGGCTGTTTTTAGTCCTCGGGTTGGTGGCCTTCCTCCTCTTCGTTGTGTTTGATGCCCGGAAGGCCAGCAAATCCGGAGATTCTGTCGATGACGTCCCGGTCAGCTCGACACTTCTCCCAATGTGGCAAAAAGTGATCTTTCTGCTCGGCGGAATGGTGCTACTAACGCTAGGCGCCCGCATGATGGTTTACGGCGCGCAGAACATTGCAGGTGCGCTTGGAATCTCGCCGGTCGTCATTGGACTTACGGTAGTTGCCATTGGAACTTCGCTACCGGAACTCGCTGCGTCGGTAATGTGCGCTATGCGAAAAGAGGCGGACATGTCTGTCGGGAATATCCTGGGAAGCAATTTGCTAAACGTTTTATTTGTCGTCGGAATGGTCTCGCTTATCCGGCCTTTGTCAGTCGAGCCGCAAGCACTTGCCATACACTTCCCTGTCATGATCGCGTTCACGGTCTTGCTTTTCCCGCTTGCCTGGACGGACTATCGAATAACCAGACTCGAGGGAAGCCTGCTCGTGGTGGGCTTCACCGGGTACATGGTTTATTTGTTTTTCCCGTATCTTTGAAAGGTATTGGATCGAAGCTTCCATGCCCACGGGGAAGCCATTTCCGTTTGTAAACCTCGTGCCGCATGCGCATAGTTCTGGCCCACAACGCTGTGTTGTTCGTAGTCTGCCTGCTCGCAGCCCTGGCGTTCACAGCGTGGATCTACTCCCGAACTACGCCGACTCTCTCCACCGGAAAGCGACTATTGTTAGGATCCTTGAGGCTGCTGGCCCTCACGCTGATGTTATTCCTACTGTTCAAGCCATCGGTGTCGCGAACGATGGTTCAAACCGAGCCGCCGGAAGTTGCAGTCCTGGTGGACAACAGCGAAAGCATGAGGAACGCGTTGGGGATCGCCGACTCGGTGCGTATTTCTGATTTGGTGAATCAGATTGGTCTGCCGGATCCGCAGGAGGTAAGCTATTTTTCTTTTGATTCCGATTTACGTGGTCCGCTCACTGATTCATCAGTCCTGAATCTAAACGGCCAGCGAACCAACCTGTCGAACGCACTGCACCGACTAACAGACGAGATGGCAGGCAAAAACTATGCTGGAGCGGTGATCGTCTCCGATGGGCAAGTTAACTCCGGCACCAATCCTCTCTTTACTGCGGATGACTCTGCCGTGCCAATTCTAACCGTAGTTGTTGGGGATACAACGCAGCAGAAGGACATCTTCGTGTCACTGGTAGAAACAAACGACCTGTCGTTTATAGACACAATCCTGCCATTCGAGGTCCGGCTGCAACATTACGGGTTTGAAGGCCAAATCGTCGCCGTCGAGCTGTCGGAATCGGGACGCGTCCTGGATCGCGAGAATGTGACGCTTCCTGTCTCGGGAGGAGAGCTTTCGATCCAGCTTGAAACTAGACCCTCGACAGCTGGCATTCACAGTTATGAGATTGAGGTAACACATGTAGCTGGTGAGGAAACATTCCGGAATAATAGCGAGGCGGTACGCGTCCGGATCCTTGACAAGAAAAGGAATGTGCTAGTGGTTGCTGGCGCGCCAGGCCCGGACGTGGCAGCGACTTTGAGTCTCCTGGACTCAGACCCTAACGTGAGGGTGACGAGCCGTATCCAAAAGTCACCGAGTGAGTTCTATGAGGGCGACTTTGTTTTTGATCGTGACTCGGTTGACGTTGCGATTTTGATTGGTTTCCCGGCACGAGATACAGATCCGTTAGCGGTTGAGCTTATTGCATCTGCGATTGAGGCAGGCACACCTGCACTCTATATGCTGTCTTCGGCTTCGGCGATTGGACAAATCGAGAGAGTCCTGGGGTCCGCCGCTCCTGTCAAACCGGTCGCGGTTCGGAGCCAGCTCCTTGAGGCGATCTTAACGCGGCAGGGCACGGATAATCACACGGTACTTGACGAAACCTTTCTGTCAGATGCACTACTTCGAGCATGGGGACCAGCGTACATCTCAGAGTCGCGATGGACAACAGCTCCCGATGCAACGCCGCTGTTGTCTGCATCGGCGCGTGGGATCGATCTTGGAGTCCCTGCCCTCACTTTACTTCGGCGGAATCGCCAAAGATCTGCGGCGCTATTGGCTGCCGGCTCGTGGCGCTGGAAAAATCTCCCCGCTTCCCGCGGAGAGGGTGTTGGCACGTGGCCGATACTTTTTTCGAACCTTATCGGATGGTTGGCCTCTGTAGAAGACGACCGACCTGTCCGCGTTGAGCCAATACATGAGTCGTTTTCCAGTGACGACCCGATCGAATTCGTGGGACAGGTATACGATGAAAGCCTAAATCCAGTTACTGATGCGGAGGTTACGGTAACGATCGAGTCGAGCGACGGAGCTCAATTTCCTTTTGTAATGGATGGTGGTACATCAGGCAGGTACCGGCTTTTGGTAGGCTCCCTCCCCGAAGGTACCTACTCGTACACCGCAAAAGCCGTTAAAGACGAAACGGCGATCGGTTCGGATACAGGGGAATTCGATGTGGGCAAACTTGCCCTGGAAGCAAAAACAACCCGGTCGAATCCGCTTGCGATGAGACAAATTGCAGCGAGATCTGGGGGGCAATCGTTTGGCACTGGCGCTGTGTCTGATTGGGCTGAAATTTTCGGAGGGCTGAACACTTATCGCCCTAAGGAAATCTCAACTCGCTCCGATCTCAAATTGTGGAGACTTTCTACCTTTTTGTTCCTTATCGTAGCCTGCCTTACTGCAGAGTGGTTTATTAGAAAAAGAAGTGGAATGGTCTAACTTTGCACGGTATTTGATTGGTTCGTCGCAGAACCATCGTGCGGAAGTTTGAGGGACATTCTGGACATATGATAGACGAAAAAGTAACAACTCGCTCATCCTCGATCCCATTTCCAGACGAGCTACCGGCTGTCGGTTCGACGCTTTTTGCGGACGCTATTTTGGAGGGGTTAACCTCTATACGCCGCCATCTGCATCAGACACCCGAGGTTGGCTTTCAGGAAGTCCGCACCAGTGCCTATGTTCGGCAGATGCTTGAAAATTTCGGCCTGAGTCCTTCTGCGCCAATGGCTAACACCGGAATGTATGTTGACATTGTTGGTGACCTGCCAGGTCCGCACATCGCTTATAGAGCGGACATGGACGCATTGCCTACTTATGACCGAAAAGAGGTACCGTATAGATCTCGGGTACCCGGCGTAGCACACTTGTGTGGGCACGATGCGCACACCACTGTGGCTCTTGGCGTAGCCCTGGCACTGAACCAAAATCGTTCGCAGCTCCACGGTCGCGTTAGAGTATTCTTCCAGCCAAACGAAGAGGGCGTTCCCAGTGGCGCGCCAGAAATGATAAAGGCCGGTGTTCTGGAGGGAGTGAGGGCAGCCTACTGTATACACGTCGACCCAACCCTACCGGTTGGCACATATGGGTTGGCCTCGGGTGCCGTGACGGCCGCCGCGGATAGATTCCAGGTTAAAATAATCGCTCCTACTTCCGGTCACTCTGCCAGACCACACCAAGCGGTAGACACTGTATGGATTGCGACAATGATCGCGCAGCATATTTATCAGCTCGTCGGTCGTGTTTCCGATCCGCGCAACGACAGCATTATCACCATCTGCAAATTCGAAGGTGGAGATGCCATTAACGTCATCCCTTCTCAAGTGAGCTTCGGCGGTACCGTTCGTTGCACTGCCCCAGAAGATCGACAATTACTGCAGAGAAAAATTTACGCGGCATCGGAGGCGATAGCGAGAGAGCACGGTGCCAGGGTAGAACTTGACTATGACTTTGGAGCGCCCGCTGTAGTCAACGATCCGGAGCTTACTGTACATATGCGACATACGGTAACCGACCTGTACGGCGCTGGCAGCGTTTTCGAAATTCCGAGGCCGAGCATGGGAGCAGAAGATTTTGCCCATTATCTCGACCTGGTCCCGGGAATGCTTGTTCGCGTTGGCACGGGCTCGGGTCCGGAAACGAGGTATCCCCTGCACGACTCCCGGTTTGACATCGACGAAAAGTCAATGCCCTTGGCTGTTCAATTGATGACAACAGCACTGCTCAACCACCCGTCTGTCTAACCTTTGGTGCAACGCAAAGCGAGGGTACGTTTTGCGACCGCGGGTGCTTATTGAATCACATCTGATTCAACCCCACCCCGAGCGTGTTGCGCGTTTACCTGCGAGCCCTTTCCTGGCTCATTCTTCTACAATATCTGGCATCAACTAGCAGCGCCCAGATAACTTTCGATTTCGACGATGGCGTCCTTGGCCCGAACTGGATCGGCGATGTCGCAAGTTGGGTTGTTGTACCCTATGGCGAGGGAATGGCGTTGCAATCAAGTGGGCTGCCGCAGGCAGACACGCTCACGATTGCGACCGGTTCGACTGCCGTGAACGGATCGTGGAGTTTCACCTTTTCCTACCATGGTGGCCCACTTACAAACTTCAACCTGCTGCGGGTTTTCCTGATGGCTGACCGCTCTAGCCTCAGCGATTCAACAAGCGGCTACTACCTGCAGGTCGGAAGTAATAATCGTGACCTGCGGCTCTACGAAGCCAAGAACTCAGGAAGACGAACTTTGATTGCCTCGAGTGACCCGCAACTTCTGCCAGCGACCGAAGACACTGTGCGTATCGCCCTACAACGAAGTGATGACTTAAGGTGGACGGTGGACCTGAACAACATCCGGGTGATCGATGTGATTGAGCCTGAAGGCCTCCCTATTTCCATGTCGAGCTATTTCGGGTTCTGGGTCAAACACTCATCCAAACGGCATCAGAATTATCTAATTGATGATGTCTCAATTGTCTCCTCCGCCCAACCTGATACCACCAGGCCCACACTAGTATCAGCCTTGTTTAATCCAGAGTTGGATCAATTTGAACTCAGTTTCTCCGAAATACTCAATCACGACACGATTGTACCTGATGCTTTTGCGCTTTCCGGCCTTGGCCATCCAGATTCTTTGCGTGCGGAGGACCTTGGATCAGGGACACTCGTCTATTTGCAGGATCAACGCGTGACAGACGGACAAACGGCACTTACCGTCACAGGCCTGGAAGACATTGCTGGAAATCGACTGTTGGAATCGACTTCAGTGATAGATGTGATTCTTGATCGCAAGCCTCCAACAGTAACTGAGATTCGTGATCTTGAGGATGGTGTTATTAGGGTGGAATTTGATGAGCATATTGTAGCAGGTAGTGCTTGCACATCTGACAATTTCAACGTCCAACCTGGAGGTCTTAGTCCCGCCAACGTTCACTGTCCAAATGCTGAGTTGACTAATTCGCTCAGGTTAGTGTTTACCCATCCGTTCCCGGCCGGTACTTACCAACTTGATGTAGCTGACGCTTCGGACCGACTGGGTAATCGGGCTGGACCTCAGTCTTATCCGTTTTCCATCTTGCCGGACGGTGCGGCTCCCCAGGGTCGGGATATTGTCATCAACGAAATTTTCTACGATCCTCCTGACACAGAACTCGAATTCGTCGAACTCTACAACCGATCCGATTCTACGTTCGATCTATCTGATTTCTTGTTAGCAGACAACAGACGTTTGCCAGTGCCTGTCTCGCTGAAGCGCTCAATCCTGTTACCAGACGGCTATGCAGTGTTGGTGCGCGACTCATCTGCGTTTGCGGCCGTATTTCCTGACCGCCATTTCTATTCCGTTCCATCATGGCCAGCTCTCAATAATTCTGGCGATGAAGTCATCTTGTTCTTTGAAAATCAGGTGGTAGATTCTGTCGCATATGAAGACAGCTGGGGCGGTGAGAAAGTGTCACTTGAACGCGTCGACCCGAACGGCCCTTCCCATGTTGGATTCAATTGGAAAGCATCGCTGTCGGGAGCAGGAGCAACGCCTGGTCAACGCAACAGTACCTATCATTCTGATTCGGAGCCTCCTTTTATCCGATTCGTGGACCAGATCGACAGCATGACCTTTGAAATATACTTTTCAGAACCAGTGGGTCCGCTCAGCGCCGGAGATTTTTCTATAGGCGGTGCCAATCCGACCCTCCTCGTCCAACAACCAAATACCAACCAGGTAACAGCAAGGTTCACAGAATTCGGAAGCAGCGCGTTGGTAGTTGAGCGAGCCGCTGATCTTTCCGGCAATGCGAACGCGAGACAAGAGCATCCGATTTCCTTCTTGCCGCACCACGGTGATCTTTCGATTACGGAAATTATGTTCGACCCAGCGACAGACTCGTTTGATGGGTTTGCTAATCAACCCGAATATGTGGAGCTAACCAATGTCTCAGGGTTGAGGCTATCGACTAGATCGCTTTTTATCACCGACTTGCCCGACGAGAATGGCAAGGCAGATACCCTTAGCCCGCTGCTGAACTTCGGATCGATCCCCCCTGGCGGGCATGCCGTTATTTTTGCAGATCCCAACAACCTTACAGAGGACGAGATTTTATCGAATTCTCTCTTGGTCACATCGTTCCCTGCTCCCTACCTTGACCTGGAAGTGCCACTATTGCAAGTCCGCAAGTCCTCGCTCGGGCTCCTGAATTCTGGTGATCGCATAGTAATCCACAACAGATTCGGAACAACGATCGATTCCGTGGACTATTCGCCTGACTGGCATTACCCGTCACTCGCGGTCACCAAGGGTACGTCACTTGAGCGCGTACTATCGAGCTCGCCATCCGATGGCACCAACTGGACAAGTAGCTTGGATCCACTCGGTGGCACGCCTGGATTTCCGAACAGCATTGGGATCCAGGTGACTACCCGCGATGAGCTTGGATTACATATCTCGCCGTCGCCGTTTTCGCCGAACGGAGATGGTCATGAAGACTTTGCGCAAGTATCCTTCCAACTGAAATCGCCGTCGTCGGTTGTGGATATCCTGGTGTTTGATCCTGTTGGTCGCCAGGTCCGTTCATTGGCGCGTGGGTTGCTCTCATCGGGTCAGGGATCTATTGTGTGGGATGGTACCGACGACCGAGGAAATCCTTTGCGAAGTGGACCATACGTATTCCTTCTCGAATCCATTGACACCCGCGCAGGTCGGACCGAGCGCTACAAGTCCCTCGGAGTCCTGGTTGCGGACTAGTTGGGTAAAGCAGTCCTAAAGATTGCTAGCTAGGAACAGCTTCTGCAGCCATATCGTTAACGACGGCCACCTTGTTACAAGCACGCGTTGCCGTGTCGTTATCTGTATGAGTATCGTCAAAACACAAGCTGAGCAACCTATTTCGTTGTCGCCTAAGGCGGTTGAGGAAATTAGGTCGATCATATCGTCGAAAAACATTCCACAGAACTACGGCCTAAGAGTGGGTGTTAAAGGCGGAGGATGCTCAGGGATGAGCTACCTCCTTGGATTCGACAAAAAGCGTGAGAAGGACATCTCATTTGAGGTTGACGGGATAACCATTTTTATGGATAAGAGACATGGATTGTACCTGCTGGGTACTAATGTCGACTATCAGGATGGCCTGAACGCTCGGGGATTCACTTTCGAAAACCCAAACGCTGCTGCGACATGTGGTTGTGGCTCGAGTTTTGGCGTGTGAATCCTATTGTTTAACCCCCTACTGCCGATATTTTGGTGGCGTAGCGCAAATATTTCAGTCTGATGGAAGGCAATTTTTCTAATCGAGTCCGGGACGTGATATCGTACAGCCGGGAGGAAGCGATCCGGCTGGGACACGACTACATCGGGACTGAACATCTGCTCCTTGGTATCATCCGGGAGGGTGAAGGCATTGCGGTCAAGATCCTGCGCAATCTAGGGTGTGACCTGTTCAAACTGAAGAAGGCCGTAGAGGACACGGTCCGTAGCACCGGGGGAACACTTACCGTAGGGAATATTCCGCTCACGAAACAAGCGGAAAAGGTACTCAAGATTACCTATCTCGAGGCAAAACTCTACAAGAGCGACGTAATTGGCACCGAGCACCTCCTGCTGTCATTGCTCCGAGATGACGAGAACATTGCGGCGCAAATATTGCAACAAGGATTCTCAATCACGTACGACGCCGTGCGCGCCGAACTCGATTCAATAATTAGCGGAAAGACCACCCCACGCGGAAGCAGCAGCAGTGGCTCCTCGTCGGGCAGGTCCTCCGGCAGCTATAAAGAGCGTGGCAAAATGGAAAAGAGTAAAACGCCTGTTCTCGACAACTTTGGTCGCGACCTGACAAAATTGGCCGAAGAAGACAAGCTCGATCCTGTTGTCGGTCGTGAGGGTGAAATCGAACGCGTCGCGCAAGTTCTTAGCCGACGCAAGAAAAACAATCCAGTTCTCATAGGAGAACCGGGAGTAGGGAAAACGGCAATTGCCGAAGGCCTTGCAATGCGGATCGTGCAGCGAAAGGTGTCCCGAGTCCTCTATGACAAGCGCATTGTAACACTAGATCTCGCCGCCCTCGTAGCCGGAACCAAGTACCGCGGGCAGTTCGAAGAGAGAATGAAAGCGGTGATGAACGAACTCGAAAAATCTCCCGATGTTATTCTCTTTATCGACGAGCTGCACACGATCGTTGGAGCAGGGGGTGCGTCGGGAAGTCTCGACGCTTCCAATATGTTTAAGCCCGCCCTCGCACGAGGCGAAATCCAGTGCATCGGTGCCACCACCCTTGATGAATACCGGCAATACATCGAAAAAGACGGAGCACTTGACAGGCGCTTCCAAAAAATTCTTGTCGATCCGGCGACTGCAGAGGAAGCGATTGAGATCTTGCGGAATATCAAGGACAAGTACGAAGAACATCACAACGTCCGCTATTCCGAGGAGGCCCTCACGCTATCTGTACAGCTGTCCGAGCGATACATCACAGACCGATATCTGCCAGACAAGGCGATCGACGTGATGGACGAAGCTGGAGCGCGCGTGCACTTAGGCAATATCCGGGTGCCGGAAGAGATTCTGAAACTGGAAGAGGAAATCGAGCAAATCCGAGACCAGAAGAATAAGGTTGTGAAAAGCCAACGATTCGAAGAAGCCGCCCGGCTGAGAGACACGGAGAAAAAACTTCTCGACCAACTCGAAGAGTCGAAGCTTGAGTGGGAGCGCAAGGCAGAAACGGAGGTCCACGACGTAACCGTCAAAGACATTTCGCAAGTTGTAGCGATGATGACAGGCATTCCGGTTGACAAGATCTCTGAACCCGAAAGCAAGAAGCTCCTCCGGATGGAAGATGAACTCAAAGAGCGCGTCATCGGACAAGACGAAGCAGTTCAAAAGCTTTCGCGCGCCATTCGTAGGACTCGCGCCGGACTTAAGGATCCGAAAAGACCCATCGGCTCTTTCATTTTCCTCGGACCAACCGGCGTTGGCAAGACTGAAATGGCCAAGGTTCTAACCCAATACCTCTTCGACTCACAAGATTCGCTGATTCGGATTGACATGTCTGAGTACATGGAGAAATTCGCGGTGAGTAGACTTGTCGGAGCGCCTCCAGGATATGTCGGCTACGAGGAAGGTGGACAGCTAACAGAAAAAGTAAGACGGAAGCCTTACTCGGTTGTTCTTTTGGATGAGATTGAGAAAGCACATCCGGATGTCTTCAACATCCTACTGCAGGTGCTTGATGATGGCATTCTAACGGATGGACTTGGCCGAAAGGTTGACTTCCGCAATACGATCATCATCATGACATCCAATATTGGAGCTCGGGACATTAAGAACCTCGGCAAAGGGATTGGCTTCTCGCAAGGATCGGTAACTTTTGACTACCAGGCGATGAAGAGTACTGTCGAGGATGCCCTGAAACGCGTTTTCAATCCGGAATTCCTGAACAGGATCGACGATGTAATCGTATTTCATCCGCTTGAACGCGAGCATGTCTTCAATATCATCGACCTCATGGGAGAGGATCTGTTTGGCCGGGCAACTGATATTGGTATCGATATCACCCTAACGGAAGCCGGCAAAGAGTTTCTTCTTACCAAAGGTTACGATCCGAAATTTGGCGCAAGACCGCTGCGACGAGCGATTCAAAAATACATTGAGGATCCAATGGCCGAGGCCATCCTTGGCAACGGTTTGGGAGAAGGCGACTCCATCCTTATCGATCATGACGGAGACGAGGCGAACAACGAACTGATCTTCAATATCACGAAGGCACCACCTGAACCAGAAACTGCTGACGTGCAGTCAGATTCCAAGACGGATACGGACGAACAGGATTCGCCCTCAGCTAGTGACTCAACCGAGCCTTCCGAGCCTGCGGCTTAAGAATTAAGACCGGCGACGTTTTTGTCTGGAAAACGTACGCGTCGTTGCTCGTTTATCAACAAGCTGTTCGTCAGGGATAATTCGTTTCAATACCATTGCGGCAAGAGCACCAGCAATGAATCCGCCGATGTGAGCGCCGTACGCAACGCCACCGCCGGTCGCCCCCAAGGATCCCATTCCCTGGAATAGCTGGAGTCCAATCCACACTCCCAGTGCAAGCATAGCTGGAATGGTAACCATCTGGTAGAAAAACAATGCCCTCACCTTGTTCTTCGGAAACAACACCAGATAAGCACCGAGAATTCCCGAAATTGCTCCGGATGCACCAAGGTTGGGAATCACGCCATCCGGGTTCAGAACTATTTGCGCAAACGTCGCTGCAATACCCGTCCCGAAATAGAGCAGCAGAAAAATGGGTATGCCAAAACGCTCTTCGATATTGTCACCAAATATCCAGAGGTATAACATATTCCCCCCAAGGTGCATTAGTCCACCGTGCATGAACATTGCCGTGAGAATTGTAAGATATATTGGCGCGGGTCCCGGGGCCTGCGGTATACTTACTTGCTGACCCTGGATGTTGATTGTCTGTGGTGTGACAAGATCAATCCCATTCACAACCTCATACGGAATCACGCTGAATCCAGCTGTAAAAGCATTACCCTCGGCACCAAGCTGCTGTAGAAAAACAAAAACAAGTACGTTGATCACAATCAATGCCGCAGTGACGTACGCAAAACGCGTCAGATGACGATCGTCGTCGCTGATTGGAAGTAGCATGAATACAGTACGGTTTGTGAATAGAATCGATTGTGCAGAATATACTGCATTTATTCCCGCAAGGCCCTTCATTATAAGCCAATGCAAATCAGCATTATAGGACTCGGACTGATTGGCGGTTCTATTGCCCGAGCAGCGAAGAAACACTACGGATCTGATATCACCATTGTTGGGCTTGATGCCGACTCGAAGGTCTGCCAGGAGGCCTCGGAGATTGGGGTAATCGATAGGATAGCCAGCGACTTGTCCGACTCTCCGCGAGGAAGTACAATCGTAATCCTTGCTGTGCCGATCCGGACGCTGGGCAAGATTATACAATCGATAGCACCTTCATTGGATGCTGGGGCGATTGTCACGGATGTATCATCTGTTAAACTACCCGTATGTGAGATTGCGCATGCATTTCTTCCGGCATCCGCAACGTTTGTCGGTGGACACCCGATGGCTGGCTCCGAACACCGCGGGTTTGCATCATCCGAACCATATCTCTTCGAAAACGCAGTGTGGGTTTTGACAAGTGATGAAGCACCCCGTGCGTTTGAAGCCGCCAATCCTCTCCTTGTCGAATTTGTTAAAGCGCTTGGCGCACGAATCGTGGTAATGCCGGCCGACGAACACGATGAACTCGCTGCTCGAACGTCTCACCTACCGCAATTACTTGCCGTTAACCTAATGCAAGTAGCGTCGAGTAACACTCCTGCGTTCGGCGAACTTGCCGCTGGCGGATTCCGCGACATGACCAGAATTGCATCCTCTTCGTTTGAGATTTGGAGAGACATCCTCGCTTCAAACCACACGAACATCCTCGACGCTCTCGCTGATATGGCATCCGCAATCCAACAGACAAGAAACAGAATCATCGAGGAGGACTACACGGAGATTGAAAAACAATTTGAAGCGGCCGCACAATCGAGGCAGCATATCCCATCTCGGGGTAAGGGTTTCCTCTACCCGCTCGCCGATCTGTACGTCGGCCTCATCGATGAACCGGGCGCACTAAAAACGTTAACGCATTCGCTCTTCGAAAACGATATCAACATAAAAGACATTGAACTATTGAAATTGCGCGAAGGCACAGGGGGCACATTCAGACTGTCGTTCGATTCCCAGGGTGAGGCGGATTCAGCTCATAAGATTTTGGCGGCACTGGGCTATAGTGTACACGGCATGTAACCAAAGACTAAAGACTCGACCGAATGGACACAGGACAATTAAAAAAAACAGCTCTGCATCAAATCCACATCGACCTGGGTGCACGAATGATGCGCTTTGCAGGATACGACATGCCCGTGCAGTACACGGGGATCGTTGATGAGCACATGGCCGTCCGGACAAAGGCCGGACTGTTTGACGTTAGCCACATGGGTGAGTTTGTGATCACCGGGCCCCACGCTGAAGACTTTTTGCAGCAACTTGTCACGAACGACGTCCGGAAAATGCCTGACGGACGAGCAATGTACACTGCAATGTGCCGTGAGGACGGGGGCATTCTCGACGACCTGTTGGTCTACCGGGTCTCATCTGAACACTTCTTCGTCGTCGTAAACGCATCGAACATCCAGAAAGACTTCGACTGGATGGTATCCAACAATTCCGATAAAGCGACCATAACGGATATTTCGGATGAGATCGCCCTCATAGCGATCCAGGGGCCACAATCAGTAGCGATTGTCGAGAGTGTTTACGGAAAAAGTCTTTCGGAGCTCGAGTACTATCACTTTCTGGTGACTGAGCCGGGATCTTTCTGCGGATGCACGCTGGCATATTTATCTCGGACAGGGTACACGGGCGAACTCGGGATGGAGCTTTATGTGGATGGCGACAAAGCTCCGGACGTCTGGAACGCGTTGCTCAATGCTGGACAGGACAAGGGACTGATTCCCTGCGGACTCGGCGCCCGTGATACCTTGAGACTTGAAACAGGTTATTGTTTGTACGGAAATGACATTACCGACAAGACCAACCCGATTGAGGCAGGATTGGGTTGGGTGACCAAGCTAAAGAACGATGACGATTTTATTGGAAAGAGCGCGTTGGCGAAGATTCGGGCGGATAGACCCAAGAGGAAATTGATTGGATTCGTGCTAAATGATCGGGGAATTCCGAGAAACAGTTATCCGATTCTCAGTTCCAGTGGCGAGAGAATTGGCGAGGTCACGAGTGGGTCCCAATCGCCCATTCTGGAGCTTGGTATCGGACTAGGGTATGTAGAAAACAAGAAGGAGTTCACAGCCCCAGGTTCGCAAATACAAATAGGAATCAGGAAGAAAAACATACCCGCTACGGTAACCAAGCCTCCGTTTCACAAGAGCACTTAGGATCATTGTTCGATTGATGTTGCCTCTGATCGCACCAATCCATCTTTCCCAAATTCGAAAGACCATTGCATGGGGTTGCAACAGACCTCGCAGTCTTCAATATATTCTTGCGATCCTGGCAGCGGTTCGGCAAGGACCGTAACCCACTCGCCGCAATAAGGACACGTTATCCCGACTTCCACTTTATTAATTGATGATTTGAAATGACAACCTCTGTTAACCTAGCCCGGCTCGAAGACTTCTGTCCGGTTGACGGATATCGCGCAAAACTGATCCATGGAGACTCCATGACGGTCGCTCACTGGACGATAGATAGCGGAGCAGAATTGCCGGAACACGCACATCCTCACGAGCAGATTGTAAACATGCTGGAGGGTGAGTTTGAGATGACGATGGGCGGACAATCACAGACGTTGAAGTCAGGCGACGTTTTGGTGATCCCTGGAGGGCAACCGCATGGCGGCAGAGCAATCACAGATTGCAAAATTATCGATGTATGGCACCCGGTTCGCGAAGACTATCGATAGCGAGCGTTACTGAAGAGCCTTATTGCGTTGAATCAAACCAAACTTTAGCGTCCGCTCCCCTACGCCGGGTACTTCCACATGGATGAGGTACATCCCGGACGCCAGCCAGTTGCCATGCTCGTTGCGCAGGTTGAACGAGAGGAAGTTGTTAGTGTCGTTCTTCTCCAGCGTTCGTACAAGCGACCCTGCCAGGGTGAACACGTGAATCGTTGCCTTTTCCGGCATGTTCGTGAACCGAACCTCGGTGTCAACCAATCCCTTTTCGTAATCGGAGATGCCGTAGTACGGATTGGGCGAGATGCCAATGCGCTCGAGCGCTGAGTTCGCTACGGATGTTTCGTTCGTAAGCGGGGCGGCATCAACTGTCGATAGCTGGAACACGTCGCCGTCACTGAGTGGCTTGGTCGTCGTAAGTCTGAATACTGTTCCGGGTTCGGGCATGTCCTGGTTGACAACATTAGCGAGGAAGTCCGCCTTGTCAGTTGCCGCACTCACTGAACCACCGTTCCAGTTGACCCACACGAAGCGCGCCATGATTTCGTTGTCGTGACTATGAGCATCGATGCCCGAAAGCAAATCGTTTTGCCAGTTGTCATAACCTGCGGTGCCGGGAGTACGGTCGAGCGGATTATACCAGTAGGTCCAATCTGTTTCCGGATCGTTATCGGCAGACGATACGCTATGGTCGAACCACTGCATATCATAACCGTCACCGTCCCAGTCGATGATTGCCGGAATCACTCGAAAGTCGTCACTTGAATCATCAGGCGTACCGATACCGATATTCCAAAGCTCGAATGGTACTAGCTGAGGACGGTCATCGCCGAAGATTCCGTACCGATCGTATCCGTAACAGCCGTCCAGCGGAGTCGCAAAAGGAGTCCTCGCATCAGTAGCCGTTCTCCAGGCGTTATAACAATCCTCCGTAAACCGCACTTCCCAATCGAACGGCACTACCGGACCAAAACCGTTGCGTATGGAGCGCTGAATAAATGCGTCGTATGGCCCGCGTGATCCGTTATCGCCCGTGTGGACGAACCATTTGCCTTGGCCCACCTGTTGTCTTTCCGTTGGACTCTCCGGTACCGGAAACCCCTGAAAATCTGCCGCTGCTCCCGTTGGAGGTATTAGCTCTCCTCCTCGATTGGATACGGCGGCAAACTCAGTGAAGGAGGGTTCGGCTGATGTTATGGTAAGGGACATTCCATCCAACGAGAATGCATTTTCGCTGAATGAGGGAAGAAGGCCGGTAGAATCATAGCGGGCACCGCCATTGAAGAAAACAGAGTCATCCGACAATCGGACGATGTTATACATCAGTTCGGTCTCTGCGCTGTCCGTTCCGACAAAGCGAATTTCATGGTTGTAGAATCGGACCTCGTACCGGTCGGGCAGCACGGCGAGAGGATTGTTGACAATGCCGTAAATCCCGTATTCCGTTCCAGCTCCGGCAGTCCGCTGGACTGCGAGTGTGTCGCCAATGCCTGCCTGCGCTACCGTTCCACCTTGCAGTTGCTCTGTCGGCCCAGGGGTTGCTGTTACTCGGGCAATAGCGCTTCTACGCACCCTATTGTACGAGTTGTGATTATATGCATACGCCTGCACCCCGAAATGATAGTCCTGATAGTTATGCAACGAATCAACAAAGTGACTTCTCCGGACTCCCGAATCACTACCGCGGATTGTGACAATCCGCTCAATTATTCCTGATTCTTCGTCTTTGAACTCCTCTGCTATTTCTTTCACCTCGTTCGGCACGTCATAGACGGCGATCGGAATACCTTTATCGTCATCCTCGGACTCAAACTCGTAGACGATGTAGCCCTCAAAGGTATGGGTTTCATCAAGGGTAGGCGGATTCGGCACAACAGTCCAGCTTTGTGCGTCGTAGCGTTCAAGGAAATTGTTTGACTCGGGAGGGTTGGACCATTCCAACACCACACCATTGTCGACCGGCTGGGCGGAGAGAACAGGCGTCGAGACTTGTTCTGGCTCGCTAAAATTGTTATTGAATGCGTTCTGAACAAAAATATCGTCCTCTTTTAGCTGGGAGTATGAGGCTAGTCTGGATGAAGAGCGTGACCAAACGATGGCAACAACGATTTCCTGCACATCACCCCGGAGGAGATTGAATGGGCCGGTGGATAATAGAAATCTTCGATCTGCAGGCGTATTCCTCGAGCCCAAACCATCCCTATTTTCTTCGGACCAGTATTCCCTCTTCGCAGCATCACCGGAAAACACATATGTTGTGACCTCAGATCCGAGGTACCCGTTCCCCCCGTAGGTCATAGGAGAATTGTCTCGCCAGATTGCGCGTAGGTAATTGTAGGGATCGTTGGTATCACCGTCAGGATTGCCAATGACAGAGCTATCGCTAGTGTAGTAAAAAACCGCATACGTGCCTCGGCGCTCTCTGCCTGGATACATCGATCCATCGGGATCAGTCCAGATCGTGCCCGGGCGAGTTGCCGGTACCAACGGGCCTTGAACGAAATCAAATCCGACCGCAGCGGGCCGATCACCGTATCCGTCGAAACCCTCGTCGATATCATCACCGTTGTA
This sequence comes from Rhodothermales bacterium, assembly GCA_965224105.1. Taxonomy (GTDB): domain Bacteria; phylum Bacteroidota; class Rhodothermia; order Rhodothermales; family JABDKH01; genus CBDCYH01. Next base: position 365,167 of record CBDCYH010000001.1, on the reverse strand, counting down.
AGCGATGGCCATTCCCAAGGTTGAATCGGAGCCGACGAAATCATCAGCCGCGTTTCCGAGGTCTGGATCTGCCCAAATGCCAAAGAACAGGTCACGCATTTCGACATTGCCCTTGTTCTCAATCCGATAGCGGAAGAACGTGGTATTGTCAAGCGCGTTGTTGGTATGAAACGCAAATGCTGATGCTTGAATCTCAACACCCATCGGTTCCGTCTTGGACCATTCTTTTACGCCGCCGACATCGTTCATTACCCACCAGAGCATTTGGTCTCCTGTAATGTGGGGACGATCGCCGCCAGCTAGATTGTAGTTGGCTTCTATCCCGTCGCCATCAACAACAGGTGCGCCCAGGTGTGCCGGCCAATCCCGTATGTCGTCGGTCAACTGCCCGGTGTTCTCATACTGTTTGATATCCTCCAGAGTGACGTTGAATATCCGGTCATACTCTGAGCAGTCCGAAGGTGGATCACCCAGTTCGTTTAATGGACCAGGAAAGTATTCGAAAGGACCATACGCCGTCCCTGCAAAACGTAATTGCTCGTCTTCGTCCAGTCCACCAAGCCAGATGCCGGAAGCAAATATTGCGTTTGCCTGCCCGTCTTTAGGAACAGTATAGACGTTTCCAGATCCCCTCCAAAAAAGTTGGCCAGCGTTGAAAACTGATGCCCGAACATTATTGACGTCTAGCGTGTCAATGGCGGATCCGAGCTTGCATGTTCCAACGGTTTGTGCCGAAACTTTATTTGTGGTTGCTAGCAATATTGTAGCTACAAAAAGTGCAACGGTCAGATACTTTTTGTTCATAGTTTCGTGCATACTCCACCTCATTGCAGTGCCTTATTGCGCTGGATGAGACCAAACTTCAACGTCCGCTCACCAACTCCCGGTACCTCCACATGGATGAGGTACATACCGGACGCGAGCCAATTTCCATACTCGTTCCGAAGATCGAATGAGAGAAAACTGTTGTTGTCGTTCTTCTCTAGTGTTCGCACCAGCGACCCCGCCAGGGTGAACACGCGGATCGTTGCTTTGTCTGGCATGTTGGTGAACCGAACCTCGGTGTCAACCAATCCCTTTTCGTAATCGGAGATGCCGTAGTACGGATTGGGCGAGATGCCAATGCGCTCGAGCGCTGAGTTCGCTACGGATGTTTCGTTCGTAAGCGGGGCGGCATCAACTGTCGATAGCTGGAACACGTCGCCGTCACTGAGTGGCTTGGTCGTCGTAAGTCTGAATACTGTTCCGGGTTCGGGCATGTCCTGGTTGACAACATTAGCGAGGAAGTCCGCCTTGTCAGTTGCCGCACTCACTGAACCACCGTTCCAGTTGACCCACACGAAGCGCGCCATGATTTCGTTGTCGTGACTATGAGCATCGATGCCCGAAAGCAAATCGTTTTGCCAGTTGTCATAACCTGCGGTGCCGGGAGTACGGTCGAGCGGATTATACCAGTAGGTCCAATCTGTTTCCGGATCGTTATCGGCAGACGATACGCTATGGTCGAACCACTGCATATCATAACCGTCACCGTCCCAGTCGATGATTGCCGGAATCACTCGAAAGTCGTCACTTGAATCATCAGGCGTACCGATACCGATATTCCAAAGCTCGAATGGTACTAGCTGAGGACGGTCATCGCCGAAGATTCCGTACCGATCGTATCCGTAACAGCCGTCCAGCGGAGTCGCAAAAGGAGTCCTCGCATCAGTAGCCGTTCTCCAGGCGTTATAACAATCCTCCGTAAACCGCACTTCCCAATCGAACGGCACTACCGGACCAAAACCGTTGCGTATGGAGCGCTGAATAAATGCGTCGTATGGCCCGCGTGATCCGTTATCGCCCGTGTGGACGAACCATTTGCCTTGGCCCACCTGTTGTCTGTCTGTGGGACTCTGTGGTGCCGGGAAGCCCTGGAAGTCGGCAGCCGCACCGGTGCGAGGTATAAGCTCTCCTCCTCCGTTCGCTACAGCCACAAACTCCGTGAAGCTCGGATCGGCTGAAGTTATTGTCAGGGACATTCCATCCAGCGAGAATGCATTTTCGCTGAATGAAGGTAGGAGACCGGTAGAATCAAAGCGGGCACCGCCGTTGAAGAAAACTGAGTCATCCGATAATCGGATGATATCGTACATCAGTTCCGTCTCGGCGCTGTCTGTTCCGGCAAAGAGAACTTCGTGGTCGTAGAATCGGACCTCATACTGGTCGGGCAGTACGGCTAGAGGATTGTCGACGACGCCGTAAATGGAAGATTCGGTTCCTGCACCTGCGGTCCGCCGAACCGCAACCGTGTCGCCAATGCCTACCTGCGCAACCGTTCCACCTTGCAGTTGCTCCGTCGGTCCAGGGGTTGCTGTTACTCGGGCAATAGCGCTTCTACGCACCCTATTGTACGAGTTGTGATTATATGCATACGCCTGCACCCCGAAATGATAATCCTGATAGTTATGCAACGAATCCACAAAGTGACTCCGGCGCACACCAGAATCACCCCCCAGTATTGTTATCACTTCTTCCAACTGCCCCGTCACGGGGTGCATGGTAAAGTCAGCAGCACCCGTCACCTCGTTTTCAACATCATAGACTGCGATAACTTGTCCAACCGAATCTTCAGACGATTCGAATTCATATACGATGTATCCTTCAAACGAATGCGTTTCATCGTCAGTAAAAGGCTTTTGCACGATTGAATAACTTTGAGCGTCAAAACTTTCCAAATAGTTGTTCGAGAATGGGCGGTTGGACCATTGCAGAATGACTCCGTTATCAATGGTGGTACCGGTGAGTGTTGGAGCGTCAATTTTGATGGGATCGGTAAACTTTTGATCGTACCACTCCTGTACATAAATATCATCGAGCCTAAGCTTGGTGAACGACGATAAGTTGGATTGCGAATGCGACCAGATAATTGCCACAACTATTTCCTGGACCGATCCTGACGGGAAGTTGAACGGGCCAGTTGACATCACAAATTGCCGATCTGACGGAGTATTTCTTTTACCTGAACCATCTGTATTCATCTCGGACCAGTATTCGTAGGAGGCTGCATTACCTGGAAACATAAAATTGGTAGGCGTTGTCCCGCCGTAGCCGCTGCCGCCAAAGGTCATTCGGGTACCATCCCGCCATAAAGCGCGCATGTAGCCGTAGCCGTCGTTGGATGGCTCTGGAATAGAACTGTTATTTCTTGTGTCTATAAAAACATCCATCTGCCTTCTCTCACCAGTCGCGTGTAGATGGGGACCCTGCACAAAATCGTAACCAATCGCGGGAGGGCCCTCCGCGTAGCCGTCAGGACCTTCGTCATAATTATCTGCATTGTATACTATCGCTAGACCAAGGCTGCTGTCGGAACCAATAAAATCATCTGCACTATAGCCAAGATCAGGATCTGCCCACATACCGAAATACACATCCGTGAGATTCTCTGAGCCTTTGTTTTCCAGATGGTATTTATAGAACGTTGTATTGTTTACCGGATCGTCTGTCGCGAAGGCGAAACTGCTGACCTGTACTTCGAGACCTATTGGTTCCGTCTGCGACCACTTTTTTCTACCTCCCACATCGTTCATTACCCACCATGCCATTTGGTCTCCTGTAATGTCTGGACGATCTCCAGCGTTCAGGTCGTAGTTGCCTTTAATTCCGTCGCCGTCAATAACTGGAGCCCCCCATTGAACGGGCCAATCGCGAAGATCATCTGTCAAAGTCCCTGACGATTCATAAGCGAAGAGATCGACCAGTGACACCTTGAATATCCTGTCGTATCGGGAACAGTCAACCGGTGGATTGCCATTTTCATCAATTGGGCCGGGCCAAAACTCAAACGGGCCATATGTAGTACCAGCAAACCGAAGCTCTGAAGCATTATCAAGTCCACCGATCCAGATCCCACTCGCAAAGATTGAGTTTGCGTTTCCGACTTTTGGAACGGTGTAGGTGTTATCTTCATCACTCCAGAAGAGACCTCCAGTGTTGAATAACGCAGCGCGGACATTGTTGATATCGAGAGTATCCGTGGCTGACCCAGTCTCGCACGTTCCAAGGCTCTGCGCGCGGCAGTCAAAAACAGACAGAGCGGACAATAGTACAGTGGTAATCCCAATCAGTAACATCCCTGACGTTTGCCTTCGATATCTCATCCCCGGTTCCGTCACTGAAGCGACTTGTTGCGTTGGACGAGACCAAACTTTAGTGTCCGATCACCAACTCCCGGTACCTCCACATGGATGAGGTACATCCCGGACGCCAGCCAGTTGCCATGCTCGTTGCGCAAGTTGAACGAGAGAAAACTGTTGTTGTCGTTCTTCTCCAGCGTCCGGACAAGCGACCCCGCCAGGGTGAACACGCGGATGGTGGCCTTGTCCGGCATGTTGGTGAACCGAACCTCGGTGTCAACCAATCCCTTTTCGTAATCGGAGATGCCGTAGTACGGATTGGGCGAGATGCCAATGCGCTCGAGCGCTGATTTTGCTACCGATGTTTCGTTTGTTATCGGTGCGGCATCAACCGTCGACAGCTGGAATACGTCGCCGTCGCTGAGCGGTTTAGTCGTTGTCATTCTGAAGACTGTGCCGGGTTCAGGCATGTCCTGGTTGACATGATTCGCCAAGTAATCGGCCTTGTCAGTTGCCGCACTCACTGAACCACCGTTCCAGTTGACCCACACGAAGCGCGCCATGATTTCATTGTCGTGATGATCAGCACCTTCGCCGGACAGCAAATCTTTTTGCCAGTTGTCATAACCTACGGTGCCGGGAGTACGGTCGAGCGGATTATACCAGTACGTCCAATCTGTTTCCGGATCGTTATCGGTAGACGATACGCTATGGTCGAACCACTGCATATCATAACCGTCACCGTCCCAGTCGATGATGGCAGGAACTAGTCGGAAGTCGTCGCTGGCGTCATCTGGGGTTCCTGCGCCAATATTCCACAACTCAAACGGTACCAGTTGCGGACGGTCATCGCCGAATATCCCGAAGCGGTCGTAGCCGTAACAGCCATCGGCTGGAGTAGCGAAAGGAGTCCCCGCATCAGTCGCGGTCCTCCATGCATCGTAACAGACGGGTGTAAACCGAATTTCCCAATCAAACGGCACGACGGGACCAAAACCGTTGCGAATCGACCGGCCAATGAATGCGTCGTATGGCCCTCTGGAACCATTGTCACCCGTGTGGACAAACCATATCCCATTGCCCACCTGCTGCAGATCCGTCGGTCGCTCAGGAACAGGGAAATTCTGGAAGTCTGCAGCTGCTCCTGTTGGAGGATCAAGGACGCCAGCACCGTTCGCAACGGTTAGAAAAGCTTCAAAGTCGGTGGGAGCCGTGTCAATGTTTAAGGAGAGACCATCTAGTGAAAAGACATTTTCTCCGAACGCCTGTTGGTTGCCCAGAGAGTCGACGAAGGCGCTTCCGTCATAGAAAAGGGATTCATCCGACAGCCGGACAATGTCATACGTCAGGACAAACTCGGCGGAATCGGTACCCGCAAAGCGGAATGGATGGTCGTACATCCGAATCTCGTATGTATCGGCCTGGAGTCCCAATGGATTATCAACCACGGCCAGGAGCCCGGTGGCAGTGCCAGTGCCCATTGTCCGCACAAATGACAGACTGTCGCCAATAGCCGCATTGGTCACCGTGCCACCGCTGAGCGATTCAACAGGACCCGCCGCCACCGTTACCCTGGATATTTCGCTGCGACGGACGGGCTCCAAAGAGTTTTCGTTGTACGCGTACGCCTGAACACCAAAGTAATAGTCTCGAAAATTGTTCAGCGAATCAACGTAGTGACTCCTCCGGACTCCCGAATCACTACCGCGGATTGTGACAATCCGCTCTATTATTCCTGATTCTTCGTCTTTGGCCTCCTCCGCTATTTCTTTCACCTCGTTCGGCACATCATAGACGGCGATCGGAATACCTATATCGTCATCCTCGGACTCAAACTCGTAGACTATGTAGCCCTCAAAGGTATGGGTTTCATCAAGGGTAGGTGGATTCGGCAAAAGAGTCCAGCTTAGTGCCTCGTAGCGTTCAAGGAAATTGTTTGACTCGGGAGGGTTGGACCATTCCAACACCACACCATTGTCGACGGGCTGGGCGGTTAGGGCCGGAGTAGAGATCTGTTCGGGGGATTCGAAGTTGAGGTCGAATGCGCGCTGAACAAAAATATCGTCCTCTTTTAGCTGAGAGTATGAGGCTAGTCTGGATGAAGAGCGTGACCAAACGATGGCAACAACGATTTCCTGCACATCACCCCGGAGGAGATTGAAGGGGCCGGTGGATAATAGAAATCTTCGATCTGCAGGCGTATTCCTCGAGCCAAAACCATCCGTATTTTCTTCGGACCAATACTCTTTCCTGGCTGCATCACCGGAAAACATGTACCTTGTGACCTCGGAGCGACCATACCCATTCCCTCCGTATGTCATTGGCGAATTGTCCCTCCAGATCGCACGCAGGTAATTGTAGGGATCATTTGTATCGCCATCTGGATTGCCTAGTACCGAACTATCACCGTTGTAGTAGACAAAAGCGTACATCCCCTGGCGCATCCTTCCTGGGTGTTTAGTTCCATCGGGATCAGTCCAAATCGTTCCAGGTCGAGTGGCCGGCACCAATGCGCCCTGCACAAAATCGAATCCTACCGCAGCCGGTCGATCACCGTATCCGTCGAAACCCTCGTCGATATCATCACCGTTGTAGGCAATGGCCATTCCCAAGGTTGAATCGGAGCCGACGAAATCATCAGCCGCGTTTCCGAGATCTGGATCTGCCCAAATGCCAAAGAACAGGTCACGCATTTCGACATTGCCCTTGTTCTCAATCCGATAGCGGAAGAACGTGGTATTGTCAAGCGCGTTGTTGGTATGAAACGCAAATGCTGATGCTTGAATCTCAACACCCATCGGTTCCGTCTTGGACCATTCTTTTACGCCGCCGACATCGTTCATTACCCACCAGAGCATTTGATCTCCTGTAATGTCGGGACGATCGCCAGCAGCTAGATTGTAGTTGCCGTCAATCCCGTCGCCATCAACAACAGGTGCGCCGAGGTCTGCCGGCCAATCCCGAATGTCGTCGGTCAGCTGTCCAGTGTTCTCATACTGTTTGATATCCTCAAGAGAGACGTTGAATATCCGATCATACTCTGAGCAGTCCGAAGGTGGATCACCCAGTTCGTTTAATGGACCAGGAAAGTATTCGAAAGGACCATACGCCGTCCCTGCAAAACGCAATTGCTCGTTTTCGTCCAGTCCACCAAGCCAGATGCCGGAAGCAAATATTGCGTTTGCCTGCCCGTCTTTAGGAACAGTATAGACGTTTCCAGATCCCCTCCAAAAAAGTTGGCCAGCGTTGAAGACTGATGCCCGAACATTGTTGACGTCTAGCGTGTCAATGGCGGATCCGAGCTTGCATGTTCCAACGGTTTGTGCCGAAACTCTATTTATGGTTGCTAGCAATATTGTCGCTGCAAAAAGTGCAACGGTCAGATATTTTTTGTTCATAGATTCGTGCATACTCCACATCATTGCAGTGCCTTATTGCGCTGGATGAGACCAAACTTCAACGTCCGCTCACCAACTCCCGGTACCTCCACATGGATGAGGTACATCCCGGACGACAGCCAGTTGCCATGCTCGTTGCGCAAGTTGAACGAGAGAAAACTGTTGCCATCGTTCTTCTCCAGCGTTCGCACAAGCGACCCCGCCAGGGTGAACACGCGGATCGTTGCTTTGTCCGGCATGTTCGTGAACCGCACCTCGGTGTCAACCAATCCCTTTTCGTAATCGGAGATGCCGTAGTACGGATTGGGAGAAATGCCAATGTTGTCAAGCTCGCTAACGGCTGTTGAGTCGATGTTTCTCAACGGGGCCACATCGACTGTTGAGATCCTAAAGACATCTCCGTCCGCAAACGGTTTGGTTGTAACCAGCCTAAACACCGTCCCTGCTTCCGGCATTTGCTGGTCGACAACGTTAGCAAGGAAGTCAGCCTTGTTCGCAGCCGCTCCAACACTTCCGCCGTTCCAATTAACCCAAACCATCCGTCCGAACACTTCTTCGCCATGGTTGCCCGAAACTCCACCTAACAACTCGGCCTTCCACACGTCATAGCCGGCTGTTCCGGGTGTCTGGTCCAGCGGATGGTACCAGTATACCCAATCGGTCTGAGGATCGTTGTCTGCAGATGACACGCTGTGATCCGACCACTGCATATCAAAACCGTCGCCATCCATGTCAATTATTGCGGGGATCATGCGATAGTCATCAGATGCATCATCTGGCGTTCCGACACCGATATTCCATAATTCAAATGGAACAAGCTGAGGCCGTTTGTCTCCGAAGACATCGAAGCGGTCGTAGGCATAGCAACCTTCAGGAGGAGTGGCGAAAGGAGTGCCACTGGCCAGGGCAGTTTGCCAGGCATTGAAACATGTTGGCGTAAACCGAATCTCCCAATCACTAAGCGGTCGAGTCTCAAAACCGAAAGGCAGTGATCGTGACAGAAAGTCTTTGTAGTCGCCCCTGGAGGCTGCACTATCTCCAGTGTGAATGAACCACACACCCTCTCCTTGCTGCTGACTACTGCCTGGCCTCTCCGGGACGGGGAAACCGCTAAAATCGGTCGCCGCTCCGGTGGGTGGCTCGATTAATCCATCCGCATTGGCGATCGTCAGAAATGCTTCAAAGTCTGGAGTCTCCGGTACAATGGTTAGCGATAGTCCGTCAAGCGAGAACACGTTTTCACCAAAAGGAGTTGCGACGCCGGTCGCGTCCAGGAGAGCTCCGCCGTCAAACACTACGGAGTCGTTTGGTAGTCGAACAATATCATACGTGAGTTCGGTTTGGACTGAGTCCGTGCCATGAAACCTAACGGGATGGCTGTAAAATCTGAGTTCATAGGTAGCATCCCGAACGGCCAGGGGATTGTTTATAATCGCGAACAGTTCTTCTGCAGATCCAGCCCCTGAGATTCGAGAAAACGATAGAGTGTCCCCTATCCCAGCCTGCAAGACTGTACCGCCCGAGAGCGCGTCCACCGGTGCCGGGGTTGCAGAAGCCCTTGTGACACTGCTCCGAAGGATGCGACGCGAAGAATATTCGTTAACCGCGTAGGCCTGAACACCATAGTAGTAGTCTCGATAGTTCTGCAGGTTGTCAATTACATGCGACCGCTGAATGCCGGAATCATTACCAATTATCGATACCACCTCTTCGCGCTGCCCAGTCTCCTCGTTTACCTTCAACTCAACGACTCCACGGACATTGTTGTCTACATCATATATCGCAATCTCCTGCCCAACTGAATCCGATTCGTTTTCAAACTCATAGAGGATGTAGCCCTCAAACGTGTGCGTTAAATCCTTGTTGGCCGGGTCGCGTGAAGAAACGAATCCGCGCTCATCAAACCGCTCCAGATAGTTGTTGGAGGTCGGAGGATTGGACCACTCGAGGATGACCGTGCCGTCCAGTGGTTCTGCAGTTAATACTGGGGCTTGCAGCTGGGGGAGGTGCAGCGCATCCTGATCGAATGCTATTTGGACGATTTCGTCATCAGACTTCAACTTGGTAAAAGACGCAAGTCGAGAATCGGCACGAGACCATATGATGGCAACAACAATTTCCTGGACCTCACCTGGTGGGAAATCAAATGGCCCTGTCGAGGTTACGAATCTCTTATCTCCTGGTAGGTTTCTCGTGCCGAGTCCATCTGTGTTTTCCTCGGACCAGAATTCCCTGTTCGTAGCATCTCCAGAAAACATGAATCGAGTTGGGGTCATGCCACCCAATCCATCACCTCCTACCGTCAAAGGTGAACCATCGTGCCACAACCCTTGGAGAAATTGATAGGGGTCGTCTGTATCGGCTTCAGGAGGTCGTGATTTGGGATGCGAGAAGAAAACATCCATTTGCCTCCTGGTCATTCCAGGGTGCACTGTCCCATCCGGATCAGTCCACATACCGCCGACCGGATTGTCTACTAATGGTCCTTGTACAAAATCAAATCCTATGGCCGGTGTATCGACTCCATATCCGTCAAATCCTTGATCAAAATCATCGCCGTTATATGTGATACCCAGACCGAGTACAGAGTCAGACCCTACGTAATCATCAGCCGCGTTCCCCAGGTCCACGTCTACGAACATTCCGAAATACATGTCGCGGAGTTCAACCGCGCCTTTGTTCTCCAACCGGTAGCGATAAAAAGTAGTGTTGTTGATAGATTCTTCGTGGCTTTCGACTGCAAACGCGGAGACCTGCACTTCCAGGCCGATGGGTTTCCTTTGCGACCATCCCTTCGGTCCCCCAACATCGTTCATCACCCACCATGCCATCTGATCGCCGGTGAGCTCGGGAAGGTCACCGCCAGACAAGTTGTAGTTCCCGGGATCACCGTCGCCATCAGTTACTGGTGCACCCAAGTCGACCGGCCAATCGCGGATGTCACCTATTAGTATTCCCGATTGCTCGTACCTATCCAGGTCGTCCCTCGAGATGCGATAAATCCGGTCGTACTGTTCGCAACCGGATGGTGGGTTGTTTGACAAGTCGAATGGTCCCGGGTAAAACTCAAACGGACCATAGGTGGTGCCAGCAAACCGGAGTTCGTTGTTTTGATCTAATCCACCAACCCAAATACCTGCTGCGAAGATGGAGTTCGCCTCTCCATCTTTCGGTATGGTATAAACGTTACCAGACCCATTCCAAAACAGGCCTCCGTGATTGTATACCGTCGCCCGAACGTTGTTAACATCCAGGGTATCCGACGCGTTACCTACTTCGCACGTACCCGGAACCTGGCCGGTCACCGATGAAGCCGTCAGTATCAATAAGAGAAGTAGGGCAGGAAGTGATTTCTTTGTTTCGCGAGCTGAGGCAAATAGTAGCTGTGGGGTCATGCGATCCTCATTTCGATCCAAGAATCCTTTCAGTAAGTGTAATTAAGATGGGCGCGAGTTCTGTCCGGGTTCGGAACAACGGTCTTTAATCGGACCTGAGGGGTAGGATATCGGAGGCGAATTGCACCGCTCGGTCCCCGCCCATCGGTCCGTCACATCAGATATTTAAGATTGAATGAAGGCCGGTCGATACCGCGTCTATCCGCTATTCCCATCAGTGCGGATCGATCCCAAGCAGGTCTTTTTTCTGACAATACCTGGTTTCCACCATGCCACAATCTCTGCTCGCTATCCTGAGCATGATCTTGACGTCGATGTATGCCTACACGCAGCATCAGAACGTAATCGCCACTCGCCTGAATATCGTAGAAAACGAACTTTCCCTGCAGTCAACTAGCGTTGCTGTTGATCTGATGGAGGAGATTGGATCAATGGCATTCGACGAAGCGACTCTATCGGAAGAAATCTTCAGTCCCGGCGATTTGACTCCCATAGGAGGCTACTATCAAGGATCTGACTCTACCGGCGTCGAAGCAGGCGGCACAGATGACATTGATGATTTCAATGGGATAAACGTGTCCAGGACGAGGGATCGCAGTGGCCACACGTTATCGTTCACGGCAGCGCCCGTTGTGGCTTACGTGGAATCTGACGGGGTTACTCCTTCGACAATCCCTACGAAGTACAAGAAAGTAACCGTTGCGGTTGCAAATACGGACTTCGTGATGGCCGATACCGTGTATCTCTCACAGGTATTTTCGTGCGGGAAAAAGTGCAACTGGTAACAACCTGCTCATCTAGGAGAATCCACCATGAACGTTATTGTTGACAACATCGGCGCGACCATTATTGGAGCAACCGTGATGTTAGTTGTAATGAACGTGCAGTTTGAGAATCAGCTTGTCGCTGCAGAGGCATCGGCATACCATATGATTCAACAGCAAACGCTCAGTTTCGCCCAGCTCATCCAGCGGGATATGCAAAATATGTCTCGGGTAGTGGACCTGCACGAGGATGCAAATTCATTCGAGTTCGTTGCGCAGACATCATCAGTCGACACAACACAGCGCACGGTCGAGTATCGTCGGATCCAAACCGGCACGAAGATGCAAGACGGCACGGCTGTACCACTTTATCAGATACAGCGATACGTTAACGGAGTGATTGACGGTTCGAGCTACGATGCGCTTCTGTCATGGCAAATCACAGCAGAAAATCAGGATGGAAATGCTGCGACGATTCCTGCCGAGGTGTCCCAAATTGATGTGAAGTTTGTCGCCACGATGCCCGGAGGCATCGAGATAAGCGACCGCATCGAAGTTGAGGATACTCGCTGGTCATCGACATTTCGCCCGATGATGCTCAGGGACCGCCTACTCTAACCCAACATAATTTCAATAATCCACTACAGGTAAAATGGGAAAAGCACTATTACTTGCTGTTGTCATTGCGACAACCATGAGTTCCTACTACTCTCTGAGTAGTAACGAGGGACTTCTGACCGCCAACGAGCGGGTAGCAGATTCGCAATACGAGGTGCTGGCTCGAAACGCAGCCCTTGCGGGTTTTTCAAAAGCAAAGCAAAAACTTGCTGAGTCGTTTGCAGCCACCACATTTACCGGAAACGTCGAGGGAGCCTCTTATCAGACTGCCGTGACGATTTCGGGAGATGTTGCTCGCATTGTGAGCATGGGCAGCACGAAAAACGGCGACGTAGGCTATTCAATTCGAGCTCAGTTTGAGAACGTCCTTTCGGACCTTCCAACAAACCCACCTCAGTTTTTTGACTTCGCGGTTCTCGCAGAAGACGACCTTGATCTTCGAGGCAGTATTCTTTCCGAGATCGCCGTTACGGGCGATGCCGCAAATGAGCTGAACTCTAATATGCACACCAATGGTGGGCTGGCCACAAAAGGTAACAAAGTTTCTGTGGCAGGATTCGGCACGTACGTTACCAGCGCCTACGAATCGGGTGGAGATCATGATGACATTTTCCAGCCTGGGTACAACCCGACGGGAATGAATTCGACGTACCAGACTAGTCCCATCGAAATTCCAGAAGTTGATGTACCGGCAATGGCAAGTGCCATCACGGTTGACAAAACTACTTACGGTAGTACAAGCATCGGGGGTATCTACAACCTTGGAGGAACCCGAGAAAATCCGTACGTATGGTTTATCGATGGAGACCTGAATGTTGCAACACACACAACCTTTAATGGATACGTCCTGCTGCTTGTAAACGGAAATGTGGATCTCAAGCGCGACATCCTACGAGGCTCTACATCGTGGACTGGTGGCGACGAAAGTTCGGTCGGATTGTACGTCGACGGACATATTGATCTAACGGGTAATCCGGAGGTTGATGCGCAGATCCTTGCCGGTGGCGACGTAAACTTCATCCGCGGAACTACCATCGTAAACGGAACGATTACGACGAACGGATCTCTGAAAGTTGCGGGCAACCCGACGATCCGATACAGACCGGCGTCCCCGGGCCTGACAACCATCTGGCAACCTCGACTTTCAGTCACAAAATTGAACGGCTACAACGAGAAGTAGTAGCCGACTACCTGTTGCCCAAGCGATAGCTCGGGAGTTACGCGGCGCCCACTAACTGCCGCGTGCTCCCAAGTTATCGTTCTTTTTTTGGCCCGCACCGAGACTGCACCATCCAAATTTTGAACTCATTTCCTGCCAATTGTTCAGTTTATCTGGACTTTCAGCGTTTTAGGCACGATACTGGATGTAGAAGTATCAGTTACATTCATCACGGTATATATGGCTAAACAAGAACCAATTAAGCAGGGTGGAGTCGTCACAGAGGCACTGCCCAATACACAATTCCGCGTCCAACTGGACAACGGACACGAAATTCTCGGACTTCTCTCAGGTAAAATGAGGAAGTTTTTTATCAAGATCGTCCCGGGAGACCGTGTCGATGTTGAAATGTCACCCTACGACCTGACGAAGGGTAGAATCGTATTTCGCCACAAATAATCCCCACCGTAAAGGTTAAGAGACGTTAGCGGTCCCGTCGTCTGACACTCCGCGCAGCCCCCCAGGTAGACTCCGGTTAATCGTCAACTGGTCTACCAAAACTCCTATCTTCTGACGTCACGCTGTTAGTAGTAAGGAGTTGCCGTGGTAGAGTCCACACTGCTCGGGATTGTTTCCGTCATCGTTCTTGGGATAGGTGCGCAGTGGCTTGCCTGGAAATTGCGGCTGCCTAGCATCTTGTTGTTGCTCATCGTTGGGTTCCTGGCTGGCCCGGTATCGGGAATCCTGCCCCCAGAAACGCTACAGGGAGACTGGCTTTTCGCCTTCGTTTCGGTTTCAATCGGGATAATCCTGTTCGAAGGGGGTCTCTCTTTACGCATCTCTGAATTCCGTGAAATTGGTGCGGCTGTCCTGAGCCTCATCACACTTGGCGTTCTCATCACGTGGGTGCTTGCAGGTCTGGCCGCATACTACATCGTTGGTCTCAACGCCCCCCTTGCATCGCTCGCAGGTGCCATCGTTACGGTTACCGGCCCTACGGTTGTCATCCCCCTCCTTAGGCATGTGCGACCTCGCGGACGTATCAGCAACATTGCTCGATGGGAAGGAATAACCATTGATCCCGTCGGCGCCATACTCGCGGTGCTGGTATTGGAAGCCGTTATCCTTCTCAACTCAGGAGAGGCCGGGAGCACCTTGAGTGAAGGAATCGGCCACGCATTCGAAGGGCTGATGCTCACCGTTGTAGCAAGCGTGGGTATTGGCGTGCTCGGAGCGGGCTTCCTGGTCCTGGTTATACACAATCGCTTGGTCCCAGATTTCCTGCAGACGTCCGTCGCACTCATGATCGTCGTCGCGACATTCGCCCTGTCCAACTCATTGCAACACGAGTCTGGATTGCTGGAAGTAACCCTGATGGGCATTCTCCTGGCGAATCAGAAATACGTTGATGTAAGGAGGATTGCGGAGTTCAAAGAGGATCTACAGGTTTTGCTGATTGGAAGCTTGTTCATTCTGCTCAGCGCGCGACTCGACCTGAGTGTGTTATCCCTAATAACATGGCGCTCGTTTGCTTTTCTTGGAATTCTGATTCTCGTTGTCCGGCCGGTGGCGGTATTCGTTTCGGCCCTGTTCACCAATCTTGATTTGAAAGAAAAGGTGTTTCTTTCGTGGCTCGCGCCGCGCGGGATAGTCGCAGCTGCCGTCGCATCCCTTTTTGCGTTCAGATTGGAACCTATTTTCCCCGAACAAGCACCGATACTCGTACCTCTCATTTTCCTTGTGATCGTTGGCACCGTTGCGATCTATGGCTTGTCGATCTCCCCTCTTGCCAAATACCTGGGGCTTGCCGATCAAAATCCACAAGGCATTCTGATGCTTGGTGCGCACCCGTGGGCGAGACAACTCGCCCGCGTTGTTATGCAGAGTGGCCATAAAGTCATGATGATCGACACCAACTTGCGCAACATCATGATTGCAAAACAGATGGGAATTAACGCTGTTGTTGCAAACGCATTGTCGGAGTCGGTGATTGACGAACTCGACCTGAGCGGGATCGGAAAGTTTTTTGCACTCACCGCGAATCACGAAATCAACTCGCTCGCGGTACTCAACTTTTCAGAGATTTTCGAAAGTAGTGAGGTTTATCAACTGTCAGGTGGATCAGGCAGCGCGGACGAGACTTCCCATGTTGCGTCGCACCTTACAGGTAACGTCCTGTTCAACGGCGATTCCTACGTGGCGATTACGAATCGGTTCAACGCAGGGGCAAACGTGGTTGTCAAGACGATCACTCCCGAGAAAACACTGGGCCAATTTACCGAGAAGCACGACGGTGCATTTCCGATGTTGGTTGTCAAGCCCAACGAAATTGTAGTTGCCGCAGAATCGCGACAGTTGAATGCCAATCCTGGAGATCGAGTAGTCGTATTCGTCCCGTCAGTGGAGCGGGAGCGCCAAAAAGTGGATGGCGAGGCGTTTGACAAATTACTTACAAGGTCACACGTTCTGGATTTCGACGACAAGGCTGAATTCTCTGCTGTTGCACTACAGGCTTCGGCATTGCTGGCTACGACACTTCCGATTACCGCCGAGAAATTGGGCACCGGCTTTATCGAGGGCGCGAAGTTTGGCGCTGCACCAATTGTTCGTGGTTTTGCCATCCCGCACTTTCGGCTGTCGAAAATCGAAAACCCCGAGATGGTAATCATCCGATGCAAGAAAGGAATCGAGATTGAGTACGAAGATGGATTCGAGACTGGGGATGGTGTGCACTCGACAGTCGGTGGTTTGTTTTTACTCGTCAGCCCGCAAGACAATCCGGGGGCACATCTGAAAGTATTGGCCCAGATTGCCGGGAGGATTGAGTCCGAAGATTTTCTCAAGCAATGGACGCAGGCAACTGATGCCCAGCGGTTGAAAGAGTCGCTTCTTTCTCCTGCGCACTACATATCCTACACGCTTGATGATTCCGACCCCTGGCACCTCGCCGGATCCAGTGTTGCTGATGCGAATCTTCCTAACGACGCTGTCATTGCGTTGGTCGGCAGGAACGGTGACTTGCTTGATTTCAATGACTCCACCATCCTGCAGATTTCGGACCGGGTAACGATCGTAGGTGATGACGAAACAGTTACGGAGATGTTCGACAAACAAACCGACTCGTAATCATCGAACCAGCTCGAAGCAGGCTGGTGTTGGCGAATATTCCAAAACAATCGTAACATCCCCTTTCCACCAGATATGGGTCGTTATGGTTAAGAATATTCTGTCCGTTGTTGCAGGCTTTCTCGTTTGGACCGCTGTTTTTCTTCTTGGATCACAGGTAGTTAGAAGCATTTTTGCAAACGTTCATAATGATGATGGTTATACGTCGAACGTTTCTGCACTGCTGATATATCTGGCGTTAAGTGCCCTTGCGTCGATGGCAGCCGGTTTCGCGTGTGCCAAGATTGCAGATGACAGTCCCATGCGATACGCCACGATCACAGGTGTTCTACTCCTGCTGACCGGCCTGTACGTACAAATTTCGGCATGGGACCTTCTGCCGGTGTGGTACAACCTTGCTTTCCTCGTCCTGTTGCTTCCGGTCACGCTGATCGGCGCTCGGAGTGCGATTGGGGCGAGTAGCTAGGTCAACAATCCTGGCTTCTACCGCCCTACGGTATCCCGGAGCGCATTTTCTCATTCATTTTAGTATTTTATTGAATGGGAAAAATATGCTTGCACGATATGTAGGCCATATCGTGACGTATGCTGGTCCCTCCGCCGACTCAACAACTAGCCGCACTGGCTCCGCCTTGCAACCATGGGCAAAAAACGCGCTCCAAAGGAGGTCGGGAATAGCCTGATCTCGTCTCACCGCAAGAAAGAGGTCCTGGGCCTGTTTCTGATGGTAGCAGGTATCCTGCTAGCTTTAGCAATTGTAACCTACAACAGCGCCGACGATCGTCTCGCAAAGGCATTTTCACTTGGCAATGCTCTAAATCCGGGCGAATCAGCAGCAAACAATGCGCTCGGACTAATCGGTTCTTTTCTATCTGCGAAGCTGGTGCCCGGGTGGTTGGGATATCTATCCATTGTTGTCTCGATTCTGGGATTCGGTTGGGGCTATTTACTCTTTCGCCACAAGACCCGCGTCTATCTCCCCCTTCTGAGCATTCTAACCATGATAGGAGCGCTACTCGTTTCGGCAACGATCGCCTGGTTTGGTCGAGCGTTCACGTTTGACACGACAGTGTTGAGCGGGGCCTGGGGTCAGGGAATTTCCGGTTGGATGCATTCCCTGTTTGGCGGAGTCGGCTCCCTCATCATTTTGTTTTTCACACTGTCTGTAATTGCACTGTTAATCGTCGACAGAGATATCCAACGATCAATTGACCGTGTCGAGGATTTATTGTTCAGGATCAGGGAGGCGTTCAAAGACTGGAACTCGCGCACCCGTGCCCACCGTGCAGCACGAAAAAAGATGCTTGCAACAGAAAAAGATCGTAGGCAAGCACAGCGTCAGCGGGTCGAGCAGTCAATCGCGGAGCGCCCGCCAAAGAAACGAAAGGTGGAGATTTCGTTGGAGCGACCCTCAGTTGTACTTCAACGCAAGGCGAAAACGGTTCAAAGGGCGGCATCGGTGGCCGCCGGCGGATCTGGCAATGGTGCGCCGCCTACAGACCGGAGCTCGGGGAAAGCACCACCTCCCGCCAAGGAGCCTGGGTCTGACAGCAGCGTCGGAATGTCAGTGCGACAGCAAGTCGCTGAGGAGAAGTCATCGGACCTGGGCGGGATCGTTTCCCAATCCGGGTATGCCGCGGCATTTGAAATGCCGAGCCTCTCCCTGCTCGATCCTTCTGATGCTTACGAGCACAATGTTGATTACGACGAGCTGGAGGAGAACAAACAGATCCTCCTCGATAAACTCGCGACCTATAATATCGAGATCGTTGAGATCAACGCGATTGTTGGCCCCACCGTTACACTGTATGAGCTTACTCCGGCACCGGGAGTGAAGATTAGCCGCATCAAATCACTTGAAGATGACCTAGCTATGGCATTGGCGGCCAAAGGGATTCGAATGATTGCCCCCATTCCTGGTAAGTCGGCGATTGGCGTGGAGATCCCCAACCGTCAAAGAGAGCTGGTGCGCGTGACGGATGTGATTGGGACGTCGAAGTTCACCGATCAGGAGATGGAACTGCCGTGTATTATCGGCAAAACCATCGAGGGGGAGGTCTTTATCACGGACCTAACGAAGCTTCCCCACCTGCTGATCGCAGGTGCCACGGGATCTGGAAAATCGGTCGGATTAAACGCGATCATCACCGGCCTTCTGTATGCCTGCCCGCCATCGGATCTGAAGTTTGTGATGATTGATCCCAAGAAGATTGAGTTGCAGCCGTACACACGTATAAGCGATCACTACGTCGCCATGCCAGAGGACTTCGACCATCCGATTATCACGGATGTAACGCAGGCGCTGGCAACGCTAAAGTGTTGCGAGAAAGAGATGGAAGATCGCTACAATCTGCTGTCGAAGGCGCAGGTGAGGGGCGTTCGGGACTACAATGAAAAATTTGGTAGTGGTGATCTCGACCCGGAAGACGACCACCGTCACTTACCGTACATCGTGGTAATAGTCGACGAACTTGCCGATCTGATGATGACGGCAGGCAAAGACATCGAAGGACCGATCGCTCGTCTCGCGCAGATGGCCCGGGCGGTCGGCATCCACCTGGTCCTGGCCACCCAACGACCGTCGGTCGACGTGATCACCGGGCTTATCAAAGCCAACTTCCCGGCAAGACTCGCCTATCAGGTTGCGTCCAAAATTGATTCGCGCACTATCCTTGACCAGAATGGAGCACAAGGATTGGTCGGGAATGGTGATCTGCTCTACATGCTGGGGACGAATATTAATCGACTGCAGGGCCCCTTTGTGTCGATGAAGGAAGTTGACAGGCTCACCAAGTTTATCCAAAGCCAGAAGGGAGATGGTCCCTACCACCTCCCCGGTATCGAAGACGAAATCGTGCCAACAGACTCCACCGGACTCCTGGCTTCTGAACGGGATGACCTTTTCGTGGATGCGGCCCGTGTGATCGTGCGCAGCCAACAGGGTTCGGTATCACTGCTGCAGCGAAAATTGTCGGTCGGTTATTCACGGGCAGCCCGGATTGTCGATCAGTTGGAAGTTGCAGGAATCGTAGGACCATTTGAGGGATCCAAGGCCAGAAAGGTACTTGTACCGGATGAGTTCGAACTCGACGAAATGCTTAGTAACAAGAACTGAATAAATCCGTATCGTACGATTGTGTTTAATCCGACCTAAGGAATCCAGCCCATGACAATTCTGATTATACTTGGAGTCGCAATTCTCTTGGTACTTGCCTGTGTGAGCATTTACAACAGGCTGGTGAAGCTGCGCAACCGATACAAGAATGCCTATTCGCAGATTGACGTTCAACTCACCAGACGCTACGACCTGATTCCGAACCTCGTCGAAACGGCGAAGGGATATTTGAAGCACGAGCGAGAGACGTTGGAGGCGGTAATATCTGCTCGAAACAGTGCGGCCTCGGCTTCAAAGAAGGCTGCAGCCAACCCTGGTGATCCAGACGCGATGATGGCGCTGGCCGGGGCCGAAGGTATGCTGTCCGGTGTCCTGGGACGTTTGTTTGCATTGGCGGAAAATTATCCGGATCTCAAAGCCAACACGACGATGAACAAACTCATGGAAGAGCTCTCAAGTACCGAGAACCGTGTTGCATTTTCTCGGCAGGCTTTTAATGACGCAGTCACAAGCTACAAGAACGGACGCGAGGCCTTCCCTGCTGTGATGCTCGCTAATGCATTCGGTTTCAAAGATGCCGAACTGTTCGAGGTCGAGTCATTCGAGGAGCGGGAAGCACCTAAAATTTCTTTTTAGTGCTACGCCCGGCAGATACGTAAGCGAATGGACTTCTTCGAGCACCAGGACAAGGCGCGGCGCAAGACCGTCTTTCTGGTGTTTCTCTTTACGCTTGCAATTGTCCTAATCATTGCAACCGTATACGCGGCTCTCACAGCGGTCATTTCGGTTGCTTCCGGGCGTACTGCAACTGCTCAGGTCTGGAATCCCCAACTGCTGATGGCCGTTGGTGGCGCAGTTCTGGCGAGCGTAACTATCGCTTCTGCTGGCAAGCTCCTTTCTCTACGCGGCGGTGGCCATGCCGTAGCCGAAATGATGGGAGGACGTTTGGTTCAACCGGACACGAGCTCCCACGCGGAAAGACAATTGATCAACATAGTCGAGGAGATGGCTCTTGCTTCGGGCGTGGCCGTTCCGCTAGTATATGTGATCGATAACGAGGAAGGCATCAACGCGTTTGCAGCTGGGCACGGACCAGAAGATGCTGCGGTTGCAGTAACGAGCGGGCTGCTGAAGACGCTCGATCGCGACGAGTTGCAGGGTGTTATCGCGCATGAATTCAGCCACATCCTGAATCGCGATGTCCGGTTAAATTTACGGCTGACTGGTATCGTCTTCGGTATTCTCTTTCTGGGAATTGCGGGTCGCATCGTATTAAGAACACTCGGTCGCGGGCGTATTCGAGGAGGCGGGAAAAACGAAGGTGGTGGAATAATGGTTGTCCTCGCCGTCGGTGTTGTGCTCCTGATAGTCGGCTATGTCGGAACGGCGTTAGGCCGCATGATACAGAGTGCCGTTTCACGACAGCGTGAGTTCCTTGCCGATGCTTCAGCAGTGCAGTTCACGCGCAATCCTGTTGGTATTGCGGGGGCACTCAAGAAAATTGGTACCGCAGTCTATGGTTCTAAATTGGACCAGCCGAAGAGCGAGGAAATCAGCCATACATTTTTTGCTTCGTTCCGACCTTTCAACGCGATGGCCACATTATGGGCAACGCACCCACCGCTCGATCAAAGAATTAAGCGTCTTGATCCATCGTTTGACGGCATGTTTTTCGGCGAACCGTCAACCCCACCTTCAGCTGAAGTCACACCTGGGGCAATGGGCTTCAACAACCATGATCGGGTCAAGGCAACTCCGACCGAGGTCATCGAATCCGTTGGGTCGTCTCCGTGGGACCATCTGTCGTTTGATGATATAATACACATCGAGCTGCCGGACATCCTAACCACCGAGGTAAAGACCAGCTTTGGGGCCGTGTGTGCTATGTATGCCCTCTTGCTGTCAGACGACCAGGAGGTTGCCAGAAAGCAAATCGAGATTCTGGAGTCGACAGTGACCGGTACAATATTAAAGAACGTCCAGAAGCTACGCCCGATCACTGCGGGACTCGACACTCACGCGCGACTTCCGCTTGTCGATTTGGCGACACCAGCACTACGCCAAATATCGGAAGGCCAATACCGGCGCTTTCGAGAAAACATCGACAGGCTTATCGAGGCCGACAACTACTTGTCCGTTTTTGAACGCTCACTGCAACTGATTCTCCAGCATCGTCTCGATGCGTCTTTCGGTATTCCCAGCCCTTCGGTTGGTGGAAGTCAGCGGGCGCACCTACACAACGTGTTATCGACGCTTGCAAAGATCTCATCAGATTCCGAAATCGAGGTAAAGACCGCTTTCAATGCTGGTGCCAGAGGACTCCTCCCGAGTTCCGCCAAACCAACCGCAGACGTATCCCCTCGGCAATTCAATCACGCGCTCCACGCCCTGAGCAATACAAACTATCGCGCTCGGAAGAAAATCGTTCGCGCCTGCGCCGAGGTTGTGCTCGCGGATGAGACCGTAACCCTGCAAGAGGCTGAAATACTGAGAGCTGTAATTGAAGCGTTGAATTGTCCACTCCCTCCTTTCCTGCCTGCCGCCATCAAGCCCAACTAGTTCACACAAAGTTTCATAAACCCGTCTCGACCCGACAGTATTTTCTTCAAAAAAATTGGAGGTCCAATACATGTCTGCTGTGGTTAGTATCGTTATGGGTAGTGAGTCTGATTTGCCCACCATGAAGGGTGCGGCTCAGATTCTTGGTGAGTTTGATGTGCCTTTCGAGATAAGGGTATTGTCCGCCCACCGCACTCCGGAAGAAACCGCGGAGTACGCGAGCACAGCAAAAGATCGAGGGGTGAAGGTGATCATTGCCGGGGCTGGCGGCGCGGCGCATCTAGGAGGGGTGATCGCATCGCTGACGCAACTTCCCATTCTTGGCGTGCCGATTTCCAGCAAAGATTTGAAAGGCCTGGATTCGCTACTCTCGATTGTCCAGATGCCCTCCGGAATACCCGTTGCCTCGCTGGCCATTGGCGGAGCTAAGAACGCTGCCCTACTTGCAATCCAGATCCTTGCGTTGTCAGATGATGATCTTCACGACAAGTTGGTCGCGTATCGCGAACAGATGCTGGACAAGGTCGCTGCAATGAACGCCCGAGTCAACGACGAGATTTTTGCGGTCTGATTTTCGCAACCGAGGCCTTACTCGATAAAGAGGTCCTGCTGAGAATCAACTTCGCGACCTGAATTGTTGTCTTTCACACGCACGATGAGCGTAAACAATCCAGGCTCCTGATTGGAGACGTCCATTATCAAGTAGCGCCCGTCAGAAGAAGAGCTACCCTGAAGCGGAAGACTTACGGAGACGCCCTTCTTCCGACCTCCGAAGACGTCTGAGAAGAGCTTTGCCACCCCACGCTTGGTGTCTTTCTTCGTAAGAATCGCCTCGACAGTAAAATCGCTTGTACCGTTGTCGATCCCGAGGTCGTACACCTCAAAGTAGAGGTACAGCGGTTGGCTTGATGAGAAAACACTCCACGGAGCAGGCGAGATAGACAAGTCGGAACGGACGATGTCACCAGTCGACAGCGGTGCTCCATTGTCCGTTTCCTCGATTCGATAGGCAAGCATTACGTCGCTCATCGACAGTTCGTTGTTGCTGAAATCGGGAAGTGTGACCGTACGCCGTTGCAAGGCGATGGTAGAACCATCGCCAATCTCAAATTCCACCGACAGATCGTGATTACCCGGAGGAGCACTCATCGTTTGGGTATTGATCCACAGGTTTGATTCCTCGAACTCTACAATCTGCGTCGTCTTTAGGCCGTAAATCGTGCGCCGTTTTTCCACGACAATCTCGTAATCGTCGTTCACCAGGAACGTACCCTCCTTGCCGGTCACCTCGATCGCCGAGGCAGTTGGATCGTACTGAACGATGGGGACACCGTAGTGGATGTACACATCCGTTTGTCCATCTACGCTGCTCTTGAACGCGTTCACCAGGTAAGGCAATTCGATTTGTCGACCCGGCGCCTCGTACTCAAACCTTTCGGGGGTCTCCTTGAACGTTTCTTTGGCTTTGATGGCGTAGTCATTCGTCCATGGCAAGGCTCCTGCCGCTATCTGATCAGCCGGGGGACTGTACAGTCGGAACTCCCCGTTCCGGAACGGATCCTCAAACACGAACTTGAACTCACCGTAATCCCAGATATTAAACGTGTTTAATGAGTTGAACATATTGTCGGCGGTTTCGAGTTCCGTTGACCCGTCGGTAAGGGACCTGAAGTTGTTTCTCGGCACAATGGTGACGTCAACGGGTGGTTTTCCGTACCTAACGAGAATCTGGCCACGGATTGTATCCCATCCCCGCAGGTTTAACTGAGGGGCGCTATAAAGAAGGTCCGAATACACGAGACGAGCAAAGTGTTCTACTTTCCTCTCGTTGTAGGTTGTGAGAAAGCGCGGGTCCTGGCTGGTCCAGTAGCGTGACGAGTAGACCACCGGATCTTCCCGGAACAGGTCCTTTTGATCGTCAGGAAGGATAAGCGTTAGATCTGCAAAAGCTTGGCTCTCCTCTTCCGGCATAAGTTTGAGCGACTGCTCGAAACTTTTGGCAGCTGCGTCGTGATTGCCAGCATAATAATGCGAAAGCCCGAGATAGGTCCACAATCCTGGATCCTCTGGAAAGTAAACGTACATTTGCTCAAGCATTTTCAGTGCATCCGAATACTCGCCCTTGAGGGCAAATATTTTCATCAGATGGTCGTAGATATTGCGTTGCCGCGGATTATTCTCAAGCGCAAGATTCAGGTGACCAACAGCGCGATCGTAGACGCGTTGCGCCCGCGCAGATAGGTCCTGGATAGGCACGCCGCTTTCTTCGAGTTTCTCGATATCAAACTCGTCGGCAAAAAACACATCCTGCGGGTCCAGAGATTCAATAAAGTCTTCGTTGGTCGTACGAAGGACATCGTCGATAAAATCTGAGCCCAGTGCATTGGGATCTTCCCCCTGAAAGTCCAGCGCATTTTCCGGCAAGTTGGAGGGGTCCTCAATGTCAAACTCACGTGGCTCATAGCTTCTACCCAGATCCAGCCCCGGGACCATTATCGCGTTGCGGTACCGCCAAAAATCTCTGATGTACCCGACGCCCATCTCCTCGTTTGCGTAGGCGTTTGTGCTGTCCAACTCGAGAATCCGCTTGGCGTATCCGCGTCGTTTTGACTCTCGGATCCGGTCCGTCAAAAAAGACCAGGAGTCGACCCTAAGATGTAGTAGATGTGCGACGAGGTACTCGACGTTGTCGGGCTCCAGATCAATCGCTTGTTCCAAATATTTCCTGGCTCGTTTTCGATCATCCAGTGGTGACTCGAAATACAACCGGGCAAGTAGAAAGTAGGCCTCAGCATTCTCCTCATCCAATTCTATCGCTTTTTCAAAACTCGCTACTGCTGATGAATACTGTTCGTCACGGAAAGCAAGGATGCCTTCCGTTAGATGATCATCTGCCGTTTGCGCGGAGGCTGCCAGTGGCAACACGAGGAGGAAAGCAAGAAACGCAACGAGAAGGTGTCGCATGGTAAGTATTGGTCTAGAGATAACGAATCAGGGGAAACCCGCCTCTGTTCTAGCGGCTAATTATTTATGAGAGTCGACTGTCGGGTGACAAAAATTAGTCCCTTCGTTGCAGAAAATAAGGGCCAAAATCACCCCCTGCGCCTCATTGAAGAAGGATACTATGATACTTGACAGATGATTCTCCGGTTTCAACGTCTTTAACACGAATCGCTAGAACGTAGGAGCCTGGTTTCTGCCCGTTCGAGTCAATGATCAGATTCAAACCGCTGGTTTTTCCGTCAGATGGGTGCACAAACCCGCTCGCCACGCCACTTTTCCTGTTTCTAAATAGACGCGCCACACGGGAGGCAGTCGTCTTTTTCCGGGCCTTCACCAGTCTGGTTTCGATTTCGAACTCTGCTGCCCTATCGTAGCGCAGATAAATCTCGAAATAAAGGTAGATCGGTTGGCCAACACTGAATACTCCCCACGGAGCAGTCCGAATCATCAGCCCGTTCCTGGAAATAGCAGATGGGTTGTTTGCCCGGGCTGATTCTTCAATTCCGTAGGCCACAAGCAAATCACTTACCCATTCTTCTTGACCGTATCGCGGCAGCGTAACAGACGATCGCTCGAATCCTACCGCCTCTCCAGCATCAAATTCAACCGAGACGTTGGCATCTCCATGCATTGCCGTCACGGTTTTTGCAGTGATTGCAAGTTGGTAATCATTCTGCGTATTTGCTTTCGGCTGTTCGCTGATTCGGTTAGTTGATTCGTACCTGGCGACGATGGAATCAGATTGGATCACATATAATCCAGATCTAATCGTCATAGGCCACGCCGACTCGGCAAATTCCGGCAGCTGTAGGTCAATCCCTGACGTCACGATGATATCAACACTGTCACTTGAGCTAGACTTAAATCTGGTGATGCGATATGGGAAAGGGACTCGCCTATTATTCGCGTTGTAGACAAACCGAGTGGGTCGTTCCCGGAACATTTCTCGGGAAACGATGCTCTGGTCTTCCTGTGCAATGCGAATCGACTCGAAAGAAGGGACGGCCGATCCTGGTGGCGGCGAATAGAACGTATACTTACCAGCTTTACTCAGGTCCATGAACTTGAAAGAGAAATCCTCATATACGAAGGCGAGATACTTGTCCAGCATGGTTGATGTCTGCGCCTCCGCAAGCGGAACCCCGTATCTGACCACGACCTTACCAGGCTCCGTGTCCCATCCGCGGCGACGGCTGAACATGTCGCCGAATCGGAATTCGGCATAGACCATCCGATTGAAGTGTTCCAACCTCCGCTCATTCGCGCTGGTGAGGTATCTGGGATCCCGCCCAGCCCAATAACTCCCAGCATCCCGGTTCGGGTCGGGATAGGCTGCAGATTCTTCGTTACCGAAAATCCGTTCGGGATTGGTGAGGAGTGCCGATTCCTCGTTCGTAGTGTATGAGAGCGCGCGCTCGTAATAGTGCTCGGCTCGTTCGACATCGCCATTTCTTGCCTCGGCGTATCCGGACAGGAGCCATGTGAGTGATGATCGCGGTAGATACTCCCGCATCGATTGGGAAAGATCAAGAAGAAGCGAGTCTGCACTGCCAACTAGAAGCAACTTCGCTGCAACGCGATAACCCTTCATGTTAAAAGGGTCACCACCAAGGGCTTTTTGCAGCCTGTCATAGGCCGCTTCGAACTTTCTTTGAGCGCCCGGTTTCTGCAGGGAAACGACATCGTCTCGTCTACCGTATCCGCGGTATTCGAATTGGACGTCGCCTCCTGAATCTGATGTGCTAAGCGTTGGTGTGAGCAATAACGCTGCGTTGGCTTCGGCTTCGGCGCGAATAGTTGAAGCCGTGTTTTCCAAAGCCGGCACCGACACAGCAGACCTGAGGTCAATGAACTCTTCGGTCGCCATCGCTCCGAGAACGATGTGGGCCATTGCTATCGAAGAATCAGCAGCCAAAATTTTGTGTGCTTTCTGTTTGAGTCGGATGTCCTGCAAAAGCGGCAGGAACTGCGACGGATATTTCCACCTACGCCAAAGATCCACAGAGATAAATTCGGGGCTATCAGAAGAGATTTCTCGCGCTTGATCCAGCAACGTCGATCCTTCCGCTTTTCTGTCCTGATCGAACGCGCTTCGTGCTCTCAGTGCAAGTGCTTGACCAAAGTCGTCGGCGCTACCGGGAATCAGGGCGAGAACAGAATCGGCAAAATCGTAGCGCTCCTCTTCCAAGGCAATCCGACCAGACAGCAACAGCTCGTTCGTTGATTGTGCAAACGCGGCCTGTCTGGCGCCCATGCCCAGTACCAGGGCGAACACAAGGATTAGAGAAATTTGTGGCTTGTTTGCGGGCAAAGAGCCCACCATGAAGGATTCCATAATCGATTATAGGCAGACGACCACGCCGCGTTCCGTTAGCCCGGCCGGTCCTACCTTTTGGATCTCTCGTTCTGGATCTGCCGGAGTCGTCGTTTTGCGTCTCGTTCGGCAATGTCCTGGCGCTTGTCGTGGCTCTTCTTCCCTTTCGCCAGACCGATTTCAAGTTTGGCCCTTCCGTTCCTGAAGTAGATCGAGAGTGGAACGATGGTAAACCCCTTTTCGCTGGTACTTCGCTTGAGTTTGTTTATCTCTCGGCGGTGCAGCAGCAATTTCCGCTTGCGAACCGGGTCGTGGTTGTTGTAGGTCGCGTGGGTGAACTGCGCTATATGGCAGCCGATCAGGAAGGCCTCACCCAGCTCCACTTTGCAGTAGGCTTCCTGCAGATGTGCATTTCCAGCTCTAAGAGACTTCACTTCCGAACCGGTGAGGCTTAGACCTGCCTCAAATGTTTCTTCGATCCTGTACTCGTGCCTTGCCTTGCGATTTCGAACAACGATCTTTTGTTGTTCCGAGCTCATAATTCCGGGAAGTGATGGTCGACTTGAACAGGATCCAACGACTCGAGCTCATCCGTCTCTCCGAGATAGAAGAGATGTTCTCCGAATGCCGTAAGGCTGGCAGTCACCACATCATCGTATACAAAACGCATCCCTGGCGCCATCGTAGTTGGTGAGGTGAGCGCATTCTCTGCTGAGGTTACCTCACGAAGTGCAGAGACAAATTCTTGCGTTCCATCTGGCAGAGTGTCTCTTCGAACGGCCAGCAAACCCAGCACGAGCGGATAGGCCACCGCTTCCGTCCACTCTTGTGCGAGGTCCAGCACTAGACCTGAATCCGGAGAAATGGTGCGAGTTGTTATTTCCCCCGTCTTCGAGTTTTTCTCGCCTGTCGGTTTCACATGAAAGCCGTAGTTCTCTTTAAGAGCAACCACGGACACAAAGAGGAACTGGTCCAGGCCGTCGTCTGCGATGATCGAACCTGGAGGATTGTTGAGCCCACCGGTCAATGCGATGTGAATGCCCGCTTGCTCCCAGCTAGAGAATGCAAATCCGGGGAGGACGTCATACAAGCCCTCGGACTTTAGGATCGTCGCGGGATCGACGAGGGCACAGTCTGTTGTCCCCACCATAACACTTGGCCCGCATTTGTCGGGGTCAACTCTTGCAACGTTTGCGTTACTGATCTGGCCGAGAAGCTCGGCGGCCACGTCGAAGAGTGAATGGCTGGAGACGGCAATTGTGAATGTGCGAGACACGAAACGGGACGTGTGCTACTTAGCTTCGTATCGCCTTTCTTTGATCCGTGCTGCTTTACCGCGCAAATTGCGAAGGTAGTACAGCTTCGACCGACGGACGCTTCCGTGTCGAACTATCTCAATCTTGTCCAGCCTTGGCGAGTGAAGGGGGAAGATTCGTTCCACGCCGACGTTGTTCGAAATTTTCCGAACGGTGAACGTCTTTTGCGGTCCCGCATTCTTGATAGATAGTACGACTCCCTGGAACTGCTGGATTCTCGATTTGTCGCCCTCGACAATCTTGACGTGTACGTTCACGGTATCGCCCGGCTTAAAATCCGGGATGTCATCGCGGTACTGTGTTCCCTCAATGAGGTTCATCAAATCGGTAGACATGGCCGTTTCGTTTTGTAGTCTATTGTGGTGGCTGATCCAGCAGATCAGGCCTTTTCTGTTTAGTAATGTCGAGTCGTTTCCTTTCTCGCCATTCTCGGATTTTCTTGTGGTCGCCTTGTTGCAACACTTTGGGGACCTCCAGGTCTCTGAAAGTTGCTGGGCGCGTGTACACCGGTTCACCTAGAAGTCCGTCCTGAAACGAGTCGGTCAAGGCAGATGTACTGTCGCCCAAGACACCGGGAATAAGTCTGACAACCGAGTCGATCAAGACCATCGCAGGCAACTCACCTCCGCTCAGCACATAATCGCCGATCGAAATCTCCTGCGTCACCCAATGGTCCCTCACTCGCTGGTCAATTCCTTTGTAGTGACCCGCAATTAGGACTAGCCTAGCCTGCAAAGATAGCGAATTTGCAAGGCTTTGGCACATCTTTTTGCCATCCGGGGTTAGGAAGATAACTTCTTCTTCACTGCTTCTAACTTTGGTGGGCTTACAACCGAGGCTTTCGAGGCACTCGAACAACGGCTCTGGCTTCAATACCATACCGGCGCCTCCGCCAAACGGATAGTCGTCAACCTTTTTGTGTGGCCCGACACCAAACGCTCGGAGGTCGTGGACGATAATCTCGACCTTGCCCTTTTTCTGTGCCTGGCCAAGGATGCTCGCCCCGAGCGGAGCTTCGACCAGATCAGGATGGCAAGTGATCAGATCAATTTTCATCGCCAGGTCGGTCCATGAGCCCCGGAATCAGGGTGAGATGAATCGCGCCCAGTCCCTCGTCGATCTCCTTCACAAATGCGTCCACGAGGGGCACAAAAAAAGTCGTCCCCTCTTCATCAATCTCGAGGATGGCATGGGCAGCGGTCTCGGTTACCTGCACGACGACGCCTCGCGCAGTTCCGTCAACCAGTACCCGCATTCCTCGGAGGTCGCGTTTGGCAAGCAACTCGTTTTCAGGCAGCTCGGCCTTGAGGGCAAAAACAATATTCCCCCTGAGCGATTCAGCGTCGTTCCTGTTTGCTACACCGCCGAATTTGACAAGAGCCGTCATCCCGAATTTCGATTGCTGATATCGGACAGACTCGACATGTTGTTCTCTTCGATCTTCGTGGACTGGCCCTATCCAGAGCCGCGAAAACTCGGTAAACAGTTCGGCATCCCTTAGTTCGGGAATTACCTTAACCTCGCCTACTACTCCGTGGGGCTTCCCTATTCGCCCAACACGTATCAGATCCTTGGAGCTCTTCCGGCCCACTAGGCCTTCGCGTCATCCGCCTTGTCTGTTGCGGCTTCAGCTATGTCCTTCGCGCCTTCGGTTACCGATTCGACAGCATCCGCAACCTTGTCAGCTGCAGCACTTGCAACATCCTTGATCACATTTTTCGCGTCCTTCGCTTTATCGACAACTGCGTCTTTTACATCCGCTGCTGTTTCTGCTACGGCCTCCTTGACGTCTGCTGCTTTTTCGGCGACAACCTCTTTTGCCTCTTTAGCTGTTTCAGACACGGCCTCTTTTACATCAGCCGCTTTATCTGCAACTGTCTCTTTGACGTCTTTCGCTACTTCACCTACTTTGTCTACGATTTCTTCTGCCTTGTCGGCTGCTGCTTCGGCTTTTTCGACAACGGCATCTTTCACCTTCTCAGCAGTGCTCTCCGCCGCTGCTTCTACTTCGCTTTGAGCTTCATTTGACGCCTTCTGCGCCATCTTGGCCTCCGCTGCTGCTGATTCGCGCATTGCAGCGACCTCCGCATCCATTTTCTTCTTAGCTTCCTCGGCAGCCTCCCTGGCTTTTGCTTCTGCTTCCGCTTTCGCTTTCAGGTATTCTTGTTCAGCCTGCTTCGCCGCAACAACTTCCGCGGCCAGGGTTTCCTGCACGCGGTCTCGCACGGTCTTTTTCACTTTGCCTTTTGCAATCTCCTCGTGTCGCGCCTTGTGTTCTCGCACTGCAGATTCGATTGCACTCTCCTCTGCTCCTTTCCGTCGCATGTGCAGAGCCAACATCACGCCCTGCTTACTTAAGATGCTTCGGACTGTGTCGGACGGTTGCGCTCCCTGCTCTAGCCAGTACAAGATGCGATCTTCCTTCAGGGTTACGGCTGCAGGCTCCTGCAGCGAGTCGTACCTGCCTAGGTCCTCGATAAATCTTCCGTCTCGCGGGCTGCGAGAATCTGTGGCCACAAGGCCGTAGAGGGGCTTCTTCTTCCTGCCCATCCTCCGTAATCTAAGTTTGACTGCCACCTATACCTCGAATAATCAGTTGAGTAAATTTTGTTGTTTTTAGTTAGCGATGCCTTTCCGGCCAGCCATTAGGCTTGCCAGATTTAACCCTCGGCCTTTGCCGACGAGCTTGGTCATCGTCTTCATCATTTTCTTCATCTCACGGAACTGCTTGAGCATCTGATTGATGTCTCGCACCTCCAACCCGCAACCGTTGGCGATTCGCTTGCGCCTACTTGCATTAATAATTTCTGGTCGCCGCCGTTCTTCCAGCGTCATCGATTGAATGATCGCTTCAATATGTCGGAAGGCGTCATCATCGACTTCCAGATTTTTCATCTGCTTCCCAACACCAGGGATCATCCCAACCAGATCGGTGAGTGAACCCATTTTTTTTATACGCTGCAGCTGGTCGTAGAAGTCTTCGAGATCGAACTTTTCGGACGAGATCTTCTTGCGGAGTTTCTCGGCCTGCCGGTCATCGAACTGTTCCTGCGCCTTCTCGACGAATGAAACAACGTCACCCATCCCCAGGATCCGTTGTGCCATCCGGTCCGGGAAAAATTCTGACAGCGCATCAAGCTTTTCGCCCGTGGAGGCAAACTTGATCGGCTTCTCGACCACTGTCCGAATGGACAATGCCGCACCGCCGCGGGTATCGCCGTCCAACTTGGTAAGGACGACTCCGTCAAAGTTGAGGCGTTTGTTAAACTCGGCCGCGGTGTTAACTGCGTCCTGGCCGGTCATACTGTCGACAACAAATAGAATTTCGTTTGGCGATACCGCCTGCTTGATCTCCTCTACCTCTTTCATCATCTGCTCATCCACGTGCATCCTGCCCGCGGTATCGATGATGACGACATCACGCGCCTCCGCCCTGGCCGCTTTTACCGCCTCCCTCGCAACCCGGACTGCATCCTTAACAGGCTCATCGCCATCCAGAATCGAAAAGACGGGGACCTCTACTTCGGCCGCGAGCTTCCCAAGCTGGTCAACAGCTGCCGGCCGGTAAACGTCTGCGGCTGCGAGCAGTGGGGACCTCCCTCCTGCCTTCAGAAATTTTGCAAGCTTCCCGCAAAACGTCGTCTTCCCCGAGCCCTGCAGTCCAGCCACCAGAATCACCGTTGGGGGCTTGGACGCGAACTCAATGTCCTGCTTCGTCTCACCTAGCAGCGTCACCAGCTCATCGTAAACGATTTTGACGAGCTGCTGCCCGGGAGAAACGGAATTGAGCACCTCCTCTCCCATCGACTTCTCTTTCACGCGGTTCGTGAAATCGCGAGCGACCTGATAATTCACGTCGGCGTCGAGCAGTGCCCGACGGATCTCGCGCATGGAGTTGGCGATGTTTAGCTCGTTAAGCTTACCCTGGCCGGTAAGCCCTTTTATGGCACTGTCGAGCTTTTCTGTTAAGTTATCAAACATGCGTGTAGGTGCCGATCAGCGGAGTGTACGCGGTTAATGCGTACAGAACAGTTAAAATAAGCCAGAATTCACTTGCTTCAAACACTGCCTGGCCCCAATAGTCTGCCCATAACAGTTGTTCTACCCCATTTTTGAAACATCTGCGGTTTTTTCACAGCTCCTGTCATGATGACCAAGCCCGAGTTGAGAGAGTCTCTCCGAGTCGAACGCAAGTCGATACCGGCGAGAAAAATGTATTTGTGGAGTATGTCGATGGCATCCACTCTGTCCAATCAGCCAATTTTTACCGAGGCAGATGTGGTTGCCGTCTACTGGCCGATCCTCAACAAACACGAAATCGATACCAGGTGCATCATCCGAAAAGCGCTGGAAACTCGGAAAAATGTTCTCCTGCCCGTCATGAAACCACAGAATCAGATGGCATTTAGAACATTCGACGGAGCGCTCCTCTATCCTGACAAGGCTGGAATCTTCGAGCCGGACGGACCCGACTGGGTGGAATCCATCGATCTGATTATCGCTCCTTGCCTTGCCGTCGATTCACAGGGTAATCGACTTGGCTACGGAGGGGGTTTCTACGATCGCTTTCTGGCCAACAATCCAACGCCAGCCGTTTGTATGGTCCCAACCAGGTTGCTTATGAATAGCATCCCCACGGAAGAACACGACGTGCCAGTCGACTGGATTATCACCGAAAAAAACGTCCTCGAGACAAAACAACGTAGATGTAACCAAACCCGTACGTCGGCGTAAATACGCCAAACTACTGTACGCCCATGCCAACCCGCTCACGCTCTCGCAATACGAATCTGCCTCCCATAATTCTTGATACGGAGGAAAGCGTTGATCTCGATCTGTTGTCGGATGAGGAACTGGAAGAATTCCTGTTCGACGAGGAGTCGGCAACGGAGACAAAGGGGATCTTTAATCTGCCCACCGTCGCGGGGCTAACCCTAATCACATTTGGCGTCCTGTACATGCTGCAGAAGCTTGGGATGTTTCTAACCTTGTCTTTGGACAGCCTGATTGGTCTCCTTCCCATTCTCGGAGGGATTCTGATCATCCTCCTTGGATTCGGGATACTCTCATGGCGCCCATCAAAAAAGAAAAAGCGGGTTAAGAGAGCAATTGAAGTGCCCTCTGGCAAGAGGAAAGTGATCGTTGAACCAAGCCGTAAAGGCAGGAAGAAACGCCGCCGACTCACAAAGTCGACCGACAAAAAGATGGCTGGAGTTTGTGCCGGTATTGCCGAACATTTGAACATCGACCCGACGCTCGTACGGATTGCCTTCGTCATCGGGACTATCGCGTCTCAGGGTTCGTTCTTTTTATTATATCTGATTCTTTCCGCAGTTTTACCGACTCCGGAGCCGCTCAGTATTGAGGAACGGATCACTATCGTCAAGGACAGATAACAAGTAACATTCCGCCAATATCCTCGTAGAGGAAGGAAAAGCAACCATTTTGAGACTATGGGCACCGGAGAAAGACTTACGAAATCGAGAAGCGAGGGGATGATTGGAGGCGTTTGCGCCGGCATCGGCAACTACTTCGATATCGACCCGACCGTGGTGAGACTCGGGTACGTCGCGCTTAGTTTTTTCAGCGCATTTTTCCCCGGTATTATCGTCTATATCATCCTGATGGTGATCATGCCGGAAAACTAGATCCGGCGCTAACCCACCTCGCCCGCAATACTCACCTGCAAGTAATCAGGCTTGTAGTGACGAGCAATCGCATCGTTAACCTCCCGCGCCTCTAATTCCTGGACGAGTCGAGGAAACTCATCCAAATAGCCCGGGCCAAATCCGCGAACAGAGTTGGCCAAG
Source organism: Rhodothermales bacterium (assembly GCA_965224105.1). Taxonomy (GTDB): domain Bacteria; phylum Bacteroidota; class Rhodothermia; order Rhodothermales; family JABDKH01; genus CBDCYH01. The sequence continues at coordinate 330,472 of CBDCYH010000001.1, read as the reverse complement.
AGGGACGCGGCCAGGCCACTGCTTGTTGAGAGACCAACAGCGAACAACCCGACAAGCATCGTCTGCTGAACCTCGAGCGCATCTTCTGTAACGCCATCCGCGCAGAATTTGGCAAACGTCTCTCGCAACGCATCGACACCGGAGCTGACATTATCATCGGTGAACGCCGTGACGATATCGAGGAAGCCATCCCGGTTGATCGAAATATCCGCAATCGAGGCGGATATGCTATACGTTAGCCCGAGGCTGTTTCGCAACCTGTCCATAAGCAGTGACGAGAAGTTGCCTCCAAGCGCTTGCGTCGCGACATAGAGCGCCAGAAATTCCTCATCCCCGCGCCGGAGTTGCAGAGCGTGCCCTGCCCGCACATCGACGTTGATTTTGCCAGGTACTCTTCTGATGATATCCTCTGTTGCCCGGACAGGACTATTAGTAAAACTCTGGGGATGATACGTTTCACTGGAGACCTGAGAAAAAGCAGCCTCCACTGCGTTTCGAATTGATGGCGGATCCACATCCCCCACTGCGACAACTCTAAAGTCACGCCTTTTAACCAAGCGCTCATGGCATTCTCTTATCGTCGCATAGGATATGTCTTCGTAATGCGCATGTTGTTCCTCAATCGAAAAACCAAACGACGGACTGTCGCGCGGAAACAGCTTCGCGCGGAGACCAATGGCTGCCAATACTGAAGTGCGGGTGGCTTGCCGGGTTAGCGCAGATTTTGCCTGGGCCAATGCAAGATCAAATTCAGATTGAGAAAGGAGAGGATCACTAAATAATTCACCCGCCAGATGAATGAGATCCGGTACATGTTTCTTGTGGCTTCGGATTCGAAAACCCAGTCGACCAGTTGCAAAAGTGATACTGAATTCGGCTCCACGATCTGCGATGAACTCGCTTATCACGTACTTGTCTTTGCGACTAGTCCCAGCCTCGAGAAGTCCAGAGAGAATATCTACGGTTGAATCCTCGCCCGCTGCGTAGTCCACAGGCACGTAGAACGAACCGCTACACGTCACGACATTTTCCAGGTCTGTTTTCGCAGTCCATAGTATGCCTTCTTCCTTGAGCGTGTGGATCTCGACGAGATCAGCGTACCTGTTCATGTGATGGTTTCAGGGTGGAACTTGGCAACTGTGGATCGAGCTTCTCGCAGATACGTTTCTTTGACGTGAACGACATCCTGTGGTGTAACGCGAGCAATTCTGTCCGCATAATCAGTAAAGTACTGCCAATCGCCAACGGCTATGGCCTCGTTCAGCAAGGTCGCGATCTGGAAAGTACCATCACGATTCAGGGGTTCCCGTTCCAGAATTGACTGCCTGGCCTGTGCGACATCCTTTTCCGTGACAGACACTTGCAGAACCGTTTCGAGTAGTTTTTCTCCAGCTTCGTCGACCGTCGTGGTTGTCATGAGATTGGCGTAGGCCCACATCATTCCTGAATCGCGAAGATTAATCGACGAGCCCCCGGACGAGCTGGCGAGCCCCGAATCCTCGAGTGCGCGCGCCGTGGTTGATTTCCTGCCGGAGAACAAAATGTGCGCAAGCACGGCGAGTGGTGCACAATCCCGATGTAGTGCAGGGACGGTGGGAATTCCTAACATGACAGTTCCAACGTCGCCGGTCATCCGAACCTCGCACGTACGCAGGCCCGGTGTTTGGCCGGGGATACTGTTTCGTGTCTGACGGGAAATTTCTTTCCCCGGATCGATCCCACCAAAGTGTTTGCTCGCCAGTGAGTAGGCCCCCTCATACGTTACATCTCCGATAATCGACAAGGTTGTGTTCACAGGCCAGTAGTAGGCATTATAGAATTTTACCAGGCTGTCACGGCTGGTGTTTTCAATGTCTGTACGCCAACCAATTGTTGGGTGGCCGTAAGGATGACCTTCGAACACCGTTTGCCACAACTTCTTATTCAGTCTCCTGAACGGTTCATTTTCTCCACGGTCATGCTCGTTGAGAATGACGGTCTTTTCACTGGCTATCTCGGTGTCCTCAAGCAGAAGTCCGCGCATCCGATCGGACTCCACCTCCAATGCCAATTCCAGGTAACCCGATGGCAAGAGCTCGTAGTAATTTGTTCTATCAACCCACGTCGTAGCATTGATCCTCGCGCCGACAGACTGCAACAGTGAGAAGATGTCGTTACCCTGTTTCCTGTTGAAATTTTTGGAACCTTTGAACATCATGTGTTCCAGGAAATGGGTGGCCCCCGTCTCTCCCGGTACCTCGTCGGCACTACCCACTCCGTAGGTGACCATCACTGTTGCCACAGGCGCAGAGTGATCCGGTAATACGAGTAGTGTTAGACCATTACCGAGCCTATACTCCCTGATCCTTTTACTTTCCCGAACGGGTTTCATGCTTTAATGCGCCTCCATCCAGTTGCCGCCCGCCTGAACTTCCACGTCTATTGGGACCTCCAACGGGAGTGCATTTGTCATCTCGTCTTTCACCATTGCCATTACCTGCTCCATCTCGTCTGGCGGACATTCGAGCACGAGTTCATCGTGGACCTGCAGGAGAAGCCGGGCTTCCAGGTTCTCGGCGTTCAGCCTCTCAGACAGGTTGATCATTGCGATTTTAATCATGTCTGCCTGGGAACCTTGAATAGGCATATTAACAGCGATTCGCTCGGCTGCAGAGCGCTCGTTTCTATTCCTCGCGTTTATTGCCGGAACGTATCTCCTGCGTCCGAGGAGAGTCTCAGAATATCCGTGCTCCCGAGCCTTTACAACTTGTTCGTGCAGAAATCGTGTTACCTCCGGATACGATCTCTTGTAGCTATCAATTAGGTCTCTAGCCTCCGCACGTGGGCATCGCAACCGAAGGGCCAACCCAAATGCCGAGATACCGTACGGTATTCCGTAGTTCACTTCTTTTGCCTTGCTCCTCTGCGCGCGTGTAACCTCGGCGCGATCAATCCCAAAAACTCTTGAAGCTGTAGAGGTATGGATATCTTCGCCAGATTCGAACGCATCCATCAGCGCCTGGTCACCACTCATGGAAGCAAGTATGCGCAATTCGATCTGCACATAATCGGCCGACAACAGTTTCCACTTCTCCTCCGGCACAAAGGCGCTTCTTATTTCCCTACCACGGTCTGTACGGATCGGGATATTCTGCAAATTGGGATTCTGACTACTCAACCTGCCCGTCGCTGCAACAATCTGGTTGTACTGCGTATGGATTCTCCCGGTCTCTGGATGCACGAGCTTGGGAAGCGTATCCACATAGGTATTTTTGAGTTTCGCCAGCTGGCGCCAATCGAGAATTAGCGCGGGCAGTTCATGCTCGGTCGCCAGTTCCCGCAACACAGATTCCTTCGTCGATGCCTTTCCCTTTGATGTTTTGGAAATGACGGGAAGTTTTAGCTCGTCAAAAAGAATCTCTGCAAGCTGCGCCGGTGAACCAATATTAAACTCTCTGCCTGCTACTGAAAAGATTTGCTGCTGGAGAGATGCAATATCGAGCTCCATCTGTTTGGAAATGTCCGCAAGAATTTTTTCGTCCACTCGTATCCCGGTCGACTCCATTCTTGCCAGGACTGGAATCAGCGGAAACTCTATCTCCTCGGCAATCTCCAGAAGATCATTTTTGATCAGTTGGTCTCGCAATTTTTCGTGGAGACGAAAAACGATATCCGCATCTTCGCACGCATAGTCACTCACCTTATCCAGGGGTACATCCCGAATCGAGACCGCATCTTTTCCCGTTCCAACAATTGATTCGAACGTCATGGTCTTGTACCCGAAATACTTTAGGGCAAGGGAGTCCAGGTTGTGCGGCTCCTCTGGTGCAATTAGGTAATGGGCAATCAGAGTGTCAAATAGTGGACCATTGACTGAGATACCATGCCTTTGCAGCACGAGGATATCGTACTTGAGGTTTTGACCAAGCTTGAGAGTGTCGGATTCGAAGAGAGGTTGTAGTGCCTTCGCAATAACCTCGAGGTTGGTGCCGTCGGCAAGCGGAACTGGTATGTATCTGGCGTACTCGGCCCTATCGGTTATCGATATCCCGACCAGGCTGGCCCACATTGCATCTCGGTCCGTTGTCTCTGTATCGAATGAGATTGCGTTAGAGCTGGCCAATCCATCCACGAGGACTTTGAGATCGGATTTGGTTTTAATAAACGAGTAGTCGACGGTCTCTGCATCAAACGATGCATCTGCGACGGCATAGTTCTGCGGACTGGCGCCATCATCGTCTGACGCGAACAGATCCGCCTGATGTTTTCCCGTACCTATTGGTGGTTTGTTGCCGAGAATCCTTTCTGTTCGGTCCCGGATAGTATGAAACTCCAACTCATCGAAGATCCGCCGTATCGTGTCCAGTTCTGGCACTGAGAGCTCCAGGTCTTGCCACGAAAAATCTAACGGCACATCAGTCTTTATTGTCACCAGTTGCTTGCTGAGCCGGGCGTCCTCGGCATGCATGAGCATCCCCTCGCGAGCTTTCTTTCCTTTCAGGTCAGCTGCATGCTCTATTATTGACTCGATATCACCATACTCCTGCACGAGCTTCGTAGCAGTTTTTTCCCCGATCCCCGGAACGCCCGGGACGTTGTCTGCGGAATCACCCATGAGAGCAAGAATGTCGGTAAAGCGCTCGGGCCCAACGCCGTACTGCTCGCGGAAACTTTTGTCCGTATGCGGATCAAACTCTTCTCCTCGATAAGCTGGTCGGAAAAGAGTGACGCCAGGACTCAGCAATTGTTTAAAGTCCTTGTCGGGAGAAACGATGACACATTCCCCACCTCTCTCTTCGGCTTGCTTGCAAATGGTACCGATCACATCATCAGCTTCGACACCCCCTTGCTCCAGAATGAGAATACCAAAAGCGTCGACTACAGCTTTGATAAGTGGAATGTTGGCAAGCAACTCTTTGGGCGGCGGATCGCGCGTTGCCTTGTAGTCCTCGTAGAGTTCATCCCTGAAGGTGCCTCCCTCTTCCATCACATCGAACACAACAGCAACATCCTTGATCTTGTGATCCTCTATGAGTTTGAGCAGGGCGGACGTAAATCCGTAGGCCGCAGAGGTTGTCTGGCCTTTTGAATTGACGAGTGGCCGATTAATGAAAATGAAGTGCGCCCTGTACGCAAGTGCCATTGCATCCAGCAAGAAGATCTTCCTGCCCTTCAGGCTCGCGACATCCCTTCCCAAGATCGTTCCTCTACGTTTTGTTTACAGAGAGTCGCCAGAAAAGAAGAATCAGTCCAGCGAAAAAGACGGCCGCAAAGAGCGGAGCAGCATTGCCAGCCCACTCGTATCCTATACCTCCTGGCGCCGCAGAGGTATAGGCAGCATACCCCGCAATGAGCACACCGAAGAGGCCCTCACCTCCAACAAGTCCTGAACCGAATAGCACGCCTCGTTCTCGTCGCACCTCCTTTTGTCCTTCGGACGTGGACTTACGTTCGAGAATCCACCTCAGCAGACCACCAAAGAACAAGGGAAGCATCGTAGCAACCGGCAAGTAAACACCAACTGCGAAGGCAAGACTTGGGATACGAAATAGCTCAATCACGAGAGCGATCCCGACCCCGATCAGGACCAGCGTCCACGGCAACGACTGATCAAGTACGCCATCTATGACCAGCTGCATAAGTGTTGCTTGAGGTGCAGGGATCTCCTCCGTACCGAAACCCCAGGTATCGCCAACCAGAACGAGGGTCGCGACAACGAAGAACGCGCACGTAAGGACACCGATAAGCTCGCCTCTCTGTTGACGGAACGGTGTCGCCCCAAGCAGGAATCCGGTTTTCAAATCCTGTGACGTGTCTCCAGCAATGGATGCAGCAATCGCAACAACGCATCCTACCGCAAGAGCTGAGGCCTTTCCCAGCTCATCAGTCCAGCCAAACAGCAAAAATAGTCCAGCGGTACCCAACAACGTTGCGATCGTCATGCCGCTCGTCGGGTTGGAGGTCACGCCGACCAGTCCGACTATCCGCGATGAGACTGTAACGAAGATGAAGGCGAAGATGATTACCAGTACGGTCGCCAAGAGGCGAAACGCGGTATCAGGAATTCCAAATATTTGTGGCAACGCGAACAGAATCAACCCGACTATCGCAGCTCCGTAACCGACATACTTGAGCGGCAGGTCATGTTTGGTGCGAAGGACTGATTGCGCGGTAACACCTGCGCCAGACAGTCTGGAGCGCACCTCAGACCCACCAACCCTGAACGATTCGATCATCGTGGGAACGCTCCTGAGCAACGTGATAATCCCTGCCGTGGCCACCGCGCCGGCCCCGATGTAACGGACGTATCGCGTCCAGATTTGACTAGGCGACATATCCTTAATGAGGTTGGTCATTTCGGGATACATGGGAGCGGTCAGCGTGTCGCCGTAATACGCGATGGCGGGAATAAGTACAACCCAGGAAAGCAGGGCACCACCAACCATCACAGTCGCTATGCGGAGCCCCAGGATATATCCCACGCCGAGAAGCGCCGCAGACACCTCTGTCGCCACCTCACCTTTCTTAAGGAACGGTATGCTGACACTAATTTTGTCTGGAATCGCATGCAGCGCCCCAACAACAAATTTGACTAGCGCTCCTACTCCTAGACCAAGGAAAACATACTTCGCCTTATTTCCGCCGGAGCGACTGGCGACGAGAACCTCTGCGCATGCCGTGCCTTCCGGGTACGGTAGCGCTCCGTGTTCACGCGCGATAAGCAATCGACGGAGAGGTACCATAAACAATACCCCCAGTATTCCACCCGAGAGGGCCAGCAACGTCATTTGCATGAGGCTCGGAGAAAAACCCCAGAGGTAGAGAGCCGGCAAGGTGAATATGACGCCTGATGCTACGGAGCTTGAAGCCGAGCCAACCGTTTGGGAGAGGTTGGCCTCCAGCAATGTGGACTGGACCCCACCGATTTCCAGTGCGCGAAAGAGTGCTACGGTAAGGACCGCTACCGGTATAGATGTCGAAATCGTTAATCCAACACGCAAGCCCAGATAGGCGTTGGCGGCGCCAAACAGAATCCCGAACACAATCCCCGCAGCAACCGCCTTAAGCGTAAACTCGGCGATCGATGCCTCGGGTCTTACCAGAGGTTGGTATTCCTCGCCCTCCGGTGCCGGCTCATACGCCGATTTTCCCAGTGTAGCGCGCGAATAGTAGTCTTCCGCCATGAGCCGATCCTTTCATTGGCTTTCAAAGGATGGAACCTACAGACGAAGAGACTGGAAATCAAAAGGCCTCGAGATGATCCTATGCACCCATGCTACATGACTCGGAATAGACGTGCGTCATCGTCCACATGATCGAGTCATTGGAATCGATTGACACTTCGACGGTTGTGACATCGCCCGGGACGGCGGGCAAGGTTAGCGTTGTGATTGCCAATTCGTTCCCTTCCGTTGGCATTGTCACGTCCTGCTCGACTGTTACAGCTCCGGCAGTCGCGTAATGCTTTACGAGTCGTCCGTCGTCGTCTTTGTCCGACAGCACATAGGTAATGTGGATGTCGCGAGGCGCACCACTTGCCGGAACCTCGAATGTTTCCGTGTGGATGTTGTGATACGCTGTGCTAAACTTGTACCGGCCCACACTCGTGTACGGCGTAGGTCGGCTGCGGTGCACGTAGGCAACAAATCCACGGGCTCCGTTTGACCCCGACGTGGTCACATCGGCAGCGACTGATGATGCCGGATCCAACTCTGTGTAGAAGTAGCCCATCCCCATGTCGCCGGTCTCTGCTGGTGTTGAAGCGATGTAGCTGCCGCCTGCCGAGGATGTAAAGTGTACTTGGCTGATATTCGCGTACCGGCCAGTGACCTGCAGAATGATCCTGTCCACAGATGCTGAATCCGGAATTACGAGCGTTGCGGGGTTGCCAACGATTGCACTTGGGTCGCCCATCCCGACTCCATAGATGTCGACGAAATTCGTACCACCGACGGCCGAGCAGTCAAAGTCCCAGTCTGGCGGCTTGACAGATCCCACGGGCTGCACAATTCCCTCAATCGCGTGCTCTACTCCACCAAAGAAACCCGTCACTTCAAGATGAACCGCGCCTCCTTGCTGCGAAGCAGTTGCGCGATAAAATCCACCCTGGAAGTCTTCCTGGGTATAGCCGCCGGCTACCGGCGATCCCGAGCCATCGTCGCCGTTGATTTGAAGCACCGCATCTAAATCTGAAGGCGCCTGATTAACAATCCGCGAGTATGTTGCGTAACCTGACCTCGCAATTTCACGTGCAAGTACAGATTCTTCGTAAACGACCTGATCCGTCGATCGGGCTCGTTCCGTTGATTGGTCTCGTGCAATGTTATAAACCGCCACAGCGGCAACACTGAAAACTAGCAAAAGAACACCACGTCCCATATTGACTCCTTTTTGGGCTGAGTCCGCGCGTCCGAGAGGCCGCGGAATTTCTATATTCGTGTCTTCGGTATCGGCTTGTCGCCCATAATTCCTAACTGTCGAGGCTCCCTAATTTCTTTGAAAACAACCACTACAAACCTGTTTTTCGACATTGACGGGACATTGCTCCGGTCGGATGGTGTTGGGCGCACGATTATCGCAAAGGCAATGGAAGAGGTTTTCAACATGCCGCTCAGCCTCGAAGGAATCAGCTTCGGCGGAAAAACCGATTTTCAGATCCTGCGAGAAATCGTCGACCGGAACGATATCGATCTAGGAGAACTTCCGGACTCCATCCTCGAGGAGACGGCGGAGGTCTACATCGCATTAATGCGAAGGTACCTGCAAAGAGATCACATCAAGGTCCTCGATGGAGTCACTGATTTATTGTCCAGACTACAAGAAGACTCGAGATTCAGGCTGGCAATTCTCACTGGCAACCTTGAACCGACGGCCCACCTCAAACTGGAGCTAGCCGGTCTCCGCGATTACTTCCATTTCGGTGTCTACGGAAGCGATCACAGCGATAGATATAAGCTTCCGTCGATTGCTCTCGACAGAGCGTCTGCGTATACGAACGAGAATGTTCATCCGGATCACGCTCTGATCATTGGGGATACCGAGCATGATATCCTGTGCGGCCGAAGCATCGGGGTGCGTTCGATCGGAGTATGCACCGGGCACTATTCGTATGATGACCTAGTTGTCCACAGGCCCGACGCGCTTTTCCATAATCTAGAGAATACGGATGAGATCCACGCAGAGCTTGTCCGGTTATGTTTTTCGAACGGCTCGGTTGAATAGAACCTGCAAAATGACTATCGCAGGATACCGAAACTGACGCCGATCTTGAGAACAGGGAAAAACTTGACCGGCTCCAGCTCATCCTCGAGCTCCAGGCGCTCTTTCTCAAGCTCAATCAAAAAATCAGCGTCGTTGGCGAGTGCGCCGTCGACTTCGTAGTCAATCTCTGGAGATCCGTGAAAGAGAACACCGAGGTCAAGGAAAAAGCCCACCTTTTGCGTTGGGAGTTTACCAATTCCGATACCCGCGTAGGGCGAAAGTTCTCGCGTTCGGACAATCCCTGTTAGAGTCCCAACTTCCGAGGGTGTGTACTCGGTGTCGCCGATCGTAATATTTTCAGTCGGCATTGCGACAAGATCATAGCTGTCACCGGTATGGGTGAAACCAGCGGTCAGGCGCAACGGAACTTTCGGGATGTTGAAATCGGCAAGCAGCGACAGTCGGGTTGCTGGCAGGTTAGCGTCAAAGTCAATTTCATCTGTTGTAAATGATGCAGAAAAAGGAACCACACTTATCCCCGCCCTAACGGAAACCGGAGAGTCAAATCCGACGGCGGCGTCTGCACCGATCCCAAATGTGCCTACGTGGGCAGTTCCTGAGACCTGCTGCCCCAGGGCAGGAAGCGCCAGTACAAAGAGTAAAATGACTGAAAAGAAGGATTTCATTGATGATTGGGTGATTATGTTGAAACATTTCGTCGTCTAATACGCAGAGTATCGTATGTCAGTACTTACCCTTAACGCCGTCTCATGAAAAGCAAATTTCGACTGGGTTCTGTCTCGAATTTCGTTATCTACGTTCATTGGACGCTGGTGGCGATGTTTGCAGGCATTTTTGTCCTGTTCGTTGCCCGCGGCGCGTCGATTTCCGCAGCCCTGCTAAGCCTCTTATTGATCGCTCTAGTTTTCGGCTCGGTCATCTTGCACGAGCTAGGCCATACGTTCGTTGCCCGCCATTTCGGAATAGGGACCAAGGATATTACCATGTATCCTATTGGTGGTGTTGCCAGTTTGCTGCGAAATCCTTCCTCTGCATGGGAGGAGTTTTGGATTGCGATTGCAGGACCACTTGTGAATCTGGCTATCGCCGTGGTTATTGGAATATTCCTGAAGGGAAAAGGGATGCTTGTGCCTGCGACCGATTTGTTCGCAATGGAGACCAGCATCTGGACCACACTCATGTGGATGAATGTGGCGTTGGCGTTATTCAACCTCATCCCTGCGTTTCCGATGGACGGTGGGCGCGTGCTGCGGGCTGGGCTGGCAAGCACGATGTCTTATTCCGCGGCAACATCAATCGCGACATCTGTGGGACAAGCATTGGCCATTATGTTTTTCCTGGCAGGACTCGTCAAGTTCAACATCGTAATGATGTTTATTGGCGTCTTTGTTTTTGCGGCAGCACGGCAGGAAGCAGCGTTACAACGAGACCGCTATTAGCCCGCAGGATCTTTAGAGCGAGCCCAAGTGTCGAAGCATCTCCGCAGCATTCGTGTTCGACGGATCGAGCTCCAGTGATTTGCGAAAGGCAACCGCTGCAGAATCTCGCTGCCCCAGCTCCATATAGATTTCACCCAGGCTATCGAACGGATTTGATGCGTTGGGAAACTCACGTACGTTCTTCTTAAAGATCTGTAGCGCATCCTGCTTGTTGCCTGTAGCCAGTACATCGTAACCGAATCCATTCAACTCCCACTCATCGAACAGAAGCGGTTGGCCACTCTCTTTCAGATTATCATACAAACTTAACGCTGCTCCGACTCCTTCCGCGCGGTAAGGTCGAGCTAGCCGCGCAGCTACACTCCCATAACAAGCTTCTGCCGGGGGTGCCATATCCACCCGCGAATACCATTCGCAGCGAATTGCCGTCGAGAGGTTCAATCCATTAGTCCCGTTCGTAAAGATGACGATTGCGTCGCCGGAAGCTGGAATCATTGCAACGTTCGCCTGCCACCCCTCACTAGCTCCGCCGTGCCCGACCACCGCCTTCCCGTTACTCAGGTAGCGAACGGAGTAACCCAGGCCGTAGGAATCGTTGCTCTCGTTCGTTGGAGTCTGAGTCTGGATTACCGAGCTTGGCTCAAGCACACCACCGCCAAGATCTACCGACTCGGATCCAATGTTCGCTTCGACAAACCGACTAAAATCCTCCAACGTTGAAAAGACTGATGATGCGGCAAGTGCCGTGTATGCCTTTTGCTCAATCGGTAAGCCAAGTGTGTTGTGTCCGGTCGAAGCATTTGCACCGGTGGCCGAGGGCTGGTATGTCGTCGAGCTCATGCCGAGTTTTTGGAAAATGCTTTTTGTCACATATTCGTCGAACGGTTCTCCAGTGACTTCCTCTACTACCAACTGCGCAACCGCATATCCACCCTCCGAAAAACCCCATTTCGAACCAGGTGCAAACTCCACGGTAACCGATTCAGCGCCTGCCTCACCTGCAAGCAACTCCGCCAGGTCCGGTCGTCTACTCGCCAAATCAAATCCGTCGTACGACTCAACGCCCAGACCTGATGTATGGTTGAGAATTCGCCGTAGTGTTACGCCGCTGGTCCCAAAAGATGATGCGGGAATCGTCCAGCGGGTGAGATAATCCTCGGCGGGTTTGTCCAGATCTAGCTGGCCCTTTTCGACCAAATTCAGGATCGCCCATGCGGTGATCGTTTTCGAGATACCGCCCAGATGAAAGACCGTGTTCTCATTGACATCAGCGGATCCGCCGGCGACTAGTTTACCGAAGCCCTGTCGGAAAACAAGAGCCCCCCCCTCCCACACGGCGACGCCCACACCTGGTACCGAGTAGTCCCGCGACAATACCGGAATGTTTGTCTCGAGCCATTCCGCAAAACTTGCAGACGAATTCTCATCTTGCGCCTGTATATCTGCAACTGAGGCGACCACAAGAAAGATGGTCAATAGTACTATTGCTCTGCCGGACATTCTATCGGGGTTCAAATTTTCGGAGTGAAGAGGTTAGCATCTGCTTGTAGCTGACACCAAACAAATTCACATGATTGATAATGTGATAAATATTGTAAATCTCTGTCCGCTCCTCCCAGCCGGGTTCAAGGTTCCATTCCATTTGATAGGCGTGGTAAAATGATGCTGGGAAGCCTCCGAATAACAGTGTCATGGCAATGTCTGTTTCACGGTCGCCGTAATAAACTGCGGGATCTATCAAAGCTGGACCTCCCTTCGAAAACAGATGATTTCCTGCCCATAGATCACCATGTAATAACGATGAAACGGGCCGGGATGGTAGGATTCCGCCGATTTCTTTGACCAAATTGTCGAAGGCGTCGGCATCAGCTGTGCTCCAAAGGCCATTTTGAACAGCAAGTTCAACCTGGGGGAGCAGCCTGCAATCGACAAAAAAGTCCACCCAGTTGTCCGTCTCGACGTTGATCTGCGGTGTGGGCCCGATGAAATTATCAAATTCGAATCCGAAGCTGGTTTTGTGCTCGCGGTGCATACGTGCAAGGGCGATGCCGGATTGGCGCCAGCTTGCTGGACTGGCTGGCTGCTGGTCTATCCAGGCCTCAATCAGACACATCCACTGCCCGATCGGCTCACAAAAGCTGACATCAGGTATGAAGTAGCCAGTCGCGTGTCTTCGGAGTGTCCTTAGTCCAATACACTCTGCTTCGAGTTGTGCACGGTCTGACACATTTGCGAGCTTTGCAAAATATGATGCCGTCTCCCCTACGATTCGGAAGTGTCTTATGTCCGATCCTCCAAGCGGCTCAATTCGGACAACACGTTCGCGCAGGGCCGCTTCAAAATCTTCCTTGGTCACCGTTCGTTCACGCGTTCGGTCTACGACTCTCTCAGTGTCTGAAATAATTGGTCGCATGTCCGCGCGACGATTTGGTAAACATTTTCGAATCCATCGGCGCCGCCGTAGTACGGATCAGGAACGTCACGATCTCCGGAACCCGACTCTGGATCGTAGCTACGAAACAACTGCACCGGCGTTGTGGATGAGGATCGTAGGCGCTCAATTGTATGGAGGTTGTCGGAGTCCATGGCAAGAATGATGTCGAACTGATTGAAATCGGCCTCCGAGAATGTACGTGCCTTTAGGTGGGATATATCAACACCATGAGATTCGGCAGTTCGGATCATCCGGGCATCCGGCGGTTCTCCCACATGCCAACCACCCGTACCTGCTGAATCAATTGCAAACAAATCTGCTTCACCTTCACGCTCGACAACGGACTTCATGACTCCCTCAGCAAGAGGGCTGCGGCAGATATTGCCGAGACAAACAAACAGGACTTTGACCATGTGTAAGCTCTTGTAGGTTGTATCTTTCTGAAGTTGAGAATCAGTTGACTGAAAATACGAATGATTCAACCTGAACGCAGAGTCTTCGCAGTTGGCGAGCTACTGGACGAAGTATCAAGACACCTGCGGTCCGATTTTTCGCGCTTGTATGTTGATGGAGAGATTTCAAACTACAAACAACATTCATCGGGCCACTGCTACTTCTCGCTTGGTGATTCCACCTCACAGGTGAGGTGTGTTATGTGGGCAAGCACCAGAAGGCGCGTCCGATTTAACCCGGAGAATGGATTGCAGGTTCGTGTGCGGGCAGATGTTTCAATCTATGCTGCCCGCGGAGACTTGCAGCTCCTGGTCCAGGGGATGGCGCCTGCTGGAGAAGGTGAATTTCAGAAAGCGTTTATCGCCCTCAAGAACAAACTGGAGAAAGAAGGACTCTTTGACAGCGATTGCAAAAGGGAGCTACCCGCATTCCCGGAAACGATTGGCGTGATCACATCAGGTGAGGGAGCGGCCATCCACGACATCCTGTCGGTCCTCGAGCGGAGATTTCCAATCGTGCGCGTTCTCCGTCTTCCAGTCGCGGTCCAAGGTCCGGACTCAGGGAGACAGATCCAGGAGGCGATCGAATTGTTCAATGCAGAGACAGGAACGCTGAGACCTGATCTTATGATCGTTGGGCGAGGTGGCGGTTCCGTGGAAGACCTTTGGGCTTTCAACGAAGAGCGAGTGGCACGCGCTATCTTCGCATCGGCGATACCGATTGTGAGCGCGGTTGGTCACGAGACCGACTTCTCGATCGCAGACTTTGTCGCCGATGTCAGAGCTGCGACGCCATCGATGGCGGCGGAGGTGGCGGTACCAGATCGAAACGAGCTGCTCAACATTTTGGCCGGCCTGGCCAGCCATCTTGGTTCGAGAATGCAAACCAGACTCGACGCCTCGAGAAGGACGGTCGAGGCTCTTGGGAGGTCCCATGCATTGGGTCGCCTACCCGACAGGATTGAGCGGGACGTAATGCACGTCCGGGCGCAATCCGGGCGGCTTGTCGATTCTTTGCAGTCGAGAACGCGATTTGCCGAGGAAAAGGTACGCGGCCTGACCCGAGCCCTCGTTAGCCTGGATCCAGATCGACCCCTTGCACGCGGATTCGCTCGGATCACTAAGAACGGAGCGCCAGTTGCCAAGGCGGCTGATCTATCTATAGGCGACCACATCAGTCTAACCCTCTCTGATGGATCGCGTAAAGCCACTGTTGATGGGTAGGAAATGACTGGCAACAATGTTTCAGCCTGTCCGTAGTACCTCCCGAATAGCCTTTTTGCCGTATTTTGAGCTCATCTGGTAGACCACCGCCTGCTAAGCTATTGACTCCATTCACGCCGACGATATCTTGACCTCCCTCAATATTCAGGGTCCTTGATGGTTCCACCGAAAGACTTTATAGAATTGCCAAGCCCGCGGGAATTGACGCTGGACATTACCCCTGCGGCGCGATTCCAGTTGATCAACATCAATGACGAACTGAAGGCACGAGCAGAAGATTTTGAAGCCTTCAGAAAGGCTGTGTATTACTCCTATCACACGACAGCTGGCTTTTTTGAGCAGAGTCTGGCGGCAAGATTGCGAAATGCTGAATCCGTAGAAGGGTTCGTCTCTGCCTTCCGACGCCTATTCCCACCGGACTCGGATTACAGGCACGATCAATTGGAATTGAGAAACGAGCTGTCCGAGGAGCAAAAACTTGTCGAACCAAAAAATGCGGACTCCCACCTCACATACATCGGATCCGGATTGGAGAGTTGTGTCACGTACACCTATCAACCCGACCACCCCGTATATCTGGTTGAGCTGGACGGAGTCAACGGCGGTCTAAGCAGAAAACGAAGGGCAACCGTAATCGGATACAATTTCGAATCTGTTGTGCATAAAAGTGTAATACAGATTCCCATGTCCAACCATCAGCTGGACTCCATCAATTTGCGAGACGGTCGTTTTGGCTTTTTCGAACAGTTGGACGAGACCATCGCCAGGCTTGGCATTAAGAAAGGGCGCGTAGACATATCGCTGGCAAATGGCGAGCGGAATGCAGGGCTGACCGTCAACGAATACGAAACGCTCTTGATGTCGCATGACCTCATGGAGGTTCTCAAGAATCCAATGAGGTTCATGGCGAAGAAAGGTTACAACATGTTGAGGGATCCGAAGGCCATCCCAAACAAGGCAAAGAACTACGCGAAATACGACCTGGTACAGATCACGAACGAATTTATTGACGCCACGGGGCTAAGCGAATCAGTTGTAGAAAGAATTATTAACAAGTTCATCGCGTACCCTGCGCGTCGTTTCCTACGGCTAAAGAGATCAACATCGTGTCTCATCAATGACACGGAATCTTCCACTTGCGGTAAGCTCGTTCAGGGTCAATATCAAAGCCCTATTCTTGTGCAATGGCGCAAAAGCGAATCTCGCGCCAGAACCCTAAACGTGTCTTTTGTTCGATTCGAATAACAGACGCTCGCTATACTGACGTGCGAATCCCCTACTTCGTCGTTAACGCTTTCACCAACCGAGCTTTCGCCGGAAATCCTGCCGGAGTATGCATCCTTGATGACCAACTTCCTGGCGACGTGATGCAGGATATTGCGCGTTGGAATCGTCTCTCGGAAACGGCGTTCGTCAGGCCCCTCGGTGCAGACTACGAAATCCGATGGTTTACTCCCGAGGTCGAGATGGACCTGTGCGGTCATGCGACACTGGCATCCGGGTGGGTGTTGGGCCACCTCAAGCGGATTACGCGTGGAGAAAAAGTCACACTTCAAACAATGTCTGCAGGCCCACTCACACTCCGATTAGAGAACCAGGGCAGTGTTTCGATGGACTTCCCCTCACGACCGCCGTCCGCAAGCAACCTGGATGCAGCGCACGTTGAAGCTGCGCTGGGCGAAAAGCCACTCCAGATCTGCAGCGCCCGGGACACTATTGTTGTGTACCGAGACCAGTCCACTATCGAGGGATTGCAGCCAGATTTTGACCGTGTGAAAATGCTCGACACATTCGGTGTTGTTGTCACGGCCCCGGGCGATGAGGTAGATTTTGTATCGCGATTCTTCGCCCCCCGGGCGGGTATCAACGAAGACCCGGTTACCGGCTCCACGCACTGCACGCTAACACCATTCTGGGCGAACGAGTTGGGCAAGCGAACGCTAACCGCAAAACAGCTTTCGGCGGAAGGCGGGGACCTTACTCTTCGCCTGGCGGGCGACCGAGTCCAGATTGGCGGAGAGTGCTTCCTTTATTCGGTCAGCGAAATCCGTATCTGATTCACTTCCAGAAACCTACCCGCCAATCTCCTGGGAAATCGATTGTAGAATACCGAGAAACTCTTCGGTCCCCCTCAGTCCGGCGACAGAAACAGCCTTTCCGTTGTAAGTAATTACAAACGTAGGCGTTTCTCTGACTATCGGACCACCATCGGCGATGTCGCGCACGACTTCGAGCATAGCCTCCCTCCCGTTCAGACAACTGGTGAACGAAGCTGTATCCATGCCGACTTCCGACGCCAGTTCGCTTAGCGCAGAGTCGATATCCTCGCCTTCCCATCTACCAGGATTGCTCACCAGCGTGGTTTGATAAGACCAAAACGCATCCTGTCTTAACGCGCACTCCCCGGCAGCAGACGCCACAATCGACCTTGGGTTTTCGCTATCCGGAAGATTCTTGTAGATCCACATCACCTTGCCGCTATTTGTCCAATCTGAATCAATTTTCGGCTGCGTTCCCAGGTAGTGCATCCGGCAATTGGCGCAATCAAAATTGCTGAACTCGACCACACGGATCGGGGCATCCTGGTCACCTTTATAAGGGTCGCCATGGACGGTTACGCCGGCCCGTAGGCCCGCTCTGGTCCCTTCGTCGCTCAGCCAGCTTGGTAGTTTCGTCGTGGCCCTATTGAGAGCAACCTCAGGATCATCACCGGCCAGAGCTGCATCTATCCATTTACTAAATATGATAAGCGACTGTGCACCAATGAGTTTGGATGATTCATCGGTTTCGGTGTTTACTAATACGAAGCTTGGGGTACCGGTGAACCCCAGGGCGCCAGCTTCCACCACGCCGCCGCTAACTTTCTCTTGCGTACTCTCATCACTCATGCACTCGACCAACGCTCGAGTATCGAGGCCCTGACTGTCGCCAAGTTCAAGCAAATATTCGGATGGGTCGGCCAGCTCACCCCACTCTCTTGCCGAATCAAACAAGCGGCGGTAGGTCGTCCAGAACGATTGGTCATCAACCTGAGCGGCACAGTGCGAAAATGATGCGCCTATGTCCGCGGTTGGGTGCAGCGACTCAATTGGGAACTGTTTGAAAATCATTTTGAGTTTGCCCGAGGCCACGTACTTCCGAACGAGCTCCGGGTGTACCTCTCGCGCATAGCGCGCACAAAAAGGACACAGAAAATCTGAGTATTCCAGGAGCACAAACGGTGCATCTGGATCTCCGAGGTAAGGGTCACCGATCTCCGTCAAGCCCTGCTCAATGTCATCCTCGGCCCCGTCGTTGGTACTCGCGCTAACGACACTGCCGGTGTTGTCGAATTGCTCCTGCCGCGGCTCGTCTCCGTTGGCTTCAGTGCAGGCTAGCGGCAGTAGAAGCAAGCTTGACAGCAGCAGGGTCCCAAGGGTATTGTTATAACGCGACACTCTCTTCATTATATGCCGAGCTGGTTCAACTCAGATCAGGCTTTGGCTTTGTCCACCATCTACGTTAAGACACGCACCGGTAACGAGGCTTGCCCGCGGGGAGGACAAGAAACAAACCACATCCCCAACTTCCTGCGCAGTCCCGAAACGGCCCAACGGGATATTGGCCTTCACGAACTCCTCCATTGCCTCGGGGTTTTCTTTTACCCGCCTGTCCCAGCTCCCCCCCGGATGTCGGATGCTCCCTGGCGCGACGGTGTTAACGCGAATCCCTTCAGATGCCAACTCAATCGCCATTATCTTGGCGGCGCTCAGAAGTGCGGACTTGGTTGAGTTGTAGATTGACAATCCGGGTCCACCGGCCTCACGTCCAAAGATGCTTGAGATAAAGGTGATTGCCCCGCCACCATTTGCTCGCATTGCCGGAATAGCCCGCCGCGCACAGCGCAAGTGCGACAACACATTCAGATGATAAATGTCCAACCAGTCTTCATCCGATGTTGATTCGAATGGTTTACGTCTGTTGCCCCCCGCGTTTCCAACGAAGACATCCAACCTGCCAAACTTGTCCAATGCCGTCTGCACTAACTCGTCCTCAACCCCGGCTTCCGTAATATCTGCAGCAATTAGACAGATGGAGTCGCTATCCCCTAGCTCATCGGCTGCGACGCGCAATTCTTTTTCACCCCGAGCACAGACAACAAGCTTGCAGCCCTCCCCCGCCAGCGATGCCGCTATCTCTCGACCAATGCCCCGACTCGCACCAGTAACAATACCAACTTTACCCTCCAGTCCTAAATCCATCCTTGATAACTCCTGATCAAAACTAATATGGTGTTCCGTGAGTATGATAGCGCGAACTGGAGTACCGTACAACGGCGATAATATCACTTTTTATGGAATCTGATGAGCTGACTTTTGAGGCCGCGCTAGCCCGACTGGAAGAGGTTGTGAGCGTTCTGGAAAACGAGGAAACACCCCTGAACCAGGCCCTGGAGGCGTATGAAGAAGGAATGCGATTATCGAAGAAATGCATGTCCCTTCTGGAAGAGGCCAAATTGAAAGTTCAACAAATCGGAATAGAAGAGGAATAAGCATGGACAGAACTGCATGGACCTATGTCTTGTCAACGATCCCGGACAAAGAAACACGTGACAGAATTCTCAGTGACCTGGACATATTCATGCAGGGCTGGTCGTCGCATGGCCGGACGGTAGAAGGGACTGCCCAGATTTTGCACGGGCGTCTGCTGCTAGTCACATCCGCCGTAAATAGTGGGACGATCTCCGGCTGCGGCATCGACGCATCGGTGCATACCATCCAACAGATACTGAGCAAACACAACCTCACCCTGGCCCCGACATTGAACATCGCTTACCTCGATGGGGATGGCGTTGCTCAACTCTGCACCCGGACTGAGTTTCGGTCGTTATACGAGCGTCAACTCGTCGACGACAACACTCTCTGTGTTCTCGCTCAACCAGCGTTCAGCGCGGAGACAGATCAGATGGTTGTGGTTCGCCCATTGCGGAAGACGTGGCATGCAGACCTGGTAACTTCAAAAGCTGTCATGTAGAATGTTGGGATCGTCCACTCGTTGGCTCTCGCAGATCGATCCAGCGCGCCGAGAGTTGATTGCGGCTTTAGTATTCTTGATCCTCCTCACTCTGGTAGGAACGTTCGGGTACCATCACATTGAGTCCGATCTCACCTTGTTCGATGGCTTGTACATGACGTTCATAACCCTTACCACGATAGGATTTGAGGAGATCCGCCCCCTGTCTACCACTGGACGTGCATTTACTATTATTATAGGAGTGCTCGGAATTGGGGCAGTCGCCTTTATCGCCACTCGTACAGCCCAACTTGTGCTCACCGGGCAGTTAATCAGAAATCGTCATATGGAGTCAAAGATTTCCCAATTGAAAGATCATTACATCTTGTGCGGCTTTGGGACCGTAGGCCAGAACATCGCTGAGGAACTGCAGTCAGCTGGTGTTAATTTCGTTGTTGTGGATCTTGATGAGTCTCCCGTGCAACATGCGCGCAAGTTCGGCTTCCTCGCCATAGAGGGCGACGCGGAAGATGATGAAGTGTTGGAGTTTGCGCAAATCCGGAAAGCTCGTGGCTTGGTGTTGGCCATCTCCAACGACAGCGCGAACGTGTTCATCACCCTCACCGCCCGCGAGTTAAATCCATCTTTGTTTATTCTTGTCCGCTGTGCCTCGCACGACAATCAAAGGAAACTCGTTCGGGCCGGTGCTGATCGCGTCGTTGCGGCTAATGAGATAGGAGCAAACCGTATGGCTCGAGTAATCCTTCGACCCCACGTCGAAAAGTTTCTTAGCGAGGTGATCCGTCGTGATGGACTTGACCTCAGCTTTCAGGAAGTCTCAGTACGAAAAGGATCGGGATTGATCGGACAAACGCTTGCCAACAGTAGAATCAGAAACGAGTACCAGACCATGGTTGTTGGCATAGTCGGTGACAAGACCGGGGAAATGGTTTTCAATCCGGATGCCTCGACCGCGATCGACGATGGCGATGTCTTGATTGTAATCGGGTCTAACGAAGACGTAAGGAAATTGCGGAAACGAGCAGGGGACGTAACCGTCGGCTAAGTTGGTATACCAATTGCAACACCGGCACTCTTGCCACCTGCTCTCTCATATCAAGCCAAAATGGACATTTTAAGACCATTTATCAAATTCCACCTGACTACCGCGGCGGTCGTTTTCCTTGCCGCGACAATTTTTCCGACCGTGGTAACAGCACAGCAGTTCATCAACCAGACTGCGGTGGGACATATCCTGAACAACCAGACAGGAGACGTCAGTGAAGTGCCCGATGTGTTCTATGAGTACTTCACCATGTATAGTTCGCGAAACAACTCCGTGATCGCGAGAAACACGATGTACAAGGTGATCGGCGAAGGTGACATCCATCTTGGCCGTGAACGATCAAAAATTGTTGAGCTGCTAAACAGAAAGCTTATCCAGTTTGTAGGAATAGGAGACACGCTGGTCGTCCCGACAGACTTCGGGGCGGATTTCCGTGCGTTTACTCCATTCCCAAAGTTTTATCCGGGTGGAGCGTCTTACGAAAAGCTGTTCATCATCGAAAAGAATGTCCAGGCATTTGCTGCGTACGAGTACGGGAAATTGGCGAGGTGGGGCATAGTTAACACGGGTGCCAAGGTTTCACCGACTCCAACGGGAAGGTTCAATTTTAACTGGAAGGAAGAATACCGGGTGTCGTCGTTGAGCCCACCAGACGAGCCGTGGGAGATGTACTGGGTTTTCAACGTGCACCACGAGCGCGGCATACACATCCATCAATTTGCTATGCCGACCGGTGGACCTACTAGTCACGGCTGTGTTCGACTCCTCGAGGAGGACGCAAAATGGATTTACAACTGGGGTGATTCCTGGTCGACTTCGGTCGGAAACGGATTTGGGTCTCATCGGGGCGAACTCTACAGCCAGGGTACGCTCGTGCTAATCATTGGGGATGATCCGGATGGAAGTCCGCAACCGTTTCTATACAAAGAAAAGTATCCGGTCCTGAGGTTGGTTGAGCTTCCGGACGATCCGATGTCTGTGCCTCCAGGCTCACCACAGCAGGAAAGGTTCGACAGGATGCTAGGCAATCTATCGGTTGATACGAACTAGCCTACCGAATTAGCGAAAACATTCTGTTGATTCGCGGTCGACCGTTCAGCAACGGCACGTCTTCGTCTGCCGCCCACGACCAGTAAAGCATGACGGCCTTCCCGACTACGTGATTCATGGGCACGAAACCCCAGAATCTTGAGTCAAGTGAATCATTTCGGTTGTCGCCCATGACGAAGAAATAATCCTGGGAGAAGGTATAGGTTCGCACCTGCTGTCCGTCCACGAGGAATCCGCCGTTATCGGTTCTCCCGGTCGAGTGACCTTCGACCAGTCTTATGACGGGCTCAAAGTAGGGCCAATTCTCAGCGGAGAGGACGTACGTCGAATCTTGTTTGGGCACCTCGACCATTTTGTAGTTATCAACCGCGTTCACGGCATTGGGCGGGTACATGTCGGTGCGGCGGTTGTTGTCTGGTGCTGGCTCGACGCGCTCAACCCACGGCCATTCTTCTATCGCCCGCGCCGCCTCTTCCGTGCCCTGTACAATGTCGATACCCTGGCCGGCGGCCAAATGGTCGCTTACTCCCAGCTCCTTCAGTGCAGATTGCGACAGTCGGTAGCGCTCGTCTTTCTTGACTACACTCCAGTGCTGCTGCATCCCTTCTTCCAGCGGCTGCGCAACACCATTCAGGTGCACTACCTTGTCGACAACCTCAACACGGTCGCCCGGGACACCGATGACCCGCTTGATGTAATGCTCGCGTCTGTCAATCGGCCGCTCGCGTTCTTCGGGATAGTTAAACACGATCGCGTCTCCACGCTTCACGTGGGAAAACCCGGGAAGCCGGGTGTTTGGAAGTTCAAAAAAGGAAATCTTGGTAAACGGAATGCCGAGCGTGATGGGAGTTCGGGTACCATAGTGAAGTTTCGAAACGAATAGGTAATCCCCCACCAACAGATTTTTCTCCATCGAGGGCGTCGGGATCTTGAACAGATCGAAAAGCAACGTGCGCACGATGATCATTACGATTAGAGCGAATGCCAACGCATCAATCCATTCTCGAACCGGTCCCTTCTGCTTCTTCTTATTTCCCGCTTTGCCCGTTTTTCCAGGTTTGACCGTCTTCGTCGCGTTTGCGATCCTATCGCTGGTCGAGCTTTTCTTCTTCTTGGCCATGTAGCTATTTCTTAAGTCGCGGTCTACCCTGCGGCATCAGGCGGGGATTGATTGCACGGTTGAAGTACGAGTCGCCGTCAAAACCTGCCGTGTACCAGGTTGCTGTGTCCGGCTCATAATAATAATCAACGTATGGGGCGGGTGAAGTGTTGCGTAGTGCTCGCCCAATAATGTGCTCCCGAAGCGCCTCGAGTTTTTCAGCCTGACTATGTGGGACACTCGCGACGACGCCACGTTCGAACGGACCATTGACATCCATGACCTTGAACGGGATTTCTCCATTTACGACAAACCAATATTCGAACTGCACATACTCTTCCTGCCGGAGCGTATGAATTAGTCCTCTGTCCGCGAGCACTTCGGTAGGTTCCCCGTACTCTGCCTCAAGGTGCGCGCGAATTACGCTTGTAAGTGTGGTATCCAGCAGGGTGAGATCGCGGGATCCCCTGAATGTCCAGCCGAGGCTATCGTATTCACCAATGAACCAGCTGCGCGCAAACTTGGGGACCTTGCGAATGCTGACTACATCCACCTCAAGTCCGCCCGTACTCGAATCGGGTAACACATCTCCCGTGGCAGCCGACGTGTCCACGGATCGGACGATACTCTCAATGTATCGGTCCAGCAATACCGTCGCCCGCGAGGAATCCGGCTGTCCGACCGCGACTTCAAGCGGGAGCATCAGCAAAACGTAGCAGATTAGTAGCCAATAACGCATCACTCGTCCATAGACAGAACCGCCAGGAAGGCCTCTTGCGGAAGCTCCACCCTGCCCACCTGTTTCATCCGCTTTTTGCCTTCTTTCTGTTTCTCCAGGAGCTTTCTTTTTCTGCTGATGTCCCCTCCGTAGCACTTGGCGGTAACATCTTTTCTCATCGCTTTAACAGTTTCTCGTGCGATGATGCGGCTACCAATCGATGCCTGCAACGCAACTTCAAACATTTGTCGCGGGATCAGCTCGCGAAGCTTGCGGGTCAATTTTCGACCCATCTCGTAGGCTTTGTCGCGGTGCACAATCGTTGAGAGTGCGTCAACCTGCTCGCCATTAATCAGGATATCAAGTTTTGACAACTTGCTAGTACGGTAGTCAATTATCTCATAATCGAACGAAGCGTATCCACGACTAACGGTTTTGAGCTTGTCGTAAAAGTCGAATACTATTTCTGCCAGAGGCAATTCGTACTGAAGGTTGACCCTTTCGGTATCAAGGTATTGAGTGTTCAGATAGTTGCCTCGACGATCCTGGCAAAGCTTCATGAGATTGCCGATGTATTCACTAGGCGTAATGATGTCCGCTTTTACGTATGGCTCCTGGACGAAATCAATCGTTCCGGTTGGCATGTTGCTGGGATTATCAACGACCTGAATTTCATTCGCGACCGATACCTCGTACTTTACGTTCGGTACAGTTGTGATAATGTCTAGCCCGAATTCCCGATCAAGCCGTTCTTGGACTATCTCCATGTGCAACAATCCAAGGAAGCCCACCCTGAAACCAAAACCCAACGCTGTTGAAGTTTCTGGCTCGAATACCAACGCCGCATCGTTCAAGCGCAGCTTATCCAGTGATGCGCGCAGGTCTTCAAAATCGTCTGAGTTGGTGGGGTAGACCCCGCTAAAAACCATAGGCTTAACATCCTGAAATCCAGCAAGTGGCTCGGATGCAGGGGTCCTGGCACTAGTGACTGTATCTCCAACTCGAGTGTCCCGAACGTCTTTCACCGACCCGATAATATATCCCACCTCACCAGCTGCAAGTTGGTCTACGGGCTGCATCCCGAGTCGCAGTACACCCACCTCTTCCGCATCGTACTCCTTCCCGTTGGACATAAATTTGATTCGCTCTCGCTTGCGCAACACGCCATCGACAATCCTGACGTATGCGATGGCTCCCCGATAGGAGTTGAAGACCGAGTCGAAAATTAGTCCTTTCAACGGCGCATCCGGGTCACCACCGGGGGGTGGGACTCTGGACACTATCTGCTCAAGCAACTCTGCGACACCTTGCCCGGATTTTGCGCTCACGTGGAGAATATCTTCTGCACTATCGCCCGTGAGATTTTCGACCGATGCGGCGACGGCATCCGGGTTTGCACCTGGCAGGTCCACCTTGTTTAGTACTGGAATTATTTCCAGGTCGTTAGCCAATGCTAGATACAGATTGGACAATGTCTGCGCCTCTATTCCCTGGGCTGCATCAACAACAAGGATCGCGCCTTCGCAGGCATCGAGTGCCCTCGACACCTCGTACGTAAAGTCCACATGACCGGGCGTGTCGATCAGATTGAGGACATAGCTTTCGCCATCATCACCGGTGTAGTTCATGCGGATAGCATGACTCTTAATCGTGATCCCCCGTTCTCGCTCAAGGTCCATTGAATCCAGCACTTGATCCTGGAGCTCGCGCGACGAAAGCGTGCCGGTGGTTTCGAGGAGGCGATCTGCAAGTGTGCTCTTGCCATGATCAATGTGAGCGATGATGCAGAAATTCCGGATGCGCTCTTGCTCAACCATCGAGATTGCCGTCTCCGCCGTTACTCGCTTCTGTACCCGGAGATGTTGGCGGGGTTGCTACCTCACCAGCGGGGTTCATGAGCGTCTCTTGCACAGCAGCAACTGGTGCACTCTCTTCCGGTTCTGGTGGATGAAGTCTCTCGTGGTACTTTTTCTGAAAAAATAGAATACCAATTACACCCAGAACGATTCCAATATCCGCAATGTTGAAGATCGGGAAGAAGCCGTAATAACTACCTCCGATGAAAGGGATCCAGTCGGGAACAGGTCCTGCCCAGAGATCAAAATGGATGAAGTCAATAACCCGTCCGTGGAAAAGTGGCGCTCCATAGTAGATGACTCCGTAGAACACTCTGTCGATAATATTTCCCAGTGCCCCACCCAACACAAGACCTAGGCTCCACCTGTACGGGGCGTACCCTTTGCGGACCTTGATCATGTATATGATGATAAACAAGGTCGCGATAGATGACAGAACTGCCATAAGTCCTGCCGGACCGAACTCCAAACCGAACGCCATCCCGGAATTTTCCGTATACGTAAATTTCAGCCAGTCGCCAATGACGGGGATGGAATTTGACTGTGCGAGTTTTTGGTACGCCAGCGTCTTAGTCAGCTGATCCAAAATGATAGTAACAGCCGTTAACCAGAGTACCTTCATGTAATGCGTTGAGAGTAAATTTCGCCTAAAATATTTAGACGTTGGGGGCTCAGGACGGGTTCACTTGCGAACCCTATTTTTGCATTTTCTTTGCAGCGATGGAAATGCGCGTGTGCGGCACTGCCTGAAGACGCTCCTTGGAGATCGGTTGTCCTGTAACTTTGCAAAGCCCATACGTTTTGTCGGCTATCCGGTCCAGCGCTCGCTCTATATACCCCAGATACTTTTGCTGCCTGGCAAGCATCAGGTATAGTTTCTCCCGCTCCATCGCATCGGTCCCGGCATCCGCCATGTGGAAACTGTAGGCCGTGTCGTTCTCGGCTTGCTCCCGAGCATCTGCTAGCTGTGAGCGGAGTCTCTGGATGTCGTCCAGAGCAGTCGCACGTTTCTCTTCCAGGAGTAGGCGAAATTCCTCCAACTCGGAGTCCGTAAGGGTTGTGACTTTGTTGCTGTCCGTCATTGTTTTTCCTGTACCTGGCAATGGAGCTTCCACGCTAAAAGGGTCTCTCGTACGGAAGATTACACTGTTCTGTTCTCATCCCAAAATCTAAAATTCGGATAACTCTTAGCTACGTACTTTCTGGCCTAAGATCCACGGTTAACTCGTGCTCATCGATCACAAATTCCTCCTTGTGCGCTTCTCCCTCAAGCGCTTCTAGCACAAGGTCAGTCGAAAGGGTTTCTTTCATAATCCACTCCCTGTGCTCACGTATCGCCTCAACTATTGCTTCTGATCCTTTGATACCCAATACGATCCGATCTGTGACGTCTAATTCTACCTTTTTTCGAAGATTCTGAATCCGGTTGACGGATTCGCGTGCCAACCCTTCCATCCGCAGATCATTCGTTACGTGCGTATCCAGGGCTACAGTTACACCGTCTTCTTGCGCCACCAGCCAATCCTCAACGCCTTCGCTCACAATTTCAACGTCCTCCAGGTTGAGCGTGACTTGCTGCCCATTTTCCAGGTCGACAACGACGCTTCCGTTGTCCATGATCGACTGAATCTCCTCATCAGACCAATTCCGAACTAATTGGTTGACCGCCTTCATAGCCGGACCGAGGCGCTTCCCAAGAGTTTTGAAATTGGGCTTGGCGGACCGCTTCACAACACCGCTGGAACTGGAAATAAACTCAATGGCCTTGACATTCACTTCTTCCAGTATGATGTCCTCCACAGCCAGCACATCCTCTTCCTTTGTTGCAGGCCCGGTAACAACGACTATCTTGGATAGCGGGCGGCGGACGTTTAACCCACAATCATTGCGCAGAGCCAAGGTAATGGACGAGATCGTTCGCGCCAGGCCAATTCTGTGTTCCAGCTCCGCATCTCGAATCTCTGCACTGACGGATGGCATCCGCTCAAGATGCACAGAGCCAGAGGTGTTTCCCGTCAACGCAGTGTATAGCCAATCTGAAACAAATGGCGCGATTGGACTCATCAATTTGCTGACCGTTAGCAATACAGAGTGAATTGTCTGATACGCCGCCAATTTGTCCTGCGAGTCCGTTTCCGACTTCCAAAATCTCCGTCTAGACCGCCGGACATACCAGTTCGACAAATCATCTACCAACTGTTCCACGCCTCGCGCAGCCCTTGTCGGGTTGTACGCGGAGTAGGCTTCGTCAACCCTCTCGATTGTAGTATCTGCTCGACTCAAGATCCATCGGTCCAACTCAGGTCTTTCCTCGACCGAAACCAAAGTTGCGTTGGTATCGAAGTTGTCGATGTTCGCATACGTGGCGAAAAACCCGTACACGTTGGTAAGGGTGTTGAAGAACTTGCGCTGCGTGCTTTCGAGATTCCGAATCGAAAATTTAATGTTCTCCCAGGGTGGTGTATTGGACATCATGTACCATCGCACCACATCCGCGCCGTAGTTTTCGATGACTTCGAAGGGGTCGACTGTATTCCCTTTCGACTTCGACATTTTGTCACCTTTTTCGTCCAGCACGAGTCCGTTGACGACAACGTTTTTATACGCGACATCATCCATCACTAGCGTAGCTATTGCGTGCAGTGTGTAAAACCATCCACGTGTTTGATCGACACCTTCCGCGATGAAATCGCCCGGAAAGTTGGCTTCAAACCTGTCTTTGTTCTCAAACGGATAGTGCCACTGAGCAAACGGCATCGACCCGGAATCAAACCAAACGTCAATGAGATCTTCCACGCGTCGCATCGTCCCTCCGTCCGGTGCTGCCCAGGTAAGTCCGTCTACGAACGGTCGATGCAGGTCCAGCGCATCGTCCCCGGGCAGGTCCTCCACACGATCCCGCAATTCATCGATCGAGCCAATAATTTCGTAGTGTGTCGATCCAGGTGCATCTGATTCCCAGATCGGAAGTGGAGTACCCCAGTATCGCCGTCTGCTCAACGCCCAATCCACGTTGTTCGCCAACCATTCGCCGAACCGCCCCTCACCGATCCCGGCGGGCTGCCAGTCGATCTGTTTGTTCAATCCAATCAACCTGTCCTTGACCGCCGTCGTCCGAATGAACCAGCTCTCAACCGGGTAACTCATCAATGGAGTACCTTTCCGCCAGTCGTGCGGGTAGTTATGCACACACGTTTCGTGACGGAACATCAGACGTCTTTCTTTCAGATCCCTAACGATGGGTTTATCAGCATCCTTGAACCACATCCCTTTCACCAGTGGGGCAGCGTCGGAGAATGTCCCATCCGGCAACACAGGGTTTACCACCGGCAGACCCTCCTTTGCTGCGGTCATGTGGTCGTCGGCACCAAATGCGGGAGCGGTATGGACAATTCCTGTTCCATCGGATGTCGAGACGTAATTAGCCGGTACAACGCGCCATCCGTTTCCGGCAGCAATTTCATCTGCAAAGTAGTCGAATGGTCCGGTGTATCTCATCCCCACCAGATCCGATCCACGGTAGGTTTCAACTATTTCAGCCGGTTCCTTGACTACATCTCTTAGAGCCTCAGCAAGAATTAGGTGTTCGACTCCGTTTTCATGCTCGACCTTCAGTTTCACGTATTCGATGCTGGGCCCCACGCAAAGCGCAACATTGGAAATAAGGGTCCAGGGAGTGGTGGTCCATGCCAGAAAATACGTGTCGGTTTCTCCTGCCACAGGAAAGCGCACATATACGGAAGGGTCCTGCACTTCTTTGTATCCAAGACTCACTTCATGGGATGACAGTACCGTACCCGATCCCGGGCTGTACCACTGAATCTTGTGGCCCTTGTACATGAACCCCTTATCGTGAATCGTCTTCAGCAGCCACCAGACAGATTCGATGTAGGGGGTCTCGAACGTGACATAAGGATTGTCCAGGTCCACCCAGTATCCCATGCGTGTGGTGAGTGTGTCCCACAGATCCTTGTACTTCAGCACACTTTCGCGACAGGCGTTGTTGTACGCCTCTATCCCATACTCCTCGACCTGATGCCGACCCGTGAGGCCCAGCTGCTTTTCCACCTCGATTTCGACGGGCAGCCCATGCGTATCCCACCCAGCCTTCCGGTCGACGCGAAACCCTTTCATCGTTTTGTATCGGCAGAACGCATCCTTAATCGTGCGCGCCATGACGTGGTGGATTCCCGGTCTTCCGTTAGCCGTCGGGGGACCTTCGAAAAACGTAAACGGTTCTGCCCCGTCTCGCTCCTCGATACTTCTGCGGAAAATGTCTTGCTGTGCCCACCGGTCCAGCATTTCCTTTTCGAGTAACGATTGAGAACCGCTCGTGAAGTCGGGGAATGGCATCGGGGAACTGAAGGATTGATTGCTCAACAAAGCGAGCAAGATACGAAGAACCCCGGACCGACTTCAGGCACCTATTGTCTGGTTAGGACGTAGGTGATTCGAGCCGCTGTACAATGCCAATAATGATTCGCGTTAGATGCGGCTCTGCCTGAGCAGCGGCGGCAAGAACCTCGGCAATACTCACGGGCTCCAGGGAGTCGGGAAAGCACTCGTCTGTTATCACGGATATCGCCATCGACTGGATACCCATATGCGTGGCGACAATTACCTCCGGGACCGTGCTCATCCCAACCGCATCTGCTCCGATGGTGCGGAGGAATCTGTATTCGGCTCGTGTTTCCAGGTTCGGGCCAACCACGCTTACATAGACGCCCTCCCGCAACGGAATGCCCTCTTTTAAAGCTACATCCCGAGCAATCTGTCGAAGCTCTTCTTTATAGGGGTCGCTCATGTCTGGAAAACGCGGTCCCCACTGCGACACATTCTCACCAATCAACGGGTTTGCTCCCTGCAAATTGATGTGATCTGAAAGCAGCATCAGGTCGGCGCGCCGGTATAGCGGGTTCATGCCCCCCGCGGCGTTTGAAATGAGTAACGTGTCGACGCCCAGGGTACCAAAGACTCTCACCGGGAATGTGACCTCGCGGGCAGAGTATCCCTCGTACAGGTGCATTCTCCCCTGCATGGCAAC
Organism: Rhodothermales bacterium; assembly: GCA_965224105.1. Taxonomy (GTDB): domain Bacteria; phylum Bacteroidota; class Rhodothermia; order Rhodothermales; family JABDKH01; genus CBDCYH01. Next base: position 299,897 of record CBDCYH010000001.1, on the reverse strand, counting down.
AACTCTGGTCCCACCGAGCTTGCCTATAAGTAGCCGCCCCGAGTGTGATTCAACGGTTGAGACCGGGAAGTGGGGAATGTGCTCATATCCCAGCTCAAACTCTACATCCATCTCGTTGGCAAGCCCACCCAATCCAGTGCCGAGAATGAGTCCAATGCGCGGGAAATCCCCCGCGCGAGATCTCAGGAAGTCTGCCGTTTCGTCGACTTGCTGCTTGTAACGGCTCACTTATTTCAGGTTGTCCAGGATCCGCCTGATTTTCGCGATATCGTCCTCCGTTACCGACTGGACATCTTGCGTCTTAGGCTGCTGCGACGAGTCGGACACTATTTTCCGTGATATCTCGTCCAAATTCCAGGAAGGAGTGGACTCGGCAGCAGGCGAGTTCGACTCCGCAGGTGCGGGAGCAGGCGGATCAATCGTGGCGCTATCGGACTTGCTCTGCAATGCCTCGGCCGTTATGTCTTCACCGTTATATATCTCCTTCGCAAGGTCACTCAACTCGGAACTAAGCATTGGACCAAACTCGTCAATGCCTGCACTATAGGATTTCCCATTTTCTTTCGGTGGCTCGGGGGGAGTCACGTCTGACAAATCTGCTTCGAAATCAACTCCGTCGCCAGTTACTGCAGATCCGGTATCGAGCGATGGCAAATCGACCTCAACTCCCTTCGTTTCCTGCGTTGTGCTCGGTGTAGGCGTCATCTCTGGAGCTGGATTCAGATCAATTTGATTTTCGAAATATGACTCCGTTTGCGTAGGTACCTCCGGGAGACTGGCCGCAGTTGGCTGCGCAGGCATTTCTGCCGATGTCTGCGGAGGTGTAGGTGTCGGTATTGGTGTAGGCTGTGGAGTAGGCGCTACCAGAACACTCCCCGTGGATCCAACACCGATCGGATCGTTTTTCGAAAAGTACGCAAGCATCTCGAGCTCGGACTGAAGGAAGGCTCTCAAACGAGCGATGATTTCCGATTTGCGCGCATCCAGTTTCGCGATGTCCACATTCAGCGAATGTTTTTGGTCGACTGACTCGCGTTTGTACTGTTCTGCGCTGCGGTGCGCTTCTTCAAGGATCGCTCGCGCCTTCTTTTCTGCGTTCTCAATGGCTTGCTTGGATGTCTGCTTGCCGGTGTTCAGCGCTTCCTGCAGTGCACCTTCGACTTTCTGATAGTGGACCAGTTTAAGCTCCAATTCCCGGATGCGTTCTTCCAGTCTCCTGGACTCATCTGCAACATCCTGCCACTGGTCTGCAAGTGTCTCCAAAAAGGCACGGACCTCGTCTTCCTCGAAGCCCCGGAAGCCTCGCGAAAAATCCTGTTTCCTTATGTCTAGCGGAGTCAACTTCATAGCTCAATATAATTACGACCGCGTTCTCGACCTAGTGATGCGGGGCTCAGCATCGACGTTAAACGTGCCGGATATTTCCGTGTTTATCGCCTCAAGGTTCTGCACGCGCGTTGTCAATTCGGTTATCTGAATCTCTAATCCTTGAATCCTCTCATGTGCCGCCTCGGCGCTTTCCCGTTCGTAGTTCTTGACCCATGTCCACAAGAATGCGGCAAGGCCTCCAACAAGAATAATCAGGATCAACCAGGGCATGGCTCTGAGACTCCACTAAATAATCGGACAATCTAGCGCGTACGATAACATTTGTTACGAAGCTGTTTCGCTGTGGTTCGCCAACTTTTATCCGGCGAAAATCATGGAGCCAACACGGATCTCCGTAGACCCATGTTCAACAGCGAGTCTGTAGTCTCCACTCATTCCCATGGAAAGGGCCGAATCCTCTCCGAGAAAGCCGTTTTGTATCAGATCGTCCCTTAGATCGCGGAGGAGCCTGAATTGCGACGAAATAACGCTCTCGTCTGAAGTAAATGAGGCCATCCCCATTAAGCCCCGCACGTTTAAGTTTTTCAGACAAAGAATCTCTTGAACGCATTTGCTTACTACGTCGGGCGCGAATCCATACTTTTGCGGCTCGTTAGAGATATTCACCTGCACAAGGACGTCGCATATTTTTTCTTTCTGATTTGCCCAATGGTCCAATCGGCGCGCCAATTTGATCGTATCAACCGCGTCTATCCTGTCAGCGGCGGCAACCGCGTCTCTTGCTTTCCTGGATTGTATGTGGCCGATAAAATGCCAAACTATCTGATTCGCCGCCTCGGGGTTCGCGCTCTTCAGGGCCCGACGCTTTTCTATAAGCTCCGGAAGTCTATTTTCGCCGAAGTGCCTGACGCCAGCGCGATAGGCCCGTAATATTTCTTCAAGCGATCGCATTTTGGATACTGCGACAATGGTGGGTCGATTGCCGGATTCAGGCATGTTGGACCGGAGTTGCTCCAAATTCTCGGCTATGCTCATCTGACTTGTCAAGAAGCTGTTGCTAGATTCTTCTGATACGATCGCGAACTCCCAATATATCCCACCAGAAGAGTACCCAGGACGATCATCATCACGGTAATCATGAACGCTATCCAGGGAATGCGGAAAGGTACGACGAAGACGAACCTCGCGAGAAGGTATCCTGCCGGAACGGCGAGCAGCAATCCCACTGCGACGGCCAACGCTCCAAGTACCAAATATTCCCACATCATAACTGAAGTGACTGTTCGTCTGGATGCACCAATTATTTTAAGCAGGATGCCCTCCGACTCTCGCTGAGATCTCGAGTTAGCAACGGCACTCAGCAGAACAAGTACACCAGCAATCACGCTGAACAACACGAGGAAACGCACAATAGCCTCCATCCGCGCAAGCACGGTTTCAATCGTGCGAAGGATCAACTCAAGGTTGATCGTGGACACGTTTGGGAAGCTCCTGGCCAATGCGGTTTGTGCGCTGACCTGAACGTCGGCGCTGGGTGACCTGGCCATCATAACGTGTGTACGCGGCGCCTCATCAATAGCGCCGGGCGGAAACAGAACAAAGAAATTGGTCCGAACCTGATTCCAGTTGACCTTACGGATTGATGCAACGCGCGTTTCGAGCAAGGCTCCATGAACTGCGAATCGTATGTGGTCTCCTAGGTCTACATTAAGATCATCAGATATATCCTTTTCAAGCGAAATCGGAATTGGTCCTTGTCCACTTTCGTAACTGTCAACAAAATCACCCCGTAGTAGCACTTCCGCTTCAGTCAATCGGTCGCGATACGAGGATCGGTATTCATGGTGGTGAGCCCACGTAGTGTTCATGTCAGGATCCGCCTCAAGATCCTCTACTGATATGCCGTTTACGGCATCGATGGTCATGGTAACGAGCGGCGCCGACTCCACGATAGTTACCTCTTTATCAACCAGGGTTGCCTGCACTCCGTCGACCTGGTCCGGCTGAATATCAAACAAGATCATGTTCGCGCGACCGGACGCAGACGTCTGGTCGAGCTGTCCGATTAAGCTGGCGCGTACTGCCAGCATTGTCAACATTAAGAACGAGACTAATCCTATCGACAACATCATTGCCGAGGTTTGGTTGTTCGGCCGATGCAAATTGGAGACAGCGTGGCGGAGCGGGAACGGAGCAGTAGTCGGTACGGATCGCCTGGCAATGCGAATGACTAGAAGAGCTAACCCATAAATGACTGCCATCACACCCGCGATCGAGAAGAAGTACCCCAGTCCGGTCAACAGCGTGGGAGCCTGCACGATGGATAAGAATAGCAGACCCGCAGCGACGATCGCTCCAACGCACCAGTACCACAAACGGCTTCCACGACGGTCGCGAGAAATATTTGCACGCAGCGCGGTGAGTGGCGAAACATCCCAGACCTCTAGCACCGGCATGAGGCTGAACAGAAGAGTTGTTGCTATCCCAATTGCTGTAGCTACTAAGATGGCCTGCGGTGCGATGCTAAACGTTACCCCCACCGGAAGCAGGTCTGCAAAAACACGCGGCAGAATTAACTGGATCAGGACGCCAAGGCCAACGCCAAGCCCAACAGCGATGCATCCGAGAAACAGGACCTGGAAGAGGTAAACAAGCATAGACTCGCGCCTAGTTGCTCCCAGGCATCGAAGAAGAGCGACCGAACCCAGACTGCGTTTTATATGCACCGTAACAGAACTGCCTACCCCGATCCCTCCAAGCAATAGTGCGCCGAATCCCATCAAACTCAGAAAACGGTAGACGTCCGTTAGTCCCTCGTTCCACTCCATCCGCGTTGATTCGATTGTATCGGCGGATGCGTTCGACCGTTCGAGTAATCCTTTTAGCGAATCCGCAATGTGTTCGGCGCGTTCGCTGTTGGCAAATTTGAAGTGGCTCTCGTATGTCACGCGACTTCCGAGTCCGACGAGGGTTGTGTCCAGATCATGGAGCGGAACATAAATGCGCGGGCTCAGAGCCGATTCGAACCCCGACTCTCCGCTTGCGCTTACGATCTCGCCGACGACGGGATAGGACGTCGATCCGATCCGAATCGTGTCGCCCGATTCTATGTTAAAGGATGCCATCACGTTGGGGTCCATCAGTGCCCCCCGGCGCTCTTGATACTCTTCAAGGGCAGATACGGGCTCGGTGACAATCGCACCCATGAACGGAAGGCCCGATCCCATCGCACGCACATTTAGCAGCTGCGATGCATTCTGCCGCTCGAATACAACCATCGAATTAAAGATGATTTTCTCAGCACGCCTTCCACCAACCTCATCAAGAACGATGTTCAACTCGGAGGTAAATGGTTGATCTGCCTTGACGACCAAGTCCGCACCGAGAATGGCCGCGGCTTCATCGTCAACGGCTCGTGTCAGCGTGTCGCCAAACCCGCGTATCGCGACAATCGCAGCAATCCCGATGGCTGCCGCAAGGATAAACAGCGTTAGATTCCTCCTCGCCCCGCGACTATCGCGCCAAGCCATCCGCGCCGGAAAGGTCCAGGGCCTGGTCATATTGCCAGCCAGTCTTGCGTCCCGGACGGGCGGGAATCACCAATCACTCTCCCGGCCGAGAGTTCGATAACGCGATCCGCTTTTGCGGCAAGCCGGTTGTCGTGTGTGATCAAAACCAGCGTTGTTGAGGCTGCCTTGTTCAGTTCAAAAAGCATATCCTCTACCGCAGCTCCAGTTACTGCATCCAGGTTTCCTGTCGGCTCATCGGCGAACAGAATCCTGGGAGTGTTAATGAAAGCGCGTGCAAGTGCCACTCTCTGCTGTTCACCACCAGAAAGTTGCGCCGGATAATGCGTTACGCGATCCGCGAGCCCGACCGCATCAAGCAGGGAATGCGCCTGCTCTCGTGCATCACTCGTACCCGACAGCTCTGCCGGTATGAGCACGTTTTCCAATGCAGTTAGGGTTGGGAAGAGCCTGAAGGTTTGGAATACAAAGCCCACGCTCTCCCGTCGGATCTTTGCCCGCTCGTCTTCAGAAAACTGCTGCAGCTGGTTGCCGAATAACTCGACAGAACCACTCGTAGGCAAATCCAGTCCAGCAAAGAGTCCCAGAAGCGTCGTCTTTCCGCTTCCCGATGGACCTACAACAGCGCAACTCTCCCCTTCACCAATCGTCAAATTGATCTGGTCGAGTACGGTCAGCGCCCTGCCGTTAACCTCGAACGATTTAGAAACATTCATTGCCCGGACTACATTATTAGACATCCTTGAAACTGAGTCGGCTAAGTTGCAGATCGTATCCTTAAATCAGAATCCTGTGTTACGCAGAACAACACTTTTGTTTACGCGATTTCTTGCTGTTCTACTGATATTAATATTTACCGGGTGCGAATCGGATCGAAGCGCTGTGCAAGAATCGCCGGCACGAATCGAAGCCTCAAGTGATGCAACCGATGTCGGTCAAATTATCTTTTTCGGGGATTCAATAACAGCTGGCTACGGACTGAGGTCAAAGGACCACGCATATCCGGCTCTGATTCAATCCAGGCTGGACGAGCTTGGGATTCCGTTGCAGGCAGTAAATGCTGGTGAAAGCGGTGAAACAACTGCAGGCGGATTGCGGAGGGTGAGCTGGATATTATCACAATACAGTTCTGCCGAAATTTTCGTTTTGGAGCTGGGTGGCAACGATGGATTGCGAGGCATTCCCGTAGCCGTAATTGAAAAGAATCTGATGGACATCGTTGGGAAGGTAAAAGAAGCCAAACCCGACATCGAGATTATCATCGCGGGGATGCAGATTCCGACCAATCTCGGGAGCGGGTATGTTGAGGACTTCAGGAGTGTTTTCCCGGCTGTCGCTGAACGCACAGGTTCGGAACTTATTCCGTTCATACTGGACGGAGTTGGTGGCGTGCGTTCGCTGAATCAGGCTGATGGTATCCATCCGACAGCTAAGGGTCACGAAATTATCGCTGAGACTGTCTGGGCTACCCTGGAGAAACAGTTGGTTGCCACACCATAGGGCTGGCTTCTGTCTAGGCGGACGAGATTCGACCTAACGACCGAATTCCAGCGGGTTGCGCGTTGTAGGTAATCCCTGCACTTTCCACTCCGGCAGCCCTGCTTCGAGCCGTTTGACATTGAATCCATGCCCTTTCAGGATAGATACAGCTTCACGCGAAATGGTGCTGTAGGGTCCACGGCAGTAGACGGCAATCTCAGCTTCTCTTGGAAGCTCGCCAATGCGTTTTTCCAACTCGTCAACCGGAATCGAGACAGCGCCTCTCACTCTCCCCGCCCGAAATTCACCGAACGGTCTCACATCTACGACAACAAACAGCGGATCGCTCATCCGCTCATTCGCTTCTTTGAAAGAAACGGTATCGCCAGTTTCGAATTCATTTACGAACGGAGCAATCTCTCCTAACTGAGCCACTGCAAGCTTACGCATGGAGTGCCAAACCGCCAGCACGTCTTTGTTGGCGAGACGGTAATATGCGTACGAGCCCTGCCGGCGCACGTCAACCATCCGCGCATTTAGCAATAGTCGAAGATGCTGCGATGCGTTGGCCACCGACATTCCGGTCCGCTCTGCTATCACTTCAACAGTCTGTTCCCCCTGAGCGAGAACGTCGAAAATCTCCAGTCTGCGAGAACTACCTAGCGCTTTGCCTACCCGCTCGAACTGCTTGTATAGCTGGTTCTTAAAGCTCCGTTCAGATTGAATGTCCATTCCAGTGCAGCAGGTGGGTTTTTGCGAGGGGGATTAATAATACACAAATATTCAGACTTTGGACAAGCAGCCCATCAATAAATGTACTTCCGGGCGTCCTACATCTCTTTAAGCTCTGAAACTAGTGCGGTTAGGGAATCCTTTGCGTCTCCGAACAGCATGCGCGTGTTGGGTTCGTAAAACAGCTCATTCCCAATTCCGGCATAACCCGGACGTAGACTTCTCTTCATGACAATAACAGTCTTTGCATGGTCCACATTCAGAATTGGCATTCCATAAATCGGACTCGATTTGTCGTGCCGTGCGGCCGGATTCACAACGTCGTTCGCTCCGATCACCAGAGCAACATCTGTGCTAGCGAAATCACCGTTGATGTCGTCCATCTCGTACAACTGATCGTAAGGCACATTTGCCTCGGCAAGTAGCACGTTCATGTGGCCAGGCATCCGGCCAGCGACTGGGTGTATGGCATACCGCACATCAACCCCATTCGAAATGAGAAGATCAGACATCTCCCGGACGGAGTGTTGTGCTTGCGCAACAGCCATCCCGTAGCCTGGTACGATGACAACACGGTCGGCGTAACCAAGCAAAATCGCTGCGTCTTCGGCAGACGTCCTGGTCACCGTCATTCCTGGCTCGAGCGCAGCTGCCGGAGATCCATCGTCAGCCTCCGTGCCAAACCCGCCGAGGAGCACGTTTAGCAACGAACGATTCATTGCCTCGCACATGATTTTTGTCAGGATGAGGCCTGATGCGCCGACCAATGCACCTGCGACAATCAGCGCGGTGTTGTCCAAAACAAATCCGGTGGCGGCGGCGGCGAGCCCCGAATAGGAGTTAAGCAGGGCGACTACGACGGGCATGTCGGCCCCGCCAATGGGAATCACCAGAAAAATCCCGAGCAGCAACGCGGCGACGGTAAGGCCTGCGACCGCCATGAGCACGGGATCTGCAATACCCGGAAAGATAGAGCGGTGCATCATCAGATAGACGATCGCACCGATGGCCCCAACTGCGAGCAAGATGGTGATGAGACGCATGCCGGGGAACGAGATCGGGTTGCCGGAGATCTTGCCCGAGAGCTTCCCGAAAGCAACAAAGCTTCCGGAAAAAGTGATCATGCCAATGAGGATACTCAACGCTATTGTAATCGCATCCCCCGTACTCACATATCCGGACGTGAGCTGGGACGCCGAATCTGGACCGAGGTGTCTAAGAATTTCGGCTCCAGCCACCAGGGCGGATGCAATTCCGCCAAACCCGTTGAACGCGGCGACGAGTTCTGGCATCCCCGTCATTTCCACTTTCCGCGCGAGGTATGCACCGATTGCTCCACCAATCAGCGCTCCCGCAATCATCTCGACGGGTGTAAGAATGCGCGCCTGGAAGAGCGTTGCGACGACTGCGATCAGCATCCCAAAGCTGGCAAGCTGATTTCCCCGCCGTGCGGTAGCCGGAGAGGTTAGTTTCTTGAGGCCCAGGATGAAAAGTGCGGACGCGAGCAGGTACGCCAGTGTAATGATATCCGTTTTCATTTACTGCTCTTTCTCCTTGAGGCTTTTCGGTTTCTTCTTGAACATCTGCAGCATCCGATCGGTCACGAGGAATCCGCCGATTACGTTTATGGTCGCAACGATTAGCGCGGCAAAGCCCACCCACTTGGCTACTGTCCCGCCAACCATGGCTGCGATCACGAGTGCACCAACGATGGTAATGCCACTAATGGCATTCGATCCAGACATGAGCGGAGTGTGCAACGTCTGCGGAACTTTGCTGATGACCTCGACTCCCACGAAGGATGCCAGCACAAAGATGATAAAATTCTCCAGCATGTTAAGAACCCAAAATTGATTTTACTCGCTCATGCACAACGGACCCTCCGTGAGTGACGCACGAACCAACGATCACCTCATCCTCCATGTCGATGTTTATCTCGCCATCCTCGCCCACGACACTACGCACGAGCTCGGACAGCGTCCTGCCATACAACTCGCTGGCATGAACCGGCATCGTAGCCGGATAATTGACGTTGCCAATAATAGTAACGCCATGTTTCCGAACTGTACTGCCACGCTCGGTAAGTGCACAATTGCCTCCGTTTGCCGCAGCCATGTCGACAATCACCGAGCCTCCCTTCATACCCCTGACGGCCTCCTCGGTAATCAGCAGTGGAGCTGGTCGACCGGGAATCAGCGCTGTGGTAACGACTACATCCGATTTGGCGATTATCGGTACTAGCAGTTGCACCTGCTTTTCGGCCTTTTCCTGAGTAAGCGCTTTGGCGTAACCGCTCTTGTCTTCCATTCCCGAAATCCCGAAGTCCAATTCGACAAAACTGGCGCCGAGACTTTCCACTTGCTCCTTTACTGCATCACGGATGTCGTATGCCGACACCCTTGCGCCAAGCCGTTTTGCCGTTGCGATAGCCTGCAGGCCAGCGACACCGGCACCGAGGACCAAAACGTTGGCGGGTTTTACCGTACCCGCCGCAGTTGTAAGCAGGGGAAAAAAACGTGGAAGGATTGTCGCAGCGTCCAGCACAGCTTTGTATCCACCGATGTTAGCCATCGCCGACAGCGCATCCATCTTCTGTGCGCGAGAAATCCTGGGTACAAGCTCCATCGCAAGCGATGTCACTCCGCTGCCTGCAAGTTTGCGAGCATACTGCGGATTGTCGAGTGGCTGGATAAACGCAACATACACAGAGCCACTCTTCAGTTTGGGAATTTCCTCATCTTCGATGGCCTGTACTCCCACTACTACATCTGAACCCAGGGCCGTTGACCTATCGCAGACAGTCGCCCCGTTATTTGAGTAATCGGCATCACTGAAATGCGCGTTCCGCCCAGCTCCCTCTTCGACACAAACGTTAAAGCCGTTCTTTATGAGGCGCTTTGCTACCTCTGGGACAATGGCCACGCGCGTCTCTCCGGCTGCCTTCTCGCGCGGAACCCCCAGTGATATTGACATAGTCTCTCTATTCTTCTGTGTTGCGGTGTTGCGGTATTCCGCTAGTCTACCTCGATTGGGCCACTTTAGCAACAACGGTTGACCGCATTACCCTTGGGCAGCCTCAAAGCTATCCATGAAATCGACGAGGGCTGTGACAGATTCTTCCGGACAGGCATTATAGATTGACGCACGGATCCCCCCCACCGATCTATGACCTTTCAAACCAGATAAACCCTGCGTCAACGCTTGCGCAATGAACTCAGCCTCCAGGGCCTCATTCTGAAGTCTAAACGTGACGTTCATGTGGGAGCGGTCCTGCTTTCGCGCGGTGCCATGGTAAAACTCGTTCTTGTCAATGCGACTATACAGGATTGCTGATTTTTTTTCGTTCAACTTCTGCATGGCTGCCAAGCCGCCCAGATCATCAAGCCAGCGCAAAACTTTTTCAATGATATACACAACAAAAACCGGAGGTGTGTGAAAGAGTTTGGCGGTGTGCGTCCCGTAGTCCATCAACGTCGGCAGTCCGGATTTCTTTTCCTTTAGAAAACCGTCACGGATAAGTACTACCGTAGAGCCGGCTGGTCCGATATTTTTCTGTGCTCCAGCGTAGATCAATCCGTACTTGTCACGATCGATTGGCTTACTGAGGAAGTTGCTGGAAGCATCGCAGACCAAAGGGCTTGGTACATCAGGCGTCCAATGATATTCTGTCCCATGGATTGTGTTGTTGGACGTAAAATGGGTGTAGACGGCATTTTCGTCTACTGACCAACTGTCCTGTGCCGGAATAAAGTCAAATCCAGATTCTGCACTTGACGCCGCCACATTGCAATTACCGATCAGTTTGCACTCTGCGATCGCCTTTTTCGACCAGACTCCTGTGTTGACGTAGTCTGCAGAGTGTCCATCCCCGAGGAAGTTTAGCGGTACCTGGAAAAACTGTTGGGATGCCCCGCCTTGCAAGAACAGGACGTGCCAGTCGTCGCCGAGGCCGAGTAGCGACTTCATCAGCCCTTTCGCTGATTCAGCTAGAGCAGTGTACTGGGTCGAGCGATGGCTGATTTCCATCACCGATGCGCCGGCGTCTTTGTATTCCATTAGCTCGTTTCTGGCATCAACGAGCACCGACTCGGGCAATGCAGCAGGCCCGGCAGAAAAGTTGTGTATTCTCACGACATCCTCACGAACTGATTCTTTTATAAGTCAACCACTGTGGCATCGAAAACATCATCAATTTCTGAAATCCTGTTCAGGTAGTTTTCGCTCACCGTGCCGTCAAAAGTGATTCTTGCACACGCTGCCTTCGCCCCAGCGAATATCAGGTTTTCCATTTCCTGTACATTCCATCCTGCTTCAGACATTACGTTGAGGACCGAAGCAAGCACACCAACTTTGTCTTTATGCCGGACGGTTATTTGATGGGTTGCCGGCGTTTGCTCTGCGAGATTGATGCAGTTTCTGACGACACCATTTTGGTAGTAGCCAAGTGCAACGCGCAGTGCTTCTTCCGCGATCGCCTGCTGCGCCTGGGCCGTCGAGGCTCCAATATGATGCGAAATATATATTCCATCGCGCCGCGCGAGTTCTGACTCAAACTCAGCCTCCTTTGCGTTCGGCTCACCACTAAAAACATCGACTGCAACTCTCAAAGATTTCTTTTCGACTGCCTCAAGCAAAGCTTGCTCGTCAACGATTTCGGCCCGGCTCGTATTTATAAGTATGGACCCCGGGCGGACTTCCGACAAGAATTCGGAGTCGATCATATTCCTCGTCTCAGGAGTCGATGCCACGTGTACCGAGATTACATCTGCTACGGCGGCGACTGCTATTGCTGATTCTTTCCGCCCCACGCCGAGCTCGACAGCGCGGTTTTCGGTCAACGACCTACTCCATGCAACTACGTGCATTCCCATTGACTTCGCTATTCGCGCGACAGATGATCCAATCGATCCTAAACCTATCAGTCCCAATGTTTTACCCTTGAGCCCACTAGCTTTGGAGTAAAGACCTTTATTCCAAACGCCTCGCCTGGAATCTGCAACGTTCTCTGGAAGCCTTCGGTCGAGGCTGATCATGTGACCTATGGTAAGTTCCGCGACTGCGTCGGCGTTTTTGCCTGGACAGTTTGCGACAAAGATTCCTCTTTCCGAAGCTCCGTCTACATCGATGGTGTCATAGCCAGCCCCCGCGCGCACGATAAGTTCGAGGTTCTTGCTGGCATCGAGGCTCACCGCCGGTACCTTGGTGCCGCGAACAATAAGAATGTTTGGTCCAGTTTCTTTTATCGCTGCGGTAAGCGAATCCTCCTTGAGGGACCCATCTTCGACTACCCGTAGTCCGGCTTTTTGGAGAGCATTCCCGACTGATGGGTCCAACTTGTCAGCAATTAGTACGGTCACAGCTTATTTGTGGTTAATAGTCAGAAGGTGTGCACCAGGAAACCGCTTCGCAATTTTGGCTCGAACCAAGTTGACTTGGGCGGCATAAGCATTCCAGCGTCGGAAACAAGAATCAGTTCCTCTATCGAGGTTGGATACATTGATATTGCCATCTGCACATCCCCATTGTCCACGCGCCGCTCGAGCTCAACCGTCCCACGAATTCCGCCAATAAAATCGATATTCGGGTCACGGCGGGGGTCGGTAATTTCGAGCAGGGGCTCCAGGACAAACTCGCCCAGCCTTGCAACATCCAATGTAGAAACCGCGCCACTCTTCCTGGACTCAGGCAAGTTACCCTTGTACCAACTCCCGCCCAGGTAGACACAAATCTCCCCTTTGTTTGTGGGAACTGCGTTTTGTGTCTCGGCGAGTGAAAGTGCCAAGCGAAGTTTTTCCAGAAAAGTCGAGGCCGGCTCGGGAAGTTTTATTATTACGCGATTGTATGCCATGATGTGCATATCCCCCATGGGGAATAACACAGCAGGAAAATATCGAACCTCGTTGGAGCCCGCCGTTGCTCCAACTTCTTCAGCCGCCCTGCTGGCGGCTTTGCATCGGTGGTGGCCATCTGCTACGTAAAGGTTGTCAATCCCGGCAAAGGCAGCGACCATCGCGTCTGTGTCGTTAACACGCCAAATGGTGTGACTCACGCCGTCATCTGCGGTCACGGTGTAAAGTGGCTCTGTAGCCACAGTCTGTTCAACCAGTGAGGTAATTTCGGCGGAATCTTTATACGTTAGCATCACGGGCTCGGCGTGCGCACGTTGCTCGACGATGTGTCTGGTCCGGTCGTCTTCTTTGACCGGTCTCGTCTTTTCATGCTTCAGGATCACGTCGTTGTCGTAGTCGGAAACTGATACACATCCGAAAACGCCGGTCTGCGCCCTACCGTCCATTACCAATCGATAGACGTAAACACGCGGTGATTCTTCTCGGACCCAGTCGTTGCTGTCGAGACACTTTTTCAGGTTGGCAGCGCCAGTTGCATAGACCACATCAGAATACTCATCCACTCCGACTGGCAGGTCTATCTCTGGTCGGATCACATGCAGGAAGGATGCGGGATTGCCCTCGGCCAATACGCGCGCCTCGGCCGCGGATATCACATCGTAAGGGACGGAGACGATTTCACTTACGACTGAGGGGCGGGGCCGAAGTGCGGCGAACGGATGAAGAACTGCCATTTTTGGTAATTTTTGTTGCTCCGATACACTCCCGCTAACCTACCGCAATGCTCTATTTTACATAGCGAATTCGTTGAGAATAGAGTATTTCGCCTCCCATGCCAGCGGCGATAAACAATCGAGAACCCAAATTGACCGTCAGATATTGGAAAGCGTCTCGATCCACCCTATATTCGGCTCCCTACATCGCGGGGTGGAGCAGCTGGTAGCTCACCGGGCTCATAACCCGGAGGTCGCAGGTTCGAATCCTGCCCCCGCTACTACCTGGGAGTTCGCACTGCGGACTCCCTTTTTTTGTTAGCCCCGAATTAGCACTCTGTTGACGACAAGAGCAGAAAGGGTACCCACCAACGCACCCGCTAGTACATCGGATGGGAAGTGAACTCCCAACCACACACGACTCAACCCTACCAAGGTCGCCCAGGTAGCTACCGGTGCTACCAGGAACCACTCCGCTCCGCTGAATATGAGCGAGGCTGTAATAGTAGAAGCAATGGCGGCGTGCCCCGAGGGGAGTGAGAAACGATTCGAGCCGTTCGAATAGTTGGATGACGTTCGTAGGGTTATGCCATCGACCGTGCGAAACGGCCGCTCGCGCCTTATCAATGATTTAAGGAGCATAGTTGACCCGGCCGTCAACGCCTCTGCCGCAATCACACTGAGACCGAATTGAACGCTACCTGCCGCGCAATCGCCGCAATCGAATACGAACCCAGCCCCGATGATTGCTGGTCCGGAAAGGACGAAAGCTGGCCACGACGTTGCGTTCGCTCCACCGAGTGTGGCCCGTGCAAAAGCGCCATCCCACGAGTTAATCGTCCGCAGGATTGCTATGTCGTCTCTGGACGCCGCACCGCCAGTCCCGAAATCAAAATGCACCGGGAGCCGAGACGGGCTAACATCCAATTGCCCGACGCTCGACATTGGTGTTACCAAACAGATCGTGAGGATAACGGACGCGAGCGCCGTGCAATGCGCACGTGTGTTCATCGGCCTATTCCTCGGAGTTGCGCCGGACTATCCAATTGTTCGCAAGCACAAGCACTGTAAACACGATAGCGAACTGAACAAGAACAGTCCCAACATTGTATTCCGCAAACGGTCTCAACCATCCAACGGGATCATCAGTACGTGCCTGTGCAAGGAACCAGATAATGAGCACAACAGCCTCGATAGGCACAAGGATACCGACCACAATATTCCACCATTTCCCGATCTTGACATCAGAATCGGGGTGATTGAGCTGCTCCAAACGGAACCGATCGATTCCGTTCTTGATGACCGCGATCGCAAAGAACAACCCGGCGAGAATTAGCGCAACGCCCCAGACCCAATCCTGATTCCGCAACACACGCAGCGACATGGCTGATGGAAATCCAAGCACAAACACTCCGGCTCCAACCCATTTTATTGCCTTGGCTCTCTTAATTCCGGCGTCGACAAGGGTACGCGTGGTTACCTCGACTTGAGCGAGCATGCTTGTAAATGCAGCGAACGTCAGAGACAGAAAGAAGAGTACCATGAAGAAACGCCCGAACGGTATGGATGCGAAAAGCTGGGGCATCCAAATAAACGTTAGACCTTCGTTTGATTGGCTAAAGATGGTGTTCTGAACCAACTCCGGGCTCAGCGCCTGGCCGGCGGATATCGCTTCGTTCAGCTCTGGATAAGCACTCAACGCTTCGGGGTTCTGAGCAAGATTCGCCACAAGCACCGGCACTACCGAAAAAACTGTGCAGAATACCATCACACCCGCCAACAGAGAGACCGTGTTGTTCGCCATTGGCAGTACAAACGCGTTAAGGGCGGTGTCTTCTTTCTGGCGAAGGTACACTGCATAACAAAGTACCAGCCCCCAACCCGCTCCGGTATCCCACGCATTCTGGGTTAGCGCCTCAATCCACAGCCGAGCGTTAGCCAGGTTCTCCCAATCGACCGTGAACATGAACGAAAGCCCGTCTGAAGCACCTGGCAGCGTGATGGCGCGGATGGTTAGCAGCAGTACCAGGCTGAGGAGAAGTGGCATAAGTACTTTCGCGACGCGCTCGATCGCGCGCACTCCCCTGCCGACCACTACGATCGTAAGAAAGATGATCACCGCGTGCGTTACAACTGGCCAAACGGATGAGGTATACGCTTCCCAGAATTGACCTGGTGTGGATTCGGGCACAGCGCCGGTGATCGCCGCGAAGGTGTAGCGAAGGGTCCAGCCTGCGACGACCGAGTAATAGAAGGTTATTGCCGTCGTTACAAACGCCGCGAACGCCCCCATCCAGGCCCACTTTGGCCCCATCATTTGGAGGAACGCCCGTGTTGGGCCTCGACGAGTTTTCCGACCCATACCAAATTCGAGCAAGATCAAGGGAATGGACCAGAGGAAAAGAAATACGATCCAGGCAATCAGAAATTCGCCACCACCATTCTGTGCTGCGATCCTTGGGAAACGCCAGATGTTTCCGGTGCCAACCGCCATGCCTAGCATGGCAAGCATCATCCCGAGGCGGGAGGAAAACTGTTCTCGAGGTTGGCTGTCGATCATCCGATTTTTTTCTATTGTTGCACCCTACTTATCGTCCTCAGGAAATGTCGATGACAGCGCGTCCGAGCACATCCATCTTTGGGACCACACCCAGCCCCGGAGCACTTGACGCCGCCAGCCTTCCGTGCTTCCGCTGGGGTGCACCATCTGCGGTGCTCACCGTCACATAGCTATTGAAATCAGTCGCAGTGAATAAAAACTCGGTTGGCGTGCTGTGCGCAAGATGAGAAATAGCCGCAGTAATGATGTCGCCACCCCAACTGTCCTCTATCGTTACCGCAACGCCCATCGAAATGCACAAGTCCCGCGCCTGCCGAGCGCCCGACAAACCACCGAACTTGGATATTTTAATGTTCACCACGTCCATTGCGTTGTCCGCCCTGGCTCGCAGGAGCATATCGATGCCATCAACGCATTCGTCGAGCACAAACGGATGCGATGTTCGTCTACCAACCGCAAGACACTCTTCGTACGTCAGACAGGGCTGTTCTATGTATACATCCACATCCTCTACCGCACGTACGACACGAATTGCCTGGTGCATTAGCCACCCGGTATTGGCATCCGCAATCAGCACGTTGCCGCTCTCCATCAACCCTGCTACCGAACGAATCCGATCGATATCGACATCCGGATCGCCGCCTACTTTTAACTGGAACTTGGTGTATCCCTCTGCGCGGTAGGCCGCGACTTTTTCGGCCATCTCGTCCGGAGATTGCTGTGAGATGGCGCGGTATAGCATGAAGTCATCTCCGTACCGCCCACCGAGCAATTTACAAACGGGTTGTCCGCATGCTTTCCCTAGGATATCCCAGCACGCCATGTCGATGGCCGACTTGACGTACGGGTGTCCCTTGAGTAGCGCCTCCATTTTTCGGTTTAGCGGCGCAATCTTCGTCGGGTCCTCACCTATGAGGTTTGGGCCGAGCTCGGCAATACCCGCGCGGGCGCCTCCGGCATACGATGGCAGATAGAAAGGACCCAATGGACACACCTCACCCACCCCGGTAATCCCCTCATCCGTCTCTATCAGGACGACTGTGCTGTCGAAAACTTCTACGGATTTGCCACCAGACCATTTATAGCTGCCTTCGTGCAGGGGCAGATCAACCTGGTAGGCTGCTATCCGGGTAATCTTCATGACGCGGGCGGTTCGTTAGTACGCGCCCAAAGGATAAGAACGAGTTAACCCGAACGCCAATCCCTCACCGGCAGCATCTACCCCAGCTGCCGGGGTAGGACCGGCTATTTCACGTTAGTTCAGATTGGGTTCCGGAATTTTCCCGTTTGTCTTTTCGATCACATTCTCCGGAGTAACCTCTTCGACTTTCGGGGATAATCCGATTTCCTGCTTTACCCGCTCTTTTATTTCCGCGTGGAGCTCAGGATTCTCTGACAACCAGCTCTTGGCGGATTCGCGACCCTGCCCAATCTTGATGTCGCCATACGCATACCATGATCCTGCCTTGGAGATAATGTCATTATCAACTGCAAGATCTACGAGTTCTCCGAGAGAAGAGACACCTTCTCCAAAAACGATATCGAACTCAGCAGTGCGAAACGGCGGAGCAACTTTGTTCTTCACCACCTTTACGCGTGTCCTGTTACCCGTGACATCAACGCCGTCTTTGATCGAGCCAATCCGTCTGATGTCAAGCCTTACTGAGCAATAAAACTTAAGAGCGCGCCCACCAGTTGTAGTTTCGGGACTGCCAAACATAACGCCGATCTTCTCCCGAATCTGGTTGATGAAAACCACCACGGTCTTGGTTCGGTTAATCGTTCCCGTCAATTTTCTTAGCGCCTGACTCATCAAGCGGGCGTGTAGACCAACGTGGCTATCACCCATCTCACCTTCTATTTCCGCTCGCGGGACAAGGGCTGCGACGGAATCAATCACGATTACATCCAAGGCCCCTGAGCGGACCAGCGTGTCGCAGATGTTTAAGGCTTGCTCGCCGGTATCCGGCTGAGAAATCAACAGCTCCTCCGTATTTACACCCAGCTTGGCCGCGTATGTAGCATCAAACGCATGCTCCGCGTCAATAAACGCACAGGTCCCGCCCAGTTTTTGGGCTTCGGCAATAATATGCGTGGCAACGGTTGTTTTACCTGAAGACTCCGGTCCGTAAATCTCGATAATCCGACCACGAGGAATTCCTCCTACGCCCAGCGCAGAATCCAATGCCAGGGATCCGGTAGGGATTGTATCGTATTGCACGTCAGGCGCATCCCCCAAACGCATGATCGATCCTTTCCCATAATTCTTCTCAATCTGTTTGAGCGCCAGATCCAGGGACTTTGTCTTCGCAGAATCACTATTTGTTGCCATCTCGCAGCCTTTTAAAAATTAATAGTTTATAGTTTAATACTGGCCCAATCCGTCACATCATCCAACCAGTACCTGCAAATACGTGAACGATAGTGACAACGGCGTGTCACCATCTCTTGCAGGTATATACACATATATTACACATAAAACAATATGGGCAGTGTGGTAATAACACGATTGACGCTCATTTCATAACTCGGTCATCTGGAATTACAGACGGGCAGGTGGAATTTCTGCAGCAACTAACCAGATATTGCTAAACATTCTCGCATCCGAACGGATACCCTTACATATCTGACAATCCCGAACAGCTCTTCACCCACATGTTTGCACGAGCCCTCCCCTGCATTCTCTTCCTGATATTGTCGACACCCTACCTCTCGATGGGCCAACAGCTCGACGCGTTGAAAATCATCAATCAGGAAAATCAACGACTCATTACGAACACTACTGGTAAACTGGACTGCGTGGTTTCCAGTCTGGACCGCGTTCGGACGTCTATCGCTCGGATCCAGGCGATCACATCAGCAAATCGATCCCTGGCGGCACGGCTGAGCCTTAGCTACTCAGGAAAAACTTCCGAGGCAAGCGGTTCTCTGCCTGCGCGCGAAAAGCAAGACCTAAGCACGAGCATCGACATTTCACGCGGCGCCTACCCGGACCAAATCAGACTGCGATCTTCGATAGGTGTTACGAGGACAGAAACCGGTGCGCTGAGCGAAAGCCTCTCGGACCTGCACCTGTCCTACGACTACCACTTGCGTGACGAACACCTGGAGGCGTTCGTTTTCGGAAAGAGGTTTTCGGATGATTACCTCGGGATCGACCAGCGATACGAAATTGGTGGCGGTGTGGTCTTCAACGGTTTTTTTGGCGGATACACTTCGACAGGAAGGAAACAGCTGGGAGAGATCTTCCACGGAACAGCAACAACACCCACCCATGGTGTAGATCAACAGGCACAGTATATATATAACGCCGCAGAAGCCGAGTGGCGAAATTGTTATCTGGAGATTGCCAACAAAGGCGGGAACGTGGGGACGCCAGAGATCGCCGCCTCCGAGCTGCGCACGGCCGCAAACACAGCGTCGCGAATTATCAGGAAAGCCCGGACTAAAGTTCGGCTGGGCTTACTCATGGGAATCCATACTGAGCTGGAAGACGCGTCGATTGACACATCCGCAACAACACCCGCGGTCAAAGTCCCCAGTGAGCAAGGCTGGCGCTTTGAGATCCGCCCCCGAGCACAATTCCAACCCATAGACGGGTTACGTTTCCGCGCCGACTGGTTTTTAAAGTGGTCACTCAATGGATTTCGCCGAGACAGGTTCGACATTCGAGGTGACATCTTGGGCTTATCGTTTCTCGGAAATGATGTGCGTTCGGAATTAACTCTGTCTGTAGTTGCAAGGGTTGGCAACGCAGCCATCGAGTTGTCGCATCAGATAAACGAGGACTCGCTTCCTCCCTGGTTTGTCGACGACAGCGGCGAGCTCTTGGTGGCGCGACGGAATAGAAACACGACTGTGGTGCGCTTCAATATTATTCTGTAGCGCCAATTTCAAAATACCCGCAGCCTACAACTCCAGAAGATATCGCCGCAACAAATCCAACAGGGCGGTTGCCGCTCGGAGCTTGTTCAATTCTCTTTCAGTTCCCAACTGCACGCGCCGGGATTCCGTGCCGGCCGGGCCGTGAACCGCAAGCCACACCGTGCCCACCGGCTTCTCGGCTGTCCCGCCGGTTGGTCCCATAATTCCTGTCGACGCAAGACCGACGTCGGTCTCGAACATCTGCGTCGCGCCCGTCGCCATCTGAATCACCACCGACTCCGACACCGCCCCCTCCTCGTGCATATCCTTCAACGACACACCCAGCTCCTCGAGCTTGACGTCGTTGGAATAAGCAACAAGAGAACCATGGAAATATCTGGACGCGCCGGGCACATCTGTTAGCCGCGACGCAACTAAGCCTCCCGTGCAGCTTTCAGCGACGGAAACGCGCAGCGAGCGCTCGTTTAACATCTTCCCGACAACTTCCTCGATCGTGACATCACCCTCTCCAAAGATGTACCTGCCGGCGGCTTTTCTTATCGCCACCTCCAGTTTTTCCACCTCCTGCTGCGCCACATCCTCACTCTCTGCCTGGCAACTTAGACGCATTCGCACACCATCCAACCGCGGAAGAAATGCCAGAGATGTTTTTTCTGATGCACCCGGAATGACCGTCCGTATCCGATTGGCAAGCGCAGACTCGCCAATCCCGGCCGTCTGCAATGTCCGCTGGTAGAAGCATTCCCCACCCTTCATGCTTGTCACTCGTGGCAGAACTTCTTTTTGCATCAGATGCTTCATTTCCCTGGGCACCCCCGGCAGCGCAAACACCTGTTTGGCGACGCCTCCGTCCATATACTGGTAGAACAATCCAGGAGCGGTTCCCCGCTCGTTAGGCAGCACAACAAAATCCGTTGGCACCATCGCCTGGTTCCTGTTGTTCTCCGCCATCTTTCGACCGCGCCTTGCAAATCGTTCTGCAATACTGGCGAGAACATTCTCATCCAACACGAGCGTTTTGCCGAAATACTCTGCCAACGCATCCCTCGTCAAGTCGTCGTGCGTGGGGCCGAGCCCACCAGTCACAATTAGAATGTCTGTTTCCGCCAACGACGTTTCAAACGACCATTTAATCTCCTCCATGCTATCACCCACTGTCACCGTCCGCGTGCAAGCAATCCCTGCACCCCACAATTCGGATCCGATCCAGGCTGCGTTCGAATTAATTATCTGCCCGATGAGCAACTCGTCGCCCACTGTTATTAGATGTGCAGTAACCATCGATTAAGTGTAGATTGAGCAGTGGGTTGGACCTTTGCGCCGAGAGCCACCAAAAAATTGTTCGCAATATAAGACGGTAACGTGATACTACTGGAAACCCTGCTGGCAGATATCCGCAAATGCGCCGTTTGTGAGGAGCATCTCGAGCACGGGGTTAGGCCTGTTGTTCAGGCCTCCCGGAACGCGCGGATCCTTATCGCCGGCCAGGCCCCGGGGCGTAAAGTACACGAGACCGGAATTCCGTTTGATGATCCCAGCGGTGACCGACTGCGCGACTGGATGGGTCTTCTGCGTGGAGAATTCTATGACCCGGAGGTCGTCGCGATCGTGCCCATGGGATTCTGCTTTCCAGGCACCAGGAAAGGATCTGGTGATTTGCCACCAAGGCCGGAGTGCGCTCCGCTGTGGAGATCGGTGTTGCTTGATGCGCTTCCAAACATCCGACTCACACTTGTCATTGGGAGCTACGCCCAGCGCTGGCATCTTGAAACAAAAGCCAGCGTCACCCAGAATGTAGTGCGCTGGGAATCATTCGGGGAGTCCGTCCTCCCATTGCCGCATCCAAGCCCTAGAAATAATATTTGGATGAAGAAGAATCCTTGGTTCGCTGAGCGGGTACTCCCGGAACTGCGCGAAAGAGTCCGGGTCGCTCTACTATGATTTGATCCGGTGTTAATGAAAACAATCCATCCCACAATCAAGGAGAATAAAATGAAATTGCTCAAATCAACACTCGTCGCGACAATCTGTATGTTCATGCTTTCAGGCTGTTACCATGTTCAGGTCAACACGGGCAAGGCACCATCGGATACAGTGATAGATATTCCATTTGCGACTTCGCTTATCAACGGCCTGGTCCCTCCCAAAGTTGTCGAGACAGCAGAAGATTGCCCAGCGGGCGTGGCATTGGTAGAGTCCAAACTGAGTTTTGTTAACCTCCTCGTGGGTGCCGTAACTCTGGGCATCTACACCCCAATGCACATAACCGTCACGTGCGCAGACGACGGCATGGCCGAACTACCTGAAAATACTCCCCGCTCGCTCACACTCTCCACCGAGCAAACAGCGGATGAGAGAGTGAAAGCGTTCAGCCAAGCCGCGATCGAAGCAGCTAACGCCAACGAAAGCTTCCTGGTAATCGTCGAGTAACAACTGTGTGAGCGGGCAGGATCAAAAACCTGCCCGCATTACCCCAGTCCGATTCCTACCCCGTCCCGCCACCGTGCTCGGCTGACCATCGCTCGGGATCTTCAAACCACGCCAACAGCGACCTCCGGTAATCATGTGAGAGCCCGTCGCCAAGTTCGTGCACGAGCGACGGAAAATCCGAAAGGGAAATCCCCAACACATTGGCGTCGAGGAAATTGCGTTCTGCAGATTTCAGGCCGTACGTAAAAATCGACAACACCACCTCGACCTCCGCACCGGCATCCCTAAGCGCGGCAACGGCGTTCAGCGAAGACATGCCCGTCGACACCAGGTCTTCGATCAACAACACCCGCTGGCCTTGCGTCAGCACTCCCTCTATCTGATTTCCACGCCCGTGCTCCTTTGCTTTCGATCGGACATAAATCATCGGCACATCCAGCTCTGCTGACAAAAACGCCGCAGGCGGAATCCCCGCCGTGGCTGTCCCTGCAATTACATTGAAGTTGGAGCCATCTACCTTTTCCACCATGCAACGAACGATCATAGCTCGCACATCTGGGAAGCTCATGATTTTTCTGTTGTCGCAGTAGACAGGCGACAACAAACCGGAAGCCCAGCGGAAGGGATTTTTGATGGACACTTCGACCGCCCCAATTCGAAGCAAGGCTGCCGCGACATCACGTGAGCATTTGTCGGTCAACTCTTCGCTATGACTCTAGTGATTCTGTTGGATTCAATGCGTATACGAGGCCGGTGCCAATCGTAAGAACAACAACCAACAGGAGCAAGAGGTACGGGATGGGACTCTCGAGCACCCAGTTTCCGATAGGTCCCAATGGTTGTGGTAGTTTCTCTACAACGAGCATTACAAGTACGCCAATCAGAAAAATGAGTTGAAAGGTTGTCTTGGTTTTTGCCATCGGCAGTGTCCTAACGGTTTTGCCTTTCGACTCGGCGTAGGATCTCTGCGCGGTCACGTAAATATCGCGAATGGCTATCAGCACAACTGCCCACCACGGAACGATATGCGGAAGTAAGACCGCCAGCGTGATCAGGGTGCCAAGTACGAGGACCTTGTCAGCTAGCGGATCCAGGAATTTCCCGACCCGCGAACCCGTACCCATCTCCCGCGCAATCTTGCCATCATAATAATCTGATATTGCGGCAGCCACAAACAGGACCAGCGCGATGATGTTTGCAACGAGCGAATTTTGAATCAAGAGCGCGATCAGCACCGGGGTCACGACAATTCGCGATGCTGAAATCAGATTCGGGAGATTCTTCCGGGATGGTTTTCTCAAGCCTGTCTTGATTGGTTGTAAGTTGGCGATAGGCACAAGCGGCCGATCCGGGCTCGTAGGCAAATCGCTCAAATCGGTTGGCGCTGGACGAAAGGTATGCAATGTTTTCAGGGTTTTCCGTCCGCGAATTGCCCATTCAACAGAAAATATAAGCCTTTTTGTCAAGCCCTAACGCTCCTGAGGCTGTCAATGTGTCAACAACAGACAATGGCACCTTTATTGTCATTCGTGAGTCGGCTGGTTGACGCTCAAAAATGCTGCATCCCACCAGTTCACTACCTGAACATTAAAAATATTCGAAAGAAGCTGACATGAGTAAGATTATCGGAATCGATCTGGGCACGACCAACTCGGTTGTATCTGTAATGGAGGGCGGTGAACCAGTCGTGATCACCAACGCCGAGGGGGCCCGCACCACTCCATCCATCGTGGCCTTCAAGAAGGATGGCGAGCGTCTTGTTGGTGCCCCGGCCAAGCGCCAGGCAATCACTAACCCCACCAACACCATATTCTCGATCAAGCGGTTTATGGGTCGAAAGTTCGACGAGGTGGGTTCTGAACTCAAGACCATCCCCTACGAGGTAACGGCTGGTGACAACAACACTGCGCGAGTGAAGATTAACGACCGGCTGTACTCTCCACAAGAAATCTCGTCCATGATCCTGCAGAAGCTAAAGCAGACTGCAGAGAGCTACCTCGGTACCAATGTCCACGAGGCGGTGATCACCGTGCCTGCCTACTTCAACGATGCCCAGCGAACGGCAACTAAGGAAGCGGGTGAAATCGCGGGACTGAATGTTAGACGGATTATCAACGAGCCAACCGCAGCGGCGCTAGCCTACGGTTTGGACAAAAAAGACAAAGAGTCTACCATCGCTGTCTACGACCTCGGTGGTGGCACGTACGATATCTCAATTCTTGATCTTGGCGAAGGAGTCTTCGAGGTCAAGTCAACGAACGGCGACACGCACCTCGGAGGCGATGACTTTGACCAGCGCCTGATTGATTTCCTGGCCGACGAATTCAAGAAATCAGACGGAATAGATTTGCGCGGCGACGCGATGGCGCTTCAGCGTCTAAAGGAAGCCGCGGAGAAGGCCAAGATTGAACTCTCGAGTGCTACGCAGACGACGATCAACCTACCGTACATCACTGCAACTCCGGAAGGACCCAAGCACCTGGTGATAGACGTAACACGGGCGCAGTTCGAAAAACTGGTAGACGATCTTGTTAAGCGAAGCATCCCTCCCATGGAGAAAGCGCTCAAAGATGCGGGATTAAATAAATCCGATATTGATGAAGTGATTCTCGTTGGTGGATCAACAAGGATTCCCCGCATCCAGCAAGTTGTCGAGGAGTTCTTCGGTAAGAAGCCAAACAGATCTGTTAATCCGGATGAAGTGGTTGCCATCGGCGCGGCTATTCAGGGTGGTGTGCTGTCCGGCGACGTCTCTGATGTTCTTCTGCTTGATGTTACCCCACTGAACCTTGGCATCGAGACCATGGGCGGTGTGAACACTACGCTTATCCCAGCGAACACTACTATCCCGACTCGCAAGAGTGAGATCTTCTCGACCGCGGCTGATAACCAGCCGTCTGTTGATGTCCACGTTCTTCAGGGCGATCGTTCGATGGCGATGGATAACAAAACGATCGGCAAGTTCCACCTGGACGGTATCCCTCCTGCCCCGCGAGGCATGCCGCAGATTGAGGTTACGTTTGACATCGACGCCAACGGAATCCTGAATGTGTCGGCTAAGGATAAAGCGACTGGTAAAGAACAGTCGATCCGCATCGAAGCATCGTCGGGACTTACCGACGCCGAGATTGAGAAGATGCGGGCGGACGCGAAGGCGCACGCAGATGAGGATCGGAAAAAGCGCGAAGAGGCCGACAAGATTAATGCGGCTGATTCTCTGATATTCTCCTCGGAGAAAAATCTTGAGGAGTACGGCGACAAGTTGCCTGAAGAGAAAAAGGCGAAAATCGAAGCTGCACTGGAGCGATTGAAAGAAGCGCACAAGACGAAGAACCTTGCGGAAGTTGACTCCGCTATGCAGCAACTAAACGAAGGTTGGAATGATGCGTCGCAGGACATGTACGCTGCGCAACAGGCCGCAGCGGGTGAGGCGACTGATGAAGGCGCTGCCGGTGAAGCGGCCGCGGATGACGACGTCCAGGACGTTGAGTACGAAGTTGTGGACGGTGAGGAGGAAGCGGCGGGCTAAACGAGAAGGAGAAGTTGATTGGAAAGGCCGAGGTTCGAACGAGTCTCGGCCTTTGTGACAACGATGCCCTCGGACTCCTTACTTTTGGCTCGGGTGGTGAAATTTGCATCGATCGTTTTATCAGCAAGAGATGCCGACGATCGAATCGGTGCTTGAATTTCACCCGGGAGGAAGCCGAGATCCACATGCACACTAAAGTGCACCTTATGTTGGTCCACTTGCGTAGTGTCCGGGAACCGCGAAGAGATTATTTCCGACAGCCACGCTCTGGAGGAATCCGGCCCGCCGCCTCCGGCACCAACTCGCTCGGTTCCGTTGAACCGTGGTCTCCGAAGTAAAACGTCGGACCATCTCGAGTATGTCTCGTCCGGATAAACAAATCTCGCCCTGACTCGAAGTTCATCGAGGGACTGGTGCCTTAAACCAGCATCCAATCTTACACTCCGACCATCAACGAGAGTGTCTTTGAGTAGCGATTTCTCCTCAGTGTTTTCGACAACTTGGGTCTGGACCGGGTCCTGCTGATCCTGCCATGAGACAACCGTAATCCCAAATAACTTCCATTCGTGTGCAGAAAGTCTCGGCGGTGGATCATCTCTAATTCGTTTCTCCTCCGGCATTGGGATGTACCGGTACAGGATCTCCTCGTGTTGCAGTTCGCTAGCTTTTCGACCCAACGCTTTGTGACTCACAACGGTCAACAACAATAATGAGCATGCGAGACCAGTAGCGGAGCTCTGAAACGTCTAGATTCGTCCTCCCACCAAATGCCAAGAAGAAAGAACACCGAGGCAAGTCCAGCTGACATTGAAACCCACGCGACGGGCTGAAGAAAGCTCGGAGATAATATGTCAAGCATTAGACCCATTGTGTATAAACGAGTATCGGCAATGCATCGAACGTGCAATAATGGCGTGGCATGTGACTTTTCTATACATGCAATGCGGCTGCACAGGAGACAAAGACAGGAAAGGCTCCAAAGAAGCAGCTGTCTGGCTCGTCCATTACTCCAGGTCAGTAATTGTTATATTAGAGACGCCCCGCCCAGGCACAGTACGCATTTTGGATCATTGAAGAGGTAGTCCATTGTTTCGTTACCTGGCGTTTGTGTTCGTTGTCTTTTCGTTTCCGCAGAGCGGGTATTCCCAGCCGTGCCCTTCGAACAACTACACCCTCGTTTCGCAGGCGGCTGTCGATGCATTCCCACAAGATTGCACTGAGATTGGTGCACTAGGCATTGGTGCACTAAGCATTGGCACACCAGAGAGGGGCGCTATCAATTCGTTGGCTCCACTCGCCAACGTAAAGGTAATCCGCAGTTTAAGCATTCGAAATACAGATTCGCTAAAAACATTAGCGGGTCTTGATTCTGTCGTTAGTGTGCAACGCATAAACATCAGCAGCAACAGCGGACTTGAATCTATCGCTGCGCTCGGAACTAACGGAATCTCAGGACTGAATGAGCTCACGATACACAACAACGACTTACTTACCAGTTTGTTGGATCTGCAGAGCACTACAATCTTGGACAAACTGTGGATAACCAGTAACGATGTGCTGACCGACTTATCCGGTTTGCAGAGTGTTTCGACCGTGAACGAAATCAACATTTCAGGGAACCTTGCGCTCACCACTCTATCGGATCTGGATGGACTCTCATCTCTCAGAACACTTAAAATATCTGGGAATCCCGCACTGACCGACTTGTCGGGCATGGAGAGTCTTCGCAATGTTGGGAGACTATCCATTAGTGACAACGTCGCATTGAAAGACATTACGGGATTGAAAAACCTATCAGTTTTCATGCGACTTGTTATCGCTAATAACGAATCTCTTTCCTCATTTGCTGGTCTGTCGCAAGTAGATCTCAGGGGCGAAGCGCTCCTCGAAATCATCAATCAAGACCTCTTGACAAGCTTGGACGAACTGGCGGATATAAACCCACGTGGAATCATCCTCGAAGGAAATGATTCCCTGACTGATATATCTGCATTTGCCACGACTCCGCTTGAATACATTTTTGTTCGGGAGAATGCCTCGTTGGTTACCCTGGGGCGGCTCGATGGACCAACGTACACGTCGTGGCTAGTGGAAAAAAACCCTCAGCTTATTAGCCTCGGAGATTTCCCCAATGTTACTCACGCTGGAGTGTTGAGAATTATAGACAATCCATTGTTGACAGATTTGGCGGGTCTAAAAAATGTTCGCAGTGTTGGAGAGGTGGCCGTGTCCAGCAACGATAAACTCGAATCCCTACAAGGTTTAGGTGGACGCGGTGGGCTCAGCTCGGTGGACTACGGAAATATAAGCGGCAATCCCATTTTAAAGGATTGTGGCAGCGCGTTCTATTCGGTCAAGAAGAGACGTGCTTTCGAAATTGGCCTGGTTATGAGTAACAACGACCCAAACGGAGACTGCAACAACGACGGATGGCACCTTAGAAATGATAGCGGCGCGTGTCGAGTGTCCGAGTACTCTTTGCGATCACAGGCTGATGTTTTTGCATTTGCTCAGGACTGCCGCGTACTTACGGGCGGTGGCACCCTTAGTATACGAGGCGCTGACATAATCGACCTGTCCCCACTGTCCAGACTTACAGAATTGGAGGGTGCATTAGATATCAGCAGCAACCCCCAGTTGACTAGCCTTTGGGGCCTGGATTCGCTCCAGCGTGTTAGAAATATTTTTTTAAGTAATAATCCCGAACTCCGTGATATCTCCAGCTTGCAACAAATCACGGAAATTCCAGGAGAAATATCTCTAAGAAACAATTCTGCGTTGTCCAATATCGAAGTCTTTGCAAACGTTACATCGACTATTAATCAACTCTACATCGGTGGCAACGACAGTCTTAGGAGCTTGAGGGGACTAGAAAATATCGTACAGGTTCGTCGCAACGTGAGTATCATCGACAACCCGATCGAGAATCTCCACGGCCTGGAAAATCTTGAGACCATTGGAAACACCTTGGCGATTAAGGCAGACTCCCAACTCACCACTCTCGCTGGCCTCAACAGCCTGGATTCCGTTTCAACCATCCAGATCACGGCTAATCCCCAGTTGGCTGACCTGGAAGGCCTCTCGCGTTTCCAAAACTATGATCTAACGGGTGATCTCTGGGTGAGTGACAACGATAAGCTACAATCGCTGGACGGGCTTTCCGGTTTTACCATTGTAAGGGGCGATGTAATCGTTTCAGATCACGAATTCCTTACAGACATCAGCGCACTCGGCGGACTGGATTCTGTTGGCGGTGACCTGCGCATTCATGATAACTCATTTCTCTTTCAATGCAGTGCGGCGATATCCAACCTGGTCTATGACGGCAGAGTAGTTGGAGAAGTGTCCATGTTCAACAACAACTCGGCCGGCGACTGTAATGATAATGGACAAGATTTGGTGCCCGTGAGTACGGATGATCTCGATTTACCGTTGGAGCTGCAGGTATTCCAGAACTACCCAAATCCCTTCGCCAGAACGACAACAATCAACTATCAAGTCCCTGAGCCTTCTGAAGTCCGTTTTGAAGTTGTCGATCTGCTTGGACGAAATGTTCGGTCCTCTGTGCAAGGCGCGAAGGCACCGGGTACCCACACCATCCAGTTTGACAGCCGTGGTTTAAGCTCCGGGGTATACTTCTATAGAATCGTCGCTAACGGCGCTGCAACAGAGAGCCGGCAATTGCTGATTGCGAAGTGAGGGTTCTGGCATTTGCATCCAACAAGCCTCTAGATCTTCTTCGACTTCCACGTGCCGCGGCTGAACCACCAGCTCCCGATCACCGCTAGAGAAGCCTGCGCAAATGCAATCGCGAGGTATACACCAGACGGTGAATCGAACACTCTAAAGCCGAGCCAAAGTGCAAGCGGGATCTGGATAATCCAAAACGCAATGAAGTTGATCTTGGTAGGTGTCCACGTATCCCCCGCCCCATTGAAAGCCTGAACTATCACCATGCCGAATCCGAAAAACGGATAGCTGTAGGCGATTATTCGTAAACACTCGGCTCCTGCCTCGATGGCTGCTGGCACATCAGTGAACACCCGAAGGATCTGTTCTGCAAAAATCCACATCAGCAAACCAGACACGGAAAGAAACGCGGTATTGATCCAACCGGTAATCCAGACGGAGCGCTCCGCCCGATCGGGTTTGAGCGCCCCAAGGTTTTGCCCAACCAGCGTCGCGGCAGCGTTCCCGATTCCCCACGATGGCAGAAGCGCGAACACAATAATCCTGATGGCAATAGTGTAACCTGCAACAACCGCACTGCCGAACTCTGTGAGAATCCGCATTATCCCCATCCAGCTCGCAGTGCCTACCAGGTACTGTAGCACACCTGGCCCCGACACGCGAAGCAAAGCCGTCATGACGTTTGAATTCAACGCCATGTGATCCCGGCGGATAGTGATTCTGCCCCGACCGCTAGTCAAAAGGCGCAACTGATACGCCACACCTATACCTCGACCAATGACCGTGGCAATCGCCGCTCCCGTGACTCCCATGGCGGGCACGAACATGAAACCAAAAATGAAAATCGGGTCGAGGATGATGTTCAAGATGTTCGCAATCCACAGCGACCTCATGGCGAATACAGCATCACCCGTTCCCCGAAACACGGAGTTGATCAGGAAAAGCAACAGGATGACGATGTTGGAGGCGAACATGATGCGGAAATAGGGGATCCCGACTTGAACGACCGCAGCATCTGCACCCATCAGCTGTAGCAAGTCCTTCGCGTAGACAACACCGATAACTGCGATTGGAATTGAAACCAAGGCCGCGACAATAATGGATTGTACGGCCGCTCTCGAAGCCCCATCGGAATCACCTTCCCCATATCGCCTCGCAACCATTGCCGTAGCAGCCATTGCCAGCCCGATCCCGATTGCAAAAACCAGGACCAACACGGATGCTGTAATCCCGACCGCCGCGACTGCCTCGGCGCCGAGTTTACCAACGAAGAAAACATCGGCAACCTCGAACACCGCCTGCATCAGCATCTCGAGTACCATCGGTACCGCGAGGATGAGGATCGCCCGCCCAAGGGGTCCCTCGGTGAACGACTGCTGATTTCCCGTTATCGCTGCCCAGATATCAGCGACCCACGAACGCCTTTCCGATACTTGACCTTCCGACTCTCTTTCCAACATGGATTCGCGAATGAAAAAGAGTCGATAATACGAAAGCCAACGCCGCCTGGCTGCAACCGCATCAGGAATTCCCGCCAAATACTTTTAACAGTCGGGTGGATCGCGATCCTTCAACTCCTCTCTCACTATCTGATTCACCTTCCGCTTTGTTGTGCCATACTTGCGGGCAAGCTTCAAACTGTTGTCGCCATCATACTCTTTAACGATTGTCCGCCGCAACCGGGACATTCTGATTCTGCTTCGGGTAGGTATATATAAGGCAGAACCCTCGAACGCATAGATTAAATAGCGCGCTGCTTTAATTCCGAGCTCGGTGGCAATTTCCCGCATGTCCCCCTGCAGATCTTCAATCATGATCTCGTCGGAGTTGACCAATTCGCGTATCGTTTCCAAGATCACACCTCGTTTCTGCGATAAACACACCGGCTAAAATTTTATACCCAACGACCGCACTAACCTGCAAACATATTTGACTTGGAATCGGGAAAGGCTTTGTGGTTGATCGAGCTCACTAAAACAATCGATCCAATCACGCACTATGCAACGTATCCAACACTCTTTGCGGTTAGCGTCTGTTTTCTGCATTGCAGCCCTATGGGTCTCATCTGCAAGCGCACAGGTCACGCCCATTCATGCCAATTATCCTGCGGCCCAGCAGGAGATCAACGAAGGATCCATCCCGGTGTCGCTTGGAGTAGGATCCACGGGCGACCTGGCTTTCTCAATCCCGATCATGACGGTTCCTGGTCGAGGGCTGGACTTCCCTATCAATTTCTCGTACACCTCCAGCCACGCCGTTGGCCAGGCAGCATCGTCGCTCGGACTCGGCTGGAGTTTTGACCCAGGCCACATCGCGAGAGATGTTCTTGGACTTGTGAACGACACGCTCCTGGCTGCGGCTGATTTCTCAGACCCGGTTGATGAGCTTCCCGACGAGTATGCAGTTAGTTTTCCATTGCAAGCGTTTACCATGGTTCGATACAACGGTCGGTTGGATCCTGGTTATGCCCCACCAACGGGTCCATCGCAGCGTCCTGCTTCGACTAGCGATTTTTTTGCGACCAACTGGAAGCCGTACAAGATTGAATATGTTATCGATGGTCCCATCAGTTTTTCTAAACCCGGCGACGGAACCCCTCTCCCCTATGTCACCAAACGCGCTCGGCAGACTGGGACATCGAATAGACCCGACTATGCGGGATTCGTGATAACAGATCTGGATGGTGTGCGGTATGTCTTCGCACAGCCAACTTTGAACACATACCAGGGCGTTGCGCGCGATCCCTTCTTCGGTGGATCTTTCTACTATGATTGGTATGTCGGATCGTGGCGACTCATTGCAATCATGGGACGGAATTGCCCGGTCTCAGGCTCCGACCTCATCAAAGGTCGGGCGAACCTGAACCCGTCCAACACCAAAGGGGAATGGGTTTCGCTGAAGTACACAACTCCCGTCACGCAGTGGAAGAACGGATTCTTTTTCGGGAATACGTTAGCGCAACAATCCACCTACCTTCAACGCATCGACACACCGACGCATGTCGCAACATTTTCGTACTCCGGGATCGATGGCAATGCGCGTGAGGTGCCCAACACCTGGAGCGACAATGGTACGTACTATCAAAGACTAACCGGTGTTAAACTTTTCAGTCGGCATCTGAGTCTCGGCGAGCCGATCAAATCGGTTGACATTGATTCCAATCCGAAAGGTTTTGCCGGGATCAACGGATCCAAACGCACACGCCTTAACGCAATTGCTTTCCGGGGTCAGGGCTCGAAAACAAACTCCGCAGTACACGCGGAGTATCGATTCACGTATCACACACCGTCCGGGAGCCAGTACGGACTCGATTCTGGCGATGAGGATTTATTCGGATACTTTGCCAGACACAACTCTACTTCAAAAGCGCACGCGTGGTCATTGAAGTCAATTACCCATCCGAGCGGATTGACTGAACAGGTAACCTATGAGAACGACAAAATAGGCGGCGCATATATACCGTACAGCACCTGTGGCAATGGAAGCCAGTGTAGTAGATCTACGTTTACCGCACCGTCTAATCGCCGGCAAGGTGGCGCGCGGGTAAAGCGAATCAACCGGACAGGTAAACAGGGCCGCAGTCTTACCTCCTCCACGTTTACTTACGGGGAAGGACGCATTTCCGGAATCCCCCCGCGGTTTTGGTTCAGCAAGATCAACAACGACGTCTTTTTCAGGAGACAAGATCGTGGCAGGGCAGCCGTGATGTATACGTGGGTCCGGGAAGAACTGACTGAAGGTTTGTACCGAGTCTCCCGATACGCCACGGATCGAAGTAGTGAGTTTCTCTCGGCCAGCGCTAAACCGCGATCGTCAATACTTTACAAGTACAAGGGTAGCTATTTCCTCCTTGGCGACAATGCGTCGCTGGGTTGGGGCGAGATCCTTCAAGCTTCCGACAACACAGCCGGCAAAAAGAGTGTCGACTACTATCGGGACATCGGACTCACGCCGCTTTCATCCATTCTGACTGTCGACTCGGGGCGCAAACTTCGCCACTACTGGAAACCCGCCTGGACGACCAGCAAAAGTGTTGCAAGCGAAACGATCGAAGCTTCTGAAATCAGTTTTACGACCCAGTATCATCTCAAAGCAGAGACTGGTCTGCCATGGATGACCGTCGGGAAGGAAGCCGGCTATCCAGACAAGGTCATGAAGACCACTTACGCATACGAAAAATACCCCGGGTTAGTTGATGAGAATTTACTTAAGCCAACTGTGCTACATGAATGGGGTGAATTAGGAAACGGACTTTCAATAAAGACGGTATCTGCCCAGGCAGTGCTGTGGCAAAATTTCACCATCCAGCCGAGTACTGATGAGACTGTCCAACGACTGTTTCCCTTCGAAACTCTGGTGTATACCGGCGGCAAAACATCCTCTGGCCTTTCTTTCCCACACGGACCAGGCGCAAAATGGATGTCCACCCTAAAGAACACCAAGAGAGACAGCCATGGGCGGGTGCGGGAGATCCAACGACCTCACGGTGCAAAACAAAAAGTGAATTATGGTGACTCCTCCAGTTGCGGAAGCGGCAAGACCTCCTACGCTAATGCCTACGTGGTCGGCATCACAACCACGTCTGGTTGTTTTTCGGTTGAATACAACCGTGCAGGTCAAAAGAAAAAGATTTCGGATCCCTGGGGAGACACCCGCTGGTACCTGTACGGCGACGAAGGAGGCCTGGCGGCTGAGATCGGTGCGAACAAAGATGTAAAGAAATCCTATTGGGCCGACATGGATGGTCCACGGGCCCTTGTGCAAACGAGTGCGAGTAATCCACGCACGTTACTCCTTGGAAGCATCGGAACTGCCAAACACTATTTCGATTTCGACAGCGCCAGCGGCTGGTCCAAATTCAGCGAGGCCGGTGGAAGTGCTGTCAGTACCTGGAAGACCTCAAACGGTCGGTTGGTTCACACGAATCGCGGGAAATCATCAACATGGAATGCGGACCGGTTTGTTGCAGATCTCGGATCCAGCATTGCAGGAAACGTTGCGATCGAATTTGACCTAATCACCGACGATGTTTCGAATTGGGCATTTGGCTTTGCCGCCGGTACCTCCGCGTGGAATGGAAAAAATGGGACAACCGGGAACGCACTTTGGACCTCGATGGGTGCCGGGAATAATTGGAATGCGTACGCCAACGGAAAGTGGGATCGGATTGCTAGCGGCATATCATCCGACAAGCTACACCGCATCAAGATCATCCTGTCAACGGAGCGGCAGCAAGTTTCCTATTTCCTGGATGGAGTCCCGATGTTGCTCAATCGGCCGTTGAGATCGCAGACAGACGGAATTCGGAAGGTGGCATTCTTCAACTATGGCAGAGCGAACGCAAATAACCGATGGATTGTAGACAACCTCTTGGTTTATGAGAATCCATCTACGTCGACGATGGTCGTTGACGAGCTGGGCCAACTCGTCGAAGAGTACACTTGGGGTGACTCGACGAATGTCGCAAAGCGATACGACAGAAACGCGCGCGGCTTCACCAAAAAGGCTTGGCTTCCCGTAAACACCTTTGCACCTGGCTTTCTCTTGCAAGGCGAGTATGACCAATTGGCTCTCAGCCAGTACGGAAACTCGTACGCTTTCCATCAGACCGACTTCAACTCGGCGACAGGCAAGTCTGTACGATCATACAGGCCAGGACTCATTGCTGGCGCGCGCCGTCCCATTACGTACACGTATGCAATTGAATCAGTCGCTGGCCGTCGAACCATCAAGCAGACCCGAGTTGATGAGCAAGGCGGCACTACGACGACTCGTGTTAGAGCGTCCGGACTCACATCATCAGAATCTGTCAAGATGCCAACAGGCGACTTGACGACAAAATTTGATCACGACGCGGTGGGCAGACTGAGTCAAACCACTGACCCGCGCAACGTTCGGAGGAAGGTGTTGTACGATGGTGCCGGTCGTCTTACCGGTTGGCAACTTGCCGACGCAGATGGGAATCAGGACGGTAATCCGCTCAACGAATCCTCCGATTATCTCGTTCGCTATGACAAAAGCGGAAGGATCAGATTCATTCGCGATCCAAACAGCGCGGGACGACAAGGACAGGGGTATGTGTACTACAAATATGACGAAGCCGACAACGTTGTAGAAGAAGGAATCTATACCGGTTCGACCTCCATCTCTAGCGCGCCCGTAGACGACCGCCGCTGGCCAACCACATCCGTAAAACTGGAAAATAGCTACGTGTACGACGGGTCGCGCTTGATCGCTGCCACGCACTACTCGAGCTACGGCTCAGACGCATACGAATGGACGTATGGCAGAAACGGATTACCGCTTACCGGCTGGGTCACCTTCGCCGATGGCGAGCTGATCGAGGCCAAATACAAATACGACGGTCAAGACAGGCTGGTGAGCCTTCAGACCGAGGTTAACGGGACCGGCATCACCTTGCATTATTTCTACGATGATCTTTCCAGGTTGAAGGCCATCAGGTCGTCTGGAAATAACGTTAGCCAGTTGCGTCCTGAGGCGCTCTTCAAGTATGGGCCCAACGGAAAGCTTCAATCGCTAACGCTCGGCGATAATGTCCAAACGATTGACTACTCCTACGATACTCGAGGCCAGCTCACAGCGATAAACGACATCCGAAATTTCGGTAGCGACAAGTTTGCGATGAGCATTGGCTACGACAAACTTGCCGAGGTCGGGTTACTGGACGGTACCAAACAAATGTCGGGGAATATCGCATGGCTAGCATGGCGGACATCCGGCAACCATTCCGGTGGGGCTGTAGCAGGTTACACTTACCGGTATGACAAAGCCGGAAGACTGGAGTCTGCGAAGTTTGGAAAGCGCGACACACCGGGATCGAGCTGGAAATCTTCCAACAATTATACTCTCGGCGCTGGCGACCTTCCTGGGGTTACATACGACCGATCGTCCAACATACTCAGGATGGACAGGACCAACGAAAACGGGAGACGCAATACAGTAAACATATCGATTGCTTCCGGGCGAAATCGAATTAGTACAATTTCTGGTCGTGCCCAACCGAACTTTGACTACAACGGAAATCAGATAACCTCGTTTGGCGATGGCGGGACAACGATTGAGTACAATCATCGGAATCAACCTGTAAAAGTGACAACAGACCAGGGGACAGAAACATACATCTACGATCCTTTTGGCCGCATCGCCGCCCGGTGGTTGGGAGCATCGAACAGTCGCTATTTCAACAGCTTTTTCCGAGCTCCGTTGGCGACGCTTACGGAGAATGGATACTCGATAAATATAATCACACCCAGTGGCGTCGTCCTGGGAACAGTAAAAACGGTAGGATCACAATGAAGAATGTACTTGCGTTCATAATGGCAGCACTCATTGTTTCTGCCGGAAAAACCAGCGGTCAGAATGCTCCGATTATCGATGTGAAGCCTGATCGCCACAATGGAGGATATCCGCACTACGTATTTGAGCATGGGGATGTCGTAACGTGGGATGCATCTGGGTCCCGTGATCCGGACGGCGGCGACCTGATCTACCGATTTTCTTTCAACAAAGTGCAACTGCAGAAAGGACCGTCTCCAACTTTTACCATGCAAATGTCGAACACGGGCGACAGCGACGTTACCCAGCAGTTGTTTATCCAGGTAATCGACTCGGAGAATAAGACAGCGAACTACTTTTCGTCCGTCCGAACGCTTCCCGGTGAGGATCCAACGCAGCCCCCCACCACTGAGACTGACGGGCGGTTCTACTTCTTGACGGATCACCTTGGCACCATAAGGGCTACGGTCTCTGAAAACGCAGAAGTCGTCCAGTACGCAGATTATTTTCCGTTCGGATCGCCGATGGCCCGAAGAGTTTCGATCTCCGGGGAGCGGGTCCAGGATGGATTGTTCGGGGGCTTGACGTGGAATGAAGTGACTGGACTCTACCGGTCGACATTCAGATGGCTCGACCCTGCGATTGGAAGATGGTCGGCGCTGGATCCGCTGGCTCGAAACTCACCATGGCTATCGCCTTACCATTACGCGCGAGGGAACCCTGTATCTTATCTGGATTCGAACGGCCTTGACTGGTTCCGGCACGACTCGTCCGGTGCGGTTATCTGGAGCCCCGAGACATCGGCATCGATCGTCGTCGATGGGCAAACGTTCGCAAACATCGGCACAACGTTCTTCCAGCGTGTCCATGGCGGTACACTCATATACGGCAATTCACCCAGTAATCCGATCTTCGTTGAAGACGATGAAAACCTGATAACAGCGACCAGGCAAGCATCAGGGAACGGCACGGGTACCATAAGCACATTTGAGTTTGAATCTCTCTCCGGCTTTTTCCTGGAGCCTGACGGCCCCTCCTCCTCGGAAGAGGGTTCCGGACTAAGAATTCCGCCAGGAGGCTATGAACTCGTTGAACACAATGGCCCGCGATTCTCAAACCACTTTGCACTTTCGCGCGTGCCGGGACGGTCTGCGATTCTAATTCATGCTGGAAACAGAGTGAATCAAACCGCCGGTTGTCTAATGCCCGGTTTCCAGGTCCTCGGCGGCAATGTTCTATCACAATCCGCGGCGGCGCGGGACTCAATTTTTGCCCGAATACGATCCAGCGATTCTCGTAGCTTTATCTATATTCGTGAATCCGAACCAGCGTGCGAGTAATCATGATTCGATACAAAATCTCTACAGCGGTCGCCCTGTCACTGAGCTCATTCCAGCTCCTTACCGCGTTCTCTTGCCAAACGAGATCTGACGCCGATCAGCGTCAATCCACCACGCAAGTGCAGGAGGTGAATGATTACCACTCGATGCGAGTGCAATACGCCTCAAACAACCTGTCTCCGGCCGACACCATGGACCTGGAGAAACAGAAAGGGCTGATTCAATGGGCGTTCAAGGCGACGCAACTAACATCAAGCGAACAGGAAAAGAATCTTGCACAAACAGATCTGTTCTACTATTTCCCGGGGTCCGAGGACAGATTCGATGCGTTGTTCCATGATGGCGAGTACTATTCAGCTGATGTGGCCACATACGCACAGCAGTTTCAATACAATGACAATATCGGACAGGAAAACTTCCTCAAGA
Organism: Rhodothermales bacterium; assembly: GCA_965224105.1. GTDB lineage: Bacteria > Bacteroidota > Rhodothermia > Rhodothermales > JABDKH01 > CBDCYH01. The sequence goes on along the minus strand of CBDCYH010000001.1, from coordinate 261,112 downwards.
AGCTAAACGGTCTCGGTAGCGGCTCTCAATGGCAAGCCGACGGATTGTCACTTTTACAAATGCCTCTGCAAGATTTTGTCCGTAAAAATGTACCGGCCGTCATCGAGTATTTGCGAACGTTGCCAGAAAATGATAGACTCGAATTCTGGAGGTTCTATTTCGCGGGTCCGCATCCGGAAAACTTGTTTCATCCCGAACTGATGATGATCAAATCACAAGATCCAGATCTTTTCCAGGAGATGTTTAATCTGCATGCTTCCTTGGAGGCTCACTCTTAATCCGCTCAAGTAACGGGTGCGGATTTCTTGCAACACATGGCCAGTTGATTTCTGTGTTGCAACAATTCCTGACTAAAGGGTGAATTCTATGATTGAGAAAGCGACGCTAGGTGGCGGATGTTTCTGGTGCCTCGAAGCTGTCTTTGAAAATCTGAAGGGAGTACGCTCGGTAACCTCCGGCTATGCTGGAGGCAAGGTGCCAAACCCCACTTATCGCGAGGTATGCTCCGGACGTACGGGTCATGCCGAAGTGGTACAAATCGAGTTTGACCCCGCGGTCATTTCGTATGATACGTTGCTGGAGATATTCTTTGTAATGCACGATCCCACAACGCTTAACAGGCAAGGCGGGGATGTGGGTACTCAATATCGATCAGTAATTTTTTTCAATTCGGATGAGCAAGCCGAGACCGCCCAGCGGCTCGTTTCATCAGAAGAGATAAGGGGGATTTGGGCCGACCCGATCGTAACAGAAATCCTCCCGGCACCCGATTTCTACGCGGCGGAGGACTATCACCAGGAATATTATCGCAATCACGGCTCCCAGCCCTACTGTGCAGCCGTAATATCGCCCAAGGTCGCGAAGATGAGAGCGAAGTACGGAGCGCTTTTGAAAGACTCGACAAGTTAAGCCGTTTGCATAGCGAGTTGCTCCGCAGCCGCCTTAATCTTCTGGAACGATTTGGCCATCAACCCGCGTGTGCCTTTTCTAAATAATGGCGTCGTAAGATTGAACGGAAACCTTCGCGGATGATAGTGACCTTCGATCCTAAGATGAGTTCGGTCGCCTCCCGGGGAAAGCACATAAAAGAAAGCCGCATCTTCAACAATAGGAGGTTTCTCAATCCGTTCACCATACACCAGTTTGTCTTCGCCGAAGTCGGCAGTAACGGTTTCAAAATCGATCGACTTGCCGTCGATGATACACTGGTGCTTCGTCCCAACTCGATTGATTTCTGCCGGATCGAAAAGGAACTCATCAACCTCGTCGTTCCAGCTCAGCCGTTCACTGAAATCTCCAACGACTCGGAAGAGGGTATCGGCATCAACTTCAACCTCTCCCTCGACTACAATGGGCTCGGCGATTAACGCGAAATGCGGGGCAGGTTCTGGCTCTGGCACTCGCGAGTGCAGCTCCTCCAGTCCAGCATAGAGATAGCGAACCGGACCAATCGTTTCGTATGCTGATTCCCCCTCTTCGAGCTTAACCCATTCGGGAACGCTCTCGATGTTGCCTTCTCTATCGGCAAGGTATTTCGAGACCAGTAGATATTCACTATTGGGAACGTCGTTCTTTAACAAGCGATGGACAAGAATTAAATCAGATCCATATGGCTTGTTGAATCCTTTTACTTTCAAGAACTCAATCGGTCCGCAATGCGCGACGACTTTTAAGGTGAGCTTGTGTGCCGTTCTACATGCGCCACATTCGCAGATTCGGTGCGACTCATATTTCCTCAAATGCGCATGGAAATTTACAAACATCGATTCAGCCTGTTTGGCTAAATCAACCAGGGAAGCTACCTCTCCCTCTTTGTAGAAAAGAACTGCGTCGCCCTCAATTTCTGCTACCGTGAGACCAAGCTCATCAGAATCAATAATCAACTCCAACAATTCGGCTATGATGTGCTTGCTGTGCTCGACCTCCGTGTTGTTTACGAACTCGGTAAACCCACTAATGTCCGGGACAAAGAGAAGTGATTCCGCCATTCTGCAATCTATAGTTTTTGGAACTCTTTCGACGGATGAGGCCCAAATCTGTTACGCAGATGGCAGAATGTTGCGCGAGGTAGACGATTCCAGGCTGAGGCCTACCTGAAGTAAAGGCCGACAGTGAGCGAAGTCCCAGACAGAACCTTTTGACGCCAGCGGGCTGTTTCGGCACCGATTATGACGCCTACGCCCGTCTCGGCGATATCGTACATGCCAAACAGGCCAAACGAGACGAACCGCGCTTCGCTGGCACCAAACCCGGCGGTACCGCCGGCGTCTTCATCACCGTTCCGCAAAGGCTGTACCCCGCTGAGCTTGAGATTTACCAACAGATCTGGCGTAACCGAATAGCCCAACTCAGCATTGGCGATAAAATCATCCGAAAAACCCTTGCTCCGCATATTGACACCGGCCCCAGCCGAAAAGTAGGCTGGCACGGGATAGAACGAATACCCGACTTCCAATTTCAGAATCTGATTGAACTCGCCGTCGCCCGTGAATAGACCATCCGGATTGCTGTTTTGCCCGAGGGGCAAACCCAAAAGCAACGCACCACTTACTGATAGATTATTGCTGGTGAGCAACCCTACCCTCGCACCCACGGAGGGATCTGAAACGCCAGTAACAGCCGCTCCAGGCGTGTACACTCTTCCCGTTTCGCGGCCCACCTGCTCGTTGCGGGTGATTCTCTCGACAAACGGAAAGTTGACAATCGCTGTTATCCTGTCTGTAAGTCCAACCTCGCCGTAAAACGAGAACGTGTAGTCACTCACGGTTGGAATCGCTACGTCATTACCGTTGAACTCGTAGTACGTCGCCGATCGGAACGATCTCAAGGATATCTGGAGATACTTGTCTCCCCGCTTCTGCGGCCAACCATCAGCTGCCACATCACCGACGAACATGCAGAGAAGGATTAAAGTTAGGCCGATATTTCGAAGGAACTGTCTCACTGATTCATCTCGGCCTGTCCGAAGGTTACGTTAAAGCTAACACAGTGTATAAGTATCCAGTTCACGTCTGCCAGGGCAACACCCGCGGGAACGTCGTATGACTGCGCCCGACTTGTTGACTTGACAACGCCCAGTGATATGGAGTTGGGAGTGAAGTTCTCGGTTGCGGAAATAACGACCTGAATGTCCGGCCCGTTGCTCGTACCGAAATCGTCGGCAAATTCCACGATCAAACCGCCGGTATCTTTCTCCCGTACAGTAACACCACCGCGCACGGTATACGAGGTCCCCTGCCGCGCAGTGAACCGGCCCGATCGGCTGGAGCCTGGAACGGTAATCCTGATCGGAACACTCGAAACACCAGAAGCACTGGCCGTAATATTAGCTCCCCCGCTTTCTACTGCCGTCACTAGCCCATCGGCGGAAACCGTCGCGACATCCGTATTGTCTGACGCCCAACTAATCGTAACATTTGGTATCTCCTCACCCGACAGGTTGAAAGCTCGAGCAGATAAGTTTTCAGTTAGACCCTTTTGGATGGTTCGGTCGTCGCCATCGATGCGAATAGTCGCAACCTGGGTTGGGTCTGCGACTACATTTAGAACCGAAGGAGAACTTGTGGTTTGTTCAAAGACCGCCATGATCTGCGTCGTGCCAGAACCGACCGCCGTTGCAATCCCATCTGAGGAGATCGTGGCAACGGATACATCAGCCGATACCCAATCAACCGCAGCCTCCGCCACTTCGTTTTCGAACCCGTCGTAGTACGTTGCGGAAAATTGAAGCATCTCACCAATTTGTAGGGCATCCGTTTCTGGCGAGACTACAATACGCGGTTCTGCAAACGGGATATCATCAATCAGATCCGTCCCGATACAACCCGTCGATGCGAAAGTGAGTAGCCCAAAGAGGCAGACAAGACGAAGTGACTGACGGATACCGGTTATGCCCATGTGAGAGGACGAATTATCAGACCGTAGGATACAAACCGACGACGCGAGGCGCAGGTACCGCAGGCAAATGTTACCAAATTGTGAGATATCACTTGCTGTGACCACCGGGTTCGTTCCCTAGACACCGAAAAGCTGCCGGGCGTTGCGAGTGGTAATCTCGGAAATTTCTGTTACATCCAACCCCTTAACCTCCGCGACCTTTTCCGCGACGAGCGCAAGGTATGAGGGCTCGTTGCGCTTTCCTCTGTGCGGCGCCGGCGCAAGAAACGGTGCATCCGTTTCCAGGACGATCATGTCCAGGGGCAGCTCTCTGACGATCGCATCCACTCCAGAGTTTTTGAACGTAACAGTGCCTCCGATTCCAACAAGAAACTCCAACTTTGATGCGGCTTCAACCATCCAGCTCGGCCCACCGAAGCAATGAAAAACCCCACGGAGTCTCTGTCCGGCAGGAAGGTTTTCCTTCTCCTCGTTGAGTATTCTGATGAGATCGTGGTCAGCCTCCCGATTATGTAAAACCAGCGGAAGGTCTGTCTCCGCCGCTAACTGGATGTGCTTCCTGAGAAACTGATGTTGTTGCGCATCAAACGATCGATCCCAGTAATAATCCAGGCCGCTCTCGCCGATCGCAACTACCGCATCGGTTTCACACCATTGCCTTACTATCTCGAATGACTCCTCGGAGGCGTCTTTGACCTCCGACGGATGGATTCCAGACATCACGTACAAGCCTGGATTTTCCCGCGACAGATCGTACGCTTTCTGTATAGAAGGCACATCGATGGCTGGCATGAGTATTATCTCCACACCAGCTTCTCTCGCACGGACTAGTACATCAGATAGATCGCCCGCCAACCGATCGTGGTATACATGTGCGTGCGTATCGATGAGCATTTTGGGCATGGCTAAATTAATGAGGGGATCCTTACGACGACAGTCTCTACCTTATATGATAGACCTAAACGTACAACTTAAGAAAGAACCGACAGGGTGAAGTATCGCAACTCGATTTCCGGAATCCTGATAATCGTGCTGCCGATTATTGCGCTTATCCCGCTAGTCCAGACGGCATGGGACTGGTACGACGTGGCACGTGTACTGGATGATACATCACTTGCATCGTCCCCCCGATCTTTTGACTGGGTGGTGTGGAATGAGGTGGACGGACCGATCGTGGCTGATCATGTTTTCCCCGCAGGCCCAGCCTATCGCGCCGGAATCAGGGAGGGCGATGTTTTTTTCTCTCTCGACGGACTGCAGCTATTCAATGCCAGCGATCTGCAACAGGCTGTCGAGGGTGTCCCGCCCGGTAATTCCGTGCGCTATACCTTGATGCGCGAAAACCTGCCCTTCGACGCCGAGGTCCAACTAACCCGCTATCCAACGTTCCTGTATCCTAATTCCCGATTGATATGGCGCTTCGCGATCTGGGGATTCGCTGTTGGAGCGTTCATCCACCTCCTTGGCCTGATATCAGCAGCCCCCCTTAGGCGAAAAAGCAAACCAGCGCTTTTCTCTTTTATGCTGATCCTCGTTTCGGCATTCTGGATTGTGGGTAACCTGTTGCGCATCCTGTCAATCGAGTTTGTCGGACCGCCGCAGGAAGGCACGGCATACGCAACAATTTTTCAGGTCGTAACGAGTATTGCACTCATAGGATGGATTGTCTTCCCGGTACTGCTCGTACGGAAAGTTGTCGGCCGAGCGCCCAGCGAATGGTCGCTGCCTGCATTGCCCAGGTACTACATGGTGATGTATCTACCAACTATAATCCTTGCATGCCTGGCTCTGATCGCAATTGCAACTGGCGGAATTGGCCCCATCAATCTGGACGAACTGGTATCGCCGATTCTTTTTTATGCTTCCGTTTACATCGCGCTGGCAGCCGCCATAATGCTGATACATCTTTCCGGACGAAACGAATCGGTAAACTCATTTCAGGCCCGCAGCGACTGGCATATAACAGGCTCCTTCCTGACACTCGTTGTGGCGATTGCCGCCGCACTCATAATACTCGGTATTGTACCGCTTCTCGGCGAGGGGGATCAATATCTTGCATCCTGGTTTGTCGTTTCTGCTCAGCTTCTGTCTATCGCACCTGTCGCACTTGTTTCTCATTCGACTCTGCGATACGGGAATATCGACCACCTGATCTATAGAGCGGTGGCGTACGCTTCAGCCATCGGCCTGCTCTTCATTCTATTTGTGGCTGGCATGGGCTTGATCGAGCGCATCGCAGGACCACTGGGGTCGTCGCGCAACATCATTGGAGGATTGCTGGTGGTTGGACTGATCGTACTTGCCGAACGCCTATTCCGAATCTATGGAGATAAAATTCAGAACTTCGTTCGATCGGATCGCAGACACTCGGCTAGATTGATTGGCGAGTTTCAGGAAAAAGCTCGCACGCTTGCGAACAAAGATGTTTTTGTCCGAGAGGCCATTGAGTTGGTTTCCGAGACATTCGGTGCCCGGTCCGGAATCATGAGCCTCTTCGATCCGGTGTCACAACACTGGATCCTGTCCACCTATCGTCCTGAAGCACCTTACATCACAGAAGGATTCATTCGCAAACTCTTTCCTTCGTTTGAACGCGATCCATCGATTTGGTGCGCCAACAGAGAGCTGGACGAAAGCTCCCTGGACCCTGACTTGAGACAGGAGCTCAATCTACATAAGGCATCGGTGGTAATACCCATCCGAGGCTCGGACAAGACAATGGGCTTAATTGTGCTGGGTGACAAACAACGAAACCGCGCGGTGTACAACATTACAGATATCGATCGCTTGCGGTGGTTTGCAAGCCAGCTCGCCCTGGCGATTGAACGCCTACGACTAGAAGACCGTCAAAAAGAACTGGTACGCGAAACGGCAGCAGCGCAGATGGTTGCCCTTCGTGCTCAGATCAATCCGCACTTTCTATTCAATGCACTCAACACGGTCATCGCACTCATCAGTGAGAATCCGCGTAAAGCTGAAACGGTCGTCGAAAACCTGGCAACGATTTTTCGACACACGCTGGCGACAGAAAACCAGCCGTTTGTCACGCTTGAATCTGAGATCGAGCTGGTAAAAAATTACATCTCGATTGAGCAGGCGCGTTTCGGTGACAAGCTGGATTTCATCGTCCAAATTGAGGATGGCGTTGAAGCCCATCTCGTGCCGGCCTTTGCTATTCAGACGCTAACCGAAAATGCTGTCAAGCATGGAATCGAGCGTAAGCTCGGAGGCGGAACAATCAATATTGAAGCGAAAGAGGCGCAAGACAATGATGGAATTCTGATTACCGTGGTCGATGACGGAGTTGGAATCCCGGCGTTGGCCTCCCAAAATACCGAGACGTCATTTTTTGGCATTGGACTGAAGAATATCAGTAGTCGAATTGAACAATTGTATGGTCGAACCGATTTGCTGCGAATCGAATCACCGGCTATCGGCGGCACAAAAGCAACAATACATATTCCCAACAAGGTCGATCTAAAAAACAATTAGCGTTAGAATAGGTAAAGAGCCTACATTGTAGATCAATCTCGAATATCACTGCGTGCATTGCTATGCTCAATGTCCTTATCGTCGACGACGAATCACCCGCGCGGGATAGGCTGAAAAAACTACTCAAAGATCTCCGATCCGATTATAAGATCTCGATCAAGGGTGAGTGCGAAAATGGCTACGAGGCTTTGTCGAGCCTGGAGGCCGGCGGCGTAGACCTGCTCTTCCTCGATATCCGAATGCCGGAACTCAACGGCTTTGACGTGCTCGAAAGGATCCACCCTGACAAAAGGCCGCTCGTTGTGTTCACCACAGCCTACGATGAGTACGCGATTCAGGCTTTCGATGAGAACGCTATTGATTACCTCCTGAAGCCCATCTCCATCGAACGGCTGGAAAAAGCTGTAAAGAGGGCAATCAGGTTCAGCGAGATGCCGGAGGAACGGCTTTCCTTTGACGATAGAATTGGCAAACTCATGGACTTTGTTGATGCACAGTCTGAGGAGTCTATTTCAACTGGTACCCCGTCTGCGCAAGGTGTTGATCAAATATCCATACCGTTCCGGGATCGGATCCTCATCGTCCCGGTTGATCGCCTGGTTTGTGCAGAAATCAACGACGGTATTACGCGTTTGAACATCCTACAGGAACCAGACAGTGACGGCCGGAAAGCACTTCGTCAGCACATAGTGAGCTATACATTGGATCAGCTTACAGATACCCTAAGCTCGGTTCACTTCCTCCGCGTGCACCGATCTGCGCTGGTACAACTGTCACACATTAAGGAAATGATTCCCTGGTTCTCTGGACGGTACAAACTCATCCTGACAGGCGGTCACGAAGTCATGGCTAGCCGGGAGAGATCAAAATTACTGAAAGACCGACTGGTCTTTTGAACTTGCGCGCGCTCTACATCTCGTCGACGACGACGTAAGCCTCGGCTGCAAAGAACGCTGGTAGACCGAGGGCATCGAGACGTCGCGCTGTCTCGCGATTTCTGTCTCTAGCGCGCTCCCAGAACTCCCGCTCGTCATACGCGCCCGGGAAAAGAGCCCGGTCTTTCTGACTCTCGTGCTTGAATATCGCTTCGATTTTTTGCTCCAGGTCGTTCTTGCTGAGCGGAACGAAGACGTCTGCTTCATCGATGCCCCACTCCTGCCACGCCCCCCTGTATAGCCAAATCGAAGGTTCTTCTCCCGTAGTTGAACGATATCGTCCTACCGCGCTCGCAATCGCTCCGTAACACATCCGATGCGTTCCATGCGGATCGGATAGATCTCCGGCGACGAAAATGTGCGCGGGATTTAGCTCGTCAAACAAAGACAGCACGATTCGGACATCTTCCGGGCCGATGGGGTCTTTGCGGACTCTGCCAGTTTTGTAAAAAGGCAAATCCAGAAATCGGGTATCATCAACCGACAAACCCATTACCTCCACCGCCGCAATCGCCTCCGTGTATCTGATATTGGCTTTGAGTTTCTGGACGTCGACTGTGTCAACCTGCGCCGGTTGTTTCGCCTCCAACGCTGCCAGAATCTGTTTGTATTTCTGATCCGCTTGCGCGCCGCCCCAGCCAAACATCTCATCCGTCATTTCAAGAAAACGCACATGACGCCTGACATCGCTGTCAAAAACTGCAACAGATCCGTTAGTCATATACGCAACCGTAACGTTGTTGCCATTACGAACGAGTTTCGACAACATCCCTCCCATGGAGATAACATCGTCGTCGGGGTGCGGACTAAATACCAGAATTGTCTCACCGCTCGGCAAGCTCTCGCGATATCGCACCCGGCGACGTAGATCCTCGAAAACCATCTGGCATAAACTGTCGACATCCCCATGTTGGTGCACCAGTTCATGCAGATGATTCCGGTGGAAGTCGGAAGCATCCAGGTGACCGATCGGTTTGCCCACTTTTTCTGATAGCCAGATCACTGCACGCTTGGCCATCTGCCGCGTCCAACTCACTGTTGAAGAAACCATCCACGGAGTTTTCTCTCTCGTCAATGCGCTTGCTGCGGCTCGATCCAGAAAGAACGTGGTGTTCGGATGCAGTTGCAGGAAAGTTGCGGAAACATCAGCCGTCTGTTTTTCTTCGACAGCGCGTCGGATTATCGGAGCCTTGTGCTCGCCCGTAGCTATCAGGATGATCTCCTTGGCCTCCAAAATCGTCCCGACGCCCATGGTAATCGCTTCTCGCGGCACGTATCGCTCCTCGAAAAAGTCCGAGGCTGCGTCTTTTCTGGTAATTTCGTCGAGCACAATCAGCCTTGTTCGGTCATCAATTTCCGACCCCGGCTCATTGAACCCAATGTGACCACTGCGCCCGATTCCAAGCAGCATGAGGTCGATCCCGCCCATTTTTTGAATCTCCCGCTCATATGCCTGACAGTGCTCCTCGATCTTTTCCCGGGCAACGGTACCACTGGGGATATGCACGTTCGACGGATCGATGTTGACATGATTAAACAGATTCTCATCCATGAACCGTTTGTAGCTCTGGAGACTATCCGGGTGCATGGGGTAATACTCGTCAAGGTTGAACGTTACAACATTTGCAAAATCAAGAGCTTCGTTGTTGTGCAAGTTTTTGAGTTGCTGGTACACTCCTATCGGGGTCGAACCAGTTGGCAGTCCCAACACCGCGAATTCGCCGGCGGCGCGCTTTGACTCAATCAGATTTTGAATGCGCTTTGCAACTTGCAATGCAAGCAATTTGGAATCACCAAAAATGGCTACCGGGACTCTCTCTAGTCTAACTGATGGATTCCCAAATGGAAGCGACGCGGAGGGTTCTGGGCTGAACTCCTGTTTTGACAGCATGGGTGTTGCGACGGTATCTCAATCGCTCATTTCTTCGACGATGGAGAAGGAAAAATAGGGACGACTCCATTCGCGAACAAAGCAAATCATCATTATTATCTGGCCAACCAAAATCGCCCGTACAAGTGTCAAAAAGTCGTTCGTCGGCCTGGAGCTGGGTCCCATCGTTGTACTATGCAGAAGGGATTCCGTACATCCTTGTAATGGTGGTCTCGGTAATCATGTACAAGCGCCTGGGTATCTCGAACACCGAGATCGCATTGTACACAGGTCTCCTGTATCTGCCCTGGATTCTAAAAGCGTTGTGGAGCCCGTTCGTCGACACAATCAAAACAAAACGATGGTGGATCATCTCCATGCAGTTGCTAATCGGGGCTGGCCTTGTCGGAATTGCGCTTGTCCTTCCGGGGCCAAACTTTTTCAAGTACTCATTGGCGATCTTTGTGGTGATAGCGTTTTCATCGGCGACGCACGACATCGCGGCAGACGGGTTCTACATGCTCGGACTGAACTCCCACGACCAGGCATGGTTTGTTGGGATACGCAGCACATTCTATCGACTGGCAATGATCACGGGCCAGGGCTTGCTGGTAATTCTTGCTGGATCGCTCGAGAGCCTAACCGGTTTGCCCCCTGCCGAGGTCAACGTGCAGACGGTGGTCGGAAGCCAAAACGCGCCGAGCTCGGTCGAGTGGATCGCGCCCGACTCGGTGGCGATGATGAGCGGCTCAGACCTCAGTATATTCCCGGAGGAGCTGTCGATAGAATTGACGCAGGTTGATCCGGAGCTCGCGGATTCTATTGTCGCCCAAGCACGGCGATACAATATCGCAAACGGCTTTTATGAGGACGAGAAGCCTGTCCAGAAGAAACCTGGCCTGTGGAGCCGAACGGTTGGCCGGCCGTGGTCGAAACATATCTCATCACCGTTAGAGTCCTTTCTGAGGAGACATTTTCCGGACGATCGGGCCGCCCCCGCGGGACGGACGGGTAACCTTGGAATCGCCTATCTCTCGGTAGCTGCGCCGCCCGATGACGGCAAAGAACTCGTTGTCAACTTTGGCCGATCGGGAGGTGACAAAAATATCGCACTCATAGAAGGCACGCGATTTACTGTTGATCAAGCAAATTACAACAAGCCACTGGTTGCGGTTTTCCGAGTTGATCCCAAACTGGATTTTGCAACGCACGCGACATTTCAAGCCCGGTCTGGTGCAATAGCCTTCGCCTGGGCATCTACGTTCTATTTGATAGCCGCCATCTTTATTGGAATTGCTCTGTACCACCGCTGGCGCCTGCCGTTTCCGGCAGAGGATACTCCGGGCGCTGATGGCGATGACCAATCGATCGGAGCGGAGCTCGTCGAGACCGTCTCTTCTTTTGTTAGAAAGCCGGGTGTCGGAATCGCGGTTCTCTTCTTCCTTCTCTATCGATTAGGAGAGTCACAATTGGTAAAGCTGGCATCACCGTTTCTTCTCGACGGTGTCGAGGTAGGTGGACTCTCCCTCACAACAGGTGAAGTCGGATTTGTGTACGGCACTGCCGGTGTCTTGTCCCTGGTAGCAGGCGGTCTTCTCGGAGGATTCCTGGCCGCACGAAACGGGCTAAAATACTGGCTGTGGCCGATGGTGATTGCAATCAATTTGCCAAACCTCGTCTACGTCTACCTGTCCACAGCGCTTCCAACCAACTTTGTTGTCATCAACTTGTGCGTCATTATCGAGCAATTCGGCTACGGTTTCGGATTCACTGCGTACATGCTATACATGATCCACTTTGCGGATGGGCAACATAAAACAGCCCACTTTGCATTCTGTACAGCTCTTATGGCGTTAGGGATGATGATTCCTGGAATGCTGAGCGGATGGCTCGAGGACATTATCGGATACCAAAACTTCTTCATCTGGGTAATGCTGGCGACAATCCCGGGCTTTATTGTCACAGCCCTCATTAAAATCGATCCGGCATTCGGCAAGAAAGAAGATGCAGAATGATCTTTACGCTATACCGAAAACTGACGTCCCGAAGCTGGTCGAGCTGTGGAACGCAGCTGCTCCGCACGATCAACTTTCTCAATCCACATTGATCGAGAAAACCTTCGGTGATCCACGATTTGCACCAGAGCTTTGCTACGTCTCCAAGTGCCCAGACGGAGTGATTGATGGATTCATCGCGTCGGTCGCTACCAGAATTGGTCAAGCTTCGGCTGTTTGCATTAAAATGGTTGCAGTGCGCGCTCCAAGACAGCGATTGGGGATCGGCCGTGTTCTTGTTAGGCGCGTGGAATCGATCGCCAGCGAGCTTGGCGTGTTGCAGGTCCGAGTGGGCGAGGGTTCGCCGAATTACCTCACGCCTGGAATTGACAGTCGCTATACTGACGCAATTGGTTTTTTTACAAACATGGACTACCGCGTGACAGGCGAAACACATGACATGCAGTGCGACCTAAATCAACCGTTTGACACAGCTGCGGATGAGATTGCACTTGTCGAGTCTCAGTCCGTTGTGATACGCCGCGCCAAAGAATCCGACCAGAAGGGCGTAGTGCAATTTCTTCAAGCGCGCTGGCCACCATGGATTGCAGAAGTTATGCAGGCGTTTCGACAGAATCCCATCAGCCTGCATCTGGCTGAAAAAGATGGCGTGATACAAGCATTTTCAGCATACGATTGCAATAACTTCGGAACAGGATGGTTTGGCCCCATGGGTACCGACGAATCCGTTCGTGGACTCGGGATTGGTGCAATTCTCTGCAAACGGTGCCTGAACGACATTAGGAATCAGGGACATCCGAGCGCCACCATTCCCTGGGTAGGACCCATCTCCTTTTACGAGAACGCAGTTGATGCGAAAGTATCGCGAAAATATATCCGAATGAAGAAGTCGCTCGAGCAGATATGACAAGTACATTCCGGATCTTCGCGCTGGTTGGATTCACACTGTTGCTAGCATCCTGCGCAACCACCAAGCCAGAATTGCGATTCCAGAATTCGGCAGTTCCCGATCGCGAGTTCCGCGCTGCCTGGGTCGCCACTGTCGCAAATATCGACTGGCCATCCAAACCGGGCTTGTCGAGCCACGTCCAGAAAGAGGAATTGCGGATGATCCTCGATCGGGCCGTGGCGCTGCATCTGAATGCAATTGTTCTGCAGATTAGGCCAGCCGCGGATGCGCTCTATCCCTCTCAGATCGAGCCGTGGTCCGAGTATCTCACGGGGCAAATGGGAGTACCGCCAACACCATACTACGATCCGCTCCGTTTTGCGGTTGAGGAAGCGCATCGACGTGGACTTGAGCTGCATGTATGGTTCAATCCCTTTCGGGCACTGCACCCGGCAGGCGAATCAGCCGTCTCCAACAACCACATCAGCATAACCAGACCCGACCTGGTGAAGCAGTACGGCGACTACCTATGGCTCGACCCCGGGGAACGGGAAGCCCGCCTGCTGTCTCTGTCGGTGATACGCGACGTCGTGGAGCGGTATGACATCGATGGCGTGCACATGGATGACTACTTCTATCCGTACGACATCAAAGATGACGACGGCAACTCCGTTCAATTCCCTGACACAACATCATGGATGAGGGCGCAGGAAAAGGGCGAGTCGCGCTCCCGGGATGATTGGCGCCGGCATAACATCAACGAGTTTGTTCGGACTATGTATGACCAGATCAAGTCTATCAAACCCTGGGTCAAAGTGGGCCTCAGTCCGTTTGGTATCTGGCGCCCGGGTAATCCTCCGCAAATCGAGGGCTACGATGCCTATGCAATGCTATACGCAGACTCACGGAAGTGGTTGAACGAGGGGTGGATCGATTATTTTACGCCGCAACTCTACTGGAATATCGAGAAGCCGGAGCAAAGCTATCCAGTTCTCCTGGAGTGGTGGATTGGTGAGAATCGCCGGCAGCGACATATCTGGCCGGGCAACTACACAAGCAGGACTTTCCTTGAGGGTAGAGCGCACTGGGGGCCTGAGGAAATAATTGACCAGATTGACGTAACGCGTGAGTTTCAGGACGCCACTGGAAACGTCCACTTCAGTATGAAGGCGCTTTTCGATAATGGCACCGGCATGGCGGACATGCTCTCGTCAGGTCCTTACTCCTCTCCCGCACTGGTTCCGGCAACTCCGTGGCTAGCCTCTGGGCCCGCGCCATTACCGCCGACTCTGCAAATGGAAAAGTTAGGTGACAAGTTATTATTGAAAATGTCGACGGGCGAAAACCGACCCCCCTGGCTCTGGGCCATAGCAATCAGATACGGGAACTCCTGGAAGCATGAGGTAGCACCCGGCTGGCGTACGTATCTGGAGATCGATGAGCAAATTGCAGGCCGATCAGCGGAGTCGATAGAGGTTAGAGTCGTAGATCGACTCGGCCGGACAAGCAGTCCCCAACCCATCGGAGTCCGCTAAAGTGTCACGGGAAGTGTACCACTGAACGGGATGTCACCTTTGAGGGCTCTGGCTGCAGCTGTTTGCGAAGCTTGGCAATCTGAATAAGCGCAAACAAAAGTCGCAAACTGGTCTTGCACCACTCTGTCCACGTACGGACTCCCAAACGAAACCAGAGTGAGCCGGTTATCGCTTGCGTCAGTTACTCTTTTAATCAGCTCCAGCTGTTGTGGACGCAATCCGATCCGCCCTGCGTGCGAGCGTACCTTTGCGAACGAAGCAACCACCAATGCATCAACCGCGCGAGATAGTTTGAGGCAGCTGGAGACAAATTCCTGATCGATGCGAAAAGCATGCAACACATCACCTCTATCGATTGCCAACGAGTCAACAAACGTGTCATGTAGTGGGGTTACGCTGTGGTCATAAAGTGCGATGCATCCGATTCTGCCAGACTCGGAAAGGTTAGAATCTGTTGATCCCTTAACCTTGGTTACCGATGCCTCCGCAATGCGCTCGGCAAGTTTCCTCGACGTCTTGTTGCCAACTGCTTCTCGGAGGTCGGCTGACGTCCCGGGCACTGCATGAGGTAAGTCGCTCCAGATTTTCTCCGAGAGAATCCGCCGAACGGAGTGCCTAATTCGCGCCTCGCTAATCCTTCCACTTTGGACCGCCGTGAGCAGGGCGCTGTGGGCTTCGAATTCATCGGCAGGCATAAGCAACATGTCCACTCCCGCTTCGATTGCCCGTACCGATGCCTCGCCAACACCGTACCCGTCGGTAAGTCCTTGCATGTCCATAGCATCCGTCACAATTAGCCCATCAAAGCCAAGCTCTTCCCGCAAGAGTCCGGTGACAATGGGAGCAGATAGCGTCGCCGGTGCCATGCTATCATCTAAAGCTGGAACTGCAAGATGTCCCACCATTACCGATCTAACACCCGCCTCTATGGCGGACCGAAATGGGACCAATAGTTGTTCCCGGAAAACATCCGCGGATAATTTTACCACCGGCATCGCCAAATGCGAATCTACGGATGTGTCGCCATGCCCTGGGAAATGTTTGACCGTGGCAAGCTGACGTTCGTCCTGAACACCCTTGATGTACGCCTGAACCATAGACGAGACAAGCGCAGGGTCGTCGCCGAACGCCCGGGTGTTTATCACCGGGTTTGCGCTATTCGTGTTGATGTCTCCAACGGGAGCATGAACTTGCTGAACCCCTAGCGCCCTGGCCTCGCGGGCAGTCGTGGATCCGGCTTCGTATGCAAGGTCAGGATTACCCGTGGCCCCGATTGCCATCATGGATGGAAGCGTGGTGGTATGGGGCAACCGCATACCCGGACCAAATTCCATGTCCTGTGAGACGAGTAAGGGCACGCGCGATCTTCGTTGGAGGTCCCGGATGAGTATGTGTTGACCCATCGCGTTGCCCTGGAAAAAAATAAACCCGCCCACCTTTAACCTTTCAACCAAGTCCACCAGACGACGGTACTCCGTTGAATCGGAACTGGTATGGTGACTAAGCGCCCTTGCGCTTATAAGCTGCGCGATCATCTCCGACAGAGACAACCTACCCAACGTATCCTCTACCCATCTTGACGTTGCAAACTTCACGCTATTGGGTCACATCAAGTTTATGAATCGGCATGGTGAAACTGAGTAAATAAACTATGCCGGTTTTTGAATGACAATGTTCACCGTGCTGACAAACATCTTTTTCAAGCGCCCTAGCTTTGAGAGAAGAAAATAGTAATTCGTCGCGGCGATACCATCTCTGAATCGATAGAACGGACTCGGATCCGCATAAAAAGAACAACCCAGGTCGCGGACAACTTTTCTCAGGTCATCCACCACCAGAACGTCCTCATCCACGCCATCCACTTCGCGCTTTTTGTTCACCCTTTTGAAGGCGAATGGGTATAGCATTTTGGGCGATGATGGCTCATACAGCAAGACAATTTTGCCTCCCGGCTTCAAGATGCGAATCATTTCGGTGAGCGCCTTGGTGTAGTCTGCGTACTCGCCAAAATGATGAAAGGCGGCAAACGTGAATACGCGGTCGAATTGCGAACTAGCGAACGGAATGTCGCGGCAATTGAATGCCCACTTCTCGTCTACTGATGCGTCCAGGACTCTTTCATAGTGGCGAGTATGCTTCACAGTGTCCGGGACAAGGTCACTTGCCACTATGTAACAGGACTCGAATTTCTTTTTTAGAATAACACTGGCCCAACCATGTGCAGCACCCATCTCAAGCACTGACATACCGTCTGACAAATCGAGTAGCGGCATGAAATGCTTGAAGGTTTGAATGAAGTTTGATTTGAACACCACGTCGTTGAAAACGAGTTCATTTTCGTCAAGCGAGGCTACCTCTTTTTCGTACCGATCGTTCGAGACAAATTCCTTTTTGTCACTTTCCGTGGAGACCTCTTCATTGATAAAGCAGGAGACGTCGTCGTCGAGGTAGGTTGTAATTTCCGGTCGCAGTGCAATCATTCTCTCAAGGAACCAAGGTGGGCCAGTCGCTACGGTTTATTGGGGCGCCAGCAAAAAAGAAACGCTGTCTTTCATAAGGTCATTTCTATCTTTCAGCGAAACAACGGTCTCAAAAGGAAAACCGAGGGCGAGAACCCTGTAATCGCCGCTGTAGGCAACGCCAGCAGAAATCTTCGTCTGATTGTATCGCAAGATGACCTCAGCATTGTCGCCAACGGGCTCTAGTCCATCCGGTGATTCAACTCGATACATGTCCATACTATAATCTGTATTGAACGAGAGCTGTTTTATTGTCGGCAGCACATCAGTAGAAACGGAAAAAACCTCGCCGGTTGTAGCCGCATGATCCGTCCTCCAGGCAAGTTTCAAATCGTTTAGCCCGAATTGCACCTGTGCGCTTGTAGAGTCCCGACTCTCAAAAAGGTCTGTCCCCAGGTATGCGCCGGAGATCAAGAGGCTGCCACCGCCGCCCAGGTATCCGCGGAGCCTGTCAATGGCTTGTTCTGTGAAAGCGCCGAATCTCGATCCAGCAGAAGAAATTTGTTTTTCAACGGCGCGTTCTTCTCCCAGCATGAAATCCACGAGTGGATAATCAGTCAGATTGATCCGTGCGTCTTCTACTGCCTCATCAGTTGCAAAAGAGAAAGAAATGTTATTTGCGAGCAGGGCAGATCCGTGCACAACAGCATAGTCCTTCGTATTCCCGGCAAAAACTTCAGTCTCCAAATCGCCGTTGCTTGCTCCGTGGCCGGGAGCATCGTCATCCGCCCACGGCGTATCGCGGTCAAATTCGTATTGATGGCCAATGTGGTTCAGATCTAATCCGTCAGGCACTCCCTCATCATCGAAGTAGGTGAAACCGGCAAACTTTCCTAAGTCAAAACTCGCCGGCCCGGAAACCCGATCAAACGCGTTGACAACAAGCGCTTCGGCGTTTGGATTCTGCGCAATTCCAACACTCGCCACATCAGACGGGAAACTCTCACCACCATCGTTGACCGCAGTGACCCTAAACGAATAAATCTTCCCTTCAGCAAGTGCCTTGGTAGTAAACCGCGCCTCGCTCAGCAGTCTGCCGTTATCCCAACCTGCATCCCCAGTCCGCGTGTAGATAATATATCCGACGGGTGTGGCGGTGGGCTCAAGAGGATCTTCTACTGGTGACCAGGACAATTCTGCTATGTCGCCGTTCAGCACGGCGGTCATATGGCTCACCGGCAACGGCTGTATTACAGGTTCGAATCCGTACTGCGATGCTATGAACCGCAAAATCCCCTTGTAGATCGCTCGGCTGGCAGTGAATCTGAACGAAGGGTCCATCGCAAATTTCATGTCGTAGAAATTGTGATGTGACAATAACTCGAGCAGAGCCGCAGGGACGTTTGGTCTAAACGCTTCCGAGTACGGTCGATTCCAAATACTCCTGCGCCTCCAGTTTGGATCGTACAACTCGCGGATGTCGTCGACGATTTCGGTTTGCAGAATATCGGCAAGGTCTCGATTGGCAAGTCGTGACATCCCGTTGGGAAATACGGCTGATGAATCCGCATCTAGCTCTGTGTAAATCAGAAGCGTCCCTATGGAAGTACTGTCACGCGTTGCGCCAGCATCGGTGTGGAAAGCCAACGACACGTCGACGGGGATTCCCAGTCCCGGGTGGTTCCGATCTTTATTGGGACCGGCTGGGGCGCCGTGTAAATAATTAACCCACTCTCCGCGGCTCCTGTAATCATCCGTGTAGTCGTTGAGCTCCTCGGTTACGTTGTAGACCAGGGTATCGGGAAAACCCGCGTACTGCATATAGTATCGCGCCGCTTCCACAAATCGCGGCCGACCCGATGGCTGACCTGAGCGCGCAACATTGCCAACACCACCGCCGAATCGGACGGCGTCTGTGGACACGTTACCCAAATCGTTGGACTGATTGGTGAGGAGTACACTCCCTGAATCGTGGTGTGCGCCTTTATCAAACTCGAATGTCCCCAGATAAACCCAGGTGGCGGTCGACATGCGCTGGTCAACATTAAACCGAGTTGATCCACCCAAATGGTTTACGGTATAGTGAGCGTCGCTAATCGGGTCATCTGATGATCCATAGGAGACGTACACGGCATATTTGCCAGTGTCCGGGAGGTCAGGAGTGTAGGTGACCGTGTCGGTCGCGGTAGGATTGGCGGCAGTTGCTCTGGCATTACCCATGCGAAACGGGTTTTCGTTTGCAACCAGCATGGTGTTTGGTTCCAGTCCGAATCCCGGAGTGGCGTCCATCCAATTGGCCGGATTCGACTCGCGGTAGCCCCTTCCCAAACCGATATCCGGGTCGACGACAACCTCATTGAGCTGGGTGTCCCGTTCACGCGGGAGGAATACGTAGGCGCCAGCGTTTTCGAGCATGGGTACCAGGTATTGCAAGACAAACGCACCCGGAAGCAGGTCCTCCACAGTCCCGAATACGCGTGCCCGTTGCCACTCCCATCGGTCCAGTTTTGGCTCGTAGTACCACCCATGGCTATGCCACAAAGCGATGTGGCGATTTGCGAGGCCGGATTGGGGCGCGGCCTTCCAATCTTGTCGTTTCACCAGAGAAACAGGCGTTCGTCTTTTTGCCTGCCGCTTCGCGTCGATATTGTTCTGTCGATACGCGTTTGGAATTAGGTCTTCGATGGGATGCCCGTCGGCAAACAACTCCACTTCAAATCCTGGATAAAGCTTGTCGAACTGTGTTGCGAGAGCGGCCTGCAACTGATCCACCTGTTCTGGGCGAAACGGCTGGTTCGCATAGCTGGGCTCAGTAAAGAGAGCGATTGAATGCGTTGTCGGGTCTACAGCCAGGGAATCAATCCGCCAAAACCTCTCCAAAGAACAGGGACCATCGAAGCAAGCATCACCTAGAATCGACGAGCGATTTATCTGGTCGACAACGGACTCAAAAGGGTCGGTGGTCGCGATCTCTTTTGATCCAGCGCAACCTGTTGAAAGCGAAATTAGGGCTACAAATCCAAGCAATTGCCACATTGGGATCACACCCAATCGGCGCGGTGCTCTGAGCGATTGACTTACCCCTCGTACCTTTCTATACTGCCATATTAAACGGCCATCCTGCATCGATCTTTGGTTTGGGTGCGTCCAAAAACAAGCACAAATTGTAAGGTACAGATTATGCGAAAGGTTACAGTGATCTTCGCCGCTGTTTTTGCGGTATTCCTGTCAAGCGACGCGCTCGCCCAGAGCACTGAGTTTGTATTAAATCCGGACCGAACTGGTGAATTGACAGACGCTTTCCCTGTTTATTCACACAATGGAGCTCGCGGATTGTCGGGACCATGGGACTTGGACCAAGATGGACTACCGGAAGTCCTGGTTGCTCAGCATAGTGCTGGAGGAAGGGTTCATGTTATCGAAAACACTGGCGCTGATACGTGGGAGTTGGTCTACTCGACCGGATTTATTGACTCGACATCTTTGGACTGGAACACAAGATATGCGACGGCCGGAGATCTCGACAATGATGGGAATTGGGAAATTATTTTCATCGGTGGAAATGACTTTAACGGATCAGACCCGGCATTGGTCGCTGGCGCTTACGTTTTCGAGCACGATGGTGTAGCTGGTTCGGATAATTACGGAACTAGACCTGCGACTGTTGGCAACTATCCGTCTCTTGACCCCAGTGTGACAAACGTAAGGGCTCAAAACTTAGAAGCAGTCGATGTTGATGGGGATGGGAGACATGAACTCTTGGTGCCAAACGATGTCTTTAGTTCGGACGATATTATGTATGTCCTTTCAGTCAACGGAACGTTTGAGACCGATGGCGCCGGAACTGGATTCGAAACCTGGGTGATCGAATCGAGAATTGGTCCACGAGAAAATGGTAGCAAGTTCGGTGGCGGAAGCCCATACGAAATCGTTTCGGGCGATTTCAACGGCGATGGCAACATGGATCTCTCGTACCACACGTGGAATAACCTCAATTTCTTCAATTCCACCGTTGTACAGGCGGATTCATTTGCTTTCGCAGATACTGCAGGAACGAATATTTTCTACAAGGCCTCACCAGCGGACGAAGTAGCTTTGTTTGGCGGAGTTGCCTACGACATGGATGGAGACGGCAACGACGAAGTATTCTATGCGAACCTGTTCACGAATCAAGTTACCGTGATCGATTATGATCAGGGAGACGATGTCCTGGCTATCGACGCCACGAAGGTATTCTACAACGCCATTGATATTGGTGGCTCAGGAGGTATTACCGTGGGTGATACGGACAATGACGGAAATCCTGAGATTCTAGTGGGCGGCCCTGGGTACGGCGCAACATCGTTCCAGAATGGTGAACCATCCGAATTCCTCAAGATTGCCGAATACGTCGGAGGATCCCCTCATGAGTCTTCAAGTTATGTCGTCCACTCGATCGCAACGGGACATCCAGCCGACAGTTCTGGATTCCATACGGTGCATCGTGATTCAGCCGGTGTGCTAACTACATACTACGAGACGGCTCTGTCAAAGCAGGGATCGACAGGCTCAGGAAATGACCCTGCGTTTACTTCCGGAATAGCATACATGGGTGACTCAGATGCCGATGGCTTTAACGAAATCGTCCTCTCCTTCCAGGGCGTCGACGATAGCCTCGACGTAATCGATGAGGTATGGAATGCGGATTCAACACGCTACGACAGAACCCTTCGGTCGCGAGACATCGCTCCGTATCGCGCCTTCGTTCGTGTTGTTTCCATGGATGGAGTACGGGTGAGTATAGATGATGAAAGACTTGTTCTTCCCGATGACTACGTCCTCGAGCAGAACTACCCCAACCCGTTCAACCCGACAACCAATATTTCATTTGAACTACCGGTTGATAAGCGGATCTCAGTCAAGGTATTTGACATGTCCGGCAGATTGGTGAAATCGATCGTCGACAACGATCTGTATACGAAGGGAAGACATACGGTTCAATGGGATGGCACTAACGCATCGGGTGTAACCGCTGCCAGCGGCACCTACGTTTACCAACTCACATACGGCAACTTCAGCAAGAGCCGAACCATGGTTCTCCTCAAGTAGCCAGATATCTCATTTGCCTGAAAAGGGGAAGCCTAATCGCTTCCCCTTTTTCTTTGTGCGCGATTTTCTGGTGGTTGGGCAGCCACAATTGACTCCGATTTACGCGTGCAATTCTATATCTTCCGATACCCGGAAAAACGGGCTACTGCGATTCCCGAAATCCATCACGGCCATTTTCATGCGCATTAAATCTCCCTTCCCCAGCTTTGCCTTCACCCTCTGCGCGCTTGTCTTGCTGCTACTCCCTCAGGATTTGCTGGCGCAAGGAAAAATCGCAGGCCGTGTAACCGAAAGCGGCTCGGGCGAGCCTCTCATTGGGGTAAATGTCCTCGTCGACGGCACACAGCAGGGTACCGTAACCGACTCCGACGGTAACTACGTGGTCGTCAATGTGAGACCTGGCGATTACACACTGCTATTTTCGTACATCGGATTCCAGTCTCAACGTGTCGATGGCATCCGTGTTACGACCGGACAAACAACACGCTACAATATCGAACTCAATGAGCAGGTTATCGAGGGTGAGGAGATTATCGTTCAGGCGGAGCGCCCTCTGGTCCAAAAGGACTTAACCGCATCGAAAAAAACTGTAGTGGCGGAAGAAATCGACGCCCTACCAGTGGAGGGATTCTTCGGTGTCATCGCAACCCAGGCTGGCGTGAACCAGGGTCCGGGAGGTGAGATCCATATCCGCGGTGGCCGAAGTAATGAGGTTTCATACCTGGTCGACGGCTTGTCCGTGGGCAATCCATTCAACACCAACGGTCTGGCGACCAGCGTCGCTTCCGATGCTATCCAGGAACTAACGGTCATATCCGGTGCCTTCAACGCGGAGTACGGAAAAGCCATGTCGGGAATTGTAAACCTCGTCACCAAAGAAGGTGATGATAACTACCACGGCTCGTTCTCGGCATATGGCGGAGACACGTTCACAACCCACGATGATATCTGGTTCACGCCAGATGGTGTGAGCGTGAACGACTACACGCTCAAAGCAAGTCTGTCTGGGCCTGTCCCGATTTACAAGAAACTGAAGTTCTTTGTGTCCGGTCGGCTGGATGCGGATGATGGATACATCTTCGGTGTGCGAGAACACCTCCCATCCGATTCCGCCAACTTCAACGAAGACCCATGGTACTACGAGATTGGCGGACAATCAGCAGACACCTATGAGTCAAATGCAGACTTGCCGAACGAGATCGTTCCGATGAACGACAGAACATCAAACAATCTGGTCGTCAAGCTCACCACCCGGCCTATCAAGGGTGGAAAAATTGAGTACTCGTTTATTCGTGATCAATCAGAAAGACAAATATTCAACTTCGCATACAGATTCAACCCCGACGGCGTCTCCTCCACCAGGGCCGTGAGCGGGAACCACAGCCTACACTGGACACATACCCTCAATGATAGAACATTCTACACGGTAAGGACGTCTTTTGCGCAGCGAGATGCGAGCACCTACTTGTACGAAAATCCGTTCGACCCTCGGTATGTGCCAACAAATAGAATTATCGGATTCCCGGGGACGAACTTCCTTTTTGGCGGAAACCAGAAAGGACACACATACGAAAGCTCCCAGTCACTGCGGGCCAAGATAGATCTCACCAAACAGTTTGGTGTCGTGCATGAAACCAAAGTGGGCATAGAACTCTCGCGGCACCGGCTGGACCGAGAAAGCTTTACCGTCCTGTACGATCGAGACATCTATCGTGAACCTACGGTTCCAGATGTCACTTCCCCGTCGCATGACAAGTACGGGTGTAGGACTTTCGTTGATTCGTTGCCTGCCGCCCCGAACTGCACCGATCAGTTTGTGAATGAATTCAGTGCTTATGCGCAGGATAAAATCGAACTGGAAGATTTCATCATTAATGCTGGATTGCGGTATGAGTACTTCGATCCGCAGGGACAGTACATCCCGGATCTGCTGGATCCCAAAGGCAACCTGGCCGAGGCCTCTGTCAAGCAGCTTTTGCTCCCGCGAATTGGAGTGTCATTCCCGATCACAAGCGCAGGGATCATCCACTTCTCCTATGGCCACTTTGCACAGATGCCATCATTACGAAATCTGTACGTGAACTCAGAATTTGAATTCCCGGTGGGCTCAGTCCCCGTGTTTGGCAACACCAACATGCGCCCAGAACGTTCGGTGCAATACGAGATTGGGCTACAACAGCAGATCGGAGGTCAGATGGCCTTTGACATCACCGGCTTCTTCAAAGATATTCGCGACTACCTCGCGCGACAGAACATCCGTTACAGCACAGTCGCTGGCGAGGACCAGTACAGTATCTACCTCAACAAGGATTACGCGAATGTTAGAGGGGTGACTTTTGCTTTGACCAAGCGACGTGCCCCCAACGGGTTACTTTCAGCTACATTGGATTACACATTCCAAAATGCCGAGGGTAACAGCAATGATGCCAATGCGTTCTTCTTCAATTTCCTTTCTGGAAGGGAGAACGAATTCGAGTTGGTGCCGCTCGATTTTGATCAGCGTCACATCATTTCAAGTACTGTAACCTTGAGTAAGCCTCGCAATTGGAGTGCGTCTTTCATAGGTCAATTTTCAACGGGCTATCCGTACACGCCTTTGCTGCTTGACCAACAGTTTGATCAGGTTCCAAACGCCGCGCGAAAGCCGAGCCAGCTGAACGTTGATGCGCACCTCTACAAAGAGTTCAGCTTCAACAAGGTTAACCTGCGCGCATTCGTCAAGGTGTTCAACGTACTCGACAGACTGAACGAACGATTTGTCTTTAATGATACCGGCACAGCAACGTACTCTCTCGGAGATCGACGCGGAGTTCATGCAGCCTGGGAACCGTTCTACGATCTCGTCGGCGTAAAAAATCTCGACCTGTACAACACCCGACCGCACTACTACAGTGCACCGCGGGAGGTTAGTATAGGAGCCACGATAAACTTCTGATTCCAAGCATGACCAAACATCTACCCTCACTCCTGCTTGCAGCCACTATCCTGGCGCTGCCCTGTTCGGCCCAAAGTCAGCAAGAACTCGATGGCACTCGACAACGAGGATGGAGTGCCTCCGAGACACAAAATTGGATCAATCACCAGACGAACAAACCCTTCCAGGCCAACTCGTCCATCGATTGTGTTGATTTCACGGATCGTCGTGATGTGATAATGAATGGTAACAGGATTACATCGCAGATTCTAAACTTCGGATCGATTTCCTCGCCTGGCAACACCATTACGGACATCGTGTGGAACGGCTTGGGTTACGGTTATGAATTTGGGCCCTTTGTTGCGGCCGAAATCGAAGATCCAAACCGAGAGGATCCGAAAAGTGTTGCCAAACGGGATACATCAGGTGCGCTAATCCTCGATGCGCAGGGTGATACCATCTGGGTAATGCACGTCGTGTCGGATGGGCTTACCTCGAACGGTGGCGAAATATCTCCAGACGGTTCGGAATTCTGGGGATGGCAACCCATTCCGTGTGCGGAGCCGGTGGGTAACTTCGAGGGCATCGAAGTAGTAAACTCGGACTCCCGGTTTATACCAACTAGCGATGCCGCCGACGAGAACCTCGACGGAAAACCTGATTCGTGGCCGGACTCCTGGTTCAACGATAACCTGAAAGAGTACGTCTGGCCGGGAGCGTTACAGCAGGGCGCTTCCAACGCAGATAAGGAGGCGATGTACTTCATGAACGATTACAATAATCGGGAATTCAGGTACTACCCATTCGCAGGCGACTCCACTAAGCGGGGCCTCGGACTGGAGGTTGAGACCCGACTTTACCAGTGGGCCAATCCTCTAGCGGAGGACGGAATATTCCTGATCTACAAAATCACTAACAAAAGTGATCTCGACCTGGACCGAGTGACCTTTGGTATGTGGGGGGACCCGCATGTCGGCGGCCCCGGTGATTGGCGCGACGACCTGGCCTTTTTCGATAAGGACCGAAACATGGTGTTCGCCTGGGATAACGATGGTCGGTCGGACATCGCGGGCAGGGCACCAGGTTATTTTGGTTACAAATTCCTCGAAAGCCCCGGCGTGGGCAATGAAATTATCAACGGCGTATTCCTCCCGGGAGACGGGATCGATAACGACAACGACGGTCTGGTGGATGAATCCTGGACCGACGGCATCGATAATGACGGTGACTGGGATCCAGATCTCGACGACGTCGGGATTGACGGTATAGCTGGTACGGGTGATGAGGGCGAAGGCGATGGACTGCCAACCGCCGGAGATTTGTTTGACATCACCAAACCCGGTGAGCCAAACTTTGAGTTCACTGACATTGACGAAAGCGACCAGATTGGTCTTACCTCCTTCGCGTCGCCAGCATTTGCCGGCAACAGAATCTCCAACGACGACCGTGTGTGGGACTTTGTTCGTCCGGGTCGTTTTGATGAGATTCCCACCGAGCCCGGTGACTATGTATTTCTTTACGGGTCGGGTGACTTCGCACTGCGCGCCGGTGAAACGAAAAGATTCTCCATTGCTCTTCTGGTCGGTGAAAACCTGAACGACCTAATTCTAAACGCCGAGACCGCTCAGCAGATCTACGACGTAGGTTACCGTTTTGCCAAACCACCGCTGAAACCGACGTTGCGAGCTGTACCGGGTGACCGCAAGGTGACGCTATACTGGGATGATGTAGCGGAATCGTCGCTGGATCCTTTAAGTCGCGAAATGGACTTTGAGGGGTACGCGATCTATCGATCAACCGATCACGAGTTTTCGGATCAGCAGAATATTACGGACGTAAACGGTTCTCAATTCCTGTTCAGTCCACTCCGGACCCCGCTGGGTGTAAACGCCAAGTTCGATCTGAAAAATGGAATCACGGGGCCATCCCCTATCCCCTACTCCGGCCGCGGGGTTTCGTATGATCTCGGGAACGATACGGGCCTCTTCCACACTTTTGTCGATTCCAACAACGTCGTCAACGGCCAACGTTATTTCTATTCTCTCGTCGCCTACGATCGTGGATTCACTGATGGCTCCGGACTTGGATTCTCCGGTGGTATCCCGCCGTCCGAAACAGCCAAAACCATCACGTACAATCCGACTACAGACTCTTTCATCTTTGACAAGAATACGCTGTCGGTGGTACCGGGGGTGCCGGTCGCCGGTTATGTTCGTCCAACTGTCACAGAGGAAACCGTTACGCGTGTCTCCGGTGCCGGGACAGGGCCCATCAATGTGCGGATAGTTGATCCGAGCGCTATCGGCGAGTCGGGTCGGTATACCCTCAGGTTCAATAGCGATGGTGCCTCAACGACGTACACGGTAATCAACGAGACTCCGGTAACCGCAACCGTACTGGGTCAAGCTGGAAAGACCGTTTCTGTAGGAAATCGCAATGTTGTAGCTAGTAGTGTGCAGGTTGTTGGTCCCACCGGAACGGCGTACGCGCAAGGCACAGACTACCTGGTAAACGAGTCGACCGGATCCATCGAGGTATTGGAGACAGGCTCGATTCCATCGGGGACCGAGTTGACTGTCACGTACAAGTATGCGCCGATTCTCAATAGCGACCGCCTCTCGAATGAAGAGTCAAATATTGTTTTTGATGGCCTGCATCTTTTTGTTACGGATGAGACAATTGCGTACTCCCCTTCCCGTTCGGGCTGGACCGGTGGTGACAACACATCAGAAGTAACAGTCATGGTTGCGACAACCGGCCCCGGTAGAATCGCGCAGCCAAACGATTACGAATTGCGGTTCGCGTCTTCCAACATCACGACGAGTTTGTCGTCAGGGCTTCCGCTGCCGTTCGAGGTAATTAATCTGACCAAGGCGAATCAGCCCATCGATGTTTTTGTCCCGGATCTTAACTCCAACGGCACATGGGAGCTGGCGGAACCGATCATCTTTGTAGAAGATGTCAACGGGGCGCAGACGGCTACATGGGAGGTGCGCCTGGCACCAGACGGTGCAGTCCCCGGCGCTGGAGATATTTACTTTGTTGCTACATCGAAGCCCTTCTCATCCGCGGACGTTTTTTCGATCGCCCTTACGGGAGAGCAGGTTGATGCTGGCCTGGCTACCGCGGCATTAGACGAGGTTTACGTCGTTCCCAATCCGTACGTGGTGACCAACGAGATAGAGCCCCGAAATCCCGTTTCACGCACCCAACGTGGAGATCGACGACTCTACTTTGCAAACGTCCCCCAAAAATGCACCATCAGGATCTACACGGTTGCCGGAGAACTGGTCGACACAATTAATCATGAAAGTGCTCTTGACGATGGCAAGGTATTCTGGGATCTCCGGACTAAAGACAACATGAATATCGCCTACGGCCTGTACATCTTTCACGTCGAATCTGAATTTGGCACTTCGATTGGCAAATTCGCAATTATCAAATAGGTAGCGCAATGAAAAACTGCAAAGCAACAAGACTAGGCGTAGCGCTCGCCGCGGCTTCCTTTTTGATGGTATCTACGTCGATCGCGCAGACCACAACAGAAGGCCCCGACCGTGAGATTACCAAGGTTGCAACCACGTCAGCTCAGTTCTTGAAACTCGGTGTGGGAGCTCGTGCGATCGGACTCGGCGGATCCTTCGTGGCTCAGGCGAATGATCTGTCAGCGCTGTACTGGAATCCCGCGGGTCTGGCCCGGATGCCATCCAGCGCCGTTCAGCTCGCTCACACGGAATACATCGCGGATATCAATTACAACTATGCAGCGTTTGGGACCTCGTTGGGCAACCTCGGAACCATCGCCGCGTCACTCATCTTCCTTGATTCCGGAGACATGGATGTCCGGACGACCGAGCAGCCCGATGGAACAGGCGAGAGATTTTCGGTAACGGATTTGGCGCTACAACTCTCGTTTGCAAGAGCACTTACCGATCGATTCTCACTCGGAACAACGTTTAAGTATATCCGGGAACAGGTTTGGCACAGTACCGCATCCGCAATGGCGTTCGACATCGGACTGTTGTTTACCACGCCATTCGAGTCGCTTCGGCTTGGGGCAAGCATGTCGAACTTCGGACCCAAGATGCAAATAACCGGGCGGGACATTCTATTCTCAACCGATCCCGGCCTTAACGAAGAGGGCAATGTCGAGATAGTAAATTCAGAATTCCTCACCGACAAACACCCGCTCCCCCTACTGTTTTCCATCGGCCTTGCATGGGATGCTTACAAATCAGGGAATCATTCGGTAATTTTCCTCACAGATGCTTCCCATCCGAACGATAATACGCAGTACGTAAACGTCGGCGGAGAATACAGCTTCCGTGATTTGATCGCCCTCCGAGCTGGATACCGTAACTTGTTTGAGGAGGACGGGGAACAAGGCCTGACGCTCGGGGCTGGGCTGAACCTGAGAATTGATCGGGCGCTCCAGATCGGTATCGACTACGCCTATGCAGATTTCGGCCGGCTGGACGAAACCCATTGGTTTACGCTTAACATGCAATTCTAGGGTCTCCAGGAATCCTATGCACAAACTCGTAGCCCTGCTATTACTCATCGGCTTCCACCCGTTGGTCGCCGAAGGACAACTCGTGGCAGACATCATCGATGAAACTGTCGAGTGGCAAGCCAAACAAGCGGTACGGTCGGGCAAAACCGCGGAGGTTCTAGTTGAAGCATCATCCGCAACAAAACCGTACACCGGCATAGCCTTCCAGGGATTTGCTTCAGCCAAGGAGTTCTCCATCCAGATTAGGTTTGAGGGACCGGATGGATGGACGGACTGGCAGGAAGCGCATCTAGTGTATTCAAGCACCGATGCTGCTTTTGCCGGAGGAACCCGCGCGGAGACTGCGCACACTGGTAAATCGGAATTGCGAGTCATCGGTCCTGGCGACCTCCTCGTCGACTTCATCATGGTAGGCACGTTCGATCACCGTCAAGACCGTGACTCCTCGCCCCACCCGCAGACTAACTTCAGTCATTCGCTTGCAAAGACAAGTTCCACTATCACCCCGCCACCATTGATCACAAGAGAAGAATGGGGTGCTGATCCGTTCATCAGGGGAAATCCGGTTGCCCTTGCCAACCCCAACTACGACTACATGACGTTTCATCATGCTGCTGGTTTTTCCGCGACCTCACTCGAAGAGGGTAAACAGCAGGTGAAAGCGATCCAGGACCTTCATCAAAACGTGCGCGGCTGGAGTGACATCGGGTACCAGTTCGTCATCGACCGCACTGGTCGTGTGTACCAGGGGCGACCATTCCTCGACCAGAGTACAACGTTGCAGCAGCTGCCCATCTTAGCGCGTGGAGCTCACGTGGGTGAACAAAACTCAGGTAACATCGGGGTATGCCTGCTGGGTTGCTACCATCCGCCTGAAGGATCGCATTGCCAGGAGGTAATGCCGGAAGTGTCGTTCGAAACGTATGCCAGCCTGTTTGCATTTTTTACAGAGACCTACGGCGTTCAACCGGAGAACATCCGTGGCCACCGTGACTTCTCCAGTACCGCATGCCCGGGCAACAACAACTACCAGCGACTCGGCGAGCTCCGAAACCGCGTAGACGATTTACTGACCTTTGGAAATCAAACGCCAGACGAGTATACGCTAAGCACTGCGTTCCCAAATCCTTTTACAGAGCAGACGACAATTAACTACTTCATCGAAGAAGATGGTATTGTCTCACTAAAAGTATATGATGAGAAGGGCTCCCTGGTTAGCACTCTGGTTGAAGAGTTTCAGTCAGGTCCAAAACTGCGTAGTGTTGATTTTCGCCCAAGGAATCTTGCCAGCGGAGTGTATTTTGTAAAAATCTCGGTGGAGGGATTTTCTGGCGTTGCCTTCGAATCCACCGAATCAGCCGTCTACATAAAGTAGCACTGCTTGTGCCACCAGTATAACATGCCGAACCGCCGTTCGCCGACCGTATTATTCTTGGCGCTACTTGTTGCGTTGTTAGCGCCTGTTGCAAACGCACAAGTTATCCGAGTCTTGATTGCAGATCGTGTATCCCCCACGAACCTTTCTATTGAGGCCGGCGGTAGCGGGATTCTTCTGGCGACGAATACCGAAGACGGCCTCGTTGCAAGTGGAGCGGTTGCCGTCTCTTACTCCAAGACCGAACAGTCTCTCAGTGTGACCACCGATGCCGGGCAGACTTTCTCGTTCCCCGATTCCCTTGTGCTAGACTCGGTTGGTGAAGCTCTTCTAACGATTCGTTTTTCTGATGATCCAGCACTGGAGCCGAGGAGATTCGAAGGTGAGCTGAGGATCTACCCAGACGACTCCAACAGTTCCCTGCAAGTTGTAAACCACGCTCCTGTTGAGTCCTATCTCGCCTCCGTTGTCCGGAGCGAGTACGGACTTGATGACCTGGAGGGAACGAAAGCAATGGCTATTGTAGCCAGAACGTACGCTGCACGCGCAGTCAAAACCAACGGGCGTTTTGACGTTTATGATGACACCAGGTCACAGGTATTTCATGGTGTGGCGCGAGGAGACGCTAGATCGTCGGCAGCAGTAGAGGCTACTGCGGGTATGATTCTCGTACACAATGGCCAACCCATTGAGGCAGTTTATCACGCTTCAAGCGGTGGACATACCGCTAACAATGAAGACGTGTGGTCGTCAAACGTGGTCCCCTATCTTCGGGGCGTACCTGATGAATTCGATACATCAGATTATATCTCTTGGGTGACTGTTGTGAGCGCAGAGGAACTCCACGCCCTACTATCGGAAAAATACGATTCGGATGTGGTCGAATTGCACGGCGGCGATTACGATGAAAGCGGGCGATTAAAGACAGCGAGTATTGTCCTGAGCAGTGGGGAAACACTGCAAGTCGCGGCAAATTCGCTAAGATTAGCGGTGATCTCAAAATTCGGGTCGCAAGCCCTGAAGAGTCTGCGATTCGACATCGTTAGACGGTCAGACATATACCGGTTCGAAGGCTCTGGTTATGGCCACGGCGTTGGCCTGGGTCAATGGGGGGCACATGGAATGGCGGTATCGGGTCACACAGCAGAAGAGATACTGGCGCACTATTACCAAGGCACCAGGCTCGCCATGCTTGAGTCGGATTGGACCACCGTCGGCGAGTTGCGCCACACTCTGCAGCCTGTGAGATTGCAAAAAAGAACTCCAAAGCGGGAAACCGGGAAGTCCAAAAGGATCGGATGGTGAAACTCCGATGGCCCGGCTTTCGAGCCGCTTGCTAATCCTTGGGCAAGTCCCGAATGATGTCATCAGCGTCGTGCCTGACGAGCGCGAGGATAGAGTTGTGAGGAACGATGAGGTATTGTTGCCTCTCGTAAGTGATTTCGATCGCCTCCTTCCTCAAGAAGAAGGCGTAATCACCAGACCGCGCCTGTAACGGCAAATAGCGAACGGCTTCTGCAGATTGTTTCCAGGCTTCGCCTGAGTAGTCAGGATTGGGTACCCCGTAGCCAGGACCAACTTTTACTACCACACCGCCAGCTACTCGATCTTTTTCCGTAACCGATGCCGGCAGTACGAGTCCCGAAGGAGTTTTTTGCTCGCCGTCGTCAGACCGAACGAGTACCCTGTCCCCAACTACCAGCAACTCACTCATCGTCACTCGCTGAAGATGTACGCTTCCGAGCTTGCCCCATCTCAATCGCTTTAACGACGACAAACGCGATTAGCGTTGCCAGGAAAAACACAAGTAGCATCCAGGCTACTGACTGTAGCGTCTCAATTATCGTGCGATAGACTTCAAGGACCCAGCGTTCACTATTAAGGACCAGTGCAGGATTTCCATCCGGACCGACCTGCGGATTGATGTATTTCTCCAACTCCCAAATGCGAACACCGCCACTTATCCCGACAACATAGATCGCAAACATTATATACCGCTGCCAGGCCTCACTAAGCTCTTCAGAAATAATCCGCCTGAGAATCTTGTCAATCGATTGCGAGAATAGTTTCGCAACAATGAAACAGACCAACAGCGAGACAAGAAAAGTGACGATAAGCAGTGTTAGAAACATCTGGATCTACCATATTGAATTGCCTTGAATATACTTGACTCCGGAGACATTTTGCACGATTCTTGGTGCGGATACTTCGCCCGAAGCACATGCGATTGGCATTCCTTACCGTCACCCTCCTCGCGATTTTTCAGCCCACCTACTCTGCTGGACAAGTGCGTTGGGCGTTTCGAGCCGGGCCGGACCTGACTTCGCTGGACATAGAATTGGACGGAACACGACAGCCGGATATCCATGCTGTGGTTGGGTTCCATATCGGATTCAATGCCACTCTCGGTGACGGACCCGTGACACTGCGATCGGGCCTGTTCTTCTCGAACGCCGGCGCACTCTTCAACGGTACCGAAGTTCTGCGACGGAGTGAATTCAGGGTAAGCTATCTTATTCTCCCGATTGACCTGAAACTAACAGCCAATCGGCATGGAATTGTTAGGCCATATACGTTTCTGGGCACGGACCTGAAATATTCTCTCAACCTGGAAGACAAGGAGTTAGTCCTGAAAGACGACTTGAAACTCGTGAGCACCGCGGCAAGTATCGGACTCGGCATCTCGATTAGAATCAAAAACGTACCCCTCCGGTTTTCGCCCGAGGTCCGGTATTCTGCCGATCTGTTCGGATTGTATTCAGGGCGTGTCGAATTGGAGGATGGTGGTGTTGTAGAAACCGCCAGGACGATACGAGCCAATACCTACCGAATTGGTCTCCTTTTCGGAATGTAGGCTAAGTCGTAAGCTATTATTTAGCAACGTCTTACTGGTTTTCCTTGACAGAGCGGTGTGAAACCAGTATTGTTTGGCAGACATCAGTTTCCGCACGTCAAACTCTCTCGGAATCCACTATGGCAAGACTATTAGTTCTAGGGCTTGGTGCAGTGGCGCTCGCCGCTCTCTGTTTCATTTGCGTTCGCAACCATGCGGTACCAATTCAAAACGATATCCAGACACGCGTTTCAACTACCCTCAATGACGCTGGATATCAGTTTGCCGGTTTGAGTGTGGATGGTCGTGACGTCATTCTTACTGGCACTGCGCCGTCCGAGGAAGTACGGACTCGAGCTGCCGGTATCGCGCGAGCAGTCCGTGGTGTGCGCGTTTTGGACAATCAGATTGAGGTCGTTGATGTTGCCGCGGTGGAAGAACAGCAGATAGAAGAAGCGAACACCTGCCAGGCGGATTTCAATCAGTTATTGACGGCGGAAAACATCAGGTTCAGGTCTGGAAGTGCGGAGCTATTAACGGAGGGCGTAAATCTCCTAAATCAGATGTCCGCAGTCGCAGCCAACTGTCCAGCGGCCGCAATTGAGATTGCAGGTCACACAGATTCTATCGGTGGCACTGCCCTCAACCAGAATCTCAGCCAACTTCGCGCCGATGCTGTGAGACAATACTTGATCAACCAGGGTATTGACGCTGAACGACTTACGGCCGTCGGGTACGGGGAAACCGCTCCAATCGCGACCAACCGATCGGCAGCAGGTCGCGCGCAAAACCGACGCATCGAATTCCGCGTGCAGGGCCTGGAGTAAATCTATAGGTTCGGCTCTAATAAGAAATTGCATCCTCTGAGATCTGCGGGATCCCACCTGCCGTCCACGTAGAAACCGTCTCCCTCCTGGCGTGCCTTGTCGCCGAGCAAGAGGAATGAAATCGAATGGAGGTTGGCCAGGTCTGTAACGCGCAACAATCCTGTCTCCCCCTCATCGACCTCAACCTCAGGATCCGAGAGGGAAACTACCGACCACCTTACCCACGGTGGAAATCTGAACAGACTATCTTCCATTGCCCAGGCCTGAGAAAGCATCTCGCACATCCCATACTCGGAGTAAACGGAGTGCTCTGAGATTCCAAAATTCTCTGCAATGCTCTGGTGAAGCTCCACGCGTCCAATCGCCCTCCGGTGCGTTTTCATACCGCCCGTCTCGACAACAACCGATCCTCCAGGGAGTCTGACCTGCGGAGAGAAATCAACCAATCCAAACGCCGCTCCGAGTATGAATACGGGTGTCCCATGCTTGATCGCCTCGTCAAGCAACGACCGACTCTCCAGAAAGAGCCCGGACCCGGAATCGCCGTAGGCGTCAACCAGATAGTCCACCATCTGGACGAGAGAGGATTGCGGATTATCGGCGTATGATGGTAGATAAAACAACAATCGCCTTCTCGCTGATCCAAAGTGCAAGGCAAAATTTGTTAGCACGCTACGTCTGTAAACCGACCCCTTATTAACAAAATGATGCGCCCGGATCCCGCCTGTTGCACTACTCGCAAAATGCAGTTCGAATCCCTTGCCCGCGGAGGTTTTATCCGCTCCTGCAAGTTTGAAAATGTCGACCGGAATGTAGGCTCGGTTCGCCCCAATCTGATCCTGATATTCTCTGTAAGCCGGTATATTTTGAGCCTGATATTCCCATACCTGTAACGCCAGCTCGTCAAACGCGGGGTCGTCACCAACCGCAAGAGAGAATATTGAATCTTCAGATGGCGGATGTGTCAAGGCGGCGCGGTCGTGTGCTGGGAAGTCTACTTCTTTGGCTTGATCATGCAGCCGAAAGCCTTGGTAGATCCGGTCGATACAGCATCTCCCGCGAGTACCGCTTGGATTGCGGAACGGAGATAAGGTGTCGTGACTTTCGATGCATCCCCGGGGCTGTCATCCAGGCTGCCAACGTACACCAAGGTTCGATCTTTATCAAAAAGATAGACGTGCGGCATCCGGGTCGCACCGAACGATTTTGCAAGCTGCCCATCAGTATCTGACAGGTACGGCATCGAAACTTTCGCGTTACCGTTCTCTTCGGTTGATTCTTCCGAGAAAGCACTCGTATCGTTTGAATTCACCAGAACGAACTGAACGCCCTGGCTTTGAAAATCAGAATACAAATCCTCCACCCTGTCGAGTGACTTTCTCGCCCAGGGACATTTGTTGCCCCAGAAGATTACCACTGTTCCATTTTCTCCAAGATGGTCCAGGA
The DNA here is from genome assembly GCA_965224105.1 of Rhodothermales bacterium. Lineage (GTDB taxonomy): Bacteria > Bacteroidota > Rhodothermia > Rhodothermales > JABDKH01 > CBDCYH01. Next base: position 225,024 of record CBDCYH010000001.1, on the reverse strand, counting down.
TTGTCGACGAACCACTACCCGAAACAAGGGAGATCTCTGTCGCAGGCATTGAGGCACCGAGTGGTAGTTCCTGGGAAAATGCCGTTCCGACCAGGAAAACCATTGCCAGGAATAACAAACTTGCGCAACTAGCTAACTGCTTGATGACGTGGGATTTCATGACTTCGATTTTCTATTGTTAAATTCACCTGGACTGTTTTATCAATGCCGTAATTACGCTGTCCACTTCTGCGAAAGACGTCTGTTGTTGCTTCGACCACAGTAATGTTTCGTCTGTTGCAAATATAAACGTTGCAGGTACCGCGCCAGTCCACTTATCGTCAATACCAGAGACAAAGGTCTGGTCTTTCTCCATTTTGAAGAACGATGGGTTGGTCCATCCCATGTCGTTTAAGAACCCGAGTGCTTCGTCATATTGCTCTCGGAAATCCACCGAGACAAAGAGTACATCTACAATACCGGACCATTTTGAATGGACCTCGACTAACTCGGGAAACTCCTCAACGCACGGAGAGCACCACGTCGCCCACATGTTGACCAGAACAAATTGCGATGGGTTGTTCGCAACTGCCTGCATGATGGTTGAGTGATCAGCTAGCTGGAGTGATGAAGATTGGGCCTGCGCAATCTGCGGCAAACAGAAGACGAGGAAAATCAGAACGCGTAAATTCACCGATTTAGAGCGTCTTGGGTACCTATGAACAGGTTGAATACCAGCGAAGGTCTGGCTGGTTTCGATCAGGAGGCCTTGTTATATGAAGCGCCTCTGGTAGGAGCACGGTCGGGGCTACCTGAATGGATATCTCCCAATCGTTTCCGATCCATCATCACCTGGCTCAGAAGGTTGGTAAGGGCGTCCTTCTTGTAGGGTTTGGCAATGAAGTAGTCGAAGCCAGCATCAAGCGCCCGCGTCATGGCTCCGTTTCGCGGATCGTCGGTAGCTACGACCGGGACGTAATAGCTGTCACATTTCTGCCGAAATACCTGTAGCCACTCTACCCACATGTTAAAGTCCGGTTGGCTAACATCGGCAACGAGCAAGTCGTATTTGGTTAGCCCTGAAAGTGTGGCGAGTTCATCCAAAGAGGATGCAACGTCCACCGAGAAGTGCTCGTTCATCAGGTAACTAACAATGGATCGAGACTCTTCGCTTGAATCAACGTATAGCAGTCTTGGCCGGCCCGCGGTAAATGCGCTTCGATACGGGAATGCCCTTGGGATATTGACGACAAACGTGCTGCCTTCACCTTTCTTACTTTCCACAACGACCGAGCCTTGCATTAGCTCAACAAGCCGCTTCGTTACGCCGAGGCCGATGCCAACACCGTCGCCTGTCATAGCAGATGGCGGCAGCTCCTGGTTGAAGTCGTCAAAGACAAACGGAAGGAAGCTTGAGTCGATTCCTGCACCGGAATCGATTACGCGTATCTGCACGGCGTGATCATCTGATCCGACTTCAACAATCACCCCACCGCTCTCGGTGAACTTGATGGCATTGTCGATCAAGTTCTGCATGATCCGTGTGACGCACGTCGAGTCTCCACGGCCATAAACACTTGGCCGCTCTGGTCGAAGTTCGATGAACAGTCCTTTTTCCTCAGCCATGTCGCGCGACAACTCGGTAATCTCTCTGGCTTGCTCTACCAGATCCACAACTCCAATTTGCAGTTCGACGTCGTGGTTCTTCAGTCCGGCGAGATCCAGGACTGAGTTTAGCGTGTTCATCAACCTTCGGCCGTTGCGCTCGATGTGGTTGACGAATTCTCGCTGTTCTTCATTAACCTCACCTTCAAGAATCTCGGCGAAACCGATAATCCCCGAGATCGGCTTCCGGAATTCGCTGTTAAGGTTTTCAATCAGCAGCTCCTTAATGTGGTTAACCTTCCCGATTTCGATGCGGGCGCTGTCAAGCTCAGTTTGGCTCTGGCGCAGCTCTGTAACATCGAGTCCATACGTTGCAACAGCGACAACTTCGCTGCCTGATGCATCCGTTAGAGGCTGATAAATGCGGACGTACTTCTTGGTACCAATGCCGTCATCAATTTCCTCGTCGAACTTCACCGGGACCTTCGTATTTACGGCGCGGCGCCGGTGCGCGCGTCGACGAAGCGTAACTTCCGTTGATAAGCCCAACAGCTTGGCACATTCGATATCCGACTTCCCAACCAGTGTTTCTGGATTGACGCGGTCTCCGAACTCCAACTCGTTTACGAAAAGGTATCTGCCTTCAGTTGACATTACGCTAACAGCAAGCGGTAATCCGGACAACAGTTTTTCGTAGAACTGTTTAAACTGCGACAGGCTTTGCCGGTGTGTGGAAATGTCCTGAATGACCAACAGCACAGCAGGATTCTTTTTAACCTCTGTTCTGGTAACGTGCACATCAACAGATTTGCTAGAGCTCCCCGATAGTCTTCCCTGAAGGGTCGTAGTTTGCCCATTTTTCAATTCTGAAATCACCGTGTCCCAGTCGCTCTCAAAAGAAAACAAACCGCCAATCTTCATCAACTGCAACTGCTTTTTGCTCCTCTCACAAAGAGCCGATGCCGCCGGGTTGGCGAAGAATATCTTGCCGGACAAATCAGTGAAGACAATGGAAGCCTCAGCCTGAAGCACAGCGATCTTGAACGGATCTCGTTTTGAGGGGCGTAAAGTCCACAGGTACGCGCCGACTCCCAGCAATAGCAGAATAGCGAGGCCCGCAAGTGCCTTCTGTGCGAGACCGCGATATTCCTGGTAGTCGAGAACGGCGACAAGCTGCGACTGGTTGGAGGTCAGAATTTGCGGATTGGGCCACACGCCGGAAGGTGAAACCAAAACTCCGGTGCTTGCCAATTTCTGGCCAACGGCGTGCTCCTCCTTGAGGCCCGTGTTTGTCCTAACGATAACCAGCCCGGCATCCGTGGCAAGGACCAAGCCAGGGTGGGACGTGTCAATGTCGATTTGCTCTACAACCCGACCCGTGACCTGAACCAAAAATCCGATGTCGTCGATATTGTCTGATGTTAGTGGACGAGCAGATACTTTTGTCGCGGAGTTACCGCGCTCAATCGTGGAAGCCTGCAGGAAATAGCCAGCATCATCCTCACGGAGAGTACCTACCAAACGGACGGTGGACAGGAGGCGCTGGGTGTCCTGCACTCCTTTGACCAGAATGCCTCCCGAGTCATCCTGAATATATATCGCGTCTTTCTGCCCTGGAACTGCGCCTGGTGTGACTGTAACCTTGCCAGAGACGATCGAAACCATGCCCGCACGATCCGGGACGTCATCGCCGTCGTAGTCTGCCGTGAGATCGAAAACGGTGGAAGGTGTACCAGAATCCTGCGCCACCGCTGTCGCGGCCAACATGAATAGTAGACCAAACAGAGCCAAAAATGCCCGATAGATGTGCATAAACGCCGATTGTTGCAAGTCAAGACGATGCTATCTAAGCGAGTATCGGCCACTTTTACAGACTCTCAACAAATCCGCCCGTATTTCCGCCATCAGCCAGACGGGAGATCCGACACCGTTTTCTTGACGAAATACTTGTTTGCAAGCACCGCTGCAATGATCACGGCCCCCCATTGAACTACACATGTCATGACGCTATATGGGTCGGTCGGATCTAGCCACGTGTCGGTCGCATACTCGGTTTTTGAACGGTAGAGCCACCAGACCAACAGGGTGACCGCAAGAACCGGGACCACTTTCGCAACCAACAACTTCCAGGCTGGACCGGCTTGCCACTTTTCCGTCCCGATGTTCACAACCTCTGTCCGGAAGCGCTCCGATCCGAACTTGATAACGGCGAACGCGACGAACCCTCCTGAAATCATAAGGGCAACACCCCAAACAAAATCCTGGTTACCCAGAAAGTTTAGATAGAGAGCAGATGGAATACCTAGTACAAACCCGGTTGTACAAACTGCCGCCACGGCATTCCGTCTTTTGACCTTCATATCGACCAGCACACGCGATGCCAATTCTATCATCGAGATGAGAGAGCTGAACGCGGCGAACGTGAGACCAAGGAAGAACAGGAAGGCAAGTATTTTCCCACCGCTCATCTGTGCAAACAGTTGGGGCATCCAGATGAAAGTGAGTCCCGTCGCGGCAGGTCCGCTCTGCTGCATTATGTCCAATACCTCAGGTTGGGTCATGCGCGCGCCCAACACTGCGAACACAGTACCGAAGATCGTTATGGCGGCCATCATCGAAACGAGGTTGTTACCGATTCCCGTAATAAGCGAGTTCTTTACAACACTCTGATTCATTTTCATGTATGCCGCATAACTCAAGATTAGACCCCATCCCGCGCCAGTGTCCCACGCATTTTGCGTTAGAGCAGCAAGCCAGACTTTCGGATTCGACAGAGTCGACCAGTCGGGCGTGAACAAGAATGCAAGTCCTTCAAAAGATCCATCAAGACTAACCGATCGCACCAAAGCAATTATCACGATCGCCATTAAAGTTGGGATGAGAATTTTGTTCGCCTTCTCGATGGATGATATCCCCTTGATCACAACGGCAGCACCCGCACCCATTGCCACCATGTGCAAGAGTACAGGCATCCAGCCACTTCCCTGAAATGCCTCCCAAACCCCCGTCGACGCTTCGGTAGTAAGAGGCAGTGGATTGGTCAGTACCTCGATTGCATAGTAGAGACACCAACCGGCAACAACCGAATAATAAAACATGATCGCCGTTGTAACTACTCCGACGAATGCACCCATCCACGCATACTTTTCTCCCGCGACCTTGATGAACGCTCCGACGACACCCTTCCTCGCGTGTCGACCAATTGCATACTCAGCTATGATGAGCGGAATGCTCCACAGGAACAGGAATAGGAGCCAGACGATCAGGAACGCCCCCGCGCCTCCATCTCCAGCGTTCTGCGCAGCTATTCTGGGAAACCTCCAAATATTCCCGGTACCTACCGCGATCCCCAGTACACTCAGAATCAGTCCCCATCTACTTGAAAAACGGTGCTCGGTAATGCTCATGAGTTCTACTCTCCCGGTTTAACTACGGTCTTAACCGCATTGCTCAGGCGGCCAGGCGCCTCTGGACGATTTAGTGTATGATATTCGAAATCCAGGTAGGGTCCAATATTGTTGGCGTATTGCCTGCTCATCGGGTTACCGCTTTGACCTCCAGGGTAGATGCCGAGCCCGGTATTCCGAGGAGTTGACATGTCGACGACCATCCTCCAACTTGCAGAAAATGTAACGTCCCGCCCAACACCTGGAGATAGCGTCTCCGCATAGCCAGAGAACGGAAACGGTCCGCGCCAAAGTGACCGAAGAGCATCGGACTGCGTGACATGCTTAAAGATCACTTGGTGCTCATCACCCCACGCAGGAAGCGAGGCTACCGAACCATATTTGTTGCTGATGATCCTCTCAGTGGAGCCTAACGCCAATCTCGTTGCGGCAGCGAAATCTTCTACTTTATCCGTCGATTGGACATCAAACCATTTCGACTCCGGATTGCGCCGCGCAAGTTCGGTGAGATTTGAGAAATGCGGTTTGATTCTAGACTCATAAACTGGCTCATCCCAAACCAGTGACTCCAACTCACTCATCACGAGGTCGAACATCAACGGCTTCGTCGAATCTTTGTCCATCACACCATCCCACGACAACAATGCTTCGGCAACTGGACTTGCCTTCTCAACCGGACTAAGCAACGTATCGAGTGCTTGTATGAGCCACTGTGATTGTACGGCAAGCACGTCCGATTGGTATCTCCGCAAATCTTCCGGGCTGTGCTTGTCGAAGCGGGACAACAAACGATCAATCCGCTGTGACCTGTAAACCGTCCTCCAATCTCGACCTTGGTGATACGGATACGGACCGCCCACTGGCTCCTGGTTTGTGCTGGTCACATAATTTTTAGCGGGCCGTTCAATCCTCGGCAGTTCATCAAATGGGACTCGGCCATTCCATCCACCGTCGGACACAGAACCATCGCCAACGCCCCACGGTGATTCGGCCGTTCGTATTGGCAAATTGCCGGTCGACACGATCCCGATGTATTCCTTTTTGTCAACCAACAAAATGTTCTGCATGGGCTGATCCCACACCCGCGTTGCATCTCGAAACTGCTGAACATTCTGCGCCCGCAACATCCCCCAAAGTGACTGGAGCGCCCGGTTACTTTGGTGGCCCGTCCATACGGTCGCAATTGCCGTGGAATCTGTTGCCCGCTCGGTGGGACCCCAATGTGAGTAGTACAAAGTGTCGAGGACGGATGCCTCGCCCTTAACTCTTATCGTGTCGTACACTATGTCGAGTTCTTTCCACGATCCCTCGTACAGATAGTGCTGCATGTTTTCGTCAACGAATATCCTGAGCTGATCGATCTGATCTGTTCCCGTATTCGTGTAGGCCCATGCAAGCGAATCAGTAAACGCTTCTACTAGCAAGGGCGCTCCCGGAATGGTAACACCATACGCGTTCATCGTAGGAGTAACAATGTGCGCCTCGTACCAGATCGCGGGTAACGAGAGCGTGAGGTGCATGTCACCGGCGAGTATCGGGGCACCGGTCGTTGATCTGGAAGGGCCGACCGCCCAGTTGTTCGATCCCTTGCCATCCACATGGCCATCGGCAAATAGCAGGTCTCCCCTGTCGTGCTGCACCCCGAAGACAGTCTTTTCTGGTTGCGCCTCGCGGACCGCCGCGCCATCTGATTGCGCAAGCTGTGGCGCCTTCACTATCGGAACCGCCTGCGTCGATCGGGCCGGATAGAGTAGGTCAAAATCGTGACCCAAGACGGATGCTAGATACTCGTAATCGAAAGCCCTCGTCGAGTACGACAGGTCATACGCCATATACTGCATGACACGCAACGGATCCATGAGCGAAAAGCGTTTTGGGTTGACTCCCAATAGTTTGTACTCTATCGGATAATTAATTTTGTCAAGTTTGTCCACGTACGAGTTCGCTCCTTCGGTGTACCATCTCAGGAGATCGTATTCGATACCCTTCTCCTGTTCAATCCTGGTTAGATTGGTCTTGGCGCCCAGATCCATCCCGGTCCGGCGAAGGAACCGGTCGCTCGGAAGGGCATCCGGACCCAACATTTCCGATAGCTCGCCGGCAGCCACCCTGGTGACAAACTCTAGTTGAAAGAGCCTATCCCTCGCCACGAGAAAGCCAAGCACACGAACAGCATCACTATCGGCAGCTGCATAGATGTGCGGGACACCTCGTGCTTCCCATTCAATAGTGACATCGCCACCCATTCCGGGAAGAGTTAATGTCTCGAGGGGCTGATGTCCCGCTGCACGAGCATCGCGATAAAACCCATCAACGGGATCGATCAGGTCCGCAACCTGCACTCCCCCAACGGGCATCATCATTGCAACCACTGCCGCGCCGAGGGCAATGGTTGAAGCGATTAATCTTAACAGTGTTTTAACGTTCACACGATTACCCTTGTCGGTCGCCCCAATGGGCAAATGGCCTATTCAAAAGCTCGCGCAGAAGGTCATTCTCCGGCTTGTAGGCCCGCCGCAGTACAGATTCAGTCTGCTCATCCAATCGAGGTTGTTGCATCGTCTTGGAGATTGGGCGAAAGAACATTTCTTCTATTAGCCACCGTTTGCTGGACGGCAGATTCTCGATTGCAGTACCCAGGCTAGAGCCACGTATCATCGCTGAAAATCGGGTATCCGATTTCTTCAAACTACTCTTGTGTCGCTCCCAACGAACCAGAGGCGAACGAAAATCGGTGTCAACGCCCAGGAATGCGTAGACCTCCCTCAAAGTCCTGCTCCGTCGTTTTTTTAAATCTGTCTGATCCACGACAAGTATCTGGGACAGGTCAAAAAATTGCAAATACAACGACAATTGAAAATGGTATCTGCCGATTTGGAAGTAGAGCTCATTCGTGTCTCGCAGAATGACAATTGGCCGCGATTCCGAGCCGCTGTGGCTTTGATGCCAGTAATCCGAAACGATACGTTCTACCGGATCTCGGACCATGTAAATAAGCTTGCAGTTCGGATTGCTGCTGATGATTCTCTCGGGGACGCCGTGATACCGAGGAAATGACGCATACGTTGGTGATGCCTCGCCCTGCAAAAAACCAGAGCTGGTAAACCACGATCGATACCAATCTTCCCCCCGCTCGTATTCTCTCGAATAGTAATTGAGTTCTTTTTCCCGCGAGACCTCAATCTCTGGATGGAGTCCGAGGTAGAAATGCATACTCGTGGTGGCGCATTTCTTGGCTCCGATGACAATGAAATCAGGAAGCGAACCTTGGGACGACATGCATTGATGGAAAGACAAATTCGCTTGTATTCGTGGGAAGATACGACCACCCATATTTCTACAAAATAGTCCTGGAGATGCAATCAAATGGATCGGGTTGCTGCGCCAAGGCATCCTTTCGTACCTTCTTTGATGGCATCAAGAAGTATGAGACTGGTCCTTGCATCGTCCTCACCACGGCGAAAAACGCTGTTGGAAATGCTCGGCTGGGAATTTCTGGTCGTCCCGGCGGATGTGGACGAATCGGTTCAAGAACCCATGCGACCGGACGCGATGGCGGAGCATCTTGCCGTTCGTAAGGCAAAAACTGTCGCAGCCTCGTATCCAAACGACGTCGTTCTCGCAGCGGATACCATCGTTGAATTGCAGGGTAAACTCTTCGGCAAGCCCGACTCAATCCCCGAGGCTAAAGTGATGCTTTCGCAACTTTCAGGTCAGGTGCATAGGGTCTATACCGGAGTCTGCCTGGTCGGCCCGGACAATAGGATCGCGGTTGAAAGCGACGTGACCATGATTTCGCTCACCAAAATATCCAGCGAGGATCTGGATTGGTACGTCGATCGTGGCACAACCCTTGATAAAGCTGGCGGCTATGGCATTCAAGACGCTGGAGCTGTGTTCGTCGAATCGATTCATGGTGACTTTTACAACGTGATGGGCCTCCCCCTCCACCTGGTGTTCGCAATGATATCGAATTGTTTTCCAGAATTACTTGACATGCTGAGGAGGTTAGATGTTAGTGCGAGATGATGTTCGAGTCCTTCTAATACAAGCAAGGACGGATGCCAGTATTCTTGAACAAGAGCTTTCGTGTTTCGCCGATAGAACTAAACTCTCAAAAAGCCAGTTCAATTCGCGCAACGTGGTTGAAGGTACCGGGCTTACACACGATATCGTCGACAACATTGACGTCTGTATGATTGGAGGAGCAGGCGAATTTTCCGCGGTGGATGATTATCCATGGATGGACGAGCTACTGGAATTCATCCGAGTGTTGGTTCGTCGAGATACACCCCTCTTTGGATCATGTTGGGGACATCAGCTTGCAGCGCGTGCACTCGGAGGTGTGGTAATCCACGACTTGGAGAAAGCGGAGATGGGTTGCAGAGAAATCGAGCTCACTGAAGCCGGAATGCGAGATGATCTACTTGGAAAATTTCCGCGTAGGTTTTTTGCCAACATGGGTCACCATGATCGAGTAACCAAGCTGCCTCCTGGAGCCGTCGAGCTCGCTCGAAGTGAGAGCCAACCGCACCAGGCCTTTAGACTGGTGGGCGCGCCTGTTTATGGAACCCAGTTCCACAGTGAACTAGACGCAGAGAGCGAGAGGACGCGCCTTATTACGTATCGCGAGCACTATATAGGTGCTCTACCCAACGAAGAAGAGTTCAACAAAGTACTCGCCGAACTTCGCGAAACAACCGAGGTGGACGAGCTCCTCTCCCTTTTTATTGATCAGTTCGTACTGTCAGATGGCTCGTGACAACGGCTGCGGATCCGGCAGTTCAATTGCCGGTTAAAGCACCGCGAGTACTCGCGTCCAAAATTTCGGAACACAACCAATAAAGTCCATTGGGAATGATGCAAATCAAATTGCCAATTTCAGCAAAGTTCTTCGCAATCTGTACACTAACGTTGCTCGTCATTTTTCTTCCAGAATCACTTTCTGCGCAAGAGTCCTATTATTTCTACGTTGCGGCCGAATCCGAGGATGAGGTTGCGCTGGTTGAGTTTGATGGCGAGGAGGGTAAGGTAATCCAGGAAATACCCGTTGGTGTTTGGCCTTCCGAAATTGAAGGACCACATGGGGTAACCGTCAGCCCAGACGGAAAATACTGGTTCGTTTCTATGGCGCATGGCCAACCGTACGGGACGGTTTATAAGTATGAGACGGGAACCAATAAACTTGCAGGGAAAACGGAGCTCGGACTTTTCCCGGCGACAATGGAAATATCATCCGCAACCGGATTCCTCTACGCCGTAAACTTCAACCTCCACGGTGATATGGTTCCAAGCTCCGTATCTGTGGTTGATCCAGACCTCATGCTAGAGCTGGAGAGGATTGAGACTGGCGTAATGCCTCACGGATCACGCCTATCGCCTGACGGGATGCGCCATTACTCTGTTGGAATGATGGATGGCAAACTCTACGAAATCAACGCCGCAACCTTTCTAATCGAAAGGAGCCTACATATTGACAGCGCCCTTGCCGAGTATCACAAGTCGATGCCAGCGGATCATCATTCCAAACATCATGAAGGAGAGGAGCACAGTCACCACCATTCTGATTCGTCGAAAACCGTGAAAGATGGGCATGAAAAAATGCATTCCGGTGATTCGATGGTGATGTCGACGCTAAAGCCAACCTGGGTTGTACCACATCCGTCCGAACCGCTGGCGTATGTTGCCCTAAACGGAGCTGATCATGTAGTCGAAATTGACTTGCAAAAGTGGAGCATATCTAAAACCTTTAAGACTGGAGCCGGTCCCTACAACCTTGCGATAGATCCAGAGGGCAAACTGTTGGTTGCGACCTACAAGTCAGCTGGTAAAGTAGGTGTTTGGGACCTCGAGGCGGGAAACGAGCTTGCGGTCATTGAAAATAGCAGAAAAGTCACGCATGGAGTGACGATTTCCCCTGACGGTAAGTATGCGTTCGTCTCCGTGGAGGGCATTGGTGCAGAACCAGGATCGGTTGATATTATCGACCTTGTTGAATTAGAGCGGGTAGCAGTCGTTGAAACGGGAAAGCAAGCTGGCGGGATTTACTTCTGGAAAATGGATTCGTCGATCTAGCCGTCGAGCCCTGGTCCGCCCATTTCCCGTATCCTTCCTCACATTCCTGACCATACTAGGCAGTGCAAACGCACTCCATGGCCAGGCAACGAGCCTTGAGTTTCATCGAGGTAGCCAGTCTTCCGCGACTGCCCGTGCTACCCTGTCTGATGTGCCGGTACGGGTAGACAAAGGGTTCCGTTTATTTGTCGATATCGTACAGCCGACACTCGCCAGGCACAACAAACGGTTGGAGGTAGTGAGTTTAGTGCCAGGTGATACAATGTCCTTCTTCACACCGACCTTTCTCTTCCGAAATCCGGAAAAGCGACACTTTACACTGGCCGACACATCACAGACCGTGAACCTCTGGATTGACACTCAAGAGCTGGGCGATTCAGTTACAACGCGTTCTACGATTGATTCCCTTTTAACTCTTACCGACGAATCCACTCCGGGGGGATCACTCAACCCCTCTGCCGGAATCGTTGCAAACAACACACAGTTGTTCGGTCCAACCGCGGATTCCGACATGAACGGAAAGGTCAATATCCTGTGGTATGACATACGCGACGAATACGAATCGAATGGACAATACATAGGAGGCTTTGTACGGCCGGAAGACTTGACCCAGGAGACTTCATCTAACAATGGTGAATTTGTCTACCTGGATACAGACCCTCTCCTACGCGTGTTCGGATTGCAGCCTGCCGTCGCCTCGACGCTGGCCGGCACGCTGCAGAGCCTGATTCACCTGCAGAAGGATCCGAACGAATCGTCGTTCCTTTCATACGGATTGTTTGAGCTCGCCTCATCTGCGAATGGATTCCCACCGCTTGGGTCAGAGTATTTGTGGTTCCGGGAAGAACACGCTGTACCCATGTTCGACTTCGACGGCTTCCCCGGAGATTATCAGCGCTCGGCACTGTTTACCAACTATCTCTACAACCGATTCGGATCGCCTCTCACACAGGCGTTGGTCGCCGACACCGCCGATGGCTTGGAATCAATTTCCAACAACTTGACCACAATGGGCGAATCAATCGAGGACGTCGTGCTGGACTTTCACCTGGCAAATTATGCCAATCTGACCAGCCAGTTTCCCACGTTCGGCTACAGCTCGCGACGGCAAAATCTCTTCGCTTTCCCGGGCGTTCAACTAGACGGAAGTGTCGCAACTTCAGCGGCAGATACTACCACTCTCGGTCCTGGAGCGGTGCGGTACATTTCGCTTCGAAATGCTGAAGATGTTAACAGCAGTATTACTGGTAACTCGGCGATTTCCGCCGCCATTTATTTCGAACGGAAATCAGGTGTCAAAGACGTCAGCACAGCCTCAGTTTTTTCTAATCTTACGGAGCAATTCCGGGAACTAGTATTCGTTTTAACAAACGTTGACTTCGAGACATTCGCCTCCGAGGATGCTATCACCGCGCTGGATTGGTCTGGACCGGCGATTGCAACCATTAACGAAGTCGTCGACTCTGGTGATCTCTGGCTAAGCCAGGGTAACTTTATTTCGTTGGACGAGGGTGGTAGGCAGGCAAACAAGTTCACGATTCCGGATGGCCATCAGTTAACGGCAATTTCAGTCGCACCTTTTTACGTGAATATGTTTAATGCCAACGGTCAGCCGATTGGGTCCTCATCAGATCCACGTGATTTTTCTCTCGTTGTAAGAAACGCCGTCAATGGTCTACCCGGAAACGAAATCGGGCGTAAAGATTTTATCGATCGCCGACCGTTTCGGTTTGCTACCTCGAACAACACCGTGCTGGACTTCCAGCTGAATCGCGTCGAAGACGTGTCGGTATTCGGTTCTTTGTCTGGCGATATATTTATCTCGCTTGAAAATACCGGCAGCGATGGTAACCATATCGTGGTGGCTCTCGCAGATGAATCGACGGTCGACGCCGGCTTCTTATTTGGGGATTTTACATCACCGCCTTCCTGGAGTCGCCTCTGGGATTTAACCGTTAACCAGATTTCGCTTGAGGGAACATCAATACCAATCCGGGCGCAGTTTCAAAAATCTGCTGATTTGGTGTCTGTCGAGAGTCAGACTCCGGCCGCAAGATTTTCGATTTTCCCCAATCCAACTAGCGGAAGGATATTTTTCGAATCTCCCCCATCCCAATCACCTAATCATACAGTGAATATCGTCGACCTCCAGGGTCGGATTGTCCGTCGCGTCGACGTCGCGGCTAACTCAGGGTCTGGTCTTATCTCGTTGGACCTTTCATTCGCACCAGCCGGAGTATATTTTCTGTGGAGCAACATCCATGGAAACCTCGGATCCGCAATTGTTACAAACTAAATACCTGCGTCGAGCTGTTCTTGTCGCCTGCATCCTGACGCTAGTCTCCTGCCAGTCCAGACCATCCACTTCACTTGCTATTGTTAATGGCTCGGTGTGGACGGGAACGGGGTTACACGAAATGGCCGAGGCTGTTTTTGTTGAGGATGGCATCATCAGTTTTGTGGGCACCACGGATGAAGTGCGGGATTTGACTAACAGCAATACCCATGTGATCGATGCAGGTGGAGCAACCGTTGCACCGGGCTTTATTGATTCGCATACCCATATCCTTGAGGGGGGCTACCGTCTCACGTCTGTTCAGCTCCGCGACGCATCGACCAAACAAGAATTCATCAACCGGATTGCCGCATATGCATCCACCCTAAACGAAGGAGAATGGATTCTCGGAGGTGATTGGGACCACACGCACTGGGGTGGCGATTTACCGGAGCGTTCCTGGATTGATAGTGTCACGACAGGACACCCCGTGTGGGTTACACGACTCGATGGCCATTCTGGTCTCGCAAACACCGCTGCCCTGAAAAAAGCCGACGCCCTTAATCCAGAAGATATCCAGGGAGGAGAAATTGTCCGGAAGGACGGAGAACCAACCGGCCTCCTGAAAGACAATGCCATGAACATGATCTGGCGTTCAATTGAGGATCCATCGGCAGACCAAAACGACAACGCGCTGGACAGCGCCATTGAATACCTCCTGTCGAACGGTGTTACGTCCGTGCATGATATGGGCGGGACGTCAAACGAACATGAGACATTCGAAAGAGCAGCTCGAGATGGTCGACTGCGCGTCCGCATTTATTCGGCCTTCCCGCTTTCGCGTGCAATAGATGCCGCAGAGCGTATGCTCGATTACGAACCGCAAGGCCTCCTGCGCTACGGCTCGGTAAAAGGGTTTGTCGACGGATCACTTGGATCCCATACGGCAGCATTTTTCGAACCTTATTCTGATCAGCCGGATGACCGCGGGCTGTTCGTTATTGACATGGTTGACCTCCAAGATCGAATTCGTCTAGCAGATAGCCTGGGACTGCAGGTGATGATCCACGCGATTGGGGACCGAGCAATCCATGAGCTCCTAAATCTGTATGAAGGGCTCGGCCCCGAGGTAGCAAGGCAGGGACGACACCGGATCGAACACAATCAGCATTTGTCGCCTCGCGATTTCACCAGATTCAAGGAGCTGGGTGTTATCGCCAGCATGCAGCCGTACCACGCTGCCGACGATGGTCGTTGGGCGGAATCAGTTATTGGCCCTTCTCGATCCAAATTCACCTATGCCTTCCGGACCCTGCTCGACCACGGGGCGAAGCTTGCTTTTGGCTCGGATTGGTTTGTCGCTCCACCAACTCCGATAGAAGGAATCTGGGCTGCCGTCACACGCCAAACGCTAGATGGCGAAAACCCAGACGGTTGGATTCCACAAGAAAAAATAACTCTGGATGAGGCTTTGTGGGCCTACACAGCTGGCGCTGCCTATGCCGGATTTCAAGAAAGTAAAAAGGGTGTGATTAGACCCGGCGCCCTGGCAGATTTGGTCGTTCTTGATGCTGATTTGTTCAAATTGGACAGTGCAAAAGAAATCAGGAACGTTCGTGTTGCCTATACGATTGTAGGCGGTGCGGTCGTTTTTACAAAGGAATAAGATTTTTCACGAATTGGCCGTTTTTTTGTATTTTAGAGTATATGGGAGTCGTCCGGGGCAGGCTCACCCTTCATTTGCCCCAGTCGGATAACTATGGATATATCCTTGGCCGGTAAAAGGGTCTCGCCTGTCTAATGGAACAAGAAGTCAACCCTTATTGGAGCCCCCCGCGGATGAACTCGCGGGACTATTTGACCTACTGGATTTCCCGGTACGGTTTTGTGCTCCTTATTTGCGGATTTTTGTTGCTGGTGATCTCGGTGCTGGCCTTCCTGCCACGGGTTCAGGATCCGGACACAACCCTCCCCACGGAAGCGGCTTCCCTCGGTACCGCGGGCGAATCCGGTGATCCGAGTCCTGTTGCCGATCCACCAGCAAAACCTGCCAAGCTGAATATTGCGTCTGATGAGGTAGGCGCAACCGTAATGATCGACTTTGATTCCGTCGGCACGACACCACTATATGATCATCTAGTTCCACCCGGGTTGAAAATCGTTAGTATCCGGAGCGGGACTATTCAGCGCGACACAGTAATCGACCTGGCCAGCCAGGAAACGCGTTGGATTTTTATGTCCGCGTACCCAGAAAATATCGCGTCGGTAATACCGTCCGATCCCACGCCGCCTCCCGCGCGACCGGATCTCGAAAGTAGCCGACAGGAAGAAACAACAGTTGCAAAACAACCTGACAATCGGCAACGGACCACGCCACGTCGAAACCAGACCCCGCCTCGACAAAACACAACCCCTAAGCGAGACCCCGTGGTGGTTGAACCAGATCCCCCAGCTCCTGTCCTAGGCGCAATCAGAATATTGAGCGACCCTCCAGGTGCTCAGGTGATTTTCAATGGGTTAGCAGTCGGAAACACTCCGCTGGAGCTAGCTGATCTTGCCGCCGGTAGCAGCCAGCTGCAAATTGCGAAGGAGGGATATACGCCTTCCGTTCGACAGGTTGAAATCGTAGCCGGGCAGCAGATTATCGTAAACGAGAACTTGTCCCCTGCAGATATTCGTGGTACACTCACGGTCCTCGTGAACCCGTGGGGGTCGATCTACATCGATGGAGAGTTGCGCAAGAGAGAAACGGATCAACAATATTCGACTCGACTAGCACCCGGCTCCTATGTTATAACAGCTGTCCACCCGAAGCTGGGAACAAAGTCCAAGACGGTCACCATTCAAGCGGGCCAGACGAACGCCGTCGTCCTTGATCTTTAATACTCTTTAGAGCATGAATTCGTTTTTTTCCCTGAGACACCTCGCATGTCTCCTCGTCGTCCTGTTTGTCATCTCTGGGCCAGCATACGCGCAAAACCAGGAACCCTGTGGCGAGATACTCCAGTTCGCCGAGAGATACTACCAGCAAAACCGAATCGAGGAAGCAATTGCTCTTCTGTCCGACTGCCTTCGGGACGAAGACATTTCTCGGTCAACTGCCGTCAAAGGCTATCGACTCCTTGCCCTCGCCTACCTTAGAAACGATGAACTTGGTGAGGCACGTCTGGCAGTAATTGAACTGCTTGGATACGACCGCGATTACAGAGCAGATTCTATCAACGACCTGCCCGCATACGTTGCATTGGTAGGCAGTACCCGTGAACAACTGGGACTCAATAACGCGCAGCCAACTCCGGTAGACCCTCCTCAAAACGGGGACCCGGTTGATCCTCCACTGGATCGCTACGTTGCATCGCAATTGGAAGAAGGCTTCCTCCTGAAGCTCCGCTTGGGGATTTCCCACTACGGCGGTGAGCGAGGTACGGACACAGACTCGTTTATTTCAGAATTCGGAGACAATGCCAACATCTCTATGGAAATTGGCCTCGACTACGCCTTTACCAAGAATGTGTCTGTCGGGATGTTCTATCTGCCAGGGAGATATGTCGATTTGACAGCTGAGAAAGGACGGCCTCCTGCTTACCCGATAATCGATGAGGAGACCTCCAGTAAGTGGATCCATATGTTGGGGGTTATCTCACAGGCTGGATATTTCTTTAATGATAATCTCTCCATGTTTGGCAAAGGTGGTCTTGCCGTAGGCTTTGGCAAAATCAACGACGAGATAACTGTCGGTCTCGGGCCACGCATCGGCCTCGGAATAGCCTACGACACAGATTCGGACGTGAGCCTTTTCCTTGAGTTGGACAGTGTGTTTATGGGCCCCGACTCCGCGTTCGATCTGGTGGAGCTGGAATCGGGATTTGACATATTCACGTCCGTGGGTGTTGGCACGAGAATACGGCTCTAAACATTCTTTAGAGAAGCCGTGGTGGAAGGTAGAGCCCCAACTCACCTTTTCCGAGGGTTACCCGCTGCCAGTCCGTGACCGGAAACTCTGCTATCGCCAGACATGCTGTTGGCATCTCAACTTGTGCCCCCGTCAATGCTTCGACCAACAACGCCCAGGTAGGATTGTGCCCCACCAGCATCAACCTGGAATACGAATTGGAAGCCCGCTGAATTTCAGTCAGTGCATCTCCAATCGAGCAACCATACAACCTAGACGTCTCCTCCAGATCACTGTCCCAGCCACCCGCGTCGATGGCTCGCCGGGCGGTGTCTCTCGCGCGAACGGCCGTGGAGGAAATAACCAGTCCCGGCACCTTCCCAATACGCGCAATCCTCTTCCCCATCTTTGCGGACGCTTTCCGCCCCCGTTTTGCCAGAGGCCTTTCATGATCGGTGGCAAAAGATGCGTCCCAGTCTGATTTTCCGTGCCGAAAAACTAGAATCTCCTTCATTACAATTTGAGCCTCATTCCCGTCCGAACAGCTTCGATCGAAATCTCCTTCGCCAATAGTTTTAATTGCCAATCAAACACTAGCCCATCGATTTGATCATCCGTGCGTTGGGGGTCATGGTGGCAAAGCAACACTGACTTAACGCCTGCGGCTAGTGCCACCTTAACAACATCATCGACACAGCTGTGTCCCCAGCTTGGATGGGCAGCATATTCTTCTTTGGTGTATTGTGCGTCGTGGCAGAGGACATCAGCCCCTCCAAAGAGCTCAGCAAAATGATCGACACCGAAGGCAGGTTGACTGATTTCATTGTCCGGCATGTGAATGAATCTCTTTGAATCTCGAAAATCAAAACCTACTGCACCACCTGGATGGTTCGCCTCGATGGCCTGGACATCCAAACCACGCGACTCGAAAACTTCTGAGACTGGATCATGAAGTTCTACGACATTCGCCGGGATGTCGCGCATTTCCCTCGGAAAAAGAATCCCATTGATCAAATCGAATGGATTCATCGGTAATGTTCTGTTGTTGCTGAGCAGGTAGACGGTCTTCGCCTCGTCAAACAAGGGAGCGAAGAAAGGCAACCCCCGCACGTGATCCATATGGCAGTGGGTAAAGACCAGGTAGATCTCGTCATACCTGTCGACAACACCCGAGAGGCCCAGCCGGCGGATGCCAGTTCCTGCATCAACTACAACCAGTTTGCCGCCGATCTCGACAGAAATACACGATGTCTCTCCACCATACCGGACGTACTCTGTCCCGCAAACAGGAATAGAACCTCGGGCTCCCCAGAAAGTAACGACCATACCTGGTTATGAGTAAAACCCTTGAAAAGCAAAAACAACTATGAACAGAATTACACTTATGGTAATCCCCACCATAAATGCCAGGTAAGAATTGCGGAGCATAGCAAACTTTTTCGAAAGGACACTCCCTATCCCGTACAAGTCTCTGATCATATTGTAGTAGAGCTTGTCGTTGTTTTTCAACAGATCCACTACGCCAACCTCGAACTCTTCTCGAGAAAGGAATTTGTAATTGCCGAAGAACAGAACGTTGGCACGATTTGACAGGACATCATCGAGGTTGATCTCCGTGCTATTTATCCGCGGCCGGGCGGCCAGAACAGCGTAGATGATAGCTATTAGGCAGCTGATCAGTAATGAAGTAGTCGGGATTATTAGCCACACGTTGGAATCGATCTTGGGTGCGATCGATGCAAGAATGATCGACATTATGAGACCATTAATACTGATCATGATGTTGGCTTTCGAGTCTGCCAAGGCGGTCAGATCCATGTGCACCCGATACGAGGTCCTGAACATGGTCTCAATTCCCCTGCTCGTGCCAATTTCTGGCTTGTCCTTCTTCTTCTTGCCGAGTTTCCTTTTCTTACCCGAGGAGGTTACGGAGCCGGTATTGGCTTCCGGTGGGACTTCTCCTGGCGCAGGCGAGTTATTTGGGGGCTCCATTCTCTCGATTTTCTTTGCGTTTCGGGCACCGACAAGTTAGTAAATTTGTCGATCCATAGTTTCCGCGTTGCCAAGTTACCAAGTACCATTGCGAACAGCTACACTACTTCTCTGCGTCGCCACACTCGCTCTAACAGACCCTGCCTGTGGTTCTGGAGAAAGCAAGTATGTGTCGGCGGTACCCTACGACCTTTCCTCGCCTGCCGCAGTATTCAAACTAGACAACGATCTCCGGGAAATATCTGGACTGGCGATACAATCCGACTCGATCCTCCTCGCGATTCAGGACGAAAAAGGAATCGTTTTTGAAATCTCACCAGCGGACGGGCAGATCATCTCAAAAAGACGATTTAGAAAAGGCGGTGACTATGAGGGGATCGAAGTCATTCGCGACTCGATCTTCGTATTGTCGAGCAATGGAAATCTCTTTGTTTTGACAAGCGAGGGACGTGGAACCGATCTCTTGCTTGAAGAAAAAATCGCTACCGGCCTTGATTCAAAGTGTGACGCGGAGGGTCTTTCCGCCGTACCTACTACCGGTAAACTGATTATCGCCTGCAAGGAGCGTCCGGTGAGTAACGAGCGTGGCGTAAAATCCACTTACCTCTTTGATCCGCGTTCTGAAGGCCAACGATTAAAAGAGGCATTCACTTTTGCTCTGGATTCGTTAGAAAAAATCGTCCCGGGGTTTTCCTCTGCCGAGTTCAGGCTAAAAGGTGACAACTGGTTTAAGCCTAGTGCACTCGCCTTTCACCCGATAACGGAGGAACTTTACGTACTGTCGTCCAACATCCAGGCCCTTCTGATCGTAGACTCCACATACTCGCCGATTACGTTCACCCGACTCGATCCTAAACTTTATCCGCAGCCGGAAGGATTGGCATTTTTCCCCACGGGCGAGATGATAATCGCATCGGAAGGAGCTGGCGGCAGCGGTCGCTTGATGCGCATCAGATGGAAAAGAGAAAACAACACACAATGAAATCTAAAGCCACACTCCCAACACTTTTACTGGCCGGTCTGTGCACGCTAGCCTCGGGGTTCATTAGTCCTGTTTTCGCCCAGGATCATCCTGTCGAGGAAGCCCGATTCAAAGCACCGGAAGACGCCTATCGTGTATACCTTCTGGGTGATATTGGCAGAACAGACGTTGCCAGAGCCGATGACCGCGTACTGGATGCCCTGACGCATCAGATTGACTCTACCCACGAACGCTCCTCGGTCGTATTTCTCGGAGACAATCTCTACTGCTGTGGATTGCCTGATTCAGGCCACGTGTCTCGCTCAAAGTCCGAACGAAGGCTGTCTGAAATCCTGGAGGCCGTGCGTCACGTGGGACATAAAATTGTCTTCGTACCGGGCAATCATGATTGGAATAACTCGCGACCAGGTGGGCTGCAGGCGGTGAAACGACAGGCACGGTGGGTTGAATCCTATTTTGCTGATGACAAAAAAGTGAAGTTCGCCCCCAAGCCTGGGTACTCTGGTCCTGCAAAAATCAAACTTACCGACGACGTGAGACTAATTGCAGTCGACACGGAGTGGTGGTTGACAGACCATGAAAAGGCGTTCGGCGACGGTGAGGATTTTTCTGTTGATGTAGCACAGGATTTGTTTTTCGAGTTGGATCGAACGATTAGGGAAAACGCAAAGAAGGATTTGTTGGTAGTTGGACACCATCCGATTTTCTCGTACGGAATGCACGCTGGTTACCACCCTTCCTCCCGGCATTTCAAGCCACCGATTTTGGGTAGCCTTTTTATTCTTTACGCACGCACTGCCGCGTTCTCTCGGCAGGATCTTTTGCATCCTAAATACAAGAAGATGAGGAACGCTTTCTCATCTATTTTCTCCCGCCATGAGAACCTGATCTATGCGTCAGGGCATGATCACAGCTTGCAGCATATCGAGGTCGGACCTTCACATGCTGCGAATCACTATGTCGTGTCCGGGTCTGGATCACAAACCTCCCATGTTTCCAGGCGCGCCGGTGCAGCCTTTGCCGAAGACCGCAAAGGTTACGCAACTGTAGACTACTTCGACAATGGTGACATCGTGTTGACTTTTTGGTCGCCAGGCGAGGATGACCTCGAGGCCCTCTACGTCAACACTCTTCGCCATGGCCGTCAAGCCGTCGAACCGGATGAAGAAGTTGAGATAGACACCACACTTTCTTTTGCGGATTCGTCAGTTACGGTCCCGGCAAATCCGGCGTATTCCGCTGGTCCGCTGAAGCGTTTTTTCTGGGGATCCCAGCGTAGATCTGCCTGGGCAAAACCCGTTGCAGTGCCTCTGCTGGACCTTGGGACCGAAAAGGGCGGGCTGTCACCGACCAAGCGCGGTGGAGGTATGCAAACTGTTTCGTTGCGGCTCGAATCCAAGACAGGAGAAGAGTACGTGGTCCGAATGGTGGACAAAGATCCGTCTGGAACAGTCCCGGCAAACTTGCAGGGAACAGTTGCCACAGACATCGTGCAAGACCAGATTGCCTCGATACATCCGTATGGAGCTCTCGTCGTACCCAGTCTTGCAGAAAAGGCCGAGATACTTCATCCGAAACCAAAACTCTTGTATATCCCAGATGACCCGCGGCTAGGACCGTTCCGGCAGACGTTTGCAAATAGACTTGCGTTATTCGAGCAGCGTCCGAAGGGCGATATGTCTGATTCGCCCGAATTCGGCAACTCAAAAAAAATCGTCGGCGCCGCTGATCTATACGAGAAAGTCACCGAGGATAATGACCACAGGGTCGACGCGAAGGCGTTCGCCAAGGTCCGACTCTTCGATATGTTGCTTAGTGACTGGGATAGACATCGAGACCAGTGGAGATGGGCATCCTTCAAAGACAAGGAGACGGACATCACATGGTATCGCCCCATCGGTCGAGACCGAGATTGGGCGTTCAACCGAATGAACGGGATGCTGCCCTCCATCTACTCCAACATTGACTCCCGCTTTCAGGACTTCACTGATAAGTATGGAAACCTGAAAGGACTCTCAGGGAACGGGCATGAACAAGATCGAAGGTTCACTGCCGAGCTGAGCAGAGAAGACTGGCAGGAGGCTGCACTCTCGTTGCAGTCGTCGTTTACCAAATCCGACGTGAGGGATGCGTTTAACCAGCTCCCCGCGGAACTGGCGGTCGTACAGGGTGACGAATTCACGGACATCTTTATGAATCGTTTGGAATCACTTGATGACATTGCTAACGAGTATTACGAACTCATGGCCCGCCTTCCAGATGTTGTTGGCAGTGACAAACACGAGCAGTTCGTTGTCGATTGCTCGCGAGACAATTGCAAGCTAGACGTATTCAAGACAAGTAAGAAAGGGAAGGTCCGGCGTACGATCTTGTCACGAAATTTCCTGTCGTCTGAAACCAAACAGCTCCGCCTTTTCGGACTGGGTGGAAACGATCGCTTTGTCTTGAAAGGCGTAAGGAGCAGGGTTGATATCATTGTTATTGGAGGACCTGGCGATGACGAGGTCATCGATGAGCGAACATCAGGAAAGAGTGTTCGCGTTTATGATGATCCAAACGGGATGACGGTGGAGGATCGTGGTAACCTGAAATTGCGGCTATCCGACGATCCTTCCAACAACGTTTACGATTCCTTTGATTACAAACACAGCGCGAGACTCCCCCAGTTTTACTTTGGGCGCAACAAGGACGATGGCATTTTCATTGGTGGTGGAATCAAGAGTATTCAACATGGTTTTCGAAAGAATCCGTATAAGTCGACGCGCACCGTTGTTGGCAATTTCGCTGCAGCTACCGGTGCCTACAATCTGAAATATGATTCTCATCATATAGGAGTCTTCGGGCCGTGGGATGTCGGATTGTCTGCGCATTTGTTTTCTCCAAACAACATCCGTAACTACTTTGGACTCGGCAATGAAACGGAGAACACTGACGCTGACAGAAAATTTTATCAGGCTCGGCTAGCAAACTTTGCGGCAATTCCTTTCATAGAGAGACGCAATGACGTTGGGGTTTCGTTCAAATTCGGAGCGGGTCTCTCGTTCACCTCTGTCGACGAAGACACGCTGAGATCGGTCGTGCAAGTTCCCGGTATTTCCGCATCGACGTTCGATGACCAGAGATTCGGTCAGCTCGATGCGAGCTTGTCGTTTTCTCAGCTAGATCATCCGAATAATCCGAAGAACGGTGCAGCCTGGACATCTGCAATCACGACCAACGTCGGTTTGAGTTCATCAGCCGAAAATCATTCGATTCTGTCGACTGACCTACGCGCTTATATCTCGCCTAGCTCTTCGCCCCAGGTTACGCTTGCTTTGAGGGCAGGTGCCGAACACAACTTCGGGTCGTTTCCGTTTTACGCGGCTCGGACAATCGGTGGCAAAGACAACCTGCGTGGTCACCGTAGCACCCGATTCGCCGGTAGATCGTCTGCGTATCAAAGCGCCGAGCTAAGAGCGGAATTGTTTGAATTCTCCACCTACGTTGCGATCGGCACATTCGGCCTGCTCGGGTTTGTTGACAACGCCCGCGTGTGGACAGACGGTGAATCGTCCAACATCTGGCACCAGGGCTATGGTGGAGGTGCCTGGACAAATCTGTTTGACATGATTGTCATTTCTGGCTGGGCGGGCTTCTCGGAGGACGACCGCACTTTCACCCTGAAATTCGGATTCCAGTATTAATCGTCGCGGGTTGCCCGGTACACAACGATAGCCCGATCGCTGGGTCCGCCCACTGGTGGATTTGGCTTCCTCACAGTCACCTCGACAGCCAGAACCACATTGTGGTCTGCAAGCACACCTTGGGCAATAAGGTAGGCTAATCTTTCAATCAGATAGAATTTGTTGTTGGTGACTATGTTTTTTACGAGTGCGTAGATGGCCTCGTAGTCTACCGTTTTTGACAAGTCATCCTCGCGGGCTGCATCCGCGAAGTCAAGATCCATGGCGACATCGACTTCGTACCTCCCACCTATCGTGTGCTCCTCTTGAAGTACGCCATGATGGGCATAAAAAACTGCATTCTCAAGGATGACCTTTCCGATCGGCATAGACTTACATCTTGTGAAACTTTAAAAACCCAATGATTCGAGCAGGGCGATCTCTTTCTCAGTCGCTGTCCCCTGTCGCCGCTTCTCAATCAGTCTGGCGGTGTAGACGGTTCCGTATAAACCGAGAATCTTGTCACTCCTCCTGGCGTGCTCCTGAAATGTCTGGACAACACTGTCGTGATCCGACAACAGGGGATAATGAACTGCACGTGGACCCGAAGGCCCGGCCTTGGCTTGTCCCGGGTAGCTCTTTTCAGGCTCGAACAACTTAGAGCCAAAATGGCATCCAACGCATTGCGTCGGGGAAAGCAATTCTTTGGGTGGTGTGGTTGTTCTGTCCGTTAGGTAACCAGACGAATCGTATACGGCGAAATCCCACTGACCATCAGTCCGTTTTCGCATAAACGTTGACTCGATGTGTACACTGTCGACATAATGATGGGCGATAAACGTTGTGCCCGCATCATAGATAATCTGGTTTTCGTTCTGCTTGTATCGTTCCAGGGCGCCAACCACCTCGCTCTCGTCCACAAAAATATCCCTCCGGGCATCTGTCATCGAACCGGAGATGTCCAATCGCATCCAATTCTCATTGTCTGTGTTGATCGACTGCAGATTGCGTGGTATCTCAGCCCTGTCGTTGTAAGCAGCCTGCACAGCGGACTTCAACTCATCCCAATCGACGATGCCATCACCATTATCATCGTCCAACGGCCAGTCTGACTTTGTACGCAGAGCCTCAAGGTTCACTCGCGCTTTACCATCGGATGTGTTCAAGACTGTGGCTAGTTCGGTCTGTGGTACGAACGTGCTGAAATAGTAATTCAGCAGAGCATCTGCGTTTCGCTTGTCAAGGTCTATCGTCGTCCACCCGTCAAGTTGCTTGTTAGTACAACCTGCGCAGAACAGAAGACCTATGACTACATGCAGCAGTTTACGCATCATCCAGTTCGCTCAACATACGTTTTGCGTTTTCGTCGTTCGGACTTATCGAAAGCAGCTGCTCGAACATCGTGCGCGCCTTGGAACGCTCGTCCCTCTGCAGATAGATGAGTCCAAGATTACCATAAGGCGCGGGTAATAATGGATCCAGGTCAACAGCCCTAAGGAAGGCTACCTCTGCCGATTCGGTATCAGCATTAACAAGATACGCAGACCCAAGATTGACCCATGCAAGTGGCCGGTCAGGATCCTTCTTCACGGCTTCCGAAAGAGAAGAAATGGATGCATCAACCTGCCCACCGACTAGCTGCGACAGACCGAGACCGTTCCAGGCTTCTGGCCTATGGATCGGATCCGTCGCGACCACAAACTCGAAGATGTTCTGGGCACTATCGTATTCGCTTTTTTCATACAGGAGCTGCCCGAGAGCGATCTGAGCATCAAGGTACAATGGTTGCATTTTGACGGCCTTCCTGAAATATATCTCTGCTTGTTCGACATTCTTCTCGGCCCGGAAAGCGCGTCCAAGCTGATATGCCAACTCAACAGATGAAGTATCTGCTCTAAGACCGTTTTCGAAGATGGATCTTGCTCGGGCGGTCCTGTTCTTGATTAGCTCTGCCCTTCCGTGCGCGATCGCAAGCGGCGAGTCGTACGCACCGCTGGTTGACGCTCTCTGGGCATAAAAGACCACCGAATCCAGGTAAGCCTCGAGCTCATGTTTCGTTTGGTACCACGTGAAGTATGCCAGAGCTTTTGAGCGATCGGATTGCCCGGGAGTCAGGTTCAAAGTTGGTACCGCCTCGACGAGCGTCAGCGGATCGGAACGAATCGGGTTGCGGTCAATGGCGGCAGGATCTGTCGGCGGCGGTAGGGTCCGTCGAATCCAGTGATCGGTAAACGTAACGTGAGGGATGTCCGAAGTCCCGCTTTTGCGCATATGGCAACTAACGCAATCTCCGGTCATTGCTTGTTCCGGGCCCAGGGAGTGTTCCCTGGTACATAAACCCGCATCAAGCGACACATCCCCGACGTGGCACGAGCTGCAGATCGTGTTAAAATAATTTGGCTCCAGAGATTGGACTGCCTCGTGCGGGTCGTGGCATGTTGTACAGGTCATGTCCGACTTTGCAAAACACTCGCTTTGTGCAAGCCGAACTGCGTGCGACGATATTCCAAACCTCTCCTCGTTCTCCAGCGACTCCGAATTGACAAACACCGCCCGGTGCGCGGTGATCAACATACCCGGGCTGAAAGAATGGGGATCCTGACCGGGTTGGAAAACGGATGTGCCGCTCAGATGGCACTGCTGGCAAACAGACAACTGGGCATCTCGCGGAAGCGAGGCAGGATTAACGATCCAGTCGTTGTCCGATTCACCTGGTTCGATTCCTTCCAGCCGTTTGTCGACGTGCTCGCTAGCTGGGCCGTGACAACGTTCGCAGGTGATTCCGAGTGGAACGTCCGTGTAGTGTCCTCGAACAAACGGCGTTGACTCCGGGATTCCGTTATGACAACTCATGCACAACCCCGGGATTTCTCTCGAAAATCTCAGATTCTTTTCCCGGTACGACGGACTCATATCCCATCGTTGGCTATCGACGTACCAGGTGAGGGGCATTTCCGTTACGAACCCACCGGAGTTCATCAAATACGACCGGGTGGCATTCCCTGACCCAATGATCCACTCGGCCGGATAATCAACCTCGTGCGTTAGATTTCCGGCTGCATCCCTCCTGAACTCCTTCTGGTACAACCGGCCGTCTTTGACGTGCGCTTGATAATAGAAATCAAACTTGTCGTTATAGATCTCTGGGGATGGCAAAGTCTCGATTGCATCATCAACGGTGAAGAGGGAAATCGACTTCCC
This sequence comes from Rhodothermales bacterium, assembly GCA_965224105.1. Lineage (GTDB taxonomy): Bacteria > Bacteroidota > Rhodothermia > Rhodothermales > JABDKH01 > CBDCYH01. The sequence continues at coordinate 197,954 of CBDCYH010000001.1, read as the reverse complement.
CATCCCTGTGAGGTGATAAGAATCGTATAAATCTTCGTGGCAGCTAGCGCACGTTTCGTCCCCTACCAACAGTCGATCCGCCTGAGAGGCTATTCGCGAGCGATCGGGTGTCGAGCAGGTCGCGGCCGCAAACAAAACGAATGCGGTAGTGAGCAAGATGGGAGTAAGTTGTTGCCGAAAGACGTGTGGACGAATCAAGAAAATCTTCACGGATTAATGCACCGTCAAGATACTACGCTCGGCCTAGCCCTGCACGCTAGCCACAAAATCAGGTATGGTACTTAGCCGTCGAAATCCCTCTATCCGCTCCTCGATTTCTCTACTACTGAGGTCCAGCAGCCGGTCAACACCGAAAGCCTCAACGACGAAGGACGCCATCGCGCTGCCATACACCATGGCACGCTTAATGGAATCGATGGTGATTGCGGGTTCTGAGTCGAGATATCCGGCAAACCCACCCATAAACGTGTCGCCCGCACCGGTCGGATCGACAATTTCTTCCAATGGATAGGCAGGGATCGCAAATATGGTCCCATCAGCAAACAAAAGTGCACCATGCTCACCTTTCTTGATGACAAGTGTTGAAGGGCCCATCCCCCGGATGATAGAGCCGGCTTTGATCAGGCTCGGTGTATCCGCAAGCTGCCTCGCCTCAGAGTCGTTGATGATGAGACAATCGACTCGTTGAAGCAATTCCGCGAGACTATCCGGATTCTTGTCTATCCAGTAGTTCATTGTGTCGCAGATTACGAATCCGTCATTGCACTGGTCGAGCACGGAATGCTGGACGGTCGGATCGAGGTTGCCCAGGCATATAATGTTGGCTTTTTGGAAGCGCTCCGGCACCCGGGGGTCGAAATTTTCGAGAACGTTGAGATCAGTCTGCAGGGTATCCCGATCGTTCAGGTCGAAGGAGTAGCGTCCAGACCAAAAAAACGATTTCCCTTCTGGTTCAACTTCCAGGCCCGACAAATCGATATCTCGCGACTTGAAGAAATGGAGGTAGTCCTCTGTAAAGTCCGCCCCGACCACCCCGACAATTCCAATATCCTGGCAAAAGTAGCGCGCGGCAAACGACAGATATGTGGCACTCCCGCCGAGAATGTTTTCGGCTTTTCCGAAGGGCGTTTCGATCGAATCAAAAGCGACGGTGCCGACGGCAACAATACTCACAGCTTATCCTGTTGATTTGGCGTGTCCCCTTGAACCAACTTCGTGACTCGATTAATGGCCTCGTTCGCCACAATGCTTTTCACGGCGTCTCCGACGGTTTGAATGAACCCCGCCTCTTTACGCGGTGCACCTGACCTGACCTGCCGAGTAGTTGGCCCCGGCGGTTCGTCGCCCGATTGCGCTGAGCGTAGGATCCGGCCGATGATGAGACCAACGCCAGCTGCCGCGGCAACTGCGAGTATTGGGTTGGCCTTCACCCAGGCGAGAACCTTTGTTCGAATCTCATCTACGTCCAGGTCATTGATTTCACGCTTCAACTTTTCAAGCGACTGAGCAATGTCCTCTCGGGCACTCTCGTACATCTGCTCGCCCTTGGCAGCTGCAGGGTCTATGCGTGCGCTCACAGCATCTTTTATGCTCTTAACCGTTTCCGTGGTGCTTTCCTTGGAGTCCATATTCGTTTGAAAGGCAATAGCTTACAATTGGTTATCGCACCTGCTTCGCGAATCGTTAACCAACTGGTCCGCACGTGCGCAACCACATAGATACGATCGGGCGGGTCCAGTTATTCCCTCATAGTAGCAGAATTACTATGAAAATGTACGCCTGATGCAACCAAATCCACGTCCATGCTTATATCCCATGCCGATTTTAAACGCAGATACGAATTCGCCGGACTCGCACGTTTTGCCGGTGCTGCGACGCTACGTCCATTTCTTTCTTGAAACGCCCTATGAAGAAGGTTTCAACAGGCCTCCCCCGTTGCGCCCCAATTGCAGTTCTGGTCATTTCAATACTCGTGCCGACGAAATCGCAGGCACAATTAGTCTCTAAAACCTCTAACGACCAATACGCGGAGGCGTACCAGTTATTTGCGGATGGACTATTCGAAAGATCATCAGCAGCTTTCGAGCTGTTCCGGAAAAATCACCCGGATGACGTACGAGTCCCGAACGCGCTCTACTATGAGGCTCAATCGCTGCTTAATGCCGCCCACTACGCAGACGCCGTAAACCGGCTCGACCTTTTTCGAACGAACTACCCCAACCACCCCCTCGCGTATGAAGCGCGATTGTCGCTAGGCAAGTTCTACTACGAGACCGAGCAGTACGAGGAGGCTATTTCTTTCTTCCATACGATCGAGTCTGAAGGATCGTCCACAGAAACTTCAGCGCTGGCGCTCTTCTGGATGGCCGAGTCAGCGAATCAACTCGATAGACCCGCCCGGGCTCTTGAGTACCTCAACAAGCTAATTGTCAATTACCCTGAGGCAGAGGTCGCGCCTTCGGCTCTCTACTCTATTGCCTACACCCATGTACGAGCCAAAGAATACACTGAAGCCGCGCAGGCATTCGAACGGCTCTCGAATCGGTATCCGGGTAGCGAGTTTACAACGAACCTGGGGCTGGCGCTAGCCGAGGTCTACTACGAACTTGGCGAGTATCGACGGGTCGTCGCGGAGGTCAACGATCGGCTGGGTCAGCTGTCGGAAGATGCCAGAGAGCGCGCGTACTTTATTCTCGCCGAATCACACAACCAGCTTAGACAAAGTGACCAGGCTATTCTGAACTATCGCCGATTTCTCGAAGGCAACGAGTCGAGTCCGTACTATCGACGCGCCCAGTACGGTCTTGCATGGAACTACCACTTCGAGAAGGCGCACCAATGGGCGGCGGATGAGTTCCAGAAAGTCCACACGGGCTTTGACGATGAACTGGCTCAAAAGGCTCTGTACTACGAAGCTGTCAATCGCAAACTGGAAGGCCGGTCGGTCGATGCCGAGAGACTCCTTGAAACGAATGTTCAAAAATGGAAGTCCGGCAGCATGCGAGAGGCAGCGCTGTACGAGTTGGCAATGACGAAGTACGAGCTCCGCAAGTGGGACGAAGCTAATCTTACGTTCGCCCAACTGTTGTCTGATTATCCTGAGTCACAGTTTGCCGACGAAGCCCGAACTATGTATGGCAACACCTTCATTGCTCTGGGAAATTTCGATTCGGCGCTTGGAACCTTCGATGAGGCCATCCGAAGGGACGCCGTGGACTCCCGAATCCGCGACGAGATCTTGTTCCAAAAAGCTTGGCTGTTGTACCGTAATGATCGTTTCGCAGAATCAAAATCTGCGTTCCTGGCGATGCATGAGGATAACTCGAACCCGGATAGGGCGGCCGAATCTCTATTCTGGGCGGCTGAGTCCGCTTTCCAGCTGAACCAGCTTCAGGAATCACGGCAGCTGTTGAGTAATTACTTGAATGACTACCCGACCGGGAAACATGTTAACGCGGCCTACTATTCTCTCGGCTGGACGCAGTTCAAAGCAGGAGAATTTGAGGGTGCGATTGGAAATTTCAGGCGATTCCTTGACCGCTACACCGACGAGTCCTCAGCGATCCCATACAAATCGGATGCGACAATGCGTCTTGCCGATTCCTATTTCGCGTTGAAACGGTATGACGAGGCGATCAATGCGTATCAGCAGCTTGGTGAGGCGGGTGCAGACTATACGCTTTACCAAATTGGCAAGGCCAATGCAAACTCAGGTCGCACCGCTAACGCTGTAACGACGTTCCGGTCGCTGGTTGATGGCTATCCGCAGAGTGAGCTTCGGGAAGAGGCGATGTACAGTATCGGCGAAGCGCAATTTCAGGAGGGGTCCTATCTCGACGCGGTTGCGTCCTTCCAGCAGCTTGTCTCTGCGTATCCCAACGATCCTCTTGCAGCCAAAGCCCAGTATGCCATAGGTGACGCCCAATTTAACAGCGGGGACATGGAGAGCGCGGTGATATCGTACCGGAGAGTACTGGATAACTATCCCACCTCTCCGGTCGCAGCTGATGCGGCAGCTAGTCTGCAGTACACGTTCATCGCACTGGGCGATGAAGAACGGGCAGATCAAGAGATTGAGGACTTCGCCCGCAGAAATCCAAACTCACCCATTGTCGACCAGCTTCGGTTTAAGCAAGCGGAAGTAAAATTCCAGAGCGGGCGCATAGACGAGGCTTTGGCTGATTTCCAGCAGTTTATCCGCACCGCCAAGACGGACGATCTCCTTCCCGACGCCTACTACTTCGTGGGTACCATCTACCTCGATCGAGAGCAAATGACTGAAGCAGAGTCATACCTGCGCCAGGTCGTTGATCGTTATCCCTCCAGTCCGAGGGCAGCGGATGCCTATCGGGATCTCGGCAAAATCTACTACGGCAGGTCAATGTTTGCGCGATCGCTCGAGGCGTATCAAAAAATGGAGGCAGTGACGACGTCTGCCACGATTGTTGGCCGCGCCCGCTATGGCCAGGCGTTGGCGCTTTTGAAGTTGGGCCGCGCAGATGAGGCGGAGCAGCTGCTGTCAGGCGCGGGCTCGTCCGTCACCGCAGAAGGATTGCTTGCGCAGTTAGGTCTGGCGCAGGTCTACAAAGAACAAGGTCGCAACGACGAGGCCATTTCCCTACTCCGGACAGTTGCCTCGGCAAGTAGCGATGAGACAGGGGCCGAGGCACTGGTTCTTCTCGGCGAGCTGCTCATCGAATTGGGACAACCGCAAGCTGCCATTGATGAGCTTGGCAGGGTTCCGGCATTGTTCTCTGGATATCCCAACTGGATGGCCCAGGGTTATCTGAATCAGGCAACGGCATTTGCACAACTGGGAAGAAGAGGAGACGCAGTGCAAATGTTAGACCTGGTGATATCGCAGTATCGAGGTACTCCATATGCGCAGACTGCCTCAGAACGAAAACAGTCGATATAAGATGAGCATGTTCTCTCCAATCTCCATAAGCGGGGCTCGGATCTTCGGGCTATTGATCGTACTAGTTTTCTCGTCTGCCGGGTTCGCGATGGGTCAGGACGATCCCCCGAATCAAACGCTGCCTGACATTGCCCCAAGGGAAATCGAAATCAAAGGAGAATTGGAAGTCTCTTTCCCGTCCTTGCAGAGGCAACCTCTGGTAGGGTTTTACCCTCCACCCCGGATCGCGGAACTGCCGCGGTCTCGCCAACCGTATGTCGAAGAATACAAACAGAACAGCGTCGATCTCCCGGCGTCACCGCTGCAACGACCGCAGGTGCCAAGCATCACCTCCTTTGCCACAAGCAACAGTCGCTACGGCGAGCTTGAATTGGCAGGCGGATCGTACTACTCGCGCCTTGCTCGCATTCGGATTGGCCAGCCGATCGGCGAAGAGATAACACTACACGGCGCATTCGACTACAACGGGTCGGAAGGCAGCAATGTCTTCGATGTGGACCCTTCCATTCTGAACCCGAACGATTCTTTTGCAGGCTTTGCGGGCATACGATATCACGGACGCTCGGTATCGGCAGGACTTACTCTTGACGGCTTTTCCGACAGTTACACCTTGTACGCTCTTGAACAATCTTCAGCGTATGCCTATGAGAATCCCCAGAGAACTGCCGGTGGGCTGGGCCTTACCCTGGAGCTGGCATCGGGAGAGGCGATAGATATCCCGGTGGCGGCGAAAGTCAGAATTGGCAGAGCTTCGCATGAGTCTGCGCTACTGAATGGGCTCCTCATCATTCCACCAGAATTCGATATGATCGAAAAAAGAGTAGACGCAGAGGGATCTGCAGCACTCCCGTTGAACGCTACAAAATTGCTTATCGATGCGACTGCCGGAGCGGCGAATCAAGATGAGGGCGAGCCATCTGCGACGAGTACAGCCTACACCAAGTTGGCGGCGGGAATAGCCTTCTCCAACAGGAATGTAGACCTGAAGCTTGCCCCGGCGTTCATTGCCTCTTTCTTCAACCCCGCAGTTTCATCTAGTGGATCATCAGAAAAAATAATTTACCTGAGCGGAGACGTGCGCGCTTCACTCGCTCCATCGCCACAACTGACCGTCTATGCGAAGAACGAACCAACGGTCTCGCCTGCAGCACTCAGCGACCTGTACTTGCATTCCCCATATCTGCAGGACCAGCCCGTTTTGCAACCGGTAGTTTTACCTTTCAACGCCGAGGGTGGAGTGAAATTTTTCCTTGGCGATGTTACGCTCAGAGGATTTGGGGGATACAAACATTCACCCAACTATCTGCATTTCAGATCTCCTTTTACCGTCGAGTTGCTACCAGATCTACAAAATGGCGTTATTGTCGCTGATTATGACAAGGCGGACATCTTCACTGCCGGGGCAGAATTCACCGCAGTGATGAGCAAATCGCTGACGGTTGGAGCTTCCGGGAAATATCAGCGCGGAAGTCTCGGCGAGGATAATCGAGACCTGGCCTATTTCCCCAGGGGTCTCGGCAGTGCCTATTTGACTGTGGCTGAGGGTGCGTGGTTCTTTCGATTGGATGGACTGGTTCAGTCTAGTACGTTTGCGGACCTGGCCAAGCAGATCGAGCTTGATCCGGCGGGCCAAATCAGGTGGAAAGCTCGGTATAACATCATCTCAAGCATTGGTCTTACCTTAAGTGGAAGGCACTTTTTGGGATCTGATGTTCGGTATTGGGACGGCTATCCCGTTACAAATCACACACTGATGGGTGGGGTTCGCATCACGTGGTGAGGTAATCAACGCCGGTCCTGTTTTTAGGTGCGGAAATTCGATATTTTGCCCGAACCCTGAAACTTCTACGACTCACATGGCTACGCCGCCGACTAAGAACCAGTTTGACACCTTCGTCTCGGTCATCCGGGAAATGCTCGTGAAAGGTGATCCGGTAGAACTCCCGGGAGTAGGAGTTCTCGAAGTAAGGCACTCCCCATCCGAGATTGAAGATCAGCCTAACGGCCACACGATAATCCATCCTCCAAGAGATTTTGTCCACTTTGAACCTGAGTCATAGTCACTCAAGCAGAATGCAAGCGTTTCTCCTGAAATATGCGGAGCGTCTGGAGACGGACATCGATGAGGCCCGCCTGTTAGCTGATGAGATTTCCCGATCAATTGAGACAAAGTTGGCTGCCGGCGAGCTTTTTTTTATGGAAGATCTCGGCACGTTTGAAAGATTGGGCGAGAAAACTTTCTTCAGACCTGTGCGAGGCCTCCAGGAGGCAGTGAATCACAGGTTTGCAGGATTGGATGTAATTGATGTGGCGAACGAATCTGTCCCGAGACAGCAACCCAGATTCAGAGATCGACCGCCTGAGCTCGAACAAGAGCCAGATGACAGCCCTGCGCACGCGTCTGCACTGAGACTAGTTACTGATCCAGCCGCTGCTGCCAATAAGAAAGATCGCGAGGCGGAAGACGTGCAGATCAACAATGAGACAGAAGCACCTGAGGCTCCAACGGATATACCTGTCGTGGATGCAGACTCTGAATCCACGCTCGCGACAACACCTGCACGGGAAGAAGAGCAAGTTGAAGAAGAGCCTGTCTTCTTTTCGGGAGAAGATTCTGAACTCGAAGACGTGATCGAAGATCTGGAAAAACTTCCAGGCCGAACCGCCGAGGAAGGCGAAGAGCTGATCGAGGCAGAGGAAATTCCTGAGGTGATCGACACCGCGGAAGTGGTTGATGATCCTGTCGTTGTACCTGAGATAGAAGAAGAGGAAGCAGAAGAGGTCGATGCCTTGACTGATCCATCGGTTATTGAGACCAGTCCGACCGAGACGAATGATGCGAGGCGTCCGGTGAAAAAATGGGCTCCGGAGGCTATCACCTCTGTGCCAGACGACAGCAACTACTCTCTGGAAATGGATGCCACAAATCGCCCGTCTATTTCTCGCATAGCAGTGCCAGTCATAGCATTACTGGGAATAATTGGGATCATGCTTTGGTTCATTAATCGCGGCCTGGTGACGAAAGATGCCGACGCGCCGGCAGTAACCGCGACGGAGGAACAGCGAGTGGATCCTCCGGCAACTCCAGCATCACAGCCAGAGGAAACGGCTGTTGGCGACGGTGAAGCTGTCGCTCAGGATCCGACTGGTGCTGGCGATACCGAAACCGGCGAAGGAGATTCAAGTCCCGATGCCACAGCAGCGACGACAACTGATCCTCCCGCAGCTGAGACATGGAATCCGGGAGGGATCGATCGGACGGCCTCCGGTTACACAATTATTGTGTCCTCGGAACCAACGAGGTCGGAAGCCTTTAACGTTGCGCGGCGCTTTGCTGCCAGATTGTCGAGTGCCAATCAACCGATCGACGTCCTACGAGTGAACGTCAACGGGCAAACCAGATTCCGTGTCGGAGTTGGTCAATTTACATCTGTTGCCGTTGCACGAAACACATTTAACTCTCTGCAGTCGGAGCTTCCCGACGGAAGTTGGATCACGAAGATCAGCGCCGACATGTAGTGAACCTCCTTTGAGTTCATGATAGCTTTTCTTTTTCAGGATGCCCTCATCACCGGGCAAGACTCCCTAGCGGTTTCATCACCAGAGACACAAAGCTACCTGCAGAATTTCCTCGAAGGGGGCTGGGTGATGTTCCCCATCCTGCTCCTTTCGCTAGCCGCAATCTACCTCTTTGCTGAGCGAATGCTCACCCTTAGGCGAACAAAGTCCGATCCTGATCTCGTCACCGAAAGGATTCGGGACTATGTGCAAGCAGGTGACATCATCGGTGCCAAGAATTTCTGCAGCAGACAGAACACTCCGATTACCCGGATCCTCAGACATGGCTTGGAGAGGCTCGGGCGACCTATATCTGAAATTCAGGATTCTGTTCACGCGGCTGGCAAGTATGAGACGTTCGAGCTAGAGAAGCGGATGGACCTCCTCGCCACGATCGCCGGTGTTGCTCCGATGCTTGGATTCCTGGGCACGGTGACCGGGATGATCAAAGCTTTCCGTGAAATCCAGAACCTTCAGGGGAATGTTAACCCAAGTGTTCTTGCCGGTGGCATCTGGGAAGCCTTGCTCAGTACAGCCGCAGGCCTGGTTGTTGGAATCATCGCGATCTTCTTCTACAACCTTTTGCTTGGTCGAATCAACCGTGCTGTTAACGACATGGAACGGTCTGCCACCGACTTTATCGACCTCCTCCAGGAGCCCGCTCCCTCGCAGGTTCGTTTTGAAGACCGGAGTTTCTAATGTCAGTCGAGTTTTCCTCTCACAAGAAGCCAATAACCGTTTACAGCCTGGCCGGGCTAGCGGATATCGTGCTGCTGCTGCTGATTTTCTTCCTGCTCACCTCGAACTTCATCCCACAATTTGGTATCCAGGTAAATCTGCCTCAGGCCACAACGGCGGCGTCGCTCCAGGATCTTTATGTCACCGTCGCGATCACCGATGAAGGGCGTTACTACGTTGACCAACAGCCTGTGTCGGAGGATGCCCTCCTTCCCACCATCCGTAGTACGATGCGCGACAGGACTGCGATTGTTCTACGAGCGGATGCCAGCGCCACTGTTGGACAGTTCGCAAAGGTTGCGTCCATCGGTAAGGCCCTTCAGATGCGCGTGATCATGGCGACGGAACGCGAGCGACTGCGCTAGCAAGGCATAGAAAGGATCATCCGATCCACCAGGATTTCTCTAACGAGCGATACTGTATCGCCTCTCCAAGGTGCACCTCCCTAATTCTCGGTGATTCGTCCAGGTCTGCAATCGTTCGAGCCACCTTCAGGATCCGCGAAAAGGCCCTCGCGGAAAATCCATAGCGAACCATGGCTGTCTTGAGCAGCTCACTGGAGCTGGAATCGAGGGTGCAGTGTTTTGCAACAGCCTTCGGTGACAACTGCGCATTGCATACAGTCGCTGAGCTGTCCGATGCCTGGCGCACCTCCTGCAACAATCTAGCTTTAATAACCCGCTCCTGCACAGAGGCTGAGTCTTCGGACACGGACGATGACTGCAATACATCGACTGGAACCGGGACCACCTCCACGTGGAGGTCTATACGGTCCAGGAGCGGACCGCTAAGTCTGGCAAGGTATCGTTGGATCAGTTGCGGTGTGCAAGTACAAGTCCTTTCAGGATGAGAGAGGTAACCGCAGGGGCACGGATTCATGCTGGCGATCAACATGAATTTCGCAGGGAAGATAGCAGTGAACTGGGCCCGACTGATGCAGATTTGGCCATCCTCCAGAGGCTGGCGCAAAACCTCTAGAACGGACCGTTGGAACTCGGGCAACTCGTCAAGGAAAAGCACTCCGTTGTGAGCGAGCGAGATTTCGCCAGGCTTCGGGACCGCGCCTCCTCCACACAGACCTACATCAGAAATTGTGTGGTGGGGACATCGGAAGGGTCGCTCTCCGACAAGTCCGACATCAGGAGGCAACTTCCCCCCAACAGAATGGATGCGGGTGGTCTCCAACGATTCGTCGTTCGTTAGTGGCGGCAGAATAGATGGCATCCGGCTCGCGAGCATCGTTTTACCCGAACCCGGCGGCCCAATCATCAGCAAATTGTGGCCACCAGCGGCCGCAATTTCCAGCGCCCGTTTTACAGCTACCTGTCCTTTGACATCCGAAAAGTCTTTCGTGCTCTCAGAGATTCGCACTGGCTCGGACAGGTTGGAAGAAGTGATCGGTCCGGGCGCGTTGGGTGAACCGCAGACAACCAGAAATGCTTCGAGCAGCGTCCTCACTCCGTAGACCTGAATACCACCAACCACCGCCGCCTCCATGGCATTCTCATACGGCACGATCACGGCTTCTTTTCCCTCAGATCTGGCACAAAGCGCCAACGAGAGAATCCCCCGAACAGATCTAACACGACCATCCAACGCCAGCTCTCCCGCAATCATGGTTCTGTCGAGCATTTCTTTCCCGTCCATCCAATCGGCAGCCGCGATTAATCCGATAGCAATCGGTAAGTCGAACGAAGCGCTTTCTTTCTTGACGTCGGCTGGAGCCAGACTGATAGTAACCCGTCCGCGCGGGTATGGCAGATGTGACTCTTCGATTGCAGCGACTATTCTCCCACGACTCTCCCTTACTGCTCCGTTGGCCAACCCGACAACTGTGTAGGCTGGCATCCCTGAAACTTTGTGCGTCTCAATTTCGACCGGCAACGACTCGATCCCGATGGGAGTGCCGCTCCAGACCCGACTAAGCATTATGCTGTTAGTTTGCTACATCAGGTTAACACGGCTTTGCAGAAACCGTAACCAAGCGACTCCACCTACACTGCCAGCTTTTGGGAGATTGGCACACCGCATTCGCCCTTTTGCTACAACGAGGTTTTTGATCTGGCTAGTCTTCGATAATAGAGACTGAATCGCGGTCGATGAGGATCGGGCCGTTATAACGGGTAGCGGTCGGGCCGTTCTCCAAATTCAGGACCCCTCTTGGACACACGGCCGAGCAAACGCCGCATCCGACGCAACTTGCTCGGACGATATTTTGTCCTCGCTGCGCGTACCAGCGAACATCGATGCCCATCTCACAATACTTGGAGCAATTGCCACATGATATGCACTGCCCTCCGTTAGTTGTAATCCGAAATCGAGAAAAATACTTCTGCAGGATTCCCAGGTAGGCCGCCATTGGACAACCGAAGCGACACCAGACGCGTGAACCCATGATGGGGTAGAACCCAACTCCGATGACGCCAGAGAAAACGGCTCCAATAAGGAAACCGTACCATCGAGATGCGCTGCGGGTTGAATTCCCCAGCAAGGCGCCCTCCGACGCAGAGTTGACCCACAGCCCAGCGGTAAGGAGGATGATGGCGAGGAAGATGCTGTAGATAAGCCATCGCTCAAACTTCCAGGCCCCGAGTGATTTATCCGACAGGTGCCGATACGGGTCGCCAGCCGTCTCCGCGAGTCCGCCGCATCCGCACACCCACGAGCAATACCAGCGTTTCCCAAAGAAATAGGTTAACACGGGCGTTGCTAGAAAAGTGAGAATGGCTCCCCATGCAACCATAAAGATTCCGAGCCGTCCCGGCGTGGCCGTGAGTTCCGAAATTTTGCCCGGCCAGAGTAGGTCGTAATCCAGTGGCCAGAAGTAGCTAAAATAGAGTTCGGGCTCGTTGAGCATTTGCAGGACAGCCGGTAGCAGGAATGCCAATCCAAGCTGGAAAAACATGACCGAGCATGTTCGGATAATCTGGTAGCGGATGTGGCGATAGCGCAGAATCGCTCGCGCACCCATTATCAGTACGGCGAGTGTGTAAAAGAAGCCGTATAGAAACCATTGGTCTGCTACTTTGCCGCGGACCATCCAACTCAGAGGATCCATTGCCCTGACAAGATGGGTGAGCGTATCTGGAAACCAATACAGCAAGACGTAAAACCCGGTTAACGCGATTCCCAAAATCCATCCGATTGACCCTCGGGCTGTGGAGGATGACTGGGTCAGTCCGTCGTTCTGAATTCCCGCAGCATGTTCCTTGTACTTGCTGAAGTACAAGTAGGCACCGATAATGAAGCCGCCAACGACGATCCAGAATGTTAACTCGGGTGCTACAGTGCCGACCCCGGAAAGTCCAACGAGTATTCCAAGGATCGCAAGCCCGAAGAAGATTACGCCGAGCCTTTGTCGCCCTGACAATTGCGTAGTCGGCGCCGTTAGTTGGATTGGATGGTCCACGGTTGTCATGCTGTCACCCCTGCAATCTCAGAAAAAGCTTTCGCTGCAGACCCATCAAACTCAGGATCAAACCTCGCCTGCCGTAAATTTTCCAGAACATTTTTAATTGACAGTCCACGGCGAATCCAACCCTCACAGGTCTCGTGTCTGAGTCGCATCCCCAACGCGTTAAGTCCGGTGAATGTCTCGCTTGATGCTTCGTAATTCAGACGTAGTAGTTTCCTTTGATCGTCGCTGGTCCAAAGTATGGTTCGTTGCGTCTCGGGCAGCTGGGCAGGGACATTGCCGTATGTTTGATACTCCATATTGAAGAACTTGGCCGAATTGAAGAACACACCTTTATTGTAGGGCTCAGGGCCATTGCAAATGGTGGTAGCCACAGTCTTGCCCTGTTTACGGCCGGTATACCAGAGCTGTTCGATGGGGCGGTGCCCGACGGAGTGGTCCCGGAACTCCGCGCAATCCCCTATTGCAAACACATCGGGGGCCGAGGTCGCCAGGTATTGGTCGACGAGAATACCGCGGTTGGTTTCGATCGCGGAAGACTTCGCAAGCTCAGTCGACGGGTGCACGCCGACGGTTAGCCCGACAAAATCGCACGCAATGGTCTCACCGGATTTTGTAGTGATCGACTCAACGCTCCCCTTGCTATCGCCAGCAATTTGTGCCAGCTCTGTTCCTAGCTTGAGATCGACATCATGTCGTGCAATCTCGCGGGTGATCATTGCTGATTCTTCCTCCGGAAACAGATAGTCCATGTATCCCTGTTCGCGGACGAGGAACGTCACGGGAATGTGTCTCGAGGAAAGCATCTCCACCATTTCGATCCCGATTAATCCTCCACCCACAACGACCGCGCGTCGGATGTTCGCAGTATTAGCCTCCATGTCCTGCAAGTCTTGCAGACTATACAAACCTTGTACGCCACCCAGATCCTGACCCGGCCATCCGAACTTGTTAGGACGGGAACCGGTCGCCAAAATCAATCGGTCGTACTGCAGTCGCCTCTCATCAGAAAGAATAACTTCCTTGGCTGAGGTATCAACAAAACTGGCATACCCTCGAACGAGGCCAATCCGATTCTTTTTCCAGAACCAATCTTCGTAGGGCTTGGTATCCTCGAAGTTCATGTGACCCATGTAGATGTACATGAGCGCGGTTCGGGAGAAGAAGTAGTCTGATTCTGCCGACACCACCGTAATGTGGTGGTCGCTCATCTTTCGAATAAATCTCGCAGCGGTGATCCCGGAAATCCCGTTTCCGATAATTACGATGTTCATTTAGATAGAGTCTTCGGGGCGATCGGACAAATGTCCTCGAAATGTTCAGTGATCGATTTGCCGTCTGCGTTACAATTGTAGGCCAGCAGGGTAAACACTATTTTTATTCACCGCAATTCAGGCAACATCACGGTAGAATAACTTGATAATCGGCATCGCTGGAAACGATTCCAAACGTATGTTTTGGGATGCCGTGGGCGAGGCCGCGCGGTGGCTTGAGGCTAAGGGCGTTCGCTATGTTATTGACGGAGAAATCCTCGCAGCTGGAATCAGGGATGGGTCTATTGATGCTTCACGCTGGGAATCTCGAGAAAGCGAGGCGATCAACGAGGAGGCAGACGTCATCCTGTCTTTTGGAGGTGACGGGACATTCCTCACAACGGCCTGGAAATTTGGCAAGTCGGGCACACCCATTTTAGGCGTGAACCTGGGTAGGTTGGGTTTCCTGGCTGATGTGGATCTAGCCGAGCTGCAGCCAGCCCTGCAAGCTATCGTCGACAAGAATTACGGAATCGTTGCAAGGAAGGCGCTCGATATTACCCACCTGTCCGGCGAAACACCGGGTGAGCACTGGGCGCTGAACGAGGTCGTGATCACACGGAGCGGCTCCGCGGGCTTGATCACCATCGCCGTGAAGGTTAACGGGACACACCTTAACAACTACTGGGCAGATGGATTGATCATTGCAACGCCGACCGGATCAACAGCCTACTCGTTAAGCGCGGGCGGTCCGATTGTCGAACCCACCACAAATGCACTGATCCTTACGCCGTTGGCATCGCATTCTCTCACCATGCGACCCATCGTCTTACCGGGGAACGTATCAATTGATGTGCACGTCGCCGATTCCGATCTACCGTACGTCTTCGCCGCCGACGGCCGAAGTGTTATTGTTGATGAGCCCGGGTCTTCTTTGAGAATCAAGACAGCGTCTCAAAGTGTGAACATGGTACAGCTGCCCGACGGAGAGTTCTTCGACACCTTGCGGGAGAAGCTGATGTGGGGATTCAGAAAAAGGCGACAAAGCTGACGCACTTGCGGCTCCGGCTCGTTACTGGTCCGGGTCGGCAAACGTTGGAGCCAAACCCTCTATCGCGATGTTGTCGAAATCCGCAATCGTCGTGCTGTTCGTATTATCAGAATCACTCCACAGCATCACCGATAGAGGATTGTCGGGAGGGTTCCTCCCAAACAGTTTACGATAATCTTCGGCCACGTTTCGGGTAATGTGTTGCCACTCGCCCAGCCCGTCAGCTGCAGAAGCGACCACAACAACCCACAGATTGCGAGACGACTTGATTGTTGTCCCAACCGGAAGCGTCGAACTGTAGGTGTACTTAATACTGCGCGGTACTCGCATGAAGGTGAGCTTGTACGTCACGTATACGGCTGCGGCGACATCGTTCAATCGTTTTTTATCTTCCCGCGCATCGGGTGGAATCTCGACAGCCCGCCAGTCCCAACTAAGGGTAGGATTCTGTCGCAGATCCCATTGGAACTGATCTCCGTTGCGAAGAATCATCTTGTGCGAATTATCGCGAACGATCGCGCGCACGTACTTGCCCCCTGCCTCCTCAACGATCTGAAAGACCTCGTCTTGCTCGCTTCTGCTGTATGGTACAGGCGTTGTCCCATCCAGATTGCCCCATCCGGTAGGAAGGTCGCCGTGGCTGTACGCCTCGAAGTCATCCAAGATCTCACGATGCTGTGCGTTGCTCACAGCCGGCAACGCGAGAATCAAGGTAAATATGCCGAAAATGTATTTCATCGATGAATCTTTATCAATCGCCGTACCAAAATTCGGGCAGGCTTCCGGTCGCCATCATTTTGCAGGAGACCCCTCCTCTACAACGGAAATAGCGTCCAAATATTCTCGTCCCGCTTCTTCGATTTCTGACTGGCGGTCGACGCCGCTCCTCCTATCTCTAATTGATAAAATCGAGTAGACCACCAGATTGAGTACCTTGTCAAGGACACTTGCAACCAGAAGGAGCCCGGCGATGCCGGCTTGCGAAACGCTCACCATTCCGCTCATTTCAATACCGATCGACATAAAAATGAGATCGCGCGATGGCATCAGGGGAATTCGTGTTATGATGATCAGAACGCACAAATAGGTGAGCCAGGTCTTTAGTGGTACTTCCGGCATCACGACCATCCATTGCATTAGGGTGAACGACTGTACCAGTATCAACCGCCCAACATGAATCCCGAACAGCTTCCGTAACACAGCCATCGGTAAGTACAGGATGGAGCTGGAAAACCGAATGAAGAGAACCACGATAACTATGACAGCAAGTACGACCAGTATTATTGCTGCAGTTCTACTCTCCAACCAACCCGCCGGGATTGCGACCTGACCGGTGACAACGAAGACCGTCAACAACACGACCGCGACCGAGGTGGATGAAATGGACGAGACGATATTGTTGTCCTTTATAACATGCAACAGCTGTCTAGCCGGGAGAGCAATATGATCGCGCGCCCAGGCAAACAGATAGACTTCGCCCGAATATCCCAGCACGTCTTTATTAAAGACTCGCTTTTTAAGTGCGGGCGCAATGAGGCGGCGCGGTTTGACATTCCAAAGCCAACCATAGATCATCGATTCAGCTAACGGAAGTGTTAGATAGCCGCAAAGAAACAGAATGAAATAGAGAGGCTTGCTGGGCAAGTTGTCGCGCACCTCCGCCCAGCCGATCTCGGACAACCTCCAAACCAAAAAGGTAATCAAGGCCCCGACAAATACTAGTCGAAGCCATTTCAAACCCCACGAATCTTCAGCGCCCGCAGATAGTCCTGCAGCAACATTCGATATAAAGTTTCGTCTAAGCCACGATTTCGCCATTACGCGAACAACCCATGATGAGGCGGAAGTGAAGTCGCTTTTATTGCGGATGTCCACATATGGTTCAACCCTCCACAAGAATATGCGGACAAGTATCTTTCCCGGATGAGTACGACAATCGAAATCGCGTTTAAGAGAGCCACCCGAGCCCTTGGAGTTTCTTTTCTGGCGATGGCCCTTCTAGTTGCCACGAATCTGGGTGAGTTCTGGCCCTTTTCCATATTCCCAATGTTCTCATCTGCAGGAAAATCCTGGTCGCGAGCTATCGTACAGAAAGTGCCTGAGACTGACGATGGCACAGAACTCTGGACAAGTTTCAGCTATCAGGATCTCCCCGGTGAAACCTTGGCGCTTGCCCCACGCGGGTTACATCAGAATGATCTATCCAACATGATCTCCAAGACGAGTGTATGGGATGCCAACAGGCGCGCTGCCTTGCAAGACATGTTCGACCAATTGGTTCCAAATGACTCAATACTGGTTATTTACAAGGTGACCGGGCGGAAGGAAAACAGTGGGGAGGTGTCTATTAGCGCCAGGCCTATCGCCGTACAAACAAAAGACGCACTAACTGTTAACCCCGATTTGTCTCCTGAGTGATCGGAAAAATCCTGCATAACCTTTTCGATTTCACCACACCGGATTCTGTCGGTCGCCGATGGCAGTGGTACGCGATTGAAATTTTTGCCGTTGTATTCTGCCTGCGTTACGTTTGGACGTGGGGTTTATACCTTGATAGCATCTCGGATGTAGTACTACCTCTTGGCATCGCGAAGTGGATAGATATCTCCTTCATGTTCACGCCGTGGGCCGGAATGCTCAATGCAGTGCTAATCACGATTCTCCTTTTTGCTGGATTTTTCAGGCTCTGGCGCCCAGCCTTTATCATCTCCCTCATGCTCTTCCATTTACAATACGTTGCTCGATTCTGTCTCGGCGAAATATCCCATGGTTCCAACTTCGTCGGACTAACCATTTTCGCGATGGGCATTGGAGCTTTGTTGTACAGGGACGGGTTTCTTCGTCGACGCTTTTCTCTTGGCCTGCTCTATTTCTTTATTGGCCTGGGATACTTTACCGCCGGGATGTCGAAGTTGATAGGTACCGGGCTAAATTGGCCAGATGGTCATCATCTTTGGATGTGGATTGCTGAGCGAGGTGTGGACTCCGCGTCTAAATTTGGCACCGCTTCCTTGAATGGTTTCCAGGAAGTCCTTGCCAGCTCGCGAACCCTCGCGTCAATTGTCCTTGCTTTTGGCCTACTGGCCGAACTCGGTGGAATCTTGATCTGGTTCCGGAAAACGCGATACCTGATCATGCCTGTTCTTGTGGCCATGCACATCGGCATCTCCATATCCATGTCGATTTTCTTCGAAGCTTACGTCTACGAGATGCTGATTCTCGGACTTCCATGGTACCTTCTGATTGATCACGTCGTCAATAATCGACTCGACCCGGCACCAGCTATCCCTAGATGAATCTGGTTATCGTAGCCCAAGACTTCCCCCCAGCTGTCGGTGGCATTCAAACGTACGCGTCTGCGCTGGCTTCCCGACTGCATGCAAAGGCGGATGATTTTTTTGTAGTTGCAACGGCGCAAGCGGGACACGATGACTTTGATCGCGATCTATCCTACGAGGTTGTCCGCATGGGGCGCCGAAGCGACCTGCTTGTTTTACCTGCTACCCGCAAGCTGCCCAAGCTCTATTCAGGACGCCAGACAAATCTGTCGTATCACACACAATGGCAGACTGCTATGGCCGCTGTTGTCTCGCGGAAACTGCGGGGATATCCTCAGAAGATCGTTGCGGCCGCGCATGGAAGTGAGTTGCTATACGAGCCGCCGACTTTGCCAGGCATTCTGCCAGCATTGCGTCGCAACGTCGTCAAACACGTCGATCACTTCGTGGCAGTCTCCCGCTACACCGCGGGACTCCTGCAACGGCTTGGCGTAGCCGAGAAAAGGATTTCAGTCGTCCCCAACGGAACCGATCCGTCAATCTATAAAGGGACAGACAAGCCCGCCCCATCGTGGCGACCTGGATTCGAATCCAAAAAAATTTTGCTTCAGGTCGGCCGTCTCGTTCCGCGAAAGGGTGTTGACACGACACTTCGTGCGCTTGGCATTCTCAAGAAAACGAGAAATGATTTTGCCTATGTGGTCGTCGGTGAAGGCGAAGATGAATTCCGGCTAAAGCATCTTGCTGACGAACAGGGACTGGCGGAAAACGTCCACTTTGTTGGAAGGCAAAGTCGTGAGAGTTTGCTAGCTTGCTATAATGCCTGCGACATCTTCGTGATGCCATCCAGAAACCAAGGGTCAAGTGTGGAGGGTTTTGGGATCGTCTTCCTGGAAGCAGCTGCCTGCGGTAAACCATCGATCGGGTCAACGGCCGGCGGGATACCAGACGCCGTATTGGACGAACGCACGGGACTACTTGTAGAACCAGATGATAGTCACGCACTTGCGGAAGCTATTGCGAGACTGCTCGACGACGACGAGCTAAGAATAAGTCTGGGTAGATCCGGTCGCGATCGGGTCTTGAATGAAACCAACTGGGATACCATCGCAGATCGTGTGTTTGAGGTCCTCCAACGAGTCTGATGCATATCTGCCTGACCACTTTGTTTTCGCCGTGGTCACCGTATTCGGGCGGTGGGCAACGTTCAACTCACAATCTGGCCACGTCTTTTGCCAGCAAAGGCCATGATGTAGATGTGATATACGCCCGGGCAATTGGTGAAACGATCAAGACGCCCGACACGAATTATAGAATGCATTGGGCGAAAATTCCCGGACTCAGATCGAAGCGCGATGCTTCCTTGCGGTCTCTAACGGGACTATCCGTGGCGAAGGTGGCGCGCCAGTTGATTCGTCCGCATACGGTCCTTCACTCCAACGGCGAGGAAGGCGCCTGGCTGGGAAGAATTGCTCGAAGCAACGGATCTTCGTTCATCCTTACGAGCAGGTACGGATCTTTTCCCAACGATCTTGATGCGGATCATCCCTCTCTTAGTACCTGGCTCAAATACTCAAAATTTTTACTGTTGAGAAAGACGGCCGTGGATGCCGATATGGTCGTACCACCCAGCCGGTTTGGTGCTGATCTAATGATCAGAACGTTCAATCTGCCGCCCAGTAAATTTCGCGTTGTGCACAATGGAGCGCCGCGCGAGTTTCTGAATTATCACAGGGTTAATGCCACTACCAGCGGGCCGATTGTATTCTTTGGCAGGTTCGCACACGACAAAGGTGTAGACATCCTGATTGAGGCAGTTAACCGACTCGCGGTCGATCCGCCGGAAGTCTTGTTGATTGGTCGCGGTCCGGACCAAAGGTTGATTGAGTCTCTGGTCAAGTCGTCTCCCCGATCGCACGTCTTTACTGTTAAAGATTGGGCTACGCCTGATGAAATTGGTGCACTGCTTGAGAAAGCGTCTATGGCTGTGATTCCTTCTCGGGCCGAAAATTTCAGTACCGCGGTATTGGGCGCAATGGCGACCGGTGCGCCCGTTATAAGCACCCGTGTTGGCGGAACCGCCGAGGTTATACGAGACGGTGAAACCGGTTTGTTGGTGGATGCGGACGACCCCGATCAGCTGGCCCGCGCTATGACCCGGCTGTTGAGTGATAGAAATCTAAACGAAGCGATTGGTGTAGGCGGTCGGAATCAGATCCGAAGGCACTTCACGTGGGATGTGGCTGCAACAAAGTTTGAGGAGCTATATGCCGAGCTAGGAGCGGGGTAACGGTTCAGCCCTTAGAAAGGAATGTCCCATTCTCGGGTTGGTCACATTTCTAAATCCCGTAATTCTATAGGGTGCAGTGAGTTACGAGTTTTTCTTGTGGTCAGGGAGGGAATTGAACCCCCGACACGAGGATTTTCAGTCCTCTGCTCTACCAACTGAGCTACCTGACCATGGGAACCGCCGAATATAATGCTACCCCGAACGCCGAACAAAATAATCACACCATCTCCGCTTTCCGCTCCTGCTCCCAGTTTTTGTCAACGATCAGACGTGCGCCACGCCGGAAAGTCAGGTACGACCACGCCCACTGGCCAACCACAAAGAGCCTGTTCTTGAATCCTGTAAGATAGAATATGTGGATCACGAGCCAGGCCATCCACGCAATCCAGCCGCTTAGTTTCAATCTGCCAGACTCGACAATAGCCCGACTGCGACCAATCGTTGCCATCTGACCTTTGTCAACGAATCGAAAATCTGTCCTCGGTTTACCTGCCACCTCGCTGCGGATTAGCCGTCCCAGAAACCGTCCCTGTTGTAGTGCTACGGGCGCTGTGCCAGGAAGTGGTTCGACGGATTCTCCTCCCACCCTGGCCTGATCTCCTGCGACAAACACGTTGGCGTGTCCAGGAATACTGAGATCACCTTTGACCAATACCCTCCCGCGATTGTCCACCTCCAGTCCGCTCGCGGGCCCCAGGTCGGATGCCTCCGTTCCTGCAGCCCACAGGACGGTCGCAGCTTCAATCCTTTCACTGCCGAGAGCGACGCCGTCCTTGTCGAGTGCGGTAACACTCGAACCTGTCCACACCTGTACGCCCAACGTCTCCAATGACCGTAGCGCTTTTTCGGATTGAGCCTCTCGAAACATCGGCAGAATTCGTGGGCCGGCTTCGATGAGGAGAATGCGCGTCTGTTTAGGATTTATCTTCCGAAAATCAGCAGCCAATGTAAACCTGCTCATCTCTCCTATCGCACCAGCAAGCTCCACTCCCGTTGGACCACCGCCCACCACAACAAACGTAAGTAGTTTGCGCTGCGTCGCAGGATCGGTTTCGCGTTCAGCTAACTCGAATGCAGAGAGAACCCTGCGACGGATTTCTGTTGCCTGTGCCACCGTTTTCAAACCGGGGGCGAACTCTTCCCAATCGGGATTGCCGAAATAACTGTGCGTTGCGCCGCAAGCGAGGATAAGGTAGTCGTATGGCAGGACTCCGAAATCAAAGGAGACCGTCTGGCCGTCAGGGTCAACGTGTTCAGCCACACCCTGCAAGACCCGGGTGTTCGAATACCTCGACAGCATACTCCGCATTGGCACTGCGATATCTGCCGGACTCAGGCCAGCCATGGCGACCTGGTATAACAGCGGTTGAAAGAGGTGATGATTTTGGCGATCGACAAGGGTTACATCGAGGTTCTTTTCCTTGCCGAGAACCTTCGCAGCGTTGATACCCGCAAAACCCCCTCCAACAATCAGGACCTTTATTGCCATCGCTTGCCCGTGGTTCATCCTAGTGTGGCATTACGAACTTCTTACCCGGAGGATGCAACAAATGGACGGTTAGCCAAACCTTGATAGAACTATTCGCCACTGCCAGTCTCACCTTGCGTTCTCGGCTGGGTCGCGGAATCGAAAATGGATGCAATCGACCGGGCCGCCGGTACCGAGAGGTGGTGTGCATCCAAATACAGTGGAACGCGACCATCAACCACACGACACCGCTCTCCACAAAGCGCATCAGCAGGATAAAGAACGTCTATGTTGTGGGCTGATTTGATAGAATCGATTACCGCAGAGGAAGACCGATTTCGATTACTGTACTCCTCCAAAGACGGCGCAATCAGTTTTGACACATCCCTTCCCGACAAAAGCGAGACGAACAAAGCTGACGGGACCTCATATCCGACCTCCGGAACTTGCTCCACCAGGACAACTTTCCGTCCCATTTTTTGAAGCTCTCCGACAATGCGACCAAGTCCGCTTCCGAATAGCACATCATTAGAGGAAGAACTATCGCCAGACCGCGTGTCTTCCAGCTGAATATACTTCCCCTCCTCTCTGTGCACCCTTGTGCCATTTGTTGCCAAAGCCCAGCGTCCGGCAAGAATCACGGTCTCTATCGTTGGATTACTTCCAACGTAATCCAGCATCCTATCGTTAAACTCCTTGCAGGATGTCCCAGCCTGCCGCACAACTCCAAGAAG
Source organism: Rhodothermales bacterium (assembly GCA_965224105.1). Classification (GTDB taxonomy): domain Bacteria; phylum Bacteroidota; class Rhodothermia; order Rhodothermales; family JABDKH01; genus CBDCYH01. The sequence continues at coordinate 175,251 of CBDCYH010000001.1, read as the reverse complement.
TGGAAAGCAGGCTGAACGCGTAGAGACTACGCCAGACGTCCCATTCGCTCGAGCGGACGAATCGACGCCAGCCGCAATTGCCCGGGCATGGGAATCCCCCCAAAGCAGAATCTCCGGATCGCCATCGCCTGTGCCGATAGTGCACAGATCCTGAATTTCATCAGTGGAAAAAGTCTGCCGTTCGCACAGCCTCAATTTGTCCCAATACGGATCATCGACAGCGCGGAAAATATCCTTTTCGAATTCGTACCGGGAAGGATAGCCTCCGTTCTGGTATAGCAATCCCCCAAAGACTGCCATCACAAGCGTCACGACAGCCGACCAGACAAAAACCTGTCGCCGCGTCTTCAGCAACGAGTCTTTTCGAAACGGTCCTTCGATATACTTCCATGATAATGCCGAGACCAGGAGTACAACTGCCAGGAGCGCCGCGATCTGTGCGTTGGTTAATTCCACGACAGCGTAGTATTTCGCGAATACAATTGCGGGCCAGTGCCAAAGGTAGAGCGAGTACGAAATGAGTCCAATGAAGACCACGGGCTTGAGCGATATTGCCTGGCCGACAATAGATTTCCCGCCAATGCCCGCATAGATTATTAGCGCCGTTCCTACCGTTGGCAGGAGTGCTGCATAACCCGGGAACGGAGTTTCATCTGTATACCAGTGCACGCTTGCAAGAATTGCAACCAGACCTGCTATTGATAGGATGTTCCGCCAGACCTGGGAGTTGGTTGGCTTGAAAACCCCCACCGCCAGAAGACTACCAATGAGTAATTCCCAGGTACGCGCAGGCAAAAGGAAAAAGGTTGCCGCAGGTCGCCGGTGCATGAAGAAAACAGAAATCGCGAGTGAACAGATGCCGATCGCCGTTAGCCATCTCGCATACTTTTTTCCCGCAAAGCGCGACAATCCTATCATCAGCAGAGGAAAGAAAATGTAGTACTGTTCTTCCACCGCCAGAGACCATGTGTGTAATAGCGGCTTGGATTCTGATGGGGCGGCGAAATACCCGGTGTCCATGAAGAAATTGAAGTTCGACGAAAAGAATGCCGTTGCGAAAGACGTACCTCCAAGATTCTTAAGCTGGGTTGAGTCGAACAAAACGAACCCAGCAGCTAGTGTGGCCAGGGTGACGGCTCCCAACGCGGGAAGGATTCTGCGGCATCGCCTCTCGTAAAATCTGGCAATAGAAAACCGGTTTGCGTCAAGATCGCGGACGATGATCGACGTAATCAGATAACCGGAGATGACAAAAAATACATCAACTCCAACGTATCCTCCGCTGAACATTTCTATTCCAAGGTGGAAGAACACTACAGCAAGTACTGCAATCGCACGCAGTCCGTCGATATCGGGGCGGTAGGAAATGGCCATAGGTTAGCGCAAACAAGCGCTACGCGGAGTCAACAAACCCAGGTACGCAAGACTGCCAGAGGTCTGCAACAACAGCGATCTTAGCAGCATCTGCACTCATACATAGCGGTTGACGATGTTTTCATACAGCTCCTGTTGGCCGCTGTGCTGCTTGGGTTCGCCACTCTCCACGGCATGAGCGTACAAGTCCGTTAAGCTGAGCTCTCCCTTTTCGAACGCCTGTCCTTTCTCCGAATCGAATGATGCATATCGGGTCTTCCGCATTTCTGGAAGCTGCGAATTTTCCAGAATACTGTATGCTGCCTTAAGGGCGCGTGCAAACGAATCCATCCCGCCTATATGTGCATGAAAAAGGTCGGCTTGGTCGGTCGAATTGCGGCGGAGTTTGGCATCGAAATTTACGCCTCCACCCTTCAATCCTCCTGATCGTAGAATCACCAACATCGCCTCGGTCAGCTCGCGCACGTTGTTGGGGAATTGATCCGTGTCCCATCCGTTCTGATAGTCGCCTCGATTCGCGTCAATGCTACCGAGCATCCCGGCATCCGCAGCTACCTGCAACTCATGTTGAAACGTGTGACCTGAGAGCGTTGCGTGGTTCACCTCGACGTTCAATTTGAAATCATCCGTCAAGCCGTAATGTCGGAGAAAACCAACGACCGTTGCGGCATCATAATCATACTGATGCTTGGACGGCTCACATGGTTTAGGCTCAATGAAAAAAGTACCGGTAAAACCATTGCCGCGCGCGTAATCACGAGATATCCTGAGGAACTCCGCGAGATGATCTTGTTCTCTTTTCATGTTGGTGTTCAAGAGCGACATGTATCCTTCGCGTCCACCCCAAAAAACGTAGTTTTCACCTCCCAACTTGATCGTCAGGTCCAGGGCCAACTTTACCTGTGCACCTGCTCGCGCCGTGACAGCAAAATTGGGGTTCGTCGCGGCGCCGTTCATGTATCGGGGATGCGAAAACAGATTTGCCGTTCCCCACAGCACCCGGATGCCCGTGTTGTTCATCAACGAACGGATATGATCCGATATGTGGTCCAGACGTTTTTCTGATTCGCCAATGGACGCACCTTCTGCGATTAAGTCGTAATCGTGAAAGCAGAAGTAATCTACGCCCAGCTTTGTCATGAACTCGAACGCTGCATCGGCTTTTCTGCGAGCCCGATCCAGCGGATCGCTGCCCTCATCCCAGGGAAACACTCTGGTCGCCGTGCCGAACGGATCGGCACCCCCATTCCCAAAAGAATGCCAGTAGGCGCACGCGAATCGTAAGTGCTCAGCCATGGTCTTGCCGCCAACGCGCTCTTCTCGATCGAAATGTTTGAAGGCAATCGGATTCGAAGACTCTGGGCCTTCATACAGAATTTTGTTGACCGCGGGAAAGTATTTCTGTGACATCGACTATTTGGTTTCCAAGGTGACTGTGGCAGATCCCATTATCGAATCGCCAGGCTGTAATAATGAAATTTCTCTTTGCGTTTGCAGCGCGTTGATGGGTCCCGAGACTGGTTCAATCGCTATCGATGCTCGGCCAGGTGGAATGAATAGATGAACATAGCGGAAGGTATCGCTAAACGTGAGATGTAAACGCAATCGATCCGACTCAAGTACCACTTCGTTGTTACCCTCGTTCTTCAGTTCGAACATGGAATCGATCTCTCTGGTTCGGAGCGAAACGCCTCCACGCTTCGTCCATCCGCTGGCTAGTCGCAAACCGGTTGGGAGCTTTCTTTCGTCGACCAGAATTTCTTGTCCAAGGGTACCGGAGACCGTCAGTTCGTCAACGGCCTGGTCCAGGTGGAAGTAAGGATGCCAGCCGATGGATACGGGGGCTTCCCTGTGCCCGCAGTTTGTTGCCTTGATTTGGCAAACGAACTTTGAGGCGTGCCCCAGCGAATATCTTAGACCAATCTGGAACGGGAACGGATACGCCGGCCGCTCCCCACCGTAGCGATACTCGAGGTAAATATCGGTTGGATCGTCTTCTGTTGATTGGCCAACTTGTCTGAACGCTTCATCAAACAGAAAGCCGTGAAGGGCATTGTTTGTGGCCGGTTCGTTTATCGGAAACTGGTAGGTTTTATTACCGTGTCTGTAGGTTCCATCCTTCAGACGATTGCAAAAAGGAAACATCACGATATTGGTGAAATACGGGTCCCTGGCAATTTCCTCGGGTGTTGCAAATCCGTTTAACACCTCCACCGGGCCATATCCGCCGTCCATTACCAGCCTGTTTAACCGGCCGCCAAACTTTGGCAGACAGGAAAACCCTACCCCCTCGTCGGTGAAAAGACTGACCTCGTCTGATCCTAACATTCCGCGTCACGAATCAGAGAATGTAGAGATCGTCTCCAGTCCGCGCGCTCTTTGCGGTAACTGTCCCTGGATTCGGGGCGTGGTTGGTAACCATGCATGAGTTTGACACTCCCGAATGCATCGGATTCTGATGCGAAGAATCCGCATCCAAGTGCTGCAGCGCGGGCAGCGGCTTCGGCACCACTCGTCTGATAGATCGAAACCTCCGCGCCCGTCACATCAGCAAACATTTGCCCGAAGGTCTCATTCAGAAAAAGATTTCCGTGTGCCGCCCGGACCTGGTTAATCGGAATCCGAAGTTCTTCGTAGAGATCGAATCCGAGCGAGACTGCAAAGACAATTCCCTCAAGCCCGGCTCGGACAATGTGTGCCGGTGTGTGCTGATTAAAGTTTAGGCCGTGTAGGCCCGCGCTCAAATTCTTATTGCCGAACAGACGCTCCGCGCCATTGCCAAACGGAAAAAATCGCAGACCGTCTGAACCTATCGGCATCTTGTCGGCAAGAGCGTTCATCTGATTGTACGAGACCCCGGCTCCGACACTCATCGTCCTCTTCATCCAGCTATAGAGATTCCCTGCTCCGTTGATACACAGCAGCACACCGTTTCGCTTTCGGGCTTCCGTATCGTTCGCGTGCAGAAAGGTGTTCACCCTACTCAAAGGATCTGCTATGTCGGCGTCCGTAATAGCGAACACAACCGCGGAGGTCCCAGCTGTCGTAGCGACTTCTCCAGGGTTGAGAGCGTTAACCGACAGCGCGCTGTTGGGAACGTCGCCAGCACGGTACGTTACCAGGGTATCCGCTCGCAATCCAAGTTCGGCAGCGACAGATGGACTTATCGAAGCCTGCTCACCGATCGACGGGACCAGCTCCGGTATCAGCGCTTTATCGAATCCGAAATGCGCCAGTACTTCTACTGACGGACAGCGATCTCGAAAATTCCACAGGATACCTTCTGACAGGCCGCCCGGGGTGGTGGTGCACTGCCCGCAAAGCCGGAGCGCCAGGTAATCACCCGGAAGAAGGATTTTGTGTATTTGTTCGTAGGTTGAAGGCTCATGCTTCTGGACCCACGCAAGCTTTGCAGCCGTAAAATTGCCTGGCGAATTCAGGACCGTATCCAGGCAGGTTTTTTTCCCAATGCCCTCGAATGCTTCCGCGCCCAGGGCCGCAGCACGGCTGTCACACCATATTATGGCGGGCCGTAGCAGTTCAGAATTTTTGTCGACAAGAACGAGACCGTGCATTTGGTAGGATATCCCGATGGCGGTAATCTGAGCAGTGTCGACTTCTTGCTCGTGTACTATCTGGCGAAATCCTTGCACAAAATGATTCCACCACTCTTGCGGATCCTGTTCGGCAAATCCATGCCCCGGAACCATGATTCGCATTTCTTCCCCGGGCTGCGAAGCAAATCCGACGACCTCACGGGTAGATCCGTCAAACACGACAGTCTTGACTGCGGAACTGCCGACGTCTACTCCAACAAAAAGGGATCTGCTCATTCTTGCCTGTATGCTAGGATCTACAAAAGGTAGTCATTTAGATTCGATTCAGTGACCGTCTTGAGATATACAGTAGGTCCAAACTTCCTCCAAAGTATTTACCTTTGCCTAACATCAATCCAAGCCCGCTATGCCCGGAACACTAACTCCCGATCAGGTAAAATTCTACCAGCAAAACGGATATATCGCTCCGCTCCCCATCTTCACCAGCGACGAAATTCGGACCATCAACGATGGTCTGCAACCGCTCCTCGACCTACTGGCCCCGGGTGAGTCGACCAAGGAGATTCGCGAATGGCACGAGACCAGTCGATACCTGTTCGAAATCTGTATGGATGATCGGATCCTGGACAAGGTCGAGTCGCTGCTGGGCGGAGATTTCTATCTGTGGGCTTCCAATTTTTTCATCAAAGAGCCTCGCACGCACCACACAGTGGCCTGGCATCAGGACGCGTATTATTGGCCGCTCCGACCGATAGAGTCCGCCACTGTCTGGCTGGCGTTTGATGATGTCGACGACGGTAACGGAGCGATGAAGGTAATCCCAGGATCACATCACAGCGGAATGGTAGACCACGAACGACTAGACCCAAGCACCGATTCCGTCCTGGGACTCGCGGCCGACACCTCGGGTGTCGATACATCGTCGGCTGTGAGCATTAGCCTCAAGGCAGGCGAAATATCAATTCACGATGACAAGCTCTTGCACGCCTCTCCGGCAAATCCATCAGACAGAAGGCGTGCTGGCTTTACCATTCGTTACTCCCCGAACCGCGTTGTGTGCGACCTATCGGTCAATCCGCACTTTCGAATTTATCAGGCGCGGGGACGCCAGTGCACCATAAATCCGATCGGCACCGAGCCGGTAGAGCGGTACGGACGGCTTATCCGCGAGCACAAGAGCGTAGAAGAACACACCCGGCCCGGCTGATTATCATTGTCGGATTGGCACGCCCTCTGCAATAATCTCATCAGAGAGAGATTGCACATCAGCACCCCCAAAATGTGTTCTACCACCCGGTTGCGGTCTCAGCACATCAAAGAATTGAGACTAGAATATCAAAATGGGACGAGCAATCTTGATCCTTGTCGCTGGCGCTGTCCTCGTTGGCATCAGCGTGGCGTCGTCAACGGACCTCATCCAGCGCGACCGCACCGAAGCGGTAGTTAGCTACGAAGAAGAGGTACTCGCTAGAGAAATTGCAATTAGTGGCCTTGCGCTGTCGGTGGATTTGGTTGCGGATGAGACCAATCCCGACCTTGCGGTCAAGACCATCCAGCAATACCATCCCAAGAACGGCTTCCGCGAGTTCATGGGTGGCAAGTACCGGCTTGAGGCTCACGCTTACGAGAACGCGACCGTACTCACGAGTATCGGGTTCTACGGTGGCCAGCAACACAGCATTACAAAAGTGATCCCCATGGTGAAAACCCCGGGGCTTCCGACCACGCCTGATGACGGCCTCCTCAAAGTTAAGGTGACCAAAGGCGTCGCCGGCTATTGCACGGCGGTTTTCGTGGAGATGGTTGACGAGGACGGTAAGGTCTCACCGCCGCAGATGCTGTTTGCCGCAAGCAACACCCTTGGCGGAAAGGAGCTGGCAAACATGGCTGTTTCGGCTAACACAAAGGTCAATTTTGTGTTTGGCGTCGATACTGATTGCTCCGAGCGTGACAAAGTTGAGGCAGGGTTGGATGAATCCAGGTACGACTGGGTTCGGCGAGCATTCCTTTCGGATGTGGGCGATTTCTCGGACGCCCGCGAGGGCAAATACCTCGTGATCGACAAGCATCTGACGAAAAACGAATGGCAGCTCGCTTTCGAGGACAAAAACGATTACTTCGCCGAAGAACTCCTCGACGTCAAAGCCAACGGCAATTTTGGAGTCGACGACTCGAAATCCAGCTGGGATCCGGTCACAAACTCTTTCGGATCAACTGGTTGGCCGCGCAATTCAGTTAACGGATATCGCACTTTCACCGATACTAGTCCAATACCGGATTTCGAGGATCTTGTGTTGGAAGTTTCGTTCGTCAAATAGGATCCGGTTCTTTTTCGCTCGATAACACATGATTTCTCTTTTTGATCATAGCATCGCGATCATCGTAGGTTCGGTAGCGGTGTTAATCATCTTTGGGCTAAAGCTGCAGTCCAACGAAGCAACTGTTGAACAAAGTTCGATGCTCCTGGCAAAGACGCAGATTCTTGATTTTGCCGAGTGGCTGGAAGACGACTTTGGAGCCATCGGCGAGCATATGGACGTTGCGGAGCCACGACTATCCCCACCTGTCGACAGTGCAGGCCAAACGGTTCGCTTCACCTTCGCACGCGACACCCTTGTTTTATCTGGTGGATCCGTAACTACGGTCCGGATGGAGACTCGGCTAAAACTCAGTGAGGTTGGATCTGCGACGATCAGGAGCGACACGTTAAAAGTGTATCAGCTGGATCGCTTTGTGAGGACGAGCGGAGCTCTGGGATGGGGCCCGTGGGAGCAGGCAGGAAGTAGCCCGGCAATGCTCACAGATTTTCGACTCGAGTTGTTAACCGCAACTGGTCAAACCACAGCCTCGGACGCAGCGACCGAATACATCGGGGTGCGTGTCTCTGCAGTGCCCCCGTTTCAGAAGGATGGCGTTGCACTTCGAGAACTGCACTATGGCACGACCATCGGTCTGCCGTTCAGATAAATCCAGCCCGGCACCTCCATGCAACAAACAATCCTTGCGTTCCTCGGGATCATGATTCTCATGGCGTTGGCGTTTAGCCAGCACCAGCGGAAGATCGTTTCACAAGGTACCATGGTCGACCAGGAAATTGAGATAATGGCTAACGGGATGGCCATGCACGTGATCGAGTTTTCTGGAGCCCGCTCATTCGACGAACGAACCATTCCCCCACAGATGGTAGCGTCAGGAGCGCCTGTTGATCACACAGAGTTCGCCCCGCGAAATGCCTGGACCGCGTGGGACGACGCCACCTATCCATGCCATTTGGTGAAGCCGTTCATGTCCGACCCGGCTTGTAACGACATCTCCGACCTCAACATGCCGCCAAACATGTGGAAGCCCGTGAACTATTCCGGTCGAAACGGTGCAACAGTAGAATTGGAGGCCCACGTAGAGGTTTTCTATGTGAATGATTCCAATCCCGATAACGAACTTCCCGATACGCAAACATCGAACTACAAAAAGGTCGTGGTAACGCTTCGCTCCATGGACCAGGTTCGCAATGGCCGCTACACAAACGGTCTTCTCACTATCGAGCGCGTTTTTGCGTACAACGAAGAGCGGGAAATGAGGCGCGCGGGTCTGTAGATCCTGCCTCGGTTGGGATCCCTACTACGACCTGATCAGAACGTCCGACTTCTGCACAGTCGACTCCAACGCCGTTTCATCGTGTTCGTTCGGATCGTACTCTGTCGGGCTCGAACACGCTCCGGCTACGATGGGCATGGAAACGATTCCCAGGATTGCGATCAGCTTTTTCATTACAGTTCTTAGTACATTTGTGGGAGGATGATTCATTTGAAGAATATCCAACCCGCAGGGAAACGATATGCTATCGCGGCTTCTACAAACCAATCGCGACGAATGATTTATGCGGATTCGAACGCCAAGATTTGCGCTCACACTGGCTCTTTTAGCAGCCGCGGGATTGATAGCATCATGTGAGCCGGACCAACAACCTGTCGGGATTTCTTTCACCGTCCCGCAATCAGATCTAATCCCAGAGGGCATCGCCTATGACCCCGTTGACGATGCGTTCTACCTTAGCAGCACCTACAGGCGAAAGATCGTTCGGGTTGATACAGACCGCCGTGCAACAGATTTCATTGCGAGCGGCAGTGACGGAATCTGGGGAGTGGTTGGGATGCGTGTTGATCCAGTCCGCCGTCACCTTTGGGTCGCGAGCAGTCACGCCGGTACGGGGATGCCCATGGTTAATATGGACTCAACGGAAGAGGGAAGCTCCGGACTCTTTCAATACAACATCGACTCCGGTACGTTCATTAACAAGTACATATTCGGACCGAATGATGGCGGCCACTTCCTGAATGATCTTACCATATCAGATGACGGGACCGTATTTGTCACAGATAGTAGAGCGGATGCCGTGTATGCCCTGACTCCCGGAGGTGACAGTCTGGAGGTTTTTGTTCAACTTGAACGTTCTCCTAACGGGATAACCCTTTCCGCTGATGGAGCCCACTTATTCATCGCGCTCAGGGGAGACGTTGGGAGAGTTACGGTATCCGACACCTCATTCATGTGGATTGAGAATACAACGGGTACGAACGTCGACGCCGATGGACTCTATTATTACGAGAACTCAATCGTCTCCGTTGAGCCCTACGACACTGTCGGAGTTGTGAACTGGTATTTCTTAAACAATGATGGGACGATTATCGAGCGTCATCAAGTTTTGTTTGCTGATGATCCCCTTCTCGACCAACCGACGACCGGAACAGTCGTTGGCGATGATTTCCATTTTATCGGCAACAGCCAGCTACAGACGTTCAAGCGTCTATTCCAGGAAAGCGGCGAAGGATTCGACAGGGGAGCCGTGGCGGATCCGGTCGTGTTTCGTGTTGATCTGGAGTGATTGAAGTGCCTGGCAGTCCAAATGGCCTCTGCATATAAACCTCAAGAATGGTACTTGCCTCACGTTGTCTGTGTGACCTATCTTTCGTGCTCTTTGCCGGTCCGGTAGTTCAGTTTGGTTAGAACGCCGGCCTGTCACGCCGGAGGTCGCGGGTTCGAGTCCCGTCCGGACCGCAAGTAGATTCCCGTAATTCGCTGGCAGACAGTGGGTTGCGGGTTTTTTACGTTGGGTGGGCTCAACAGGCTCGATCAGCTGGATTACGATATCGATCCTGACGTCCGCCATGAGCTTGCAGCATGGGGTGAGATGCTGATACCGTCGTACAATTGGGAGCCGTGGATGCTATGTAACGACTGGGAAACGCGTACGTGGTCGAGCTCGGGTAATTACACCAGGCACGTCTGGGGCGGTTGTGAACAATGACTGAGGCGCAGGATATGGGACTGGAAGCATTGGAGCGACGGGCGTTGACTCAACGTGGACAAGTGACGGCAGTGTACAGGTGCGCGTTGCGCTGTCTGGTGCTGGCTCGGCAACGCGGTCGGCCGCGGTCGTGGTTACCGATGGTACGTAGTCAGGCGAGTACGTGGCAGTGGAGGTTCAGCGAAGGAGGCTTAAGTTCATCCATTACGATGGTACGACGAGAACGGTCGTAGCGAGCACGAGGATAGCCGGAGACGTTGACGTCAAGGTGTCGAGGTCCGGAAACGTCTACACAGCCGAGTTTAGAGAATCGGATACGTGGGTGACTTCGGGGAATGCTACGCAGGCCGGGCTGGACAAGCTATTGCTGTCGACATCGAGCAAAAAATCAGGGCAGGCGCTGACCGCCACGTTCACGGAGTTCCGGAAACGTTAGCCGAGAGTTCGAAAACCGCCTAGTTCGGATGGATATGCTGGCAAATTGTGACGCCGGATTGCCTTGCAAAAATAAAAGTTAATCAGTACATAATGTACCGGAAGCTCTCTAACCTACTACTCGCTTCCAATGAAAGTATTTGGCAACCTGGCACTAATAGCAATGATCACAGCCTCGTTATCCTGTGATCCCGGAGGCTCCGTTGGGCCAGATCCCAAACCTGATCCCGACCCCGACCCCGTTCCAGATATTCTCCAACAAGGCCTATGGCCAATGCGCGTGGGGGCGAGTTGGTCGTTCGGAATTGATCGTGGAATTGGAATTACGGATACACGGCGGTTCGAAGTGGCCAAGAAAATCGTTCGAGGAACGGACACTTCGTATGTGGTATGGATATATCGAAATGGCGTACTCGATGACACAACATATCAATGGGCGTACTCCAACAAATCCGATGGGTATTACAACACAGTAATATTTTCGTCACAAGATACGCTGGACGTCTCCATCAATGAGTTCCCTTACCCTGCTGAAATTGGAGCAGCTGGAGCGGAAATGCACATTTCATTTCAAACCCAATCGATTGTTCCAATCGACACTATTCCTCGAACCCTTGTTTCGACTGACAGCTTGATTCAAACACCGGCAGGCGAGTATCTATCCAACGCCTACCGATTCCATAATCCTCCGCCTCCTGATGTTTCCCTAGGCACAGATGTTTACGTGCTACTGAGCCCCAATGTCGGCCCAGTCCGCTGGATAATTACCGAACAGGATAATCCCGACGTGGTATTTCATATCGCATCCCTCTTGAGCTATGACCTTCTTGAATAAATTCCGTGCAAATTGCTGGTCTTTGTTGATCGCCACCTGCCTCATGTTTATGTCATCAGTGCATTCTGTTGGCCAAGATCAGGGACGGTTCCATCCCATGGATGCGACCGAGCTCTCTTCGAAAGCCTCCGATAACTTGAACAAAATCCTTTCGGACTCGACGCGACAGTTTGAAAGCCTATATCAAATCGTCTTACCCAGAAATTTATTCAAACAGTCGAGTTTTGTCTTCGTGGCAGACCAAACGGAGGAGAAATTCGTCACACGTGGATTCACTGACACCGGTAGTGGCGACATTCTTTGGCAGGGTACGATTGGTGATAGCAAAGAGATACAAAGCATTGCGTTCGACAAGGGATTTTTTGCAGGTAAACTGAAACTGTCAACAGGAGCATATTCGTTTGTGCCGCTTTCCGAAGGCGTATCAGCACTTGTTCGAACAGCTAAGAAAAAGACCTCGAGTGATGGTTCGGCCGTCGGAGAATCGCGCTCTGAAATTCAACAATCTGTCCAATCTTCTTCTGGGATAACAAATCTGGACATAGCCGTTTTTTACACCATTCCCGTAAATGGGTTTGGGGGGGTAGATGCAATCATAACCGCTGCAATGTCGGATTTCAATACTGCGCTTGCCAACACTCGTACCGGCACAACAGTGACTCTGGCCTACAAGGGAATAACGAATTATTTTGGATCATTGGACGTAGTATTGGACAACAACAGGCTTAAAAATCCAAATGATGGTTGGATGGACTACATTCATACTCAACGTAATATTTATGGAGCAGACGTTGTGATCCTTGTCGTCCTCAACTCAACAAGCGGATACAATGGATGGGCCGGTGGATTGCCGGCCGGAAATGCCAGCTCATTTGTTACGGTAGTCATGGATGACATTCTTACCAATGACCTGTTTGCACACGAAGTGGGTCATCTTATGGGGGGGGGAACATAATATCGGGGACGGAGGCGGAACGTCGGCGTACGCGGATTATGGCAATGGGTACGTCTCCTCAACATTCCAGACGATAATGGCTATCCGTCTTACCCCAATTCCGGACCATAGGATTAACTATTTTTCGAATCCTAACGTTTCTTACATGGGTGTGCCAACTGGGGACGTAGCAACAGCAGATGTGGGCAGAGTTATTGAAGAGCGGACGCCAATCGTCGGTGCATATCGCGTGCCATCGTCCGGGCCGTTGCTTGTTAACCTCACGGGTCCCTCTGCTGTTGAGGGTGGAACTCAGGTTACCGTGACCGCGAATCCTACGGGAGGAACGGGGTCGTACTCATACTTGTGGTACTACAGACAGCCGGGCGGTCAATGGATCAACTCAAGCGTAACAACGCAGTCGTACGTGTTCACCCACGTTTGGCCATCTGGAATCCACCTGCGAGTAGACGTTGCGTCCGGAAATGGCCTCACTACTAGTGCCTATCATTCCGTGAATTACATTTCTGGGGCAAAGTTCGACGAATTGGCATCAGTAAAAAATTCTATTACCCTCGACGGGACCTACCCCAACCCGGCCGGAGACTCCTTTGAAGTTCAGTACACTTTGGACCAGCGTGGTCATGTGAATATCGAATTATTCAATTTCCTCGGAAGGAAAGTCTCCGGTTTATCCGCTGATCGTGTAGAAGGCGCCCATCTCGACAAAGTCGATGTCACAAACTTGCCCACGGGTAATTACTTGCTCAGAATATCATCAGGCGACCAGGTGGTCATTCATAACGTAACTGTTGCACATTAATCTACGAGTTGTCGTCAACAAGCTGCTCTCTGGTTCGGGGATGACAGCATCACAAAAATTGTGATGAGGTGTTTTTTGCATCGATCATTGATTGATGCAAACGAAACGACTTGCCACTGCCGCTGTCCGCTGGGCGAAACGGCACGCACCCCGATTCCATCAGCTCCAGCCCCTCATCGACGGCTACGCCCCGGAGGACCTGGGCTTTGCGGACTCCAAGAAGAAGCACCTGGCTTCAGAAGTAGCCATCTCGGCGTTCCTGATTGACACCGCCTCGTTCTCCAAGGATCTCTACGACGACGGGATCACACTCGAAGAATGGCGAAGAAAGATGCGGGATTCAATCAAGCTCCTCTACACGGCTCAATACGTTCTCGGCCGATCAGGTAACTGGTCGCACATGACCAAACGAGACTGGGGTTTGAGCCGAAATCAGAGAGCAGCGGAAGTACCTCAACAAGTGGTACAACGAGCTCAAGGAGAACGGCCTGCCGACCGCTAAGAAGGTTCTGAACTGCCTTATACTCTATGGCAATTCATCTAGACGCGCATTCTCACAACGGTCCGCCGCAGAGATTGGATTGCCTCCTTCACCACTTCCGGCTCATCCCGGGGACGGCTCCATCTGGACAAAGCACGACAGCTGACCCCACTGGATCCGGCGACACAGAACGACTTTTTGCAGCGATTGTTATTTCGTTTGTGGTTGTTCTTCTACTTGTCCGCTTAGTGCTTGACTTCCGAAGCGACATATCGAAAGCGATTGTCTTTGTCCTGGTCGCGCTTGCTCTCGTCGGCGCATGGGCGTACTTCTTGGCAGAGAAACCACCGCCTTACGAAGAACCGGAGACATACGATCGGTACACGCAAATTGTCGACTCGCTCAACCGGATCTCAGAAGCTCGCGAAAGAGATCTGGAAGCAAGGGCGGAGTACTACCGGAAAGAGCTGGACCGGCTGCGATCGGAACCGATCGACAAAACGCCGCCGGCGACTACGTTTGGCGACGCTTTCTATTATCTTGATTCTGTCCTGTCACGCTCGAGCGGCGCACAGGTATTCGACCTTGAAGACCGCACGTTCTATTGCATGAACGAAGTGCGTACGGTCTTGCTGGCCAACAACCGGATCTCTCTCGAGGACAGCTTACGGCATTTCCTGTCGGCCTACCAAACAGCGGAGCAATTAAACCATGTCGTCGACTCCACATTGGCTGAGCGGACAAGGCGAATGGACCGTAACGCAATTAGACTTGAGCTCTGTGAGTCAGCGCTATCGAAATACGAAAGTAGGTTGGAGATAGAGCAGCGACACACACTTGCGCAGAGGCGAGGGAAACGGTTTTGGCGTGGTATGACAATCGTGATGTCCGCACTGTTAGCTGTCGATTACGTTGTCTCGCGACAGTGATGACCTCTATACGACAAGGATCGCGATATTCACAACAACGCAAACGACCAGCATTGTCCAGATTGGCTTACAAAACAGCAGCGTTGGCTGATTCTGCCAAGAAACACAATAACTTCTCTCAACCAGTAATTCGCTCGCGCCGTTTTCGAACCAAGACTTCGTAGCGCGATAAACCGATTTCTTTTCCTCCCCAACCAATGTAACAGGCGCCACTGGACGGAATTAGCTTGCCTGGATGAACGCCGCCATTCCAAATACCGCGAGCAATACGCTGATTCTCGTTGCCATTCCAACCCTTTACGCTGTTGGGAGGAAACGACCCATTAACGCCTTCCATCCATTCATAGTCCTCTGGGTCTTGAGGGCTGAAAACCCAATGATATTCTCCATTGTACTCATCACCGCCCCAAGAATAGGTCATCCCTATCGCCAGATGGACTCCGGCCTTTCCAAGATGCCAGCCCGCCGAGTGCCGGTCATACGAGATCCCGGGAATCCCGGTTATAGGATCAATTGTCACGCCAACGGCAATTGTGGTGTGATTTGTCTGTGAGATGTACAGAAGCCTGCCATCGGCTTCTTTGCCTGCAGGAAAAGATTTCGGGAAAGAGTGCTTATGGCATCGCTTGCTCCACTCTCTGCCAATTTGCTCTTCAACTTTTGCGATATGTTCTTGTGGTGTCATACGATTCTCTCTTGCTATTCGAGGTGTCCGTGGTCTCATTATCATCTAGATATGCGAAATTTGCCTCTTTGGTACGCCACTGATGCTTCAAGATTTTGTTCAGAAAAGGGGTTAGACGGTTTCAGGTTTGAGATCGGAATAATGCTCGCGTCCGTACTTGAGTTAGAAACCAGAACTGGCTCCGTGCAGTTGGGCGGTGGGTCTTTTCCATTTTCGACAGGTGATGAGTGGGAGCCATCCGTGTCGCCACTTTTCGTCGACTCGGCTACCATTACTACCAAATGCGGAAAGGGGCGGCAAAACCGGCCAACTGTTTAACTTTGCGTACTCCTGGCAGAGTATGAGGAAGCCGTTTTGGAGTAGGGCAAGTTGCAATCGTAGCGATTGCGGGATTCACGCTAGCGATACGAGAACGTGCGTTCGAGATTTAACGAGTTTTTCCGCGACTACGAATTTCACTTTCTTATCTCGCTGCGTCATTTTACTGCGGACAACGACTTGCCGGCCATTTCGACAAGCTTGTCTGAATTGCTTTAGTCGTTCTAAGCTTTGGTCGTGCAAGAAATCAACTGATTTGCATGACGGCATTCTAAAACTGAACAGAGTTTTTCCCCCGACATTCGACACAGCGAAGTCGCCATTCGTAATGATATCCATTCCAATTAGAATGTCACCTCCCGCGATTTTATCTGGAGCTGACACTTTTAGCGGTGGAGTCCTGACGTTGTTTGGAAGAACGAAACAAACTAGAAACACTGGAACGATCCGGATACCGCCGACAACGTTAATTTTTATCCGATTTATTTCAGGCAGATTGTGTTTCCTAGCCACGTGTTCGACAATACAAGTGCCTGTCGCTCCTGTGTCCCAGATTGCATTGTATTTGTCAGGAAAAGGCTGATCAGCGGAAGGCGTTGAGACCTGGGCTGTCATAATTAGAGCTCGAGCCCTGTTAGTCATGTATTGCGAAAAGCAGTACTTCTCCATTAGGAGACCATGACATTGCTGAATGTATGGGTATAGTTTTCTTCACCTGGTGCAACGTCTTGTATGAGAACCTTACCGAGAAGGCGCTTACTATCGGCCCAGGCGTACGCGGCCTCAAAGGAATCAAAAGAGTCGAGGATATTTTCTTCCTCAATGACAACGATTTTGCCGTTGTATTTTTCAACCAGTTCCGACTGATGTGCCAAGTAGAACTTAAAGGATTTGTCTAATGAACTCATGGCTCCCCACAGGAATGTGCTCATTTGTAATGGTACGACAAAAAGATTTGTTTGTTTAATATCGACTCATTATCGCCCAATTCAAGCCTGATGTAAACAGTTTCAGCCCTGTGGGCGCATGCCCAATCAAGTTTGCAGGGTCCAATTGATCGTGCCAAGCTGTTCATCTCTAAGAATCAGAAAGTCCTTCACCACGGGTTGCAACTTCTTTGCCTCCGGTGCACCTCCGCCAAGCGTGAACCACCGTGTAAAAGCACGAAATGCTCTCTCAAACGTCCGCGCAGAAAAATCGTGATTGGACATCTTTCTCATCCATGTTTCGACAGGGTGGTCGGCGGGAATTTCACCAGCAACAACATTTAGATCTGAATAGCGACCACCTTGCCCAAAATGAGATAGAATCGGAATGATCTGGTTTGCGAAAAGATCTCCCTTAAGAAAGTCATAGTCGGACCGACCCGCTACTGTCCGTAGCCAGGCATTGCCAAAGAAAGATTGTTCTGTTACAACATCGAGAAGCCCTGAGAGATTATGTCCGAGCTTCTTCAATTCAACCGTCGTTGGAAATGCTCCCTTTGACCGCTTGTGGTCAATGCAAATCATGACTTTTAACATTCTCTCCAGGGCGCTGGATAAAAGTAGAAGTATGACATGGTAGTGATAGTCGCGGTTTCGAGCGGAGTTAAGAGACGAGAGCCCAAGTTTCGCCAAACCGATGGCCGTTTCCAACTCGAAAATAAGTGCTCCATCCCTAACGTAGTCAGGCGGTAGTGTTTGGGCCTTTTTTGACATCTTTTATGCTTCAGTTTTTACTCGTCGCGAATCTCTTTGCTCACACCAGTATTTATGAGTCCAAGGTTTCAAATGAGTCATACCAGAACTCTTCATGACATCCGCCCATGAGTCTATCGATGTGACCCACTAGGGTGTCTACCGAAACGATGTGGATGTGTGATAACAAGTATTTATGGTGATCGTTGTCATCTCCACCACAAGCTTCCAAATGTCGGCCGACATAATAAAGAACCTCTGGAACCATTTTCGGGTCATCTCTATTACCGTTCGCGCCGTAGGTGACCTCCCACAGGGTTCCATTCGGAATGACCAAGATCGGGCATATAAACCTGAAGCTATCGGGGCCTTCTCGGTGCTCTGGACGCAGGCTACGCTTGACAAGATCTTCAGCAGAACTTAGCGACTGCGAAATCTTTGGAAATACACCTCGGTCTGCTGCGTTGAATCGATTGTCGTTAGTCTTTCCAATTTGTTCCACGTTGCGACCGACAACGCATCTGTGGTAGCGGGAGTCTCGCTCATATCTCCAGATAGTCGTAGCTGAAGTTTGGGACACGCCGGGTTTACTATGACCGTTCCATACCAAGCAATGCTTTTCAGATTCTGCGTCCGAGGTGGTTGCGTGGACGAGTAGAGGATAGTTGGGCTGAATATTCTTGCATTCCACTGCCAAAAGTAGCTGCTTCTCCACTTTGTAATTCCCAGTTGGGTTGGGCTCACACTGGCGCTTTTTTATCGCACGAATGTCGAACTCTCGAAGTTTGCCAGTTATACTATCCGTATAAGTACCGCCGTGGTCACATTCAAATCCCCGGTCGGTAAGCATTGTAAGCACTTTGAGCTCGAACTGGAAATCAGACTCAGATTCAAGATACTGTCTGATATCTGTTTCCGTTATCGGGTCGGTTAGTAATTGCTTGGCCATTCGACTTTAGCGTTTGCTTTCAGGATTGAAGCAAGATCATCTACTGCTTTCTCGCAAGGAGCCACGTCGTCTTTTTCAATCATCTGCAATTCTCTCCAGGTCAATCCTACTTTGGCAGCGAGCTCGTCCCGAGACCATCCCCTTCTCTTGCCTCAAGCGTCAAGATTCGGAATCCGATCCCATCGTAGAAGATTTGCGCCATGGGCTTACCGACATTTCGAACGGTCAACATAAGTCTTGTTACCGTTCGAGTTGATGTAGTAGCAACCACCTCGCGGTCCTCGTCGGTACGTTCGGCTTGATCCGAAAGACGATCGCGACTTGGTCTTCGTCCCCACGTAGTCGAAGGGCTTCCGAGTATTGCCCACTATTTCGCAGACAATTCCGTCCTTATCCGGATCAAGGAAACTAAAGCGTGCGGGATCTGCATCGAACCGCTCCTGGGCACCGCTTGGCCTCAACCTTGAACACATTTCTCGCTCATCGAAACGATCAAGGATGGCTGCGGCTGGATGAACAGACTCGTCGTAAACTACGGGGTTGAAGTCCTCGATCGCGATATAGCCGAAAATATCTGTATTTGACCGTAACCGGACATAGCCGTTTTCTTCAGCGGATGCCGTATAGCGTGAGCTGTCCGGAAATGTATTTGTTATTCGTCTTAGGGTTGGGGTAATTCCAAGCCTCATCGATTGCCCATCCGGGATAAAAAAGACAAGGTCCTCGGTTTTCGCCGTCTGGGCTGTGGTAGTCGTTGATGCAATCGCCAGGAGGGCAAGCGCTAGTAGCAGTCGACTCATGAGCTTACCAGTTACACTTTTCGCGGATGGGCACGATGGCTCGCTCAATCCCCAGCATTGTAAAAGTTGTCGTATATCCGTTGAGCGGGCGAACAAATACGGTGTCTGCAGTAAGCGTCTTCATCCATTAACACGCATAACCTGCGCAATCCTTCATATTAAATGCAGTTAGTCACAATATACAGAATGAAAACATTCCGACTTTCGCTGATCCTACGGCTCAAAGGAGCCAATGGGAAGCGGTTTGCAAAGGATCCAAACGTCGAGGGCGATGACAACAAGGGTGAAACCGCTAGACAAAATTTCTTACTGGAAACAGCTCGGTCCATTGAAATGGGCGAGATTAGGAACAATTAAATCAGGTGGTCAAGATCCGTCCTGTCCAGTCGTAGCAACGGTGTAAATCCTTTTCCCTTCAGTTCCACTTCGCCAAGATCGTCGCAACGAATCTGCCGTTGCATCCGCGAGTCCCCGTGCCCCGCAGTGGCAGCCTCAAATGATTGACGAGTCAACACGATCTCACCGCCCTTGGCAACTGCGCAAGCCCTGTTGGCAACATTTACGGCATCCCCTATCACTGTGAACTCGGCAACCTGCTGATTTCCAAGGTTTCCGGCGATGACGTAGCCCGTGCTAATACCAATCCCCATCTCCAGTCGAATACCATCGAACGAATCCTGTTCGTTAGCCTGAACCAACGCTTCTTGCATTGCAGCCGCGCAAATAATGGCGCGCTCCGCATGATCGGAGTCATCAACCGGAGTATTCCAAATTACCATTATGGCATCACCAACAAATTTATTGATGTACCCCTCGTACCGACTAACCACATCGATCATTATCGCGAAGTACCGGTTGAGTAACCGAATTACAGATTCCGGTGCCAACTTGGCAGACAGCTCGGTGAATCCCCGAATGTCCGAAAAGAGAATTGTTGCCTGAACCTTTTCACCTTCCCATTGGGACAGGTCCGGTTCCCGGCGTAGCTTCTCCAGAATGTGTGGTGAGACGTATCGGCCGAACGCTGTCTCCAGAAATCTCCTTTCGCGAACGGCGTTGAGCATTTTGTTGAATCCCTTTTGCATTTCCGCTATCTCGTCTGATCCATCAACCTGCACGGGCTTGTCGAGGATGCCTGCAGACACCCTGGCAAATCCATGATTGAGAGCGCGAATGTCGGAGGTGGCCTTCCGCCCAAAGCGCCAGGCCATGATGATGATGAATGGAAGCTCCAGCGAGATCGCTCCTGCCAACGTGCCCACCCAGGCTCGTGACAATCTCTCCATCCAAGGTATCTCGTGAAAAATAGTTACCAGGTGACCCTGCTCTATGGCCCAACCAAGAAGTGCGCGGCTTTGCAATCCAAGGAACGTGAGCCAGAAGAACGTGCCAAGCGCGGCCACTAGTACGAGCAACATCAGCCGCGTGGATATTTTTCTGATTCCCTTCGTGAGCAGATAGAGCAAGTCGGCAACGCCGAAACCGAGCAGGACCATCCCCGACAAGACTGCAATCGACAGCGTTGCCGTAGCCACTTCCAGGACGCGCCCAATAACTGGCAGTGGCAACGTCTTAAGAATGCGAAAATAGACTGGCAACAGGGCGATTGCCAGGACAGCCACCACGATGCGCAGCAGGACTTTCAATAATTCAGCGACGGACAACTGTTTGATTGCTCTGTCGATCCATCGAGATAAACTCCAGGCACAAAGCGGAATGGCGACCACGCCCGCAATTGTGGCCAATTCTGTTAGCACGGGCAATTGTTGCCGGGAAAATCCGACCAGTACCATACCGACGACATGTATCGCCAACAACGACAGTCCGAACACGGAGAGGCGTCCGGGTGGGACAATATCCGAGCGGATCAGTGGCATTAAATCTTGCAGTCTTCAGGTTGGCTTGGGATCAATCAAGGTAAGCCAAGGGATTCAACCGCGCACTTCGGAGCAACTCTGTACGTGGACTCTCAGAAGCCGCGCGTCTAACCCTTTACCAAATAGTCCTGCCACCGCGCGCCCTCGACGTTGTCTTCGCTCACCGCGCGCTCAACCAATCTGTCGAGTCCGGCCAACAGGGCTTCCACCTCCATCCGGAGAGTCGCCAGGGCATTCGATACCAGATCAGGTCTAAAGCCCCTCTCTCCGAGTTCGACGACAAACTCCATAGAAACCAATCGGCCCAATGCCTGACCCAGTTCGACCAACGACCGCTGCGGCATATTAGCATCTATGTCGAACGATAACGCCTTCTCGAGATAACCTGACGCACGCTTGGTCAGTTTGTGAGACGACAGAAACCGAAACAGATTGGTTTCTTTCTTACGGCGCATGGCCTTGACCACCGCCTCGGTGATCTGTTGAAAGAGAATATCGTTTGAACCCTCAAAAATCTGGAAGGGCCTTGAGTCAACGGCCGCCCGCCCAGCCCTGCGATCCAATCTGTAACCCACAGCGCCTTTCAGTTGCAGCAGGGATTGTGACGCACGTTGCATCAGATCCGTAATCACTGCCTTAATGGAGTTCGACGACAGGTCATCCGCGGCAAGATTCTTATCAAGTGAAGCGTTTTCGCTGGCGAAAGCGCACATCGCAGCGCACGTCGTTGTGTACGCCTGGATAGTTGCAAGCCGACTCTTAACCTGGTCGTAATTCAGTAACGATTGGCCGCCCACATTCCGTGTTTTGCAATGCTCGAGGGCATCGTCAAAAATGCGACGCAAAAATCCCATGCCCATTCCCGGGAATTGAGTCCGACTCCTGTGCAGGGTGTCCAATAACATCCGCACACCTGTTGACTCAGGGACCAGCCTGTTCGACTTCGGAACGCGAACCTCAATCCTGTTCCGACCATAGGGAATCATGTACAAGCCGAGACTCGGATAGTATTCCTCGACTACTATTTCCTGTTCAGGTACAGCCGACTCGGTGACAAAGAAGTGAATGTCCCGACCGAGACCTCGTTCATCTTTCTGCCTGGCCGTAATAAGCCAGTAATCAGCCATCCCTGTAAGCCCTGCCCAGTGTTTAGTCCCCGACACCCGATAGGAATTCCCTTCTTCGACAAAATGCGTCTGCATGCTCAACGCGTCGGAGCCGTACTCCGGTTCGGTGATCATCAAGCCACCGAGCTTACCGTTCACCATGAAGTCGCGCAAAACCCGCCGCTTCATGTCGTCGTCACCGTACTTGGCAACTGGCTGTATGAACAGAGCCCCGTTTATGCCAAACGTAAGAGACAACGGCAGCGACTGATACGAAGACTCCTCCAGCATGGACAGCGCCTCCCAGACATGTCCACCCCGCCCGCCGTACTCGGTGGGTGTAAATGCAGACAGAGGATTCGCTTTCTGAATCTCTTCGATTATCGACCGAGGCCAATGGCGCTCGTCGAAAGTAGTAGCACAGGGAGCACCCGCGTAGACCTCGGCGAGCTTCTCCCGGTATTTTGTAATAAATGAAGAGAAGTCAGTCACTTGTTCCTGCGTTGCGAGCTCCACAGCCTACACCGTCTTGTGATTGGGTTGCTTGATTTGGATAGGCGGACCACCGGTTCAAAGGTACAAATCAAAGGTCTCCAATACGAACCTGCACCCTTTGTAGGCGCCCGTACAGGGAAAACCCTACAATTTTTGCAGGATGAAGTCAGTGATGAGCGTATACAGGTGCATCGTGGTACCTGTGCCCTCAAAAATCCCATGGGATCTGTTGGGGTAGGCCATGAAACTGAACTGTTTGTTGTGCTTGATGAGTTCGTTAACCAGAGCCTCAGTTCCCTGGTAGTGGACGTTGTCGTCGCCAGTTCCGTGGATCAATAGCAGGTCGGCTTTGAGTTGATGCGCATACGTGATTGGCGAACCCTCTCGATAGCCTTCTGGATTTTCCTGGGGCAAACCAGAATACCGCTCCTGATAGATCGAGTCGTAGTAGCGCTGGTCCGGTACCGGTGCAACAGAGACTCCCATCTTGAATCGGTCGGGATACCGGAAGAGGCTGTTAAGTGTCTGCGAGCCTCCGCCGCTCCAGCCCCAAATTCCAATCCGATCCCCATCGACGTACGGAAGTTTGGCAACCTCCTCGGCCGCTGCCGCCTGATCTGCCGCGGCATGCACACCCACCCTGCCGTGGACCACCTTCCGCCACGCCCTGCCCCGCGGCGCCGGTGTGCCCCTATTGTCAAAACTCATCACGATGTACCCCTGCTCGGTGAGCAGGTGATGCCACAGATATCGTGTGCCCCCCCAGCGGTTAACAACAGTCTGATTCCATGGCTCACCATAAACAAAAAACAGCACGGGATACTCCTTGTCTGGATTAAAATTCCTGGGAAGCATCTCCCAGCCATCCAGCTCAACTCCATCCGCTCCGGCCACCCGGAAAAATCTCACCGCTGGCCGGTCCAGGATTTCCACCTTATCCGCAAGCGATTCATTGTCCACTAGCAACCTTACCTGCCGGTGTTCTGGCAAGGTTATCAGCTCCACAACAGGAGGAGTATCGAACGACGAGTGCGTGTGAATGGCATGCTGACCATCGGTTGAAACGTCATATGCATGCACCCCAACCTGGTCTGCAGGCGTCAGACGCTCTCTCTCGCCATCACCAGAAAGTGACGACCGGTACAGATACCTCTCCGTCGGATTCTCCGTGGCGTAGTAGTAAACGTATCCCCTTTCTTTGTCAATTCGGACGACACTAATGATGTCGAATTCACCTTGGGTGATATTCTTGCTCCCACCCCCCGTCCTGTTCACTGCATAGAGCTTTCGCCAACCGCTGGATTCACTTACCCATGTAAATCTTTGTCCACCATCCAGCCAAATTAGATCATCCACAACATCGACCCATGCTTCGTCTTCGTCAATGTGGACAATCCTCTTAGAGCCGTCAACCACATTGGCGAGGTAGACTTCGTTCCTGTTCTGCTGGCGATTCAGATGTTGGACAATCAATTCGTCTGATCCATCTGCCCATTCCATTCGAGCGACGTAGTTATTTCGCGGATCATCAGAAAAAGTAAACCAACGTGTTTCACCTCCAGCACTGTTTACGACCCCGATCTTTGAAGAGCTGTTAGTTTGACCGGCCTTGGGGTACTGGACAGGAATGGTGAAAGAATAGAGCGAGTCTGTATTGTTGATCATCAGAAAATCCCGCACACCAGATGCATCCAGTTGCCAGTATGCGATATTCGTTCCATCCGGGCTCCAGCGAAATCCGTCCTGAAGAAAAAACTCCTCCTCATAGACCCAATCGAACGTGCCATTTATCGTTGTGCGCGAACCGTCGGTGGTTAATGCGGTGATGTCGCCAGTGGCGAGATCTTCAACATAGATGTTATGAGATTGCACATACGCTACCCGCTCACCATCAGGAGAGAATTTTGCGAACATCAGAGTAGACGGTTCGAACCGCGTGCCAAGCTGCTGAAGAGACTCTGACCCCAAGTCCAACACCCAGTAGTCACCCCGAGTGTTCTGGCGCCAAACCCGTTTCGAATTGGTGTATATGAGCATTTTCTTCTCATCATCTGACCAGTGGTAGTTGTGGATTGGAAGTGGTCGCGACTGTCCGCTCGGGACGAGGCTATTCGGCGACACTATTACAGAACGCGCACCGGTTGCGATATCGTATTTTGCTATTTCAGATCCGCTGTCCGACCTCTCGATTGTGAGGTAGCCCGTCCCGTCACTTGTCCATCGCGATCGCCCGAAGAAGTCCGGGCGATATTTGGCGGATGCAAAAATATCGTCGAGGGTGATATTGGCATCAGCCGTTTGCGGTCCAACCTCCTGCTGGACAGGAACCGGTTCAGATTCGACTACCTGCCGAGGCGTCGAGCAGGCTGAGACAAAAAGGAGGCAGACATATAGTAGAACGGCAGAGACGACGCGGGTTCGTTCTGGTAGAGTTTTGCGCGACATGGCGGCGAAGTAAAGTTGCGGTTGTGTCAGTGTGAGTATACCACATTTTAACCTACCAGCCGACAGCCACAACCTTTGGTCGATCCTAATTTTCCAGCGGCGCGAGGTTACTGATCTCGTAGAAGACCTCGTCATCAACGGCATCCGCATAGTAGTCTATCGATGCCTTGACGGGATAACCGACCATCGTGTCGTATTCGATATCAATTTCGTCGGCTTCCTCTATGGCGTCCTCGAGGATATCAAACAAGCGCGGTATCGTGGGGACGGCCTCCAGCTGGTCGGCCGGGACGGGTGTGTTGTTGTGAATAGTTATTGCGCTCGCGATAGTGTCATCGCGGACAACAATTGTCGCGGGGAAAATGCCTTCGAACGGGCAGAAACATCCAACAAAAACGTCATAGGAATAGTCACTATAACTCGCCTGCTCCCACAGATGTCTCTTGGCCTGAAGCTCGTCTGTTGGTTTCTCATCACCGAAGATCTCACAACCGGAGCAAAGAGCGAGTGCGCAGATTAGCAGAATCTTTTTCATTTGATTCCTCGGGTGTATGGCGCTGCGGGTATGTTAGGGTGCCAGATTGCTGGGGATGCGATGGCACTAGCTACATAAATATAACGGTGCAGGCAGGAATATTTGCGGGGGCCACGGGAAATTACCCTAACTTTTCCAGTGCCTGCCGTAGATCCGATATAAGATCGCTCGGGTCTTCGAATCCTATCGAGACACGCATATCGCCAATGCGGAGGCCAAGGGCCTCAAAGGATTCGTTCGTCATCTCTTTTGCGTACGAAATCGCCGGAGCATAAATAAGGCTTTCGTGGCCACCCCAGCTCACGCCCCGTTTAAACAATCGCAGACTATCAAAAAATTCTTTCACGCTCTCTGGATCTGTTGTTGCTAGCGTGAAGCCAAACAACCCCCCAAATCCGGTCATCTGTTTTTTGGCGAGTTTGTGCTGCGGATGAGACGGTAGACCCGGATGAAGTACCCGGGAAACTTCTTTCCGCGTCTCAAGAAACCGGGCGACTTCAATCGAACTCCCCTCATGTCTTCGCATCCTCATGGGAAGGGTTCGCAAACTGCGAATGATAAGCCAGGCGTTGAATGGAGAAATAATCCCCCCGAACAATTCAAACTCGGTAGTTGAGATCTGTTCGATAATCTGTGCCGAAGCAATAGCTACTCCACCGATAATATCGCTATGACCGCCAAGGTATTTGGAGGCGGTGTGAACCTCAATGTCAATTCCCATTTTCAGTGGCTTCTGAAAAACCGGCGATGCCCAGGAGTTGTCGACGATTGTCTTGACTCCTTTTCTTCGAGCCAGCACTGCGACCGCAGCCAAATCTTGTAAACCAAACACCACTGATGAGGGCGACTCCAGATAATACAGACGCGTGTTATCCTGGGTCGCATCCTCGAATTCGCTTACGTCACCATGCACAAACGTCACGTCAATGCCTAATTTATTGCCGAGGTAATCGGACAGCAGGTTTCGCGCGGGGCCGTACATATTGTTCACTGCCACGACATGATCGCCGGCAGCAACGCAGTGCATGATCGAGGCGGCTATCGCGGCCATCCCCGATCCAAACAATTTCGCCTTGTCACCTCGAGCAATAGCAGCAATCTTCTGCTCGGCTAGTGCAACTGTCGGGTTACACCCGCGCGAGTAGATGGGTACCTCGGTTCTGTTGTTGAATGCGGCCTCGAGCGCATCCCATGACTCGAAGGTGAATAACGAGTTTTGAAACAGTGGAGGTACTACTGCACCGTGGTATGCTGCGCGGTCTTCGCCGAGGTGCACAAGGAGTGTTTCATCTGAGAATTCTTTTAGATCGTCACGTTGCATGTATTTTTTTCTGATGCTCGTTGTAGAAACACCCTATCCCGAGGATTGCAAGGAGCGGAGCAACAACGAGATTTGCAAGTGAAAGGATTTGCCACTTCCAGTACTCACCGAAGGGAACACCCAGAGTAGCCACCATGAAAACAGCGGTGACAGTCCAGGGAACGATGCTCTCGATCATGGTGCCGTAGTCCTCCATCGAACGTGAAAGGACTTTTCTCGAAACGCCCTGTTCGTCATACTTAACCTTGAACGCGTCGCCGACTATGAAACTTGTTGCATATTGGTTCGATGTCAGCGCGTTTACCCCGGCGCTGGACACGAGAGATGCGAGGATGGTACTGGTTTTTGTTTTTGCAAATCCGAATACACGGTTCACCACGGTCGGCATTGCGTTAATGTGGTCCAAAGCGCCGATGTAGATGAAGACGGTGAACGCGACTACAATCGCGTCGATCAGTGCGTACAATCCGCCGCGATTTACCAGCTCAGCAAGCTCCGGAGCGGGTTGTTCTACCCACGGCGCCATGCTTGCGTTAAACCCTTTGTTAAGCGCAACAAGAATATCTCCGAGCGAGAACGGTTGTGCGATGATCGCGACAATAGCGGCAACGGCAATCGAGCCGATCAGAGTGGGGACGGTTGGCAATTTTCGGATGGAACCAATGAGTACAACGGCCGGAGGGGCAAGCAACAAAGGACTAAAATTGAACATCGATTCCAACTGGCCAAGAAGGAGCTGAACCTCGGTTACCTGGCCGGAATCCGCCGCGACCGTACCTTGGGCAAATCCCATTGCGATGTACACAGCGCAAGCAATCAGGGCTGACGGAACGGTTGTATACAACATGGATCTAATGTGGTCAAACAGGTCCACGTCAGCCGCAAGTGCGGCAAGATTAGTAGTGTCAGAAAGGGGCGACATTTTGTCGCCAAAGTAGGCGCCGCCTATAATCGCGCCCGCTGTGATCCCCAGATTCGCTCCGACGGCATGCGCAACGCCAATTAGAACCACACCGATGGTCCCCGCCGAACCGTATGACGTGCCTGTGAGAATGGAAAACACCCCGGGGACAATGAACGCGAGAATGTACAGGTAGGACGGATCAATAATCTTGATCCCGTAATAAACCAGCATGGGGATCGTCCCACTCACAATCCAGGACGAGATGACCATCCCGATACAAAAGAGAATGAAAAACGCAGGCCACGCCCGGGCGAGCTTCGAGACAATGGTGGCCTGGATGTCTGCCCATCGATGACCACGTAAAACCATATCACAAATTGCCACGGATCCGGCAATCAGAAATATCATCTCTAATGGCACCGCTGCAAGGCCTTGCGCAAGCGGCCGAACAATAAGTCCGTAAACCACAAGCAGCAACAACACCACCACCGGGATAACCGCCTGACCGAAACTGGTCTGGCTCGTTTCGCTATTATTCCGGAGGTGGCTGTCCACGCTGGAAGTCCTGATATTGATTAATCCTCAACAAGTCGTCGCATCTCATCCGTGATGCGCCTCGGCCTTCCAGTCGTACTATCAACGAGAACCCACTCCGTAGATGCGGTGACAACCGTCTGGCGATCTCCTTTTCGAACAAAGGTGTATTCCCGCATCGACCTTATGTTAGTTAGCGCGTCGACGGTGGTCTTCAGCTCAAGGACATCCCCTTCAAACGCCTGCTTAAGATAGGTGATCGAATGTGATCGGACGTACCAGTGGCAGTTTGCTTTTTCGCTCAACGCGACGAGCCCCAAACGCTTCGCATGCTCACCTGCAATCTGCTGCATCCACTCCAGATAGCGGATATTGTTGACATGACCGTTCACATCCATCGCATCTGATCCAACAACTATTTCATCTTGCATCGACTTAGCCAATGGAAGCCTCCTCAAATTCGAGATAGGTCGAAGACCTTGGTCCCATGTTGAACAACAAATCGATCGCGCTCAAACCCGGGACAAATCCCACGAAGTTCTGCCGGAACGGCTTCACTGTACAGCGAACGGTG
Source organism: Rhodothermales bacterium (assembly GCA_965224105.1). Classification (GTDB taxonomy): domain Bacteria; phylum Bacteroidota; class Rhodothermia; order Rhodothermales; family JABDKH01; genus CBDCYH01. The sequence continues at coordinate 146,356 of CBDCYH010000001.1, read as the reverse complement.
CCGTTATCATTTTGTATCGCAACCTGGTTGTGTTCCGGGCATAGCGCCAAACAATCCTTTTCAGTTTTCGGCATACCCCCCAGTGCACTCGCCCTCACAAACGTCTGTTCGAATCCAAAGAGTTTGGAAGTTCGGATTACTGATGCGCAGGTAAGGTCCGCTAGATTTTCCGGTGCGGATTGGTACAGATCGATAAGCTGGTCCTCGTAGTATTCGAAGTAGGGAGAGGAACGGTAGTTGAACTGCATCGCCTTCCAGTGCTTCTTCATCCACGGCTCTGAAGCGTTTATCTTCGAATCACAGATGGACGTGCCAGCCGGGCGACGAGCGATGGGTACGGATAACCACTGCCAGCCATTTGGATTCCTGATGCTCGCCCTGTTTTGCCTGGTCTGCTTTGCGTATCGAAACGTATCTGCCAACACAACCACATCGGCAAGTGACAACGCACCCATGGTCTCTGCAGTTGGAAAATATTCTGGAGTGTAGATGGCTATAGTGTGCACGTTCATTCTTCGCAAAATGTTTTTCTGAAAATGATCCTGTGCATCAACAGGGGGAGAATGCGCGGTGTATTTTCATCCGTAAGCTACCACAGTTCATGTCTCTTCTTCCACTTCAGAAAAACTCCGTGATCGGAGTAGTTGCGCCTGCGAGCTACCCAGAGGATCGCGAGAAGGTCCGTCGAAGCATAGCAAACCTGGAGAAACTGGGTTACTCAGTCAAAACTGAGGTGGACAAGTATCAGCCCATGGGCTATCTGGCCGAGGGTGACGAGGTCCGTGCGGCTGACCTGAACCGGATGATTTCGGATCCGGAAATCAGCCATGTCTTTTGTTTGCGGGGAGGCTACGGAAGTCAGAGGCTTCTCGGGCTAGTCGATTTTGCTTCAGCCGGCAAATCCCGCAAGGTTCTTATTGGCTATTCGGACATAACCGTGCTACAACTCGCTCTCCACCGCAAGGCGGGCTGGGCATCTATTTCAGGTTCAATGCCAGCCGTAGAATGGGCGGACAATGACCCACGGTCAACGGACCCGGAGCTCTGGAATCTAATCGACTCGGGATCATGGGATAGTTTAGATCTTGGCGGTAATTCGTTGCCGGATAATACGGGAGAGGCGGAGGGAGTAATCCTCGGAGGAAATCTTTCATGTATTGTGCGCATGATTGGCACGCCGTACCTGCCCGACCTGTCCGGTGCTATACTTTTTGTGGAAGATGTGGGCGAACCGCCGTACCGGGTCGATGCCATGTTCTCTCAGCTTGTCGACTCCGGCATCTTTGCCGATCTGGCTGGGCTTATCATCGGCCAGTTTACGGACGATGCAGATCGTCCCGGAAAGCCAACCCTGTCAATTTCGGAGGTTATCGCCCACTACACACGGTCGCTGAACATACCCATCGTCATTGACGCGAATTATGGCCACATTCATCCCAAAATTCCATTGCCGATTGGCGTGAATGTTCGTCTGGCCGTCACGAATTCGGGCGCGACCCTTCAACCCCGGAAATCGCCGACCAAGTCGCCGTCCGGACCGAAGAGGAAAAGAGTTGCCGTCATGGCCTCGGGTGGCGGTTCAAATTTTGAAGCGCTAGCAACTGCCGCCCAGGATTCCTACGAGGTTGCTTTGTGCGTTACGAACAAACCAAACGCCGGGGTACGCGACCGGGGCCGGAGTCTGAATATCCCAAGCATGGTGATCGGTCGAGCCGATGCTACATCAGATGCAGATCAGGCGGCCTTTCTATTGCAAATATTTGACAAGTTCGACATCGACATGATTGCACTTGCCGGATATCTAAAACTGATTCCCTCCGAAGTAGTATCAGCTTACCAAAACAGGATTGTTAATATTCATCCCGCACTCCTTCCGTCATTCGGTGGGAAAGGTATGTACGGAAAGAGGGTGCACGAAGCCGTTATTAGTGCGGGCTGCAAGATTTCTGGAGCAACGGTTCATCTTGTTGATGAGCACTACGACACCGGTCCGATTGTTGCGCAGCGGGGGGTTGCCGTCGAGCCCAATGACGACGCCGACAAACTGGCTGCCCGAGTGCTAAAGGTAGAGCACCAACTATACCCGGAATCACTCGCCCGACTGACATCAACAACTTATCACGTCCGAGATAACCGGATAATCTTTGAAACCTAGAAATCCACACACGCTTTCATGCTTGACACGCTAACTCCCGAGAAGACCCCATCCATGATCGAGACGAAAGACCTGCCGAAACCGGCGGATCGGTATCGAATCCGGCGAGCGCTGCTTTCGGTTTTTGACAAGACTGGAATCGTTGAATTTGCGAGCGCGCTTCATGCGATGGATGTCGAGCTGGTCTCGACCGGGGGAACCGCACGAACGCTCAGGGATGCCAACCTTCCAGTCGTCGACGTCTCGTCGCTGACGTACTTCCCGGAAATACTGGGTGGGCGCGTTAAGACGTTGCACCCTAGGGTTCACGGTGGGCTCCTTGCCAGACGCACAGACCAGGCAGATGAGCGCGAGCTGCGATCCAATGGCATCCAACCGATAGATATGGTTGTGACAAATCTGTATCCGTTCTCCACAGCGACGGCGGCAGCAAATGTTTCCGACGAGGTTGCGATTGAAAATATCGACATTGGCGGTCCTACGATGATTCGCGCGGCCGCCAAGAATTTCTTTTTCGTGTCGGTTGTAACCAATCCCGCAGATTACCCGGAAGTCATTCGCCAGCTGCAGGAGAACGGCTGTTCACTCGATATGGATACACGCCGTCAGCTTGCTCACGCTGCGTTCGCCTCAACAGCAAAATACGATCGTGCTATAGATGCATACTTTGGCCGTAAGGCACAGGGATCTACGAACAGCTTCGAGTATCATGCGCCGTTGGCAACCCCTCTGCGCTACGGTGAGAATCCGCACCAGACAGGAAATTTATTTGGGGATCCGTCGAAGTATTATCAGAAGTTGCATGGGAAAGACCTGTCTTTCAATAACTTGCTGGACCTTTCATCTGCCATTCGGCTTATCGACGAGTTCGGAACGGAAGAGCCAACGTGCGCCATTCTCAAGCACACCAACCCATGCGGTGTTGGGCGTGCGCCCACGCTCGCGGCTGCCTACCATAAAGCGTTTGCCACAGATCGCCAGTCCCCTTTCGGAGGTATCGTTGTTGTGAACCGGTCTCTTGATATGGAGACAGCGGAAGCCATTAACGAAGTGTTTACCGAACTCATCATTGCTCCGGAATTCGATGAGGGTGTGCTGGAGTTTTTGCAGAAGAAAAAGAACCGCCGCCTTATCAAGCGCACCGGTGCTATCGATCGTGCGGATGACATCCGATCTGTCGTTGGTGGACTGTTGGTTCAGGACGCAAATCCCCTACTGCCCGATCCAGCCGGCCTCAGAGTAGAATGTACGGTTGCAACGAAGCGCTCGCCGACCGAGGCTGAGTGGAAAGATCTCGATTTTGCATGGCGCGTTGCCAAGCACGTTAAATCAAATGCTATCATCTACGTGCGGGATGAGGCAACGGTTGGCGTGGGAGCGGGTCAGATGAGCCGAATCGATTCGGCCGAGATCGCCGCCAGCAAAAGCCGCAAATCGGAACTCAATCTGGAGGGTTCCGTTGTTGCTTCGGACGCATTTTTTCCATTCGCCGATGGAATGTTGGCCGCGGCCGAGATGGGGGCTACCGCGGTGATCCAACCCGGCGGATCCGTCCGCGACGGCGAGGTCATCGCTGCGGCAGACGATCGAGGGTTGGCTATGGTTTTCACGGGCAAAAGACACTTTCGCCACTAATCCAGGCCCTTTTTCCGGCAGGCGAAAGACGCGTGTTAACCTAAATAACCTATATTCCAGACGGTTACGAACGATAATTCGTTAATGGGCATTCTCAATTTCGGCACGGACGCGGCGATTGACCTCGGGACGGCCAACACTCTTATCTACATTAAAGGCCGCGGCATCGTCCTGAACGAGCCAAGCATTGTCGCCGTCCATCGCTCAACCCGAAAGGTGATTGCGATTGGGCACGAGGCTCAGCAAATGCATGAGCGCACGCACAGAGAAATCGAAACGATCCGACCGCTTAAGGATGGGGTCATCGCCGACTTCGAGGTCGCTGAACAGCTGATTCGTGGGTTGATAAAAAAGGTCCAGAATAGTTGGATCATGTCAATCCGGAGAATGGTGATCTGTGTCCCAAGTGGCATTACCGAAGTAGAAAAACGCGCTGTGCGTGATTCCGCTGAGCACGCCGGCGCGCGCCAGGTCTTTTTGATTGATGAGCCAATGGCGGCGGCTGTTGGAATTGGCCTCGACGTCGAAGAACCCGTTGGGAATATGATCGTCGACATCGGCGGCGGAACCACGGAGATTGCAGTGATCGCGCTTTCAGGTATTGTAATTGATGAGTCTATTCGTGTAGGTGGCGATGAACTGGACAATGCAATCGTACAGTACTTCAAACGTAACCATAACCTCTTGATTGGCGAGCGCACAGCTGAAAGGATCAAGTGCGAGATCGGGAGCGCAGTTGAGCTGGACCCCGAACTTGAGGTAAGTGTCAAGGGCCGAGACCTTGTGTCGGGCATTCCCAAAGTCCGGACGATCTCGTCGGAGGATGTTCGCGAGGCTCTGCGTGAGTCGATCGGGCAGATTGCTGCAGCGGTCATCAGGTGTTTGGAACGAACCCCACCTGAGCTCGGCTCGGATGTGCTCGAGAGAGGAATAATGCTCACCGGAGGTGGAGCAATGTTAAAAGGGCTGGATACGATGATCCGCGACCGTGTCGAACTCCCTGTGTATGTTGCCGAAGATCCACTTACTGCCGTCGTAAGGGGTACCGGCAAGGTGCTCGAAGATATAGACTCGTACCGTAAGGTATTAACCTAGGCTCTCGTGTAACGTGAAGGGAAGACTACAGGACTGGGCGATCCTTATTGCACTCCTGAGTATCTCTGTCCTAACGCTCACCACCCGCAACGAATCACTGCTTCTCGGTATCCGGTCCATCGCTTTGCAAAGTACGGCGGGCATCGAGAATCAGCTGGCCAACACGCGGGAGTATTTTAATATCTCCGCGGACAACGCGCGCCTCCGCGATGACAACATCCGTCTCTCCAGCGAGCTTGCAAGGATTCGCGAAGCGGGATTGCTAAATGAGGAACTGCACCACCTGCTTAGTCTCAAACAATCAGCAGAGCTGGACGTAGTCGGCGGAAGGGTAATCACGAAAGACATTACCGAGCGGACCAATTACCTTACCCTCAACGTGGGAACGGCAGATTCGGTAGAAACGGGTATGGCGGTAATCCACTCGGACGGAGTAATTGGCACGGTGTTTTTCGCCAGCAAGAATTACTGCCGGGTACTACCATTCCTGAACGTCGCCTCGCGATTGCCCGCCCGAATACAGGAAAGCGGAGCCGAGGGAATCGTTCGGTGGCAGGGGTTTAGTCGCGACGAGCTCGTGATGGAACACGTCGTAAAGACGGTTGACGTCGTCGTCGGGCAGCGCGTCGTAACAAGTGGCAACAGCGCGACCTTTCCGCCTGGGCACCCGATCGGGGTCGTAACATCAGCCGAGATACAACAAGGTAGAAACGAGCTGGAGATTAAACTCAAACCAGAGGTAAACTTCGACGAACTCAAGTACGCCTTCGTGGTTCGAAGCAAAATCGATCCTGAATTGGAAGAGGCAATGACAAAATCGGTAACGCAACAATGAACAGGTTCTCATCCACCGCGCCAATCGTTCTTCTACTTCTCTCCCTCACCGCCTGCTCATCTTCCAACATTATCTACAAGGCTGAATACACTCCCTCTTTCCGGAAGGTGGCGCAGTCGATTGATGAGCTGGTCGTCCAACCGAGGTACGAGAACGCGGTGTGGTCCATAGTTGTTGAAGAACTTGGTACTGGCAAACGGTTGTACAGCAGACTGCCGGACCTGAGCCTCATGCCCGCCTCAAACACGAAGTTGTACACGACGGCAGCCGCCCTCGACCAGTTAGGACCAGATTTTCGATTCGAAACGCTGGTGTTTGCCAACGGACCGATTTCTGAAGGCACTTTGCATGGCGACCTCATCGTGAGGGGTAGTGGTGATCCCACAATCAGCGGCCGCTTCAACGGCGGTGACATTACCCGGACATTTCGCGATTGGGCCGACTCGCTACAGGCGATGGGCATCAACAAAATTCGGGGCGACATTATTGGCGATGACAACCTGTTTGATGATGACCTTCTGGGCTTCGGATGGAGTTGGGATGACGAAGTCTATTGGTACTCGGCGCAACTTGGAGCGCTATCCTTCAACGATAATTGTGTAGACTTTACGATTACGCCAACGGTCGCATCCGAGTTTGCTGATGTTTCCTGGGAGCCAGCGAACACAAACTATATTACCGTTCGGAATAATTCCAGGTCTTCGGAACCAGGATCGGGGGTCTCCGAAAGTTACTGGCGCGACCGAACATCAAACGAAATATTCATTTCCACCGTTGTCGCTGAGGACACAACGGAACAAGAGTCGATAACGGTTCACAATCCAACACGGTTTTTTGTTCACGTCCTGCGCCAGAGTTTCGAAGACAAAGGAATCGAGGTGGACGGATACGCTCGCGACATAGACGAACTTGAAACCTACGATTACGATAGTGCCCGCCCGGTCATCCGCCATCAGTCCCCAAACCTCACGGAGATTGTCGCGGTAATAAACAAGAATAGCCAGAACCTGTACGCAGACCAGGTCTTGAAGGCGCTCGCGGTGCAATCCCCCGAAGCAGCATATGAAGTGGCGTCCGGACGGGCAGGACTCAACACTGCAGCAATCACTCTGGAGCGGGCGGGCCTGAAAATGAACCACCATAATTTGGTCGACGGCTCCGGGCTGTCGCGCTACAATATGTTGACAGCAGAAAACACCGTCCGCCTTCTTCGTTATATGGCCAGGCAGACAGACGAAGCCACATTCAAGGCTTACTACGATAGCCTGCCCATTGGCGGGGTCGATGGATCCCTTGCCAGACGGATGACTAGTGGACCCGCTACTAACAACGTCCATGCAAAGACAGGCACTATCTCCAACGCATCGACGCTAAGTGGCTACGTGGACACGCTCAGCGGCGAGCGTCTAATTTTTTCGATTATCGCGAATAACTTCCTCATCCCTACAAGCCAGGTTAGGCAGACCCAGGACGACGTGGTGAACCTGCTGGCAAATCTCCGATAGGACGGGCCTTGGCGCGAAACCGGCGTTGATGGCGGGCGTTTTGAGAGATTACACACGAGATATCTATGACTAAGAACGCCGCTTTCCATTCTACTACCGTTCTCGCGGTCAGGTTAAATGGCAGCGTCGCCATCGGGTCGGATGGCCAGGCGACCATGGGTGACACGGTAATGAAGCATCAGGTCCAGAAGGTTCGCCGGCTTCATAATGGAGAACTGCTTGCTGGCTTCGCCGGCGCAACAGCGGATGCCTTCACGCTATTCGAAAGGTTCGAGGAAAAATTGGAACAGTACAGCGGCAACCTCACGCGATCGGCCGTTGAGCTCGCCAAAGATTGGAGAACGGATAGATACCTCCGTCGATTGGAGGCTCTACTAGCCGTTGCCTCGAGCGAAAGGCTGCTGCTAATAAGTGGCACCGGTGACGTTATCGAGCCGGATGATGACATCCTCGCCATTGGTTCCGGCGGATCGTATGCGCTCGCGGCCGCAAGGGCACTGGTGCGACACGCGGAGGGACTAAGCGCCCGCGAAATCGTCGAACAAGGACTCCAAATTGCTGGCGAAATCTGCATCTACACAAACAACAATCTCACAATACTGGACCTGGACGAAAAGTCGGGAACAGAGTAACCCTTACATGTCAGACACCGCTAACAAGCTTACCCCATCCGAAATTGTAGCCGAACTGGACAAATACATAGTTGGCCAGAAAGACGCGAAGAAGAGTGTTGCCATCGCGCTTCGAAACAGGTGGCGGAGATTGCACGCGCCCGAAGAGATGCGCGATGAAATCATGCCGAACAATATCATCATGATTGGTCCAACGGGCGTGGGAAAAACCGAGATCGCAAGGCGGCTGGCGAAGCTTACCGGTGCCCCGTTCATCAAGGTTGAAGCAACCAAATTCACCGAAGTGGGCTACGTGGGCCGAGACGTGGAGAGCATGATTCGCGACCTAACAGACCAGGCGGTTGCAATTGTAAGAGCCGAACACACCGAACAGGTAGAGGCCCGCGCCAAAGAACTCGCCGAACAGCGCATCCTCGACATCCTCATCCCGCCAACCAACGGTAAAAAGCCCGCCGGATCGGGATTTGTTGTCCCGGTGCCCGAGGATAGCGAAGGCAGCACCGAGGTCACATCTGAAAGCGAATTACGAGAACGAACCCGCGCGAAGTTTCTGGAAAAGCTCAAACGCGGCGAGATGGAAGACCGGGAAATCCAGGTTGAAACCGCATCCGATACAAACCCTATGCTGCAGGTGTTTGGACCCATGGGCATGGAAGAAATGGGAATGAATATCCAGGATCTGTTTGGTTCAATCACTGGCAATAAGAGGAAAAAAAGGCGCGTCCCCGTGTCCGAAGCGCGTGAGCTTCTCGCGCAAGAAGAGGCGCAAAAGCTCATCGACATGGACAAGGTCACTAAAGAAGCGATCGAACGTGTGCAGCAAGCTGGCATAGTCTTTATCGATGAGATTGACAAAGTCGCAGCAGGCAACCGAGGCAAGGGCGGACCCGACGTGTCCCGTGAAGGTGTGCAACGCGACCTTCTGCCCATCGTCGAGGGTTCAACGGTCACTACCAAGTACGGCCTCGTGAAGACGGATCATATTCTGTTCGTTGCAAGCGGAGCATTTCACATTGCCAAACCCAGCGACCTGATTCCGGAACTGCAGGGACGCTTCCCCATCCGCGTCGAACTCTCGAGTCTTGGCGAGAAAGAGTTTTATAAAATACTTACCCAACCAAAAAACGCTCTGCTCAAACAATACGAAGCTCTGCTGAAAAGCGAAGGCGTAGAGATTAGTTTTACAAATGGAGCCGTCCATGCAATCGCCAAAACCGCCGCCCAGGTTAATCGCGATGTCGAAAACATTGGCGCCCGACGATTGCACACTATTCTCACCACGCTCCTGGAGGAAATACTGTTCGATGTCCCGGACAAGTCCGACCAGACGTCGATCACCATCTCGGAATCGGATGTGAGCGACAAATTGTCTCACATTGTGGAGAACAGAGACCTGAGTCAATACATCCTCTAGCACGTTCCGCTAGGAGTACGGATTGAAAATTACAGTCAGCAGATCCCGCGACATTGACTCGCCTTTGGCGGCGGCGTACACGAGTGTCTGGGCGGAGTGCAAACCTGGGAGCCCGTTCCTTCTGCCTGCCTATCTTCGTGCCGTCTCAGGGAGCACCCGCCTTGTGCCGCAAATATTTCTTGTGCGAATTGACGAGCGCCCAGTATTGTCCGCCTGGTTGTTCTCGCGAAGTGTAGGGCCGTTCGTCGAGATTGTTCAGGCTCCCCACACTCCGTTCTCGGCCATTGTTTCTGTTGGCTCGGCTGATGATACACAAGTTTGCCTCGCAAGTATTCTGAACAACCTGGCGAGTGATTTTGCGAGCTGTGTCATTACACTTCCACCAGAGGTTCGCCTCTCATCTGCGCCCGACAACTGGGTTGTCGACGAAAGGAATACATTCTACTTCGACCTGCCAAACTACTCGACCGATTCCCGATCGACGAACGTTCGAAGGGTTGTTAACAAATTCGGCGGTGCGTACGCTTACACGAGCGACCCAACAAACCTGCAGGCCGTCCTGGACCTCGTTGAGTCTAGCCTGGCGCGCAAAGGGATCAAGTTTGTACATCGACACGCGGCAAAATCAATTGCTGAATCCCTGATTCGTGATGGACACGCTAGCGTCTTAACGGCCGCGAGAGACGGTGACATCGAGGCCGGCATTATCCTCCTCCAGGCTCGCGAAACAGAGGCAGCTTACTGGTTGGCGGGAAGCGCCCGCGGACCGGCGATGACCGTTCTGATTTCTAATACGCTCGAAAAACTCAACAGCCATGGTTTTGGGGCCTTCGATTTTGTCGGCGCCAACACACCGACCGTAGCTGATTTTAAGCGGAGGTTTGGGCCCGCCCAGGTGTCGTATCAAATGCTGTCCTGCTCGAACAGTAAACTGCTGGCGACCCTGAAAAAAGCCAGGAGATCCTTTAGAAAATGACAGGACGGACACACCCCCTTTCCCTCCCGATGATCGCGACGGGCATACTCACACTGAGCCTGTTCGTAATCAGGTTTGGCTATGATGTGGGCGTGAGTGATCAAGACGAATGGTTGCCCTCCGTGATCGCATCCGTCGACAAATCGTCGCCATTACATAGCGACTGGCTTGTCTCCTCGCAAACAACTGGTTTGTCGGTACGGTCGGCCATTATTGGTACAACTGCGTTTCTAGCCACCGCGATAAAAGCATCCCTAGTCGACAACGGTCTTACCGAATACTTGTTGAGTGTCGGCATCCTGCACGGTTTGTCGTGGCTGCTCCTATTAACGGGCGCGTGGATCGTTATTAAACATTTTGCAACTGATAACCTGGTCGCCTGCGCTGCGGTCGTGTTGGTATTTGTCTTGACTCCGCAGTGGACGCTTGGGGGCAATGACTTTGCCCACTCTTCCTTTGCACCATCCATGCTTGCCTGGGGGTTCGGTTTAATTGGGGTTGGACATATGCTACGGATGCGTTTCGTTGTTGCGTACGCTCTTTCTGCGATCGCATTTTGGTTTCAACCTCTCGTCGGATTACAGCTTGCCGTCCTGATACTTGCGTTTTCGTTCTGGCACTCGCGGGAGGAACGAAGTTATCGCAGCGCTGCCATTGTGGGTGCGCTACTATTCGTCGTGGCAAGCCTGCCCCTGCTATTGGCGCTGGCGGGTGGTGAACTTTCGCTGGCCGAAACACATCGGATTCTGGCTGTGACGAGGGCTCCTCATCATTACGACATATTCTCATTCCCGCTTGCCTCGATTGTCAAATTCACCGCACTACTCATAGCAGGCCTCACCACTAGTCGCTACCTCCTGCAAGAGGTCAGAACCGACTGGCATGTGGTCGTAATGGTCTGCTTGACAGGAATTGTGATTGCCGTCACATCGTCTGTCCTCGGCGAAGAGGGTTTCTTTATTGGTAGGCTACAACTTTTCAAGTATTCTCTACTACTAAAGCTCTTCTCTCTCATTGCTATTGCGAACGCAGTTGGTACCAAGTTCTTTGAGAAAGACCGGTCCAGATTGAAATTGCTAATTTTCGGAGCGGGTGCAGCGCTTGCATCGGCATTAGTGCTACCATACACATCCTCTTCTTTCGAAAACAGAATCAATCGCATCGGTAACCATCTCGAATCGGACGAGCGCCAAATGCACAAATGGATTGCAAGCAACGCCGAGGCGAATGCACTATTGCTCACTCCTCCAGGAGACGACCGAGTCAGGACCTTCGCTCAACGACCAATAGTCGTCAACTTCAAGGCGGTCGCGTTTAACAACCTGGCTGCATGGCAAGACAGGATCACATCGATTTGTGATCTGCCGGATACCACGGCCGAGTCCTTGAATCAATGCTACAACATGCTCACCGACGACGAGTTGGAAGCGTTGGCCACACGATGGTCAGCGACCCACATCATTCGCGCTGATGACTGCTCTGTAAACCATCCGCGCCTTGAGGCTATTCACGAGCAGGGCAACCTGTGCGCCTACAAAGTGGTGCACGCAGAATGATTCTCATCGACAGAATCTTTCAGAAGATCGTTCCCGGGAATGATACAGTGGTCGGTTCCATCTCGACCCTGATGAAAGGCTCCGCTGGCGCAATGCTAATTACACTCCTCGTACAGCCCGTCTTAACGAGGCTTTTCTCCCCAGGTGCCTTTGGTTCATTCGACATTTTCATGTCAGTAATGACAGTACTAACCCCTTGGGCTACCTTACGTTATGCTGATGCCATGATGTTGCCTGACAAGGACAAACAGGCTTCTCAGGTTGCATGGTTAAGCGTAACGATCCTCTTTTTCTACCTGGTAGGTGTTGCCCTATTTCTAATCCCTCCCACCCCGGTAAGGGAGGCTATCCTGAGGGAAGCCCCGAATGTACCATTGGCTCTGATACCGGTAGCGCTTGCTCTTTTCATTCTGATTCAGCAGGGGGAAACATGGGCGTCCAGGAAGCAACGGTTCGGCATTGTCTCTCGCAACTCGGTCGCGCAATCGTTAGGCACTGCCACGGCGCGAATCGGTGCGGCACTCTCTAACCCGGGACTCGGAGCAATCGGACTGATCGGCGGGCTAATTATTGGCTTTGTGGTGAACCTCGCGCTCTATGCACGGCAGGTTGTAGAATCACTTTCGATTAAGCCGACGCTGGCTGGGCTTCGGGAATCTGCAATTCGATACAGACGTTTTCCCACTTTGTCCCTGCCCGCAAATGCAATGAATGCATTGCGGAGTAAGTTGCCCTTTTTTGTCCTGCTCTTCGTTTTTAGCGAAGAAACCGTAGGGTATTTCGGAAGAGCTCTGTCGATTATCGCCATTCCGCTGGGTGTTGCCGCGATTGCAATCGGTAGAGCATTCTTTTCATACGGGGCACGAAGCATCCGCACCGAGAAGATCCTGCCGCTCACGCGCGACGTGTCCTGGCTCGTACTCGCGTTCGGCATGTTTCCCACCGTGGCAGTTTTGATCGCCGGACCCGACATTTTCGCCTGCATTTTTGGTGACGTATGGAGAACAGCTGGAGAATACGCGCAAATAATTTGCATTTGGATTCTTGCTGCAGGCCTCGCATCACCACTAACCCGACTTTTTGATATCTACGAAAAGCAGAACATCGAACTGGGAATATCGATCGGCCTAATCACCACACAAGCGCTCGCGCTCTACATCGGGGCCCAATCGGGAAGCATCCGAACGACCCTGCTACTGCTGGCAATTGCGGGCACCGCAGTGCGTTTGCTGCAAATTGTTCTAGCCAGCAGACTTGCCGGCGCGACAACCTTGCAGACCCTCCGACCATGGTTTTTTGCCTTCATCACCTGCATACCCGGTGCGCTGCTGATTCTATTGGCGCTGAGACTTCCATCCCCATGGTACGCCGTCGGTGCATCCGTCATCGGCGTACTTGTCTCCTATTCTCTCGCAGCGCTCGTAGCGAAACGGGTCCGACAGGAATCAACCTAACTGGTCAATCGGCACAGCGGAATCGCCCTGGTAGGATCGTCGACTAAGTTCATACGATATCTTGTTCCGTTCCACGATGCGTCGATTTCCAAATAGGTATCCCATGGCCTCGCCCACTGCTCCCGATAGATATGGCAACAACATTGCAAAATATATCTTCGGTGACAGCTCAGTTCGTTCCGTCCGCTTGAGGTGATGTGAGACACGACGCATCCGAACCAACGGGATTAGCGGAAATCCCGCTGCATATGTTAGCCGCTTGAACAATCCCCACTGTCCGGATCTCGCCCGAGCCGCCGCAAATCCTTTTTGACCCATGTACTCCAGGTGCATAAACGGAAACGTCTTCGCCAAATTCACGTGGTACGACCGCGCAGCAGATTCCAGATACAGCTTCTCGCCTTTGGCCCTAAGGTCCATGTGCAACGCAGTCTCGTTGTTTAACATCTCCGGCAAATCGTCGCCATACTCCAGAAGAGCAGCAGTCTTGTACGTGGTATGATGCCCCCCAAGCGCGTCACGCTCCCCCGATTCTATCGGATAAACGACATGGCAGAACTGTCCATAAAGATGCGCCCAACTCACAATGGAATTCGGATTAGCATTGCCCATAGCAAAACCAACCGCGGCATAGCCATCCTTATGCCGCTCCACCAGGGACTCGGCCCAAGTCGTAATCGGGAATGAATGCTCCTCCCCGTACGCAACAACGTCTGCGCGGGCCTGCCTCGCCCCTGCGGTAAAGGCCGCGCCCGTAGAAACCATCTCGCCGATCTCCACAATCTGAAAGCAACAAAAGTCATCGAGCTCCCCTTCCCGCACACCCAGGCGCTCAACGGTCGGGCCGACGGCAATAATTTCAATCCTATCCGCAATCGTCTGCGCCTTCAAATAGCCAAGTGTTTCGCGACAGGTTTCGAAGGTATCTGGCGTCAGCATTATCACACTCATGGCAGGGCCGTGAGGATGCTTGCAATCCGATGTGATGATCTTGAACTTTTTCATGGTGTTCGCGCCTATTTATTCTCGATTCCTACTCCCGTGAGCGACCTGCATTCCTACAAACGTTGAAGAATGGTCATGGTGCCATTTTATTGTTAATCTACAGTAATCAATTTAGCATCAGGATTCCATCTCCACCCCGCGCAAACAGTACAAAGTCGGCAGATTTCGGAAATTCAGCACGATAGCCCTTTTTCGGACACTGCTGTTGACCGGTGTCCGCCTGTACTGGCGTCCAACTCACTCCGGCAGGAAGCTTCCGGCAGATACTCCGTGTTTCGTGTACGGCAACCACTCCAACAGGTTGGATGCCTTTATTCTGAATTGCTTTACACCCTGGCATTCACCCACTGGTGGAATCCTCGCGCAAGATTTTTTTCGATCTAACTTTCTTAGCTGGGCCTTTCACGGGCTGGATATTCACCCGACGAAAAAGCACGTTACCGAACCATCCATCATCCGAACAATCAACCAGATCCTCGAACGGAAGAACAAGGTGGTTATTTACCCGGAGGGTGGCAGTCGCTGGCTTGGCGAACCTGACCCGTGGATTCCAGCGACCGCCAAGATATTCGCACGGTCAGGACTGGATGTCTATCCCGTCATCACTCGTGGCTCGTACGCAACCTGGCCTCGCTGGGCTGATTATCCGCGACCCGGGCGTATCCACATCCATATTGGCGACCCCATTGTGCTACCGAAGCGGACACCGGTTGAAGATGCCATTCAAGCCTATCGCGAGGCATGTTTTATCGACGAGTCAACCCCCATTCCCGAGCTCGCTCCGAAAAGAGCATACAAGCCTGCATCCGGGATTCAGCGCGTTCTCTACCGAGATCCCGTGAGCGGACGCCAAGACGGCTTGTTTACGCCCGACGGTCGAACCGTCACTAACCATGACGGCTCGCTGCAGCTAGAGGTCCGACCCGACAGCATGCTGGTAGATAAATCGACCAACGAAGTAAACACTATTAAACATTGGTACGACCGAATCAGCTCTCTGCCCCTGGAACCTTCTCGAGACGGGGTATACCTCAAGAACCAGGTCGACTTATTCGAAGAGCTCGAATTTCCAAACATTGAGCCTCTCGGCGTGGCAACACTCGCCCTGTTCAAAGACCACGTTTCTATCCGCACAGGTTCCGACCATCGGGTGATTCCTTTTGACGATATTCGCACCGTCCAGATCGAACGCAATTATAAATTGCAGATCTTCGGCGACGCTATGCTGCAATGTGATTTTGTCCACGGCGGTAGCCCACTCCTGTGGAAAGACGCCATCACGAAACTAATGGGCGACCAGGGAGGTGTTGCCTGATGCAAGTGTGGGACCTGCACATCAGCATGAGGGAGTTCATGCTGGATATCGGGATCATCTCTGTCCTCTTGATCATCGCGACAGTTCTTCGCGCGCACATCAACCTGTTTGGCAAATATCTTATTCCCGCTAGTCTGATTGCCGGATTTCTTGGACTCATCCTCGGACCAGAGGCCCTTGGAGTGATCAAGTTTGATACAAATCGTCTTGGCTCCTATGTGTACCACCTTCTCGCATTCACCTTTATAGGAGTCGGACTCCGCAGAACCGGATCCACAACCACTGGAGCTGTCCACATAGGGTTTATCAAAGTCGCCACTTTCATTCTCCAGGCCTTCATCGGTCTCCTCGTCGGTTTGCTGTTCCTCTGGCTCATCTCTCCCGATCTTATCCCTGCTGTTGGCATGCTCCTCCCCCTCGGTTTCGGCATGGGTCCAGGCATCGCCTTCTCCGTCGGACAATCATGGTCTGAATTTGGCTTTCCCGAAGCTGGCAACATCGGACTAACCCTGGCGGCTGTAGGATTCCTGATCGCGTATTTCGGAGGGGCCACGATCGTCAATCGCGGCGTCCGCAAAGGCGCTACGGGCATTGACGCACATACTCTCTCCCTGCGCCCAGTAACCAACCGCGATGCCCCAACCGGATCCCGCCTAACCTTTTTCACGGGCGCAATTGACACACTTACCTTCCACCTTGCACTGGTCGGAGCAATTTACATTCTAAGCTACGTGGTTCTCATCGCCCTTGAGAAACTCCTGGTGCAAGTGGGTATGGAAAAAGAGATTACCGTCCTTTGGTCGTTCAATTTCATAGCCGCCAACTTGCTTGCCATCGGCACGAGAAGATTGCTCGACAGCACTTCAGCCCGAGCGCTTCTTGATTCGGGAACCGTAAACCGCATGACCAGCTTCTTTGCCGATGTGCTCGTCACCACCGCCATCATGGCGATAAGCCTGCGCATTGCGGCCAGTTACCTTGGACCCATACTACTGATGAGCCTGATAGGCGGACTACTCACTTATTACGTAATCCGATGGTGTGTGCGGAGCGTCTTCATGAATCACAAATTCGAACGAACAGTCGGCTTGTTTGCTGAGCAAACTGGTACCATAAGTTCTGGACTGGCCATCATCCGCATGACCGACCCCAGACTTGAAACGGAAGTTGCTCAGGATCAGGTGCTGGGAAGCGGAATAGCGATGGGCCTCGGTTTTCCCCTGCTGATTCTCATTAACATGCCTCTGATTAGATTCGGAGGAAGTATTACCGGATATATAACCGTACTTGGACTACTCGGTGTTTATTTGGCTCTTCTACTCGGTGGTTGGTTCGGATTCACCAAGATTCGGCGACGTAAACTATCTTAACGGAGTGTTACTTCTTGGACATGATGTAGCGTTTCCGATTGTGCGTATTCAGGTGACGCTTCCTTAGGCGCAAACTGCCCGGTGTAATCTCAATCAGCTCGTCTTCGCGAATAAATTCGATGGACTCCTCGAGCGACATCCTTCGCGCCGGCACAAGCTTTTCAAAAGAATCTGCAGATGCCGCTCGCATGTTCGTGAGCTTTTTCTCCTTAGTGATGTTCACTTCGAGATCTGCATCGCGACTATTCTCCCCAACAATCATCCCATCGTAGACGCGGTCCGTTGGCGAAACAAAAAGCTCTCCGCGTTCCTGCAGATTGATAACGGAGTATCCGGTTACTTTTCCTGCGCGATCGGCAACCAACGCACCGCTGGTCCTGTGAATTATTTCACCTGCCCATGGACGGTAATCAGAATAAATATGCGTAAGGATACCTGTACCCTTTGTGTCGGTCAGGAACTCTGATCTGTATCCAATCAATCCGCGACTCGGAATCTCGAATTCAAGTCGCACCCGACCTGATCCGTGATTCACCATCTTTGTCATTATTCCTTTGCGCGAACCCAACTTTTGTACTACAATGCCCATGAAATCCTCCGCGACATCGATAAGTGCCGTCTCGTAGGGCTCGTGAACTTTTCCGTTGATTTCCTGCGTGAGCACCTGCGGCATCCCGACGGAAAACTCGAAGCCCTCGCGTCTCATTTGCTCAATGAGGATTGCCATCTGCAATTCGCCGCGACCGTAAACCAGGAAGCTGTCTGCGGAGTTCGTTTCCTCCACCCGAATTGCCAGGTTGTTCTCGGCTTCTCTGAACAGACGTTCCCGCAAGTTGCGCGAGGTTACATACTGGCCGTCGAGACCGCTCATAGGAGAGTCGTTTATCCGAAACTCCATTGACATAGTTGGCTCATCGACATGAAGAGGTGGCAACGGTTGGGGGTTTTCCGGATCTGCTATGCTTTCGCCCAAGCCGATTCCTGCCATCCCTGCGACTGCAATGATGTCTCCGAACGTGGCCTCGTCGGTTTCAATGGTACCCAAACCTTTGTAGACAAAGAGCGCAGACACACCGGCTTTGACGATCGATCCGTCTCGATGGCAGATCGAGACTTGCTGCCGATTCTTTACGGTGCCCTGGATCACGCGGCCTATTGCTAACGGTCCTCGATATGGATCGGGTTTAACGTTAGTCACAAGAACCTGCAACGAGGCAGTTGACTCACCCACGGGTGCTGGAATACGATTTACAATGGTCTCGAAAAGCGGAGTCAGGTCCTGGAGTGGCTGTTCAAGGTCTGAAGTGCACTTCCCATCAACGGCTACGGCGTAAATTACCGGGAACTCAATCTGCTCTTCGGACGCGTCGAGATCGATGAACAGATCATAGACTTCGTTCAAAACCTCCTGAGGTCTCGCATCGTCTCGATCGATCTTGTTGATTACTACGATTGCCGGCAGCTCAAGCTCAAGCGCTTTAGACAGTACGAACCTGGTCTGTGGCAGCGGGCCCTCGGCCGCATCCACGAGGAGCATCACCCCGTCTACCATTCGCAGTGTACGCTCAACTTCCCCACCAAAATCGGCGTGACCGGGCGTGTCAACAATGTTGATCTTTACACCACCGTAGTCAACCGCGGTGTTTTTTGCCATGATGGTGATGCCCTTCTCCCTCTCAAGGTCCATGGAGTCCATCACTCGTTCATTCACGTCTTCGTTATCGCGGAACAGGCCGCTCTGCCACAACATCGCATCTACGAGCGTTGTTTTGCCGTGGTCCACATGGGCGATGATTGCGATGTTTCTAATGTCTTCTCGAAGCATGTGCGTGGCAAAAAGAAAAGTGACCGGCGACTACTGCCGATCACTTTAAAAATGAGCAGGATGTTTGTATTTCTACAGGATCGATTTAAACGTACCTGGGAGATCGTTATTTACAGAAGGCTCAGGTGGTGTAGAGCCAGCCAGATCCGCTTCAAAAGCTCCGACAAGGTCGGATGCGATTGCTGCGGCTGTCCTCCCTTCAATATGTCTCCGCTCCAGCACAAAGATTGGGTCGCGACCTTTCATGAGCGCAATAAAAGGCGAGCTCGGCGGAATCCCGACAAGGTACTCCCGTGCGGCCGCGGTCGCGTCCAAATCCTGACCGGCGAACACCGTTACATAGTGGTCTGGCTGGTTGGCGGCCTGCTGCGCAAGGTTTATGGCAGGCCGGGCATTGGCTGCTGCACAACCGCAAACAGAGTTTATTATGAGAACAGTTGTTTCATCCGACGTGCGCTCGGAAAAGAATGATCGCACTTCGTCCGCATTTGAAAGTTCGTTTACGCCAAGCTGCACGAGCTCGGTGCGCATAGGAGCGACGAGTTGTTCTGGATAGGGCATAAATTATTTCCTGGGTATCCTCTTCAGGTTCTGTGCTACATCTTCTCCCTCGATACCCCATTCTTTGTCTGCGTCATCGGGGACGGATGTCAGGTAGTGATCGACTGTCTGATACGTTTTGTCTCGAAGCTTATCGGCAATGTCGTGACTTGTTGCTACCACCTCCTTTTCGATGTCGTGGTATTTTTCTTCTAGCTCGTTGAGCTGCTGCTCGATTTTCCTCGACTGCTCTTTCATCCGCGCGGCCACTCGCCGCCGGTTCTCCTTTCCAGACTCAGGTGCGAGCAACATTCCCGCTAGAATCCCTCCAGCGAATGCCGATACTGCTGTTATCAACTTGGATGTTGTGCTCATTGTTGGTTTGATAAAATTGACAGGCCGTTGCACGCCGAAGAGAGCATAAAGTGCCTGCTTCCTGCCTTCCCGAGTTTGCTTCGGGATAGTTTTCAAGGCTAGAATCGCTTCCGGTCCATTATTTGATATTGACCAGCTCGCCGTACTTCACATTCCCAGCATCTCTCCATGCGCAAAGAATCATACGATTTCCAACCGGGCAAGGTTCTTCGGGGGATTATTTTTCCGGAACCATCGTCCAAAGTAGCCTACAGTTTCCAGCGAGTGACGCTGGTACTAGCCGTAGTAGTATTGTCCGGATGCAATACTTTTTTTTCTGTAACGGATGAGAACGAGACGCAGGCGGCCGCAGATGAATCGCTCGCCGAGTCCATGACGCCGAAAGAGCGGCGCTCGGCCCTTGTCACCGTTTACAATGAGTGGAAAGGGACTGGTTATCTGCTGGGCGGCGAAAGCAAAAAAGGGATCGACTGCTCTGCATTTGTTCAGCATGCAATGCAAGACGCACTTGGAACCACACTGGGACGTACAACGGTACAGCAGCGCCAGGAGGGAATCCGGATTGCGGCAAGAAACCTCGAACCGGCAGATCTAGTCTTCTTCAAGACAGGTCCAACCACGAATCACGTCGGAATCTACTTGGGATCTGGTGAATTCATGCACGCTTCCAGTTCGAACGGTGTTGCCATTTCAAGCCTGAGCAGCCTCTATTGGGAAGAAGTGTTTGAACAGGCGCGGCGCGTAGTGGTTGCTCCGAGTAGTCGCTCACTGGCTGAGGAACGAAATCCGACGGTTGCCCCAAAAAAGACTAGGAAAAAAGCCCGCCGGCCGGCATCCGGGACCTGGACTACACACAACAAGAAGCCCGAAAAGGGCTCCGGGCGCATTGGCTGGTGACCAGGGCGGGATCCAACCAAGCCTTCTGTAGTCTAAGCAAAACTCCGCCGCAGGCACCCAAAGCCTGTGGCGGATCTCTTTTTAAAGCCGATTCAACCAGTATGACGGAGTCCCGAATTGTATACCTGACCCCCGAGGGAATGGAGGATCTCAAGAAAGAAATCCAATTCCTCAAGACCAAAGAGCGTGCTCGAGTTGCGCAGGCCATTGCCGACGCTCGTGCCCAGGGAGACCTCTCGGAAAATGCAGAATACGACGCTGCCAAAGAGGAGCAAGGACTATTGGAAGCTCGAATTGCAAAAGCAGAGCAGACGATTGCTAACGCCAGAGTCATCGACGAAACAACCGTCGATACCAGTAAGGCCTTTATCCTGTCGAAGGTAACAGTTAAGAACAAAAAGTCTGGAGTGGAGCAGGTGTTCACGCTTGTCTCCGAGCGCGAGGCCGATCTGAGAGAAAAGAAAATCTCCGTCGGGAGTCCAATCGGTGCAGGCCTCCTTGGGAAGGAGGTTGGAGATATTGTGAAAATTGATGTGCCTGCCGGGGCGATTGAACTAGAGATCCTGAACATCACGAGATAGCAAGCTTGTCTGGTTAGCGGTCCGTTGTTACTATTGGTTTGCAATGGGCCAGCCAGCATGATCGATCTTAGAAGCGACACCGTTACTGTACCAGATGCGGGCATGCGCAAAGTCATGGCCGGCGCAGAAGTGGGCGACGATGTTTTCGGAGAAGATCCTTCGGTAAATAGACTGCAGGAGGTGATCGCCAATCTCCTGGGTTTCGAGGCCGGCTTGTTCCTCCCCAGTGGCCACATGTGTAACCAGGTCGCCATCGCATCGCATACCCAACGAGGAGACGAAGTCATCGTTGCCGACAACTCGCACGTCTTCAACTATGAGTCGGGGACTGCTTCTGTCTTTTCCGGCATACAGCTTTCACCCGTTCTAACAACGAATGGGCGCCTTGCACCGGAGAGCATCGCTGCTGCCAAACGAGAGGGGCACGACTGGGAAGCCCGGACAAAATTGGTATGCCTGGAAAACACGGTGAACAAGGCCGGTGGGATTACCTACAGCCTGGAATCGACCGAGTCGATCGCAGATGCGTGCCGACTACTTGATCTGGACATGCACCTGGATGGGGCGCGCCTGTGGAATGCAGCCGTTGCTCTCGATGAATCGCCTGCGACTCTAAGCCGACGTTTCGATTCCGTGTCGGTTTGCTTGTCCAAGGGTCTTGGAGCACCCGTCGGCTCCGTGCTGGTCGGTGGCAAAAACTTCATCCGACGGGCAAGGCGCTTCAGGAAAATGATGGGCGGAGGAATGCGGCAGGCAGGGGTCTTGGCCGCGGCCGGGATGTACGCGTTGGAAAACAATTTTGAAAGACTCGTCGACGATCACAGAAGAGCACAGATTCTGGCAAATGGAATCGCGGACCGAGGATACCCGATCGACCTCACAACTGTAGAGTCCAATATTGTGATGTTTGATGTACCCGATCAGACCGCCATTGCGTTTGTTACCGCGCTCCGCGAAAAAAACGTCGGCCTTATTCCCTTCGGCCCACACACCATTCGAGCAACGCTGCACTGGCAGATATCGGACGCTGATGTCGAGTCTGTCCTGAACGCCATTCCGCCTCGCACCAAATGAGCATCGGATACGAACGATCGGAGATCTTGAAAGAAATTGCCAATACAGTTGGTACACCCACCTACGTATATGATTCGTCGGTCATCAAAAGGCAGATAGCAATTCTGCGAAACGCGTTCGGTGGTGATGCAGTGTTTCATTACGCGATGAAGGCGAACTCCTCCCCGGCCATCCTTCGGGTGGTACACGCCGCTGGATTCGGGGTCGACGCGGTTTCGCCTGCTGAATTCCTTCTGGCCAAGGCCGTCGGATTTCGCGAAGATCAGGTGTTCTATTCCGCGAACAACATGTCGGACGCAGAGACAGAACTTGCTGCAAAAAGCAATGCACATCTGAACGTTGGCGAGCTGACGCGACTAGAGAAAATCGGACAACTTTTTCCTGGTCGGGAAGTTTTCTTGCGGATGAATCTTGGTGCAGGTGCGGGTCATCATGAACACGTGATAACTGCAGGAAGAAAATCAAAGTTTGGAATTAGCGAGCGCGACCTGCAGAGCGCCATCGATCTGTCGAGCAGGTACGATCTACGAATCGTAGGATTGCATCAGCACATCGGAAGCGGGAATCTGAAGGTAGCCGTTGTTGTCGAGTCGTTCCGCGGCCTGCTGCAGGCTGCGGCGGACAACCTCTCTTCGCTGCCACACCTGCGGCATATCAATTTTGGCGGAGGCTTCGGTATTCCTTACCGTCCGAATGAACAGCCATTGGACATGATCGCCATTGGCCACGAGTTGACCAGGTTGCTCGACGAGTTCGACCTCGGGAATATGGTTTTGCACTTTGAACCCGGACGATTTGTTGTTGCAGAGTCGGGCTCTTTGCTGGTGGCGGTGACTTCCCTGAAGGATGTCGCAGGTGCCACTTTCGCCGGTACGGATTCTGGAATGAATCATCTAGTACGGCCCGCCATGTATGATGCCTATCACGGAGTCCACAACTTGTCAAACCCGACCGGAACTGTGCATACGTACCACGTAGTCGGCAACATCTGCGAAAGCGCCGACTACCTCGCAAGGGATCGGCGGGTTCAGGAAATTTCGGAGGGCGACATACTTGCGATCACGGACACAGGCGCGTACGGAATGTCGATGCATTCGACCTACAACTTGCGTGTTCCCCCCGCCGAGGTTTGGATCGATGACGATGGCTCCTGGACGATCATCAGAAAGAAAAAATCTCCCCAAGAGTTTGTTGCGGAGTACCTCCGACAGCAAGAGGGGTAATTTATTTTACTCTCACTTCGAGCGCTGGCAGGCCTTCTACAGTTGCAACAAGCTCGTCGCCTGATTCTAGTTTACTCACTCCCTCCGGGGTCCCTGTGTAGATGAGATCACCCGGTTCGAGCGTAAAGATTCCCGAACAATAGGAGACGAGGTGCGCGACCGAAAAAATCATGTCTTTGGTATCGCCGTTCTGCCTTTCTGTACCATTCACAACGAGCCTTATGTTCAGGTCCTGTACGTCGCCGACCTCAGCTGCTGCAACGGATTCACCGATGGGAGCAAATGTGTCAAAGCCTTTTGCTACCGACCACGGGTGCCCCTTTTTTTTCGCTTCGCCCTGAATATCGCGCGCGGTGAGGTCAAGCCCTACGGCATAGCTGTCGACATAGTCCAGCGCAGCCGACTCGTCAACATTCTTTGCCCGCATCCTGATGGTTGCGACGAGCTCAACCTCATGATGGACATCGCGTGACTGGGCAGGTAGGTGGACGATCCCCCCTGTTGGCAAAAGCGCGGTTGAAGGTTTCAAGAATATCATTGGCTTGGAAGGAACGGCGTTTCCCAGCTCAGCAGCGTGTTTGGCGTAATTCCGTCCTATACAAACTATTTTTCCGGGTTTAACGCTACGGGATTCCGAATGAAGATATATCATATACAGGAGTCGTTGAACGGTGAACAGGCACTTATTATATTACTGAGCTGGACCAATAATCATCCTTTCGCGCGGTAACCACTCCAGCGCCCCAAAGAAGAGGATTCAAAATGTATGCAATCGTAGAGATCTCAGGCAAGCAGTACCGTGTTGCTGAAAAGGATGTGTTGTACATCCCCAAGCAGGAGGTCGAAGTCGATAAGAAGGTCAAGTTTGACAGGGTTTTGCTGGTAGGAGGAAAAGGCAAAGTCAAAGTTGGAAAG
The DNA here is from genome assembly GCA_965224105.1 of Rhodothermales bacterium. Classification (GTDB taxonomy): domain Bacteria; phylum Bacteroidota; class Rhodothermia; order Rhodothermales; family JABDKH01; genus CBDCYH01. The sequence continues at coordinate 121,979 of CBDCYH010000001.1, read as the reverse complement.
CCGACGGTTTCGGGCGCCTCTGTTACGGCGAAGGTAGTTGATCACGTGAAAGCCGACAAGATCATTGTCTTCAAGAAAAAGCGCCGCAAGGGTTACAGAGTCAAGAACGGGCATCGGCAACCGTACACACAAGTATCGATCGAAAAGATTGGAGCCGGGAAGTAAACCGGCCGGGAGTTAACTATGGCACATAAGAAAGGAATGGGGTCGACGAAGAACGGTCGAGACTCCAAACCCAAAATGCTCGGTGTTAAGGTGTACGGCGGCGAAGTCGTCCAGGCAGGCAGCATCTTGATCCGCCAGCGCGGGACCAAGTTCCATCCGGGCGCAAACGTCGGCCGAGGAGGAGACGATACTCTGTTCGCGAAAAGTGCAGGAACAGTGAGATTCGTTACCGGTCGGAAAGACCGAAAGTTTGTCCACGTAGACGCAGACTAGGGTAACCCGTCGGCGTTTCCGATGAGGACGTCGGTAAACGGAATCCCCAGTGGCCCCAGCTTCTCTCCCCGTAACAGTAGTAGGAATCGTTGGATACGGCAGGTCCGGATCCACTCTACTCGACGCAGTACTCGGAACTCATCCCAAGATTATCAGTGTGGGTGAGCTTGTAAATCTACCGCGTGCAGCCTGGCTGAACGGTGAGTATTGCGCATGCGGAGAACCTGGAAACGAATGTCCTTTTTGGTTGGACGTTCGAAAGGAATGGCAGGCAAGATCCTCGACCTCGACGGAGTCTTACCTCCGCGTGCAGAAATCAGTCCTGCGTAAGAGCAACGGCCTTCGTCATTTTCTGCTTCCGTCTTCTTCCGCTGCAAACGATGATTCGCGGTCGTATCTCCGGGCGACCTTCAAATTGTATGAGGCAATTGCCGCCGTCTCAAACAAAAGAATCATTGTTGATTCGTCCAAGTTGCCGGTTCGAGCCAGACACCTTGCCCAAATGGAGAACTGGAAAACGTTGCACCTCACCCGGGACCCACGTGGCGTGGCGCACTCGCTCGCTCGGAGTCACGAAAAGGACTTGTCGGGCGGAGTGCAAACCTCGTTGGTAGCCAAGAAACATTGGCGGACGGGTTTGGCCTGGCGATACAATAATCAACTTGCGGAAAACGTAGCGGCCGTTTCGAGCTCCTCCCTTGCAGTTCGATTCGAAGAGTTTCTTTCTGAACCTGAGAGATGCATGCAAAAACTTGCCTCATGGCTAGGGGTTGATCCGGCGCATTGGAACGGGATTGGGTCGCCGGGTTATGAAATCCGTTTCGGTCATACCGTTGCTGGTAACCGAGTAAGAATGAAAGGCGTCGTATCGATCAATCCGGAGCAGACCTGGAGCTCGCGAATGTCGAAAAAAGAGCAGACAATCGTCTGTCGATTCGCCGGACCACTGGCCCGGAAGTACGGTTACTGCTCAGGAATAACTCCAAAATAACCCGACAGGCTTTCCCTTCAACCGCCACTGGCGGAAGGCTTTTCCAAATCGGGAACGTCTACGGCTCTCGATTGAGCCGATTCTCATGCACCTTCGCCAATAGCGCTGATCCGAAAGGACTCGATCTGGTCATTCTGAGCCGATTCTGAGGGTCTAAGGTGCGGGCCAATGCGGGTGTGTGTCTTTTGATAGTCGAAACAAACCTGTTCGGCCCGTGAGTTGCTTATCCGATGCCAGAGACAATTCCAATCCATTTCGAAATCTCATGATCCACCCCTTCTCCGCCGATGGCAAAGCGCTAGACACCGCGTACCTGGCCGTACACCAAATTCCAGCACTCTCTTTCGAGGGGGAGGATCTGCCATTCCCGTCGCTTGCCCCTATCTGGAGGGCGATGCGAACAGAGAATCCACAGCAAGCCTTGCGGCTTGCCCAATCGGAAATTGACAGCGGGCGAACCATCTGTGACGAAGAGCGCGCGGCGCTGCTCGTCAGTCTGGCTGCAGCGCACCTGGCGATGGGGGCTAACGACAGAGCAAAAAAGTATGCTTGTCGGTCCCTCGATCTTTTTGCCAACCAGTGGGCCGGGCACCGAATCATGTTAAGAGTCCTCTCCGCCAATCGAAGTTACCAGGCAGCATACCTGCATCTGGCGAACATCCATCACGACGCTGGTCCGAAATGGGATGAGCGTCTGTCCAACGCCGAGTATCATACGGCGCTTGCGGGATGGGCTTGGCGGCTTGGGGAATGGGAGCAGGTGGCGAAGCATATTTATCTGGGCTACCCATACGGTCTCGACACGATGCCCAAGGAAATTCAGGAAGACTGGTTTCGGCTCGCGCTTTACCGGGACAAACCAGACGATGCGGTAGCGGTGGCGACGGTGCTCATAAAGAAAAGATCAACGCAGAAGGCAGATGAGCTTTTGCAAACGTTTGTGAAGAATGGCTGGACGGGTGAGGCGTTGCCATTGTACCGATCCGCGTACAACCGCGATCCTGGCTCACAGCTCTTGCGACGACGCCTTGTAGCTCTGTGCATTAAAGAAGGAGAACTGGAAGAAGCACGGCGACTTACCGCTCCGGGCGCGCTCCATCTGGCTGCCTAACGCATTCCAATTGCCCCGTCAAAGTGCCTGCCGACACCCATCGGTAGGCATTTTTTCGTTTAGGCGATATGCCCCTCTTCCCGGTATTTCTTCAGCTTGTTTCGGATGGTCCTGGCGCTAATCCCCAAACGTCGGGCAGCCAGTTGCTGGTTGTTGTTCGTATCGTTCAGCGCCTGGAGAATCATGTAGCGCTCCATGTCATCGATCGTCTCCATTGTTGCATCTTTTCGGACGGTCGATTCCACGGGAGAATCATCAGAATCGGTAAAGAACGAATCGAAAACATCTGCTTTCTCAACAACTGATCGCTCGGCCGAAAGGACAACACCCCGCTGAATAAGATTCTCGAGTTGCCGTACGTTGCCCGGCCACGAATAGGTATGAAACTCCGCCAGAAGTTCGTCCGATAGATCTTTCATCGGCAAACCGTAGAGGTCGCAATACTTTTTGAGGAAGTGCCGTGAAAGGAGCGGGACGTCCGAAATACGCTCCCGCAGCGGAGGGACTGAGAGCGGAAAAACAGACAATCGGTGGTAGAGATCCTCTCGAAAGATTCCTTCTGCAATCGCATCACCGATCCTCCGGTTGCTTGTTGCTACAACCCGTACATCGACTTTTTGCGGTGCAGTCGCGCCAACCTTGCGGAATTCGCTTTCCTGCAAAACACGAAGGAGTTTTGCCTGGATCGGTAAATCAATTTCTGTTATCTCGTCGAGGAGCAGTGTACCCCCATCGGCAAGTTCGAAAGCGCCAGACATGTCCTCGATTGCGCCGGTAAACGAACCCTTCCTATGGCCAAAAAGGTGACTCTCAACTAGCTCTCGGGGAAGATTCGCGCAATTCACCGCGATAAAAGGACCCGTCGATCTATCTGATGATTCGTGCAGCAACCGAGAGAGCACCTCCTTCCCCGTCCCACTTTCCCCCTGAATAAAAACCGGAGCTGTGTTGGTGCTAAGCTTGTCCAGCAGGTCGTGCATCTTGCGGACGGTTGGGTGCTCACCGATAAACTGCGATTTGCGCAACTTCTTCGTCGTGCTTTTGCGAGCGGTCTGTTTGTTTGCTGATTCTTCCTCTTTGGGCGTTGCCAGAATTGCCTGGACTCTTGAAACCAGTTCATCAGTCGAAAACGGTTTCGGGATGTAGTCGATCGCACCACTTTGCATGGTCCGTACCGCATGCTGGACGTTTGCGTGCGCGGTAATCATTATGACCCGCATGTCGGGATACTCCTGTCGGATATACGAGAGTAGCTGCAAGCCGTCCATATCCGGCATCATGAAATCGGTGACGACCAGGTCGAACGGCGACTCGGCCAGGGCGGCTATTGCTTGTTCGGCATTGGAGCAGCAGAGAACATCCAGATTGTTACGCGTGAACAAACGTTCAAAAAGATTCTGGAGAAGCTGTTCATCGTCGACGAACAGGATACGTGGTCGATCCATGGTGTACTAGCTGACGATTGGATTGGCGAGACCCAACGAGTTTACAATAGAAGTCCAAGTAGGAAAAAGAGGCGCCTAATTCCGCCAATATACCGTAAGCCTGGAATCCAGCATAGTAGAAACGGGCCTGCCGGCGCAAAAAGGGCAAATCTTAATAAACCCGTAGTATCGGCGAGAGGGACACTGGTTCGCCTGCAGTTCGGATTTGGCACGGGAAACATTTGCCCCTGCGGTCTGCGAGCGGCGATCAAGGAGGGTATGATTTTCCAGCAGATCCGGAGGTCGCGTATTAACAGCAGGACATGCGTAAATCCTTCTTCGCCCACGTTGCGGTAAGACGTGGCCTGGATCGTCCGAATCGGACGGTTTTCGGCTGATCCAGCTATGCCGGTCGCAATTTGAGAACGCAGAAATTACTCGGCCAAAAGGCACCGTCTCTTTTCATAAGTAGTGGCATGGGACTTGAATAAGCCTCGTGAAACAATCACTTATGCTGCTTGCGGTGTCGGGATCACTTTTTTCAGATGAAACTCCTCGGAGTGTTTCGGCGGTCACCTCTTCACCTCATCAGTCGCTAGAATTAACAAGGTTGGGCGAGATACAGGCGGACCAGGCCACATCGACCGCCAAATTCGCAGGACCTAACAGACGGTACATATGAGGCACGACTTACAGAAACTTGCTGTCGCGCATGCGCTCGACCCTTCTCCACAAAACCGACACGAGGTTGTTGTTGCGGCGGTCCCTCTGGTGAGATCAGTTGTTTCCCGACTTAACGTGCCCGACCATCCGTTGGCTGCACGCGAAGATTTAGAAAACGTGGGCATGTTGGGTTTACTCCAGGCGCTCAATGGCTTTGACCCGGAACGAGGTACGCCGTTCGTTTCTTATGCGTATGGTCGCGTTCGCGGAGCGCTGGTGGATTACCTGCGGTCGATTGATGCGTTGCCAAGAGAAAGACGGCGAAGACTCGCTGAAGCCCAGAACGCGATCGACACACTTCGTCAGACACTTGCTGCTGAACCGACGGACGAAGAAGTTGCTGAGTATCTGGACATCACCCTCATCGAGTATCACACCCTGCTTCGAGACGCCCAATGCCGATTCGCACTTTCACTCCACGCGCCAACGGATGCGGAAGGTGAACAGACAGTCTTGGAAACGATACCAGACGCAAAAACCCAGGAAGCCTTTGAACTCGTCGATCGCCAATCCCTGCATCGGTATATTGAGACATTGGTGAAAGACCTGACGGAACGGGAACAGACCATCCTTGCGCTGTACTACTTCGAGAACCTCACTCTGCGTGAGATTGCGTCCTTGCTCAGCTTGACCGAAGCCCGAATTTCGCAAATCCTCGGAAAAATTCTGGCAACACTTCGCGAGCGGCTCAAGAAAGCACAATCATACGCTGCCTAGATCCTGCATTCCGGCGCCTTTTCCTTCTAATTACTTTCCAGACACTCTCCGCCACAGAGGAATTCCCCGTAGCATATATGGGGCATCTGGAAATGCTCTTAAAGCTTCTGCTAAGAGCAAAAACTATTGCCGGACATCGCAGTATATTCGTTCTTCTCCAAGTCTCTACCTAACTCATCAGAAGAACTGATATGGGCGTAATGGCCAAAATGCGCGAAAGCACAAAATTTGTGCTCTACGCGCTAGTTGTAGCATTCGGACTGATATTCATGCTCCAGGACACGCAAGTGTTCGATGTCATTGGCTCGACGGGGCAGGTTGTAGGAAAGGTTAATGGCGAGGATATACCGTACGATGTGTATCAGGCTAATCTCACCAACCGGATTGCAGCGTACGAACGCCAGACCGGCGCAACCCTGCCAACCCAGCTCCGGGATGCAGAAGCCGACCGTCTATTCCAGGAATTGATTGATGACAAGCTTCGTCAGATGGAAATGGACCGCCTTGGGATAACTGTTTCAGATGATGAAATAAGAGAACTAATTACCGGCAACGATCCGTATCCGCTCATCAAACAGTACTTCCAGGGATCGGATGGTGAGCTAGACAGGACGTTTCTGCAAAACTTTATCGCCGACCCGAACAATGCGGAGACACTAATCGGTATCGAGCAATACGTACGGCAGGAACGGAGAAAAGAGAAATTCGACAACTTGATGAACACAGCGGTTCGCGTTACGGACGCGGAGGCAAGAGAGGACTACGTTGCCTCGAACAAGAAAATGAATGTCTCCTATGTCGCGTTCCGCTATGCAGCCGTTCCAGATTCACTGATTACCTACGGCGACTCAGATCTTCGGGCCTACTACAATAACAACAAGTCAGATTACGCAAGGAATAAATCGTATACGATTGATTATGTAACGATACCCAAAGTGCCAAGTCCTGAAGACTCGTCGAGTGTGCGTGAGGAATTGATGCAGCTCATCCAGCCTTTCACCGAAACTGACGAGGACTCCGTTTTCCTGGCCCGGAATTTTTCGACCAAACCGTTGACGGACGCATTTTTCGGACCAGGAGATCTCGCCGACGAGATTTCAGGCGCGGTCTTTGGTGACGTGACTGTTGGCAGAGTTATCGGCCCGGTGATTGCCGGAGAAGAAATCCACGTGTTGAAGATTACAGATCGGCAACGTGCTGATGAGCCAGCTGTCCGCGCGCGACATATTTTGTTCAGCGCTGCAGAGGGCAACGAAAGTCTTAGGCAATCGGCAAAAGCAACTGCCGACGGAGTAATGACGCAGCTTAGAGCAGGCGAATCTTTTGCCAGTCTCGCCCAGCAGTTGTCCGCGGACACCGGATCTGGCGAGCGAGGCGGAGACCTCGGATGGTTTGGCAGAGGTACCATGGTCGCACCCTTCGAAGACGCAGCCTTCTCCGCATCTGTTGGTCAATTGATAGGACCAGTCGCGACAAGATTCGGCTATCACATTATCGAGGTCACCGATCGGACAAATTGGGAGGTGCAGGTCGCAGACCTCGCCCGGCCGCTCACCGCATCTCTGGCAACGATCCAGGACATTGAAAACAGATTGGATGATATCGCCGTGTTCGCAGAGGAGTCTGGCAGCATTCGTGAAGAAGTCCAAAGGCGAAATGATTCTGTTCCAGTCCAGACCGCCGAGGTGGAAGAGGGAGAATCATTTATTCCGGGAATAGGCAACAGCAGGGCGTTGATCAACTTCGTTAGAAACAGTAAAGAAGGCACTATCTCCCGGGTGATTGAATTGAATGACCAATTTCTCGTCGCTCAACTGACGCAGGTGACCGAAGAAGGCTTCCGTCCTTTCAGCGAGGTTCGGACAGAGGTTGAGGCGAAAGTAAAAACTGCTAAGAAGCGAGAGTACCAGCACAGGAAACTGGAGGAAGGCCTGGCGCAGGGAAATCAATCTTTGGAGGATCTCTCGGCGGCTGTCGGTGCGCCCGTTCAGTCTCTGCAGAACATCACACTAAATTCTCCAGTGGTTGGTTCGCTCGGTCGCGAGCCGAAATTCCTCGGAACAGCTTACGCACTAACCGACGGAGCGTTGTCTGGAGTAGTTGATGGGACAAACTCGGCATTCGTAATTCGCCTTGACGACTCTGCAGGGGTTGGTGATGTCACACCAGCCGACCTGGAGGCCAGTCGACAAAAATTGCTTCAAGTGGCCCAGGCAGAGTTTCGATCGAAGTGGCTTACTGACCTAAGGGAAAACGCAAACATCGTTGATAACCGCGATCTGTTCGAGCAGCAGGCAGCAAACTAGAGTTCAAACGTTCCGCGGTAAACGAACGTAGCGGGGCCCTGGAGAAAAGTGGGTGTTGGAACTCCTTCGTGTGTCACGACACCAACTCTGAGCGTTCCTCCCGCCATCTCCACGGCAACCACGTCACTTGTGATGTAGCCTCTGCGGATAGAGACAAGTGCAGATGCGACAGCCCCAGTCCCACACGCCAGAGTCTCACACTCAACTCCCTTCTCAAACGTCCGGACGTGCAGAACCCCAGTGTCCGGGTTAGCCTCAACAAAATCTACGTTTGCACCCATCTCCCCGAGCGAGGGGTGTGAACGAATGCGACGGCCGATTTCTGCTACATCAACCGTTGAGACGTCATCGACGAAACATACGGCGTGCTCGGTCCCGGTCCAGATATAGTCAAACGTATATTCTGCATTTTCGACAACCACGTCTTGCTTGTAGTTCGCGTCGGGTGGCAGTGAAATCTTGATGTCGTCGCCGACTCTGCTACCGACATAAATATCAGCGTCTGTCTGCATCGAAATGCGACCACTCGCGCCGATCCCCGCTTCAAATGCGTAAGCGATTAGGCAACGAGCCCCATTTCCGCACATCGTCCCCCGAGACCCGTCCGCGTTGAAATAGAGCATCCGGATGTCCGCGTCGGGCACGGAAGCATTTGAAAGGGCAAGTATACCGTCGGCACCAATGGAGATCCTGCGCCGGCAAAACCTTCGGGCGATTGATGACAACTCATCAGCGGTAAAGGCGTAGAATCTGTTATCCAGGACGAGGAAATCGTTCCCCGCACCCGACATTTTGGTAAACTCAACGATTAACTTTTTCAACTACCTGCATCAATTTGACTGATCAGAGCATTCAACTGGACGTCGACACCCGCATTCTCTACGGAACCAATGACATCAATTTACGGAAGATTGAAGCGGCATTTCCCGGGAGCCGTATTGTCGCCCGTGGCAACAAAATTTCTGTTGCAGGTGATTCAGCGGATTTCCAGGCAGTTCAAAAAGTATTAGAGGAGCTGGCCACGGTTGTTAAGCACAAGGGGAGCCTGTCCGACAGGGACATCGAGCTGGTGCTGGCTCTGGCCCGAACAACCGAATCATCAGCTCCGCACACCTCAGCTCACCCCACCATACTGCACACACCTGGGGGAGACGTGGTTACGGCCCGCACCGCGAATCAGGCCGAGCTGGTCGCGAGCGCAGCCCGAAAGGACATTGTCTTCGCGATCGGACCCGCGGGAACAGGCAAAACCTATACGGCGGTAGCAATTGCGGTGAGTGCACTACGACGAAAGCTGGTCAAGCGCATAGTGCTGTGTCGACCAGCGGTAGAAGCGGGAGAGCAATTAGGTTTTTTACCGGGCTCTATGAAAGACAAGGTGGACCCATACCTGAGGCCGCTCTACGACGCGCTGGGTGACATGATTCTCAGAGAGAAACTGGCGCTATACCTTGACCAGAACGTTGTCGAGATTGTACCGCTCGCATACATGCGAGGGCGGACGCTCAACAAGTCGTTCGTTATTCTCGATGAAGCGCAGAACGCAACCGCGCAGCAGATGAAGATGTTCTTGACCCGGCTTGGCAACAACAGCCGGGCGATCGTTACAGGAGACCTCACCCAGATCGATCTCGACCGGAATAGAAAAAGTGGTCTAGCCGAAGCGGAGAAAATCCTGTCAGATGTGGAGGGGATTGATCTTGTCTACTTTGACGAATCTGATGTCGTTCGGCATAGACTGGTCAAACAAATTATTCGGGCGTACGACAAGCACACCCCCAGGCGACGCTAGCTCCCGGCAGGGGCGACAACAAAAGCGTTGTCAATGAGCCGGGTGTCTCCAAAGAAAACGGCAACGGCGGCAAGCACTTCATGATCTCCTTCAATGGTGGATATCGGCTGAAGTGATTTCGCATCCAGAATCTCAACGTACTGCGGCCGTGCCAATGGGGCACCCTCGATCAGAGTGGTCATAGCCCGTATGATATCTGAAGGGTTCCTCTCCCCGCCGGTAATCATGCGCTTACCCACCGCGATGGCCTGCGAGAGTACGACGGCCTGTGACCGCTCATCAGCCGTTAAGTAGACGTTGCGAGACGACAAAGCAAGGCCGTCTTCCTCCCTCACGGTAGGTACGCCCACAATCTCCACGTTGAGATGAAGATCTTTCACCAACCGCTTGATAACCACAAACTGTTGCGCGTCCTTCAATCCGAAGCACGCAACATCCGGCTGGCAACTGTTAAACAGTTTTGTCACGACAGTTGCCACTCCTGTAAAATGGCCGGGTCTGTGACGACCACACATGGTATCCGTTAGCTCGCTCACCTCAATTCGGAACGCCTGCTCCTCACTTCCAGACGGATACATCTCTTCCACTGATGGTGCGAAAATAACCGACACAGCCATTTCCTGCAGAGCAGCCGCATCTGCCTCAATATCTCGTGGGTATTCCTCGTAGTCCTCGTCCGGAGCAAATTGCGTCGGATTAACAAAGATGGACACGATTACCACATCAGCATGGTGGGCGCAGTTCTCCACCAGACGCAGATGTCCCGCATGCAGTGCGCCCATGGTGGGTACGAGTCCTATCGACTTCCCCTCCCCTCTCTGCGCATCAACAAAGTTTCGCAGGTCCTCTACGGTTTCCAAAATCTCGGGTTTTTTCACGCGCCGTACCCGACTGCTGATTTTGTCTGAATTTCTGAATATGGACTTCTAGGGTGCACTATACTCAATGCCGAACTACTCTTAGTAAAGACAGGCTGTTGGAATGACGGACTTCAGAATCGAAACGGATTCGCTGGGTGAGGTAAACGTCCCGGCAGACGCATATTACGGAGCACAAACCCAGCGTGCCAAAGAAAATTTTCGAATTAGCGATCTGCGGTTCAACCGTTCGTTCATCCAGGCAATCGGCACAGTAAAACTGGCAGCGGCCAAAGCCAACAGAGATCTTGGTCTCCTCGACCCCGAGATTGCGACTGCAATTATTAGTGCGTCGAACGAAGTTATTTCTGGCGACCTTGACAGCGAATTTGTCCTGGACATTTTCCAAACGGGTTCGGGTACGTCGACCAACATGAATGCGAACGAGGTTATCGCACACCGCGCCAGCGAACTGATGGGTGGTGACCGAGCATCGAAGAAAGTACATCCGAACGACCATGTGAACATGTCGCAGTCTTCGAACGATGTTATTCCGACCTCGATGCATGTCGCGGCCCGGAACGAGATCCAAAAGAATCTACTTCCTGCGTTGGCGAAATTTGCCGAGGCGCTCGAGGCAAAAACCGCAGAATTCGATGACGTTCTGAAGAGCGGCCGAACCCACCTCATGGACGCGACACCCATCCGGCTAGGTCAGGAATTCGGAGGTTACGCTGCGCAGGTGCGGAAGGCCAGCGATCGAATTGAGGAGGCATCAGCTGGAGTTGCCGAACTGGCTCTTGGTGGTACGGCGGTAGGTACGGGCATCAACAGGCCGCTTGAGTTTCCAAAGCTGGCAATAGGTATTATTTCGGATGAGACAGGGGTAAACTTTCGCGAAGCGGATAACCACTTCGAAGCACAAGCCGCCAAGGATGCGTATGTCCATTTGTCGGGCACGTTAAACGCCTTTGCGGTGGGCCTCCTCAAGATTGCAAACGATATCCGTCATCTCTCCAGCGGACCAACAAGCGGGATATCCGAAATCCTGCTACCCGCGATCCAGCCGGGTTCGTCGATCATGCCCGGAAAAGTGAACCCGGTGATGTCCGAGGCAATGATGATGGCGGCGGCGCGTGTTATGGGTAACAACGTTACTATTACCATTGGTGGCCAGCACGGGAATTATGAGCTCAATGTGATGATGCCAGTGATGGCGCACGCGATGTTGGAGAGCATCCAGGTATTGGCAGGGGCGTGCGACGCCTTCCGCGAGAAGTGCCTCACGGGAATCCGCGCTAACCGGCCCCGTTGCCGTGAGCTGCTTGAACTCAACCCGGCAATCGCCACTGCCCTCAATACAAAGATCGGATACGACAAAGCGTCCAAAATCGCCAAGAAGGCCGCAGCCGAGGGAATCAGCGTCCGGCAGGCCGCAACGGAACTCGGGTTTCTATCGGAGGCGGAACTCGACGAATTCCTCGATGTGAAAAGCATGACGGAGCCCGGGATACCCGGGAGGTGATATTTTTCCCAGCCTCACAATAACTCGCGGGCCCCTTCGTTTACCTTCTGTGTGTGGTATCGCAGGATAACCAACAGAAGGGCGCATTGGGATAACTCTCGGTGCGCTTTTCTGCCGTTCCCAACCCACGGTAATTTCAATCAAAGTTGAAAAATGACTATCAAAAGAAAAACTTCCCTCACCGTTGTAGCCGTCTCTGCGTTCGTAGCGGGGATTATCTTTACAAGCGCGGGATCCAATATTCTTGGTCTGGGCGACACGATTCCCGCACCGGTTCGTGCCGAGTCTGAAAGCTTTACCGACCAGGCGTCAACTTCGCTGCTCGCATTTGAAGAGGCATTTGTTAATGCTGCTGAATCGGTCTCGCCTGCCGTGGTCCAGATTAAATCTGAAATCGTTCAACAGACTTCTGGCTATTCGTTCAGACCTTTCCAGGGTACTCCTTTTGAGAACATGTTCCCTCAAGACGACGAAGCCAGAGAGTTTCGACGCGACGGCCTGGGGTCGGGGGTGATCATCAGACGCGATGGGTACATAGTCACAAATAATCACGTCGTGGATGGTTCTGAGGAGCTCGAAGTAAAACTTTCGGATGGGAAGTTCTATGACGCGGAAATTGTCGGCACCGATCCACTCACCGATCTGGCTGTAATCAAGATCGATGCGAATAACCTGGATTACATTCCGTTTGGTTCATCTGATGATCTTCGAGTTGGGCAATGGGTGTTAGCTTTTGGGTCTCCCCTTTCGGCAGATCTGGACAACACCGTCACCACCGGAATCATCAGTGGCCTGAGCCGAACAAGTTTGAGCCTGCGGTCGCTTAATCAAACGAGTGCCTTCATTCAAACAGATGCTGCGGTTAATCCCGGGAACTCGGGAGGACCGCTTACTAATCTTCGGGGTGAGCTAGTGGGAATAAATTCCGCCATTGTAACACGAAGCGGTGGCAATCAGGGAATCGCCTTTGCGATACCCTCTTCGATTGTCGAACGAGTCACGGATCAACTAATTGAGACCGGTGCCGTGCAGCGCGGAATGTTGGGTATCACGTTCGGCCCCGTTCCTACTACACTCGCAGACGCCTGGGACACCCCGCGTGGTGCGGCGCAGGTTGTCGAGATCCATCCGAACTCAGGTGCGGCAAAAGCGGGCGTACGCGAAGGTGATGTCATCGTCGCAGTTGACGGCAAGACGCTCTCCGATCCCAATGAGCTTGCAACAATAATCGCAAATCGCGATCCGGGCGAGACGGTGGAGTTGGACCTTGTCCGCGAAGGGCGACCCAGGAGCATAGAGGTAACACTTGGCCAGTGGAATGACGATCTGGCAGCGACCAACACGCGGTCCAGAAGTAATGGAGAAGATTCCAAAGGAATGGAATCGCTCGGGATAACGTTGCAAACTGTTAGCGACGATTTGCTGGCAGCTCGCCAGATCACAATTGGTGATCTTCAGGGTGCCATGATTGTCGATATCGATCCATCCAGCGTAAGCTATCGTGAGGCTGACATGCGCCAGGGCGATATCATTGTTGAAGCGGATCGGAAGAAAGTGGATTCGGCGACGGATTTCACAAAGATCTACGACGATGTTGAAATTGGCGAATCTATTATTATCAAGATCGTACGAGCGCAGGGCGATCGCAAGAGCACCCTCTTCACTGCTCTGGAGAAGAAGGAATAGCGGATTCGTAGGAGTCCAGGCCCCGTCGAAATCACGGCGGGGCTTTTTTATTATCTTCCCGAACGATTTGAAAAACGATCCCATCTTATGCCAAACGTTCGGGCCATAGTCGATCTTGTTGAGAAGTCCCTGGGGAGAAATGCATCTGCTGCAACGGTGGAGCGAGTTGCCGAAATAATTCTTACCGAGCTTACTGGTGACTCGCAGCGTCCATCGGAAACAGCCAAAGGGACCAGTCCCCAGGCAATTCTAACAGCATACGGGTACGACAAGCCTGGAATTCTCGCTGAGATCACAAGAGTGGTTTCCGATTCTGGCTGCAATATTCTAGATGTATCACAGAAAATCCTTCAGGCATATTTCACGCTCATCATGCTTGTCGAAGTAGGACCGACCGTCTCGATTAAACAGCTGCAAGACAGGTTGGCCGAGACTGGCCGGCAGCTCCAGGTTCGGATTGTAGTGCAGCACGAGGACCTGTTCAACAAGATGCACAGGCCGTAGCATGAGTTACGATATTAGAGAGGTGCTGGACACGGTCCAGATGCTGGACGTTGAGCACTTCGACATCAGGACGGTCACGCTCGGGATTTCGCTTCGCGACTGTAGCAGCCGACTGCCGCAAACACTTAACGCCCGTGTGTACGACAAAATTCGGCGGACCGCGTCCTTGCATGTCGCGATTGCCGAGGAAGTCGAGGGAGTGTTCGGGGTCAAGATTGTCAACAAGAGGCTGTCGGTAACGCCCGTTGCCATGATCGCCGACGGCGCATCGGTGAATGATTTTGTTGGCCTCGCAGCCATACTTGACCAGGCGGCAACGGACGTGGGTGTCGATTTTATTGCAGGTTTTTCGGCTCTGGCGGAAAAGGGCATGACGAAGGGTGACCGAGCGCTCATCGAATCACTCCCTGAGGTGATGGCGTCAACGGGTCGCGTTTGCGGCTCGGTGAATTGCGCCTCGACGGCCGCTGGTATGAACGTAGATGCTGTTAGGATGATGGCCGCGGCGGTGAAGCGAACTGCGGAGCTTACCCGGGACGATTCTTCGATCGGATGTACTAAGATCGTAGCCTTCTGCAATGCTGTGCAGGATAATCCATTTATCGCCGGGTCTTTTCACGGTCCCAGCGAGGGCGAGTTTGCACTGAATGTGGGGATTTCTGGTCCCGGGGTTGTTCTCCGTACCGTGCAGGAAATTGGCACCGGAGCATCCCTCGGTGAACTGTCCGAAGCGATCAAGCGAACGGCTTTCAAGATGACGCGGGCCGGAGAGTTGGTGGGTCAGGAGTGTGCTGCTCGTCTTAGCCAACGGTCTGGCCTGCCTATCCGATTCGGTGTCGTTGACATCTCCCTCGCACCGACGCCAGAAGAGGGAGACTCGGTTGGAGATGTCCTGATCGCAATGGGCCTGGAGCATGTGGGTGGGCCCGGAACAACTGCTGCCCTCGCGTTGCTAAATGATGCGGTGAAAAAGGGTGGTCTAATGGCCTCGAGCAGAGTCGGAGGTTTGAGTGGATCCATGATTCCGCTGTCAGAGGATCAGGCCATGATCTCCGCTGCCCAGAATGGGCATCTAAGCCTGGAGAAGCTGGAGGCGATGACCTCCATTTGCTCCGTCGGACTGGACATGATCGCCGTCCCCGGCGACACCCCGGTCGACCAACTCGCTGGCATAATGATGGATGAGTTTGCGATAGGGATCATCAATAATAAAACAACCTCTGCAAGGCTTATTCCCGTGGCCGGCAAGGTTGAAGGGGATTTTGTCTCATGGGGTGGATTACTGGGTGAGGCGCCGATTATCGGGCTGAATCAGGTATCCTGTGCGACGTTCGTGTCCCGCGGTGGCCTTATCCCTGCCCCGGTGCGCAGCCTCACGAATTGATCGTCATCGCAATAACGGCTCTCAACTCATCGATTTCATTTTAAAGTTTGGCCGACCGGTTCGATACCGGAGATACCCCCAAACAATCTGAAATCCGATATGAAATCCTTAGCCATTACCTTACTGCTGCTGGCATTCCTGGCCGCACCAAGCGCAGCGCAGGAGCAAAAAGAGGCTGCACCGGACTATGTAAGCCTGGCAAATCACGCGATCGCCAACAACGACCTGCCAGCCGCATCCTATGCATTGGCAGGCGCAATCGCAGACAACCCTCGAGACGCCTCGCTTGTCTATCAGTCTGCCCGGGTCCTACTCAGAATGGAGGATTTCCAGGCGGCCAGATATCACTTCGTTCGAGCCAATGAGCTGTCAACAAAATTCGACGGTTGTCACGAAGAAATTGGCGACACCTACATGGGCGAAGAGAACTACACGGATGCCGTATACCACTACCGCGTCCTCGTCTCGCGAAACCCAGGTCGAGCACAGAGCAGCATTAAACTTGCACAGGCACTCGAGGCGCTGGGTGATACACAGGAGGCGCGATACTATTACATGCGTGCAGCCGAACTAGACCCCTCAAATCCGAAAGGCGAAGTAGGAGTCGGAACCACATTCACCAAGCAGAGCAAATACAACGAGGCGCATTTTCACTTTGCGAAAGCGGTCGAGAGTGGAAATGATCTCCCGTATGCATACTCCTCCCTGGGACACGCATTCCTTGCTGAGGGCGAAGCTTCCAAGGCGGAGGCGCACTATCGGCTGGCACTGGCTGAGGATGCCAATTATGGCGACGCATACTACGGGCTTGGTGTGGTTGCAATATCGAGAGATAACCTCGACGACGCGCGCTACAACCTGATGCTCGCTGTCCAAAACGATCATCGTCATTCTGATGCCTTCCTCGCCCTGGGGCAGGTAAATCAGAAGATGGGCTATTCGGATGATGCGATCTACGCGTACGAGAAATACCTTGCACTCAAGCCGTACGCCCACAACGCTAAGTCAATCCGCGACACGGTATCGGTATTAATGCATAACTAATCCGGCTTCTACACTTCGGAGCAAATAAAGGGCTCGTGGCAAAAGTCACGGGCCCTTTTTGCCTTTAAACTTATGCCGGGAATACGCGTCTAGCCGACCTTCCTTGTAGGTGTACTCGCTGTAGAAAATTCCGCCGTTGGAAGCAATCCTGAGGATAGTGCTGGCTCTCGTTCCGTAACCAGGCAAATGAATTTTCGCTGCTGAGAGTGCGCGCTCCCATTCGATCCCTACCCCTGTGTGGGGTAGCAACTCATCAGAGGCAATGTCCTCGTTGCGGAGGATTTCAAGCAGATCCAGCTCGCTAACATCCTCCTCAGAAAGCAGACCCGCAACAGCCTTCTTTGCTGTTACGACCTTCGGCCACGGAGTATCCAGGTGCGCATTACTCAAACCAAAAATGCCGGGACCGAGCATACCGTATTGGCGCGACCGGTTGCTGTGATAGCCGAGCGTTGTTCCATCGTACATCAAAAGATTGTATCCCGCAAAATTCTCAGACTCGTGCAAGAGCGTGTCGATATATGCCGCCGTACTGGTGTCGGATTCCAGAAACCTCCGTACTAGCAGGCCTCGAGATTCCTTGCCCCTGTTCGATTCATCCGGAGCGCGGTAGTTTGTAACCAGCGCCCACTTCCCCGACTGGGTTATGCCAGCCCATGTACCGCTACTCTCCAAATCGCGTCCGGCGAGAATAGAGCCGTCCTCCCAGTACCCTGCACGGGCTGTCGCGCGATCATAGTATTCATCCCGATTTGCGATCAGGATGATTGGATATTTCTTGTGAGCCCGGAAGGCAACAACGGCCAAGCACATATCACTTCTTTGAGATAACGATCGCTTCAGGTGGATTATTCGCCTGGTTAATGATACGATGATGGATAACGGTAAACCTCCCCTGCCCAAGGCTCTGAGCAAAATCGAGGATTGACTCCAGCTCCACTGCCCCGACGGAATGTCCGGGATAAGCAGTTATCGCCACGACCCCACCTGAGGCCAGGAATTCGCAGGCTGCCATGATTCCGTCAATCGAAGTAGCTGGGCGGGTAGTTAGGCGTTTGTCACCGCCCGGAAGATAGCCGAGATTAAAAACCGCGGCCGAAATCCGCTTTTCGGCGTACGTACGTAGATGGCTGGTCATTTCCTCGTGCCCGCAATGATGCAGAATACAGTTGTCGGCCGCACCCTCAGCATCGAGGAGTTTTTTCGTCGCCATGACGGCGCGTTCCTGAACGTCGAAACCTACCACGATACCTTCGCTTCCAACACTCCTGGATAAAAACAAGGTGTCATGTCCATTTCCGACCGTCGCATCAATCACCACGTCGCCTTCCTGAATAACGGACGCGACCACCCATCGCGAATAATCTAGAGATCTAACCGGAAATTTTTCTTTCCGTAGATTCATTCGATACCAACCTCACTATTGATTCCTGATCTCGCTTCGCAGATCTGTGCCGATCGAAATTGCATCACATATTAACCGTAGTTATCGACTTGAATATGGCCGCTTGTCGTCATGCGGACGGTCGGTATCTGCTGTAGTTCCGCAGTCAAAAAAATTCTTTGTTGTGACCGACAGCAACGTGTTCGGACTATACTACAAAGTCGTCGCAAAGTCGCTGGGCGCTCACGGAGAGGTCGCCCACTTTGCCCTCAACCCTGGTGAGGAAGCAAAATCTGTTTTGAACCTGGAAGAGCTATACAACTGGGCGTTGAGCAACGGCATTGATCGCAACTCATCAGTCGTCGCCCTGGGTGGCGGGGTTGTGGGTGATATTGCTGGCCATTTTGCCGCGACGATTTTGCGCGGCGTTCCACTCATACAGATCCCGACTACCATCACATCCCAGGTGGATTCCTCTATCGGCGGAAAGACGGGAGTAAATCATGCCCGGGGCAAAAACCTGATCGGTTCTTTCTATCCTCCTCGGCTTGTCTATTGTGACGTGGGCACAATAAGTACCCTCAGCAAGCGCGACTTCCTTAGCGGAATGGCTGAGGTGGTAAAACATGCGTACCTCTGTGATTTACCCTCGGCGGATCGGCTTGTCACAAACACCACATCTGCCCTGAAAACGAATGAGGTGAGCGAGCAGCTAGTCAGGGATGCGGCGTTGACGAAAATCCAAATCGTTCAGGCGGATGAGTTCGAATCTGGTGTCCGCGCATTTCTGAACTTTGGTCATACGTTTGGCCATGCCATCGAGCGAGCAACAAACTATACCACGTTTACGCACGGAGAGGCGGTCGCGTTAGGTATGAGAGCAGCACTAGTGTGGTCGGCAGAGCGTGGTGGGACCGCCTCAAGTCACATGAGCGATTTGCTGCTCGAAAAAATGAACCTGAATTACGGGCATATTCCATCAGCCGAAATCCTCGTGGAGTCGATGGGGACCGACAAAAAATTTCGGGACGGCTCCCAGGTGTTCGTGCTGCTGGGTTCTGAAGGCAACCCCTACCTTCACGAGGAAACTACAGCGGCACAGGTGGTCAATGTGATTCAATCGAGTTATGGAAACATAGGCTCCTAGGGACTGTTTTCACTGTTTCTACCCTGCCAGCCCCTGCCGTGAGACGACTCAAATTCTTACTCCGCATACCGCGAGGTACAATCAAGGTCGCTCTGTATCTCATCTTCATCGGTATAATATTGTTCGTAGGGGCAACACGCACACAGGTCGGAAGGAATGGTCTGAAAGCTCAGATCGAAAACCAATTCGACGAACTGTTCGCGGGATCACTCGAAATCGGATCCCTAACCGGAAACCTGGCCAACCAATTCGTGGCGTCCGACGTTTTGCTGAAAGACGACCACGGCCTCGTCGTAGCAGTTCTCGACACAATTGATGTTCAGCCCTATTGGTTTGACCTACTGCGGAATCAGTACCGTTTTAAGAAGGTGCGTTTGCGGAGCGGTACGATTCGTCTTATTGAGACTGATGGCTCGTGGAACATCCTTGAGGCAGTCGCCCCGCTTACCAAACAGGGAAACAGTGAACGACCGTTCCTGTCGTCGGCAGCAAATGTCTCAATCGAAAGGCTAAGTATTATTACCGAAAGCGATTTCCCACCACCGTCTCACATCGCAAACGATTTGCTTTTCGACTACAAGAACTCCTTCCTCTTCGTCGAGCAAGCCCGCTTGACCGTCGACTGGGAGAACGAATCCCATCAGATTGATCTTCTGGACGCAACCAACGTCAGGCTTGGAGATTCCGAGTTATTCCAGCAGGCGCGTGGACAATTTGTAATCGAGTCTGGTCGTACGAACATCAATGACCTGACTATCATTTCAAACCAGGGAACGATTTCGGGAGACGGCTCGCTTGGCAATTATTCCGGATTTGCACCCGACGCCTCCCCCCAATCAGTCGCCGAAGTCGATTTCGATTTGGAAGACATCTCTCCCGCCCTGGCCAGACGCATCATCCCGAAATGGCCGTTCGACAAAAGCATCCGGACAACTGTTTCTGGTGCGGGCCCACTTCACGATTTTGCGTTCACTAAACTCGATTTCTCAACTGGCTCCAGCTCGATCAAATCGTTTGGCAAAGTTTCCGGGTATCCCGACTCGCTTCGATACAATATTGCATCTGAGGCAACATCTCTCCTTGCAAGTGACATCAACGAGCTTCTGCCCGGTCTGGCAATTGAAAACTTCTTCTTCTCGGACGCTACTGCCAAACTACAGTCGACCGGGACCATGTATCTGAAATCTGATTCCATACAGGCTCAACATGATCTTTTCGTCGCATCGAACATAGGATCCGTCGAAGTGCATGCCACTACCGAATCGGGCAGTTTTAATATTCGGCAGGCGACAAGATTTGAGGCAGACATAGCTTCGGAAAATCTTGACCTTTCCGCCATCGTGCCTGCCAGAAAGTTCGCCGGCCTCCTAACGGGTTGGGGAAAAGTTACAGGCGTTCTGACCGATGGGAGTGTCGACGGAGATTTTTCAGGCGTCTTTGCAGGTCTCGAAATTAACGGCGCTCCCGTGGACTCGGCGCACCTTCATTTGGATAAATCGGGACAAGATTACTCATTCGGTGCACAACTAATACGCGGAGAGGAAACACTCGAGACGAAGGGGACGGCTTTCCGGTCTCAGGAAGTTTTTCGCCTAACAGCATCAACCGGGGTGTCCGAATTAAATTTGGGATCCTGGCTTCAAAATGATTCACTTTTTTCCGAGGTTGCGGCATCGATCGCATTCGACGTAAGTAGGCAGTCGCGAGAAACTCTTGATCTGGTTGCTACTCTGACAACGGACTCCTCTGTCGTCACCATCGGTGAAGAGCAAAGAATCATTCGGCCCGGGACTTCACGGATTGTATTTAGTAGTCGCGCTGATTCGACAAAGCTTGACGTTAGCGGTAGTCTGGCAAACGCTAAGGTAGTTGCAGATGGTAGCCTACCAACAATTCAGGCGCATTACTTCGACTGGAGACAGGACATTGCGGCGAAGGCTCGAAACATCTGGGACAAACCGTATTTCATTGTCCAGGACTCCGCGGGGTCGCAACAAACGACACACCCCAAAACATTAGGCAGGACGCGCCTGGTTGGAGAGCTACGTCTGAGAGATTTCCAGTCCCTTTCCGCCATGCTCGTTGGACTTCCGAGCATTGGAACAGATGCCGTTATCCGGCTGGATCTATTGGCCGGATCAGATCAATTCGAAGGAAACGTCAACGCACGAGCAGATTCACTCGCGTTGAAAGGGTTCCTCGTCCGCAATGGGGCCGTCCGTTCCGAGTTGCGCGCAACGAAATTCTCCGATTCGTTCGACCTGCACGTGGATGCCAACGCCCAGTCATTGAGATTGGCTGAGCAAACCATTCCCCAACCGGATATTTCCCTGGAGGCAAATCAGAATCGATCGACATACAGAATTTCGTCGCAGTCTGATTCTTCAGGCAACGGCCTGGCAATTCGTGGAGTGGCTGAATTTTTACCAGACAAGAACAGGCTGGTACTATCCCAAACTGACTTCAACTCCAATCTGTACCTCTTTGGATTGCGTGACAGAGCAATCATCGATGTGTATCGCGATGCCATATCCATCCAGCCATTCCGTTTTGTGGAGAGAGATTCGTCCGCTACAGAAGAAAGGAGTTTGGCTTTCGTTGAGGTCGACGGTACATATTCCCCCTCCCCGGCAGATACGTTGAGGATCGCATCATCAGGGGTTCAATTGCGAGAGGTGTCGTCCTTCCTCGGCTGGAGGAAATTGGTGGGTGGAGCAATGGACGCGGATCTAAAAATTGCGAAGGGACTGAATTCTCCGAGTGTCCAGGGAAACGTATTTGTGTCGAATTTCTCCCACGGCATTTATCACCTCGGCGACTTATCTGTCAATACGCGTTACTTGCCCAATTCCGACGCGCTTGCACTAGACATCATTGTCACAGAGACACAGAGCGAACCAGAGGGGCCCGTCGCGCTATTGGCGAGCAAAACGAACGAACTCAGAATTGGCGGTACCTATCGACCAGGGGGCAACGGCTCTTCGCGCGAAACCCTTGACCTCGAAGCTTCAATCGAAAGGGCAGACATGTTTTTCTTCGAGTACATTTTCCCAAGAACAGTCCAGAATGTGCGGGGTTATGTGAGTGGTCGTGGAAGAATTAGCGGAAGCTTTTCGAAACCAAGGTTCGACGCCGACCTTACGGTTAACGAGGGAAATTTCGACGTCCCAGATTTTAACATAAACTATGATGTGTCGGGATCGGTGGACGTTGACGAAAGCGGCGTTCACATTCGTAGGGCCACGGTAGAAGATGGGAGGAATGGCAGGGCACTTATTACCGGGAGCGTTTCGTTCAACGATTACAAATTCTTTTCACTCGATCTCGTAGGAAGGATTGATTCGCTTCAGATCATGAACATCGTGAGCTCTCGAGACCTACCGTTCTTTGGGGACATCGCGGCATCTGGAACGGCAAGTCTAACCGGACCCTTGTCAAACGCTTCGCTTACTTCCCGAGATGCCCGGACAACGGCTGACAGCGATGTATATATCCCTCTTGTCGCAGCATCCGCAGTATCTGATGAGTCGTTTATTGTATTCGCTGATTCATCTGGCGCAATACCCGACATCGCAAAAAACCAGGCCCGGAAGAACGTGCTGTCGAAAAGACCATCTGGTGAAAGAAGTTTTCTGGATGGCCTCGAGATGGACCTTAACGTGAACGCCCCGCCTGGTTCGACAATCCATCTTGTTATCGATCCGCTCCTGGGCGATGTTATCAATGCCGTGGGCTCTGGACGAGTACAGCTTACACGGACCGGCGGTCAGTTCCAGACATTTGGCAGGCTCGATGTTACTGGAGGTGACTACCTGTTTACCGCGGGCGAACTCTTCATCAGGCGGTTCCTCATCGACCCGGGCGGAAGCATCACCTGGGACGGTGACCCGATCAATGCAAGTTTGAATATACCTGCTTCGTATAAAACCCGGGCTTCGCGGGCAGGCCTTCCGGTAGCGGAAGGAGGCTCCAGCTCTCTCATTCCGGTTACCGTTAGGCTTGATATCACCGGGCGGGTGGCAACCCCGGAGGTGGCTCTAAGACTTGAAATTGATGCTGATCAGCGCGGCGTATCGAACAATTACGAAGCGATAGAAACCATCCTGAATCAGACCGAGCGATCCACGGAATACGCCACATCAGTCCTCCTGACTAACTCATTCCTCCTTACAACCGCCGGTCCAAGTACCGACGCGTTGGCATCATCTGCATTTACCAGTGTCTCACAACTTGTCGCAAGCCAGGTAAATCGCTATCTATCGGAGGCACTTCCCAATATCGATTTCAGTTTTGGCGTCAGCGGGCAAAGCACGCAAGACCTGGATGTCACTTACGGGATTGGTCTGCGGTTGCTCGACGAGAGGCTCGTGATTCGCGGACAAGGAGTGTATCAGGGTACGCGGAGTACCATTGACGAAGTTCAAAGTCTTCAAGGCGAATTTGTTGTGGAGGTTCGACTTAATCCCAACGTGTCCGTTGAAGTCTTTTATAGGCGCGAGGGAGATGCTCTGACCGATGAGGCCTTCGTCACAAACACGACGGGAGCAGGGTTATCTTACCAAACAGAGTTTGCAACCTGGCGACGCTTTTTCGAAAGGATTGTGTCGCGACCCGACGATTCCCGGGGGACCAGCCCTTCTCAAGGAGTCAACCCGATCAACTCCAGCGTGAATGGCAAAAAATAGTCGGGCTGATTCTACACGACCTGTCGACACGGCAATTCTTGAATTCCTGCGCAACAACGGGAAGAAGGACTTTCGACCAAAAGAGATTGCCAAGAATCTTGGCATTGACGGTAGAGAGAATTTTAACCAATTCATGAGCACCGTGACGACGTTGAAAGCCAGCGGTCTTGTAGAAGTAAAGAAGGGCGGTCGCATTGCACACCTTCACAAACGTATCTCCAAAATCACAAAAGAAATGAAATCCCTTTCCGGAGTCCTCGCTGTAAATCGGAAGGGAAACGGATTTATTAGACTTGAAGACGGCGAGGAATTCTTCGTCCATAAAAAGAATCTCGGTGTTGCGCTTCATGGCGATACCGTTCACATCCTCAAGTCCAAGCCTGCATCTAACAACAACCTGAAAGAAGCGCTTCGATTGAAGGTCCTGGATCGCGAGATCGAAGAGACTGTTGGCACCATCAATGTCGGAAAGAACGGAGCATGGGTCAGGCCGGACGACTATCGGATCACAAGACGCATCTTTGTCCACCCTGCTGATGTTGGCCGAGCAAAAACTGGAGACAAGGTTTTGGTGTCGATAGATGCATTCGAAAATGAACACGCCGACCCTTCAGGCAGAGTAAAAGAAGTCCTTGGCAGGGCTGGATCCCACAATGCCGAGCTCTTGTCAATTGTCCGAAACGTAGGTGTAGCATCATCTTTCCCACCAGATGTCCTCTCTGCCGCTGAAAAAATAGTAGCGTTACCCGGTCATGAGAAAAGGCTTGATCTCAAGGACAAAACCATCTTCACGATAGATCCTGTCGACGCTGAAGATTTTGACGATGCGATTCACATAGCAAACCTCCACAACGGAAACTTTCAAATCGGCGTGCACATCGCCGACGTCTCATCCTACGTTATTGAAGGCTCACCCATTGACATAGAGGCAGCCGATCGAGGAACGAGTGTGTACCTGGTTGATCGGGTAATCCCGATGCTCCCGGAAAGGCTATCCAATGACCTTTGCTCGCACAACCCCCACGAGGACAAGCTTGCCTTCTCGTGCATCCTCGAGCTGGACAAAGAAATGAACGTCGTTAATTTCGAGTTGGCCGAAACGCTGATCCGATCTTCCGCTCGACTCACATATGAGCAAGCACAGGAGATCTTGGACGGACAAATCCTGCCAGACATCGAAAACGATATTCAATCGGATGTTGTGCGAGCAAACGAAATCGCCAGGCAACTAAGATCTATTCGAGAGAAAGAAGGATCGATAGATTTTGATTTGCCGGAAATTGAAGTTGATCTAAATCCCGATGGCGATCCCATAAGAATCCGAAGAAAAGAACGATTGGATGCGCATCGTCTCGTCGAAGAGTTCATGCTGCTTGCCAACAAAGAAGTAGCAAAATTTATTTCGCGCCAATCCCCTCCCCGGCCGTTCGTGTTTCGTGTGCATGAACAGCCAGATTTTGAACGGTTGGAGACATTGGCAAATTTTGTACGTCCGTTTGGACACTCTCTAAAGTTGTCGGGCAGCAAGGTGAAGTCCCAAGACTTTGCAGGACTAATCAGATCAGTCGGAGACAAGCGATATAAAACGGTCGTTGTTGACGCAGCGCTGCGGGCAATGGCAAAGGCTAGATATACAACGGAAAACCTTGGACATTTTGGGTTGGGATTTCAGCATTACACACACTTCACTTCGCCGATAAGAAGGTATCCCGATCTTCTGGTCCATAGGCTCCTCAAGCGGTACGCAGCAGGACAAAGCAATCCGCGGGTCGAAGACCTTGAGAGCATTTGCGAGCATTCGTCAGCAAAAGAAAAGGCAGCTACCGAGGCTGAGCGAGAGTCCGTCCGCTACAAGCAGGCGGTCTTCATGACGAAGCATTTGGGAGATACGTTTGACGGCGTCGTCACCGGAGTTACTAAATTTGGCATTTTCGTGAATCTAACGGAGGTGCTCGTCGATGGAATGATCGCGCTGAGGGATCTGGACGACCATTATCGTCTGGACGAGCAAAATTATCGCCTGGTGGGGACCCAATCCGGCCGAACCTTCAGCTCAGGTGACCAGGTGAACGTGACGGTTGTCCGGGTGGACACGGAATCTCGTGAAATCGACCTGTTTTTGGCCGAGGACGATATTATTCAGGATTCCAGCCGATAACTGGACGTGGCAACTCCAATGATTTTAGGAACTTTCACGACATATCGACTCCTTGCCAGGAACCACATCCGGGCCGTTCTGCGGACGATGTTGGAAACCCGCAATCTATTCGTCTGGATTGCAGCCTGCGCGATAATCACCTACTTCTCGTTCACGCTGGCAATCCTCGGCTGGTCTTTCGGAGGCATCGTCTTCCGCCTGCTGGGCGTTGGTCTGCCGGTGGCCCTAATCAATGATTACCTGATTGGATTACTCTTCGCGCTTTTCGGTCTGCGCTTCCTTTTTCAGAAGGCTTCGAAATTCAGACCTTCGGCATACTTGCTGTTGCCGGTAAAGCGTCATTCACTAATTCACTTCTATCAGCTGGCATCAAGCATTTCTCTGCACAATTATTTGCCGCTAGTCTTCTTTGCTCCCTTCTGGTACAGGTTCGTGTGGTCCTACTACTCGGATGCCGGAGCAATTTGTTGGCTCCTCACCGTTGTCGCAAGCCTGTTGATGCTTACCTATCTCAATAACTACTTACGGGTAATTTTTACAGAGAGGAGTTGGTTGTTCATCGTTTTACTGGCAGGTGGCTGGATCATCATGGGATTGGACCAGGCATCGGGTGCGTATCTAGTGAATGATATTTCGCGCAGTGTTTTTGACTCTGCCCTTGCTGGCAACTGGTTGATTCCCTTCGGCGCAGCCCTGATCACGTTCGTAGTCTATCTCGCCTCCTTCAAAGAGATGGAAAAGAAATTTCAGTCGATGACTGCGGACGTGGAGCAGGATCGACATATGGGGTCGTTCAGTTGGTTGGATCAAAGCTCGCTGCAAGGCAGACTCCTTGCGCTGGAGGTTAAACTCATCTGGCGCAACAAGCGACCACGGCACTACCTCGGACTTTCCCTACTTTTTTCCTCAGCTTACATTCTCGTCCTCCTTCTGAATCCGCGAGCCTACGGGGGCTTGTTCTTTGGAGCAATTGTGGGGTTGTTTGCTTCTGGCGGATTCTTATTGAACTACGGCCAGCTGATGTTTTCGTGGGAGAGTGCTTTCTTTGATGGATACATCGCCCGCGATGTACCGTTTAGAAAAATTGTGAGGTCGAAGCTCCTCCTCCTGCAGGCCTCATGCCTCATTTTGTTTGTGATAAGCATGCCGGTCTTCCTTGTCGCTCGACCAGACCTGCTATTACTGCACGTTGCCTTCCTTGGATACAACGCAGGTGTTACGAGCCTCGTGATTCTAGTCCTTGCTACCAATAATAGGCGACGCATCGACTTAAGTAGAAGTGGCGGATTCTTTAACTACGAAGGGTTCTCCATTCTGCACTGGTTTTGGATTATACCCACTACGGCGCCTCCACTGCTGGTCCTGTACTTTCTCAAAGATCATCCGCTCGGTGCAATAATTTTCATCGCCGCCACCGGCGTGATTGCTATCCTAACCAGCAGATTCTGGATTGAATTGATCTCGCAAAGGCTGCAAGAACACAAATACGCAATGGCAACAGGTTTCCGCAGATATGACTATTGAACTATCCAACCTGGTAAAGCAATTCGGTGACAAGACTGCCGTCGACATCCCACATCTGGCCATCCAGGCAGGGGAAACTTTCGGTCTTGTCGGAAGCAACGGTGCCGGCAAAACAACACTTCTGCGAATGGTCCTCGATCTCATCCGCCCTGATTATGGCACCGCAAAAATCAACGGTCGGGACGTGGCAAGCTCTTCCGAGTGGAAAGCATCAACCGGATCGTATCTCGATGAAGGTTTCTTGCTGGATTACCTTACTCCAGACGAGTTCTTCGATTTCATAGCGGATGTTTACATGCTTCCCACCGAAGAGGTACCCAAGCGTCTCTTCCCCTATCAACCATTCTACTCCCACGAGCTGTTCGGGAACACTAAGAAGATGATTCGCGAACTCTCGAAGGGGAACGCAAAAAAGATTGGATTGATAGCCGCAATGTTTGTCCATCCAAGACTCCTCATCATGGACGAACCTTTCGCTAACCTGGATCCCGGATCTCAAATCCGACTCAAGGAGCTCGTTCGCTCACTTAACACCGAGCACGGGACGACCGTCATTGTATCCAGTCATGACTTGCTGCACGTTTCAGATATCTGCAGTCGGGTCGCCATCCTTGAACTTGGCAAAATCGTTCGAGACATGCCTACTTCTGAAGCAACGTTTAAAGACTTGCAGCAGTACTTCCTGGCTATCGAAATGGCAGGACAAAATTCCCCGCGCGAGAATCCTACGCCATCGTGACTATTCTGGAGGCATCCCCGCGGTCAGGCGAAATCCTTGAGTTCGTTGACCAATCCATTGCTGCACTCGCGGAATCCGATGCTGCCGTCGGCTTCATCATGGTGGGTCCGGATGCCTACGAAGCGCTGTGCCAGGAAATTGCCGTCAGGAATGTCCGCGGACGCGGAGTGTTCGAGACCTACAACCATATCCCGATTGCGGTCGATCCATTCCGAGGAGATAGGGTCTGCGTTCTGCCAAAACCCGCAGCGGCTTTGGACGCAAAGGGCTACTCCGTTCCAACCGAATAGCTGGCTATCATTTCAGAAGCCATTTCTTCCCATTCGACGCCTTGATAGTTCGGGGGCGGGCACGAGACAGTGATTTCTGTGGGAAGAGTCGGATGCGGAAACCGAAGGATGGTGCTGTGCAAAGCGATATTCCCTCCCGGGAGTTTTCTTCCCGATCCATATTGCGTGTCGCCAACGATCGGGTGTTCAATCTTTGACAGCTGTGCTCTTATTTGATGGTGTCGCCCGGTGATTGGCCGAATCGCCAGGTAGGAGCACTGGCCGAGAATGCGATGCGTTTCCCAATGAAGTATCGCTCGTTTTGCACCCTGTTCGTCGCGTTTAACTATCACCGATTGGGAATCTTTCCTCCGGAGATAGTTTTCCAACCTCCCAGATCCTACACACCTCCCTTCCACCGCCGCGACGTAAACTTTTTCGACCCCCCGTTCACGAAACGCTTTACTCAACCGCGCCGCTGCCTTGCTAGTCCGCGCAAACACAATAACGCCTGAGACCGGTTTGTCCAAACGATGAACAAGTCCGGCAAATACTTTACCCGGTTTGTTGTATTTGCGTTTTATGTACGCCTTGACCTCCGACAAGAGGTCTGGTCTGCTCGTACTATCCCCTTGAGTAAGCATGCCCGCCGGCTTGTTTACGACAATCACGTGGTTGTCTTGAAAGATGACGTCAATCATTCATTAGCCAGGCCTTCCCGTACGGCCGCAGGAAGCTTGTCGAAAACCAGTTGGTAGGAATGGCGGACGAGCTCACCCATCAGTTTGGACGGAACGTCTTCGGCCAGATGCACCGTGTTCCAGTGTTTCTTATTCATGTGATACCCGGGTCTCACGCCCTCGTACTCCTCCCGCAGCTCGATGGCATATTCAGGATCACACTTCAGGTTGACGCGCGGCGGATGCTCGGTGATGTTCACAAGTGCATATATTTTTCCACCTACCCGAAATGCCAGGATCTCGTCATCAAATGGAAAGTCCTTCTCGGTCCCGCTCAAAGCCTCGCACAGGTCGCAGAGTTTATCCAGGGTCATTCAGATTCAGGTTCAAATTCGTAAACTATGCCTCGTCGCCAAGATAGGAATCATCAAGATCGATCGTGGACAACCTCCGACAGATTTCCATCCAATCCGAGTATGTGCGTAAAGCAATACATCTGGGGCTCCTGGTGCTCCCGATTGCAGCGTTACGCATCGGGAAGAGTAACACGCTCCTTGTGGTGGGCGTCATGGCAGCCGCCGGCCTGCTACTTGACATCCTTCGCTCGTTGTACCCCGCGATAGAAGGACTGGTCCAGCGTCTTGCTGGGTCGTTGATGCGAGGATCAGAAGCTCGCAAGCCTGGCAAGATCCGATTAAACGGTGCGACAGTTATACTTCTCTCCTTCGCTCTGCTGCTACTACTCTTTCCTCTGCCTGTAGCGGTCGCCGCCTTTTCTATTTTTGTAATAGGTGATGCGCTTGCTGCTCTGGTGGGGCGAACCTTCGGCAAAACGAAAGTGTTTGGTGAACGTTCAAAAACGCTCGAAGGATCGGCAGCCTTTTGCCTTGCTGCCATTCCGGTGGCTTTGTTATTTGAGGAACCGCAACTTCTTCCACTCGTGGTAGCCGTGACAGTAGGCAGTGTAGCAGAAGCCGTCTCGAGCGACAAATGGGACAATCTCATCGTTCCCATACTATGTGCCGCGGCTATCGTCGGCATCCAAAAGATACTGTAGAACCGCATTGGCCAAGTTTACAGAGACAGCACTAAAACGGTTAGCGCAGCTTGAACCACACCCGTTACCCCCGATCATTCCGGTCCGGTATCCGGTGGTACTCATGCACGGTCTGGGGATGATCGCCGGGATCAGACGAGGGGGGCACCTCTACCTCGCTGCGGAGCACCTGCGCGCTATGGGTGTCCGGGCATATGCGCCGAATGTCGCTCCCTACAATACCATCGAAAGCCGGTGCACGCTGTGGGAAGAGAGAATAATCCATGTCCTTCAGGAAACGAAGGCGGAAAAAGTAAACCTGATCGCTCACAGCATGGGTGGACTGGACGCTCGGTATCTAATTGACAAACTCGACTTTGGACCCAAAGTCGCCTCACTAATAACGATCTCAACTCCACACCACGGTTCATCCCTGGCAGGATACGTATTGTCTCAGCCGGAGAAGATTAGGATGTGGCTCACCGAATTTGCGAACTGGATAGGGACCTACGCGGTCGAAGACGGCACCGCGGACTTCAAACGAGCAATCTCGCAGCTAACCCCGGAGTACGTTGGCAACGTATTCAATCGACAAGTGGAAAACTCGGGCAACATTAGGTACTGGTCTATTGCTGGCCGAGCAGGCAAAGGAACTGAGGTGGCGATAAATCCCTTCCTGCGGATATTCAACAGCGTAATCTTCGAGCAGGAAGGACCAAATGATGGAATGGTCTCCGTTGAAAGCGCACACTGGGGCCAATTCATTAAGACGGTGGATGCGGACCACGCACAACAAATCGGCGTCCCGTTCATCGGGTCATCAAACTTTGATTATCGAGAGCTAATGTCTGATCTTGCCTCCCTGCTTGTAGAGAATAACTTCTAGAGGTCCGCTGGCTTGGGAATTCCATCGATTGGTGACAATGTCCCTAAACGCCGACTTTGGCTCCTTCCCCAAGTTGGGTCGCTTGTCCTGAGGGTTCTGGGTTGGAAAATTGATGGTGTACCACCCGACGAGAAAAAATTCGTCATCGTGGCAGCCCCCCATACTTCCAACTGGGATTTCGTAATCGGTTTAGCCGTAGCATGGGTCTACAGCATGGATGCAAAATTCGTCGGGAAGCACACACTGTTTCGGTGGCCAATGGGGGCATTCATGAGGTGGGCCGGAGGCATCCCACTGGATAGAGAAAAATCCAGGGGCTTCGTGAATACCGTCGTCGATGAATTCAACAAACGCGAAAACCTAATCGTAGCGATTACTCCCGAAGGAACGCGGAAGCGCGTGCAAAAATGGAAAACTGGTTTTTATCACATTGCCAACGAGGCACAGGTGCCAATCGCGCTCGGTTTTCTCGACTACGGCCGCAAGGTAGTTGGATTTGGCCCTGCGATTTGGCCTACAGGAAACATTGGGAGTGACCTCCTCCAGATTCAGGAATTCTACAATGGTGTTACGGGAAAACATCCGGCCAAAACCGCGCCCGCAATAACATGAGCAGGACGTTCACGGATCCGGTCCATGGGTCAATCGTGGTCGACGATCCGATCCTGTTGAATTTGATTCAACAACCGGAGGTCCAACGACTGCGCAGAATCAGGCAGCTGGGCATCGGCCATCTGGTTTTTCCAGGTGCGGAACACTCCCGGTTCGGCCATGCACTAGGAGCAATGTCGTTGATGAACAGGGCCCTGACGTCAATCGAGCGGCACGGCACATCGGTCTCGAAAAAAGAGCGGACCGCTGCCTGCGCGGCAGCCCTCCTGCACGATCTCGGCCACGGCCCGTTTTCACACACACTCGAACCGGTCTTGATCGACGGATTCCAGCACGAAGACATGAGCCGAATCCTGATAACGAAATTGGACATCCGACTCGGCGGGAGCCTTGATCTCACGCTAAAAATTTTTGACAACAGCTACTACCGACCATTTTTTAATGAGCTGGTGTCGAGCCAGCTCGACATGGACCGCCTCGACTATCTATCCCGCGACTCCTATTACACGGGAGTTGCCGAAGGAACCGTGGGTGTTTCGCGCCTCCTGGATACTGTTCTTGTGAGACCTACGATCAACCAGCCAGACGGTGTTGTCGCGTTCCAAAAAAAGAGTCAATATCCGATCGAAAACTTTTTGCTTGCGCGGCGACTGATGTACTGGCAGGTCTACCTGCACAAGGCTGTTCTCGCTGGCGATTTCCTGTTGAGCAGTATTTTTAGACGGGCGCGGCTCATCCTCCAGTCGGGGCTTGATCTTGGTCACGCCACCTCTCCCGATCTCCTGTTCTTCCTCGAAGCCGATCCATCTCGGCTCGACATGGAAAACGAAGAGGTCGCTGATCGATTCACATCGCTAGACGATTCGGATATTCTGTACTCACTGAAATCCTGGTCCCGATGTGCTGATGAAATCCTGGCCGACCTCTGCAGACGATTTATAAATCGGGACCTGTTCAGAACCGTCGAAACGACAGGGGAAAAAGAGTCGTTCTCCAACCACGCGAAGGAGGCAACCCGACAATGGCTCCACTCCACCGGATTCTCTGACGAAGCGCTGCCACTTTACTTCGGTGAACGCACAACATCCAGAAGCGCATATCACGCGGATGATACTCCAATCCTTCTGTGGGACGGAGACACCACTTCCCGACTCGAAGACACCGTCCAAAATACTACTCTCCAAGCCCTAACCACCTTCGAAATCAAGTCCTATATTTGTATACCAAAAGAAGTGGGAATTGAATAATTCAAATCGATTCAGACCGATGCGACGAGCGATGATTTGCGGGAGCACGCGAGGAATTGGCCGTGCCTGTGCGGAACGATTGGCAGAAGATGGAATGGCGGTTACGCTTGTAGCTCGATCGGCGGACGCGTTGGAAGCAGAAGTCCGGCTCCTGCCGAATCAGGATGCCAAACACCACACGGTAACAGCAGATTTTGACAACCCCGAGCAGGTTGCAGTAAATGTTTCCGAGTACCTCGCTGCAGGCCATCAGATTGATGTTCTGGTAAATAATTCAGGCGGACCTCCCGGGGGCGATCTGCTCCATGCTACGTGGGAGGAATTTGAGACAGCCCTCAATCGCCACCTCCGATGCAACCACCTCCTGGCACAGCTTCTCGTTCCTGGAATGCGGGAACGACATTGGGGACGCATCATCAACATCGTGTCCACCTCAGTGAAACAGCCGCTTAAGGGATTAGGAGTGTCGAACACCACGCGCGGTGCTGTTGCAAGCTGGGCCAAAACTTTGGCAAACGAGGTCGCCACTTACGGCATTACTGTGAATAATGTACTTCCCGGCGCCACATGGACAGACCGAATTCGGGAAATCATCGCGGCTAAGGCTAAGAAGCAAAACGTGAGCACTGATGCAGTTCAACAAGCGATGGTATCCCAAATCCCGGCCGGGCGGTTTGCTGAGCCGGAAGAAACTGCCGCAGCCGTATCCTTTCTGGCGTCTGTAGATGCGGGGTACATTACCGGGGTCAGTCTACCGGTCGACGGTGGTAGGCTGTCATGTCTTTAGGTGATGCATTGGAAGAGGTAAGAAATTATATCGGGGGTGAATTTCAGAGAGCCGACGCAGGCGACTTTATTGAGTCATTCGAGCCAGCTACCGGTGTCGCATATGCGGCAATTCCAAACTCGGGAGAATCCGACGTTGCGCGAGCCGTCGATGCAGCTCGCGGCGCATTTCGGGGCTGGGCAAACTTGCACCATTGGGAACGGGCCACCTGGTTGACAAAGCTCGCTGGTGCCATCGCAGACGATGCGGTGCATTTTGCTGAGGCAGAATCTCGAGATACGGGCAAACCCCTCTCCGTCGCATCATCAGTAGATATTCCGCGGGCGCAAAAGAATCTATTGTTCTTTGCACATGCCTCTACCCAGTTTGCATCGGAGTCACATTCGGATTCGGGCACTGTTCACTACACCCTGCGACAGCCCTTGGGACCAGTAGCCTGCATCTCGCCCTGGAACCTTCCCTTGTACCTACTAACCTGGAAAATCGCCCCCGCGCTGGCGGCTGGTAATACCGTCGTTGCGAAGCCATCAGAAGTTACTCCCATGACTGCCTACTTGCTCGGCCAGAAGGCGCATGCGATAGGTTTCCCACCCGGCGTCCTCAATATTGTGCACGGTGCGGGGAATGTCTCAGGTGCACAGCTGGTTGCCCATCCGCAAATTCGCGCCGTCTCCTTCACCGGTAGTACTCGCACCGGCGAAATTATCGCGACAAAGTGCGCCCAATCATTCCGGAAGGTTTCGCTTGAGATGGGTGGCAAGAATGCAACTCTCGTGTTTGCCGATTCCGACTACGACGTCATGCTCGATACGGTCGTCCGCTCCGCGTTTTCGAATCAAGGACAGATCTGCTTGTGCGGTTCCAGAATTCTAGTCGAGCACTCCATACTGGATCGGTTCGTCACAGATTTTGTTGGTCGCGTTGGCCAGTTGCAAGTTGGCGACCCCCGGCATGAGGACACAGATCTGGGTGCTGTCGTATCGGAAGAACACTGCAGCAAAATTCTCGATCACATCGAGATAGCAAAGTCAGAAGGTGGCAGGGTGCTTTGCGGAGGAAAGCGAGCAACAGTTCAGGGTCGTTGCGCCGAGGGTTGGTTTATTGAACCTACTGTAATCACCGGACTGCCAAACGACTGTCGCACAAACCAGGAGGAGATTTTTGGTCCAGTGGTGACCATACAATCTTTTGGATCTGATGAGATGGCCGTGACGCTCGCAAATGATTCGCCGTACGGATTGTCGGCGTCTGTCTGGACATCAAACCTGCAACGCGCGCATAGCATTGCCGGTCAACTTGACGTCGGTATGGTTTGGATTAATACGTGGATGGAGAGGGACCTGCGAACGCCCTTTGGGGGAATGAAAATGTCGGGAGTTGGTCGGGAAGGTGGGTTTGAAGCCATGAGGTTTTTTACAGAAACGAAAAATGTAACAATCACGACGGGATCAACATGACGACAGAAGTTCTTAGCGATGATGCTCCAAAGCCGATGGGTTTGTATCCCCACGCTCGACGGGTGGGTAACCTGTTGTTTCTGTCCGGAATTGGAGCACGCAATCCTGCAACCGACGAAGTACCCGGAAACGTTTACGACAAGACCGGCAATGTAATTGAATACAACATTGAAGCCCAGTGCAGGATGGTTTTTCAGAATGTTCGGACAATCCTCGAGCAGGCAGGCGCAGCCTGGGAAGACCTGGTGGACGTCACAGTATTCTTGACTGACATGGAAAATGATTTTGGCGTCTACAACCGGGTATATGCTGAACATTTCGGCGATGTGCGGCCGTGTCGAACTACAGTGGGCATTAACAAACTGCCAAGCCCGATCGCAATAGAACTCAAGTGCATCGCGACTATCAATAAATAGACGATGAGCAGAATCGACGTGGAGGTAAAGGTCGGTGAGTCGCGCTTCGTAGCCGACATCCATCACCCCATTGACCTGGCTATCCGCCAACAATTTGGCGGACCACAGCCAACCTATTTCGGAGCGCCAGCGGCGAGCTCGACACCAGTGACGCTGGGATCGTTCAAAGGTGATATTGCCAAGGGCGGGTCTTGCAACGTGGATTCCATATCGATAATCCCCCACTGCAATGGAACACACACCGAGGGCCCGGGACACATAAGAGCTGACAGGCAAGCGCTGGATTTAGAGGCACTGCCCGTACTCGCGCCCGCATCGTTGATCACGATTATCCCCGAACCTCGACAGGTAACGCGGGAGACCATTACATCTTTTGCAGAACCCCGCGATCTGATAATCACCGAAAGATGCCTCCAGCGCAGACTAACGGAAATCAGACCCGACTTCCTCGACGCGCTGATAATTCGGACACTCCCAAACTCTCCCGGGAAATTAGCTCGTGATTACGATGCTGCGCCTGCACCGTTTTTTTCCCTCGATGCCATACACCTCCTGAACAGGTGGTCGGTGAGTCACCTCCTGATTGATATCCCGTCGGTCGATCGACACAATGATAAGAAACTTACCTGCCATCATGTTTTTTGGGAGACGGGAGGGCGGAAAGTCGGCGGGAGTAGTAAAACCATTACCGAACTGATATATGTTGATTCATCCATTCTCGATGGCAGTTATCTCCTCAACTTACAGTCACCTCGTTTCAAAACCGATGCGTGTCCCAGCAGACCAGTCCTGATTCCCATAATGCGCAAACTCAACAGCGATGACGGGTAGTTCGTTCTACAGATTGGCGCAGGAACTCGACGCGATTGATCCTATTCGTGAGGCGAGGAACGAATTCGCGATTCCGATATCAGAGTCGGGCGAAGAGATAATTTACCTTTGTGGCAATTCGCTCGGACTCATGCCGCGTCGCGGTCGCGCATATGTCGAGGAGGAGCTGCACGCATGGGAATCCCTCGCCGTTGACGCACATTTCGATTCGTCACGTCCATGGATGTCGTACCATGAAAACCTTGCTGGACTGCTGGCAGACATTGTTGGCGGGAGTCCAACCGAAGTCGTTGCGATGAACTCGTTGACGGTGAATCTCCACCTGATGCTTACGTCATTTTACCGACCAACGGAGACCCGGTATAAGGTCGTGATTGAGGCTGACCTCTTCCCTTCCGATCGCTATGCAATTGAGAGTCACCTGCTTACACGGGGTATTGAGCCGAGCACTGCAATTATAGAGCTAGAACCAAACTCCGCGCACGCATACGATCTCGATGAAACAATTGAAGTACTGGATCGGAACAGGGACAATATCGCCCTCCTGTTGCTTGGCGGGGTTAATTACTACAACGGCCAACTTTTCGACATGGAGACAATTTCCAGAGAGGCAAAGAGTCGCGGCATCGTTGTGGGTTTTGATCTCGCTCACGCAGCTGGCAACGTTCCGCTGGCGCTTCACGACTGGAATGTTGACTTTGCGGTCTGGTGTGGTTACAAGTATTTGAACGGTGGCCCTGGTTGCATTGCTGGTTGTTTTGTTCATGAACGACACGCAACTGACACCGGCATCCCTCGCCTCGGTGGCTGGTGGGGTCATCGCAAAGACAATAGATTCAAAATGCCACGCACGTTCGAGCCATCTCCTTCTGCGGACGGCTGGCAACTTAGCAACCCACCTATTTTTGCAATGGCCCCCCTCCTGGCATCATGTGAGATCTTTTCGCGATACGGCATGCGGGCCCTGCGGGAAAAGAGTATTTCGCTAACAACACTGCTGCATAACATGCTTGCAGAAAGGGGAGCCGGTAAACTGGTTGACATCACTCCGGCTCGATTGGACGAGCGCGGCTGCCAGTTTAGCCTCAGGTGCCCAAACGGAAAAAGAGTGTTTGGCCGACTCCTGTCTAGCGGAGTTGTTTGCGACTGGCGGGAGCCCGACATAATCAGGCTCGCTCCTGTTCCGTTGTACAACTCTCACGTCGACGTTGCAACGTTCGGCCAACGGCTATTGGATAGTATCGATGACTAAGCCTACTCATACCGTGCTCGTTGCAGGTGCTGGCCTGGCTGGATCGACGCTCGCCATTGACCTTGCGATGAGAGGGTATGATGTCCACGTCGTCGAAAAAAGACCGCGGATTGAGCCGCAGGGAGCTGGTAGGTCAATTAACCTTGCACTAAGCCACAGAGGCCTCATTGCTTTGGAGCGCATTGGTTTACGGTCTGTCGCTGAGGCAATGTCGATACCCATGCGGGGGCGGATGATGCACGATTCGGCTGGCAAACAGTCATTTCATCCCTATTCCCACTCTTCAGACAATGCCATCCTGTCTATCTCGCGGGGAGGACTCACGAACACGATACGTGGCGCTGCGGAAAAATTCGAAAATGTCACCATCAACTACGGTACGACGCTCACCCAAATTGATTGGGTAAACCAATCAGTCCGGCTAAAGCATAGCGGCACCACGCGCACTATAGCGCCCAACAAGCTTGTCGGATGTGATGGAGCAGGCAGCGTAGTTCGAAGGTCTATGCAGGACCACAATCTTACTACCGCGACATCAGATTTACTTCCCCACGGATACAAAGAACTCACTATCCAACCAACGCCTTCGGGCGACTTCGCGCTGGACCCAGGCGCTCTGCATATCTGGCCACGAGAGCAGTTCATGCTCATCGCTCTGCCAAATGTCGACAAGACCTTTACCGCAACGTTATTCATGCCGTTGAAGGGACCTATCAGCTTTGACGCCATCAATACAATCGACGATATGCGAACGCTGTTCAGGACCCACTTTCCGGACGCTCTCCCACTCATGCGGGAGTTTGACGACGAAACTGAGTCCAATCCTGTTGGGACACTCGGCACGGTTCGCTGCGATCCGTGGCACGTAACCGATTATTCCATCTTGCTTGGAGATGCTGCCCACGCCGTGGTCCCCTTCTTCGGCCAGGGCATGAATGCCTCATTGGAGGATTGCACTGTGTTCGCTGACAAACTCGATACGACGGGCGATTGGGCGACCGCAGCGGAATATATGTCCACCCATAGGCGTGTCGATGCAAACTCTATCGCCGATATGGCGCTTGAAAATTATATCGAAATGAGAGACAGTATTTCCAATCCAGAATTCCAGAAGCGCCGAAT
Organism: Rhodothermales bacterium; assembly: GCA_965224105.1. Taxonomy (GTDB): domain Bacteria; phylum Bacteroidota; class Rhodothermia; order Rhodothermales; family JABDKH01; genus CBDCYH01. The sequence goes on along the minus strand of CBDCYH010000001.1, from coordinate 83,245 downwards.
ATTCGAATTAGCGTTGGAGAAGCGACTCGAGAATCATTTTCGATCGAGGTACTCGATGGTGTCGTTTTCGAGCGTCCCATACTCGGCTGCGAGAAGGATTGGAAAGGCGCAGGAAGAGTTGGTAACCGATCTAATGGTTCGACATGACGACCCGGCAGATCTCACTTCAGCCGATTGGATTGAGCTGCAGGAAATTCTAATTACAGATCGTTTCCAACCGGATCTATAGAGTGAAACCCATATTCCGTGCAACGTCGGAAGGTAACTCCGGAAGATCCGAACGCGGAATCAAGAAAGAAGAGAGGCCAGAAAAATCACTGAATATCCGATGCTTGATGGCCACGTTGCGCAAATAGTCGTGCCCTGAACTTCCGCCTGTGCCAACCTTCGTTCCGATCATCCGCATCACCATAAGTGCGTGGCGGTAACGCCAATTGGAAAACTGCTCGTCAATGTCAACAAGGAGTGACAACAATCGATAAGGGAAATGCAGAATAGGCTGGTCTCGGTATACGTTAATCAGCAGAGCAGCCATAAAAGCTTTCCGAGACAACCTGAACACGCCGCGAGCCTGCAGCTTCGCATATTCGTTCTCATCAAATAGCGCATCAAACCTGCTGGCCGACTCCTTCAGTGTTCTAAGCTGGGCTTCCTTCGCCTCGTCCGTCAACATTGTGTGCGCGCTAACGAGCTCCATATCCGCTGCAAACATGTTGTCGACCGCAGATCGATATGCCTGCCAGAAATTGAACTCACCCGCAACAAGAAAAGGGGTTCTCTCGAGCCATTTCTCCACTAGCAAGAACAGCGACCCGCCGGACTCCGTTGCTTCAACGCGCTCTCGATCATCCTCGGACAATCGGTACGAATACCGAACGTTCGCATAGGTTACCCGGTCCTCCGGTCGCATCCCCAATCTGTTCTCGACAATACGGAATTGCGCACTTTGAAAACCGGACGCTGGTATTAGCAGATCGCGAAAGTCGAGGAAGTCCAACGGTGTCATGGTTTCCAGAACGTCGATCTGCTGGACCAACACCTTTTGAATTTCTACAACCCGTTCAAGCCTTTTTACCGCCCGTCCGATATCACGTTCGTCGATTATGTCCGCGTTGAAAATCCTCGCAACATCATCAAGCTCCCACAGGATTTGCTTGAACCAAAGTTCGTACACCTGATGGATGATGATGAACAGCATCTCGTCATGCGCGGTCTCACCTTTGGCGGAACTCTCTAGCTGTTGGGCATCCAGAATCTGGCCTAGCTTGAGGTATTCTCCGTAGTACAGGGGTCCATCGCTCATTGACGTTCAGACTTCCTCTCTTTCGTCGTCGAGGATGTAAATCTCTGGGAGGTTGCGTGCGAGCTGTCCGTAGTCTAATCCGTAACCGACAACAAAAAGATTTTTGATGGCAAAGCCAACGTAATCGAGCTTGATGTCGACCTTCGTCGCTTCGACCTTATGAAGGAGGGTCGCAATACGAACAGATGCGGGCCGGTATGCACGCAGACGATCGACCATGAATTGCATCGACAAACCCGTATCCACAATATCCTCCACGATAATAACGTGTCGGCCAGTGATCTCCGCGTCAATTTTCTTCAGTTCGTGGACAACCCCGCTGGTAATTTTTCGAGCGCCGTAACTAGACAGCTTGATGAAATCGACTTCGCAATCAATGCTGATTTCCCTCATCAAGTCGGCGAGGAAAATATATGCGCCGTTCAGAACCCCAATCAGGACCGGCTTCTTGCCAGCGAGGTCTTGATCGATTTGTCGTCCGATTTCGCGCACCCGCTCGGCGATGGTATCCTTGTCAATGTAGAGCCTGAATTGCTCGCCGTTGACAACTACAGTTTTCACAGCACTCTCCACGTGGGTATCCGACATGTCACCTATAAATGCTTGGAGCTGCCCGTTCTCCGTATGATACATCTCGTAGCGCAGACCAAGTGTACTACGACATTAACACTATTTCAACATTGACAAGCTGAGTTTTTTCTTTTGTGCTTGGACGCGGCAACAAAACTCCGATTTTGGTTGAACAAGCGCAGCAGAGGACCGCCTTACGCCGACAACCCATAAAATATCACTCTCCGAGAGCACAACGGGCACGTCTGCTCTATCAGCCGAATTGATTTTGTGGTCTGTCAGGATATCGCTCACTTTCTTACTCCCCCGCATCCCGAAAGGACGGATCCTGTCGCCGCTCTGCCACATCCGAATCGTTAGCGGCCATGACACAGCCGAGGGATCGAAAACGAACGATGTATCATCAACGACGGACGTGTTCGAATCAGTAACGCTTGAAAAGGTGTAACCCGCAAAATCGACTTCCGAATCCAGGTGGAGTTCGACCTGCCCAGGTTCTTCACTCCTTTCCTCGGTAACTTTAAACTGGATGTAGCCGCGCTCGCGAATAGCGATCCCCCCGGGGAAAATAACTTTCCTACCAACCTGGGAAGATGCGAGTCCCTTCACCCTTGCAATCAATTTGTCCGAGACAGGAAACCGATAGGATGCCATATCCTCAATAATCCTCCTCATCGATTCATCTAAATGCGGACGCTGCACATCATCCACCAGTCCAAGATATAATCGCTGATTCTCACTATCATAAATCTCTGCTATGAGCTTTGCCGTGGCCTCCGATGTCTCGTCTCGAATAAGCGAAATAACTTTGTCGTCATATCTGAGAATTGTTTCGGCCATGTCGAAGCCGAGACTTCTTGTCGATCCGGGAATTACATCCATTCTAATTCGCGACCGGGAATATTTCTCTTCCAGATTGGAAGAGTCCTCACGCCACTTAAGTGAGTGCGTGGTGGCGTATTGGATAATATCGTTGCGGCGCATGTTCCTCAATGGTCGAATCAGTGTGACATTCGATCCATTGCAAATCGGCCTGCTCACAGGTGCGGGCTCGTGGCCAAACAGATGCCGTCCTGCAACTATGTTATGAAGTATCGTCTCGACTAAATCATCTGCATGATGACCTACCGCTACAGTGCTAATTTCGTTCTCCCGAGCGAGCCGATCAAAGATCCGATACCGTTCGTTGCGGGCTTGCACCTGGATATTGCCTCCCGCATCCTGCATAGTCTGCCGGCGGTCGTGCACTGACAAACTCAGCCCAAGCGAGCGGCTGAACTCCCTTACCAGCTTCTCATCAAGATCCGACTCTTTTCCCCGAAGACCGTAGTTAACGTGGACAAGAGACACCTTGTATCCGAGACTATGCAGAACGTGAGCAAGTGATACCGAGTCAACGCCACCGCTAAGACCAACCAGTACCCTTTGTCCCGGACTTAGGAGTCTGTTGCTCTTGATGTAATCACGACAACTTTCAACAAACTCATCAGCCGAGTCTTTCACTAATCTCTGACTCCGTCATCATGAATAGAGTGGGCCTCCCCAGCGGGCATACGGCCGGTTCGCTGCACAACAGGAGCTGATCCATGAGCCCCTGCATTTCTGCCACGCCCAATTTCTCACCCTGTCGGATCGCGCACTTCCTGGCCACGCTCCGCGCAAGCTTATCGGTCATGGAGGAATCAAGCAGCCGGTCGTTTTCAATGTAGTCCTGCACGATTTCCATCAAGATCACTTTTGCCGATGATGCGCGCACCGATTCGGGTACGCCCCGGACGACGATCGACGTCCCACCGAAAACATCCAGGTCAAATCCCACGCGGTTTAGGCTCGGTATTATCGTTTCGACCGTCCGGAATAGCGATGGTGACAGCTCGAACGTCTCGGGAAAGAGTAGCTGCTGCGACAACGCGAGCCCGTCGTTAAGATTTGCAAGCGTTTGTTCGTACAGGATTCTTTCATGTGCGCGGGATTGGTTGACGAACAGCAAACCGGATCTCACCGGTGCCACGATGTACGCATCCTGCACCTGCCAGAGAAAATCGTTGGTGCCCTCCTCCATTAGTTTTGGCTGATGATCCACAAATAGCTGCCCCGACGCTACTGGCGATTCACCGCCGTATAAAGCTTCCGTTGCAGAGCCAAGGTTGCCACCGGCCTTATGGTCACGCATATGATGCAGCTCCTCGCTCAACATTATCGACTTTCCGCCAAAGTCCTGAGGGCTTGCGACAAACCCTGACTGTCCGAGGGCTCGACGAACGACAGATCGCACTATTGCATATACGCCGCCATCGTCATCAAACTTCACCTCCTGTTTTGTGGGGTGTACGTTGACATCCACATGCGAGGGATCCACATCAAGATGAATCACAAAGAATGGATATGCCTTTTCTGGCAAAAGTCTCTCCATCGATTTCCGAACCGCATGATTCAGATAGCGACTCCTTATCGACCTTCCGTTTACAAAAAAGTATTGCTCTCCTGCAGTACGACGGTAGAACTGCGGGCTGCCGATGAAGCCGGAGATAGAGATATAAGTGGTCTTCTCGTCAAGTTCGATCAACGACTGCTCAACTTCTGATCCGAAGACATCCGTAATACGCCGCCTTAATAGATCGTTACTATCATCACCAGATTGAGAAGCGAGCGCATATTGCTCGACGCCATTGGACGTAAGCGAGAACGCAATGGATGGATGCGATAGTGCGATCTGCAGAAAGGTTTCTACGATATGCCTTTGCTCGGTTGCGGCCGATTTTAAAAATTGCCGCCGAGCCGGCACGTTATAGAACAGGTTCCGCACCGTGATGGAGGAGCCAGTCCGCGTACCACAGGGTTCCGACGTCTGGATCTCACCACCATTGATCCTCACCATATGTCCGTGATCGGCTTGCACGGTTTTCGTTTTCAGAACCACCTGGGATACAGCCGCAATCGAGGCGAGCGCCTCCCCACGGAAACCCAGTGTCGCCAATCGGTCTAAATCTTCAATCGAACGGATTTTGCTTGTGGCGTGTCGATCGAATGCGCGTTCCGCATCTATCGAACTCATTCCGGATCCGTTGTCCACGACTTGAATGAGGTCCATCCCAGACGCCTTCACGGCGACGTCGACTTCCGTTGCTCCGGCGTCCAGCGCGTTCTCCATCAGCTCTTTCACAACGGCCGCAGGACGCTGGACGACCTCACCAGCCGCAATTTTGTCTGCAAGGATCTGGGGCATCCTCACGATAATCGCATCCTGCACGACCAAATCCAGATCCTTATCCATGAATAGTCTTACCTAGCCCAGTCGACCAATGAAGTAAACAGCCGTACAGAGAATTAGGAGGATGAGCATAAACATGGGTGACTTCTTCCTGGATCTCCTCTTTCTCTCGATACGCATACGCCGTCGCAAGCGGTCATGCCGGACTGCCTCCTCGTCTTTCTTGGGGTCATAAAAACGAGGGTCGTACTCGAATCTCCTATAGGTAGCCCCCTTGTGCGGTCTGAAAAGTCCCATGGTATTCAGAATTGCTTGAAACTGATTGGTTAATACCGCACTTGCCGAACCGGCGTTCCATCAATTCTAAAGTACCAGTTTCAGGAAAACGTACGCGATGGGAAAGACAAGTAGAAGGCTATCGATACGGTCCATCAAACCTCCATGGCCGGGCAGAATGGATCCTGAATCTTTGGCCCCGAGATCTCGCTTGAGCGCGGATTCAGCAAGATCACCAATTGGACCGAAAGCAATGACGATTATCGCTATTCCAGTCAGAACTTCAGGGCGTATGAAACTACCTATCGAATAGCCCGCTGCAGCAGCCGCCAGAGCTACCGCCAACGAGCCGCCAATAAAACCTTCCACAGTCTTGTTCGGAGAAATACTTGGCGCCAGTGGCTTCTTTCCAAAAGCTCGCCCGGCGAAGTAGGAAAATATGTCATCGATCCACACCAGACACAACAACAGCAGCGTGACTACTAATGCCTCATCAGAAGACCACGATCCCACAAGACCAAGTCGAATAGGGATCATCGCCCCAAACAGTAAACAAGGGTATACGATCCCCGTAACGCACAATCCAAAGTTCCGGACCGACTTCTTTTCGTCTATTAAGAATGGCAGTGCCGCAAGCGGCAAACTGAAGGCGGCCGCCAGGGGAGCAAAATTCGACGTGTAAATCGCTGCCAGTCCGAGAAAGCCACCCAACAACCCAACAACAGCCCACGAAATCGGGACGTCAACCAGCTTGTAGAATTCAAACTGGGCGACGAGGCCGAAAACCAGGACGCCTATTAGAAACGGAATCCCCCCTAGATAAATAAGCCCAAGAACGATAGGGCCCGCAACGCACGCTGTTACAACACGTTTTTGGAGTGACGTCACAGAATTAAGACTCGCCTGGTTGCTCGCGAGGGTCTGGCTGGCCTAACTCAAATTCGTCTTCACCGACGTACGGGTCGGCGGCCTCGGCGATATCTGTCAGCTCCTGATCTGTGAACGGGGCGGCGCTGAGTTGCGCCTTTGCACGCTTTTCTTCGTCCGGAGGAACAAGTACAAAAATCCGTGACATGTCACCGAGGGTCAGGCTAAACGCCGAGTCCTTTTTGGTCAGTACGACTGCATGAAGTCCTGCATTTTTAAGTCTGCTTGCGACAAGATTTGCCTCGTACTCGTGGCCAGAAATATGGACCACCACCCACGTCTTGTCTACCTTCTTCATGTCAATTTTGCTCGCGTTCGCTCCACAAGTGTACTGTGTGTGTGCTGGTTGAGCAAGCGTACACAGACGGCCAGTCCGATAAACCCCGCAACGACCCAATACCATGGAACAGACATCGTGGCAAGTTCCTCAGGTGATATGTTGTCACTCTCTTCGGCATAGACAGACATCAAGATGGCGAACGAATTATTCGCCAGATGAACGAGAATTGCAGGAATGAGGCTACCGGTTATCCACGTTAGGTACGCCATGTATATTCCGAGCGTCGCGAGCGGAATTACTTGAGACAGCTGGAGGTGATAAAATCCGAACATCAGTCCGGTAAGAACAACCGCTACTACAACTCCCGTTGATCGTTCTAGCTGTCTTTGGATGTATCCACGGAACAGCAATTCTTCGCAGATCGCCGGGGTCACGGCTACCATAAAAATGTTCGCCACTACCAAGCTTTTGATACCGATGATTTCCCGAATCGGTGCGCTGAGCGTCTCCTCAAACTCGCGTATGGCTTCGGGTATTGGCAACGCACTGTTAAGAGACCCGAGCCACTGTACGACGGGCATAAGCGCAGCGAGGCCTAGCAGGGCAAGAATTATGGAGACGAAAGAAGTCCGACGAATTCTCAAGAACTCCCCCACTTTCGTTGTGCTTAGCCATGCCAGCAAAAACACGGGGGCAGCAAGGCCAACGAACTGACCAACTGTATTGCCCCTGAGCATGGCCAACAGCGTGTCACGACCGAGGTTTTCGACGTTGGCAAAGTCTGTGAAATCGCCACCGCTCGCCATGTGGATAATGACTGCGGCAATCCCTCCGATTAGCTGGAATCCAAACCAAAGTACGATCGCGACAATTAGCGCCATCAGCCAGGGCGGCATCTCCCACTTCTCCACCTTGCCCTCGAGCGGAATCGATCCTTCGCGTGACCAGGGATCAATAAGAATTGCCATGCGCAGATATTGCGTCGGTTACGGTGGGAATAAAATAGGAAGAATTGGCGCGTTAGCCAATCACATCTATTGCGACTCCATGGTTCGGCGAAGCCGATTTACAATCGTTCGCAAACGCGTGTAGACGTACTTATGATTTTCGAAACCCATTGCATCCGCGATTTCGGATGCCTTCATGCCGTGCTCAAAACGCAGAAGGATTAACAGCTGGTCTTCAGGATCCAGAGTGCCCATGGCAGAATTCAACAACGCGACAAGTTCGCTGTCGCTCGGAGTGTCTAGCGTCGACAGCCACGTATCCGAGTCCACCGTTTGAAAGCCAACAGCCTCCAAGTCTTCCAGGGACAACGTGGGCTTGTTTTGGTTAATGGCCATCAACAGATGCCAGCGTTTGTTGATACTCAGGAGTCCATCGATTTTCTCAATCGCGCGGGCTACCTGCAGAGAGGTACACGGCATATCGTGTTTCCCCCTGATAGTCATAACGATATCCTCGTTTGGTAGCTGCTCCTGGTAGTAATATTTAAAAACCAGCTTCTCACGATCGTCCAGTTTCTTGATTACCGTCTGCGGCATGGATACCGCTCGCTTTTTTCGAAATCGGTCGCGACAAGCATTGGCAACAACCACGCTCAGCCAGGGAGTAATTTCGTTGTCAATCCGAAACCGCTTCAGCGCCTTGTAGTCTCGCGATCGAAGTCGTTCGCAAACCGAGGTGTATACCTCCATCACCTCGTCCTGGTCGTACATAAATCGTCTGACCATTCGGATGATGACAGGAGAGAATCGTTTGAGGAGCTCTGCGTAAGCGTCTTCGGGATTTACGTCAAAATGCGCGATCAGCTCCGCATCGTTCATCCCTGCTGTTTCGTATTGTAACCCTACCGCCATTCCCGAATAACCTTTAGATGATTTGCTGCCATCGACAGTTTGTCTGTCGGATGCTATCTTCTCGACATGCGCTTGTAGCTCAGTCGGATAGAGCGTTGGATTCCGGTTCCAAAGGCCGGGGGTTCGAATCCTCCCAAGCGCGCAGTCGAATCCAGTCCAGAACTGCAACTTTAGGTGAGGGCTATTCGAAATTGGTGCCAATCAGGTGGGAATGGCCGAACCGGGATTTGGTGGGCCCGAGAAGTGATTCTGATACAAAAATGAGATTGAGGCGTGCTTGCTCGAGGGTAAAAGTTTGGATTTGAGACCCCGATCGGGAAATCTACCGCCCCTTGAGTCGCTTCAAAGCGATTTTGACATTGTTCTCGATCGCTGACTGGTAGTCGTAGTTGCCACCGTAGTCACGGGCTCTGATGTACGCGTTTCTCGCCTCATTAAACCGTCCCGCGTTTTCGTGAATGACGCCTTCGTAGTACATGGACCACGGGGCCCATCGGGTTCCGTTTCGCGGATCATGAGCAACGGATGTGCGATAACTGGCGACGGCCTCATCTAGTTTGCCCTGCGCGTGTTTGGACCTGCCAAGCCAGTAGTGCGCCTCGGCTTTCACGTCCGTCTCAGACTCCTCCAATATCACAGTGGCCATCACGCTGTCTGCTTCGTGGTAAATGCCCGAGTCGTACAAATTGTGGCCTCGCAGGAGTTGCTTTTCCACGTCCGACATCGGGCGAAGCAAGTAACGCTCCGCTCGACGCTTCGACGCAACATCCATATCGAACTCGCGCTTGACTTCAACCCTGCGATAAGAATCCATTGCAGCGGTACGGTCACCAAGCATTTCCAACGAAAGCCCAAGGTGCAAATGCGTAGACGCCCTCAGAGCCAGCCCACTATGTACGTCCAGATAGTCGCGGAATAGCGCCGCGGCCTCCTCAAAACGGTTTTGTCTGAATAGCGTGGAACCAAGGTAATATTTGGAATAGTGGACCGGGAAATAGTCAGGATTGTGGAACGATGACTCCGCTTTCCTAAAAGCATCCTCCGCCTCCATCCCGCGTCTGTTTTCGTGCAGGTAATAGCCATAGAGATGCGCAAAGAGCGGGCTGTCGAAGCTAGATGCGAGTTTCTCGGCCATAACCCCCCCTTCAAGAGTTGACCCATACAGGATGACGTCAATCATCGTGATATAGGCCATCGCCTCCTCTCGATTGTACTCGCTATTTGCTGCGGCAAGGCGAAGTCCTTCAAGCCCTTGCTCCATGCTGCCGCTAAAACCGAATAGGCGAAAAAACTTTCGGTAGAAAGAGGGAGCGCTGCCGAGTGTTAGTTGCAGCAATCCCATCCCCTTGTACGCTTCGTAAAACGTCGAGTCCGTCCTGATTACTTTTTCGAAACCATTGAATGCAGAACGGGCGGCCCGCGCTGCCTTAAAGTACTTCCCGCGTTTGCCCCTCACGATTGCCCGCTGCAGGTTCATTTCCGCATCCAGGTGTTGCCGCCACTGCGAGCGTGGAGCGGCTTTGAGGAGTCGCTTTAGTTCACCAGACCGACGGGAAAACTCCTCATAGTAGTCCTCCTCATCCGTCATTAGGAACTTGACTAGCGATGCTGTGGTGAGGTGATATGTCGCGGCGATGTCCCCACCGTCATTGTTGCCCAATTGTCGAAACAGGACTTCCGCTTCGCGGATTTTCATCTCCTTGAGAGCCTGCCGTCCTCGATGTAGGAGACCCAGATCGTCCTGGGTGTTCAACAACATAGGCACGTCGGTGGCTCCGCCCTGAGCGGGTAGCCCCTCAGGCTGGGCACCAAGCGACAGACAAACGAGGATCAGGAGTAGGAAATAAGGGCGTATGCCGGAAAACATGTATCGGGCAGTAAAGCTGTGCACACCCGGGTTATCGGCCTCCCGGAGGTCGGATTCAACCTGCGGTAACAGGTGGATTTAGCTGACCTTCCATAGACGCCACAACGGTGGCGACTGTTGCATCACCAGTAACATTCACTACTGTTCGGCACATATCCAGGATGCGATCTACCCCTAGAATCAGGGCAATTCCCTCGCTGGGGACACCAATCGATTCGAGGATTACAACCAGCATCACGATTCCTGCACTTGGAACGGCGGCTGTACCAATTGATGCAAGCAGTGCTGTAAACACAACAGTAGCCTGCGCGGCAAGATCAAGATCCAGGCCTAGTGCCTGGGCAATAAAAACTGCTGCAACAGCCTGGTACAGACCTGTTCCGTCCATATTGATCGTAGCTCCCAGGGGCAACACAAATGAAGAAACCTCCTCGGAAACGCCAACATCGTTTTCGACGACTTCCATCGTAACCGGAAGCGTGGCCCCACTGGAGGATGTTGAGAATGCCAACAACTGGGCGGGACTTATCGCGCGCAAGAACCGCCCAACTTTCACCTTGGTAAATACTCGCAGAAGTGTTGGATAGGTAACCAGCGCGTGAAAAGTGAGGCCGATCAGGACCGCAAGACAGTAATAGCCCAGTGCCCCGAGTAACTCGGTAATGCCAGCAAGACTATCCCCCGCCACACTCGCTATAGTATCCGCGAGAAGAGCAAAGACACCAATCGGTGCGATCTTCATTATCAACTCCACCAACCTAATTACCAGCGTGTCGAGACTTTCGAAAAAGTCCAGCATGGGTTTCGCCTTTTCCTTGGACATCAGAATCAGTCCGATGCCAGCGAAGATCGAAAAGAACACCACTTGCAGCATGTTGCTGTTGTTGCCAGCAGCAGAAAAAATATTCCCTGGGACCATGTCCACAATTGGTTGCAATGGGCCACGCGCTTTTGCTGATTCCGCGGCGGTCTGCCGTGCAGCGACATCACCCTCATACGTTGCCTGCAGCGCCTCGGCCATGTCCCGAGGGATCGACGCTCCAGGATTCATGACATTTACAACAGTCAATCCTATTACAAGGGCCACGAGCGTGGTGCCGAGATAGATGGCAATAGTTTTCCCGCCGATCCGTGAGAGTTTCCGGAGATCGGAGAGCGACGCCACACCTGTGATTAGCGACGCAATCACCAGCGGTACCGCGATCAGCTTCAAGAGGTTGATGAAGATCGTACCGAATGGCGCTATGTAGTACGAGACAAATTGTCCCCAGCCCTGGCTAGCCGCCAGTATGCCAAAAAGTAACCCGAGGATTAATCCCAGGATGATCTGCCAGTGTAGTTTCCGGTACCAAGGCATAGGTTTCGAGCGATTTTGTTATCGTAAACCTACCGATCCGACGTGACAGTTAAAAGCGAAATTGGAGGGTTGCGCCGGGTGATAGCGACAATTCGCTCGACAAGTGCATCGACGTACTCAATCTGTTGTTGTGGAGTTTTGCAAATATTGCAGCGTCGATTGCGGAAAAAAGATGGTTGAAAAGCAGAACGCCCAGAATCCGCGATGATCTGCGCAACAGGTCGTTGGCGTGTGCGTGATCGTCGGCGTACGAGTAGAATTTTGGCGAAACGTAGATGCGATTGCCGTCGGCGTCTGAGGTTTGCGGGTCTATCGCGCCCGTGAAACCCGTCGCATCAGACCAGGCGGGGTAATCGCTCCAGCCCGGAGCAAACTGGAAATACTTCCCGATGAGTTCGTAGTATTGCTGCTCGGCAAAGTACGGTAACCGATGCGAGAACGCCGCGCCCGTTTCCGGGTGGAACAACTCGCGTTCAAGAGCCCGGATTTCATTGAACATCTGGCGTACAGTAGCTTCGTCTCCGGCAGTCCACGCGCCCGGGTTCATCCAGTCGACACCTCCCGGGATTGTTACGGCAGGACTGCTCACAGAAGCAGCATGCTCGGCAATCAGAAAATCGGTGTAGTCGTTTATCCATTCCGCATACCGCGCGGGATTCCATTCCGCGTGGGCACGTACCTGGAAGTCGCGCTCAGCATCCTGTCCGTTTTTTTTCCAAATCAGGTGTGCGCCAATGACTCCGCCTTCGACGGCGGCCATCACTCCCGCTTTTAGCCAGCTCTTGTTGTAGACCTGCCCTGCACCGGGGACCACCGCCGACAATCCAAGTGCGAGAGGAACCGAACGGGGCCCGTCGCCTACACCAGCCCCATTCACAACCAGCCGCTCGGCAATAAACTCTGTCGTCGCCTGGTTAACTGCCTCCTGGTTGTGCCGTATCTGCGCCCATGCAACATCAGCAAACCAGGTCAAATAGACGAATAGCAATATGGTCCGGCCGCCGTAACTCATACTACAGATATTCCTGGACCACCCTGCTAAAGAAGGCATAATCCCGATCGCCGAGCATGTACTTTCGAACATTGCCATCGCGGTCAATGAGCAGCGTCGTCGGCCGCAAGTCAAAACCGGACTTCAAGACCGGCGGAAGTACGCTCGGATCTTCGACAATACCACTGACCGTTTCCAGCCTCAACGTGTTACTGAAGGCTTCGAGGTCTTCCTTCGGTTCATCGGAGAGTGACAAAACGATCAAACCTTCTTCCTCAAAATCATTCTGCACTTTGTTAAGCGCAGGGATCTCGGTAAGACAGGGCGCGCACCACGTTGCCCACACATTAAGGAGGATCACTTTTCCCTGGTAATCAGAGAAATGCGCAGTTGCTCCACCCTCCGCCAGGACAAATTCGAAATCTCCCAGCGGTTGATTGAGATCCATGTCAACAATTTCGTCACCTTCGATACTAGTGAGTTTGGTATCGCCCACACCTGCCTGTCGGAATGCGAACAATCCAAGTCCGGCAGCGACAACCCCAAGCAGACTTAGCGCCTGCCCGACAGCAACAAACGGATCATGGGGACCGGTTCGCATGCGCTGCAAAAGGACCGCCAAAACTAGCCCAACAACAATAACCACTACGGAGAATGCAATCATGATCACAGATTGAAATCAAAGAGAACACCAAAATGATACTGCATGGATTTTCCGTATCTGACAATCGAATCCGTTCCGTCGGTCACAAATGCGGGATCGACAGAAAAATCAAAGTCGCTTAGACCATACGTACCAGATACAAAAACAGCAGTTGGAAGTATGTAGAACGACCCGAGTGCCGCCCTCAGTTCCAGTCCGACGTCGTATTTCGTGTCGTCGATGCCGGGGAACGCTCCAGACCACGCATTCGCTGCGTCAACAAAGAGTCGTCCGTACAATTTGTCGAGGTACAAAAACGCAACTTGCCGCCTGAACTCCGGGATTATCGGAAAATGGTATGACGCCTGGAGCCAGCCCGTGCGGTTTCCACCCAGCGAATAAAAGGGATACCCCCGGGCACCTATCAGCCCACCAATGTAGTCGTTGAAAAAATCATCCACGGGTGATCCGATAATGGTGCTCAGCCTTCCACGCAGGCGCAAACCGTGCGTCCCACCCGATTCGTTTCGCCGAACCAACACACCATAGGCCAAATCGGTGGTTAGCCTCGAAACGCTGAATTGCTGATACACGGGTTCCAACACCCCCTCCTGTATTTCAAATTCGTCGAGAAGGCGCCCGGGTTCATAGTCAAACTGAATATCGTATGACAGTCCAGCCGGGACGACGTCCGCATGTCGGTGTCTTACCGGATATTCCGCTGCTAAACGTGCGGTGAGGGTTCGACCGATGTAGTAACGCGACGACGATTTAGGAATTGATTGACCAAACTCCGTAGAAAAGAAATCGTCTGTGATTACGGTGTACGGGCTGAACCGATAGCCAATCTCGGCAAGGGTATGGCGATTAATCTTGCTGCTGGCTGTCAACGTAGCCTGCCACAAATTGTATCCAACGTCCGCGAACGTGGTATCTGGCGGAAAGCAGGCCGTACAGGAAAACTCTTCGATGGACAATCCCTGCTCCACGTTGCGGCGAATATTGAACAACTCCGCGGTAAACCTTGGGGACCAACGTTTTTCCTTGAAGAAGAGACCCTTTGCATGTTCGAACTGGATGAACACATCTCGCTCAAGCTCAAGCAAATTCGCAGGCGAAAAAAAGTCAGCCGCGCTACTGGCATCTCCGGATCCCGGACCAAGGAGGACTCCCGCAAATACCGAGAGATCTCCCAGCACGTCCCTCGATCCGGTGTAGAACCCAACTTTTGTGTTGCGCCACAGTGCCTTTGTACGTGACAGCGTCGGAAGTCGAACTGATCCCCGCACCCTTTCCCGGCTAACGTACTGATCCAGCCTAACGACCGGATAGAAGGAGAAAGAGGTGAAAACATTTCTGTAATTGCCCGTTTGGGAATCTATTTCATTTTCTGATGTGTCAATCACGCGCGGCTGCGCCGTTCCTTTGATCAGTCCGGCAGGTGCTTCATAATCAGGAGTACTCATCGAGCCTTTCTGCCCACCTTCTAGCTTCGCAATCTCATAGCCGCCCCGGGCAAAATGGGAATAGTACACGTGGCCATCTTCGGAAATGCTCGGCATGAAGGCACCACCAACGACATTCGTGATCACCTCAGCGTCACCGGAGTGGGACCCAACCGCGGACCTGTATAAGTTGAAAATACCTGTGGCATCAGAGGCGAAGTAGATTGCTTCCCCATCTGACGAGACAGATGGCGAGCGTTCATCAGCTTCAGTGGCAACGATGTCTCTCGTGTTTCCGTCCGGACCAATGGCAACAATGTCCCTTCCGTGCTCTGTAGAGATAGACACCACAATTTCATTATCCAGCCAGTCTGGTTCGTACAACTGCGCATCCCCCGCTGGTGTAAACCAGTCACGCGAGATATTGTCGCGCAGATCGAGCACCGATAGCGTCACTGATGAACCAATGCGCTTTAGATACGCGATACTCTGTCCGTCGGAAGAGACAGTTGGATCGAATGCGCGAGCACCAAACGTCAGTCGCGTTGTTTTTTTAGTATCGAGTTCGTAGAGATATATGTCCGATTCGGAGAACCCTTCTGGCGTGTCAGTATTTTTTGCGAACGCAATTCTGTTGTTGTCAGGAAACCAGTCGAACGAGCCGCCAGCAGGGCCGACGATCGTATGCCCCAGGGAACAGGTGTACCCTTCGTGGACTGTCGATTTGCTGAGTTCGAGAACCCCGATCTCGCGCTCGGGATCATCCGCGTCGAGTATCGTGAGCGCCGTGGTAGAAAAGTCCCGTCCGGCATTTGACAACAATGCAATCTTGCTACCGTCTGGAGAAACTTGCGGATGTAAATTTGAAAAGCCACCATCATACACTGTTGTTCGAAAGGTGTCTGCATCGAGAGCGCGTATTCTTTTCTGGTATTCGCTCTTAAGGGTTCGCAGCCAATCGCGATGGACATCCTCTACAGAATCTCCTGTGGCTTTCTTGAATGCCCTATCAAAATTGTAATTTCGCCAGTCGGAAAGATTGTGGCTGACGTCCGCCAGAACTTGTGGTCCATAGACATTCGCGAGGTGCAGGACGAATGCATAACCCTGATTGTAGATCGCCTCGCGATCCTGGGAGTTGCGGGAAAAGAATCCACCCATTTCGTCAAATGGTAACTCCTGCCCGTTTAGAATCCGGGTTCGAAGTAACATGTCGCGGTGCGAATCCCAACGATCCAGATCAAACTCCGGCCGTTGGTATTGTGCAGTACCCTCGGCAAACCAGGCAGGATTCGAGATCGTCGGCACCGGATAAGTCACAACTCGATTCGGATAGCCGTACAACACGTCTGGCCGTCGCACGCTCTCATAGCCGAACCATTGGAAATATTGAAATGGATTCTGCCGACCAGATTTTAGCGTTTTCTGTACCTGGACGATGTGCGTAAACTCATGGGCGATGACATTCTCAAACCAGTCATGATCTCCCCGCAGAGGAGAGTTCAGCGCAGGCACCCAGATATCAATCATGTTGTCGAAGAAGTAGGCAGCGCCGTTTGAGTAGTCGTCGTAGTTCTTCAAGACAATCGAGACTCTTCCTGGCTCATACGCATACAGAGCTGTTATTGGATCGTAAACCGCTTCGGCGATGGATGCTATCGTCTCTGCAATCTGTTCGTTTGCTGATGATGTAACCCCGGCCGATGCGTTATCCGGTACGTCGTTATGGAAGATCACATTGAAGTGCTCGGTGGTGAGCGTCTTCCACGAAAGACCGCCGCGAACAAAATCGGTTTGAGAGGGAGAACGCTGCGCAATGACGGTAGTAGTCGATAGCAGGAGTGATAGTATGATGGTAGCGCAATGCTTCACTTAATCACCGCCATCTTGATCAACCGAGAATCCGACTGGCCATCATCACCGACAAAGTGCACCTTCGCGATGTACACGCCGCTTGATACATCAGTCACGTCCCAAGGCGTTTCTGCAGGCACGCCCCCAAGCAATTTCAAACCCTCCAGGACAGCGACGTTATTCCCTGCGGCGTCTACAATCTCGATGTTTGCCGTGCCCGAACGGGCCGAGGTGACGCGTAAGTTGGTTCGATTAGATCTGATCGGGTTTGGCCAGTTGTACGTTTCGGCAGGATTAAGTAGAAACTCTGTTCCCCCTCCACTGGCGGTGCCAAGGTCCACAAAATGGGAATGCGCAGATCCACCACCTGCACCGTTCCACAAAATTCTGCCACTTAGGTTGGTGTCCCAGACGTACAGAAGTTCGCGCCCTACATAGATCTTCCCATCATCGAAGTAGGGTGAACCACTATGGCGCCCGGTTGCAATAGGAAAACCTGCTTCCTCTCTCCAACCACGGTTGGGATAACGAGCGTGCAGGTATCCTTCGACCGTGTTGTACATCAAGATCGGCTCACCCGTGTCGGTTAAGATTGAAATGGGCTGGCCGTCGATCGCACCGGACAGGGCAATTGGAGTTGATCCTGTAACGCCACCATTCCTTGAAAAGCCCTGAATCTTTTGGCCGGAATAAACGAGAATATCGATGAGGTTGTCCCCATCAAGATCTGTTGTAATTACGGTTAGATCTGATGGGTGATGGAACCCGTGGGAGTCGAGAACAATCTCACGCGCCCCGCTTGAATCAAACAGGTAGAGCAGTCCACCCGTGGTGTCAATTCCCGCGGCAAGAAAACCATGTCGATCATTGCCTGCGACAATCTGGGCGAGTTCGGCTGATGAATCCAGCACCCAAACACTATCAGCTGTTTGCAGCCCGTGCTCACCGGCGATTATTAATCCCTCTTGGCTTACCGCAAGAGAGCGAGGGTGACCAATTCCGGGATCAGTTGCCACTGATGACGACGTGTTGCCTGCAATCTCGACAACCTGATTCTGTTCTTGTCCTGACGAAGCGAGAATGAAGGCAACATCGCCTCCCGGTACCGCTACAACACGGCTGGTGACGACTGCATCGGACCCACCGCCGGGAATAGGCCACGCGCGTCTGTGGAAGTTTCCATCAGCCGTCGCAACGACGCCACGAAGCGAATCAGATGCAATTCTGTTGACATGAAATAACACTCCGGAGCTCGTTTCGGCCGCGTCACCCACTTCAAAGCCGTATACGAACGTCGGATTGGACTCGGTTAGCAAATAGGAGGCGTCTGTTGCTGAATGTTTGACCAGGATTCGGTCACCGGCGTGTCCGATTTGAGAAACTTCAGCACCGCTGTTCGACGTGAAGATGGGTTGCAGGGCAAAGGGTGGGATTACCAGAAATGGGAATCCGGTGAGAAGCTCACCAGCGGCTGTCGCCTCCACGGAAAAATCGAAAGTCATCGTCGAGCCAGGAGCACTGAATGATTCGAGAACAATTCCGGATTCGCCACCTGCATTGTTTTCGCTGGAGGGAAAGGTGTTCGCACTAAATCGATTCTGATACAGCGCGATCTGGCCACCCCGCTGGGTGACGACTGAAACTGGATTGCCCTCATAGAAAAAATCGAATGGTGTTCCCAGATCGAAGTCCGGCGCAAAGATGCTTTGCGCGGGGTGCCCAAGGTCCTGGCCGCTATCAGCTTCTTCGAGGTCGACACCGCGCCCCTTCGATGCGACATTGACGGTATTAGTCCGAAGCCCAGCTATAATACGAGACTCATCAATATGCCAAATGAGGATGCCACCTCTAAGCGGGGCGCCGTTCTCGTCAACCCCTCCGGGTAAGGCCCAGTCGTAGTTGTCTGCGGAAACGAGCACACCGGAGAAAGACTCAACGTTGCGATAGTTGAACGCTGGGTCATCATTCGAAAATGACAGCGAATTCAGCTGACCGTTATTCCAGACTTGCAGGTTTAGCGTGTTGCCCATCGCAAACCGATCGCGATTCTCCAGGAGGAAGTACTCAGTCGGAGAAACCGGTACCATCACAGCGCAGTTGTTTGGGCAGTTAGCCGCGGCCTCCACTGTGTTAGTACCCGGTACTGCTTGTGTTACATCTATCCATCCGAGATATGCGCGCACCCACGCGCTCGGTAAGGCGGGCATCAAGCCCCGGTACGAAAAGATACCGAGCGGATCCATCAGCCCGTACGGCCCGATGGCGCTTTGACCCGTAGCTGTATCAAAGAGGTCGGGAACTCCAAGGAAGTTTAGAAAGCTCGCGGCGAGCAGACCATTGATGGAGAACTCAGCCAGGAATGCACTGTCCGAAACGAAGTCAAAACCCTGTCGAGTTTCCGTTCGGGGGATGAGCAAGGAATTGTCGACTGGGACCCCGTCGAATGTTCTTTGCACGGAAAAATCTGCAAGTCGTGAACCACCGAAAAACAGTGATGGAAGGTCGAAAGGTGTTTTGTCGAGTGTTGTCCCGATCAGTTCGATATCGCGTCCAACGCCTGCGTGCAGTATCACAAATACCGTTCTCCCAGGGGACAACGAAACAGTCGGTAAATCTTGTTGGTCCGCCAACAACCAAACCTCATCAACCAACGCAGCGAGTTTGGCAACCTCTTCGTCGCTGTCTGAGTTTTCTCCAATGGGACTGTACGCTGACATTTGCCCGGAGACTCGGACTTCATTTGGCAAAAGATGGGTTACAACACTCGCTCGACCTGACGAGGCACTGCTTACATAGTTGGACAGGAAATCCAGGTGAGCCTGAAAATACGCTGGGGAATGGGGGAGCGGATCAAGCGTTGGTTCCAGTCCGTCAAACAGCTGACCATCGAACGTCCCGTCGCCAGTGGTAAAACGAGAGGAGTCCGGTTGGAACGAGACACGAACGGCCACGAGGTGGTATTCCCCCGTGGCCGGTTGGTGTTGTAAACCGTTGCTGTTTTGCCCCAACAAGGATTGTGGAAAGAGTCCACAGCCGAGGACTGCAAGAAGATAGACGAGCGAGAAAACCGATCGCCGACCCTCGCTCAGATCCAACATTATTGAAACCTAGTTGACGTTTGTCTGTGCGCCAAAGTTCAATAGTAGCGAAAACCGCATGGTGTTGGCAAGCGGAGAGTCGTCTTCGAGGGCGTAGATGTACGACCAGTCTACACCAATGATGTTGTATCGGATACCTGCACCCAGCGTTAGAAACTTCCTGTTTCCGTTGTACGGATCCTCATAGAAGTATCCGCCGCGTAGCGCGAACAGTTGATCGTACCAATACTCAATTCCCGTTCCGATAGTTATCTGACGCCCAACGCCCACTCGCTCAACATCTGCATCATCGCTTGCATTCAGGTTAACGTCAATCGCTTTCCAGGACGAAAAAATTGCTTGATAAAATGGCTTTGCTCCAGTGGAGTCTACATCAATCAAGTCTTTGTTGAAGTCGATGACAAAGTTCAGCGCGTTATACTCGTCAAGGTCAAACTCAAAAGCAGATCCGAACCGGAGGTTGGTCGGAATAGGATCGGCCTGTGGGCTATCTGAGTATTGAATTTTCGGACCCATGTTAGCCAGGTTGAAGCCTAGCGACCATGTCGTCGGCACACCACCCAGACTGAAAGGGTTGGTGCGGTACAAGCCGGCAAAGTCGATCCCAGCGGACACTCCCGCTTTTGTCTCCTGGCCGTCAACCGCCTGACCGGGAGCCAGGTTTGAATAGATAAACCGGGCGCTAGTACCTACCGAGAATTTTTCGGATACTTTTGTGCCGTAAGACAACCCTAGAGCCAGGTCGTATGAACGGAATGTTCCTGTGGGGTTGTTCTGTGCATCCCGGCCTTCGTGTTCGCCCAGATTGAGATAAGTCAAGTGCCCACCAATCGTGCCCCAACCCGGGATGTTATGTTTGGCAACGAGGTACTCGTAGAAAAGACCAGCATTAAACTCTGGCAGCCAGTTCGAATGCGTAATTCCTGCTTCGGTGCCTTTTTGAAATGCAAGGCCAGCGGGATTCCAGAAAACTGCGCCCGCGTTGTCTGCAAGTGCAACACCAGCATTTCCCATTCCTGCAGCTCGAGAGTCCGGTTCAATTTTCAGGAAGACTACCCCTGATCCACCAATCTGGGCGTTTGCAGTGCCCGCAACGGCGAAGAAGACAACGAGTGCCTGTGCCAGAACAAGGTGACGCATCGTCGACCCCTTCATGGAAGAAATGAATGAACGGTTCATTATATCGATCTAATAGTGAAGGTTGTTTCCCGTAACAACTTGGTTATACGCGCTATACCTATCTGATTATGGCAAGTTTTTCAATCTTCTCGGCTACCTGTCGACCACCATCCGGAGTTTCGACCCGAATGCGGAGTTTGTAAAGGTAAATCCCGGTAGCGAGTCGGTCTCCATCTTCATCCAAACCGTCCCACGGAATCATCGTCAGCCCGCCTGAAAGCACTCCAGACGGCAAAGACTCGTCAGAATCAATGGTTTTAACGGGTTTTCCACTTAAGGAGTAGATCCGGACCTGAATATCCGCCTGTGTGCCAGGCAGCTGGTTGTGTTCAAAAACGAACCTGGTTCTACCACTGGTCGGA
Organism: Rhodothermales bacterium; assembly: GCA_965224105.1. Taxonomy (GTDB): domain Bacteria; phylum Bacteroidota; class Rhodothermia; order Rhodothermales; family JABDKH01; genus CBDCYH01. Next base: position 62,023 of record CBDCYH010000001.1, on the reverse strand, counting down.
TTGGGGTAGTTGAATACACTTCTAATCGAGAGGTTCTCGCTATCGGTAACGACATAAGATAACTCCGCCTGGCCCGAATTATTCACCACATCCCATGCGCGGACAGTGAGCGATCCCTCTCCTTCATCCAACTCCTCAAGCGGCCATTCTACGCTTCCGCGCTGATAGGATCCCGGCTCACTCCGAAAGCCATCGCTGATGTCGATTGCGTTAGACTCATCGTCATTCAAAACCAACAGTAGCTCGTGCCCCACTCCAGCACCAACGGTGTTGATCCCAGACTCGTCAAACAGTCTTACAATCAATTTCGGACTCTTTGTTGTTAAGCCTCCAGAAACGAATGTTGTGTCGTTCAGGAATAATTCCAACTCAGGTCCAACCACATCATTCGGAGGATCCGAAGAGGTACCGCCTACAAGAAAGTTTTCATTGTATCCTATCGCATGCCCTCCAGGCCCGTTGGCGTACACAGACACTCTTCCAGCATTGTTACTGTATGCGATGTCTTTAGGTACAACAAACGTTGCAATGAATTCCCCCTGGCTTACCTCGACATCTCCTCTCCATATCAGATCTTCCCTGACTTTGTAGTCTGGAGTTGGCATCCAGCGCCGGTATATGACCGGAACGCTACGCTCAGAATCAAACACTGTGATGTTGATGATTCCCGAATAGGTCTGATCTTTTTCTCCTTCCGCATTCGTTACGATGCCACGAAGTGTTACCCGGTCAAGGGCTTTTACCTGCCCGACTTCTGTGCTAAGATCCTGGTCATTTATTGATTGTACGATAACATCGCGATCTGGCAAGCCAATTCTCATCGATGGATCGCCCAGCAACGAAAACTTTCGGCTGTTGCCGATAAGTCCGACCGTGGTGTTTTTGGTCTCTCTGAATGCGTCGCCAAGTCGCCTGGGTTTCCCGTCTGGCTTGGCAAAAATCGCCCGGTTGAGTTCTCGGTTGAGACCGGGATTCAAAGCGTTGGGATCGGCTGAGGTATAAACCGTACGACTCGTTGTGAGCATCGCTACAGCCCCCCCATTAGGGTTGGACAAGAGTGTCTCGGCCGCACTGTGTGTATCATCAATGTCCCACCAGCCAAAAGAACACGTGGCAGTGACAAAGATAGCCAGCTTGTCCGCGTTAGTTAGTCCCTCAGCGTCTGCCTTTGTGAACATGTCCTCTTGCGCGAGACCTATCGGGCCGCCGTGCCCGGAATAATTAAAAAGCAAAACACCCTCTTCTAGCGCCTGCAAGATGTCAGCTTTTGCTCCAGGCAATCTGAATGCGTTCTGAAAAACTCGCTCGTACGCCTCGCCATATATCTTGTTAAGATTCATTTCTGGATAGAGCTGTCGCTGGACTAACTCCGCCACAGCGTCCATGTTGGCAAGGTGCAGGTCACCCTCGTCGGTTCCTCCGGTCGATCCAGTAAAAGCATCATCGGCTACCAGGGTGTAACGCGTCCGCCACGGACCGCGCGTTTCAGGACTTTCGTAGCGCTTGATCTTCTCCAGCATGAGTTCCGCTTCTGCAAGATCCCTGGCCGGGATTCGGCCTATCCCAATGTCCAGTCGCTCTGTTGTTGGGGAACTGAAACCGCGGTAAAGCCACTCGCCCTCCTCGTCATCCAGCAAACCAAAGTAGTCGTCGCTGGTGAAGGTCCGGTCTGGTACAAAAGACTCCTGCGTTTCATACGGGAAAATCCAGTTCACTACGTCCTGGGAACCTTCACCAATTTTCCGGAAATCGAAATGCCCGTCCCCGAATAGCAATACCATATCCAGGAGGTTGTCGTCGTCAGGCGCCCGATCGTAGATAAACTTCAGAAAATCGCGGACCGCTCGCATGTCTGGAACTCCGCCAGAGAATTCGTTGGTGATTTGCTCGACGTCTACAACGGCAACGTTCATCCCCTCTGCGCGGCGCATGTTTGCCAGCTCCGTCGCTGGCCCCATGAATTCGGCGGGAGCGATGATCAGAAACTCCGGAAACGTCGGGAATTCGTGCAAATTCTGGTTGGGAACTGCAACCGCAAATTCCGTTTCGAGAACCTGAGCCGTCGTCCTTTCGAACGCGATAATACGCCTCGGTCCTGTCTGACTAAATTGAATGCGATAGTCGGCACCATCAACACGGGTATCCAATGCAGATTCCTGGCCTGATGATGTGACATCCCACACGATCGGTGCCTCCGAAAAACCACTCAGCCGGTATTCAAGATTGGCCGCGGTAGTGTCTGAGTAAAAACTCAATACGCCACCTCTTGCTCGAAGGTCACGACGGTATCTGATTCTGAACCAGTCGAGTGCAGCCTGCGGCTCATTGATTGCCGCGGGCAACTGCATCGCAATCTGGTCATCGGTTGCGCCGGGTGTTGGCTGATCGAACCTTGCGGTGACTGCCGAAGCCGTTGCTCGCTCTGCACCTGGAAGTATCGCAAAGGTCGCCCTAACCGAAGCGAGCAATGTATTGCCACCATGAAACTCGACCGACGATCTGGGATTAGAGGCGATCGCAACCCGAGCGGTGTAGAAAACACTATCGGGCAGCAAACCTTCAAGATCTCCGTAACGCGTGACTTCGATGCTACTTCCCTGCCTGATGGGATTGCTTACCCAGGTGTGCCCGGAACCGTGCTCCTTGCTCCACATGAAGGTTTCAACATCTCTAACGAACAAACCGTCAGTCGCTGTTTTGACCTGCGCGTCTTGGAGGTCCGGAAATTCCTCGAGCGCAATATTGCTCGACGCGACACTTCCGACACTAATGAAGACGAAATTCTCATTCGCATACGGGTGCGTATAATGGATCCATTCACCCGATTCCTTATCGAAATCCCAGCCTGCGACATCGTTGGCATAAAAGTATACTGCGTCTGATGTGCCGAACGACCCATCTCCTCCTCCCTCAACGCGTACATTTTTTTCTATCAGATCGGCCGGTCTCGGATCTGCGTTTACAGCGGGCAGAGGTCGGCCGCCGTTGCCAAAAACTCGAACAGCGTTTGGATCAATAACATCAGGGTTGTGACCCAATTGAGAGAGCGTCTGCCTGGTAATCACATAGACACCGTCTCGGGTGACTGGTACTTTATGAATGGTTCCGGTCGCGAGCGCGCTGGTTGTAACCTGCAGATGCGGATTCGCGTTGACCTTTGACATTTCCGGCGCAGAGGGTGTAATGTCGACAGTCACCCTTCGGTACCGCCTCAACACACCGCTGGAACGATCGTAACCTACCATCCTCACGACAACGTTACCGACCAGCTTTTTCCGATAGCGCCCCACATTCACCAACTTCGCGAGCTCATTAGGCTCGCCGCTGAGGACCAGGCCGTTGGGAAGCTCACCAGCTTCAATTTTAAGCTCATCAAACTCAGCGGCTCGTATCTGAACTTGTGCATTGGGGGAGTTCAATTCAACGGTCACCGAGACCTCCCCATCCAGTCCGGCAAACGTGGATGCAAGGGTATGGTCCACCCTCGTCAGGTTGAGTGAGTCTCTCACTTCGGTCATCGAGCTTGGCCAATCGGCCGAGACGACGATACGCTGGCTCTCTGCGCCTACAGACGTTTGCTCAACACTTGCGTATTGCGCCGAACTGGGTCGCGCAAAGCAAACCAGGGCGAACAACGCGGAGAGTGTTGACCAGCTTCTGAGGTTCATTGCCATATCGCGCATCAGGTGCGCAGTTTCTCTTGTACTGTTACGTTACGTAAAGACTGCAACGATCAACGTTACAGTGCGGATTCACAAACTCAGTAAGTATCAGTGTGAGATAGGCAATCGATTGGGTTAGGTACTCCCGTTATGGAGACGGAGAATTGTGCGAAAATCCGCAAGTCGCAAAGATAAGAAATTACACTGAGTCGAATTGTTTCAACGATCGTGCCGAAACTAGGGAAGAATCAGCTGCCCTCACCTTCGCGGGCAAGACGTTCGACGAGGGCTTCCATTTGCTGACACGCAGCCTGGATATCAGCGACGGAATCAGCGACCTGCTCCATCCCTTCTTTATCAGACAGCAGCACCTGGATCAGCTGCGTATTCCCGGAAATAATAGCCAAAGGATTCTTGAGGTCGTGCTTTAACTTTCGGAGCATTTCGGCCGGATCAGTTGTCTTGGGTGATGATGTCATAATTCGCGAAGCGGGCGATGATTAATTGCTATCGGTCCCTTTTCTCCAAGGTTTACATTTGCTACCGCCGTGTCGGGATCATGTTCGAAAAATAGAGCCCAACTTTCCTCAGCCGCCTGTTGCAGGAACGCTGCTTTCTCGGTCATGGACTCCAACGGTCGAACATCGTATGCCATAGTCCAGGCTGGACTAAAATGATGAGTGGTCGGAAGAAGATCTGCGACGTAGACAAGTGTCTGGACATCATCCGCAATCCGAATCGCCTGCATACCTGAACTGTGACCATCAAAAACCATGCAGTCAATGCCAGGGAAAAGTTGGGTGTTGCGTTCGAGAAACCGGACCTGGCCGGAAGATGCAAGTGGCTCCAGATTTTCGGGCAGGAAGGAAGGCCGTTCACGCGGATTGGGGCTAGTCGCAGTCACCCATTGATCTTTCTGCACGTGGAATGTGGCGTTCGGAAACGCGATTCGCAACTTCTCTCCTTCCCTCACGGTGGATCCTCCCGCATGATCAAAATGCAGATGAGTAAGGACGACGTCCGTAATTTCGTCCAGACCGAACCCGACCTCTCTCAGCGAGCGGCCCAACTCGAAGGTCGAATGGTCCACGGCGTACAGCTGTACAAACTTATCTGCAGATTTATCTCCGAGGCCGTTGTCGATGAGAATCAGCCGACCGTCTCCCTCCAGCAGTAGGCATCGCATATGCATGATGATGCGATTTCTTTCGTCCGGTTGGATTCGTTTTTGCCACAGTGGCTTCGGCACTACGCCAAACATTGCGCCACCATCCAAACCGAAGCGACCGGTTTCAATGGTGTGAAGATGATATGGACCTATTTTCTGCATGCAATTTGACTGACGGCTATTCGTGGTTTGTGATTGGGTTGCTCAAAAGAGTGCTGTTGTTCTACGCCAGTATGCGTCGATACCCATGAAAATGAGTTTGGTGCCACGACCTGTGAAAGATCAGGTTGGAAAAATTTAACTGCACCTTTTTTTCTACTTTTGCACCAGTCTCTGTACGAACGCCGAGCCCCGACAGATGTCATCAGCAAAAAAAGTTTTGTTCGCAACGTTGGGCATGGTATTCCTGACCTTCGCGGACGTTACTGCTCAGCCTTTGTGGTTCGGCTCATCGGACAACCCCGCCGAGCACGCCCCTCTCGTATCGTGGCAGCGCCAATCAACCCTCGATCTCATGGGTGGATTCAGCTTGATTGGGGCTCAGTGGCGCGGTGCGGCCAACGCTTCCGCAACCATCCAAACGGGACTCTTCAACGCCCACCTGTCAAGCACATTCCGGACGGGTATTTACGGCAGCTACGAACCCGACTTTGATGAATTATACGATATCTTCAGGGCTGTTGAGTTTGTTAAGATCAATACTGGAGATCACTCGAATCGGTATCTCCGGGCGGGCGTATCCGATCGGATGCGCTTGGGGACTGGTCATCTGGTAAATTTCTACAGCAACCAGGTTTCCTGGGATGAGCGCACTCCTGGCGTCGAAGGAGCATTGTTTTTCCGCAATTTCCAGGTCTCGGCGTTCACCGACAACTTCTTGATCAACGGAGTCTCGGGAGCCCGCGCCACGCTCAGACCTCTGGCGTGGCTCACAACCGAGCGCGCACGCTCGATCGTCATCGGCGCAAGTACTGCGCTGGATGTTACCAGCGGCACAAGACCAGGCAACCGAAGGTTGTACGCCTACAATGTCGACATGTCGTTCGAAGCCGCGGCGATTGGCGACATCCTCATCATGCCCTTTGTGAGCGTCGCATGGTTCGACGATCTCGGCAGCGGACTGGCCTTCGGCGCAAACGTACAGGCCGCAAACCTAATCGACCTTGCCAGGGTCGACGCGAAAATCGCCCTGCACTATAACTCGCGCGACTTCATCTCCGGCTACTTCGGTTCTTTCTATCGCATCAATGATGGCGCCAGTAGAATCCTCGCTACGGACAGAGACCAGGTAACTCAGGAGGTTATTGGAACTATAATTTCGGATGCGTCAGGGGGGAACGATCTGGAAACGGAGCTGCGCATACTCTTCTTCGACGGATTCGAATTCTGGTACCAGTTCAAAAGGCACTACGGAACGAAGCGACTGAGCGAATACCATCTACGACTGTTCTTCTCGTCTGGCAGGATCAAACTAATGCTAAGCCAGGACCGAGCGGGATTGCGAAGCTTCTTCACGCTCTTCAATGATCTTGGTGACCTTACCTCGCTGACTTTCCGGACGGACTATCGCATCTCCGATCCGTTCTGGGTTTTCGTCCGATCCCGATATTCATTTGAACGGTTCGGAGAACTTGAGGACGGGACCACCACCTTCCTGGTTCAGCGTCGGTTTGAACCGCTAGTTGGGATCCGGTTGAGATTCTAAACGATCGCCTTGCTCATCTCGAGCATCCGCTCGATGGGCTTCAACGCCTTGACCCGCAGGTCCTCGGTCATGAGCAACTCTGGCTGCTCATACTTGAGACATAGATATAGTTTCTCGATCGTGTTGAGGCGCATATGCGGACATTGATTACAAGCACAGCCACTTTCTGGAGGAGCAGGAATAAACTCTTTACCCGGATTGTCTTTGCGCATCTGATGGAGGATTCCCTCCTCTGTCGCAACAATGAAAGTCTGCTTGTCGCTCTCGGCTGCGAACCTCCTGATTGAGCTCGTTGAGCCTACAAAATCGGCGTGGCGCAAAACGGTTTCCTCACACTCGGGATGAGCCAGGACCGGGGCATCGGGGTATCTCGCTTTCAGTTGAACGAGCTTTTTCTCGCTAAATGTTTCGTGCACAATACACACCCCATCCCAGATAACCATGTCACGGCCGGTTGTCTTTTCCAGCCATTTGCCCAGGTTGCGATCAGGTGCAAAGATGATTGGTTGGTCTTCCGGGATTTGCCTAATGATGTGCTCCGCGTTCGAGGATGTCACGATGATATCGGTGAGTGCCTTGGTCCCGGCAGAGCAGTTGATATACGAAATGACAATGTGGCCTGGATGGTCGGCGATGAATGCCCCAAACTCGTCGGGCGGGCAAGAATCTGCAAGCGAACAGCCCGCGTTCAAGTCGGGAAGTAGAACTTTCTTATTCGGATTGACGATCTTCGCCGTTTCTGCCATGAAATGAACCCCGGCAAAAACGATGATGTCGGCATCGGTCGCAGCTGCTTGGCGCGCCAGACCAAGCGAGTCCCCAATGTAGTCGGCTATATCCTGAATTTCCGGTTCCTGGTAGTAGTGCGCCAGAATGACTGCGTTCTTCTCCCGTCGGAGTTTCTCGATTTCAGCCAGTACGTCCAGTTGCGGATCGATGGCTGTATCGATAAAGCCGATTTCGGGATCAAGAACGGGTATGTCTGTCATTTCATTCTCGAATGTTGATGGATCTTTAGAGAGCGCGAAAAGTGTTCCAAATCAGGTCGGCACACGTTCTGTCAGATGTTTGTTTTCCAAGACGAACACTCGGTCTGCGAGATCTGCCAATCCAGGATTGTGGGTCGCCAGTACGAACGTCTGTCCCGTATTTCTCGCGAGTGATAGTAGTTCTTCGTGAAGACTCCTGGCGTTCGGGGCGTCGAGGTTTCCGGTGGGTTCATCGCCCAGGATAATGGAAGGTTTGTTCATGAGCGCGCGGGCGACAGCGACACGCTGCTGCTCGCCACCACTCATGGTAGCGGGCTTGTGAGATGAGCGCTCCCGGAGTCCGAGCGACTCAAGCAATTGCATCGCGCGACTTCTGGCCTCGGCTTGGCTTGATCCGGAAATTAGCGCTGGCATCATCACGTTCTCGACCGCGGTAAATTCTGGCAGCAGGTGGTGAAACTGGAAAACGAATCCGACGTGGCTGTTGCGGAATGTTGCCAGCTGATGATCGTCTTTCTCGAAAATATTCTCTCCGTTGAAGACCACCCTACCCTTGTCGGGGCGATCGAGAGCACCCATCAAATGCAGCAGTGTGCTTTTTCCACTTCCACTTTCGCCTACAATTACTACGAGCTGCCCTCCGGAGATCTCCAGCGAGACATCGTCGAGGACGAGCAGTTGTTGCCCAGCCCCTGTCGCATAGGATTTGGAAAGATTTTGAACAGAGAGAATCGGATCAGGCACACATCTACCTCTCGATCCCGTACTTATTCATCTTGTTGTAAAGATGCGACCGCTGAATGCCGATCGCCTCTGCCGTCTTTGAGATGTTCCAGTCGAACTCATCTAGCTTCTGCTGGATGAAGAGTTTTTCGGCCTCATCGCGGAAGTCACTGAACTGTCCGAATTGAGCGACCAGATTCGAAATCTGTCCGCCGCCGGAAGATGGGTTTACGTACCGTTCGACGTCCGCTTTTTTCACCGTGTCGCCATCACTCATGATGAGTAGCCTCTCAACGACGTTGTGGAGCTCGCGGACGTTACCTCGCCAGTCGAGTTTTTTCAACCGCTCGAGGGCGTCATCTTCGAACGACTTCTCGCCGAGTCCATTTCGCGCCGCCAGCCGATCGGCAAAACTCCGTGCGATGGTCGGAATATCGTCACGCCTTTCGCGCAATGGTGGAACGTGGATGAGGATGACACTTAGACGGTGGTAGAGGTCTTCGCGGAAATCTCCCTCTTCAACCAACTTGAGTAAGTCCTTATTTGTGGCAGCCACGACGCGAACATCCACGGAAATGGCCTTGTCCCCCCCAACGCGAGTTATTTTGTTTTCCTGTAGTGCGCGCAACACCTTGGCTTGGGCACCGAGGCTCATGTCACCTATCTCATCGAGAAAAAGTGTCCCATCGTGTGCTTGCTCGAACTTACCGATGCGCTGTTTTGTCGCCCCTGTGAAAGAGCCTTTCTCGTGACCGAACAACTCGCTCTCAATTAGTTCACTCGGAATGGCAGCACAATTTACTTCCACCAATGGTCCAGAGCGTCTATGGGATGATGCGTGTATCCATTTGGCCACCAACTCTTTACCGGTTCCTGCCTCACCTGTCACAAGAACTCGGGCTTCTGTCGGGGCGACCCGCTCGATGGTAGATTTGATATTGGAGATGGCGGCGCTGTCGCCAAGGATCGGGGTTAGCTCCCCTTTTCCCTTCTCCACAATCGTCTGCTTCATCCGCCGGTTTGCTGTTTCCAGTTGACCCTTGTCCATGGCGTTCCGCAGGGTTACAAGGAGCCGATTGAGGTCGGGCGGCTTTTCCACAAAGTCGAAGGCGCCGGCTTTCGTTGCCTCGACTGCGGTTTCAATATTGCCGTGGCCAGAGATCATCACAATCGGAACCTCCGGCATCTCTTCGGTCGCAATGGCGAGAACTTCCAACCCGTCGCGCTTTGGCATCTTTACATCGAGCAGCACGATGTCGTATGATCCCGCACGCAATTTCTGCAAAGCCTCTTCCCCGTCTTCTGCCTCATCCACCGAGTACTTTTCGTACTCCAGGATCTCCTTCAAAGTGCGCCTGATACTGGACTCGTCGTCGACAATGAGGATATGCGGCATGAGGTTACGAGTTACTTAGGGCTTCTGCTCTCGAGATGTAGATATCGACCTTTTCTGCCGCTGCCGAATCGCTGTAGCGCTCCTTGATCTCCTGGTACGATTCCAGTGCTTTGGTGTACATGCCGGCTGCCTCGTACGAACGCCCTGCGCTTAGCAAGTAATTTGGAGACGTAAGCCCAGAGTCATACAGAGCCGCCGCGCGGGCAAAGAGTATTGCCGCGTCACGATGCTCACCCCTCGATTCCAGGATATCCGCTTCGCCTGCAAGCGCGCTCGCGCTGATGAAATCGTCAGACTTGGAGAACTTTCGAAAATGCTCCAGAGCCTCGTCCGGATTGTTCAGTTGTACATATGCGCTCGCAGCGTAGAAATGCGCCAGATTGCCTGCCTTGGTTGAGCCGTACTTATCCGCAATTTCAACAAGACCGAGGTCTGGCACCACCCCGTCCAATGCAAGTTGGTATTCACCCTGTTCAAACAGCCTGATCGCTGCAACAGATTCCATCTCCGCTGCTTCGCTTTTCCGCTCGGATGTATACCGCCAGAACAGGATCGCCAGAAGAATGAGTATAATCCCGGCCAGCACGCCGTATACGAGTTGCCGGTTGTTGTCAAAAAAATCGAGAAAGCGAGTATAGGTAGTGACAACGGTGTCCTGCCGCAGCTCCTGTCGGCGGCTGATCTTCTTCGTTGGTTTTAGGGTCGACATAGACGGTCGCGCAAAACGACGTTTTGATGAATTGAATTGCCTGCGTTTGCAAACAAAAGACAAAGAGCCGCACACACGCGGCATCTTCCGTAAACTTGCAAAATATGGGATAATCGAGCGGGGAGCAACGCACGCCGATGGTGTGCCGCTTCGATAAGTGAAAAATTCGCCAACCGCCCGCCGAAAGCGACGTTTTGGGGATTCCCGCGTTTAACCTTTTTGCTTACAACCACTGCAATAAAACGAGGGAGTTGCATCCATGGCAATAAGACTGGCAATTAATGGGTTTGGGCGGATAGGCCGTCTAGTTTTCCGCTCAATTCTGGAAAGAAAGTCGAAGAAATTTGACATCGTTGCTGTCAACGACCTCACGGATGCGGCAACCCTGGCACACCTGTTCAAATACGATTCTGTCCATGGAATTTTTCCGGGAGAGGTGAAGGTCCAGGGCAGCAACCTGGTGATTAACGGCGATAAATTTCGGGTCTTTTCAGAACGGGATCCAAGCAACCTGCCGTGGAAACGGCTCAAGGTTGATGTTGCCGTCGAGTCAACAGGTGTTTTCCGATCTCGAGAGAAGGCAGCTCTGCATCTTGCCGCAGGAGCAAAAAGAGTCGTGATATCCGCACCCGCGCAGGGTCCGGTCGATGCAACCGTCGTTCTGGGAGTCAACGACAACATTCTGAAGAGTGAGCACGAAGTCATCTCTAATGCAAGCTGCACAACCAACTGCCTCGCTCCGATGGCGAAAGTGATAGACGACGCGTTTGGGATTGAGAGCGGCTTCATGACCACCGTCCATGCGTATACCTCGGATCAGCGAATTCAGGATGCTCCCCATAAGGACTTGCGACGAGCTCGGGCAGCTGCCCACTCTATCATCCCAACCACAACGGGCGCAGCCAAGGCAGTTGGCCTTGTACTACCCCACTTGCAAGGTAAACTGGACGGGATGGCACTTCGTGTCCCAATCCCGGATGGATCTATTACCGACTTCACTGTGCAAGTAAACAAAAAGCCCACAGTAGCCAAGGTGAACAACGCGTTCAAGCGGGCAGCGACGGGGAAAATGAAAAAAGTCCTGGAGTACTGCACCGATCCCATAGTGTCGACCGACATCGTACATAACCCAGCCTCGTGCATCTTCGATTCACTCTCGACAATGGTACACGAAAACACAATTAAGGTGGTTGGCTGGTATGACAACGAGTGGGGATACTCCAACCGCACAGTAGACATTGTCGAAAAAGCTGCTCGACTGAAATAGCAACTATGCTCAATACCATCGGCGCTGCCGACTTTTCCAAGAAAACTGTTGTCGTCCGGGCCGATCTCAATGTGCCACTGGATCGTTCTGGCACTGTTCCAGTCGTTGCAGACGATACCCGGATTCGCGCTGCCATTCCAACGTTAAAACATATCGTTGACAACGGGGGAAAAGCCGTCGTGCTGAGTCACCTTGGCCGACCAAAAGGCAATGTTGACCCGGCGCTAAGTCTGCGCCCTGTGGCCGAACACCTGGCCGGACTCGTCGATTGTTCTGTCAGCTTTTGCTCACACACGGGTGCCGAACGAAAGGACCATGTCGGAGCAGTCCCCTGGGGATCTGTAGTTATCCTCGAAAACACAAGGTTTGATGCGAGGGAAAAAGCAAACGACCCAACTTTGGCCTCCGAATTTGCCGAACTGGGATCTGTGTTTGTTAATGACGCATTCGGAACGGCACACCGAGCACATGCATCGACCGTTGGCGTGGCCCATCTTTCGGATGAGAAATATCTGGGCTTGCTGATGGAAAAAGAGGTGAGCTACCTCAGCAAATTGCTGGACAATACCGACAACCCGTTCGTAGCGATTCTCGGGGGCGCCAAAGTTTCTGACAAGATCGGGATTATCAGGAATCTTCTGCCGAAAGTCGAGCATCTCCTCATTGGGGGCGCCATGTCCTACACGTTCCTCGCGGCAAGCGGGGTGCAGGTAGGCACATCGCTTGTCGAAGAAGACAAATTCGAACAGGCAAGGCAACTCAGACGCGCGGCAGGTAGCAAGCTACTCATACCAACCGATCACGTGGTCGCCACCACCTTCGACAATGATGCTGAATCAAAAACAGTAGAAGGCGACATCCCAGACGGTTGGATGGGGTTAGACATAGGCCCTGAAACGAGAAGAACGTATAGCGCGATTATTGAGCAGGCAAAAACTGTAGTTTGGAATGGTCCAATGGGCGTTTTTGAGTTCGCCAATTTTGCAAGGGGCACACTTGCCATCGCACAGGCTATGGCGGACTCGACCAAAAGCGGTGCACTAACCATCGTGGGGGGTGGCGACTCTGTTGCGGCGATATCGCAAGCAGAATTGGATGATGATGTGAGCCATGTTTCAACCGGCGGTGGAGCAATGTTGGAATTCCTGGAAGGCAAAGATCTCCCAGGACTTGCGGCAATCGCGTCGTCTTGACCTCCACCCCAATGACATTTCCGCAAGACGCTATACAGCAGGCAACCGGACTAATCCAGGACTCAACAGCCGCATCGATTGAAAGCCGATCAAGTATAGATTGGCTGAGCCCGGAAGTGCTTACCAAAATCGCCACCATTCTGTTTGTCCTGGCCTTGGCGAGGTTGGCGATTTATCTGGTGGACAGGGCAACCAGGTTCTTCGAGCAACAGTATTCTGCGCGGCACGACCTCGACGCAGACAAACAACGAGCAAGAACAATTTCCCATTTATTCAGCTCGGTAGTTCGTTATATAGCCTGGCCTCTGGCTGTTGTTGTCATACTCGATGAGATAGGAATTGATGTGGGTGCGTTAATCGCAACCGCTGGCATCGCCGGTCTTGCCGTTGGCTTCGGAGCACAAACCCTGGTGAAGGATGTCATCGGAGGAATATTTCTTCTTTTCGATGACTCGATAAGCGTTGGTGATACGATCCGACACGGCGAGCATACCGGAGTAATTGAAGACATCGGTGTCAGATTGATCCGTATTCGCAAATACAACGGCGAGTTGATGATGATTCCTTCCGGAGAGCTTAGGGTGTTCTCGAACTTGAGTAGAGATTTTGCGAGGGCGATTGTTGAAATCAGCGTCGATACCGACCAAAATCTCGAGTCCGTTCTGTCCGTAATTCAGGATGCGGTGAACAGCTGGGCCGCGGACAACAGTGCCACTCTGCTAGACGATAAGCCTGAGGTCGTTGCTATGACGCAATTGTCCGGAGCTGGCTTCGATGTTCGAATTGTCGCTCGGGTTCGACCTGGCGACCAATTCCAGGTCGAACGAGGAATGCGTGCGGCGATTAAAAAATCGTTCGATGCAACCAATATCCGTATCGCCGTGCCCCGATCGGTCGTATTGTCCAGCTCTCTATCCGACGCGTCCTCCTAACAATTCTGAATTTTAGTCGTACGCCGGAATCCAACGAACAGACAAACCCGACGTGACCCCAGCGATACAGGTCGAAAACCTTGTCAAGACGTACCGAACCGGATTGCTAAAAACCAAAAAGGTGGAAGCGGTAAAAGGTGTAAGCCTTGAAATCGGGCGAGGTGAGGTTTTTGGCTTACTGGGACCGAACGGTGCTGGCAAAACAACAATCCTGAAAATTTTACTTGGCCTTGCCAAGCCCACCAGCGGCCAGTGCCACATCCTGGGTGTTCGTTCTACAACACATCTTGCCCGGAAGAAAATCGGTTTTCTGCCGGAGAAACATCAGTTCCCGAAATATCTCACCGGTCGCCAGATGCTCTCTATTTTCGGGCGGATGTCGGGAGTCGAACCCGCCGAGGCATCGAAGCGCATTCCTCCACTACTAGAACTTGTTTCTATGTCTGATGCGGCAGACCGACCAATCGGAGGTTACTCTAAGGGAATGATGCAGCGCGTCGGTATTGCACAGGCCCTAATGAACGACCCTGCCATCGTCTTTCTGGACGAGCCAACCGATGGTGTGGATCCGATAGGGCGTCTCGAAATCAGAAAAATCCTCTCCGCCCTTCGCGACCAGGGTAAAACAGTTTTTCTCAACTCACATCTACTTTCCGAAGTAGAGCAAATCTGCTCGCGAGTTGTGATACTGAACAAAGGCGTTGTCGCAGCCGCGGGCACGGTCGATCAACTGACCAGAATCTCTCAGAGCTACACCATAAGATCATCAGCCATTCCACCTGCATTGTTGGAATCGTTCGAGGATGCAATCGTTGAGCGCATTCCTGCTGATGAGGGAAATCTCGAAGAGACGCGTCTTCGCGTCGACTCAAGAGAGGGCATGAATGCGTTCCTCGACAGCTTACGGGCACACGGCGTTTCGATCGAAGAGATCACAAGGACGCGCACCACCTTGGAGGATTCTTTCATCTCCGCGATAGGTGAACACGCCGGAGGAGGAAAATGATCTCCGTAATCGCACTTACGTTCCGAGAGCTCCGAGCCAAAAAAATCACCGTCGGCCTCTTCCTCATGGCAACGCTGTCATGGATAATGCTACTGTTCGCGCTAAATCTAGATATTGTTGAGGGAAGTCTGGCAGGCATCAGAATATTCGGCACCGATGCCGGGATCCCGAATGAAATCAGTGAGGCGGGTGGACAAGATTTTGGCCTCACCCGTTTTGTCATTTCCATCCAATCGTTCGTTGCTGGAGCCGCCTACTGGATCGCTGCGTTGCTGGGGTTGTTCGCAACCGCCCCCCTGTTCACTAGCTTTATGCAGAGCGGCCAGGCGGACCTGATTTTTTCCAAGCCACTGTCGCGATCGCAGATCCTTGGCGGACATCTCCTTGGTGTCGCCGCGGTGGTTGCTACACTGGCCACGTACCTGTTTGTCATGGTATGGCTCGTAATGTCAATGAAATCTGGGGTCTGGAATTTCCGATTTTTTGCCGCGATCCCGGTTGTCGTAATCATGTTCATGGTCCTCTACTCGGTTGTAACACTCACAACCGTTGCGACGGGTTCAACGGCCCTAAGCCTCATATTTACCTATGGACTGATATTCTGCTCGGTCATCCTTGCGGGGGGCGAAAACCTGGCTGCACAGATCACCATGCCCTGGCGGAATGTGTTTTGGGGTTTTTATCACATTCTGCCCAATTTCGCTGAGGTAACGTCCCTCCCGGCGCAACTCACCGGAATAGATCGCGTAAAGACCCTTTATCCTTTCTTTTCGTCCATCCTATTCGGCCTGGTAATCTACGGGCTCGCCTTCTTTAGACTTAAGACAAAAGACTTCTAACTAACATTGAACCGAACCCCATGAAGCCCTATTTATTGCTCCTGTCGGCACTGACTCTCCTCATTTTCGCAGGGTGCGAGAATCAGCTTGAGGTATCCCCGGAGGTATCCGTCAACACGAAAAATGCACTTGAACTGCTACCGTCGGATGCCGTCATGGTCGGAATGGTGAACCCAACAAGAATGAATGAGAATCCCTATCTCCGCGAGATGCAAGAAAAAGCGTTCTCGTTGCAGGATGTTTCTGATGAGATGGACGCAAACGTTCAGGATTTTCTGGACGCAACCGGTTTTGATCCGCTCACCGATGTCAAAGAATTGTACCTGTCGGTTGGCAAAGACGAGCAGGCCACCTTCGCAGTCTATGCGAACATAAGGGCTGACAAATTTGAAGAGTTTGCCGTCCAGCACATGGGTGACGACCTCGAAAAGACGAGCTACAACGGAATCACCATCTTCGGTTCTGACGATTTCTACGTGGCATTTGCAAACGACGAATTGATGGTGGGCGCATCATCCCGACCAGGGATAGAGTCTACACTCGACCGACTGGCCTCGGATAGCCCTGGTCTAGCAGCTGATGAAAAAGTGAATGACCTTGTGCGCAAGGTTAAAACGACGGCTAGCTGGTTTGTCGCCAAAGACATAAAGGCAGCAGGCATTTCAAGCGAAAGCAATAGTGATGCAGAGATGGACGTCCTGCTCCACGCAATCTCATCAGCCGCATTTGGAATTGATGCTGAGCGAGACGGTATTGCGGTACGGGCAATTCTAACGCCTGCCGAATCAACGACGGCGAGTGATGTCGCTAGTCTGACCAAGGGTGCCCTTGCCGGAATGCGTGGGGCAGCGAAGAACGACGAACATGCCTTCCGCATGCTGGATGATGTCGAAGTTCGGCGTTCGAACGGCGTGGTTAGCGTCGAGTCGTTCGTCCCAAACGCATATCTGGAACAGACCCGGGGCGACTAACCGCCGGCAGTTAGAAGTAATTTGGGAGAAGCCCGTGGCGAAAGTCGCGGGCTTTGTTATTTTTGATAACCCTCACAAATACAAAGTTCAGATGGTAGTTCAATCCGCGACGGACATTAGTTTTGATATTTCTGATTTGAGGCCCGTCCCCGTTCCCGGGAAGATTTTGATGACGTCTCCTCAATATTTCTCGGTCGAGTACGTAATCAATCCACACATGGCCGGGAATATTGGGACCGTAAATTTCAAGAACGCCGTCCACCAGTGGGAGACGCTTGTCCGAACCTACACGGACCTTGGATTCCAGGTGGAGAAACTGGAGGGAGTCCGCGGACTACCCGATATGGTGTTTTGCGCAAACCAGTGTTTACCGTTTCATGATCCGGTGAAAAACGAAAATGGCCTTTTCCTTTCGATAATGCATGCGGATCAACGGAAAGAAGAAGTGCAGTACTACCGGGAGTTTTTTAGACGACGCAATTACACCATCCACAAAATGCCTGCATCCATTAGCAACTTTGAGGGGATGGGGGACGCGCTATGGCATTCTGGCCGGTTCCTTCTCTGGGGCGGCTACGGTTTCCGGTCCGACCTGAAAGCGTACGAGTTTATTTCAGATGAAATCGGTGTTGACGTTATCGCACTTTCATTGTCAGATCCGGATTTCTATCACCTCGACACGTGCCTCAGCATGTTGACCGAAGATACCTGTCTGGTCTACCGAGAAGCATTCGATGAGCGGGGATTAGAATTGATCGATAAACTCTTCGACAACGTAATTAGCGCACCAGAGGACGAGGCTCGTAAACTTTTTGCGGTGAATGCCCACTGTCCTGATGGGAAGAATGTCATACTGCAGATGGGATGTGACGTAACTGGAGAGAAACTGCAAGACGCGGGGCTAAACCCTGTCTTCGTAGACACTAGTGAATACATTAAGTCCGGTGGATCCGTCTTCTGCATGAAACAGGCCTACTGGTAATGAATCCGAGCATCTCGGTGATCGTGCCAGCGCTGAACGAAGCAGAGGTCCTCGATAAATCGCTCGAACGAATCGCCGCGAACAATCCGGACGAAATTATTATTGTTGACGGGGGGAGTAGCGACGAAACTGTGACAATTGCTAGCCGGTTTGGAGTCGTCACATCAGCAGAAAAAGGAAGGGCGGTACAAATGAATGCCGGAGCCAGAATCGCCACCGGGGATATTTACCTTTTTGTGCACGCAGACACGCTCATTCCCGTTGACGCCTGCGAGGAAATTCGGGACGTGCTAAAAGATGAACAAGGAGGCGGAGTATTCCGGCTCGCATTCGATGACAAACGGTCTCCCCTCCTGGCATTCTACGGCAAGTGCACGCAGCTACGAATTGCTTCGTTTTGTTTTGGGGATAGAGGAATATTTGTTACGAAAGAAATCTTTGAGACCACGGGCGGATTTCCTCTCGTCCCGCTGTTCGAAGACCTTGAATTCGTTCGCGCCATTCGCAAGGTTGCTCCGTTTCACTTTCTACGACAGATCTCCACAACCTCTGCCAGGCGATTCCAGGGACAAGGGGCTTTCCGACAGCAACTCTTGAACACGCAGTTGTGGTTACGGTATATGGCCGGTGCCGACCCGGCTGTGCTCGCAAGTTTGTACCCGTACGACTAACGCCTATTGTACGGTATAGCGCACTCCAGCGAAGAAATTCCGTTCGGCCAGAGGATAAAACTGCGGCGCACCAAAGCCAATGTTCCCCGCCAGGAGGACTCGGCGATTCGTAACATTGTTGATGTCCAGGAACAGCTCCAAACCCCGCAGTTCATTCACGTTTTCCGGTTGGTACCGGAAAGAAGCATTCGCGAACCAGTAGGAATCCAGATTGAGAGCAGGATCTGTTGCGTCCTCATCGCCGGAGGTAGAATTGTCGACCGGATATCCCCCACTGTGGTTTACTCCGACCGACGCCTCAACCCCACGTCTCGTATATCTTAACGATGCAAAAGCTGTTTGCTCTGGGAATCCTGCAACATTATTACCGGATCGGTCAACGGGTGCACCATCGGATTGATACTCTGTGAACTCGACGAAAGTGTTTTTACTGAAAGCCAGCGAGGAATATAGTTCAAGTGATGGGGCAAGCGCGAAGGTGGACTCCATCTCCAGACCTACGTGTCGCGTTCGTTCTGCGTTACCTGTTCTTGGGATCCCGAATTGGTCGAGGCCGCCGCTTGGAATGATCTCATCCTTAAACGCCATTAAGTATGCGGTTACTGCCACCTTAGCCTTTGCCGATTTCCAGGTTGTCCCACCTTCGATGTTGAATAGTTTTTCTGGTCGGACTAGCGGTTTCGAATAATCAAACGAGCCATCCGATGTGGGTGCGAACATTGGCGTGGCTCCCGCACCTGCCTCCTCACCGTCGTAGAGTGACTTCAGGCGGGGTTCGCGTGTTGCAAAGGCAACACTCGCGTAATGCGTAAGTGGGCGTTCGGGAAACACGGTAACCCCCAACCGCGGATTTACTGAGGCATATGATGTGGTGAATGACGTGCCGAAAAAATCCTCATCAAAAACACGATACTGGCGGAGCGTTACGAGCACGTCACCTTGCAGGATAACATCCAGCCCTACACTTCTTCGATGAGAACCGAACATTGAGGCAACAGCTTTCTCTCCTTTTATCGAATAAACACGGTAGTCGCTATCGCCGACGAAGGCATCAGGGATGATGTCGGACGATTCAACTCGCCCCCATCGAAGTGACCGATGCAGTGTTGCGTCTATGCCGAGTGTTGTGTTTGCGGATTGACGCCCGGTGATCAGGAGCTTGGGTTGCCATCCGATTCTCCATTGATCCAAATAAGCGCGAAAATACACCGACTCTGATGTTACATCTGTTCTGGCCGCGAACAGCGGTAGGTCTCTGTCAGGGCCTGACACAAAACCGTCTGGCAGCCGAAGGTAGTTTGCGGATCTAAATGATGCGTCAAAATCAAAATTCCCCTCGCCTGTAATCACGTAGGCCGTCTGGTCGAGAGTAATCTTATCGGAAAGGGCCTGTTCATGCCTCAACTCGAACCGCGGTTGATGGAATCGCTCAATCTCGCCGGCGAACTCCGAATAATTCGACCGGCGCGTTTCCATGCTTCCGTCAGAAGTTGCGGTTGGTATTACATCGTTGGACGTCTTTGAGATGCCAACGTAGGTGAGCGCATCGTTCTGCCTCCCGGCGAACGCTAGCAGGGAAAGTGTTGTCGATTCGTTGAACCACTTCACGCCGCCCTGGAATCTCCAAAACCTGGACCAGGACCAGTCGCGATATCCATCGGATACTACACGGCTACCTCGCGCAAAAAGGATTAACTGATTTCCGATTAGGCCGGAGTTTGCCTGGACAGAAACCTTCCGCGATGCATACGACCCGAGACCGCCCTCGATCGTCATGGATGGCCTCGCTTCAAAAGGATCCGTAACCAAATTGATCGCACCTCCAATACCGGAGGAACCGTAGACAGCCCCCGATGCCCCCCGCTGAATTTGGATATCTTTTGTTGTGCTCGACAGATCGAAGAAATTTATCCAGAAAACATCGAACGTTTCCGGATCATTCTGCGCAATCCCGTTGATGGATACAGCGATCCTTCGCTGGTCAAACCCGCGCAGGCTTACGTACGTATAGCCCAGACCATTACCGCTCTCAGTATAACTGTCCATGGATGGTCGTGTGGAGAGATGCATGGGCGTGTCTTGCAATGCCGGAAGCTGCCAAATGTCGCCTTCCGTAAGCTCGCTTGTCGTAACCGGTGAGCGGCCGGGCAATGAGCGCGACGCAACGATCGTGAGTTCACGTTGCTGCAGTGCAACTGGTCTCAATGCAAAATCGATAGTGACTGTATCTGAGAACTGGGTAAGCATTAGGGTCGCAGTCGAATCCGCGTACCCGACAAAAGAGGCCTTCACCCGATACATCCCAGTGGTACTGATGTGTATTTCGAAGCGACCTTCGTAGTCAGTGACATCTCCGCCGCGCGGCTGACCTAATCGCAAGCTTACCACTTCGATGTTCGCTCCTCCAAGGGCCAGGCCGTTAGCATCCGTAACGACACCCGCAATCGTAGTCTGACACCAGGCGGGATTTGCGCTGATGAATGCTCCGACAAGCATCAGCAGGGCGAAAAGATCACATCTTTGTAACATAGTCATAACCGGACAAGATTAGAGAAACCAACCGATCAGACTACAGTATTGATTGCCATCACTGGCATCTTTGTTTCCCTTCGCCGGAATTACCCGGATCAGGTTCAAAGGGTCTGATCTCAGCCCGCAAAGGGCACCCCCAACTGTTGCAAAGATAACGCTTGAGCAAAATCATTTGCTAGCATTCACAAGAAGTACGAGACATGGCACACGTAATTATTCCGGAAGGTTGGCGCATTAAAGAATCGGAGGCGACTGATGAAGCGACATACGTCGGAAGGCGCGACTTCATTCGGACACTTGGGTTGGGATCAATAGGATTGAGCACTGCAGCATGGAGATGTGAGCCGCGCGGCATTGGGGCTAAAAGCCCGTCGGCTCGTACGGGAATAGGACCGCTGGACACAATTCCTGAAAATGCTCCGCGGGAAGGTCTGCCAGCGGCGAGAAATGCTGAGTATGTCGTTCCAGAAAGGGTCGTTACGGACCACCTCGCAGCTGCGTCATACAACAACTTCTACGAATTTGGAAACACGAAAGAGATCTGGAGTGCCACGGAGAAATACAATCCGTTCCCAGCTACCCTGAAAGTCCGCGGTGAAGTGGAAAAAGAATTTGAGATCGATGTCGCCGACCTGATTAATAAAATGCCTTTGGAGGAGCGGCTCTACCGCTTCCGATGTGTAGAGGCCTGGTCGATGACGGTCCCATGGACTGGATTCCCCCTGAGGTCTCTGATTGAGCTCTGCAAGCCCTTATCTGCCGCAACACACGTTCGTTTCCTGAGTGCCGCGAAGAAAAAGGAAATGCCAGGCATCGTTAGCCAAAGTTGGTATGAGTGGCCGTACTACGAAGGTCTTCGTATTGACGAAGCCACAAACGGTTTGGCCTTCATGGCTACTGCGATGTATGGTCAACCGCTTCCGAAACAAAGCGGCTCTCCCATGCGGATGGTATTACCATGGAAGTACGGCTACAAAGGAGCGAAGGCGGTCGCCGAGATCGAATTCATCCGAAAACAGCCACGGACTTTTTGGAATGATCTTGCTCCAACCGAGTACAGTTTCCTTTCAAACGTAAATCCGCATGTACCTCATCCGCGCTGGTCACAGGCAAGCGAAAGGTTTATCTCATCAACCAAAAACGTTCAGCGCGTAGGCACTCAACTTTTCAACGGTTACGCTGAATACGTAGGAGACATGTACCCCGAAGAGCCTACAGGCTAGCTACTTCTGCGGGTTCCTGCTCTGCTTCAGGAATGTACTCCCGGTAGGCAGGGTCCCCTTCCCTAGCCAGATACCTGTTCCACCAGTTAACCCCCAATCCAAACAGGATGCAGGCCCCAAACGCCATCGCCGCCTGAATGGCTGCGATCTTCCACTGTGTCTGCGCAATGGAAGCAATGACCACCTCCTGTTGACTACCTGGAAGTACCAACACTTCCAAAGATTCCTGACCCGCGACGTGAGGCAACAGCGTGTACGGCAAGGTTAGCTTTTCTTTTACCAGCGTCGAACCATCGGCCATGGGTACCTCGAGGCTTACGTAGCCATACGTCACATCCGCTCGATCGACCTTGTCGAAATCTGTTACCACGGCTGTTGCCCGTGCCCCGCTATTTAGGGTCTCGCGTAAATCAACGGCCACCCGGGCCTGGTTTATTGCCAGCAGGAATAGGAGGAGTGGCGCGAACCACAGCAGTCGAGCAATTACTTTTACAGAGTTCGGCATGCGGGAATTACGGGACGTTGGGTTAGGCCAGGAATAAATACGGTTTCCAGGAATCATCGACGTTGCCAACAAAATCCCGGATGAACATAACATGACTTGGCCGAAAAGGTTTGCGCAGCAAATTCATGTTTGCCTCCTCGGGTGTCTTGTTTCCCTTCCTGTTATTGCAAGGAACACACGCGGAGACTAGATTCTCCCAGGAGTCCTTGCCACCTCGGGACTTTGGATGCACATGGTCGATCGTCAATTTGTCCCGGGCACCACAGTACTGGCACTTGAAGCCGTCTCGCCGAAGCACGTTTTTTCGGGACAGCATAATTCGTCGGTATGGCACCTTTACGAAAAGGGTCAGCCTTACAATGCTTGGTCGCGGCAAGGCTGTCGATGATGAGCGTATGAACTGTTCTGGCGTGGCCTGAACGAGTTCCGCCTTTTCCAGCAAAAGCAGGCATATTGCGCGCCGAACACTGCAGATCGACAGCGCGCGGTAGTCTCTGTTCAGAACGAGGACGTGTCCACTCAGCATGGCGAA
This sequence comes from Rhodothermales bacterium, assembly GCA_965224105.1. Taxonomy (GTDB): domain Bacteria; phylum Bacteroidota; class Rhodothermia; order Rhodothermales; family JABDKH01; genus CBDCYH01. The sequence goes on along the minus strand of CBDCYH010000001.1, from coordinate 39,018 downwards.
ACCTCTCCCAGCTTTCCTGGCTGGATGCGTCTAGCGGATATGTCGTTCTGTACCTGGGGGAAGATTGCCTCGTGTCTTGAGTGCCAGCGTCCTGTCGCCGAATCGCGGGATTGTATTCAGATAACGGCAGACCGTTCCGACTTGCCACCTGATATCGTCGATTTTGGCTTCTATGGACCGGTTGAGGCTTTACAATGGACACAAAATGACGATTAGGTGAGAATACGCAGATCTCGCAAGCAGGTACATGTTTCCAACCAGCCCCACAAGCCCCCCAGATAGGGAAAACAATGTCGAGGAGGCCAACTCCGTCGGCGGGCTGAGGCGAGCTCTCCGGCAGCGAAATTCCGACGCCACCCGGCTCACCGACTCCGAGATCGCCATCAGGGAGACGATTGTGGAATCCGTTCGGTCAACTACCCCAGGTCTTGCGGTCGTCTTTATCGTGTCGGCCATCGTCTTCTACTTCTTCTCGGACACGGTTTTCTCGGTGGGGATGGCCGCGCTCTGCATTGTAGGTTGCGTCTTCTGCATTGTCCTTAACGGCATCTGTAAGAAGGGCGAGTGGGTTCTGATGTGGGCGCACGAAATTAGCGGGACAATTTGTACGATGGCGGTGGGCATTTCCCTGCTCCACCTGTTTGTGCAACCCTCGCCAGAAAATACAACCTCGATACTGCTGGCGGTAACGTTGTCTGGTTTTCTGATTCTCTCTTCCAGAGGTTTGCTGGGACTCTTGCTTGTTGTGTGCTCGGCGTTTGTAGTCGTGGCGCTGTTCGCCGAACCAAACGCTCTTTGGATGTTCTTTGGAATCGAACTCGTTGGTGCATGCAGCATCGCGATAATGATCCACCTGGCACGGAATGGATTTGCGCGAACCCGCCTCAACAATCGTCAGGAGGAGGAAAGAAACGCGACCCTAAAGCAGGCGCTGCAGGATGCAAAACAAGCTTTCGACGATGCAGAGGATGCCAGGCACGAGCTGGAAATCGCGGTTGAAGCAGCAAAGAAAAGTGAGAGCAAGTACAGACGACTATTCGAAAACGTCCCGGCGGGTATCTACCGAATCAACGCCCAGGGTAAACTCGTTGCTGCCAACAGTGTATTCGCGAAAATGCTTGGATACGATAGTGCAAACGATGTTCTCTCCCGGAATATCAAAATGGATGGATTCGTTGATCGTAAGGCACGAGATAAATTTGAAGCCAGGTTGTCAGCCCTCGGTGAGGTAACGGATTACGAAACGATTTGGAATTCAAAGGGCAAGGCCTCTCTATACGTTCGGGAAAATGCCAGGGCTGTAATGGATGCCCACGGGAAACTGTCGTACTACGAGGGAACGATCGAAGACATTACAACGCGGAAAATGGCAGAGGCAGCACTCAAACGTCAGACACGCCAATTGTCCGACGCAGTGGGTGAACTCAAAAGCGCGAAAAAAATTGCCGAGGAGGCAACGCATGCCAAGGGACGCTTCCTCGCAAACATGAGCCACGAACTTCGCACACCGATGAACGCCGTCATCGGGATGACTAGTCTGCTTGCAGATCTAAAGCTAACCGCCGAGCAGGCAGACTACGTCGAAACAATCCGTACCTCAGGTGAAGCTCTGCTATCGATTATCAATGACATCCTCGACTTCTCCAAGATAGAGGCAGGAAAGGTTGAGTTTGAGCAGGCCCCATACCTGGTCCGGTCGATGGTTGAAGAGGCGATTGATCTGGTTTCAGCCCAAGCGTCTAGCAAGAGGGTTGAGCTTATGTACAGACTCGACCCAAACGTTCCAACCGAAATCATTGGAGACCAGACAAGGACCCGTCAAACGATAGTGAACCTCGTAGCAAATGCGGTAAAGTTTACCGAGGGAGGCGAGGTTCGTGTGTTTGTGTCTGCTGAGAAAACCACCAACGATTCTTGCGAGCTCTGCGTCGCTGTGCAAGATACAGGTGTCGGAATTGCAAAAGACAAGCTGGAAAACCTGTTCCGCGCCTTCACACAAGCAGACGCTTCAACAACCAGAAAATATGGTGGAACCGGGCTCGGTCTGACTATCTCCAAAAGACTCGTCGAACTCATGGGTGGTTCAATCAGCGTCGAAAGTGAGGTGGGATTAGGGTCAACGTTTACCTTCAAACTACCAGTGCAGGTTGGCAATCTTCAGGCAGTCGACGAAGCTCAGATTTACTCCAGAGTCCTGACCGGAAAATCCATTGCAATTGTAGCTGTCAGTCCAACACTTGCCGACATCCTCTCCTACGAGTTGGAGGCTATCGGCGCTGCAACCCATGTTTTGTCGGGAGGCAAAGAACTGGTTACTTGCCTGACAGGAAGGACCGAATTTGACGTCATCCTGCTTGACTCAAAGTTGCGTGACATGAACGGCATCGAGGCAGCACAAACGATTCGTACTCGCCTGAAGGATCGTACTCCGATCGTAATGATGTCGAGCGTGGGGCATCGTCCCAAGATTAATTCCAAGTATGTAGATGGCTGGGCGACAAAACCACTTAAATGTCGGCGTATCTTTGGAGCACTGTGCCGCGTGCTGGATGAGGACTTTGTCGATGAATATGTTGGCAGCGGTTTAAGCTATGTCGATGCGAGCATGGCAAAAGAAATTCCTCTAAAAATCCTGGTTGCCGAGGACAACATTGTAAACCAAAAGGTCGCCCGCCGAATGCTCGAACGTTTGGGCTACACCGTAGACGTCGTTGCAAATGGAATAGAGGCTGTTGCCGCATTTGAGCGCGTGAATTACGACGTCGTGTTTATGGATCGGCAGATGCCGGAGATGGATGGAATGGAAGCTACTCGCGTAATTAGGAAGAACCTTGCTAAGGATAGGCAACCGGTAATCGTTGCCCTCACTGCCGATGCTCAGGCAACAGACCGGGACGAGTGCCTGGAGGCTGGCATGGATTACTTCCTTGCCAAACCTGTTCGACTGGCAGAGATCGCTGAGACGTTGCAACAGATCAAGCCGGCAACCGGTAAAGCAGCGCCACATCTGATTGCGGAGTCCGGCCAACCTAAATCGATCATCGAGGACCTTGTACACACGGAGGCCGATTGGGGCGAACCGATGCATGAACCGGAAGTCGACCCGTCGGTCGCAATGAAGGAAGCCCTCGCCTTACTGGCGCAAGATGATCCAGAATTTGTCATCGACCTCATCGACAGCTACATCTCCCTTACACCGCGACTACTAAACGATTTGGCGCTGGGTTTGGCAAATCAAGACCGCGGAGCCATCGCCAGGGCCGCGCACACCATCAAGTCGAGTAGTGCGCAGGTTGGACTTGTTGGATTGGCGTCACTCTGTGACAGACTGCAGTCATCCTCAGAAGAAGATGCTGACAGAATACAATCACTAATTAACGAGATTGTGTCGGAGTACGATCGCATGGCCCCAATCTTGATGAATCACAAGTGAGCTAGCGTGGGTTGGGAAGCGAAATGTGAATATGATCTGCGGTTCCTACGTGCCGCAGCGTCCGCAAACCCAAAATCCGAAAGTATCCAACGACGACGATATTCCTGAACCACGAACGTCCATTGGTCCGCAAGTCTACCGCGTGGGCATAGCCATCAGCCTGTTTATAGTGCAGTGAGTTTTCATTCACGGACAATCCCATGCGCGAATAGTCCTCTGGCACGCGACTGATGTCGGTCACCACGGCCTTGCTGTCAACCACAAACAGCGCACTCGTTGCGAGACGCAATATCGGATGGAGCGAGGTGTAAGTTGTCCTCACAGACTCCGATTTGAAGTGTGCGCCAGATGTATAAAGAATGCCATACAGGCAACACAATGAGACAACCACCGCGATGAGCTTGAATCGATTCGCAGAGAACACTTTGTCGGACTTTACAAAGAGAGAGGCTCCGGCCAGATAAATTGCAAGAAGGATGGTTAGCGCAACCATCCCGGCAAGAATAGATACCCAATGATTCACACCTTGGACAAGGTACAGATATGTCGCAGTCCGCACGAGGATAACAATAGGGAGCGTTACAAGAGCGACCAGCGCAAAAACTGCGGCGACGAGTTTAACAATACAGGATTGAATACCGCCGCTTTCTGAATTTTTCGTTGTGAGACTACCGCGATGTCCAGGAGCGGGAGCGGCCAAAACAATGTTTCCTTTTACAATTTGAGCGATGCCCGCACCGTTAGTGTGCGATCGAATTTCGCACCCAGCGGGTGATACCGAATATCCTGATTTAGGACGTTCTCGACAAGGGCAAACAGATTTATTCGATTACCGAATAGCCCCTTCCTGAGACTGAGGTCCAGGCGTGCAAACATTGGCGTACTGAACTCCACATGTCCCCCGTCGAGAATTGTGAACTGCTCTGTCCAGTCGGTTGATGATGCAACAGTAAGCGAACCTCTAACATCGAACGAGGAAGCAAACGAATACTTCTGGTGCATCGATACCTGATGTTCTGGCAAGGAACGCAAGGCTCCCCTGAACAGCTCTCCACCAGTTATTGGTTCCTGCACGCGATAGCCAATTTTCCCACTCCATCGACCTCTCGTAAGAGAAGCCGAGGTTCTAATCAACGCGGACGTACCACTTACCCGCGCGTACGAAAGTGAATCGGGAAGGAATCCCGTTCCATCAGCTACGAGGAAGCGTTCTTGCCGCGGGATTCCGACATGACGGCGGCCACCCACACCAATGGTGAATGTTAGACCGTGATCGAGATCAACGGAAAAATCAGCATCGCTTGAGAGTGCCCACGAATGCGAGATCTCGGGGTACCTTACGTTGGTTAACCCCGTCGGGAGAAACCTGAGACCCTTAGTGGTCCAATGAAAGAATGGGTCGGAATCCTGGAAGCCCTCACGTGCAAGGCCAGCCGACAACGAGAGAGTCGAACCAGATCTGTTGAGAAAAGCCGACCCTTTCAAGTGTCCCACGACACCAGTCGATATCTTCCCAACCTGCCCGGCAACTGCAGATGTCCACCTTCCGGTATTGACATCACTCACGATAGCTGAAATCCGTAAGTCAGTGTCTTCGGCCGATAGAGAGTCGCTTGTCGCGGTCCGACGCACGACGGACATCCCTATCTGGCTACTTAGATCGTTCATTCGCGGAGACGCACTCACCACGATCTCTGATTCTCCAAAATGCCAATCTACCGGTACGGTGGTCGCTCGCTCATCATTCAAAATACTTCGACTTGAATGCCTGAGCGTTGACGAATAGGAGACCGCGGGCCCGTCTACTCGTGCGCTAGCGTTCAGGTGCAACTGCCGATGGGTTACGGGTAATTCGCGATTGATCGACTGCGAGAAAAACATGTCAGTGAAATCAACGGCACTTATGCGGCCAGCAAGTTCTGCATTGCCGAACATGACCCTACCCGAGGCAAAAGGAACCGACAGTGTCATCTCAGGTGTCGTGGGCTCGTCGAAGATATGTCGATTACGTTCGAAAACTTGTCTATCGGATGGGATAAGTTTGTACACCACGATCCCAGCATTAACATTTGAAGTCGAGCCATCGTAGGTGAGCATCGTCGCGCGATCCGGACCTCGTTTGTCCACATTGTCCCATCTGCGGTCTGGATCAACATAACGGTATGGACCAGGATCTCCCGTCTCGTTCGCCGCTCCTACTGAACCAATAAATCCTAATCCTTGATGCTCCGCCTGCCTCGTGTAAATCTCCAGTGTTGAGGACCGCTCGAACCTGCCATTACGAAATCCAGGCTCGCCCGTCACTACTACCGAGTCGATGGAAGAAATGGGAACTCCGATAAGATTCAACCCTTGCGTCTCAAGAACACCCACACTGATTTTGTGTCCGTCAATAAATACCGACCACGAGCGTGCATCGTTAGGAGCGTAACCTCCCAGAGACATCTGATATGTAAACCCATCCACTGATGTCATCGATTTATCCTGCACGAGATAGACTATGTCGGCCAGTTTCACAATTCCGGCCAACTCAATCTCTGCACCCGTGATAATTTGACTTCGGGAAGTACTTTGCGCAACCGTTCGACCGGGCAGAATTGCCAGAACCAGTAAGGCGATCACACCAAAAGACTGGCATAGGTTATTTCGATGCGGCTTGCTCATTTCAATGCTGAGACCACTTTGGACGGAGTCCCAAATCTTATTCGTACATGTGCACCTACCGTCGAGAGCCTGATTGGCGTGGACGTGAATGTGTGCGTCCACTGATGACTAACTCCGACCGCCACGTTGTGCCCGACTGCAACAGATGCAAGGGTTTTGATCCCGTAATAGAACTCCGATTCGCGACGCCTGAAGTCCACCGGCTCCTCGACAAAGTGCATGTATGCATTCCCAAAAACCAGCGACGGTTGAAAGGTGAAGCGTTCCTCGACAACTAGTTCGGGACCCCAACCAGCTCCGACGAAGAGCGACCAGAAATCGGTCAACTCCGATCCGCGTGACCGGAAATAAGAGTAGTTCGCTTCGAGCGAAACAACCCCGACGTAAAACGGGCTAGAGAAGTGAACACCATAGGCAGGTGCAGTCGACCAGTTGTCAGAGATGCTGCCGGATGCAATGTGCGGTGCAACCGAAACTCCAACGTCGACGAACTCGAAGGGACCTTCGGATTGCCCGAAGGCGGGCATTCCCGCTGAGGCAACGAATACTAGTAATGCTATTCTATTCACGTGTTTGATAGTTCCACCACGGCAAGTGCCATCAAACTAGATGTAGTGCAATAAACGTGCTTTATTGCACCTGAATGTCACCATAGGATACCAACTGGCCCCTGTTGTCAACAACAAAAAGTCGGCTCAGCCCAACGGAGCCTATTATCGACGGATTAATGCGAATATCGTGGAAGCCGGGCGTCTGAATATCGAACGACTCGCCCAACGGGATGGTGGATCCGTCCGAGCGAACCGCGCGGACAAAAATTCCGACGACTGAAGGATCTGCCTCAAGCACCCGGAAGGGAACGACGACCAAACCGCCCGGCGAAGGATTCGGATAGATCGGATCCACAATAATCTTTCCCGAAAAGGCAGGCGCCACGCGCCAATCGTCATCATCCGCAGAAACAACTTGACCGGATTGATCGGTCTGTGTGTAGCCTGACGGAGTCGAAAATGCGTCGGCTTCAAACTCGTCCTGTAAACGAGCCGTGTCGCACTGTGAGACACCGAGAACTGCGATGACTATGGCAAGAAAGAATTTCACCTCAGATCATCCCTGGTTAGGTTATTTGCGGTACCAGATGCACACGCCTGTCCTCTGGCAACTGGTTTCCAAACTACGTATCGTGTACGCCTGCACTTTCAATAGGCTCCACTCTGACCGCGCTCGCCACATCCGATCTACAGTCCAGCCCCGGACCCAATTTTTCCCTCGGACCAATCAACATCCAACTCGGCAAAGGAGAATGGCTTGGGATCATTGGGCCGAACGGAAGCGGAAAAACAACACTATTGTCATCGATTGCGGGACTAAGAGATTACCGCGGAACGCTACAAATTTTTGAGGAGGATCTGGCCGCTCTAAATAATGCAGAGCGCGCACGCCTGCTATCCTATGTCCGGCAGATGACACCGCTTTCTTTTGATTTTAAGGTGATTGATCTGGTTCTCCTCGGTCGATCACCCTACAAAGGATTCTTCCAGGGCTTCGATGCCGCAGACCTGGTCATGGCACGGGCGGCACTCCGCCAAGTAGATTTGGAAGAATTCGAGCAGCGTTCTGTGCTCTCGCTCAGCGGAGGTGAACGCCAGAGAGCCTTCCTCGCTCAGGCCATTGCGCAGGATACTCCCCTGTTGCTTCTCGATGAACCCACCAATCACCTGGACATTTTTCATCAGCACGATTTCCTTGGTAGGGTTGCAGCAAGAAAGGAAAAGAGCGTCACGGTAATATCAGCGTTTCACGACCTGTCGCTAGCTGCTCGCTATGCCGACAGGATCCTCGTACTCCAGGACGGAAATCAGGTCCAGTTTGGGCTTACCGACGAGACCCTAACGGAAAAGTTAGTGGAAGAGGTTTTTCGTATGCGATGCGAAATAATGCGAGACGCTGACTCCCTAAACTTCTCCTATCTTGGGCCCGTGCACGTCGACTGAACAGAGAGAATCAGAAGAAAAAATGAAGATCTATACGAGAACAGGCGACCAGGGCCAGACGGGACTATTTGGAGGTGGTCGGGTTTCCAAGGATCACGCGCGAATCGAGGCGTATGGTACCGTAGATGAGCTGAACTCCGTTTTGGGCTGGGTCCGAGCGTCCATGGTAGACAGCCCCCATGTCGCCACGGAACAAATACTCTCCCGCATCCAGGGGGAGCTTTTTGTCCTTGGATCAGACCTTGCCACCCCGGCCGATGCAACCGTCGAGGTGCCAAGAATCGCTGATCGGCATATTCTGCAGCTTGAAAACGATATTGATTCGGTCGATGACCAGCTGGAACCACTAAAACGGTTCATCTTGCCTGGAGGTGCCATCGTCGCGTCTAATTTGCATATCGCCAGGACTGTTTGCCGTAGGGCGGAGCGCCGGGTAGTTAGTTTGTCGGGGTTTGAGCCGATAAATGAGGTGGCCGTAGTCTATCTAAACAGACTTTCCGATCTCCTTTTTATGCTTGCACGATGGGCGAATATGATAGAAGGAGAGGCGGAGTTACTCTGGGAAGCAGAATGAGTTTTCTTTCGGAAGACTCGAACAAAACGTATATTCAAGGCTCTGGAATTTGCGTCCTTAAGCAACAGTTTCGACGATTTTAGAACGTGGTTGTATCCAAGATAATAAGCTACTCAGGATTGGTCCTGCTTATCTTCGGCGCACTCGTTGCAGGCGGTGTCACCACCCCGGAACCGGTGGTTAATAACTCTGACTCGGTCATCCAGACAGCGGCATTCTCAAACGTCGATAATTTTGGTATCGACCTCGATTCATACCACGTCGCAGAAGCGAAAATCCTTCGGAACGAGACGTTCTCCGATATCCTTTCTTCTTACGGCGTTGAACGCGCTCGCGTAGCAGAAATCGTCGACGGAATTGGAGATCGCTTTGATCTTCGGAATATGAGGGCAGGTAAGCCGTATCGGGTTTACCAACGCAAATCGGATGGCGTTGCAGAATACCTGGTATATCAGCACAACTCTATCGAGTACGTGGTGTTTGGCTTGAGTCCAGATACAGAAGCGCGGGTGGAAAAACGGCCCATCAAAATTACCGAGCGCGTCACGGAAGGCTTCCTTACCACGTCGCTGTACGAGACACTAACCGCTCAGCGACTTGATCAGGTTCTTGCAACATCGCTCAGCCAAAAACTCTCAGAGGTTTTTGCCTGGCAAATTGATTTCCGCCAAAACTACAAGGACGACAAATTTAGAGTTGCGTACGATGTTCTAACAGTTGGTGGTAAGCCAATCGGAGTTGGCGAAATCAAGGCCGCTCGATTTGTCCATGTTCACAAAGATTACTACGCATTTAATTTCGCAGACTCCACCCAGAACGCATACTTCGATGAGAACGGTGAGAGCATTCGTAGGACGTTCCTACTTGCTCCGGTGCAAAACACGCGGATAACATCGAGATACTCACCCAGAAGGTTTCATCCCGTCCTTAAGCGGTACAAAGCGCATTTAGGTACTGACTACTTTGCGCCACACGGCACACCGATTCGAGCCACCGGAGATGGGGTTGTGGTCGAAGCCACGCGCCGAGGCGGTAATGGGAAGTTTGTTAAGATTAAGCACAACGGAACATACACGACTGCGTATCTCCATATGTCCAGGATTGGCGAGGGTATTCGTCCGGGAGTGCGAGTTAATCAGGGAGACGTTATCGGCTACGTTGGAAAAACAGGGCTTGCGACAGGACCTCACGTTTGTTACCGATTTTGGAAAAATGGCAAGCAAGTCGACCATCTTCGCGAGAATCTTCCGGTAGCAGATCCCATCCCTGTCGAAAACAGAGCAGAGTTTACTGAGCTCCTCAACGATTACCTGCCGCGTCTCAAGTTCGAACACGAACGAAACGCAACCGACCAAACCCTGGCAATGGTGGGACTATAGAGGCCCATCACTAACGCAGCCGGGTTTACTTGATCCTGTACTTTTCGTCTGGCCGGCTTGACGGCTCCACGACGGTCTCCACTTCCCTCCCCTTGACCTCGAACGTCGATGACGCCTTCGTTTTGCCGCTACTGATCCGGAGTTCGTACTTGCCGACTCCCAGATAAGTCTTTCCATTCTCAGCCGAATCGACTTCTTCTTGAGCCGCCCTCCTCAACCAGCGATTTAGGCGTCGACGATTGTCGGTCACCGTCAAATCATAATCGACGTAATTGATACCGGCGGTCGCGCGCTCCTCCCACTCGTGTACTCGCACTCCACTCTCGGTGTACACGCCGATTGTCACCTCCCCTCCTTGTCCGGCAAAGAATCCTATGGTCATTTGTGGTTCGGCAAAATCCGTCCACACCGCCGACCGATTTCCCCAACCAGAACGATGATCCACATGCGCAATAGCCAGCACATGCAGGCGACTATCTTTGTAGTCTTTGAACGAACGAATTGGCTCGAGGTCGGCGATAAAGATTGACCGGCCGTGTGAACCAACGACAAGGTCGGATTCTCGCTGCTGAATCTTCAGGTCGTGGATCGGTGCATCGGGCAGGCCACCGGCCAGCCCGGCGAAAGTAGCACCGCGATCGGTTGAAACGTACACTGCATGATCTGTCCCAATGAACAAGACGTTCTCAGCTGCTGGATCCTCCAGGACGACGTTCACCGGTTCGGCAGGCAAATCTGTCCCAAGTCGGACCCAAGACGCACCACGGTTTTCCGAAACATACACGTATGAGCCAAAGTGATCCTGGCGATAGCCATTCAAAGACACGTAGACTCGGTCGATATCATGCGCTGACGCTTCTACGCGACTCACCCAGAGATCATCTGGCAAGCCATTGGAAATGTTCTCCCAGGATACCCCACCGTCCGGGCTCGTGAACACCAATCCGTCGTCCGAGCCTGTGTAAATAAGTCCAAACTGCAGCGGTGATTCGTCGATCGTCGTTAACGTCCCAAATGGCACATCCCCCTGCCTCCCACCGTGCGTCAAGTCGTCCGAAATAGCTTCCCACGAATCGCCCCGATCCAGAGATCTATGCAATTTGTTACTCCCGAAGTATAGAATGTCCTGGTTGTGCCGCGATAAATGGATGGGGGTCTGCCAATTGAACCTCAACGGGCGCTCGCCCAACGCGTGTGTGGGCCGAATAGAAGATCGCTTTCCAGTGCTTGTGTTAATCCGGAAATAGAAACCGAACTGAAAACCGGTGTAGACAACCTCGTTGTTTCTCGTGTCAACCTCAACCTGCATCCCATCGCCACCAAGCAGTCGCTGGTAACTATAGTCTCCAGACCCGTACCAGGAGTAACTGTGCTCGTACGTACTTGGACCGAACCATACACCGTTATCCTGCAAACCACCATACACATTGTACGGTTTGGCATTGTCCACTTGCACGGTGTAGAACTGACCCACCGGAGGAGCATTGGCTTTTATCCACGTCCAACCGTCGTCGTAAGAAATGTTGAGCCCACCATCGTTTCCGTTGATTAGATGCCTCGGGTTCTCGGGATTGATCCACAGAGCATGGTGATCTACGTGAACGTGCGGTCCATCGATGCGAGAAAATGTTGCACCTCCATCACTACTTGCGAGTAGAGGAACGCCCATAATGTAAATCCTGTCGGGATTCGAGGGCGAGACGCGAATTTGCCCAAAGTAGTATCCGTAAGTATTGTACACACGGTCCAGATAGTCTTCATGTGTGCGTTTCCACGTGGTTCCCCCATCGTCTGAAACATAGACCTCGGCGCCAATAACGTTCGTGTCGAAGAGTTGACTGTTGGCGTCCTCCAGAAAAGTAACCAGCGCATTCGGTGCTATCTCGCCTGACGCAACCATCGATCTCACTTTCTTTGCGGTGTACTTCCGCGGAAAGCCATTCGATCGCAGGTAATCCTCAATGTCTTCGACGTCGAGTTTCGCAAACTCTTCCGCGTTCATCTCGCGTAGGTCTTCCTTTGTCACCCCCTCTTCCTCTTTATCACCTTCATCCGGTCGAAGGTCCTGATTGTCGATAAGCAGATAGACCCTATCCGGTTGAGATGGTGCAATAGCAATTCCAATCCGGCCCAACCCTTTGCCAGATGGCAGCCCACTGTCTAAGTTTGTTAGCGAGATCCAGGTATCGCCCCCATCCGTGGATTTGTACAGACCCGATCCAGTACCAGATTCCACAAAATTCCAGGCACTCCTTCCACGTGTCCACAGTGCTGCATAGAGAATATCCGGATTGGTTGGGTGTACCTCGAGGTCAATGGCGCCCGTCTCATCGTCGGAATACAGAACCCGTGTCCACGATTCACCGCCGTCGGTCGTTTTGTACACACCGCGGTCCCCACCGGAGGAATAGAGCGGACCGCTGGAGGCAACCCAGATTACGTTGGGGTTGTCTGGATGTATGCGGATGCGACCTATTCGGTGAGAGTTTAGCAAACCCATGGATGTCCACGTCTTCCCACCATCGCGACTCCGGTAAAGTCCTGTGCCCGCGTAGGACGATCTGCTGGCATTATTCTCACCGGTCCCTGCCCACAGTGTGGTATCACCCCAGGCCACCGCAATGTCTCCCAGCGTCATCGTTGCTTCGCTATCCAGAATTGGCTCAAACGATACGCCGTTATTCCTTGTCTCCCATAGACCTCCGCTGGCATAGGCCACGTAAAAGTGAGTCGGGTCAGTAGGATTAACTGCGACATCAACCACTCTGCCGCTCATCACGGTTGGACCCACGCTTCGAAAAGGAACGGCCGAAAACGGAGACGTCTGCCTGAGTTCCGTTCGCCTTTCGTGTGCACGGAGGCGTTCCAGGCCGGTCGTGCGCGCGAACACCTCAGACGTTCCGGACTGAAGAACACCAGTATCGGTTGATATCTGGTCCTGCCCCTGCAAAGGAACTATCAGTGTCACCAGGGATGCAATCCAGATGAGGAAAACTTTTGTCGGAATGTAACTTCTCATGGCTGTGGGGACCAAGTGTTCAAAAACCCTGGAATTAGTGGCGCGTCGCTTGAAATAAAAATATGAGATATTTCGCTGTAACCATAATAACCGCCCTGGTATCGTTTGCCTCATCAGCCGCTCAACCTAGCCAAACTTGCGATTATGTTGGTTTGATGGATGCTTTGCTAGCAGAGACGGTCAACTCCGAGGGTCTCGTAGACTACACTTTGTTGCGCACTGATCAGAGCGCCGAGCTTAGCGAGTTGATCCGCCGCATAGGCACATGCGACCAGCCAACGGGTAGCCCCGAGGAGGTTACGAGTTTCTGGCTGAATGCCTACAACGCGACCATGCTGGCCAATATCGCTGGAGAGCCAGAAGTGAAAGATATCCTTGCAGATGGATTTGGAGACCAGTTTTTCAAGGAAACCAAGGCGGTTGCAGGAATCACGCTCTCACTGGACCAAATTGAAAACACCATTCTTCGGGCTGATCGACCGAATGACGCGCTATCCACTCTTGCAGTTTCGACGATCGATCCGCGAATACATGTCGGACTAAACTGCGGTGCAGTTAGCTGTCCGGCTCTTCCCAACAAAGCATTTCGACCCGAAACCCTGGATGATGAGCTGGATCAACTGATGAGACGATTTGTCAACTCAAACAAACATTTCAGAATGGATGGCGAGACGCTGGTAGCTTCGTCACTTGTATCATGGTTTGCGGCCGACTGGGATTCACGGGGCAAACCGGGAGGCGACTACCTCCTATCCTACATGTGCACGGCGCGGCCCGACTACAGTAGAATTGCCGCGATACTCGAGGGAAAAACAGCAAGCGAGTTGGTTCAGTCTTCGAACATCCGATTCGAATACTCGTGGCTCATTAATAGCCAGTAGCTCACTCCGCTAGCCGCCAGTAATAGAATCGTCCAGCAGCGCGCTGGCGATGTCGTAGAAATCCCTATCGGTGATGATTCCGATCAACAGTCCCTCATTCACAACAGGCAGCGCACTAATTTGATTTGAACGCAGAGTGTTCAACGCGCTTGCGGTTGTAGTCGAAGGTGTCACCGTAATCGGGTTTCTGGTCATAATCTCCTTCACCGGCACCAATCGCGCATCATTATCTGCCATCGACATATGTCGCAGGAGCTGACGATGAGTAACGATGCCCACCAGTTTGTGATCACGATCTTCCACGAGAACATGCCGGATGTGCTCCCAGTCCATCAGCTTGGCGACCAGCTCGATAAGCTCTTCCTCGTTGACGGTATAGAGATCTGTGGACATAAAGTGCTCGACGCGCGTGTTTTGCATCTGCCGCATCGCTCTTGTTTCGTCTGATGTGGCAAGCTCCCACATATGCCCCGGCTGATCACCCTGCTGTCTGTCGTACATAGCTGCCACAACCGCATTGAGTCGGTCGGCTCGTCTGCCCCTTGGGTTGTTTCGTTTCATCTTTGCCAGAGACTCGACAATCCACTGCGACCCGGTCCTGTTGGTACGTACACGCTCTTCGAGTACACCCAGATATTTATCAATGTCTCCCGAATCTATTCCTGATTTTTCGAGGCCCCGTCGCGAGAGAGGCAGTAGATGTTTCTGGATTAATTCACCTGCGGGTAGACGCTCCTCATCTAACCATACCAGCTGCGATGCCAAACCAAGTCTTGCAGCGGCGATGAAATTGCTCTTTACGTCATCAAAATCGATCCGGTCGGTAAGTCCGTCCACCTCGGCGGCAATCCCGCTCACGAGTCCAAACCAAAACGCTGCATTTGCGACTTCGTCCAGGACGGTCGGTCCGGCCGGGAGTATCCGGTTTTCTATTCTAAGGTGCGGCTTGCCGTCGGTAACACCGTAGCATGCGCGGTTCCATCTGTAAACCGTTCCGTTATGAAGTTGTAGTGCTTTTAATTTGGGAATGCCCCCCTTCGCCATTACCTCGAAGGGATCTTCGAGCTCAGCGGTGAGGATAACCCGAAAGCGCGAGATGTCCTCTTTGTAAATTTCTGTGACGGAGGAGTTAAGCCAACCTGTCCCAAAGTGGACCCGGGGCGACATTTCCCGCAGATACAAATTAGAGCTTCGTGTGTCCACGGCTTGCTGGAAAAGAGCAATGCGCGTTTCGCGCCACAAGCGTTTACCAAACAACACCGGTGAGTTTGTCGCAGCGGCCAAACACGGAGCGGCCACAAGTTGCGCGATATTGTAGAAGTGCGGAAACTCCTCTGGAGTAACCTGGAAGTGTGTCTGGAAACTCGTGTTGCAGCCTTCTACCAGAATATTCTCATGCCGAAAGAACAGCTCATCAGCCCCACGAATTTGGTATTGGGCGGGCCCCCCGCGAAGATTGATGATGGCGTCGTTAATCGCAAAGTACCTGGGCACTGGTGCCATATTGGCGATATCCAGGTCGGTAAGGTGTATGGTAGGCAGGATCCCTGTAAGGACAACTTTTGCGCCCGCCTTTGCTGCGACATCACGCGTGTACTGAAGCATCTCATTGAGCTGATTCTCCAGTTTTGACAGACAGTCGGACCGAAAGAAATACGGATCCAGATTGAACTCGAGGTTGAATCGCGTAAGCTCGGTCACCAGGCGATCGTCAGTGCTATGATTCAGCGTCTCCTCGGCGAGAGGCGCAGGTTGCCACCTGTTGTCGACCAGAAAAAGCTCCTGCTCGGCTCCAATACGACGAGGTCCTGTGTCGAACATTCCGTCCGCCAGCATCTGCTCCAGCGCCCGCATGTCCCGCAATAGATACCAGGTGAACTTCCTGAGTTCAGCGGCATCGACGCCTTCGTGCACATCATGTTGTCCCAAAGCTTCCTCCTGATAGGCCTGTGGAAATCTGACTTGCGTTTTATAGAGTACTGCGGGGGGAAAGATTTGTCAATAGACGAGCGACAATTCCGGGATCTGTCTCGGCACGATCCTCGTATCCGACGAATCAAGACTCTCTTGCTGTGACCCTATTTAAATTTATCCTGGCCGTGATTTTACTCGCGCCCGTGGCCGTCCAGGCGCAGCCAGATTCGGCCTCCGTTCGATCGGCCGAAAACGCTGTCGAGCAGCTACTGGTTCGGGGGCTGACGGCATCCTTCATCGGTGACAAAGAGAAGGCAATTCAGACCTTCCAACAGGCGCTCTCCATAGACAGCGACAACGCCACCATCCACTCTGCTCTCTCCGATGCCTATGCGTCAGCGTTGCAAATGGACCTTGCCAGTTACCATGCGAAACAGGCGCGCCTGATGAATCCATCCACACTGCATGATGTGAAGTTCGCCGAGTTACTGATGCTCAGTGGAAATCCGGAAGAAGCTGTGGTTGTTTTTACCGAGGTCTTGGAGTCGGATTCAACTCTCGATAAAGTACGTGAGCGACGAGCATCGGCTTACCTTGCAGCCGGTGATCATCGCGGGGCCGCGGCGGATCTTGAGAAGCTCTTGGATCGCGGCAATCCGGATCCCGGGCTGCACCAGAAGTTGATCCAGACATATTCTGCCGGTGACGATGCAGATCGCCTCGTAAGGATGCTCGAGAATCTCGTGCGATTGCATCCGAGCATAGAGTCCTACTGGATCTTGCTCGCCGACACGTACGAGGTTCAACAAGATAGCTCGGCAGCAGTGGCAGCTATCGCTCGCGCCGCTGAAGCTAATCCCTCCAGTCTAAAGATTCAGCAGCGATACCAACAAATGAGTTCCGCTGGAGGACAGGATCCTGGCGGACAACTTTCAACAGAGGAACAGTTTAACAGACTTGTCAAACTAGAGCTAACAATAAATGAGTATCAGGCGCTTGCAGAAAACGTTCGTCCCGACTCCGACGGCCTGATCACCACTGCCGTGCAAGTTCGAAGGGCTCTGTTTGATAGGCAGTTTAGCTCAGTAACTCTGCAGCTCGACCAGTTGCTGGCGGCAAAACCAGGATCAATCGATGTGTGGATCCTCTCGGCCTTCTCCGCCTTGATGAGTGGCGACTTTGCACGTGCGCGAACGTTGTCAGACGACGGGCTCCTCATTTTCCGTGGGAACAGTTCGCTGCTGGCAATCAAACTTTACCTGGCGCAATTGCCCGTGTTGCCGCAAACAACCAACTCGGACCTCGTGGCATCGGAAAATGCGGGCGACCTCGTCCTCGGACTCAGCTTGCTCTCACAAAAGCAACTTGAACAAGCGAAACCACACCTTGAAAAAGCGGCACAGAGTTCCGCACTTAGAGCGCTTGCACTGGATGTTCTGGGAGATCTTCTTTCATCTCAAGGAAATAGTGCAGAGGCGGTAAAACATTGGCGGTCGGCACAACGTTTGTTTGAAAAGAATCCGCATATTGATTCCAAACTCGCTGAATACCCAAATTAATGCGCATCTTCGTAGGAGCAACGCTGCTGGCCGCTTTCGTTCTATCAATTTCTGGATGTTCGGGATCCAGCAAAACAACTAATGACGCCGAATTGCCGTCGGCATTCCCGAATCATTCCGCAGAGCAAATTATCTCGCAGCTTCGGGGTGCGCCCGAGAATATTCAGGGTGTGTTTGCAAAGACCAGCGTTAAGGTCCGATCGCCCGAACGAAACGCCGGGTTCAACGCCAACATATCGCACAGAAGAAACGATTCTCTCTTTATGAGCGTGCGCGTCACCTTCGGTATCGAGGCTGCGAAAGCGCTTGTAACGCCGGACAGCTTTTTCGTGTACGACAGAATCAAAAAGAAAGTGTACTACGGTCATGTAAGCAACGCCCGCGACCACCTGCCAATCCCGGTCGGGAATGAGGGAATGATGAACACCCTGCTAGGCTACGAACTCCCCTCCCCGGGCCTTCGCTGGATTGTGAGTTCCGACTCGGCTACATACAAATTGACCTCGCCCGACGGACGTGAATCGTATTCCATTGACCCAACCATCTGGCGCGTTACCGAGCATTTGATAAGCGACGATGACACGGTTCAAGAGTTTAGAAAATACTCCGATTTTGTACCCAGAGATGGTTTTCTCTTTCCGGAGAATCTTGAGTTCGGGCAGCCTGAAAAAAATTCGAGCGCTAGTATCCGGATACGCTCTCTCGAGGTGAATCCAAACGATCTCGATTTTGAATTTAATGTTTCCAGTTCCGCAACCAGAATCTTTGTAGACTGATGATGCATCACCGCCAAGTTCCCTGCATCCGATTGCGGTTAGCTCTCCTCTTATTTTTTGTCGTGGGCTTCTCGTTCGCGGTAGTCGAGACCGCTAACGCTCAAGATGAACGTGCTACAACGCAGGAACGAATCGATGAGTTGAAGAAACTTCTGGCGGAAGACGAAAAGAGACTCCAATCTACCAGGCAGCGTGAGCAAGCGTCGGAGCGGCAGCTCAGGGATATCGACAGACAGATCTCTGTACGGGAGGAGCTAGTCAAGGGATACGAACGCCGTCAGATTGAGATGCAGGCGGAAAAGGACACACTCGAAAAGTCGTTGGGCCTGCTGGCAGAAGACATCAACCGATTGAAGTCTGAGTATCAGGCTCGGGCGACCCATGCGTATAAGTACGGTCGGCTGCACGATCTGGCCCTTGTTTTTGCCGCAAAGTCAATTAACGAGATGATGGTGCGCGTGAAGTACCTGAAGAAATTTAGCTCGGCTCGGAAGGAACGGCTGAATACCATCAAGAACGCGAGCTCTGAACTGGACCGGCGCAGGCTTGGTATTGAACGAACGGCGGTAGAAATTGATAGCGTCCTCGCCGAGACGAAATCGGAGCAAGACAGACTCGCCAATCTCCGAAAAGAGCGCCAGCGTCTTGTGACAGAGCTGAAAAGCGAACGAAGGAGTTTGCAGTCTGCGGTCGAAGACCGGCGGTCGGTGGTGCAACAACTGGAGGCCAGGATCAGACAGTTAATTGCAGCAAACAACTCCCGCTCTGCCCCAAACCCTGCCAATGCAGCACTAACTGGTTCGTTTGAGCAGAACAGGGGCAAGTTGCAATGGCCGGCGCTTGGAGTTGTTCGGGAGAAATACGGTCGCACAGTGCATCCGGTACATGGAACCGTAACAGAAAACCCGGGAATTCTGATCGCGACATCTCCCCAGGCTGAGGTGCGATCAATATTCGATGGCACCGTCTCTAGTGTCGACATCATGCCTGAGTTCGGCAACTACGTTCTTATCAAACACGGCGACTATCACACGGTATTCGGTAACTTTTCGCTGATGTACATCCAGGAAGGCGACGAGGTTAAGGCCGGACAACTCATCGGCCGATCCGGCACAGATTCGACACCGAAAGGACCGGGCATCTTCTTCGCAGTGTTTAAGGGTCACGAACCAATGGATCCTGTCCCCTGGCTTGGTCAACCATGAATATGCGACGATGTTGAACCAGGCATCGTTTGAAGAGTGGGCCCGCCAGCCGTAGTTTCCGGTGATGAGCACCAAGAAGCGAGTAATAACCGAGTCCCGCGTTCGCGAAGCAATCCGAGAAGGACGAAAAGTACTCGCCGCGACGAAGTCGACTATCATCACGCCATCGGCGCGGGACCTGGCGAGACAACACGGAATCGAATTTCGAGCCGAAACCGAGGATGCGACATCGAGCAGACAGGTGCATCCCAGCGCACTCCAAAGAAAAATTGTTGTCGGCAGCGACCATGGCGGCTTCCTGTATAAGAAAGAGCTCACCCAATACCTGCACAGCTTGGGTTGGACTACATTTGATGTCGGAACGAACTCACCGGACTCTTGCGACTACCCGGATTTCGCGTTCGCTGTGGCTCGGGCAATCGTGGACGAGTACGCGCACGTTGGACTAATGATTGACGGCGCTGGTGTTGGATCATCCATTGTTTGCAACAAGGTACCAGGTATTAGAGCCGCGCTGGCATACAACGAGTTCACGGCGTGGAACGCTCGGGCTCACAATAATGCCAACGTATTAACCCTGGGTTCGAGAACAATGGGAATAGAGGTGTGCAAAAGGATTCTGGCAGTATTTCTCGACACCCCCTTCGAGGGAGGTCGGCATGCTGCGAGAGTTCAGAAAATAGAAGATGTGGAACGAAGATTCTCGACGAAATAGGAGATCCGTATTCACTAAAGATTTCCTAGCCGATCTCCGGGCCTGATAGCACACAAGGCCCATCATAATTAAATTCTCAAGCAACCTTTCCCAAATCAGGATTGATAGACATGGCGAACGCGTACGATGTAATTGTTGTAGGATCCGGACCCGGCGGCTACGAAACGGCAATCCGGGCTTCTCAGCTGGGCTTCAAAACGGCAATAGTCGAGAAGAATAAACTCGGTGGCGTTTGCCTGAACATCGGTTGTATTCCGACCAAGGCATTACTTAAAAGTGCCGAGCTTATGGAGTACGCAACCCACTTTGCAGATTATGGAATT
Organism: Rhodothermales bacterium; assembly: GCA_965224105.1. Taxonomy (GTDB): domain Bacteria; phylum Bacteroidota; class Rhodothermia; order Rhodothermales; family JABDKH01; genus CBDCYH01. Next base: position 18,582 of record CBDCYH010000001.1, on the reverse strand, counting down.
CAGGCTAACAGCGTAGAAGCTGACTTTGCCAAGGTCGTAGCTCGCTCTCGAGGCGTAGCCGATAAAATGAACAAGGGTGTCGCCTACCTGATGAAGAAGAACAAGATTGATGTGGTAATGGGCGCCGCCGAGTTCATATCTGCGGGGAGCTTAAAGGTCTCTCCATCAACAGATATGGACGGGAAGAAAGTAGGCGAAGAGAAAACTATTTCGGCAAAGCACATCATTGTGGCCACCGGCGCAAGGGCGAGAGAGATTCCCCCGCTGCCTGTCGACGGCGAGAAGATCATCACATACAAAGAAGCCATGCTGCAAACGACACCTCCGGATCGGCTGGTGATCGTGGGTGCGGGAGCAATCGGTGTCGAGTTTGCCTACTTCTATCACAACATGGGCACCGACGTCACCGTCGTTGAATTAATGGACAGGCTCGTGCCGGTGGAAGATGCCGATGTCTCCAAGGAACTAGGCAGGGCATTTAAGAAACACGGGATCAAAACTCTTACTGGTGCCCAAGTCGAAAAAGTCGAAACAGGTTCACCTACGAAGGTTCACATTAAAACGAAAAAGGGAACCGAGATTCTTGAGACAGATCAGGTACTGTCCGCAGTCGGCATTGTTGGGAATGTCGAGAACCTGGGATTGGAAAAGATTGGCGTCAAAACCGAACCCGGCCTGATTGTGGTAGATGAGTTTGGGCGGACGAATGTTGCTGGCGTGTACGCGATCGGCGATGTTGCCGGTCCGCCGTGGCTCGCACACAAGGCAAGTCACGAAGGAGTAATCTGCATCGAAAAAATTGCAGGACAGAACGTGCACGGCCTGGACAAAAACAACATCCCCGGGTGCACCTACTGCCAACCTCAGATTGCCTCGACTGGCTATACGGAAGCGGCAGCCAGAGAGGCTGGATATGATATTAAGGTTGGGAAATTTCCTTTCACTGCTTCAGGTAAGGCATCAGCCATCGGGCACACAGAAGGATTTGTCAAAGTCATCTTTGATGCTAAATATGGCGAATTCCTGGGTTGCCACATTATTGGCTATGATGCGACCGAACTGATCGCAGAAGCCGTAACGGCAAGGGTATTGGAAACGACTGCACATGAAATAATGGAAGCCGTTCATCCTCACCCGACCCTTTCGGAAGCCATTATGGAGGCTACGCGTGTCGCATACGACATGCCCATGAACATCTGATTTCCTGCCTAAATCAGAAAATCGCAAATTCCCGATTCCAACACGTTCCCTTAGCTGATGTGTTTGGGAAAATTTGGGTAGTTCATGCGTTTTATTGGCCTTTCCGGGTCACGACTCGCCCTACTGATAATCGGTGCAATAGCAGCGTTCATCAGGATTGTCGTCACCGCGAAAATCATCCTGTGGCAATCGCCTGACGGCGTCGCAGCATTGTTCGCAAACCCTGTCGTTCAAATTCTGTTCATCGACGTAATCCTGGCGACGTTGGCATTCACTGTATGGCTATTTGCAGAACAGAAGCGGCGAAAGACAGAACACGTTTGGACCTTGCCGGTTATCGCTCTTATTCTGGGGGTAACTGTTGCCCTCTGCCTCTACTACTCACGTAAGGTCCAGAGTATTAAGAAGAGCAGAAGGCGGCACAAAGTACGAGAACGAATCGCCTCCTAGGACGACCCATACCCCTTGGAAAAGAGTAACATCCAGGCGGTGTTTACGAGGATGTAGAGGTCCATACCAAATGACCAGTTTTGGATGTAGAAAACATCCATGTCAAGTCGTTCTTCGAAGTCAACGGTGTTACGTCCACCTACCTGCCAGAATCCTGTGAGCCCCGGACGCACGAGCTTTAGCATATCTATCCGAGGCGAACTTCCAACCTTCTCCACTTCAAATTTCATGTAGCCACGTGGTCCTACAAGGCTGATGTCGCCGAACACAACGTTTAAAAGCTGCGGCAATTCGTCAAGACTGTACTTCCTAAGAACACGACCCACGCGTGTTACCCTCGGGTCGTTTTCGATTTTATGGAACTGCTCGTACTCGCGCTTCATTTCCGGATCTTCCGCGAGAATTTTCTGAAGGACCTCCTCTGCATTATGAACCATCGATCTGAACTTGTAGATCTCAACCCACGATCCGCCTACTCCCATTCGGCTCTGCTTGTAGACCGGTCCCCCTCTTGACTCCAGCATTATCAAGATTGGAATTAACACAAGGAGCGGAAGGGCCACGATAACCAGAATCACTCCCGCGACGAGATCGAAGAAGCGTTTCATTCGATATGCTCGGACGTTTAATGATGCAGGCTCCGTAAAGTCATTGCCCCGCACCAATCCACGACCAGTAATGTGCAATAGCTCCAGCTCTGCTCGAGTCGGACGCCTACGTCGAAGCGGGCGCTTGCCGTCGGAATGTCCGACGATTGACCTCCTTCGGTCTTCTTTTCGGGGTAAGGGTGACGTGGAATCTTGCACGAATCTGGGAATCTAAGTATCCACGAATAATCGACCCCTAGCCCGATTTCCTAAGTTTTCCGACCCAAGACGTAGGTTAGTGCTATGAATTCACGTATTTTACGGTTCGTCAAGTCTAGTCAGGAAACCGGAATCCAAAATGAAAAAGGTACTTCCCTTCCTCGCCGTCGCTCTAACACTAACGGCATGCAGTCAGCGGTCAAACAATATCGTTTATCCGACTAGCGAGAGCGGCCAACGCATCAGTGCCGAGATTTCCTATGCCGCCCAGGGTAATTATGCAGAATGCGATATCACGTTTGTTAACGCAGCGCGTCAGACGGTAACGGTCGAAAACACCTCTCTGCCCTTTGACGTGAAACCATTCCCGGTTATTCTTGAGCGCGAGGACGACGCATTCCCCGCCTCGATTAGCGCTGTCTGTAGAGATGAATCGCGATTTGGGAAATCAAGCGTCTCCGTATCTGTTGACGGCGAAATAAAAGAGAGGGGTTCTACGACCGGTTTCGGATCACAGGCGTTTGCGAACTACTTTGTCGATTTCGAGACGCTAACGAAACAGTGATCGCTACTTAATCACCGAGCCAGGGACTGCTTTCGTCGCGACTATTTCAAGCGCACCGTCGGGACCTTCTGCGGTAAGCAGCATTCCTTTGCTTTCTATTCCCCTTATTTTCCTCGCCTCCAGGTTTGCTACCACTACAACCGTTCGGCCAACGAGTTCTTCCGGTTTGATGTGTTCAGCGATTCCGGATACGATCTTCCTTTTCTCGTAGCCAAGATCAACGTCGAGTACAAGAAGCCGATCTGTCTTGGGCACGCGTTCGCATGCCAGAACTTTTGCTGCGCGAAGATCAATCGCACTGAACGAGTCAAACGCAATGTTCTCTCCCGGCTTCACATATTCCACTTCAGGCGCTCCTGACCCAAGCTTGTCAACCTGTTGCTCAATCACATCATCATCAATTTTATTAAACAGAATTTCGGCTGGTCCTATTTTCGCCCCCGGAGCGACGAGTGGCGGCCGAACGTCCGACCATTTTACTGATGTACCATCGGTCGATGAAGTGCTATCAACCGAACTCTTCATCGCGAGCAACTGCCGCAATTTCATTGTAAATCCTGGCACCACAGGGTCAAACAAAACCGATAAAGCCGCGCAAATTTGAATCGACACGTGGAGAGTGTTCCCGCACTTGTCCATATCCGTCTTTCGGGTATGCCATGGCTCCGTATCGTTGAAGTACTTGTTGCCGAGTCTCGCCAGATTCATGGTCTCTTGCACGGCCTCCCGAAAACGAAATGCCTCGTATGACCTGGCAATTTTTTCAGGAAACCCGCCAATGGCTTCGAGGACTTCTTCGTCATACACTGATGGACCCACCAACGGCGGGACTGTCCCATCGAAAAATCGATTGGTGAAGGACAACGTCCGGTTGACAAAGTTACCCAGAACGTCCGCCAGTTCGTTGTTCACACGTGCCTGAAAATCAGACCAGTTGAAATCGGTGTCCTTCGTTTCGGGCAGTGTGGCCGCGAGTGTGTAGCGAAGATAGTCGGCATCAAAATCTTGTAGGAATTCGTGCAGCCAGACAGCCCATCCTCTGCTCGTCGACAATTTTTTACCTTCGATATTCAGGAATTCGTTGGCCGGGACGTTGGTGGGCAACACGTACCCCTTGTGGGCCATCAGCATGGCGGGAAACATGAGGCAATGGAACACAATGTTGTCCTTTCCGATGAAGTGATAAAGATCACCATCACCTTGCCAGTACGATTTCCATTTGTCGGGATCGCCAATCTGTCGAGCCCAGTCCATTGATGCAGAAATATATCCGATAGGTGCGTCAAACCAGACGTAAATGACCTTGTCTTTCGCGTCGACACCATCCTCCTCCGCTACATCCGGGGGCACTGGCACTCCCCACGAAACGTCCCTCGTAATCGCGCGATCTCTAAGGCCTTCGTTCAACCAGCTGCGAACTTGACCCAGAACATTTGGCTTCCAGCCTTTCTTCGACGCAATCCAGCTAGACAGCGCATCCTGAAAATCTCCAAGCTTTAGATACCAGTGGGTTGTCTCTCTGTATTCGGGAACCGCCGACGAAAGAGTTGAGCGCGGCTCGAGAAGTTCGGAAGGGCTGAGAGCCGTCCCGCAATTCTCACACTGATCGCCATACGCCTGGTCAAAGTTGCAATTTGGACACGTCCCGATAACGTACCTGTCTGCCAGAAACATCCCCACCTCTGGATCAAAGAGCTGTTTTTCCGTGGACGTCCTAAAGTGTCCCGCGGCAGATAATGTGCGGAAAAATTCCTGACTAGCCTGCGTGTGGGATGGAGAACTTGTCCGCCCATAGTAGTCAAACGAAACTCCGAAATTCTTTAACGATGATTCGATGAGTGGATGGTACTTGTCGACCAGGTCTCTGGGGGAGATCCCCTCGTTGCTTGCCTGGATTACGATCGCCACGCCCATTTCGTCGGATCCGCAGACAAACAAAACATCCGCACCGGTAAGTCGTTTGTATCGAGCGTAGAGGTCGGCGGGTAGATACGCTCCAGCGAGGTGCCCGATATGGATGGGGCCGTTGGCGTAAGGAAGCGCCGCGGTGATTAGAATTTTCGGTGGTTCTTCGCTCGACATTCGCAACTATTTTAGTACCCGAAGATAAGCGATTGGCTAATTATCACGATCTCGGTTGACCGAATGTGAGGTGCCACCGAAGCAATTCAAGCCGACCAGCATAGAATTCTCCTATCTTTCTCATCATGTTCCTGCTAATCCCGACATTTGAGGTTACCGATGGCCAGGTGGATCTGGTGATTGGGTCGAGAGATGACGCAGGTGCAGCCCGAATTACTGATCCACTCGTCGCTGCCAAACTCTGGAGAATCCAGAACGCAAGATTGATCAACATCGACTGCCAAAAGGATGTGACGGATCGTACGTTGGAAATCCTTCATGCGATCTCGGAAAAAGTAGATATTCCCGTTCTCGCCACAACAAACTCCACAACGGAAACTGGGACAATAGGAAAAATCCTCGAGACGGGGGTGCGCCGCGTCTACCTTTCGACGGATCCCACATCCCCAGAAGATTTTGAAGGGAGTGTTACGTCTACTTTCGGGAAGTCCCGAATAACGATTCAGTACTGCGTTGCAGGCAACACGGCGGATGCTGTTTCGGTTATTAATGAGCGCGCCCGCACATTCGATCCGGCCAAGCTAATACTTTCAGGAGACAACGAGCACCAGTTGGTGGAAGCCGTTAACCGCTTGGCTGAGCTGAACCCCAAAGTCAGGTTGTTGATTCGTTGTGATGTGGAGACGTTCGAGGCTCTATCGGCCATTGCTCTATCAAAAGCAGCTGGCCTCATTGCAGGCGAAAAATTATATCACAATCCTCTGCCATGTCAGAACTTCTGGTGCTGGAACAGCCTCGATTCGGTGGACCTTGAACATTATTCTACAGCAAAACTATGTTGAATCAGGTTGCAGTTGATATCGACTCCCAAGAACGCATTGCATGCCAAAAAGAACTCTTCGCAATTCCTGATGGGACCCATTACCTAAACTGTGCCTACATGAGCCCGATGCTCCGATCCACTCGGAGCGTTATCAACAAATGGCTGGATCGGATGGCGTGTCCTGATTTCGCCGCAGATGATTTTTTCGAACCGGCGAACAAAGCAAGATCTTTGTTTGCGGAGTTAATCAATACCGATCAGCCGGATCGCGTAGCTATAATCCCGTCGGCATCCTACGGGATTGCTTCTGCTGCCCGTAACGTTACAGTGCGAAGCTCACAAAACCTGATTATTCTTGCCGACCAGTTTCCGAGCAACTACTATGCGTGGAAAACGATTTCCAATGAAACCAACGCCGAGCTACGGATTGTCCCACGACCCGACACCACAGACAACCGCGGACAAAAGTGGAACGAAAGTATCCTCGCAGGAATTGATCGCAACACCGCGGTGATTGCAGTGCCCAACGTCCATTGGACGGATGGTACGCGTTTCGATCTGGAGGCGATTGGGAAAAAGGCACGGTCCGTAGGCGCAAAACTGATTATCGATGGGACTCAGTCAATAGGTGCACTTCCGTTTGATCAGACAAGAATTAAGGCCGACGCAATAATCTGCGCAGGCTACAAATGGTTGCTCGCCCCATACGGAGTTGGCATTGCATATTTCGCTGACACCTTTGCGGACGGAAAGCCGATTGAGGAAAACTGGATCACCCGCGCCGGCAGTGAGAATTTCTCTGGTCTCCGCTATACGAACCGGTTCCAGCCGGGAGCACAGCGATTTGACGCAGGCGGAAGGTCAAATTTTGTACACATCAACGCGCTCGTCAATTCTCTCGAACAGCTGGCAAGGTGGTCCCCTGCCTCCATCCAGGATTACTGCGACCGGCTCTTTTCGCCGCTGACAGCTTTGATGGACCACGGGTTTGCTATTGAGAATCGAGATTACCGCGGTGCTCATCTGTTTGGCATTCGGATCCCATCTGAGCTGGACCCAGTAGCAGTATCAAATTCACTCGATGGTGAAAACATCAGAACATCCGTTCGGGGCGCTGCCATCAGGATCTCTCCGCACGTTTACAACGATGTTCGGGATGTGGAGAGTCTCGCGACAGCTCTTTTGTCTCTACGATGATCACGCACGGGCACGGCAATTGCAATCACTAACCATTGAAGCAAAAATCTCGTAATCGAACCAGAATCGACGCCATGACCAGACCGTTGTCTTTATTGCTTATTGCAATCGCGGCTATCGTCCAACTAAATGTACATCCTGCATCGGCGCAGGACGCCTCGGCCGTAGTCGAGCGCCTCAAGCTCAAATACGATTCGATCCAGTCGCTGTCGGCGACTTTTACGCACGTGCTTGAATCCGATCTACTGGATTCGCCGGAGTCCGCAACCGGGACCCTCCTTCTGAAAGGAGATCAATACAAGATTCAAACGGATTCGCATCAGATGATGACCGACGGGACGTCTACGTGGGTGCTCGACGTAGCGGAAAATCAGCTCATCATAAGTGATAATGATGAGGACGAAACCGCGTTTTCCGTCAGCGAGTTTTTCTTCCGGTTCGACGATAAGTTCACCGCAACAGATTCGCGAACAGAAACCATTAACGGTCAGCGCCACTCTGTGTTATCACTCGCACCAAAAGACGCAGACTCGTTCTTAAAAAGCGTGGTCATTCATGTTCGTGATAGCGATAACATAATCACAAGGATTACGACGACCGATATCAACGAAACCATCATTGTCTACAGTCTCGACGCGATTGAAATAAACGTCGACGTATCCGATGACGATTTCACGCTCGAGCGTAACGACAACACGGATGTGGTAGATTTGAGGTACTAATCGTCTTCTCCAAGATCTAGCACATCAACAGCAGTATCTTCCTATTTTGGGCGACATTCCTTTCGGCGTGTCGCCTTTTCTTGTGAAAAAATGGATCGCAAATTTTGCCATCGTTGCCGGGACCGGTCTACTTCTATTCCTGGCAATGCGGAAAATGGACCCATCCGCAATTCTAAACCAGATAAAGGAGGGAAACTATATCTGGCTCATCCCCATGACGGCAATTGTCTTTTTTGCGCACTGGGTTCGAGCCTGGCGATGGAAAATACTGCTGGACGCCGTACGGGATACCCAGCCTGTCAAGTTGAGCAAGTCTTTCGGATCCATCCTTGTCGGGTACATGGTCAATTTCCTAACACCACGCGCGGGGGAGTTTGCGCGAGCTCTGGTTCTCTCCAAAACTGAAACACGACCCTTCATGTCCACGATGGGGACCATCGTCGCTGACCGGGCGCTGGACATTGTGTCGGTATTGTTAGGACTTCTCAGTGTCATAGTTTTGCTGCGACAAAAGATTGATGTGTTCGTCGAAACGTTTGTTCAGCCAATTGTTGCAACCGCGCTGGACAATCAGACCATGACCGCCATCTCGGTCATGATTCTTTTGCTTGTTGCTGTTGGCGTCTGGCAACTCTTCCGATCACAGAAGGCGAAACAGATGGCGTCATTTAGTTTGTTTGCCGATGGGTTTTCCTCCATCAGAAGCTCAGGCAGGATACCCGAAATAGTCGCAAGCACATGCATTATCTGGCTATGCTATACGCTGATGGCGTATCTGCCATTGAAGATGTATGCGGTCGATGCCAACTATGGTTTGAATCTCGTCGATGCGTGGTGCTTGATGTTGATCGGATCGGTGGCATTCGCCTTTCCGTCACCCGGTGGAATCGGATCCTATCACTTCGTCACCATCCTGGCGATGACATCGTTGTACGGTGTCTCGGATGAGCCAGCCGCCACTTATGCCCTGGTCGTTAACGGAGTGCAGTGGATTCTCTACGTGGCAAGCGGAGCAATCGCTGCCGCCATCCTCGGCCTTGGATATGGCTCCCTCAGGCGTGAAATAAAGGATAAAGGCAATTCCGGTTCACCCAAGACCTAGAACGACTCGGGGACGAGAGGGGACGATTCGTTCCCTTTCCGGGGATGCCAAATCTCAAAAAACAGTATGCTTTAGCACGAATAGGTAGGCCTCGTTGCAGTCCACTCTACCTTGATATGAGAGACCATACTTCGGGGGAAACCATGCAAGTTCCTGTTGGCGACAAAGAGCGAAATCTACTTAAGGGGCTCATTAGCGACGAGATTTATGATGTTCTGTCCAAACATCAGTTGCTGAGCGAAAAAGGCGTCAGGGATTACCACATTCGATCCCGCTTCAGATCGTTTCGCGACGACAACGTACCAGCGTACGACGCAATCGAGAATCTCCGACAAGAGTTTCCGTACTTACAGTTCGATACTATCCGGAAAATCGTCTATCGTCTCGGGACACGGAAATCTGCCTGACAACAGTGTCAGCTTCTTCTTTGCAAGAACCGGGCTGTAAACAAAACAATCCCGGCTGCAACAGACACGTTCAGCGATTCCACGCCTTGTTCCAGAGGAACTGCGACAAATTGGTCGCACGCTGCTTTCATTTTTGCAGACAGGCCAGAGCCTTCTGATCCAATTACAAGAGCGATCGGCCTGGACCAATCTGCTTCGTATATGGAGCTCTCTCCCTCTGCATCAGTTCCGTAAACCCAATAACCTCGTTCTTTGAGGTTGTGGACAGCCGACTCCAAGCTGGCCGTTCGCGCTATTTTTACGCTGTCGAGCATACCAGCGCTGGCCTTCCTCGTCGCGCTTGATATGGGTGCCATTCTTGAACTGGGGACAATGATCCCCGCCACACCGGCCCCCGCGCAACTTCTAACAATCGCCCCAAAATTATGGACATCCTGCAGATGATCCAGAATCACCAGTAGCGGTATTTCTCGCAACACATCCTCTCGTGTCGGACCAACAGAACTTAGCATGTCATCCAAATCCCAATAAGAATAGTCGGTGGCAATTGCGACGACACCCTGGTGTTCGCTCCGTTTCCCAAAGCGACTCAGTACGGCAGATGGGACAAACTGAACTTGCACCCCTTCCGCACGTGCAAGCTTGCAGATTTCTGCCACTGCGCTCCCGCCTTCCGATCCCTTTTGGACCATGACCTTCTCAATGGACTTCGGATGCCTCGACAGGCCCTCGCGAACCGGATTCCTGCCAGAGAGTATACCCGTCGCTCGGTCTGAATCTCGTTCAGCTTTTGCCATTTCTTGTCGATATCCTATTTTGGTCAAATCGCTCATTGACCCGTTACTGACAACTTTTTCCCATTACAAAGCTAGTAAATAATGTCGGACCAGTTTGATCTCTCACAGCATGGAATACATGTAGACCACATTATCCGAAACGCTACCCCGGCGGAACTCTATGAACTTGCGATTGAATTCGAAAAAGATGCGGCTATTACAGACGTAGGGGCGCTAGTTACGTATTCGGGGGAAAAAACTGGTCGAAGTCCAAAAGACAAACGGATCGTCGATCGAGAGGCAAGCTCGGGAAATGTTTGGTGGGGAGAAATCAACATCAAACTCGACGAACACACCTTCAATATTAATCGCAAACGCGCGATCGACTACCTCAACTCGCTCACGCGCATTTACGTCGTTGATGGATTCGCGGGTTGGGATCCGGAGCATCGAATTAAAACGCGGATCATCTGCACTCGCCCCTATCACGCGCTGTTCATGCACAACATGCTGATCAGACCCACGAGAGAAGAGCTTCTGAATTACGGAAAACCTGACTACGTGATCTTCAACGGTGGCGCATTCCCTGCCAACCAGTACACTGAGCACATGACGTCCAGCACGAGTGTCGATCTGAGTCTTGAAGATCAGGAATTCGTGATCTTGGGTACCGAATACGCTGGGGAAATGAAAAAAGGAATATTTACCGTCATGAACTACATCATGCCGGCACGAGGTGTCCTCTCAATGCACTGTTCCGCTAACGAAGGCAAGAACGGCGATGTATCCCTTTTCTTTGGCCTGTCTGGAACTGGCAAAACTACATTAAGTGCAGACCCTGAACGTGCGCTTATTGGTGATGACGAGCACTGCTGGACCGACAACGGTATCTTCAACATCGAAGGAGGCTGTTACGCAAAGGCTATTAACCTTTCTGAAGAGAAAGAACCTGAAATCTACAAAGCGATTAAGTTCGGGACCGTCCTGGAAAATGTTGTGTTTGATCGTTGGACGCGGGAAGTTGACTACGACGATACGTCCATAACACAAAACACCAGAGCATCCTACCCGATTGAGCATATCGACAACGCAAAAATTCCATGCGTGGGTGGACATCCGTCCAACATAATCTTCTTGACAGCGGATGCATTTGGTGTTCTACCTCCTGTAAGTAAACTTACACCCGAGCAGGCGATGTACCATTTCATTAGCGGGTACACTGCGAAAGTTGCTGGTACGGAGATGGGTGTTACCGAACCCGAGGCGACATTCTCTGCATGCTTCGGAGCGGCTTTCCTAATGTGGCATCCGAACAAATACGCCGAACTGCTAGCGGAGAAAATGATGCAGCATAAAGCGGACGCCTGGCTCGTCAACACGGGTTGGTCCGGTGGCGCCTACGGCGTGGGTTCACGGATGTCTCTCAAACATACACGCGCAATAATCGATGCAATCCACGACGGCTCACTAAGCCAACAGGACTTCCATGAGGAACCCATTTTTGGGATGATGGTGCCCAAAGCATGCCAGGGGGTACCAAGCGAGATCCTGATGCCCCGCGACACCTGGGCCGACAAGTCTAGCTACGACAAGACAGCGAGTGACCTGGCGCAACTGTTTTCCAAAAACTTTGAGAATTACGCATCCGGAACTTCGCAAGAAGTGCTGGACGCTGGTCCAAAGCTCACAGTCTCCAGCTAGAGAAATTGCTCAATTGGGGGACGGCGCTTCCGTGAGGGGCGCCGGTACCGGAATGGATTTTTTGTTGTCGCCCGGTTTCTTACGCATCGTCAGGTACAGTCCTACCAAGCCCAGCATGATCAACGAGGTCGAAATTACCTCAGCCTGGGTAACCGTCAATCCAAGGATTTCAAATTCGTTGTTGACTCTAATCTTCTCTATCAGGAACCGTTCGATTCCACTGAGCACCAGGTATAAGGCAAACAGCCATCCTTGCAGGTAGGGATGCTTTCGAAGCCGCCAAAGAATAGCGAAGATCAGTACGGAAGCTGCAAATTCGTAAAGGGGTGTCGGGAAAACAGGTTCCGGAAGGGGCCCAGCGGGTTCGAAGATGATATTTCTCGGATACGTCTCTGCCCACAACCAATCCGGTAAGAATGCGGGTTTGTTGGCGAGCGAACTTACGATGCCCCAGTCGCCATCACCAGCAAGATGGCATCCTATGCGACCCACCCCATAGCCGAGCATCAAGGATGGCGCTATCGAGTCGGCGACGACGCGGACGTTAAGGCTGTTCTTCCTTACCCACCATGCAATAACAAGACCGGCGCAAATCAAGCCACCGTAGAACGTGAAGCCGCCTGTCGTAAAGATCATCCCCCACGGATCAGCTGCAAACTTGTCAAGGTTTTCGAAAATGTGGAACAACCTTGAGCCGGCAAACCCGGCGATTATCACAATCACTGCGAGGGTGCCGGTAAGATCAGAGGGGCCGATAGGCTTACCTTTTCGGAGAAGCGGCTTTGACGAAAGTTTACCAAGCGAATGATATCGCTCAAATTCTTTCCCGGTCAGCCAGATTCCCAGCGCGATTGCAATTGCAACCATGAGACCAAATGAATAGATCTCGAAGGGCAGGGTTATACCCAGATAATCCTTGAACAGATCGCTAATTCTAGGATACATCGCCGAAAGTGGTGGCTAGTTGCGAAATGATTTGCTCGATTGGGACAGGTCTCTGCGTCCCGTCCAACATATTCTTTAACAGCACGGTTCCGCTTTTCAGTTCGTCGTCGCCAACGATCACGACCCTCCTGGCACCAAGGCGATCAGCGGCGCGAAGTTGTGCCTTCAGCGATCTCTCGTTCAAGTCAAAAACAGCCGCTACATTCTTCCTGCGGAGAATCTGCGCCTGGAAAAAAGACCACTCGCGTGCGCGTGCGGTAACCCCCGCAAAATAGACGTCAGGACCTGCATCGCTCACCACCTGATTATCGAGTGCCAGAAACAATCGCTCCATGCCCGCGGCAAAACCAACCGCCGGAATAGGCTGCTTGTAGCCAATCTCCTTAGCAAGGAGATCGTATCGACCTCCGCCAGCCAACGCATTCTGAGCACCCAGACTGTCGCACTCCAGCTCAAATGCGGTGTGGGAATAATAGTCAAGCCCTCTCACTAACATCGGATCAACAGTGTACGCAACACCTGCGTTGGTAAGCCTATCCTGAAGCTGATCAAACTTTTCCCGACTATCTTGGTCCAGATGTTCGAGTATGGAGGGACCGTCTCGGAGAATGGATTTTTCTTTCTGATTCTTCGTATCGAGCAGTCGCAACGGATTCTCGCGAAGACGAGTTTTGCTGGTTTCGGACAGCTCGCTTTCGTACGGTGTGAGATACTCCCGCAATGCTTCGATGTAGCGAGGGCGGGTATACGAATCGCCAAGACTATTAATCCGCAACCGGATATCTTCTATTCCAAGTTTTTCGTAAACCTGAATCATGCATAGAATAACCTCGGCGTCGGCGAGGGTAGAATCAGACCCAATTAGTTCGCATCCAAACTGATGAAACTGGCGGTACCTCCCCTTCTGCGGACGCTCTGCGCGGAAGCAAGGCCCGATGTAGAAGAGCCGTTGCATCGCGCCGCCTTGATCCAGATTATTCTGGATATAAGCTCGCATTACGGGCGCCGTAATCTCGGGTCGGAGAACGTATGCCGTCCCTGATTTCTCGAAGCTGAACATCTCCTTCGACACAATATCAGTCTCTTCTCCCACTCCTCTCGCGACGAGGTTGGTGGGCTCCAGAATGGGTGTTCGGATTTCTCCCATTCCAAAACTGCTGAACACTTCTCGCAGTGTATTTTCAATTGCCACCCACACTGGTGTAGGTGGCACCGCGCCCTGCCCAAAAGCGTCATTGGGAAGAATATCAAACGTGCCTTTTATGCTTCGCGGGACCGTACTCATTGGACTTGTAGCAAACTGTTTTCGACTGCATCAAGCTCGTGTAGTATCTCTTCCACACTCGAGCTTTCAAGGAGGCTCTCCCGAAAACTGCGTTGGCTCATCAACCGGGATACCCTTGACAGGATTCGGATATGTCTTGAGCTCTCGCCCGGAGGTCCGGCAAGTAAAAAGATAATTCTAACCGGTTGACCGTCTATCGCATCGTAATCTATTGGGCTTGAGGTGATGCCCATTCCAGCAACCGTGGCCGAGACACCATTTGATTTTGCATGGGGCAGCGCAAGACCATATCCGACACCGGTCGACATGAACGACTCGCGCTGTAGAATATCATCTGCAAGCTGATTCAGGTCGTGGACTACGGGATTGTCTATGAGCGACTCAACAACGGCTCTGATTGCATCTTTCTTGCCGGTGGCGTCAATGCCAAGAGTGACCTGTTGGGGGAGCAGTAAATTCGAGATTGAGAACGTCATAACAGGCACAAAATCGGAATAAGTTGGCTAGTAAGCGACTCGAACCCACTTGTTTCGCGATCAGACGACTGGGCGTCGCAATCGGTCTACAATCTGCTGGAATGCGGACGGCAAGGGTGCATCAAATGACATCCGCCTACCTGAGGTTGGATGATCAAATGCGAGATGACTCGCGTGAAGTGCCTGACTTGGCAAGAGAGAGAAAAGATTTCTGTGGAACGCGTTCCTGTTTTTGGTCTGTGGCCCGAACAAAATGCGATCACCGCCATACGTCGTGTCTCCGAAAACTGGATGGCCAATGTGTTTTGCGTGAACGCGTATCTGGTGGGTCCTACCTGTTTCGAGCGTGAACTGTACGAGTGAAGTGAACGCCAGGTGTTCGACAAGCTGGTAATTCGTGACCGAGTGTTTGCCATCCGCTACTACTGCCATCTGGCGTCTATCTTTCAGACTCCGCCCAAGTGTCGTACTGATTCGGCCGGACTCCGGGTTAGGTGTACCCCAAAGAATCGCATGATAGGTCCGGCCGACCGAGTGTTCGTGGAACTGGCTACCCAGCATACTCAGCGCAGCGGGATTCTTTGCGACAACCATCAGGCCGCTTGTATCTTTGTCGAGCCGATGCACAATCCCGGGGCGGAGGGCGTTTGAGTTAATGGCTGGCTCTTCCAGGGCCGGGAATCCCGGTGACGAAGCCTCGAGCTGGATTTCAATCGATTCCCTGTGTAGGTGAAAAAGGACAGCGTTCACTAACGTGCCGGTCCGATGTCCATAGGCTGGATGCACTACCATCCCCGCCGGCTTGACTAGCACAATGACATCATCATCCTCATGGTGAATATCGAGGGGGATGTCTTCGGGCTCGATTACGATTGGCCGTGGCTTCATCACGGTGCAAACGATCACGTCGCCAGGCTGGATTCGGATCGACGACTTCGTGATGACCGAGTCGTTGATGCGTACCCTTCCCTCACTTATTCCGCGAGCAACCCTCGAGCGGGTGGCATTTGGGATAACTGCCGTGAGATAAGAATCGACCCGTGCATTGTCACGGTACCCTGCCGGCACCTCGAGTACGATTTCAGTTTCGAAGAGAGTCTCCTTGCCCATTCATATCGTACTCACCGGAGTGTAAACAGTTTACCCGGAAATCTGCGGATTAAGCGGCGACATTCGAGATGGGTAAGGGTACTCATCAGTTGAGGTAGGCGCAGTCCGGTATGTCGGATGAGCAAATCAAGGGTGGCTGTGCCTTCGGCAAGCAGCACGGTTAGAATCTGCGATTCAACCTCGGGGAGGCTGCTCGGGATTTTTGATCGCTTTTGCTCCCGGACTATGCTTGCCGGGGTGATACTGAGCTCATCCAGAATATCTTGCACTCCAGTTATCAGTTTGGCTGTTCCGTCTGCGATGAGCGCATTCGAGCCCTCACCTGAAGGCCTGCCAAGTGGACTCGGAATGGCGAACACTTCCCGATTCTGGTCCAGTGCCAGCTTTGCCGTTATAAGCGCACCCCCCGATTCGAATGCTTCGACCACCAGCGTTCCGAGCGAGAGTCCGCTGATGATTCGGTTTCGTTGCGGGAAATTTTTTGCATGCGGAATCTCTTCGAAATCAAATTCCGACAAAAGGCACCCGGCGTTCTCGATCTGGCGAGCCAGTTTGAGGTTTGTTGGCGGATAAATAGTCTGCAAGCCGCTTCCCAGCACCGCGATAGTGGGACCGCCGCCGGTCAGTGCACCTTCATGCGCCGAAGTGTCAATCCCACTGGCCAATCCACTTACAACTCCGATTCCGCGCGCGGCGAGTCCCGCAGAAATCGTTTCCGCTACGTTTATCCCATACGGTGTTGGGCGTCTTGTGCCGACAACCGCAACAAGCGAGCGAGGAAGAACTGGTAGTTGTCCAAGCTTCCACAGAAGCAGCGGCGGATCGACAATCTCGCGCAACAGCTCCGGATAGCGATCCGAGCTAAGCGGGATGTATTCCGCTCCTAGCTCCTCCGCAAACGAAAGCTGGCGTGCCGCATAGGCCGCCGAGGCCTGATCCTGCTGAAGCCTCACGATCGATTCGCTGACCACCGGTCCAACCCCGGGACACGTTTGCAAGCCCCGGCTGGAACGAGATAGGACACGGGTTGCTGAACCGAAATGATCGATCAGCCCACGACCAAGCATCGGACCTATGGAATCCGCCCTAGCAAGCACCAGCGTCGCAAATGTCTCGCGCCTATCGTCTCGATCTGATTCAGGCAAGCGTGCAATTCGGCTCTTTACCACGCCTGCGTAAACACACCCCGGGGGTTACAATAACCTGGTCACGTCACGTTTCTCTGTTTCTGCACGCGTTCCCAAAGCAACCGTTTGAGATCATCCAGATTTTGTTGGGTAACGCTGCTGAAGCCCAGAACCGTTTCCTCAGGTATTGTTTGCTGTATCCCCGATATCCATTCCTGCTGCTCGGACGGTTGGACAAGGTCGAATTTAGAGATTCCGACGAGCCGTGGTTTAGCCAACAGGTCTTCCCTGTATTGTTTGAGTTCATTAAGCAGTGTTTGAAACTCTTTGGAATGATCTGGCGAATCTGATGCTATCACGAAGAGCAGGACGGCGTTCCGTTCGATATGCCTGAGAAATCGTGTTCCGAGTCCTCTCCCTTCGTGCGCGCCTTCAACGATACCGGGGATGTCCGCGATGACAAACGACTGGTAATCATCGATATGGACTACTCCCAGGGATGGTACCAACGTGGTAAACGGGTAATCAGCAACTTTCGGTTTGGCGGCGGACACGCTTGCAACCAGCGTACTCTTGCCCGCATTGGGAAAACCGACCAGACCAACATCGGCAAGCAACCGCAGCTCCAGGACGACCTTTAGTTCTTTTCCTTCTTCGCCCGGCTGCGAAAACTTCGGTGCTTGCTTTACCGATGATTTGAAATGCGCATTTCCTTTCCCACCGCGTCCGCCTTGGGCAAGAACTAATTCTTCTCCATCGGCGGTGACTTCCCCCAGGGTCCTGTTTTCAGATCTTGCGATCGTACCAACCGGTACGCGGATGATTAGGTCTTCCCCATCCTTCCCCGAGCGATTGCGCTTGGACCCAGCGCCACCGTTCTCCGCAAAATGGTGTCTATTGTACCGCAGATCCAACAGGGTATAAAGCTGATTGCTGCCCCTAAGAATAATGGAGCCACCTGAGCCACCGTTCCCACCATCGGGTCCACCCCTTGGTTGGAATTTTTCACGACGAAACGAAACAGCACCCTTTCCTCCTTTGCCACTCCGAACCTCGATGGTTACGTAGTCAACAAACCGCATGTTTTCCGTTTATCTTATTTCCCACCGGTTCTGTTTATTCGCCTCTTACCCTTAGCTTAAGCTAACCAAATCAGAGAAGAAGTATTCACGTTGAAGCACGTTATCATTTATACCGACGGTGCCTGTAGCGGAAATCCGGGACCGGGAGGGTGGGCGGCGATCCTGAAGTTCGGACCGCACGAAAAAACTATTTGTGGACGGGAGGATGAGACAACAAACAATCGGATGGAGCTAACAGCGGCCCTCAAAGCGCTCGAAATACTGAAAGAACCGGTAAGAGCATCCGTTCATACAGACAGTGCCTATTTGTCAAACGCTTTCAACAAAGGCTGGATCGATAATTGGCAGACCAACGGATGGCGTACTTCCAGCAAAAAGCCTGTCGAGAACCAGGACCTTTGGGTTGCTATCCTTGACGCTGTAAACCGACACGAGGTATCCTGGATAAAAGTAAAAGGACATGCCGACGACGAGTTGAACAACCGAGTTGACCGTCTGGCCGTCGATGCTATGTGGAGTACTCCCGAAGAAACGTGACCTTCCCCGCGCTTGCATTTGCAAGTTGCTCTTTGAAGGCCTCGAGGTCCAAAACCCTCATCTCGACAGTCAACATTGCAACATCAGAAAACGAACGCGATAATACTGCTGCCCCGAACGCACCGATTACTCGTTCAACAACTCCCGACATCTCATACGGAAACGACACGTCCACCCGAATCGTCGGGT